>NZ_BBXG01000008.1:0-172011 GCF_001570605.1 Herbidospora cretacea | reverse complement strand
CCGCCGCGCCGGCCGGAGCGAGGGCCGGCCGGCCGGTGAGCGTGGGGGACGCCGCCGAACACGCGCTGACCGTGGCCGAGGCGTGCGTGTCGCTGGGCGGGCCGCTCGACGCGGGGCGGCAGATCCGGGCCGCGCTGCTGACGGCCGACGCCCATCTCGCCGCCGACCGGCCGGGGGACGCCGAGCGGGCGGCGCGGCTGGCGGCGGGGCTGTTCGCGGTGCGGCCCCGGCCGTGGTGGGGCGGCGCGGACCCCGGGCGGCCGTGGGTGGTGATCGCCCGGTCGGGGGCCCGGGCGGACGCCGCCGGGCACGCCGCCCGGGCCCTGTCGGAACGGTCCCGGTGGTACCCCGCAGACAGTCTCCGGATGGTGGAAGTGACCAGACTTCTGCACCTGCTCGACGGGCGCTGATGACAGGAGAGCGTATTCCCGCAGCTCAGCGGTGCTGATAGTTGTTCACACGGTGAATTAATTCGGAAACTTTCCTATTGACAAGGGTCAGTGGGAGGGTGTTCCATCCGAGTTAATTTAAGGGGAAGAGCATCCCGGCCGGGCTCTCCTCTTGCTTCGCTTCCGTGTGAGAAAGAGATCCCCATGCGCCTTCGATTACTGCTGCGCGCCGGAGCCGTGCTGAGCGCCGCCGCGCTCGTGCTCACCGGTGTCGTCGCGGCCCCCGCCCAGGCGGCGGTCGGCCAGATCACCGGGTTCGGCGGCAAGTGTGTCGACGTCGCCGCCGCCAGCTCCGCCAACGGCACCGCGATCCAGCTCTACACCTGCAACGGCACCAACGCCCAGCAGTGGACGACCGGCCAGGGCCAGACCATCCGGGCCCTCGGCAAGTGCCTCGACGTGGCCGCGGCCAGCTCGGCCAACGGCACCCGCGTCCAGCTCTACGACTGCAACGGCAGCGCCGCCCAGAACTGGACCGCCCAGTCCGACGGCACCCTGCGCGCCCTCGGCAAGTGCCTGGACGCCACCGGCAACACCTCCGCCGACGGCACCCCGCTCCAGATCTGGGACTGCTTCGCCGGCGCCAACCAGCGCTGGACGCTCCCGACCGGCACCGGCAACCCCGACCCGGGCAACCCCTCCAAGTTCCCCGGCACGCCCTACCTCTACCTCGGCTGGGGCAGCCCGCCCAGCGCCACCTCGATCATGAGCCAGACCGGTGTGCGCTCCTTCACCATGGCGTTCATCCTCTCCGGCGGCGGCTGCGTGCCGCGCTGGGACGGCTCCCGCCCGCTGACCGGCGGCACCGACCAGTCGACCATCAACGCCATCAAGGCCGCGGGCGGCCAGGTCCAGATCTCCTTCGGCGGCTGGTCCGGCAACAAGCTCGGCCCGAACTGCTCCACTCCGGCGGCCTTCGCCGGCGCGGTGCAGCAGGTCATCAACGCCCACGGTCCCAACGTCGTCGACTTCGACGTCGAGAACACCGACGAGATGGGCAACTACACCGTCCAGGACCGCATCCTGAACGGCATCAAGATCATCAAGCAGAACAACCCGAACACCAAGGTCGTCGTCACCATCGGCACCAGCCAGAGCGGCCCCGCCGGCGCCGAGGCCCGCTTCCTCCAGCAGGCCCGCGCGCTCAACGTGCCGATCGACAACTACACCCTCATGCCGTTCAACTTCGGCGCCTCCAACATCTACAACGCCACCGTCAGCGCGTCCGAAGGGCTGAAGAACCAGCTCAAGTCCCTGTGGGGCTACACCGACGCGCAGGCCTACGCCCGCATGGGCATCTCGGGCATGAACGGCTACTCCGACAACAGCGAGGTCACCACGGTCGCGACCTGGACCCAGATCCGCGACTGGGCCAAGGCCCGCGGCCTCGGCCGGCTCGCCTTCTGGTCGGTCAACCGCGACCGTCCCTGCTCGGCCGGCCTGAACGAGACCTGCTCGGGTGTAAGCCAGGCCAACTGGGACTTCACCCGCATCACGGCCGGCTTCTAGCCCGGCGTCCACAGCGCGGGGTCCGGAACCCGAGTCGCCAGGCCCGGACCCCACGTCGGGGACGGCCCCCCTCGTCCACGGAACGAGGGGGGCCGATCCGCGTCCACGGCAGGGGGAAGCCCCCCTCGCCCGCAAGACGAGGGGGGCCGCTCAGGTGTTCCTAGGAGCCGTAGACGTCGAACTCCCAGAGCGAGTAGCCCCAGGCGGTGGCGCGCTGGGTGCCGTGGATCCGGACGTAGCGGCCGGTGCCGGTGACCGTCAGGTCGTCGACGCCGCCGTCGCTCGCGGTCTGGGTGGAGACGGTCGTCCAGGTCGCGTTGTCGGGCGAGGTCTCCACGCGGTACTGGCGGCCGTAGGCCGCCTCCCACTGGAGGCGCACGCGGGTGATGGAGCGGGACTGGCCGAGGTCGACGGTGATCCACTGCGGGTCGGCGTAGGCCGAGCCCCAGCGGGTGCCGGTGTTGCCGTCGACCGCGTTGGCGGCCACGTGGGCGCTGCCGGGTTCCACGCTGGAAGCGGTCACCGGGCGGCTCCGGGAGAGCAGCGCCGGGCCGCCGGAGGCGGGGGTGCCGTAGACGTTCAGGTCCCACAGCGAGTAGCCGTAGGCGGTGAGGGCGCGCTGGGTGCCGTATATCCGGACGTAGCGGCCGGTGCCGGTGACCGTCAGGTCGTCGACGCCGCCGTCGCTCGCGGTCTGGGTGGAGACGGTCGTCCAGGTCGCGTTGTCGGGGGAGACCTCGACCCGGTACTGCCGCCCGTAGGCGGCCTCCCAGTTCAGGCGCACCCGGTTGAGGGTGTACGACGCGCCCAGGTCGACGGTGATCCACTGCGGGTCGGCGTAGGCCGAGCCCCAGCGGGTCGTGGTGCTGCCGTCGACCGCGTTGGCGGCCACGTGGGCGCTGCCGGGCTCGACGCTGGAGGCCGTCACGGTCTTGCCCCGGGCGAGGTCGGTCGCGGGCGGCTGGCCGGTCTCGCCCTTGACGCGGATGTTGCGGTAGTTGATGTCCAGGCCCGCGCCGTCGTTCTGCACGCCGATGTGGCCGTTCTGGATCGCCCGGGTGCTGGTGTAGTCGTTGATCCTGACCCCGTTGAGGAAGATCTCGACGCGCTGGCCGGTGACCTTGACCTCGTAGGCGTTCCAGGAACCCGGCGGGTTCAGCGCGGCGTCCCGGAGCGCGGTGTCGGGCGCCCGGAAGCTGTAGACGCTGCCCGTCGTGCGGGTCGGGTCGGCGTCGGTGGCGTCGATCTGGATCTCGTGGCCGGTGTCGACCGGCTTCCACGGGTCCCCGGCGGGGTCGGGGAAGCCGATGAAGACGCCGCCGTTGTCGTCGCCCGGCATCATCCAGTCGAGCCTGAGCGAGTAGTTGGAGAAGGGGGTGACCGGATACCAGAGCAGGCCCATGCCGCCGAACGAGGTCAGGGTGCCGTTCGCCAGGGTGAAGCCGCCCGGTCCCGCCTGCCGCCACTGGTCGAGGCTGGCCTGGGTGCCGTCGAAGAGGGGGGTGTAGCCCGATTCGGGACGGCAGTCGGCCGCCCGGGACCCGGCCGCGATCTGGATGCCGCCCAGCAGCATCTGGCGGAAATTCGCGTCGGCGAAGGTCTCCTGGGTGTGGCCCATGCCGGTGTACCAGCTCCGGCCGCCGCCGTAGTTCTGGCACCAGGTGATGGGGTGGTCGCCGCCCATCGAACCGCCGCTGTACGTGGTCTCGTCGAGCGAGGCCAGGACGCGGGCCACCGACCGGGGGTTGGTCCGGTAGTTGTACCACTCGTCCAGGCGGGTCCAGGTCTGCGGCAGGTGGGAGGTCGACACGTTCGACCGGTCCTCGACCTTGACCACGGCGTTCTGGTTGGCGGGGTGGCTGGCGAAGTAGGCGCCGACCAGGCCGCCGTACCAGGACCAGTCGTACTCGGTGTCGGCCGCCGCGTGGACGCCGACGTAGCCGCCGCCCCCGGCGATGTAGGACTGGAACGCCGTCTGCTGGGCGGCGTTGAGCACGTCGCCGGTGGTGGAGAGCCAGATCACCGCCTGGTACTGGGCCAGGTTCGCGGTGGTGAACTGGGCGGCGTCCTCGGTGGCCGTCACGGTGAAGCCGCCCGCCGCGCCGAGCTGCTGGATCGCGGTGATCCCGTTCGGGATCGAGTCGTGCCGGAAACCGGCGGTCTTGCTGAACACCAGGACCTTCGTGAGCGGTGCCGCGCTCGCGGCCGTGGGAACGGCGGAGAGCGCGCTCCCTAACAGGACCGCCCCGAGCAGCGCCATGAGTAGTCGGCGCATGCGGTGACTCCTAACTGTGCTCGCAGGAGCGCGCGCCGACCGCTGCCTCGGTGGATGGGAACGTCCGCCCGGACCCGCGGAGCCACTCGCGGCACCGGGCGTTTCCGAAACAGTCGCACAGTCGCCCGGACACCGTCAACGGATGATAACGATCGCGAGACATCGGAGGTATTTAGGACCGGTCCCGTGGAGTTACGTGGCGTACCCGACATAAAAACCGGCTGATAGTCGGTCTGTACGGGGACTCCTGATCGGTTTTGAGGATTCGGTGAGCCTTGATGGGCCTATTGACGCCTGAAGACATCCAATGTTAACTGCGCCTGACAGTCCTGGCTTAGTAACAGTGAGTCGGGCCTGTGCCTGTGCAGAGGGGCCGTCGGGCTGTCCCCATACCGGTCGCCGATCGCCGGTAAGGGGGCCCGGCGGCCCCCCTGCCAGAGGGACGCACCCCCCAAATCTGCTGTGGTGACCAGGAGTTCGATGACATGAGATTTCTGAGAGCGCTCCCCGCCCTGGCGCTCGTCGGCGGGCTGGCGGCCGCGGGAGTGGTGACGGCGCCCGCGCTGGCGTCGACGACCGACCACGCCTTCGACCAGTCGGCCGGCGCCCTGAACGTCAACCGCGCGGGTTACCTGTCCAAGCACGACGTCGTGTACAACCGGCCGAACACCAACCCCAACTACGGGCTGACGGTCGGCAACGGCAAGACCGGCGCGATGGTCTGGAGCCAGAACGGCATCACGATGCAGGTCTCCGGCGCCGACCTGTCGCAGCAGTCGACCTACGCGGCCGGCACGCTGACCCTGAACACCAGCCCCGGGCTGGAGTCCAACTACACGACCTACCAGCAGCGGCTGAACCTGTACGACGGCACGCTGACCACCAAGTACGACAACAACCGCACCGTGACGATCCTGGGCCAGCCCGGCTCGGAGGTCATGGGCATCCGCGTCGAGGACTCCCGCGCGGGCGTCGGCACCACCACGGTCGACCTCGGCCTGTGGGACCCGAACACGGTCCAGAACATCGCCGACACGCCCGACCTGAACACCTGGCGGACCGTCTCGACGTTCAACGACTCCTCGGTGGCCGGCTTCAGCCGGGGCCAGACCGACGCCAACGGCTTCGGCTACACCTTCGCCGCCACCGTCGAGGGCGCCAACTACACGACCTCGACGGTCAACGGGCGCACGGTCCGGCTGAGCATCGCCGCCGACAGCGACTACACGATCTGGTACACCGCCGCGTCGCGGAAGAACGCTCCCTCGGCCAACTCCGTGCAGCAGGCGCGCAACCAGCTCACGAATGTCAAAAGCGCCGGAATCACCACGACGCTGAACAACTTCAAGAACTTCTGGCACGACTTCTGGGCCAAGTCGTTCGTCCAGTACGGCGGCAGCGCCGACAACGACTACCTGGAGAACTTCTACTACCTGAGCAACTACATCGTCGCGGCGGGCGGTTACGGCAACTACCCGTTCCACTTCATCAACGGGGTCTTCCGTGCCACCGGAGACCAGTCGAAGTGGTCCAACGCCTATTGGTACTGGAACATGCGGCACGTGTACTACTCGTTCTACGCGTCGAACCACGTCGACCTGATGGACGTGTTCAACAACCTCCATTCGAGGAATTACAACGCGCTGAAGTCGTACACGCAGACCAGATACGGCATCGACGGCATCTGGCTGCCGGAGACCTACGGCTGGGACGGCAACGCGCGCGGCACCATCAACTCCGACTACACCAAGAACACGATGTCGACCGCCGCCGAGGCCGCGTACAACATGTACCTGCGCTACCGGTACACCAACGACGCGACCTACCTGGCGAACACGGCCTACCCGTTCATGCGCGAGGCCGCGAAGTTCTACCGGAGCTTCGTGTCGCGGGACGCCTCGACCGGCCAGTACTACATCGCCAACTCCAACGCCCATGAGACGTACTGGAACGTGCGGAACGCCCTTACCGACCTGACCGCGATCCGCAGCCTGTTCCCCGTGACGATCCAGGTGGCGCAGCAGCTCGGCGTCGACGCGACGCTCCGCACCGAGCTGCAGAACATCCTGAACAACCTGGTGCCCTACTCGGTGGTCAACAACGCCTACCAGCCGCACCAGCCGCCGATCTCGCAGACCCGCAACAACGAGAACGTCGCGGCCGAGATGATCTGGCCGTACAACCTGACGGGCATCGGCTTCCCCGACTACCAGACGGCGCTGAACACCTGGAACGTGCGCCCGCACCCCTACGGCAACGTGTGGGCCAACGACGCCGTGCAGGCCGCCCGCCTCGGTCTGGGCGACCAGACCTTCCAGGGCATGAAGACCATGGCGCAGCGCTACCAGAACTACCCGAACAGCTTCACCAGCAACACCAACGGCGTGTTCGAGTACCACGGCGTGCACATGGCGGCGATGAACGAGTCGCTGATGCAGTCGTACAACGACAAGATCCGGGTCTTCCCGGCCGCGCCGAGCAGCTCCTCCTTCATCGGGAAGTTCTCGCTGCTGGCCAAGGACGGCTTCATCGTGTCGTCGGAGCGCGAGGGCAACGAGACCAAGTACGTCGGCCTCAAGTCCCTCTACGGCAAGCAGGCCACCGTGGTGAACCCCTGGGGCACCCAGCAGGTCCGCGTGCGCCGCACCTCCGACAACGCGATCATCACCACCAGCTCGGCCGCCGAGGTCAGCTTCGCCACCGCCGCCAACACGACCTACGTCGTGGAGCGCACCGCGAAACTGCTCTCCGCCTACAGCTACACGCAGCTCACCGGCACCGCCAACCAGGCGGCCAAGTCGCTGAGCGGCACCGCCTCCACCCTCGGCATCAACGGCGCCGGCACCCCGGGCCTGATCAACAACACCGAGC
The DNA here is from genome assembly GCF_001570605.1 of Herbidospora cretacea. Lineage (GTDB taxonomy): Bacteria > Actinomycetota > Actinomycetes > Streptosporangiales > Streptosporangiaceae > Herbidospora > Herbidospora cretacea. The sequence goes on along the minus strand of NZ_BBXG01000008.1, from coordinate 164,907 downwards.
TGACCTACGACGGCAACTGGCACCTGACCACGGGCCGGGGCTACGGCGACTACAACGACGACACCCACCACAGCACCACCGTCAACGCCGCCGCGACCTACACGTTCACCGGCACCGGCATCGAGATCCTCTCGGAACGGTTCTCCGACATGGGCAACATCGACGTCTACATCGACAACGTGTTCCAGCAGAACGTGAACCTCTACCAGAGCGGCGCCCGGCAGGCGCAGCAGGTGGTCTACAGCAAGACCGGCCTGTCCAGCGGGACCCACACGCTCCGGGTGGTCAACAAGACCACGTCGGTGGGCATGATCGACGCCGTCCGGGTGACGACGGGCGGCTCGAACCCACCGGCCGGGACGGTCACGCTGCGCTCGCGGGCCAACAACCTGTTCGTCTCGGCCGCCAGCGCGACCACCCCGCTGATCGCGAACAAGACGACCGCCGGGGCGACCGAGCAGTTCGTCCGGGTCGACCTGGGCGGCGGCAACATCGCCCTGCGGTCGGTGGCCAACAACCTCTACGTGACCAACCAGGGTGGCGGCAACGTGCCGCTGCTGGCCGACCGGCCCTCGGCCGGTGCGTGGGAGACCTTCACCGTGGTGACGAACGGTGACGGCTCGGTCTCCCTGCGGGCCACGGTCAACAGTCAGTACGTGTGCGCGGAGGGCGGCGGGGCGCAGAACCTCGTCACCAACCGCCCGTCCATCGGACCCTGGGAGCAGTTCGATCTCATCGCGGTCTAGTCCGCGAAAGGGGCAGTAAGCGCGCCGGTGACCGTCTGTGGCGGGTGGTCACCGGTGCGTTCTCTATCGGCGGGTCTCGGTGACCTTCGTCCCGCTGTCACGTCCCCATCCGTTCCTGCTTTGGGAGCATCCATGTCAGGTCACCCGCGCCTGCGCGCGATCCTGGGCGTCTTGGCCCTGGTCATCGTCGCCCTGGTGCCCGCCGCGCCCGCGTACGCGGCGCCGCCACCCACCAGCGGTTTCGAGAAGGTCCGGCTCGACAGCGGCCTGTCGATGGGCGAGCCCATCGAGCTGTCGGTGCTGCCCGACGGCAAGGTGCTGTACATCAACCGGGGCACCAGCGCCGGCGGCGGCCAGGTCCGCCTGTACAACCCGGCCACCCGCTCGACGACGGTCGCGCTGACCCTCCAGCTCGACGCCCGGTTCGAGGACGGCCTCATCGGCATCACCCTCGACCCGGCCTTCGCCGCCAACCGCTGGGTCTACCTCTTCTACTCGCCGAAGGTGACCCCCCTGGTGAACCGGATCTCCCGGTTCACCTTCAATACCGGCACCGGCACGCTCACCAGTGAAGACATGATCATCGAGTGGCCGACCGAGCGGAACCTCTGCTGCCACTCGGCCGGGTCGATGACCTGGGACAGCGACGGCAACCTCTACTTCGCGGTCGGCGACAACACCAACTCGGGCGGCGACTCGGCCGGCATGGCGCCGATCGACGAGCGGACCAGCCGCGACCCCCAGTACGACGCCCAGCGCACCTCGGGCAACACCAACGACCTCCGGGGCAAGATCAACCGCATCCACCCGGAGGCGAACGGCACCTACACGATCCCCCCGGGCAACCTGTTCGCGCCGGGCACGGCGCAGACCCGGCCCGAGATCTACGTCATGGGGACGCGCAACCCGTACCGGATCTGGGTCGACAAGCAGGGCGGCGACACCCTTTATTGGGGCGAGGTCGGGCCGGACGCCGGCGCGACCCTCGCCAACCGCGGACCGGCCGCCTACGACGAGTGGAACCGCGCCACCAGCGCGGGCAACTACGGCTGGCCCTACTGCGGCGGCCCGAACGTCGCCTACAACGACTGGGACTTCGCGGCCAACGCGCCGCGCGGCTGGTTCCCCTGCGGCGGCGGCACCGGCCCGGTCAACAACTCGCCGCGCAACACCGGTCTCCAGCAGCTCCCGCCGACGCGCGGCGCGCTGGTGTGGGAGCAGCACGGCGGCAGCAAGGAGTGGCCGGCCCTCGACCAGCCCGGCGGCTGCGGCTCGCCGAACCACGCCGAGGTCTACCACTACGACCCGAACCTCGACAGCGCGGTGAAGTGGCCGCAGTACTACGACAACAAGCTGATCATCACGGAGTACTGCCGTAACTGGATCAAGGAGGTCCAGTTCGGCAACGGCAATCCCGCGACCGGCACCCCGACGGTCATCGAACCTGTCCTCGCCGGGATGCCGTTCGTCCACCCGATCGACATGGAGTTCGGCCCCGACGGATCGCTCTACCTGCTCGAATACGGCAGCGGGTACTTCTCCGGAGCCGCCGACGCCGCTCTCGTGAAGATCAACTACGTGCAGGGCGGCCGGTCGCCGGTCGCGGTGGCCACGGCCAGTGTCGACAACGGGCTCACCCCGCTGACCGTGCAGTTCTCCAGCGCGGGCAGCAACGACCCCGACGGCAACCCGCTCACCTACGCGTGGGACTTCGACGACAACGGCACCACCGACTCGACGGCGGCCAACCCGTCGCACACGTACACGACCAGCGGCGACAAGAGAGCCCGGCTGACCGTCAGCGACGGGACCATGACGGGGACCACCCTGATCCCGGTCGTGGTGGGCAACAACCGGCCGGTCGTCAACGTCGGCGGGCTGCCCAACGGCGGCCTGTTCTCGTGGGACGAACGCCTGACGGCCTCCGCCTCGGCCACCGACGCGCAGGACGGCACGGTCCCGTGCGCCAACGTGGTCGTCCGGGCCGCGCTGGGGCACCAGGAACACGCCCACGAGGAGGGCGAGGGCACCGGCTGCGGCGCGTCCTTCGACGTCGGCCCGGTGCACGCCGGTCCCGACTCGGTGCTGTTCTGGGTGATCAGGGCCTCCTACACCGACCGGGGCGCGACCGGCACGGTGCCGCTGACGGGCGAGCGGGAGATCACCCTGTGGCCCAAGCAGTGGCAGGCCGAGCACTACGTGACCCTCAACGGCCCGCGCGTGGTCGACCAGGCCCAGGCCGAGGGCGGCAAGCGGCTCGGCGACATCCAGCCGGGCGAGTGGGTCCGCCACCACGGGGTGAACCTCCAGGGCATCACCGGGGTCAAGGCCCGCGTCTCCTCCGCCAACGCCGGGGGAGTGCTCTCCTTCCGGTACGACAGCCCGACCGGCACCGAGGTCGCCAGGGTCACCGTGGGCAACACCGGCGGCTGGGACAACTACGTGGAGGTCACCGCTCCGGTGACCGCCCCGACCGGCACGCACGACCTCTACCTGACCTTCTCCGGCGCGGCCGGGACGGCCGTGTTCGACGTCGACAGCTACACCTTCACCGGACCGGGCGTCTCCACCCCCGTGGGCGGTTCGGACCTGGCGCGGGGCAGGCCGGTGACCGTGTCGAGCACCGAGGCCGGGGCGAACGTCGCGGCCAACGCGGTCGACGGCAACGGCGCGACCCGCTGGTCCAGCCTCTACAACGCCGACCCGCAGTGGATCACGGTGGACCTCGGCGCGTCCTACGACATCAGCCGGGTCAGGCTGAACTGGGAGGCGGCCTACGGCCGCGCCTACCGGGTGGAGGTCTCACCGAACAACAGCACGTGGACGGTCCTGTCCAACCAGACCGCCTCCGACGGGGGAGTGGACGATCTGTCCGTCAGCGGCACGGGGCGGTACGTCCGCGTCTACGGCACCCAGCGGGCGCTGACCCAATACGGCTACTCGCTCTGGGACCTCAACGTCTACGGCACCCCGGCCACCGGGACGCCGCAACTGCTGTCGAGGGGCCGCCCGGTGACGGTGTCGAGCACGGAGGCCGGGGCGAACGTCGCGGCCAACGCGGTCGACGGCAACACCGCCACCCGGTGGTCCAGCCTCTACGCCGACCCCCAGTGGATCACCGTCGACCTCGGCCAGTCACGGTCCCTCTCCCGGGTCCGGCTCCAGTGGGAGGCGGCCTACGGCCGGCAGTACCGGGTGGAGACATCCCATGACAACAGCTCCTGGACGGTCCTGAACACCCAAACGGCCTCGGACGGCGGGGTCGACGACCTCACCGTGTCCGGGACAGGCCGATACGTCCGAATCTACGGCACGCAACGGGCTCTGACGCAGTACGGCTACTCCCTCTGGGAGTTCGACGTCTACGGCGTCTAGCCACATATCCGCAGGTCAGAGACGGGGCCCCGGCGAACTCCACGGTTCGCCGGGGCCTTTCGAAATCATCGGATCTCTTTCTCGTTGCGGCTATTGACACGCCTGTAACATGCGGGGCATTCTTCTTGAGAACCAAACATCGGATGTCTGGAGAGTAACCGAGAAGGTGGCCCCGGGGTCTTCCACCCGGCGGCGACCTGCGGAATTCTGATCCCACCTGGGATCGGTCCACAGCCCCAACGAGGGCCGTGTCCGCATATTAATCGGATCTTTATCTCGAAAGGCTTTCGAAGACGACCGCCCGGCGGTAGCGCCGGACTCTTACATTAATCGGATGTGTCTGGAGCTCGCATGAGGGTCATCTCCCTGGAGACGCATGACATCCGGTTCCCGACCTCGACGGAGCTCGACGGTTCCGACGCGATGAACCCCGACCCCGACTACTCGGCGGCCTACGTGGTGCTGCGGACCGACGAGGACGAGAAGGGACACGGATTCGCGTTCACGATCGGACGCGGCAACGACGTGCAGACCGCCGCCATCAAGGCGCTCGACGGCCACGTCGTCGGCCGTGACTGCTCCGACCTGGGCGCCGTCTACCGGGATCTGATCGGCGACTCGCAGTTGCGCTGGCTCGGGCCGGAGAAGGGCGTCATGCACATGGCGATCTCCGCCGTCATGAACGCCCTGTGGGACCTGAAGGCCCGCCGCGAGGGCAAGCCGCTCTGGCTGCTGCTCGCCGAGATGAGCCCCGAGGAGCTCGTCTCCCTGGTCGACTTCCGCTACATCACCGACGCGCTCACCCCCGATGAGGCGCTGGAGATCCTCCGCGCCGCGCAGCCGGGACGGGCCGAGCGCGTCGCCCTCCTGCGGGAGCAGGGCTATCCCGCCTACACGACGTCGCCGGGCTGGCTCGGCTACGACGACGACAAGCTTCGGCGCCTGTGCAAGGAGGCCCTCGACGAGGGCTTCACACAGATCAAGCTGAAGGTCGGCGCCGACCTCGACGACGACGTCCGCCGCATGCGGATCGCCCGTGAGGTCTGCGGCGACGGTTTCCCGATCGCGATCGACGCCAACCAGAGATGGGATGTCTCCGACGCGATCCGCTGGGTGAAGGCGCTGACCGAGTTCGACCCCTGGTGGGTGGAGGAACCCACCAGCCCGGACGACATGCTCGGCCACGCCGCGATCGCACGCGCGGTCGCCCCCGTCCCGGTCGCCACCGGGGAGCACGTGCAGAACCGGATCGTGTTCAAGCAGCTCCTCCAGTCGGAGGCCATCTCCTACCTGCAACTCGACGCGGCCCGCGTCGGGGGCGTCAACGAGAACATCGCCATCCTGCTGCTGGCCGCCAAGTTCGGCGTCCCCGTCTGCCCGCACGCGGGCGGGGTGGGGCTGTGCGAGCTGGTCCAGCATCTGGCCATGTTCGATTTCGTCGCCGTCAGCGGGTCGAAACAGGGCCGGGTGATCGAGTACATCGACCACCTGCACGAGCACTTCGCCGACCCGGTCGTCATCCGGGACGGCAGCTACGTGGCGCCCGAAGCAGCCGGATTCAGCTCGGCGATGCGTCCTGAGTCGCTCGCCGCGTTCACCTATCCCTGGGGTCAGTACTGGACCAGCGCAGTGGCCCAGAGCTCCCCGGCGGCGGAGGCGCGCAGAACCTCCTCCGTCAATCACCCCCCCGTCCTGAAAGGCCGATCGGCATGAAACTTCTGTCCGTCGCCGCCAGCGCCGCCGTGCTCGCATTGGGCCTGGCCGCGTGTGGGTCGTCCGACACCCCCGAGACCGCGACGAGCGCCGCCCCCGGCGAGTCCGCGCCCGCCGCGGCCGCCGGCGGCGGCAAGGTCGGCGTCGACTTCCCGCGCGCCGACTCCGACTTCTGGAACTCGTACAACAAGTACGTCCCGGAGATCGCGAGCACCGACGGCGTCGAGCTGATGCCGCCGACCAACTCGCAGAACGACGTCGCCAAGCTGGTCGCCAACACCCAGGCGCTGGTCAGCCAGGGCGCCAAGGCGATCATCATGGCCCCGCAGGACACCGGCGCCATCGCCTCGACCCTCGACCAGCTCGCCGGCAAGAAGATCCCGGTCGTGACCGTCGACACCCGCCCCGACAAGGGCAACGTCTACATGGTCGTGCGCGCCGACAACCGCGCCTACGGCACCAAGGCCTGTGAGTTCCTGGGCGAGCAGCTCGGCGGCAAGGGCAAGGTCGTGCAGCTCATGGGCGCGCTGGCCTCCATCAACGGCCGCGACCGCGCCGAGGCGTTCCGCGACTGCATGAAGGAGAAGTTCCCCGGGATCACGGTCTTCGAGGAGCCGACGGAGTGGGAGGGCAGCAAGGCCGCGTCCATGCTGCAGACCCGCCTGGAGCAGAACCCCGACATCAAGGGCATCTACATGCACGCCGGCGGTGTGCACCTGGCCCCGACCCTCCAGGTCCTGAAGGCCAAGGGCCTGCTGGTCAAGCCGGACGACCCCAAGCACATCTTCGTCGTGTCCAACGACGGCATCCCGGCCGAGTTCGAGGCCATCCGCGCCGGCGAGATCGACGCGACCGTCTCGCAGCCGGCCGACCTCTACGCCAAGTACGCCGTCTTCTACGCGAAGGCCGCCCTGGAGGGCAAGACCTTCCAGCCCGGCCCGACCGACCACGACAGCAACATCATCCAGCTCCCCAACGGCCTGGAGGACCAGCTGCCCGCGCCGCTGGTGACCAAGGAGAACGTGGATGACCCCAACCTCTGGGGCAACCAGGTCAGCTAGATGACCACCTCATCGCAAGCGGCGGCGGTCGAGGCGCTCGGGATCACCAAGCGCTTCGGCCCCACCGTCGCACTCAACGACGCGGGCCTCACCATCAAGCAGGGCGAGACGCACGCCCTGATCGGCCGCAACGGCGCCGGGAAGTCGACCCTCGTGTCGATCCTGACCGGCCTGCAGCGGCCCGACGCGGGCGAGGTCCGGTTCGCGGGCGAAGCGGCTCCGCCGATCGCCGACCGCGACGCGTGGAAGGCCCGGGTGGCCTGCGTCTACCAGAAGTCCACGATCATCCCCGCGCTGACCGTGGCCGAGAACCTCTTCATCAACCGCCAGACCGACGGCAGGGTCATCAACTGGCGCGCCATGCGCGCCCGCGCCGTCGCCCTCCTCGACCAGTACCACGTCGACGTCGACCCGTTCGGGCTCGCCGGCGACCTGGGCGTCGAGCAGCGGCAGCTGGTCGAGATCGCCCGCGCGCTCTCCTTCGGCGCGCGGTTCATCATCCTCGACGAGCCGACCGCCCAGCTCGACGGCCCGGCCATCCAGCGCCTCTTCGACCGCATGCGCGACCTGCGGGAGCAGGGCGTCACCATGATGTTCATCTCGCACCACCTCGAAGAGGTCTACGAGGTCTGCCAGAGCGTCACCGTCTTCCGCGACGCCCGCCACATCGTCACCAGCCCCGTCAGCGAACTCCCGCACGACGCGCTGGTGGCCGCGATGACCGGCGAGCACGCCGTGACCTACGAGGCCAGGGCCCGGAAGATCGACCCCGCCGCCAAGGTCGTCCTGGAGGTGCGCGGCCTCACCTCCGCGGGCCGCTACGAGGACGTCGACATCTCCGTCAGGGCCGGCGAGATCGTCGGCCTGGCCGGGTCCGGCAGCAGCGGCAAGGTCGGCCTGGCCGAGAGCATCGTGGGGCTGCGCCGTGCCGACAGCGGCGTCATCACGGTCAACGGCAGGCAGCCGAAGCCGGGCGACGTCCCGTCGGCGCTGGCGGCCGGGATCGGTTTCGTCCCGCAGGACCGGCACCACGAGGGCTTCGTCGCCCTGCTGTCGGTCGGCGAGAACGCGACCATGCCGATCGCCGGGAAGCTCGGCCGGTTCGGGATGGTCTCGCCCGAGAGGCGCCGGGCCCGTGCCCGGACCATGATCCAGGAGCTCGACATCAAGACCGAGGGTCCCGACCAGCCGGTCGGCGACCTGTCGGGCGGCAACGCCCAGAAGGTCGTGATGGCCCGCGCCCTGGTCGACGACCCGGCCGCGCTGGTCGTCATCAACCCCACCGCCGGCGTCGACGTCAAGGCCAAGCAGTCGCTGCTCGGCTCGGTCGAGGACGCCGCGCAGCGGGGAGCGGGAGCCGTGCTGGTCAGCGACGAACTCGACGACCTGCGAATCTGTGACCGGGTCCTGGTGATGTTCCACGGCCGGGTGATCAAGGACGTGCCACGCGGATGGTCGGACAACGACCTCGTGGCCGCTATGGAGGGTGTCAGTCATGAGTGATCGGCAGGGGCGGCGCGCCTCGACGCTGCCGAAGACCCCGGCGGCGTCGGCGAACGGCTCCGGCCCGGCCCCGGCGATCGCCGCCCGGCCGGGCTTCCGGCTGAGCCGGTTCCGCGACCTGACGCTGGTGCCGGTCATCGTGGTGCTGCTGATCGTCGGGTCGTTCATCGACCCGGTGTTCCTCACCATGGGCAACCTGACCAACGTGCTGCAGCAGCAGTCGGCGCTGGCCCTGGTCGTGCTGGCCGAGGCGCTCATCCTGATCGCCGGCAAGTTCGACCTGTCGCTGGAGTCGATCGTCGGCATGGCCCCCGCCGTGGCGGTCATGCTCGTCATCGCCACCGGCGACGGCGGGTTCGGCCTCGGCCTGCCCCCGGGCCTGGCCGTGCCGCTGTGCCTGCTCATCGGCGCGCTGATCGGAGCCTTCAACGGCTTCCTCATCCTGCGCTACCAGCTGTCGGCCTTCGTGGTCACGCTGGCGATGCTGATCGTCGTCCACGGCCTGCACCTCGGCCTGACCGGCGGCAAGAGCCTGTTCGCCCTGCCCGAGTCGTTCACCTACCTCGGCAGCGCGGTCTGGCTCGGCCTGCCCGCCGCCATCTGGATCACCGGCGTCCTGTTCGCCGTCGGCATGGCCGCCCTCGGCTACTTCCGCGGCGGCCGTTCCCTGTACGCCATCGGCGGCAACGCCGACGCCGCCAGGGCCGCCGGCATCCGGGTCGAGCGCGTGGTCCTGGTCGTCTTCGTCATCGGCGGCACCCTGGCGGCGCTCGCGGGCGTGCTGGAGACCGGCCGCCTGGGCGGCATCAGCGCCAACCAGGGCGTCGGCTGGATCTTCATGGTCTTCGCTGCGGCCGTCATCGGCGGCGTCAGCATGGACGGCGGCAAGGGCACCATCCTCGGCGCCCTCACCGGTGTCCTGGTCATCGGCCTGGTCGAGAACATCCTGACCCTCCAGGGCGTGCCCGGCGAGTGGAAGCAGCTCGTGTACGGCGGCATCATCCTGGTCGCCCTGATGATCAGCCGGCTGGCCGGCGGGAGGGCCCAGGACTAGCGATGACCGGCCGCGCCACCCTGCGCAGGGACAACCTGTCCCGCGTGCTCCGGCACCTGCGTGACCACGGGACCTGCTCCCGTGCGGATGTGGTGGAGGCGACCGGTCTTCACCGGGCCACCGTGTCCTCCCTGATGACCGAGCTCATCGCCATGGGCCTGGTCCGGGAGGCCGGGACCTCGACGACGGGGGCCATCGGGAGGCCACGCCGCGACGTGGCGCTCGACGGCTCCCGCGTGGGGGCGCTGGGCCTGGAGATCAACGTCGGCTATGTGGCCGCCCACGGTTCCGACCTGGGCGGCCGCGTCCTGTTCTCGGCCCGCTCGGGATTCGACGCGGCCGGCGCGGGTGTCTCCGGGTGCGTCTCCGAACTGGCGCGCATGGCCGGCCTGGCCGCCGCCGAGATGGGCACCCTGGCGGGCGTCGTGGTGGCCGTGCCCGGCCTGGTCTCCCAGGGGGTCGTCACCTTCGCCCCGAACCTCGGCTGGCGGCAGGCGCCCCTGGCCGACCTGCTCCGCGCCGAACTGGGCGTGACCGTCGAGGTGGGCAACGACGCGAACCTGGCCGCCCTGGCCGAATACGCGTGCGGCGTGGCGGCCGGAACGCCGGACATGGTCTACCTGACGGGCGAGGTCGGGGTGGGCGGCGGCATCATCGTCGGCGGCCGGCTGCTCCAGGGCGCCGACGGCTTCTCGGGCGAGACCGGGCACCTCCCCGTCGACCCCGAGGGCGCCCGGTGCGCCTGCGGCCACACCGGATGCTGGGAGACGAAGGTCGGCCTGGCGGCCCTCGATCCCCCCGGGGCGACCGGCCTGGGCCTCGACGCCCGCGTCGACCAGATCGCCTCCGCCGCCGAGGCCGGCGACACCAGGACCCTCAACGCCCTGGCCGAGGTCGGCCGCTGGCTCGGCCTGGGCGGCTCGATCCTGGCCAACCTGTTCAACCCCCGCGCGATCGTGGTCGGCGGCTACTTCGCCAAGCTGGCCTCCCGCCTCCTCCCGGCGGCCCAGGCCGAACTCGAACGCCGCGCCGTGGCCGGGGGCCGCTGCCGGATCGTGGCGTCGGAACTGGGCTTCGAGGCGGCGGCGCGCGGCGCGGCCGGGACCGTGGTCGACCGCGTCCTCGACGACCCGCTGATCCTGTCACCCGGGCCGCGTGAGCTGCTCCGGGACCACCACCCGGTCGAACAGTGACTCGCTGACGCCCGACCTGAGCGCCGCCTCTTTCAAGGTCAGGTCCTCGTCGAGCGCGCGGTGGGCGATCTCGGCCGCCTTGTCGTAGCCGATCTCCGGGCTCAGCGCCGTCACCATCATGATCGAGCGTTCGACGTTCTCCTTCAGCCTGCCGGTGTCGAGCCGGGCGTCGGCGACCAGGAACGCGCGGAAGTGGTCGGTCATGTCGGTCAGGAGGCGGGCCGAGTGGAGCACGTTGTCGATGATCAGCGGGCGGAAGGCGTTGAGCTCGAAGTTGCCCTCAGCGCCCGCCGTCGAGACCGCCGTGTCGAAGGCCATCACCTGGACGCACACCATCAGCATCGCCTCGGCCTGGGTCGGGTTGACCTTGCCCGGCATTATCGAGGAGCCCGGTTCGTTGGCGGGCAGGATCAGCTCGTGCAGGCCGGTGCGCGGGCCCGACCCGAGCCAGCGCATGTCGTTGGCGAACTTGAACAGCGGGACCGCCAGGGCGCGCATCGCCGCCGAGACCCGCACGAGCGCGTCGCAGGAGGCCTGGGCGGCGAACGCGTTGGGCGCGCCCACGAACGGGCGGCCGGTGAGCCGGGCGAGTTCGGCGGCCATCTCGGCGGCGAAGCCGGGCGGCGCGTTCAGGCCGGTGCCGACAGCGGTGCCGCCGATGGCCAGCCGGTAGAGGCCCGTGCAGGTGGCGGCCAGGTGGTCGGCGGCGTCGTCGAGCTGGGCGGCGTAGCCGGACCACTCCTGGCCGACCGTCAGCGGGGTGGCGTCCTCCAGGTGGGTGCGGCCGATCTTGACCACGTCGGCCCACTCGCGGCTCTTGTCCGCGGCGGCCTTCCGCAGGCGGTGCACCGCCGGGATCAGGCCGCCCTCGATGGCGCGCACGGCGGCCAGGTGCATCGCGGTGACGAAGGTGTCGTTGGACGACTGGCCCATGTTGACGTGGTCGTTGGGATGGATCGGGTGCTTGCTGCCCAGCTCGCCGCCGAGGAGCTGGATCGCCCGGTTGGAGATGACCTCGTTGACGTTCATGTTGGACTGGGTGCCGGAGCCGGTCTGCCAGACGTACAGGGGGAACTCCGTGTCGAGCCTCCCGGCGATCACCTCGTCGGCGACCCGGACGATGACGTCGGCCATCCACTGCGGCAGCCGCCCGGCGCGGGCGTTGACGATCGCGGCGGCCTTCTTGATGAAGCCGTACGCGTGGTAGACCGCCTTGGGCATGCGGTCGTCGCCGATGTCGAAGTGGATCAGCGACCGCTGGGTCTGCGCGCCCCAGTAGTGGTCGGCGGGCACGTGGATCTCGCCCAGCGAGTCGCTCTCGGTGCGGGTGCCCCGCGCCCTGAGGCCGATCGGCAGGGCGCGCGGCCGGTGGTGCGTCGTCATCGCGGCTCCCCGGCTCGGACCGGCCGGTAGACCGGCTGCCACATCGCGTCCCGCACCCGCTGGACCGGGTCGCGCAGCGACGTGCGGGCCAGGTGCTCCTCGGCGGCCTGTCTGGCGACCGCGACGGCGACCGTGGCCGAGACCTCCCTCAGGTTGTCGACCTGCGGCAGCAGCGAGGCCCCGGGCAGGGTGACGTCCACCAGCCCGGCGACCGCCTCGGCGGCGGCCTGGAGCATGCCGGGGCTGACCCGCCGCGCCCGCGACACCACCACGCCCAGCCCCAGACCCGGGTAGAGCAGCGCGTTGTTGGCCTGGCCGATCACATGGGTGACCCCCTTGTACGTGATCGGGTCGATCGGCACGCCGGTCGCCACCAGGGCGCGGCCGTCGGTCCAGGAGATCAGGTCGGCGGGCATCGCCTCGATGCGCTCCGTCGGGTTGGAGATCGGGAAGATGATGGGCTGTTCCACCCCGGCGGCCATCGCCCGCACGATCTCCTCGGTGAAGGCGCCGTGGACGGTCGAGGCACCCAGCAGCATCGTCGGTTTCACCCGCTCCACCACCTCGGCCAGCCCGCCGCCGCCCTCGCTCGCCGGGCGGGCGTAGGGCACCTGGAAGTCCCGCAGGTCCGTGAGGTCGTCGGTGAGCAGCCCCTGCCGGTCGATGGGCCAGATGCGGCGGGTGGCGGTCTCGTGGTCGAGGCCGTCGCGGATCATCGCGTCCCTGAGCTGGTCGGCGATCCCGATGCCGGCCGTCCCCGCCCCGAAGACCACGATCCGCTGGTCGCGCATCGGCGTCCCCGACGCCCGCACCGCCCCGAGCATCGCGGCCAGCACGATCGCGCCGGTGCCCTGCATGTCGTCGTTGAAGGTGCAGATCCGGCCGGTGTACTTCTCCAGGATCCGCCGCGCGTTGGAGGGCCCGAAGTCCTCCCAGTGGAGCAGCGCGCCGGGGAACATCCGAGTCGCCGCGGTGACGTAGGCGTCGATGAAGTCGTCGTAGCGCTTGCCGCGCACCCGCGAGTGGCGGTTGCCGACGTAGGCCGGGTCGTTGAGCAGCGCCTCGTTGTCGGTGCCGACGTCCAGCGCGACCGGGATCACCCGGTCGGGGTCGATGCCCGCCGCGGCGGTGTAGACGGCCAGCTTCCCGGCCGCGATGCCGGCCCCGCCGCCCACGCCCCAGTCGCCGATGCCCAGGATCTCCTCGGCGTCCGAGGCCACGATCAGGTCGACGTCGTCGGGGCCCACGCCGAGGTTCTCGAAGGCGGTCTCGATCCCGTCGGGGTGGTCGATGGACAGGAACACCCCTCGGGGCCGCCGGAACTCGTGGCTGTACGTCTTGATCGCCTGCGCCACGGTCGGGTCGTAGACCACCGGCAGCATCTCGCGCAGGTGGGCGCTGAGCAGCCCGTAGTAGAGGGTCTCGTTCCGGTCGCGCAGCGACTCCAGGTAGACGTTCTTGAGCAGGTCGGTCGGCTGGGCCTGGTACTGCGCGTACGAGCGGCGCACCTGCTCGTCGAGGGTCTCGGTGACCGGCGGGAGCAGCCCGTCGAGCCCGAGCCCGGCCCGCTCCTCCGGCGTGAACGCCGTGCCCTTGTTGAGGAGCGGCTCCCGCAGCACCTCGAGCCCCCGCAGGGTGGTCGTGTAGCCGCCGTCGGGCTGCTCGGTGAACGCTGGCCTGCTCGCGCCCGGCTTCCTGTTCCCTGGTGACATCGTCACCATCTCCCGTCGTGTGGAAGTCACCTTCCACCCGGGCACTGCCCCGCGACACGCCGGGCAAAGTCAGGGGAGCCCCACGACTCGTTCCGGATCCGGGCACGATCGGCTGGTCACGGTCGTGCGCACGCCCCCGGATACCCCGTGGCCACAGGGGATGGCGGGATCGGGGGCCAGCTTTTTCGCAACCGCCGTGATAAATGTTGCGCGTACCGTGATAGTGTCGTTGCCAGTTGCAGTTGTGGTTCCCAAAGACTTCAAGTGCCTCACCGATCCGAAATGGTGGTGGCACTTTTGTATTTCCGGAGCAATTCCGGACGGGGTAATCATCGCGGCGACGCGAGGTTCGCACAGTGCGGGCCTTACGGGCTCAGCCCCGAAGGAGATTGCAAAATGGCTACCGGTACCGTGAAGTGGTTCAACGCGGAAAAGGGCTTCGGCTTCATCCAGCAGGACGGCGGCGGCGCCGACGTCTTCGCCCACTACTCCAACATCGCCGCCCAGGGCTTCCGTGAGCTCCAGGAGGGCCAGCGAGTGAGCTTCGACGTCACGCAGGGCCAGAAGGGCCCGCAGGCCGAGAACATCGTTCCTGCCTAATCTTTGAGCAGGGAGAACCGGGTCCGCGCCACACGGCGCGGGCCCGGTTCGTCGTTGTCACCCTATTTCGCTCGAAGCGATACAAGCATTTTCCTGGTTTAATCCCAGAAAGTTGAGTTCGCTTCATGGAGCGTCCCGGGCGGATCCTCCAGCACGCAGAATCGCAGCCCCGCCGGATCGCGCATGATCCACCATCCGCTCTCGGTGAACCTCTCCTTCACGGCCCCCAATTTCTCCAGCCGGGCCACTTCGGCGTCGAGATCGTCGGTGTGGATGTCGACGTGGATCCCCGGCGCGCCCTCCCGGAGCCGCTGCGTGATGAGGATGACCTCCTGACCGGGCAGAGTGGTCCGGTGGAAGTCGGGATGGGCCGGCACGACCGGCATCTCCCGCCCGACCGCCCCCTCCCAGAAGGCCAGTTCCTCGTCGTGCACGTCGGCCGGCACGTCGACGGAGACGGTGTAGAGCCGCGATCGGTGTGCCATCAGGCCACATCCCCGGCGAACACGTCGAAGTGGCCGACGGTGAGCTCGCGCTCGACGAGATAACGGTCGTCCTGAGGGTAGAAGACCGCCTTGCCGGGCTCCTCCCCGGCGAAGGCGCGGACGGCCTCCCCCGACTCCCAGAGGGAGACCAGCAGGAACTCGGTCAGCTCGCCGTCGTCACGCCGGGTGAAGGTGACGCCCCGGTTGCCGGGGGTGGAGGTGTAGCCGGGGTAGCCGGTCTCCATCATGTAGGCCGCGTAGGCGTCGGCGTCTTCGGCCCGCGTCCAGCCACGCCAGGTTCGCATAATCACGACACCAGTAAAGTCGTTTAGGCGGTGACAAGGCAAGCCGGCCCGCTTCGCGCCGCACGGGTCACACGACAGTGAACGTTTCACCTCTTCCGGGAGGCGACCAGCGACGACGCGGGCCGCGCTGGTCGGTGGTGCGCGCAGACCGCATGCTGCCCCCACGTTCCCGAGGCAGCAGGAGGGCAGCACATGCTGCGTACATGGCGCCGGAAGGCGCTGCTCGTTCTGACGGCGGCGGTGGCCGCCGTCCCCGTGACGGTGGTCGCGGCTCAGGCGGCGGTGGGGTGCCGGGTGACCTACGCCGTCCAGTCACAGTGGGGCGGGGGGTTCACCGCCGACGTCACCCTGGCCAACACCGGTGACCCGCTCTCCTCGTGGCGGGTGACCTGGACGTTCGGCGCGGGGCAGACCGTCTCCCAGGCGTGGAACGCCGCGGTCACCCAGAGCGGGAGTGCGGTGACCGCGTCCAACCTGAACTACAACGGCAGCCTCGCGACCGGCGCGTCGGTGTCGTTCGGGTTCAACGGGACGTGGAACTCCAGCAACCCCGTCCCGGCGTCCTTCGCCGTCAACGGCGTGACCTGCGGAGGGGGCGGCCCGACCACGTCCCCGACGCCCACGCCCTCTCCGAGCAGGACACCCACGCCCACTCCCACCCCGACGCCGCAGCCCACCGGCTGGCCCACGCCGACCGGGCAGGTCTCCGTCAACGGCACGATCTCCGTCTCCGGCACGTTCGACGGCGGCATGCGCCGCTACTGCTGCATGGGCGACGGAGGACAGGAGGAGAGCCAGGACCCGGTGTTCCAGCTCGCCAACGGCGCGACTCTTCAGAACGTCATCATCGGCGCCCCTGCCGGTGACGGCGTGCACTGCTCCGGGTCGTGCACGCTCAGGAACGTCTGGTGGGAGGACGTCGGCGAGGACGCCGCCACCTTCCGGGGCAGCGGCGACCCGAGTTTCCTGGTCGACGGCGGCGGCGCGCGCTACGCCGGCGACAAGGTGTTCCAGCACAACGGCCCGGGGACCCTCACGGTCCAGAACTTCCAGGCGACCAACTTCGGGACGTTCTACCGCTCGTGCGGCAACTGCTCCACGCAGCACCAGCGCGACGTGGTCATCCGCAACGTCACGCTGACGCGGCCGGGGAACACGGTCGCCGGGATCAACGTCAACTACGGCGACACGGCCCGGTTCTCGGGGGTCACGATCGTCGGCGACTCCGGCCGGTCGATGGTGATCTGCCGCAAGTACAACGGCAACAGCAGCGGCAGCGAACCGACCCAGGTCGGCACGGGGGCCGACTCCAGGAACTGCTTCTACTCGTCTTCAGATCTCACGTACCGCTGATTCCGGGAAGGGCCGGTCCGGCCTGGACCGGCCCTTCCGTCGAACGATCAGGAGGCGTAGGCCTCCAGTTCGTAGATGCGGGCCGCCGTGTCGGAGTTGCTGGTGGGGGCGATCACGTTCAGCCGGATGTAGCGGACGCTCTGCGGGGTGAACGTGTGGGTGGTGACGTTGGCCGTGTTCCCCCGTGGCTGGGCCACGTTGGTCCACGTCGTGCCGTTGGTGCTCACCTGCACGTCGAAGTCGCGCGTGTTCCAGACCGCCTGTTCGCCACCCGCTCCCGAGTGCTTCAGGACGATCTTGCCGACGCTCTGGCTGGAGCCGAGGTCGACGCGGAGCCACTTGCTCGACCCGACCGAGCACCACTTGTCGGCGTTTCCGCCGTTCACGGTGCCGTTGACCGCCTTGGCGGGGGCCTCGGTGGAGGCGCACTGCGAGTCGGCGGTGGCGGTCTTGTTCAGCGCCAGGTTGGGGTTGCCGGCGGTCTGTGGCACGTACAGCCGGACGTCGGTGAGCGAGGCGCTGCCTTCGTAGACGTTGGTGTAGAGGTCACCGATCACGAAGTAGTCGGGGTAGGCCGATCCGGCGGGCCACTGGTTCGACCAGGTCGTGGAGCCGTTGTTGTCGTTCTGGACCAGGTTGCCGTTGAACTGGCCGTTGTACTCACTGGCCTTGACGTTGTAGTGCCAGATCGGGTTGTTGTTGACGACGAACGGGCGGTGCATGCGGATGGTCCGCTGGCCCGACCGGGCGAAGTT
Organism: Herbidospora cretacea; assembly: GCF_001570605.1. Classification (GTDB taxonomy): domain Bacteria; phylum Actinomycetota; class Actinomycetes; order Streptosporangiales; family Streptosporangiaceae; genus Herbidospora; species Herbidospora cretacea. The sequence continues at coordinate 147,669 of NZ_BBXG01000008.1, read as the reverse complement.
GCCGGTCACCTCCAGGACGTAGCCCGTCTGGTCGCGTTCGATGGCGAAGGTGTAGAACTCGTTCGGCATGAGCTCCGGCTGGAGTTCGGCCGCCGACGAGAGCTGCTGCTCGGCGACGCCGCCCGAGCACGGGGTCATGAACCACTGGGAGTTGCCCGCCAGGCCGCCGGCGCCGGGGTTCCAGTTGGGCATGCCGCTGATCCACATGTTGACGGTGTTGAAGTTGCCGTCGCGGTAGTTGTAGTAGGTGTTGTTGGCGGCGTTGCAGACCCGGCCGCCGGTGCCGCTGCCCACCCGGTCGGGGTGCTGGGAGAAGGCGTCCATCAGGACCTTGCGGCGGTAGTGCCAGAAGTGGTTGTTGCGGGGGGCCGGGTTGGCGAAGTCGACGATCGACAGGAAGTGGAACCCGTTGTAGCCGTAGGTGCCGCGCCGGACGTCCTGCCACTCGCAGTAGGGCGCCGAGGCGTTGCCCGACCAGCCGGGGGAGTTCTCGCCCTCGCCCCACGGGTGCTGGGTCTTGCAGCCGGTGTTGCTGTAGCCGTTGGTCCGGCCGTTGTACTCGATGGAGCCGTTCCGCTTGCCGCCGAAGTCGAGGGTCTTGAGCTTGTACTCGATCCGGTAGTAGTCGGGGAGTTTCTGGGTCGGCCGCAGGATGACGCCGCCCGTGTGGTCGGGGACGTTCATCACGGCGACCTTCTCGCTGCCGAGCGTCTGGGTCGTCAGGGTCGGCGGCTGCTCGATGTTGCCGTCCTTGTTCCAGTCACGGGCCGACAGCGAGGCGGTCAGCCAGCCGTTCTGCCCGACCGGGAACTCCTTCCGGTAGGTGTAGAAGGAGTTCAGGGCGGTCGTCCAGGCGGGGCCGTAGTCGTTGCGGTACCACTGGCCCGGGTCGTCCATGATGGTGTCGAACGGCTGGGAGTAGTCGTCGCGCACCCACGGCGCGTTGCCGGTGTTGATCGGATTGACGAAGTTCTCGTTGTAGAGCAGCGTCCAACCAGGCCGGGTCGGGTCGTCGGCCTGGGCGGGGGTGCTCGTCAGCGTCAGCGCCGAACTGGCCAGGAGCAGCGCCAGCGCCGCTCGGCGTGCGGCTCGGTTTCGTGTACGCATCCAGTACCTCTCTGTGGGGGGAGAACAGGGGTGGCGGCGCCGCCCGCCACCCCGGCCGGGAAACAGGGGGTCAGAAGCTGCCGTCCGGGTTCTGGAACTGGGCGGCGTTGTCCTTGGTGACCATGGGCGAGTCGACGACCGTGTCCTTCTCGACCGTGGCGCCGCCGAGGATCTCCACGGCGCGGTCCAGGCCCTTGGCGCCGATGATGTCGGCGTCGTTCAGGCCGGTGACCTTGTAGTTGGTGTCGTCGAGGATGGCCTTCAGGGCCTCGGCCTGGCCGTCGACGCCGGCGATGATGATGCCGTCGGACAGACCGGCGTCGGCGATGGCGCGCTGCGCGCCCAGGCACATCGCGTCGTTCTCGCAGAACACCGCCTTGATGTCCTTGTTGCCGGCGAGGAGGCTCTCCATGACGGTCAGCCCGCCGTCGGAGCCCCAGCCGCCGAAGTCGGGCGCCTCGACCAGGGTGAACTTGGAGTCGGCCGACAGGACCGACTTGACGCCGTTGGTGCGGGCCGAGCCGATGGTGTTGTCGGCCGGGCCGCCCTTGATGATGGCGACCTTGCCGCCGTCGGGCAGCGCCTTCGACAGGAACTCGCCGTTCTGGCGGCCGATGGCCTCGTTGTCGGGGCCGATCCAGCTGGTGTACTCGCCGGGGAACTTCCGGTCGACCAGCACGACCGGCTTGCCGGCCGCCTTGAGGCTGTTCAGCACGGCGGGGGCCGACTCCAGCGGGCCGCCGGAGATGATGACGGCGTCCACGTTCTTGGTCAGCAGGTCCTCGACGTTGCTGGCGAGCTTGGCGGCGTCGCCGTTGGCGTCGGTGCTGATGATCTCGATGTTGCCCTTCTTCTGGGCCTGGGCGGCGATCGCCTTGTCCATGCCGCTGAAGTAGGGGCCGCTGAGCATGAAGTTCGCCACGCCGATCGTGTAGCCGTCCGCCGAGGCGGCGGCGCCGGTCGTCGGCTCCTCCGCGGGGGTGGAGCAGGCGGTCAGCAGGGCGAGAGACAGGCCGGCGCCGGCCAGGATCCGCTTGGAAATCATGGTGTTTCTCCTGGGGGGTGTTACGCGCGCACGCGATTGGTGCGCTGGGCGAGGATGACGGCGATGATGATCAACCCCTTGAGAACCTGCTGCCAGAAGCTCTGCACGCCGTACAGGTTGAGCAGGTTGTTGATCAGGACCAGGACGAGCACGCCGCCGAAGGTGGCGCGCACGGAGCCCTTGCCGCCGGCGAGGCTGGCCCCGCCGATGACGCAGGCGGCGATGGCGTCGAGTTCGAACGCGACGCCCACGCTGGGCTGGGCGATGCCGACCCGGCTGGCCAGGATCACGCCGGCCAGGCCGGCGCACAGGCCGGAAATGGTGTACGCCAGCACGATGTGCCGCCGCACGTTGATGCCGGCCAGCCGGACGGTCTCGGCGTTGCCGCCGATCGCGATGATCGACCGCCCCGCCGGTGTGCGGGTCAGGAACACCCCGCCCACGAGGAAGACGGCGAACATGATCACCGTGCTGACGGGGATCGGCCCGGCCATGGCCGACCCGAGGGAGAAGAACGCCGGGTCCTCGGGCGCGATCGGCACCTCGGAGTAGACGAACGCGAGCCCTCGGATGGTCGTCAGCGAGGCCAGCGTCACCACGAAGGGCGCCAGCCCGAACCGGGCCACCAGGACGCCGTTGACCAGCCCGAACCCGATGCCGGAGACGACCCCGACCGCCATCGCGGCGGGGATCGGCAGGCTGGAGACCAGCCCGGCGGTGAGGATCCCGGAGAAGGCCACGACCGACCCGACCGACAGGTCGATGCCGCCGGTGAGGATGACGACCAGCATCCCGTAGGCGAGCAGGCCGGTGGTGACCATCTGCTTGAGCAGGTTGGTCAGGTTGGTCTGGGTGAGGAAGTTCTCCGTGGTGATCGCGGCGACCGCGATCATCACCACGATCAGGCCCACGAAGGCGGCCGTGACGAGCACGTCGCGGGAGACCTTGGGCAGGGCGTTCACGCTCACGCGGCCACCCCGATCGCGTGCGCGAGCACCTCGTCCTCGGTCGTGCCCTCCGAGCGCAGCTCGCCGGCCAGCCGTCCCTCGCGCATGACGAGCACCCGGTCGGTGGCGCCGAGCACCTCGGTCAGGTCGGAGGAGATGAGCAGCACGGCCAGGCCCTCGCGGGCCAGGGCGTCGATCATCCGGTAGATGTCGACCCGGGTGGCCATGTCGACGCCTCGGGTGGGCTCGTCGAGGATGAGCACGCGCGGCTCGGCCAGCAGCCACTTGGCGAGCACGGCCTTCTGCTGGTTGCCGCCGCTGAGCGCGGCCACCGGCATGGTGGCGCACCGGGCGGGCTGGATGCTGAGCCGGTCGATCATCCCGGCGACCCTTTCCCTGCGCCCCGGCACGTCGATCAGCGGCCCCTTGGTGGAGGCCCGCATGGTCGCCAGGGCGATGTTGTCGAGCACGGTCATGCCGCCCACGAGGCCGGTCCGTTTCCGGTCCTCGGTCACCAGGGCCAGGCCGTGCGAGATCGCGTCGGCGGGGGAGCGGAACGCCCCGCTGCCGGAGGAGGCGGGCTCGGCGCCGAAGACGCACCGGGCCATCTCGCTGCGCCCCGAGCCGACCAGGCCGAACAGCCCGACGATCTCGCCGGAGCGGAGTTCGAAGGACACGTCGGAGAACTCGCCCCGGCGCGACAGCCCGGCCACCGTGAGCCGGGCCTCGCCGGGGGAGTCGCGCCGTTCGGGATAGATCTGTTCGAGCTTGCGCCCGGCCATCAGCCGGATCAGCTCGTCCTCCGACGTGCGGGCCGGTTCGGTGGTCTCGATGATGACGCCGTCCTTGATGACCACGATCGAGTCGGCCAGTTCCATCACCTCGGCGAGGCGGTGGGAGACGTACACGACCAGGACCCCGCGCGCCTTCAGGCGCCGGATCAGGTCGAACAGGGCGTCGAGGTCGCTCCCGGCCAGCACGGCCGAGGGCTCGTCGAGGACCAGGACCCGCACCTCGCCGGCCAGGGCCTTGGCGATCTCCACCATCTGCTGGCGCGCCACGGTGAGCCGCCCGGCGACGGTGCGCGGCTCGATGGCGCCGAACCCGGCGGCGTCGAGCAGCTCCTTGGCCTTGCGGTGGGCGGCGGGCCAGTCGATCAGCCCGCTCCGCCGCTTGGGGAACCGCCCCATCAGCAGGTTCTCGGTCACCGACAGGCCGGGCACGATCGACAGCTCCTGGTAGACCGTGCGGATGCCGCGCTCGTGCGCGTCGTGGGGCGAGCGCAGCCGGACCGGCTCGCCGTCGATGAGCATCTCGCCGGAGGACATCTCGTGCGCCCCGGCGAAGATCCGGATCAGCGTCGACTTGCCCGCGCCGTTGGCCCCGACGACGGCGAGCACTTCGCCGTCGCGTCCGGTGAGGTCGACGCCGTGGAGCACTTCCACGTCGCCGTAGCTCTTGCGGACGCCGCGGAGCTCAAGGCTCATCCGAAGGCCTCCATGACCAGCACGGTCTTCTGGCGGGTGAAGTCGAGCACGGTCTCGTGCAGGCCCTCGCGGTAGCCGCCGGTGTCCTTGGTGCCGCCGAACGGCAGGTTCTCGGCCCGGATCGCGGTCGAGCCGTTCACGATCACCCCGCCGACGTCGAGCAGCTTGGCCAGGGTGAACGCGCGGGAGACGTCCCGGGTGAACACCGAGGCGTGCAGGCCGTAGGGGGAGTCGGAGACCAGCGCCGCCGCCTCGACCGGGTCGGAGAAGCGGGCGATCGGGGCGACCGGCCCGAAGATCTCCTCCGCGAACGTCGGGCTCTCGACCGGCACGTCCACCAGCACCGCCGGGTCCACGAACGACCCCCGGCGGCCCCCGCCGACGACCAGGCGCGCGCCCTCGCCGACCAGCTTCCCGACGGCCTTCTCCACCTCCTCGGCGGCCTGCTCGGTGATCAGCGGCCCGACGTCGGTGCCGTCGTCCATCTGGTCGCCGACGACCAGCTTGGCCGCCTGCGCCGAGAGCTCGGCGACGAAGGCGTCGTGGACGCCGTCCTGGACGTACACCCGCTTGACCGCGCAGCAGATCTGGCCGTTGCCACGGGCCAGCCGCCCGAGGGTGACGGCGGTCGCGGCGGCCTCGATGTCGGCGTCGTCGCAGACGATCATCGCGTCGTTGCCGCCGAGTTCGAGGAAGACCTTCTTCAGCGTGCCGGAGGCCAGCCTGGCGATGGCCCGGCCGGCGTTGGTGCTGCCGGTGAGCGTGATCGCCGCGATGCCCGGGCCCTCGGCCAGGGTGGTCGAGACCGCGACGCCGCCGGTCACGACCTGGTGCGCGTACTCGGGGGCGCCGGCCTCCTCGACCAGTTCGGCGACCCTGATCAGGGCCATCGGGCACTTGGCCGGCGGCTGCACGATCACCGCGTTCCCGGCGGCCAGCGCGGCGGCGGCCTTGTGGGAGTACAGCTCCACCGGATAGTTGAACGGCACCAGCGCGGCCACCACACCGAGCGGCTCGCGGATCGTCACCGCGAGGTGGCGCTCCATGCCGGGCACCGCGTCCATCGGGGTCTGCCGCCCGAACAGCCGGGTCGCCTCGGCGGCGTAGCCGCGCCAGATGCGGATCGCCGCCTCGACCTCACCCCGGCACTGCGTCAACGGCTTGCCGTTCTCGCTCGCCAGCAGGCTCGCCAGCGACTCGGTCTCGCCCTCGATCAGGTCGGCCACCCGCCGTAACAGGGCCGCCCTCTCGTGACCGGGCATGGCCGCCATCGCCCGCTGCCCCTTCTGCGAACTGCCGATGGCGGCCATGACCGCGTCGGTTCCCAGGTCGGGCACCTCGCCGAGAGGCTCACCGGTCCCCGGATTCCGCACCACAATGGTCATCTGTCACTCCTTTTAGTGGTTGCCGCTCAGTGGTTGCCGCGCGGCCGTGAGCCCTTGGGCGGGCCGTAGCCGATGCGTTTGCTGATGTCGTCGGCCATCGCGCGGGCCTTGGGGGCGAGGCGGTGGCAGTCGTCGCGGCTGAACCGCGCGGCCGGGGCCGAGACGCTGAACGCGCCGACGGGCTCGCCGGAGGCGTTCTTGATCGCCAGGCCGACGCAGCGGACGCCTTCCTCGTTCTCCTCGTCGTCGATCGCGAACCCCTGGTCCCGCACCACGCCCAGCTCGGCGAGCAGGGCGTTCCCGGTGAGGGTCCGCGGGGTCCGGACCTCCAGAGGCCCGGCGAGGATCTCGTCGCGGCGGGAGGGCTTGAGCAGGGCGAGCATCGCCTTGCCCATCGCCGTGCAGTGCAGCGGCGCCCGTTTGCCGATGTGCGACACCAGGCGGATCGACTTGGCGCTCTCGACCTTGTCGACGTAGACGATCTGCTCGCCGACCAGCACCCCGAGGTGCACGGTCTCCCCGCTCACCTCCACCAGCTCGGACAGGTAGGGCCGGGCGGCGGCGCGCAGGCCGTCCTCGTCGAGGTACTGCCCGGCCAGCATGATCAGGGTCACCCCGAGCCGGTAGGACCCGGCCGGGTCACGGTCGAGGACACCGAGTTCGAGCAGGGACGTCACGTACCGGTGGGCGGTGCTGACGGCGATCCCGGCGCGGCTCGCGAGCGCGCCAAGGGTGATCCCGTCGCGCCCGGCGTCGGAGACGGCGTGCACCAGCTCGAAGGCTTTGTCGACGCTTGCTGATTTACGACCACTCTGCATTCGAGTTACTCGAATCTATTTTCATATTCTTGTAACATGCTTGCGAGAGTTGCATTGCCCTCAGATCCTGTCAAGCCCTTGTAGTTTGGGGCTTTTGTCGTGTATGTGGCTATTTGCGTCCAGTGCTGTCCAGTATTTGCGTATGAGTTTGTCGTTTTTGCAGACAAGAAAGGCCGGCCACGCGTGGTGACCGGCCTTCCTGGTGATCTAGTTAGGTGTGATCGAGTACGTCGCCCCCGCAACCGTGGAGAAAGTGATGACATCGTTGCTCACCGACGGCGACGCGCCGCCGGTGACGGTGACGCCGCGGCCCGGCCACGGGTTCTGCAGCCGCAGCTGCCCGCCTACCGTGCTCGTCACGTCGACGTAGCTCGCCTGGCCGCCGGCGCGCGCCGACGAGACGACGAACCCGCCCGGCGCCCGCAGCCGCACGAACGAGCCGTTCCGGCTCGACGGCCAGACCGGGAAGACCCGCATGATCCCCAGGTCGCTCTGGAGCAGCATGCTGTTGATCGCCTCGACCGCGCCCGACTTCTCCAGGCCGTGGTGCGGGTCGGTGACCCGCAGGTTGGCCGCCGACCGGTTGGCGATCTGGGTCTTCAGCCGGTCGATCAGCGACTGGGCCGGATAGCCGACCCGCGCGGCCTGGGTGAAGACCTTGGGGAAGGAGTTGTCCTGGCCCCAGGAGTTCATCGCGTCGAGCGTCTGGATCGCCACCTGGCGGTCGGCCGCCGGGCCGTTGATGCCCAGCGCCTCGCCGGGGTGGACGAACTCCAGGTTGACGGTGTTGTCCCCGGGCCGGATCGCCCGCCCGTCGGAGAGGGTGCCGGGGTCGCCCAGGGCGAACACCTGCTGGTTGTTGTACGTGGTCCGCGGGATCGGCGCCAGCCGGTTCAGCATGTCCTGCCAGGTGGCGCGCAGGCCCGCGTCGACGCCCAGGCGGTTGCTCGCGTCGATGGTCGTCGTGAGCAGCGTCCTCAGCATGCCCAGGTCGGCGCCGGAGTTACGGGCCCAGGTGCCCTCGTGGGGGCCGGAGTAGAGGTTGAAGCGGTTGTTCTCCAGCTGGAGCCAGTGCTGGAAGAAGGTGACGACCTCCTTCATGAAGGGGTAGCCGCGCTGGGACAGCCAGGTCTGGTCGCGGGTGTACTGCCAGTAGGAGACGTACTGGGTCGCGGTGAACAGGCTGTTGCCGACCTGCTGGTGGTAGTTGTCGTCGGCGGTCGCGCCGTTGGGCGCGATGCCCACCGGGAACAGCACCCCCGACGGGACGCCGCCGCTGGGGAACCGGCCGTTGACGTAGCCGGAGTTGACCCTGCGCAGGTCCTGGGCAGCCCTTCTCCTCGCCTCGGGGAGATAGGCGCTGACCAGGTCGAAGAGGGGCAGCGCGAGGTCCGCGCGGTTGGAGGAGTAGACGCCGTAGAAGTTGGCGATCCAGTTGTAGTTGAGGTGCATGTCGCCGCCCCACAACGGATAGTCCGTGGTGGCCCAGATGCCGAACAGCCCCGGCGCGGTCCTCCCGGCGCGGCTGGCCGAGCCGATGAAGTACTGGGCGGCGTAGTAGTAGCGCTCCAGCACGTCGTCGTCGAGGTCGACGTAGGACTTGAGCCAGTACTGCTTCCACCACTCGACGTGGTTGTCGTACTGCGTGGCGATCGACCCGCCGCTCTGCGCGTCGGCCAGGCTCCGGGCGGCCGGGGCCGGGTCGTTTCCGCTGGTCCCGCCGCCGGCGACGGCGGTGACGACGTCGACCGCGCCGCCCGCCGGGATGGCCACGGTGATCTGGTTGCCGCTCACGGTCTGGGCGCCGCCGATGACGCGGGTGGCCAGGGCCGCGCGGGAGGTCCACTGGCCCAAGGCGGTCTGGCGGGCGGCCCAGATCGTGCTTCCCGAGGTCCCCGCCGTGCTGGTGAACCCGGCCCGGCCGTTCTGGATCTGGGTCGTGTTGGAGACCCGGACGGTGGTGGCGGCCCCGGCCTGGACGCGGGTCACGACCAGGTTGTCGGTCGCGCCGACCCACGTGCGCAGGGTGACGGGCGCGCCGCCGAGGCTCATCGTGGTGTCGATGTCGCCCTTGAGGATGTTCTGCTCCTCGGTGAACGACGTGCCGCCGCCCCCGCCGCCGCTGCCGTTGTAGAGCTCGAACTGGCCGATGCGCGCCCGGGGGTTGGTGACGCTGTCGGAGGTGGTGCCCTGGGTCGGTTCGGAGATGCTCAGCCGGACGTAGCGGGCGGTGACGCCGGAGATCGTCCGGTCGGTCGTGGCGGCGGTGTTGTTCGTGACGGTGTCGCGGGTGGTCCAGGTGGCGTTGTCGGTGCTGGTCTGGAGGGTCCAGTTCTTCGTGGTGTTGGCCGTCTCGGCGGGGCGGGCGGCGGCGTCGTGGCGCAGGACGTACCGGCTGAAGGTCCTGGCCGAGCCGAGGTCGAGGGTGAGCGTCTGCGGCTTGCCGATGTCGGACACCCAGCCCTCGTAGCCGGAGCCCCAGCCGCCGTTGACGGCCCGGCTCGGCGGGAACGAGGAGTGGGAACTCGACGCGGTCGCGGCCGAGCCGAGCGCCAGGTTCGGCGAGCCGCTGCTGCTCACCGGATGGATCGACACCGACCCGAGGGCGACGAGCGACCGGTTGGGGCTGGCGGTCCAGAAGTCGCCCTTGGCGATCCGGAACGTCTTGAACCCGTCACCCCCGCCCGAGGTGACGCCGACGTCGCCGTTCCCGATGACCGCGGTGTCGGGCATCGTGTCGGTGACGGAGCCGGTGTAGGCCTGGTTGGTCCAGCGCCCCTTCACTGCTCCGACCAGGGACTGTACGGCTGCCCACTGCTGGTCGGGGGTGGGTGTGGCGGCCTGCGCTGAGGTCGCCGTGGACAGGGCGGCGAGCAGGGCGAGCGCGCTGACCATGGCTAAGCCACGCGTTCTGGTCATGGGGGTTGCCTTTCCGTGGTGGCCCGGCGAGGCTCGGATAACGTTATCCGGAACCGTAGATTGTTGCCGGGAGGTTTCACAGAGCGCCGAAAGTCACAAATTGACAACGCTGTTCGCTGATGACCGGCATGATGATCACGACGATCGAGGAGGCCTCATGGGCGTGGACGTGACGATCATGCGCGTCACCCGCCCGGGCAGCAGCCCGCGCAGACGCCGCCTCGACCCGGTCGACGCCTTCCTCGACGTGCGGGACGTGTTCGCCGATGTCTGCCGGGAGAGCCGCCTGCCGATGGTGCGCCGGGCCGACCCGTACGGATCGCTGATCCTGACCTCGGCGGAGATGCCGCAGTTCGTCGCCGAGCTGACCCAGACGCTCGCGCGGACCGAGGACGCGTCCGTGCGGAGCGTCGTGACGGAGATCCTCAGGCTGGGCGAGCTGTGCGCGGCCGACGCCGATCTCGAACTCCACCTGGAAGGCGACTAGGGCATGAGCGACGAACTCGCCGCGAGACTGGATCGGCAGGCCCTGCGCCTGCGCGAGTTCCTGTTCTTCTGGACGAGCGTGCTGAGCGGGGAGTTGTGACGGGAATACTCGGGCTTTGAAAACGGTTTTCGATCCCGTGAAGCGAAGTGACCTCCGTCCGCTGGTCCGGTTGCGGTCGAGTGCCGGAACAGGCGTGACCTACGTGACCAGGAAGAACCGGCGCAACGACCCCGACCGGATGGAGTTGCGCAAGTACGACAACGTCATCCGGCAGCACGTGACCTTCCGAGAGGAGCGATAGCGCATGAAGAAGGGCATCCACCCCGAGTACCGTCCCGTGGTCTTCCGCGACCCGAGCGCGGGCTTCGCGATCCTGACCAGGTCGACGGTGCGGTCGGACAAGACAGTGGAGTGGGAGGACGGCCAGACCTACCCGGTCGTGGACGTCGATGTCAGCTCCGCGAGCCACCCGTTCTACACGGGCAAGAGCCGCGTGGTGGACTCCGCCGGACGCGTCGAGCGCTTCCGCCGCCGCTACGCCAAGTGACGTCCTGAACTCCGGAGCCGGTCGGGCAGCAGCCCGGCCGGCTCTTCCAGTTCACAGAGCTTCTCGCCGCCGGTGATCTCGCCGAGCACCTGCTGGAGCTGGCTGATCCGGCGGTGGGCCTCCGCGACGAGGCTCTCGGCCAACCTCCGCCAGTCGCCGGGGGCCGGGTCCGGCGGGAGGTCGTCGAGGACCTGCCTGATCTCCGCGACCGACAGGCCGACCCGCTGGGCGACGCGGATGACCTTGGTGCGGCAGACGTCGGCGTCCTGGAACCGGCGCTGGTTCCCGCTGGTCCGCTCGGCGGACAGCAGGCCGTGGGCCTCGTAGAAACGTACAGCCGAGGGATTGACGCCGCTCGCACGGGCCAGGTCTCCGACCGTCAGGGCCATGCGGGCCTCCCGGGGTTGACTTCAACAAATGTTGAACTCCTAGTCTGCCCGCCATGACGACACAAGCGGTGCGGGTCTCCCGGTTCGGCGGCCCCGATGTGCTGGAGACGGTGGAGATCCCCGACCCGGTCGCGGGGGAGGGCGAGATCCTGGTCGACGTCGAGGTCAGCGACACCCTGCTGCTGGAGACCGTGGTGCGGTGGGGGCTGGGGCAGGACTACTGGCCGGTCCGGCCGCCGTACGTCCCCGGCGGGGGAGTGGCCGGGCGCGATCAGGACGGCCGGAGGGTGGCCGGATACACCGGCGGCTACGGCGGCTACGGCGGTTACGCCGGGAAGGCGGTGGCGGTGGCGGCCGTCGAGGTGCCCGGTGGCGTCTCGCTCCGGACGGCCGCCGCGCTGCTCCACGACGCCACGACCGCGCTGGCGCTGTTCGAGGCGACGAGGATCGGGCCGTCCGACACGGTGCTGGTCGTGGGGGCGAGCGGCGGGCTCGGGGCGCTGGAGGTGCAGCTCGCGAAGGCGCGCGGGGCCACCGTGATCGCGGTCGCCCGGGGGGTGAAGCTGGGCCGGCTGGGGGAGCTCGGCGCGGACGTGCTGGTCGACTCCGGGCGGCCGGAGTGGCCGCGCGCGGACGTGGTGCTGGACAACGTCGGCGGCGCGCTCGGCGCGGCGGCCGTGCCCCTGGTCAACCCCGGCGGCCGGTTCTCCGCGCACGGCGCGGCCGGTGGGGGGTTCACCACGGTCGACCGGCCGGACGTCACCGTCACCGGGATCGAGGTGGCGCAGCTGCCGGACCCCGACCGCCTGCGGCACCTGGCCCACGCGCTGGAGCTGGCCGCCGAGGGCGTGCTCCGGCCGCTCGTCGGGCAGACGTTCCCGCTGGCCGAGGCCGCCGCGGCGCACGCCGCCATGGAGGCCAGGACTGTCGTGGGCAAGACGTTGCTCATCAGCTGACCGGCCCCCCGGGTGGCACCCCGGAGGGCCGGCGATTCGGTTAGCTGATCCGGGTCAGCCGCCACTGCTGACTGGTCGCGGTCGAACAGGTGTTCTGCCGCAGCTGGGTCAGATCAGTTGAGTTGGGCACTTCGAGGCACAGGTTGCTGTGCCCCGCCTGGATCCTCCAGTTGGATCCCTGCGCCGTGAACCGGTAGGACTGGTTCGCGTTGGTGTGGCAGGTCCACTGGACGAGCAGGGCGCCCGTCGCGGTCGAGGCGCCCGACACGTCGATGCACTTGTTGGAGTGCGTCGGCTGGAGGCGGAAGGCCCCGCTGCCCGCGTCGACGAACCGGAACCGCTGGTTCGTCCCGCTGCCGGGCGACCACTGGACGACCCTTGCCCCGTCGGCCGTGGAGGCGCCCTCGATGTCCACCGCCTTGCTGGAGCCGACGTTGACGATCTGGTAGATCCCGCCGGCCACCGGCCCGGTGGTCGTGGGCGTCCCGCCGACCCCCTGACCCTGGAGGGTGAAGGAGTCGAGGTCGAACTGGTTGGCCGTCGAGTGCTTGAACACCAGGTAGAACGTCTGGCTGCCGCTCACCCCTGTCACGCTGCTGACGGCCGTCGAGGCGTAGGTGGTCCAGCCTCCCGTCGAGGGCACCGAGGTGGTCGAGAGCAGGGTCCCGGTCGGCGAGCCGGCCCGCAGCTCGATCGAACCGCCCGTGGAGATCGAGGACACCCGGTAGGAGATGCCGGTCACCCCCTGGGTCGCCATGGGCGCGAACGAGATCCAGTCGTTGTTGGAGATGTCGCCGACCCGGTTGCCGTCCTGGGCCGTCGTGTCCGCCACGACCCGGACCCCGGAGGAGCTCGCGAAGTGCTCGGCCTGCTTCATCTTGGGCTGGAGGATCAGCTCCGCGCCCTTGCTGAGGCCGCCACTGTCGGTGTAGGTGGCCGAGAGCACGTAGAACACGTTCTGCGTGGCGTCGTGCCCCGACTGCTGGGTCGTGATGGTCGCCGAACAGCCGGTGCGCTGATCGACGTCGTGACTGTGCGTGTCGTGCCCCAGGGCGATGATGACCTGGACGCGCGAGCAGTCGATGGCGCCGTCCTCCGCGTCGCTGCCGGTGATCGTGTACGAGATCGTGTCGCCGAAGTCGAACGCGCCGCCGTTCGGCGGTGCGCTGAACTGGAGGGTCGGCGCCGTGTTGCCCACGACGATCGGCACGGTGGCAGTGCCGGTCTTGCCGCCGGCGTCCCGGACCGTCAGGCGCGCGGTGTAGTTGCCGTTGGAGGAGTAGGTGAAGCTCGGGTTGGCCGACGTCGAGTCGACCGAGCCGTTGTCGGTGAAGTCCCACGCGTAGGTGATCGCGTCACCGTCGGGGTCGGCCGAGCCCGACGACGAGAACTGCACCGTCAGCGGCGCCTGGCCGGAGGTCGGCGTGCCCGACGCCCGCGCCTGCGGAGCCCGGGAGCCGTTGATGTAGTCGATGCGGTAGACGCCGTCGTCGGTGTTGGTGCCGCCGAAACCGCTACCCCAATCGATCATGTAGAGCGAGCCGTCGGGCCCGAACTTCATGTCCATCGGCGATCGGAACTGCATCGACGACAGGAACCGGTTGACCTTCAGCAGGTTGCCCGAGTTGTCCAGGCGCATCTCGGCGAGGAAGTTCCGGCTCCACTCGTAGAAGAACGGAGTGTCGTCGAAGTACTGCGGGAACTTCGTGTCCGAGACGAGGTTCGGGTCGAAGTGGTAGAACGGGCCGCCCATCGGGGCCGCGCCGCCGCTGTTGCCCATCTCGGGCCACGCGGTGTTGCCGCTGTAGGAGTACCAGACGTTCGCCGCCCGCGCGGCCGGGAGCGTCTGGAGACCCGTGTTGTTGGGCGAGGTGTTGGTCGGGTTGGAGCAGTTGAACAGCGCGCCCGACTGGTTGGTGGCGAAGTTGAAGTCGTTGTACGGGGTGTTGTTGCCGGTGCAGTAGGGCCAGCCGTAGAACCCCGGCGACTTGATCAGGTTGTACTCGACGATTCCGGCCGGGCCGCGGCTGGAGTTGGCCGAACCCGCGTCGGGGCCGTAGTCGGCCATCGAGATCCAGCCGTTCTCCTTGTTCACCGCGAACCGGAACGGGTTCCGGAAGCCCATCGCGTAGATCTCCGGGCGGGTGTTGGCGGTGCCCTGCGCGAACATGTTGCCGCTCGGGATCGTGTACGTCCCGTTGCTCTCCGGGTGGATGCGGAGGATCTTGCCGCGCAGGTCGTTGGTGTTGGCGGCGGTGCGCTGCGCGTCGAAGTGGGCGCGGCCCGAGCGCTCGTCGATCGGCGCGTAGCCGGACGAGGCGTTCGGGTTCACGTCGTCGCCGACGCCGATGTACAGGTTGCCGTTCGGGCCGAACGTCAGGTAGCCGCCCGTGTGCCCCGGCTCGTCGATGCGCTCGGCCGGGATGGTGAGCAGGATCTGCTCGTTGCTCAGCGCGTTGGGCGCGTTGGCGGCGGTGTACGTGAACCTCGACACCCGCACGATCGACTGGCTGCCGGTCGGCGAGTAGTAGAGATAGATGTACCGGTTCGACGCGAAGTTCGGATCGAGGGCCAGGCCGACCAGGCCGTCCTCACCGCCGGTGTAGACGCTGAGGGTGTGCGCGGTCGCGATCTGGCCGTTCGACGGGTTGATCGTCTTGAGCTGGCCGGCCCGGCTGGCGTAGAACACCGTCTTGTCGGGCGCGATGTCGAGCTGCATCGGCTGGTTGGGCGCCGAGTCGAGGGTCACCTTCTGGAAACGGTTCCAGACGGTGCCGCCGCAGTCGCCGGCCAGTTCGCCGCCGGCCCAGCGGATGCCGCCCAGCACGTGCTGCTGGAAGTAGGCCTCGCTGTAGGTCGAGGCGGTGTGGCCCATGGCCGTCGCCCAGACCTTCGCCGTGCCGACCTCACGGCACCACGAGATCGGGTGGTCGTGCCCCATGGCGTTGCCGCCGGGGGAGTAGGTCGTCTCGTCGGCCGTCACCAGGATGTGGGCGTCGCCGCGGATGCTGCGGTCGAAGTTGTACCACTCCTCGGTCCGCGTCCAGCGGTCAGGCAACCCGGACGTGGACGGATGAACGTCGTCGGCCACCTTGGCGGTGCCCTGGACGATGTTGGAGTGGGCCGGCATGTGCGCGCCCGCCTGGATCAGGTTGTCCCAGTAGGGGAACGTCGACTCGATGCCCATGTCGGTGGCGTTGTGGATGGCGACGATGCCGCCGCCGCCCTCGACGTAGGCCTGCAGGGCCTGGCGCTGGGAGTCGTTGTCCCAGACCATGCCCGAGTTCTGCAGCATGATGACCACGTCGAAGGTGGCCAGGTTGGACGTGGTGAACGAGCTGGAGTTGTTGCTCTGGACGACCTCGAAGTTGTTCGCGGCCGCCATGTTGTTGATCATCGTGACGCCCGCTGAGATCGAGTCGTGCACGTAGCCGGCCGTCTCGGTGAACAGCAGCGCCCGGAAGTTCGGGGCCGCCGCGGCGGGGGCTGGTAGCGCTAACACCAACAGCAGCGGGGTCAGGAGGGCGATCAGGTACCTGCGCATTGCGCTCCCTGGGAGGGTGCGGGATGGTTCAGAGAGCCCGGAGGAAAGCGAGCCCGTCGGTTGCCAGGGCGTCCTGGCTCCGGGCCAGGGGCCGCCAGATGGAGGCGGCCGTGGCGATGGTGCGGTTCTCGGCGGTGAACGACTCGATCACGAGCGGTCCTGCGTACCCGATCTCGGTCACCGCGTCGATGAAGGATTTCCAGTCGAAGTGGTCGTCTCCGGGCGCTCCCCTGTCCGTCCCGCACACCTGGATGTGCGCGACCCTCTCACCGGCGAGGCGCACGGCCTCGGCGGGACTCTTCTCCTCGATGTTCATGTGGTACGAGTCGAGCATGATCCCGCAGTGGTCCGGGATGGCCTCAAGGGCCTGCTCGACGGTGTTGACCAGGCTGGTCTCGTACCGGTTGAGCGCCTCGACGCCGACCCGCACGCCACGTTCGGCGGCGTAGTCGACGACGGGCGTCAGGTTCTCGCGCAGCTCACGGTAGGCGGCCCGGCGCTCCTCGGCGGAGAGCAGCCAGGTGCGGCCCACCGACGAGTAGGCGGGCCCGCCGATCGCGGGGGCCCCGACCCGCGCGGCCACATCGACGACGTGCCGCAGGTAGTCCTGGGTCTCCCGGACCACGTCGGCCGAGGCGGCGACGAGCTCGCGGCCCGGCGGCATCACCAGCGCCACCGACGCCGCCAGGCCGTGTTCGGCCAGGACGTCGGCGGCCCGTCCGGGATCCCAGTCGCCCGGGTTCTCCACGGGGAGTTCGAGCACGTCGAACCCCCAGCCGGCGACCCGGGGCGCGAGCGCCGCCAGGTCGCCGTCGGTCAGCGGCGACACCCAGACCCAGGTGTTGACGCCGATGGGGAGCATCTACTTCCCGCCCCACTTCCCGGGGAAGCCGGGCATGGACTCGCAGCCGCACAGCGCGTAGTGCAGCAGCGGCATGTCGGGCTGGAGGTAGGTGTCGAGGGACTCCTGGGTGATCTTCGGCTGGGGCAGGTTCCACTGCTTGGGAACCTCCTCGCCCTTGAGGATCTTCAGGGCCGCGATGATCGGGGTCCGCCACTGGTAGGTGGGATAGGTGGGCGCGACGGCGGTCAGCTTGCCGTCCTTCCACTTCTGCAGGAAGTCCTGCTGGTCCTCGCCGACGAAGGCGGGGACGGGCACCCCGGCGTCCTCGAACGCCTCGATGGCGGCCACGGCGGTCGCGCCCGCGTCCATCCAGACGCCGTCGATCTTGCCGTGGCGGGCGATGTAGTCGGACACGATGCTCTTGGTCTTGGCGGCGTCGCCGTCGGTGAACTCGACGCCGACCACCTGGAGCTGCGACTTGTCGAAGGCGACCTTGGCGGCGGCCCAGCGGTTCTCCAGCACGTCGACGCCGGGCAGGATGCGCAGCGCCAGCACCTTGCCGCCGGCCGGGACCTTCTCGATGAGGAACTCCGCGCCGTCGGCGCCGAAGGCGTACCCGCCGATGGGCTTGATGAAGGTCACCGGGCAGTCGGTCTCGACACCGCGGTCGAAGACGATGACCGGGACCTCGGGGCAGGCGCCCGAGACGGCCGGGGTCAGCGTCGCCGTGGTGTTCGGCGAGATGATCAGGGCGTCGCAGCCCTTGGCCTGGAGCTCGGCGATGTCGGAGATCTGCTTGTCGTCCTTGCCCTCGGCGTCGAGGGCGGTGAACTCCTTGATGTCCTTGTGCAGGGCGACCTCCTCCTGCATGGTCGTCCAGCCGACCTGCCGCCACGGGTTGTTGACCGCGGCGTTGGAGAAGCAGAGGTGGTAGGGGCCGTCCTTCTTGTACTTGGCGGTGTCGACCATCTGGGGCGCGATGGCCTGCTCCCACGGCTTGTCGGCGGGCCCTTCGGCCGTCTGCGACCGCATCGCCAGCTGGGCGTCGTAGTCGGCCTGGACGAAGAACTCCGACTGCTCACCGGTCCCGGCCGAGGCCGGCGCCGAGGTCGTGGCGGGGGCCGCGCTCGCTCCCGGGTCCGCGGGGGCGCTGGCCCCGGTGGGCGGCAGGTCGCTGGCACATCCGGCGGCGAGCAAGGCCGAGGCGGCGAAGGCCACCAGTAATCGACGCATGGACGTCACTCCTTACACTTTCGAGGGAGATAACCGCAGGGCCGGGAGCCGCAGACCCCCGGCCGCCACGGCGGCAATGATGATCACACCCTGCACCGCGTACTCCAGCGCGCCGGAGATGCCGTGCAGGTTGAGGAGGGTGAACAAGGCTTCGAGGGTGAACGCCCCCGCGATGGCGGCGACCACGTGGCCGCGTCCGCCGCCGAGCACGACGCCGCCGAGCACGACGGCCGTGATCGCCTGGAACTCCAGACTCTGGCCGACCTGCGCGGACACCCCGGCGAACCCGCCGAGCAGGATCCCGGCGATCGCGGCCGACAGGCCGGAGATCATGAAGGCCAGCACCCGCGCCCGGTCGACCCGGACTCCGCTGAGCCGCGCGGCCTTCTCGTTGTCGCCGACGGCGACGAGGGTGCGGCCGAAGTCGGCGCGCATCAGCAGCACGGCCGTCGTCACCACGACGAGCAGGATGAGCACCGCCCACACGCCCTCGCGGCCGAAGACCCGGAACCCCTGCGAGAGCGCGCCGCGCGGCGCGCCGCCCGTCCACAGGAAGACCGCGCCCGACAGGATGAGCATCGCGCCGAGCGTGGTGATGAACGACGGCACCCGCAGCTTCGTGGTGACCAGCCCGTTGACCAGCCCCACCAGCAGGCCGATGACGATGAGCAGGGCGAGCACCGGCCAGGTCATCGACTCGTCGCCGTCGATCAGCCGGGCCGCGACCACCACCTCGACGGTGACCAGAGACCCGACCGACAGGTCGAACTCGCCGGAGACGATCACGAAGTACTGCCCGGCGGCCAGGATGGCCAGCGGCGCGACGCGCTTCAGGAACGCCAGGAACCCGGCGGGTTCGAGGAAGAACGGGTTGGCGGCCGCGATGGCCACCAGGAGCCCGGCCAGCACGAGGAAGATCGGGATGGCCCGCTTCACGACGCCCTCCTGCCGGTCCGGCGGGCGTAGACCGCGACCGCGACGACGATGACGACGCCGCGTACGACGTCCTTGAAGAAGGAGTTCACTTCGAGCTGGTTGAAGACGCTGTCGAGCACCGCCAGCAGCAGCACCCCGCCGACCGTCCCGGCCACCCCGCCCCGGCCACCGGCCAGCGCGGTGCCGCCGAGGACCACGGCCGCGATCGACTCCAGGTCGTAGCCGCCGTCGGTGCCGACCGTGGGCGCGCCCGCGCCGAGGCGGCTGGCCAGCAGCAGCCCGGCCACGCCCGCGCACAGCGAGCAGAGCACGTGGGCCGCGATGACCACGCGGTCGGTGCGCACCCCCGACAGCCGGGCCACCTCGACGTCGCCGCCGACGGCGTAGATCCGGTTGCCCAGGCGGGTGCGGCGGAGCAGGAACCAGACGGCCACCGCGACCGCCGCCCACAGCAGGGCCGCGACCGGGATCGGGCCGATGCGGGCGTATCCGAGTTGCTGGAACTCCACCGGCACCCGGCCGGCGGGCCCGTCGTAGAGGTGGTCGAGGACGCCCCGGATCACCAGCGCGACCCCGAGGGTGGCGATGAAGGCGTGCACCTTCAGTTTGGTGATGACGATCCCGTTGACCAGCCCGACCAGCGCGCTCACGCCGAGCGCGGCGACGACGGCGGTCAGGATGTTGGACGGCTGCCCGGCCATCGTCTCGGCCGCGACGAGCGAGACCAGACTGATCAGGTAGGCCACCGACAGGTCCAGCGACCCGGCCAGGATCGCCAGGGTCTGGCCGACCGCGACGATGCCGAGGGCGGCCGACCGCTGCTGGATGCCGACCATGTCGTTGAGGGTGAAGGTGCCGCCGTCGAAGGCGACGAGGACCCAGCCGATGGCGAGGGTGGCGACGAGAGCGGCGTACACCGCTCGGGTGGGGTTGGCGACCAGGGCGATCACGCGGCGGCCCCGTCGGCGGCGGCCAGTGCCATCACGGCCTCCTCGGTGGCCCCGGCGGGCAGGTGACCGGCGATCCGGCCGTCCCGCAGGACCACGATGCGGTCGCTCATGCCGATCAGCTCGGGTAACTCGGAAGAGATCATCAGGATCGCGGTGCCTCCGTCGGCGAGTTCGCGCATCAGGTCGTGGATGGCGGCCTTGGCCCCCACGTCGACACCGCGCGTCGGCTCGTCGAACAGCAGGACCTTGGGCGCGAGGGTCAGCCACTTGGCCAGCACGACCTTCTGCTGGTTGCCGCCGGACAGGTACTTGACCTCGGTGTCCTGCCGGGGCGGCGTCAGCCGGACCCGCTCCAGCAGGTCGGCGACCGCGGCGCGGGACCGTGAGCCGACCGCGCGGACCACCAGCAGGGCGTTGTCGCGCACCGACTGGTTGAGCACCAGCCCTTCGGCCTTCCGGTCCTCGGTGACCAGGCCGATCCCGGCGGCGATGCCCTCCCGGACGTTCCCGGGCCGGACCGGCGTGACCTCGCCCCGGGTGAAGGGCTCGGCCCCGAAGATGGCCTTGACCAGGGACGACCGGCCCGACCCTTGGAGCCCGGCGACGCCGACGATCTCCCCGGCGCGCAGCTCGAGGTCGATCCCGTCGAGCTTGCCGTTGCCGGCGTTCCGCAGGGTCAGCCGGGGTTCGCCGACGGCCTGCTCCCCGGCCCTCGGGGGGAAGTAGGCGTCCAGCTCGCGGCCCACCATCATCTTGACCAGGGCCGCGGTGGTCACCTCGCTCGCCTGGACGGTCCCGACGTGCGTGCCGTCCTTCAGCACGGTGACCCGGTCGGCCAGGTCGAAGACCTCGCGCAGCCGGTGGGAGATGTAGAGGACGGCGATCCCGCGGCTCTGCAGCCGCCGGATCAGCCGGTAGAGCAGTTCGACCTCGTGCTCGGCGAGGGCGGCGGTCGGTTCGTCCATGACGACGATCCGGGCGTCCACGCTGAGCGCCTTGACGATCTCGACGACCTGCTGCTGCGCCACCGACAGGTCCTTGACCATGTCGCGCGGCCCGAACGAGTGCTCGTCGAGTTCGTCGAGCAGCCGTGCGGTCGCCGCCTCCATCGCGGCCCGGTCGACCAGCCCCCGCCGGGTGGGTTCCCGGCCGAGGAAGACGTTGTCGGCCACGCTGCGCTCGGGCAGCAGGTTGAACTCCTGGTAGATGATCGCGACCCCGGCCCGCTGGGCCTGCACGGGGTGCGCGAACGACCTGGTCTCGCCGCCGATCTCGATGACGCCCTCGTCGGGCTGGTGCACCCCGGCGAGGATCTTCATCAACGTCGACTTGCCGGCGCCGTTCTCGCCGACGACGGCGTGCACCTCTCCGGCGTGCGCCGACAGGTCGATCCCGCGCAGGACGCGGACGCCCAAAAAGCTTTTGCCTATGCCGGTCATACGTATGATGACTTCCGGCGCTGAGGGCTGTTTCCGGCCCGTGTCCTCCATATTGCGGGATGTTAAGCGCCTCTTTTGACGACGGTCAAGCAAAAGTCCGCAAGGTTGAAACCTAAACCAGGGGGCTTTGGGCACCGGTGCGGCGTTTGGTGCGGGGTTCCGGCAAAATCTTGCGCCCTGACTTCCAGAACTGACGTGCGGGATCGAGGAGAGTGGAACGCGCCAGGAACTTCGATGGTTAGTTCAAGGCTTGCGGCGAACGGGTTTTGGTGTGACCCAAATCACGATTTAGGGCTCGATAACGATTTTGAGACCCTGCCGCGACTGCGCCTCGGCGAACGCCTTGGCCGCGTCCTGCAGGGCGAACCGCCCCGACACGAGCGAGAGCAGGTCGACCTTCCCCTGGGCGACCATCGTGATCGCGCGGGGGTAGACGTCGTTCATCCGGCGCGCCATCGCGATCGTCAGTCCCTTGCGCCGCGCGGTCGAGGCCCGGAACGAGGTGCGGTCCTCGTCCGGGATCCCGGCCAGCACGACCCGCCCGCCCGGCCGCGCCATCTCGAAAGCCGTGTCGACGGCCTGGTCGGTGCCCGCCACCTCGAAGACCACGTCGAGATCGCCGTGGGGATCGGTGTCGGCCCCCAGCTCCCGCGCCTTGGCGGCCCGGTGGGGCAGCGGCTCCACCGCCGCGACCATCGACGCCCCGGCGATCTGCAGCAACTGGATCAGCATCAGCCCGATGGGCCCGCACCCGACCACGCCGGCCCGCCCGCCGAGGGGGAGATGCCCAAGGTCGTAGGCGTGGATGGCCACCCCGAGCGGCTCCAGCAGCGCCCCTTCGAGGTCGGACACCGAGTCGGGCAGCGGGAACAGGCAGGCGCTCGGCCAGGCGACGTATTCGCGGAGCCCGCCGTCGGTCGCGCCGTGCCCGGCGAACCGTACGTAAGGACAGAGGTTCCGGTAACCGCGCAGGCACGACGGGCACTCCTCGCACGGCACCGCAGGATCGACGGCCACCCGCCGCCCGTCGAGCGTCACCCCGGCGAACTCGTGGCCGACGACGAGGGGCTGCGTCAACTGGGCGTCGCCGATGCCGCCCTCGCCGAACCAGTGGAGATCCGACCCGCACACCCCCACCGAGGTCACCCTGACGAGGGTCTCGCCGGCCTGCGGGACCGGGTCGGACTCCTCGTGGATCCGCAGATCCGCCGCGCCGTGGAGCCGGGCCACCAACATGGGTTTCTCCCCTTGAATCGGACGTGACGGCAGGTCGTACGGTTGCCGCATGTGGACGATCGGCCAGCTCGCGCAGGCGACCAGAACGACCGTACGCGCGCTGCGCCACTACGACCAAATAGGCCTTCTACGACCGACCGAAAGGACCCAAAACGGCCACCGCCGCTACGGCCCCGACGACCTCCGGCGGCTCTACCGCATCCGGGCCCTGCGCACTTTCGGCCTGTCCCTGGACGAGATCGCCACCGCCCTGGAGGCCCCCGCCTCCATGACCGCCCTCCTGCACGCCCACCTGGCGGCCCTGTCCCGGCGCGCGTCCGAGATCGAGGCCCTCAGGACCCAGCTCACCCGCCTGCTCGACCACGACGACCCGACCGGCTACCTCAAAGCCCTGGAGATGATGGCCATGCTCGACCCCTACCTCACCCCCGAACAGCAGGACTCCCTCGCCGCCCGCCGCGAGCACCTCGGCCCCGAGGCCGTGGAGAACGCCAAGACGGAGTGGCGGACCCTGGTCGAGTCCCTCCTGGAATGCGTACGGACCGGCCGGGCCCCCGACTCCGAGGAGGCGCGCGCCCTGGTGGCCCGCTGGGACGCCATCGGCGCCCTGTTCCACGCCGGGGGAACGGGCACCGAGGCGGCGGCCCGCCGGATGTGGGCCGAGAACAGCGAGGAGATCAGCGCCCGCCTGCCGTGGAGCGCCGACGACATGCGGGAACTGGTCGCGTACGTGACCCGCGTCCGCGAGAACGGATGAAGGCGTCAGCGGGTCGCCTCCCGGGCGGTGGTGAACAGTCCCGCCATGCCCGCGTCCCCTCGCCCGTGGCCACATGGGCGGCTCTGAGCACGTCGGCGCAGCGCATGCCACTTTCGACGTGGAGGTGGAAGACGTACAGCTCGTCCGCCACCGCCTGCGAATGGCGTTCCGCGAAGCGGGCCAGACCAGATGAGCCCGTCGAGAATGATGTGATCACGGATCCGCGTCGAGGAGATGTCCAGGTCCCGGGCGTCCAGATACACGAGGCCCAGACGGAGGGCCGTGCGCAACCTCTCGGCTAAATCGGTGGCGGTTCGTTCACTGGGCCGGTCGGCTCTCCCGAAGGTCGAGTCGCGTGAGCAGCCACTCCGTCCGAAGAAGGCGGGCCGTGGCTTCGCGGGCGGCGAGGCGGGCTCCGATCAGCCTGGCCCCGAAGATCTTCACGCATCCGTCTCCACGGTCCATCGGGGGATCGCCGTGCGATGTGGTAAGCCACCTTGCGCATCCAGCCTCGCGGGTGCTCGACGAGCTCCCATTTGCCGTGGTGCATCAGTACAGAAAAATTCCTGGGCGGTGTCTTCGGCTGAATCCTTCCCTTGGCGATGCGCCATATGAGGGGCTCATGTTCTTCAGGAAGATCATTGAATGGGGTCGTTCAGTCGCTTTGTCGGTCCAGTGCCGTGGAGGGTCGGGTCCGGCCTGGTGGGGTCTCCGCGATCTCGATTGTGATCAGCGTCATGGCTGGCGAGGGAGCCCGCCTGGCGCGTCATGCGTGCCGGAACGTCCGGCGGAGACCCGTGATCGCCGGCACTCTCGACGAGTTCGGCGGCCATCGTCAGTATGTGCTCCTGATCGGGGACAGCCTGACCGCTTAGTGGCCATTCAAATGATTGAGGGGAGAATTTCTTTGATGGATAGGCGTAATGGACAATCAGACCTTGCTATATCGAAATAGTGCTTAGGGACCTATAGCTTGATTCAAGCCTCGCGTGGTGCCGCTTGTCGGTCGGCGTCGTTAGGGTGTTCGGGTGGCTTCCCCCGACGAACTCGCCCCCTGGCCCGACGCCTGGCCCGACGCCGAGGCCCCCGACTGGGACGACGAAGACGAACCGCGCCTCGAGATGGCCCCCTGGGCCGAGGAGACCCGGTTCACCGACCCTCATGACGTGCTGAACCGTGTGTTCGGCTACGCCACCTTCCGCGACGGTCAGCAGGAGATCATCGATCACGTCGTCGGCGGCGGTGACGCCCTCGTCCTGATGCCGACCGGGGGCGGGAAGTCGCTCTGCTACCAGATCCCCGCCCTCGTGCGGCCCGGCGTCGGCGTGGTGATCTCGCCGCTGATCGCGCTGATGCAGGATCAGGTCGACGCGCTGACCGCGCTCGGCGTCCGGGCCGGGTTCCTCAACTCGACGCAGGACATGGGGGAGCGGCAGGCCATCGAGGCGCTGTTCGTCGCCGGTGAGCTCGACCTGCTCTACCTCGCGCCCGAGCGGCTCCGGTCGGAGCAGACGATGGCGCTGCTCGACCGGGCCAGGATCTCGCTGTTCGCGATCGACGAGGCCCACTGCGTCTCCCAGTGGGGCCACGACTTCCGGCCCGACTACCTCGCGCTGTCGGCCCTCCACGAGCGCTGGCCCGACGTGCCGCGGGTGGCGCTGACCGCGACGGCGACCCCGGCCACCCACGCCGAGATCGCCACCCGGCTCAAGCTCGACGACGCCCGCCACTTCGTCGCCAGCTTCGACCGGCCCAACATCCAATATCGCGTCGTCCCGAAGAACGAGCCGAAGAAGCAGCTCCTCGACCTGCTCCGCAACGAGCACAAGGGCGACGCCGGGATCGTCTACTGCCTGTCGCGCAACTCGGTGGAGCAGGTTGCCGCCTTCCTCAGCCAGAACGGCATCCCCGCGCTGCCCTACCACGCGGGCCTCGACGCACGGACGAGGGCCGCCCACCAGGCGCGCTTCCTCCGCGAGGAGGGGCTGGTGATGGTGGCGACGATCGCGTTCGGCATGGGCATCGACAAGCCCGACGTCCGGTTCGTCGCCCACCTCGACCTGCCGAAGTCGATCGAGGGCTACTACCAGGAGACCGGCCGCGCGGGCCGCGACGGGCTGCCGTCCACGGCGTGGATGGCCTACGGCCTGCAGGACGTCGTCCAGCAGCGCCGCATGATCGACACCTCGGAGGGCGACGACGCCCACCGCCGCAGGCTCTCCAGCCACCTCGACGCGATGCTCGCGCTGTGCGAGTCGGTCGGCTGCCGCCGCGTCGGCCTGCTCGACTACTTCGGCCAGAAGGCCGAGCCCTGCGGCAACTGCGACACCTGCCTGACCCCGCCCGAGTCCTGGGACGGCACGGTCGCCGCCCAGAAGGTCCTGTCGACCGTGCTGCGCCTGCACCGCGAACGCCGCCAGAAGTTCGGCGCCGCCCACATCACCGACATCCTGCTCGGCCGCGACAACGAGAAGATCCGCCAATACGGCCACCACAGTCTGAGCGTCTACGGCGTCGGCACCGACCTGCGCGAGCCCGAATGGCGCGCGGTCATCCGCCAGCTCCTCGCGCTGGGCATCCTCGACGTCGAGGGCGGCGACTATCCGACGCTGATCCTCACCGACGCCAGCGCCGACGTCCTCAAGGGCCGGCGCACGATCGACATGCGCAAGGACCCGGAGCGCAAGACCAAGGTCTCCGTGGCCAAGTCGGCCCCCCAGGCCGCCGCCGACCTGCCGTCGGAGGCCAAGCCGCTCTTCGAGCGCCTGCGCGCCTGGCGCGGCGCCACCGCGAAGGAACAGGGCGTCCCGGCCTACGTCGTCTTCCACGACGCCACCCTGAAGGAGATCGCCACCCGCCTCCCCGCCGACCTCGCGGCCCTCGCCACGATCAACGGCGTGGGCGAGAACAAACTGGCCAAATACGGCGAGTCAATCCTGGAGGTCCTGGCAGACCACCCAACGGAGTGACCACCCGGCGGGCAGCCGCGTCTTGCCCCAAGGAACAGATCCATTCCCGATCCGGGTGGCGGAGCTCCACCGCCCCGGCTAGCTACGTCTTGCTGCGGACCTTGGTCCGGGCGGTGATATCCGCGTGATCTGTCCGCGCGGACATGTCTCGGATCATGGATCGGGACACGGGGGACCGGGATGGCGGATCTTTCTGACCTCCACCCATGGCAGCGACGCTCGATCCGCGCGACCTCTCCGGGAGGCGAAGTTCCGGTTTCCCGGCAAAGGGCAGCCGATCGTGCGGTCCCGGCCCGGAAGTGGTCAGAGAGGGCGCCTCGGCATTGCCAGGGGACTTCGGGCGACGCGTTCAGGCCTCGCCGGTCGCGATCGCGGACAGGGCTCGGAACCCGGCACCCCCACAGGCCGAGTTCCGCGATCCGGTTACTGCTGGGCGAGACGTTCGAAGAGTTCCAGGGCGGCGGCCCGGACCTCCTCCGGGGATACCCCCTCCAGCACCGATCGGGCCTGGTCCTCGTCTCGGGTGGTCGCGCACGTGATCGCCACGGAGGTGGCAGCGGCGTGTTCCAGGGTGCCCGCGGGCTGGTTGTCGGCCAGTTCGCGGGCGCTGAGGGCGAGGTCCAGGATGTCGCGTGAAGTGCCCAAAGTGATCTCCTCGGCCAGTGGGGGGTTTGACGCCATTCTGCGGTATGCGTGCCCTCACGTTACGGAAATCCGTAAGGTCAGCGCGCCGAACTAGCTTACGGCGGGCTCCCGCGACACTGACGCCGAGGTGGTGCTGAGGAGGAATTCGTCGACGACGAGCGTGGCCGCGCCCAGGGCGACGGCGTCGGGGCCGAGGCGGCCGAGCACGATCGACGCGGTCGAATAGGGCTGGGTGAGGCAGTTCTCGGCGGCCTTCTGCTTGATCGTGGTGAGCAGGTGCTGGCCGAGGAGCAGGCCGGCCCAGCCGCCGACGACGATCCGCTCGGGGTTGAACAGGTTGATCAGGTTGGCGAGGCCGGCGCCCAGGTATTCGACCGTCTCCTCGATCACGGGGGAGCCCGAGGCCACCAGGTCGGCGAAGGCGGCCTGCTCGGTCGAGGTGTTGAAGTCGATCCCGGCACGTTCCAGCACGGCCTCGGCGCCGATGTAGGCCTCCAGGCACCCGCGGCCCCCGCATCGGCAGCCCCGGCCGCCGATGGCGATCTTGGTGTGGCCCCACTCGCCGGCGGAGCTGTTGGCCCCCCGGTAGGTCACGCCGTCGGCGATGATGCTGGCCCCGACGCCCGACCCGATCAGCGCGATGACGGCGTGGCGCGAGCCGCGGCCGGCGCCGAACCACATCTCGGCCTGGCCCATCGTCTTGGCGCCGTTGTCGATGTGCAGGGGGAAGGGGGTTCCGGCGCGGAGCAGGGTCCCGAGCGGGACCGAGTCCCAGCCGAAGGTCTGCGCGTGGATCATCGCCTCGGGGCCGCGCTCGACGATGCCGGGCACGCCCACGCCGATGCCGAGCACCTTCGACGGCGGCACCCCGCTGTCGGCCACGACGGCCTCGATGCCGGTCAGGATGTGGCGCACCACGACGTCGACCTCGTGGGCCCCCGGGCGCAGCGCGAACTCGCTCTTGGCCAACTCGTTCATGTCGAGGTCGAACAGCTCGACCCTGACGTGGGTCTCACCGACGTCGACGCCGACGGCGAAGCCGTAGGTCGGGTTGACGCGCAGCAGCACGCGCGGCCGGCCGCCGTCGCTGTCGACCAGCCCGGCCTCGATGATGATGTTGTCGGCGAGCAGGTCGCCGGTCACGTTGCTGACGGTCGCGGCGCTGAGCCCGGTCAGGGCGGTCAGCTCGTGACGGCTCGTCGGGCCCGCGAAATAGAGCGCGCGCAACAGGACCGCCCGATTCCCCCTTCGGAGATCGCGGACGGTACGTCGCTCGGGCCTCACCATGATCTTCCTTCCCCCACGTCTGCGCCCATGTTAGATCAGAGCCAAAAATAAGTCATCCTCCGTGGTCGGAGCGTTACCAATGATCCGTGGGTGACTTTTTTCAAGATATAGACTATGTATTAGAGCAATTGGGTGTTCCAGCGAAGGAGTGAGCGTGGCCATCGAGGTCCGCGACGGGGTGACCGTCATCGACGGCGAGCCGCAGGTGCTCGTAACGGCCGACTATCCCTACTACCGGGACGACCCTTCCGTGTGGCGCGACCGGCTCATCGCGATCCGGGACGAGCTGGGCATCCGCGTGATCACCTGCTACCTCCCGTGGCGGCACCACCAGCCGACGCCCGACGGGCCGCCCGACTTCGCCGGCGAGAGCCAGGGCAACCGGGACGTGGTGGGATTCCTGGCGCTCTGCCACGAGCTCGATCTCCGGGTGGTCGCCAAACCCGGGCCGTTCATCCACGCCGAGACCAACTACGGCGGTCTGCCCGACTGGGTGTGCCCGAGGAACAACCCCGCGATCGAGGCGGTGCTCGACGCGACCGGGGCGAGCTCCGACTGGCTCGGCGAACCGCTGCCCGCGCCGCTGGCGCCGCTGTTCGACAGCTGGGTCACCCAGTGGCTGAACGCCGCCGGCAAGGAGGTCATCGACCCGGCGACCTGGCCGAACGGCCCGATCATCCTGATGCAGATCGCCAACGAGGGCATCTACACCAACGGCGCGCTGCCGCTGAGCGCCTACGACTACAGCCCCTCGGCGCTGGCCTTCTACCGCGAGCGGGTGAAGGAGTGGTACGGCACCGTCGAGGAGTACAACCGGGTCCACGCCGTCGCGGTCGACGACTGGTCGGACGTCGAGCCCCCGAGGGAGTGGACCGGGCCTGCGCGATCGGAGGAGCTGCAGACCTATTCCGACTGGGGACGCTTCCACGCCGAATACCTGGCCGAGGTCTACCACCGCTGGAGCGCCGCCGTCGGCCCGCGCGTCCCGGTGGTCGTGAACCTCAACCCGCCCGCCGAGCACCACCACTCGTTCGACGACTGGCTGGCCCGCGTCCGGCCGGAGATGTGGGACGGCATCCACTACGGCTTCACCAACTGGATGGGCGTCGTCTCGGCCAACCGCGACTCCCACGCCCGCTACGTCACCGCCGCCAAGCGCGCCCCCGGCCCGAACCTGGAGGAGAACTGGGGCTTCTCCAAGCTCTACGACCCCGCCTACGCCGACGGCGCGACCTCCTACCACCAGACGCTGCTGGCGCTGGCGGCCGGCGCGACCGGGTTCAACGTCTACACCGGCGTCAACACCGCCGGCTGGACCGACGAGCTCGACAGCCTGCACGAGTCGCCCTACCCCGACTGCGCCCCCATCGACGAGAACGGCGAGGCCACCCCCAAGGCCCACACGCTGAAGTCGATGTCGGACTTCCTGGCGCTGCACGGCGCGGAGTTCCTGGAGTCCCGCCCCGAGCGCGCCGGCGCCTACGGCCTCTACCTGCCCTACGCCGGGATCGCCGCCTTCTCTCCCGAGGGCTCGCAGGCTCCCCAGCTCGGCCGCTCCCTGCGCGCCTACCACGAGCGCCACCGCGCCGAGGGCACCGACTACGCGCTGGTGGAACTCCAGAGCGCCACCGTCGAGAGCCTCGCGGTCCACGGGACCGTGACCGTGCCGGGCGGCCCGTTCATGCACCGCCACGTGCAGGCGCTGCTGGCCGCGCACATCGCCGGCGGCGGCTCGGTCGTCGTCGACGGCCCGGCGCCGACCCTCGACGAACATCTCAATCCCTGTACGGTCCTCGCCGACGCCCTCCCCTCGGAGCCCGCCGCCGCCGAGTCCCGGGTCCGGGTCACCCACGGCCACGCCGACGCCTACCTGCGCGTCCACCCCGACCGCGACGTCGCCTACCTGACCGTGCTGACCCAGAGCGACCACGAGGGCGCCGTCTGCCTCGAACTCGACGGCCGCACGATCGAGCTGATCACCGCCAAGGGCGGCGCGGCGCTGCTCCGGCTCGTCGACGGACGGCTCGACGACTTCCTGGTCAAAGGAATCAACACCTACCTCGACTCGGCCGTCCCGGCCGGGGTGAAGGACGGCGACCGCATCCACATCGCCGACCACCCCGCCGACCTCGACCGGGTGGGAGGCCGGTTCCGGGTGTCCTGAAACGCCCTGACATCCTGTGCGGATGAACGAATCCGCGCTTGAACTCCACGGGGTGAGCGTCCGCGTGGTCGGCCGCGCGCTGGTCTCCGACGTGGACCTCACGGTCCGGAAGGGCGAGCACTGGGTGGTGCTCGGCCCCAACGGCGCCGGGAAGACCACGATGCTGTCGGTCGCCGCGACCGTCCGCCACCCCACCTCCGGCACCGCCCACGTGCTGGGGAAGCAGCTCGGCAAGGTCGACCTGCGGGAGCTGCGCCGCCACATCGGCCTGGTGGCGGCCAGCCAGCGCCTGGTCGACGAGTCGCTGCTGGAGGAGGAGGGCGCGACCGCCAGGACCGTCGTCCTGACCGGCCACTCCGGCACCAGCGCCCCCCTCTGGGAGCAGTACGGCCCGGCCGAGCGCGCCAAGGCCGAGGCCCTCCTCGCCGACCTGGGCTGCAAGGACCTGGCCGACCGCCTCTTCGTCGTCTGCTCCCAGGGCGAACGCGCCCGCGTCCGGGTGGCCCGCGCCCTCATGGCCGACCCGGAGATCCTGCTGCTCGACGAGCCCTTCGCCGGGCTCGACCTGCCCGCCCGCGAGGACCTGATCGAGGCGCTGGAGGACCTGGCCGCCCGCCCCGGCCTGGCGACCGTGCTGGTCACCCACCACCTGGAGGAGGTCCCCGCGACCACCACCCACGCGCTGCTCATGCGCGACGCCCGGGTGCTGGCCGGCGGTCCGGTGGAGGAGACGCTGACCGGTGAGCACCTGTCGGAGTGCTTCGGCCGCCCCCTGCGGGTCGACCGCCACGACGGCCGCTACTACGCCCGGCGCGGCTGACCCCGCACCAGCAGCGCGACCAGAGCGGTCCGGGAGGACACCCCCAGCTTCGCGAACACGTTCGACAGGTGATACTCGATCGTCTTCACGCTGAGCGCCATCCGGCGGGCGATCTCCTTGTTGGTCAGCCCGGCCACCACCAGCCCGGCGACGGTGTTCTCCTGGGCCGTCAGCGCGTCGTTCGACCGCCCGCACGCCGCCAGCTCTTGGGTGGACCGTTCCAGGAACGGCAACGCCCCCAGCTTCCCGAACCCGTCGCAGGCCGCCCGCAGATGGGCCGCCGCCTCGGTACGCCGCCCCGACCTGCGCAGATGGGCCCCGAAGGCGAACTCGGCCCGCGCCCGCTCGAACGGATCGGGGGAGCGGAGCCCCTCCTCGAACAGCGCGGTCACCTGTGCCGCGTCCCTCGGGCGGAGCTGTGCTCGGGCGTCACCCTCGCCGAGGCCGGGCCAGAAAGCGGAGAGCGACAGCCGGGCAGACGAGCCGAATCCGGTGTGGGGCGATATTTCGGCATTCGGGGTTCCCCTCTCGACCTGATCCGCGAAAGCCGCCACCGTGTCGAGGAACGCCCGCGCCGGCTCACCGACCGTTCCCCGGCCCGAGAGCAGCGTGCGCGCCTTGCCGACCTCCCCCCGTGCGGCGTGAACCATCGCCTGGGCCGCGGCCGTGAACGGCGCCGTCCAGGTGCCCGTCGCGTGGGTGAGCGCCTCGTCCCACGCGCCGGTGCGCACCTCGGCGAGACAGCGCAGCGCGCCGGCCACCTCGCCGGAGGCCCCGCGCAGGTCTGTCAGCGCGCCCGCGGCATCGCCCGTCCACAACCGCACGGCGGCCCGGCCGGTCAGGAGATCGAGGTCCGCGGGGGAGGCCACCGCCGGGTCCGGCAGCGGGGCATGGAGAACCTCGTCCCGCTGCCCGACGGCGAACAGCGCCACCATCCGGACGAAGCCCGCTCCCGCGCCGGACGCCCGCGACGCCCACCGGTGCCCTTCCGCCCAGTGCCCCCCGGACAGGGAGAGCCGGGCCAGGGCGGTGGCGATCGGCCCCGCGAGGGCCGGTTCCCGGTGACGCCACGCCAGGTCGAGCAGTCCCCGGGCCCGCTCCACGTCTCCGCACGCCTCCGCGACGATGCCCGCCGCGAAGGCCCGCGCGCCCTGGTGGGCGTTGGGCTCCCGGGCCAGTTCGGCGGCCCGGCCGGGCTGACCGGCGAGCAGGAGCGCGTGCACCGCCTCGGCCCGCAGCACCCCCCGGCCCGGCGCGGAGGCGGTCAGCCGGGCGGCCCGCTCCAGGTGGTCGGCCGCCACCTCCCAGTTCCCGGCCGCCCCCTGCTCCCGTGCGAAGGCGGCCACCTCCTGGGCGAAGGCGTCGTCGGCCCGCGAGAGGGCGCTGATCCGGTGGCGCAGCCGGTCGACCGGGTCGGGGCAGATCGCGGCGGCGTCCAGGTGCAGCCGCGCCCGCTCGCACGGCCGCAGCCCTTCATAGACCGCCGCTCTGGTCAGCGGGTCGGGGAAGGCCACCAGCAGCTCCCCGCCGCCGAGCCGGTGGACCAGCAGACCGGCCGCCACCGCCTCGTCGAGCAGCAGGATCGCGTCGGGCGTCCCGGCCAGCCGTTCGGCCTGCCAGAGCGGGCACTCCCCGCCGAGCGCGCTCGCCGCCCGCACCAGCGCGCGGGTCTTCTCGTCGAGAGCCGAGAGCCGGTCCTGTACGTCCATCGCGTAACCCCGGGGCGCGGGCAGGAACCCCATGGGGTCGGCCAGCACCTCGGGCGCCTGCCGGAGCAGCGCCTCGGCGTGCAGCGGGGAGCCGCCGGTGTGCGCGCGCAACCGGGCCAGCGCGGCGGGCCCGAGAGGGACGGGACAGACGTGCGCCGCGAGCTCGCCCAGTTCGTCCTCGCTCAGGCCGGTCAGCGACAGCCGGGTCGCGTCCCGCAGCAGCCGCCGCAGCCCGTCGGGCGGCTCGTCGCGGGTGACCACGACGACCAGCGCGGCTCCGGTGTGCAGGCGGCGCAGCGCGAACGCCAGCGCCTGGACCGAGGGGAGGTCGGCCCACTGCGCGTCGTCGGCGACCAGGGCCACCGGCTCCGGCGACGAGGTGAGCGCGCCCAGCAGCCGGGCGCCCACCTCTACCGGGTCACCGGCCGGTTCGTCGTGGAGCCACTGCTGGGCGAAGCCGTAAGGAAAGGAGCTTTCGAGGGGATCGCCGCTCGCGGCGAGCACCCTGAAACCGGTCAGCGCGCCCCGGACCAGGGCGGTCTTGCCCACGCCCGGCGGGCCGTCGACCAGGACCAGCTCGGGGCGGCCCGAGCGGGCCCGCGCGGCGCATGCGTCGAGGGCGGCCCGTTCGCGGTCACGTCCGACGAAGGAGGCCCTCAGTTCAGACACGATTGTCACGGAAGGTAGGAGGGTGACCGGCCGATCCTGATACCTACTCGGGGTCGCCGAGTTTCGCGCGCAGGGACTTCAGGCAGCGGGCGCGGGTCGGGCCGATGCTGCCGACCGGCATGTCGAGGGTGGCCGCGATCTCCAGGTAGCTGGGCGGCGGCGTCGCCGACAGGATCCGCAGCAGGTCGCGGCAGCGCTGGCCGAGCTGTTCGAACGCCGCCAGCAGCCGGGTCGCCCGCGCCGCGTCGAGCGCGGCCTGTTCGGCGTCGAGGAGGACCTGCTCGGGCGTGCGGTCGGGGGAGCGGACCTCGCCCATGAAGTCGTCGCCGGCCGGGGTCACCCGCCCGGCGGCCTTGGCCAGCCTCAGCGCCTCGCGCCGCGCGGTCGTGGCCAGCCAGCCGCCGACCTTGTCGGGCTGCTCGATGCGGTCGAGCCGCTCGGCCAGCCGTAACCAGGCCTCCTGGACGACGTCGCGCCGGTCGTCGTCGCCCAGCCCGAACCCGGCGGTCACCGCCCACAGCAGCCCGGTGAACCGGGCCACGAGAGCGTTCCAGGCCGCCTCGTCCCCACCCGCGGCCCCTTTGACGAGGTCGGCGACGTCCATGGGTGTCCTCCTCCGACGAGGGCCATCTAACACCGGTTACACCCGGTTCGGTACTCGATATGACCACCCTCCGCAGGAGGCTGGAATCACCGATTTCCCCGCTGTCACAGGGGTTTCACGCGCATGGCACGCGACATTCTGGAATGATCGCGTCGTTATACCGTCGGACGCCGAGATTGATGGTTCCGTATGCCTGAATTCGAAGAGATCTCCGGCTGGGTCTCCGCCAACCCCGTCGGCGCGGCGATCATCGCCGTCTTCGCCCTGGTGGCGCTCGTCATCCTTCTTTATGTCTTACGCGCCGTCTGGCGCGGAGCCGGCCGGATCTGGCGCAACTACGTCGCGCCCCGCCCGACCGAGGACATCCTGACCGTGGTGGCCGCGAGCATCGCCACGGGGGTGTCCGCCCAGGGCATGTGGCAGTTCGCCGGTGACGTGCTGGGCTTCGACGGCCCGCTGCGGCTGCTGCTCTTCGCGTTCATCGAGGTCGCCGTCATCACGAGCGCCGTGCGCGCCCGCCGCAACATGCGCGAGAACTACGCCGCCGGCATCGACGGCCTGGCCGTCTGGGTGCTCACCTGCCTGTCGGCCGTGCTGTCCGCGATGGACGCCGCCAGCGTCGCAGAGGCGATCTTCCGCCTGGCCGCCCCGCTGGTCGCCGCCTGGCTGTGGGAGCGCGGCATGGCCATCGAGCGGGTCCGCCTCACCGGCCGTCACCGCATCCACTGGCGGCTCACCCCCGAGCGCGCGATGGTCCGCCTCGGCCTGGCCGAGTCGAGCGACCGCACCGCCAGCGACGTCGACGCCCACCGCCGCCTCACCCGGGTCGCCCTGGCCGCCAAGCGCGCCCGGCACCTGCGCGAGACCGGCGCGTCCGAGCGCCGCATGCGCGTCGCGCTGGCCCGCCTCGACCGCGCGATGGACCAGGCCGTCGAGCACACCGGCCTGGCCAACGACAGCGAGCGCCAGGAGGCGCTGCTCTCCCAGATCGGCGCGCTGTTCAACACCAGCGCCCTGCTCGACCTCCACCCGCCGGTCCCGTGGGAGCCCGAGCCGCCGCAGCAGGCCCTCGCCGTCCGCGCCCTGCTGGCCCCCGCCGACGAGGAGGACGAGCAGCGCCGCCCGGCCATCGCCCCCGTCGACACCATGCAGCGCGCCTCGTGGATCAAGGCCGCCCGCGCCTACTGGGACCAGGCCATCGAGGAGCGCTTCGTGCCCCGCGCGGCCGACATCGCCCGGGAGACCGGCGTCCCGATCGACATGTGCAAGGAGTTCCGCTCCCTCTGGAAGCTGGAGGCCAAGGCCCACGCGCTCATCGAGGCCGCCTACCTGGAGCACGGCATCGTCGACACCGGCCAGTTCCCGGTGATCCCGCCGGCCGAGAAGGTCCTGTCGGTGAACGGCAGCCACGTCGGGTAGCACCCACCTCTCTGATCAGGGCCTCGCTCGTCCGAGCGGGGCCCTTTTCGGTAGGTTTCCGAACATGAGCAACCTCGAGAACGACCCCCGCGAGGCCGTCTGCGGCGGCGAGGGCCCGGGGGAACCCGAGCTGCTGACCGGCCGGGACGTGGTCCTCGGCGGGACCCGGGGGATGAAGGTCACCCGCACGCTGCCCACCGCCGGGCGGCGGATGGTCGGGGCCTGGTGCTTCGCCGACGCCTACGGCCCCGAACCGGCCGCGATGACGGTGCCGCCCCACCCGCACACGGGGTTGCAGACGGTGAGCTGGCTCGTCGAGGGCGAGGTGCTGCACCGCGACACCCTCGGCAGCGAGCAGGTGATCAAGCCGGGGCAGCTCAACCTGATGACCGCCGGTCGCGGGATCGCCCACTCCGAGCAGTCCGACTACGGGCGGCTGCACGGCGCCCAGCTCTGGGTCGCCCTGCCGGAGGCCGCCCGGCAGATCGCCCCCGCCTTCGAGCACCATCCCGATCTGCCCGTGCTCAGCGAGCCCGGCTGCTCGGTCACCGTCCTGCTGGGGGACCTGGGCGGGATGGCCTCGCCCGCCACCGTCCACACGCCCATCGTGGGGGCCGAGATCGTGGTGACCGCGCCCGCGCGGCTGCCGCTGAAGCCCGCCTGGGAGTACGCCGCGCTCGTGTTGTCGGGGACGGCGCGGGTCGCCGGGACGGCGCTGGAGCCGGGGCCGCTGCTCTACCTGGGCGCGGGCCGCTCCTCGGTGGACCTCGCGGGCGACGCCCGGCTGCTGCTGCTCGGTGGCGAGCCGTTCGAGGAGCGGATCGTCATGTGGTGGAACTTCGTCGGCCGGTCGCACGACGAGATCGTCGAGTTCCGGCGGTCGTGGGGCGAGGGCGCCCTCGGCCCGGTGCCCGGCTACGACGGTGATCCGCTCCGCGCCCCTGACCTGCCCTCTCTCCGGCTGAAGCCCCGGGGCCGCGAGCGCTGAGCCGGGTAGGTTTCCGGTATGGGGGGAATTGTCGGAAAACTGCTGTCGGTCAACGTCGGCCTGCCCAAAGACGTGCCGTGGGAGGGCCGCACCGTCCACACGGGCATCTGGAAGACCAGTGTCGAGGGGCCGCGGCGGGTGCGGCGGCTCAACCTCGACGGCGACGGCCAGGGCGATCTGAACGGGCACGGCGGCGAGCAGCGGGCCGTGCTGGTCTACCAGGCCGACTCCTATGACCACTGGCGTCGTCACCTCGGCCGCGACGACCTCGTGCCGGGGCACTTCGGGGAGAACTTCACCGTCGAGGGGCTGCCCGACGACCGGGTCTGCATCGGCGACCGCTACCGCATCGGCAGCGCCGTGTTCGAGGTCACCCAGCCGCGCGTCACCTGTTTCCGGGTGGGGATGCGGCTGGGCGTGCCGGAGATGGCCTCGCTCCTGGTCGGCCACCGGCGGCCCGGGTTCTACCTGCGGGTGATCACCGAGGGCGTCGTCGAGGCCGGGAACGAGATCGAGCGCCTGTCGGCCGGGGCGGGGGAGGTCTCCGTCGCGGAGGCCGACGCGCTCCTCTATCTCCCCGGCCCGCGCGATCCCGCCCGGCTGCGGGCCGCGCTGGACAACCCCGCGCTCAGCCCCGGCTGGCAGGGGTCCTTCCGCGAGATGCTGGCGGCCCGGCCGGTGGCGCGGCCCGCGTGGGCGGGGTTCCGGTCACTCGTCGTCACGCGGGTGCGGCGGGAGAGCGAGGACACCGTCTCCTTCTACCTCGGCGCCGCCGACGGTTCGGCGCTGCCGGTGGCGCTGCCCGGCCAGTACCTGACGGTGCGGATCCCCGGCGGCACCGTGCGCAGCTACTCGCTGTCGCTTGGATCGTCCGGCTATCGAATCACGGTCAAGCACGAGCCCGGCGGCGACGTCAGTGGATACCTGCACTCCCGGGTCGCCGAGGGCGACACGCTGGAGGTCGCCGCGCCCCGGGGCGACTTCACCCTGGCCGACGCGTCGTCGACGGTGGCGTTGATCTCCGCCGGGATCGGGGTCACCCCTGTGCTGGCCATGCTCCACACCCTGGCTGAAACGGGAGCTGAAACGGGGGCTCATCGGGGGGTCTGGTGGCTGCACGTTACTCGTACAGTCAGATCACAGGTGTTCGCCGACGAGGTGAGCGCGCTGCTCGGCGAGATCCCCGGTGCGCGCCGGCACGTCTTCTTCACCGCCCCCGAACCCGGCGCGCAGCTGCCGCCCGGCGGGGAGATCGGCAGGCCAA
Source organism: Herbidospora cretacea (assembly GCF_001570605.1). Classification (GTDB taxonomy): domain Bacteria; phylum Actinomycetota; class Actinomycetes; order Streptosporangiales; family Streptosporangiaceae; genus Herbidospora; species Herbidospora cretacea. Next base: position 110,105 of record NZ_BBXG01000008.1, on the reverse strand, counting down.
CGGCCCAGCGGCTGGCCGAGCTGGGGCTGCCCGCCGACACCGACGCCTATATATGCGGCCCGTCGAGCTTCATGAGCGCGGTGACCGACGCGCTGGTCGGGGCCGGGCTTCCGGCGTCGCGGGTGCACACCGAACTGTTCGGCACGCTGGCCGCTGTCAACCCCGGTGTCGTGGGTTCCCGGCAGGTCCGGCCGCATCCGCCCGCCGGCCAGGGGACCGGGCCGGAGGTCACCTTCGCGCGCAGCGGGCTGACCGTGCGGTGGAGCGAGGAGTACGCCAGCCTGCTGGAGCTCGCCGAGGCCTGCGACGTGCCGGCGCGCTGGTCGTGCCGGACGGGGGTGTGCCACACGTGCGTGACGGGGCTGCTCGCCGGTGAGATCGGCTATCGGACCGAACCGCTCGAACCGCCCGCGCCGGGGGACGCGCTGATCTGCTGTTCCACGCCCGTCGGGGAGGCCGTGGTGCTGGACATGTAGTCACACCGAGAGACCAAGAGCACACATGTGGTGAAATTTCGGGCTTTGGGTGGACGGCAATCTTGTCTTCTGCCCTTCTCGCCACAGGGTTAAAACCGTGTCGCTCTACCAATTCGCTAAGTAAGGTCCGTGTCACCTTCAGGTTATGGTCATTAGGCGTTCTCTATGACTACTTTCGGTGGGCGATATACCACGGAAAGTAAGGGGGAGCCGTGCCAGACCTGACTCTCACTCGACGTGTCGAGGGCGCGATGGAGGGGGCCGCAGTGCGGCTGCGCGCCTTCGCCGACCGTCACGAGACGCCCAGTCCCTGCCTGCTCATCGATCTGCCGACACTGGAGTCGACCTACCGCGCGATGAGCCTGGCGTTCATCGGCGCCGAGATCCTCTACGCGGTCAAGGCCAACGCCGCACCCGGCGTCATCACCACGTTCGCCCGTCTCGGCGCCGGTTTCGACGTCGCCAGCCTCGCCGAGATCGAGCTCTGCCTGGCGCGCGGGGTGCCCGCGTCCAGGCTGTCGTTCAGCAACCCGGTGAAGAAGCGCTCCGACGTGGCCGCCGCCTACGAGCGCGGCGTCCGCACGTTCGCCTTCGACAACCCCGGCGACCTGCGCAACATCATCGTCGAGGCGCCCGGCTCGAAGGTCTTCTGCCGCATCCAGGTGACGCCGCCGGCCGCCGCGATGCCGTTCGGGGCCAAGTTCGGCTGCCCCGAGGAGGCCGCGCCGGAGATGCTCGCGGAGGCCGCCGACCGCGGTCTGCGGCCTCAGGGTGTCACGTTCCACGTCGGCTCCCAGCAGCGCAACCTCGCCGCCTGGGACGCCGGGATCGCCGCCGCCGCCAAGATCGCCAAGATGCTGGAGCCCGAGGGCGTCCGGTTACCCGTGATCGACATCGGCGGGGGCTTCCCGATCTCCTACCGCGAACAGTCGGCCTCGCCCGAGGAGTTCGCGCGGGCGGTCGACCTGTCCCTCGCCCGCCACTTCGAACCGCGTGAGCGCCCGCGACTGGTCATCGAGCCCGGCCGATCCCTCGTCGGCCCGGCTGGCATGATCCGCGCGGAAGTGGTCGCGGTGCGCGGGGGAGTGCCGGCGGATCCCCGCCGGTGGGTGTTCCTCGACGTCGGCCGCTACAACGGCCTGGTGGAGACGGAGAACGACACCATCGCCTACCGCATCCACGCCCCGTCGGGCTTCGGCCCCGACGGGCCCGTCGTGCTGGCCGGGCCGACCAGCGACGGCGATGACGTGCTCTACAAGCACACCGACTACGCCATGCCGCTGTCGCTCGCCCCGGGCGACCCGGTCGAGGTCATGGACGCGGGGGCCTACACCTCCAGCTACTCCTGCGCCGCCGTCAACGGCCTGCCCGCGCTGCCGACCTTCTGCGTGCCGGGCTGATGACCATGACCGCGCAGATCGGCCGCTTCAGCGGCATCCACGTCATCGTCGAGTTCGAGGACGCCGACCCGGCGCTCCTCGACGACGAGTCGCTGTTACGCACCCTGCTGCCCAGGGCCATGAAGGAGTCGGGGGCGACCGTCATGGAGGTGGTCTCCCACCGTTTCGTCCCCCAGGGGGTCACCGTGCTGACCCTGCTGGCCGAGTCGCACGCCTCGTTGCACACTTATCCCCAGCACCGAGCTGCGTTCGTCGACGTTTTCACCTGCGGTGACCGGGCCGACCCCCGGAAGGCCGTGAGCGTTCTGGCCGCCGAGCTGACCCCCGGCCGGGTGACGACCAGGATCATCGGCAGGGGCGGCCAGCGGGTGGAGGTACCCCTGTGATCCAGCACGACGGACACCTGTGGATCGACGAGCCGACGACCCGGGGCACGCGCCGGCTCTGGCGGGTCGACGAGGTCCTCCACGAGGAGGCCACCCCGTTCCAGGACGTCGTCGTCGCCGTCACCGAACAGGGCGCGAGCCTGTTCTGCGGCGGCGAGCGCCAGTCGACCGAGTTCAGCCAGCTCGTCTACCACGAGGCCCTGGTCATCCCGCCGGCCCTGCTCGCCGACCGCCTCGACCGCTGCCTGGTCATCGGGTCGAGCGAGGGCGTCGCCTGCCAGATCCTGGTCGCCGCCGGCGCCCAGGCCGTCGACCACGTCGACATCGACCGGCGGGCGGTCCGCATCTGCGCCGACCACCTGCCCTACGGCTACACCGTCGCCGACCTCGCCGCCGCCGAGCGGGCCACCGGCCCGATCAGGATGCTCTACGAGGACGGCTACGCCTTCCTGGAGTCGGCCGCCGGCTACGACGTCATCGTGGTCGACCTCCCCGACGAGAGCCCCGAGGGCGACGCGCAGCACGACCGCCTCTACGGAACCCCGTTCCTGGAGATGTGCCGCAAGGCGCTGGCGCCCGGCGGCGTCGTCTCGACCCAGGCGGGCTGCATGACGATGTGGCGCAACGACACGCTGCGCCGTTCCTGGGACCGCTTCACCCAGGCGTTCCCGTCGGTGGTCTACTACGGCTCCGACGAGCACGAGTGGGCGTTCGTCAGCGCCCGCGCCGACACCCTGGCCGACCCGGTCGGCCTCATGCGCCAGCGCCTCGAGCGCCTGCCCTACCGCCCCGTCTCGATCGACGACGCGGCCCTGACCGGCAACACCGTGCCGCCCCGCTCGCTGCGGGGTTAGGGGACCTCGGAGGGGATCTCGGCCGTCCGTTCGCGGAGCCGGTCGCGGATCTCCTCGGGGGTGTAGGCCCGGCGGCGGCGCTCCGCGCGCACCGCGACGACTCCGCCTGCCGCTACCCCGGCGAACGCGGCCAGGCCCAGGATTTTCCACCAGCGCATGTGCTTAGGTTACCGATATGAGCGGCATCACCCTCGACGAAGCGCTGACCCAGACCCGGACCGGAGACGTCTGGGTCTTCCGCGGCCGTTCGGTCCCCGACCGGGCCATCCAGATGACGACCAACAGCCCGGTGAACCACGTGGGGATGTCCGTCGTCATCGAAGACCTCCCGCCGCTGATGTGGCACGCCGAGCTGGGCAAGTCCCTCGTCGACATGTGGACGGGAACGCGCCAGCGCGGCGTGCAGCTCCACGACCTGCGCGAGGCCGTGACGACGTGGTCGAACAGGTACGGCCAGCGCGGCTGGCTCCGCCAGCTCCAGCCCGACGTGACCCGCGAGATGGAGGACGCGGTCCTCCAGACGATCGCCCGCCTCGACGGCACCCCCTTCCCCTCGACGGCGCGGCTGGCCGGGCGGTGGATGCGGGGACGGCTGCCGTCGCGGCGGTCGCGGGACATGGCGCTGGAGTCGGCCTACTGCGCCGAGGTGGTCGCGGTGACCTACGAGGCGATGGGGCTGCTGACCGGCCGCAAGGCGGCCAACTGGTACGACCCGGGCCGCTTCTGGAGCGGCGACCGGCTCGACCTGGCGACGGGCTACCGGCTGGGCGACGAGATCGCGGTCGAGATCCCGAAGGTCGACCTTCCGAAGACCTGACCCCGCGCGGTAGGTTCGGCGATGGCGGGCTCCACCGCCCAACCTCCTTCAGCGGGTCTCCACGCGGCCCGTCGTTCGCGGGGGCAAAGGGGACATCATCGCCTCTGGAGCGCGGCGGATCCCGTTCATCTGGCGAGAACCGAAGCGGCTGGGCCGGACATCGCGGGCGTGGGCCGGGTGCCGGCGTGGGCCGCGATGGAGTCGTCATGACCGGGAAGAAGCAGCTCAAGGCGCGCATCCGGGCGCGGATGGCCAAGACGGGCGAGAGCTACACCACCGCCCGCACCCACGTCGCCGGCGCGACGGGGCCCGAGACCGACCACGGCTGGACCCTCCACGGCGGGCGTCACTCCGCCTCGGCCGCGGTGGCCGGCATCCTGCGCAACGGCGGGTTCCCCGTCAGCGAGCCGCTGGTCTACGTGGCCGGGGGAGGGATCGGCGCGGGCTACATCCTGTGGGAGTTCAAGCGCGACGACGCCGCCACCCTCGTGCTGGGGTTCCGGAACCGGTGGCAGTATCCGCTGAAGTGGATGGACACCACGCTGACCCGGCTCGGGGTGCCCTTCGACGTCCACCTGACCGGCGGGGCCAAGGGGGCGTCGGCGCGGTTGTCGGCCGAGCTGGCCGCCGGGCGGGCGTGCGTGGTGCTGCCCGACCGCTTCCACATCGGCTACTGGCACCTCCCCGCCCACCTCGACGGACACGGCGGGCATCCCGTGGTCGTCTACCGGGAGGACGAGGGCGGGGTCTACGTCGACGACCGCAACCTCGCCCCGCTGCGGGTCGAGCGGGAACGGCTGGACGCGGCGCGGGCGCGGGTGGGGTCGTACAGGAACATGCTCCACGCCATCACCCCGGCCAAGCCCGACCTGGAGGAGGCGGTGCTGGCCGGGCTGCGCGACTGCGCGGAGCATCTCAGCGGTTCCTCCGACTCGTTCTCGCTGCCGGCGTGGCGCAAGTGGAGCCGCACGGTCGTCGACGGGTCGGCGGCGAAGGGCTGGCCGAAGGTGTTCGCCGGGGGGCGCGGGCTGGCGGGCGCGATGCTGTCGGCGTGGGAGGCGGTCGAGCCGGTCGGCAGCGACGGCGGCAACCACCGCGACCTGTTCGCCGACGGCCTGGCCGAGGCCGGGGACCTGCTCGGTCTGCCGCTGCACGACCTCGCGGCCGAGTTCCGGCGCATCCACGGGCTGTGGCACGACTTCGCCGAGACGGCGCTCCCCGAGGCGGAGAACCGGCGGGTGCGGGAGCTGCTCGTGGCGATCCGGGCGGCCGTGGCCGAGGGCTCGTCCGGCACGGCCGACGCCGAGGCGGCGGCCCGGGAGCTGTGGGCGCTGAAAGCGGAGGCGATCCCTCCCTCGCCCGGCTTCTTCCCGGCGCTGAGCGAGCGGCTCGCGACCATTCACCACGCGGAGACCGCCGCCGTGGCGGCCCTCCGCGAGGCGCTGCCGCCGGTTGGTCAGCCGGGGCGGCCCGTGTAGAGAACCTCGCCCTGCCATTCCCCGCGCGGCTGGGTGTGGAGACGCCAGTAGTGGCCGGCGATGTCGTCCGGGTCGAAGGCGCCGCCCGGGGCGACGGCGCCGGCCACGGTGACGCTGGCGAAGTGGACCCCTCGGCCGCCCCACTCCGCGTCGAGCAGCGTGACCAGGGCGCGGACGCCGGCCTTGCCGAGCGAGAGGCTGACCCGGCGGGGGTCGGGCTTCGGCATGCCGCTGGTGACGAGGAAGGTGCCGCTGCCGCGCTCGGCCATGGCGGGGGCCACGTGGGCGGCGGCGACCAGGGCGCCGACCACGTTGACCGCCCAGGCGTTCTTGTGCTCCTCGACCGACAGGTCTCCGGGGCCGTCGGTGCGGACGATCGCGGCGTTGTAGACCACCACGTCGGGCAGGCCGTGGCGGTCGGCCGCCTCGTCGAGCGCGCGGCGCAGCGCCTCCTCGTCGGTGCTGTCGGCCACCAGGGTCGAGGGCGCGCCCACCGCTTCGGCCGCCGCCCGCAGTGTCCTCTCGCTCCGGGTGATCAGGGTGAGGGCGTATCCCTCGCGGGCGAACCGGCGGGCCACGGCCTGGCCGATTCCCGGACCGGCCCCGATGACGACTGCTGAGGGCACCTGCGTCTCCCCTTCTCCCACGGACGGTCTGAAGGGCTCATCCCCGGGGGACGGTCAAGCCGAAGGTGCCGGTCAGGCTGATTTGGGTGGGGTCTCGCCGGATCCCCGGGGGCGCAGGGTCACCGGGACGGTGACCTTCCGGACGGGCGTGGCGGGGTCGGCGATCCGGTTGCGGAGCATCGTGATGGCCGTGTCGCCGATCGCGGCGTCGTCCTGGGCGACCACCGTCAGGTCGGGGCGGAGCAGGGTCGCCAGTTCCGAGTCGTCGAACCCGACGACGGCCACGTCGTCGGACCGGTCGCGGAAGCGGCGGACGATCTCGACGCTCAGTGTCGCGTTCCCGGTGATGATCGCCGTGGCCGCGCCGGGGCCCGACAGGGCGCTCTCCAGGGCGGCCTGGATGCGGTCGGGCAGTATCGGGCCCGTGTGGATCATGTGGTCGGCCGCGCCGCCGCTCGCCCGGACGCACGCCCGGAACGCGGTGGCGCGTTCCTGCGCGGTGAAGATGCGCTCGTCGTCGCCGATGTAGGCGATGCGGCGGTGGCCGTGGGCGACCAGGTGGGAGTAGGCCGTCTCGATGCCGGCCACGTTGTCCGACAGGACGCAGTCGACGTCGAGGCCCAGGACCGGGCGGTCGACCGCGACCAGCGACAGACCGGCCGCCAGTTCGGGGACCAGGTAGCCGTGGTCGGCCCCGATGGGTTCGAGCAGTATGCCGTCGAAGCGGCGGCGGCACATCGACTCCACCACGTGGCGCTCGATCTGCTCGTCGTCCTCGGTCGAGGCGGCCAGGACCATGAGGTCGGCCTTCCTGGCGGCGCGTTCGACCGCCCGCAGGACCGGGTTCACGTGGGACAGCTGGCGGACCGCCGCGCCGAGGGTGCCGGTCACGCCCAGGCGCAGGTGCCTGGCCCGTTCGTCGGGGCGGTAGTCGAGGTTCGCGATGGCGGCGCGGACCCGTTCGACGAGTTCGGCGCCGACGGTCGCGTCGTCGTTGACGACCCTGCTGACCGTGCGCAGCGCCACGCCCGCCTCGCGGGCGACGTCGACCATGGTGGGTCTGCGGCCTCTGCGCGGCCTCGGCTTCTCCTGCATCCGCCCATCATGCGCATGATCGCCCGCTGACGCCATTCGGCCCGTGACCAATTCGTTGCCCGCCTCGCTCTTGAAACCTCCGCGCAACACTCTACGGTATCGGGATAACGTTATCTCAATCGGCTTCGGGGAGCCGGATCAGCGACGAGGAGGGCTGTGCTGATGCGCAGAACTTTGATATTCGGCCTGGCCGCGGTGCTGGCGGCGGCCGGTTGCGGGGTGGGCGAGACCACCCAGCCCGAGAGCGGCGCCGCGGCGTCGGGCGGGAAGGTCGAGTTGAGCTTCCTGGTCTTCGAGACGCCCAACCTGGACGCGGCGTTCTGGGACGCCGCCATCGCGCGGGCCTCTGCGAAGGTCCCCGAGGTGACCATCAAGAAGCTCGTGACGCCCAACATCGACCGCACGGCCTACGCCAAGCAGCTCGACGCGGCCGGGAACCTGCCCGACATCCTGCAGTCGGTCAACCCCGCCGGTTTCGCCCAGGCGGGCAAGCTCGCGCCCTTCACCGACGAGGAGCTGAAGAACTTCATCGCGCCGAAGGCGGGGGCCATCGGGGGCAAGGTCTACCAGCTCCCGTACAACACGCAGGTCATCCCGGTTGTCTACTACAACAAGGACCTGTTCGCCAAAGCGGGCATCACCGCGCCGCCGACGACCTACCAGGAGCTTCTCGACATCTCCAAGAAGCTCAAGGACGGCGGCACCACCCCGTTCGTCGTGGGCGGCGGCGGCGCCGACACCTGGGCGGACATGTACCCGCTGACCGGCACGGTCGCCACCGACGTCTACAAGAAGACGCCCGACTGGCTGCTCCAGCGGGCCCAGGGCAAAGTCAAGTTCACCGACCCCGACTTCGTCGCCGCCGCGAAGAAGATCGAGGACCTGGCGAAGAACGAGTACATCGACCCGGCGGGCCTGAGCAGGTCCTACGCCGACACCGAGCAGGCCTTCCGCGACGGCAAGGGCGCCATGTACCCCATGGGCTCCTGGTTCGCCACCTCGGCCGACGCCAACAAGCCGTCCTTCGAGGTCGGGGCCTTCCCGTGGCCGACCGACGACGGCTCCCCGGTCACGCCGACCTTCACCGGCGGCGGCACCCTGGTGAGCGCGACCGCGAAGAACGTCGAGCTGGCCAAGAAGTGGGCGCTGGCGTTCGACGAGGACAAGGAGAACAACGACGCGTTCGTCCGCAAGGACGGCTCGATCCCGGCGATCAAGGGCTACACCCCGCCCGCCGACATGGGGCCGGTCTACAACGCGACCGTCGAGATCTACACCAAGGGCATGGCCGACGGCTCGATCTTCGACGCCTTCTCCCAGGAGGCCGGCGACGGCGCGCTGCCCCCGGGCCTGGCCGACAAGGCCGCGCTCGGCGTGCAGGACCTGATCACCGGCAAGAAGAACGCCCAGCAGTTCGCCGAGTTCCTCGACGACGAGTACGCCAAGGCGACCCAGTAACCTCCATGCCCCAGCAGACCCGGCACCGCGGGGCGCGCGTCCGCGCGCCCCGCGCCCTCCCGATCGGCCGACCGGTACCACGATGACCCAGATCCAGCAGAGCGGGGCGACCCGATGACACAGACCATGCGCCCCCCGGCGCGGGTGAAGGCGCGGCCCGCGCCCCCTCGGAGGAGATCCGGCAGGTTCCTGCCCGGCCTGGGCAGATTCGCCCTGTTCGCGCTCCCCGGCCTGGTGGCCTACGCACTCTTCGTGCTCGTGCCGATCGGGATGACGGCGTACAACAGCCTGACCAACCTCAACCCGTTCAACCCGCCGACCCGGTTCGTGGGCCTGCGGAACTACGTCTCCCTGCTGGGCGACACCGAGTTCCGGCAGGCGCTGGTCAACACGATCATCGTCACGGCCATCATCACGGTGCTGGCCAACGTGGGCGGGCTGCTGATCGCGATGCTGCTCGACCGGCCGACCAGGCTCTACGTGCTGCTGCGCGGGGTGTTCTTCACCCCGGTCGTGCTGAGCTCGGTCGTCATCAGCGTCATCTGGCAGGCGATCCTGACCGACGACGGGCTGCTCAACTCGGCCCTGCGCGGCCTCGGGGTCGACGAGCCGCCGGGCTGGCTGTCCGACCCCGGCCTCGCGCTCTACTCGATCGCCTGGATCATGACCTGGCAGATGCTCGGCTTCTGCGTCGTGGTCTACCTGGCCGGGCTGCAGGGCGTGCCGCGCGAGCTCAACGAGGCCGCCTCGATCGACGGCGCGGGCGCGCTCCAGCGCTTCCGCAACGTGACCTGGCCGATGCTCGCCCCGGCGCTGACCATCAACGTGGTCATGCTGCTGATCACCGGCTTCAAGGCCTACGACCAGGTCCGCGTGATCACCAACGGCGGGCCGGGCAACGGCACGACGGTGACCATGGCGTTCCAGGTCGTGCAGACGGCCTTCGTGAGCAACCGGATCGGCTACTCCTCGGCGCTGGCCGCGGTGATGCTCGCGATCGTCGCGTTCATCTCGGTGGTCGTGCTCCGGTTCCTGCAGAAGAGAGAGGTGTCCCAGTGAACGCGCGGCCGATCGTCGCCACGTTCGTGGGTGTGGTGTTCTTCCTGCCCCTGTACCTGGTGCTGGTGAACATCTTCAAGCCGAGCGCGGCCGTGGTGGCCGACCCGGCCGGGCTGCCGTTCCCGCCCACGTTCGACAACCTGGCGGCGGTGCTGAACCGGCCCGACCACCTGTTCACCTTCGGCCTGATCAACTCGATCGCCGTCACGGCCCTGTCGGTGACCGTGCTGACGATCTTCTCGGCGATGCTGGGCCACTACCTGGCCCGCTCGCGGCACTGGGGCGCCAAGGTCGCCATGGGCACGCTGCTGTGCGGGCTGATGATCCCGGTGCCGGTCATCATGGCCCCGATCACGACCGTGCTGAAGTGGTTCGACCTGATGACGACCCTGCAGGGGCTCGTGCTGGTGAACGTCGGCTACTACGTGCCGTTCGGGGTGCTGCTGTTCACGGGGTTCGTGAAGAGCGTGCCGCTGGAGCTGGAGGAGGCGGCGGCGCTCGACGGCGCGAACCGGTTCCGGGTGTTCTGGCAGGTGGTCTTCCCGCTGCTGCGGCCCGCCTCGGCCAGCGTGACGATCTTCCTGGGCGTGTGGATCTGGAACGACTTCCTGACCCCGCTCATCGTGCTCGGCCCCGACAGCGGCACGACCGTCACGGTCGGCGTCTACCGGGCGATCGGGCAGTACCAATCGGACTTCGGATCGGTCTTCGCCTTCATGTTCCTGGCCACGCTGCCGATCCTGATCTTCTACCTGGCCCTGCAGAAGAACTTCGTCAAGGGCCTGACCGGCGGGGCGGTCAAGGGATGAGCCTGACGATCGAGTCCACCGAGCTGTTCGCCGGGCCGGCCGAGGCCCCCCGCCAGATCCTGCGGGTCACGACGTCGGCCCCCGGCCTGATCGACATCGAGGTCACCGGCGAGGCGCAGGGGGAGCTGCGGGGTGTCCCCGGCAGGGGAACCCATGAGGTCCCGGTCACCACCGACGCCGAGCCGGGACAGATCGCGAATATCGCGGTCCGGGCGGGCGACGTCCACGAGCGGGCGGCCATGACGGTGGCCGAGCCCGGCTGGAGCGTCTACCTGGTCTCCCACTTCCACTACGACCCCGTCTGGTGGAACACCCAGGCCGGGTACGCCAGCGAGTGGGAGGACCAGCCGGACGCCCAGGAGATCCGGATGAGCTTCCAGTTCACCGCGTTCCAGCTCATCGACGCCCACCTGGAGCTGGCCCGGCGCGACCCCGACTACAAGTTCGTGCTGGCCGAGGTCGACTACCTCAAGCCCTACTGGGACACCTTCCCGGAGAACCGCGCGATCATCGCCGACCTGGTGAACCAGGGCCGCCTGGAGATCATGGGCGGCACCTACAACGAGCCCAACACCAACCTGACCGGGGCCGAGACGACGATCCGCAACGCCGTCTACGGGGTCGGCTTCCAGCGCGACGTCCTCGGCGGCGAGCCCTCGACCGCCTGGCAGCTCGACGCGTTCGGGCACGACCCGCAGTTCCCCGGCATGATGGCCGACGCCGGGCTCACCTCGTCGGCGTGGGCGCGCGGGCCGTTCCACCAGTGGGGGCCGATCCTGGAGGTCGGCACCTACGACACGCCGCACGGCGACCCGTCGGACATGCAGTTCCGCACCGAGTTCGAGTGGATCTCCCCGTCCGGGCGCGGCCTGCTGACCCATTACATGGCCGCCCACTACGGCGCGGGCTGGTCGATGGACTCGGCGCAGACGCTGGAGAAGGCCGAGGAGTCGGTGTACGGCCTGTTCCTCGACCTCAAGAAGGTCGCCGCCACCCGGAACGTGCTGATCCCGGTCGGCACCGACTACAGCCCGCCGAACAAGTGGCTGACCGACATCCACCGCGACTGGAACGCCCGGTACGCGTGGCCGAGGTTCCTGTGCGCGATCCCGAGGGAGTTCTTCTCGGCCGTCACCGCCGAACTGGCCGCCGAGGGCCGCCGCCTGTCGCCGCAGACCCGGGACATGAACCCGGTCTACACCGGCAAGGACGTGTCGTACATCGACACCAAGCAGGCCCAGCGCGCCGCCGAGAACACGCTGCTCGACGCCGAGCGCTTCGCCACGCTGGCCTGCCTGGCCGGTGGGGCCGAATATCCGGAGGCCGCGCTCGACAAGGCCTGGCGGCAGCTCGTCTTCGGGGCGCACCACGACGCCATCACCGGGACCGAGTCCGACCAGGTCTACCTCGATCTGCTGGCGGGCTGGCGGGAGGCCTACGACCTGGCCGAGGAGGTCCACACGGCGGCGCTGGCGCACCTGGCGGCCCGCACCTCCACCGAGGGCCGCAGCGTGATCGTCTACAACGCCAACGCCTGGCCGCGCACCGATGTCGTGCGGGTGACGGTCCCCGCGCCGTTCACCGGCCTGGCCGCCGAGGGCGGGAGCGAGATCCCGTGCCTGGTCGAGCGGGCCGACGACACCAGGGCCGAGATCGTCTTCCTGGCCCGGGACGTGCCGTCGGTCGGCTACCGGTCCTACCGCCTCGCCGCGTCGGGAGCCGGTGAGGGGTGGGCGGCCGAGGAGACGTACACGATCGAGAACGAGTTCCACCGGCTCACCGTCGACCCGCTGCGCGGCGGCGGGGTGGTCTCCCTCGTCGACCTGACCACCGGCGACGAGCTGATCACCGCCGGCGAGGTCGGCAACGAGCTGGTCGTGTACGAGGAGTACCACGAACACCCGGTCTTCCGTGAGGGCCCGTGGCACCTGCTGCCGACGGGCGCGTCCACGGGCAGCGCCGCCCACCCCGCGCGTTCGGTGACGACCGAGCGGTCGCGGCTCGGCCGGCGGATCACCGTCACCGGCTCGCTCGGCCCGGTCGCCTACACCCAGACGGTGACGCTGTGGGACGGCCTCGCGCGGGTCGACTGCGCCACCCACGTCGACGCCTTCGACGGGGCCGACCAGCTGCTGCGGCTCCGCTGGCCGTGCGCGGTGCCGGGCGCGGTGCCCGTCTCCGAGGTAGGCCACGCGGTCGTCGGGCGGCCCTTCGCGCACCCCGACGTCGACACCGCCGAACACCCGTGGACGCTCGACAACCCGGCCTACCAGTGGTTCGGCCTGAGCGCGCCGGCCCGGATCTCCTTCGCCGACGGGACGGGCGTGCCGATCGCGGTCGCCGAGATCGTCGTGCCGCACGAGGAGGACACCGCCGACGCGCGCGACCTGGCCGTGAGGCTGGCCCAGTCGGGCGTGACCTCGACGACCTCCCACGCCCACGGCACCCGCTACGGCCTGCTGTCGTTCGACTCGAACCTGCCCGACGTGCGGTTCTCGCTCGGCGGGCCGCTGGAGAACACCTTCACCGCCGAGGCGCTGCGGGCCGCCGGGCCCGCCTACACCGAGGAACTCGACCGGCAGCTCGCCGAGAAGGGCTCGGCGGTCGTCTGGCTGCCCGCCCGGTTCACCCGCGAGCAGGCCTTCCACCCCGAGTCGGACCTGCGCGGCGCGCTCGATCTGCCCGTCGTGGTGGTCGTCGGCCGGCCGGACAACGTTATCGAGGACCACGTCGTCCGGATCGACCAGGTGGCCGGCCACACCGGCCACGCCGGCAACACTGAGGAGCGCCGGACCGTCGCCGTCCTCAACCGGGGCGTGCCCGGGTTCGCGGTCGACCTGAAGGGGCGGCTGCACCTGTCGCTGATGCGGTCGTCGACCGGCTGGCCGTCCGGGATGTGGATCGACCCGCCGCGCCGGACCGCCCCCGACGGGACCGGGTTCGGCCTCCAGCACTGGAGCCACACCTTCGACTACGCCATCGCCTCAGGCGGCGGCGACTGGCGCGACGCCGGGATCGTCGCCAAGGCGCACGACTACAACCATCCGCTGCGCCCGGTCGTCGAACCGGCCCACGACGGCCCGCTGCCCGCGACCGCCTCGCTCGTCACCGTGGAGCCCGCCGGGGCGGCGGTGCTGGCCGCGTTCAAAGCGGCCGGGAACCCGACGGCGGGCGGCGGCGCGCTTCCGGCCGACCCGCGCGCCGGGATCGCCGCGCGGTTCTACGAGCCGCACGGCAGGCCGGTCTCGCTCCGGGTGACCTCGCCGTTCCCGCTGGCCGAGGCGGCGGTGGCCGACCTGCTGGAGACCGCGTCGAGCGAGGCCAAGGTGCGCGACGGCGCGCTGGCCGCCGACCTCGGGCCGAGCGAGATCGCCACCTTCGTCCTGAGAACCGGCACGCGGGACCCCGAGGGGCCCGGCGACCGGCTGGGCCGGTCGGCCGAGCCCGCCCAGCCGGTGTACTCGCGCTACTGGCTGCACAACCGGGGGGCCGCGCCGCTGGGCTACCAACCGCTGAGCGTGCACGCCCGGCCCGCCGCCGGGACGGTGACGGTCTCGCTGGCCAGCGACCTCGTCGACGCCGCCGCCGAGGGCGAGGTCCGCGTGGTCGTGCCGCCCGGCTGGGCGGCCTCGCCGTCCCGTCGTCCGGTACGGCTCCCGCCGCGCGGCTGGACCACCTTCGACGTCGCGGTGACCCCGGCGGCCGACGCGGGGGAGGGACCCTGGCCGGTGGCCGTCACGCTGGAGCACGGCGGCCAGGTCCACGAGGACGTCGTCTTCTTCGACGGCTCGGGGAACCCGATCGGCCCCGGTCCGGCCTCGCTGCTCGTGGTGGACGTGCCGCAGGAGGGCCTGTCGCTGTCCCCGGGAGAGCGGGCCGCGCTGCCGGTGAGCCTGACCAACCGGGCCCGGTACGCCGTCCGGGGCGAGGTCCAGGTGCTCGGGCCGTGGGGCACCTGGGAGGTCACCGGGCCGCTCATCCACCCGCTGGACATCGGGCCCGGCGAGAGCCGGACGCTCGACGTCGTCGCCGACGTGCCGCTCGGCATGCGGGTGGGGGAGTGGTGGCTGCTGGTCAAGGCCATGTGGTTCGGACGGGTGAGCTACTCGCCCGCCGTGCCGTTCGAGGTGCGGGGGGCATGGTGATCGCCGCCCTCGTGGAGGGCACCCCTGTCACGCTGGAGCAGGTCACCGCGCGGATGGCCGCACTGCGCCGCGGTCCCCGCGGTGACCTGCTTCCGGCCGACGGCACCACCGAGGGCCGCCAGCTGCGCCGCTGGGTCGTCCAGCTCCTGGTGGCCGAACGCGTGGTCGCCGCCGAGGCCCGCCGGCGGGGGCTGCGCCCCGGCGGGCCGCCGATGGAGCTGTCGGCCACCGCCCGGCTGGAGCTGGGCAGCGTCATGGCGGCCGTGCTGGCGGGCGACCCGCTCGCCCAGGCCGTCTACCGCGACCTCACCGCCGACGTCACCGTCCCCGACGAGGCGGTGGGCCGCTACTACGCCGCCAACCCCGACCGCTACCGGCCGGGACCGGCCCGGCTGGTCACCCACCGGGCGATCACCTACGCGGTGACGGCCGCCGAGATGGTGCCGGAGGCCGTCTTCACCGCCCCGGAGGGGGCGCGGGTGGGGGAGTTCGTCGTGGGGGCGTACACGCGCCGGGATCTGACCCTCGCCGAGGCGGCGCCGCGGATCCGGGCGCTGCTCCTGGACGCCGCCCGGCGGCGGCGGTTCGCGCTCTGGGCGGACGCCCGGTGCGCGGCCGCCGTGTTAACGCCCGGTTACGAGCACCCCGGCGACATCAGCCATCCGGATCACACGCACCGTCACTGAAGTGCCAAGTTCAAGGGGTGTCCAGGCAATTCTCAGCAAAAGTCCGTAAGGTCCACCCATGAACTGGAAACAACGGGTGAACGTTGCACTGGGCGAGTTCACCGGGTTCCATCTGACCAAGATGGGTGAGACACCGTCGATGAGCGCCACCAAGGCCGGGAAGGCGACGAAGGCGGCCAAGCCCGCCTCCGCGCCCGCCTCGGAGGTCCGGCCGCCGGCCGACGTCCGGACCGACCGGCTGCTGCGCGCTCCGATCTTCGTGATGTCGCCGGTTCGGTCGGGCTCCACTCTGCTGCGCTCGATCCTCAACGCCCACTCGCTGCTGCACGCCCCCCACGAGCTGCACGTACGCCGCCTCACCGTCGGATTCGGCACCGGGCTGGCCGAACGGGCGATGCACGCCCTCGGCCACAACCAGGCCGACCTGGAGCACCTGCTGTGGGACCGGGTGCTCCACCGCGAGCTGCTGCGCAGCGGCAAGAGCCACATCGTCGACAAGACCCCGGCCAACGCCTTCGCCTTCGAGCGCTTGGCGACCGCCTGGCCCGACGCCCGGTTCGTGTTCCTGCTGCGCCACCCCGTCTCGATCGCCCGCTCCTGGCACGAGGCCGACCCGGAGAAGCGCGACTTCGAGGCGGCGGCGGCCGACGCGCTGCGCTACATGAAGGCCGTGGAGCGTGCCCGCAAGGGGCTGGAAGGTCACACGGTCCACTACGAGGAGCTCACCGACGACCCCGAGGGCCAGGTCCGCAAGATCTGCGAGTTCCTCGCCATCCCGTTCGAGCCCGCCATGCTGCGCTACGGCTCCTCGCAGACGGTGGTGCAGAAGGGCCTGGGCGACTGGAAGGACAAGATCCGCTCCGGTGAGGTCCAGAAGGGGCGTGAGCTGCCCGACGAGTCCGAGATTCCCGACCTGCTCCGCCCGATGAGCGTTAGCTGGGGGTACCTGTCCAAGTGAAGATCCGCTATATGCTCCTCCACGCGTTCGGCATGGGTGGAACAATTCGGACCGTCATTACCCAGGCCAACGCCATGGCAGCCCGCGGCCACGACGTCGAGATCGTCAGCACCGTCCAGCGCCGTGACCGCCCCCAGTTCGAGATCGACCCCCGCGTCAAGATCAGCTCCATCGTCGACGAGCGCGGCGGCGTCGAGCCGGTCACCTTCGCCGACCGCGTCATGCGGCGGCTGCGCGGCAAGGCGGTGCCCGAGGGCGAGTTCGCCGCCCACTGGTTCACCGCCCACGTCGAGAAGGCGGTCACCGAGTACGTCGCCGCCCTCGACGACGGCATCCTGGTCACCACCCGCCCGGGGCTGAACCTGATCGCCGCCCGGCACGGCCGCAAGAGCGTCGTGCGGGTCGGCCAGGAGCACATGAACCTGCGCACCCACAAGGAGCCGGTCCGCCAGGACATCGCCCGCCACTACGGCCGGCTCGACCTCGTCACGGTGCTGACCCGGACCGACATGCACGAATACCAGCGGCTCGCGCCGGGGGTGAAGACCCGGCTGATGCCCAACTCGGTGCACATCGGCGGGCGCCGCCAGTCGGACCTGGTCAACCCCCGCGTCATCGCGGCGGGCCGCCTGAAGGCGCAGAAGGGCTTCGACCTGCTCATCCCCGCCTTCGAGCAGGTCCCGCACCGCGACTGGACCCTCGACGTGTACGGGGAGGGCTCCCTGCTCCCCAAGCTGCGGGGCAAGGTCACCCAGACCGACCGGATCCAGTTCCGGGGCCGCACCGAGAAGCTCTGGGACGAGCTCGCCGACTCCTCGATCTACGTGCTCAGCTCCCGGTTCGAGGGCCTGCCCATGGTGATGCTGGAGGCGATGGCCCACGGCCTGGCCGTGGTCAGCTTCGACTGCCCGACCGGCCCCGGCGACGTGATCGTCGACAACGTCAACGGCGTGCTGGTGCCGCCCAAGGACACCACCGCGCTGGCGGAGGGCATCACCCGGCTGATCGAGGACGACGCGCTGCGCAAGCGGCTCGGAGCGGCGGCGCTGGAGACGGCCAGGAACTACACGGCCGACTCGATCATGCCCCGCTGGGAGGCCCTCTTCACCGAACTGCTCGCGAGGCGTTAGCCCCGGTATTACCCTTCATCGGTGATCCACGGCATCGACGTGTCCGACTGGCAGGGCCCCGTCGACTGGACGGCCCACGCGGAGAGCGACGCGGTGTTCGCCTTCGCGCGCGCCACCGAGAGCGACCGGCTCACCGACACCCGTTTCGCGGAGAACTGGACGGCCATGGGCCGGGCCGGTTTCGTCCGCGGGGCCTACCACGTGGGTCGCCCGCTGGGCGACGCCCGCGCCCAGGCCAGGCACTTCCTCGACACGGCCAGGCTCGCCCCCGGCGACCTGGCCGCGCTGGAGTTCAAGGCCACCGACGGGCTGCCCGCCCCCGAGGTCGCCGAGTTCGGCCGCCGCTGGTGCGCCGAGGTCACCCGCCGGACCGGGCTGCGCCCCTTCGTGTGGACGCACCTCCACTTCGCGGCCGAGGGCTTCTGCGACGGGCTGTCGGGCTACCCGCTGTGGATCGCCGACCCCGCCCGCCCGGCCGGGCAGCCGAGGGTGCCGGCCCCGTGGACCGGCTGGGCCATCCAGCAGTACGCCGCCAGCCCGCTCGACCTCGACGTCTTCGCGGGCACCGTGGCCGAGCTGATCGCCCTCGGCGCACCGGACCGGCGCGGGAAATAGGGATGCGGGAATCCCGGTAGGCTCGGCCTGTCATCCGCGCTCGTTCGTCTGAGGAGAACCATCGTGTCCGCAATCACCGTCACCGTCGCAGGGGTCGAGCGTTCGGTAACGGAGGGCACGACGTACGGCGAGCTGCTGGAGGCCGACGGGCGGACCGTGATCGCGGCCCGCGTCCCCTCCGGGTTGAAGGACCTGGCCGCTCCGGCGGAGGAGGGCGACGCCGTCGAGCCGGTGGAGATCGGCAGCGACGACGGCCGGGCGATCATGCGCCACTCGGCCGCCCACGTGATGGCCCAGGCCGTCCAGGAGCTGTTCCCCGAGGCCAAGCTCGGCATCGGGCCGCCCGTGGAGAACGGCTTCTACTACGACTTCGACGTGAAGGCCCCGTTCACGCCCGACGACCTCAAGCGCATCGAGAAGCGCATGCGCGAGATCGTCAAGCAGGGGCAGACCTTCTCCCGCCGGGCCGTCTCCGACGACGCGGCCCGCGAGGAGCTGGCGGCGGAGCCGTACAAGCTGGAGCTGATCGGCCTCAAGGGCGGCGCCGACCAGTCTGACGTGCAGGGCGACAGCGGCGAGAGCGTCGAGGTCGGCGGCGCCGAGCTGACGATCTACGACAACCACGACCCCAAGAGCGGCGACCTCAAGTGGAAGGACCTCTGCCGGGGTCCCCACCTGCCCACCACCCGCGTGATCCCCGCCTTCAAGCTGATGCGGTCCGGCGGCGCCTACTGGCGCGGCAGCGAGAAGAACCCGCAGCTCCAGCGCATCTACGGCACCGCCTGGGAGTCCCGCGAGAAGCAGGACGAATACCTCGCCTTCCTCGAGGAGGCCGAGAAGCGCGACCACCGCAAGCTGGGCGCCGAGCTCGACCTGTTCTCCTTCCCCGACGAGCTGGGCTCCGGCCTTCCGGTCTTCCACCCCAAGGGTGGCGTGATCCGCAAGGTGATGGAGGACTACTCGCGCAAGAAGCACGAGGAGGCCGGCTACTCCTTCGTCAACACGCCCCACATCACCAAGGACAACCTCTACAAGGTCTCCGGCCACCTCGACTGGTACGCCGACGGCATGTTCCCGCCCATGGAGCTCGAGGGCGCGCGCTACTACCTCAAGCCGATGAACTGCCCGATGCACAACCTGATCTTCCGCGCCCGGGGCCGCTCCTACCGCGAGCTGCCGCTGCGCACCTTCGAGTTCGGCACGGTCTACCGCTACGAGAAGTCCGGCGTGGTCCACGGCCTGACCCGCGTGCGCGGCCTGACGCAGGACGACGCCCACATCTACTGCACCCGCGAGCAGATGCGCGGCGAGCTCGTCTCACTGCTCCGCTTCGTCCTCGACCTGCTGCGCGACTACGGCCTCAACGACTTCTACCTGGAACTGTCGACCAAGGACCCGGTGAAGTTCGTCGGCGACGACGCGACCTGGGAGGAGGCGACGACGGTCCTGCGCGAGGTCGCCGAGGGCGAGAACCTCGAACTGGTCCTCGACCCGGGCGGCGCGGCCTTCTACGGCCCCAAGATCTCCGTCCAGGCCCGCGACGCCATCGGCCGCACCTGGCAGATGTCGACCATCCAGCTCGACTTCAACCTGCCGGAGCGCTTCGAGCTCGAATACACCGCCGCCGACGGCTCGCGTCAGCGTCCCGTCATGATCCACCGGGCGCTGTTCGGCTCGATCGAGCGGTTCTTCGGCGTGCTGACCGAACACTACGCGGGCGCGTTCCCGGCGTGGCTGGCCCCCGTCCAGGTCGTCGGCATCCCGATCTCCGACGACCACGTGGCCTACCTCCAGGACGTCGCGAAGAAGCTCAGGGCCCACGGCATCCGGATCGAGGTCGACTCCTCCTCCGACCGGATGCAGAAGAAGATCCGCAACGCCCAGAAGTCGAAGGTGCCCTACATGCTGCTCGCGGGCGACGACGACGTGGCCGCCGGGGCGGTGTCGTTCCGCTACCGCAACGGCGAGCAGAACAACGGCGTCCCGGTCGACCAGGCCGTCGCCGAGATCGTCGACGCCGTCGAGCGCCGCCTCGCCTGACGTCTGACACATCGGCAAGGCCGGGCCCCCGGGGGCCCGGCCTTTTCCACGTGCGCGGGCCTCGTGCGCGGGCCTCGTGCGCGGGCCTCGACGTGGGCCTCGACGTGGGCCCAAAGTCCCAGGGGAACACGGGGGCTGGGCCCAGTTTCCGGGACGGCGGCGCCCACCTGGCGAATCGGGTGACATGTCCGCACATGGTGGTGCGAACGTGGCGGAAGATAAGGACGTGAACGTGACCTGTGGCGGCGTCGGGACGGCGGACCCGTGCTGAGCGACGACTTCTCGCGCCCCGGTTCGGGTGGCCGTCATGACGAGATCGCGCACCGCGATCCGCGACCGGCCACGCGCTTCGGCCAGCGCGCGCGGTACGTCCTGGTCATCGCGGCCGTGATCGGCATCGCGGTCGCGGTCCCGCCGCTGCTGATCCCCAGGGAGGGCCTCAACGCGGAGGCCGGCGCGCGGGCGACCCCTCTCCCCGGGAGTTCCCCGCCCTCGGCGCCGGCCCCGGCTCAGACACCGGCTCAGACACCGGCTCAGACGTCGGCCCGGACGCCGGCTCCGTCTTCCGGCGCGGAGCCCTCCGAGAGGGCCACCACCGTCGTCCGGGTGACCGTCACCCCCAAGCCGCCGCGTCCTCGCCATCCGTCCTGTGCCGCCGCCGGGAACTCGGCGGTCACGGAGGTCACCGCCGTGCCCGCCTGCCTGATCTACGCCGCCGCCCTCGGCAGCGGCTGGCAGGCCACCGGCAGCGGCACCAACGTGGACCCCGGCCGGAAGGTCCCCGACGGCCATGAGGCCGCGGTCCGGATCCAGAAGCGCACCCACAGCCGCGAGCAGCCCGCCACCATCACCCTGCTGGCCGACTCCGCCGTCGCGACGCGGCCGGACACCCGGCTCCGGTTACGGATCTTCGGCGGACGCCAGTACGGCACCATCCTGCGGCTGTCGGCCTCCCCGTCGGCCGGGCGGCCGGGCGGCCGGTCGGTCACGCTCCAGGCGCCCCCGGAGAAGTGGGCCACCTTCGTCGTGCACGTCGGGGCGCTCTCCCCGTCCCGGTTGCGGCGCATCGACATGGCCATCGCCACCGACCAGCTGCCCCAGGCCTACGAGTTCTACCTCGACGACATCACCCTGGGCCGGTGAGATGGCCCAGGTCGTGGATCCGCTCGTCGCCCCCGCCGCGATCTGCCGGACGGTCCTGCTGGGCCGGGCGGCCGTCGTGCTCACCTCGGCCGGGGCGGGCCTGCTGCTGGTGCCGGGCACCTGGCGGGTGCTCTCGGTCGTCGCGCTGACCGTGGTGGCCACGGTCGCCGAGGTCACCGTGCTCACCCGCCGCCCGGCGATCGTGCGCCGCGCGCTGCCGGTGATCGCGGCCGACTGGGTCGTCGCGTCGGGGGTGCTGCTGCTGAGCCGGGGCGGCATGGCCTACTTCTGCTTCGCCGCCGGTTCGGCCGCGCTGGCCGGGGCGCTGATGGGCATGCGGGCCCTGCCGATCTGGGCCGTCCAGGCCGCCTTCGGGTTCGGCGCCGCCGCCTGGGCGCTGCGGGCCGCGCCCTACAGCCCCGACGTGGCGGCGTTCGTGATGGCCTTCCCCATGCTCAGCGTGCTGGCCGGGATGGGCGGCGCGGTCGCGGCGGCGGCGCTGGTCCGATACGTGGACCTGAGCGTGGAGGCGGCGTCCTCCGCCCAGCGGTCGGCGGCGGCCGACGAGCGGGCCCGGCTCGCCCGTGAGCTGCACGACTCCGTCAGCAAGACGCTGCGGGGCGTGTCCTTCGCCGCCCTCGCGCTCCCGTCGTCGCTGCGCCGCCACCCGGCGCTCGCCGAACAGCTCGCCGACACCGTGTCCAAAGGCGCGGAGGTCGCCGCCCGGGAGGCCAGGCAACTGCTGGAGGGGCTGCGCGGCGACTCGCCCGACCGTTCGTTCGGGGACGTCGTCCACGAGATCTGCCGTTCCTGGCAGCAGGACATCGGCCTGACCATCCGGGTCACCGTCGCCTGCGCCGAGCCGGGCGTCGCGGTCCGCTACGAGATGATCCGCCTGCTCCAGGAAGCGCTCACCAACATCCGCAGACACGCCCACGCCTCCCATGTCACCATTCGCCTGACCCAGTCCGGAGGTGTCCTGGAGCTGATCGTCGGCGACGACGGGGTCGGCTTCACCATGCCGGAGGAGCTGTCCCGGTTGCAGTCCCAGGGCCATTTCGGCCTGGTCGGCATGGCGGAGCGGGCCCGCGCGGTCGGCGGTCACCTGCGGGTGCGGTCGTTCCCCGGGGCGGGCACCGTGGTCACGGCCGTCGTGCCGGTGGCCCAGTTGACGGAGGTGGGCGAATGAGCCAGGTGATCGACGTCCTGATCGTCGACGACAACCCGATCGTGCGCGCCGCCATGTCGGCGTTCCTGGCCGCCGACGCGCGGCTCCGGGTGGTGGGCGAGGCCGGCAACGGGTACGACGGCCTCGCGGCGGCCCGCCGCCTGCGCCCCGGGGTGACCCTGCTCGACCACCGCATGCCGCTGGCCGACGGGCTCTCGGTCGTGTCGGAGATGAGCCTGCACACCCGGGTGCTCGCGCTGACCAGCGACGACACCGAAGACGTCATCGCCGCCATGCTGCGGGGCGGGGTGCGCGGCTACCTCGTCCACGGGCAGTTCGACCCGCCCGAACTGCTCAGCGCCGTGCTGGCCGTGGCGGAGGGACGGGGCTGGCTGTCGCCGGTGGCGGCCTCGGTGGCCACCTCGCTGGTGCGGGGACAGGCCGAACGCGACCAGGAGCAGCGGGACCGGGCCGAGCGCAGGCATGCCGTGCAGGCCAGGTTCGGCATCACCCGGCGGGAACGCGAGGTGCTGAACCTGCTGGCGCAGGGGCTGAGCAACGCGTCCATCGCGATCCGGCTCGGGCTCACGGAGAAGACCGTGAAGAACCACCTGAACAGCGTCTTCGGCAAGCTCAACGTGGGCAGCCGCACCGAGGCGATGGTGGTGTGGACGGGCGGCCCCGGAATTGGGCCGTGACGGTCAGCCGTCCTGGGACTTAGGGCCTAATCCGCCGGGCGGGCGGGTGGCTAACGTTCGACGCGCACCGAACGTCTCCCCACTTCAAAGGACATCGATGTCTCCCCTCAGCCCATGGCGCAGAGCCGCGACGATCGTGCTGGCCGCGGTCCTGCTGCCCTCGTCGGCCGCCATGGCCAACCCGCACGCCGCGCACCGGGCGGCGCCCGCGGCGGCGTCCACAGCGGCGTCCACAGCGGCATCCACAGCGGTGGCCTCTCCGTTCCCGACCGCCAAGCCGCTGCCGGTGCCGACCTTCACCACGCCGCCGCCGTTCGCGCAGTACCGCGAGATCCACGCCAACTGCAAGCCCACCCACCACCTGGCCGACGACCCGATCGTCTACCCGGGCCTGGCGGGCGCGTCCCACTTCCACACCTTCGCCGGGAACACCACCACCAACGCGAAGTCGACCCGCGCCTCCTTGCTCCTGGGCAAGTCGAGCTGCGAGGACGTGAAGGACAAGTCGGCCTACTGGATCCCGACCCTGTACCAGAACGGCACGATCGTGAACCCGCAGATCGTGACGACCTATTACAAGTCGGGCGTGAAGGACTACCGCACGGTGCAGCCGTTCCCGGCCGGTTTCCGGCTGATCGTCGGCGACATGCGCACCACGTCGGCCGCGGCCTTCCAGGGCACCTGGACCTGCGGCGGCGGCACCTTCAACGACTTCCCGAAGTCCTGCCCGTCGGGCAGTTCGCTGATCGTGCGGCTGAAGGCCCCGAGCTGCTGGAACGGCCGTGACCTCGACTCGGCCGACCACAAGAGCCACATGGCCTACCCGGTGAAGAGCGTGTGCCCGGCGGCGTTCCCGGTCCCGCTGCCGATGCTGGAGATCAAGGTCCCGTACAAGCTGCCCGGCGGCCGGACCGACGGCCTGCGCTACTCATCGGGCGGGAGCTTCACCTTCCACTACGACTTCATGGAGGCGTGGGAGGGCAACCGGCAGGCCGAGCTGGTCAAGCACTGCATCAACGGCGGCCGCCAGTGCAACGGCTACGGCATCGACAAGGGCAAGCCCTAAGCAGCGCCAAGCAAGAAGGCCGGGCTCCCCGCGGGGCCCGGCCTTCTCCGACGTCTCAGGCGGCGGCTTCGCCCGGCTTGGCCTCGCCCGGGAGGCGGACGTCGTCGACGGTCACGTTGACCTCGACGACCTCCATCCCGAGCATCTGCGACACCGAGGTGGCCACGCTCGACTGCACCTCCGCCGCGACCTCCATCACCACGTGTCCGTAGACGATGACGATCGTGATGTCGATGGCGACCATGCCGTCCTGGATCTCGGCGCGGACGCCCTGGCTGGCGCGCTTGCTGCCGAGGCCGATGGTGTTGCGGGCCGACTCGAAGATCCGGGCCAGGTCGCCGCCGAGGTCGGCGACGCCGGGGACCTGCCTGGCGGCCAGGGCGGTCACCTTCTCGACGACCTCGTCGGCGACGGTGATCTTGCCCTTGAGGCCCGCGACGGAGATCTGCGGCTCCTGGGGGGCCTCTCCCTCGGACTCCGCGGAGGGGGACTCGTTCTGGTGCTCGTACGCGACGTCGGTCACACGATCATCTCCTCAGGTCAGCAGGATTCTGCCGGAAGATCGAAGGGTTTGTCCGGCGTTAGACCCGGTCGGCGGGGGTATCGCCGGCGGGTCCCCCATATGCTGGCCGACATGACAGACGTGCCCGACGCTTTCGGACGGCTCTGGACGCCGCACCGGATGGCGTACATCAAGGGAGAGAACAAGCCGACCGGTCCGGGCGCCGGTGACGGGTGCCCGTTCTGCGAGATCCCGAAGATGGACGACGCCGACGGGCTGATCGTGGCCCGGGGCGAGGTCGTGTACGCGGTCCTGAACCTCTACCCCTACAACTCCGGCCACCTGATGGTCTGTCCCTACCGGCACGTCTCCGACTACACCGACCTCGACACCGCCGAGACCGCCGAACTGGCCGGCTTCACCCAGAAGGCCCTCACCAGCCTCCGCGACGCCAGCGGCGCGCAGGGGTTCAACGTCGGGATGAACCTCGGGACGGTCGCCGGGGCGGGCATCGCCGCCCACCTCCACCAGCACGTCGTGCCCCGTTGGGGCGGTGACACGAACTTCATGCCCGTCGTGGGGCTCACGCGCGTTCTACCACAGTTGCTCCGGGACACCCGTGACTTGCTCGCCCAGGCATGGCCTGAGAAAACGTCGTAAGGCTGCACTACCCTGCCCAGGGTGACGGATGGGTTCTCTGGTGCCCCTGCTGGCGAGGCTGTCGGCCGTGTGCTCGGCACACAGTCGGCCTCGCCCCTGTCGTTCTGGATCGGCCTGGAGCCGGGGAAGGTCGTGCAGCTCGACGAGGTGGTGGTGACGCGGCGCGAGGTGCCCGGCCACGGCACGGTGCTGGTCGCGGGGGTGGTCACCCACGTCGAGGCCCGCCACGAGGGGGCCGCCTACGACTCCGACGTGTTCCTGATCGCCGGGGGGTCGCTGCCCGCCGCCGTCGTCGAGGTCGCGGAGGTGCGGGTCACCCGGGTGGAGCCCGAGGTGTTCGTGCCGCCGCTGCCGGGGGCCCCGGCGTTCCGGGCGAAGGGGGCCGACCGCGACCAGGCGCTCTATTTCGACGTGATGGAGCGGCGGGTGCCGATGGGCATCGGGCGCGACGGCGAGGCCGCCTACCTGAACTTCGACTTCCTCGACGGCACCCGCGGCGCCCACGTGTCGATCTCCGGGGTGTCCGGGGTGGCGACCAAGACCTCGTTCGCGACGTTCCTGCTCTACTCGGTGTTCAACTCCGGGGTGCTGGGCGCCGAGGCGGCCAACACCAAGGCGCTGATCTTCTCGGTCAAGGGCGAGGACCTGCTGTTCCTCGACCACGCCAACACCCGCGTCGACGACCACGCCCGCTCCGGCTACGCCACGCTCGGGCTGCCCGCGCAGGCGTTCCGGAGCGTCCACGTGTTCGCGCCGCCGAGGCCCGGCGACGTCCACGGCGTGCCCCACGTCACGGCCCGGACCAAGGGCGTCAGCTCCTTCTACTGGACCCTGGCCGAGTTCTGCGACAACGAGCTCCTGCGCTACGTGTTCGCCGACGCCGACGACGAGAAGTCGCAGTACAACCTGCTGATCGGCCAGATCGCGGCCCGGCTGAAACTGCTCGCCGAGCCGCTCGGCTCCTCGGGGGCGGTCAAGGTCGACGACGCCGAGTGCCGCACCTACCCCCAGCTCGTCGACCTGATCGACGAGCGGCTGGCCGACGAGTCGACCCGGGCCACCTGGACGGGCTTCCCGACGCCGCTCGGCACGATCAACGCGTTCCTGCGGCGGCTGCGCAGCTCGATCAGGTCGCTCACCCCGATCGTGCGCGGCGACCTGCCGGCCGGGCGGCCCCACTCGATCGGCGTCTCCGACGCCCAGGTGACCATCGTCGACCTGCACAACCTGCCCGAGCGCGCCCAGCGGTTCGTCGTCGGCGTCGTGCTGCGCGGCGAGTTCGCCCGCAAGGAGCTGTCGGGCTCGGCCCGGCCGCTGCTGTTCGTGGTCCTCGACGAGCTCAACAAGTACGCCCCCCGCGACGGCGACTCCCCGATCAAGGAGATCCTGCTCGACGTGGCCGAGCGCGGCCGCTCGCTCGGCGTCATCCTGATCGGCGCCCAGCAGACCGCCTCCGAGGTGGAGCGGCGTATCGTGGCCAACTGCGCCGTCCGGGTCGCGGGAAGGCTCGACCCGGCCGAGGCCACCAGGTCCGAATACGGCTGGCTGACGGGCACCGCCCGCGACCGGGCCACCATCGCCAAGCCGGGCACCATGTTCGTGGTGCAGCCGGAGATCCCCGTCCCGCTGGCCGTCAACTTCCCGTTCCCGGCCTGGGCCACCCGGCCCTCCGAGGCCGGGGCGGCCCCCGTCTCGTCCCCGGCGTCGATCGCGGCGCACGACCCGTTCGCCGGGCTGCCCGCCCCCGAAGACGACGTTCCCCCATTCTGAAAGGCGTCCATGAAGATCCTGCACACGGCCGACTGGCACGTCGGCAAGGTCCTCAAGGGCCGGGGGCGCCACGACGAACACCGCGCGGTGCTCTGGGAGCTCGTGGGCGTGGCCCGCCGGGAAGACGTCGACCTGGTGCTGGTCGCGGGCGACCTCTTCGACACCTCGGCCCCCACGCCCGAGTCGCAGGGTCTGGTCGTCAACGCGCTGATGCAGTTGCGGGAGGGCGGCCGCGAGGTGGTCGTGCTGGCCGGCAACCACGACAACGCGCAGCTCCTGGAGGTCTACCGGCCGGTGCTGGGGGCGCTCGGCATCCACGTGTCGGGGCTGTTCCGGCGGCCCGACCAGGGCGGGCTGATCGAGTTCACCGCCCGGACCGGCGAGCCGGTCAAGTGCGCCGTGCTGCCGTTCCTGTCCCACCGCCACGTCGTCCGGGCCGCCGAGCTGATCACCGAGACGGCCGCCGAGCACAACCGCAGCTACGCCGACCGCTTCGGCCGCCTCGCCGAGGCGCTGACCGGCGGCTTCACCGGCGACACCATCAACCTGGTGACCACCCACGGCACCCTGCCGGGCGGGAAGATGGGCGGCGGCGAACGCCAGGCCCAGACGATCTTCTCCTACTACTTCGAGTCGACCGCCTTCCCCCCGACGGTCCAGTACGCCGCGCTGGGCCACCTGCACCGCCGCCAGCAGATGCCGGGGCCGTGCCCGATCTGGTACAGCGGCTCGCCCCTCGCGGTCGACTTCGGCGAGGAGAAGAACCAGCCGGGCGTCTTGGTCGTCGAGGTCTCGCCCGGCGCGCCGGCCCAGGTCCGCGAGGTCGCGCTGGAGAAGCCGAAGGTGCTCACGACGGTCACCGGCAGCCTGGAGCGCCTGGAGGCGATGGCCGCCGACCTGGGCGACGCCTGGCTGAGAGTGATCGTGGCCGAGAAACCCCGGGCGGGCCTGGCCGACACGGTGCGGGAGCTGCTTCCCGGAGCGCTCCAGGTCGACCTGCACCCCGACTTCCGGCCCGCGAGCGTGCGCCGACGGCAGGCCACGGGCGCCGGCCGGGGGCCGCGTGACCTGGTCCGCGAATACCTGACCGCCTCCGGCAAGGACGTCGAGGCCCTGGGCGCTCTCTTCGACCGCCTGCACGACGAGGTGACGCGCTCATGACCGCGGAGGTGGGTTCCTGATGCGCCCGATCCGGCTCCACATGGAGAACTTCGGCAGCTTCCGGGCCGCCACCGAGGTCGACTTCGCGGAGGTCGACTACTTCGCGCTGGTCGGCGCGACCGGCGCGGGCAAGAGCACCGTCATCGACGCCGTCTGCTTCGCCCTCTACGGCAGCGTGCCCCGGTGGGGCAAGGAGAACGTCGTCGCCCACGCGCTGGCGCCCTCCGCGACCTCGGGCAAGGTGGCCCTGGTCTTCGAGGTCTCCGGCCGCCGCTACGCCGCTGTCCGGACCCTGCTCCGCGACGCCAAGGGCACCGTCCGCACCAAGGAGGCCCGGCTCGACCTGCTCGACCCGTCGATACCGGCCGCCTCCGACCTGCTCGCGCTGACCGGGACCTCCCAGCCGGTGGCCGAGGGCGAACAGGTCGCCGCCGAGGTCACCAAGGTCACCGGGCTCGAATACAAGTTCTTCACGCAGTGCGTCGTGCTGCCCCAGGGCCGCTTCGCCGAGTTCCTCCACGCCACCCCCAGCGACCGCCAGGACCTGCTGGTCCAGCTCCTCGACGCCGACGTCTACGAGCAGGTCCGCAAGGCCGCGGTCGTCGAGGAGACCCGGCAGAACCAGGCCGCCGAGTTCGCCAGGGGAGAGCTGGCCCGCCTCCGCGACGCCGACGAGAAGGCCGAGGAGATCGCCCGGGCGAGGGTGGCCGCCCTGCGCGACCTGTCCGAACGGGTGGGCGCCGACCTGGAGAGGCTGAGGGTCCTCGACGAGACGGCGAAGAGCGCGGAGGAGGAACGGTCGGCGCTGGTCCGTGCCCTCACCCTGCTCGGTGCGCTCGCGCTCCCCGGTGAGGTGCGCGGTCTGGCCGAGTCGGCTCGCCGGGCCGGGGAACAGGCCGAGGCCGCGGCGGCGGAGCAGGCCCGCCTCGACGCGCTGGAGGAGAAGGCCGACGGCGACCTCGACGCGCTGGGCGACCGGGCCTCGCTCCTTCGCGAGCTGGCCGACCTGACCGACCGCGCGCGCCGCACCGCCGAGGCCGTCGAGGCCCAGCGGGAGGCCGACGGCGTCGAGGGCGATCTGGCCAAGGCCGCCGAGGAGCTCGCCCAGGCCTTCCGCGACTACGAGGAGGCCGACCGCGACCTGACCGAGGCGCGGATCGCCCATGCCGCGGCCGACCTGGCCCGCACCCTGGTCCAGGGCGACCCGTGCCCGGTCTGCCACCAGGTCGTCCCCGTCCTGCCCGCGGACAGGCGGGACGACCGCCATGCGCACGCCTTCCGTCAAGGTCCGGGGCCGGAGGCGCTGGCCGCCGCCGAACGCCGCCTCGCCGCCGTCCGTGAGAAGGGGCAGCAGGCCCGCACCCGCCACGACGGGCTCGCCGCCAAGGCCGAAGTGCTCACCGCCCGCGCTCTCGACCTGGCCGCGACCGCGCCGCCCGACCCCGATCGGGCCGCCGCGATCGAGGCGCTGCTCGCGCGGATCGACGAGACCGCGCGACGGGTGGCGACAGCCCGCCGTGAGGCCCGCGAGGCCCGCCGCGTCGCCACCCAGGCCGCCCGCGCCGTCGACGAGGCCAGGCGCAAGACCGACCAGGCGTGGCGCGACCTGAACACCGCCCGCGACACCGTGTCCGCCTTCGGCCCGCCGCCGCTCGACCCCGGAGACGTCCACGCCGCCTGGACCGTCCTGCTCACCTGGCGCGACCGGACCGCCGACGGTCAGCGCGCCGACGCGCGGGCCGCCGACGCCCGCTTCGAGCGGGCCGAACGCGACGCGCTGGAGGCCCGCCGGGCGCTGGCCGACCTGACCAGGGCCCACGGGGTGGACATCACGGAGAAGACCGCGCCGACCAAGGTCGCCGAGCTGGTCGCCCGCGCCGCCGCCCAGGCCGACGAGCGGCTCGCCCGGGTCCAGGAGGCCCGTGAACGCGCCGCCGACCTGGCCGGACGCGTCGCGGCGCACGAGAGCGAGGCCAGGGTCGCCCACGAACTCGCCCTGCTGCTGCGGGCCAACCAGTTCGAGCGCTGGCTCTGCGCCGAGGCCCTCGAACTGCTCGTGGCCGCCGCGTCGGAGACCCTGAAAGACCTCTCCGACGGTCAGTACGAACTCGTGCTGGGCGGCCGGGGCGACATCGAGGTCGTCGACTACGCCGAGGCGGGGCTGCGCCGCAGCGCCCGGACCCTGTCCGGCGGCGAGACCTTCCAGGCCTCCCTGGCCCTCGCGCTGGCCCTGTCCGACCAGGTCGCGGGCCTGGCCGCCGCTGCGGCCCGCAGCCTCGACTCGATCTTCCTCGACGAGGGCTTCGGCACCCTCGACCCGGCCACGCTCGACATGGTGGCCGCCACCCTCGAACGGCTCGCCTCCGGCCACGAACGCATGATCGGCGTCGTCACCCACGTTCCGGCTCTGGCCGACCGGGTCCCGGTCCGGTTCGAGGTCTCCCGCGACGCCTCCGGCTCCCACGTCAGAAAGGTGGTTCGGTGACCACCACGTTCCACGCCCCCGGGTTCAGCGTCGATCCCTGGGACCCCGGCTACGGCGCCAGCCTGGCCTTCGAGGCAGAGATGGAGGGCAGCTCCGCCGCCCTCACGCTCGACATCGAGATCCCGATCCCGCAGTGGCGGCCGATCACGCCGTGCTCCTCGGCGAAGGCGCCCGACACGCTGCTGATCGCCGACGGCGTCCGGCGGATCGACGCCCGGGTCTGGGTCGACGACCCGCAGGGCGGCATGCCCGCGCCCGGCATCGCGGCCTCCTACGCCGCCGGGATCGTCCGGTGCGGCGAGCAGGGGGCCGAGCCGGTGGCCGTCGAGGTCATGAGAGGGGTGTTCAGCCCGGCCAAAGGGGTCGCCGACCTGGTGGCGGGGCCGGTCACGTACACGGCCTTCGAAGTGACCGGCGACGACGACGGGTCACTGGCGCTCCAGCAGAAGCTGACCGAGCTGGAGGTCGACACGGTCCGCGACTACCGGTCGGGCACCGGCCACGACGAGCTGCTGCTGGTCGACGGGCCGCTGCGGGGGCGCACCCACCTCCACCACGCGGTCGGCTACGTGAAGACCCACCACACGTCCTACCTGCCGCCGGCCCAGTCGGCGGTGGTGTCCGACCTCAAGC
Source organism: Herbidospora cretacea (assembly GCF_001570605.1). GTDB lineage: Bacteria > Actinomycetota > Actinomycetes > Streptosporangiales > Streptosporangiaceae > Herbidospora > Herbidospora cretacea. The sequence goes on along the minus strand of NZ_BBXG01000008.1, from coordinate 78,787 downwards.
CGGGCCAGCGGACGCCGGTCTTCTTCATGGGCACGAACTGGAGCCGCTACGCCTGGTATCTGCGGCTCCCCACCGTCTCTGCCGCGCCGTGGGCCGGGATCGCCCGGTGCGAGGCGGGCGCCGAGCTGTCGGTCGAGGAGGCCGTCGCGCTGGCCGACCAGGTCACGGTGGCGCTGCCGCCGATCGCCGGGGTCGACTACAAGGACCCGAGGGCGCCGCAGAACCTCGTCCCGATCGGCGGGCTGGAGAAGCTGCTGCGCCACCGGCTAGGCGACGCGCGTCTGCTTTACCGCGCCCTGCGGACGGCCGCCGTCGGCTGACCCGCCGTCGAGCTGGATCGCCCGGATCCCGGCGCTCAGCACCAGCGGCACGGCCAGCGCCAGCGCCATCGACAGGACGGCCGCGCCCGAGTCGTTGACCAGCATGCCGACGCCGCCGCTGACCAGCGCGCCGAGCAGGCCGGCCTTCAGCATGGGCGCCCGCTCGAACGCCACCGGCAGCACCCCGGCCGTCGCCTGGTCGGGCCGCAGCACCGCGAACACCAGGAACGCCACCGCCGCGATGACGACCGGCATCAGGTTGGGGGACAGCAGCGTGCCCAGCATGGCGTCGAGCTTGCGCGCGATGACCGGCCAGAACGTGCCGTCGAAGATCTGCCCGACGAACCGCCCGAGGTGGGTCTGCGACCCGGGCGGGCGGCGGTAGTCGAGGTAGGCGATGGACAGCACGATCACGCCGCCCGCCACGCAGAACAGGCCGAGCTTCCAGACCGACACCCGCCGCCCGGCCACGATGAGCGCCGCGACCGCGATGCCGGGCACGAACGCGATCACGCCGCCGAAGTCGCTGCCGACCCCGGGCCAGCCGCCGAGGATCATCGCGAACACCCCGAGCCCGGCGATCAGGGCGACCGCGATCGACCGGCGGCCGTGCCGGACCAGCGTGTCGGCCACGCCGGTGGCGACCAGCAGCACGGCCGTGGCCAGCAGCGCGAACGGGATGTTGCCCAGGCCGTAGTAGCGGGCGCCGACCACGCCGGTGTAGCCCATCACGCTGTTGAGCTGCAGATGCGTGCCGGAGAGGAGGTCGCCCAGCAGCACGGCGGCGGTGACGCCCGCGACGACCAGGAGCGGCGCGAGGATGTTCTCGGGCCTGGTGAGCCGGGCCGCCCGCAGCGCGAGCACGGCCAGCACGACGACGCAGGCGGCCAGCCCGCCGACCAGGGTCAGCGTGGGCGCGGGGCTCGCCTCCCACGGCGTGAGGTTGATCAGGTAGGTCGACACCGGGATCGACGCCAGCGCCACGGCGGCCACCCTGACCGTCCCGAGCGCCGAGCGGCGGCGCAGCAGCAGGAACGCCGCGACGTAGAAGAGCACCTGGAGCACGGCCAGCGCGGTGAAGAAGATCCCGCCCATGTTCCGGATCGTCTGCCCGGCGGTGTCGGCGTCGCGGAGGCGTTCGAGGGCCTCCTCCCGGGGGATCGGGTCGCCCACCCTGAGCGGCTGGCCGATGACGGTCGGCGGGGTGGCGGCGGCCTGCCCGGCCGCGCTGAACAGCGTCGCGGTCAGGTCGGGCAGGATGATCATGTCGTCGCGGTGGGTCGAGCCCGATCCGAGCAGGCTGGTGCCGGTCGTCCCCGGCGCGCGCATCATCGCCACCCGCAGATGGGGGACCGACCCGTGGTCGGCGAGCCCGGCCACCAGCACGGTCGTGCTCGGCGGCAGCTTGGCCAGCACCGCGCCCACCTGCGCGTCGGCCTGCCGGACCGCCGCCGCCCGGACGGCCGGGGCGACCGATTCGGGGTCGCGGGAGACCTTCCCGTCGGCGGCGATGTAGGGCCGGATCAGCACGTCGACGTCGACCGCGATGACGGGCGCCGACCAGTCGGTGACCTCGTCGATCGTGGCGTGGTAGCGGCCGACGGCCCCGTTCTCGTCCGACAGCGCGAGCACCCCGCCGGGGCCGACCGCCATCGTGCCGCCTGCCGCTCCGACCGATCCGGCGGTCGGCACCCCGGCGACCGAGGCGAACCAGCCGAACTCGTGGAGCATGTTGGTGCCCTCGACCGGCTCGGGCGGCAGCCCGCACCGCTGCCCGACGGCCGACCGCACCCCGGCCGAGACCGTCAGCCAGCCGTCGTAGGGGCAGGTGATCGTGCCAACGGACTTGACCGACAGCGACCCGACGGCGCTCTCACCGGCCAGCCGCCAGAGATTCGGGGTGTCACCCTCGGTGACGTCGGTCCACATCAGGCCGGGCACCCCGACGAGCGCCACCTGTCCCGGAGCCGAGGTCCGGGCCGCCGCCGGCGCCCCCCACGCGAGCGTGACCACTATGGCCGTGACCATCCCCGCAGCCCACCGCCGCACGGTGTTCCCCCTCTGTCGACGCACCAGGCAAGGGGCACCGTAGGGGGTCGGCGCATGCCGCGTCCACCCGTCCGGCGTCAACGGGGCATGATCGTGGAAGGGTCCCGGTATGCGTCTCGGACTCGGCCTGCCCACCTTGGGCCCGCTCGCCACACCGGCCTTCATCGCCTCGGTCGCCCAGCGCGCCGAAGCGCTCGGATATCACTCGCTGTGGGCGGGCGAACGCCTGCTCGACCCGGTGAACCCGCGCAGCCGCTATCCCGGCACGGCGGACGGCCGCCTGCCACGGGCGATGCGGACCGCCCTCGACCCCGTCACGACGCTGACCTTCGCCGCCGCCGTGACGTCGCGGATCACGCTCGGCACCAGCGTGCTCTGCATGCTGCTGCACAACCCCGTCGTGCTGGCCAAACAGCTCGCCACCCTCGACGTGCTGAGCGGCAACCGGCTGCGGGCCGGACTGGGCCAGGGCTGGTCGCTGGACGAGATCGAGGCGGCCGGGAACTCGCCCGAGGGCCAGGGGCGGCGGTCGGAGGAGTTCGTCACGGTGCTCCGGAGCCTCTGGACCGAGCCGACGACGGCGTTCACGGGCCGGTTCTTCACCGTCCCCGAGACGGGCTTCGAGCCGAAGCCGGCGTCCTGCCCGCCCGTCTATCTGGGCGTGTACGCCCCTCCCGCGGTCGAACGGGCCGGTCGAATGGCCGACGGCTGGCTCCCGGGGGGCCTGCCGCTGGAGATGTTCCTCCCCCTGCGCGCCACCCTGAACGAGGCGGCGGCCAAGGCCGGGCGGCCGGAGCCGGAGGTGATCGTGCGCGGCAACGTCGCCTTCACCGAGCACCGGAGGCGGCCGTTCCAGGGCACCTGGGACGACATCATCTCCGACCTGGAGAAATACGTCGAGGCCGGGATCGACGAGGTGTTCCTCGACTTCACCTTCGATGACACCACCGCGACCGAGGAGATCTTCCTGGAGCGGATGGAGGAGGCGGCGCGGATATGGCACGTCACCGGATAGGTGCTCTGTCTAGTCCTCGGGGTCGTCGGCCAGCAGGCGGCGGAGGAGATCCTCGTCCTCGGCGCCCAGGTCGCTGACGAAGCGGCGGAGCACGCCCGCGCGGTCGGACTCGGCGCTGAGCAGGGCGCTCATCCGCTGGGCGACGAGGTCGGCGGCGTCCACCAGGGCGCCGTACCGGAAGGAGCGGCCCTCTCGCCGCCTGGTGACAGCCTGCTTCTTGTGCAGGCGGTTCAGGGTGGTGACCACGGCGCTGTAGGACAGGCCGCCCTCCGGGGCGATCAGCTCGCGGACCTGGCCGGGGGTCAGGGAGCGGCCCGCCTCGCGGAGGGCGGTCACGATCGCCGCTTCCAGTTCGCCGGGTTTGCGGCGCTCGTCACGACTGTCCATCGAGGCACACCCTATCCGGACATAGTGGATCTCATGGCAGGCTGATGGCCGTTCCAGACGGTCGCCGGAGGTGCGGGATGTTCGATCACTTCGTGGTCTCGGTGGTGGTCGTCCCGCCGCTGGTCGTGCTGGCCGCCCTCCTCGTCGCGGGACGGCTGCCGCCCGCGCTGGCCGCCCGGGTGCTGGCCTGGTCGGCCGTGGTGGTCGCGGTCGCCAGCACCGTGAACCTGGCTCTGTTCGCCCTGCACGCCGTCGCCGAGGTGCCCACCGTGGCGCACCTGATGGGGTGGTCGCCGGGGGTCGTCGCCGCCGACACCGCGCAGGTGCCGTGGGTGCCGTGGGGGTCGATGCCGCTGCTGGCGGCGGTGCTGGCGGCGGTGGGGTGGACGCATCGGCGGCACCGCCGTGACCTGCGCGCCGGGCGGCTGTTCGCCCAGGGGGAGGGCGACGTCGTCGTGGTCGACGACGAGGCGGCGACCGCCTTCGCGGTGCCCGGTGGCGGGCGGCGGGGCTGGGTGGTGGTCACCACCGGGATGCGCGCGGCGCTGACCGGGCCCCAGTACGCCGCCCTGCTCGCCCACGAGCGGGCCCACCTGGCCGGGTCGCACCACCGGCTGGTGCGGCTCGCGGAGCTGGCCGGGGCCGCGCATCCCGCGCTGCGCTGGGTGAGCGCCCGGGTCGGCTTCCTGGTCGAACGAGCCGCCGACGAGAGCGCGGCGGCCGAGACGGGGGACCGGGGGCTGGTGGCGCGGGCGGTCGGGCAGGCCGCGCTGGTGGCGGCCGGACGCCCGGGGCTGGGGGCCCTGCACGCGGCGGCGGGCGCGGTGCCCCGGCGGGTGGCGGCGCTGCTCGGTCCGGTGCGGCCGACGCACCCCCTGCTGGCGTCCGTGCCGATCGCGCTGGCCGCCGGGACGGTCGTCTGGACCGGCGAGGCGGTCGAGGACCTGCGGGAACTGCTGGAAGCGGCGGCCCGCTACCTGAGTTAGGTGAGCCTATGTTAACTTCTACCGCGTGTAGCTGAAGCTCGCCCACGGTAGGAGTGTCATTTGTTCGCGAGTTATCTCATCGGCCTGCGTGAAGGTCTGGAGGCGACTCTGGTCGTCTCGGTCCTGGTCGCCTTCCTGGTCAAGAGCGACCGCACGGACAAGCTGCCACACGTGTGGGCCGGGGTATTCGCGGCCGTGGCCCTGTCGGTCGGCTTCGGCGCGGTCCTCACCTTCACCGCCGCCCACCTCGGCCACACCGGCCAGGAGCTCTTCGACGCGATCACCTCGCTGCTCGCGGTCGTCTTCGTCACCTGGATGATCTTCTGGATGCGGCGGGCCGCCCGCGCGCTCTCCGGTGAGCTGCGCGGCAAGCTGACCAGCGCGCTGGAGATGGGCTCCCTTGCCGTCGTCGTCATGGCGTTCCTGGCGGTGGCCCGTGAGGGGCTGGAGACGGCGCTGCTGTTCTTCGCCTCCGTCCAGGGCGCGACCACCACGGCCCAGCCGCTCGTCGGCATCACGCTCGGCCTGCTGACCTCGGTCGTGCTCGGCTACGCCCTCTACAAGTCGGCCGTGCGCATCAACCTCACCACGTTCTTCACCTGGACCGGGCTGCTGCTCATCCTGGTCGCCGCCGGGATCTTCAAATACGGCGTGCACGACCTCCAGGAGGCCGCCATCCTCCCCGGGCTGAACACCTACGCCTTCGACATCACGGGCGCCCTGCCGCCCGACTCGTGGTTCGGCGCGCTGCTGGCCGGGATGCTCAACATCACGCCGCAGCCCAGCGTCCTGGAGACCCTCGCGTGGGCGCTCTACCTGGCGCCGACCCTCTTCCTCTTCCTCCGGCCGTCCCGGCCGCAGCTCGCCGCCGCCCGCGTGGCCTGAACAGGAGCACCATGTCCGCCATCACCCGCCTCGCCGCCGGCGCGCTCGCCCTGGCCGGACTGGCCGCCCTGACGGCCTGCTCGGCCGGCGAACCCGGCGCAGCCGCTCCCGCGAAGGCTCCGGGCAAGGTCTCGGTCGCCGCCAGCGACACCGCGTGCGACGTGGGCGTCACCGAGATCGCCGCCGGCACCAGCACGTTCGCCATCACCAACGGCGGCAGCAAGGTCACCGAGTTCTACGTCTACGCGCCGGGCGACCGCGTCATGGCCGAGGTGGAGAACATCGTGCCCGGCCTGACCCGCGAGCTCATCGCCGAGCTGCCCGCCGGGACGTACGAGACGGCCTGCAAGCCCGGCATGGTCGGCAAGGGCATCCGCAACGCGCTGACCGTCACCGGCGAGCACCAGCCGCTGACCGCCGACGCCGCGCTCGCCGAGGCGACCGCCAGCTACAAGCGCTACATCAAGAGCCAGAGCGACACCCTGCTGACCAAGACGCAGGAGTTCGTCGACGCGGTCAAGGCCGGCGATGTCGAGAAGGCCAAGGAGATCTTCCCGGTCTCCCGCACCTACTGGGAGCGCATCGAGCCGGTCGCCGAGATCTTCGGCGACCTCGACCCGGCCATCGACGCCCGCGAGGCCGACCTGGCCGACGGCGAGGAGTGGACCGGCTTCCACAAGATCGAGAAGGACCTCTGGATCACCAAGGACATCAGCGCGGACGGCCCGGTCGCCGACAAGCTGATCGCCGACGTCACGACCATCGTCGAGAAGTCCAACGCCGCCGAGCTGACCCCGCTCAACCTGGCCAACGGCGCCAAGGAGCTCCTCGACGAGGTCGCCACCGGGAAGATCACCGGTGAGGAGGACGTCTGGTCCCACACCGACCTGTGGGACTTCGCCGCCAACCTGGCCGGCTCCAAGGCGGCCGTCCAGTCGCTCCGCCCGGTGCTGGAGGAGCGCGACCCGGAGCTGGTCAAGACGCTGGACGAGAAGTTCGCCGCCGCCGAGACCGAACTGGGCACCCACCAGGCGGGCGACGGCTGGCGGCTGCACAACGAGCTGTCCAAGGACGAGCTGAAGCGGCTCTCCGACGTGATCAACGCCCTCGCCGAGCCGATCAGCAAGATCGCGCCCCTGGTGGCCCAGTAGATGATCAGCCGCAGGAAGGTCTTCGGCCTGGGCGCGGCCGGCGTCGTGGCGGCCGGCGCGGGCGTGCTCGCCACCCGCGCCGACGAGCCCGAGCAGCCGAAGCCGCCGGCCCCGCACGACGCCTACCCCTTCTACGGCGAGCACCAGGCCGGGATCGTCACCCCGGCCCAGGACCGGCTCCACTTCGTCGCCTTCGACGTCATCACGACCGACCGGGCCGAACTCGCCGAACTGCTCCAGGAGTGGACGGCCGCCGCCGCCCGCCTCACCCAGGGCAAGGAGGCGGGCGCCTTCGGCGCGGTCGGCGGCTCCCGCGAGGCCGCGCCCCACGACACGGGCGAGGCCCTCGGCCTGCCCGCCTCCGGCCTGACGCTGACGATCGGCTTCGGCCCGTCGCTGTTCGACGACCGCTTCGGCCTGGCGGCCAGGCGTCCGGCGGCCCTGGCCGACCTGCCCAGGTTCCCCGGCGAGACGCTGACCCCGGAGATCTCGGGCGGCGACATCTGCGTCCAGGCGTGCGCCCACGACCCGCAGGTCGCCGTGCACGCCATCCGCAACCTGGCCCGCATCGGGTTCGGCAAGGTGTCGGTCCGCTACTCGCAGCTCGGCTTCGGCCGCACCTCCTCCACCTCGCGGGCCCAGGCCACCGCCCGCAACCTGATGGGCTTCAAGGACGGCACCAACAACCTCAAGCTGGAGGACGCCGACCTGCTGCGCGACCAGCTCTGGGCCCACCCCGACGACGGCGCGGCCTGGATGACCGGCGGCAGCTACCTGGTCACCCGCAAGATCCGGATGACCGTCGAGACCTGGGACCGCACCTCCCTGCGCGAGCAGGAGGAGATCTTCGGCCGCGACAAGGGCGAGGGCGCCCCCATCGGCAAGAAGAACGAGTTCGACCCCGTCGACCTGGCCGCGATGCGCCCCGACGCCCACGTCCGCCTGGCCCACCCCTCGGCCCACGGGAACGCCCACCTGCTGCGGCGCGGCTACAACTACGTCGACGGCTCCGACGGCCTGGGCCGCCTCGACGCCGGGCTGTTCTTCATCGCCTACCAGCGCGACCCGCGCACGCAGTTCGTGCCGATCCAGATGAGCCTGGCCAAGACCGACCCGCTGAACGAGTACATCCGCCACGTCTCCAGCGGCCTGTTCGCTTGCCCGCCCGGCGTCGTGGACGGCGGCGACTACTGGGGCCGGGGCCTGTTCGCGTAGGGGAGGGGCCGCGCCGGGTGGCATCGGCGCGGCCCCTGCGTCACCCGAGGGGACTCAGGACGCGTACACCTCGAACTCCGAGAGCTGACCGGCCGGCCAGCCGGTGTTCCCGGTGAACCGCAGCCGCACGTACCGCTGTGACGACCCGGTGAACGTGACCGTCGCCGTGTTGCCGGTCGACGGGTTGAACGTCCGGCCCGACGCCGCCGACAGGGTCGAGAACGTCGAGCCGTCGGTGCTGCCCTGGATTTCGATCGTCTGGGTCCGGGTCTGCCAGGCGCTCGCCGGGGGCAGCTTCAGCACGACCCGCGACACCGCCGTGGCGGCCCCGAGGTCGACCTGGACCCACTGCGGCCACGCGTTGTTGGGGGACTCCCAGTAGGTGTTCGCGTTGCCGTCGACGACGTTCCCCGAGCCGTAGCTCTGCACGTGGCCGCTCTCCGACGTCGGCTTCCCGGCCGCCAGGTTCACGTTCGCCGCCGCGTCGGTGGTCACGGTCACCGCGTTCGAGGGCTGCGAGGCCGCGTTCTGGCCGTCCAGGGCCTTCACCGTGAAGGTGTGGGAGGTCCCGGGGGCCAGCCCGGTCACCGTGTGGGTGAGCCCGGCAGGCGAGGCGACCGGCTCGCCGTTGCGGAGGACCTGGTAGCCGGTGACCGCCACGTTGTCGGTCGAGGCCGTCCACGACAGCGACACGCTGGTCGAGGTCTTCCCGGTCACGGTCAGGTTGCCCGGCGCGGTGGGCGGGGTGTTCTCCACCGTGTCGGCGGCGTAGACCTCCAGCTCGGAGAGCTGCGCGGCCGGCCAGCCGGTGTTGCCGCTGATCGTCACGCGGACGTACCGGGCGTTCAACCCGGGGATCGTGACGGTCGCCTGGTTCCCGGTCGCCGCGTTGAAGGTGATCCCGATCGGGCCGGTGACCGTCGTCCAGGTGCTCCCGTTGGCGCTGACCGCCAGGGTGAGCGTCTGCACCCGCGAGCCCCACGCGGCATTGGGCGGCAGTTTGAGCACGGCCCGGCCGAGGACCGAGGCGGCCCCCAGGTCGACCTGGAGCCACTGCGGCAGGGCGCCGGAGCTCTCCCAGTAGGTCGAGGCGTTCCCGTCGACGGCGTTGGCCGGGACGAAGCCGTTGTTGGTGCTGCTGGCGCTGGTGGCCTTGTTCAGCGCTAGGTTGCCCGACTGGGGCGGCTGCCCGCCGACGACCGGCTGGGTGGGCCGGGTCGCGGTCAGCGCGATCTGGCCCTTGAGCATCCGCCCGCCGTCGCCGGTGATCCGCAGGTAGTAGTCGGAGGAGCAGAACGTGCCGTCCTCGTCGAGCGCGAGGATGCCCGACCCGGCCGGCACCCAGGCCTGCGTCTCGGCCGTCTTGGCGATCTGGTTGCCCTCGTTGTACTCGTCGAACATCGAGATGTAGATGGCGTGCGACCCGGCCCGGATCGTGTTGTAGAACATCCGCCACATGAAGTCGCCGTGGGCGCGGGCGCGCGACTGGAGGTCGCCCGGCATGACGCAGGGCTGGTAGTCGATGCCGTTGGCGTTGCAGTCGGCGACGTCCGGGACGACGCAGTTGTCGTAGAAGTGCTGGAGCCCGCCCACTGAGTTGGTCCGGCCGACCATCCACGGCGAGATCATGTTGAACGCGTGGTAGACCTCGCTGAACCCGGTGCGCGAGTCGTTGATGCCCTGCCGCCAGTAGGTGGGCACGCCGCCGATGACGTAGCAGCCCTGGGCCTTGAACCAGTTGATCACCTCCAGGCAGGGCGCCGGGGGGAAGGGCCGGCCGGGGTCGTTGAACCCGAAGCCCCAGATGCAGACGACCGGCTTGCCGTTCTGCCTGGCGTAGGCGCTCGACGACGTGTACGCCGACATCTTGGTCGTCCAGTCGGTCTTGATCTCCGACTGGAAGTTCGTCCAGTTCGTGACGTCGTACATGATGTAGAACTTGCGGCCGTAGGCCTCGGCGGCCTGGCGGACCTTGGCGGTGATGCCGTCGCGGATGGGGCCCTCGGCGCCGAAGGGGTTGAACCGCTGGAGGGCGGCGGTGTCGCAGTTGTAGTCGCGCATCCACTTGAAGTGGGTGTCGATCGTCTGCTGGTCCCACGAGGAGAACAGGTTGGCCGTCTGGCCGTTGTTCAGGTTCTGGTAGAGCGTGGGGTAGGTCCGCGTGTAGTCGCGGTTGTCCGGCCACGACACGATCGTGGTGTTGGACGGCGAGGGCGGCACGGTGTTGTCCTGGCCGCTCCAGTGCCACCAGCGGTCGATGGGGGAGCCGTCGCCCCGGCAGGCGAACCAGCCCTGGTAGCCGACGGTGATCTTGCCGACCACGTCACCGGGTGGGCTGGCCGCGAACGCCGGGCTGCTGGTCAGGTGGGTCGAGGCCGCCGCGAGGGCGGACGCCGAGATGGCCGAGGCGAGGAAACTACGGCGCGAGACAGCCACGTCCGATGATCCTTTCTGGCAAGGACCGGGCGGACGCTACCCGGTAAGGGGGTGCCCTCATCCTGACAGAAACGGATCATCGGACGCAATAAGCCAGCAACATCGCCGCAAAAAGCGCGCAACCTCACCCCACGCGGGCCGACACCGGGGTGCTCTCGTTGTAGAGGCGGTCGAGCGAGGTCACCTGGTAGGTGCCGTTGGCCCGGGTCTGGAACGACGACCGGGTGGTCACCGCGACCAGCTCGCACGAGCTGCCGGTGCCCCGGTAGACGGCGTAGGCCCGCGCTCCGGGCACGCCCGTCCAGGTGAGGGTGGCGCCCGCGGCGCGCAGGGCCTTGACCGGGCCGAGCGGCCTGGTCGGCAGGCCCTTGATCAGCGGCAGCAGCGCCGGACGCCGGTAGTAGTCGTCGGCGATCCGGGTCATCACCTTCAGCGGGTTCTGCACGACCTGCTTGGCGCTGAAGTAGACGTCACCCTCGATCTCCGGGTAGCGCTTGTTCACCGCCAGATGGGACGGGATCTCGTTAGGCCGGTTCCAGGCCCCGCCGGTGCCGACCTGGTAGAGCGCCTGGCCGATGTAGAGGTCGACGCCGCTGCCCTTCACCGCGTTGGCCCACCACGGCGCGAGCACGTCGTAGTCGGCGGCGGCGAAGCCCCGGTTCCAGTAGAGCTGCGGGGTCAGGTAGTCGACCGTGCCCGCCTTGATCCAGGCCTTCGGGTCGGCGTAGATCGCGTCGTAGGCCGACATGCCGTTGGTCTTCGACCCGGCCGGGTCGTTGCTCTTGTTGCGCCAGATGCCGAACGGGCTGATGCCGAACTTCAGGTAGGGCTTGGCCCGGTGGACGGCCTTGTCGACCTGCGCCACCAGCTGGTTGACGTTGGCGCGCCGCCAGTTGGCCAGCGACTTGCCCTCGCCGTACTTGTCGTAGGCGGCGGTGTCGTTGAACTTCGTGCCCTGGCCCGGATAGGGGTAGAAGTAGTCGTCGAAGTGGACGCCGTCGACGTCGTAGCGGTTGACCACGTCCATGATCACCTTGGTGACGTGGTCGCGGACCGACGGAAGGCCCGGGTTGTAGTAGAGCCGCCCCTCGTGCTTGACCACCCAGCCCGGGTGCCGGCGGGCCGGGTGGTTGGCCGGCAGCGAGGCGACGTTGTCGGTGTAGGCGGCCCGATAGGGGTTGAACCAGGCGTGGAACTCCATGCCGCGCTTGTGGGCCTCGGCGATCAGGAACGGCAGCGGGTCCCAGCCCGGGTCCTTGCCGGCCTTGCCGGTCAGGTACTGCGACCAGGGCTCCAGCGACGACCGGTAGATGGCGTCGGAAGCTGGTCTGACCTGCAGGAAGACCGCGTTGATGCCACGGCTCGCGGCGGTGTCGAGCATCTTGACGTATTCGGACCGCTGCTGGGCGGGCGACAGCCCCGCCCGCGACGGCCAGTCGATGTTCTGCGTCGTCGCGATCCACATGCCGCGCATCTGGCGCTTGGCGGCCGGGCAGACCGCCTTCTTGGCCGCGGCGGTGCTCGTGGTCACGTAACTGGCACGCTCCAACCCAGGGGTCGCCGTGGGCATGAGCAGATAGGCCCCCGCCGAAGCGGTCGCGGCCACGGCACCGGCGGCGATCAACTGACGTTTCACTTGCCCCTCCCCGAACGCGATGGCCGTCACAGTGTGGCATCGGTATGGCAATGCTTCGCCCCGAAGACGAATTTGGTCTGCGGGGCCGGCGTGACGGCGCACAACGGGCGAGGAGATGCCCCGGCGCCGTTCAAACGAAACGACCGGCGCCGGGAAACCCCTAATCAGCGGGGGTGGCGACCTTCTCGGCGAGATGCGAGGGCAGCGGTTCGTAGCGCAGGAACGCCCGGGTGAACGTCCCGGTGCCGTGGGACATCGAACGTAGATCTATCGCGTACCGGGTGATCTCCAGCTCCGGCACCTCGGCCCGGACCAGCGTCCGGCCGACCCCCACGGGCTCGGTGCCGAGCACCCGTCCGCGCCGCGACGACAGGTCGCTCATGACGTTGCCGACGTAGTCGTCGTCGACCAGGACCGACACCTCGTCGACCGGTTCGAGCAGCAGCGCGGAGACCTTCGCGGCGGCCTCCCGGAGCGCCAGGCCGCCCGCGACCTGGAACGCCATGTCACTGGAGTCGACCGAGTGGGCCTTGCCGTCGTACAGGGTCACCCTGATGTCGACCATCGGGTAACCGGCCACCACCCCGCGCTCCATCTGGCTGCGCACGCCCTTCTCCACCGACGGGATGAACTGGCGCGGCACCACCCCGCCGACGATCTTGTCGACGAACTCGAACCCCGAGCCCGAGGGCAGCGGCTCGATCTCCAGGTGGCAGATGGCGTACTGGCCGTGGCCGCCGGTCTGCTTGACGTTGCGGCCCATGCCCTGGGCCTTCCCGCCGAAGGTCTCGCGCAGCGGCACCCGCAGATCGATCTTCTCCACCTCGACGCCGTGACGCCGCGACAACCGGTCGAGGAGCACGTCGGCGTGGGCCTCGCCCATGCACCACAGCACGAGCTGCCGGGTCTCGGCGTTGTTCTCCAGCCGCAGCGTCGGGTCCTCGGCCACCAGGCGGCCCAGGGCCTGGGAGAGCTTGTCGTCGTCGGCCTTCGACCTGGCCCTGATCGCGACCGGGAGCAGCGGCTCGGGCATCCGCCACGGCTCCATGACCAGCGGATTGTCCTTCTCCGACAGGGTGTCGCCGGTCTCGGCGTGGCCGAGCTTGGCCACCGCGACCACGTCGCCCGCCACGCACTTGCCCACCGGCCGCTGGGTCTTGCCCAGGGGCGAGGACAGCGCGCCGACGCGTTCGTCGACGTCGTGCTCGTGCTGGGGCACGTGCCCGGAGACGTGGACGGTCATGTCGGGCCGGAGCGTGCCCGAGAAGACCCGGACCAGGCTGATGCGGCCCACGTAGGGGTCGCTCGTGGTCTTGACCACCTCTGCCACCAGCGGCCCCTCGGGGTCGCACCGGCAGACCTTCATCGCCTTGCCGTCTATGGTCGAGACCTCCGGCAGCCGGTGCTCCGGCGGGCACGGGAACCCCTGCGTGATCACTTCGAGCAGCTCCGGCATGCCCACGCCCGGCGCGGTGACCAGCACCGGGTGGAACGTGGCCCGCGCGACCGCCTTCTCCAGGTCGTCGATGAGGACCTTGGTGTCGATCTGCTCGCCTTCGAGGTAGCGGTCCATGAGCGATTCGTCCTCGCTCTCCTGGATGATCCCCTCGATGAGGTCGCCCCGGTACTGCTCGATCAGCATCGCCTCGTCGGCGTCGGGCTCCCTCTCGGTGCGCGTGCCGCCCGAGTAGTCGAAGACGCGCTGGGACAGCAGCCCCACGAGCGCCTCGCCACCCACCGGCAGGTAGAGCGGCGCGACGCCGTCGCCGAAGGCGTCCTGGCAGGCGGTGAGGACCTCGTCGAAGTCGGCCCGCTGGTGGTCGATCTTGGTGATGACGACCGCGCGCGGCATGCCCACGCTCGCGCACTCTTCCCAGAGCTGGCGGGTCAGCCCGTCGACCCCGTCGGTCGCCGCGACCACGAACAGCGCCGCGTCGGCGGCCCGCAGCCCGGCCCGCAGGTCACCGACGAAGTCGGCGTACCCGGGCGTGTCGAGCAGGTTGATCTTTATCCCGTTGTGCGTCACCGGCGCCAGCGCCAGGTTCACCGACCGCTGCTGGCGGACCTCGACCTCGTCGAAGTCGCTGACCGTGGTCCCGTCCTCGACCCGGCCCGTCCTCGGGATGGTGCCGGTCGCCGCGAGCAGCGCCTCCACCAGGGTCGTCTTCCCCGATCCGGAATGGCCGACGAGCACGACATTGCGCACCATGTCCGGCTGGTCGGCCGATGGTGCCCTGCCCGCGGCTCCCGATGTCCCTCCGTTAGCCTTCTCCGCCACTTTCGCCTCCTGGATGGGAGGGGAGACCGCAGGCCGCGCGAGCGACCGGCGGCCGCCCGGCCGCCTGAGTGACGCGCCCCGCACCCCGATAGGAAAGGCGCGTGTAACCCACACTCAACGTTTGTGGCCCAGATCACAAGAGGCCGACCGGGAATGTGAGCGTGGGCGCATGCCCTACGATCAGACGCGCCATGCTGAACGTTCTGCGTCCCGCTATGACCAGACTCATGAGCCCGCTGGGCCGGTTCCTCGCGCGCCATGGCGTCACTCCGAACATGATCACCGCGCTCGGCACGCTCGGCACGGTGACCTCTTCCCTGTACTTCTACCCACGAGGGCAGCTCGTCGCCGGTTCGCTGGTGATCACCTTCTTCGTGCTGGCCGACCTGCTCGACGGCATCCTGGCCCGGATGACCAAGGGCTCGACCTGGGGCGCCTTCCTCGACTCGACCCTCGACCGGGTCGCCGACGCGGGCGTCTTCTCCGGCCTGATCGTCTATCTGGTCCTCGACGACCAGGGGGCGCTGGCCCTGGGCGGCCTGCTCTGCCTGGTCGGCGGCGCGGTCGTCTCCTACGCCAAGGCGCGGGCCGAGGGCCTGGGCATGCACGCCAACGTGGGCATCGCCGAACGCGGCGAACGGCTGCTGGTCGTCCTCGTGGTGGCCTTCCTCGACGGTTTGGGCGTGCCGTACGTTCTGGCTGTGGGTCTTTGGGGGCTGGCCGCGGCCAGCGTGATCACTGTGGGGCAGCGCATGCATGTCGTCCACAAGCAGGCGGTGGAGCATGACGCTCACTGATCGGATCGTCGCGTCGGCCTACACGGTCGGCTGGGCCGTGGTCCGCCACGTCCCGCTGAAGCTCGCCGCGCTGGCCTTCCAGGCGATCGCCGACGTCATGTGGCGGCGGCAGGGCAAGTCGGTCCGCCGCCTGGAGTCGAACCTGGCCCGGGTGACCGGCCGCGAGGGGGCTCCGCTCCGGGAGCTGTCCAGGGCGGGCCTGCGGTCCTACATGCGCTACTGGATGGAGGTCTTCCGGCTTCCGGCGATGGATCCGGCCGACGTCCACGCCCGCACCCGCGCGATCGACGCCCACCACATCTTCGACCACCTCGACGCCGGGCGCGGCGTGGTGATCGCGCTGCCCCACATGGGCAACTGGGACGCCGCCGGGATGTGGATGATCCAGTGCGGCCACCCGTTCACGACCGTGATGGAGCGCCTCAAGCCCGAGTCGCTCTTCGAGAGGTTCGTCGCCTTCCGCACCGCCATCGGGATGGAGGTGCTGCCGCTGACCGCCAAGGGGGGCGGCACCGCCCACGCCTTCGGCACCCTCGCCCAGCGCACCCGCGCCGGGAAGCTGGTCTGCCTCCCGGCCGACCGCGACCTGACCGACAGCGGGATCGAGGTCGACTTCTTCGGCTCCCGCACCCGCATGGCGGCCGGGCCCGCGCTGCTGGCCCTGCAGACCGGGGCCGCGCTGGTGCCGGTGACCATCTGGTTCGACGGCCCCGACTGGGGTTTAGACGTTCATCCGGAAGTGCCCGTGCCGGCCGAGGGGACCCGGCAGGAGAAGGTCGCCGCGCTCACGCAGGGCATGGCGGCGGCCTTCGAGAAGGGCATCGCGGAGCACCCTGAGGACTGGCACATGCTCCAGCGGCTCTGGCTGGAAGACCTGGAGCCCCGGGAGCCACGGCCGTGAGGATCGGGATCGTCTGCCCGTACATGTGGGACGTGCCGGGCGGCGTCCAGGCCCACGTGCGCGACCTGGCCGAGGCGCTGATCGACGACGGCCACCGGGTCTCGGTCATGGCCCCGGCCGGCGACGACGCGCCGCTGCCCGCCTACGTGGTGTCGGCCGGGCGGGCCGTGCCGGTGCCCTACAACGGGTCGGTGGCCCGGCTGACCTTCGGGTTCCTGTCGGCCAACCGGGTCCGCAAGTGGATCCGCGAGGGCCGCTTCGACGTGCTCCACGTCCACGAGCCCGCCGTGCCGTCGGTCGGGCTGCTGGCCTGCTGGGTCGCGCGCGGCCCGATCGTGGCGACCTTCCACGCCTCCTACGAACGCTCGCGCGCCGTCACGGCGACCGCGCCCGTCCTGAACACCGCCCTGGAGAAGATCACCGGCCGGATCGCGGTCTCCGACGCGGCCAGGAAGACCCTGGTCGAGCACCTGGGCGGCGACGCGGTGCTGATCCCCAACGGCGTCACCGTCGACCGCTACGCCGAGGCCGAGCCGCTCCCCGGCTGGGGCCCCGACGGCACGGTCCTCGGCTTCCTGGGGCGGATGGACGAACCCCGCAAGGGCCTGGCCGTGCTGCTGGAGGCGTTCGCGAAGCTCTCCACGGACCGGCCCGACGCGCGGCTGCTGATCGCGGGGCCGGGCGACTCCGACGACGTCTACGCGAAGCTTCCCAAGAACCTGCACGACCGGGTGAGCCTGCTCGGCATGGTCAGCGAGGCCGACAAGATCCGCGCCTACCACTCGGTCGACGTGTTCGTCGCGCCCAACCTGGGCGGCGAGAGCTTCGGCATCGTGCTCACCGAGGCCATGTCGGCGGGCGCGACCATCCTGGCCAGCGACATCCCCGCCTTCCGCAAGGTGCTGGGCGACGGGCAGGCCGGCGCGCTGTTCACCACGGGCGACCCGGCCGCGCTGGCCCGCGAGGCGGCCCGGCTGCTCGACGACCCGCAGCGCCGGGCCAAGTACTCCGACGAGGCCCGCGTCGCGGTCCGCAAGTACGACTGGTCGACCGTCGCCCGCGACGTGCTGCGGGTCTACGAGACCGTCACCGGCGGGCCCGTCGGCGTGGAGGACGAGTAAGTGAACAGCACGGTCATCCTGATCGTCGGCGTGGTCATCGTGCTGGCGGCCGTCTACATCTCCTGGCGGGCTGGGCGGCTCGACCGGCTGCACATCCGGCTGGAGACCGCCCACGCCGCCCTCGACGCCGCCCTGCTGCGGCGGGCCGCGGTCAGCCTGGAGCTGGCGGGCTCGCGGCTGCTCGACCCGGCCACGTCGCTGGTGCTGGCGGCGGCGGCCCACGAGGCCCGTACGGCGGGCCCCGACGAGCGCGAGCACGCCGAGAGCGACCTGTCCCGCACCTTGCGGGCGGTCGTCGACCAGGAGACCTTCGCCGAACGGGTGCAGGCCCCCGAGCTGCTGGCCGAGCTCGACGCGGCGGTGGCCAAGGTCGTCTACTCGCGGCGGTTCTACAACAACGCCGTCGACGTCACCCGGGTCGCGCAGCGCCGTTTCCTGGCCCGGGTGCTGCGGCTGGCCGGGCACACGCCCTACCCCGGCTTCTTCGACATCGACGACGACCCGCCCAAGGCGATGGCGGGCGCCTGACCGACTTGACGGACTCTGACCGATTCACCAGCTAGCGCCGGTAAGCTAGCGCCGATTTTTCGGGACTCGGGAGGAGTTGTCCGTGCGGGCACATCGGATGGGCGTTCTCATGCTCGCTGGGGCGACACTGCTGACGACGGCGTGCTCGTCGGGGAGCGAGGGCGGCAGTCCGGGCACGACGCCCCAGGCCGCCGACGTCGCGGCGTCGGACTCCCCGAGCAAGCCGCCGGAGCACCCGTTCACCGGCATGCCGGTCGCCTCCCGCAGGCCGGTTCTGGCCGTCAAGATCGAGAACACCCACTCGGGCAAGCCGCAGATCGGCGTGAAGTCCGCCGACATCGTCTACGTCGAGCAGGTCGAGGGCGGCCTGACCCGGCTGATGGCGATCTTCTCCTCCAAGCTGCCCAAGGAGGTCGGGCCGGTCCGCTCCGCCCGCATCTCCGACCTGCACATCCTGCCGATGTTCGGCAAGCCCGCGCTGGCCTACTCGGGCGTGCAGACCAAGATGATCCCGTTCGTGCAGCAGGCCTCGCTGGTGGACGTCTCCGACAGCTCCTCGCCCTCGGCCTACTTCCGCTACCCGGGCCGCGTCGCCCCCTACAACCTCGTCGGCCGGCCCGCCCAGCTGCTCAAGGGCTCCAAGGCGACCAAGGCGGCCGACATCGGCTTCACCTTCTCCGACGAGGCCCCGGAGGGCGGCACGCCGAAGAAGCAGTACACGGTGAAGTACCCGGCCGCCAGCTTCACCTTCCAATGGGCCCCGAACGCCAAGAAGTGGGCCGTCATCCAGGACGGCCAGAAGGACATGGCCGCCGAGGGCGGCCAGATCGCCCCCGCGACCGTGGTCGTGCAGTACACCAAGACCGAGCGCTCGCAGTTCCACGACTTCACCGGCAGCTACACCCCGCTGGTCCACTCGACCGGCAGGGGCACCGGCGTCGTGCTGCGCGACGGCAAGGCCTACAAGGTCCGGTGGAAACGCCCCACCGAGGAGGACGGCACCACGTTCACGATGGCCGACGGCTCCCCGATGCCGTTCGCCCGTGGCCAGGTCTGGGTCGTGCTCGCCTCGCGGACCCCGATCGCCCCGTAGACATTCCGTCCGGGTCCGCCAGTCTTTCGGTACGAAATGGACTGTCGTTTTGGTTCCCTGGAAGCGCCTAACATAGAACCAATTCACCTGTCCCCTCGAGTGAGGTATCGCCGTGTCCAGCCCTGAAACGACCCCGTCCGTCGGCACCGCCCGCGTGAAGCGCGGCATGGCCGAGATGCTCAAGGGCGGCGTGATCATGGATGTCGTCACCGCCGAGCAGGCGAAGATCGCCGAAGACGCCGGAGCGGTCGCCGTCATGGCCCTGGAGCGGGTGCCCGCCGACATCCGCGCGCAGGGCGGCGTGTCCCGGATGAGCGACCCCGACATGATCGACGGCATCATCGAGGCCGTCTCGATCCCGGTCATGGCCAAGGCCCGCATCGGCCACTTCGCCGAGGCCCAGATCCTCCAGGCCCTCGGCGTCGACTACGTCGACGAGTCCGAGGTGCTGACCCCCGCCGACTACGCCAACCACATCGACAAGTGGCGCTTCACCGTGCCCTTCGTGTGCGGCGCCACCAACCTGGGCGAGGCCCTGCGCCGCATCACCGAGGGCGCGGCCATGATCCGGTCCAAGGGCGAGGCCGGCACCGGCGACGTCTCCAACGCGGTCACCCACATGCGCACCATCCGCGCCGAGCTCCGCCGTCTGTCCTCCCTCCCCGAAGACGAGCTCTACGTCGCGGCCAAGGAGCTGCAGGCCCCCTACGAGCTGGTCGCCGAGGTCGCCCGCGAGGGCAAGCTGCCGGTCGTGCTGTTCACCGCGGGCGGCATCGCCACCCCGGCCGACGCCGCGATGATGATGCAGCTCGGCGCCGAGGGCGTGTTCGTCGGCTCCGGCATCTTCAAGTCGGGCAACCCCGCCCAGCGGGCCGCCGCGATCGTCAAGGCCACCACGTTCTACGACGACCCCGACGTGATCGCCAAGGTCTCGCGCGGCCTCGGCGAGGCCATGGTCGGCATCAACGTCGACGACATCCCGGTGCCCCACCGGCTGGCCGAGCGCGGTTGGTGACCGGCTCTTGACCACGCCCACGATCGGCGTGCTCGCGCTTCAGGGCGACGTCCGCGAGCACGCCCGTGCCCTCGTCCAGTCGGGCGCCGTCACGGTGGCGGTCCGCCGCCCCGAGGAGCTCGACCAGGTCGACGCCCTGGTCATCCCCGGCGGCGAGTCGACCACCATGTGGAAGCTCGCGGTGGCGTTCGAGATGTTCGACCCCATCCAGCAGCGGGTCAAGGCGGGCATGCCCACCTACGGCTCGTGCGCCGGGATGATCATGCTGGCCGACCGCATCGAGGGCGGCATCGAGGGCCAGCAGACCCTCGGCGGCCTCGACATGGTCGTGCGCCGCAACGCCTTCGGGCGCCAGGTCGACTCCTTCGAGTACGATCTGGACCTCCCGGGGATTCAGGGCTTCCGGGCGATCTTCATCCGGGCGCCCTGGGTCGAGTCCGTCGGAAACGATGTCGAAGTGCTGGCCCGCGCCGGGGATAGGATCGTCGCGGTCCGCCAAGGCCCCTTGCTCGCCACCTCGTTCCATCCGGAACTGACCGGCGACGCGCGGGTCCATTCGTATTTCGTTGAGATGGTAAGGGAGCTCTAGCCGATGTCCGGCCACTCCAAATGGGCGACGACGAAGCACAAGAAGGCCGCGCTCGACGCCAAGCGCGGGAAGCTGTTCGCGAAGCTCATCAAGAACATCGAAGTGGCGGCCAGGACCGGTGGCCCCGATCCTGACGGCAACCCGACCCTCTACGACGCCATCACCAAGGCCCGTAAGAGCTCGGTGCCGGTCGACAACATCGAGCGCGCCCGCAAGCGCGGCGGCGGCCTGGAGGCCGGCGGCGCCGACTGGCAGACGATCATGTACGAGGGCTACGGCCCCAGCGGCGTCGCCCTGCTCATCGAGTGCCTCACCGACAACCGCAACCGCGCGGCCTCCGAGGTCCGGGTCGCGCTGACCCGCAACGGCGGCTCGCTGGCCGACCCCAACTCGGTCTCCTACATGTTCAACCGCAAGGGCGTCATCATCGTGCCCAAGCTGGTGTCGGAGACCAAGGCCGGCCGGGTGGAGCTGACCGAGGACCAGGTGCTCGAGGTCGTCCTCGAAGCCG
This sequence comes from Herbidospora cretacea, assembly GCF_001570605.1. Lineage (GTDB taxonomy): Bacteria > Actinomycetota > Actinomycetes > Streptosporangiales > Streptosporangiaceae > Herbidospora > Herbidospora cretacea. Next base: position 57,874 of record NZ_BBXG01000008.1, on the reverse strand, counting down.
GCGCCGAAGAGGTCAACGACCTCGACGAGTCGTTCGAGATCGTCACCGAGGCCAGCGACCTGGTGCCGGTCCGCAAGGCGCTGCAGGACGCCGGCATCGACTACGACTCGGCCGACAGCAGCTTCATGCCGACGATCAACGTGCCGGTCGACGAGGACGCCGCCCGCAAGGTCTTCAAGCTGATCGACGCGCTCGAGGACAGCGACGACGTCCAGAACGTCTGGGCCAACGCCGACGTCTCCGACGAGATCCTGGCCAAGCTCGACGCCTGAACTCAGGCCTGCGTAGGTTGTGGTCCCGTGGACATCCGTGATCTCGGCGTAGACGATCTCGACGCGGTGCTCGACAACCGCAAGCGGGCCTTCGGGCCGCTCTCGGCGGGCGACGCCGCGATGTGGCGGCGCATGGTCACGCCGCTGGCGGCCCAGGGCCGCTACCTCGGGGTCGTCGACGGCGCCCGGCTGGTCGCCACCGCGCGGATCAACCCGTACACCCAGTGGTGGCACGGCCGCCCGCAGCCCATGGGCGGCGTGGCCGGTGTCACCGTGGCCCCCGAGGACCGGGGGAGGGGCGTCGGCCGTCTGGTGATGGGCGCCGCGCTGGAGCGGTGCGCCGACCTCGGCAACGCGGTCTCGGTGCTCTATCCGGCCACCACGCCCCTCTACCGGAGCATGGGCTGGGAACACGCCGGGACCCGCTCGATCGCGACCCTGCCGACCGAGCTGCTGCGCACGGTCGCGCCCGGCGACCCGGTCAAGCTGCGCCGCATGGGCCCCGCCGACGCCGACGACCTGGTGGCGCTGATCGGCCGCCTCCACGCCGCCGCCCGCGCCTGCGGCCCGCTCTGCTACGACGCCGACACCTGGCGGGTCTGGCTGGCCGACGACGACGACTTCTGCTACCTCGCCGACGACGGCTACGTGATCTACCGCTGGTCGGGCGGCGACATCGAGGTCGACAACCTGGTCGCCGCCTCCGAGGCGACCGCGCGCGCCCTGTGGGGGCTGGTCGGCACCTCCTCGTCGGTCGCCAAGCGGGTCACCGCGACGATCGCGCCCGACGACCCCGTCCTGTGGCTGCTGCGCGAGCGCTCCACCGACGTCGTGGCCTCGACCCGCTGGATGTTCCGCCTCGTCGACGTCGCCGGCGCGATCGCCCGCCGCGGCTACTCCCCGGCGGTGACCGCCTCGGTCCCCTTCGAGCTGACCGACCCCGCCCGCCCCTCGAACAGCGGGCCCTGGCGGCTGGAGGTCGCGGCCGGCGCGGGCGCCCTGACCCCCGGCTCCGGGGGAGGCCCGGCCCTCACGATCAACGGCCTGTCCGCCCTGTACGCCGGTGTCCCCGCCGCCACTCTTCGCATGTCGGGCGCCCTGACCGGGCCGGCCGGGTTCGACGACGCCCTCGACGCCGTGTTCGCGGCGAAGCCGTACCTGCTCGACTACTTCTAGTGTAAGATCGCCGAACACATGTTCGGTAGGAAAGGGGGCCGCCGGTGCGGGTGCTGGGTGTCGACCCCGGGCTCACGCGCTGCGGCGTCGGCGTGGTCGAGGGCCGCCCCGGATCCTCCGTCCGCCTGGTGGCCGTCGGCGTGATCCGCACTCCCGCCGACGACGACATCGGGGCCCGGCTGGTGGCCGTGGAGCGCGGCATCGAGAAGTGGCTCGACGAGACCGCGCCCGACTCGGTGGCCGTGGAGCGGGTGTTCGCGCAGCACAACGTCCGGACCGTCATGGGCACCGCCCAGTCGGCCGCCCTCGCCATCCTCTGCGCCGCCCGGCGCGGCCTGCCGGTGGCGCTGCACACCCCGTCCGAGGTCAAGGCCGCCGTCACCGGCAGCGGCACCGCCGACAAGAAGCAGGTCGGCGCCATGGTCACCCGCATCCTCCGGCTCGACGCCATGCCCAAGCCCGCCGACGCCGCCGACGCCCTGGCCCTCGCGATCTGCCACATCTGGCGCGGGGGAGTGCAGAACCGGCTGGCGACCGCCGTGGCGACCGCCCGGGGCGAACGGGGTCTCCGGTGAGCTCCGGGGCGCCGGGTCCGCGGCCCACACCTCCTAGGAGCCTTTGATGATCGCCTCGGTGTCCGGTCAGGTCACCGCTCTCGCCCCCGACGCCGCCGTGGTCGAGGTCGGCGGGGTGGGGGTCCTCGTCCACTGCACTCCCGGGACGCTCGGGCTGCTGCGGGTGGGGGAGCCCGCCCGGCTGTCGACCTCGCTGGTCGTGCGGGAGGAGTCGCTGACCCTCTACGGGTTCGCCTCCGACGACGAGCGGGTGATCTTCGAGATGCTCCAGACCGCCAGCGGCATCGGGCCCCGGCTCGCGCTGGCGATGCTCGCCGTCCACTCGCCCAACGCGCTGCGGATCGCGGTCGCCTCGGGCGACCTCAAGGCGCTGACGATGGTGCCGGGGATCGGGCAGAAGGGCGCACAGCGCCTCGTCCTGGAGCTCAAGGGCAAGCTGGGCACCCCGGAAGAGGTCGTCAACGCCGCGATCAACGGGCCCGCCCGCGAGGCCGTGTGGCGCGAGCAGGTCCACTCCGGGCTCGTCGGGCTCGGCTACTCGGCGCGCGACGCCGACGACGCCCTCGCGGTGGTCACCCCCGACGCCGAGGCCGAACTGGCCGCCGGGCGGCAGCCCCAGATCGCCCCGCTGCTGAAGGCCGCCCTGCGGGCGCTGAGCGTGCGATGAACGATTCATTCGCGAGCGACGGCTCCTACGAGGTCGAGATCGAGGGCCACTTCGAGCGCGACCTCGTCTCGGCCGACGCGGTGGGTGACGAGCGGCTGATCGAGGCCGCCCTGCGGCCCAAGCGGCTGTCGGAGTTCATCGGGCAGCCCCGGGTCAGGGAGCAGCTCTCCCTGGTCCTCCAGGGGGCGCTGCGGCGCAACCGGCCGCCCGACCACGTGCTGATGAGCGGTCCGCCCGGCCTCGGCAAGACCACCCTCGCCATGATCATCTCAGCCGAGCTGGGGGTGCCGCTCCGGGTCACCTCCGGGCCCGCCCTGGAGCGGGCCGGCGACCTGGCCGCGATCCTGTCCACGCTGTCCGACGGCGAAGTGCTGTTCATCGACGAGATCCACCGCATGGCCCGGCCCGCCGAGGAGATGCTCTACCTCGCGATGGAGGACTTCCGGGTCGACATCGTCGTCGGCAAGGGCCCCGGCGCGACCGCGATCCCGCTCGACGTCGCCCCCTTCACCCTGGTCGGGGCCACCACCCGCGCCGGTCTGCTCCCGGCGCCGCTGCGCGACCGCTTCGGGTTCACCGCCCACATGGACTTCTACGACCAGGCCGAGCTCGAGACCGTCCTGCGCCGCTCGGCCCGGCTGCTCGACGTCGACCTGCCCGACGAGGGGGCCGCCGAGATCGCCGGCCGCTCCCGGGGCACCCCCCGCATCGCCAACCGGCTGCTGCGGCGGGTCCGCGACTTCGCCGAGATCCGCGCCGACGGGCTGATCACCAGGGAGATCGCCGCAGCCGCACTGAATCTTTACGAAGTGGACGCCGAAGGCCTCGACCGGCTCGACCGGGCCGTCCTGGGCGCGCTGCTGCGCAAGTTCGGCGGCGGCCCCGTCGGCCTGTCGACACTCGCCGTAGCCGTCGGCGAGGAGCCCGAGACGGTCGAGGTGGTCGCCGAGCCGTTCCTGGTCCGCCAGGGGCTGCTGGCCCGGACCCCGCGCGGGCGCGTGGCCACAGCCGCCGCCTGGACGCATCTGGGGCTGGTCCCGCCGCCCGACGCGTTCGGGGCGAACCTCGCCCTCGATAACCCACAGTGATGCCGGAAAGGGCCTCAGGGATCACGGAATGGTTGCAATAGGCGGTAAATCGGAACTTTCCCGCGCGGCGGATCGTGGCTTCGTTGCCGGGCTTCTGACAGCTCGCCTACACTGCGTGGCTTGGCTGGGTGGCTAGGCTCGCTGTGTAAGGTGACGTGCCGAGCGTGTGGCCCGGACCGGTGTCCAACCTTGTGTGACCTCCGGCGAATGGCCGGTCATCTCTTCAACGAAGGAGAGCCCCGTGGAAGGGCTTGCGCAGCTACTCCCGATCGTCCTGCTTTTCGTGGTCTTCTACTTCCTGCTCATCCGCCCGCAGCGGAAGAAGCAGCAGGAGGCGGTCGCGATGCAGAACTCGCTCACTGTGGGATCCCGCGTCATGACCACCACGGGTCTCTTCGGCACCGTGGTCGGCTTCGCCGACGAGGATGTCATCCTCGAGGTGGCGCCCGGGGTCGAGACCCGCTGGGTCAAGGCGGCCATCGGCCGCGTCGTCGTCGAGGACCAGCCGGTCGACGACGAGCACCACACCGATGAGACGACCGACGGCGACAACGTCGCGGAAAGCCCGGAGACTGGAGACTCCAGCACCCGCAAGTCCTGAGTACCCTCATTGAAGACCCCTTGACGAAAGACTGACCACCAGTGGCCCCACCGACCAGCAGCCAGATCAAGCCGGGACGCACGCTCCTGCTTCTTCTGGCGATCATCGCCGCCATGGGCGCGGCCGTGGTCCTGCAGAACGCGTTTATCCCGAAGTTCGGTCTCGACCTCGCGGGCGGAACCACAGTCACGCTCTCGCCCGTGACCCTCGACAACAAGGCGCCCTCGCAAGAGAGCCTCGATCGGGCCGTCAACATCATCCGTGACCGCGTCAACGGGCAGGGCATCTCCGACGCCCAGGTCGCGAGGGCCAGTGACAACATCCTGATCCAGATCCCGGGCGCGGGTCAGGAAGAGGCGTTGAAGCTGGTGGCCACCACCGCCGAGCTCCGCTTCCGCCAGGTGCTCGCGGTCGGCCCGGCCCAGGAGCAGCCGGCCGCGCTGCCCAGCGACGCGGCCTCGCCCGCGCCGTCGGGCTCGCTCCCGGCCGTCACGCCGTCGGCCGCCGCCTCGCCCGCGGCCTCCCCGGCCGCCAGCCCGGCGGGCCGCGCCGTCTCGAAGGCCCTGCAGGCGCCCTCGCCGACCGCGAGCGCCCAGCCGTCGGGGGAGAAGAAGAGCAAGAAGGCCGGCGCCGAGCCCAGCCCGGCCGCCTCGTCGCTCGTGACGACGCAGCCCTCGGCCGACCCCAACGCCCAGAGCAGCGACCCGCTGGCCGGGCAGGACCTGTCGGGCATCGACCCGGCCGTCCTGCAGCAGTTCAGGGACCTGAAGTGCACCGCCAACAAGAAGAACGCGGGCGCGGTCGACGACCCCAACAAGCAGTTCGTCGCCTGTGACGAGAGCGGCACCGCCAAGTACATCCTCGACGTGGCCGCCGTGCAGGGTTCGGAGATCAGCTCCGCCTCCTCCGGCCTGCGCCAGGACACCGGCGAGTGGGTCGTCAACCTCGACTTCAAGAGCGCGGGCGCCACGAAGTGGTCCGAGCTCACCAACAAGACCTTCAACAGCCAGCCGCCGCGCAACCAGATCGGCGCGGTGCTCGACGGCGTCGTCGTGACGGCCCCGGTCTCCAACGGCCGCATCACCGGCGGCAAGACCGAGATCTCCGGCAGCTTCACCGCGCAGACGGCGACCGACCTGGCCGACCAGCTCAAATACGGCGCGCTGCCGCTGAAGTTCCAGGTCAGCTCGACCGTGTCGGTCTCCTCGACCCTCGGCGCCGACCAGCTCCGCGGCGGTCTGATCGCGGGCGGCATCGGCCTCGTGATCGTCATGCTCTACCTGCTGCTCTACTACCGCGGCCTCGGCCTGGTGGGCATCGCCAGCCTCCTGGTCGCCACGGTCTTCACCTACCTGCTGGTGGTGGTGCTCAGCGCCAACGCGGGCTTCCGCCTGTCGCTGCCCCACATCATCGGCCTGGTGGTCTCGATCGGCATCACCGCCGACTCCTTCATCGTCTACTTCGAACGCATCCGCGACGAGATGAAGGAGGGCCGGCGCAGCCTGCGCACGGCCGTCGAGGTGGCCTGGAAGCGGGCCCGCCGCACGATCCTCGTGGCCGACGCGGTCATGTTCATCGCGGCCCTGGTGCTCTTCTTCCTGGCCGTGGGTGACGTCGCCGGCTTCGCGTTCGCGATGGGCCTGACGACCGTCATCGACGTCGTGGTGGTGTTCCTCTTCACCAAGCCGCTCATGTCGCTGGTGGCGCGCATGAAGTTCTTCGCCAAGGGCCACCCCTTGTCCGGCCTCGACGCCGAGCGCATGGCGCGCACCGACGCGTCGTCGTCCACCTCGACCCTCCAGGAGGCATGATGGCCGCCGGCCTCGCGCGCCGCCTCTACCGCGGCGACATCGACATCGACTTCGTCGGTAAGCGCAAGCTCTGGTACGGCCTGTCGCTCACGCTGCTGATCGTCTCGATCGCCGGCCTGTTCATCAAGCCGCTCAACATGGGCGTGGAGTTCACCGGCGGCTCGGTCTTCGACTTCACCCGCACGCCCGGCTCGTCCATCGAGCAGGTGCGTGAGGTGGTCGGCTCGGCCGGTCCCCACCAGGTGATCGTCCAGGAGGCCGGGCCGAACTGGCGGGTGACCACCGAGAGCCTCGGCGGCGCCGAGGTGACCAAGGTCCAGCAGACGGTCGCGGGCGAGTACAAGCTCCAGCCCAACGACGTCAGCTCGCAGGTCATCGGGGCGACGTGGGGCGGTGAGGTCTCCAACAAGGCCTGGATCGGCCTGGTCGTCTTCATGTTCGCGATCATGCTCTACCTGAGCATGGCCTTCGAGTGGCGGATGGCGCTGGCGGCGATCGTCGCGCTCATCCACGACCTCGTGATCACGGCCGGCGTCTACGCCTGGTCGGGCTTCGAGGTCACCCCGGCGACCATGCTGGGCTTCCTGACCATCCTCGGTTACTCGCTCTACGACGCGGTCGTCGTGTTCGACATGATCAAGGAGGTCACGACCCCGCTGAAGACGTCGGCGAAGATGACCTACACCCAGGCGGCCAACAACGCCCTCAGCCACACCCTGATCCGGTCGCTCAACACCTCGCTGGTGGCGATCCTGCCGGTGGCGGCGATCCTGTTCATCGGGACCACGCTGCTCGGCGCGGGTGTGCTGAAGGACCTCTCGCTGGCGCTGTTCGTCGGCATGCTCGTCGGCACCTACTCCTCCCTGTGCGTGGCGACGCCGATCCTGGTGTCGCTCAAGGAGCGCGAACCGCAGTGGATCGCCCTCGCCAAGAGGGTGGCCCAGCGCGAGGCCTCCGAGGCCAAGCAGGCCTCCGCCAAGGAGAAGAAGGAACACGCGAAGAAGTAGCTCGCGTCAGGAATCTGCCTGATAGACACGAAACGCCCCGTGGGCGCCCGGGAAGATCGGGGGCCTGCGGGGCGTTCGCTTATCTAAGACGGGTCTTGACCCGTCGGCTTGCTTTCCAGGGCGGGTATGCCTCGCCCCGGCTCGCTTGGGGTAGCCATTAAAGTTGGCAGGTGACCGACTGGATCTCGCTGATCAGGGACATTCCCGACTATCCGCAGCCTGGCATCCTTTTCAAGGACATCACCCCGCTGCTGGCCGACCCGGCCGCGTTCACCGCGGTCGTCGACGACCTGGCCGAGGGGTTCACCTTCGACAAGGTGGTCGGCATCGAGGCCAGGGGTTTCATCCTGGCCGCCCCTGTGGCCCTCAGGAGGGGCGCGGGATTTGTGCCGGTACGCAAGAAGGGCAAACTGCCCGCCGAAACGCTTGAGGCGTCCTACGATCTGGAATACGGCTCGGCGACGATCGAGGTCCACACCGACGCGTTCGCCCCGGGCGAGCGGGTCCTGGTGGTCGACGACGTCCTCGCCACCGGCGGCACCGCGGCCGCCGCGGTCGACCTGGTGCGGCGCGCGGGCGCCGACGTGGTGGCCGTGACGTTCCTGATGGAGCTGTCCTTCCTCCCCGGTAGGGAGAGGCTGCCCGGTCTCGACGTCAGAGCCTTGGTTACCGTTTGACCTACACTGAGTGATCTGGACTCGAATGTGAGGAGTCTGAGTGCCCCGTGATGTGGCCCCCGGAAACGCGCCCGCCGAGACACCCGGCGTGCCGGTTCCCGACGCGCCCAGCGAGACGGCGCCCCCGGAGAAGGGGCCGGCCGTCCGGCGCAGGCTGGGCCGGTTCGGCGGGCAGTGGGGTGCGATGAACCCCGTCCTCGAGCCCCTCTTCAAGACGGTGCGGGCCACTCACCCCAAAGCCGACCTGCGGCTGATCGAGCGCGCCTACGAGACGGCGGCCTACCACCACCGCGACCAGAAGCGGAAGAGCGGCGACCCCTACATCACCCACCCGCTGGCCGTGGCGACGATCCTGGCCGAGCTCGGCACCGACGACGAGACCCTGTGCGCGGCGCTCCTCCACGACACCGTGGAGGACACCGCCTACGGGCTCGACGAGCTGCGGGCCGACTTCGGCGACAACATCGCCCTGCTGGTCGACGGGGTGACCAAGCTCGACAAGGTCAAGTTCGGCGACGCCGCGCAGGCCGAGACGGTCCGCAAGATGGTCGTGGCGATGAGCCGGGACATCCGGGTGTTGGTGATCAAGCTGGCCGACCGGCTCCACAACATGCGCACCATGCGCTACATGCCCGAGCACAAGCGGCAGCAGAAGTCCCGCGAGACGCTGGAGATCTTCGCGCCGCTGGCCCACCGCCTGGGCATGAACACGATCAAGTGGGAGCTGGAGGACCTCGCGTTCACCATGCTCTTCCCCAAGCGCTACGACGAGATCGCCCGCATGGTCTCCGAGCGGGCCCCCCGGCGCGACCTGTTCCTCCAGGAAGTGATCGAGAACGTCCACTCCGACCTGCGGGAGCAGAAGATCCGGGCGACCGTGAAGGGCCGCCCGAAGCACTACTACTCGATCTACCAGAAGATGATCGCCAAGGGCGTCGCCTTCGACGACATCTACGACCTGGTGGGCATCCGCGTCCTGGTCGACACGGTCCGCGACTGCTACGCCGCGCTCGGAACGATCCACGCACGGTGGAACCCGGTGCCCGGCCGGTTCAAGGACTACATCGCGATGCCCAAGTTCAACATGTACCAGTCGCTCCACACGACGGTCATCGGGCCCGAGGGCAAGCCGGTCGAGCTGCAGATCCGCACCCGCGCGATGCACCACCGCGCCGAATACGGCGTCGCCGCCCACTGGAAGTACAAGGAGGAGATGGTCGCCTCCAACCCGGGCGGCAAGGTCAAGGACGTCAACGACATGGCGTGGCTGCGCCAGCTCCTCGACTGGCAGAAGGAGACCTCCGACCCGGGCGAGTTCCTGGAGTCGCTCCGCTTCGACCTGTCGGTCTCCGAGGTGTTCGTCTTCACCCCGCGCGGCCAGGTCATCGCGCTGCCCGACGGCGCCACCCCGGTCGACTTCGCCTACGCCGTCCACACCGAGGTCGGCCACCGCTGCATCGGGGCCCGGGTCAACGGGCGGCTGGTGCCGCTGGAGTCGCGGCTGGGCAACGGCGACACGGTCGAGATCTTCACCTCGAAGTCGCCCGACGCCGGGCCCTCGCGCGACTGGCTGAAGTTCGTCAAGTCGGGGCGGGCCCGCAACAAGATCCGCCAGTGGTTCTCCAAGGAGCGCCGCGAGACCGCGATCGAGGCCGGCAAGGAGGCCATCGGGCGGGCGATGCGCAAGCAGGGCCTGCCGCTCCAGCGGCTCATGTCCGGTGAGGCGCTGCTCGCCCTGGCCAGGGATCTCCACTACCCCGACGTGTCGGCGCTCTACGCGGCCGTCGGCGAGGGTCACATCGCGGCCCAGTCGGTCGTGCAGAAGCTCGTACAGGCGCTGGGAGGGGTGGAAGGGGCCGAGGAGGACATCGCCGAGGCGGCGGTGCCCACGCGGCTCAAGGGGACTCCCAGGGCCGGCACCAACGCGGGTGTCATGGTGGCGGGCGACCCCGACGTGTGGGTGCGCCTGTCGCGCTGCTGCACGCCGGTGCCGGGTGACGAGATCATCGGCTTCGTGACGCGGGGCCACGGCGTGTCGGTCCACCGGGTCGACTGCGCCAACGTGGGGGCGCTCAAGGAGCAGACCGAGCGGCTCGTCGAGGTGGCCTGGTCGCCCGGCGACGACTCGGTGTTCCTGGTGGCGATCCAGGTCGAGGCGCTCGACCGGCCCCGCCTGCTGTCCGACGTGACCCGGACCCTGTCGGACCACCACGTCAACATCCTGTCGGCGTCGGTGACGACCTCGCGCGACCGGGTGGCGGTCAGCAAGTTCACCTTCGAGATGGGCGACCCCAAGCACCTGGGCCACGTGCTCAAGACGGTGCGCAACATCCCGGGCGTCTACGACGTCTACCGGGTGACCAGCGGCGCCTGACCGGAAACCGGTCAGGCGCCGCCGGCCCGGGTGTCACGAGAACTCGGCGAGCGTGCGCTCGGCCTCCTCGAGCCAGGAGCGGCGGGCCGCGATGCCCTCTTCGGCGTCCTTGGCCTGCTTGCTGCCCGGCTGGGCCTTGGCCAGGCGGGTCTCCAGCTGCTCGATCGAACGGCGGAGCTGGTTGACCGTGTCCTGGGCACGCGCGCGGGCCTCGGGGTTGGAGCGCTTCCACTCCGTCTCCTCGGCCTTGCGGACCGCGTCGTCGATCTTCCGCAGCCCGCCCTCGAGCCGGTCACGCTGCTCGCGCGGCACCGGCCCGACGGCTTCCCACCGCTCGACCAGGGCCCGGAGCTGCCCGCGCGCCGCGCGGACGTCGGTCACCGGGAGGATCTTCTCCGCCTCGACGAGCAGCAGCTCCTTGGCCTCGGCGTTGGCCGAGAACGACGCGTCGCGCTCGGCGAACACCGCGGACCTGGCCTGGAAGAACTGGTCCTGGGACGCCTTGAACCGGTTCCACAGCTCGTCCTCGGACTCGCGGGAGGCCCGGCCGGCCGCCTTCCAGCGGCGCATGAGCTCGCGGTAGGCCGCGGCCGTGGCGTTCCACTCGGTCGAGGACGAGAGCTGCTCGGCCTCGGCGACGATGCGCTCCTTCTCGGACCGCACCTGGTCGCGCTGCTCGTCGAGCGAGGAGAAATAGGCCTTGCGGCGCTTGGCGAAGGCCGTGCGGGCCGTGGACAGGCGCTTCCACAGCGCCGCCTCGGTCGCCCGGTCGATCCGCTCGGCCGCCTTCCACTCCTCGACGAGCTGGCGCAGCCGCTCGCCGCCGGACTTCCAGTGGGTGGCGTCCTCGGCGATGCGCTCGGCCTCGCCGACGATCCGCTCCTTGATGTCCTTGGCCTGGGAGCGGGCGACCTCGCGGGCCGCCTTCACCTCTTCGCGGCGCTTGCCCACGATCTCGGTCAGGGCCTGGAGACGGTCGTTGAGCGAGTCGAGGTCACCGACCGCGTTCGCCCCCGTGATCGCCTCGCGCAGCTTCACGATGCCGGCCTCCGCCTGAGCGGGCGGCAGATCGGTGCCCTTCACCCGCTGCTCGAGGAGCTGCACCTGACCGGCGAGCTCGTCGAACTTGCGGTGGTAGTAGGCCAGCGCCTCTTCCGGTTCGCCGGCCTGCCAGGACCCGACGGCCCGTTCTCCCTCAGCCGTACGCACGTAGACGGTGCCGTCGTCGTCTACCCGGCCCCACGGGTCGGTGGTCACCGTGTCCTCCCGCACTCGAATCAGCCTCCAGGGCGTTTAGCCCTTGGTTGTATTACGTCAGCTCTTGCCGGTAATTGTCACGTCTTTGATTTCCACGGCCTGCTTCGGCGCTCCGTCGCCGCCGCCGCCCTCGACGCCCGCCTTGGCCACCTTGTCGACGACGTCCAGGCCCTTGGTGATGGTGCCGAAGGGCGTGTACGAGTCGGGCAGGGTGTCGGTCTCATCGCCGTAGACGATGAAGAACTGGCTGCCGTTGGTGTTCGGGCCGCTGTTGGCCATGGCCAGGACACCGCGCTTGTAGGCGGCGCCCTCCAGGTTCTCGTCCACGAAGCGGTAGCCGGGGCCGCCGCTGCCGGTGGCGGTCGGGTCGCCGCACTGGAGGACCTTGATGCCCTCGGTGGTGAGGCGGTGGCACTTCGTGTTGTCGAAGTAGCCCTTGCTCGCCAGGTGGGTGAACGAGCCGACCGTGCAGGGGGCCTTGGCCCCGTCGAGGTCGGCCTGGATGACGCCCAGGTTGGTGTCGATCTTCATGACCGCCGGAGCCGCGGCGACCTTGGGGTCGGGCTTGCCGACGTCCTTGGCCCCGCCCGCCGGGTCGCTCACGTAGTCGCACCGGCCGGTGCCCTTGTCGTAGGGCAGCGGCTGGGCGGGGGCCGCCGCGGCGCTCTCGGCCGGGTTGGCCGACGCCGAGGCCGCCGCCGTGGCCGGATCGTCGTCGTTCCCTCCCGTGAGGAAGATCGCCGCGGCGACGATGCCGGCGACGACGACCACGACGCCGGCGGTGGTCCCGATGGCGGCGGTGCGCTTCGCCGCGCGTTCACGTTGGAGGCGTGCGGCCTGCTGGCGCTCGTGGTGTTCGCGCGCGAGTTGCTTCTGCCGGTCCTTCCCGGTGACCACTTCGTCCTCCCGACTGTCCAAGAATGACTATTGAGGTGGGCGAATCGTATCGGCACACAGGTATTGGTTCGCAGCCCGCCGACCCGCACCGGTACCCTTCGGTTACATTCGCTCGCTCATTCCTTTGAGACATCGAGGCCGCTCCGTTGTTGATCGCAGGGTTCCCAGCCGGGTCATTCCAGGCCAACTGCTACGTCGTCGCGCCGGCCGCGGGCGAGGAATGCGTGGTCGTCGACCCAGGTCAGAACGCTGAAGAGGGCCTCGACGAGCTGATCCGCGAGCACCGGCTGAAGCCGGTCGCGGTGGTCCTGACCCATGGGCACATCGACCACATCTGGTCGGTCGGTCCGGTTTGCGGCGCTCGTGAAATTCCTGCCTGGATTCATCCGGATGATCGGGTTTTGCTGAGCGATCCGGGCCGTGGCTTCGGCTCCATGAGCAAGCAGATGTTCGGCGGGCTGGAGTTCAGCGAGCCCGACGACGTCCGCGAGCTCGCCGACGGCGCCGTCCTGGAGCTGGCCGGTCTCGAACTGGTCGTCGACCACCGGCCGGGCCATACCGGCGGGTCGGTGACCTTCAGGCTCGACCGGGAACAGGTGCTGTTCACGGGCGACCTGCTGTTCAGAGACTCCATCGGCCGCACCGATCTGCCGGGCGGCGACCACACCGCGATGCTGAGCAGCCTTTCCAAGACGTTGACGCTGCCGGACGAAACGGTGGTTCTCCCCGGTCACGGACCCCAGACGACCATCGGCCGCGAGCGCGCCTCGAACCCCTTCTTGAAGGACGCGGCGCCCGGCCCGACCCGAGGACTGTAATGAGCTTCCAGGCGCCCAAGGGCGTTAGTGAATACGCGCCGCCCCGCTCGGCGGCCTTCCGGCGGGCGATCGACACCTTCGCCGCCGCGGTGACCAAGGCGGGCTACGGCTACCTCGAACTCCCGGTGTTCGAGGACACCCAGCTCTACGCGCGCGGCGTCGGCGAGTCGACCGACGTCGTGACCAAGGAGATGTACACCTTCCAGGACCGGGGCGGCCGTTCGGTCACCCTGCGCCCCGAGTTCACCGCCGGCGTGCTGCGGTCGGTGCTGGAGAACGGGCTGCACCACGGCCAGCTGCCCGCGAAGGTCTGGGCCGTCGGCCCCGCCTTCCGCTACGAGCGGCCCCAGGCCGGGCGCTACCGGCAGTTCTACCAGGTCGACCTCGAGGCGATCGGCAGCGACGACCCGCTGGTCGACGCCGAGACGATCGCCATCGCATGGGACTGGTACCAGCAGCTGGGCCTCCAGCGGCTGACGCTGCTGCTGAACACCCTCGGCTGCGCCGAGTGCCGCCCGATCTACCGCGCCGCGCTGCAGGACTTCCTGCGCGCCCTCGACCTCGACGAGGCCACCCGCGCCCGCGTCGAGATCAACCCGCTGCGCGTCCTCGACGACAAGCGGCCCGAGGTGAAGGCCCAGCTCGAAGGGGCGCCGCTGGTCACCGACCACCTGTGCGCCTCCTGCAAGGCCCACCACGACCAGGTGCGCACCGCCCTGGCCGACCTGTCGATCCCGTGGACCGACAACCCGCGCCTGGTGCGCGGCCTCGACTACTACACCCGCACCACCTTCGAGTTCGACCACCCGCTGCTGGGGGCGCAGTCGGCGGTCGGCGGGGGCGGCCGCTACGACGGGCTCTCCGAGTCCATCGGCGGGCCGCCGCTGCCCGGCATCGGCTTCGGGCTCGGCCTCGACCGCACCGTGCTGGCCATGGAGGCCGAGGAGGTCGCCGCGGCGGCCGTCTCCTCGGTCGGCGTCTTCGCGGTGCCCCTGGGAGAGGAGGCCCGTCGCCGGGCGTTCGCGCTGCTCACGGAGCTGCGCCGGGCGGGCCTGTCGGCCGACATGGCCTACGGGTCCCGGGGGCTGAAGGGCGCCATGAAGGCGGCGTCGAAGTCCGGGGCCAGGTTCGCGCTCATCCTCGGTGAGCGCGACCTGGAGGCGGGGGCCGTACAGCTGAAGGACCTGGAAACCGCTGAACAGACCGAGGTGTCCCTCGCCTCGATCGTCGACACCCTGAAAGGGAAACTCTTGTGATCCGCACCCACCAGGCCGGGACGTTGCGCCCCGAGCACGCCGGCCAACAGGTGACGCTGGCCGGATGGGTCGCCCGTCGTCGTGACCACGGCGGCGTGGTCTTCATCGACCTGCGCGACTCCTCCGGCTCCGCCCAGGTCGTCTTCCGCGAGGAGGACGACGCCCACGGCCTGCGCTCCGAATACTGCGTGAAGGTCGTCGGAGAGGTCCGGGTGCGGCCCGACGGCAACGAGAACCCCGACCTGCCCACCGGCGGGATCGAGGTCGTGGCCACCCAGGTCGAGGTGCTGAGCGAGGCGGCCCCGCTGCCGTTCCCGATCGAGGGCGCCTCCGGCGTGTCCGAGGAGGCCCGGCTCAAGTACCGCTACCTCGACATCCGCCGCCAGCAGCTCGGCGACGCGCTGCGCATCCGGTCGAAGGCGACCTACCTGGTCAACGAGGTGATGAACGAGCGCGGGTTCGTCTACGTCGAGACGCCGAACCTGACCCGTTCGACCCCCGAGGGCGCCCGCGACTTCCTGGTGCCGGTCCGGCTCCAGCCGGGCAACTGGTACGCCCTGCCCCAGTCGCCCCAGCTGTTCAAGCAGCTCCTCATGGTGGCCGGGCTGGAGCGCTACTACCAGCTCACCAAGTGCTTCCGCGACGAGGACCTGCGGGCCGACCGGCAGCCCGAGTTCACCCAGATCGACATCGAGATGTCGTTCGTCGACCAGGACGACGTCATGGAGCTCGGCGAGGCGATCATCGGGCGGGTGTGGAAGGAGACGATCGGCTACGAGCTGCCCTCCCCGCTGCCCCGGATGACCTATGCCGACGCCATGGCCCGTTTCGGCTCCGACAAGCCCGACCTGCGGTTCGGCTGCGAGCTGGTCGACCTGACCGAGTTCTTCAAGGACACCACGTTCCGGGTCTTCCAGAACGAGTACGTCGGCGCGGTCGTCATGCCGGGCGGGGCCTCGCAGACCCGCAAGGAGCTCGACGGCTGGCAGGACTGGGCCAAGTCGCGCGGCGCGCGCGGGCTCGCCTACGTGCTCGTCCAGGAGGACGGGTTCGGCGGCCCGGTGGCCAAGAACCTGTCCGAGACCGAGATCGCGGGCCTGCGTGAGGCGACCGGCGCCGAGGTCGGCGACGCGATCTTCTTCGCCGCCGGGGCCCGGCACGCCTCGCGTGAGCTGCTCGGCGCGGCTCGGCTGGAGATCGGCCGCCGCAAGGAGCTGATCGACGAGTCGCAGTGGTCGTTCCTGTGGGTGGTCGACGCGCCCATGTTCGAGGACGACGGCGAGGGCGGCTGGACGGCCGTCCACCACCCCTTCACCGGCCCCAAGCCCGAGTGGAACGACAACTTCCAGGACCACCCGGGCGAGGCCCTGGCCTACGCCTACGACATGGTCTGCAACGGCATGGAGATCGGCGGCGGCTCGATCCGGATCCACCGCGCCGAGATGCAGCAGCGGGTCTTCGACGTGCTGGGCATCTCCAAGGAGGAGGCCGAGAGCAAGTTCGGCTTCCTGCTGGAGGCGTTCAAGTACGGCCCGCCGCCGCACGGCGGCATCGCCTACGGCTGGGACCGGGTCTGCATGCTGCTGGCGGGCGGTGAGTCGATCCGCGACGTGATCGCCTTCCCGAAGACCGCCTCCGGCTTCGACCCGCTGACCGCCGCGCCGACGCCGATCACCCCGGCGCAGCGCAAGGAGGCGGGCGTGGACGCCACGCCCAAGGCCTAGCAAAGCGAAAGGGCCGGTCCGTAAGGACCGGCCCTTTTCCGTCTTTACCGAAGCTTCCCCACTGCCCCGAAGAAGCCCGCCTTGCGGGGGTCGGCGTCGGCCAGACCCTTGATCTCCGGCCGCCAGACCCCCACTTGGACGATTCCTGGTTCGAGCAGCTCCATGCCCTCGAAGTAGGCCGCGACCTGGGTCGAGGTGCGGGCCGTGATGTTCCCGCTGGTGGTCTGCCGGTACGTCTTGTAGACGACCTCCTGGAGATCGTCGTCGACCTCGCCCATGTGGCCGTGCGACAGGACCAGGTAGCTGCCCGGCACCATCGGCCCCCGCAGCTCCCGCACGATCCGCGCGGCCTCGTCGTCGTCGGGCACGAAGTGCAGGATGGCCAGTAACAGGATCGCCACCGGCTGGGAGAAGTCGATGAGCTCCCGCACCTCGGGGTGGTCGATGATCGCCTTGGGGTCGTGCAGGTCGGCCTGGACGACGGCGGTGTTGCGGTTCTTGGCCAGCAGCGCCCGCCCGTGGGCCAGCACGATGGGGTCGTTGTCGACGTAGACGACCCGGGCGTCGGAGGCGACCGACTGGGCGACCTGGTGGGTGTTCTCCCTGGTCGGCAGGCCCGAGCCGATGTCCAGGAACTGCCGGATGCCCTGGGCGGCCAGCATCCGCACGGCCCGGGAGAGGAACGCGCGGTTCTCCCGGGTGAAGTCGCGGACGTACGGCATGCGCGCGAGGATCTCGTCGGCGGCTTCCCGGTCGGCCGCGAAGTTGTCCTTGCCGCCGAGGTAGTAGTCGTACATCCGGGCGACGCTGGGCTTGTGCGGGTCGATGACCCACGACGGTGCCGGCTCGTGCTCGGACAACGTGGTCGCCTCCGGTCAGGGGGGAACTGTCGCGCGCGTCCTAAATTCGCATAAAGGATCGCCTTTCGCGAGATTCTAGAGGGTCTGTTGGGATTCATGGCTCCAGAAACGCCGAAGGGCGGATCCGCGTGGATCCGCCCTCCGGTGCTGAGGTGCTACTTGAGCACGACGTCCTTGATCTCGACCCGCAGCTTGGGCGCGTTCGAGCCGCCGTCCTCGGACAGGATGTCGTCCTCGTTCTTGATGACGCCCTCCTTGGCGATCTTGTCGACCACGTCGAGGCCCTTGACGACCACTCCGAACGGCGTGTACGCCGCCGGGAGCTGGGCCGCCTCGTCGCTGTAGGAGATGGCGAACTGGCTGCCGTTGGAGTTGGCCGCGTCGCCGCCCTGGGCCATGAAGACCACGCCGCGCGAGTAGGCCGGGCCGAGGTTCTCGTCGGGGAACAGGTAGCCGGGGCCGCCGGTGCCGTCGGTCTTGTTCTTGCCGTCGCCCTTGGCCTGCGGGTCACCGCACTGGAGCAGGTCCAGGCCGTTGCTCTCGGCCGTGGTGAGCCGGTGGCACAGGGTGTTGTCGAAGTAGTTCTTCTTCGCCAGGAAGTAGAACGAGTTGACCGTGCACGGCGTCGACTCGGGGACCAGCTCGATGACGATGTCGCCCTGGTTGGTCTTGATCGTCATGTTCTTGGCGGCCAGCGCCGCCTTCATCGGCTTGGCCGGGGGCATGCCCACGAACTTCGCCGGAGCGCCGGAGTCGTCCTTGCGGTACTCGCACTTGACGTTCTTCGGGTCCACCGGCGTGGGGGGCGCCGTCGGCTGGTCCGGCAGCGTCGAGGGGATCGACGTGATCGACGGCGCGGGGGTGGCGGGGCCGGTCTCCTCGCCCTGCGCCGCCGCGTTGCCCTCGGCCCCGCTGTCCGTGCAGCCCGTCAACGCGACGAGCGCGAGGACCACTGCGCCGACCCCCAATCGGACGCGACGGGCCTGGCCCAGGGCCAGGGGTTTCTGCCGATTCGTGTCGGTCACCGCGTTGCCTTCCATTTATTCGTCCATTGCTGAAGTTTCGCGTCACTCTATCCGTGATCGTGTTTGCTTCGCGTAAGCCCAGTCCCAGGGGCCACACAGGTAACGATCTTGCCTTCACCAGGGCTGGGATTAGCATTGTGGAGGTGCCTAGTGGGTCATACCTCCGCTTTCCTCACATCCATCGAGAGCTGCTGACGTTCGTCGCCGAGGACGACGTCTGGATCGCTCCGCTCGACGGCGGGCGGGCCTGGCGTCTCACGGTCGAACAGGTCGGCGCGGCCCATCCGCGCCTGTCGCCCGACGGCGCGCGGGTCGCCTGGGCGAGCGGCCTCATCCCGGCCGAGGTGCACGTCGCGGGGGTCGAGGGCGGCCAGATCGAGCGGCTGACCCACTGGGCCGACCACCACACGCGGGTGCACGGCTGGCTCGACGCCCGGACCGTCGTGGCCGGCAGCTCCCACGACCAGCCCTTCGGCCACTGGACCTGGGCCCGCACGGTCCCGCTCGACGGCGGGCCGGGAGAGCGGCTGCCCTACGGGCCGGTGGGCGCCCTCGACCTGCGCGACGGTCACACCCTGCTGCTGACCGGCTCGGCCAGCCACGACCCCGCCCACTGGAAGCGCTACCGGGGCGGCGGCATGGGCCGCCTGTGGCTCGACGGCCGCCGCCTGCTCGCCGGTCACGAGGGACAGCTCGCCTCCCCGATGCTGGTCGGCGGCCGGATCGCCTTCCTGTCCGACCACGAGGGGACCGGCAACCTCTACTCGGTCGCCCACGACGGGAGCGACCTCCGCCGCCACACCCACCACGAGGACTTCTACGCCCGCCAGGCCGCCACCGACGGCGCCCGCGTCGTGTACGCCCACGCCGGCGGCCTCTGGCTGCTGCCCGGCCTGGACGCCGAGCCCGAACCCCTGGAGGTCCGCCTGGGCGGGGCCGGCCGGGGCCGCCAGCACTACTGGGCCGGATCCAGGCCCGACGACCTGGCCTGCGACACCACCGGCCGGGCCAGCCTCGTCGAGGTCGCCGGGACCGTCCACTGGGTCACCCACGAGGACGGCCCCAGCCGCGCCCTGTCGGCCCGGGGCCGCGCCCGCCTGCCGATCGTGCTGGGCAGGATGGAGCGCGCCGACGACGCCGACGACGACGACCTGGGCAAACGGGTCAACGGCCCGGCCGCCTGGGTGACCGACGCGCCCGGCGAGGACGCCATCGAGCTCGGCGTCCCCGGCGCGGTCACCCGCACGATCGCGGCCGGCGAGCTGGGCCGGGTCGAGGCGATGGAGGCCGCCCCCGACGGCTCGGTGATCGCGGTCGCCTCCCACGACGGACGCCTGCTGCTGGTCGACCCGGAGACCGGCGAGGTCACCGAGCTCACCCGCACCGAACACGGCCACGTCAGCGGCCTCGGCTTCGACCCCCGGTCGCGCTGGCTGGTCTGGTGCCACCCGATGGCGCGGGGCGCGTCCATCCGCCTGGCCAGGCTGGAGGACGCCGAGATCGTGCACGTCACCGACGGCCGGTTCACCGACAGCTCGCCCGCCTTCACCGGCGACGGCCGCAACCTGGTGTTCCTGTCGCGGCGCGGCTTCGAGATGGTCCACGACTCCCACTCATTCGACCTGGTGATCACCCACGGCACCCGCCCCTACCTGCTGCCGCTGGCCGCCGGGGCGCCCTCGCCCTTCGCGCCCTCGGTCGAGGGCAAGGCCGCCGACGGGGGAGAGGCCGGCGACGGCGCGGTGGTCGTCGACCTGGCCGGGCTCGACGGGCGGATCGTGCCGCTGCCGGTCCCCGAGGCCCGCTACTACGGCCTGCGGCCGGTCAAGGGCGGCCTCACCTGGCTGCGGCGCAACGCCGACGGGACGACCGTCCTCGAACGGTTCGACCTCGACAAGCGCAAGACCGAGGAGCTGGCCTCGGAGGTGCGGCTCTACTCGGTCAGCGGCGACGGCTCGCGGATCGCGCTGCGCGACGGCTCCGACATGCGGGTGATCTCGGCGACCGGCAAGAACGGCGACGGCGTGGCCGTCGACCTCGACCGGGTCAGGGTCCGGGCCGACCCCGACCGGCGCTGGCGGCAGGCCTACTCCGAGGCCGGGCGGATCATGCGCGACTACTTCTGGGTCGCCGACATGGCCGGGGTGGACTGGGCGGCGGTGCTGGAGACGTACCGGCCCTGGCTCGACCGCATCGGCGGCGCGGACGACTTCGCCGACCTGATCCGGGAGGTGGTGGGGGAGCTGGGCGCCTCGCACGCCTACGTGCGGGCGGCCCGCCACCACTGGCGGCGGCTCACCGGGCTGCTCGGGGCCGACCTCGCCCCCGACTCCGAGGGGCTGTGGCGGGTGCGGCGGATCTTCCCCTCGGAGCTGTCCGACCCGGCGGCCCGCTCGCCGCTCCAGGGCTCGGGGGTACGCGCCGGCGACGCGATCCTGGCCGTCGACGGCACCCCGGTCGACCCGGTGACCGGCCCCGCGCCGCTGCTGTCGGGCGCCTTCGGCCACCCCGTCGAGCTGACCGTGGAGTCGGGCGCGAAGGTCTTCCGGGCGGCTGTGGTCCCGCTGGCCGACGACCGCTCGCTGCGGTACCACGCGTGGGTGACCGACCGCCGCCGCCGGGTCCGCCGCCTGACCGGCGGCCGGATGGGCTACCTGCACGTGCCCGACATGGGCCCCTCGGGCTGGGCCCAGCTCCACCGCGACCTGTCCCACGAGCTGGCCAAGGACGCCGTGATCGTGGACGTGCGCGGCAACCGGGGCGGCAACACCTCCCAGCTCGTGATCGAGAAGCTGTCGCGGCGCATCGTCGGCTGGGACCTGTCCCGCCGCCAGGAGCCGATGAGCTATCCGATGGACGCCCCGCGCGGCCCGGTCGTGGTGCTCTGCGACGAGGAGACCTGCTCTGACGGCGACGTCATCACCGCCGCCGTGCAGGCCCTCGGGCTCGGCCCGGTCATCGGCACCCGCACGTGGGGCGGCGTGATCGGCATCGCCGCCGCCCACCGGCTGGGCGACGGCACCCACATGTGGGTGCCCGGCTACGCCTACTGGATCGAGAACTACGGCTGGGAGCTGGAGAACCGGGGCGCGACCCCCGACGAGGAGGTGCTGATCACCCCGGCCGACTGGGCGCGGGGGGCCGACCCGCAGCTCGACGCCGGGGTCCGGCACGCGCTGCGCGCCCTGGAGGGGCGTCAGGCGAGCCTGCCGCCCGACCCGGCCACGCGGCCGTTCCGGGGACGGGCCCCCAGGATTTAATCCCGTTCTCAGATATGTCTGGAAACCTTCGCTCATGTTCGATTCGGTCTTCGGCCTCCCCTTCCACCCGCTGGTGGTGCACGCCGCCGTGGTCTTCACCCCGCTGCTGGCCGCCGTGGCGGTCGCGTACGCCGTGCTGCCCCGGTTCCGGCCGAGGCTCGACTGGGCGCTGGTCCTGCTCGCCCTGGCCTCCCCGGTCAGCGTCTTCGTCGCCAAGGAGAGCGGCGAGGCGCTGAAGGAGTCCCGTTACGCCGGGCAGACCCCTCCGCCGATCGCCGAGCACGAGTCGTTCGCGAACCCGCTGCTGCTGACCTCGCTGGCGCTCGCGATCGTCGGGCTCGCGCTGGTCTGGGCGGTCAACCGGTCGCAGAACAAGGTCCTCGCCGGTGTGCTCTCGGTGCTGGCCGTCGTCGGCGCGGTCGCGGTCACGTTCTACGTCGTGCGCGCCGGGCACACCGGCGCCACCGCCGTGTGGGGCCTAGGCTAGGGGTTTGTGGAGAGCCTGTTCGATTCGGCCGCCCGGGACAACACGCCGGAGCCGCTCGCCGTCCGGATGCGCCCGCGCACCCTCGACGAGGTGATCGGGCAGCGCCACCTGCTCGGCTCGGGCACCCCGCTGCGGCGGCTGGTCGAGAGCGAGGCCCCCATGTCGCTGTTCCTGTGGGGGCCGCCCGGCACCGGCAAGACCACGCTGGCCTACGTCGTCTCCAACGTGACCAAGCGCAGGTTCGTCGAGGTCTCGGCCGTCTCGGCCGGGGTCAAGGACGTCCGTACGGCCATCGAGAACGCCCGCCGCGAGCTGGGCATGACCGGGCGGCAGACCGTCCTGTTCGTCGACGAGGTCCACCGCTTCAACAAGGCCCAGCAGGACGCGCTGCTGCCCGCCGTGGAGAACCGCTGGGTCACCTTCATCGGCGCCACCACCGAGAACCCGTTCTTCTCGGTCATCTCGCCGCTGCTGTCCCGCTCGCTGCTGCTGACCCTGGAGTCGCTCACCGACGACGACGTCGCGGCCGTCCTCGACCGCGCGGTGACCGACGAGCGCGGCCTCAACGGCGCGGCCGTCCTGCGGCCCGAGGCCAGGGAGCAGCTCGTCCGGCTGGCCGGGGGAGACGCCCGGCGCTCCCTGACCTACCTGGAGGCCGCCGCCCTGCTGGCCGACGACATCACCGTCGAGGTGGTCGAGAAGGCCGTCGACAAGGCCGCCGTCCGCTACGACCGGCAGGGCGACCAGCACTACGACGTGATCAGCGCGTTCATCAAGAGCATGCGCGGCTCCGACGCCGACGCCGCCCTCCACTACCTGGCCCGCATGGTCGAGGCGGGGGAGGACCCGCGCTTCATCGCCCGCCGGATCGTCATCTTCGCCTCCGAGGACGTCGGCATGGCCGACCCGACCGCCCTCCAGGTGGCCGTGGCCGCCGCCCAGGCGGTCGACTTCATCGGCATGCCCGAGGGCCGCATCAACCTGGCCCAGGCAGTGATCCACTGCGCCCTGGCCCCCAAGTCCAACGCGGTCGTGGCGGCCATCGGGGCGGCCTCGGCCGACGTGCGGGCCGGGAACATCGGGCAGGTCCCGGCCCATCTGCGCGACGCCCACTACCCGGGCGCGAAGAAGCTGGGACACGGGGAGGCCTACCGCTATCCCCACGACTTCGACCACGGCGTGGTGCGCCAGGACTACGTGCCCGAGGAACTGCGCGACCGGCGCTACTACCAGCCGACCACCCACGGCGCGGAGGCGCCGGTGGCCGAGCGGTGGGCCAGGCTGCGCGCCTTTCTGCGCGGCGATCCGCGATAGGGTTTCTGCCATTCGTCGCAGGGGCCCGCCAAGGAGGTCTGCCCATGCTCACCGCTGGAGAGGTCGCCGGCCTGATCGTCGCCATGTTCTGGGCGATCCTGGTCTGCTTCCTGGCCTACGTGCTGATCAAGGTGGCCCGGCTGCTGACCGCCACCACCAAGGTCGTCAACGAGCTCGGCGACAAGGTCGTGCCTCTGCTCAACGAGGTCAGCTACACGGTCAGCGAGACCAACCGCCAGCTCGTCGCGGTGGAGGCCATCGCCTCCAACGTGAAGGAGGTCAGCGACGACGTCGCGAAGATCACCGGGCTGGCCTCGACGGTGGTGACGGGGCCGATCATCAAGATCTCCTCGATCGCCCACGGCATCCGCGGCGCCCTGTCGCGGCGCGGCGGCCGCGGCGGCCGTCGTGCCGTGGAGCGCCGGCCGTGATACGCCGCCTCTTCTACATGACCCTGGGCGCCTCCCTGGCGGTCTGGGTGATGCGCAAGCTGGAGGCGCTGAAACCCGAGCACGTCGCCCGGCGCACGGCCAGCCACCTGCGTGACTTCGCCGGTGACGTCCGGGCCGGCGCGGCGACCAGGGAAAACGAGTTGCGGGCCCGCCACGGGCTCGGAACAGTCGGACACAGACCAACGAACAACGACGTAAAGGATGGCCGCTGAAATGGAGTCGGCAGAGATCGTCCGCCGCTTCCTGCGCTTCTTCGAAGAGCGCGGGCACACCGTCGTGCCCTCGGCCAGCCTGGTCGCAGAGGACCCGACGCTGCTGCTGGTCAACGCGGGCATGGTCCCGTTCAAGCCCTACTTCCTCGGGCAGCAGAAGCCGCCCTACAAGAGGGCCGCCAGCGCGCAGAAGGTCATCAGAACCCTCGACATCGACGAGGTCGGCAAGACCACGCGGCACGCCAGCTTCTTCCAGATGCTCGGCAACTTCTCCTTCGGCGACTACTTCAAGGAGCAGGCGATCCCGTTCGCGTGGGAGCTGCTCACCAACCCGGTCGACAAGGGCGGGTTCGGTTTCCCCGAAGAGAAGATGTGGGTGACGGTCTACCTCGACGACGACGAGGCGATCGAGATCTGGAAGCGCGCCGGCGTCCCCGCCGAGCGCATCCAGCGCCGCGACCTGGCCGACAACTACTGGCACATGGGCGTTCCCGGGCCCGGCGGCCCCTGCTCGGAGATCTACTTCGACCGGGGCCCGGAATACGGCCGTGAGGGCGGCCCCATCGCCGACGAGACGCGCTATCTCGAGGTGTGGAACAACGTCTTCATGCAGTACACGCTCGGCGCGGTCCGCACCAAGATCGATTTCGACGTCGTGGGCGAGCTGCCCGCCAAGAGCGTCGACACCGGCATGGGCCTGGAGCGCATGGCGGCGATCCTCCAGGGCGTCGACAACATCTACGAGATCGACACCACGTTCAAGATCCTCAGCCGCGCGGCCGAGCTGACCGGCACCCGCTACGGCGCCGACGGCCGCAACGATGTGTCGCTGCGCGTCATCGCCGACCACCTGCGTGCGGGCGTCATGCTCGTCGGCGACGGCGTGCTGCCCTCCAACGAGGGCCGGGGCTACGTGCTGCGCCGCATGCTCCGCCGGGCGATCCGCAACCTGCGCCTGCTGGGCTCGGGCGAGGAGCGCTACATGCACGAGCTCACCGCCACCACGATCGGCGTGATGGGCCAGCAATACACCGACCTGATCGCCGACGCGGCGCAGATCCACGGCGTGATCGACGCCGAGGAGACCTCGTTCCTGGGCACCCTCCGCACCGGCACGACGATCTTCGACACGGCGGTGGCCGAGAGCAGGAAGAGCCACACGAGCGTGCTGTCGGGCGACAAGGCCTTCCAGCTCCACGACACCTACGGCTTCCCGATCGACCTCACCCTGGAGATGGCGGCCGAGCAGGGCCTGAAGGTCGACGAAGAGGGCTTCCGCCGCCTCATGGGCGAGCAGCGCGACCGCGCGAAGGCCGACTCCAAGCTCAAGAAGACCGGCAACGCCGACATTTCGGTGTTCGGCCAGATCCTGGAGAAGGCGGGCAAGGTCGAGTTCCTCGGCTACGACCACCTGACCACCGACACCGAGATCGCCGGCATCCTCGTCGACGGCGCCACGGTCCCGGTCGCGGGCGCGGGCACCACCGTCGAGGTCGTGCTGCTGCGCACCCCGTTCTACGCCGAGGGCGGCGGCCAGCTCGCCGACCAGGGCGTGATCCGGAGCGAGAACGGCGAGATCGAGGTCGTCGACGTGCAGTCGCCGATCGCGGGCCTGGTCGTCCACCGCGGCAAGGTCACCTCGGGCGAGGTCAAGGTCGGCGACGCCGCCCACGCGGCGATCGACGTCGACCGCCGCCGCTCGATCTCGCGCAGCCACACCGCGACCCACCTGGTCCACCGCGGCTTCCGCAACGCGCTCGGCGAGACCGCCGCGCAGGCCGGTTCGGAGAACTCGCCCGGCCGCTTCCGGTTCGACTTCACCTCGGCCGGCGCGGTGCCCGTCAGCGTGCTGCGCGACGTCGAAGACGAGGTCAACGCGACCCTGATCGACGACCTCAAGGTCAACGTCGTGCACACCTCCCAGTCCGAGGCGCGCAAGATGGGCGCGCTGGCGCTGTTCGGCGAGAAGTACGGCGACGTCGTCCGCATCGTCGAGGTCGGCGACTACTCGCGTGAGCTCTGCGGCGGCACCCACGTCGCCAGTTCGGGCCAGCTCGGCCTGATCAAGGTACTCGGCGAGTCGTCGATCGGCGCGGGCGTGCGCCGCGTGGAGGCGCTGGTCGGTCTCGACGCGTTCCGCCACCTGGCGCGGGAGAGCGTGCTGGTCTCCCAGCTCAGCGGGGCGCTCAAGGCGCGGCCCGAGGAGCTGCCCGAGCGCGTCGACGGCATCGTCACCCGGCTGCGCAACGCCGAGAAGGAACTGGAGAAACTGCGCTCCGCGCAGGTGCTCGCGGTGGCCGGGGAGCTCGCCTCCGGGGCCTCGGACATCCAGGGCGTTTCCGTCGTAACGCACCGCGCGCCTGCTGGAACCACCCCAGATGACCTGCGTAAACTCGCTCTCGATGTGCGCGGCCGGTTCCCCGGTGATCGCGCCGCGGTGGTCGTCGTCGCCGGTGTCCCCTCGGACCGTCCCGTCGTGGTCGCCGCTGTCAACGAGGCGGGGCGCGACCGAGGGCTGAAGGCGGGCCGTCTGGTCGGTGTTGCCGCCAAGGCACTTGGGGGTGGCGGTGGCGGCAAAGACGATGTCGCGCAGGGCGGCGGGACGAACGCGGGCGCTGTCGACGACGCGTTGCGTGCGGTCGTCGAGGCGATCTCTTCCAGCCTGTGACCATATGAGATTCGGCACACGACTCGGCGTCGACGTCGGGTCGGTCCGCATCGGCGTGGCCCGCAGCGACCCTTCGGGGCTGCTGGCCACGCCGGTCGAGACGGTGAGGCGGGGGCGGGGCGACCTCGACCGGCTCGCCGAGCTCGTCACCGAACACGAAGTCCTCGAAGTCGTCGTCGGACTGCCGACCTCGCTGTCCGGCCGGGAGTCCCACGCCGCCGGCGCCGCCCGCGAGTTCGCGGCGGCGCTGGCCGCCCGGATCGCCCCCGTCCCGGTCCGCCTCTACGACGAGCGCCTGACCACCGTGACCGCGCAGGCCAACCTGCGCCAGAGCGGCCGCAAGGCCAAGAACCAGCGTGACGTCATCGACCAGGCGGCGGCCGTCGTGCTGCTCCAGGCCGCTCTCGACGGCGAGCGCGCGTCGGGCAAACCACCAGGTCATCCCCTCGACCCACCATCCGGTGGAGAAACGAGCACCGGGACCGGACGGTGAGCCCGCAGGAGTGGGACACCTTCCTGCTCGCCGACGAGGCCGAACCCGTCGACCACGACGCGCGGCGCGAACGGACCAGGAAGATCGTCCACGCCGGGCTGGCGGCCGTCGCGACCGCCGGGATCGTCGGCCTGTTCACCCTGGTCCGGCCCTTCCTCGGGCCCGACGACTTCGAGGGGCCGGGCACGGGCGCGGTCGTGGTCCGGATCAGCTCCGGCGACAGCGCGGCCCAGGTCGCCGAGACCCTCGCCAGGGCGGGGGTGGTGGCCAGCGCCGGATCGTTCGTCCGGGTGGTGGAGGACCGCGCCAAATCGGGCAGCCTCCGGCCGGGCGACTACAAGCTGGCCAAGGGCATGGCCGCCTCGGCCGCCCTCGACCGGCTGCTCGACCGCGACTCGCGGGTGTCCCGGCGGGTGACCATCCCCGAAGGGCTGCGGGCCAAGGAGGTGTACGTCCGCCTCTCGGCCGCCTCGGGGTTCCCGGTCGCCGAGTTCGAGAAGGCCGCGGCGCAGCCGGAGACGCTGGGGCTGCCGCCGTACGCCAAGTCGGCGGAGGGGTTCCTGTTCCCGGCGACCTACGAGGTCGAGCCGTCGAGCACCGCCAGGAGCCTGCTGCGCGACATGACCGCCCAGTTCGGGCGGGTCGCCGACCGCCTGGGGCTCGACTCGGCCGAGGGCATGGACCCGCTCCAGGTGGTCACCACCGCCAGCATCGTCCAGGCCGAGGGCGGTCGTGACGACGACTATCCCAAGATCGCTAGAGTGATCTACAACCGCCTCAAAAAGGGCGGGCGCCTGGAGATGGACACCACTGTGCTCTACGCGCAGAACCGCAGGACCCTGAACGTGTCCGAGAAGGACACGCAGGTGCGCTCGCCGTACAACACCTACCGGATCGACGGTCTGCCCCCAGGACCGATCGGCAACCCCGGTGAACAGGCACTTCTCGCCGCGCTGAACCCAGCGAAGGGTGATTGGTACTGGTTTGTCACTACCGATCCAGGCCGTAGAATCACCAAATTCACTGACAACGAAGGCGAGTTCGTGAAATATCGGGAAGAGCTGAACAGGTACCTCGGGACGAACTAGGCCGACTGACGACTGACGGTCCGCGCACCGGGCCGATCCATACCGAAGCTTGATCCCCCCTCGGTTTGGCGCATCGCTTGACGCGAGGCCAGTCCTACCGAGAGATTGGCCAGCGCACTATGAACGACCTCGACATGGACTCTTTGCTTGGCGCACCCGACGAGGGCGGGCCGTCGCGACGTTCGCGCGGGCAGCAGACCCGCAGCCGGCGCCGCAGACGGCGCACCCGGCGCAAGGGTGCGGCCGCGTCCGTGATCGCGATTGTCATCATCGTCGGCATCCTCGGCGGTGGTGGCTACCTGGGTTACCGGTGGCTCAGTGACGCCGTGACGGCCGACGACTACACCGGCCAGGGCAGCGGCGAGGTGACCATCGTGATCGAGGAGGGGGCCTCGGCCGGCGACGTCGCCAACGAGCTGGAGAAGCAGGACGTCGTGGCCAGCGCCCGCGCCTTCGTCCAGGCCGTCGACGCGGCCGGCAAGGGCGGCTCGCTCCAGCCCGGCCACTACGCGATGAGGAAGCAGATGTCGGCCGCCGCGGCGGTGACCCTGCTCGACCCCGACAAGCGCCTGCGCGACAGCCTGACCATCCCCGAGGGCTACCGCGCCACCCGTGTCTACGACACCCTCGCCGAGGCGACCGGCATCCCGGCCAAGGAGTTCTCCGACGCCGCCAAGGGCGACATCGGCCTGCCGTCCTACGCCAGAGGCAAGGTCGAGGGCTTCCTGTTCCCGGCGACCTACGAGCTGCCGCCGAACATCACCGCCGGCGAGATCCTCACCAAGATGACCGACCGCTTCAACGAGGCCGCCGAGAAGTACGACCTGGCCGCCGAGGCCAAGCGGCTCGGCTACACCCCGATGGAGATCATGACCATCGCGAGCATCGTGCAGGCCGAGTCGGGCACCCCCGACGACATGGGCAAGGTGGCCCGGGTCATCTACAACCGCATGGCGCTCAACCCGCCGATGAAGCTCCAGATGGACTCCACCACGATGTACGGCCTCGGCAAGTACGGCATCGCCGCCACCTTCGAGGAGACCGAGAGCAAGTCGCCGTACAACACCTACAAGGTCGACGGCCTGCCGCCCGGCCCGATCGCCAACCCCGGCGACCACGCCATCGAGGCCGCGCTCAAGCCCGCCAAGGGCGACTGGCTGTTCTTCGTGACCACCGATCCCAAGAACAAGGTCACCGAGTTCACCGCCAGCGAGGCCGAGTTCGTCCGCCTGCGCGACAAGTTCCACGCCACCCAGAATTGATCCCGTGAACACGAGAGCAGCCGTCCTCGGCTTCCCGGTCCGTCACTCGCTGTCGCCCCTGCTTCACCGGGCGGCCTACGCGGAGCTGGGCCTGACCACCTGGTCCTACGACGCCATCGAGTGCCGGGAGGAGGAGCTGGCCGCCTTCGTCGGCGGCTGCGGGCCCGAATGGGCCGGGCTCTCGCTGACGATGCCGCTCAAGCGGGTGGTGTTCCCGCTGCTCGACACGGTCGCGCCGCTGGCGGTCGAGGTCGGCGCGGCCAACACGGTGATCTTCCGCGACGGGGCCAGGCACGGCGAGAACACCGACGTCCACGGCATCGTCGCGGCGCTGGCCGAGGCGGGGGTCCCGGCCCCCGCCAGCGCGACCGTCCTCGGGGGCGGCGCCACCGCCGCCTCCGCGCTGGCCGCCCTGCGCGAGCTCGGGCTCCGTGAGGCGGCTCTGGTCGTACGCGATCCGCGCCGCGCCGGGGAGACCCTGGAGGTGGCCGAACGGCTCGGGATGTCGGTCGAGACCCAGCCGTTCGAGTCGTTCGACGCCGGCGTCGACCTGCTGGTGTCGACCCTGCCCGCCGGGGCGGCCGACTCCTTCGCGGCCGAGGCGGCGCGGGCGCGGGCCCTGTTCGACGTGGTCTACTCGCCCTGGCCGACGGTGCTGGCGCAGGCCGTGCGGGAGAAGGGCGGGACGGTCGTCGCGGGGCTGTCGATGCTGCTGCACCAGGCGGTGCGGCAGGTCGAGCTGATGACCGGGCGGGCGCCCGCTCCCGTGGAGGCCATGCGGTCGGCCGTATGGTAAGGTGGTGAATCGATCGGTCCGGCATGTGCCGGACGCGCAAGCGGAGGTCTTCCTCCCACCTGATCAGCCGAGAGGCAGACGGGTTCAAGGATCACAGTAGAGTTCTCGGACTCAGTGGCCCCGCATGCGTGACGTGCCGGGGCTTATTCGTGTTTCCGGCACGGTCGAGCAGACAGGCGAAGGTCCCTTGGAGGTCCCATCAGCACCGAGCCCCGCATCAACGATCGTATTCGTGTCCCCGAGGTCCGCCTCGTCGGCCCGAACGGCGAGCAGGTCGGCATCGTCTCCATCCACGATGCACTGAAGCTCGCCCAGGAGTCCGACCTCGATCTCGTTGAGGTCGCGGCCACGGCACGCCCGCCCGTCTGCAAGCTCATGGACTACGGCAAGTTCAAGTACGAGTCGGCCATGAAGGCGCGCGAGGCCCGCCGCAACCAGGCACACACGATCATCAAGGAGATCAAGCTCCGGCCGAAGATCGACCCGCACGACTACGAGACCAAGAAGGGTCACGTCGTGCGCTTCCTCAAGGCGGGGGACAAGGTCAAGGTCACGATCATGTTCCGCGGACGTGAGCAGTCGCGTCCCGAACTGGGCTTCCGGCTCCTGCAGCGGCTCGCTGAGGATGTCACCGAGCTGGGCTTCGTGGAGTCTCAGCCCAAGCAGGACGGCCGAAACATGATCATGGTGATCGGCCCGCACAAGAAGAAGGCCGAGGCCAAAGCCGAGAAGGCGGCGGCCCGTGCCGGGCGCGACGACGACCTGGCGAGCGATCCCGTCGCCGTCGAGCAGGAATAAAAGCCGCTTCGCGGACGCAGTGACTGGGAGCCCTTCGCGGCTCTTGCGAGTCAGGAACGCCGGGACCCGGCCCCCTGCGGGGCCGGGAGATCGGCTTGGAACAACGAGGGAGAGACGGCTGAGATGCCGAAGATGAAGACGCACAGTGGTGCGAAGAAGCGCTTCCGGGTCACCGGCTCCGGCAAGATCATCCGTCGCCGGGCCAACCGCAAGCACCTTTTCGAGCACAAGCCGTCCACCCGCACGCGCAGGCTTGAGGGTGACGTGGTGATGTCCGCCGCGGACACCAAGAAGATCAAGAAGCTGCTCGCTAAGTAACGACCCCCGGGGAGACAGAACAACATGGCACGCGTGAAGAGGGCGCTCAACGCCAAGAAGAAGCGCCGGGTCGTCCTTGAGCGGGCGAGTGGTTACCGGGGTCAGCGGTCGCGGCTGTACCGCAAGGCCAAGGAGCAGATGCTCCACTCGATGACCTATGCGTACGCGCACCGCAAGGACAAGAAGGGCGCGTTCCGCCGCCTGTGGATCCAGCGGATCAACGCCGCTGCCCGCCAGAACGGCATGACCTACAACCGGCTCATCCAGGGCCTGCGCCTGGCCGGCATCGAGGTCGACCGCAAGATCCTCGCCGACCTCGCGGTCAACGAGTCGCAGACCTTCGCCACGCTGGTCGAGGCCGCCAAGAAGGCGCTCCCGTCCGACGTGAACGCTCCGGTCGCCTAAGCGATCTGTTGCTTTCTGGAAGGGCTCACCGTCCTGGTGGGCCCTTCTTTTCTATCCCGGAGGGCCATGTGACCGAGCTGACCAACACCAAGTCACCGCGGGTCAAGGCCGCGCGGAGGCTGACCAAGCGGGCCTTCCGCGACCGCGACCGGGCGTTCCTCGCCGAGGGTCCCCAGGCGGTGCGCGAGGCGCTGGCGCTCCCCGACGTGACGGTGGAGCTCTTCGTCACCGCCGAGGCCGAGGCCCGTCACGCCGACATCGTCGGCGCGGCCTTCCAGGCGGGGGTGCCGGTCCACCGGGCCAGCGGCGAGGTGATGGCCGAGCTCGCCCAGACGGTCACCCCGCAGGGCCTGATGGCGGTGTGCAGGTTCGTCCACGTGCCCCTCTCGACCGTGGAGGAGACCCGGCTGGTGGCGGTGCTGGCGCACGTCCGCGACCCCGGCAACGCCGGCACCGTGCTGCGCACGGCCGACGCCGCCGGAGCCGACGCGGTGGTGTTCACCGACGCGTCCGTCGACCCCTACAACGGCAAGTGTGTACGGGCCAGCGCGGGCAGCCTCTTCCACCTGCCCGTCGTGACCGGGCTGGCGGTCGACAAGGCGGTGGCCGAGCTGAAGGACCGCGGCCTGCGGATCCTGGCCGCCGACGGCACCGGCACGGCGACCCTCGACGAGGTCGACCTGTCGGCCCCCACGGCCTGGGTGTTCGGCAACGAGGCGTGGGGCCTGCCGCCCGAGGTGCTGGCCCTGGCCGACGAGGTCGTCCGGGTGCCGATCTACGGCCGCGCCGAGAGCCTGAACCTCGCCACCGCCGCCGCCGTGTGTCTGTACGCCAGCGCGCGGGTTCTCCGGCAGACCTGACATTCCGTGTAATAGGTGCGTACCCGGGCGGTGACGGGCTGCCGAAGGGCTCCGGAAACCCGCTATTGTCGGCGGAGACGGCTCGCGGAGCACGGCTGGAGGGGTCCTTTGCGCGGCGAGAACACCCATGGACGGGTCGCCGACCCGTCGAGTGTGATCGCCATCGACGCCCTTCCCGACGGCGTCGTCGTGGTCGACGGCGACGGCGTCGTGATGGCCGTCAACAAGGCGGCCGAACGGCTCACCGGCCTGCACCGCAAGACCTCGGCCGGGCGACACGTCGGCGATGTGCTGCCCCTGCGCGACACCGAGGGGCGCGACTGGTGGAAGTGGCTCGACCCGGGGGGCGGGCTGTCCATCCGCTCGCGCCAGGTCGAGCTCCCCGTGCAGCTCGACGGGCGCGACCTGCTGGTGACGGCCGCGTTCATGCGGGTGCCCGCGCGGGCCGGGAAGGTCATCCGGGTGGTCATCACCCTGCGCGACGCCGGGTCCCGCCGCCGCCTGGAGCGCAGCCGGGCCGACCTCGTGTCGACCGTCGCCCACGAGCTCCGCTCGCCGCTGACCAGCGTGAAGGGCTTCACCGCCACGCTGCTCGCCAAGTGGGACCGGTTCAACGACGCCCAGAAGCTCGTCATGCTCCAGACGGTCAACTCCGACGCCGACCGGGTGACCCGGCTGATCACCGAGCTGCTCGACGTCTCGCGGATCGAGTCGGGCCGGCTGGAGATCCGCCGGCAGGTGGTCGACATCCCGGCCCGGGTGCGCCGCATCATCGCCGGGCGGGTCGCAGCCGGTGAACCCGAAGACCGGTTCTCGCTGACCGTGACGGACGAACTGCCGGAGACCTGGCTCGACCAGGACAAGATGGACCAAATCCTTGGCAACCTGGTCGAAAACGCGGTGCGACACGGCGGTGGGAAGGTCACAATCGTCGTAGAACCCGTGGAATGGGGAGTTGCCGTGTCCGTGCGCGACCAGGGCGAGGGTGTCGCACCCGAGCTGGCCTCGCGCGTCTTCCGCCAGTTCTGGCGCGGCAACGACCGCCGCCGCGGCGGCACCGGCCTCGGCCTCTTCATCGTCAAGGGCCTCGTGGAGGCCCACGGCGGCACCATCACCGTCGAACGCGCCCCCGGCGGCGGCGCCGAGTTCCGATTTATCGTGCCCACCGGGCAACCTGACTTCGCTTGACGCGAGGCCACCCGGTGGGCGCCTGCCACCGACGGTCACCTCTGTGAAGTCGTATACGCCCAAGCTGGGCCTTTTCTGCGGCCAGTCGTGGATATGTGGCCAGACCTCCGGCCAAGCGCGCCGGTGTCCGAGAAGGAGCGCCGGGAGCGCAGCGACCAGAGCGACGCAGGAGGACACCGGGTCCAGAGCGCTTGGCCCGCTGCGCCGGAGGCGCGGCCATCAAACACAACCCATAGAATCAGGGGCCGCCATTCCGGCCCTGGATACGGAGTTCCCTTGTCTGATTACGACCCGGTCGAGGTGACACCGCTGCACGCCGACGAGCTGGCGCGCGCGGAGGCCGATGCCCTCGCCGCCATCTCCTCGGCCGCGGATCTCGACGAACTGAAGCAGGTCAGGCTGGCCCACGCCGGCGACCGGTCCCCGATCGCGCTGGCCAACCGGGAGATCGGCGCGCTGCCGCCGGCCGCCCGTGCCGAGGCCGGCAAGCGGATCGGCTCCGCCCGCAAGGCCATCGGCCAGGCGCTGGCCGTCCGGCAGACCGAGCTGGAGGCCGAGCGCGACGCTCGGGTGCTGGTCGAGGAGACCGTCGACGTCACCCTCCCGTGGGACCGCGCGCCGCGCGGGGCCCGCCACCCGCTGACCACGCTCCAGGAGCGCATCGCCGACTGCTTCGTGGCCATGGGCTACGAGGTCGCCGAGGGCCCCGAGCTGGAGGCCGAGTGGTTCAACTTCGACGCGCTGAACATCGCGCCCGACCACCCGGCCCGCTCCGACCACGACACCTTCTTCGTCGAGTCGGTCAAGTCGGGCAAGGTGCTGCGCACCCAGACCTCGCCGGTCCAGATCCGCGCCCTGCTGGAGCGCCCGCTGCCGGTCTACGTCATCTCGCCCGGCAAGGTGTTCCGCACCGACGAGCTCGACGCCACCCACACCCCGGTGTTCCACCAGGTCGAGGGCCTCGCGATCGACAAGGGCCTGACGATGGCCCACCTGAAGGGCACGCTCGACCGGTTCGCCGAGGTCATGTTCGGCGAGGGCATCACGACCCGGTTCCGGCCCAACTACTTCCCGTTCACCGAGCCGTCCGCCGAGATGGACCTGCGCTGCTTCGTCTGCCGCGGGGCCTCGTCGCTGCCGGGCAACCCGCCGTGCCGGACCTGCAAGTCCGAGGGCTGGATCGAGTGGGGCGGCTGCGGCATGGTCAACCCGCGCGTGCTGATCGCCTGCGGCGTCGACCCCTCGGTCTACTCCGGGTTCGCGTTCGGCATGGGCATCGAGCGGACCCTGATGTTCCGCCACAACGCAGAAGACATGCGCGACATGGTCGAAGGCGACATCCGCTTCACCCTGCCGTTCGGAATGGAGGTCTGATGAAGGTCCCGCTTTCGTGGCTGCGGGAGTACGTCGATCTCCCGCCCGTCACCGCACACGAGATCGCCGACAAACTCACCGCCGCCGGCCTCAAGCTGGAGGCCATCGCCTCCCACGGTCACGACCTCAAGAACGTCGTCGTGGGCCAGGTCATCGAGATCGAGGAGCTGACCGGCTTCAAGAAGCCGATCCGCCACTGCCTGGTCGACGTCGGCGAGGCCGAGCCGCGCGAGATCGTCTGCGGCGCGACCAACTTCGCCGTCGGCGCGGTCGTCCCGGTCGCGCTGCCCGGCGCGGTCCTGCCGGGCGGCTTCGAGATCGCCTCCCGCAAGACCTACGGCCGCCTGTCCGACGGCATGATCTGCTCCGAGGCCGAGCTCGGCATCGCCGAGTCGTCGCCGGGCATCCTGCTGCTGCCCGCCGACACCCCGCTCGGCACCGACGTGGTCGGGCTGCTGGGCCTGCGCGACGACGTGCTCGAACTGGAGATCACCCCCGACTGCGGCTACGCGCTGTCGATCCGCGGCGTGGCCCGCGAGGCGGCCACCGCGTTCGGCGTGCCGTTCCGCGACCCGGCGGCGCTGGAGCTCCCGGTGGCCGAGGGGGTCACCCACCCGGCCGAGATCGGCGACCCGACGGCCTGCGACCGGTTCGTCCTGCGGGCCGTCTCCGGGTTCGACCCGGCGGCCGAGTCGCCGCTGTGGATGCGGGTGCGGCTGACGCGGGCCGGGATGCGTCCCGTCTCGCTGGCCGTCGACGTCACCAACTACGTGATGCTGGAGCTCGGCCAGCCCCTCCACGCCTTCGACAGGAACACCGTCCAAGGCGGGATCGTGGTGCGCCGGGCCCAGCCGGGCGAGCGCCTGGAGACCCTCGACCACGTCACCCGTGAGCTGGCCGAGGACGACATCCTGATCACCGACGACTCGGGCGTGATCGGCCTGGCCGGCACCATGGGCGGGCTGTCGACCGAGATCTCCGCGACGACCACCGACATCGTCATCGAGGCGGCCCACTTCTCCGCCACCGGCGTCGCCCGCATGTCGCGCCGCCACAACCTGGTGTCGGAGGCGTCCAAGCGCTTCGAGCGCGGCGTCGACCGCGAGCTGCCGCTGGCCGCGTCGTGGCGGGCCGTCCAGCTCCTCACCGAATTGGGCGGCGGCGTGGCCGAGCCCGGGGTGACCCACGCGCAGGCCGACGTGGCGCCGGTGTCGATCACCATCCCGTCGGGCCACCCGGCGCGGGTGGCGGGGGTGCCCTACTCGCGCCAGACCGTGGTCGCCCGACTGCTGCAGGTCGGCTGCCGCGTCGTCGACGGCGTGGCCGAGGCGGCCGAGGGCGGCCGCGGCGTGGCCGCCACCGGTGTGGTGACCAGCGGCGACCTGGCCGCGAAGCTGGCCGTGACCGGCGACGACCTGATCACGGTCTACCCGCCGAGCTGGCGTCCCGACCTGACCGACCCCAACGACCTGGCCGAAGAGGTCATCCGGCTGGAGGGCTACGACGCGCTGCCCTCCACGCTGCCGGGCGCTCCGGCCGGGGCGGGCCTGACCGAGACGCAGCGCCTGCGCCGGCGGGTCGGCCGCGCGCTGGCGCTGTCGGGCTACGTCGAGGTGCTGTCCTACCCGTTCATCGGGGCCCGCGACCTCGACCACCTGCAGCTTCCCGCCGACGACGCCCGCCGCCGGGCGACCCGGCTGGTCAACCCGCTCAGCGAAGACGAACCGTACATGCGGACGACGCTGCTGCCGGGCCTGCTGAAGACGCTGGTCCGCAACGTGGGCCGGGGCTTCACCGACCTCGCGCTGTTCGAGACCGGCCTGGTCTACCGCCCCGGGGCCGACGCGCCGGAGACCGCGCCGATCCTCACGGTCGAGCGCCGCCCGACCGACGAGGAACTGGCCGTCCTCACCGCCGCGCTGCCCGAGCAGCCCGTGCGGGTGGCCGCCGTCCTGGCCGGAGAGTTCGAACGGTCCGGCTGGTGGGGCCAGGGCCGCGCCGCGACCTGGGCCGACGCGATCGAGGCCGCCCGCGTGATCGCCCGGGAGGCCGGGGTGTCGCTCGACATTCGCGCCGACCAGCACGAACCGTGGCACCCCGGCCGCTGCGCCGCCCTCTACGCGGGCGACGTGCTGGTCGGCCACGCCGGTGAGCTCCACCCGCGCGTGGTGGAGGCCTACGGCCTGCCGAGGCGCACGGCGGCGATGGAGCTCGAACTGTCCCGCCTGGCCGCCCCGGCCCCGGCGCAGACGCCGTCGATCTCCGCCTACCCGGTGGCGACCCAGGACGTCGCGCTGATCGTCCCGGCCGACACCCCGGTCGCCTCCGTCGAGGCCGCGCTGGTCGACGGCGCGGGCGACCTGCTGGAGTCGGTGCGCCTGTTCGACGTCTACGAGGGCGCGCAGGCGGGCGAGGGCAACAAGTCCCTCGCCTACACCCTGCGTTTCCGCGCCCCCGACCGCACCCTGACCGCCGACGAGATCGCCGCCGCCCGCGACGCGGCCGTCGAGACGGCCGCCGCGCAAGTGGGGGCCCGCCTGCGCGGGGTGTGAACCTGATGTGAGCGAAAAGGGCGCCGGGATCCGGCGCCCTTTTCCTTTGCGCCGATGCGTTCGGTTCGCTGCTACGGCGCCGGATTGCGTCATGGCGCCGGTCCCCATCGTGTCAGCGGTCCTCGCCGTCTTCGGGAAAAGGCCTTCTTTCCGTTACGGCTCCGCCCTCCCCGCCACCCGACCAGCCGGAGCCACCCACCTGGGGAGATCGCCTCTGGCGTCGAGGTCACTGGAAAGGGGAGCTATCTAAGTCGAGCCGCCCGGCAGAAGGAGCGTCGGCGTCTTCGGTATTGCCATGCGGAGGGAGAAAACGACTCCCGGGTGGAAGAGGTGTTTTCCACAGAGGGGCGGGAGCTCTCTGTGGGGGAGACGTCACCGGCCTACGATGGCTCGGCCTAGGGGAGGCAGGTGATTGTCGTGTCCGGAGACGGGCTGGTCGGCAGGGACGCCGACGTCGAGGGGGTCGAGGAGGCCTTCCGCCGCACCCGCCTGGTCACGCTGACCGGGCCTCCCGGCGCCGGGAAGACCGCGCTGGCCCGGGTCATCGCCGCCCGGCACGGCGCGCGGGTCGTCGACGCCGACCAGGGTCCGTCGGCGCTGGCCGAGATCGGGCTGCTGGCCGGAGACGGGTTCCTCGTCGTCGACGGATGCGACCGGGTGCTGGAACTGCTGGTGCCGTACATCGGGGTGATGTTGCAGCGCCATCCCGGCCTGGCGATCCTGGCGACCTGCCGTCAGTCCCTGGCGCTGCCGGGGGAGCGGGTGGTCGCGCTGCGCGAACTCGCGGCCGGGCACCGGGAGGAACTGCTCGGCCGGCTGGGAGTGGTGGCCCCGCCCGAGACGCTGCGGCGGGTCGACGGGCTTCCGCTGACCCTGGTGCTGCTGGCGGCGGCGCTCCGACGCGGCGAGTCCGGCGGGCCGCTGCTCGACCTGCTCTGGGACCTCGGCCACGACGGCCCGCCGCGCCACGCGACGATGCGCACGGCGATCGGCTGGAGCCACGAGCAGTGCACGCCCGAGGAGCGCCTCGTGTGGGCGCGGGCCTCGGTGTTCGAGGGCGGGTTCGACCTGGAGGCGGCCCAGGCCGTCTGCGGTGACGACGACGTGACCTCGGCCGTCGCCGCGCTGGTCGACCGGTCACTGGTGACGAGGTCGGAGTCCCGTGGGAGGGTGCGGTTTCATCTCCCCGAGACCGTCCGCGCGTTCGGCTCCGAGTGGCTCAGCAGGGCAGGTGAGCGAGAGGCGACCGAACACCGCCACTTTCATCATTTCCGCACCCTCGCCCGCCGGGCCGAAGCCGAGTGGCAGGGCGGCCAGCTGCGCTGGTACCGGCGCATGCGGCTGGAGCGCGGCAACCTGATCAAGGCCCTCGACTCCCGGCTGTCCGACCCCGAGGGGGCCGACGACGCCCAGGACCTCGCCGGCACCCTGTGGTTCCTGTGGGCCTGCTGCGGCCTCCAGAAAGAGGGCGCCGCCCAGCTCGCCCGGGTGCGCGAGGCGGGCGGCTCGCCGGGTCCCGAACAGGACAAGGCGCTCTGGACCGCCGCCTGGCTCCATGCCGCCCTGGGCGATCCCGACGCCGCCGAAGAGGCCCTCTACTGCTGCGCGAACCAGGGCCCGGCCCGCCTGACCCAGGTCTCGGCATGGGTGGCCGCCCAGCGCGGCGCCTTTCCCGAGGCGCTGCGCCTGATCAGAGACGCCCGTGAGGGCCACCGCAGAGACGCCGACCTGTTCCCCGGCTTCCTGCCCAGCTACACCGTCATCGCCACGACCCTGATCCGCATGGGCGACCTGGCGGGGGCGACGACCGTCCTGCGCGAGGGCCGCGAGCTGTGCGTGACGACCGGCGAGATCTGGACCCGGTCCCATCTCGACCACCTGCTCGCCCAGGCCGAACACCTGATGGGCGCCGCGTCCGCGGCGCTGACCTCGGCCCGCGGCGCGCTGACCACGGCCCGGCAGTTCGGCGACCCCGCCGCGCAGGCCGCCGGGGTCGAACTCGTCGGCGTCCTGACCCGCGACGGCGCGCTCGTGGCCGCCGCCGACCTGGCCTGGGCCGGCATGGAAGGGCTGCGATCACCCGTGCTGGCCGAGATCAGGGACCGCGCCCCCGCCATCCCACCGGCCGCCGGCCTGGGCCTCGACGACGCGGTGGCGCTGGCCCTGGAGGAGTCACCGGACGAGTCACCGGACGCGAAGAGGGAGGTCTGGTGACCGGCAGCCTGCCCGCCGAGACCAGCAGTTTCATCGGACGCAAAGACGAGCTCGACCGGCTGGCCGGGCTGCTGGCCGAGTCGCGCCTGGTCACCGTGACCGGCCCGCCCGGCGTCGGCAAGACCCGCATCGCGTTGCGGGCCGCCGCCGACATCGCCGACGCCTACCCCGACGGCGCCTGGTTCGCCGAGCTGTCCCCCGAGCAGGACCCCAACCTGCTGGGCAGCGTCGTCGCCCGCGCGCTGGGGCTGCGGGAGCAGTCGACCCGCCCCTACGAGCAGGTGCTGGCCGAATACCTGGCCGGGAAGCGGCTGCTGCTCGTCCTGGACACCTGCGAACACCTGGTCGCCCCGTGCGCCACGCTCGTCGACGGCCTGCTCGCCGTGGCCCCCGGGCTGCGGGTGCTGGCCACCAGCAGGGTGCCGCTCGACGTGCCGGGGGAGAGGCTGCTGGAGGTCGCGCCCTTCGCCCGGCCCGAGCCGGAATCCGACGACCTGCTGGGCTACGACGCCGTGCGCCTGTTCGTCGAACGGGCCCGCGACCGGGTGCCGGGCTGGCAGACGGGGGAGAGCGCGCTCATGGCGGTCGGCCGGCTGTGCCGCCGCCTCGACGGCATCCCCCTCGGCATCGAACTGGCCGCCGGTCACCTCCACGCCCTGTCCGCCGAGGAACTGGCCGACCGGCTGACCGACCCCTTCGACCTGCTCACCGCCGGATACCGGGGCGGCCCCGCCCGCCACCGCAGCTTCCGGACCGCCGTCGGCTGGAGCCACGAGCTCTGCACCCCGGAGGAACGCCTGCTGTGGGCCCGCCTGTCGGTGTTCGCCGGATCGTTCCGCGAGCAGACCGCGCAGGCCGTCTGCGCCGACGACCGGCTCCCCGACGTGGCGTCCGTGCTGGCCGAGCTGGTCCGCAAGTCGATCGTCACCCGCACCGGCGACCGCCACCGGCTGCTCGACGGCATCCGCGAATACGGCCACGAGTGGCTGTGCGAACTGGGCGAGGAGCGCGTGATGCGCAGCGCCCACCTGGCCCACTACCGGGCCATGGCCGAGCGGCTCGACCGCGAGTGGTACGGCCCGAACCAGCTCGAATGGGCCGACTGGGCCGACGCCGACCTGGCCGAGATCCGCCTCGCCCTCGACTACGGCATCGGCCACGGCGGCACCGCCTGCCTCGACCTGGTGTCGTCGTGCTGGATCATCTGGGGCGCCCTCGGCCAGATGCGCGAGGGCCGCTACTACGTCGAACGCGCCCTGGCCAACGGCCCCCGCGAGGGGTCGTCCTACGCGCGGGCGCTGTGGGTCCTCGGCTGGATCACCGTCTTCCAGGGCGACATGGGCCTGGCCGAGCGCAGCTCCCAGCAGGCCCTGGCCGAGGCCCGCCGCATCGGCGACGAGGAGGCGATGGGCCACGCCCTGGTTCGCCTCGGCGGGGTGCGCCTGTTCAGCGGAGCCCCCCACAAGGTCGAGGAGATCATGCACGAGGCCCGCGTTCACCTCGCCGCCGCCGGGGCGGCCGACACGATCGACGACCTGGTGATCGACGGCGGCCAGGCGATGGCCTTCATCTTCCTGGGCGACGTCGAACGCGCATGGGGCGTCCTGCAGGACATGCACGCCAAGTCGCGCCGCAAGGGCGAGATCTGGATGCGCGCCTTCGGCGACCTGTTCCGCTCCCAGCTCATGCTGGCCCGGGGCGATGTCGAGGGCGCCGACGCCGCCGGGCGTGAACTGCTCGCGGTGAAGTGGCGGCTCAACGACGTGCTGGGCGTCGCCATGGGCGCCGACCACCTCGCGACGGTGGCGATGGCGCGGGGCGAGGCGGGGTCGGCGGCGTGGATGCACGGCGCGGCCGAACGCCTGTGGCTGACCTTCGGCCTCACCGCGATGGGCTCCGACGAACTGGCCGCGCCCAGGGTGGCCACGGCGGAACGCGCCCGCCTGGTGCTGGGCGACGCGGGCTACGAGAGGGCCTTCGAAGAGGGGTTCGCGGCGTCCGTGGAGGAGGTCAGAGAACGCCTGTCCTGACGGTGATCAAAAGGGAAACGCGTATCCGGCCAGCACGGCGTCCATTCCGGCCGCCCAGAGAACCGATCGCGCATATGCCACCTCCAGCGACCCCAGTTCCGCGTTGATGCGAATGCGGCCGTCGGGACAGAGGTGCGCCCCGACGAACCCGTCGAGCCGCGGGGCGACCACGCTGACCTGATATCCGTGCCCGTCGAAATACGCGAACAGCGTGTAGGCCCGGCCCCGGCCGGTCTGAATCGAATACAGCCATCCCCGGTCGGCGAAAACCGTGTTCCTGGGCATGTGCGAGGCGGCGTACCGCGCGTCGTCCTCCGGCGCGGCCACCCCGAAAGCGCAGCCGCGAACCCGGGAGAGCGGCTGGTCATCGGGCAGGTCACCGGTGAAGATCTCGCCTTCGCGCCCCACCGCGACATCGGAGATCGGCCGCGCGTCGTGAATGATCTCCTGGAGCAGGACGGGATTCATCTGGCCTCCCCGTGAGGATTTCTGTCACGCTTGAACAGAGTTTGCCGGGCCGGTCAGGAACGCGGACGGGTTGCCAGGTTGACTCCTGCCAAATGGGCAACCCTCGGGGGAGCGCGATGACCTTCGGCGAGAAACTGCGCGTTTACCGGAACGGCGCGGGAAAATCGCTGAACGTCCTGGCCCGGGAGTCGAGCTGCTCCAAGTCCTATCTGAGCCGCCTCGAATCGGGTGAACGCCGCCCCAGCCCGGAGGTCGCCGGTCACCTCGACAGCCTGCTGGGCGCCGGGGGCGCGCTCAAGGCGGCGGCCACCCGCGACCGCGAACCGGCCACGCCCCTGATCACCGACCCGGCGGCCTACGGCGACGCCCTGCTCCGCCTCAGGGAACTCGGCCGCCGCCATCCGGCCCGGATGGTGCTGAGCATGGTCCACGGCGCCGTCGCCACCCTCGGCGACGCCCGCGTGGCGGCCCACCTGACCGAGTACGCGAGCTGGATGGCCCAGGAGTCCGGCGACACCGCCGGAGCGCTGACCCTGATCAGGTCCACCACGACGCTGGCCCGCCGGGGCGGCGCCCGCGACCTCCACGCCTACGCCCTGGTGCGCCGGGCCGAACTCCTGCTGCCCGACCCCCGCCGGTCCGCCGAACTGGCCGCCGAGGTCAGGGCGAACCGGAGAGTGTCACCTCGCGTCCGGGGCCTGGCCGCGCTGGCCGAGGCGAAGGCGCTGGCCCTGACCGCTGCGGCGCGCGAGGCCGAGGCCGCCCTGGATCTCGGCGCGG
The DNA here is from genome assembly GCF_001570605.1 of Herbidospora cretacea. Lineage (GTDB taxonomy): Bacteria > Actinomycetota > Actinomycetes > Streptosporangiales > Streptosporangiaceae > Herbidospora > Herbidospora cretacea. Next base: position 14,770 of record NZ_BBXG01000008.1, on the reverse strand, counting down.
CGTTGCTGGCCCGGCCGCCCGGAGATCCGGACCCCTTCCCCATCGGCCCCTCGACGGTCGCCGACGAGGCGGCGGCCACCGGCGGCTGGGCCATGTTCGACCTGGGCCGCGCCGCTGAAGCCGTCACCCGGCTGAGCGCCGCCCTCGCGACCACCCCGGCCGACGGCCACCGCGCCCGAGGCCTGCTGGGCGCGCGACTGGCGCGGGCCCACCTGGACCTGGGTGACCTGGAACAGGCGGAAGAGGTGGTCAAGGCCGGTCTCGACATGGCCCGTCGCAGCGGCTCGGCCGCCGCGTTCGCCGAGCTCCGCCTGTTCGGCCAGGACCTCCGCCGCTGGCCCGGCGACCGGCTGGCCCAGGCCCTGCGGGCCGACGTCGCCGCCGGTCTGACCGGCTGCTGAACAGCGCACGATCCGCGGCGTCGAGCGGTCTCGTCGTCCGCGGCATGCCGGACCTGTCAGACCCCTCAGACCTGTCAGACCGAGGCCCGCGCCACGCGCTGCGCCTCGGCGTACTCGTCGGTGCGGGCGTCGTACTTGCGGAACTTCGGCAGGATCGCGGCCATGGCCAGGACGCCGCCCATGCACAGCAGGCCGCCCGCGCCCAGGGAGAAGCGGGCCCCGCCGTACTCGGCCATCGCGCTGGCCCGCGCGTTGCCGAGCATCGGGCCGGTCGAGTAGGACAGCAGCTCGATCCCGGCCAGCCGGCCCCGGTATTCGTCGGGGATGGTCTGGTTCCAGATGGTCCCCCGGAAGATGCCGCTGATCATGTCCGCCCCGCCCGCCAAGGTCAGGAAGACGATCATCAGCCAGATGTTGGGCATCACCGAGGCCACCGCGACGGCCGCGCCCCACAGCAGCGCCGCGACGATCACCGCCAGCCCGTGGCGGTGGACGTGGGCGGTCCACCCCGAGGTCACCGAGGCGAGCACCGAGCCGATCCCGGCCGAGGCGTACAGCAGGCCGAGGGCGATCTGCTCGTGCCCGCCGCCGAACTGCTCGGCCATGAACGGGTAGAGCGCGTTCGACATGGCGAAGAACATGGCCGCGATGTCGACCACGTAGGTGCCCATCAGGTCGGGGCGGCGGACGGCGTACCTGACCCCCTCGACGAGCGAGGCCAGGGACGCCGGCTGGGTGACCTCGCTCCGGCGGGCCATCGGGGCCACCCGGAACAGCATGATCAGCGAGATCAGGAACGTCGCCACGTTGACGCCGTAGGACGGGGCCACGCCGAACGACACGACGATCAGGCCGCCCAGCGCCGGGCCCGCGATGCCGCCCACGCTGCGGACCAGGCCCTGGAGGGCGAACGCGGCGCCCATCTGCTCCAGCTTGAGCACCTGGTTGATCACGGCCTGCTCGCTCGGCCCCCGCACGCTGTACAGACCGGCGGTGAGGGCGCCCACCACGTACAGAACCCAGATCTGGGGGTTCGGGAGGAGGGCGTTGACCATCAGCAGGACGGCGGTCAGGCAGAGGCCGATCTCCGTGGTGATGATGATCTTGCGGCGGTCCATCGAGTCGGCGATGGCGCCGCCCCACAGTCCGCAGACGACCATTGGGACGAACTCGGCCACGCTCACCAGGCCGACCGCGAGGTAGGAGCCGGTGAGCTCCTTCATCTGGTAGGGCACCGCGACCAGGGTGATGAACGCCCCGACCATGGTGACCGAGGCCGATCCCAGCAACAGGCGGAAGTCGCGGGAGGAGCGCAGGGGGCTGACGTCCATCTTCAGGCGTCGGAGGAAGGCGAGCGAACTTTTGACCACGAACGGCCAGATTGGCCGATTCCCCGAAAGCTTTGCAACCGGTTTTCAGTCGAAGAAGCCGAGCTGCAGCGCGATCCGGTCGCCGTCGAGGACCAGCACGTCGTAGCCCCGCACCACCGGCTCACCGCCCTCGGGGCCGAGGGTCCAGGTGAACCGTACCGTGTCGTGGTGGCCGTCGAGGATCTCGCCGCGCCTCAGCGGCAGGCCGGGGAACCGCTGGTGGACCTGGCCGATGAAGGCGCTGATCTGGTCGTGGCCGGTCAGGTCGGCGAGGGGGTCGGCGAAGCGGGCGGTCTCGGTCCACGACGCCGCGACGGCCTTGGCGCGGGCCTCGGCGTCGGTCTCGTTCCAGGCGGTCAGGCTGCGGTCCACGATGGCGGTGTAGTCGGTCATGTCGTGAGGTCCTTCCTCGTCGGGATGGCCTCACGGTTCCACCGGAGGGTGCGGGCCGTCGATTACCTCCCGAGTACATGCCGGCGGAGCACCGTCTTGAGGATCTTGCCGCCCGGGTTGCGGGGCAGTTCCTCCTCGTGGAACCAGAACCGCACCGGGATCTTGAACTCGGCCAGCCGGGTCCGCAGGAACGCCTGGAGATCCCCGGCCGTCACCGGGCTGGTGATCCGGACCACCGCGCCGACCTGCTCGCCGAGCTCGTCGTCGGGGATGCCGATCACGGCCGCGTCGTCGATCGCGGGGTGTTCGAACAGGGCGGCCTCGACCTCGGCGCAGTAGACGTTCTCGCCGCCCCTGATCACCATGTCCTTGGCCCGGTCGACGATGTAGACGAACCCCTCGTCGTCGATCCTGGCCAGGTCGCCGGTGTGCAGCCAGCCGTCCACGATCGTCTCGGCGGTCGCGTCGGGCCGGTTCCAGTAGCCCATGATCACGATCGGCCCGCGCAGGCACAGCTCGCCGACCTCGCCCCGGGGCAGCTCCACGCCGGTCGGGTCGCAGATCTTCACGTCCATCACCGCGAGCGGGCGGCCGATGCTGTCGGGGTGCGCGGCGTACTCGCGGCCGCTGTTGTAGATCGCCAGCGCGGTCGTCTCGGTCATGCCGTAGCCGTTGGTCGGAGCGCGGTCCGGGAGCAGTTCGTTGATCCGCTCCAGCAGCTTCGGCGGGGCGGGGGCGCCGCCGTAGGAGACGGCGGTCAGCGAGGAGATGTCGTGCTTGGCGAGGGAGGGGTGGGAGATCAGCTGCCAGGCGTTGGTGGGCACCCCGCTCATCGTCGTCACCCGTTCGCGTTCGATGAGCTCCAGTGCGCGGCCCGGGTCCCACTTGTACATCAGCACCAGCCCGCCGCCGGTGAACATGGTCGTCATCAGCACCGCGAAACAGCCGGTGACGTGGAACAGCGGCACGGTGAGCAGGGTGACGCGGCGCTGGCCGGCGGTTTCGGCCGGGTCCTTCCCGGACATGACGACGCCCCGCGTGATCGCGTACGCCACCGTCATCGGCGCCTGGCCGAGGTTGCGGTGACTGCCGAGCGCGCCCTTCGACCGGCCGGTCGTGCCGGACGTGTAGAAGATCGTCGCCGGGTCGTCGGGGGAGAGGTCGACCGGGGGGAGCGTGGTCTTCGGCTCGAAGGAGTCCCAGTCGTGCCCGCCCTCGAAGGATCCCCGGCGCGTGACGATCAGCGGCAGGCCGGACATCCTCTCGGCCCGCTCCCCGTCGGTGATGGCCAGCAGCGCGCCGGAGTCGGTCAGGGCGTGATCCAGTTCCGAGGCCGTCCACCACGCGTTCAGCGGCACCGCGACCGCGCCGATGGACAGCACGGCCGAGAACGAGACGATCCACTCCGGGTAGTTGCGCATCGCGATGGCCACCCGGTCGCCCTTCCGGACGCCGAAGACGTCGCGCAGCGCGTGGGCGAGCGTCGCGGTGGCGCGGAAGAACTCGGCGTAGGTGAGGCGCTCGTCCTCGTACACGACGAAGGTCTTGTCGCCGTGGAAGGCGGTGGTCTCCAGCATGGCCCGGAACGTGGCCGGGGCGTGCCGCCAGATCCGGACACCGCCGGAGGTCTCCGTCATCTCGAAGAGCTGCCCCGGGGCGGTCAGCGCCGCCTGCGCCTGGTCATGCGAGATCGTCACGAGACGTCACGATACCGACCGGTAGGTACGGATCCAAGCGACTCCCTCACAACGTTCGAAGTGGTTCGGTGTCATCTCGCACAACGGACCCCGGCTTGCATGATCATGTCGGCCGATGCATAATCTTCAGGAAGCAAGAAAATGTGGACTACTGCATGAACATGCAAACCATGGGGGGCGGGATGAAGGCGGCCATCGCCGGGGCCAGCGGATACGCCGGAGGCGAGTTGCTCCGGCTGCTCCTGGGCCATCCGGAGATCGAGATCGGCGCGGTCACCGCGGCGTCGAGCGCGGGCACCCGCCTGGGCTCCCACCAGCCCCATCTCGTCCCGCTGGCCGGGCGCGTCATCGAGCGGACCACCCGCGAGACCCTCGCCGGCCACGACGTCGTCTTCCTGGCCCTGCCCCACGGCGAGTCGGCCGCCCTGGCGGCCCAGCTCGGCGACGACACCCTGATCGTCGACTGCGGCGCCGACTTCCGGCTCACCGACCCCTCGGCCTGGACCGAATTCTACGGCGGCGACCACGCCGGAACCTGGCCCTACGGCCTGCCCGAGCTGCCCGGCCAGCGCGAGAGGCTCGCCAAGAGCAAGCGCGTCGCCGTGCCCGGCTGCTACCCGACCACCGCCACGCTGGCGCTGTTCCCCGCCTTCGCGGCCGGCCTCGCCGAGCCCGACGTCGTGGTCGTCGCCGCGAGCGGCACCTCCGGGGCCGGGAAGTCGCCCAAGACCAACCTGCTCGGCAGCGAGGTCATGGGCGCGGTCAGCGCCTACGGCGTCGGCGGCGTCCACCGGCACACCCCGGAGATGGAGCAGAACCTCTCCGCCGTCGCCGGCCGGCCGGTCACGGTCTCGTTCACGCCCACCCTCGCGCCCATGCCGCGCGGCATCCTGGCCACCTGTGTCGTGCCGGCCGCGCCGGGCACCACCCCGGAGTCGCTGCGGGAGGCCTATGAGGAGGCCGTGCGCGACGAGCCGTTCCTGACGCTGCTGCCCGAGGGCGTGTGGCCGTCGACCGCGATGACCCTGGGCGCCAACACCGCCGCCCTCCAGGTCACGCTCGACCAGCGGGCCGGGAGGATCGTGGCGCTCGCGGCGATCGACAACCTCACCAAGGGCACGGCGGGCGGCGCGATCCAGAGCGCCAACCTCGCGCTCGGCCTGCCCGAAGAGCTCGGCCTCCCCGTCGCCGGGGTGAGTCCGTGATGTCCGGTTCTGGAGATGAGGAGACCTCGTCATGAGCGTGACCGCCCCCCTGGGATTCCGGGCCACCGGGATCAACGCCGGCATCAAGCCCGGTGAGCACCGCGACCTCGCCCTCGTCGTCAACGACGGACCCTCGCGCGCGGCGGCGGCCGTGTTCACCCGCAACCGCGTGAAGGCCGCCCCGGTCGTCTGGTCGGAGCAGGTCGTCAGCGGCGGCCGGGTCAAGGCCGTGGTGCTCAACTCCGGCGGCGCCAACGCCTGCAACGGCCCCGCCGGGTTCCAGGACACCCACGCCACCGCCGAGAAGGTCGCCGAGGTCATCGGCGACTCGGCCGGCGAGATCCTGGTCTGCTCCACCGGGCTCATCGGCGAGCGCCTCCCGATGGACGCGCTGCTCGGCGGCGTCGTCGACGCGGCCGGGCAGCTGTCGCGCGACGGCGGCGTGGCGGCGGCCGACGCGATCCGCACGACCGACACGGTCAGCAAGATCGCCTTCCGCCGCGGCGCCGGCTACATGGTCGGCGGCATGGCCAAGGGCGCCGGCATGCTGGCCCCGGCGCTGGCCACGATGCTGTCGGTGCTGACCACCGACGCCGACCTCACCTCCGAGGAGTGCGACACCGCGCTGCGCGCCGCGACCGAGGTCACCTTCGACCGGCTCGACGCCGACGGCTGCATGTCCACCAACGACACCGTGATCCTGATGGCCAGCGGCGCCTCCGGCGTCAAGCCCGACCTGGCCGAGTTCACCAAGCGCCTCACCGAGGTCTGCGCCGACCTGGCCCGCCAGCTGCTCCTCGACGCCGAGGGCGCCTCCAAGGCCATCGCGATCGAGGTCGTCGGAGCCGCCTCCGTCGCCGACGCCGTCGAGGTCGGCCGGGCCGTCGCCCGCAGCAACCTGTTCAAGTGCGCCATGCACGGCGAGGACCCCAACTGGGGCCGCGTCCTGTCGGCGATCGGCACCACCCAGGCCGAGTTCGAGCCCGACCGGCTCAACGTCGCGATCAACGGGATCTGGATCTGCCGGGGCGGCGCGGCCGGCGACGACCGCTCCAAGGTCGACCTGCGCCCGCGCGACATCCACGTCACCGCCGACCTGTCGGCCGGGCCCCACTCCGCGACCATCCACACGACCGACCTGACGGCCGCGTACGTCCACGAGAACTCGGCGTACAGCTCGTGAACCCGCTGCAGAAGTCCGAGGCGCTGATCGAGGCGCTGCCGTGGCTGGCCCGTCACCAGGGCGCGGTCGTCGTGATCAAGTACGGCGGCAACGCCATGACCGACGAGAGCCTGCGGGAGAAGTTCGCCGACGACGTCATGTTCCTGCGCTACGCGGGGATGCGCCCGGTGATCGTGCACGGCGGCGGCCCGCAGATCAACGCCGCACTCGACCTGCACGGCATCGCGTCCCACTTCACCGCCGGGCTCAGGGTCACCACGCCCGAGGCCATGAAGGTCGTCCGGATGGTGCTCGTCGGGCAGGTCAACCGTGACATCGTGGGGCTGATCAACCGGCACGGCCCGTTCGCGGTCGGCATGTCCGGCGAGGACGCCCACCTGTTCACCGCCGTCCGCAAGCACGCGGTCGTCGACGGCCTGCCGGTCGACATCGGCCAGGTCGGCGAGATCGTCAAGGTCAACGCGGCCACGGTCCGTAACCTCGTGTACGACGGCCGCATCCCGGTAGTGTCCTCGATCGCCCGCGGCGAAGACGGGCAGATCTACAACGTCAACGCCGACACCGCGGCCGCCGCGCTCGCGACCGCGCTCCCGGCGGTCAAGCTGGTGGTCCTCACCGACGTCGAGGGCCTGTACGCCGACTGGCCCGCCAGCGACAAGGTCATCCGCCGGATCTCCGCCACGGAGCTGGCCGCGATGCTGCCCGGGTTGTCCAGCGGCATGGTCCCCAAGATGGAGGCCTGCCTGCGCGCCGTTCAGGGGGGAGTGCCCTGGGCCCAGGTGGTCGACGGCCGGCAGCCCCACGTGCTGCTGCGTGAGATCTTCACCGATGAGGGCATCGGCACCCTGGTCGTCCCGGACGAAGTCGAAGGAGACATCGAATGACCAGCCTGTTCGACCGGTACGAGACGGCGTTCATGCCCAACTACGGCGTGCCCCCGGTCGCGCTGGAGCGCGGCGAGGGCTCGGTGGTCTGGGGCGCCGACGGCACCGAGTACCTCGACATGTTCGGCGGCATCGCGGTCAGCTCGCTCGGCCACGCCCACCCCGCGCTCGTCGAGGCGGTCTCCCGGCAGGTCGCGACGCTGGCGCACACCTCGAACCTGATCGTCCACCCGCGCGAGGTCGAACTCGCCGAGAAGCTGCTCGGCCTGCTCGGGGCGCCCGCGAAGGTCTTCCTGGCCAACTCGGGCACCGAGGCCAACGAGGCGGCGCTGAAACTCGCCATCAAATACGGCAAGTCCACCGGCCGCGGCTACTTCGTCGCCGCCGAGATGGGCTTCCACGGCCGCACCCTCGGCGCGCTGTCGCTGACCGGCAAGCCGTCGATCCGCGACCAGTTCGGGCCGTTCCCGCTCGACGTCCGCTTCGTCCCGTACGGCGACGCCGACGCCCTGGCCGAAGCCGTCGACGGCGACTGCGCCGCGGTGTTCCTGGAGCCCACGCAGGGCGAGGCGGGAGTGGTCCCGCCGCCCGACGGCTACATGGCCAGGGCGCGCGAGATCACGTCGGCGGCGGGCGCGCTGCTGGTCGCCGACGAGATCCAGTCGGCCATCGGCCGGACCGGCCACTGGTTCGCCCACCAGTCCGACGGCTACCTGCCCGACATCCTCACCCTGGCCAAGGGCCTGGGCGGCGGCCTCCCGATCGGCGCGTGCGTCGGCTTCGGCCCGGCCGGGACGATCTTCGCCAAGGGCGACCACGGCTCGACCTTCGGCGGCAACCCCGTGTCGTGCGCGGCGGCGCTGGCCGTCCTGGACAACGTCGACCTGGCCCACGTCCAGGCGGTCGCGGCCGAACTGCGCGCCGGACTCGAAGCGATCTCCCACCCCCTGCTCAAGGGGGTCCGGGGAAGGGGACTGTGGCTCGCCGCCGTTCTCACCGAAGACAGGGGCGCCCAGGTCCAGGCCGCCGCGCAGCGGGCCGGATTCCTGGTCAACGCCGTACAACCCGACGCGATCCGGCTCGCGCCGCCGCTCGTGATCACCTCAGCGCAGGTCCAGACCTTCCTGACCGCGTTCCCGTCGATCCTGGATGAGGCCGCAGATGGCTAGACACTTCCTGCGGGACGACGACCTGTCGCCCGCCGAGCAGGCCGAGGTCCTCGACCTGGCCGAGGCCATGAAGAAGGACCGCTACGGCCACCGCCCCTTCGAGGGCCCCCAGACGGTCGCGGTCCTGTTCGACAAGCCGTCCACCCGCACCCGCATCTCCTTCGCGGTCGGCATCGCCGAACTCGGCGGCAACCCGCTGATCATGGACCTGGGCACCTCCCAGATGGGCCGCGGCGAACCGATCGAGGACACCGCCCGGGTGCTCGACCGCCTGTGCTCGGCGATCGTGTGGCGGACCGCCGGGCAGGAGCGCGTCGAGGCGATGGCCTCGGCCAGCCAGGTCCCCGTGGTGAACGCGCTGACCGACGAGTTCCACCCGTGCCAGGTCCTCGCCGACCTGCTCACCGTCCGCGAACGCCGGGGCGGCCTCACCGGGATCACGATCGCCTACTTCGGCGACGGCGCCAACAACATGGCCCACTCCTACCTGCTGGGCGGCGCCACGGCCGGGATGCACGTGCGGATCGCGACGCCCCCGGAGTACACGCCGCTGACCTCGGTGGTCGACGACGCGAGGCGGATCGCGGCGCGGACGGGCGGCTCGGTCGAGGTCCTCACCGACCCGCTGGCCGCCGCCACGTCGGCCGACGTGCTCGCCACCGACACCTGGGTCAGCATGGGCCAGGACGGCAAGGACGCGCGGGTCGCCGCCCTGACCCCCTACCGGCTCAACGCGGAGCTGCTCGCCGTCGCGGCGCCCGAGGCGATCGTGCTGCACTGCCTGCCCGCCTACCGGGGCCTGGAGATCTCCGCCGACGTCCTCGACGGGCCGCGCAGCGCCGTCTGGGACGAGGCCGAGAACCGCCTCCACGCCCAGAAGGCCCTGCTCCACTGGCTGGTCACCCGATGACGATCCCGCTCACCAAGGCCGCCCGGCACGCCAAGATCGTCGAGCTGCTGACCCGCAACAAGGTCAGGTCGCAGCCCGAACTGGCCCGCCTGCTGGCCGAGAGCGGCGTCGAGGTCACCCAGGCGACCCTGTCGCGCGACCTCGACGAACTGGGGGCGCTGAAGCTCCGCACCGACGACGGGACCCTGGTCTACGCGGTCCCGGGCGAGGGCGGCGGCCGCATCCCCATCTACCGGACCGACACGTTCGCCGAGCAGCCGGAGGCCCGGCTGCGCCGCCACGCCGAGGAACTCCTCGTGTCGGCCGAGGCGTCGGCGAACCTGCTCATCCTCCGCACCCCTCCCGGTGCGGCGCAGTTCCTCGCCTCCGCGATCGACCACGCGGGCTGGCACTCGGTCCTCGGCACGGTCGCCGGAGACGACACGATCCTGGTGATCAGCCGGGATCCGCTGGGCGGCGAAGCCCTGGCGGCGGCGTTCTTGCGCCTGACCGCCCGCAACAAGGACCAGTAGGCATCACCATCGGCTAAGGTCGCCGATTGGACACGAACGTATTCGAAGGGTGGGCGTTTGCGGTGAGCTCGGAACGGAAGCCGATGCGGCTGTGGGGTGGCCGTTTCGAAGGGGGGCCGGCCGACGCGCTGACCCGCCTGTCGGTGAGCGTTCACTTCGACTGGCGCTTGGTGCCCTATGACCTGATGGCGTCCCGCGCCCACGCCCGCGTGCTGAACCGGGCCGGTCTGCTCACCAACGACGAGCTGGGCAGGATGCTGGCCGCGATCGACGACCTGGAGGCCGCCTGCAAGGCCGGCGACTTCCGGCCCACGGTCGCCGACGAAGACGTCCACACCGCTCTCGAACGCGGTCTGCTCGAACGCCTCGGCAGCCTCGGCGGCAAGCTCCGCGCCGGACGCTCCCGCAACGACCAGATCGCCACCGACCTGCGCCTCTACCTGCGCGACCACGTGCGGACCATCGTGTCCCGCGTCGTGGAGCTGGAGACCGCGCTGATGAGCCAGGCCGAGGAGCACGCCGACACGGCCGCCCCCGGCATGACCCATCTCCAGCACGCCCAGCCGGTCTCCTTCGGCCACCAGCTGCTGGCCCACGTCCACCCGCTGACCCGCGACATCGACCGCCTGCGCGACTGGGACAGGCGCGCGGCCGTCTCCCCGCTGGGCTCGGGCGCGCTGGCCGGTTCCTCGCTGCCGCTCGACCCGATCGCCGTGGCGGCGGAGCTGGGCTTCGACTCGGCCGCGCCCAACTCGATGGACGCCGTCGCCGACCGCGACTTCGCCGCCGAGTTCCTCTTCGACGCTGCGATGATCGGCATCCACCTGTCGCGGCTGGGCGAGGAGATCGTCCTGTGGGCCTCGCAGGAGTTCCGCTGGATCGAGATGGACGACGCCTACTCGACCGGCTCGTCGATCATGCCCCAGAAGAAGAACCCCGACGTCGCCGAGCTCGCGCGCGGCAAGTCGGGGCGTCTCATCGGCGCGCTGATGACGATGCTGACCACGCTGAAGGGCCTGCCGCTCACCTACAACCGGGACCTCCAGGAAGACAAGGAGCCCGTGTTCGACGCGGTCGACACCCTCAACCTGGTGCTGCCCGCGATGGCGGGCCTGGTCTCCACGATGCGGGTCAACACCTCCCGCCTGGAGTCGAGCGCGCCCGACGGGTTCGCCCTCGCCACCGACCTGGCCGAGCTGCTGGTCCGCAAGGGCGTGGCGTTCCGCGACGCCCACGAGGCCGTCGGCCACCTCGTCGTGTGGTGCCAGGTCAACGACAAGGACCTCGGCGACCTGACCGACGAGGAGCTCCTCAAGGTCTCCCCGCACTTCACGCCCGACGTGCGCGACGTGCTGAACGTGCCCGGCGCCCTCGCCGCCCGCAAGGCCCACGGCGGCACCGCCCCCGACCGGGTCCGCGACCAGCTCGCCGCTCTACGTGAGCTCGTCGACGGCCAGGCCGCATGGGCGACTGGGGCCTGACGCTCGACCGGTCCTTCTTCGACCGGCCGGCCCATGAGGTGGCCCCTTCCCTGCTGGGGAGGGTGGTCGTCCATGGGCCGGTCGCGGTCCGCCTCACCGAGACCGAGGCCTACGGCCTGCCCGGCCAGGACCCCGCCTCGCACACCTACCGGGGCATGACCCCGCGCAACGCGGTCATGTTCGGGCCGCCGGGGCATCTCTACGTCTATTTCACGTACGGGATGCACTACTGCGCCAACCTCACCTGCCTGCCGCCGGGAACGGGTTCGGGGGTGCTGCTGCGGGCGGGGGAGATCGTCGCCGGCCTCGACGTGGCACGGGAACGGCGCGGCCCCGACGTGAAGCCCCGCGACCTGGCGCGCGGACCCGCCCGGCTGGCGGTGGCCATGGGCTTCGGACGGGAGCACAACGGCGAGGACTGCGTCTCCGGAGACATCCGCGTCCACGAGGGTTCGGGCATCTCACCGGAGAAGGTGATGGAAGGGCCGAGAACGGGAGTCTCCACCGGGGCCGACGTCCCCTGGCGGTTCTGGCTCGACGGCGACCCGACGGTGTCGCCCTACCGGCCCCACGTGCCGCGCCGTCGCTGACGGCGCTTATGGTGGCGACGCGGTGTCGTACCGGCCGATAGGGTTTTGGCGACCAGCCCTATTCACGCGAAAGCCAGGAACCGTGACCGACATCCTCGATGAGCTCGAATGGCGCGATGTGACCGCGCAGACCACCGACGTCGAAGCGCTGCGCAAGGCGCTGGCCGACGGCCCGGTCACGGTCTATTCGGGGTTCGACCCGACGGCTCCGTCGCTTCACGTCGGCAACCTGGCGACCCTGCTCATCCTGACCCGCTTCCAGCGGGCCGGCCACAAGCCGATCGGCCTGGTCGGCGGTGCCACCGGCCTCATCGGCGACCCCTCGGGGCGGAGCACCGAACGGTCTCTGAACAGCGAAGACGTCGTGGCCGACTGGGTGAGCCGGATCCGCGTCCAGCTTGAGCGGTTCCTGTCCTTCGAGGGCGACAACGCCGCCCAGGTGGTCTCCAACCTCGACTGGACCTCCGAGATGTCGGCGATCGGCTTCCTGCGCGACATCGGCAAGCACTTCCCGGTGAACCGCATGCTCGGCCGCGAGTCCGTCTCGGCCCGGCTGGCCGGCGAGGGCCTCAGCTACACCGAGTTCAGCTACCAGATCCTTCAGGCCAACGACTACCTGGAGCTCTACCGCCGCAACGGCTGCACCCTCCAGGTCGGCGGCAGCGACCAGTGGGGCAACATCACCGCCGGGACCGACCTGATCCGGCGCGTCGAGGGTGCCCACACCCACGCCTACACCGGCAAGCTGATCACCAAGGCCGACGGCACCAAGTTCGGCAAGACCGCCGGTGGCTCCATCTGGCTCGACCCGGCGCTGACCTCGCCCTACGCGTTCTACCAATACTGGCTGAACGCCGACGACCGCGACGTGATCCGCTTCCTCAAGGTCTTCACCTTCCTCGACCGCGAACGCATCGAGGAACTGGCGAAGGCGGTCGAGGAGCGCCCGTTCGCCCGTGTGGCGCAGCGCGCGCTGGCCGAGGAACTGACCACGATGGTCCACGGCGCCGACGAGGTCACCCGCGCCATCGAGGCGTCCAAGGCCCTGTTCGGGCAGGGCTCGATCCAGGATCTCGACGCCGCGACGCTCGCCGCCGCCCTGTCCGAGGTCCCCAAGGCCACCGCCTCTCTCGGCACGTCCTACGTCGACCTCCTGGCCGAAAGCGGCCTCGCCAAGTCGAAGTCGGAGGCCCGGCGCGCCATCAAGGAGGGCGGGGCCTACCTCAACAACGCCAAGGTCACCGACGAGGACTACGTCCCGACGTCGGACGACCTGCTGCACGGGCGCTTCCTGGTGCTCCGGCGCGGCAAGAAGACGCTGGGGGGCGTCGAGCTCGTCTAGTCCTGTGTGAATTCGTACACAGAAGTTCTGAACGCTCCGGCCTATCGTTGCTGCACCCCTCCCCACCAGCGACGATAGGTGAGCACATGTTCGACAGTGATGTGGCGGGACCGTCGCGGCCGCGCCGCGGCATCGCCTTCGGAACCGACCGTGATCACCGCTCCGCCCTCGCGGAGCTGGACCAGGCCGTGGCCGGAGACCTCTCCGAGGAGGACCTGGCGGCGGCCCACTGCCGCCGCGCGGTGCTCCTGTGCCGCCTCGGCGACCACGCCCAGGCGGAGATCGCCGCCACGGAGTCCCTGGCCACCCGCCTGACGGCGGCCGGCTACACCGCCCGCGCGATGCCCCGCTGCCTCAGCGGCGACCTCGACGGCGCGTGGGCCGACACCGAACGCGCCCTGCTCCTCGACCCGACCTACATCAGCGTGCACGCCGTCCGCGGCCGGGTCTTCCTGGCCCTCGGCCGGCCCGCCGACGCCCTGGCCGACTTCGACGTGTCGACCTTCGCCGAGTCCTACGACGGCGACGCGCGGCTCGACCGGGCGGAATGCCTGCTCATCCTGGGCGAGGCGGCCCGCGCGGTGGCCGCCTGCGACGAGGTCATCGCCACCGGCCGAAGCGGCTTCTTCGGCTTCGCTGGCCAGCCCGCCACAGCCCCCCACCGCGTGCATCTGCTCCGCGCCCGCGCCAACCTCGCGCTCGGCGAACCGCTCACGGCACTCGCCGACTGCTTCCTCGCCGCCGCCCTCTCCCCGCACTCTCCCGAGGTGTACGAGGTCCGCGCGGAGGTCTACCAGGCCGCCGACTCCGCCCGGGACGCCTCCGCCGACCTGGCCAAAGCCGAGGAACTCAGAGTCGCCTGAATGTGATGCGGGTAACAGTCCCGTGTCCCGGGAGTCATGGGCGCCTTAAAAGGCCGCTCTGACCTGCGGAAACGCCGCGTGAACGCTGATTTGACGCGAGGTTCCCCGTTGCCTAATGTTCTCTTCGCCCCGGGAACACGGCAGCGCCGGAACCCAGGGACATCCCACCGAGTTCGATCAGCCGGAAACGGCGACTGGACACGGACGAGATGAAGAGCTAAGCTTGAAGGGTTGCGCCAGAAACGGCGCGGTCCGCTCCGGTCAGATCCGATCGGGAACTGCGGTAAAGTTGAATCACCGCCCAGCAAGTATCTGTGGGCAGACGTGTGCGTTTCTTGAGAACTCAACAGTGTGCTAAAAGCCAGTGCATGATGCACAACCCCGTCATTTGATGACGGATTCCTTTGGTTGACATTCATGACGAATGTTGGCTGGGAGAACATCTCTGAAGACATCTTTTGGAGAGTTTGATCCTGGCTCAGGACGAACGCTGGCGGCGTGCTTAACACATGCAAGTCGAGCGGAAAGGCCCTTCGGGGTACTCGAGCGGCGAACGGGTGAGTAACACGTGAGTAACCTGCCCCTGACTCTGGGATAAGCCTGGGAAACTGGGTCTAATACCGGATACGACATCTTCCGGCATCGGATGGGTGTGGAAAGTTTTTTCGGTCAGGGATGGGCTCGCGGCCTATCAGCTTGTTGGTGGGGTAGTGGCCTACCAAGGCGACGACGGGTAGCCGGCCTGAGAGGGCGACCGGCCACACTGGGAC
>NZ_BBXG01000007.1:56041-488345 GCF_001570605.1 Herbidospora cretacea | reverse complement strand
GCCGTAACGGAGCATAAGCTGAAGCGGGCGGCCGAAGCCGGCTGCGGCTTGCGCTGGGAGCCCGCCCCCGAGAAACGGGAAAGGGGGGACCGCCTGCGACGGACCCCCCTGACGCGCCAGATGGGTGAGACCCCCACGGTGACCGCCGAGCCCCCCTCCGCGCCCGGTCGGTCACGGCGTCCCACCCGTGCCGACGCAGGGTCAAGAGTGCGTCACAGTGGGTCCCGGCACAATGTCCGAACCTGCAACTACACGAAGCTGCACCTGTCGCGGTTTTCTCCTTCGGAAACGCAATAGCGCGTTATTCTCGCGTGGTCGCTCGGTGGCCCAGCCGCGGCGGTTTCCTGGCGAGGGAGCAGACATCTGGGCGTGACCACGACCTGAAACTGGATCGACGATGACCACCTCTGCCGACCCTTTGGAACGCCTGGGCCTCAGCCGGGCCCAGACGGCGGTGTACGAAACCGTCCTGAGACTCCACCGGGCCACCCTGACCGAGATCGCCGAGGCCGCCGACGAACCGGCCGACACGGTCGCCGACCGGCTGGCCGCCCTGGTCCGGCTGGGCGCGGTCGACGAGCAGGCGGGCGAATACCTGGCCCGCCACCCCGCCGCCGCGATCGGCCGCCTGATCGCCGCCCGGCTCGACCGGCTGGCCGAGGAGAGCCGCCAGATCGACGAGGTGCTGGCCTCGGTGGGCGGGCTCACCCTCACTTATGACGCCGGGCGCGATTACCAGAGCCGCCAGTTCCCCGTGGAGTTGGTGAACGGCGCCGACGAACTCTATGAAAGCGTCATCGGGCTGGCGCTCCAGTCGCCGCCGTCAGATCTCGTGACCGCCATTCCCGATGAACGCAGTTTGACGGATTTCATCCGAAAATATGCCGACACATGGATCGAGGCGCTCAAAAGCGATCTCCTCACGGCCCGTGCGGTGATCCCCGCCTCGGCCCTCGGCAGCCCGGGAATGCGCGAGTCGCTCGACCGGCTGGCCGCCGCCGGGGCGGGCATCCGGGCCCTTGACCGGGTGCCGAGCTGGTTCTTCGCGATCGGCCACGACGCGGCCGGCCTCCCGGCCGACTGGGGGGTGTCGCTGCCCGGCAGCGCCTACAACTGTTACCTGGTCAGAGCCCCGATTGTGGTCGGCGCGCTGCGCACGCTGTTCGACGAGATGTGGCAGCGGGCGACCCCGATCCGCTACTCGCCGGGGGCCGTCCAGGTGCTGCGGCTGGCGTCCCAGGGGATCTCCGACGACACCATCGCGCGGAGGCTGGGGCTCTCGGTCCGGACCGTCCGGGCGCGGTTCGCCGACGCCATGGCGGAGCTCGGCGCGCAGACCCGGTTCCAGGCCGGGGTCGAGGCCGCCCGGCGGGGCTGGCTGTCCTGACCCGGCCTTTGAGCACACCGGGGGCGATGGGAGTCATATGGTGGTTACGTGCTGGAAGACGTCCCCCGCGACCCGTTCGCGGACGACCCCAACGACCCCGCCGTGGAGCTGGGCGAGCTCGACGACGCCGAACCGCTCACGATGGCCGAGCGCGACGAGGCTCTGACCGACCTCGCCGACGTGGAGGTGTTCCGCTCCCTGCTCGAACCACAGGGGGTGCTCGGGCTGGTGCTCGACTGCCCGGAATGTGGCGAACAGCACTACTTCGACTGGGACCTGCTCCGGGGCAACCTACGCCAGATGATCGACAACGGGCGGCCCCAGGTCCACGAGCCCGCCTTCCAACCCGACCCCGCCGACTACGTCAGCTGGGAGTACGCCCGAGGCTATGTCGACGGCGTCATCGACACCGAAGAGAGCCGTTGAACTTCCTGAATGCTGTCCACGTCGGCGATCAGGGCACGCAGGACCGAGATCGCCGGATCGGAAGACCGCACCGCCTCGCGCCGGGCCAACGCGTCGAGCACGGCGTCAACGTCGATTGTCACGCAATCGACTCTAGCTCCGCCATCTGACGGAGCCGGGCAAGAGCACGATGCTGGGCCACTCTGACCGCGCCCGGTGACATTCCCAGGACGTTGCCCGTCTCCTCCGCCGACAGCCCGGAGACCACCCGCAGGATGAGGATCTCCCGCTGGTTCTCCGGGAGCCGCGACAGCAGCGCGCGGGCGTGTTCGGCCTCGATGTACCGCACCACGGTCTCCTCGGGCCCGGGCCTCTCGTCGGGCCCGTCGGGGAGATCCTGGGTCGGCACGGCCGACCGCACCGAACTGCGCAGCGCGTCGGCCACCTTGTGGGAGGCGATGCCGAAGACGAAAGACGCGAACGGGCGGCCCATGTCCCGATAACGCGGCAGCGCCGACAGCACCGCGATGCAGACCTCCTGGGCCACATCATCGGCATTGTGATAATGCCCCGAAACCCTGCCAAGCCTGGCTCGGCAATAGCGCACGACCATCGGCCGCAGCTGCGTCAGCAGCCTCTCGATGGCGGTGCGGTCCCCTGTCACGGCCAGACTGGTCAGCTCCCTGAGGTCGGACTCCTCCGGCCTCACGTCGACTCTGGACCCAATCGCAAGCCTTACCCCAGTTGCGGCGTCGGCGACGCATCCCTCGGTCACGTTAGGCATGATGCCCGCCACACAGAGAACTGTCGTCATGGTGAACGGATACGGATTGGTCACATTGGGGCGGCGATAACCGCAAGTAATCAAACGAACACTCGACGGTTTTGGACATTTCAGTAATACGCGCAAAATGCTGTATTTTTGTCAGATGTTCTGACAGGTCAGACCCATAGGACGTTCTGACAAGTTGTCCGGTTTACAGCTTCTATATAGAACTACGGCCCCCACCCCGGAATGGGGTGGGGGCCGCTTTTTTCAAGCCCTGTAGCTTAGGCGGATTCCAGGGCGCGAGCCACGGGCAGCCTCCGGCCGCCCGCCTCTCGTCTGCTCAGTGACCGTGCCCGTGGCCGTGGCCGCCGGCGGGGGCCGGGGCCTCCTCCTCGGGCTTGTCGACGACGAGCGCCTCGGTGGTCAGCAGCATGCCGGCGATGGACGCGGCGTTCTGCACGGCCGAGCGGGTGACCTTGACCGGGTCGATGACGCCCTGGGCGATCAGGTCGCCGTATTCGCCGGTGGCGGCGTTGAGGCCGTGGCCCGCGGGGAGCTCGGAGACCTTGGCGGTCACGACGTAGCCCTCGAGGCCGGCGTTCTCGGCGATCCAGCGGGCCGGCTCGACGAGCGACTTGCGGACGATGGCGACACCGGTCGCCTCGTCGCCGGTCAGCCCGAGGGTGTCGAGCTCGGTGGCCAGGTGGACCAGAGCCGAACCGCCGCCGGAGACGATGCCCTCTTCGATCGCGGCGCGGGTGGCCGAGATCGCGTCTTCCAGGCGGTGCTTCTTCTCCTTCAGCTCGACCTCGGTGGCCGCGCCGACCTTGAGCACGCACACGCCGCCCGACAGCTTCGCGAGGCGCTCCTGGAGCTTCTCGCGGTCCCAGTCGGAGTCGGACTGCTCGATGGCGAGCTTGATCTCCTTGACGCGGTCGGCGATGGCCGAGCCCTCACCGGCGCCGTCGACGATCGTCGTGGCGTCCTTGGTGATGACGACGCGCCGGGCGGTGCCGAGCACCTCCAGGCCGACGTGCTCCAGCTTGAGGCCGATCTCCTCGGAGACGACCTGCGCGCCGGTCAGGATCGCGATGTCCTGCAGCATGGCCTTGCGGCGGTCGCCGAAGCCGGGGGCCTTGACGGCGACCGAGGTGAAGGTGCCGCGGATCTTGTTGGTGACCAGGACGGCCAGGGCTTCGCCCTCGACGTCCTCGGCGATCACGAACAGGGCCTTCTTGGTCTGGGCGACCTTCTCCAGCAGCGGCAGGAAGTCGGCCAGGGAGGCGACCTTGCCCTGGGTCAGGAGGATGTAGGGGTCCTCGAGGACGGCCTCCATGCGCTCCTGGTCGGTGACCATGTAGGCCGAGAGGTAGCCCTTGTCGAACTGGAGGCCCTCGGTGAACTCGAGCTCCAGGCCGAGAGCGTTGCTCTCCTCGACGGTGATGACACCGTCCTTGCCGACCTTGTCGAACGCCTCGGCGATCAGCTCGCCGATCTTGGCGTCCTGCGCGGAGATCGTCGCGACGTGGGCGATCTCCTTCTTGTCCTCGACGTGGCGCGCCGAGGCCAGCAGCTTCTCGCTGACGGCCTTGGCGGCCAGGTCGATGCCGCGCTTGAGGGACAGCGGCTGGGCGCCGGCGGCCACGTTGCGCAGGCCCTCGCGGACCATGGCCTGGGCCAGCACGGTCGCGGTGGTGGTGCCGTCACCGGCGACGTCGTTCGTCTTGGTGGCGACTTCCTTGGCGAGCTGGGCGCCAAGGTTCTCGTAAGGCTTGTCGAGCTCGACCTCGCGAGCGATGGTCACGCCGTCGTTGGTGATCGTCGGCGCGCCGAACTTCTTGTCGATGACCACGTTGCGGCCACGCGGGCCGAGGGTCACCTTGACCGCGTCGGCGAGGGCGTTCACGCCGCGCTCAAGCGAGCGGCGGGCGTCCTCGTCGAACGACAGGGTCTTGGGCATCTACGGAGTCCTCTCAGCGTCGAAGACCCCGGGCGCTCGTCGCGCCCGGGGTCTCCTCACGGCCTACTTCTCGATGATGGCGAGCACGTCACGGGCGGAGAGCACGAGGTACTCCTCGCCGCCGTACTTGACCTCGGTGCCGCCGTACTTGCTGTAGAGGACGACGTCGCCCTCACTGACGTCGAGCGGAACCCGCTTGCTGCCCGACTCGTCCCAGTTGCCGGGACCCACAGCGAGGACGCGGCCCTCCTGGGGCTTCTCCTTCGCGGTGTCCGGGATGACCAGGCCGGAGGCGGTGGTCTGCTCGGCCTCAAGCGGCTGGACCACGATGCGGTCGCCGAGCGGCTTAACGGGAACCTTGGTGGCGGTCGTCACGATCGGACCTCCCCTTCAGATTGCGATGAATGAGCTGAAGAGGCGACCAGCGGCCTGCCGTCGCGGGTGTCAGACCTATCTGCGTCGCATTGGCACTCTCACTAGGCGAGTGCCAACACGACACAGTATGCACCTTCCCCGGGCTCGTCAACACGAGCGAAACCACACCCAGAGTCCTTCATCGATCACGCCCTCGCTTGTGCCACCCAGCGAGGGGATGGCCAATGCGCGAAGTACTGGCGGCCCGCACGGGCCTGGGGCTCGCGGCCGGGCTCCTCGTCACCCCCGTGTACGCCGAGTCGAACGGCGGCGTCCGGGTCATGCCGCCGGGCGACCCGGTCACCGACGGGTTCAACGTCCCCGGCGGCTACCGTGTCAATCTATGGCAACGGCTCGTCCAGGCAGGTCAGACGGTTGATTTCGTCGGCTCGGGGTGCAACGGACCGGCCGGTCTGGGCGACCACGACCACGAGGGCCACTCGGGCTGGCGGATCGACCAGATCGCAGGGCGGCTGCGGACCTACACGCCCAGGACGATCCTGCTGCACATCGGCACCAACGACATGGGCCGGCAGTTCCAGGTGCCCGCCGCCCCCGCGCGCCTGTCGGCCCTGATCGCCAGAATCCGCGCCAACGCCCCTCAGGCGGAGCTGTTTGTCGCACAGATCACACCGTCCGCCGATCCCGCCTTCAACGCCAGGATCCAGGCCTTCAACGCGGCCGTGCCCGGCATCGTGGCCCAGAAGGGCCCGCTGACCCACCTGGCCGACGGCCTCCATCCCAACCAGACCGGCTACGACAAGATGGCCGCCCGCTGGTGGACCGCCCTCCAGTCGGTGCCCGGCAGCCTGACCCCGCCGGGCGGCGCGGCCGTCGCCTACGTGAACGCCGCGCCGAGCCGCTGCCTGGACGTCAGCGGCGTCTCCCAGGCCCAGGGCGCCCAGGTCCACATGTGGGACTGCCACACGGGCGTGAACCAGCGCTGGACCAGAACCGCCGCCGGCGAGCTCAGGGTGTACGGGAACCGCTGCCTCGACGTCAACGGCAACGGCGCCGCCGACGGCACCATTGCCCAGAAATTCACCCAGAATCCGGGCGGCGCGCTCGTCGGCGCCGGATCGGGCAAGTGCCTCCACGCCACCGGCAACGGCGCCCTGGTCGAGCTGCGCACGTGCGACGGCTCGGCCGCGCAGAGATGGACCACCCGATGACCGAGGGGCCCCGGAGCTGTCCGCCGGGGTGACCACCGGTCACCGACTTCCCGACCCGGGAGCCACGGTGCCGGTCCGTCCGGCGAATGGCGGGCGCTAGCGTCTGCGTGTGGATCTGGAGAGCTTCGCCCGCCTGCTGACAGACGACGGGCAGACGGCCTTGGCAGAGGCCGGCGCGATGCTGGGGACCGGCGCCGGGCCGGTCGAGGCCGTCAGTGCTCTGCGCCGCCGCTTCGACCCCGATCTCGTCTCGGCCGCGCTGACCCAGGCGGGCCTGCGGCGGCGGGCGGCGGCGAAGTTCGGCGACGAGGCCGCCCGGATGTACTTCACCCCCCACGGCCTCGAACAGGCCACCCGGCCCGAGGTGGCCGGGCACCGCGCGAAGCGGCTGGCCGGCCTGTCGGTGGCCGACGCGTGCTGCGGCATCGGCGGCGACCTGATCGCCCAGGCCAGGGCGGGCTGCGAGGTCGACGCGGTCGACCTCGACCCCCTCACGGTTGCCGTGGCGACGGCGAACACCCAGGCCCTGGGCGTACGGACGACCGTCCGCCTGGCCGACGCGACCACCCTCGACCCGTCCGCCTACGACGCCCTGTTCGCCGACCCCGCCCGGCGGACCACGAAGGGCCGCGTGTTCGACCCGGCCGCCTACTCCCCCGCCTGGGACGTGATCCTCGACCTGATCGGCCGGGCCAACCGGGCCTGCCTGAAGGTCGCCCCCGGCATCCCCTACGAGTACATCCCCGACGGCATGGAGGCCGAATGGGTCTCCTTCCGGGGCGAGGTCAAGGAGGCGGTCCTGTGGTCCGGCTCCTCGGGGCGGCGGGCGACGCTGCTCCCGTACGGGGAGACCATGACGGCGCGCGGCGTCGAGGCCGACGTGGCCCTCATCGGCCGCTACCTCTACGAACCCGACGGCGCGGCCGTCCGCGCCCACCTCGTCGGCGAGGTCGCCGAGATCCTCGGCGGCTGGCTGATCGACCCGCAGATCGCCTACCTGTCCGCCGACTCCCACGTGCCCACGCCGTGGGCGGCGGGCTATCTGGTCGAGGAGGTCATGCCCTTCTCGCTGAAGCGGCTCCGCTCCGCGCTGCGCGAACGGAAAGTGGGCGCTGTCACGATCAAGAAAAGAGGATCGGCGGTCGACGTGGAGAAGCTCCGTCACGATCTGCGACTGTCCGGCGAGGGGTCGGCGGTGGTCCTGCTGACCCGTCTGGGGACCCGTCCGGTAGCCGTGATCGCCTCGGAAATGGGCAGGTAAAGCCGCCAGTCGGGCAATCCACCGGGAACCCCGATCTTTCCCTGTCCCCGGGAAAGTGACGGCGCGGAGGGTTATCGTTCGGTGACATTACGTGTTCACGTCTTCCTCTTGATCCGGAGCTCCTCGGTGGAAAACCACACCCTCCTTCAAGCGGGCAGTCAGGCCGCAGTGTCCGATCGGATGCGCGAGCTGCTGGCCCGCGCGGCCCAGGACCATGTCTACGAGCAGCGCACCCAGGGGGCCGTGCTCGACGAGATCCGCCAGCGCATGGAGGGCATGGAATGGCTGCTCCGCGAGGTCCGCGAGCGTGAGCTCGGCGGCATCAGCGCGACCATGGAGGCGGTCGGCGGCCGCCTCGACGACCTGACCGGCCGTCCGCCCTCGTGGGCCGAAGGCCTGGCCCAGCACATCGAGATGGTCCGTGACCACGTCGACACCGTCGGCGAGAAGGTCACCCCGATCGGCGAGCTGCCCAGCCTGTGGGCCGACGTCGGCACCGTCGGCGAGAGCGTCGACGAGTCCCTCACCCGCCTGACCGCCGTCGCCGACCGCCTCACCCAGATGCAGGCGAACATGGAGACGGCGGCGGCCCGCTTCAACCGCATCGACAAGGCCGTCACCGACCTCACCGAGCGCCTCGACCGCCTGGAGGCCGACGTCACCGAGGCCCTCACCACGGGCCTCGACAACGTCGTCACCCGCCTGACCGCCACCCTCGACCAGATCGCCACCCGGATCTCGGGCGTCGAGGGCCAGCAGTCGGCCAGCAACGCCAGGCTGAGCGCCATCGCCGAGGCCCAGTCGGGAGCCAAGGCCCAGTTCCACGCCCTGGAGGGCCAGGTCGCGGGCGTGACCGCCCGCCTCGACCGCATCGACGCCCGCATCGAGACGGCCGACGAGTGCCTGGCCGACATCGACACCCGCGTCACCGGCATCGAGGCCAAGCTCACCGAGAACGGCGAGAAGCTCGACGTCACCGACCGCGCCGTCACCACCCTCGACGAACGCCTCGGCGTCTGCGTCGGCGACGCCGAGACCCGCCTGGCCACCAAGGTCGAGGCCCTGGAGGAGCAGCTCGGCGAACGCTTCGACGGCGTCGACGACCGGGTCGAGTCGATCAACCAGCGCCTGGGCCAGCTGCCCGCGACCCTGGAGATCGGCGAACTCCACCGCCTGGTGGGCGAGATCGGCCCCCTGGTCGAGACCCGCCCCGACCGCGAGGCCGTCCGCGAGGCCCTGTCGACCACCGTGGAGCCCGCCCACACCGACCTGACCAGGAGACTGGGCGCCCTGGAGGAGACCATGCTGGCGCTCGCTGAGGCCCTCCTGAGGCCCACGAGAGGCGCCAAGGACTAGCAAGGCTCCACGCGAAAGGGCCGGGACCGCGGAAAGCGATCCCGGCCCTTTCTCGCGTTTCTCAGACGTTGATCGTGGTGATCGGCATCGACGAGTCGGCCGGGATGTCCAGCAGCGAGGGCGTCGCGCCCGCCGCGACCAGGTTCGAGCCCAGCGCCGCGACCATGGCCCCGTTGTCGGTGCACAGGCCCGGCCGGGGCACCCGGAGATGGACGCCCGCCGCGTCGCAGCGCTCCTGGGCCAGCGCCCGCAGGCGGGAGTTGGCCGCCACGCCGCCGCCGATCAGGAGGTGCTCCACCCCGTTCTGACGGCAGGCCTGGAGGGCCTTGCGGGTCAGCACGTCGACCACGGCCTCCTGGAACGAGGCCGCCACGTCGGGGACGGAGACGTCGCCGCCCTGCTTCTCCACGTAACGGGCCACGGCCGTCTTCAGGCCGGAGAAGGAGAAGTCGAGCGTCCCGTCGTCGACCTTGCCGCGCGGGAACGGGATCGCGTCGCCGCGCCCCTCGCGGGCCGCCCGGTCGATGTGGGGGCCGCCGGGGAAGGGCAGGCCGAGCACGCGGGCGACCTTGTCGAAGGCCTCGCCGGCCGCGTCGTCGACGGTCGAGCCGAGGGAGACGACCTCGCGCGTCACGTCGGGGACCAGCAGGAGCGAGGAGTGGCCGCCCGAGACCAGCAGGGCCATGCACGGCTCCGGCAGCGGGCCGTGTTCGAGCTGGTCGACCGCCACGTGGGCGGCGAGGTGGTTGACGCCGTAGAGGGGCACGCCGAGGCCGACCGCGTAGGCCTTGGCGGCGGCGACGCCGACCAGCAGCGCCCCGGCCAGGCCGGGACCGGCGGTCACCGCGATGGCGTCGATGTCGGAGAACTTCAGGCCGGCCTTCGCCAGGGCGCTGTCGACCGTGGGGGCCATCGCGTCGAGGTGGGCCCGGGAGGCCACCTCGGGGACGACCCCGCCGAAGCGGGCGTGTTCGTCCATGCTGGAGGCGATCGTGTCGGCCAGCAGGGTGTGGCCGCGCACGATGCCGACGCCCGTCTCATCGCAGGACGTCTCGATTCCCAGGACGATCGGCTCGTCAGCCATCGAGTTTCCTCACCATCGTGATCGCGTCGGTTCCGTCGTCGTAGTAGCCCCGCCGCAGGCCGAGCTGCTGGAAACCGAACCGTTCGTACATGGCCTGGGCGGGGGCGTTGTCGGCCCGCACCTCCAGGAAGACCGCCGAGGCCCCGCGTCGGGCGGCCTCGTCGAGCAGCTCGTTGAGCATGAGCGCGCCCACCCCGGCCCGCCGGTGTGCGGCCAGGACGGCGATGGTCTGCACGTCGCCCTGGTCGGCGGCCACGGCCAGGCCGGCGTAGCCGACGATCTCGCCGTCGCGCTCGGCCACGATGTAGTGGCGGGTGCGGGGCTGGTCGGCGAGTTCGCCGAGCATCATGCGCTCGCTCCACGCGTCGGCCGGGAAGGTCGCGCGTTCGAGCTCCATCACGGCGGCCAGGTCGGCCACCTTCATGCCGCGCAGCGTGACGACGCTCACGCCGTCACCTTCTTGGGCGCCCCGGGCACCTGCGCGTCGGGCCGCCGCAGGTAGATCGGCGCCGGAGGGCCGAGGATCGCGCGGTTCTGGGCGGCCTCGACCGAGTCGATGCGCCCCTCGGGCAGCTTCGCCGCCGCGGCCGCCTCCTCGGGCGACAACCGGGCCAGCTCCCGGGCGGCCAGCGCGGCCAGCGCCCCGGCGGAGGGGTGTTCGGGGCCGGTGACGCCGTCGAGGTAGAGCCGCGCGCCCACGACCGCGCCCTGAACCGGCACGTCGGCGGGGCGGTCGACCCGGGGGCCGTCGAGGCGGGTGACCCCGTCGGCGTAGGTCGCCCAGAAGAGCTCCTTGCGGCGCGCGTCGGTGATCACCGTGAACGGGCCGGGAACGCCGGCGGCGTAGGCGATCGCGTCGAGCGTGCAGATGCCGTAGGCGGGCACGCCGAGCGTCGTGGACAGCGCCCGAGCCGTGATCAGGCCGACCCGCAGGCCGGTGTAGGGCCCGGGGCCCGCGCCCGCGACGACGGCCGTCACGTCATGGATGGACCCGCCCGCCTCGCGGAGGACGGTCTCGATCGCCGGCGCGAGCAGCTCCCCGTGGCGCCGGGCGTCGATGGTGGTGGATTCCGCCAGCACGCGCGTTCCGTCGTGCACCGCGGCGGTCACGGCAGGGGTCGCCGTGTCGAAGGCCAGGACCAGCACAAAAAGCAAGCCTAGCCCTACACGCCGTGTGCTCGGACGGCGCTCAGGTACTGAGGCGGGAGGCGTACACGATGACGTTGTCCTTGTATTCGTGGGCATCCCAGTCGAACTGGCCGCCGCAGGTGACCAGGCGCAGGCCCTCGCCGAGGTAGACCTTCTCGGCCGGGAACCTCTCCTTGGGGATCTGCTCGATGGCGTCGACCTCGTAGGAGATGGTCTTGCCGTCGGACCTGACGACCTTGACGACCGCGCCCTTCTTGAGCTCGCGCAGCCGGTAGAACACCGCGGGCGCGGTCTTGGTGTCGACGTGCCCGATGATCACCGCCGCGCCCTTGTCGCCGGGGACGGCGCTGCCCTCGTACCAGCCCGCGATCTTGGGTTTCTCGTAGGGCGGCAGCTCGACCTCACCGTTCCCGGTCAGGCCGAGCTTGATCAGCGGCGCCTTCATCTCCAGCACGGGGATGTCGATGCGTTCGGGCACGGCGGCGGTGCGCGCGCCCTCGACCTCGGCCGTCTCCGGCTTGGTCAGCGCGAACAGGACGAACCCCGAGATGACCGCCGCGACGACCATCCGGGACGAGACGGCCAAGACTCAGCCCCGGGCGCGCCTGCGGGCCACCGCGATGCCCACACCGGCCGCGGCCAGCAGGGCCACGGCGAACGGGGCGACGGGGATGGCCGAGTCGTCAGTGGGACCACCGGCCGCCGTGCCGCCGCCGCCGGCGCCGGGCGCCTTGGTCGGGAAGCGGGTCTCGTCGGCGGTGTTGCCGCTGCGCAGCACCTGGAGGCGGGTGTTGCCGATGTCGTTGGTGGCCGAGCAGCGCACCTCGACGCGGTAGCCGCCGGCCTTCGCGCTGGCCCTGAGCACGGCCACGCCGGTCAGCCGGGGCGCGGGGGCGGCGGAGGGCGCGGGCGTCTCGGGCGCGGGGGCCAGCAGGCTCACGATGCCGGTGAACGCGTCGGAGTGGGCGCTGGCCTGGTAGTTGGTGCCCGGCAGCGCGGGCGGGCAGTAGGCGGTGACCCGGATGTTCCGGGACTGCCCCCCTTGGATCTCCTTGGGGGTGATGACGACCCGGACCTCCTGCCGCGGCGGTACGGTCGCGGTGACCGTAGGCAACGGCGGAGTCACCGTGATGGACGGCTCGGGCACGATCCCCGCCTCGGCGGAACATCCCGCGACCCCGAGCAGCACCACCCCGGCCAACGCGACCTTCGATAAAGCGCCCATGGCCCCACCCCTCCCACCGCCGACCATTACCCAGAAAATCTAGGCCAATCCATCAGCAAAGATCTTCATTTTCTAACGAATCGGCGGCCGGGTGGAAGGCTCCAAGCGGGACCGTACTAGATCGTCACCACGGGAATTTCCGACCAACGATCCCCAACGCCGCGAACTAGGACATACCTACTCTCGTCGGAGTCGTCCCGGTCAATCACGATCTCCAGCCGATCTTCGGAAAGACCCTCCACGAGGCCCTCGCCCCACTCGACCACGGTGACCGAATCGGCCAGCGAGGCGTCGAGATCGAGGTCGTCGACCTCCAGCGCGCCGCCCAGCCGGTAGGCGTCGGCGTGGACGAGGGCCGGCCCCTCGGACAGCGACGGATGCACCCGGGCGATCACGAACGTGGGCGAGGTGATCGGCCCGCGGACGTTCAGGCCCTCGCCTATCCCCTGGGTCAGAGTCGTCTTCCCCGCCCCCAGCGGGCCGGTCAGCACGACCAGGTCGCCCGCCCGCAGCAGCCCGGCGATCTTCAGGCCGAGCGCGCGCATGTCCTCGGCCGTGGCCGCAGGCTCTTTCACCGATCCCCCTGTTCCGCCCGTTCGATCAGGTCGACCAGGGCGTCGTTCACGATTCCCGGACACTCCAGCTGAACCAGGTGGGAACTGTCGGTCACCATGGTCAGCGTCGCCGTCGGCACGGCCGCCGCGATCGCCCTGCTGTGCTCGGGCGGGGTCAGCCAGTCACGGTCGCCGACGATGATAGACGTCGGCACCTTGTTCAGGACGTCGAGCGCCTTCAACTTGTCGTGTGACATGAGCGCCGGGTAGAAACCGGCGATCACGTCGGAGGGCGTGGCCCGGATCATCGACTCGGCGAAGTCGACCAGGGTCGGGCTGACCTTGCTGGAGTCGCCGAAGCCGAGGTGGCGCAGCAGCAGGAACGAGATGTCGTTCCCGGCCTGACGCCCCCGGTCGACCAGCGCGGCCTTCTTCTTCATGACCGACACGGCCGTCGGCGTGGCCTTGTGGACCAGCTTCGCGACCAGCGCGGGCATGCCGAGGCTGAGCTCGGCCAGCTTCCCGGCGGAGGTCGAGATGAGGGCGACCCCCTTGATCTTGTCGCCGAACAACTCGGGCCGCTCGTCGGCCAGCGCCATGATCGTCATGCCGCCCATCGAGTGGCCGACCAGCACACACGGCCCCGGCACCAGCTCGTCGAGCACATGGGCCAGGTCGTCGCCCAGCCGGTCGATCGACTGGTCGACGTCGAGCACCCGCTCCGACCGGCCGTGGCAGCGCTGGTCCCAGACGACGACGCGGTACTTCTCCCGCAGCAGCCGCCACTGGTAGTGCCAGGACTCGGAGGTCAGGCAGTAGCCGTGGCAGAGCACGATCGTCAGCGGGGCGTCGGCCGGCCCGTCGACCTCGGCGGCGAGGGTGAGGTTGTCGGAGGTGACGACCCGGGCGGTGGTGCCGTGGAGCTCACCGAAGGGCTCACTGGCCTCCAGATCGGGCCGCAGGCGGATGCGTCCGACGGCGTAGCGCTTGGCCAGGGCGGCCACCGCCACCCCCGCGGAGGCGGCACCGACCACGAGCCCCGCGATGCCGGCTTTGCGCCGTACTGTCATTCCCGCTCTCCTTGCCGCACGTGGACACGTGGCACCCGGGTCCCGATCCTGGTCACGATCTCATGAGTGATCGTCCCGAGGGAATCGGCCCATTCCTGACATGTGGGTTCATTTCTATCGCCTGGCCCGAAAAGGACAACTTCGTCCCCCTCTGCGGCGGGGTGACCTCCCAGGTCGATGGTGAACTGGTCCATGCAGACGCGTCCGGCGATGGTGAAGCGGTGGTCGTTGACGAGGACTTGGGCGCGGTTTGTGGCGTTTCGCATGATCCCGTCCGCGTACCCGAGGGGGACGAGGCCAAGCGTCGTGTCAGCCGCGGTGGTGTAGAGGTGGCCGTAGGAGACCCCCGAGCCCTTCGGGACCTTCTTCACGAGGGCCAGCCGGGCGGTGAGGGTCATGGCGGGCCGGAGGCCGAAGTCGCCCATCTCGGGGATCGGGCTGAGCCCGTAGAGCGCGATGCCCGGCCTGACCAGGTCGTAGTGGGCCTGCGGCAGCGTGACGATGGCGGCCGAGTTGGCGATGTGCCGCCTGACGTCGGGCAGGCTCTTGCACGCCTCGTCGAAGGCCCTGAGCTGGGCCTCGATGGAGGGGTGGCCCGGAATGTCGGCGCACGCGAAGTGGGACCAGACCCCGTCGACCGCGATCAGCCCCTCGGCCTGCGCCTTGAGCGCGGCCTCCACCAGCTCGGGCCAGGCCGCCGCGGACGCGCCGCCGCGCGAGATCCCCGTGTCCACCTTGAGGTGGACGTTCACCGTCTTTCCGGTGCGTCTGGCCGCCGCCGCGATCTCCTCGACCAGCCACGGAGCCCCGGCCGACAGGTCGACGCCCTTGGCCACCGCCTCGTCGAGCGGCTCCCCCGGCGGGATGAGCCAGGCGAGCACCGGCGCCGTGACGCCGCCGTCGCGCAGCGCGATGGCCTCGCGGACCGTCGCGACCCCCAGGCTGGACGCCCCGCCCTCCAGCGCCGCCTGCGCGCACGGGACCATTCCGTGGCCGTAGGCGTCGGCCTTGACGGCCGCCATCACCTCGGCCCCGCCGGCGGCCTCCTTGAGGAGGGCGGCGTTGTGGCGGATGGCGGACAGGTCGACCCTGGCCTCGGCAGGAGTGACGAAGCTGCTGCTCATGCCTCCATATTTGCAGCCGTCCGGAGGTGCCGGATCACATCCGGCAACGAGAGCGCGACGTCGAGTGCGGCGATCGGCGCGCCCTCGGCGGCCTTCCGGGCGGCCAGGCCGTGCAGAAATGCGGCCACGCTTCCGGCGTCGTAGGGGGGCAGCCCGGCGGCCAGGAGCGTGCCCGAGATCCCCGACAGCACGTCGCCGGTCCCGGCCGTGGCCAGCCACGAGGTGCCGGTCGTGTTCGCCCTGACGGGCCGCCCCCGCTCGGCGACCAGTGTGGTCGACCCCTTGAGCAGCACGGTCACCTGGAGCTCCTCGACGGCCCTGCGGACGTGTTCGAGCCGTCTGGCCTCGATGTCCTTCGCGTCGACGCCGAGGAGTCTGCCCAGCTCACCGGCGTGCGGGGTGATCAGGGTGGGGGCCTGGCGGTGCAGCAGCTCGGGATTCTTTGACACGACCGTGAGCGCGTCGGCGTCGACGATCACCGGCAGGCCGGTGCCGAGCACCTCGGCGACGATCCGGGCGGCCCGGTCGTCGGTCCCCATGCCCGGCCCGAGGACCCAGGCCTGCACCCGGCCGACCTCGTCGACGGGATCACCTTCGAGGACGGTCGTGATCGCCTCGGGCCAGCGCGCCCTGACCTGGTGGACGGCGTCCTGCGGCCCGGCGAACCGGACCATCCCCGCGCCCGACCTGACCGCCCCGCCGACCGCGAGCACGGCGGCCCCGGCGAACCGGTCGCTCCCCGCCAGGACCCCGACGACCCCCCGGCGGTACTTGTCCGACTCGATCCCCGGCACGGGCAGCATCCCGGCCACGTCGTGGCTGGTCAGCGCCGTCATCTCGGGCTCGGGCAGGTGGTCGGCGAGCCCGATGTCGACGAACTCGACGACGCCCGCGCGTTCGGCCCCCGGGTCGACCAGCAGCCCGGCCTTCCTGGCCCCGAACGTGACGGTGACCTGGGCCCTGACGGCCTCACCCGCGACCTCGCCAGTGCCGGCGTCCACTCCGCTCGGCACGTCGACCGCGACCACCATCGCCCCCGACCGCGCGGCGATCCGGGCGAGGGTGGCGTAGGACTCCCGCAGGGCCCCCTTCCCGCCGATCCCGAGCAGCCCGTCGAGGATCAGGTCGGGCGTGCCGACCTCCCCCGGCTCGATCAGCCGCCCACCGGCCTTCCTGAGCGCCGCGAGCCCGCCGGCGTGGATCCTGCTCCCGACGGCCACCGCCTCCACGCGAGCCCCGCGCCCGGCCAGCCGCGCCCCGGCGTAGAGCGCGTCGCCGCCGTTGTCGCCGCCGCCCACGAGCAGCACCACCCGGGAGCCGTAGACCCCCGGCAGCAGCCTGGCGCAGACGGCGGCCAGGCCCGAGGCCGCCCGCTGCATGAGCTCCCCGTCGGGCACGGTGGCCATCAGGGCGCTCTCGGCCTGCCTGACCTGATCGCTGGAGTAAGCAGTCCACATGGTGTCGACGCTATCCCGAGGCCCCGACGACCAAACGGCTCGGCCGTCGCGGCGACTGGCATGAGCGGCCGGGGAGCGCCGGGTGGCCGCCCGCGCTCGGGGTGGCGGGCGGGGTCAGGGTAGGCGGAGCCGTAACGGAGCGAAGGTCTTCTGGAACTACCCCTCGGCGATCACGTAGGCGACCGCGAAGCCGCCGTCGTGGCTGAGGGACAGGTGCCAGTTGCGGACGCCGAGCTCGTCGGCGATCTCCCCGGCGCGCCCGCTGATCATCAGCGACGGCCGCCCGTGTTCGCCCACGACGACCTGGGCCTCGCGGTGGGCCAGGCCAGGAGGCCCGCCCAGCGATTTCGCCACCGCCTCCTTGGCGGCGAAGCGGGCCGCCAGGGACGCCACCGGGACGTCGCGGCCCGCGTCGGCGAAGGTCTCGCCGCAGAGTTCATCTCCGGCGTGGCCGGTGCACAGGGCCCCGGACTGGCCGGAGACCAGCCCGGTGGACACCGAGCGGCCCTGGAGTTCCACCTCGGTGAAGAGGCGTTCGCGCAGGGCGGGCCGACGTTCCAGCGTGGCCGCGAACCGCGCCACGTCCACCAGGTCGACCCCGATACCGACGATCACTCGTCCCCCGTGAGTGAGAGCACCCTTAGCCGCTGACCGGCCCACACCACCGATCCGACCACGACGATCGCCATGGCCGGGACGGCGAAGCTCAGCGCCACCTCCGACTTCAGGAAGGCCGAGGTCGTCACCTGGTCGGCGATCGACTGGGCCCACTGCTGGATGGAGAAGCGCCGGGCTCCCGGCACATACCCGCCGATCAGCCCTTCCCACACGAGAGCGTAGATCACTCCGATGGTGACGGCGTGCCGGGAGACCACCCCGAGGAGGAAGAACACGGCGGCGTAGGCGATCCCGGCGAACAGCGCGCCCAGGGCGAACCCGGCGGCGATCCCCGATTCGGTGCCGATCAGGATGTACGCCGCCACATAGGTCGGGATCACCGAGAAGCCCAGCATCAGCGAGGCCGCCACGACGTACTTGGTGAAAGCGATCACCGGACGGGAGATCGGCTTCGACATCAGGTGGATGATCGTGCCGTCCTCGATCTCCGGCGCGATCACCCCCGTCCCGGCGATGAGGCCGAGCAGGGGCAGCATGGTGCCGATCGCGAAGGTCTTCATGAGTTCGACGGCGACGCTCTCGTCGCCGCCCCCGATGAAGCGGAACAGCAGGGCGAAGGCGATCAGCGCGATGGGCAGCAGGGCCAGCAGCCAGACGCGCTTGCGGCCCAGCATGGCCCGGTAGGTGATGGACGCGACGACGGTGTTCATGATCGGCCGCTCAGGTAGGAGAAGACGCTTTCCAGGTCTTCGTCGGTCGGGGACACCTGCCACAGGCGGACGCCCAGGTCGCGGGCGAGCCTCGGGAGCTGGTGGGTGAAGCGCCGGAAGTCGACGGTGCGGACCTCCAGGCCCTGCGGCGTGAGCGAGACCCCGCCCGACGCGGTGTCGCCGATCAGCGCGGCGGCCAGCCGCCGGTCGTCGGAGGATCTCACCCGGAACAGGTGGGGCCGGTCGGTCATCCGCCGCCGGATCTCCCGGAAGTCGCCGGAGGCGGCGTGCCGCCCGGCGACCATGACCTCGATCTGCTGGGCGACCCGCTCGACCTCTTCGAGGATGTGGGAGCTGAACACGATGGTCTTGCCGGCCGCGCCGAGGTCGCGGACCAGGTCCATCAGGTGGAGCCGCTGACGCGGGTCCATGCCGTTGAACGGCTCGTCGAGCAGCAGCACGGCCGGTTCCTGGACGAGCGCCCCGGCGACCTTGATGCGCTGCCGCATGCCCTTGGAGTAGGTCTCGATCCGCCGGTCCTTGGCGTCGGCCATGTCGACCTGGGCGATGGCCCGGTTGGCCGCGTCGTCGCCGAGGCCGTGGAGACGGGCCGCCGACTGCACGAACTGCCAGCCGGTGAGGAAGCCGTAGACGCCCTCCTTCTCGGGCACCAGGCCGATCGTGTGGTAGACGTCCTGGTTCTTCCAGATCGGCTTGGCGTCGAGGGTGGCCGTGCCGCCCGACGGCTGGAGGAAACCGGCCATCAGGTGCAGCAGGGTCGACTTGCCCGCCCCGTTGGGGCCGAGCAGGCCGGTCACGCCGGGGCCGATCGTCATCGTCACGTCGTTGACCGCGACGACGTCGCCGTACCAGCGGCTGACCTGCCGGATCTCGATCACGCTCATGCGGCCAGCGCCTTCCGGTAGCGGGCGTACAGCCCGGTGAGGGCCAGGGCCACCACGGCGAGGAGGATCAGCGCCGGACCCGCCCCGGACGGGAAGGGCAGGCCTTCGGTGGGCTGGGTGCCGAACAGGTTGGCCTGCACGGCGTTGACCAGGAAGAACGGGTTGAGCAGGATGCTCCACGACGCGGCGTCGCGGTGGCCCTCGCTCTCGAGCACCCCGGTGAGCACCGCCGAGGCGGCCAGCGTGAACATGTAGAACGCGATCACCGACGCCACCCCGAGCCCCCGGCGCGGCGTGAACGACGCCAGCGCCAGCCCGATCGAGGCCAGCAGCACCGCGTTGAGCACCGAACCGCCGAGCGCGGCCAGGTATTCGTGGGTGTGCAGCGGCATCGGCAGGTCGATCAGCATTTCGCCGACGAACTGCACGGTGAGCGGCACGACCAGCAGGATCAGCAGCGCCGCGATCATCGCCGCGAGCTTGGCCCCGATGTAGTCGACGATCGTGACGGGCCGCGATAGGTAGAGCGGGATCACCTTGTGGCGCAGGTCGGGCGCCACCAGCACGGGCGACTGCGCGGCCAGGAAGATCGCGATGATCGGCTGCATGAAGACCGCGTAGTCGGTGTAGCTCATCGGCTCCTGCTTCAGCAGCGCCATGATCGCGATCGACACCACGGTCGGCAGCATCATGGCCCCGAACAGCAGGAACGGCATGATCTTCGACTTGAACGTGCGGCCGAGGCCGAAGGTGCCGCGCAGGCTGTAGACCCACAACGCGACGGCGCCGGCGCCCCGCCCGAGCCTCGGCCCGTCGTAGTGGCGGTAACCGATGTCATGGATGACGCCGGTGGGCTGACTCATCGGAACACATCCTCAATGCGGGCGTGGCGCTGCTCCAGGCGGACCAGGTTGAGGTCGAGGTCGACGACCGCGTCCCTGAGCAGGTCGTAGGTCTCGTCGGCGCGCACCTGCAGCGCCAGTGTGCGGCCCTCGACGGCGACGGTCTCGCCCGTCTCGGTCAGCCGGGCGGCCAGTTTCTCCAGGCCCTCCTCGACCTCCACGGTGATCACCTGGGAGGCCTGCGTGAGCTCGCCGATCGCCGAGGAGCGCAGCAGCCGCCCGCCCTCGATGACGATCACGTGGTCGCAGACGCGTTCGAGCTCGCCCAGCAGGTGGGAGCAGACCAGGACGCTGATGCCGAACTCGGTGCCGATCCGGTGGACCAGGCGGAGCATCTCGTCGCGGCCCTGCGGGTCGAGGCCGTTGGTCGGCTCGTCGAGGAAGATCACCTTGGGGTCGTGGACGAGCGCCTGGGCCAGCTTGACCCGCTGCTTCATGCCGGTCGAGTAGCCGCCGATCGGCCGGTAGCGCTCCTCCTGGAGCCCGACGTGGCGCAGCGTGTCGGCGGCGCGTTCACGGGCGGTGGTGCGCGGCAGGCCGGACATCCGGGCCATGTGGACGACGAACTCGGTGGCTGACTGGTCGGGTGGCAGGCAGTCGTGCTCCGGCATGTAGCCGACGGAGCGCCTGATCTCCTGCCCCTGCGTCGCCGGGTCGAGGCCGAGCACCCGGGCCGAGCCCTCGCTCGCCGGGACCAGCCCGAGAAGGATCTTGATCAGTGTGGACTTGCCCGCGCCGTTGGCGCCCACCAGCCCGGTCACCCCGGCGCCGACGCTGACCGTGAGCTGGTCGAGCGCGGTCACCCGGGGGTATCGCTTGGTGAGTGCCTCGGTGGCGAGGATGGTCATGATCGGGACAGTACTCCTTCACTCCTGGACGGGTCTTCGGCCGTAAGAATGAGTCATCGGTCAGACCGTGGTCGCGGGCCGACGCGTTCGCCGTACCGTCCCCAGAGCAGTCGCTGGACCAGCAGGGTGAGGGTGCCCGCGATGACCATGCCGAGGAGGTTCACCCCGAGCTGCAGCGCGGCGTGGCCGACCTCGGCCCAGTCGCCGAGGGCGACCGCGACGGCGGCGTATCCGGCGGCCGGCACCGTCGTGACCGAGATGAACACCCCGACCAGCGACGACGACTTCCCGGCCGTGACCGACAGCACCCCGGCGACCCCGGCCAGCAGCGCCACGATGAACGACCACCGGTCGGGCTTGACGATGAAGTTCACCTCTTCGGTGTTCCCTTCGGCGATCATGGCCGGCTGGATCCAGCCGAGCCCCCGTGCCACCAGCGCGCACGCCAGCGTGGCCGCGATGGCCACGGCGAACCCGACGAGCAGGTTCCGGACCGCCGTCCCGATCAGCCCCCACTCCCGCTGGAGCAGCCCGAAGCAGACGGCCGCGATCGGCCCGAACTCGGGCCCCAGCACCATCGCCCCGACGATGAGGATCGGCGAGTTGAGCAGCACCCCGATCGCGGCGAGCTGGGTGGCGATCACGAGGAAGACGATGAACGCCCACGTCATCCGGCTGTCGTCGGCCACCCGCTGGGCGAGCTCCTCCCAGACCACCGCGTCGTCGCCCTCCCCGGGCGCCTCCTCGCGGGCCCGGTCGGCGGCCTCGGAGATGGCGATGTCGATCTTCTCGACGGCGATGGACCCGCTGGTCTCGATCCCGAGCCCGCGCAGCGCGTCGATGACCCCGTTGGCGGCCTCCCTGGCGACGTCGAACTCGACGAGGTCACCCTCGGGAGAGCGCGCGACGCCAGGCAGGACGACCAGGTTGGTGACGCCGGTCGCCTCGCGCAGACAGCCCACGACCGCGTCGGTGGCAGAGGCAGGACTGATCACCCGGATGTGCAGCACGCGACCGATTATGGCCGCAGCCGTCGAACGCGGTTTCGCATCTCGCGGAACCTGTGGAGAACCTGCACGAGAAAAGGGGGCACCGGCTTATCCGCGCATATCCGGCGAGGCTTCACATGGGTCAGACCCGGCGCAGCCGGATCCTGCGGATCGAGTGGTCCGGACCCTTCTGAAGGATGAGACCGGCCCGTCCCCGGGTAGGAGCGATGTTCTCCACCAGGTTGCGCTCGTTGATGTCGCGCCAGACGTTCCTGGCGAAGACGGTCGCCTCGTCCTCGGAGAGTTCGGCGATGTGCCTGAAATAGGACTTCGGGTCGGCGAAGGCGGTGCGCCGGAGTTTGTGGAACCGGTCGACGTACCAGCCCCGGATGTCCTCGACCCGGGCGTCGACGTAGATCGAGAAGTCGAAGTAGTCGTTGACCGCCAGCGCGGTCGGCGGCGCGGGCTGCAGGACGTTGAGCCCCTCGACGATGAGGATGTCCGGGCGGGCGACCACCTGCCGGGCCCCCGGCACGATGTCGTACTCCAGGTGCGAGTAGACCGGCGCGTACACCTCGGGGCGGCCGCGCTTCACGTCGGCGACGAACTTGACCAGGCTCCGGCGGTCGTAGCTCTCCGGGAAGCCCTTGCGGTGCATGATGTCGCGCTCGGCGAGGACCGCGTTCGGGTGGAGGAAGCTGTCGGTGGTGATCAGGTCGACGCGCGGGTGCTCGGGCCAGCGGGCGAGCAGGGTGTGCAGCAGGCGCGCCGTCGTGGACTTGCCGACCGCGACGCTTCCGGCGATGCCGAGGATGTACGGCGGGGGCGCGGCGTCGTCTCCCAGGAAGGCGCCGACCGCCGCTCCGCGCTGCCGGGCCCCGGTGAAGTGGAGGTTGAGCAGACGGGTGAGCGGCAGGTAGATGTCGGTGACCTCGGCCAGGTCGATGGGGTCGTCGACCCCTCGGAGCTCCTCGAGTTCGGCCTCGGTGAGCGTCATCGGCGTGTTGCGCCGGAGCTCACCCCATTGGGCCCGATTCAGCTCGACGTACGCGTCCCGATCCGCCACGACGCCCAACCCTACCCCGATCTTGACCGCCGGTGGAGTTTCCAGAACTGGTGAAATGGAATGTTCTGTCCCATAAGTGATTGGGGGCGAACTGTGTGCGGGATTGTCGGATACGTGGGATCTCGTCTCGCCATCGACGTCGTCGTCGACGGCCTGGCCCGGCTGGAGTACCGGGGCTACGACTCGGCCGGGATCGCCCTGGTCAACGGGAAGCTGAGCGTCCAGAAGAGGGCCGGGAAGCTGGCCAACCTGCGGGCCGCGCTCGCCGAGACGCCCCTCGTCGAGTCGACCGTCGGGATCGGCCACACCCGCTGGGCCACCCACGGCGCCCCGACCGACCTGAACGCCCACCCGCACACCGACTGTCCCGCGCAGGTCGCCGTCATCCACAACGGGATCATCGAGAACTTCGCCGCCCTCCGCGCCGACCTGGCCGCCAAGGGCCACATGCTGGCCTCCGACACCGACACCGAGGTCGTCGCCCACCTCATCGAGGACGAACGGGCCGCCGGGGCGGGCCTGGCCGAGGCGATGCGCCGGGTCTGCCGACGGCTGGAGGGGGCGTTCACCCTGCTCGCGGTCGACACCGCCGAGCCCGACCTGGTCGTCGGGGCGCGCCGCAACTCCCCGCTGGTCGTCGGGCGCGGCGACGGCGAGAACTTCCTCGGCTCCGACGTGTCCGCCTTCATCGCGCACACCCGCCGCGCCATCGAACTCGGGCAGGACCAGGTCGTCGAGCTGCGCGCCCACGACGTGACGATCACCGACTTCGACGGGATCCCCGTCTCGTGCCGCGAGTTCGTCGTCGACTGGGACGCCTCGGCCGCCGAGAAGGGCGGCCACGACTACTTCATGCTCAAGGAGATCGCCGAGCAGCCCCGCGCCGTGGCCGACACGCTCCTCGGCCGGGTCGACGAGCAGGGCCGGCTCCGTCTCGACGAGCTGCGGCTGCCGCTCGAAGGCGTCGAGAAAATGATCATCGTGGCCTGCGGGACCAGCCACCACGCGGGCCTGATCGCCAAACACGCGGTCGAACGGTGGGCCGGGCTGCCGTGCGAGGTCGAGCTGGCCAGCGAGTTCCGCTACCGCGACCCCATCCTCTCGACCGGCACCCTCATCGTCGTGATCTCCCAGTCGGGCGAGACGATGGACACCCTGATGGCGCTGCGGCACGCGAAGGAACAGGGCTCGGCGGTCCTGGCCATCTGCAACGTCAACGGCTCGACCATCCCCCGCGAGGCCGACGCGGTGATCTACACCCACGCCGGCCCGGAGATCGCCGTCGCCTCGACGAAGGCGTTCCTCACCCAGCTCGTCGCCTGCTACCTGATGGCCCTCTACCTGGCCCAGACCAGGCGCACCCTCCCGGAAGAGGAGATCGCCGCGATCCTGACGCGCCTCGCCAAGGCCCCCGCCGACGTGGAGTCGGTCCTGACCACCGTCGAGCCGGTACGCGAACTCGCCCGCTCCCTCAAGAGCCGGCGCTGCGTGCTGTTCCTCGGCCGCCACGTCGGCTACCCCGTGGCGATGGAGGGGGCACTGAAGCTCAAGGAACTGGCGTACATGCACGCCGAGGGCTTCGCCGCCGGGGAGCTGAAGCACGGCCCGATCGCCCTGATCGAGCCGGGACTGCCGGTCGTCGTCGTGGTCCCGTCGCCCAAGGGCGAGCCGACCCTGCACGACAAGATCGTCTCCAACATCCAGGAGATCCGCGCCCGAGGCGCCATGACCATCGTCGTCTGCGAGGACGGCGACACCGCGGTCGAGCCCTACGCCGACGCCCTGATCCGCGTCCCGGCCGTGCCGACCCTGCTCCAGCCCTTGGTCACCACGGTCCCGATGCAGGTCTTCGCCTGCGAACTCGCCTCCGCCAAAGGCCTGGACGTCGACCAGCCGAGAAACCTCGCCAAGTCCGTGACGGTCGAATGAGATTAATGTGAGCTGAACGACGAGTGACCAGGGAGACCCTCATGGATCGACGTTCGTTCATCGCCGGCAGCGCCGGGATCGCCCTCTTAGGCGGCCCCTTCGCGGGCGTCGCAGCCGCCGGGACCCGGGCTACCCGCGTCCACGGTGCCGACTACGGCCCGCTCGCGCCCGTGACGGATCTGCGCGACGGCGTGGTCCGCCTGGAACTCCCGAAAGGGTTCGCCTACCGGTCCTTCAACCCGGCGGGCAGCGCCTTCACCCAGGGCGGCGTCACACCGGGCCGCCACGACGGGATGGCCGCATTCCCCGGGCCGCGCGGCACCGCGATCCTGGTGCGCAACCACGAGGTCAACGGCCCGGTCGGCGCCTTCGGCGACGTGGCGACCGCCTACGACCCGGCGGCCGGCGGCGGCTGCGCCACCCTCACGGTCACCAGGTTCGGCGAGGTCGTCAGCTCAGGGGTGTCGCTCAACGGCACCCAGATGAACTGCTCCGGCGGCCCCATGCCGTGGGGAGCATGGGTGACCTGCGAGGAGACCGTCAACGGGCCCGACGTCGGCAACGACTTCACCGGCGCCGACAACACGCTCCTCAAGCAGAGACACGGCTACATCTTCGAAGTGCCGCTGAAGGGGGCCGCGTCCCGTACCCCCATCAGGAAGGCGGGCCGGTTCGCCCACGAGTCGGCGGCCTTCGACCCGGCCGGCGGAGCCGTCTACCTGACCGAGGACAATTTCGGCTTCCCGTCGGGCTTCTACCGCTACCTGCCGCCCAGGCACCCCGCCCGCGCGGGGCGGATCCTCGACGGCGGCCGGCTCCAGATGCTCGCCGTGCGGCGCGACCCCCGCAAGGACCTGTCGACCGGCCTCACCACGGGCACCACCTGGGAGACCACCTGGGTCGACATCGACGACCCCGACCCGACGTTCACCACGAGACCGACCAACGACGAGGCCATCCAGTACGTCGGCAACCAGGGCCGCGAGCAGGGCGCGGCGCTGTTCTCCCGCCTCGAAGGGGCCGTCTACGACTCCGGGACCGTGTACTTCGTCTCCACCCAGGGCGGCGCGACCGCGCCCGGAGACACCCCGCCCTCGGGGTTCGGCAAGGGCCGGGGCCAGGTCTTCGCCTACGACACCCGGTCGGGGCGGCTGCGGCTGATCTACGAGTCGCCGTCGGCGCTGGCGCTCGACCTGCCCGACAACATCACCACCAGCCCACGCGGCACCCTGGTGCTCTGCGAGGACGGCGACGGCGGCAACTACCTGCGCGGACTGACCCGGCGCGGGCAGATCTTCGACTTCTCCCGGCTGGTCGGCACCGACGCGGGCGCGGAATACGCGGGGGCCTCGTTCGGGCCGGGCGGTCACACCCTGTACGTCAACGTGCAGTCGTCCCAGGGCCTGTCGTTCGCCATCTGGGGACCATGGCACAAGGGCGGCTTCTGACAGGTCAGAAACCGCCCTCGCTCTCAGGCCTGATTCATCCGCAGGTGACTCGGACGACCTCGGCCAGCCGGTCGGCCATCTCCGTCGCCTGGTCGTGCGAGGCCGCCTCGACCATG
This sequence comes from Herbidospora cretacea, assembly GCF_001570605.1. Taxonomy (GTDB): domain Bacteria; phylum Actinomycetota; class Actinomycetes; order Streptosporangiales; family Streptosporangiaceae; genus Herbidospora; species Herbidospora cretacea. The sequence continues at coordinate 462,427 of NZ_BBXG01000007.1, read as the reverse complement.
ACGCGGATCATCGGCTCGGTCCCGCTCGGCCGGATCAGCACCCGGCCGGTGTCGCCGAGCTCCAGCTCCGCCTGCGCGACCGCCGCCAGCAGGGCGGCGCCCCGCGCGCGGGACTTGTCGACGTCCTTCACGTTCACCAGAACCTGCGGCAGCTTGGTCATCACCGCCGCGAGCTCCGACAGCGGCTTGCCCGAACGGGCCACCGCCGCCAGCAGGTGCAGCGACGTCAGCAGGCCGTCGCCGGTCGTCGCGTGATCGAGCATGATCACGTGACCGGACTGCTCACCGCCGAAGGTGAAGCCGTCCTCCCGCATGCGTTCCAGCACGTAGCGGTCGCCCACGGCCGTCTCCACGACCGTGATGCCCACCTCGCGCATGGCCAGCTTGAAGCCGAGGTTCGACATCACCGTGGCGACGACCGTGTCCTTGGCCAGGCGGCCTTCGGCGCGCATCTCCATGGCGAGCACCGCCATGATCTGGTCGCCGTCGACCTCGGCGCCGTCGGCCGTCACCGCGAGGCAGCGGTCGGCGTCGCCGTCGTAGGCGATGCCCACGTCGGCCCGGCCGGCCAGCACGGCCTCACGCAGCGGGCCCAGATGGGTGGAGCCCACGCCGTCGTTGATGTTGAGACCGTCGGGGGCGGTCCCGATCGTCTCGACCTCGGCGCCGGCCCGCAGCAGCGCCTCGGGAGCCACCATGTGGGCGGCGCCGTGGGCGCAGTCGACGACGACCCGGAGGCCGTCGAGGCGGTGCGGCAGCGAGCTCAGGACGTGGGAGACGTAGCGTTCGGTCTCGCCGTACGCCTCCCGGACCCGGCCCACGGCCGAGCCGACGGGACGTTCCCATTTCTCCCCGAGACGCCGTTCGATCTCGTTCTCCACCGCGTCGGGCAGCTTGAAGCCCTGCCGGGTGAGGAACTTGATGCCGTTGTCGGGCGCCGGGTTGTGCGAGGCCGAGAGCATGACGCCGAGGTCGGCGCCCAGCTCAGGGGTCAGATAGGCCACCGCCGGGGTGGGCAGCACGCCGAGACGGAGCACGTCCATGCCGGACGACGCGAGGCCGGCGACCACAGCGGCTTCGAGGAACTCCCCCGAAGCGCGCGGGTCCCGGCCTACGACGGCGAGCGGGCGGCTCCTCCCGGCATCGCGCAGCACGTGCGCGGCGGCCACGGACAGGTCCATGGCCAGCTCGGCGGTGAGGTCGCGACCGGCGACCCCACGTACCCCGTCGGTGCCGAAGAGGCGGCCCAACTTAACGCTTGCTGTACTGCGGAGCCTTACGGGCCTTCTTGAGGCCGTACTTCTTCCGCTCCGTGGCGCGGGCGTCACGGGTCAGGAAGCCGGCCTTCTTCAGCGGCGGCCGGTTGGTCTCCGCGTCGAGGATCGCCAGCGCGCGGGACAGGCCCATGCGCAGGGCGCCGGCCTGGCCGGTCACGCCGCCGCCGTCGATGCGGGCGATGACGTCGAACTGGTCCTCGGCGCCGAGCACCACGAAGGGCTCGTTGACGATCTGCTGGTGGACCTTGTTGGGGAAGTAGACGTCGATGCTACGACCGTTGATCGTCCACTTGCCGGTGCCCGGAACGATGCGGACGCGGGCGACGGCCTCCTTGCGGCGGCCGGTGCCGTACGAGTTGCCCGTGGTGACGGGCTTGCGCACGGGGGCGTCGGCGGCGGGGGCCGACTCGGTGGTGTACTCGGACGGGAATTCCTCGCCCGCGAAGTCCTCGACTTCGCCCTCGACGAGCGTCTCGGTACCGGTGGTCTCAGCCACGGTTCTCCTCTTAACTTTCCTGGCTCGGCGTTACTGGGCGATCTGAGTGATCTCGAAGGGCACCGGGCTCTGCGCCTGGTGCGGGTGCTCCGGACCGGCGTAGACCTTGAGCTTCTTGGCCATCTTCCGGCCGAGGGCGTTCTTGGGCAGCATGCCCTTGACGGCCTTCTCGACCGCACGGTCGGGACGCTTCTCCATCAGCTCGCCGTAGCTGACCGAGCGGAGACCGCCCGGGTAGCCGGAGTGACGGTAGGCCTTCTTCTGCGCCAGCTTGTTGCCGGACAGGTGAATCTTGTCGGCGTTGACGATGATCACGAAGTCGCCGGTGTCGACGTGGTTCGCGAAGATCGGCTTGTGCTTGCCACGGAGCAGGACCGCGACGTGACTTGCCAGCCGGCCGAGAACGACGTCGGTGGCGTCGATGACGTACCACTGACGCTCGACGTCGTTGGGCTTCGGGGTGAACGTGCTCACGGCAGTGCCTTCTGTCGGATGATGAACACACGGAGGTTGTGAGGGCACACAGCGGCACAACCTTCCGTCTCCACACATACGGGAGATGACGCCGGACGCGCCGTGTTCAGTCAGCGAAGGACTGAAGCACACACAACGATCCACCACCATACCCGCAGCCGCCGAGTTGAGCAAAACGCAACGGTCCAAAACGGAGTACTTGCTCCGGGGCTCTGATCTGCGGCTCCATTACCCATCCGGTCTCTCCATTCTCATTTTCAACAGGCCGCTGTATCCCTATATTTGGCTGCGGTATGTGGCAGACCCCTCACAACCGGCATACCCAGCCAAGCGCCCGACGCGGGACGCTGCTGGGCGTTCTGGCATGCGTGCTCGCGGTTCTGATCCTCGGCATCGTCATCGGCCGGATCACCGTGCTGGGCAACGGGGCGAGCGAGGTCTACCTGCGCGACAACCAGCCGATCGCCAAGCCGCAGCCCTCCCAGCCGCCCCGCCACCGGCCCGCGCTGGTGCCGGTCGCGCCCGCGGGCAGCGAGGAGACCTCCCTCGACCTGACCGACCTGGAGCAGGACGTGGTCTTCTTCGTCAACGAGGCCCGCGTCAAGGCCGGCTGCGCGAAGCTGCGGATCGACCCCCGGCTGATGACCTCCGCCCGGCAGCACTCCGCCGAGATGGCCGCGAGCGGCACGTTCGACCACGAGTCGCCCGACGGCGCGAGCCCGTGGGACCGCATGGCCCGCGCCGGATACCGGCTCGGCGGCGCCGAGAACATCGCCAAGGGCTACCAGAACGCCGCCGACGCGGTGAAGAGCTGGCTGAACAGCCCCTCCCACCGGCGCAACATCCTCAACTGCCAGCTCACCGTGACCGGGGTCGGCGTCAACCTCGATCGGGGCGGCCCGTGGTGGACCCAGGACTTCGGGTATTCCTGACCAATCCGCACCAGACCCGCCGCGCGGTTAATCTCAAGCCCATGGGTTCCCCCACCAGGCGCCGGTCCGGACTGGTCGCCCCAGCAGTGATCATCACCGCGGTCGTCGGCCTGCTCAGCGGCTGCTCGGGCGACGCGGCGCCGCCCGCCGCCACGACGTCGGCCGCGCCCAAGCCCAGCCTCCCGGTCGCCCCGGGAGGCAAGTTCGGGTACGCCGCCGCCCGCTCCACCGATCCCGATCCGCTGACCCAGAACGAGATCTTCGGCAAGAGCCGCTTCACCAGCAACGGCCGGAAGTACAAGATGACCGTCCGGAAGATGGACAAGGCCTGCAAGGACGCGGTCACCGGCGAGAAGCTCGCCAAGGCCCTGAAGTCGGCCGGCTGCAACCAGCTCGTCCGCGCCAGCTTCCACGACGCCAAGGGCACGGTGATCGGCACGGTCGGCGTCGCCAACCTCAAGACCGCCAAGGGCGCCGTGGCCGTCGCCGGGGCGGGCGCGGGCAAGGAGCGCAAGGACTATCTGAAGCCGCTGGCCGGCGACGACGAGCACACGAAGGAACTCGGCGACGGCGAGGCCTACGCCGGCGGCTGGACCCACGGCCACTACGCGATCCTGCTCTGGTTCCAGTTCAAAGACGGCCACGAACCGAAGAAAGCCGAGCTCAAGCGGCTCTACCAAGCCGCCGTCGACATCACCGACGCGACCGTGTTCACCGCCCTCGACACCAGGTCGGTGCGGGGCGGCCGAGGCTAGCTCGATGCTGAAACGCCCATAGCGGCACGACGATCTCGTCTGCGCAGATACGCTTCCGGGTATGCGTGGCCAGGATTCCGGTTCCGAGCACGACCACGAGGGCAAGGTGCCCCCGCCCAGCTTCGGGCAGTCGGCTCGTGACGAGAGCTACCCGCCGCCCGGCGACGGCCCGGGCAGCGGCTGGTTCGCCGCACCGACGGCCCGCCCGCCCCAGCCGGAGTGGCCGCCGGCGCCGACCTCGCGGCCGCCCGACGAGCCGCCGACGTGGCCCCCGGCTCCCGCCCGGGAGCCCGCCGAGCCCTCCGGCAGCTGGTTCTCCCAGCCGACGTCCGCCCCGACCGCCGACGTCGACGACCCCGACGATCCCGAGGAGCCCGGCGCGACCTGGCCGACGCCCCGCTCGTGGCAGCCGCCCGCCCCGGTGACCGAACACGTCCCCGACGCGCCGCAGACCGACTCCGAGACCCCCGCGACGGGCCATTTCGGCTTCCCCATGACCACCGCGGCCGAGCCCGAACACCGGTCCGCCTGGCCCCCGCCGGTCTACGACCCCCTCACCGAGGAGACCCTCGACACCCGGGGCGCCAGGTCCGCGTGGTCCGCCCCCGTCCACGACCCGGAGACCGAGGACACGCGCGACCGCGACGCGGCGTGGCCGGTCCCCGCCTACGACCCCGAGACCGAGGAGACCCGCGACCACTCCAAGGCCGGTTCGTGGCCGCCCGCGCAGCAGTGGACCGGCTGGCCCGCCGCCGAACCGCCGCCGCCGGTCGAAGAACCCGAAGAGCCTCAGGTCCTGGACGCCACCACCTCCGGCCTCCCCCCGCTCCCCGAGTGGCCCGTGGGCGACGGCGACCGTCCCGGTGAGCCGGGTGACATCGCCGTCTGGCCGCCGCGCCTGCCGGGCGAGGAGAACGCCACCACCCAGCCCGCCGAGATCCTCGACGACCCGCCGGTCTTCCCGCGCCACTGGCCCCCGGCCGCCCACCAGGCCGAACCGGCCCCCGAGCCCGAACTGGGCGTGGCCACCGTCCCGGGCGACCGCCCCGAGGGCGCGCCCTGGCCGCCCGCGCAACAGTGGGCCACCGACACCGGCACCCGCTGGCCGTCGGCCGCGATCCCCGACGACGATCCCGCCGAGACCACGATCCCGCGCGAGGAGCAGCCGGCCGCCTTCAAGGAGTTCGACCCCGCCGCGCAGGAGCCCCCTCAGTCGTTCGGCGTGGTCAACGGCACCGTGACCGACATCCCCACCGACCCGGAGCTGCCGGTGCAGAAAGTCGACCCCCACCCGGAGCCGACGAAGGAAGACCTGTTCACTCCCCCGGTGCCGCCCGCCGCCCCGGTCTCCCCCGGACGGGGTTTCGAGAGCCTGGGCGCGGCCCCGACCGTGGCCGAGGGGATCGTCCACCCGCCGCTGCCCAAGGGCTACCGCCCGGCCGAGGCCGCGCCGGTCGCCGAGCCGCCCGCCAAGAAGAGCGGAGGCGCCAGGAAGGTGCTGATGGCCGGTGGCGCCGCGGTGGTCATCGCGGCCATCGGGGCGTCGGCCTACATGGCCTACTCGGGCGAGGACGACACGCCCGGCGAGGCCGCCGCTCCCCCGGCGACGGCCCCTCCGGCGGCCCCCGGCGGGCAGGTCGCCGATCCCGAGCCCACGGTCGAGGCGGCGGTGCTCGACTCGGAGACCACCGACCCCCGCAAGCTCACCCTGGCCGAGGCGTTCCCCGCCGCGAAGGTCACCGTGAACGGCCGGACCTACAAGCGCGTCAAGGTCAACATCACCGACGACTGCGCCGCCGCGGCGGCGGGGGCCTTCGCCAAGTCGCTGTCGGACAACGACTGCCGCCGGGTCCTGCGCGCGACCTACGTCGACGGCAAGAAGCAGTACGCCGTCACGACCGGCATCGCCGTGCTGCCCACCAAGGAGGCGGCCCTGACCGTCGACCAGACCAAGAACCTCGGCAGCAACCTGTGGTTCCGCGGCCTCAACGGCGACGCCGAGTCGGGCGCCGACCGGGTGGCCATCAGCGGCGGCTACGCCGCGGGCATGGTCTGGGGCCGCTACATCGTGTTCAGCTACGCGACCTACGCCGACGGCCACACCCCGGGCGAGAAGGAGAAGGACCTCGGCCCGGTCAGCGGCGGCTTCCGCGACCAGACGGCCGAGATCATCGAGAAGCGCGTCACGAGCTAACCCGGCCGCGTCCGGTCAGGGGGTCTGCTGCACGAGGACCGGTTCGGGCGTTCCTGGTGTCGGTCAGCCAGAGCGTGTAGGCCTCGCCGGGTGTCAGGCCCGAGGCCGCCATCTCCAGCAGGTCGAGCGAGCCCAGCGAGTTCACCGACACCGTCGCGTGGCCCTTGCGCCGGTCGCCGCCGGGCGCGATCAGGGCGATGTGCCCGTTGCGGGCGGCGACCCCGAGCGGCACCAGCCCCGAGGTGCCCGGACCGGACGGCACGGCCTCGGGGACGTAGACGAGCGCCATCGGCTGCTGGCCGACGGGGATCGTGGTGATGGCCCGGTTGGCCAGAGCGTCGATCGCGAGCACGGCGTCCTGGTTCTCCAGCCCCACGTAGACGCGGGCGCCGTCCCCCGACGTCCACACGCCGTGCGGCAGGTCGCCGGTGGGGATGGTGGCGACCAGCCGGGGGTTGGCGCCGTCGCGGCGGTAGACCTTGACGGCGTTCTCCTCGCCGACGGTCACGTACGCGAACGCGCGCTCGGGGGTGAAGCTGGAGGGCACGTAGGCGTAGCGGCCGTTCGGGTGGAACAGCACCATGCCGGGTCCGTTGGCGGTCGGCACCCGGCGGACTCCCTCATCGCCACCGGGTCGATCACCGAGACGTAGTCCTGGCCGCGCACGGTCGCCCAGACCTGCTTGCCGTCGGGGGTGAAGAACGCTGCGCAGGTCCCGGGAGAACCCCAGCCCGTGGACGAGCAGCTGCCCCTTGTACAACGGGCTGAGCGAGGCGGGCACTGGGTCGCCCAGCCGGATGACGCCCAGTAGCCGGTTGGCCGACGGGTCGACGACCGAGACGGTGTTGGAGGTCTGGTCGGCGGTGTAGACGCGGTCACGACCCGAGACCGCCACCGTGGCCCCCGTCCCGGCCCCTCCGGGACCGGACCCGGGCGTCGGCGTCGCGGCGGGCGCCTTCTCCAGGCGGCGGCGCATGACGTCGATCTAATGCCGCTGGGTGTCGATGATCTCCTGGGCCAGCCGCCGCAGCACCGGGTCGCGTCCATGGGCCAGGGGGACGCGCGGGGCCGGCCCGTCGCTGAACGTCACATTCCCCGGCCCCGGTCCGGCTACGCGTGCGGCGACGCGTCGAGGGTGCGCACCCGGCGGGTCATCGCGGCCCGGCCGGCCAGTTCCGCGTCGGCCGGGTAACGCACCTCCTCCAGGGTCAGCCCCAGCGCCGGCGCGACGTGCACGCCGGAGTCGCGGACCGCGCGCCGGAGCACCTCGCCCGGCCATTCGACGGGCATGCGGCCCTCCCCCACCGCCAGGAGCGAGCCCACGAGCGCCCGGACCATCGAGTGGCAGAAGGCGTCGGCCACCACCGTCGCGGTCACGAACGTCTCCCCGCGCTCCCACGACAGTCGCTGGAGGGCGCGGATCGTCGTGGCGCCCTCGCGCTTCTTGCAGAAGGCCGCGAAGTCGTGCTCGCCGAGCAGGGCGGCCGATCCGGCGTTCAGCAGGCCGACGTCGAGGGGCCGGTTGTACCAGAGCACGTCCTTGCGCCGCAGGGGGTCGACTCCCCCGGGGTTGTCGCTGACGCGGTAGCCGTACCGGCGCGACAGGGCGGAGAAGCGGGCGTCGAAACCCTCCGGGGCGACGCTGACCCGGTTGACCCGCACATCGGGAGGGAGCACCCCGGCGAGCCGCCGCAGCAGCTGGGCGGGCTCCTCGACGTCGTCGGCGAGGTCGACGTGGGCGACCTGTCCCCGCGCGTGGACCCCGGCGTCGGTGCGGCCGGCCACGGTCAGGGACGGCGGCTCGGGCAGGCGCAGGATGCGGGCCAGCGCGGCCTCGATCTCTCCCTGGACGGTACGCCGCGCGGGCTGCTTGGCCCATCCCGAGAAGTCGGTCCCGTCGTACCCAAGATCGAGCCGCAACCGCATGGAAAACCCTTTCGGCAAAACGAAACGGGTCCAGTGTCCCGTAGGACACCGGACCCGTGGGAAACCTGAGAGATCAGGCCTCGTCGTCCTTCTTGGCCTCGGTCTCGGTGACCTCGGCCTCGTCGGCGGCGGCCTCCGCCTTCGTCTCCTCGACCTCTTCGGCCTTGGGCGCCGGCGCCGGGGCGGCGGCGGGCTCAGGGGCCTTGCGGGTCGTGGTGACGGCGTTCAGCGGCTCGGTGACGAGCTCGATGACGGCCATGAAAGCGGCGTCGCCCTTGCGCTGCCCGATCTTGGTGATGCGGGTGTAGCCACCGGGACGCTCCGCGAAGGTGGGGGCGATCTCGGTGAAGAGGTGGTGCACGACGCCCTTGTCACGGATGACGGCCGCCACCTGGCGACGGTTGTGGATGTCGCCCTTCTTCGCCTTGGTGATCAGCCGCTCCGCCACGGGGCGCAGGCGCTTGGCCTTGGCCTCGGTGGTCTTGATCTTTCCGTGCTGGAAAAGCTGCGTCGCGAGGTTCGACAGGATCAGCTTCTCGTGCGCCGCGGAACCACCGAAACGTGCACCCTTGGTGGGCTTGGGCATGACATGCTCCTTTGGATAACCCGCCCCGGCCGTATCAGGTACCGGGGTCGGGCCGATCAGATGATCGTTCTAGCTGAGAAAATCAGTACTGCTCGGTCTCGATGAAGCCGCCGTCCTCGTCGTCGTAGCCGCCACCGGCGACTGCGGACGGGTCGAATCCGGGCGGGCTGTCCTTGAGCGCGAGACCCATCTCGTGCAGCTTCTGCTTGACCTCTTCGATCGACTTGGCGCCGAAGTTGCGGATGTCCAGCAGGTCCTGCTCACTGCGCGCCACGAGCTCACCCACGGTGTGGATGCCCTCGCGCTTGAGGCAGTTGTAGGAACGAACCGTCAGGTTCAGCTCCTCGATCGGCAGCGCCAGGTCGGCCGCCAGGGCGGCGTCGGTCGGCGACGGGCCGATGTCGATGCCCTCGGCCTCGACGTTGAGCTCACGGGCCAGGCCGAAGAGCTCGACGAGGGTCTTGCCGGCCGAGGCCACCGCGTCGCGGGGCTTCATGCACGGCTTGGTCTCGACGTCGAGGATCAGCCGGTCGAAGTCGGTGCGCTGCTCGACACGCGTCGCCTCGACCTTGTAGGTGACCTTGAGGACCGGCGAGTAGATCGAGTCGATCGGGATGCGGCCGATCTCCTGGCCGGGCTGCTTGTTCTGGGCGGCGGAGACGTAGCCGCGACCGCGCTCGACGGTCAGCTCCATCTCCAGCTTCGCCTTGCCGTTCAGCGTGGCGATGTGGAGGTCGGGGTTGTGCACCTCGACACCGGCCGGGGGCGCGATGTCGGCGGCGGTGACCTCACCGGGGCCCTGCTTGCGCAGGTACATGACCACCGGCTCGTCGTGCTCGGAGGAGACGACCAGGTTCTTGAGGTTCAGGATGATGTCGGTGACGTCTTCCTTGACCCCGGGAACGGTCGTGAACTCGTGGAGGACACCCTCGATGCGGATGGAGGTCACGGCCGCGCCCGGAATGGACGACAGCAGCGTGCGCCGCACGGAGTTGCCGATGGTGTAGCCGAAACCCGGCTCCAGCGGCTCGATGACGAACTTGGACCGGTGCTCGTCGAGGGACTCCTCGACCAGACTGGGACGCTGTGCGATGAGCATGCGTGTTCCCTTTCGAAACGGCGACGCCCGTTATTTGACGCCGCTCGGTGAAACCAGTGTGCCGCACGGCCCGTTGTGCGCGAGCCGTGCGGCAGCGGAGCCTTACCCCAGGGACTACTTGGAGTAGAGCTCGACGATGAGCTGCTCCTGGACCAGCGTGTCGATCTGCTGGCGGACCGGGAGCTGGTGCACGAGCACCCGCATGGCCTCGGGGGCGACACCCAGCCACGCCGGGACGGTCTTGTCACCGGACGTGGCGCGAGCCACCTCGTAGGGCATGAGGTTGCGCGACTTCTCGCGGATCTCCACGATGTCGTGCTCGCGGACGCGGTAGGACGGGATGTCCACCTTCTTGCCGTTCACGGTCACGTGACCGTGGCGGACCTGCTGGCGGGCGGCGTCGCGCGACTCCGCGAAACCGGCGCGGTAGACCACGTTGTCGAGACGGCTCTCCAGGATCTGGAGGAGGTTCTCGCCGGTCTTGCCGGACTTGCGGTTGGCTTCCTCGTAGTAGTTCCGGAACTGCTTCTCGAGGATGCCGTAGATGCGGCGGGTCTTCTGCTTCTCACGAAGCTGGAGCTGGTACTCAGACTCCTTGGGACGACCACGACCGTGCTCACCCGGGGGGTAAGGACGGATTTCGATGGGGCACTTCGCGGACTCGCACTTCTTGCCCTTGAGGAAAAGCTTGGTCTTCTCCCGGCGGCAGAGCTTGCAGTCCGCACCCGTGTAACGAGCCATTTTCTCTTATCTCCTGGACGTCAGACGCGGCGGCGCTTCGGCGGACGGCAACCGTTGTGCGGGACCGGCGTCACGTCCTGGATGGACCCGACCTCGAGCCCGGTCGCCTGAAGCGAACGGATCGCGGTCTCCCGGCCGGAACCGGGGCCCTTGACGAAGACGTCGACCTTGCGCATGCCGTGCTCCATGGCGCGGCGGGCGGCGTTCTCGGCGGCCATCTGGGCGGCGAACGGGGTGGACTTACGGGAGCCCTTGAACCCGACGTGGCCGGCGCTGGCCCAGGAGATCACGTTCCCGTTCGGGTCGGTGATCGAGACGATCGTGTTGTTGAACGTGCTCTTGATGTGGGCGTGCCCGTGAGCGACGTTCTTCTTTTCCTTGCGGCGCACCTTCTTGGGTGCGCCCTGGCGGCTCTTCGGCGGCATTTAAGCGCTATCTCCTGAAATGGGCTGCAGCTAAGGACTACTTCTTGCCCGGCTTCTTCTTGCCGGCCACGGTCTTCTTCTTGCCCTTGCGGGTACGCGCGTTCGTCTGCGTCCGCTGACCGTGGACGGGCAGCCCCTTGCGGTGCCGGATGCCCTGGTAGCAGCCGATTTCGATCTTGCGACGAATGTCGGCCTGAACTTCGCGACGGAGGTCACCCTCGATCTTGTAGTTCGCCTCGATGTAGTCACGCATGGGCACGAGCTCGGTGTCTGAGAGCTGGTGCACGCGCAGGTCGCCGGAGACGCCGGTGGCGTCCAGGATTTCGAGCGCGCGGGTACGGCCGATGCCGTAGATGTAGGTGAGAGCGATCTCCAGCCGCTTGTCGCGGGGGAGGTCGACGCCAACCAGGCGAGCCATGGTCGGGCATTCTCCTTCGTTTCGCGGAGGTCCTGCGCCCCACGCCCCTCCCCAATGCCCGGGGTGAGGGCCCCGGCCTCCGACCGGGGGTCTCCCGCGTGGTTCACCCATCCCAAAGGAAGGCGCCTTCGCGAGTGTGGCGCGCGATTACAGTCCCGGCCCCGCACATGGGTCGAGTCCGCCACGTGGGACGGACTCAGCAGGGGCCGGTGGCGACTAGCCCTGACGCTGCTTGTGGCGCAGGTTGTCGCAGATCACCATGACTCGACCGTGCCGGCGGATCACCTTGCACTTGTCACAGATCTTCTTGACGCTCGGCTTGACCTTCATAGTCCTTAATCGTTCCTACTTGTACCGGTAGACGATCCGGCCGCGAGTGAGGTCGTAGGGGCTAAGCTCCACGACGACCCGGTCGTCCGGGAGGATGCGGATGTAGTGCATGCGCATCCTGCCGCTGATGTGGGCCAGGACCTTATGGCCGTTGTCGAGCTGCACCCGGAACATGGCGTTCGGGAGCGACTCGACCACAGTGCCCTCGATCTCGATGGCGCCGTCTTTCTTGGCCAAAAGTTCCTCACGTTTCACTGATGCTCGGTCGTCTGAGGCTTCGGAACACTAATCAGCCGCGACCTTGAGGCGTTTCAGAGAGCGGCGGCTGCAAGGCCGCCCACGCAAAAGGTCATAGTGAACCGACAAAGGAGTGTACGGCAACCCAGTGCGGAACGCGAAACGATCTCGCAGAACGGGCCCTCGTACACAACCGCTCTCCAGGATACCGCAAAACCGGGCCCACCCGTCCGGCACCGCCGACATGCCGGATCGGGTGGGCCCGGTGGCTCAGCGCCCGGGCGGCCCGCTCAGCCGGGTCGCCCGGCGGCCGAGGGACTCCCACCCGGCCGACAAAGATCACCTACCCGGGGACAACCCCGCCAACAGACCCGAAGGGCAAAGAGTCGGCATGAACAGGGCCCGCCCTTGTCAGGACGGGCCCGGGGTCGCTGGGCGGCCCAGTGGACGGCTCGGTGGGCGGCTTAGAAGGCGTCGCCCCAGCCACCGCAGTCGTCGAACTTGTTGACGCCCTCGCAGACGCGGAAGTCCACGTCCTTCACGAAGCCCTTCTTGAAGCCGAAGAACTTGTTGAACCGGTTGCCGTGGCCGAAGGAGTTGTTCTTGAAGAACTTCTGGTGGCTGCGGCCGAACTTGTCGGTGTAGCGGTACCAGACGTAGGTCCACTGACGGTCGCGGTCGGTGTCGAAGACGTCGCCGTAGAACCAGTAGTGGCCGCCGCTGTTGGTCCAGTAGCCCTTGAAGTAGGACTTGTGGCTCTTCTCGAAGCCGTTGCTCCAGTGCGAGTGGTACGGGCCGAAGAAGTGCTTCGACGAGGCCTGGGCGACGGTGCCGGTGGAGGTGGTGGCGCTGGCCGTGGCGGGAGCGGCCATGGCGCCGGCCATGAGGCCCGCGGCGAGAGCGGTACCGGCGAGAAGGCGGGGGAGCTTGCGCATTGTTCTGTCCTCCAGTGAGACCTTCCGGGGATGCTGCTCATCTCCGGACACCGCTCACATTAGGAAGACTCGACCCGCCGTTCTGTGGACGAATACGCACTCATCCCCGAGCGTGCACAACGGCACATTCAGGAGCCCAATTCCCGCTTTTTATCGCCATTCTGGCTTTGGTTCAGGGTCGCGATCAGCAGCACGATCCCCCACGGGCCCATCACCCACAGCGGCCAGGGATAGGGGGCGTCGCCGCTCGTGACGGTGATCATCAGCCAGATGAACCAGTTGATCCCGACGGCGGTCGCCCACACCCCCCAGGCCTCCCGCAGCTTCTTGGGATTGCCCTTGGCCTGCGGCTTCACCGGCTCGGGGCGGGCCGGCAGGTTCTTGAGGTCGATGTCGGGCAGATCGCGGGTGAGCACCTGGAGCTCGCCGAAGGTCTTGGCGGCGTAGGCCGCCTCCAGCCGTTCGCCGAACTCGTCGGCGTTCAGGCGGCCCTCCACCATGTGCTCCCGGAGGGCGGCCGCGACCTTCTCCCGGTCGGCGTCAGAAGCGCGCATCTCCGGACTGAATGCCATGGCCCAACCTCCAAATACGTCTTTTTACCAATTATGTCGCGGAGAACCGTTCCTTGCCGCCGTCGAGCGCAGTCAAAACCAACGGGCCTTCTTCGGTGACCGCCACGCTGTGCTCGAAATGCGCCGACGCCTTGCCGTCCTGGGTCACGACCGTCCAGTCGTCGGAGAGCACCCGGGTCTGGTCGGTGCCGAGGTTGACCATCGGCTCGATCGCCAGGCACATGCCGGCCTCCAGCTTCGGCCCCCGGCCGGGCTTGCCGTGGTTGGCCACCCACGGGTCCATGTGCATCTCGGTGCCGATGCCGTGGCCGCCGTACTCCTGGGGGATGCCGTAACGGCCCTGGGAGCGCACGTACTTCTCCACCCGGTGCCCGATGTCCGACAGGTGGACGCCCACCTTCAGCGCCGCGATCCCCGCCCACATGGCCTCCTCGGTCACCCGGATCAGCTCCAGCAGCTTGGCGTCGACCTCCCCCACCGGGACGGTGATCGCCGAGTCGCCGTGCCAGCCGTCGAGGATGGCGCCGCAGTCGATCGAGATGACGTCGCCCTCGCGCAGCGCACGCCGGTCGGTCGGGATCCCGTGGACGACCTCCTGGTTGACCGACGCGCAGATCGTCGCCGGGAAGCCCTGGTAGCCCTTGAAGGACGGGATCGCGCCCTCGTCCCTGATCGCCTTCTCGGCGATGGCGTCGAGGTCGAGCGGCGTGATGCCCGGCTCGACCGACCGCCTCAGCAGGTCGAGCGTGCGCCCGACGACCAGGCCGGCCGCGCGCATCTTGACGATCTGCTCGGGCGACTTGATCTGGATCCCGTGCTTGTTCTTCCGAAACATCCCGTAGGCACCCCTTGGGTGGATCATCTTTCAGGGGCATATGCCCGATTCAATACATTGTCCCCCACGAACAGGAACGCCACCCCACGCAAATCGTGGAGTGGCGTTCCGAGCGGGTCTACGCGCTCTTAGCTCTCGTCTTCGCTGTCCGGCTCCTGGGCCGGCCCACGGGTGAACCCGCGCAGCTCGGCCATCGCTCGGCCGGTGACCTCCTCGACCGGGCCGGTCGCGTCGACGCCGCGCAGGATGCCTTCGTCGGCGTAGAAGTTGACCAGCGGTGCCGTCTGCTCCTGGTAGACCTCCAGGCGGTGCCTGATGGTCTCCTCACGGTCGTCGTCACGCTGGAACAGCTCGCCGCCGCAGGCGTCGCAGACGCCTTCCTTCTTCGGCGGGTCGAAGTCGATGTGCCAGACCTTGCCACACGAGCGGCAGGTGCGCCGCCCGGCCAGGCGGCGGACCACCTCGTCGTCGTCGACGACGAGTTCCAGCACCAGGTCGAGCCCCGAACCCAAGTCAGCCAGCATCTTCTTGAGGACCTCGGCCTGCGCCACGTTCCGCGGGAAGCCGTCGAGCAGGAAACCGTCCTGCGCGTCGTCTTCGGCGAGGCGGCCGCGGACCATCGCGATCGTCACCTCGTCGGGAACCAGGTCCCCGCGGTCCATGTAGGTCTTGGCCAGCTTTCCGAGCTCCGTGCCACCCGACACGTTGGCGCGGAAAATGTCACCTGTCGAGATTTTCGGGATCGACAGATGCGATGCGATGAACTGGGCCTGCGTCCCCTTGCCCGCTCCGGGGGGCCCGACCAGGACGAGACGCACTATCTCAGGAAGCCCTCGTAGTTGCGCTGCTGGAGCTGGCTCTCAATCTGCTTCACCGTGTCGAGACCGACACCCACCATGATCAGAATGCTCGTTCCTCCGAACGGGAAGTTCTGGGAAGCGCCGGCCAGCGTGAGGGCGAAGATCGGGACCATGGAGATCAGGCCCAGATACAGCGACCCCGGCGCGGTCAACCGGGTGAGCACGTAGTTGAGGTACTCGGCGGTCGGCCGGCCCGGACGAATGCCCGGAATGAACCCACCGTACTTCTTCATGTTGTCGGCGACTTCAACGGGGTTGAAGGTGATGGACACGTAGAAGTACGTGAAGAACACGATCAGGAGGAAGAAGGTCGCCATGTAGATCGGCGTGTCACCCGAGCCGAAGTTCTGGGCGATCCACTCGACCACGGCGTTGCTCTCCTGGCTGTTGGCGAACAGCGTCACCAGCAGCTGAGGCAGGTAGAGCAGCGAGGAGGCGAAGATGACCGGGATGATGCCCGCCTGGTTGACCTTCAGCGGGATGTAGGTCGAGGTGCCGCCGTACATCCGGCGGCCGACCATGCGCTTGGCGTACTGCACCGGGATGCGGCGCTGGGCCTGCTCCACGAACACGACCGCGGCGATCATGAAGATACCGACGATCATGACGATGACGAAGGTGAACGCGCCCTTCGACCGGAAGATGTTCATCAGTTCCGACGGGAAGACCGCGATGATCTGCGTGAAGATCAGGATCGACATGCCGTTGCCGACGCCGCGGTCGGTGATGAGCTCACCGAGCCACATGATGACGGCCGTACCCGCGGTCATCGTGATGACCATGACGACGACCGTGAAGATGTCGTCGTTGAGCAGGATCGGGAGATCGTTGGCGGAGGTGCCGAACAGCTGCCCGGACCTGGCCAGCGCGACGAACGCCGTCGACTGGAGAATCGCCAAACCGATGGTGAGATAACGGGTATACTGCGTGATCTTCGCAGTTCCCGCCTGGCCCTCCTTCTTGAGAGCCTCGAGGCGGGGGATCACGACCGTCAACAGCTGCAGGATGATGCTGGCCGTGATGTAGGGCATGATGCCCAGCGCGAACACTGAAAGCTTCAGCAACGCGCCGCCACTGAAGAGCTGGACCATCCCATAAATACTGCTGAGTTCGCTAGATTGAGCCGCTTCCAGAGCCTTACGGGCGTTCTCCGTGTTCACACCGGGGGTCGGCAGCACCGAGCCCAGGCGGAAAATCACAATGATTCCCAGGGTGAAAAGCAGCTTCTTGCGCAGGTCCGGCGTCCGGAAAGCCCGGGTAAGAGCGGTTAGCACGGTCCCTCCTGCGCGCCAGAGACGCGGTAACGGTGAGCGATGGTGCGGGGGTCGTCCATCGACATGTCTTCTTGCGGTCTTGCCAATACAGCGGGTCTTACCAAAGCAAACGAGCGGTTTGACAGAGAGACTCGGCTCACTGTCCAGCGAACTCTAACGCACTACGGGCGCGGAGGCTCATAACGAGCCTCCGCGCCTCGTGATGCGTGAGGCCTACAGCTCCGTGGTGGAGCCGCCGGCCGCGGCGATCTTCTCCTTGGCGCTGGCGGAGAAGGCGTGCGCCTGCACGTTCAACGCCACGGAGATGTCGCCGGTTCCGAGAACCTTGACCAGTTCGTTCTTCCGGACCAGGCCGTTCGCCACCAGGTCGGCGACGGTCACGTCGCCACCGGAGGAGAAGACCTCGCCCAGCTTGTCAAGGTTGACGACCTGGTAGGTCGTCTTGAACAGGGCGTTGGAGAAGCCCTTCAGCTTCGGCAGCCGCCGCTGGAGCGGAACCTGGCCACCTTCGAAGCCGAGAGGCACGGTGGTACGGGAGCGGGAACCCTTCGTACCACGACCGGACGTCTTGCCCTTGGAGCCCTCGCCGCGGCCCTTGCGGACCTTGGCCTTGTTGGCGCCGGGGGCGGGACGCAGGTCATGAATCTTCAGCGGTGCGTTCTCAGTCATGACTAGTCGACCTCTTCAACCTCGACGAGGTGCGTCACGACGGCGACCATCCCGCGGATCTCGGGACGGTCCTCCTTCACGACGACGTCGCCGATTCGCTTCAGGCCAAGCGAACGCAGCGAGTCACGCTGGTTCTGCTTGCCACCGATCTTGGACCGGGTCTGCGTGATCTTCAGGCGGGCCATGGCTAGCTCCCCGCCTTCGCGGCGGCCGCGGCCTCGGCGAGACCCTCGGCGCGCGCCTTGAGCATCGCCTTGGGGGCGACGTCCTCGATCGGCAGACCACGGCGGGCGGCGATCTCCTCGGGGCGCGAGAGGCCCTTCAGAGCCGCCACGGTGGCGTGCACGATGTTGATCGGGTTGTCCGAGCCGAGCGACTTGGACAGCACGTCGTGAATCCCGGCGCACTCCAGGACGGCGCGCACCGGACCACCCGCGATGACACCGGTACCGGGCGAGGCCGGACGCAGCAGGACGACGCCGGCGGCGTCCTCCCCCTGCACGGTGTGCGGGATGGTGCCCTGGATGCGCGGCACCTTGAAGAAGTGCTTCTTGGCCTCTTCGACGCCCTTGGCGATCGCCGCGGGCACTTCCTTGGCCTTGCCGTAGCCGACACCGACGAGGCCGTTGCCGTCGCCGACGATGACCAGCGCGGTGAAGCTGAACCGCCGACCACCCTTGACGACCTTGGCCACGCGGTTGATCTTCACGACGCGCTCGATGTACGAGACGCCCTTGTCCTGGGCGCCACGGCCGCGGTCGTCACGACGTTCCCGCCGCTCGCCACCGCCGCCGGCACCGCGACGCGGAGCTCCAGCCATCAGTGGTTCCTCTTCTCATTGCTCATAGGACGGGTTGTCATCAGAAGCTCAACCCGCCTTCACGGGCGCTGTCCGCCAGAGCCGCGATGCGGCCCGCGTAGCGGTTGCCACCACGGTCGAACACGACCGCGGTGATCCCGGCGTCCTTGGCCCGCTGAGCGAGAAGCTCGCCGACCTTCTTCGCCTTCTCGGTCTTGTCGGCCTCCAGGGAACGCAGCTGGGCGTCCATGGTGGAGGCGCTCACGATCGTGTGGCCCTTGCCGTCGTCGACGATCTGCACGAACAGGTGCCGCGCGGACCGGTTCACGACCAGGCGCGGACGCTCGAGCGTGCCGACGACGTTCTTGCGCACACGACGGTGGCGGCGGGCTCGCGAAATGGCGCGAGCGGCGCTGTGCTTGCCGTACTTCGCAGCCATGACTACTTACCAGCCTTTCCGACCTTCTTGCGGACGACTTCGCCCTGGTAGCGCACGCCCTTGCCCTTGTAAGGGTCGGGCTTGCGCAGCTTGCGGATGTTGGCGGAGACCTCGCCAACCTTCTGCTTGTCGATCCCGTCCACGTGGAACAGGGTCGGACGCTCGACGCGGAAGGTGATGCCCTCCGGCGCGTCGATGATCACCGGGTGGCTGAAGCCGAGCGAGAACTCGAGCTGCGTCGGGCCCTTGGCCTGGACGCGGTAGCCGACGCCGATGATCTCCAACGTCTTCGAGTAACCCGAGGTCACACCGGTCACCATGTTGGCGATCAGCGTGCGGGACAGGCCGTGCAGAGCACGGACCTTGTTCTCGTCGTTGGGACGGGTGACGGCGAGATTGCCGTCGTCACCGCGCGAAACCTCGATGGGCTCGGCGACGGTGTGAGAAAGCGTGCCCTTCGGGCCCTTGACCTGGACACTCCGGCCGTCGATGGTGATGTCGACACCGCTCGGTACAGGGATGGGCAGCCGTCCGATTCGCGACATGCTGTGGTTCCTCCCCTCTTACCAGACGTAGGCGAGGACTTCCCCGCCCACTCCGCGCTTGCCGGCCTGCTTGTCAGTCATCAGGCCGCCGGACGTCGAGATGATCGCGACGCCCAGCCCGCCCAGGACTCGGGGCAGGTTGTCCTTCTTCGCGTAAACCCGCAGACCGGGCTTGGAAACCCGGCGGATGCCCGCGAGCGAACGCTCACGGGTCGGCCCGAACTTGAGCTCCACCACGAGGTTCTTGCCAACCTTGGCGTCTTCGACGCTCCAGGACTGGATGTAGCCCTCCTGCTGAAGGATCTCGGCGATGTGCGCCTTGATCTTCGAGTAGGGCATGGTGACGGTGTCGTGATAGGCCGAGTTCGCGTTCCGCAGACGCGTCAGCATGTCTGCGATCGGGTCGGTCATCGTCATGATCGATGGCCCTCCTCGCCGCGGTTTCCCAGAAATGAAGGGGACCTACGGCGTAGTGAACTTGCTCTGGAATTACCAGCTGGACTTGGTGATGCCGGGCAGCTCGCCCCGGTGCGCCATCTCACGGAAGCACACGCGGCAGAGTCCGAACTTGCGGTAGACGGCGCGGGGCCGGCCGCATCGCGAACAACGAGTGTACGCGCGGACTTCGAACTTCTGCTTGCGGGCCGCCTTGACCTTGAGCGACGTCTTCGCCATGGGATCAGGCCTCCTTGAACGGGAAACCGAGCAGCTTCAGCAGCGCGCGGCCCTCGTCGTCATTGCGGGCGGTCGTGACGACCGTGATGTCCATACCGCGCTGCCGGTCGACCTTGTCCTGGTCGATCTCGTGGAACATGACCTGCTCGGTGAGACCGAAGGTGTAGTTCCCGTGACCGTCGAACTGCTTGGGCGACAGGCCGCGGAAGTCGCGGATACGCGGCAGGGCCAGCGACAGCAGGCGGTCGAGGAACTCCCACATGCGGTCGCCACGCAGCGTGACGTGCGCGCCGATCGGCATGCCCTCACGCAGCTTGAACTGCGCGATCGACTTGCGGGCGCGGACGACGGCCGGCTTCTGGCCGGTGATGGCGGTGAGGTCGCGCACGGCGCCCTCGATCAGCTTGGAGTCGCGAGCGGCCTCGCCGACACCCATGTTCACCTTGATCTTGGTGAGACCCGGGGTCAGCATGACGTTCTCGATGCCGAACTGCTCGCGCAGCTGGGCCGCGATCTCCTCGCGGTACTTCTGCTTGAGGCGGGGGGTCACCCGCTCAGCGGTCTGGGCAGTCACTTGGCGTCCTCGTCCTTCGGCTTCTCGTCATCCTTGAGCTTCTTGACGTTGCTCACATGGATGGAGGCCTCCAGGGTGGTGACGCCGCCTTCCTTGGCGCCGCGGGGACCCTGGTTGGTCTCCTTCGAGTGCTTCTTGATCATGTTCACGCCGGCGACGATCACACGATCCTGGGACGGCAGCGCAGCGATGACGCGGCCCTTGGCGCCCTTGTCCTTACCCGCGATGACCTGAACCAGGTCACCCTTCTTCACGTGCAGCTTGCCCATTTAGAGCACCTCCGGCGCCAGCGAGATGATGCGCATGAACTTCTTGTCACGCAGCTCGCGGCCGACCGGCCCGAAAATACGCGTGCCCCGGGGGTCACCGCTGTCCTTGATGATGACCGCGGCGTTCTCGTCGAACTTGATGTACGAACCGTCCTGGCGACGGCGCTCCTTGACGGTGCGCACGATGACCGCCTTGACGACGTCACCCTTCTTGACACCGCCACCGGGGATGGCGTCCTTCACCGTCGCGACGATGATGTCGCCGATTCCGGCGTAGCGCCGCCCCGAGCCACCGAGAACGCGGATGCAGAGAATCTCCTTGGCACCCGTGTTGTCGGCGACCTTGAGTCGCGACTCCTGCTGAATCACAGCTGAACTCCTGATGTGTCGAGCCGGTTCTCGGGGAGACCCCGAGCCTGGCCGAACCTACATGTCTTGTCCCTCGTCGCCAGCCGGCCTCAGCCGACCGCCGCCGCGGGCGAGACTCCGGACGTGCCGGAGCCTCCTTGGACACCGTCATGGGGGCCGGGCCGAAGCACGGCCCCCACGAGGCGCGATCGCGTTATATTACTTGGCCCGCTCGAGAACCTCGACCACTCGCCAGCGCTTGGTCGCCGACAGCGGACGGGTCTCCATGAGGAGGACACGGTCGCCGACACCGGCGGTGTTCTCCTCGTCGTGAGCCTTGTACTTGGTCGTACGGCGGATGACCTTGCCGTACAGCGGGTGCTTCACGCGGTCCTCGACGGCGACGACGACGGTCTTGTCCATCTTGTCGCTGACGACCAGGCCCTCACGGGTCTTGCGGTAGTTCCGCGCGCTCTTGTCGGTGGTCTCGACGTTCTCAGTTGTTTCAGCCATCGCTCGGCTCCTTCTCGACCGTGACGATTCCAAGCTCGCGCTCGCGCATCACGGTGTAGATACGGGCGATCTCGCGGCGGACGGCGCGCAGCCGCCCGTGGCTCTCCAACTGTCCGGTCGCCGCCTGGAAGCGGAGGTTGAACAGCTCCTCCTTGGCCTCCTTGAGCTTCTGGACGAGCACCTCCCCGTCCTCCACGCGCAGCTCACCGGCGGTCAGGCCCTTAGCCATCACGCCTCACCCACTTCACGCTTGACGAACCGGCACTTCATGGGGAGCTTGTGGATGGCGCGGCGCATCGCCTCGCGGGCGATGGACTCCGGCACACCGGACAGCTCGAACATGACGCGGCCGGGCTTGACGTTGGCGATCCACCACTCGGGCGAACCCTTACCGGAACCCATGCGCGTTTCCGCGGGCTTCTTGGTGAGGGGACGGTCGGGGTAGATGTTGATCCACACCTTGCCGCCACGGCGGATGTGCCGGGTCATGGCGATACGAGCCGACTCGATCTGGCGGTTGGTCACGTAGGAGTGCTCAAGCGCCTGAATGCCGAACTCGCCGAACACGACCCGCGTGCCGCCCTTGGCGGCGCCGCTGCGGTCAGGCCGGTGCTGCTTGCGGTGCTTGACCCTGCGCGGGATCAGCATGGTCAGCTCCCTTCAGCACCCGGCTGCTCCGCCGGGCCGGTCTCGGGGGCGGCCTGAGCGGCCGCCTCATTGCGGGGGGCGCGGTCGCCACGACCGGCACCGGCGCCACGGCGCGGACGGTCGCCGCCGCCACGACGGGGACGCTCAGCGCCGCCGCCACCGCCACGACGGTCGTTGTCGCGACGCTGGCCACCGGCGCGGGCGCCGGCAGCGGCGGCCTCACGCTCGGCGCGCGAGGTCGGGGCTTCGCCCTTGTAGATCCAGACCTTCACGCCGATGCGGCCGAAGGTCGTCTTGGCCTCGTAGAAGCCGTAGTCGATGTCGGCGCGGAGCGTGTGCAGGGGCACGCGGCCCTCGCGGTAGAACTCCGAGCGCGACATCTCCGCGCCACCCAGACGACCCGAGCACGCGACCCGGATGCCCTTGGCGCCGCTCTTCATCGCCGACTGCATCGCCTTGCGCATGGCGCGACGGAACGAGACACGGCTGGAGAGCTGCTCGGCCACACCCTGTGCGACCAGCTGCGCGTCGATCTCGGGGTTCTTGACCTCGAGAATGTTGAGCTGAACCTGCTTCTTGGTCAGCTTCTCCAGATCGCCGCGGATGCGGTCGGCCTCCGCACCACGACGGCCGATGACGATGCCCGGCCGGGCGGTGTGGATGTCGACCTGGACGCGGTCGGTCGTGCGCTCGATCTCGACCTTGGAGATACCGGCCCGCTCCATGCCCTTCTGCAGCATGCGGCGGATCGACACGTCCTCGGCGACGTACGACTTGTAGAGCTTGTCGGCGTACCACCGGCTCTTGAAGTCGGTCGTGATGCCGAGGCGGAACCCGTGCGGGTTGACCTTCTGACCCACTAGCGGGCCCTCCCCTTCGGCTCGCGGGACTCCACGATCACGGTGATGTGGCTGGTCCGCTTGTTGATCCGATAGGCGCGACCCTGAGCGCGGGGGCGGAACCGCTTGAGCGTCGGGCCCTCATCGACCCACGCGCGGCTCACGACCAGCGTCTCGCGGTCGAGCTTGAAGTTGTGCTCCGCGTTCGCGATAGCGGACGAGAGGACCTTGAAAACGGTCTCGCTCGCCGCCTGCGGCGCGAACTGCAGCACGGCCTGCGCCTCCGAAGCGCCCAGGCCGCGAATGAGGTCCACCACGCGGCGGGCCTTCCGGGGCGTGTGGCGCGCGAACCGCGCCTGTGCCCTGGCTTCCATCGCTGTCTCCTATTGCTTTTCGAAGGACGCTTACCGCCGGCTGCGGCGGTCTTCCTTGACGTGGCTGCGGAACGTCCGCGTGGGGGCGAACTCTCCGAGCTTGTGACCGATCATCGACTCGGTGACGAACACCGGGACGTGCTTGCGGCCGTCGTGCACGGCGATCGTGTGGCCCAGCATGTCGGGCACGATCATGGAGCGCCGCGACCACGTCTTGATGACGTTCTTGGTGCCCTTCTCGTTCTGGACGTCGACCTTCTTCTGAAGGTGGTCGTCCACGAAGGGACCCTTCTTAAGGCTACGTGGCATTTCGGCTGCTCCTACCGCTTCTTCCTCTTGCTCCGACGCCGGATGATCAGCCGGTCGCTGGCCTTGTTGGCCTGACGGGTGCGGCCCTCGGGCTTGCCCTTCGGGTTCACCGGGTGGCGACCACCGGAGGTCTTGCCCTCACCACCGCCGTGCGGGTGGTCAACCGGGTTCATCGCGACACCACGGACGGTCGGGCGCTTGCCCTTCCACCGCATACGGCCGGCCTTACCCCAGTTGATGTTGGCCTGCTCGGCGTTGCCGACCTGGCCGATCGACGCCCGGCAGCGGATGTCGACCTGGCGCATCTCACCGGACGGCATACGCAGCGTGGCGTACATGCCCTCCTTGGCGAGGAGCTGGATCTGCGCGCCGGCGCTGCGGCCGAGCTTGGCGCCACCACCCGGACGGAGCTCCACCGCGTGGATGAAGGTACCGGTCGGGATGTTGCGGAGCGGCAGGCAGTTGCCGGGCTTGATGTCGGCCCCGGGGCCGTTCTCGATGCGGTCACCCTGCTTGATGCCGGTCGGCGCGAGGATGTAGCGCTTCTCACCGTCGGCGTAGTGCAGCAGGGCGATGCGGGAGGTGCGGTTCGGGTCGTACTCGATGTGAGCGACCTTGGCCGGGATCCCGTCCTTGTCGTGGCGTCGGAAGTCGATGATCCGGTACGCCCGCTTGTGGCCGCCGCCCTGGTGGCGAGCGGTGACCCGCCCGTGGACGTTACGGCCGCCCTTGCTGTGCAGGGGAGCAAGCAGCGACTTCTCGGGCGTGCTGCGCGTGATCTCGGCGAAGTCCGAGACGCTCGCGCCGCGTCGACCCGGGGTCGTCGGCTTGTATTTACGGATGCCCATCTTTTTCGTTCATCCCTGTCTAATTGCCGTGCCTATCGGCACGGCGGGTTTGCCCGCCTTCAGCGGGTGTCTTCCCTCGTCGCTCCGGGTCGCTTCGCTCCCCTACGCTCCTCAGTCCAGACACCCGCGCGGGCAAACAACCACCTACACGTCTGGCCTGTCGCTAAAAGCGATCAAGCCCTGATCAGCCGATTTGGCCGAAGATGTCGATGCGCTCGCCCTCGGCAAGGCTGACGATCGCTCGCTTGGTACCCGGGCGCTCGCCGTAGCCGAACTTGGTGCGCTTGCGCTTGCCCTGGCGGTTGATGGTGTTGACGCCGGTGACCTTCACACCGAAGATCTGCTCGATGGCGATCTTCACCTGCGTCTTGTTCACACCCTGCTTGACCAGGAAGGTGTACTTGTTGTGCTCGTCGATCAGGCCGTAGCTCTTCTCGGAGACGATCGGCTTGATGATGATGTCGCGCGGGTCGGTGATCTTCTCCATCAGGCGTCTTCCTTCCCGCTCTTCTCCAGGCGCGCCACGACGTCGTCGTAGGCCTCCTTGGTGAAGACGATGGCGTCGCTGCACAGCACGTCGTACGTGTTGAGCTGGCCGGCGTCCAGGAGGTGGACCTCCGGGGCGTTGCGCAGGCTCAGCCAGGTGAGCTCGTCGTGCTCCGTGACGACCACGAGCACGCTGCGCGAGCCGGTGATCTTGCGGAGCGCCTCGAGCGCGCTCTTGGTCTTCGGCGTCTCGCCGCTGACCAGGGAGCTCACGACGTGGACGAGGTTGCCGCCGGCCCGGTCGGACAGGGCCTGGCGCAGCGCCGCGGCCTTCATCTTCTTGGGCGTCCGCTGCTCGTAGGAGCGCGGCTGCGGACCGTGGACGGTGCCACCGCCGGTGAACTGCGGCGCACGGGTCGAACCCTGGCGGGCGCGGCCGGTGCCCTTCTGGCGGTACGGCTTCTTGCCACCGCCGCGGACGTCGCCGCGGGTCTTGGTGGCGTGCGTGCCCTGGCGGCGCGCGGCCAGCTGGGCCACGACGACCTGGTGGATCAGCGGCACGTTGACCTTGGCGCCGAAGATGCTCTCGGGCAGGTCGATCGAGTCGCCGGTCTTGGCGCCGCTCGCGTCGAGGACGTCAATGGTGCTCACTTGGCAGCCCCCTTCTTGGCAGCGGTGCGGATGAGGACCAGGCTGCCGTTCGCGCCGGGGATCGCACCCTTGATCAGGATGAGGCCCTTCTCGGCGTCGACGGCGTGCACCTTCAGGCTCTGGATGGTGGTGCGGACGTTGCCCATCCGACCGGCCATGCGCAGGCCCTTGAAGACGCGGCCCGGGGTGGCGCAGCCACCGATGGAGCCGGGCGAGCGGTGCTTGCGCTGGGTACCGTGCGAAGCGCCCAGGCCCTTGAAGCCGTGACGCTTCATGACACCCGCGAAGCCCTTGCCCTTGCTCTTGCCGGTGACGTCCACGAACTGGCCGGCCTCGAAGGTGCCGGCGGTGACTTCCTGGCCGAGCGTGTACTCGGCGGCGTCGTCGGTGCGGACCTCGACGAAGAAGCGGCGCGGGGTGATGTCGTGCTTGCGCAGGTAGTCGCCCAGGGGCTTGTTCACCTTGCGCGGGTCGATCTGGCCGAAGCCGAGCTGAACGGCGGAGTAGCCGTCGCGCTCCGGAGTGCGGACCCGGGTCACCACGCACGGACCGGCCTCCACGACGGTGACCGGGACGATCCGGTTGCCCTCGTCGAAGACCTGGGTCATGCCGAGCTTCTTGCCCAGGACGCCCTTGATCTGGTTAGCCATGTCAGTGCGTTCCCTCAGAGCTTGATCGAGATGTCGACGCCGGCAGGCAGGTCGAGCCGCATGAGCGAGTCGACGGTCTTGGGCGTCGGGTCGATGATGTCAATCAGCCGCTTGTGCGTGCGCATCTCAAAGTGCTCGCGGCTGTCCTTGTACTTGTGCGGCGAACGGATCACGCAGTACACGTTCTTCTCGGTCGGCAGGGGCACCGGGCCCGCGACCTTCGCGCCCGTACGCGTCACCGTCTCGACGATCTTCTTGGCCGAGCTGTCGATGACCTCGTGGTCATAGGCCTTGAGCCGAATGCGGATCTTCTGTCCCGCCATAATGGCCTCGGTGTCCTTCGCTGTCGTCTGAACAAGTAACGTGCGGCAGGTTGCCGCTATGTGTCCGTGATCCGGCAGTCACTTCGGGAATCCGAAGCGGCTGCGGGATCACGGCGGGTGGAGCAGTGTGATGGCCGGGTCCGTGGGGACCCGGCCATCGGGTACTACTTGATGATCTTGACCACGTTGCCGGCGCCGACCGTACGGCCACCCTCACGGATGGCGAACTTGAGGCCGTCCTCCATGGCGATGGGCTGGATCAGCTGGACGGTCATCTCGGTGTTGTCACCGGGCATGACCATCTCGGTGCCCTCGGGCAGGTTCACAACACCGGTCACGTCAGTCGTACGGAAGTAGAACTGCGGACGGTAGTTGTTGAAGAACGGCGTGTGGCGGCCGCCCTCGTCCTTGCTCAGGATGTAGACCTGGGCCTCGAACTCGGTGTGCGGGGTGGTCGTGCCCGGCTTGATGATGCACTGGCCGCGCTCGACGTCCTCACGCTTGATGCCGCGGAGGAGCAGACCGACGTTGTCGCCCGCCTGGCCCTCGTCGAGGAGCTTGCGGAACATCTCGACGCCGGTGACGGTCGTCGTGGTGTGCTTCTCCTTGATGCCGATGATGTCGACGGTCTCGTTGACCTTGACGACACCACGCTCGATACGGCCGGTGACGACCGTACCGCGACCGGTGATCGAGAAGACGTCCTCGATCGGCATCAGGAACGGACGGTCGATCGCGCGGGTGGGCTCCGGCACGTTCTCGTCGACCGCGGTCATGAGCTCGATGATCGAGTCGCCCCACTTCTCGTCGCCCTCGAGCGCCTTCAGCGCCGAGACGCGGACGACGGGCAGGTCGTCGCCGGGGAACTCCTGAGCGGAGAGCAGCTCGCGGACCTCGAGCTCGACGAGCTCCAGGATCTCCTCGTCGTCCACCATGTCGGCCTTGTTGAGGGCCACGACGATGTAGGGGACGCCGACCTGGCGCGCCAGGAGGACGTGCTCCTTCGTCTGGGGCATCGGGCCGTCAGTGGCGGCGACCACCAGGATGGCGCCGTCCATCTGCGCCGCACCGGTGATCATGTTCTTGACGTAGTCGGCGTGACCAGGGCAGTCGACGTGCGCGTAGTGGCGCTTCTCAGTCTGGTACTCGACGTGGGCGATCGAGATCGTGATCCCGCGGGCCT
The DNA here is from genome assembly GCF_001570605.1 of Herbidospora cretacea. Lineage (GTDB taxonomy): Bacteria > Actinomycetota > Actinomycetes > Streptosporangiales > Streptosporangiaceae > Herbidospora > Herbidospora cretacea. The sequence continues at coordinate 434,919 of NZ_BBXG01000007.1, read as the reverse complement.
TCTCCTCGGGCGCCTTGTCGATCTTGTCGAACGGGGTCGCCTCGTTGATCTGCGGGAAACGGTCGTGAAGCACCTTGGTGATCGCCGCGGTCAGAGTCGTCTTGCCGTGGTCGATGTGCCCAATGGTGCCGATGTTCACGTGCGGCTTGTTCCGCTCGAACTTGGCCTTGGCCACTGGTCTGTCTCCTTAGAGATTTCTGACTGACTTCATTCGCCAGGTCCCACCGGCCGCGAGAGCGGCCGGTGGTTAGCGACGGAATTACTCGCCGCGGACCTTCGCGACGATCTCCTTGGCGATGCCCGGAGGCACTTCCGCGTAGGAGTCGAACTGCATGCTGTAGCTCGCGCGCCCCTGCGTCTTGCTACGCAGGTCGCCCACGTAGCCGAACATCTCGGAGAGCGGAACAAGGGCCTTGACGACACGGGCACCGGCCCGCTCGTCCATGGCCTGGATCTGCCCGCGACGACCGTTGAGGTCGCCGATGACGTCACCCATGTAGTCCTCGGGCGTGGTGACCTCGACGGCCATCATCGGTTCGAGGAGAACGGGGTCGGCCTTGCGCGCGGCCTCCTTGAAGACCATCGAGCCGGCCATCTTGAAGGCCATTTCGGACGAGTCGACCTCGTGGTAGGCGCCGTCCTGAAGGGTGACCTTGACGCCCACCATCGGGTAGCCGGCCAGGACGCCGAACTCGGCGGCCTGCTGGGCGCCCGCGTCGACCGACGGGATGTACTCCCGCGGGATGCGACCGCCCGTGACCTTGTTCTCGAACTCGTAACCGTCATTGCCCTCGCCCAGCGGCTCAAGGTCGATGAGGACCTTGGCGAACTGGCCAGAACCACCGGTCTGCTTCTTGTGCGTGTAGTCGATCTTCTCCACCTTGCGGCGGATCGTCTCGCGGTACGCGACCTGGGGACGACCGACGTTCGCCTCGACCTTGAACTCTCGGCGCATGCGGTCGACCAGGATCTCCAGGTGAAGCTCGCCCATGCCGTGGATCACGGTCTGGCCGGTCTCCTCGTCGCGGCGGACCTGGAAGGACGGGTCCTCCTCCGCCAGACGCTGGATCGCGGTGCCGAGCTTCTCCTGGTCGCCCTTGGTCTTCGGCTCGATCGCGACGCTGATGACCGGCGCCGGGAACGTCATCGACTCAAGAACGACCTGCTGCTGGAGGTCGGACAGGGTGTCACCCGTCGTGGTGTCCTTCAGGCCCATCACGGCGACGATCTGACCGGCGACCGCGGACGGCCGCTCCTCACGCTTGTTGGCGTGCATCTGGTAGATCTTGCCGATCCGCTCCTTCTTCCCCTTCACCGAGTTGATCACGGTCGTGCCGGATTCAAGGGTGCCGGAGTAGAGGCGGATGTAGGTGAGCTTGCCCAGGTGGGGGTCGCTCATGATCTTAAAGGCGAGCGCCGAGAAGGGCTCGGTCACGTCGGGGCGACGCTCGACGACCTTCTCCTCGTCGTTGACCGCGTGGCCCTTGAAGGCCGGGATGTCGGTCGGCGCCGGGAGGTAGGCGACGATCGCGTCGAGCAGGGGCTGCACGCCCTTGTTCTTGAACGCGGTGCCGCACAGGACCGGGTTGATCGAGCTCGTCAGCGTGGCGCGGCGGATGGCCGCGATCAGCTGCTCCTCGGTGGGCTCGATGCCCTCGAGGAAGAGCTCCATCAGCTCGTCGTCGTTCTCAGCCACGGTCTCGACCAGACGGTCGCGCCACTCACGAGCGGTCTCGGCGTGGTCGGCCGGGATGTCGACGGTGTCGTACATCTCGCCCTTGGCCGCCTCGGCGCTCCAGATCAGGCCCTTCATCTTCACCAGGTCGATGACGCCCTTGAAGTCGGCCTCGACGCCCCAGGGAAGCTGGATGACCGCGGGGGTCGCGCCCAGCCGGCTGATCATCATGTCGACGCAGCGGTGGAACTCCGCGCCGACCCGGTCCATCTTGTTGACGAAGCAGATACGGGGGACGTCGTAGCGGTCGGCCTGACGCCAGACCGTCTCCGACTGCGGCTCCACCCCGGCGACACCGTCGAACACCGCGACGGCACCGTCGAGGACGCGCAGCGAGCGCTCCACCTCGATGGTGAAGTCGACGTGGCCGGGGGTGTCGATGATGTTGATGGTGTGGCCGAGCCACTCACAGGTCGTCGCGGCAGACGTGATCGTGATGCCGCGCTCCTGCTCCTGCTCCATCCAGTCCATCGTGGCAGCGCCCTCGTGGACTTCACCGATCTTGTAGTTGATACCGGTGTAGAACAGGATGCGCTCGGTCGTGGTGGTCTTGCCCGCGTCGATGTGGGCCATGATCCCGATGTTCCGGACCTTGGCCAGGTCAAGCGTGGTCGCCACTTCTCTCGCGTCCTCGTCGTCTCGTCGAAAATCCGCCGACTACCAGCGGTAGTGGGCGAAGGCCTTGTTGGACTCGGCCATCTTGTGGGTGTCCTCGCGCTTCTTCACGCTCGCCCCGAGGCCGTTGCTGGCGTCGAGGAGCTCGTTCATGAGGCGCTCGGTCATGGTCTTCTCGCGGCGTGCGCGCGAGTACTGCACCAGCCAGCGGAGGGCCAGCGTGGTGCTGCGCGCGGCGCGGACCTCGACCGGGACCTGGTAGGTCGCGCCACCGACACGGCGGCTGCGGACCTCGAGGGTCGGCTTCACGTTGTCCAGGGCGCGCTTCAGCGTGACGACCGGGTCGTTGCCGGTCTTGTCCTTGCAGCCCTCGAGGGCGCCGTACACGATCGACTGGGCGATCGAGCGCTTGCCGTCGAGGAGAACCTTGTTGATCAGGGCGGTGACCAGCGGCGAGTTGAACACCGGGTCGGCCATGAGCTGGCGGCGGCCAGGAGAACCCTTGCGAGGCATTACTTCTTCTCCTTCTTGGCGCCGTAGCGAGAACGAGCCTGCTTGCGGTTGCGGACGCCCTGGGTGTCCAGCGAACCACGAATGATCTTGTAGCGAACGCCGGGGAGGTCCTTCACACGACCGCCACGAACGAGCACGATGCTGTGCTCCTGGAGGTTGTGGCCGACGCCGGGGATGTAGGCGGTGACCTCGATGCCGTTGGTCAGGCGAACACGCGCGACCTTGCGAAGCGCCGAGTTCGGCTTCTTCGGAGTGGTGGTGTAGACGCGGGTGCAGACCCCACGTCGCTGAGGACTGCCCTTGAGAGCAGGAGTCTTGGTCTTGGAGACCTTGTCCTGCCGGCCCTTTCGGACCAACTGCTGAATCGTGGGCACTACAACAACTCCGTTTCGTGCCTTGGCCGGTGAGACGTGAACGTGCATTTCGCAGGTACTGCCGGTGTCATGACCTGCTGGTTTTCCCTCTCCGCCGACCCACGCGGTCGGGCGTGTCGCGCACTGATGACGCAACACCCCGGACCTGGAAATCGGGAACCAGGGGCACACGGCGCGCTTCGCTGCTACAGCTGCGCGCACGCGTGTTGGGCCCATGAACCCATGGGCACGAAAGAGAAGACTACCCAGCCAGTAGCGACACGTCAAAACGATCGCTGTATGGGTCGTCGGGATTCGCGCTTTGAGTCCCGCGGCCCGCCGTTCAAACGCAGGCCGTGATTGAGTCCGTGTCAACTATAGCGTGCGGGCGCAAGTGAAAAAGCCGGAAGCCCGGCCGAGGCCGGGCTTCCGGGTGAACCTTTGGTGACTGCCAGGATGACTGGCCGGGACGACTAGCGGCCGTACTGACCGAAGTCGTACTCCTCCAGCGGGACGGCCTCGCCGCTGCCCGAACCGAAGGTGTAGTCGGACGCGGAGCCGTCGTAGCCGCCGACCGTGTACATCGCGGCCTTGGCCTCCTCGGTCGGCTCGACCCGGATGTTGCGGTACTGGGGCATGCCCGTGCCGGCCGGGATGAGCTTACCGATGATGACGTTCTCCTTGAGGCCCAGCAGGCTGTCCGACTTGGCGTGGATCGCCGCGTCGGTCAGGACCCGCGTGGTCTCCTGGAAGGACGCCGCCGACAGCCACGACTCGGTGGCCAGCGACGCCTTGGTGATGCCCATCAGGACCGGACGGCCGGAGGCCGGCGTGCCGCCCTCGGCGACGCACTCGCGGTTGATGCGCTCGAACCTCGGACGCTCCACGAGCTCACCGGGCAGCATGTCGGCGTCGCCCGACTCCAGCACGTTCACGCGCTTGAGCATCTGACGGACGATGACCTCGATGTGCTTGTCGTGGATCGACACACCCTGCGACCGGTAGACCTGCTGCACCTCTTCGACGAGGTGGAGCTGGACCTGACGCGGGCCGAGGATGCGCAGCACCTCGTTGGGGTTGCGGGCACCGGCGATGAGCTGGTGGCCCACGTCGATGTGCTGCCCCTCGGTGACCTGCAGCCGCGACCGCATGGAGACCGGGTAGGCGATCTCCTCGGAACCGTCGTCGGGGGTGATGACGATCTTGCGGGTCTTGTCGGTCTCGTCGATCCGGACCCGGCCGGTGACCTCGGAGATCGGGGCCACGCCCTTGGGGACGCGGGCCTCGAAGAGCTCCTGGACACGCGGCAGACCGTGGGTGATGTCGGCGCCCGCCACACCACCGGTGTGGAAGGTACGCATCGTCAGCTGGGTGCCGGGCTCACCGATCGACTGGGCGGCGATGATGCCGACCGCCTCGCCGACGTCGACGAGCTTGCCGGTGGCCAGCGAGCGGCCGTAGCAGGTCGCGCAGACACCGATCTTGGCCTCGCACACCAGCGTGGAGCGGGTGCGGACCGTCTCGATGCCGGCCTCGACCAGCGCCGTCACGGTGATGTCGTTGATGTCGGTGCCGACCGCCGCGATGAGCTTGCCGTCCACCTCGACGTCCTCGGCCAGGATGCGGCCGTGGATGTTCGACTCGGCGTTCTCGGCCTTGACCAGGTTGCCGGCCGAGTCGCGCTCACCGGTGTGCAGCGGGACCGCGCGGTCGGTGCCGCAGTCGATCTCGCGCACGATGACGTCCTGGGCGACGTCCACCAGACGACGGGTCAGGTAACCCGAGTCGGCGGTACGCAGGGCGGTGTCGGCCAGACCCTTCCGCTGACCGTGGGTGGAGATGAAGTACTCCAGCACCGACAGGCCCTCGCGGAAGGAGGACTTGATCGGACGCGGGATCGTCTCACCCTTGGTGTTGGACACCAGGCCTCGGATGCCGGCGATCTGGCGGACCTGCATGAGGTTTCCTCGAGCGCCCGACTGGACCATCATCCAGATCGGGTTGGTCTTGGAGAACGCGTCCTGCATGTCCTGGGTCACGTCGCTCGTGGCCTTGGTCCAGATCTCGATGAGCTCCTGACGGCGCTCCTCGTCCGTGATCAGACCGCGGTCGTACTCGCGCTGGACCTTGTCGGCCTGCTTCTCGTACGACTCCATGATCGTCGCCTTGTTCGGGGGCGCGATGACGTCGTCGATCGAGATGGTCACACCGGCGCGGGTGGCCCAGTAGAAGCCGGCGTCCTTGAGCGCGTCGAGCGCGTTGGCCACTTCGACCTTGGGGTAGGTCTCGGCCAGCTCGTTGACGATCGCGGACAGCTGCTTCTTGCCGACCTGGTAGTTCACGAACGGGTAGTTCGCGGGCAGCGTGTTGTTGAACAGGCAGCGGCCGAGCGTGGTCTCCAGGCGCAGCGGGTCGCCCGCCTCCCAGCCCTCGGGAGCCTCCCAGCCGCGCGGCGGGGCGACGTCCTTCAGCCGGACCTTGATCTTCGCCTGCAGGTCGAGCTCGTGGCGGTCGAAGGCCATGAGGGCCTCGGAGACCGACGAGAAGACCCGGCCCTCACCCTGGGCCTCTTCGGCCTGGGTGGTGAGCGAGTAGAGGCCGATGACCATGTCCTGGGTGGGCATCGTCACGGGCTTGCCGTCGGCGGGCTTCAGGATGTTGTTGGTCGACAGCATCAGGATGCGCGCCTCGGCCTGGGCCTCGGCCGACAGCGGCAGGTGCACCGCCATCTGGTCGCCGTCGAAGTCGGCGTTGAACGCCGTGCAGACGAGCGGGTGGATCTGGATGGCCTTGCCCTCGACCAGCTGCGGCTCGAAGGCCTGGATGCCCAGGCGGTGCAGGGTCGGCGCGCGGTTCAGCAGCACCGGGTGCTCGGTGATGACCTCTTCGAGCACGTCCCACACGACCGGACGGGCCCGCTCGACCATGCGCTTGGCGCTCTTGATGTTCTGAGCGTGGTTCAGGTCGACCAGGCGCTTCATCACGAACGGCTTGAACAGCTCCAGCGCCATCTGCTTGGGCAGACCGCACTGGTGCAGCTTCAGCTGCGGGCCGACGACGATGACCGAACGGCCGGAGTAGTCGACTCGCTTACCGAGCAGGTTCTGGCGGAAACGACCCTGCTTGCCCTTCAGCATGTCGCTGAGGGACTTCAGGGGCCGGTTGCCGGGGCCCGTCACCGGGCGGCCACGACGGCCGTTGTCGAACAGCGCGTCGACGGCCTCCTGGAGCATGCGCTTCTCGTTGTTGACGATGATCTCGGGCGCGCCGAGGTCGAGAAGCCGCTTGAGGCGGTTGTTCCGGTTGATCACTCGCCGGTAGAGGTCGTTCAGGTCGGAGGTGGCGAAGCGGCCACCGTCGAGCTGGACCATCGGCCGCAGGTCCGGCGGGATCACCGGGATGCAGTCGAGAACCATGCCGGCGGGCGAGTTGCGGGTCTGCAGGAACGCCGCCACGACCTTGAGACGCTTCAGGGCGCGGGCCTTCTTCTGGCCCTTGCCGCTGCGGATCGTCTCGCGGAGGTTCTCGGCCTCCTGGTCGAGGTCGAAGTTGACCAGGCGGTCCTGGATCGCCTGCGCGCCCATTCCGCCCTTGAAGTAGCGGCCGAACCGGTCGCGCATCTCGCGGTAGAGCAGCTCGTCGCCCTCGAGGTCCTGGACCTTGAGGTTCTTGAAGCGGCTCCAGACCTCGTCGAGCCGGTCGAGCTCGCGCTGGGCCCGGTCGCGGAGCTGACGCATCTCGCGGTCGGCGCCCTCGCGGACCTTGCGGCGCTGGTCGCCCTTGGCGCCGGCGGCCTCCAGCTCGGCCAGGTCGGACTCGAGCTTCTTCTGCCGGGCCTCGATGTCGGCGTCACGGCGCTGCTCGACGTGCTGACGCTCCACCGAGATCTTCGCCTCGAGAGAGGGCAGGTCACGGTCGCGCATCTCGCCGTCGACATGCGTGATCATGTACGCCGCGAAGTAGATGACCTTCTCCAGGTCCTTCGGGGCGAGGTCGAGCAGGTAGCCCAGCCGCGACGGGACGCCCTTGAAGTACCAGATGTGGGTGACCGGGGCGGCCAGCTCGATGTGGCCCATCCGCTCACGACGCACCTTGGCACGGGTCACCTCGACGCCGCAGCGCTCACAGATGATGCCCTTGAAGCGCACGCGCTTGTACTTGCCGCAGTAGCACTCCCAGTCCCGCGTCGGACCGAAGATCTTCTCGCAGAAGAGTCCGTCCTTCTCGGGCTTGAGGGTCCGGTAGTTGATCGTCTCCGGCTTCTTGACCTCGCCGTGGGACCACTGGCGGATGTCGTCGGCGGTGGCCAGGCCGATCCGGAGCTCGTCGAAGAAGTTGACGTCCAGCATGTACTAAATTCCCCCTCAGACTTCTTCCACGCTGCTCGGCTCGCGCCGGGACAGATCGATACCGAGCTCCTCCGCCGCGCGGAAGACGTCCTCGTCGGTGTCACGCATCTCGATGGACATGCCGTCGCTGGAGAGCACCTCGACGTTCAGGCACAGCGACTGCATTTCCTTGATGAGGACCTTGAAGGACTCGGGGATGCCGGGCTCGGGGATGTTCTCGCCCTTGACGATGGCCTCGTAGACCTTCACACGGCCGAGGACGTCGTCCGACTTGATCGTGAGGAGCTCCTGCAGCGCGTAGGCGGCGCCGTAGGCCTCCAGGGCCCACACTTCCATCTCGCCGAAGCGCTGGCCGCCGAACTGCGCCTTACCGCCCAGCGGCTGCTGGGTGATCATCGAGTAAGGACCGGTCGAACGGGCGTGGATCTTGTCGTCGACGAGGTGCAGCAGCTTGAGGATGTAGATGTAGCCGACCGAGATCGGGTGCGGGAACGGCTCGCCGGAGCGGCCGTCGAAGAGACGGGCCTTGCCGTTCTCTTGGACCATCCGGGAACCGTCGCGGTTCTTGAGCGTGCTGTTGAGCAGACCGACGATCTCCTCCTCGTGGGCACCGTCGAACACCGGAGTGGCGACCTTGGTCCACGGCTTGATCTCGGTCATCTCCTTCTCACGCAGCCGCTCGGCCCACGCCTCCTCGATGCCGGAGACGTCCCATCCTCGGGCGGCGATCCACCCCAGGTGGGTCTCCAGGACCTGGCCGACGTTCATTCGGCCGGGCACACCGAGCGGGTTGAGGACGATGTCGACCGGGGTGCCGTCTTCGAGGAACGGCATGTCCTCGACCGGCAGGATCTTGGAGATGACGCCCTTGTTGCCGTGACGGCCGGCCAGCTTGTCGCCGTCGGTGATCTTGCGCTTCTGGGCCACGTAGACGCGGACCAGCTCGTTCACGCCGGGGGGGAGCTCGTCGCCCTCCTCGCGGCTGAACACGCGGACACCGATGACCTTGCCGGACTCGCCGTGGGGCACCTTCAGCGAGGTGTCGCGCACCTCGCGCGCCTTCTCACCGAAGATCGCGCGGAGCAGGCGCTCCTCGGGGGTCAGCTCGGTCTCACCCTTGGGGGTGACCTTTCCGACGAGGATGTCACCCGTGACCACTTCGGCGCCGATCCGGATGATGCCCCGCTCGTCGAGGTCGGCCAGGACCTCCTCGGAGACGTTCGGGATGTCCCGAGTGATCTCCTCCGGGCCGAGCTTGGTGTCGCGGGCGTCGACCTCGTGCTCCTCGATGTGGATCGAGGACAGGACGTCGTCCTGCACGAGGCGCTGCGACAGGATGATCGCGTCCTCGTAGTTGTGGCCCTCCCACGGCATGAACGCCACGAGCAGGTTCTTGCCGAGCGCCATCTCACCGGTGTCGGTGCAGGGGCCGTCGGCGATGACCTTGCCGACCTCCACCCGGTCGCCCTCGGCGACGATGGGCTTCTGGTTGAAGCAGGTGCCCTGGTTGGACCGCTTGAACTTGGCGACGCGGTAGGTGGTCCGGGTGCCGTCGTCGTTCATCACGGTGATGTAGTCGGCGGAGACCTCCTCGACCACACCCGCCTTCTCGGCGCTGATGACGTCGCCGGCGTCGGTCGCCGCGCGGTATTCCATGCCCGTGCCGACCAGCGGGGCCTCGCTCCGCAGGAGCGGCACCGACTGGCGCTGCATGTTCGAGCCCATGAGCGCGCGGTTGGCGTCGTCGTGCTCGAGGAACGGGATCATGGCGGTCGCCACCGACACCATCTGGCGCGGCGAGACGTCCATGTAGTCGACCTCGCCCGGGTGGACCGCCTCGAACTCGCCGCCCTTGCGGCGGGCGAGCACGCGGTCTTCGGCGAAGCTGCCGTCGGCGTTCAGGCGCGTGTTGGCCTGGGCCACGACGTGACGGTCCTCGACGTCGGCCGTGAGGTAGTCGACCTGCTCGCTGACCTTGCCGTCGATGACCTTCCGGTAGGGGGTCTCGACGAAGCCGAACGAGTTGATCCGGCCGAACGACGCGAGCGAGCCGATCAGACCGATGTTCGGGCCTTCCGGCGTCTCGATCGGGCACATGCGGCCGTAGTGGGACGGGTGGACGTCACGGACCTCGAAGCCGGCCCGCTCACGCGACAGACCACCGGGCCCGAGCGCCGACAGACGGCGCTTGTGGGTCAGGCCCGCGAGGGGGTTGGTCTGGTCCATGAACTGGGACAGCTGGGACGTGCCGAAGAACTCCTTGATCGACGCCACGACCGGGCGGATGTTGATCAGGGTCTGCGGCGTGATCGCCTCGACGTCCTGGGTCGTCATGCGCTCGCGCACGACGCGCTCCATGCGGGCCAGGCCCAGGCGGACCTGGTTCTGGATGAGCTCGCCGACGGTACGCAGGCGGCGGTTGCCGAAGTGGTCGATGTCGTCGATCTCGACGATCACGTTGCCGTCGGCGCCCATCGACTCCTCGCCGGCGTGGAGCCGGACGATGTACTCGATGGCGGCGACGACGTCGTCTTCGGTGAGGGTGCCCTGCGTGATCTCGGAGTCGCAGCCGAGCTTCTTATTGATCTTGTAGCGGCCGACCTTCGCGAGGTCGTAGCGCTTGGGATTGAAGTAGAGGTTCTCGAGCAGCGCCTGCGCGGACTCCTTGGTCGGGGGCTCGCCCGGGCGCAGCTTGCGGTAGATGTCGAGCAGCGCGTCGTCCTGGCCGGAGGTGTGGTCCTTCTCCAGGGTGGCGCGCATCGACTCGTACTGGCCGAAGCGCTCCAGGATCTGGTCGCTGGTCCAGCCGAGCGCCTTGAGCAGGACCGTGACGGCCTGCTTGCGCTTGCGGTCGATGCGGACGCCGACGCTGTCGCGCTTGTCGATCTCGAACTCGAGCCAGGCACCCCGCGACGGGATGACCTTGGCGCCGTAGAGGTCCTTGTCGGACGTCTTGTCGACGGTGCGCTCGAAGTAGACACCGGGCGAACGGACCAGCTGGGACACCACGACACGCTCGGTGCCGTTGATGATGAAGGTGCCCTTCGAGGTCATGAGCGGGAAGTCGCCCATGAACACGGTCTGGCTCTTGATCTCACCGGTGGTGTTGTTGATGAACTCCGCCGTGACGAACATCGGGGCGGAGTAGGTCATGTCCTTGTCCTTGCACTCGTCGACCGAGTACTTGGGCGGCTCGAACCGATGATCCCGGAACGAGAGGGACATGGTGCCGGAGAAGTCCTCGATGGGACTGATCTCCTCGAAGATCTCCTCGAGACCCGACTGGGCCGGCACATCGCGGCGGCCCGCCTGGCGGGCGGCCTCGACCCGGGCCTTCCACTTGTCGTTGCCGAGCAACCAGTCGAAGGACTCGGTCTGAAGAGCTAGAAGATCAGGAACTTCCAGAGGCTCCTGGATACGTGCGAACGACACGGTGCGGGGACCGGCGGGTACGGCGGAGGCGTTGCGCGAGGCTGCCAACAGATGTCCTTCCGAGGGCTCGCGGACTGACTACACGCACGCCAGACGACCAGAAAGCGAGGTTACTCAGAGAAACGGTCGTCAAAGGGCAGCGCAAAGGGGCAGTGTAGCCGATGGGCATACACCTGTCCACTCCGCTCTCGCTCTGCGCTCCACGTTGCTGGCAGCATCACCCGTCTGGGCTCAAACGTCAAGCCCGAGAGACGACATTTCGGCTAACCAATGGCCAGCACGCTGGGTTTTTCCCTTCCGTGAGACGACCGCCGGTTGCGTAGCCCTGACGACAACCCGCCGAGCCCAGTCGATACCCTCGACCTGAGTCCGCTAACGCTCTGTCACACGGAAGGCCCAACGATGACCGTTGATCGACCTTCCGACGCCCTGGACTTTCCCTGCGACGCCCAAACCAAAACACAACCGTGACTAACAATTGGGTCGCGCGGCTCACCGGATGGGCGTGTTGCCGATCAGCGTCGACAGCCCGGACACCAGCCAGCGACCGTCCGTAACCACCATGACCAGGCGCGCTCTGTTCTGTACGACCTCCGCCGGCTGCTCTGTCCGGCTTGTGGTCGTGTTCAGGAAAACCAGCACTTTGACCCTTTCGGGGCTGGCCTCCTCCACCGCCACGGCGGCCACGGTCGCCTGCTGGACCTTCCGCTGGCTGACCACCTGAGGGACGAACGTGCTCGCCAGGTTGGCGTAGTGGTCGGCCAGCGGGCCGGTGGCGTGGCTGCGGGCCCTGGCCAGGTCGGCCTCGATCGTCCGGTGGTCGTAGGAGAGCATGTCGGCCGCGTAGGCCCTGGCCGCCTGAGCGGCCTCCGCGGCCGCGACCGAGGTCTCCTGAGCTCGTCTGAGGTCCAGATACAGCCAGCCGAGCGCGCCCAGCGCCACCACGGCCAGGACGGCGAGCAGCGAGGTCAGCCGCAGCGCGCGCTGGACGACGGCCATCACGGCACCAGCTCGGCCGTCGCGACCAGCCACTGACCGCCCTGTTTGGCCATGTCCATGCGCCAGCGGTAGAACCGCTCCGCCGGCTTGTCGCCCTCGCGCCCGGTGAACTCGATCATGACGTCGGCGACCACGAGCACCTGGGCGCTGGTCCCCTCGGGATTCATCGACGCGAGCCCGGCGCCCCGCAGCACCCCCGTCTGCAGCACCTTGTCCTTCATCACGGTCGCCCGCGCCTCGGCCTGGTCGCGTTCGTAGCGGGCCCGGGTCTCCCCCGTCGAGGTCGACAGCACCCGGCGGAAGGCGGTGTCGAAAGTGCGGTGGTCGAGCGAGATCAGGCTGACGGCGTGGGTGGAGGCGGCGGCCACGGCGGCGGCCTCGTCGGCCTGCCGGGCCAGGGCGCTAGCTCTGAGCATCCACATCCATCCGGCGGCGGCGCCGAGCAGGACGACGGCGGCCAGCAGGGCCAGGTTGAGACGGCGGGGGGCCTCACGGCGGATCCTGGCCACGGGCGGGATTGTAATCGGGGCACATCGGGCGCCGGATCAAACACACCGAACCGATCTGGAAAGCCCGCTGACCAATGACCGAAAAGACCCCGGAAATGCCGGAAGCGGCCCGCCCAGGCACCTGGAGCGGACCGCTTCGCGGGTCGTGCGAACTACTTGACGGTCACCTTGGCGCCGGCGCCCTCGAGGGCAGCCTTGGCCTTCTCCGCCTGCTCCTTGTTGACCTTGCCGTCGAAGACCGACTTCGGCGCGCCGTCGACGAGGTCCTTGGCCTCCTTGAGGCCCAGGCTCGTGAGGGCCCGGATCTCCTTGATGACCTGGATCTTCTTGTCGCCGGCAGCCTCGAGGATGACGTCGAACTCGTCCTGCTCCTCGGCCTCTTCGGCAGCGGCGCCGCCACCGGCCGGGCCGGCCACGGCCACGGCCGCGACGGGCGCGGCGGCCTTGACGTCGAAGGTCTCCTCGAACAGCTTCACGAAGTCGGACAGCTCAAGGAGGGTCATCTCCTTGAAAGCGTCGAGCAGCTCGTCGGTGCTGAGCTTCGCCATGATGGTTCCTCCATAAGGATCGTGCTGAAAACGTGGAAAAGGGACCGCGGTGTGCGTTGCCCCCCGCTCGCGCGGACCTGCTTATTCGGCGGACTCCGCCGGGGCCGCAGGGGCCGCGGACTCTTCGCGCTTCGCGCGCAGGGCCTCGGCCAGACGAGCCATCTGCGTGGGCAGCGCGGCGAAGGTGGCGGCAGCGTGAGACTGCTTGGCCTTCATGGCGCCGGCCAGCTTCGCGAGGAGAACCTCACGGGACTCGAGGTCAGCGAGCTTGGAGATCTCAGCGGGGTTCATCGCCTTGCCGTCGACGACCCCACCCTTGATCACCAGAAGGGGGTTGGCCTTGGCGAACTCACGCAGACCCTTGGCGGCCTCCACCACGTCGCCCTTGACGAAGGCGATGGCGGTCGGGCCGTAGAGCAGGTCGTCGAGGACCGTGATCCCGGCGTTGTTCGCCGCGATCTTGGCCAGCGTGTTCTTCGCCACGGCGAACTTCGCATGCCCACCGAGAGAAGTGCGCAGCTGCTTGAGCTGGGCGACGGTGAGCCCGCGGTATTCGGTCAGAACGGCGGCGCTGCTGCCGTCGAACTCTGCCTTGAGCTCGTCGACCGCGCCGGTCTTTTCCGCCTTCGCCATGGGCCTCCTTCCAGATGTGCCGCCGGAAGGGATCGAAGCGCCCCACAAAACAAACGAGCCCCGGGCGCAGGGCGCACGGGGCTCTCAGCAAGCACGGAACGGCTTGAAGAGGCTCTCAGTCACACCTGCGCGGGTCGCCCACAACGTGGGACCTTCGGTCACCGGGATACACACCCGGAGACAACCGGCGGTCTTTGGCAGGACTAAGAGTACGGTGTCAAGGCCGCAACGCCAAATCAGCCGCCCACGGGCATGTTCTTGGGCAGGTCGCCCACCTGGTCGGCGGCCGGCGCGGCGATCTCGAGCTTCTCGTTGAACGACTTGAACAGCAGCGTGGCGTCGAAGCTGGCGCCCTGCTCGGAGCCGTTGAGGCCGATCTTGCGCGGCAGCCCGTCGGCGTCGATCCAGGCGTCGAACTTCACGTTCTTGAGCTGGGAGAGCTGGCCCTTGACCTGCTCCTGCGTCTTCTGCGGGAGCAGCAGGACCGCCGCCTCGACGGGGAAGGTGCCCGAGTAGTGGGTGGTGTCCACCCCGTTGACCGGCTCGGTGCCGACGGCCTTGACGTCCTTGGACGCGGTCAGCAGCGTGACGCTCGTCTTCAGGTCGATCTGCTGGGCCTGGTCGAGGAACTGACTGGCGGCCTCGGCGCCCCCGGCCTGCTTCAGGTCGACCTTCACCCACGGCTTGTCGGTGCCGAGGAGGGTCTTCAGCATGTCCATCTTCACGTAGGCGATCTCGTCGGCCAGGATCACCCGCAGCCCGCCCGGGAGGTTCTGCCCGCCGAACGACACCTGGCTCAGGGTCACGTCGGAGGCGAGGGTGGGCTTCTGCTGGAACAGCATGCTGCCCTGGACGCTCCCCTTCTGGCCCTTCGGGTCGGCGAAGTCGAGCACGATGTCGGCGCTGTAGGAGTCGATCGAGTCGGCCTTCTGGGCCGTCTGCTGGATGGCCTCGGCGGCGGAGAGCTTGACGTCCCCCAGCGGCTGGGCAGTCGTGGTCCCGCAACCCGCGACCGCGAGGGCGGTGACGACCCCGGCGGCCACTAAGAATCTGCGCATCTTTGTCAATCCCTTCGTCGGCCCGAGCCTACGTTGGGCCGTTCTGGCCCGCGTTCCTGTCCTCAGGATTCGCACAGAAAAGACACAACCCCCGTCCGTTACCCGGACGGGGGCTGTTCAGGCGTGCTTGATCGCGACGATCAGGCGTCGGCCTCGGCGGTCATGCCGCGGGTGACGTTGGGGTCGACCGGGATGCCGGGGCCCATCGACGTCGCGAAGGTGACCTTCTTCAGGTAGCGGCCCTTGGCGGCCGACGGCTTGAGACGGAGCACCTCGTCGAGGGCGGCGGCGTAGTTCTCCAGGAGCTGACGCTCGTCGAAGGACGCCTTGCCGATGATGAAGTGCAGGTTCGCGTGACGGTCGACACGGAACTCGATCTTGCCGCCCTTGATGTCGGTGACGGCCTTGCCGACGGCCGGCGTGACGGTGCCGGTCTTCGGGTTGGGCATGAGGCCACGGGGACCGAGCACGCGGCCCAGGCGGCCGACCTTGCCCATGAGGTCGGGGGTGGCCACGACCGCGTCGAAGTCGAGGCGGCCCTTGGCGACCTCGTCGATCAGCTCGTCGGCGCCGACGATGTCGGCCCCGGCGGCGCGCGCCTCCTCGGCACGGTCACCGGTCGCGAAGACCAGGACCCGGGCGGTCTTACCGGTGCCGTGCGGGAGGTTGACGGTGCCGCGGACCATCTGGTCGGCCTTGCGCGGGTCGACGCCCAGACGCAGGGCGACCTCGACGGTGGCGTCGAACTTGGTGCTCGCGGTCTTCTTCGCCAGGCGAACCCCGTCGACGGGGCTCAGCAGGGCGTCGCGGTCGATCTGCGCCGCCGCGTTCTTCCAGCTCTTGCTGCGCTTCACAGCTACATCTCCTGAAGGGAGTTCGTGGTACGGGCCGCGCGAGGCCCTTCCACTGTGGATGATTTGCCGTGCCTTCGGCACGGCGGCTCGGTCGCTTTCGATCCGGCGTCTTCCCTCGTCGCTCCGGGTCGCTACGCTCCCCTGCGCTCCTCAGTCCAGACGCCGGCGCTCCCTCGCACTACGGCGCGGGGGGAAGACCGGGGTACTACTCGGCGATCGTGATGCCCATGGAGCGGGCGGTGCCGGCGATGATGCGCTCGGCCATCTCGATGTCGTTGGCGTTCAGGTCGGGCATCTTCTGCTCGGCGATGGCGCGCAGCTGCTCCTTGGAGAGCTGGCCGACCTTCGTCTTCAGCGGGTTGTTCGAACCGCTCTTCAGACCGAGGGCCTTCTTGATCAGCTCAGGCGCCGGGGGCGTCTTGGTGACGAACTGGAAGGTGCGGTCTTCGAAGATGGTGATCTCAACGGGGATGATGTTGCCCCGCTGGGACTCCGTCGCAGCGTTGTACTGCTTGACGAACTCCATGATGTTGACGCCGTGGGGACCGAGGGCGGTACCGACCGGCGGGGCGGGGGTGGCCTGGCCAGCGGGAAGCTGGACCTTCACCAACGCCGCGATCTTCTTCTTGGGAGGCATGACTCTCTCCGGGTCCTGTTTGGGTGATGCGTCCCCCCCGCGAAACGGAGGGGGAACATGTCGGCGAGCCGCCCTTCGCGAAGGAGCGGCTCGACCGAACGTCTAATTGTAGGCGACAGCCTCAGATCTTCGAGACCTGGTTGAACGACAGCTCCACCGGCGTCTCCCGGCCGAAGATCGAAACCAGCACCTTGAGCTTCTGCGACTCGGGGCTGATCTCGCTGACCGAGGCCGGGAGCGTGGCGAACGGGCCGTCCATGACGGTGACCGACTCGCCGATCTCGAACTCGACGGTCGAGGCGGCCGACTTGCTGGCGGCCTTCTTGACCTCTTCGGTCGGCTCGGGCGCCAGCAGCTTGGCGACCTCGTCGAGGTTCAGGGGGCTGGGCTTGTTGGACAGTCCGACGAAGCCGGTGACACCCGGGGTGTTGCGGACCGCGGCCCACGACTCGTCGGTGAGCTCCATGCGGACCAGGACGTATCCCGGCAGCACGCGCTCCTTGATCGGGGTCTTCTTGCCGCCCTTGAACTCGGTCACCGTGTGGGTCGGCACCTCGACCTGGAAGATGTAGTCCTCCATGTTGAGGCTGCCGGTGCGGCTCTCGATGTTCTGCTTCACGCGGTTCTCGTAGCCGGCGTAGGAGTGGATCACATACCACTCGCCGAGCTGGCCGCGGAGCTGGCGCTTGAACTCCTCGACGGGGTCGACGTCGGGGAGGATGTCGCCGTCTTCGTCGACTCCGGCGCCTGCGGGGGCGTCTGTGCCGGAGTCGGTGTCGGCGTCGGAAGCCTCAGCCTCGGTGGCCTCGTCGGCTTCCGCAGCGTCGTCAGCGGCCTCGTCGACCTCTTCAACGGCCTCGTCGTCCCACTTGTCGCGGGAGTCGTCGGCATGCAGCGGTGACTCGGACACGATGGCTATTCCTCTTTCCGTCGGGTTCTACTGTGCCGGGCTGGTTCAGGAACCGAAGACCGCCAGCACACCCTGCGTCAAAAGGAAGTCCAGTGCGGAAACGATTCCGACCATGATCAGGCAGAAGACGAGGACGATGATGGTGTAGTTGATCAGCTCCTTGCGCGTAGGCCAGATGACCTTGCGGAGCTCCGCTACAGCCTGCCGGTAGAAAAGGGCAGGGGTGGTGCGCTTGGCCTTCTTCTCGCCACTCGGCTTTTCCGGCTGAGCCGCGGCCTCGCCGCGCGTGTCGATCGCCACAGTCCTCACCTGATCCGTCGTGTCCATCGCATCTGGCGGCTCATACGCCCTTAGTGCGCGGACCGCACTCCGCAGGGCACGAGGGACTCGAACCCCCAACCGCCGGTTTTGGAGACCGGTGCGCTACCAATTGCGCTAGTGCCCTAAGCCGTGCACCACACTACAGGAGAACAGGCGAGCTGTTCACCGCCGTTGTGGTCCACTAGACGCTGAAGTGTACGCATGATCGGTCACTTCGTCGAACCAGTACGGCCGCGCAGGTCAACGGTACCGTCCGCATCGTGGATATGGCGGGGTGGCGGCATACCGTTCTGAAAACATGTCCGCATGAACCGAATCTCCGCGCGTGTCGCCGCCATTTCCGAGTCGGCCACCCTCGCCGTCGATGCCCGTGCCAAGGCCATGAAGGCCGCCGGGCGGCCCGTGATCGGGTTCGGGGCCGGGGAGCCCGACTTCCCGACGCCCGGCTACATCGTCGAGGCCGCCGTGGCCGCCTGCGCGGAGAACCGGTTCCACAAGTACACGCCGCCGGGCGGGCTGCCCGAGCTGAAGCAGGCCATCGCGGCCAAGACGCTGCGCGACTCCGGGTACGAGGCCGACCCGGGCCAGGTGCTGGTCACCAACGGCGGCAAGCACGCCGTCTACGCGATCTTCGCGACCCTGCTCGACCCGGGCGACGAGGTCTTGGTGGTGGCGCCCTACTGGACCACCTACCCCGAGGCGATCAAGCTGGCCGGGGGCGTCCAGGTCGACGTGCTGACCGACGAGACCAGCGGTTACCTGGCGTCGGTGGAGCAGCTGGAGGCGGCCCGCACCGAGCGGACCAAGGCGCTGCTGTTCGTGTCGCCGTCCAACCCGACCGGCGCGGTCTACCCGCCCGAGCAGGTCGAGGCGATCGGCCGCTGGGCGGTCGAACACGACCTGTGGGTCGTGACCGACGAGATCTACGAGCATCTCGTGTACGGCGACGCGAAGTTCACCAGCATCGCGACCGCCGTCCCCGAGCTGGCCGGCAAGGTCGTGGTGCTCAACGGCGTGGCCAAGACCTACGCGATGACCGGCTGGCGGGTGGGCTGGCTGATCGGCCCCTCCGACGTGGTGAAGGCGGCCACCAACCTGCAGTCCCACTCGACGTCGAACGTGTCCAACGTGGCCCAGGCGGCGGCCCTGGCGGCGGTCTCGGGCGACCTGTCGGCGGTGGCGGAGATGCGGACCGCCTTCGACCGGCGGCGGCAGGCCATCGTCCGGACGCTGAACGAGATCCCGGGCGTGGTCTGCCCCGAGCCTCTGGGGGCGTTCTACGCCTACCCGTCGGTCAAGGAGCTGATCGGCAAGGAGATCCGGGGCAAGCGGCCCCAGTCGTCGGTCGAGCTGGCCGAACTGGTCCTGGAGGAGGCCGAGGTGGCCGTGGTCCCGGGCGAGGCGTTCGGCACGCCGGGGTACTTCCGGCTCTCCTACGCCCTGGGCGACGACGACCTCGCCGAGGGGATCGCCCGCCTGGGCAAGCTCTTCGGCGAGGCCCGCTAGCTAGCGGACGGTGATCCCCGCGACGACCCGTTCCAGGTCCACGCCGACGGTGTTGATCATGACATTCATACCGGGCTTGGGAACCCAGAAGAAGGTATCGACGCCCATCCCCGTGCTGTAGACGCCTTCGTGCCCCGCGATCTCGCGGGTCTCCCCGTTGCCGAACGACTCCAGCCAGGCACGGGTGTTCTCGATCCGGGGACCCCGGTAGACGGAGACGGCGACCCCGTCACCTCCGTCGACGAAGGGCTTGCCCCCGCCGGTGGTCCAGAGCCCGGTGATGGACGTGTAGCCGTCCTCGGTCTCGCGTTCCACCGGGACCCTGGTCAGCCCGGGCGGGAGGTAACCGACCTCCACGCCGTCGATGACCTGGTCGGCCGGTACGGCGCTCATACCGGCGACCTGAGGGACGAGCCACCAGCCGACGGCGGCGAGAAGGGGGACGAGGAGCGAGGCGAGGAGGGTGCGCCACCTCTTCCGGGCGGCCCGGCGTTCGACGCGTTCGGCCAGGTCGGGGGCGACGGCCAGGTGGGCGGTCTCGGCGGCCATGGCCGCCTTGAGGTCATCCAGCATTGGTCGCCTCCTCGGCCAGCAGGGCGCGCAGGCGGGCTGTGGCCTTGGCTGCCTGGCTCTTCACCGTGCCGACGGAACAGCCGAGGATCTCGGCGGTCTGGCTCACGGTCAGGTCCTCCCAGTAGCGCAGCACGATCACCGCGCGCTGGCGGGGCGGCAGGGCCCGCAGGCCGTCCATGAGCACGTGGCGCAGCACCGGGTCGTCGGAGGGCGCGGGGCGGTCGGGGGGCGATCCCGTGGGGATGATCCGCAGGATCGCCCGTCGTCTGGCCCGGCTGATGACGGTGTTGACGATGATGCGCCGTACATAGGGTTCCGGGTCGCGGTCGTCGATCCGGGACCAGTTGCGGCAGGCCTTCTCCAGGGCGGTCTGCAGCACGTCTTCGGCCTCGTGGACGGACCCGCAGGTGAGGTACGCCGTCCGGAGCAGGGCGGTGCCCCGGGCGGCGACGAACTCGGCGAATCCCGTCATGCCCTCACATACGCCTGAGCCCGCGAGGAGGTTGCCCTACTTCTCCGGGCGGATGCCGGCGATCACCCTGGCGATCTCCTCCTTGGCCTTGGCCTCGCCGAGGGACTTGCTGAAGTCGGGGCTGAACAGGACCTGGACGACCTGGTCATCGGAGAGTTCCCGGCTGGCGGTGAGGGTCGAGCCGGAGCCGAAGTCGAGCTTCTCGCCGCCCTCGCCGTAGTTGGAGACCCAGGTGCCGGGGGCGACCTGCTCGCCGTCGCGGCGCATCAGCTTCTGGTCGGCGGTGACGATCACCTGGACGGAGTACATGCCCTCCTCCAGTCCGCCGACGACGTAGGGCACGGTGGCCGACTTCGGGCCGAAGCCGCCCACGTAGGAGCGGCCGCTCCACTTCACGCCCTCGGGGAGGTAGCCGACGTGGATGCCCATCCAGGTCAGGCCGTCGCCGAGGTCGCCCAGCCCCGAGTCGACCGGCTTGCCGGTCTCGGCCTCGGGGGAGGCGGTCGGGGCGGGGACCCACGGGACCTTGATCTGGACGAGCGCCTTCGGGTCGGCCACGGTTCCGGCGGCGGGGCTGGTCTGGATGACCTTCTCGCCCGCGACCAGGCCGGCCTCGTCGGCGCCCTCTCCTGGCGTCATGAGCATCGGGGTCAGGCCGGCCTGCTCCAGGAGATGGTAGGCCTGCTTGGCGTTCATGCCGATCACGTCGGGCACGACGATCCCGGGCACCGCGATGGCGGGCGCCGACGCGCCGCTCGCGGGTCCGGCGACCGGCTCGGTGTTGGTCAGGACCACGGGGACGGTGACGGCGACGGCCGCGGTCACCAGCACGGCTCCGGCCGTACGGAAACGGACGAGCGAGCGGCGACGGCGACGCCGGACGGCGCTGCCCATCGACGGCGGGGCGTAGACGTCGCCCACCTGGACGCGCATCGCCTCTTTCAGTTCTTCCTCGACGTTCATGCGGGCACTCCTTCAACCATCGCTTCTCTGATCCTGGCGAGCCCCCGCGCCGCCTGGCTCTTGACGGTGCCGACCGAGCAGCCGAGCAGGGCGGCCGTCTCGATCTCCGACTGGTCCTCCCAGTAGCGCAGCACCAGCACCGCCCGCATGCGGGCGGGCAGTTTGCGCAGCTCGGCGAGCATCGCCTCGCGCAGGCCGAGGTCCGGGCCCTCGACGGGGGTGTCGGGCGGGGCGGCGAACGTGATCTCCTGAATGACCTTCCGCCGTCGCGAGCGGGTGATGGCGCTGTTGACCACCACCTTCCTGGCGTAGGCCTCCGGGTTGTCGGCCCGGATGCGGGACCAGTGGCGGTAGACCTTCTCCAGCGCGCCCTGGACCAGGTCCTCGGCGTCGTGGGCGCTGGCGCCGCAGACGAGGATCGCGGTCCGGAGCAGCGCGGTGCTGCGCGCGGCCACGAACTCGTCGAAGGCCGCTTCGTCTTCATCGGTCATGGGCTCCCCTTTCGCTCGTCCACAACGCGCGAACCGGGTCCGAGGTTGAGTGCCGTGCGTCAGGATATGGAGATGCGGCGTCCACTCGACAAACTCCCCAAAGCCCACCTCCACCTGCACTTCACCGGTTCGATGCGCCATTCGACGCTGATCGAGCTCGCCCAGGAGCAGGGGGTGCACCTGCCCGACGCGCTGGTGCAGGACTGGCCGCCGCAACTGCACGCCACCGACGAACGCGGCTGGTTCCGGTTCCAGCGGCTCTACGACATCGCCCGCTCGGTGCTGCGGCGGCCCGAAGACGTCTACCGGCTGGTCCGCGAGGCGGCCGAGGACGAGGCCCGCGAAGGGTCGCGGTGGCTGGAGATCCAGGTCGACCCGTCGGGATACGCCTCGCGGTTCGGCGGGCTGACCCAGACGCTAGAGCTGGCGCTCGACGCGGCCCGGCAGGCGTCGCAGTCGACCGGAGTGGGGCTGGCGGTCATCGTCGCGGCCAACCGGACCCGTCATCCGCTCGACGCGCGGACCCTCGCCCGGCTGGCCGGCCAGTACGCCGACCAGGGGGTGATCGGCTTCGGGCTGTCCAACGACGAGCGCCGGGGCCGGGCCCGCGACTTCGACGCGGCGTTCCGGATCGCGAAGCGGGCCGGGCTGCTGGCCGTCCCCCACGGCGGCGAGCTGCTGGGCGCCCCGAGCGTCGCCGAGTGCGTCGACGACCTGGGGGCCGACCGCGTCGGCCACGGTGTCCGCGCCGCCGAGAGCCCCCGCCTGATGGAGCGGCTGGCCGACCGGCGGGTCACCTGCGAGGTCTGCCCGCTCTCGAACGTGGGTCTGGGGGTGGCGCGGGGGCCGGAGGACGTGCCGCTGAGAAGGCTGTTCGAGGCCGGGGTGCCGATCGCGCTCGGCGCCGACGACCCGCTGCTGTTCGGCGCCCGGCTGCTGCCGCAGTACGAGCTGGCCAGGGACGTCTACGACTTCTCCGACGCCGAGCTGGCCGAGCTGGCCCGTCAGTCGATCCGCTCGTCGGCGGCGCCCGAACCGGTCAAGAAGGAGATCCTCGCCGACGTCGACGCCTGGCTAGCGAACTGACGCCGCGATCCTGGTCGCCTCGTCGAGGGTCGCCACGCCCTCCAGCCGAAGGCCGACCCCGCCTGACTGCCAGATCAGGGTGGGCCCGGCGAGACGGAGGGAGACGGGCCGTCCCCCGCCCTTCGGCAGATATTCGATGCCGTGCTTCTGCGGGATCCACATCGCCGCCAGGTCGCCGACCCGGGCCGGCTGGGGGAACGGCTCGCCGAGCTGCTTGTTCCAGACGTCGCGCAGGGTGCCGTCGTACTGGTCGAGGCGGACGCCGTCCCAGTACATGCTGACCACCTGGCCGCCGTCGGCCACCCTGACCTGGCCGGGTTCGCCGAGCGCGGCCGGGACGACCAGCGGGAAGGCCACCATCCGGCGCGCCTCGGCCAGCGCGGCGCTCGTCTCCGACGGCAGCGGCGAGGGTGAGCCCGACGGGAGCGGCCCGGACGTGCCGACCTCGATCTCGACCCCGGCGAACCGCAGCACCTCCGCCACGGCCGCGCGGCCCTGCGGGGTGGCGGCGACGAGCACCACGAGGAAGGCGGCCACCACGGCCACCAGGCGCTTGGTGGTGAAGCGCGGTTTCGGCTCCTCCAGCGCGGCGAGCACCCGGGCGGACATGTCGCCGGGCGGCGGCGGCACGTGCAGGGACTCGCCCAGGGCCCGGAGTTCGGCCTCGAAATCATCGTCAGAGGAGTTCACGGTCCACCTCCTCCCGCAGTCGTCGCAGCCCCCGGTGGGTGCGGCTCTTCACCGAACCGACCGGGCAGCCGAGGACCTCCGCCGTCTCCGCTTCGGACAACTGCAAGAAATACCGGCAGACCACCGCTTCACGTTCCCGATCAGGCAGCGCCCGGACCGCCGCGAGCAGCCGCGCCGACCGGTCGCCCGCCACCGCCGTGTCCTGCGGGTCTTCGGGGCCGGACGGCTCCCGCACCCCCTCCAGCCGGACGGACAGGTCGGCCCGCCGTCCCCTGGACCGGGTGGCGTTGTGGGTCTCGTTGGCGACGATGCGCAGCAGCCACGGCCGGAACGCCGAGTCGCGCCGGAACGACCTCAGATGACGATAGGCCTTGACGAACGCCTCCTGGACCACGTCCTCGGCCTCGTTCCCGGCTCCGAGCAGGAACGCGGTGCGGTGGGCGATCGCGGTGTACCGGCTGACCAGGGTCTCGTAGGCGCCCAGGTCACCGGAGAGCGCGCGGCCGACCGCGTCGTCGTCGGTCAGTGGATCATCGGCATTCATCGGCGGGTTGATTCCACCGCATCGCTCCCGAATTGGGAAGACCGCCGAGCGCGTAGGTCACGCCCGCGTCGAGCTCCATCTGCCGGCCCTCGCCGTAGGCCTCCAGGTAGGCGGGCTCCCCCAGCACCCGGCGGGTGCGCCGGTCGGTGCGGGCCCGGGACTCGACGAAGCCGGGCGGGGCGAAGTGGGTCGGCCCGAACTCGGCCCACAGCCGCTCCCCCACGCCCAGCAGGCGGGCCGCGCGCACGGCGTCGCCCATGGCCACCGCGCAGGCGGCGAGGCGTTCGACGGCCATCGCGCTGCCCATCACGTCGCCCAGCCGCCAGATCGTGCGCAGCGAGGTGCGGGCGTAGCGGTCGGCGGTGACGGCGTCGCCCCGGCCGAGTTCGGCCGCGGCGCGGATCTGGTCTCCCATCGAGCGGGCCCACTCCTCGCCGAGCGCCTCGCAGGCCGACCGCTGGCCCTCCAGCACGGCCACCGCCTCGTCGGGGTCGCCCCGGCCGATCAGCGCCAGCGCGAGCAGCGACATCGCCGACAGGCGGGCGACGTAGCGGCCGCCGACGCGGTCGAGGTGGTCGATGGCCTCCTCGGCGAGCAGGCGGACGGCGTCGAAGTCGCCCTGGAACAGCGCCAGGCTGGCCGCGCCGGTGCAGGCGTGGCCGATGGCGGCCGGGTCGTCCTGGGCGAGGGCGGCCTCGCGGGCCTGGGTGAGGCGGATGGACATCTGGTCGTGGTCGCCCTGGGCGAAGGCGACGTAGGCGGCGGCCCACAGGGCGCGGGTGCGCTGGGAGCTGTCGGAGGTGTTACGTTCCAACGCGCGATCAAGGTAGTAGCGGCCCTCGCGGGCGTGCCCGAGGCAGTACCAGACGAACCAGAGGCGGCCGGCCAGGTCGAGGCCGGGCGGGCTGGCGACGCTCCGGTCGAGGGCCAGCCGCAGGTTGGACATCTCGCCCCGGGCCCAGTCGGCCCAGGTCTCCTGGTTGGGGCCGCACCAGTCGGCTTCGGCGCGGCGGGCCGCCGCGACGTAGTGGTCGCGGTGGCGGAGCATCATGTGCTCCTCCTCGCCGAGTTCGCGCAGCCACTCGCGGCCGTAGTCGCGGAAGGTGTCGAGCATGTGGAAGCGGTCGCCGATGGAGCAGACGACCGACTTGTCGGCCAGCCGGGCCAGTGTGGCGGGCACGTTGGGCACCCGCTCGTCGCCGCAGACGTAGGCGGCGGCCTCGGCCTCGAACGACCCGGCGAACACCGACAGCCGGGCCCACAGCAGCCGCTCGTCGGGCGTGCAGAGTTCGTGGCTCCAGCCGACGGAGGTGCGCAGCGCGGCGTGGCGGCCGGTGCGGCCCGGGTGGCCCGACAGCAGCGCGAACCGGTCGTCGAGCCGGTCGGCGAGCTCCTCGGGGGTCATCGAGCGCAGCCGCCGGGCGGCCAGTTCGATGGCCAGCGGCAGGCCCTCCATCCGGCGGCAGAGCCGGGCGACCTCGTCGGTGGAGGCGAAGCCGGGGACCACGGCGGTGGCGCGTTCGGCGAACAGCAGCAGCGCGTCGGGCTCGGCCAGTGGGCACACCCGGAAGACGCGCTCGGACGGATGGCCGAGCGGCTGGCGGCTGGTGACCAGGAAACGGACCCCGGGCGCCGCCGTCAGCACCTGGCCGACGAGGGTGCGGGCGGGCCCGACGAGGTGTTCGACGGTGTCGAGGACGATCAGCAGGCGGCTGTCGGCGAGGTGCGCGGCCAGCACCTCGCCCTGAGGCCGGACCGACTGCTCGGGAAGGCCGAGCGCAGCGGAGACCGCGTGGGCGAGCAGATCGCCGTTGCGCTCGGCGGCCAACTCGGCCACCCGGACCGGCTCCAGGTGAACCCCGGCGTACTGTTCCGCCGCACGGAACGCCAGACGCGTCTTCCCCACGCCGCCCGGACCGGTGAGCGTCACCAGGGAGGATTCGGTGAGCAGTCGGCCGACCTCGGACAACTCCGCGTCTCGCCCGACGAAGGTACTGGTTTCCGCCGGAAGGTTCACGGCCGTCAGGCTTTCACGACGCAATCACGTTTGTGGGGCAGCGGTGGATAATTCTCTACCTCGGGTGGAAATTTCTAACGCCCGGTCGAGTCCCAGCCTCCGGCCGCGCGCAAGCTCCGCACGGTAACCGTCTTCACCGAGCTCGGCCGCCGCCCGGCGGGCGCATTCGTCGTGGGCGGCGGTGAAGTGGCGGGAGCCGTACAGAGGAGTGCCGATCGACTCCCACACGACCGCCGCCGCCCCTTGCAGGAGCGCGCCGCCGGCGGCGTCGCCGGTCCCGACGAGCACCAGCGCGAGCAGCTCGGCGTCGAGCACCGTGCCGATCAGATCGTTGAAGACCCTGCTGTACGCCAGAGACTCGCGCGCCAGCCGCTCGGCCCCGGCGTGGTCGCCGGACCCCCAGGCGAGGAAGGCCTCCAGGTAGCAGACGTAGGACAGCACCCACTTGTCGCCGTGGTCTTCGCACAGCCGCCGGACGTCGCGGCAGATCACCCCGGCCGGACCGGGCCGGCCGGTGAACGCCTGGGCCATGGCCAGCTCGATCTTGCCCATCAGCACGTGGGTGTCGAGCAGGCCCATGTCCTCGTATTCGGCCAGGGCGTGGAGCAGCAGCGGGATGGCCCGGTCGAGCTCGTCGCCCAGCATGGCCAGGGCCCCCAGCCGCTGCACCGCGCGGGCCCGCGACCGGTCGTCGCCGCGCTCGCGGCACTCGGCCAGCAGCGTCACGGCGCTGGACGCGTCGCCCAGCATGATCGCGATGTAGCCCGCCACCCACAGGGCCTTGCCCCGCTCGGGCGTCGGCGAGGGGTCGGAGTCGAGCACCTGGCCCAGCCAGTGGCGGCCCTCACCCAGGTGGCCGCAGCAGATCCAGTAGAACCAGAGCGTCGCGGCCAGGTCGAGCCCGTCGCGCTCCTCCCCCGGCGTGGAGACGCAGAACTCCAGCGCGGCCCGGAAGTTGCCGTGTTCGGCGTGGGTGCGGGCGTAGATCGCCTGCTGGCCGGGGCCGAACCACTGGGACTCGCCGCGCCGGGCCAGCCGCAGATAGTGGTTCTTGTGCTTGCGGCGCAGCCGGTCGTTCTCGTCGGGCCCGAGCCGGCGCAGCCACTCCTCGCCGTAGTCGCGCACGGTGTCGAGCAGCCGGTATTGCCCGCCCGCCCGCACCACGATCGACCGGTCGACCAGACTGCTCATCAGCCCGAGCAGCGCGTGGGCCGGCAGGGTCCGGTCGGCGCACACCTCCTCGGCCGCGGCCAGCCCGAACGACCCGGCGAAGACCGACAGCCGCGCCCACAGCAGGCGCTCGGCCGGCGAGCACAGCTCGTGGCTCAGCCCGATCGCCGCGCGCAGCCCGTCGAGCAGCCGGAAGCGGTCGTCGAGCCGCCGCACCAGCTCCTCGACCGGGTACTCGGCGAGCCGCACCGCGGCCAGCTCGATCGCCAGCGGGATCCCGTCGAGCCGGTCGCACAGCCCGGCGTCGTCGGCCACCGGCCGCCCGGCCCGGTCGGACAGCAGTTCCAGCGCCTCCGTACGGTTCATCGGCGCCACCGAGAACAGGTGCTCCCCCGCCACGTCGAGCGGCTGCCTGCTGGTCACCAGCACCCGCAGCCCCGGAGCGCCCCGCAGCAGCCGCTCGGCCAGCCGGGCGCACGCGTCGACCAGCCGGTCGGCCCCGTCGAGCACCAGCAGCGCCCGGCGGCCGGACAGATGGGCGGTCAGCACCTCGTCGGGCGGGCGGGTGGTCCGGTCGGTCAGCCGGATCGCGTCGGCGACGGCATGGCTGAGCAGTTCGGCGTCGCCGACCTTGGCCAGGTCGGCCACGAACACCCCGTCGGGGAAACCGGCCTGCGCCACGGCGGCGACGCGACCGGCCAGCCGGGACTTGCCGACCCCGCCCACGCCGGTCAGCGTCACCAGGCGGGAGACGTCGAGAAGGCGCGCGATCTCGGTGATCTCCGGTTCCCGGCCGATGAAACTGGTCACCTCGGCACGCATTAACGAATCGTAACTCTGTCGGGGGAGATGCCGCAGATAAGAATCGGCGCCATTCTCCGGGGCACTAGACTCGCTCGGACCGTCAGCAGCTGTGAATGAGGAGCCATGTCTGGGTACGACCGTGTAGTACAGCCCGCGGCCGGAGACGAAGCCCTGGAAAACCATCTGGGCGGCGACGAGGCGCGCAACTACCGGCAATACGAGTTCGACATGGTGGCACCGCACGTCGGCCGGTCGATGCTGGAGATCGGGTCGGGCCTCGGCCACTTCGCCGAGCAGTTCCTGCCCCGCCTCGACCGTCTCGTGACGAGCGACTTCGACCCCTACTGCGTCGAGCAGCTGGAGAAGCGCTTCGCCGACAACCCCGACGTGGGCGTGCTCCAGTTCGGGCTGCCGACCGACATCCCGCTTGAGGACAAGGTCGACACGGTCGTGCTGATGAACGTGCTGGAGCACATCGAGGAGGACGTCGAGGCGCTGCGTTCGCTGGCCCGCGTCACCCAGCCCGGCGGCAAGATCATCATCTGGGTGCCCGGCTACATGCAGCTCTACGGCGACTTCGACAAGAAGGTCGGCCACGTCACCCGCTACACCCCCAAGACGCTCGGCGCGACGGTCCGCGAGGCCGGGCTGGGGATCCACACCCTGAAGCCGATCAACTTCCTGGGCGGCATCGCCTGGTGGGCGGCGGTGCGCCGGGGCGGCGTCGGCTACCCCGACCCGCGCCTGGTCAAGATCTACGACCGGACGGTCGTGCCGGCCACGCGCTTCATCGAGCGGTTCGTCACGCCGCCGTTCGGCCAGACCGTCTTCTGTGTCGCGACGGTGAAGTAACTCAGGCTTTTCCCACCCTTCTCCTCCGGCCACCACAGCCGCGGAGGAGAAGGTGTGGCGCATGAGACGACGCGATGTGACCGATATGGGGCTTTTCGTGGGAGAAAAGCACCATACTTGAGCTCGCCATGAGTGAGACCAGGATCCTCGTCGTCGAAGACGACCCGAACATCCGCGACATCATCGAGGTGGCCCTCCGCTTCCACGGGTTCACCGTCAGAGCGGCGGCGACCGGACGCGACGCGCTGCGCGAGTTCGCCGAGCGCCGGCCCGACCTCGTCGTGCTCGACGTGATGCTCCCCGACATCGACGGGTTCGAGATCTGCCGCCGGGTCAGGGCCGAGGGCGCGACCACGCCCGTCATCTTCCTGACCGCGCGCGACACCGTCTCCGACACCGTGCGCGGGCTCACCATGGGAGGCGACGACTACGTCACCAAACCCTTCTCCGTGGAGGCGCTGGTCGCGCGGGTCCGCGCGGTGCTGCGCCGGACGACCGTGCCCGACGAGGCGGAGCGCCCCAGCCGCGACGTGCTGCGGGTCGCCGATCTCGAACTCGACGAGGCCCGGTGGGAGGTGCGCCGCGGCGGGGTCAGGGTGGAGCTGTCGCCGACCGAGTTCCGGCTGCTCGCCTTCCTGATGGAACATCCCGGGCTGGTGCTGACCAAACGGCAGTTGCTCGACCAGGTCTGGGGGTACGGCGGTTCGTCGCAGGTGCTGGAGACGTACATCTCCTATCTGCGGCGGAAGCTGGACCCGCTCGGACCACCCCTGATCCACACACAACGCGGTGTGGGATACGCTCTGCGGCCCTGACGATCGGGGCCAGACGAAATGGCGTTGACGATGTCGCTCCGCTCCCGGCTGCTGGCCGGGCTGCTCGTCGTGAGCACGATCCTGCTGGTCGTGCTGTCGGTCACGAGCGCGGTGGTGCTCAACCAGCACCTCACGAGCCGGCTGGAGAGCCAGCTGCTGGCCGCCACGGCGACCGCCACCCGGCGGGTCGACGCCGTGGAGACGGTCACCCAGGCGCTCGCCGGGTCGCCGTTCGCGGTCGCGTCGGTCAACCTGGAAAGCGGCGAGCCCAAGCTCGTCAACGGCGACTTCCCGCAGTCGGCGCGGGTGCCGGGCATGCTCACCGACCTCGGCGTCGACCGGCTCGGCGGGCACGCCGCCGCCGGGCGCACCTTCCACCTGGGCGAGCATCTGCTGGCCTCGGCGGCCAAGGACCGCAACGGGACCAGCATCGTGGTCGTGGCGGTGCCGCTGGACGCGGTCGGCGACCCGGTCCGCAGCCTGCTGCTGGCCGAGCTGGTCACCGGCGGTCTGCTCATCGCGCTGCTGGCGCTCGGCGGGCGGCTGCTGATCGTCTCGGGCCTGTCGCCGCTCGACCGGATGTCGCGCACGGCGCTGCGGATAGCGCAGGGCGGCGACCTGTCGGCCCGGATGCCCGAGGGCGCGACCGAGGTCGGCCGGCTGGGCAGCGCCATCAACCTGATGCTCGACCGCATCTCCGGCGCCTTCCGCGACCGCTGGGCCTCCGAGGAGCGGGTGCGGCGCTTCGCCGCCGACGCCTCCCACGAGCTGAGAACCCCGCTGTCGACGGTACGCGGCTACGCCGAGCTCTACCGCGCCGGCGCGATCCCGCCCGAGGAACTGCCCAAGATCATGGGCCGCATCGAGGACGAGGCCACCCGCATGGGCAACCTGGTCACCGAGATGCTGGAGCTGGCCCGCCTCGACAAGGGCGCCACCCTCACCCTGGCCGCCACCGACCTGGCCGAGGTCGTCAGGGAGGCCGCCGCCGACGCGGGCGCGCTGAACCCCGGCTCCCCCATCGTCGTCAACGCCCCCGACTCGCTGGTCGCCGTGGTCGACGAGGCCAGGATCCGGCAGATCATGGTGAACCTGCTGGCCAACGTACGGGCGCACACCCCCGAAGGAACCCCCGCGCTGATCCACCTCGACCAGGACGACGCCCGGGTGCTCCTGGAGATCACCGACCAGGGCCCCGGGATGCCTCCCGAGCAGGTCGCGCACGCCTTCGACCGGTTCACCCAGGGCTCCTCGGAGCGCGCCACCGGCGGCGGCGCCGGGCTCGGCCTGGCCATCGTGAAGGCGATCACCGACGCGCACGGCGGGCGCTGCTGGATCACCTCGGCCCCCGGACGCGGAACGACCGTGCACGTGGCGTTGCCCACCGCGCGCACGGCCGTCATGAGCGAGGTCTAGAGCCTTTCGATGATCGTCACGTTGGCCTGGCCGCCGCCCTCGCACATCGTCTGCAGGCCGTAGCGCCCGCCGGTGCGCTCCAGCTCGTGGAGGAGCTTGGTCATCAGGATCGCGCCGGTGCCGCCCAGCGGGTGGCCGAGGGCGATCGCGCCGCCGTTCGGGTTGGTCTTGTCGGGGTCGGCGCCGAGCTCCTTGAGCCACGCCATCGGGACCGGCGCGAACGCCTCGTTGATCTCGACGACGTCGATGTCGTCGATGGTCAGCCCGGCCCTCTTCAGCGCCTTCTTCGTCGCCGGGATCGGCGCGGTCAGCATGTAGACCGGGTCGTCGCCGGTGAGCGCCAGGGTCACGATGCGCGCCCTGGGCGTCAGACCATGATCGTGTACGGCCTGCTCCGAGGCCACCAGCACCGCGCCCGACCCGTCGGAGATCTGCGAGGAGGTGGCGGCGGTGATCCGGCCGCCCTCCCGCAGCAGCTTGAGCGAGGCCATCTTCTCCAACGTGGTGTCGGGGCGGGGGCCCTCGTCGTCCTCGACGCCGTTGACCGGGAGGATCTGCTCCTTGAAGTATCCGTTGGCGACGGCCTTGGCGGCGCGCTGGTGGCTCTCGTAGGCGTAGCGGTCCAGGTCCTCGCGGCTGAAGCCCCACTTCTCGGCCATCAGCTCGGCGCCCCGGAACTGGGAGATCTCCTGCATCCCGTAGCGCTCGACCCACTTCTCGCCGAACGGGAACGGCATGCCCTTCTCCAGGGCCGCCGTGATGCTGGAGCCCATCGGGACGATCGACATCGACTCGACGCCGGCCGCCACGACCAGGTCCTGCGTGCCGGACATGACGCCCTGCGCGGCGAAGTGGATCGACTGCTGCGACGACCCGCACTGCCGGTCGATCGTGACGCCCGCCACGCTCTCGGGCAGGCCCGCGCTCAGCCAGGCGTTCCGCGCGATGTCCATGGACTGCGGCCCGAACTGCATGACGCAGCCCATGATCACGTCATCGACGGCGGCCGGGTCGACCCCGGTCCGCTCGATGAGCTCCTTCAGCGGATACGCGGCCAGATCGACGGGATGGACGGCCGACAGCCCGCCCTTCTTCCTGCCGACGGGAGTGCGAACCGCACCGACGATGTACGCCTCTGCCACGATGGCCTCCACCTGTTCACGAAACCGAGCAACATTCGGTCGTTACTTCGGAGGCTACCTCAGACGCTTGTCAGACGCTCCTCGGCGGCAGCAGATCGGCGGGTTCGAAGACCTGGAATCCCCAATGGTCGACCACGGGACCGTCGAGGGCCGTCCCGAGCGCGAGCGCGACCTTGCCCGGTTCGAGCATCCGCGCGTCACCCTCAAGCTCCTCGGTGGCACTGACCGAGATCTTCACCACCTCGGTCGCGTACGGCATCAGCCCCGCCACGGCGGCCGGGAAACGGTGCACAGGGGTCACCGAAACCCGGAACCCGGCGGCCTCGTAGACACCGTCGGCCGACCAACGGGACCTACGCGCGGTGGCGGCCTCCGCCTCAGCGTCAGACGCGGCCTCGTCCTCGACCTCCGCCACAGCGTCGGCGTCGGCTTTGGCGTTGGCGTCATCCGGCGCGGCGCCGGGGGTCTCGGCCTCGGTGGCCACGTCGGTCTTGCCGGCGGTGGAGGCCGCAGAGTCGGCTTCGGTGGTCGTGGGGGCCTCAGTGGTGTCTTCCGGGGCGCTCACGGCGGCCTCTGCCCCGGTTTCAGCTGATTCCGGCACTTCTGTGGCGGATGCGTCGGGGGAGGCTTCTGGGGCGTCCTCGGCGAGGCCGTCGTCGGTGCCGAGGATCTTGACGAGGGCGGGGGTCAGTTCCGACTCCTCGACGGCCGGGAGGTAGACCGCGTACACGAGCTCGGGGTCCTCGGCCGGGTCGTCGGCCGAGCCCTCGCACAGGCAGTAACCGTCGAGGCGGTAGGCGAGACCGGCCGCCAGCAGCTTGTCGTAGTAGTCGATCGGCAGGGGGCGCTCGGCCACCACGCGGTGGGCCCAGAGCTTCTCCTCGCCGTCGAGGCCCAGCTTCTTCGCCAGGTCGCCGGTCAGCTCGATGCCCTCGTGGATCCGGGTGGCCGCGGCCAGCACGTCGCCGCCGTCGAGCTCCGCCTTCGGGTCGGCCAGCCGGACCAGCTCCAGGATCGCCTCGGGCTTGGTCTTGGCCGGCAGCAGGACCGTGGGTCCGGTGCGAAGACGGCCGGGCAGCAGCAGATTGGAGAGAAGACCCATGTGCCCCTCCTTACGTAGAAGTCAGGACGAGGCTAGGCGCGTCCCTGTCATCGTCGCGTAAACGATGACATTGTCTACGTAGTGGCGGGTGGAGCGGTTGTAAGTTCCACCACATGTGATCAATCTGAGCTCGGCCAAGTCACTGTTGCCGTAAACCCGCTCGGTCGGGAAGGTCGTCTTGTCGGCCTGCTCGATCCCGCCGACGGTGAAGACCGCCACGGTCCCGTCCTGCCGGACCACTTCCACGGTGTCGCCGTATTTGAGCTCCGCTAGCCGGTTGAACACCGCCGGGGCGTTCGTGGTGTCGCGGTGCCCGACGATGGTGGCCGGACCGGCCGAACCGGGGGTGGGACCCTTCCGGTACCAACCGGCCAGGTTCGTGTTGGCCAGCGGCGGCGGCTCGATCGCGCCGGTCCTGTCGAGCCCGACCGAACGGATCGGCGCGTCGATGTTGAGGCGCTTGACGATCAGGCGCTTGGGCGACGACGGCTGGCTCATCGGCGCGACCGGCTGGAGCGGCGGCAGCGGCGCCTCCGCCGTGGGGTCGGCCTGGGTGAGCGGCACGCCGGGCCCGCCGGGGCCCACCGCGGCGGGCATGGCGTTGAGCGTGACCCGGTCCTGGGGCTCGCCGTATTCCTCCGGATTGCTCAGGATGAACACCAGCCCCAGGCCGACGGTCAGGAGACCGGCCACCGCCGCGATGATCAGCACCAACCGGATGAGCTGAGCGCCGTTCTGCCGCTCCGGCTCCGGCTGCGGGGCGGCCGGGACCTGCTGGTAGTAGACGTAGCCCTGCGGCTGCTGGTTCGGATCCTGCTGCGGGTAGTAGCCGGTCACCGGCGCCTCATCCCTGGTGCGGGCGTCGCCGGGAACGCAGGACCAGTCCGCCGACGCCGGCCGCGAGCACGATCGCCGTGCCGGTCAGCACGAACAGCCGCCCGTCGGGCCCGAGCACACCGCCGCCGCCGGTCGCCACACCGCCGTCGGGCGTCTCGACCTGGTCGTCGACCGGCACCTCGGCCGTGGCGGTCTCGGTGACCGTCTTGGTCGGCTTCGGCGACGACGTGGTGGGAGACGGCGACGGGGTCGCCGAGGGGGAAGGCGAGGGCGAGGGCGACGGGCTGCCGCTGCTGGTCGTCACCGGCACGGTCGCAGCGGCGAGCGTCTGGGAAGGGGCGCTCGTCGACGGGACGCAGGCGAACTTGCCGACCTCGGTGGTGCCGTTCATCACCCTGATCGTGAAGTTCTTGGC
This sequence comes from Herbidospora cretacea, assembly GCF_001570605.1. GTDB lineage: Bacteria > Actinomycetota > Actinomycetes > Streptosporangiales > Streptosporangiaceae > Herbidospora > Herbidospora cretacea. The sequence continues at coordinate 400,558 of NZ_BBXG01000007.1, read as the reverse complement.
CGTCAGGATGAGCTGGGTCGCGCCGGTCAGCGGGGTGATGGTCGCCGTGGGGGTCGGCAGCGCCGGGAACGTGGCGCCTGAGCCGATGGGCGCCGCCGGGGTAACCGCGGCCGACGGCGTGACCGTCGCCGTCGTCGTCGCGGTGGCGCCGTTGCTCTTGACCTCGACCTCGGTGAGGACCTGGATCGACATCGTGGTGGGGATCTCGACCGGGGAGACGGGCATGTCGGCGCCGCCCAGCACCACCGTGGCGGTGAACCCGGTGCCGACGACCGCGCTCGTCACGGTCGAGTTCAGGGTGACGGACACGTCATAGTCGGTCGCGGTGCCCGGCTGGCTGGCCAGCGTGGGGGTACAGGCGTAGGCCACCGTCCGGACGTCGGCCGTGGCGCTTGTGAGCATGGGACCGAGGCCGAGAAGGAAACCAGCGCTGACCACACCGGCTGCGGCGGCCTTCGTTGCGATGCGTCGCCGTGCCTTGTCTTTCAGCACTGACTCTCTCCGTTTCAGATTCGATGACCGTTTCATGGCGGATGTGGAGATCCTAGGGACAAAGCCTGGGAGAAGGCAGAGTTAACCCCAACTCTGACGAGAATCAGTCAAGATTTCGTCAAGAAACCACGCGTCTCCTGAGTAACAGCCCGCCGATCATCGCGGCGAGCGTGACCGTGCCTCCGGCCAGCACGAACACCCGCCCGTCCGGCCCCAGCGAGCCTCCTCCACCGGTGGCGACACCCCCGTCGGGGGTCTCGACCTGAGCGGTGACGGTCGCTGTTGCGGTACGGGTGGAGCGGTCGACCGGCGTGGGAGCGGTCACCGTGGCGGTCGCGGTCACCGTGCCCCTGGGGGTGGGTGTGCCGCTGCCGGTCGGGGTGGGGGTCGGGGTCGGTGAGGGACTGGGGGTCGTGGACGCCGTGGGCGTCGGCGACGCGACCACAGTGATCTTCAGCGCCACCGGGGTCGCGGTGCTCGGGAGGGTGCAGGTGTAGAGCGCGATGTCGGAACTGCCGCCCGACGGCCTGACCCGGACGGCGAAGTTTCCTGCGGCCACCTCGAACACGCCGGTCGCCTCGGGGGTGAAGACCCCCACGAGCGGCGGGATCGGGTAGACGCTGGCGCTCTGGGTGACCGCGGCGTTCACGGTCACCGTAGCGGTCGGCGTCACGGCCACGGCGGCCGGGGGCTCACTGGGGGACCCACTGGGCGACGCGCTCGGCGACCCGCTCGGGCTCTCGCTCCCGCTGGGCGTCGGGGTCGGCGTGGGGGTCGGTGTGGGAGTGGGCGTCGGGGTGGGCGTCGCGCTCGGGGTGATGCTGGGTGTGGCGCTGGGTGTGGCGCTGGGGGTCGTGCTCGGCGTGGGGGTGGGGGTCTCGGTCGACAGGGCCGGGCCGGTGGCGCTCAGCACGCCGCTGACGCCGACCTGGTCGCCCACCGCCAGCGGCGTCGGCACCGTCAGGACGGGGCCGCCGCTCGCCGTGGGCGTGCCGGGAGCCAGGCTCCACACGACCGAGACGGCCGCGCTCGGGGTCGGCTGGTCGGGCGCCCCCAGGAGCACCCGGACCTGATAGGGGGTCGCCGAGGTCTCGGTGCCCTTCAGGCACTCGTAGGTGGCCGTGCCGTCGGTGTTCCCGGCCAGTGCGGGGAGGCCGAGTAACAGCAGGGCGGCGGTGGCCCCGACACCCGCTCCGCGCGCGGCGAAGCGGGCACGGGTCTTCAGCATCCTCATCGCTTGCCCCCGGTAGCGCCCGTCTATCAGCGCACCTCGGTCAGGGTCGCGTAGACGACGATGTTGTCGGTGTAGTGATGGGTCTTCGCATTGTAGGCACCACCACAGGTGATCAACCGAAGGCTGGAGGTGATGGTGTTCCCGTAGACGCGCTTGGTCGGGAAGGCCTTCTTGCTGACCTGCTCGACTCCGTCGACGGTGAAGACCGCCAGTTTACCGTCCGCGCGCAGGATGCTGATCTTGTTGCCGCGCTTGATGTCACGCAGCCGGCTGAAGACCGCCGCGCCCGAGCGGGTGTTGACGTGCCCGAGGATGACGGCCGGGCCCTGGTCGCCCGGGGCGGGGCCGTTCTTGTACCAGGCGGTGTCCTTCGGCCTGCTCAGCGGCGGCGTCCCGATCTCGCCCTTCTTGGTCACGCCGACGGTGCCGATCTTGGCCCGGTTCACGCCGACGGCCGGAATGCTGATCTTCAGCGGACGCGACGACTTGAGCGCGGCCACCTTCTTCGCGGTCGGCGTCGCGCTCGGCTGCGGGACCTCGACGTTGACGCCCACGCCGTTCGACTGGGGCACCGTCTGGGGCGACAGGATCAGCGGCGCGACCGGCTGGGCGGCCGGCTGTGGCGGGGGCGCCGTCGGGTCGGCCGCGGTCAGCGGAACGCCGGGCCCACCCGGGCCCACGGTCGGCGGGATGACGTAGGAGTTGCCCGCGGCCTGGATGTTGACCTCGTCGCCGGCCTGGTCCTCGATCGGCGCCATCGGCGAGAGCACCATGAGGAGCCCCGTCATGATCGCCGCGATGCCGGTGAAGGAGCCACCGACCAGAAGGGCCGTGAGGGTCCGCTTGGACATGCCCTCGGCGGGCCGGGCCTGCGCCGGGACCTGGACGACGGGCACGAGCTGGCCGGAGGGCGTACCGGCAGCGGCGGTTCCAGGAACCGCGCCCGCCGGAACACCGGCACCGGGAGCACCCGGAACCTGAGCACCCGGAACCTGAGCACCGGGGACACCGACGCCGGCCACACCGGCGACGGGAACCTGACCACCCGGAACCTGACCGCCGGGCGCGCCCGGCACCTGGTTCATCGGCACCATCATGACCGGCACCATGCCGGGCGGCACCGTGCCGGTGGGGACCATCACCACGCCGCCCGGCGGCACCGCGCCGGGCGCTTCGGCGGCGGGCGCCGCGGAGTCCTCGGCCGGGGTGGCGGGCTCCAGGGGCTTGGCCGGCGTCTCGCCGCTGTCGCCCTTGACGAGCTTGTGGCCGGTCGCCTTGAGCAGCCGGTCGTAGGGGTGCTGCACGATCGCCGCGCCGGAGGAGGACGCCGCCTTGGGCTGCTCCTCGCCCTCCGGCTCGGGGTCGGGCGTCGGGTAGGGGTTGCGCTTGTCGGTCATCACCGCTCCCCGGCGTGGGCCGCGCGCCTGCGCAGCAGCTTGAGTCCGCTGAACATGCCGCCCAGCAGCAGCACCGCGCCGAGCGCCAGGACCGCGAGGCCGGAGTTGGAGCGTCCGGGCGCCTCACCGGTCGCGGCGCCGCCCAGCGGCGTGATCGCCACCTGCGCCACGGTCGGGGTCGAGGTGAGCGTCACGGTCGTGGTCGCCGTGGGAGTGGGGGTGCCCTGCACGATCACCGACACCAGCGGCGTGAAGTTCTCCTGCGGCACCGGCGGCCGGGACACGTTGCCCGAGGGCGACGGCGAGCCGGGCGGACTGGCCGGCGGCGACGCGGACGGGCTGCCCGGCGGGTTCGGCGACGGCGAGCCCGAGGGGTCGGGCGACGGCGAACCGGACGGATCGGGCGACGGCGAACCGTTGCCACCACCGGCGGTCACCGTGAGCGGGATCAGCGGGAACTTCGGCTCGGGGGTGCAGACCGTGCGGTAGGGCGAGGCGTTCAGGTTGTCCGCTGTGCCGGCGTACACCTTCCAGGCGTCGACCCGCGCAAACTTGTCCTGGGTCTGGTTCTTGATCTTGACGGTGTACTTGCCGTAGGGCAGGTCGGTCGCCGCGGTGAACTTCTCCAGCACCCGGCGCTCGCCGGCCACCTGCCAGTAGGCGTTGTAGCGCTCGGAGGCCTCGTCGGGCGGGTTGCCCTGGTCGGTGACGAGCGTGAACTCGCTCATGTCGTTCTTCTTGTCGCCGAAGAGGTCGACGCCGGTGCCGACGAAGGTGAACGTGGCCTCGTCGCCCTCGTTCTTGGCCTCGCGGAGGTCCTGGTCGTAGTGCGTCTTGCCGAAGTAGGCGTTCGGGTCGGGAACGTGATTCCAGCCGGGCCCGTACCAGTGCGAGAAGTCGCCGACGGCGGTGAAGTCGTTGTTCCAGGTCGACTCGACGTCCGCGAGGTCGAGGATGATCGGGCCGACCTCGATCGACCCGGCGCCCGCCTTCTCTGCGGTCGCCAGACCCGGCGAGACCAGACCCAGCGACAGCGGCTTGCCGGTCCGCAGGTCGTCCGCCGGGACCAGGCGGGTGCCGGTCGAGTCGATCGCGCCCTGGCCGGTCCACACGCCGTGAGCCTTCACGCGGGCGGTGACCGCGAGGTGGCCGCCCTTGTCGTGGTTGGGGTTCAGCGGGTCGGGGACTTTCACGCTGCGCTGCGCGTCACCGAGCTGCCAGTTGATGACCAACTGCTGCCCGACCGTCAGTTCCTTGGACGACAGAGAGATCGACGCCGCGATCGTCTCGTTGTTGGCCAACGGCCCGACGCACTTGAAGTAGTAGGGACCTTCTGCCGAACCCTGGCTGGTGCCGGGGAAGACGATCAGTACGCCAGCAGTGGCAATTCCCACCGCTCCCAGGGCGGCCAGCCGCCGACGTCTCCGTTCCCACCGCATTGCCCACACTCCGTTACAACGGCATACCAAACCGAAGGTAGATCTTATTGGGTTAAGCAAGGCCATTGGTGGGAACGTGGCGCACTTGTGATGCGCTCCTCGGCATGTTCTCCGGGGTAACAGAATCGTATTCTGGTTGTCATGGACCGAACCTTGTTCGAGGAGGAGCACGAGCTCTTCCGCGAGACCGTGCGCGATTTCATGAACCGGGAGGTCGTCCCGAACCACGCACAGTGGGAGAAAGACGGCATCATCCCCCGCGAGATCTGGAAAAAGGCCGGCGACCTGGGCATGTTCGCCATGTCGGTCCCCGAGGAGTACGGCGGCATCGGGCTCACCGACTTCCGGTTCAACGTGGTCGTCATCGAGGAGATCATCCGAGCGGGCGCCAGCGGCCTGGGCTTCGGCCTGCACAACGACGTCATGGCCCCCTACTTCGTCGACCTCACCGACGACGAGCAGAAGGCCCGGTGGCTGCCCGGCTTCGTCTCCGGCGAGCTGATCACCGCCATCGCGATGACCGAGCCCGGCGCCGGCAGCGACCTCCAGGGCATCCGCACCACCGCGGACAAGGACGGCGGCGACTACGTCCTGAACGGCCAGAAGACCTTCATCACCAACGGCATCAACTCCGACCTGGTGGTCGTGGTGGCCAAGACCGACCCGGCGGCCGGGGCACGCGGCACCACGCTGTTCGTGGTCGAGCGCGGCATGCCCGGCTTCGAGAGGGGCCGCAACCTCGACAAGATCGGTCTCAAGGCGCAGGACACCGCCGAGCTGTTCTTCGAGAACGTCCGGGTCCCGGCCGCCAACCGCCTGGGGACCGAAGACGGCCAGGGCTTCTTCCAGCTCATGGCCAACCTGCCGCAGGAGCGGCTGTCGATCGCCGTGGTCGCCGTGGCGGCGGCGGAGGCCGTGCTGGCGAGCACGATCGACTACTGCCGCACCCGCCAGGCGTTCGGCCGCAACCTCGGCAGCTTCCAGAACACCCGTTTCGTGCTGGCCGAGCTCGCCACCGAGGTGGAGATCGCCCGCCTGTTCGTCGACACGTGCGTGACCGCGCTCAACGCCGGGACCCTCACCGCCGTCGACGCGGCCAAGGCCAAGTGGTGGACCACCGAACTCCAGAACAAGGTCATCGACCGCTGCCTGCAACTGCACGGCGGCTACGGCTACATGACCGAATATCCGGTGGCCAAGGCCTGGCTCGACGCCCGCGTCCAGACGATCTACGGCGGCACCACCGAGATCATGAAAGAGATCATCGGTAGATCCTTCGGGTTCTGAACCGATCCAAAAGCGCGCTTAAAGCTTCATACTGGTCCCCATGGAAATCACCGGGCTGATCCTGCTGGTCTTCCTGGCGTTCCTGGTCGCCTGGCTGCTGAACAAGGTCCGCCGGTTCTTCCGGCTGGGCAACGTCGCCTACGCCGGCGTCATGATCGTCTTCGTCATCGCCATGCTGCTGATCTGGGGACAGTCGATCAGATGAAGCCCGCGTTCGACCCGGCCCTGCCGCCCGCCGAGCGGGCGCTCATGGCCGAAGCCCCCGAGTTCCTCCACCCGGTCCCCGACCGCCCCCGCTGGGGCGGCCGGGTCGGCGCCGACGCCTGGAAGGCGCTGCTGTCCGCGTCGCTGTGGGGGTTCCTGCCCGTCGTGGCCGGCCGCCTCCAGGGCCGCTGGCTGTTCCCGCTCGGCGCGACCCTGCAGGTCGTCCAGCTCATGATCTGGTTCTTTTACGGCTTCGCCCGAGCCTTCACCATGGGCCTCGCGGTCGAAGCCGTGACATTCCTCGTGTTGCTGGCCCTGTCGGGCGAGTCCCCCGTCGCCAAGCTCGCCCGCAAGCACCAGGGCCGCTACGTCGCCGACCTGCACCTGCGCGACGCCGAACTGCTGGAGCGCACCCAGAAGGCGGTCGCCGCCGTGCTCGACTCCAGCGTCAACCGGGCCGGCCTGCTCGACGACATCGCCAACACCGTCACCCTCCCCCGTCAGGAGTGGGAGATCGCCGAGACCCTGGCGGAGATGACCCGGCTGCGCCGCGAACAGCGCGCCGCCCGCAAGGGCAAGGTCACCGACCGCATCGCCGAGATGCTCGACGCCCACGACGGCGCGCTCCGGCTGGCCACCGAGTCGCTGACCGGCCGCGTCGAGGCCCTGGAGGACTACGCCCTGCGGGTGATGGCCGCCGACGACGCCTACCAGGAGTGGCAGACCCTCCAGGACCTGGCCGACGACGGCGACGCCTACACCGAACTCCTCGCCCGGACGGTCCGCGACCGCCTGGCCACCGAGGAGATCAACCAGCTCACCGAGAGGGCCGCCAGGGTCGAGGCCACCCTGCGGCAAAGTGTCCGCGACGCCCGCAAGGCGGGCCTGGTCCTGCTGCCGAAGGCGGGCTGACGTGCCGCCGCCCCAGGTCTCCCCCCGAGCCCGTCGCCTCTACGTCCGTGTCCCGGTGTGGGCCAACCTGCTCGGCGCCGCCTTCCTGGTCTTCCAGGTGGTCACCGGCATCTCCCTGGCCACCGCATCCGACCGGAAGCCGGTCGCCGTCGCCGTGCCGAAGCGGGAGACCCCGGTCCCCGAGACCAGCCCCACCCCCGAGCCGACCCCCACTCCCACGCCCACCCCGACGCCGACCCCCACGCCCTCTCCCACGCCGGAGGTCGACCGCATCCCCGAGGGCACCGTCGTCCGGCTCAAGAAGTTCTCCGGCACCCCCTCCCAGGTGATCGGCGAGGTCCGCGACCGCAAGGCCCGGCTCCGCTACGCCGAGCTGGGCAAGCCCTGGAGACCCGCCAAGGGCCAGCCGGAGGGCCTGTTCTCCGACGGCCGCTACTCCACCCGCCAGTCATTCGTCACCGAGGAGTTCGGCCCCGACCTCGACAACGAGTGGTTCGCCGACATCGACGCCCAGCGCCTGTGGAGCGACGTCGACGGAGGCGACAGCCCCTACGACGCGGCCGTCGCGATGCTCGACTACAAGCAGGAGAACAACTTCCCGCGCGGCACCAAGGGCAAGGACGTCGCCTCGCAGCGCGTCCCCCACGGCTGGCTGGTGGCCCGCGAGATGCGCATGCCGCCCAGCGAACTGGGGCGCAAGGCCAGGCTGGAGCTGGCCGTCGCCGTCGCGATCACCACCGGCGCCGACCGCCCGTCGGTCGTCTGGATCACCATCCCGGACACCCACAAGCGCCTGTGGCCCGACATCACGACGGTCGTCAGTTCGCTGCGCGTGCTCCCATGAGGATCAGCCGGGCCACCAGCTCGGGGTCGTCGGTCATCGGGAGGTGACCGCAGCCGGGCATCAGGTGGACCCGCTTCTGCGCCCACCGCCCGGCCCGGACCGCCTGCCGCTTGGGCAGCAGCCGGTCCTTCTCGCCCCAGGCGATCGTCACCGGCACCTTCGGCGGCGCGGGCGGCGGCAGCCAGAAGAACGCGTCGAGCGTCTCGTAGAAGCCCGGCGCCTCCTTCAGCGCCTTCCAGGCGGCGTGGAGGACCTCGTCGGACACGCGTTCGGGGTGGGCGACGACCAGGCCGAGGCCCGCCCGGGTGACCGGCCCCATCCGCATCGTCTTCAGCACGCTCCGGAGCCAGAGCAGCTCGGTGCGCGACCAGAATCCGGCCGGAGAGATCGCGGTGGCCGTCCGGCAGACGCCGCGCGAGGCCATGTCGAGGGCGAGGTAGCCGCCCAGCGAGTTGCCGGCGACGTGGGGTTCGTCGATGCCGAGGTCGTGCCAGAAGGCCTCGACGGCGTAGGCCAGTGACTCGGCCGTCGAGATCGTGCCCGGCGGCAGCGGCGGCGAGGCCCCGAAGCCGGGCAGGTCGACGGCGATCACGTCATGATGCCTGGCCAGCTGGTCGATGACCGGCCGCCAGGCCTGCCAGTGGTGCCCGATGCCGTGCATCAGCACGAGCGGCGGGCCGGATCCCGAGCGGTGGTGCACCAGCTCCATGGCTCCGAGTCAAACACCGAAGCCTCTTGAACGCCAGTTCAGCGGCCGCCCACCGGGATCTCGAACCAGACGGCCTTCCCGTCGGGGGTCGGCCGGGAACCCCAGCGCCGGGCGAGCTGGTCGACCAGGTAGAGCCCTCGGCCGCCCTCGTCGTTCTCCCCGGCGCTGCGGATGCGGGGCAGCCGCAGGTCCTGGTCGAACACCTCGACCCAGATCGACTCGCCGCCCCGGCGCAGCCGGAGCGTGAACTTCTTCTCGGGGTCGGCGGCGGCGTTGAGCGCGGCGATGCCCTCACGGCCCAGGTCGAGATCGAGGTCGACCTCGAGGTCGGGGAAGTCCCACGACTCGTCGAACGGCAGCGGCGGCCCGTCGAGCACGAGCTCCCGGCGCGGCGCGCTGGTGGACGCGGCGTGGAGGACGACGTTGGTGACCACCTCGGAGACGAGCAGGCAGGCCAGCTCGCCCTTCTCCTCGGGGATGTTCCACCGCTCGAAGGCGTTGCGGGCCATCCGCCGGGCCTCGCCGACCATGATCGGCTGGGCCGGGTAGTCGCACTCCTCGAACTCCAGCTCGCCCCCGCCCGACCGGACGACCAGGATCGCCATGTCGTCGTCGATCTCGCCGGGCACCGCGGTGGTCGCGGCGTCGGCGATGCGCTCGACCGGGTCGTCGGCGATCTTGCCGATCTCGTCGCACAGCACCCGGACCGCCTCGCCGAGGTCCCGCGAGGGGACCCCCGACTCACGCGCCGGACGCCGGTCGACCAGGCCGTCGGTGTAGAGGAGCAGCGTCGCGCCCGGGGGCAGCACCCGCGTCTCCTCCTTGTAGACCAGGTCGGCGTGGACGCCGGTGGCCCGCACGCCCAGCGGCTTGCCGACGTCGCCGATGTCGAGCTCGGTGACCGAGCCGTCAACGATCAGCAGGGGCGGCGAGTGGCCGGCGTTGGCGAACGACAGCTCGCGCGACCAGGCGTCGTAGACCATGTACTGGCAGGTGACGATCGGCGGGCTGGTGACGTCGGCGCCGAAGTCGTCTTCCTCGGGCGAGGCGAGGATGCGGGTCCACTCGTCGAGGCGGGCCAGGATGTCGGCCGGGGGCTTGTCGTCCTGGGCGAAGGCGCGCAGGGCGGCGCGGAGCTGCCCCATCACGGCGGCGGCCTTGGCACCGCGGCCCTCGACGTCGCCGATCACGATGCCGACACGACCGGCCGAGAGCGGGATCACGTCGTACCAGTCGCCGCCGACCTGGGTCTGGATGCCCTGGCCGTGGCTGGAGAGCGGGGCGGCCGGCAGGTAGCGCACGGCGATCTCGAGCCCGTCGAGCTTGGGCAGGTCGCGCGGGAGCAGGTGCTTCTGGAACGACTCGGCGGTGTGGCGCTCCTCCTCGAACAGGAGGGCGTTGTCGACGGCGATGGCGACCCGGGTGGCGATGGCCCCGACGAAGTCGCGGTCGAAGGCGTCGTAGTGGGGCGAGCGCCGGTCGGTCAGGTTGGACATCGACAGGTACATCAGCCCGAGGGCCTCGCCGCGGGCGCAGAGCGGCGCGACGATCGCGGAGGTGACCCCGATCTCGCCGTCGACCCGGGCCGCGCCCTCGCTGATCGACGGGTAGCTGACCTGGGAGAAGTCTTCGACCAGGATGGTCTCCTGGCGGCGCAGCGCGCTGTCGGCGTAGTGGCCGATGGGATAGCGGACCTCGGAGCCGACGGGCTTCCAGGAGTCGGCCGGGGGCTGCCAGCCGCCGACGTGGGTGGAGACCTTGCGGACCAGCCGCTCGCCCTCCATCAGCTCGATGAAGCAGTGGTCGGCGAACTGGGGCACGAGCATCTCGGCGACCCGGTTGAGGGTCTCCTCGACGTAGAGGGAACCGGCCAGCCGCTCGCCGATGCGCTCCAGCAGGCCGAAGCGGTCTTTCTCCCGCTCGTTGCTCTTCATCGCCTCACGCGCGGTGATCACGATGCCCGTCACCGACCCGGAGGTATGTCGCATCGGGACGGCCTGGGCGCGCACGTAGATCAGCGTTCCGTCGTGGCGGACGACGTCGAACGTCCCCTCCCACACGTTGCCCTTGAGCACGTGTTTCGCCAGCTCGACGCCCAGCGGATGATCGCGCTCCATGATGCTGATGGAGATCGTGTCATCACGCCCGTGGGCGTAGCCCGGACGGCCGAACAGCTGCTCGGCGAAAGGGTTCCAGTAAAGAACGTTGCTGAACCTGTCGGTGACGACGACGGCCAACTCCGCCTGGTCGAGCACCGCGCCCGCGGAGAGGTGGTCGGTCGTGTCCTGCGACAGGTCCCCCCAACGCTTCATCCGACGACCACTCCTAGGAGAACAGAGCTGGACCCGTGGGGATCAGCGCTTGGAGACGAAAACGTGCGACGCGACATCGCGCGAGAGCTCCGCGAGGTTGTTGTCAGCCTGTTCGTCACCAGTCACCCGCACACCGTCGTCGCTCGCCGCGAGCGTCACCTCGCGTCCGGGTTGTATCCCAACTTGCTTGAGTTTAAGCATCACAGCGGGATCGCTTTGCACTTGTTCGCTAATTCGCCGCACGACAACGGGTATATCTCTGGGCCCCGCGACGTCGGCCATAGGCGAGACCGGCTCAATTTCCGTCAAACCGGACGCGCCCAGTTCCTCAAGCCCCGGGATGGGGTTCCCATGAGGGCAGACGGTCGGGTTGCCGAGCAGGGCCACGAGGCGGACCTCGACCTGCTCCGACATGACGTGTTCCCAGCGGCAGGCCTCGACGTGGACGTCTTCCCACGGCATGCCGATCACCTGGGTCAGCAGGCACTCGGCGAGGCGGTGTTTGCGCATCACGCGGATGGCCTGCTTGCGGCCGGCCTCGCTGAGCGTGAGGTGGCGGTCGCCCTCCACCTTGACGAGCCCGTCGCGCTCCATGCGGGCGACGGTCTGGCTCACGGTGGGGCCGCTCTGCTGCAGTCTCTCGGCGATCCGGGCGCGCAGCGGGACGATCCCCTCCTCTTCGAGCTCGAAGATCGTGCGGAGGTACATCTCCGTCGTGTCGATCAGGCCGTGTGCGGTCAACGGTCATCCTCCCGGTCCTGTTCGATGCTACGACCCACAAGCGCGTTCCCGCCGACCTTACTGGTCCGGGAAAGCACCTTGGGCAACAGTCGAACGGCCGAAAACCTTCCGGCCTACGAAGCCACCCGGTAGCGGCGGAACGACTTGACGGACAGACCCACCGCGAAGACGGTCACCGCGCAGAGCAGGCCGCCCCCGACCCAGGCCGGGACCAGCCCGAACGCCGAGGCGGTGGTGCCCGCCCTGAGGTCGCCCAGGCGCGGGCCGCCGGCCACCACGACGAAGAAGACGCCCTGGAGCCGGCCGCGCATCTCGTCCGGGGCGTAGGTCTGCAGGATGGTCTGCCGCCACACCGCCGAGACGAGGTCGGCGAAGCCGCCCACGGCCAGCAGGGCCACGCACAGCCACAGGGGCTGGGCCAGACCCGCGAGGGCCACGCTGAGGCCCCACAGGGCGATCACGACGGTGAGGGCCACCCCCTGGCGGCGCACACGGCCCACCCAGCCGGAGAAGACGCCGCCGATGACCGAGCCGAGGGCGATCGAGGCCGACAGCCAGCCGAAGGCGAGCGCCGAGCCGTCGAACCGCTCGGCGGCCATCTGCGGGAACAGCGCCCTCGGCAGCGCGAAGGCCATCGCCACGATGTCGACGGCGAAGCTCATCAGCACGACCGGGCTGGTCATGATGTAGCGCAGGCCGTCGGCCACGGCCTTCGGGCCCGGGGCGGTCACCTCGCCGAGGGGTTCGAGGGCGGGGAGGCGGTAGGAGGCGTACAGCGTCGCCGTGAACAGGACGGCGTCGATGGCGTACGCGGCCGAGAAGTCGGTGGTGGCCAGGATCACCCCGCCGAGCAGCGGGCCGAGCACCGAGCCGAGGCTGGAGAACAGGAAGCTCAGGGTGTTGGCGGCCGGCACCAGGTCACGCGGGACCAGCCTCGGCACGATCGCCTGCCGGGTAGGCGAGCTGACCGCGAACCCGCTCGACTGCACGAACACGGCGACCATGATCACCCAGATGTTCTTGGCGGTGAGCGCGTTGACCAGCAGGGCGATCGTGGCGGTCCAGGTGAACAGTGAGCTGATCAGCAGCAGCTTGCGCCGGTCCATCGCGTCGGCCACCGCGCCGCCCCACAGGCCGAAGACGACCAGCGGGACGAGGGCGACAGGCCCCATCATTCCGACCCAGAACGACGACTGGGTGATCGAGTAGATCTCGGCCGCCACGGCGACGCCGGTGAGCTGGAAGCCGATGAACCCGACGGCCTGCCCGGCCAGCAGCCTGCGGTATTCGGGGATGGCCACCGGCCTGGTGTCCGCGAAATACCGTTCGAGTGCCGCCCTCACCTTGCTCACGGGGGGACACCCTACTCATGGGGGAAATATCACCAATTTGCGGGTATGCCCTGGTGAGAGGCCCGCCCTCATGGGTGGGACCGATCTTCCCGCCCCCGACCGACGATTCCGCGAGGGGCCGGCACACCTGTGGACGACCCGGCCATCCCGGCCCGGGCTTCCCCACCCTGTGGACAACAACACCCTGTGAACGACAACCTCGTGGACGACAACCTCAGGGCGCCAGGCGCTCGACCACCCAGCCCTGCCCCGCGCGGCGGTAGCGCAGCCGGTCGTGCATGCGGTCTCCCCGGCCCTGCCAGAACTCGATCTCGCTCGGGATCACCAGGTAGCCACCCCAGAAATCGGGCACCGGAGGATCTTCCGGCCATCTCTCCGCGAGTTCGCGGTAGCGGTCCTCCAGTTCCTCCCTGCTGCGCACGACCGCCGACTGCCGGGAGGCCCAGGCGCCGATGCGGGAGCCGTACGGGCGGCTGCGGTAATAGGCCGCGGTGGCGTCGCGGGAGAGCCGGTAGACGCGGCCCTCCACCCGGACCTGGCGGCTGATCACGTGCCACGGGAAGACCAGGGCGGCGCGGGGGTTCTCGGCCAGATCGCGGCCCTTGCGGGACTCGTAGTTGGTGAAGAACGTGAAACCTTGCTCGTCGGCGCCTTTCAGCAGAACTGTCCGGGCCGAGGGTCTTCCCCCGGCGGACGCCGTCGCGAGCACCATGGCATTGGGTTCCGGAACTTCCGCCCTCGCCGCGTCGTCGAACCAGACGGCGAACTGCGTCATCGGATCGTCGGCCACGTCGAGCAGAGGTTCGCCCTGGTAGTTGCGCCGGAGCCCGGCGAGGTGCGATGCGCTGTCCACGGAACGGTATTCTTGCGCGCTTGACAGACGTCTGGCGCACCAGCCCTAACCAGGGACGACGGCGTTTGGGAGGGACCGGAGGCGACCCGCCGCAACCCGAGGGGTTAAATTGACCCGCCGGTATCTCGACATCAAGGCTTTGGACTTCACAAGAGAGGGAGGCGGCCGGGAATGTCCGACTTCAAACCCGGGCTCGAAGGCGTCGTAGCTTTCGAGACGGAGATCGCGGAACCGGACAAAGAAGGGGGCGCCCTGCGGTATCGGGGCGTCGACATCGAAGAACTCGTGGGCCGCGTCCCCTTTGGGAACGTGTGGGGCCTGCTGGTCGACAACGAGTTTTTGCCGGGGCTGCCCCCGGCTGAGCCGTACCCCGTTCCAGTCCACAGCGGTGACATCCGGGTCGACGTCCAGAGTGCTCTCGCCATGCTGGCGCCCGCTCTCGGCTTCCGCCCGCTGCTCGACATCTCCGACACGCAGGCCCGCGACGACCTCGCGCGCGCGTCGGTGACCGCACTGTCGTTCGTGGCCCAGTCGGCCCGCGGCCTCGGCAAGCCGATGGTGCCGCAGGCGCAGGTCGACCAGGCCGAGAGCATCGTCGAACGGTTCATGATCCGCTGGCGCGGTGAGCCTGATCCGAAGCACGTCAAGGCCATCGACGCCTACTGGACCTCGGCCGCCGAGCACGGCATGAACGCCTCCACGTTCACCGCCCGCGTCATCGCCTCCACGGGCGCCGACGTGGCCGCGTCGCTCTCGGGCGCCGTGGGCGCCATGTCGGGCCCGCTGCACGGCGGCGCGCCGGCCCGTGTGCTGCACATGATCGAAGGCGTGGAGAAGCTCGGTGACGCACGCAAGTGGGTGCAGAACGAGCTCGACTCGGGTCAGCGCCTGATGGGCTTCGGCCACCGTGTCTACCGGGCTGAGGACCCGCGCGCGCGGGTGCTCCGCCGTACCGCCAAGGAGCTGGGCGCGCCCCGCTACGAGGTCGCGGCCGCACTTGAGACGGCCGCGCTCGAAGAGCTGCACGCCCGCAAGCCCGACCGGGTGCTCGCGACCAACGTCGAATACTGGGCGGCGGTGATCCTCGACTTCGCCGAGGTCCCCTCGTCGATGTTCACCTCGATGTTCACCTGCGCCCGCACCGCCGGCTGGGCGGCGCACATCCTGGAGCAGAAGCGCACGGGCAGGCTCGTCCGCCCCAGCGCGACCTACACCGGGCCGTCGTCGCGTTCGCTCAGCGAGGTGCCGGGCGCCTCGGAGATCGTTCCGGTCTGAGGGTTCCCCATGTGAGGCTCGCGTCCCGGTCGGGGGCGCGGGCCTTTCGCATTCTCGGAAATCCTCAAGCCCCGCCGGGACGGGTGTTTCTCGTCTCATTTGCCATCTCAAGGGCTGGACCGCGTCAGAGACCAGTTCGTGACCTCACTAATGTGGGTTCCGTGGCTGACATCGTGATCCCCAATGACATCAAGCCCGCCGACGGCCGCTTCGGTTGTGGGCCCTCCAAGGTCCGCACCGAGCAGCTCGCCGCCCTGGCGGACTCCGGAGCGGCCCTCATGGGCACCTCCCACCGGCAGAAGCCGGTCAAGAACCTGGTGGGCCGGGTCCGCGCGGGCCTGTCCGACCTGTTCTCGCTGCCCGAGGGTTACCAGGTCGTCCTGGGCAACGGCGGCACCACCGCGTTCTGGGACATCGCTTCCTTCGGCCTGATCCGCGAGAAGTCGCAGCACCTGCACTTCGGCGAGTTCTCCTCGAAGTTCGGCGCGGTCGTCAAGAAGGCGCCGTGGCTGGGCGACCCGTCGGTGATCAAGTCCGACCCGGGCACCCACCCGCTGCCGGTCGCCGAGGACGGCGTCGACGTCTACGCGCTCACCCACAACGAGACCTCGACCGGCGTCGCGATGCCGATCAACCGGGTCGGCTCCGACGGCCAGCTCGTGCTGGTCGACGCGACCTCGGGCGCGGGCGGCCTGCCGGTCGACGTGTCGCAGACCGACGTCTACTACTTCGCGCCGCAGAAGAGCTTCGCCTCCGACGGCGGCCTGTGGATCGGCCTGTTCTCCCCGGCCGCGCTCGCGCGCGTCGAGGAGATCGCCGCCTCCGGCCGCTTCGTGCCGGAGTTCTTCAGCCTTCCGGTGGCGATCGACAACTCGTCGAAGGACCAGACGTACAACACCCCGGCGGTGGCGACGCTGTTCCTGCTGGCCGACCAGCTCGACTGGATGAACGGCAACGGCGGCCTCGAGTGGACGACCGCGCGCACCGCCGACTCGGCCGCGCGGCTCTACCAGTGGGCCGAGAAGACGTCGTACACGAGCCCGTTCGTGGCCGACCCGGCCCAGCGGTCCAACGTCGTCGGCACGATCGACTTCGACGACAGCGTCGACGCCGCCAAGGTCGCCGCCGCGCTGCGGGCCAACGGCATCGTCGACACCGAGCCCTACCGCAAGCTCGGCCGCAACCAGCTGCGCATCGCCATGTTCCCGGCGATCGACCCGGCCGACGTCGAGGCCCTGACGGTCTGCGTCGACTACGTGGTCGAGCGCCTCTAGTCGGTGCCCGAAGGCGGCGGAACCCAGCCGGGCGGCTGCTCCACCGGAGCCCGCCCGGCCCGCCGCGCCAGTTCGTCGAGCAGTCTCAGGGCGTCGTCGAGGTCGACGCTCTGGGCGAACCTGCTGAGCACCGGAGAGCGGTCAGGGCTCTCCGCGAGCGCGGTCAGCATCAGCTCGGTCAGGTGTTCCTCACGCGACTTGGTGGCGCCGTAGCGGAACGCCTTGCGCTCGGCGGTCCGGAACAGCAGGCGTTTTCGCACCAGCCGTTCGGCGACCGTCTGGATGGTCGTGTACGCCCACGGCTTCTCCGCCCGCTGGTTCAGGAGCGTCTGGATTTCGCGGATGAGCAGCGACTCCTTGGCGTCCCACAGAACGTCCATGATCGCGCGCTCCAGGGGCCCCAAGTTCACGCAAGCGATTCTGTCAGGATTTTCGCAGCTCGCGCCATGCGAACAGTGACCCGATCGTGTCTATTCGATGGTCGCGGGCGAGACACGGGTCACGGGCGGCCTCCTGCGCCGCAGCACCCACGCGCCCAACACGCCGCCGATCAATCCGAACAGGTGTCCCTGCCACGAGATGCCGGTCTCGCCGGGCAGCGCGCCCCACAGGATCGACCAGTAGAGCGCCGCGACGATCACCCCGAGCACGATGTCGAGCAGCCGCCGGTCGAACAGGCCGCGGGCCACGACGTAGCCGAAGTAGCCGAAGACCAGGCCGCTGGCACCCAGCGTGACCGAGTCGGCCGGGCTGGTCACCCACACCCCGATGCCGCTGACCACGATGATGATCAGGCTGGCCCCCAGGAACTTGCCGATGCCCCGGACGGCCGCCAGGAAGCCCAGGATCAGCAGGGGCAGCGAGTTGGCCATCAGGTGGGGGAACCCGGCGTGCAGGAACGGCGCGAAGAAGATGCCGGGCAGGCCGTCGGGCTCGTGGGCGATGATGCCGTAGCGGTCGAGGTAGCCGTCGCCGAGATAGTCGACGACCTCCAGGGCCCACATGACGCACACGAGGAACAGGACCAGCAGCCCGGCTCCGAGGGCCCCGGCGAGAAGGCCGCCGAACTTCTGCCGGGTGGTGGGGGAAACGCCGTCGCTCATGCCCTCACGGTACGCAGTTCTCGCCATGAACGGGCAGTTCCCCCCACCGGGCCGATCATTCCCGGATCATTCGCCCCGCCAGACGGGCGCCCGCTTCTCGGCGAAGGCGGCGGCGCCCTCCATGGCGTCCTTCGAGCCGAAGATCGGGTTCATGATCTCGGACTGGCGGGCGAACATCTCGCCGAGCGGCCAGTCGACCGACTCGACGACGATCCTCTTGGTGCCCGCGAGCGACAGCGGCGCGTTCTGGGCGATCTTCCCGGCCAGTTCCTTGGCTGCGGCCAGCGACTCGCCCTCGGCCACGACCCGGTTGACCAGGCCGAGCTCGTAGAGACGCTGCGCGGAGTAGAAGTCGCCGGTCAGGGCGATCTCCATGGCCACGTGGTAGGGGATGCGGCGCGGCAGCCGCATGACGCCGCCCGCGCCGGCGATCAGGCCGCGCTTGGGCTCGGGCAGCCCGAACTTGGCCGTCTCGGCGGCCACGATCAGGTCGCACGACAGGGCGAGCTCGAACCCGCCCGCCAGGGCGTAGCCCTCGACGGCGGCGATCAGCGGCTTCTTCGGCGGCGACTCGGCAAGGCCGCCGAAGCCGCGGCCCTCGATGAACGGCATGTCGCCGGTCAGGAAGCCCTTCAGGTCCATGCCGGCGCAGAACGTGCCGCCCCCGCCGGCCAGGACCAGGACCGACACGTCGGGGCGGGCGTCGAGTTCGTCGACGGCCGCCGCGATGCCCTGGGCGACAGCGCCGTTGACCGCGTTCTTCGCCTTCGGGCGGTTGATCGTCATGACGGCGACGTTGCCGTCGACCTCGACCAGAACCTCATCGGACATGACTGTCTCCTACTTGGGCTGGAAGCGGATGCCGCCGTCGAAGCGGATGACTTCGCCGTTCATGTAGTCGTTCTCGATCAGCGAGCGGACCAGGTGGGCGAACTCGGCGGCGGTGCCCATGCGCTTCGGGAACGGCACCGGCGCGGAGAGCTGCGCCTTGAAGGCCTCGGACTCCGGCCCGGAGCCGTAGATCGGGGTGTCGATGATGCCGGGGGCGATCGTCAGCACCCGGACCCCGATCGCGGCCAGGTCGCGGGCCGCCGGGAGGGTCATGCCGATGATGCCGCCCTTGGACGCCGAGTAGGCCACCTGCCCGGTCTGCCCCTCGATGCCCGCCACCGAAGCGGTGTTGATCACCACGCCGCGCGCGTTGTCGGCGTCGGCGGGCTCGGTTCTGGCCATCGCGGCCGCGCCGATGCGCATGAGGTTGAAGGTGCCGATCAGGTTGACGGCGATCACCTTCTGGTACGACGCCAGATCGTGGGGCGAGCCGTCGCGGGCGACGGTCCGGGCGGCCCAGCCGATGCCGGCGCTGTTGACCACGGCCCGCAGGGGCTTGCCGAGAGCCACGGCGGCGTCGACGGCGGCCTGTACGGAGGCCTCGTCGGAGACGTCCGTGCGGACGAAGATCCCGCCCAGCTCGTCGGCCAGGGCCTTGCCGCGCTCCTCGTTGAGGTCGGCGATGACGACGGTCGCACCGATCTTTGCCAGTTCGCGGGCGGTGCCCTCGCCGAGCCCGCTCGCACCGCCGGAGATGATCGCTACACAGTTCCTCAGGTCCATACGCGGACCATAACCAAAGAACCGAATGAAGTTCTACTCGGGGTGGCCCAAAATCGCGGTGTCGACGTCGGGGTAGACCTTGATCCGCCGGTCGAGGCCGGTCGTACGGAGAATTCGCGCCACCGGAGCCTGCGGCGCGGCGAGCGTCACCCCGCCGCCCTCGCTGGTGGCCAGCCGCCACGCCTCGATCAGCACGCTCAGCCCGCTGGAGTCCATGAACGACAGCGACGTCAGGTCGAGCACCAGGACGGCGCCGTCCTGTTTGATCGCGTCTCGCACCTCATCACGCAGGAAGGGGGCGGTGAACAGGTCGAGTTCGCCCTCGACCGCCACCACCACGGCACCGGAGAGTGATCTCCGGGCAAGCCGCAGTTTCATTGTCGAACCTCCTCCGCGAGGCCCACTTTACTGGTGCATCACCGTCAGTGAGGTGCTTGAACCGTAAGATCGCCTTGTGACAGATGCCGGGATTCGGCTCCCCCAGGAGAAGGTCAGCCCGCTACGGGCGGTTCTGCGCCGTATCTGGTACGCCTTCGCCGCCCTCGGGGCCGTGTTTCTGCTGGTCGCGTTCGACCTCGACGGATACAAGGACAACTACGACGGCAAGATGTCCTTGCTCGACGCCCTCTACTACTCCACCGTCACCGTCTCCACCACCGGTTACGGCGACATCACCCCGGTCTCGGACACGGCGCGGCTCATCAACATCGTCCTGGTGACGCCGCTGCGCATCGTGTTCCTCGTCATCCTGGTCGGCACCACGCTCGAAGTGCTCACCCGCCGGACCAGGGAAGATTTCCTCACCAGTCGCTGGAGGTCCAAGTTGACCGGGCACACCGTCGTGGTCGGCTACGGCACCAAGGGCCGGGCCGCCGTGCGCACCCTCCTGGAGAACGACCGCAGCCGCGAGTCGATCGTGGTGATCGACCCCAACGGCGGCGTGGTCAGTGAGGCCAACGAGGACGGCTTCGTGGGCATCCTCGGCGACGGCACCCGCGGCAGCGTGCTGCGCCGGGCCAGGGTCGAGACCGCCAAGGAGATCATCATCTCCACCCAGCGCGACGACACGACCGCCCTGGTCGTCCTGACCGCGCGCAGCCTCAACCCCAAGGCCACGATCGTGGCGGCGGTCCGGGAGTCGGAGAACGACCCGCTGGTCCGCAGCAGCGGCGCCGACGTGGTCATCACCTCGTCGGAGGCGGCCGGCCGGATGCTCGGCGTGGCCACCCAGAGCCCGGCCGTCAGCACGATCATCGACGACTTCCTCATGTACGGCACCGGCCTGGACCTCTACGAACGCCCCGTGAAGCCCGGCGAGGTCGGCGGCACCTGCGAGCAGGCCGAGGGTATGGTCGTCGCGGTCGTCCGCGACGGCAGGGTCATCCCCTACGCCAAGGTGCCCCAGTTGCAGGCGAGCGACCGCGTGGTCGTCATCCACGTGCCGGAGGAGTAGGCACGGCGAAGCCGTAGGGCAGTTCCAGGCGGTGTTCGGCGAGCAGGTCGCCGTCGGCCAGGATCTCGCCGGTCGGGCCGTCGGCCGCGATCACCCCGCCCGAGAGGATCACCGAGCGCTCGCAGAGCTCCATCGCGTACGGCAGGTCGTGGGTGACCATCAGCACGGTCACGTCCAGGCTCCTCAGGATGGTGGCGAGTTCGCGGCGGCTGGCCGGGTCGAGGTTGGACGAGGGCTCGTCGAGGACCAGGATCTCCGGGTCCATGGCCAGCACGGTCGCCACCGCGACCCGTCGCCGCTGGCCGAAGGACAGGTGGTGCGGCGGCCGGTCGATCGCGTCGGCCATGCCGACCTTCTCCAGGGCCGTCACCACGGCACGGTCGAGCTCGGCCCCGCGCAGGCCCATGTTGGCCGGGCCGAAGGCGACGTCCTCGCGGACGGTCGGCATGAAGAGCTGGTCGTCGGGGTCCTGGAAGATCAGGCCGACCCTCCTGCGCACCTCCCTGAGGTTCTCCTTGTTCACCGGCAGCCCGGCCACGACCACCTCGCCGTGGCCGGCGGTGAGGATGCCGTTGAGGTGCATGACCAGCGTGGTCTTGCCGGCGCCGTTGGGGCCGAGCAGGGCCACCCGCTCGCCCCGGGCGATCGAGAGGGTGACCCCGAAGAGGGCCTGGGTGCCGTCGGGGTAGGCGTAGGCCAGGTCGCGGACGTCCAGCGTCATGACACGAACAGTACGGCCGAGGCCACGATGGGGAGCACGGCGGCCATGGCCCACTGGGTCTTCGGCGCCCGGTCGTCGGTGAGGGTGGGCATGGTGCCGGTGTATCCCCTGCTCAGCATGGCCAGGTGGACGCGCTCGCCGCGTTCGTACGACCGGATGAACAGCGCGCCCGCCGACTTGGCCAGGACGGGCGCCTGCCGGACGTCGCGCGGGGTGAAGCCGCGCGACTCTCGGGCGACCTTCATGCGGCGCATCTCGTCGAGGATGACCTCCAGGTAGCGCAGCATGAACGTGGCGATCTGGATCAGCAGCTGGGGGACCCTGAGCCGCTGGGCGCCGAGCAGCAGCGCGCGCGGTTCGGTGGTGGCGGCCAGCAGGATGGAGGCCGCCACGCCGAGCGTGGCCTTGGCGAGGATGTTCCAGGCCGCCCACAGGCCCGCCACGCTGAGGGACACGCCCATCACCTCGATCCGTTCCCCCACCCCGATGAACGGGATGGCCAGCGCGAAGACCACGAACGGGAGCTCCACCGCCAGGCGCCTGACCACGTAGCCGACCGGGACGCGGGCGATCAGGGTGACGGCCGCGAGGCTCAGGGCGTACAGGAGGAAGGCCCAGAAACGCTCGCGCGGAGTGGCCACCACCACGACGGCGAAGAGCACGACGGCGACCAGCTTGCACTGCGGCGCGAGCCGGTGGATCGGCGAGTCGCCCGGCCGGTAGAGGCCCTTCACGCCGCCGTCGTCTTCTGCCGGACCGACCAGAGGATGGCCCCGCCGACCAGCAGCGTGATCACCACGCCGATGATCCCGGCGATCCCGACGGGGATGCCGCCGACGTCGCCGTAGTCGGCCAGCGCGAAGCCGCCGAAGGCGTGGTCGGTGGCCGCGCCGATGAAGCCCTCGTCCTCGGCGACCCGCTCCAGGCCGTCGGGCGAGGAGGAGGCGAAGAAGCTGACGACGCCCGCGAGCACCAGGGCCACGGCCACGGCACCGACGAGGAACGGCCGGAGCGGCTTGACCGGCTCGGGCCTGGCGGGCTCGACGACCTGCTCGCCCGTGGCGGTCTTCAGGACCAGGGGCTTGGTGAGGAAGCGGGCGCCGTACACGAGATCGGGCCGGACCGCGAGCACGCTGCTGACGGTCACCGCGGTGATCAGCCCCTCACCGATGCCCACCAGCACGTGGACGCCGCCCATGGCGGCGAAGACCGCGCCGGTCTCGATCGGCGCGGTGCCGCCGAGCACGAAGAGGACCGCGAAGGTGAGCGCGGCGATCGGCACCGAGATCAGCGCCGCGACGAACGACCCGGCGACCACCGAGGCCCGGTTCCGGGCGACCCGGGTGACCAGCTGGAACACCCCCCAGCCGAGCGCCGACGGGATGATCGCCATCAGCACGACGTTGATCCCGAGCGCGGTCAGCCCGCCGTCGGCGAAGAAGAACCCCTGCACGGCCAGCACCACGGAGACGCACAGGACGGCTGTGTAGGGCCCGACGAGTATCGCCGCCAGCGCCCCGCCGAGCAGGTGGCCGGACGTCCCGGCCGCGATGGGGAAGTTGAGCATCTGCACCGCGAAGATGAACGCCGCGACCAGCCCCGCCATGGGCGCGGTGCGGTCGTCGAGCTCCGTCTTGGCCTTCCTGAGGGAGACGGCCACCGCGGCCGCCGCCACGACGCCCGCGCCGATCGCGACCGGCGCGGTGAAGAAGCCATCAGGCACGTGCACGGCGTTCCTCCACTTTTGTACGAATTTTCCACAACGATAGAGCAGTTGCGAGTCATTCGCATTAAGGGGAGGTGTGCATCAGGCGACGCTCTTTCCGCAGGCTGAGCGTTCCGGTCCTGGTCAGGTAGGGCAGCGCCACCAGCTCGTCGGTGAACCGCACCGGGAGCGCGATGTCCCGCCCTCCTTCGAGCCGCGCCTGCCGCACGATCCCGTCACACTCGGCGGTGACGTAGACGTCCCAGACGTCCTGCGGATCGCCGTCACGCAGCATCAGCCCGATCTCCGCCTCCGGGAACCCTTCGAGCGCGGCGGTGAACTCGATGCGAAGCTGGTCGCCCTCCCAGGCGAGGTTGCGCAGCGACCGGTGCAGCGGCGCCTCGGAGATCCTCGCCAGCCGCTCCAGCCGGTCGTGATCCTCCAGCGAGGCCAGCCTGACCTGGTCGGCGGCGTCGAGCTCGGCCCGCACGCCCGGCGTGACCCACTCGGCGCACCGATGGGCGACGCTCTTCACGATCGCGTCCCTGGCCGTGTCGTCGGCTTCGAGGAAGGGCTCGGCGAGATCGGGCAGGACGTCACGGGTGATGTGCCGCGCGATCAGCTGGTCACGCAGCCGCCCGCTGGGCAGATGCGACTGAACCCGCCGGACCAGCGGGTCGGGGTCGTGGCGGCTCTTGTGCTGCCGCCCCCGGACGGTGGCGATGTGCTCGGCGTGACAGTAGGCGTGCACGACGAAGTCGGCCGCGTCCGTGTACGTGATCCGGTCGCGGAAGGAGGTCCGGAACAGTTTCCCCAGGGACAGGTCGTCGTAGATGTCGTCGAGGGAGGCGTCGTCACAGGCCCGCGGCGCGACCGCGACCAGGTCGGCGCCGGTCCGGTCGGCCGTCTCGATCATGAGGTCGACCGGCGAGAGGTGCTCGCCGGCGAAGTAGGTGTAGCGCCCTCGGGTGAGGGCGTTGAGGGGATTTTTCGTGATGTGGACGTTGCGGTGCAGGCTCGCGTAGAGCCGCGCCAGCGACGAGTCGGCCACGAAGACCTCTTTGGAGGCCCGCAGAGCCAGCGCGTGCGTCAGCCACCTGTCCAGGTGGACGAAATCGGCGGCCGGAACGACGACGCTGACGTCGAGAGGATAGTGACGTTGCGCGTTCATCGCAGGACATTATGTGAGCAGGGAGTGACCTCAGGGGCCCGGACATGGCGATATGGCCCGAGGTCTAGTCCCGGGCCATACCACGCGGATGATCAACTGCCTGACTTCATGTGTTTTCGGTCCCCGGTGTGGCCATGCCTGACCGCCATGCGGCCACACCTCTGGCAGGCCGCAAGCCTGGAATCAGAACCGGATCCGCAGCACATGTCAGCACATCTACGGCTAAGCGATCTTTCGGGCTCAGGCGCCCAATCAATGCCCCGGACGGCATCTCCTGGTTGATCACCTCCCATGACAGGCGCCGCATCCGTGCCGCTGTCATCACACCTTCCGGCCAGCCGCGGAACCATGCCAGGGATCAGCGCATTCCTGCGGGTAGGTGTCGGTTTCGTGCCAGGTGCCCGGCGGCCGGCTGATTTCAAGGTCAGGCCCCGGGCTCCTTGTGGGTCGTCACCGCGATGCGGTTCCAGGCGTTGATCGTGGAGATGGCGACGACGAGCGCGGCGAGCTGGGTGTCGTCGAAGTGCTTGGCCGCCTCGCCCCACACCTCGTCGCTCACCCCGGTCGAGTCGGCGAGGCGGGTCGCCTCCTCGGTCAAAGCCAGCGCCGCGCGCTCCGCCGCGGAGTAGGACGGCGTCTCCCGCCAGGCCGCCACGCCCCAGATGCGTTCGTCGGGCTCGCCGGCCTTCTTCATGTCCGAACTGTGCATGTGCACGCAGTAGGCGCACCCGTTGATCTGGCTGGCCCGCAGCTTGACCAGCTCGACGACCTGCGAGGGCAGCCCGCTGGAGTGCAGATAGCGCTCCAGGCCCAGCATCGCCTTGTACGCCTCCGGCGCCAGCGCCGCCACATCGATTCTCATCGCAGACTCCTCAGTTTCTCTGGATTGCGGACGATGTCGACCTCGACGATTCGTCCCTGTCTGACCGCCAGCCCGTACACGGCGAGCTGATGGTCACGGACCAGCCCCGGCAGCCCGTTGACCGTGACCGCCCGGAAGCCGCCCTGCTGGATCCCGATCAGGAACCGCGCGACCCTGTCCGCCCCTACGACCGGCCGCAGCGCCGCCCGGACGAGCCCGCCCCCGTCGCTGCGCAGGACCACATCGGGGTCGAGCACGGCGAGCAGCCCCTCGACGTCCCTCCCCTCGCAGGCGGCCGCGAATGCGTCGACCACCCGCTTGTGATCGGCCACGTCGACATCGAACCTGGGGGCCTTCTCCTGGACGTGTCGCCGGGCCCTGTTGGCGAGCTGCCGGCAGGCGGCCGGGGTCCGGCCCACCGCGCGGGCAATCTCGTCGAAGGGGACGCCGAAGACGTCGTGCAGGACGAAAGCGGTGCGTTCGGCCGGGCTGAGGCTTTCGAGGACCACGAACATGGCGAGGCTGAGGGACTCGTCGAGGGTGACCCGGTCGGCGGGATCGGCGTCGACGATCGGCTCGGGGAGCCAGGGGCCTACGTATTCCTCTCTGCGCTTACGGGCGGATTTGAGGACGTCCAGGGCCAGTCTGGAGACGGTGACCACGAGCCAGCCTTCGACGTCTTCGGGCTGCTCCTCGGCCCGCGCCAGGCGTAGCCAGGCGTCCTGGACGACGTCCTCGGACTCTTGGAGATCGCCCAGCAGGCCGTAGGCCAAGCGGACAAGTCTTGGCCTCATCGCCACATACGGTTCCACGTCTACAAGAACGAATCAGGGCAAGAGGATGTGACATGGACTTCTTCATCGAACTCAGCGAGCGTGCCTGGAAGGCCAACCGGGACGGGGACGCCGCCTTCTACGACTCGTATCTGACCGACGATCCGGTGGCGATCTCGCCTTGGGGGGTGGAGACGGATCGTGCCGCGATATTGCGGACCTTCGCGGAGAACGAGAACCCGTACACGCGGACGGACCAGTCGGAGCACCGGGTCGTGACCCTCACCGACTCCAGCGTGGTTCATTCGTCCCGCGTGGAGATCGACTCCGCACGCGGGACGATGACCGTCTACGCGACGACGACGCTGGTCCGGAACGACGCGGGGACGTGGCGGGCGGCGGTCTTCCAGATCACCCCGGTGGCCTAGCGGGCGGCCTGGCAGCTCAGACCGTCTCCGTCACCGAAAGAAGCGAATATTGACTATCAGTTGAAAATAGGGCGAAATGGGGTTGGCGCAAAGAAGGGTGTCCCGGTTGTCGAACAACCAAGAACCCACAATCCCGCCGCCCGAAAACGTGTTTCCGGCAAACCTCGACGTCGCGGAATTGCTGGCCTCGGGATGGCGCCCGTCCGCCTTTCGGCAGTTCATCCTCAAGGTGCACAGCCGATGTGATCTCGCCTGCCCCGGCTGCTACGTGTATGAAATGGCCGACCAGAGCTGGCGAACCCAGCCGCGTCAAATGTCACCGGCCGTCGTGGCGAGCACCGCTTTCCGCATCGCGGAACACGCGCGGACCCATCGGCTGCCCGATATCGACGTCATCCTGCACGGCGGGGAACCGCTTCTGGCCGGGCCGGAATCGCTCGAGCACATCGTGCGGACCATTCGCGGCGCGTGCTCCGAGGTGGGCACCCGGGTCCGGGTGAGCATGCAGACCAACGCGGTCCGGCTCGACGAGACCTACCTCAAACTCTTCCACGACCTGGAGATACGCGTCGGGGTGAGTCTCGACGGCGACGCCGTGGCCCACGACCGCACCCGGGTCTTCGCCAACGGCCGGGGCAGTCACGAACGGGTCAGCCGGGCGCTGAGACTGCTCGAAGGGCCGTTTCACCATTTGTTCGCCGGGCTTCTGTGCACGATCGACCTGCGCAACGATCCCATAGCCACCTATCGCGCATTGCTGGAATTCGATCCGCCGAGTGTCGATTTCCTGCTCCCGCACGGCAACTGGGCAGCGCCACCGCCCTGGCGCGACGCCGATTCCACCGCGACACCTTATGCCGATTGGCTCATCCGTATTTTCGACGAGTGGCGGGAGACGCCGAGGTTCCGTACCGAGATCCGGCTCTTCCACGAGATCATTCGGCTGCTTTCGGGAGGCGACTCGCGGAGCGAATCCGTGGGGCTGTCGCCGGCGTCAATGGTCGTGGTCGAGACGAACGGCGCCATTGAGCAGTCGGACATCCTCAAATCCGCTTTCGAGGGCGCTTCCGCCACCGGCCTGCACGTGCTGACCGCCGCCTTCGACGACGCCCTCGGCCATCCGGCCATCGCGGCCAGGCAACTCGGCGTACGGGCGCTCGGCCCGGAATGCCGCCGGTGCGATCTGGTCAACACCTGCGGCGGCGGCCTCTACGCCCACCGGTTCCGCCCGGCCACCGGTTTCCTCGGTCCTTCGGTGTACTGCCCCGACCTGTACCGGCTGATCTCGTACATCAGGGAACGGCACGCTCGTGACACCGCCCGACTGGAGGGACGTGTATGAAGACGGTCTCCGGCAAGACCTTCCGCGCGCTGGCCGAGGAACCCGCCAACGCGGAGGCGGCCGAGGAGCTCAACGGCCTCCAGGTCCGCCGCCGGCTCGGCCTGCTGAAGGGCGTGGTCGAGGAATCCAAGGCGTCGGACCATCCGGATGCCGCCCTGGCCAAGAAGGCCTACACGGTCCTGCTGGAACTGGAGGCCGCAGCCCCGGCCGCGGTGAACCGGATCACCCGGCATCCCACCGTCGGCGCGTGGGCCTGGCGGACCTTCCGTTCTCTCCGTGGACGCGGAGGGGAACGCCCCGCCCGGCTCGGCGCGATCACCGTGGCGGCGGCCGTCGCCTCGGGCGCGACCTGCGAGGTGAGAGTGCTGCTCGACGATGACGGCGGCTTGATGCTGCCCGGTCTCGGGCGGCTGAGCCCCGGCGGCACCTCGGAGGACATCGAGGTCGCGGGCCGTTCTCTCCGGGCCCGGGACTGGAGCGCCGAAGTGGATCCGACGGCCGACGCACCGGGCTGGGAGGCGCTGCGCCGAATCGCCGTGGGCGACGGTTTCTCCGTCGTGCTGGACGACCTCGATCCCTACCGCTGGCCCGAGTCCGGCCGCGTCACCTCCCGGGTCGGCCCCGGCGCGCTGGCGACCTGGCGTTCCCTGCTCCCCGAGGCCTGGCACGTCCTGCGGGCGAACCACCTGGGCGTCACCGAGGAGATCGTCGCGATCGTACGGGCTCTCACTCCGATGACCGCGCCGGCGGAGGGCGTGAGCAGCGCCTCGGCCCGGGAGACGTTCGGCACGATCGCCATGTCCGCGCCCACCGGCTCACCGGTCTGGCTCGCCGAGACGTTCGCGCACGAAATCCAGCACGCCAAACTCGACGCCCTCATGCACCTGGTCCCGCTGATCCGCTACGAGAGGACCGAGACCTACTACGCCCCCTGGCGCCCCGACCCCCGCCCGGCCCACGGCCTGCTCCAGGGCGCCTACGCCTATCTGGGCGTGACCGAGTTCTGGCAGCGCCAGCATCGGTACGAGGGTCTCCGGGGCCGCATCGAGCTCGCCCGGTGGCGGGAGGGGGTCCAGGCCGTCCTGGACACCCTGGAGGACGAACGCCTTCTGAACGACGCGGGAATGAGTTTCGTCGAAGGCATGCGCACCCGGCTGGGAACGGTACTGGCCGAACCCCTCGACGAGGAGGCCCTGGCCGCCGCCCGGCAGGCGGCGGCAGACCACCGGGCCGCCTGGGAGGCCCGGCACGGAGCCTCAGATCGGTAGCGGGTCGAAGTCGCAGTCGATCCTGATGCTCGACGCGGCGGTCACCGCGTCGGGCTGGCCCTGCTCGAACCGTTCCTGATAGAGGTCCGTCACCTCGGCTCTCAGCTTGTCCGCGTCGGGCGCGTCGGTCTCGACCCGGTCGAGAACCAGGTTGGCCGCGCACGACAGGGTCAGGAAGTGGTCGCGCCCGAACCGCTCCGTGAGGTCTTCGAGTGTGCGCTCGCCCAGCGCCCTGGCCTGCTCGGATTCGCCCAGGGCGGCCAGGTCGCTGGCCATGTTCACCGTGCACGACGACACGTAGTGGTGTTCCGGGCCCAGCCGGGCGGTCAGCCCCTCACGGGCGGCCTCGTTGATCTCCCGGGCCTTCCGGGGATCGCCGAGCAGGCGGTGCAGGATCGCCAGGTTGGTCCGGCAGGCGAGCGTGAACGGATGATCCTCGCCGAAGACCGCAGGGTAGGCCCGGGTCATCTCCTCCGCCAGTTCGTACGCCTCGGCGAGATCGCCACGGACCCGCAGGGCGTTGGAGACGTTCACGGCCGCCGCGATCGTGTCGGGGTGACGGGGGCCGAACAGCCGGGCCAGCCGGGCGTGGGTGTCTCTGGCGATGGAGATGGCCTGTTCAAGGGCGCCCGCCCGCCGCTGGGCGATCGACAGGTCCTTGGCGGTCATCAGCGTGGCCCAGTGGTCGCGGCCCAGTTTCAGAACGCCGAACGCCAGTGCGTCCTCACCGGTGTCACAAGCCTCCTCGAAACCGCTCGTGAGCCGGACGGCCCTGGCCATGCTGTTGCGCGAGAGCAGCACGATCTCGGAGCTGGCCGGGTTGATCGCCTCGCTCTGGGCCAGATAGACCTCGGTGTGCAGCCGCCTGGCCCGTTCGTACTGGCTGTTCAGGCCGTAGTCGAGGGCCAGGCTGTTCTTCGCCCGCAGGGTGAGGACGTTGTCGTCGCCGAGCAGCCGCTCATGCTGACTGACCGACTCCTCGTCGAGTTCCAGCGCCTCCCGGAACTCACCCCGAGCCCGCATGCTGCCGCCGAGGCCGTTCCTGGCGATCAGCGTCTCCTCGTGTTCCGGGCCGAATTCGGCGATCACGTTCGCCAGGGTGGTGCGGTCGAGGTCGTACACCTGGGCGTACTCGCCCATGCGGCGCAGAGTGTTCCCCTGATGCCGACGGGCCCGGAGCACGTCGGGATGGTTCTCCCGCGTTCGGCCCCACTCCTTGATGGAGGCGGTGACCAGTTCCAGCGCCGACCGGTAGTTCCCTGATGAGTAGAGATAACGCACGACGTTGAGAGCGAACTCGCGGACGCTGGGCTCACTTGATTCGAGAAGTCGTGACGGACGGACGTGAGGGACCAGGTCGGCGAAGTCCGGCCACTTGGAGTTGTCGTCCGGGAGTTGCGGCGCGCTGCCGGCCAGCAGGCGGTGCACCTCCTCACGCTGCCGGTCCTGACGGACCTCGTCGAGGTCGTCCCGCAGCAGGGCTTGGATCAGCCGGTGCACCTGGATGGTGCGGTTGTCCGGGTCGCTCCGGATGAGGGCGTATCGGCTGAGCTCTTTCACGGACTTGTCGAACATGATGGGGTCGGCCAGCAGTTTCTCCAGACTCGGAGCGTTGGCCTTGTTGCCCCGCCGGAAGACGTCGAGCGGAATGGGGTCGGGCCCGAAGAAGGCGCAACAGCGCAGCAGATTGAGCGCGATCTCCAGCCGTTCTTCCAGCAGCGACACCGAGACCCGCCAGGCGGCCGTCATCGTCAGCGGATAATCCCTGGCTCTTTCCGCGCCCAGCAGCCGGGCCGTCTGTTTGTCGAGCAGTTCGATGTAGTCGTCGACCGTCATCGTGCCGCGCCGCTGCAACGCACCCACCTGTTCGAGGGCGAGCGGCAGATCGCCCAATTTGTCGGCCAGCCGGAACGCCTCGTCTTTGGTGATCCGCGCGCCCAGCCTTTTCGTCAGGAACTCGATGCTCTCGTCCCGGGTGAACACGTCGACCTGGAGAGACCGGAATTGGTCGTCCCAATTCGGGTTGCGGGACGTGATGATCACATGGCCCGGGCCGCGCGGAATGAACCTCTCGATGCGGGAGTCTTCCGCATTGTCGAAAATCAACAGCCAGTTGTTGTACGGCGCCCCGTTCTCCAGCGCCTCCCGCACGGACTCCGCCGCCTCCTCCACACCTACGACGGAGGCGGGAGTCAATTGGAGATAGGGCGCCAACGCGGCCAGCGCCGAAGGGACCAGATAGTACTGGTCCGCGGGAATCCACCAGACCAGGTCATAGTGAGAGCGATAGCGATGGGCGTACTCGATCGCCAGGTGGGTCTTGCCGACGCCGCCGTAACCCTGCAGCGCCTGAGGAAGCGGGATGACGGCGGTCACCGACCGGGTGCCCTCACGTAGCTGGTGCAGCAGGCTCTCCCGCCCTGTGAAGCTGCCGTTTCTGGGCGGAACCCGCTCGAAGATCTCCGGTTGTTTGTCTCCCAGGGAATGCGCGGCGAGCGAGGAGGATTCGGTGCCCATCGGACCTCCGGCTGCTTCGATGAAGAGATGGCTTGCTTCTTGCCACACCCTGTTCAAAACTCATCTAAACAGCAACGTTCGTCAATGGCGCCCAGGCCGTGAAGGGCGGCCAACCGTAATTCTCTTATCGGCTGCCGCTGAAGGCGAGGATTCATGATCGATGCTGAACGGGTTTCCGGCGAACCACTCCTGAACTCGATCGACGAGGTTCCTTACACGACCCTGCGTGGACTGCTGGAACCCTTCGTCGAACAGCCTGCCACGACGAGTTCGGGGTTCCAGAACTTCATCTGATCGAAACGGCGGGAGGGTCGTGAGCCAATGATGATCCGCGCCCTCCCGGCCACCTGCCCGAGAAACCGAAAAAACGACACCGGTCATCTCGGCAGGACTGCCTCTACAGTCGGAACCGGATATCGGGCCGAAGAGGTGGAGCCGTGCATGGGCGGAATGAGCGAAAAAGATTGGGAGCGGCTCATTTACCAATTGAGGACCGGCCACTGCACCCCGTTCGTAGGCGCCGGCGCCTCGATGAGCGTCCTCCCGTCAGGTCGCCAGCTCAGCACGATGCTCGCGGCCAAGTGTGACTATCCCGGCCCCGAGACGAGCGAACTCCCCCGAGTCGCCCAATACGCCAGCTTCGATTACGGCGACCTCAGCCACGTCAAATATCTGGTCCGCGACGAGCTGACCAAAGGCGACCGGACCCCCGACTTCGGCGACCACAACGAGCCCCATGCGGTGCTGGCCGATTTCCCCCTGCCGGTCTACCTGACCACCAACTACGACGACTTCATCGTCCAGGCGCTGGCAACCCGCAGGAAGGCGGCCAGAGCTGCCATCTGCCCCTGGAACGAGGCCATCGTCCCCGACCCGCTGTTCAAGGACGCGGAAGGCTGGAACCCGAGTCCGTCGACCCCGCTCGTCTACCATCTGCACGGCGCGATGCGCGATCCGGCCACGTTCGTGCTGGCCGAGGACGACTACATGATGTTCCTGCGCAATCTCGCCATCGAACGCAAGATCGGCGGCAACCGCATGTTCCCCCCGTCGATCCTGGCGGCGCTGACCACCCGCCCGCTGCTCTTCATCGGATACAGCCTTCAGGACTGGACGACCCGGGCCATGTTCGCGGAACTCGGCCGGTCGATCCCCGCCCTCAGCAGGCGCCGCCATGTGAGCGTGCAACTCGCCCCCGGCGACGCCTCGGGCTGGACGGTCGAAGACCTGGAGCGTCAACTGTCCTGGTATTACCGCGAATGGCAGATCACGGTCTACTGGGGCGGCATCGAGGACTTCTGCACCGAATTGCGTGATCGGATGGGAGCCATGTCGTGACCGGGCCAGTTCCGACTCTCGAACCCTACGTCGGCCCGCGCGCCTTCCTCCGCCAGGACAGCGGCAAGTTCTTCGGCCGGGAACGCGAGGCCCACGAGGTCTGCGACCTGTGGCGATCGAACCAGATCACGGTCCTGTACGGCCCGTCGGGCGTGGGCAAGACCTCCTTGATCAATGCGGGCGTCATGCCCCTGCTGGACCCTTCGCAGAACGACATCCTGCCGGTGGGAAGAGTCTCGTACACCTCGACGGTGCCCTCTGCGGCGCTGCCCGAGCACAACCCGCACACTTACGCGCTGCTGTCCTCGTGGTCGCCCGGAGAGAGCCCGTCGCTGCTGGCCGGCCTCACTTTGAAGCGGTTCTTCGGCCGCCGACCGCTGCGGCAGGATCCCTACGGCGATCCGGTGCTCCGCCTGGCGGCGATCGACCAGGCGGAGGAGCTCTTCCTGGGGAACAACCGCCGCGCGCCTTACCACGAGTGGTTCGTCGACCAGCTCGTCGACGCCCTCCACATGGACCTGGACCTGCGCGTGCTGATCTCGATCAGAGACGACCAGGCGGACGCGATCCTGCGGAGCGACCGCCTCCAGGACGTCATGACCCGCGGCCGCTTCACGTTGGGCGCCCTCGAACCGCTCGCCGCCACTCAGGCCGTCGTGGGCCCCTTGACCGGCACCGGCCACTCCTTCGACGACGCGGCCGCCCAGCATCTGGTCGACGACCTGAACGGGGGCCGGGAGGCCCAGCCGGAGTCGAAGGGAATCGATCCGGTGCAGCTCCAGGTCGTCTGCACCGCCCTGTGGAAGGCACTGCCCCCGGACATCACCCGCATCACCACCGAACACGTCATCCGCTACGCCAACGTGCGCGAGTCCCTGGAGCGATACGTCCACCAGACGATCGCCGAAGTCGCCCGAGATCACCTCGACGGCGACACGGCCCGGCTGCGCGCGTGGCTCCGCGCCAACTTCGTCGTCGACTCCGCCAAAGCCCCCGTCTACCGGGGCGAGACCCTGACCGCCGGGCTGCCGAACGACGTGGTCGCCGCTCTGGTCGACCACCACATTCTCAGCCCACGTCCCGACGTCTCCGGCTGGTACGAACTCTCACACGAAAGCCTCGTCCGCCTCATCCGTGCAGACGTCGAGGACATCCTCGCCGTCGACCTCCGGACCCCCCAGCAGCTCCTGCACTCCGCTCAGCACGCCCGTCGGGAGGGCGACTTCGCCCGTGCCCGCCGTGACGCCAGGGACGCGCTCGACCGGACCGACTCCTCCCGGCTGAAAGCCGAGATCGAGTCGTTCCTGGGCGATGTGGCCTTCGACGAAGGGCAGTACCGCACAGCGATCGATCATCTTCAGGAGGCGGCCGGACTCTTCGAGACCCACGGCCGGAAGGAGACCGTGGGACGCCTCCTGGCCGCCATCGGCCGGGCGCGGCGCGCCCTCGGTGAGACCCGGCGGGCGATCCAGGACCTGAGGTCCGCCATCGAGCGGGTCCCCGACGACCCCGGGATTCCCATCGAGCTGGCCTGGACCTACTGGTACGGCGGCCACGCGCATTCCGCACGCGAGACGCTCGACCGTGTCCTCGACGAGGACGCCAACTCCTGGCCCGCCCTCCGCGCCCGCGCCGAGATCCTCCTCTCGCTGGGCCGGCCGGACGACGCATTGCGCGACTTCGCCAGGATCCGGCCGATACGCGAGCCACAGGTCAGGGCCGCCTACGCCTACGCCTTGGCCCTGTCCGGCGACATCGACAAAGCGCGCGAGGAGATCACCGCCGTCCGCGCGACCACGGCCGAACACGGTCCAGCCCTTCTCTACGCGGCTCTGGTCGAGATGCAGGCCGGAGATGGGGCAGCGGCCGCCCGACTCGCCGATTCCGCGATAACCGCCAAAGCGCCACCGCTTCCAGGTCCTCTTCAGGGAGTGGCCGGGCGACTCACCGAAGTCGGCCACTGAGACCATGCGGCTTCTGACATGGGAGACGACACCGGAGGAGCCGCCGTGGACACGCCACCACAGCGTGACCCTCCAGGCCAGCAGTGTCCCGGCCACCATCGCGAACCCCCACGCCAACAGCTTGGCCGCGTCATCGACGCCGCAGCTCGTCACCAGCACGCCGCCGAGCGGAGCGGCGACCGTGACCGCGGCGTGCCCCAGAAGGCGTGAGACACTCGCCACCCGGGCCCGGGAGCCACGCCTGACGTAGACACCCTCGTAACTGCGCATGGCGATGTTGGTGGCGGTGCCCCATCCCGTGAGCAGCAGCCCCAGCGCGAAGGACTCCGGACTCGGGTGCAGGGCGATGGCGAGCATCGCGATGGCCGCCACAGCCAGTTGGACGTAGAGCACCCAGGCCTCCGGGCGAATCGCCCTGGCCAGAACGGTGCCCATGGTTCCCCCGATGCTGCCCCACATGAGGTAGAGCCCGATGTCGGCGGCGCCGAATATGGGTGCGTACCCGGCGATGAAGACGACGATCAGCGCGTTGATCATCAGATTGGTCGTGCTCGTCAGGATGACGGCGATCATCAGGAAACGGTGCCGGGCCAGTTCCCGCAGCCCTTTCCTGATGGACGCCCACAAAGGATCACGCGCGGTCCGGGAGGTCCATCGCTGTACCCGCGCCGGGGGAACGGTGACCGCCGAGATCAGGAGCAGCCATGGCGCGACCAGAAACGGCGTGATCTGGTTCAGGCCGTAGAAGAATCCCGCGACCGGCCTGGCGATCAGGGACCCCACTTGGATGCTGCGCTCGCTGGAGGCGACGAAAGCGGTCAGCCGATCGCCTCTCACCATCGGGATGAGCGCTGCTTCGGCGAGAGAGTACGCGGTCCACATGGCCCCTTCGACAAATGCGCCGACAAGAATGACCGGAAGGGACATATAGCCACAAGCAAGCAGGCAGCCGACAATCAGCAGGGTAAGCCCACGAACGACTTCGACCATCCTCATAAGTCGAGAAGGGTCAATCCTGTCGATCATGGCCCCGAAAGGCAGATAAAACAGCAAACCAGGCAAGGCAAGCATGAAACTCGCCCAACCGACAGCCATTGGCGACGTGGAATGGTCGAACGCAAGGAGTGGATACGTCAGAGCCAACGTCCGCGCTACGACCGTTGTGCTGGTGAGACCTACCCAGAACCCCATCAGCGACTGCCGCCGCTTCACCCGCGGACCACCTTTCGACTTTCGGCCCACGGCGCCCGTCTACCTCAACGCACCAGTGCTGCGACGCAAGGCAGAGACCCGGGAACCACGGGGGCTGCCCTGCCTTAAAATTTCGCACTCTTGTGTCATGTTTCTAACACTTTAGGCACGATATGAAATAGTTTGCCGACACAGCAATATAGGCCCCAAAGCGGCGGTTCAGCCCATACCTGGGCCGGCCCTTATGGGACGGATACCCATATTTAGTTTCCCCCAATTGGAACGTTCCATCGAAACTTGGCAAAGAGTGGGACTCAAGCTTCTTGCGGGAGGGAGGCCACAATTAATGTCGGCCCCTCGAATAACGAGAGGCCGGTGGAGAGCCGCCTTGGGGAATCGAACCCCAGACCTTCTGTTTACAAGACAGATGCTCTGCCGATTGAGCTAAGGCGGCGTCAGGCGAGACCTAGTCTAGTACACACCTACCCCCGCCGCAGGCGACTCACCTCGTACAGCGCGATCCCAGCAGCAACGCCGGCATTGAGCGACTCGGCCGCAGCCCCCATCGGAATCCGAACCACCTGGTCACAGGCCTCCCGCACCAACCGAGACAGCCCCTTCCCCTCAGACCCCACGACGACGACGAGCGGCTCGGCAGCCAACGTCATGTCCCCGATGTTCACCTGAGACTCCCCATCGAGCCCCACGATGAACAGCCCCTCGTCCCGGTAAAGCTGAAGCGCCTGCGTGAGGTTGGTCCCCCGAGCCACAGGCAGCGAAGCCAGCGTCCCCGCAGAAGTCTTCCAGGCTCCGGCGGTAACCCCAGCAGACCGCCGACCAGGCAGCAGCAACCCGTGAGCCCCAAACGCAGCCGCCGACCGCGCGATAGCCCCAAGGTTCCGCGGATCGGTAACGCTGTCGAGCGCCACGATCAACGGCACCTCGGCCGCATCCCGGGCGTCGTTGACGAGATCCAGCGGATGCGCGTACTCGTAGGCGGGAATCTGCAGGGCCACACCCTGATGAACCCCGCCCTCGGTCAACCGGTCGAGCTTCCCCCGGTCGACCTCCAGCAGCGCGATCCCGTTCCCCGCAGCGATCTTGATCGCTTCGCGGACCCGGTCGTCGTTCTCGATCCGCGCCGCGACGTACAGGGCAGAAGCAGGCACCCCGGCGCGCAGCGCCTCGACAACAGGGTTACGCCCCCCGATGTACTCAGGCGCGTCCTCACTCTTCCGAGCCCGCACCGGTGCCCGCCGAGGCCCGGAGGAAGGACCCCCCCGCTCCTCGCGAGAGATCCGCTCGGCCCGTGCCTTGTCCTTGTACCAGTGCCGATCCTCGGCCTTGGGCGTCGGCCCCTTGCCCTCGAGAGAGCGCCGAACCTTGCCCCCGGTACCCCGAGTAGGGCCTTGCCTTTTCCGTCCCGCTGCCATAACCCTCAAGCCTATCCGTCAGATCAGCGAGCCAGTTCCCACCGAGGCCCCTGGGGGGTGTCCTCCACGACGACCCCGGCGGCGGCCAGCTGCTCGCGGATCGCGTCGGCAGCGGCATAGTCCTTCCGCGCCCGTGCGGCCTGACGCTGCTCCAGAGCGACCGCGACCAGGGCGTCGACCACTTCGTGCAGCCCCGACTCCCCGGACGAGCGCCACTGCGGCGACCGGGGGTCGAGACCCAGCACCCCGAGCATGGTCTGCGTCTCGGCGAGCAGGCGGGCCACGGCCTCCTTGTTGCCCTGGGACAGGGCGACGTTGCCCTCGCGCACCACTTCGTGGATGACCGCCAGGGCCTGCGAGACGTTCAGGTCGTCGTTGAGCGCGTCGACGAAGGCCTGGGGCAGCGGCGCGGCGGCGTCGACGTCATGGATGACCTCGGCCGCGCGGGCGACGAAGCCCTCCAGCCGCCGGTATCCGGCCGCCGACTCCTGCAGGGCCTCTTCGGAGTAGTCGATCGCCGAGCCGTAGTGGGCGGCGACCAGGTAGTAGCGCAGTTCGACGGCGCGCACCTTGGTGAGCATCTCGGGGATCAAGAGCGAGTTCCCGAGGGACTTGCTCATCTTGGTCCCGCCGAGCTGGAGCATCCCGTTGTGCAGCCAGAAGCGGGCGAAGCCGTCGCCTGCCGCCTGCGACTGGGCGATCTCGTTCTCGTGGTGGGGGAAGATCAGGTCGACGCCGCCGCCGTGGATGTCGAAGGTGCCGCCCAGGTATTTGGTCGCCATGGCGGAGCACTCGAGGTGCCAGCCGGGACGGCCGCGGCCCCACGGCGTCGGCCAGGTCGGCTCGCCCTCCTTGGCGCCCTTCCACAGCGCGAAGTCGCGCGGGTCGCGCTTGAGGGAGTCGGTGTCGGTGTCGCCGGCGGCCCGCATGTTCTCGAGCTTCTGGTTCGACAGCTTGCCGTAGCGGTCGGCGTAGGAGACCACGTCGAAATAGACGTCGCCGGCCGAGGCGTAGGCGTGGCCCTTGTCGATCAGGCGGTGCATCAGCTCGATCATCTCGGGCACGTGGCCCATCGCCCGCGGCTCGACCGTGGGCGGGAGGCAGCCAAGCTGGTCGTAGGCCCACGTGAAGGCCCGCTGGTTGCGCTCGGCGACCACGAACCACGGCACACCCTCGCTCGCGGCGACCCGGATGATCTTGTCGTCGAGGTCGGTCACGTTGCGGCAGAACGTGACGTCGTACCCCGAATGGAGCAGCCAGCGGCGCAGCACGTCGAAGTTGACGCCGGAGCGGATGTGGCCGATGTGGGGCGGAGCCTGGACGGTCGCACCACACAGGTACATCGTGACCCGGCCGGGCTCAACCGGGGCGAATTCACGGACCGTTCGGGTGCTGGTGTCATAGAGTCTCAGGCTCACAAAGGCAAGGCTAACGCCTTCCCGGCCAGCACAGGCCGAGTTAAGAAACCGTGAGCATCAGCCTCGGAGATACACCTTCTCGGGAGCGATACGCACGATGACGCGTTCGTTGTCGGGGCTCCCCTCCACGAACGGCCCACCGGTGTATTTGTGGGAAAGCTCCTGGATCAGGTCGCCGTGGGGGTCGTCGAAAAGGGTCACCACGCCCCGGACCTCGGCGTACACGTAGGGATCTGCCGGATCCACGACGAGGATCGAGACACGCGGGTCGCGTTCCATGTTGCGGTGTTTGCGGCGGCCCTTGACGGTCGAGAAGAGAATGGCGTCCCCGTCCGTCCGCACCCACACGACCGACGCCTGCGGGCTGCCGTCGGGGTTGACACTGGAGACGGTGGCGAAATTCGGGCCCTCGAACAAGGAACGTGCACCGTCCGGCAAGGTCTGCTCTCCCATAGGAGCGATCATGCCATTTCGTACGTGTCATAAAACGGCCGGGGGCACCCGAGTCGCTAGGCTCGACACGCCATGGACGCGAATCCCCCCGCGACGGCAGGCCCCGCCTCCCGTCCGTCTCCCTCCGGATCCCGCCTGCTGAGCCGCGTGGCCGTGGGCCTCGCGGGGCTCGCGCTCGCGGTGCTCGCCGGGGCCGCCTGCGTGCTCTCCTTCGACGACCTGCGGGCGCTCGCGCTCGTCGGCCAGGCCGACCCCGAGTTCGCCTACCTCTATCCGGCCGGGTTCGACGCCCTGCTGGTGGTGGCCCTGCTCGCGGTCCCGCTGGTGCGCTCGGGCCCGCTGCTGATCCGGCTGCAGGCCGCCCTGATCCTGATCCTGTTACTGATCGGCGCGGCGACCGCCGACGTCGCGCGCGCCGCCGGCGCGGTCATCCCGGCCCGCCCCGCCGCCGTCGTGGTGGCCCTGGTGCCCTGGATCATGCTGGTCGTGGGCCTGTGGCTGTTACTGCTGATCATCCGGTACGCCCACACCAAGAGCGCCGACCTCGACGACGACCCCGACGACGACGTGGTCCCCTTCACCCGCAGCGCCCATGTGACCGCGCCGCCCGACTACACCCCGCCGACCCCCGTGAGCCCGGTGACCGAAACCGTCGCCCCGCCGGAACTGGCGCCCCCGCTCACCCCCGCCCCGCCGCCACGCCCGGCCCGCTGGGGCGACCTGATCAAGCCGAACGTCGGCGACGTGCTCGTCCACCCGCTCCCGGAACCCGACGACGAGACCGACAAGAAGTACGGCGAAGCCGCCGCCCAGGCCGCCGAGAAGCTGAGCCGGCGTGACGAGTCCGAGGTCGACACCCAGCCGATGCGCAGCCTCCCGGCCAACCCCGACCCCGAACACGGCCCCGAAGCGGCCGACCCGGAGGAGATCGAAGCCGCCGCCTGGCGCGAGCCCTACGAGGACGACGTCCCCGCACCCCCTTCGGGCCACCTCCGCAGCACCCCGACGCCCCCCAGCGACTCCTGACCATAGATTCGCCTGTACGCCACCACCGCCCCACAGGCAGGTTCTGAGCCTCTCCGCGGCTTGAACTCCCAGAAGGCGTCGGTCGGCCTTCTCCATGGCCGTCAGGGCCAAATGGGTCCCGCTCAAGGAGCTGGGGGCCCATCGCATGCACCCCTGCCACGTGTCACGACCGAAGTTCACGGACACGATGGAGATCACCGCGTTCGCGGGGGTGGGTCCGGTGTGAGGCACGCATCACTACACGCCGTCATGGCCCCAGAGCGGTACCTGGGCCCGCAACTGGCTACGCGGAACGGCCACCCCTCCCGCAGCCTTTGGCCCAGCCAAATCTCATGGCGAACGCGCACCCTGCCACGGGCCTCATGGCCAAGGATGCGCACCTCGACCTACGCCCCATCGTCCATAGGCATGAAAAAGACCCGCCGAGTCTCCTCCGGGAGCCGAGCGGGCCTGCAGGTGAGGCGATGACCGGCCCGGTCCGCCGCCGTGGCGGCTGAAAGGCCGTGGAAAGGCCGGTGCCCGGCGGCCGTCGGCCGCCGGGCATCAACCCTCTGTCAGTAGGTCAGACCCTGGTCCGGCCTCGCAGTGCGGCGACGGCGCCGACTCCGATGACGGCCAGGACGACCTGCATGACCAGTTCGATCCAGTCGATCCCGTCCGTCGTCGCGACGCCCATCGCCTGGGCGATGGCCGTGCCGATGAGGGCGGCGACGATGCCGACGACGATGGTCAGGACCCAACCGATCGGCTGACGGCCGGGCAGCACCAGACGACCCAGCACACCGATGATGGCGCCGATCACGATCGCGCCGAGAATGGTCTGAATGGTCATTATTCGACCTCCCCTTGAGGGTGACACCTTCACGCTCAAGCGGTCGAATACCCTCTACCGGCAAAATATGCCCTACGCCGGAATTTTTTAGATTCCACTGTGGCCGGGCCGGCCTGTGGCCCCGCCGTGTCCACGCCCCCGGCCTGCGGTGATCCCCCGGCCCGCCACGAAGGCGACGCCGATGACGGCCAGCACGAGCTGGAGGATGTGCTCCCACCAGTCGAAGCCGCGCGTGTTGGCGAACCCGAACAGTGCCGCGATGAGCGACCCGATCAGCGCGGCGACGATGCCGACCAGGATCGTCATCCCGATGCTGATGTTCTGCCGCCCCGGCAGAATGAGGCGCGCCAGCGCCCCAATCACCACACCGATGATGATGGCGCCAAGGATCGAAGCGATCATGACATTCCCCCCGACGAGGTGACATCTGCACCTCTAGGGGATGAAGTACCCAAAAAGGGACGGCGATCCACGCACCGCGCCTGGTTACGGGATCGCCGCCCCAACCGCATATGAGACGCCAGATCCCGCCATCCGGTTGCCATCCCCTTTGGAACGCACCAAACCCGTTATCCGCCCGCGCACACGGACGGGTCCGTTGTGGTCAGGGCGTCAGAAGCACATGATCCGTTACGGCTCCGCCCACCCTGACCCCGACCGCCGCAGTCGGTCGCAGCCCAGCCCCGGCGCTCCTCGCCGCCGCCGCCTCATGCCCGCGACGACGTCGCGGCGCCCCGCGCCGCGATCAGCGCGTTGGCGATCGCCGCGATCCCCTCGCCGCGCCCCGTCAGCCCCAGCCCGTCGGTGGTGGTGGCGCTGACGCTCACGTCGGCGCCCACGGCGGCCCCCAGCGCCTTCTCCGCCTCGGCACGCCGAGGTGACAGCTTGGGCCGGTTTCCGATGATCTGCACGGCCACGTTGCCGATCTCGTACCCGGCCTCACGCACCAGCCGGGCCGTCTCCGTCAGCAACGTCACCCCGGAAGCCCCCGACCAGCGGGGGTCCGAGGTGCCGAAGACCTTTCCCAGGTCTCCTAACCCGGCGGCCGACAACAGCGCGTCGCAGCAGGCGTGGGCCGCCGCGTCGCCGTCGGAGTGGCCGGCCAGGCCGGTCTCGCCGGGCCAGAACAGGCCCGCGAGGTGGAGTTCACGACCAGAAGCAAAAGGGTGGACATCGACACCGACGCCCACCCTAGGAAGTTTTGCGCTCAGGAGTTCAGCACCTCGTCGAGCAGGGCTTCCGCTTTGTCCTCGTTGGTCTTCTCAGCCAGGGCGAGTTCGCTGACCAGAATCTGCCGAGCCTTGGCGAGCATCCGCTTCTCACCTGCGGAGAGTCCACGCTCGCGGTCGCGACGCCAGAGGTCCCGAACAACTTCGGCGACCTTGTTGACGTCACCCGACGCGAGCTTCTCGAGGTTCGCCTTGTAACGGCGCGACCAGTTGGTGGGCTCTTCGGTGTGAGGCATGCGCAGGACGTCGAAGACCTTCTCTAGGCCCTCCTGACCGACCACATCGCGCACGCCGACGAGCTCCGCGTTCTCCGCAGGCACCTGGACGGTGAGGTCGCCCTTGTCGACCTTCAGTACCAGGTAGGTCTTTTCCTCACCCTTAATCGTCCGAGTGGTGATGGCTTCGATCCGAGCAGCCCCGTGATGGGGGTAGACGACCGTGTCGCCGACCTGGAAAGTCATGTGACAAGTACCCCTTCCGCTGTACTCCAGGGTACCACGCGTCAACAGTCTCCCGGAACAGTGAAATCACCATAACTGCAGGTCAAAGCCTCATTTTGGGACTTGACAAGAGCTCGACTGTGTGAATCGGACCGTCCGACAGGCGGGGTGACCTGCGTCTGGAGTGTTCCCGGGCCGGTTATCGGACGGCCACACCCCGCCGATATGGTGATCCCCGCATACGATCGCGCGCGTTACAAGGAGACTCTCGACCGTGACCACGTTCAGCCGCAGGGTGATCGCCATCGCCGCGTTTCTGGCCGCCGCCCCCGCGCTGGCCGCGTGTGGCGCCGGGACCGACGCGAACACCAACAAGCCCTATGCCCCGACCGAGGCCGGAGTGCTGATCCGCGACGGGGTCTACGGCGTCAACGGCATCAAGGTCAGCCAGGCCTACATGCTCGGCCCCGACCCGGGCGGCCAGATCCCCGCCGGCGGCACCGTGCCGCTCTACCTGTCGATCACCAACGACGGCACCGCCCCCGACACCCTGACCGGCATCACGCCCGACCAGAACGCCGCGGCGACCGCCCAGGGCGGCAGCGTGCCCCTGCCCGTCGGAACTCTCGTCCGCACCGGCACCGGCACCAACGCGCAGATCCAGATCCAGGGCGTGAAGAGCGCGCTGCGCGGCGGCGAGAGCATCCCCCTGACGCTCAACTTCCAGAACGCGGGCCAGGTCACCATGGTCGTCCCGGTCATCACCCGCAACCGCGAATACGCGACGCTGCCCCCGGTCCCCGGCGCGGTCCCGGCCCCGCCGAAGCCCTCGCCCGCCGCGTCCCCGGCCGGCGAGTCGTCCGGCCACTGACCGCTCGTGGTCCGGCCCGCGCATCCCGCGCGGGCCGTCTCCTTTGCGGGTTCTGCACGGCCCGGCCTCACGCGTGACGGCGGCCGGTCCGAGCGGGCGGGGAGCGCCGGGTGACGGGCCTGGCCCGGGTGCGGCGGTCGGCGTCAGGGCAGGCGGAGCCGTAACGGAGAAAACGCCTGTGGCCGACCCGCGCGTCTGGCAC
The DNA here is from genome assembly GCF_001570605.1 of Herbidospora cretacea. GTDB lineage: Bacteria > Actinomycetota > Actinomycetes > Streptosporangiales > Streptosporangiaceae > Herbidospora > Herbidospora cretacea. Next base: position 356,879 of record NZ_BBXG01000007.1, on the reverse strand, counting down.
GGGCCGGCGAGTGCCGAGACGTGGGTTCCTAGTCTTCGATCACCGGGTCGAACTTGTAGCCCAGGCCGCGCACGGTGAGGATGCAGCGCGGGTTGGCCGGGTCGGACTCGACCTTGGCCCGCAGCCGCTTCACGTGGACGTCGAGGGTCTTGGTGTCGCCCACGTAGTCGGCGCCCCAGACGCGGTCGATGAGCTGGCCACGGGTCAGGACCCGGCCGGCGTTGCGCAGCAGCACCTCCAGGAGCTCGAACTCCTTCAGCGGCAGCTGCACCTGACGGCCGCGGACGGCCACGATGTGACGGTCGACGTCCATGCGGACCGGTCCGGCCGCCAGGACGGCCGACTCGACCTCCTCGACGTCGCCCTGGCGGCGCAGCACGGCGCGGATGCGGGCGACCAGCTCGCGGGAGCTGAAGGGCTTGGTGACGTAGTCGTCGGCGCCGAGCTCCAGGCCGACGACCTTGTCGATCTCGCTGTCCTTGGCGGTGAGCATGATCACCGGGACCTTGGACCGCTGCCGGAGGGAACGGCAGACCTCGGTGCCCGGCAGGCCCGGGAGCATCAGGTCGAGCAGCACGAGGTCGGCGCCGTTGCGGTCGAAGGTCTCCAGCGCCTCGGGGCCGGTGGCCGCGACCGCGACCTCGAAGCCCTCTTTGCGCAGCATGTAGGAAAGGGCGTCGGAGAACGACTCCTCGTCCTCCACGACGAGTACCCGGGTCATGTGGCCGCCTCCAGGGGAGTTGACGTTGTGCGGGGTGTGGCGACCGCGACCCCGCCGAAGGCGGGGAGGCGGAGAGTGAAGGTCGAGCCGGAGCCTTCCTTGCTCCAGACCGAGACCTCGCCGCCGTGGGCGACGGCGACGTGTTTGACGATGGCCAGGCCGAGGCCGGTGCCACCGGTCGAGCGCGACCGGGCCGCGTCGACCCGGAAGAAGCGCTCGAAGATGCGTTCCTGGGCGTTCTCGGGGATGCCGATGCCCTGGTCGCTGACGCTGATCTCGACGCAGTCGCCCGCCGGGCGGGCGCTGACCACCACGCGGGTGTGTTCGGGGCTGTAGGCCACCGCGTTGTCGATCAGGTTGCGCAGGGCGGTGACGAGCAGCTCGTCGTCGCCCCAGATGCTGAGCCCGCCGGTGCCGCCCGCGACCAGGGTGATGTCCTTGGACGCCGCCTTGGTGCTGCACCGGTCGATGGCCTCGTGGACCGCGTCGTCGACCGGGACGGGCTCGGGCGTCGGGGTCTCCTCGGCGCCCTGGATCCGGGACAGGGTGATCAGGTCCTGGATCAGGTAGGTGAGCCGGGCCGCCTCGTGCTGCATGCGGCCGGCGAACCGGGTGACCGCCTCGGGGTCGTCGGCGGCGTCCTGGATCGTCTCGGCGAGCAGGCTGAGCGCGCCGACCGGGGTCTTGAGCTCGTGGCTGACGTTGGCGACGAAGTCGCGGCGGACCGCCTCGACCCGCAGCCGGTCGGTCTGGTCCTCGGCCAGCACCAGCACCTGGCCGGTCGAACCGAGCGGCGCGACCCGGACCGCGAAGTTGGTCGACTCCTGGCCGAACTTGCGGCCGGGGGCCTCGATCTCGCCCTCGCGGATCTCGCCGTCGCGGCGGACCTTGCGGGCCAGCGCGAGCAGCTCGGCCGAGACCAGGTTGTCGCCGCGGACCAGGCCGTAGGCGCGGGCCGCCGAGCTGGCCCGCAGAACCCGGTCCTCCCGGTCGAGCACGACCGCCGACGAGGGCAGCACCGCGAGAAGTGAGGCCACACCGGGGGAAAGGGTCTCCTCCGGCGGCGAGGCCGGCGCGGAGGGCGGATCGGACTGCCGCCGGATCGCCAGCATGACGAGGGTGCCCACCAGGAACCCACCCATCGCGGCAAGACTCGCCAGCAACTCATTCACGCTTTGATGCTAGGCGGGAATACCCGCGTTCCTCACGGCCGGATGCCTACTGACCATGGCCTTTCCGGAAGAGTTCACCTAACGGTCGGAGATCGTTCACGAAGCGCCGATTACCGTGGCGGGCATGCGCGACGCCTTTCATGACGAGCTGGACTCCCTCACCATCAAGCTGGTCGAGATGACCCGCCTGGTTCGCTCGGCCATGTCCCGGGCCACCACGGCCCTTCTCGACGCCGACCTGCACCTGTCCGAGAGTGTGATCTCTCAGGACGAGGAGGTCAACCGGCTCCACGCCGAGGTGGAGACCTCCATCTACGAGGTCATGGCCACCCAGCAGCCCGTCGCGGTCGATCTCCGTACGGTCATCACCGCGCTGCGCATGGCCGCCGACCTGGAGCGGATGGGCGACCTGGCCGAGCACATCGCCAAGATCGCCCGGATGCGCCACCCCGAGTCCGCCATCCCCGCCGAGCTCCGCGACACCATCGTCGAGATGGACCAGGTGGCCGAGCGACTGATCACCAAGACCGGCACCTGCATCGCCACCCGCGACGTCGCGCTCTCCAAGGAACTGGAGGCCGACGACGACGCGATGGACCGCCTGCACCGCCGCCTGTTCCGCGTCCTGCTGTCGCCGACCTGGAACCACGGCATCGAGGCCGCGATCGACATCACCCTGGCCGGCCGCTACTACGAGCGCTACGCCGACCACGCCGTCCGCGTCGCCCGCGACGTGGTCTACCTCGTCACCGGCTCCCGCGACGGCGAGGAGTAAGGGTCAGGAGCAGGAAAGGCGCGGACAGCCCCATAAACGAAATCCCCGGCCCTCGGGGGGCCGGGGATTTCCCATGTCCTGGTTAATGGCGTGTGCTTCGCACACGCGGGCCCGAGCGCTTTCAGCCGACGTCTTCCCTCGTCGCTTCGGGTCGCTTCGCTCCCCTGCGCTCCTCAGTCCAGACGCCGGCGCGCTCGGGCGGGAGTTACTTGCCCTGGTTGGCCACGGCCTGGATGGCGGAGGCGGCTGCCTCGGGGTCGAGGTAGCCCGAGCTGACGGGCTTGTAGTCGGCGTCGAGTTCGTAGCGCAGGGGGATGCCGGTGGGGATGTTCAGGCCGGCGATGTCGGCGTCGCTGATGCCCTCCAGGTGCTTGACCAGGGCGCGCAGGGAGTTGCCGTGGGCGACCACGAGGACGGTCTGGCCGGCGGCGAGCTGCGGGACGATCGAGTCGTACCAGTAGGGGAGCATGCGGTCGACGACGTCTTTGAGGCACTCGGTCTTCGGCCGGAGCTCGGCCGGGAGGCTCGCGTAGCGGGCGTCGGCGAACTGGGAGAACTCGTCGTCGTCGGAGATCGGCGGCGGCGGGGTGTCGTAGGACCGGCGCCAGAGCATGAACTGCTCGTCGCCGAACTCGGCGCGGGTCTGCGCCTTGTCCTTGCCCTGCAGGGCGCCGTAGTGGCGCTCGTTGAGCCGCCACGACCGCTGGACCGGCAGCCAGAGCAGGTCGGCCGCCTCCAGCGCGAGGTTGGCCGTGCGGATCGCGCGGGTCAGCAGGGACGTGTGGACCACGTCGGGGCGGACGCCCGCCTCAAGCAGCAGCCGGCCGCCGCGCGCGGCCTCCTCCTCACCGGCGGCGGAGAGGGTGACGTCGACCCAGCCCGTGAACAGGCCCTTGACGTTCCATTCGCTCTCGCCGTGCCGGAGCAGTACCAAAGTCGCCATGACCGGCATCTTAGTGGTGGACGGTTAACGCTCCGGGTCGGCGAAACGGGCGAAAGCCTGCAAATTGGCAGTCGACTCGCCCCGTTCGAGGCGCCACTCCCACTCGCGGCGGATCGAGGTGGCGAAGCCGATCTCCAGAGCCGGGTCGAACAGCTCGTCGGCGTAGGTCAGCACGCAGCCGAGCAGCCGGTCGACCTCGGCCTCGGTGACCCCGTCGTGGGGGATCCGGCCGACGAGGTGGACGTCTCCCCGGTGGTCGAGGGCGAAGTGGACGCCGTACATCGACCCGTTCTTGGCCAGGAGCCAGCGGTAGAACTCCTGGTGGTTCTCGTCGGGGCCGCGGCAGAAGAAGGCCTCGATGTTGAGCGCCTGCTCGTCGACGACCAGCCAGACCATGGTCTGGAGCTTGTGGGTGCCGGGGAGTTTGACCAGGTAGGAGCCGGGCCGGGAGCTCTCGTAGGTGAGCTCCATCGACGTGAGGGCCGACTCGATCACGGCTTCGACGGTCATCGGGCGGCTGCCACGGGCAGGAGCTGGCTCATGGCTCCGGTATACACCTCCACCAGCCGCGCGGCCGTGGCCGACCAGCCGAACGCGGCGGCGTGGCGGATCGCGCCCTGGGCGAGGAAGTCCCGCCAGACGGGCCGGTCGAGCAGCCCGGCCAGCGCGGACGCCCAGGCGCCGGGGTCGTGACCCTCCACGAGCAGACCCGAGACGCCGTCCTTCACGGCGGTGCGCAGCCCGCCCACCGACGCCGCCACCACCGGCGTCCCACACGCCTGGGACTCCAGGGCGACGAGACCGAACGACTCGTTGTGCGACGGCACCACCGTGACGTCGGCGGCCCGGTACCAGTCGGCGAGCTCGGGCTGGGGGCACGGGGGCGCGATGCGCACGACGTCGGCGATGCCCAGCTCGGCGGCGAGGTCGGTGAGCAGCGACGGACGGGCCAGCCCGTTGCCGCTGGGCCCGCCGACGCAGGCCACCACGAGCCGGTCCCTTAATGCGGGGTCGTCCGCGATCATGCGCGCCGCCGCCCGGAGCAGCACGTCGGGGGCTTTGAGCGGCTGGACGCGGCCGACGAAGAGCAGGACGGCGGCGTCGTCCGGAAGGCCCAGCCGGTGGCGGGCGGCGCCCTTGGAGGCGGGCTGGAACACCCGGAGGCTGACCCCCGGGTTCACCACGCTCACCCGGTCGGGCGGGGCGGCGTACAGGGAGATGAGTTCTTCGGCCTCGGCGGCGGTGTTGGCGACGAGCCGGTCGGCGACGTCCACGACCTGTTCCTCGCCGAAGACCCGGGCGGGCGGCTCGGGGCGGTCGCCCTCGGCCAGCAGCAGGTTCTTGACCTTGGCCATGGTGTGCATGGTGTGCACGAGCGGCACGCCCCAGCGCTCCTTGGCCAGCCAGCCGACCTGGCCCGACAGCCAGTAGTGGGAGTGGATGACGTCGTAGCGGCCGGGCTCGTAGATCGCCTCGGTCCGCAGGACGCCCGACAGGAACGCGCACATCTGGCCCGGCAGGTCGGAGCGGTCGAGCTCCTCGTAGGGCCCCGCGGTGACGTGGCGGACGGTGACGCCCGGCGCGAGCTCCGCGATCGGAGGCAGGTCACGTGCCGTCTGCCGGGTGAAGATCTCGACCTCGACGCCGAGTTCGGCCAGCCGTTTGGCCGTCTCCACGATGTAGACGTTCATCCCGCCCGCGTCGCCGGTTCCCGGCTGGTCGAGCGGTGACGTGTGCATGCTGATCGTCGCGACCCGGTTCACCCGACGCACCCCACACCACCTCCAAACAACGACTAACCATGACACTCAGCCCAAGATTCCCGGTCTCACTAGGATTGCGGCCATGACGAGAACAGCGGTGGTCACGGGAGCCAGCAGCGGAATCGGTGCCGCGACGGCCCGCAGACTGGCGAAAGAGGGGTTCCAGGTGGTGGCGGCAGCCCGCCGCCGCGAGCGGCTCGACGAACTCGCCGCCGAACACCCGGGGATCGTCCCGATGACCCTCGACGTCACCTCGCAGGAGTCCGTCGACGCCTTCAACGAGGCCGTCCCCACGGTCGACGTGCTGGTCAACAACGCGGGCGGCGCGGTCGGCCTCGAACCGGTCGCCCACGGCCTGCTCGACGACTGGCGCGACATGTACGAGGTCAACGTCCTGGGCACCCTGCGGATGACCCAGGCGCTGCTGCCCAAGCTGGTCGCCAGTGGCGACGGCGTGCTGGTCATGCTGACCTCGGTGGCCGGGCTCGTCTCCTACGAGGGCGGCGGCGGCTACTGCGCGGCCAAACACGGCCAGACCTCGATGACCGAGACGTTGCGCCTGGAGCTCGTCGGCGAACCGGTGCGGATCATCGAGGTCGCGCCGGGCATGGTGGAGACCGAGGAGTTCTCGCTCAACCGCTTCCGCGGCGACGCCGACAAGGCCAGGAAGGTGTACGAAGGCGTCCCCGGCCCGCTGACAGCCGACGACGTGGCCGACGTGATCGCCTTCGCGGTCACCCGCCCGGCCCACGTCAACATCGACCGCCTGGTCATCCGCCCCCGCGCCCAGGCCGCCCAGCACAAGGTCCACCGCGTGTGAGACCGGTCGGGGCCATCACGAGGGGCACCACGGGCCACAACCGGCTCCGGCGGGCCGACCGGTGGCTGGCCGCCGTCCACGGGGGGCTGCTACGGTCGGCGGCCGACCCGCTGGTGGTCGACCTCGGGTACGGCGCCTCCCCCGTCACCACGCTGGAGCTGTTCGCCCGGCTCCGCGCGGTCCGGCGCGACCTGGAGGTCGTGGGCGTCGAGATCGACCCCGAGCGGGTCGCGGCGGCGGCGGCGTACACGAGACCGGGCCTGGAGTTCCGGCGGGGCGGGTTCGAGATCCCGGGACGCTCTCCGCTGGTGATCCGGGCCTTCAACGTGCTGCGGCAGTATCCCGAGGCGGACGCGTGGCAGTTCTGGGAGCTGATGGCCTCCCGGCTGCAGCCCGGCGGGGTGATCGTCGAGGGCACGTGCTCCGAGATCGGCCACCGGGCCGTCTGGGTGGGCCTCGACCGCTCGGGACCCCGCACTCTGACCTTCGCGGCCCGGTTCGGCGGCATCGACAGGCCCTCCGACCTGGCCGAACGGCTGCCCAAGACGCTTATCCACCGCAACGTTCCGGGCGAGCGGGTGCACGCCTTCCTCACCGACTGGGACCGCGCCTGGGCCGTCTCCGCCCCCTTCGGGGCATACGGGGCGCGGCAGCGCTGGATCGTGTCGGCGGTAAAGCTTGCGGAGACCTGGCCCCTCTACACCTCCGCGCCCTACGGGGGAACGGCCCGATGGCGGCTCGGAGAGCTGTCCCTGCCCTGGTCGGCGCTTGTAAGCTGAGCTGAACCCTCCCTCCCTCTACGGGACGTAGTACTACGCCGGGTAGGCTGAATGTCGTGAAGGGTCTTGGCGAGCTTGAGCGCAGCATCATGGACGTTCTCTGGGCGGAGCGCGGTCCGTTGACCGCCCGCGAGGTCGGGCGGCTGATCGCCGATCGCGATCTGGCGCCGACGACCGTCATGACGGTGCTCGACCGGTTGACCCGGAAGGGCTTCCTGACGCGCGTCCGCGACGGCCGTGCCTGGCGTTACGAACCGGCCGCGAGCCGTGACGCCTACATCGCCGAGCTGATGCTGGAGGCCCTCGACATGACGGGAGACCGTTCCGCCGCGCTCACCAGGTTCGCCCAGGCCGTCTCCGGCACTGAGGCTGAGGTGCTGCGCAAAGCTCTCACGGAGCTGGAGGAGGAGTGATCGCGGCCGTCGCGCTCGCCGCGCTCGCCGCCGTCTCCGCGCTCGCCGCGTGGCGACTCACATCGGTCCGCTGGACCTGGCGGGCGCCGAGGGCCGCGATCGCCCTGTGGCAGGCCCTCGGCCTGACCTGGGGGCTGGCCTCGGTCGGCGCGCTGCTGGCCTACGCCCTCGAACCGTGGGGGCGCGGGGTGATCCACGGGCTGGTCTATCTGGTCACCCACTGGCGCGAGCCCTCGGGGCTCCAGCGGGTGGGCGCGCTGGCCGCCGGGCTGGCGCTGCTGACCGTGCTGATGGCCGTGGTCGTGGTGGCCATGGCCCAGACCACCCAGGCCCGCCGCCGCCACCGCCTGCTGCTGTCGCTGGTGGCCCGCGACGAACCGGCGGTCCCGGGCGTGCGGGTCGTCGACCATCCCGGGGCGGCGGCCTACTGCGTGCCGGGGCTGAAATCGCAGGTCGTCATCAGCGAGGGCACGCTGAGCCTGCTCTCCCGCGACGAGCTCGCGGCGGTGCTGGCCCACGAAGACGCCCACGCGCGCGAGCGCCACGACCTGGTGCTCCTGCCGTTCGCCGCGCTGCGCTGGGTGCTGCCCTGGTCGAAGGTGGTCCGCGACGCCCACGCGTCGGTCGCGCTGCTGGTCGAGATGGCCGCCGACGACCACGCACGACTGCGGGTGCCGCCCAAGCGGCTGGCCACCGCGCTGCTGCGGTTCGGCACGGCCGGCGCCTACGCGACGCCCCACGGAGCGCTCGGCATGGGCGCCGACAACGTGATGGCCCGGGTGAACCGGCTGGTCAAGCCGGGTCCCGCCATGCGCAGGCGCTACCGTTACGGCATCGTCGCGGGGGCCGCGCTGCTGACCGCGTCAGCGCCCCTTTTGTGGTTCTTGCCCCAGTGAGTTAGCTCCCGTTAACCAGAGCGTTTGCAAATGCATACAAGACCTGGCAAGCTGGAACACATGGAACTCCCGAAGGTCGGCTCGATCGGTGAATACATCCGGGAGCAGCGAACTCAGGCGAAGATCTCTCTTCGTCAGCTCGCGGCCCAGGCGGGGGTGTCCTTTCCTTACCTGAGCCAGGTCGAACGGGGCGTGCGCAAGCCGAGTGCGGAGATCCTCAACCAGATCGCCAAAGGGCTGCGCATCTCGTCCCAGGCGCTCTATGTGCAGGCCGGACTGATCGACGAGCGCCAGCCGGAGAGCGACGTGCTGGCGGCCATCCGCGCCGACGTCACGATCACCGGACGGCAGCGCCAGGTACTGGTCGACATCTACGAGTCGTTCCGCAAGGAGAACCAGGCCGCGGAGAGCGAAGGAGCCCAGCCGACGCAACCGGCTGAGCCCCTGGACGCGGCTTCACTAAACGGTCACGCCACTTCAGAAGGGTACAACCTGCCATGACCCTCGCCACCGAGGTCAAGAAGCTCACTGAGTCCAAGCCGTTCTACGCCCTGACCGGCGTCGGCGACTACGCGGTGGAGAAGCTGCGTGAGATCCCCGTCCGCGTCAACCAGCTCCAGCAGGTCCGCCGGGAAGAGGCCTACGCCTACGCCGGCCGCGTGCAGGGCAAGGCCGAGAACGTCGCCAACACCGTCGCCGAGCGGCTGAACACCATCTACGACGACCTCGCCAAGCGGGGCCGCCAGGTCGTCAGCCAGGCCACCGGCGAGGCCGCGCTCGAACTGACCGAGGTCTCCGAGGCCGCCGAGCCGGCCACCGCCGCCAAGGCGACGACCCCGGTCAAGCGCCCGGCCGCCCGCCGTTCGACCTCGTCGAACTCGACGAAGGCGTAGAACCGCAGTTCACGGCCCCGGTGGGAAGAAACCCGCCGGGGCCACGGTTTTCTCGCCCTGCACACCATGGAAACCAGACACTAGGCTGGTGGACATTCCGACCTTGACCTCGCGGGAGTGACGAGATGCTCTACGGCGTACTGGATCTCATTTTCCTGGGCCTCGCCATCGCCGCTTTCGGGATGTCGGTGTGGGCCCTGATCCACGCGGTCCGCACCCCCGCTCGGGCCTTCCAGTCCGCGGGCAAGCTCAACAAGAACCTCTGGATGCTCTTCACCGGCCTCGCGACGATCTTCACGCTCGCCTCCGCCGCCGGCTACATGGGCATCGGGCTGAACATGCTGAACATCTTCACCATCGCCTCGGTGATCGCCTCCGGCATCTACCTGGCCGACGTGAAGCCGGCCGTCAACGAGTACAAGGGCGGCAGCGGCGGCAACCAGGGCCCCTACGGGCCCTGGTAGGAATTCACAGCCAGTCGCGCTTCTTGAACTGGGTGTAGAGGACGGCGGCGGCGACCACCCACAGGGCCGTCGACGTCCAGAACCCCCACGGCTGCCCCGAGCCCGGATAGGGCACGTTCTGGCCGTAGAAGCCGGTGATCATGGTGGGCACGGCGATGATCGCGGCCCAGCTCGTCACCTGCTTCATGGTCAGGTTCATCTTGTTGTTGGCCATGGTCATGTGCGCTTCGCGGATGTTGCCGAGCAGGTCGCGCAGGGAGTCGGTCCACTCGGCGGCGCGGACGGTGTGGTCGTAGACGTCCTGGAAGTAGGGCGCCAGGCTGCTGTCGCGGATGACCTCGTTGCGGCGGAACAGGGTGTTGACCAGCTCCCTCATCGGGGCGACCACCCGCCGCAGGCCGACCAGGCTCTTGCGCAGCTCGAAGGTCTGCCGCTGGTCGGCCGGGCCCGGCAGGGTGTCGTCGAACAGGTCCTCCTCCAGCTTCTCGATCTGGTCGTCCATGGCCTCGACGACCTCGAAGTGGGTGTCGACGACGTAGTCGAGCAGGCCGTGGAGCAGGAACGCCACCCCGTGTTCGGCCAGGGCGCCGCCGGAGTCCCAGCGGCGCTGGACCTGGTCGATCGAGAACGCCTCGCTGGTCCGGACGGTGACCAGGGCCCGTTCGGTGACGAACGCCGACGCCTCGACCGACTCCAGGCGGCCGGTGTCCGCGTCGAAGTGGGTGGCGTAGACGTTCAGGAACATGTGGCTGTCGTAGATGTCGAGCTTGGGGCGCTGGCTCGGGTGGAGGGCGTCTTCGATGGCCAGCGGGTGGAGGCCCAATTCCTCGCTGATCGCGTCGAGGTCGGCGCGCGTCGGCGTGCACAGGTCGAACCAGACCACCGCGTCGGGCTCGTCCAGGTGGTCGGAGACGTCGGCGATCGGGAAGCCCTCGGACTCGAGCTTTCCGTTGCGGTAAAGCCTGGTGCGTGCCACCGGCTCAGCGTACTCGGATGCCACTATCGTGACGGGTCATGACATGTCTGGCACGCCTGGTGGGGCTGGCCCTCTTATCGACCGTCCTGCTCGCCACTCCCGCACGGGCTGCCGAGACCGGTGAGGTGACCCTCCAGCTGCGGCCCGACGGGGTGCTGCACGTCGTCGAGAAGGCCGGGGCGCGGAGCCGTGCCCTGATCACCCGAACCCGGTTCGACGACGGCTCCGACCGGGTGTTCCGGATCACGAACGTCAAGGGCGGGACCCTCGACGGCGACACCCTGAGCGCCTCCGGGACCGTCGAGTACGACGTCTCCGGCGCGGTCACCCCGATGCCCGACGGCACCGAGGAACTGCGCTGGTTCGCGGCCGACGGCCCGCTCGACGCGGTCAAGGTCACGGTACGTGGCCCCGGCCAGATCCAGAGCCTCTCCTGCTTCGCCGGACCGGCCACCTCCGCCACCGGCTGCACCGCCGCGAGCATGGACGAGTCGGCCGAGAACGCCACCTTCGAGCAGACCGGCCTGGCCGACGGCGAGCAGCTCACCGTCGTCGTGGCCTACCCCGCCGGGTCGACCGGCGCCCAGCCGATCCTGGAGCGCCGCTTCGACCTGGCCACCGCCTTCACCGTCGACATGTGGACCGGCGGCTCGCTGATCGCCCTGCTGGTCCTGCTGCTCGGCGGCCTCTACGCCCTCTACCGGACCCGAGGCCGGGACGCCCGGGTGGTCGAGTCGGAATCGGGCCTGTACGCCCCTCTCCAGGACGGCCGGTTCGCCCCGCCCGACGGGGTGCGCCCCGGCCAGATCGGCACCCTGATCGACGAACAGGCCGACGTCATCGACGTCACCGCCACCATCGTCGACCTGGCAGTCCGCGGCTACCTGCGCATCGACGAACAGCCGCGCGGCGCCTACGACGCCCCCGACTGGCTGCTGGTGAAGATGCCCAATGCCCCGGTCCAGGCGCTGCTCCCCTACGAACGCGCCCTCTACGACGCGATGTTCGACATCCGGGACGACATCCTGCTCTCCCAGCTGCACGGCGGCTTCTCGGCCGGCCTGGCGAGGGTCCGCGACGCCCTCTACCGCGACGTCGTCAAGCAGGGCTGGTTCGCCCGCCGCCCCGACTCGGTCAGATCCCGCTGGACGATCCTGGGCGTCCTGCTCACCCTGGCGGGTCTGGCCGGGACGGTGGTGCTGGCCTGGACGACCACCTACGGCCTGGTCGGCCTGGCGGTGATCATCGCCGGGGCGGCGCTGACGGTCGGCGGCCAGTTCATGCCGGCCAAGACCGCCAAGGGCGCCGGGGCGCTCGCCCACACGCTGGGCTTCCGCCAGTTCCTCATCTCCGGCGACGTCAACGGCGTGCCGGAGGCGCAGCGGATCGAACTGTTCTCCCGCTACCTGCCCTACGCCGTGATCTTCGACAGCGTCGACCGGTGGGCCCGGGTGGTCTCGACGGTCACGACCGAGGGCGACAACCTGTACTGGTACCACGGCCCGGCCGAATGGGACCTGTCGAAGTTCGCCGACTCGATGCGGACGTTCGTCATGACCACCTCGGGCGCGATCTCGGCGGCCCGCCAGTTCAGGTCGTTCTGACCCGCAGCTCCCCCACCGGCCGGCCGCCGCCCACGATCGGGGGAACCAGGTCGTCGGGGACGTCCTCGCCGAGCGCCCTCAGGGCGTAGGAGGTGACCGCGACCCTGGCGCGCTGGCCGCCGTCGACGATCTTCACGGCGGCGGCCCGGCCGTCGGCCAGCGCGAACGCGTCGAACGCCTCCGCGCCCGCCTTCAGCATCAGCCCGGGGACGGCCCGCATCAGCGCCGCCTCGGGCCGGGTCGTCCCGCTCGTGTACTCGGGGTGGGCGCGCATCGCGTCGGCGATCCGGCGCTCCCGCGTGCCCTCGGGGGCGGTGACGATCCGGCGGAAGGCGCGGACCACCCCGACCATCGACACGTAGAACAGCGGCGCGCCGCAGCCGTCGACGCCGGTGGCGGCGACCCGCTCCGAGGTGAGCTCCTCGACGGTGGTCCTGATCGACTTCTGCAGCGGGTGGGTCGGCGACAGGTAGCCCTCGGTCGGCCAGTCGTTGACGGCGCAGGTCGCGAGCATCGCCGAGTGCTTGCCGGAGCAGTTCATGTAGACGCGGCCGTGGTCGAGCGAGGCCCGGTCGTCGGGGTAGTCCTCCGGGCACCTCAGGTCGCTCTCGTCGAGCCCGGCGTCGCGCAGGATGCGGCGGGCGCCCTCGACGTGGATCGGCTCCCCCGCGTGGCTGCCGCAGGCCAGCGCCAGCAGCTCGCCGTCGAGGTCGAGCCCGGCGTGCAGCATGCCGGCCGCCTGCAGCGGCTTCATCGAGGAACGGGGCGAGGAGGGGGCCTGCACGTCGCCGTGGACCAGGACGGGGGAACCCTCGGCGTCGACGGCGACGACCCGGGCGCGGTGGACCGACTCCACGAACCCGGATCGGACCACCTCGACCAGCAATTCGGACATGCCGTCGACTGTAGGGCATGGCAGAATCCGGCCATGCGCGCGGTGGTCCAGAGGGTGAGCCAGGCATCGGTGACGGTCGACGGGACGGTGGTCGGCGCCATCGACGAGCCGGGACTCATGGTCCTGGTGGGGGTGACCCACACCGACGGCCCGGCGGAGGCGAAGAAGCTGGCGGCCAAACTGTGGGGCCTGCGGATCCTCGACGGCGAGAAGTCCTGCTCCGACATCGCCGCGCCCCTGCTGGTGATCAGCCAGTTCACGCTCTACGCCGACACGAGGAAGGGCCGCCGCCCGACCTGGCAGGCCGCCGCCCCCGGTCCCGTCGCGGAGCCGCTGGTGACCGCGGTCCAGGAGGAGCTCCGCAACCTCGGCGCGAGGGTGGAGACGGGCCGCTTCGGGGCCGACATGAAGGTCGCCCTGATCAACGACGGCCCGATCACCCTGGTCATCGACGTCTGACCCGTTTCACGCCCGCCAGATCCCAATGCCGAGCGCGGCCAGTTCCGTGGTGGCGCCACGCGGGTCGGTGATCGCGCGTTCGGCCACCCCCGACAGATCGAGGGGGCTTCCGTCGGGCGCGAACAGTTCGGCCGGTTCGGTCCAGGAGTGCCGGAACGTGGCCTGTCCCGCCCGGACGGCGGCGAGATTCATGAGCACCTCCAGCGGCGTCAGGAACAGGTCCGGCGGTTCCCCGGGTGCGGCGTCCGGGAACAGCGGCCGGGCGAGGTCGTCGAGGCGTCCGTCTTCGAGCATCCGCAGCACCCCGGGCAGCCCCGGCCCGGTGAGGCCGATGGCATCGAGGATCCCGGCGGCCTCGCCTGCGAGCCGGGCGGTGACGGCCGCGTGGGTGAACTCCGGCCACTCCAGGAGCGGGCGGCCGTGGGGGTCGCCGTCGGCCTCCTGCACCGCCTTCCCGGCGGCGACGGGGTCGAGGATCAGCGACGCGGCGGAACGTCCGTCAGACGGTACGACGACGTCGGGGAACCGCGCGGTGATCACGGCGGCGCGACGGGCCGGAGACGGATAGGTGTCCCACCACTTCCCGGCGGTGGCCAGCGGCCTGGCTCGCAGGTCGTCGACCTCGTCCTTACGGGCGGCGACGAACTCGGCGAACCCCCCGAACATGTCGGCGGCGTTGTTCCCCGCTTCGAGACCCGGCACCAGGTGGAACTCGCAGAAGAACTCCCAGGCTTCGCGGACCGCCGCGATCTCGTGCAGCGCGCCGACGGCGTCGGCCGTCCCGGCCACCCGCACGCCCACCGCGTCGGCGCGGTGCTCCCAACGACGGCTGCAGACGCCGTCGACCAGGTCATACAGCCATCTGTACGCCTTGAACCCCCAACTGGCCGGGTTGGTGGGGCGGAGCACCTCGGCGCTGGTGACGATGGCCACGTCACACCGTTCGACGACGCGGACCCACCGGGTGTGACCGGCGGCGAAGTGCCCCAGGTGATGAGCGAGGCCGAACCGGGCCTGGCCGACCGTGATCGACTGGAGCAGCGGCAGACCGAGGAACAGCGTGCGACGGCCCCGCAGGAAGGCATGGGCGTACCGGAAATTGATCTCTGACATGAGCCGGACCTCATGCGGAGGCCGGGTTCCGGCCTCCTCGGCCACCTCCCGCACCAGCGCCCACAGCCCCGGAGCCTGATCGCCGTCCAGGGCCGGGCCGGACGACCGCACGTCCCCCAGCCGCAACGCCCGCCACAGCCCTCGGCTCAGCGCGACGACCAGGGAGCCGGCCCAGCCGAAGATGACCAGCGTGAGGAACACGAACCCGGCGACCGGCGTCGCCCCCGGCGGCAACGCCCGTAACAGCACGACGAACCCGACAAGCTGTGCGGCCACCAAGGCGAACAAGCCGCACAACATGACAATCGACACCAGCGCGCGTCCCACCCGAGCACGTTAGCGCCACGTTGCCGCCCCGCTCGACGCTTGATCTATTCGGGACGGTTGGCCGAGCCCTCACGCTGGAGCCAGCCCATGTCAGAAGCGCTACCCGCTCGGGTTGGGGCATCCGACCAAGCGCTCGCCAACGCCTGGCCCACTTCACAAGCGCTGCCTGCTCAGGTCCGGCCGTCCGGCCAAACACTCACGCTGACGCCCGACCTACTTCAGAAGCGCTACCCGCTCAGGTCCGGGCGTCCGGCCAAACACTCACGCTGACGCCCGACCTACTTCAGAAGCGCTACCCGCTCAGGTCCGGGCGTCCGGCCAAACACTCACGTCGACGCCCGACCTACTTCAGAAGCGCTGCCCGCTCACATCAGGTTCGGGCGCTTGGCCGAGCGTTCGCGGGCCATCCGCGCGGCCTGGCGCCTCAGTTCCGGGTCGACCTGGACGTTGCGACCCGCATCCGGCGGCACGACGACTTCCTGCTTGGCGGCGACGTGGCCCGCCACGAGGTCGATGTCGACCGGGACAGTGCGCTTGACGACCGCGAGGGCGATCGGCCCGAGCTCGTGGTGGCGGGCCGACGATCCGATGAACCCGATCTGTCCCGGCGTGGCCGAGCCGTCGACGGCGGCCTCCGGGTCGGCCTCCAGGGGAGTGCTGACCCCGAGCGTCACGGGAGTGCCGTGGGGCGGGAGCTCGTCGACGCTGCCGTCGAGGTGGAGGAAGACCAGCCGCCGGGGCGGGTGGCCCAGGTTGTGGACGCGGGCGACCGTCTCCTGGCCCCGGTAGCAGCCCTTCTTCAGGTGGACCGCCGTCTCGATCAGCCCCAGTTCGTGGGGGATCGTCTTGTGGTCGGTCTCGAAGCCCACGCGCGGGATGTACGCCTCGATGCGCAGCGCCTCATAGGCCCACAGCCCGGCCATCGGCCCCTGGTCGGCCAGCTCGGCGCGCGGGATCAGCCGGTCGTCGCCGGGGGCGCCGGAAACCACGGCCCAGTCGGCCGACACGTCGGTGATCTCGACCCGGAGCATGAACTTCATCTTCTCCAGCCACGTCACCAGCGCCTCGGCCGCGCCCGGCTCGACATGGATCCACGTCGTCTCGCCGTCGTCGCGCAGGTGGAGGTGGTGTTCGAGCCGCCCCTGCGGGTCGAGGAAGAGCGTCTGCGTCCACACGCCGGGGGCCAGGTCGTCGAGTTTCTGGGAGCTCAGGCTGTTGAGCCAGCTCAACCGGTCGGGCCCGGCGACCGTGATCACGGGACGGTTGCTCCGGTCGACCACCGCCCGGCCCGCCGCGAGGGCGCGCTGTTCGGCGTAGGGGTCGCCGTAGTGGGCGGCCACGGCGTCGTCGGGGGACGCGGCGGCGACGGCTCCGGGGAGGTCCAGCAGAGGACTGCGCATACCCTCAGGCTAAGCCCGCTCAGCGGCAGTCGCGGCACCGCCCGAAGATCGTCAGGTGGTGGACGTCGGTCTGGAAGCCCATCTCCTCGTCGAGCCGGGCCACCATCTCCCCGACCAGCTCGGGAGGGGCCTCGATGATCTGCCCGCAGCCCCGGCAGACCAGGTGGACGTGGTCGGCGTCGGCCGCCAGATGGTAGGTCGGCGCGCCGTGGCCGAGATGGGTGTGGGTGACCAGGCCGAGCTCTTCGAGGAGTTCGAGCGTGCGGTAGACGGTCGAGATGTTGACGCCACGCGCGGTCTCCTGGACCTTCGCGCAGATCTCCTCGGGCGTGGCGTGGGTGAGCGCGCTGACCGCCTCGAGGACGAGCTGGCGCTGCGGAGTGACCCGGTAGCCGCGGGCCCGGAGCTCGTCGTGCCAGGTGTCGGTCATGCCGAGATCCTACGACGCGTAATTGACTTGCCCGCCCCGAAGAAGAGCGCCTAGCGTACGAAGCACGCAGAAAGGAGGTGGTCCGAATAATGATTAGTCATGATTGGGCTAGCGAGGTGGCTGTCCGCTAGGACATCCGATCCGGACCAGCTCCGGGTCGGCGCGTCAGAGCGCAGATCCAGGCAGACACCGGAACCCCGGGCAGCCGGCGGGTAGGGGTCAGACCCTTTCCCATTGGTCCAGCCGGCCCGCTCAAAAGAGCGGAACGCGCCCGGGGTTTCTCAATGCCCTCTCGGCTCCACACCCAGGATCTCGCAGGCCTGCCGGTAGAGCACGACGACCTCTTTGCGCACCTGCGCGCGTTCGACGATGGGCTCGGGCCATCTCACCGCGATCTTCTCGCCGTCGGCCTCGAAGTGGATCGCCTCGGTGTCGACGTCGGTCGTGCGGGCCGCCGTGGCGTCGGGCTTGCCGCCCAGGGCCCGCACGATCAGCAGCGCGTCGGCCGCGTGGTCGTCGTTCATGTGTTTCTTGATCGCCTCGACCGCGTCGGCGGTCAGCGGGGTGCTCATGGCGCCCGATCCTAGTCGGCGACCTTCTTGAGCTCCGCCGAGGCGTGATCCTGCAGGGGGTGGCCGACGGCGGCCATCTCGTAGGCGTACATCAGATTGCCGTTGACCAGGCCGTAGAGGCGCTTGCCTGCCGAGTAGTCCTTCGAGGTGACGGTGCGCGCGACGACGTCGGTGATGAGCTCGATCTTGTGGAAGACGACCTCGCCGACGTAGATCTCGATGATGCCGGTGGGGTGGGCCAGCATGACCTCGATCTGGCGCTCCGGCTGGACGCGCCAGAAGCCGGACTCGCTGGCGAGGGGGCGGACCTTCTCGCCCTCCTGGTTGAGCAGCCACGTGCGGCTGCGATAGCTGAGGAACGGCTTGCCGTTGTGCTCGAAAATGATCTCCTGGCCGAAGTTGGCGCTCTCCATGGTCGGATAGCCGATGACCCCGGCGCCCTCCCAGTGGCCCAGCAGGAACGCGATCGGCTCAAGATCGGGATGTACGTCCATGCCGACAAGGCTAGTGCGGGATTAGGCTGCGGGCATGGCACGCCAACTGGTGATCAAAGTGACCGCGGGCGCCGAGGCCCCCGAGCGGTGCAACCAGGCCTTCAACGTCGCCGCCGCGGCGATCGTGAGCGGGGTCGGGGTGTCGCTCTGGCTGACCGGCGAGTCGTCGTGGTTCGCCCTGCCCGGCCGGGCCGAGGAGTTCAAACTGGCCGAGGCGGCCCCGCTCGAAGACCTGCTGGCCGCCGTGCTGGCCGGCGGCCGGGTGACCCTGTGCACCCAGTGCGCGGCCCGGCGCGGCATCACGCTCGACGACGTGATCGACGGAATCCGCATCGCCGGGGCGCCCACATTCGTCGAGGAGATCACTCACGAAGGCGTCCAGGCGCTGGTCTACTAACGCGGCGCGGCTGTCATTAGGCTTCGGCCTTGAACGGGAAAGTCCCCTTAGTTCTGGGACGGGACCAACAATGACATCCGGTGATCCGCTGGCCGAACTGCGCTTACGGCTCCAGGAGCAATACCGCGTCGCGGGAAAACCGAGCTATCGCGAACTCGCCAAACAGACCGGAATGAGCCACACGTCGGCCAGAACGGTCATCCTCTGCGAACGCCTCCCGAGATGGGGCGCCCTCGAATTGATCGTCGAGGCCCTGAGAGGCGAGACGGCGCATTTCCACCGCTTATGGCTGGCCGCCGAAGCCTCCCCAGCACCGAACACCGGACGCACGACACCCCATCACGAAATATCCGGCAAAGGATCTCCCACCGCCGACCCGCAGGGGCTCCCCGGCACCGGCCCTCCATCCCCGCAGACCCAGACGGCCTCCGAGGGGCAACCTCGCGCCGCAGCCTCACAGGCGACCTCCACCGCAGCACCCCCGGCGACCGGCACGCAGCACACCTCTGCCCCCGGACCTCCACCGGCTCAAGCCCAGACGAACCCCGGCGGCAACCCTCCGGCCGCATTTGGGTCGGCTGGCCCGGCGATGAAGGCGGGAGGCCTCTCGGCGGAGCGGAAGAGTCCCTCCGCACTGGGGGAGAACCTTTCGGCGAAGCAGGAGAGCCCCTCGGTGGAGCGAGAGAGCCCCTCCACACAGGCGGAGAGCCTCTCGGGGAAGCAGCAGAGCCTCTCGGCGGAGCGGGAGAGTCTCTTCACACAGGCGGGCAGCCCTTCGGAGAAGCGGGAGAGCCCCTCGGCGGAGCGCGGAAGCACTCGGTTCGGGGGTGGCCTGTGGTCGCGGCGGGCTGTGCTCGTCTCTCTTTCGTCGGTGGCGGTCGTGGCGGCCGGAGCAGTCCTGGCTCCTCGGCTGCTGGGGAGCGGTCCTGAAGCGCGTAAGGGGGTCCTGTTCGGGGGGCCGCTGGCGGGGGACCACGGGGCGGTCTGGTCGGTCGCCTCCGGGAAGGTCGGGGGGCGGCCCGCCGTCCTCTACGGCTGTCAGGACGGCACCGTCCATCTGCGTGACTTCGTCAGCGGGGAGCGGATCGGCGGGGTTCTCGAAGGTCACGGCAGGGCGGTCTTCGCGGCCCGGATCGCCGACGTCCACGGCGAGGGGGTCGGGGTGACGGCCTCGTCCGACGGGACGATCCGCACCTGGGCGCTGGCTTCGGGGCAGGGCCGGGCGCTGAACGCCGGGCAGGAGACCGGCGGGCTCAACGCCCTCGCGCTGGCGACGGTCGACGGCACGCCCTGTGCCTTCACCGCGGGCGACGACCGGACGATCCGCCGCTGGGACCTGACGGCGGGCGAGCAGGAGGGCGTGGTGGTCGGCGCGCCGCTGGCCATGTCGCCCAAGGCCATCGCGATCGGCGACGTCGGCGGCAGGCTGACGGCGCTCACCGGGGGCGACGACCGGCTGGTCCGGCGGTGGGACCTGACCGCCGCCGACCCTGCGGGGACGCCCATCGGCGGCCACGACGGCACCATCTGGAACCTGACCATGGGCCACTCCGACGGCCGCCCCGTCGCCCTGTCGGCCGGTGAGGACGGCACAACCCGCCTGTGGAACCTGTCGGCCGAGCAGCCGATCGGTCACCCGCTGGGCGACGGGCTGCCCGACCCGGTCAAGTGTGTCGCGCTGGCCGTCGTCGGCGGCGAGACGATCGCGTTCTCCGGCGCGGACGACGGCAGCCTGCGCGAGTGGGACCTGACCACGGCAAAGCAGGTCGGCCCGCCCGCCGAGGGGCCCACCTCAGGCCCGGAGGGGTTCGAGGTGGCCGCCCACGAGGGGCGGACGTACCTGTTCGCCGGGACCTGGGACGGGTTCGTCTGGAAGTTCGACCTCGGCCCTACGGCTTGAGGACGGCGTCGAGGCGCTCGTTCCGCAGGCGTTCGTACCAGGTGTCGTCGATCTGCGGCAGCGGGCCGGCGGCCCAGCGGAGCAGCAGGTCGGCCAGCGCGGGGTTGCGGGCGAGGGCGGGACCGTGGAGGTAGGTGCCGATGATCTTGCCGGCGAAGCAGCCCTCGGTGCCGTCGCCGTTGCCGGTGCCGACGAGGGTCCGGGACAGCGGGGTCACACCGGGCCCCAGGCGGGTCACGCCCATGTGGTTCTCGAAGCCGGTCAGGGTCGGCAGGCCCAGCGACGGGTCGACCTCGGCGGCCAGTTCGCCGACCGAGCGGCGCTCGCCCCGGCCGGAGCTGATGTCGAGCAGGCCGATGCCGGGCACCGGCTGACCCTCCTCGCCGCCGAACACCGAGCCCATGATCTGGTAGCCCGCGCAGACGGCCAGCAGGGACGCGCCCCGCTGGATCGCCCGCTGGAGGCCGCCGTCACGCCGGAGCCGCTCGGCCCCGAGGATCTGCGGCCGGTCTTCGCCGCCGCCGATCAGGTAGATGTCGCCCTGCTCGGGGACCGGGTCGGACGAGCGCACGTGCACCGTCTCGACCGGGAGGCCCCGGCTGCGGGCGCGCTGCTCCAGCACGAGCACGTTGCCCTGGTCGCCGTAGGTGGAGAGCAGGTCGGGGTAGATCCAGACGATGCGGAGACTAGACTGCACGGCCGAACTCCGTCCGGATCGACTGGAACGCGGTGTAGTTGGCGATGACGTCGATCTCGCCCGGAGGCAGCGCGGCGACGGCCTGGCCGAAGTTGTCGACCAGGGTGAAGCGCACGCCCGCGACGTCGAGCCGCAGGGCCAGGTCGAGGCGGCGCTCGCCGGTCACGTAGACGTGGCGGCCAGACAGGATGCGGTAGTCGACGTCCCACAGCCAGGAGGTGTCGCGGCCGTCGGGGCCCTGGGCGTTGACCGACAGGATGATCGGGCGCTCGGCGCGGGTGACGTCGAACGCCTCCAGCCAGCCCGCCGGGTTCTTGGCCAGCAGCAGCTTCATCACGCGGCCGTCGCGCTCGACCGTCGTGTAGCGCCCGGCGACCGACTTGACCTCGCGCAGCCTCGGCAGCGCGCGCTGCGGCTCCAGGCCGAAGGCGGCGGCGGTGGCCAGCGCGATGACGGCGTTGGAGCGGTTGGCCGTGCCGGGGAGCTGGAGGTCGAGCCGCCAGCGGTCGCCACGGGGGTCGATCGCGTCTTCGCCGTCGAGGATCCAGTTGGGCTCGGGACGGCTGAACGTGCACTCGCGGCAGGCCCAGTCGGCGTTGACGATGCCCTCGGCGCGGTCAAGCGGGCCGCCGCACTCGGGGCAGCACCACGAGTCCTCGTGCCAGCGCTGGCCACCGGCGACCCAGGTCACCCGGGCGGCTGTGGAGGCGCCCCAGGTCACCAGCGGGTCGTCGCAGTTGGCGATGACGTGGGCGGGCCGGCCGGCCAGGGCGCGCCGCCACTTCTGGGCCAGCAGCCAGATCTCGGCGGCGCGGTCCATCTGGTCGCGGCTGAGGTTCATCAGCGTGACGACCCCGGCCTGGGTGGTGTCGAGCACCTCGGGCAGGTACTTCTCGTCGACCTCGAGCACGCCGTAAGGAGCGCTCTTCTGCGACGAGAGCGCCGACACGTGGCCCGCGGGCATGTTGGCGCCGAACGCGTTGGTGGCCACCTCGCCGAACTCCTGGAGCGCCGAGGCGATCAGGCGGGTCGTGGTGGTCTTGCCGTTGGTGGCGCTGACCAGCGCGAGCTTCTTCTCGGTGGCCAGCTGGCGGAGCAGGTCGGGCTCCAGCAGGAGGCCCACCCGGCCGCCGATGACGGATCCGTCGCCGCGCCCGGTCGCCCGGGAGAGGGTCGCGGCGGTGCGTCCGAGCGCGCTGGCGAGCTGGGCGCGCAAGGGCAACTGACTCATGCGGTGATCCTATCCGCGCTCGGCGGGCACGGGGTCGGTGAAGGAGAGCTCCGCCGGGGTGTCGCCGTCGAACGGGAGAACGAACCGGCGCGGCCAGGAAAGCACCGTTTCCAGCCACGCCGCCCCCATCGTGTGGGCGACATGCCGGATACGCTCCCGGGGCTCGACGCCGACCGCGACGATGGCGATGTCCCGCTGGATGCCCTCGTGCTCGTCGTCGCCGAGGATCACCCGCCAGGCCAGCGCGCGGTTGCGGTCGACCTCCATCGACAGCGGGTGGTGGCGCAGCGCCTTGGCCCGGTGTCCGAGCAGCTCCGTTCTGGTCTCCACCGCGACGCCGCCCCCGTTCACGCCCGCGTGGAGATAGGGGCGGCCTGAGGGGTCCGTACCGAAAAGGGCGTATTCCATCGACGGGGCCGGGCTGCGCAGGTTGGGCGCGGGGTGGCCGTAGGGGAACAGGCGGTCGACCTCGTGGAGCCACCTGATCTGCGGGATCACCCACGCCGGGCCGGGCTTGTCGCCCGCGCCCGAACCGGCCAGCAGGCCGGCCGACACCTCGGCGGCCTTCTCGGTCAGCAGGGTCGGGTCGAACCAGGTGCGCAGCGACCACGAGCGGCGGGCGACGCTCCGCTCCACCAGGGTGGCGAGCAGGCATTCGCGGCGTCGCGTCGGTAGCTCCGACCAGATGTCGGCCAGGATGCGCGGCACGCCGGGCAGCGACCGGTTCGCGACGAACGCCAGGACGACGGTGTCGGTCCAGATCCGCAGCCACGCCCACTCGGGCGCGACGGCGAGCAGGTCCGCTTCGCGGACCTCGAAGAGCGTGCAGGCCTTTCCGGTACGGCACTCCCGCCCGCACGCGGCCGAACGGCGGCCCTTGATGGGCGGCGCGGGGCTCTGGCGCACCTGCTCCCGGTCCTCCCCCAGCGGCACCTGGATCCGCAGCGGCCGGTCCATGCCGTCGGCGAAGACCGCCGCGAAGCCCGGCTGGAGCGACACGACCTGGCGCGACTGCTCCTCCGACAGGTTCATCGCGGCCCCGACCAGCAGCCGGTCGTCCTCGGCGGGCAGCCGGTGGACGACCTTGAGCGCGGTGTTCTTGACGACGTCCGAGACGAGCTTGGTGGGGATCTGCTCGGCCACCACGATGCCCTCGCCGTAGGCGCGGATCTCGGCCAGCATGCCCGCGAGCAACTCGACCGCGTGGGTGGAGGCCCGCTGGGAGCCCCGGTCGCGCAGCAGGCGGTGGGCCTCCTCGATCACGATGACGTGCTGCAGGCCGGAGGACTTCTGCTGGCGGGCGCGCATCCGCAGGTGCTCGACGATGCGGATGATGAGGGTGCCCATGAGGAACGCCTTGTCCTCGTCGTTGGCGACGTCCTCGATGGCGAGCACCACGTTGCGCTGGAGCAGGCCGCCGATGTCGGCGGGGTGGCCGCCCTCGAAGAAGCGCCCGGCCGAGCCGACCCGCAGCGAGCGCAGCCGCAGCGAGATGAAGCCCTCGACGTCGGCCTGGACCTCGTTGCCGTAGCCGATCTCCTCGATGACCTCCAGGGCGTGCTGCTGGAGCTGCTCCAGGGTCGGCACCTGCGGCTGGACGGCGGCGCCGGGGATGCCGCCGCCGGTGACGACGTCCCAACCGTTGGCCTCGTAGACCCGCTGGAGAGCCAGGGACATGATCTGCGGGAACGGCTCCTCGGCGTCGAACGCGGCCATGAACAGGGCCCGGACCATGTCGATGTGGGCCTGCACCGGGTAGCCCGGCTCGGGGGCCAGCGGGTTGACGCTGAACGGCACGTCGCCCGGCGCCGACGGGTTGATCACGGTCAGCGGGGCCAGGCCCTCGATGCGTCCGGCCATGGCGGCGTACTCGGACTTGGCCGGTTCGATGGCCAGCCACGGGATGCCCGCCTTGGTGAGCTGTTCGAGCAGGTGGCGCACGGTCTGCGACTTGCCCGAGCCGGTCGCGCCGGTGACGAAGGCGTGCCGGTTCAGGGTGGCCAGCGGGACGCGGAAGGTGCCGACGGCACGGTCCTGGCCGTCGACGATCGCACCCAGGTCGAGCATGTCGCCGCCGGTCGAGTCGGCCTCGCTGGTGACGTCGAAGAAGCCGGTGTCGAGGACGCGCACACCCGGGACCTCGCGTCTCGGCAGCCCGGCCAGGGCCGCGAGCGCGCCCGCCGTGGCGGCGAAGGGGGCGGCGGCGCTGTCGGTCGGGTCCTGGAAGTTGACGTTGAGGGCCTCGGTGAAGGTGTAGACGGGCTCCTGGGCGGTCGGCCGGGCCGGGCCCGCCATCGCGCTGCGCAGGCGGTAGGGGTGGTGGCTCATCTCCACCGAGCCGACCAGCACCGGCGCTATCTGGCGGAGCTCCTCCTGGCCCGCCGCGCCCGCCAGGACCCGGACGTTCCACAGGCCCGCCTCGCGGAAGGCGTCGAGCTCCTGCATGCGGCGTTCGGCGCGCTCGGCGTCGTAGCGGGAGCGCTCGGAGGCGTCGCCGTACTGGCGCAGCACGTTGAGCTGGGTGCGCAGGTGGGCGACCTCGGCGTCGAGCGCGTCGGTCGGCTCGGCGACGACGACCCAGCCGAACGGGCGCGACATCAGCGTCGTGAGGGTCGACTCGAACAGGGTCGGCTGCTTCGGCTCGTCGGGCTCCGGCTCGCGCCGCCCGTTCAGGGGCGGGGCCTGGCGGCCCGGACAGGGCGTCCACACCAGGTCGGCGAGGTCGGCCAGCCAGTCGTCGCCGATCTCGACGCCCCGGGCGCCACCGGGGAACAGCAGCGGCTGCGGCCCGGTCGGCACCACCTCGATCGCCGCGACGGCGGCCCGGCGCGGGGCGCGCGGCGGGGTCAGCGGACCCGCGTTGGTGATCAGTTCGAGCGGCGCCCCGGAACCCCGGGACAGCCAGCCGATGACGAAGGGCCGGTCACGCTGCGCCGCGGACAGCACGGCGGGCAGCACGTTGACGAAATCCCACTCGGCCGACGACGTACGCGAGGGAGCGGTGATCGCCTGGATCCGATACCACGGCCCGCTCAGGGGGAACGGTTGCATGAGACCCCTCTCTGCCAGGCTTTCACGGTCCTTTGCCGATCATGCTCACACATCCCCGTTGACGAACCTCTTACCTGCGCGTTGCTCGCTTCAGGGCTTGCGCCAGTCAAGCCGGGGCGGGGGCGGGCCGAGGTTCGGCGGCGGCGCGTCCAGGTCGGGTTCGGGGGGCACCACGGGAGGGGTCGCGCGCAGCGACTTGACCTCCTCCAGCGTGGTCTTCGGGAAGGTCAGGATGGCCGGATTGGCGTCGGCGAGCCGCACCTCCCGGCCCTCGGAGGTGGCGTGGGTGACGATGACCGAGGTGGTCGGGAGCTGCTGCAGCTGGTGGGGCTCGACCAGGAACTCCCGGGACCGCTGCATGACGCCCTCGGTGACCGATCCGGCGCTGCGGCCCCACTCGGTCGACTCGGTGATGCCCTCTTTCAGATCGCCCTCGGCCAGGGCACCCTGCCCGGTGCGCCCCTCGCCCACCGTCGAGGTGTAGCTGCCCCTGGTCCCGTTGACGGCGGAGCTGACCGACTCGGTGAGCTGGGCGAGCTCCAGGCGGTGTTCGGTGCCGACGTGCTCGCTGGCGACCCGGGCGTCCTCCGCGTTGCCGAGGCGCATGAACGCGACCGCGGCGTGGCCCCTCCCCAGCCGCTCCCTGACGGTCGGGGTCAGGGCACGGTAGGTGAGGACCAGGCCGGTCCGCGACGTCTCGCAGGCGTCCATGAGCCGGTCGAGGACGTCGCCGCGTAACTTGTCCGCCCCGGCCACGATGATCGTGTGGTACCAGGGGCGTTCGCTGGCCGGCGACTGCCGCAGGATGTGGGTCAGCGCGGTCGCCACGTAGGTGCCGAGCACCCGGTTGCCGAACACCCCGGCCTGGCGGTCCATGCTGACCACGCGTAAGCGCGCCGGGGGCAGCCGCACAGCGTCGGCGCCGAGGGTCTCCAGCTTGCGCAGCTGCGACTCCAGCGCCCAGGCGCGTTCGATGACGACCCGGTCGGCCACGCCCCGGCCGAAGAGGGTGCCGATGCGTTCGAGCTGGATGGCGGTGAGCTGGCCCGACTTGAGGTCGTCGCGCGGGTCGCCGACCTGGGCGAGGGCCCGCAGGGCAGCGGTGACCTGGCTGATCGTGGCGGTCTCGCCGAGGACCTCCAGGACGCGTTCGAGGATCGCGTTGTCGAACCCTATGTCGCGGCTGGTCTCCTCGCTGACGCTGACCACGTGGGCCAGCACGTCGGCGAACGCCTCGGGCTTGAGCGTCGCCCCGAGGTCGAGCTTGGGCAGGTCGGAGGGGAGCACCCAGACGAGCGGGTCGTCGCCGCCGCGCCGGGCCAGCTCGATCAGGTCCTTGGCGATCACGCCCTCGGACAGGTCGAGCACGGTGAGGTGGCCGCCGCTGTAGAGGCGGGTGGCGCCGATCAGGGTGAGCAGGGCCGACCAGCCGGGGAGCGTGCCACCGGCGACGTCGATGCGGTCGATCTCGTCGGGGACGGCGACGGCGTACCAGCTGATCTGCTTGTCGTAGACGGCCTTGCGCTCGGCCCACTCGCGGTAGCGCTCGGCGTGCTCCTCCTGGAGACGGATGTTCTCGTGTTCGCGCTTGGCCCGGCTGCGCTCGGCCGCGGCGAGGCGCTCCTGGACCCGGAACCGGACGGCCCGGTTGCCCTGGCTGATCGCGAAGGAGCACACCCCGGCGACCCCGGCGGCGGCCAGCACGGCCATGCCCACGAACGGCCACCCGATCACCCCCGCGAACCCGAGCAGGGCGACCACCACAGCGAGCCCGGCGACGGCGTTGCGGAGCAACTTGACCGGCCGGTTCAACAGGTCTTCCTGTAAACGTTCGGCCCGCAGGAGTTCGGGACCCCGATCCGGGGGCAGTTCGGCGTCGTCGCGCGGCGGGCGTTTCGGGGGCGGGCCGGGGTCGGGGTGCAGCAGAAGGTACTGCCACCCGAGGTAGATGCGGTCGGCGCGCAGCTCCGCGTGCTCGGGGTGCGCGTCGGTCAGCCTGCCCATGGTCGCGCCCGGCCCCTCCGTATTCGTCGTAAGGTGAAAGCGTAGGAGCTTCCCACCCTGTCAGGGCAGGGTTCTCGCCATTCGGACGGGTTTCCCACCAAAGATAGGGACGATTGCGGCGGATGGGTCGCGTGTGGGCGTACTACCATCCATTGCCATGAGTCGGCGACCGGTGCTCGTGCCCGTGGTGGCGCTGCTGTCTGTGTCCGGGCTCGGGGTGACGGCCGGGACGGGCGGGCTGAACGACCGGCCCGACTCGCCGCCCAAGCAGTACCAGCCCGGGGCGACCATCGATCAGAAGCTGCTCAAGACCCAGTTCGTCAAGGCCGTCGACATTGCCGAGGGCGACCGCCACGCGGTGGAATTAGTACTCAAGGTCACCAACGAAGGTGACCAGACCGAATCTCTCGGCGCGATGGCCACCGGCGCCAAGGTCAGCCGCTACGGGCGGCTCGGCACCACGATCCTGAAGGTCACCCCGCCCCTCGGCCCGCCCGACACCTACCCCCAGATCGGCGTCGTCAGCCACGGGGTGCGCAGCTACCAGCTCCATCCGGGCATCACCCACACCGTCGTGATCCGCTACGACCTCCCTCCGGGCGCCACTCCCCCGGACAAGGTGACCGTCGACGTCGGCGGATTCGTCGAAGAGCCGATCAGCCGCCGCGACCCGCGGGAATACTGGCAGATCGAGCCGGACAAGGACCTGCCGACAGGGGCGGGGGACGAGATGGAGCTCATCGAGCCCAAGGTCATCGCCCAGGTCACCCTGCCGATCCGGCCGGAGGAGGCCTGATGGTGGCGACCCGCACCCGGACCCCTGGAGAGACGGCCCGCGCCCGGAAGCGCGCCAGGCGTCCCGGCTTCCTGCGGCGGCTGGCCGGGCTGCTGCTCGGGCTGGGGCTGGCCGCCGCGGCCCTCTACACGCAGACCATCGCCCTCTCCCCCAACGACGAGACCTACGTCACCAGCTCGGGCTCCTTGGGCGAGGAGGTCGTCACGAGCCGGTTCTCGGTGAAGGTGACCAAAACGGCCGTCGCGACGTCGGTCGACGTCGCGGACACGACCGTCGAGACGGGGAACCTGTTCCTCGTCGTGCACGTCTCGGCGACCTCCCGGAGCGAGCCCATCCAGTTCCGGCCGGCCGGCGCCTGGCTGCTGACCGAGGGCGACAAGAGATACCAGGTCACCGACAAGGTGGCCGAAGACGCCACGTTCCTCGGCAAGTGGGTGCAGGCGGGGTGGTGGATCGACGCGCCGCTCGTGTTCGAGGTGCCCAAGGAGGCGCTTCGGGGGTCCGAGCTGGTGCTGCGCTGGCCTGACGCGGCGATCGCCGCGGACAACCTCGCCCCGGACGTACAGATAGATCTCGGGCTGACCGGCGGCGAGCCGCCGGTGGAGCACTACTCGCTGGCCCCGGAGGGCACGTGAACCAGCAAGAGCCACCACGCGACTGGTTTTCCCCGCCGCCGTCGCAGCCGACCGAGATCGACGACATCACCTATTCGGGACCGCTCCCGCAGATGATTCCGTCCTACATCCCGCCGCTGGCCCCGCCCAGCGACGTGCTGGTCTGGCCGCCGCCCCCGCCTCCCCCTGCGCCGGAGGAGGACGACGAGGGCTTCTCCACCCAGCCGTTCCCGGCCATCGCGGCGGGGCGTCCGCTGCCGCGCGCGCAGCCTCGCCCCGCGCCCGAACCGGCCTTCGAGGAGCCCTATCCGCCGGTCCGCGAGACGCCGCCGCCCCCTCGGGAGCCCGCGGAGCCCGAGAGGAAGAAGAAGGGCTGGGGCCGGTTCTTCGCCGGAGCGGCCGGTTCGGTGGTGCTCGCCGTCGGCGCGCCCGCCGCCGCCAACTGGTCGACCTACGTGTACGCCACCGGCGAGCCCGACGTCGTCCACATCGTCCCGGCGGGCGAGACCTACGAGTTCGACCACGTCGCCTGGCGGACGACGATCGAGCCCATCGCCAACCCGGCGGGGGCCGCAGAGAAGCCCGGCCGCCAGTGGGTCAAGATCATGGTCACCCGCACCGCCCTCGACCGCGACGGCACCTTCCTGACAGGCCTGCCCGGGGTGGAGGTCCGCGACGGCGCCGGGCGCTCGTGGCGGACCGAGGTGCTGAACAACGCCACCCCGACCGACCAGTCGGACGACCAGGTCGGCAAGGCGTTCCCGATCGAGATCTACGCCGTCGTGCCCAGCGGTGTCGCGGACAAGGCCGAGGTGTTCCTCCGCCCCACCGGCTACCGCTCGGACACCCCGACCGAGGAGCTGACCCAGGACCTAGACCCCGACCTCGACGTCCTGCGGTTCCTCCGTTAGCCGCTTGCGGGTCGCGGCCAGGTCATAGGTGGCCGCGATCAGGCACATCGACAGCACGGTCACCAGCAGGTCGGCGACGAACGTCGTCGGCACGCTGGTGACGAGCCACAGATACGGCTCGCCGGCCACCAGGTAGTCGAGGAAGCGGTTCAGGTAGCCGCCCCCGACGTGGAGGCCGACGTAGAGCAGGGCGTACAGGCCGAAGAGGGCGGGGCCGCCCTTGACGGTCAGGCGCAGGGAGTTGAGCAGCGGGATCCAGCGGGAGGTGAACCCGCCGGTCAGCTTGGCCAGGGTGACCTGGGTCCAGTTGTGGCTGCGCTCGACGCGCGCGCCGACGGCCTCCAGGCGGGTGCCCCTGATCGTGGTCTGGGTGTCTTCGGCGTAGGCGCCGTACACGAGGATGCCGACGGTCAGCCAGGCCAGCGGGAGCACCAGCGCCTCGATGAACAGCGGCCACACGTCGCCGAGCCATTCGAAGAAGGGCGACTCGCGCACGTCCTCGGTCGCGTCGCTGACTCCCACGATGAGGGCCCGGTGCTCGATCCAGTCCTCGCGCCACTTCAGGGCGGCGACGGTGGCGGTCAGGCCGTAGAAGACGAAGGCCAGTTCGCCGAAGGTGGTCAGGATGCCGGTGAACTTCCCCGGCTTGTTCTCGTGGCGGCGGCCGGCGAACCACTTGATCCCGTACGCCACCAGCATCGCGGCGACCGAGATCCGCACGTCGAGCCCGGTCAGGCCGTCTCCGATCGTGCTCTGCACGCCCTGGGCCTGGTCGACGATCTGCTGGTCGGGGTTGAGGGTGCGGTCGATGTTCTCGAAGTCGCGCATGTCCTGGTC
This sequence comes from Herbidospora cretacea, assembly GCF_001570605.1. GTDB lineage: Bacteria > Actinomycetota > Actinomycetes > Streptosporangiales > Streptosporangiaceae > Herbidospora > Herbidospora cretacea. Next base: position 326,532 of record NZ_BBXG01000007.1, on the reverse strand, counting down.
GACCAGGCCCCAGGTCATGTACAGACCGGCGAAGGCCAGCGCGGTCCGGTTGAGCGCCCCGAAGATCGTCTCCTGGGCCTCCTCGCCCTCGCGGCGGGCCCTGGTCTCGGCCAGCGCCCCCCGGACGGTGTAGAGCATCCCGACCACGGTCGCCAGCGACACCATGACGACCAGCGTGAAGATGAAGATCACGCCGACCAGCCGCAGCTGGTACCACGACCCGTGCGACAGGTGCGCGGCGGCGTAGAGCAGCCCCCAGCGGACGAACCGGCCGAGCGAGAACCACATGACGAGCGGCAGCGCGCACGACCCGGCGATCCGTAACGCGTCGAGGGGCAGGCGGGCGGCCTTGGTGGACGTACCGGACATCCTGCGCATGCTAGCGGTCAAGGAGCCGGAAAGGTCAAAGATCGGCCGTCCGGGCTGGTCAACGACGGATATGCGGGAGGCGAGGTGGGACACTCCCTGAAGTCGTAGATCGGGGATTCAGACAGTGAGTGCGGAACGGGACGCCGGCCCCGGCCGGAGCCCGGGTTTCCTGCTGTGGCGGGCGACCCTTCGATGGCAGCGGGAGATCACCACGGCCCTCAAGACGATGGGCCTGACCCACGTGCAGTTCGCCCTCCTCGTGGACCTGTGGTGGTTCGACAGTCAGGGCGTCCGCCCCAGCCAGCGCGAACTGGCCGAACACGCCACCATCGACGTGATGATGACCAGCCAGGTGGTCAGGGTGCTGGAGGTCAAGGGCCTGCTCGGCCGCGAGGACGACCCCGCCGACATGCGCAAGAAGGTGCTCGTGATCACCGACGAGGGCCGCCGGCTGGCCGAGCGCGCCGCCGGGGTGGTGGAGACCGTCGACCGCGACTTCTTCAAGGTCGCCGGCGAGCACAACGCGCTCATCGACGTGCTGGAACAACTGGCCGGACAGCACTGAAGGGCCCCTTCGGGAGAAGGGACCCTTCAGCGGTGGTTGTCAGACGGCGACGGCGAGCTGGGCGACCTCGCCCAGCTTGGCCTCGACCGCGACGTCCTTGGTCCGGCCGCCGCCCGCGATGATGCGGACGGTCCACGAGCCGGGGGCGGCGAAGAAGCGGAAGATGCCCTCGTCGGAGACGACGACCTCGCCGGTGAACTCACCGGAGTGGTCGAGGAGACGGGCGTAGGCGGTGCCGGCGCCGGTCACGACGCCCTGGATCACGGCCTGGGTGGACAGGTCGATTCCGGTCGGCAGGGCAGCGGTCTGCTCGGGTGCGGCGCACCCCTGAATGGTGGTCATCGGGCCTCTCCCAGTTCCACGGGCACGCCCACGAGCGAGCCGTATTCGGTCCACGAACCGTCGTAGTTCTTGACGTTGGCCTGGCCGAGCAGCTCGTGCAGCACGAACCAGGTGTGGGCGGAGCGTTCCCCGATGCGGCAGTAGGCGATGGTGTCCTTGCCGAAATCGACCCCCGCCTCGCCGTAGAGGGTCTTGAGCTCGTCGTCGGAACGGAAGGTGCCGTCGTCGTTCGCGGCCTTCGACCACGGGATGTTCCGCGCGGTCGGGACGTGGCCACCGCGCTGCGCCGCCTCCTGGGGCAGGTGGGCGGGGGCCAGCAGCTTGCCGGTGAACTCGTCGGGCGAACGGACGTCGACCAGGTTGAGCTTGCCGATCGCGGCCACGACGTCGTCGCGGAACGCGCGGATCGAGGAGTCCTGGTCCTGGGCGGTGTAGGTGGTGGCCTCGCGGGAGGGGACGTCCTTCACCAGCTCGCGGGAGTCGAGCTCCCACTTCTTGCGGCCGCCGTCGAGCAGCTTGACGTTGCTGTGGCCGTAGAGCTTGAAGTACCAGTAGGCGTAGGCGGCGAACCAGTTGTTGTTGCCACCGTAGAGGACCACGGTGTCGTCGTTGCCGATGCCGCGCGACGAGAGCAGCGCCTCGAAGCCGGCCTTGTCGACGAAGTCACGACGGACCGGGTCCTGCAGGTCCGTCTTCCAGTCGACCTTGACGGCGCCGCGGATGTGGCCCTTGTCGTAGGCACTGGTGTCCTCGTCGACCTCGACGAGGACGACGCCGGGCGTGTCGAGGTTGGCCTCGACCCAGTCGGCGTCCACCAGGGCAGCGGAGCGGCTCATGAGTAATTTCTCCCAGGTTGTAGACGGCGGATGAGCAGATACATGTCGCAGCCCAGGCAGAAGCCAAAGGCGGCGTTGAGGAAGGCGGCCAGCAGTGCCGCTGCTGTCGCACCCAGGGCCAGAGGAATGATTCCGAGGGAGAAACCGATCAGGCCGACGACGGCGAAGAGGATGCCCACGCCCTGCGCGAACCGGGGCGGCCGGGAGTCCTCCAGTTCCTGCGGCGGTCCGAGCCGGGGCCGCACGAACCTCTTGAAGAAGAGTCCGTAGGGCGGGTGGCCGAAGGCGCCGAACGCGAAGACGATCGCCTGGAGCGCCAGCAACCAGGTGGCGCCGGTGGCGAGGACTGTCGCGAGAACCAGAGTGGTGACGGCCGCGCCGAAGCGAGGGCCTCGGGGATCGACTTGCATCGTCGGATGCTCCTGATGGGTTTCGTGACTGCGGCGGTGAATGCCGCGGGAATCACCCTCAGGCCATGCGACAGAGCGCCGTCGCGACGCGGCAGAAGTCAACCGCCCGCCGCTTCGTGAGCTTCTCTGTCGTGGGAGTCATGAGCACGACAGTACCTTTCGTCTCGCCATCTGTCACATGCCGTCCGATTGCTGAGACCGGCTGTCCACGGCGAGAGCGAGGGCCGCGATGACGTCGGCCTTCCTGGGCTGGCCAGATGCCTTTTTAACGATTGTTCCGTCTTTGTCCAGGACGAAAACCGTGGGCGTTCTCATGACGTCATGGGCGCGTACGAGATCAAGTCTCGATTCCGCGTCGATCTCGACGTGGCGGACGCCCGGCACCATCCCGGCCACCTCCGCGAGCACCCGCCGGGTCGCCCGGCACGGCTGGCAGAACGCCGTCGAGAACTGGACGAGCGTGGCCCGCTCGCCCAGCGGCTCACCAAGATCCATCGCGCCGTCTCTCCCGCGGAACGCGCCCGCGCGCGCCCTCAGCAGGAACCCCCCGAGGGTCCCCGCCGCGAGCGTCACGGCGAGCACGACGAAACCGGTCATCGAGAGGCGCAACCACCGGGACCGCCGGGTGATTCCCGGCTCAGCCGACGGGGATCGTGATGAGCGGGGTCCGGTTGGCCGACAGCAGCTCGAACCGGGCGATGTCGGCGACCGGCAGGCTCGTCGAGCCGCCGAACGTGTCGCCGCCCTTGACCTCCCAGCTCGCCACCGACGTGCGCTCGCCCCGGCGGGCGACCGCGAACAGCTCGACCTTGGTGTCGACGGGCACACCGGTCATGGTCGCGTTCACCTCGGTGCCGCCCTCGCGTGCGGTCAAGACCAGGTGGAGCGTGACGTCGCCGCGGCTGCCCTCGACCGTGACCGGCTCGGCGGCCATCTTGGCGACCGGCGCGTCGCCGGCCTGGCTCTCCTCGCCCGGCGGCGGGCTCGGCTCGGCCGCGGGAGCCCTGCTGGCCCGGGCCGACTTCGTGGGGGCGGCCGGCGGCTCGTCGGAGGGGGCCATGTTGATCTCGGCCGGGCCGGAGCCCGCCGCGTCGCTCTGGGTGTCCCGCGCCGCCGCCGGGCTGTCGGCCTCGCCGTACTCAAGGCGCGGGGCCTGTTCGGCGGAGGTCGCGGCCGGGGCGGCGCCCGCGACGGTGGAGGACGCCGTCTCCGGGGTGGCGCTGTTGAGCAGGCTCACCCCGCCCCAGGTCACGATGGCGACGGTGGCGGCCAGGCCGAGCATGGTGCGGGTGATCCTGAGGCGGCGGTTGCGCCGGGCCGAGTCGGCCAGCAGCCGGTCGAGCACCGCCCGGGGCGGCGCGGCGGCGTGTTCGACGTCGGCGGCCGAGACGCGGCCCAGCATCGGCGGCAGGCCGGACAGCTCGGCCAGTTCGGCCTGGCACTCGTCGCAGGTGTCGAGGTGGGCCTCGACCATGGCGGTCTCGCGGGCGTCGAGGGCGCCCAGAACGTACACACCCAGAGAGATCTTGACGTCGTCGTGGTTCACGGCGCGAGCCCCCGCTCCTCCAGCGCCAGTTTGAGCGCGCGCAGCGCGTAGTAGGTGCGCGACTTGACGGTGCCCGGCGGGATGCCGAGCGACTCGGAGGCCTCCTTGACCGACTGGCCGCCGTAGTAGACGGCCAGCAGGACCTCACGGTGGTCGGGCCGGAGCGAGGCCAGCGCGTCGGCGATGGCCCACGACTCGACGGCCTTGTCGAGCTCGTCGTCCGCCGGGAGGATCGCCAGCGCCTCGTCGCCGGTCTCCTGCGGGCGGGACTTGCGGGCCCTGGCCTGGTCGACGACCAGGTTGCGGGCCACGGTGAACAGCCACGCCCGGACCGGGCGGTCGGCGATCGGGTTCTTCCAGGCCCGGAGGATGGTCTCCTGCACGATGTCCTCCGCCCTCCCCGGGTCACCGGTCAATCGCAGTACGTAACCGTAGAGCGGCCCGGCATGGTCGTCGAAAAGGGCCCTCACGAGCTCCTCGTCGGCCGTCCCGGCTGCGCTCACACCCTCAGAACGCACCCGGCGGCGCTTCGGTTCACCGCGAAAGAGGGACATCGGTCGCCGTCGCGTCGATGGCCAGGCCGCCGCCGGGGGCCGACCGGACCTCGGTGATCTTCAGATCGAGCGGCAGGCCCTTCACCGGCACGGTGAACGTGATCAGGCGCTCGGCGTTGGGCACGGTGAACCCGCCCGCGATCGTCACCTTGGCCGGGGTGAGCCGCAGCACACCGTCTTTGACCTCGACCTTCATGTCGGCGGTCACCGGCACCTTGTTGCCCAGAGCGGTCACCTCACCGGAGACCCGGACGGTGCCGTTGCCGCCGCCGCCCTCGATCTTGATGCCGCGCGGGGCCCGCGCGTTGAGGGTGTCCTCGTCGATGGTGACCGTGCCGGAGACGCGCTCGGCGGTGATGGTCGTGCCGGTGGCGTTCTGGACCAGGTCGAGCAGCGGGGCCTCGACGCCGTAGAGGGTCGCCTGGACGTCGCTGAGCCGGATGCCCTCGCGCTCGATGTCGCCGATGTCGATGGCGATCTCCTCGTAGCGCCCGCCGATCGCCTGGGTCAGGAAGGGCACGCCCTTGACCTGCACCGTCGGGGGGACGTTCAGATCGGCGCTCGCCTGGACCTGCTTGGCGATCTCCCGCTGCACGCCGGCGACGGCCACGCGGTCGAGAACCACGGCCAGCACGACGAGCACGAGCAGCGCCACCACCAACTTGCGCACCGCATCCTCCGTTGGCCGGGGGGTTTCGGATCAGCCTATCCGCCGGCAAAGGGCGGCAAAACCTCAACCGTGGCGCCTTCGGGCAGCTCCACGGTGTGGGGGTCGCGGGTGCCGGCCGGATTTCCGTCGACCAGGAACGAGCAGCGCGGCAGCACCCTGGCCAGCGCCTCGTTCCTTGTGATTTTGGTAACAAGCTCGCCAAGCGTTTCCGCGTCGAATGTTTCCTCGGCGACCCCCGCCGCTTCCTTCGCCGCGGCCCAAAAGCGCACTGTTCCCGTAGCCATACGCCTCTCCAGCCTCATTTCCGCACACTCACAGTGAGCGTTTGGATACGGTGATTCTCCACGTGAAGTGCTGTTCACACGGTGGACGCACATTGGACGCAAAGTTGCTGTGGGCTAATCTACGAGCAACGGGACCTGGGCGACGTAGCCCCCGGGTCCTTACGTGTTTCTACGGCCCTGCCGTTGACGCGGAGTGAAGGAGGCGAGCCTGTGAACGTGCACAGCGCGGTGCTCTCCCGGCGCGCCCGCCCGTTTGGCGAGGAGGCCCCATGAGTAATCTTCTGCTGCTCACCAATGCCCTGGAACCGTCCGCCGAGGTCCTGCCGGCGCTCGGGCTGCTGCTCCACTCGGTCCGGGTCGCCCCCGCCGAGGGGACCGCGCTGCTCGACGCGCCACCCGCCGACGCCATCATGGTCGACGCGCGCCGCGAGCTCGTCCAGGCCAAGAGCCTGTGCCGGCTGCTGCGCACCACCGGAATCGACTGCCCGCTCATGGTCATCGTGACCGAGGGCGGCCTCGCGGCGATGACCGCCGAGTGGGGTGCGGACGATGTGATCCTCGACTCCGCCGGCCCGGCCGAGGTCGAGGCGCGCCTGCGCATGGCGATCGGCAAGCTGTCGCTGGCCGCCGCCGAGGAGGTTCCCGACGAGATCCGCAGCGGCGATCTGGCGATCGACGAGGCGACCTACACGGCCCGCCTGCGGGGCCGCGCGCTCGACCTCACGTTCAAGGAGTTCGAGCTGCTCAAATACCTGGCCCAGCACCCCGGCCGGGTGTTCACCCGGGCCCAGCTCCTCCAGGAGGTCTGGGGCTACGACTACTTCGGCGGCACCCGCACGGTCGACGTCCACGTGCGGCGCCTGCGCGCCAAGCTGGGCGCCGAGTACGAGGCGCTGATCGGCACGGTCCGCAACGTCGGCTACCGCTTCGTGCCCGACCGCGGCAACGAGATGGCCCAGGAACTGGAGTCCGCCCGCCGCTAGGCCTCTCCGAACATGGGAAAAGCCCCCGGTCGCCGTTGACCGGGGGCTTCCTCTTGCCCTGAGAGCTAGGGCAGAACGGTGATGTGGTTGGCGACCGGGGGCGCCACCGGGGAGTTGGCGGTCAGGTAGGCCTCGAACGCGTCGATGTCGAGCGGGCCGCTCCACAGGTCGTCGCCCTGGGTGAAGGCCGCGAAGGCGTCACCGCCGCCGACGAGGAAGTTGTTGGCCGCGACGCGGATCGACTGGGTCGGGGTCACCGGGACGCCGTCGATCTTGATGTCGGACACCTTCGAACCCCACGGCGCGCTGTTGCTGTAGGAGTAGGTGAAGTTCGACGACGGCTGCAGGATCTTGGTGAAGGCCTGGTTGTTCGGGCCGCCCACCCACTGCTGCTCCAGCACCAGCTTGAGCTCGGCGCCGGTCAGCGTGACGACCTGTACGAGGTTGTTGAACGGCTGGACCGCGAAGATCTCGCCGTACGTGGTCACGCCGGGACCCTCGCCGACGGGCGAGCTGGCGTAGGTGAGGGTGGTGCGGATGCCGCCCGGGTTCATCAGGGCGATCTGCGCGTTGCCGCCGGTCTTGGCGGACTCGAGCTGCGAGTCGGCGATCAGGTTGCCCAGCGGCGACTCGCCCGAGGGCCCGGCGACGTTGGTGATGTCGGCGGTGATGTCGCCGACCTTCTTGTTGGCGACGGTGGCGACGCGGGCCTTCCAGTCGTTGATGAACGTCACGGTGGCCGGGTCGGGGGTGACGGTGCGGCGCACGACGGTGTTGTCGGCGACGACCGACGACCGGACGATGTCGCCGGTCTCCTTGTCGATGTTGAAGTCGATCTGGGTCAGCACGCGGCCGAACGAGGAGCCCTGCGTGTAGACGCGCTGCTGGCCCGCCGGGTCGGTGGCCTTGCAGATGTAGGCCTGGTGGGAGTGGCCGCTGATGACGAGGTCGATCTCGGGGTCGATGCCCTCGGCGATGCGCGAGCCGGCGCCCTTGACGATCGGGCAGGCGTCGGGGCTCTGGTTCGGGGTGACCTGGTCGCCCTCGTGGACCAGCACGACCTGGGCCTTGATGCCCTTGACGTCGCGGAGGTAGGCGGAGGTCTCGTTGGCGGCGGCGACCTCGTCGGTGAAGTCGAGGCCGGCGATGCCGGAGGCGGTCACGATCGTCGGGGTGGTCTTGGTGACCAGGCCGATGAACGCGACCTTCTCGCCGTTGATGCGTTCCACGTAGTAGGGCGAGAGGGCCGGCTTGTTCTTCTTCGTGTCGATCACGTTGGCCGCGATGAACTCGAAGTCGGTGCCCTTCCACTTGCCGGCGGGCGAACACCCGTCGACCGGGTGGCACTTGCCGTCCATGACGCGCTTGAGCTCGGTGATGCCCTCGTCGAACTCGTGGTTGCCGGCGCTGGAGGTGGCCAGTTCGAGCGAGTCGAGGAACGCGACCGTGGGCTCGTCGTGGAAGGCCGCCGACAGCAGCGGCGAGGCGCCGATCAGGTCACCGGCGGCGACGAGGACGGTGTCGCGGTTGCGCTGCTGCTTGACGTAGGTGGCCAGGTAGGCCGCGCCGCCGACGCCGTCGATGATGGTGCCGGACTCGTCGGCGATCCGGCCGCTGGACCCCGTCGGGGGCTCCAGGTTGCCGTGGAGGTCGTTGATCGAGAGGATCCGGATCGGGACCAGCTCGTCGTTCTTGGCCTTGCCGGACGCGCTCGCCCCCGCGGGGCCGATCGCGAGAGCTATCGCACCCGCCGAGGCGACGGCGGCCACGGCGAGTCTTCTGAGGGAAGCAGGGGTCATGTTCATTGAGCCTAGAGTGACCACCTGGCCGGGTTATGGCTCAAAGGTAACGATTCCCCGTGGCGACACCTGGCGGGATTTGCCAGTCGGGGGTCCGTAGAGTGCGATCCATGAACGCGCACGTGGAGATCAGGGAACGGCTCGACGAAGCCACGGTTGCCGAGGTCCAGCGCCTCGTCCAGGCCGCCACCGACGCGGACGGCGTCCGCCCGCTGAACGAGCACGTCATGCTCCATCTGCGGTACGGCGGCGACCCCGGCGCCAAGAGCGCACTTCTGTACCATTCGGGTGTTTTGTCAGGTTTTGCCCATGTGGATCCGACCGACCAGGTCGAGGGACCGTCCGGCGAACTGGTCGTCCACCCCGAGTTCCGGCAGCGCGGCCTGGGCCGGATGCTGCTCGACGCGGTCGTCCTGGAGACCGGCGGCCGGCTGCGGCTGTGGGCCCACGGCGACCACCCCGGAGCGGGCCGGATGGCGGCCTCGGCGGGGTTCCAGCGGGTGCGCTCGCTGTGGCAGATGCGGCGCAGCCTGAACGCGCCCTTCCCCGCCGCGCGGGTGCCCGAGGGCGTGCGGATCACCACCTTCGAGACCGGCCGCGACGAGAAGGAGTGGGTCGCCCTCAACGCCCGCGCCTTCGCCCACCACCCCGAGCAGGGCTCCTGGACCCTCGACGACGTGAGGCAGCGCGAGAGCGAGCCCTGGTTCGACCCCGCCGGCTTCTTCCTCGCCTTCCGCGACGGCACGATGGCCGGCTACCACTGGACGAAGGTCCACGGCGACGGCGGCCACGGCCACGAACACATCGGCGAGGTCTACGTGGTGGGCGTCGACCCCTCGGAGCAGGGCTCGGGCCTGGGCAAGGCGCTGACCCTGACGGGCCTCGCGCACCTGCGGAGCCTGGGGCTGTCGCAGGTGATGCTCTACGTGGACGAGGAGAACGGCGCGGCCATCCGGCTCTACGAGGGCCTGGGCTTCAACCGCTGGGACGTCGACGTCATGTACGCGCCGTCTCGCTGACCCGTGACGGCGGCCCGCCCGGAGCGCGGGCCTGGCGCCGGGCGCCGGGGCCGCGGCGGGGCGGCGGGCGGCGCCGGGGCAGGCGGAGCCGTAACGGAGAAAAAGAAACAGGCGCGTGATCGGGTGATCGCGCGCCTGTCCTTGTCTGTACGGGTTATTCGATGATCGCGTGGGCGATCCAGTAGGTGATCGCCGCCACGAGGCCGGCCGCCGGGATGGTGAGCACCCAGGCGGTGACGATGTTCCCGGCCACGCCCCACCGCACGGCCGACAGGCGCTTGGTCGCGCCTACGCCCATGATCGCGCTGGTGATCGTGTGGGTCGTGGAGATCGGGGCCTGGAAGCCGATGGCCGCCACATACAGCACCGTCGCCGCCGCGCTCTCGGCCGCGAAGCCCTGAGGCGGGTTGAGGGCGATGATGCGCCGGCCGAGGGTCCGCATGATGCGCCAGCCACCCGCGTAGGTGCCCAGCGAGATCGCCGCGGCGGCGGCCAGGATGACCCACTGCGGGATGTCCTCACCGGGACTGGCGTATCCCCCGACGACCAGCGCGAGGAAGATCACGCCCATCGTCTTCTGGGCGTCCTGGAGACCGTGGCCCAGGGCCATGGCCGCGGCGGACACCGTCTGGGCGTACCGGAAACCCCGGCCCGTCGTGTGCGGGTTCGATTTGCGGAAGATCCACAGAATCGCGATCATGATGCCACCCGCGAGGCTGAACCCCACGAGCGGCGAGACGATCATCGGGATGACCACCTTCTCCAGCACGCCGTCCCAGTGGACGGTCACGCTGGCCGCCAGCGCCGCCCCCACGAGCCCGCCGATGAGCGCGTGCGAGGAGGAGGAGGGCAGCCCGAAGTACCACGTGATCAGGTTCCACGTGATCGCCCCGACGAGCCCCGCCCCCACGATGACCAGGCCGTGGGTGCCTTCAGGCGGCTCGATGATGCCGCTGCCGACCGTCTTGGCGACCTGTTCGCCCAGGTGGGCGCCGATGAAGTTCATGACGGCCGCCATCAGCAGCGCGGCCCTGGGAGTCAGCGCCCGCGTCGAGACCGAGGTCGCGATCGCGTTTGCGGCGTCGTGGAACCCATTCGTGTAGTCGAAGACCAGTGCGATGACGACCACACTGATGACGAGCGCAAGCTCCACTTAACTTTCCTTGACCGCAATCGACTCGACCGTGTTCGCGACGTGCTCGAACGCGTCGGCCGCAGACTCGAGCTGGTCGATGACCTCTTTCATCTTGAGCACGGTCAGTGCGTCGTACTCACCGGAGAACAGCTTGGCCAGCAGCCGCCGGTAGACCTGGTCGGCCTGGTTCTCGAGCCGGTTGATCTCGATCCAGTATTCGTTCAGGTTGCTCAGCGAGCGCAGCCTCGGCATCGCCTCGGCGGTCAGCTCGGCGGCGCGTTCCAGCACCTCGACCTGCCGCACGACCTCCTTGGGCAGATGGTCGATCTGGTAGAGCACGATCAGATCGGCCGCCGCCTCCATGAAGTCCATGACGTCATCGAGGTTCGAGGCGAGCTTGTAGATGTCTTCCCGGTCGAACGGTGTGATGAAGCTCTCGTTCAGCCGGTTGAGGATGGCGTGAGTTCGCTCGTCGCCCGCGTGCTCACACGCGCGCATCTTCTCAGCGAGAGCCTCACGGTCGGAACCGTCACTGATGATCTCGACCAGCAGCCGTGACGCTGTGACGAGGTTGTTCGCCGAGTCGGCGAACAAGTCGTAGTAACTGTCCTCACGGGGCGTGAGACGCAGACGCACGTGGATCTCCAGATGTGCGGGGACTGTCCGCAGAGAAGAGTAGAGGCAACCAGGGAGAACGTGAACTTAAGGTAGATGTCACTTAATGGTTGCCCAATGGGCTTCCCCTGACACATAAGGTTCTTTGCTCGTTTTAGATCTTGGTCCGGTGGAAGTTGAGGAACGACCGCGACGGAGTGGGCCCCCGCTGCCCCTGGTACCTCGAACCGTACTTCGCCGTGCCGTAAGGGTGCTCGGCCGGGCTGCTCAGCCGGAACAGACACAGCTGACCGATCTTCATCCCCGGCCAGAGCTTGATGGGCAGCGTGGCGACATTGCTGAGCTCAAGCGTGACGTGACCGTCGAAACCGGGGTCGATGAAACCGGCCGTGGAGTGGGTGAGCAGGCCGAGCCTTCCCAGGCTCGACTTGCCCTCCAGGCGGCTGGCGATGTCGTCGGGGAGCGAGATGACCTCATAGGTGCTCGCGAGGACGAACTCACCCGGGTGGAGGATGAACGGTTCGTCCTCCTCCGGCTCCACGAGTCGCGTCAGGTCGGGCTGCTCGATCGACGGGTCGATGTGGGGGTAGCGGTGGTTCTCGAAGACTCTGAACATCCGGTCCAGCCGCACGTCGACGCTGGACGGTTGGATCATGTCGGGGTCGTAAGGGGTGAGACGGACTCTGCCCTTGTCTACCTCGGCCCTGATGTCGCGATCTGAAAGCAGCACGGACCACAGGGTAGTGGGAAGTCTGGTGTGGGCTTGGTGGGGATCATGTAGAGTGGGTGGCGCACCTTGCGGGTGTAGTTCAATGGCAGAACATCAGCTTCCCAAGCTGACAGCGCGGGTTCGATTCCCGTCACCCGCTCTCGGCGAGCCCTGCTCGGCGCTTTGGCGCCTTCGCGGGGCTTTTGTCATTCTGGGGGGCGACCCCCAGACCCCCGCTGTCAGGGGGCTTTCGCCCCCTCACGCTCCCCCTGGTCCGCTATCGCGTCCCCGGCGTCGCTGTCGCTCCGGGTCGCTTCGCTCCTTGCGAGGGCGCTCCGCCCCTCGCGCTCCCTGGCAAGGCCTCGCTTCGCTCGGGCTGCCGCTCGCTTCGCTCGTTAATACATTTTTCCGTTGCGGCTTCGCCTGGCCGGCCGCTCAACCGTCTCCTGCCACCCGTCAGGAGACCCGAGGCTCGTGGACTCCGGTGGGCCGAAGGATTTGGTTGGCGTCATCAGTCCGGGCCGTTCCTCCGCGACCGGGCTGGCATCATCAGAGGAGGAGGCTGAGACTATGAACTTCGATCGGATCACCGTGGAGCCTGGGAGGCTTGAAGGTAAGCCGACCATCCGTAGCCTGCGCATGTCTGTCGAGACGCTGGTGAGGCTGGTCGCCGGAGGATGGACTTTCGACGAGATCCTCTCCGATTACCCCGACCTGGAGCTTGAGGACATCAGGCAGGCGCTCGAATACGCGGCAGCCTCCACGAACGTCCACTTCTACAGTCTCCGCGAACCGGCGTGAACTTCCTGATCGACGAGAATCTTTCGCCCCGAGTCGCCGAGTTGTTGAGCAAGGCCGGTCACGATGCGGTACACGTACGCGATCTCCACGCGACGAGTGCTCCAGACGCGACGATCATGGAGCTGGCTGTATATGGCGGAAGGGTGATCGTGTCTGCGGACACTGACTTCGGGGCACTGCTGGCCTACAGTCGCGCTGCCGAACCATCTGGCATCCTCGTACGAGAGCTGATCGGACTCCGGCCACCAGAACTCGTCAACATCATTCTGGCCAACCTCGAGGTTCTCCAGGAGCATCTCGAGTCGGGAGCGGTCGCGGCTTTCTCGCCGAACGGCATCCGTGTGCGAGCGCTCCCCCTGCGTTGAGGCCATCGATGATCCCCGTGCCGGAACGCCGGGTCACTCAAAGGCTCTCACGGGTTGTCACGGTCAACCGTCTTCACCTGAGCTGGACTGGATGCACCCAGCTTAGATAACAGCCTTCAGCAGTTGGTTCCCAAGCTGACAGCGCGGGTTCGATCCCGTCACCCGCTCTCGGCGAGCCCTGCTTGGCGCTTTTGGCGCCTGCACGGGGCTCTTTTGTTTTCTGGGGGCGACCCCCAGACCCCGCCGCGAAGAGGCTATTCGCCCCCTCGCGCTCCCCCTGGCCGCTCTCGCGTCCGACGTCGCTATCGCTCCGGGTCGCTTCGCTCCTTGCGAGGGTGCTCCGCCCCTCGCGCTCCCCGGCAGGCCTCGCTCCGCTCGGAGCGCTCTCGCTCCGCTCGTTCAAGCCTTCCTTCTGTTACGGCTCCGCCTGGCCCGCCACCCGACCAACTTCGGCCACCCGATCACTACAGCAGGTCGTATTCCGGGGAATCCTGCCGGATCAGCTCGCACCTCGCGGAGACCCGACGAGCGGCGGTGGCGAATGGCCCAATCGGGCGCAGCTCAACTGACCGGGCAACTCAAGGGACTTCCCGTGCTCGTCAGAAGAGTGATTCAGGTGTAATCCCGCTGGGTCGCAAGGCACGCGATCACAAGCCCCACCAGCGCCACAGCTCCCCTGAACGATGCGGGTCGCTCGCAGGAGGTTGTTCCCGGCCACGCTCGTCGCGGACCTTTCAGACCTTCATGACGATGACTCGTCCGCCACACAGAGCGGCCAAGTCGTCAGGGTCGGAAGTGAGAACCGTCACGGGGCCAGGGGCTGCGAGAGCAGTGGCGCAAAGCATGGCATCGATGGCGTACTTGTGCCCATGCAGGCCCGCGTCAGACAGAAGGCTGGCGGAGTGGCGGGCGATCAGTTCGGTGACCGGTTCCACGACAAGGCGCGAGAGTATCCACTCCAGGGCCGGCCGGTTGACGCGGGGGTGGACCACTTCGACGAGGGTGGCGGCGGAGGTGATCACGCGGAGGTCGTCGGCGCGGGCGAGGGCGAGCCATGCCGTGACGGCACGATCGCGCAGGACCGCCTTGGCCAGTCCCTCGCTGTCGAGAACCAGGGTGCCGCCAGGGGTGGCTGGAGAACGGGTCATGCGGCACCCGCCGAGCCATGAGGCTGTTCATGTCGGGCCTGGTGGAGTTGCTCGCGCAGGGACTGGATCTCATCGTCGGAGATGGGGCCGTGCTCGGCTTCGGCGACGTGGATGAGTTCGCTGAGGTTGTCACGCTCGATCTGGCGGGCAACGGCGGCCGCGACGTAGGCGGACAGTCCAGAAGGTCCGCTTCGTGACCTGGCGGCCTCCGCAATGTCGCGTGGCATAGTGATCGAATACTTGCCGGTAGGCTCACTCATACTCTTTATCCTACCTTCAATCCTCCAAGGCCTGTGAGTAATCGCTTACCGAGGGCGAACTGGGAGGCTTCGCGTCCACGCGGCATCGCTGATGACCGCCCTTCCGTGCCAGATGCGTGCCAGAAAGGCCGAGGAAGCAAGGTCACCCATGGTGACTCACAGTGAAGCGGTCCGGGTCTGATGGAGGCTCTCGCATGTGTTCAGGCGCTGTCATACCCCCGGTGTAGCGTTCAGCCCGGAGTCAGGCTCATGCTCTGCGATTGACGGAGGCGCGCGGATGACGAGCACGACAGGCGAGGCCGTGGTGGCGGTGTCCCGGCGCATCAAGGTCCCGGCGGGGGACATCTTCCGGATCCTGACCGACCCCCAACGGCACCTGGACCTCGACGGATCAGGGATGCTGCGAGGCTGCGTCCGCGACGCCGCGGTCTCGGGCGTCGGGGACGTCTTCGTGATGCGGATGCACTACGAGCGCTATGGCGACTACGAAATGAACAACCACGTCGTCGAGTTCGAGCGGGACCGCCGCATCGGCTGGGAACCGAGGCCCGGTCGAGGGCACCCGGACGCCACCGAGCCCGGGACCGCATGGGGTCACCGGTGGATCTTCGACCTGCGACCTGACGGGGCTGGGGCGACGGCCGTGACCGAGATCTTCGACGGCTCTCGCATGCCGGAGGACAAACGTGCGGAAGTGGACAGGGGGCGCGCATGGTGGCAGACGCAGATGGCGAGCACTCTGGAACGCCTCGCCGAACTGTGCATCGCGCGGTGAAAGCCGAGCAGCCATCCCAGTGGGTGTGATCGACTAGTTGGTACTGACCGCAGAGGTTGAGTACAGGGCGCGACACGGGGTGGATGTCCTGGACCGTGACCGCTTCGCGTCCCGTCGTCACTTCGCTCCGGGCGATGGGCTCCGCACCCCGCGCTCCCGAGCAAAGCCTCGCTTTGCTCGGGCTGCTATCGCTCCGCTCGTCAGATCCATTTTCAGTACGGCTTCGCCTGGTTGGCCACCAACGCGCTCCGGCCATGCCGCGACCATCAGGTGGCGCGCTACAGGCCTGCACAGATCTGGAGCCAGAGGTGGAGTCACAGCTGGACGCCGCACGGGAGTCCTGGTTTCGCCTGAGAGCTCAGGAAAGACAGCCGCTACATCGAGCGGCGCCGAGGGCATCCCCAGCCCCATGATCATCAGGGATAACGTCGTGATGGCACACCATAGGTTAGAGGTCCGACGGCACGGAATGCTCCGCTCAAGGCTGTGATCGTCGTGCCATTAGCGTGCCATTAACCGGGGTAATGAGGGGTCAGCCACGGTCACCTACGACCGCCCCCAGCCGCCGGTCACCATGCCTACATCGCATGATCCATGCGATTCCCAAGCTGACAGCGCGGGTTCGATTCCCGTCACCCGCTCTTACGACGAAGGCCCAGGTCAGAGGAAGATTCCCGACCTGGGCCTTGATCTTTGTTAGGGCTGTTTCTCACACGCGTGCCAGATCAGTTCATCTTGGATCCAACGTGGGACGAATCATCGCCATGACGTTCGACCAAGGGGCACCCGTGCGGAACGCCGCGCCGAAGGGCGCGGCCCCGGCCGCAATGTCCCGCGCCCCGAAATTCGGCGGGTAGGGTCCGGGCCAGTGACACGATCTTGGCGGACGAACGCACCGCATTGGAGGGGCGCGATGAGCGCGCATGAGGTACGAATGCGGCCCGTGACAGAGGACGATCTCACCATGTTCCAGCGTTTCGCCACGGAGCCGGGATTGATCGGCCTGGACTGGGCGGGGTTCCGCGATGCGCAGGCCCCGGCACGGCGCTACGCTACCGACGGTTACCTGGGCGAAGACGACAGCAGGGTCATTGCCGAGGTCGACGGCACGGCCGCAGGCATCATGAGCTGGTCGGCCCGAGGGTTCGGGGTCTCGCGATACTGGGAGATAGGGATCGCCCTGCTGCCGGACTGGCGCGGGCGTGGCATCGGCTGGCGTGCTCAGGCGATGCTGTGCGACTACCTGTTCACTCACACTCCCGTCGAGCGCATCCAGGCGGCCACCCACCCGGAGAACATCGCAGAACAGAAGTCGCTGGAGAAGGCCGGCTTCACACTGGAGGGCGTCCTACGCGCGGTGGAGTTCCGTGCCGGTCAGTGGCGCGACGGCTGGATGTACAGCAAACTGCGGAACGATCCGCCTCCGGCCAGTCACTGAGCCGCCTTTGCCGCGTGCCCGTCAGCGGAGGGAGCAAGGGAATTCACGGGGAATCACGGGCAGCCGAAGCGCTCCCCACCGGTCGGCGTCTCCCCAGTTCAGTGACCAGACGCGTTAGAGACTTCCCACGATCAAGATGGTCTTGCCTGTCTCCACTCGGATGATTCCCACAGGTTCGAGCTCTTTCTGTTACGGGCTTCGCCTGGCCGGCCAACCGACCTCCCTCCGGCCACCCACGGCGGGTCAATGAGCAGGGCGACATGTCGAATGCCGACAGAGTTGGCTCCGCGGCGTTCATCGGGGGTCTCGTCCGATATTCCGCTCGGTGAAGCAGACAATGTCTTGTAGGCCGTCTTGGGCGCGTGCGTCAACGTCCGCAGGGTCGACCTTGGCTCGGTTGGCGAGGGCGACGACCGCAGCTCAGCCAGGCAAGATCAGTCGTTGTCTCCCGAACTGACAGCGCGGGTTCGATTCCCGTCACCCACTTCCGGGCGAGCCCTCCTCGGCGTTTCGGCGCTTCCGCGGGGCTTTTGTCATTCTGGGGGCGACCCCAGACCCCCGACGCGAAGGGACTTCGTTCCCTCGCGCTCCCCTGGTCCGCTTTGCGGCCCTCTCGTCGCTGCGCTCCTTGCGAGGGTCAGTTGGAGATCCTCAACCTGCGACGGTGCAGAAACCTGCCGGCCCCGGGCGACATCATCCGCATGCATATTGGGACTTCCTCACACATGTCGTGTACGACCAGCTATTCGGGACGGACGGGTGAGATCGGGCCGCCGACGAAGGCCAGCTCTTCGAGGAGCCGGGGAGTCATGGTGATGCCGGTGAGGTCTTCGGCCCACATGAAGACCGGGCCGACGTTGATTCCGGGCATGCCCGGGAATCGGGCGTCGGAGCGGGCCAGGATCGGGGCAAACGTCGCCGGTATCCGGTCGCGCATGACCATCTGTTCGTCGATGACGAAGCCGTCCTCGCCGTAGAAGCCGACCTCGGTCCGCCCGTCTTCGACCCAGTGGAAGTAAGAGATCCCGGTGATGTCCTGCAGGTAGTGGGCGACGACCCGGGTGCCCGCCGACAGCGACTCGGCCAGCCCTTCCTGGAAACCGACCATGTTGTTGTCGACGATCAACGTCCACTCGCCTAGGCAGGCGACAGCGGCCATCACACCCTCACTGCCATAGGAGCAGGTCCATGCGACCTCCTCCACGGACATGGGGGCGAAGGTGGCGAGGTCCCCACCGAAACGGGTGACGACGTCGGCGGGGAGCACGCCCCTGATGTAGGTCAGGGTGACGTGATCGAGTGAGTTGGCCAGGTCGTGGTACATGCGGGGCACGATCTCAGGACGTACCGACAAATCAGGGTCGCGGGGCGCGCAGGCGCGTGAGAAGACCGCCTCGCCCAGGCGGGACCCAGACCCCCCTGAATGGCGGCTTCAACCACACCCTTCACGCCTGGGAACGCCCCGATCTCTACGAGACCGACGGGCCAACGCGAGGCCCACCCAGCTCAAGGGCGTCCATCCCGCGACGCGCCCGCACCTCTCGGGGAAGATCTTGACGAACCCCCGCCTGCGATCGACTCCGATCAACGCGGCACCGCGCTCAAACCCTTGCCGGGCTGCACAGCCGCATCCACGCCCTGCGGATCCCACCTGCTCTGACCGGCGCGACTCCGGGTTGCACTTCGCGGGCGTCTCACCGGCATCTGGCCCGCCCAGCTCACCGACACCGCGCGGGGTTCACACCGACAGGCCTCCTGGCCAAGGCTTTTGCTCACAGGGCAGTCGCCCACAGCGTCGTGGATGTCGTCCCGTCCCAATCGGGGCGGCGTGACGGTCCGGTGGGCGTCGTACGCACTCACATGTCCGTCCTGGGTTCGGGCAGTGTCAGTCGTCCCAGCGTTGTGCGTTGTTGTCGTCCAGGGAGCCCGGTGGCTGGGGGATGACGCAGAAGGGCAGTCCAGCGGGGTCCTCCATGACCCACCAATGGTCGTTCACCAGCCGCAGGGGGCGGGCGCCGAGGGCCTCCAGGCGCGCGATCTCCGCTTCCAGGTCGTCGGTGTGGATGTCGAGATGGACACGCGCGGCGCCTGTGCCGAGTCTCTGGATGAGCAGGGCGAAGACGTCACCGGGTAAGGAGGCGCCGTGGTACTCCGGGTACCGCTGGAACGGGTTCAGCGTCTGACCGGTCGCCTCCTGCCAGAACGTCAGTTCCTTGTCGTGATCGCCCTCGGGCACATCGATCACGACCTTGTAGAGCCTGCTGTAGTGCGTCATGCCCCCATCTTTGTCCCCGGATCTTGGACACGGCGCCCTCACCGGGGACTGGGTGCTCGCCGGGAGTGGGTCGTGACGGAGGACCATCCGCGCTTCAGCCTCGCGGTAGCAGCGGTAGCCGCCGAGGTGCGGATACTTATGCAGCACCGTCACCGCTGAGAACGGTCATCTCATGGGCCGGCATCCTGGGATAAAAGCTCTTCTCCGTTACGGCTCCGCCTGCGCGGCCACCCGACCCGCTGGCGCCACCCGAACACGATCACGAACCCCGGTACAGCCGGTCCAGTCCCACCAGCTGCACCCGTCCACCGCTGCGCGCCGCCTCCTGCTCCAAGGCCGGCATGAACCCCGTCCCGCTGAACAGCAGCAGGCGACCCGGCGCCTGGCCCCTGGCCGCGAGCAGGGTCGCCACCCTCTCCAGCCGTTCCAGGTGCCCGAGGCCCACGACATCCCCCCACTTGGCCTCTCCGATGGCCAGCAGTGCGCCGTCGGGGGCGCGGACCGCGACGTCCACCTCGTGGCCGGTGCGGGTGGCGGTGTCGTGGACGACCCCCGACTGCACGCTCGCGGCCATGTCGCCCAGGGTCTCCTCGGACGCGAAATCCTCACACCACACGCGGCACATGCGCTCGTACACCGGGCCTGCCACATTGCTGCGGAAGCGGGGCTGCGAGGCCTGCCAGATCCGCTCGGTACGGCCCGGCCGGACCCGTTCCAGCTGTGCCCAGTAGGGGCGCATGATCGCGTGATAGAAGCGGACCAAAGGCTCCGTGATCCGGTACTCCGAGCGGTTCCGGCGGAAGGCGTCAGGGTCGGCCACCAGGAGACCGGCGTCCTCCAGCACGGTCAGGTGATGGGAGATGTCGACGGCCTTGCGCTCGATTCTGCCCGCGATGCCACTGCGGGTGGCGTTGCCCTCGGCGACCGCGGCCAGGACGGTGTGATAGAGGCCGGTGTCGCGAAGCGCGGGGTTCTCGGCGAGCAGGAAACGCACCTCGCGGAACAGCGGACTGGCCGGGTTGAGGACGTACTCGACGACCCAGCGGTCGAAGTCGGCCAGGTTCGCCGGGGCGGTGCCGGCCAGATACTCCGTGCGGTAAGCGGGGGTGCCGCCGACGATGAAGTAGACCAGAGCCGCCAAGCGGGGCTCGGCCGCGAGTCCCCAGAAGTCGGCGGCCAGCCGGAAGTCGAAGGTGGGCACGACCAGTTCCAGCCCCGCCCGTCCACGAAGCGGTGCCTGGCCGGAGAGCAGTCCGCCCATGAAGGAGATCGACGACCCGCACAGCAGCAGACGTGACCTGGACGCCCCTCGTTGCCCACGGCGGGGCGACAGCGCTTTCTGGATGACCGATGGCAGGTCCTTGGCGTCGCGCACGAAGTAGGGGAACTCATCGAGAACGATGGGGATGGTCCGATCAGCGCCCAAGGCGAGCAGGCTGTCGATCGCCTCCTCCCAGTCCGCGAAGGTGACCCGCCCCGGCGTCCCGGAGAAGACGGAGACTGCCTCCCCGAGTTGGCGCAGCGCCTCCGCTCTCGGCACGGCCTCGGTGGCGGCGTAGTAGAAGCCGCCGGTCGCCTCACAGACAGCTTCCAGCAGGAACGTCTTCCCTTGTCGACGTCGCCCGGAGACCACGCCGAGAGTGGCACCTTGCGAGTCGTTGCCGACGAACCGCGAGAGCTGCTCCCACTCCCACTTTCGATCGAACATGTCCGGAGGTCGCGGCAGCGACATCGTGGCCTCTTTTTGTAGGAGCACAGTCTTAAGAAGTGTACTCCTACAAATTTAATTGCCGCTTTCGGCTCGGCGGCGTCTGAGACGTCCTTTGATGATCATGGGGACGAGGCCGGCCGCGAACCACACGAAGTGCAGCACCATCAGGGCGTTCCACACCCCCTCGTCGGACACCTCCGCCCAGCTCAACAGGACCGTACCGATCATGAGGATGTAGCTGACCAGCAGGCAGACCGTCAGCAGTCGGCTGACTCTCAACGCTCGCCACACCTGGCCCGGCCCGAACCACCATCGCACGGCCGACCAGCCGAGAACCGACAGAGCGACCACGCCCAGCAGGGACAGAATCGGCGTGGGCGCGTCGTCTGGGCCACTGGCGATCAGGAATCCGGTGACGAGGAAGGGCACCATGCAGACCACGGCGGCCGCCGCGGCGGATGCGATGCGCACGCTTTCCTCATCGGCGAAATGCAGGTCGCGGGACAGTGCTCTTCTGCGGCCGATCGCCACACTCGGCCGGTCGCCTCTCCGTCTGATTCTGATGACGCGTACGACGACCCCGGCCACGACGCAGATCGCGATGAGAATCAGGATTCCCGGAACGGAGGGTGTGTCGTCCGCGCCGTTCCGCTCGATTCCCAGCAGGTCGGCGATGCCGTTCCCCGCCATTTCGATGAGCCTGTGACCGGCCCCGAAGAAGGCGATCAGGGCGACCAACGCCAGGCAACCCAGCCAAGGGGCGGAGTCGTCACTCGGAAGGGCCTTGGCGAGTGCCTTCTGGATTTCGGGATTGCCGGGCGCCAGTTCCGCGGCGCGTTTCAGGGCGGCGACGGCCTCCTCGCGGACGCGTCCACGGAAAGACACATGAGCCAGTAGAGCCTCTCCCAGAGCCAGGTGGGCGAATGCCTCCTCAGGGGCGAGCCCGACGGCTCGGCGTGCGGCGCGTTCGGCCTCGTGCTCCTGTCCTCGCGTCGAACTCCCCGCTGCCATGGCGCGGGCCAGGGCCACATGGGCGCGCCAGTCCTGCGGGCTCAGTTCGGTGGCGCGCAGACCGAAGGAGATGGCCTGAGTGATGTCGCCCAGCTCGCGGAAAATCATGGCGGTGAGAATCAGGGAGTCAGAATCCGGGGACGCGCCTAAGGTCAGGGCGCGATCGATCAGCTCGCGCGCGGTCCCGGCATCGGCCTGTCGCGTGTGGATCAGCGCTTCGAGCAGGAGGGGAAAAGGTCCGGCGCCAAGACCGCACACGAATGCGAAGGCTTCGGCAAACGCTCCTCTCTCGCAGAGATCGATCACATGGCCGAGATCATCTGACATCGGGCAAGATTATGCCCACGCCCCGAGATGTCGAAGTGCCGGAGCTTCGCTCGTCAAAAGCTCTTTCTTCCGTTACGGCTCCGCCTGGCCGGCCACCCGAGCCCGCACGGGCAAACCCTTGTCCATGCGTGCCGAAGGAGACAGATGGTGATGGAGAACTCGTCCCGGGCCAGGATCGGTCGCGGGCTGACGGCTGTCTTGGTATTCGCTTCGGTTGCGGCGGCTGGAATCCTTGTCGCCGGTCGGGGTGATCCGGAGAAGACGACTCGATCGACCATCCAGCCGACCGAAGAGGCGTCTGACGCGAGGATCGTCGACAAGGATCAGGTCGTCGATATCGACTCCTTCGACGAGGAGGAGAACCCTCTGTGGCCGCTGACGGAGAAGCCCCGGAGCGCCGCACCGCAGAACTGATCCTCGGTGCCCGTTCAAGCGATACGGGCGCGCCGGCGTACCAGGATGACCAGTCCTATCTGAACGGCCAGCATCACCACTGCGACAAGTCCCGCGGCGGCGGCCATCTGTTCCTCCGACAGCCCGCCTCCGCATTCCGTGATGTTGCCACCCTCGTACAGGAGAAAGCAGTCGCGCCCCAGGAATGAGGCGACGACGAACCAGTTGGCGAACAGAAGGGGGACTGTTCCCAGAACGAGGGCCGGCGTCTTCGCCGCTGATGATCGGTGAGTCATGCTGAACAGATAAGCACGGGCAAGTGCCAGGGTCAGCGTGCGGTGCGGAAGAACTCGCGCAGGTCGCCGACGAGCAGGTCGGGTGTCTCCATCGCCGGGAAGTGGCCGCCCCGGTCGAATTCCGACCAGTGGTCGACGGGGGCGGTGAGGGCGCGGATCGTCAGGTCGGCGGCGAACACCGCGACGCCCTGCGGCGGCGCCGGGGCGGACGGCCAGGCGGACTGGTCGTCGCCGGAGTGGGAGGCCATCTCGCGGTAGGCGCGCATGCCCTCGTACAGGATTTCGGCCGAGGACGCGCCGGAGCCGGTGAACCAGTAGAGGCTCACGTCGGTGAGCAGCCGGTCGCGGCCCACCGCGTCTTCAGGCAGGTCGGCGGCGGGGTCGGTCCATTCGCGGAACTTCTCGGCGATCCACGCCAGCTGGCCGGTCGGTGAGTCGTTCAGCGCGTAGGCCAGGGTGTGCGGGCGGGTGGACTGCAGGTGCAGGTAGCCCATGCCGTCTTCGCGGGCGGCGTTGAAACGCTCGGCGCGGGCACGGTCGGCGTCGGACAGGCCGTCGAGGTCGACGGCGGGGCCGAGGGGGTAGGGCGACGGGCCGTTGACGTGGGTGGCGACGACGCGGCCCGGGGCGGCCATGGGCAGCAGGGTGGTCACGCCGCCGCCGATGTCGCCGCCCTGCGCGGCGAAGCGCTCGTAGCCGAGCCGGGTCATCAGTTCTCCGAAGGCGGCGGCCACCCGGAACAGATTGCCCCAGCCCGGTTCGCGCACCGGGTTGGAGAACCCGAAGCCGGGCAGCGACGGGATCACGACGTGGAAGGCGTCGGCCGGGTCGCCGCCGTGGGCGCGGGGGTCGGTGAGCGGGCCGATCACGTCCAGGAAGTCGGCGAACGAGCCGGGCCAGCCGTGGCTGAGGATCAGCGGCAGGGCGTCCGGTTCGGGTGAGCGGACGTGCAGGAAGTGGATGTCCTGGCCGTCGATCGTGGTCGTGAACTGGGGATACTCGTTGAGCGTCTTCTCCTGCGCGCGCCAGTCGAAGCCGTTCGCCCAGTAGGCCGCCAGGTCCTTCAGGTAGTCGACGGGGACGCCGCGCTCCCAGCCGGTCCCGCCGGTCTGCCGGGGCCAGCGGGTGCGGGTGAGGCGGTCGCGCAGGTCGTCCAGATCGGTCTGCGGGATGTCGATGTGGAACGGGCGGATGTCCTTGGTGTCGTCCATACCGGAAAAGGTATGAGGGATACAGGAACGCCCCGTTCCTGTATCCGGGCAGAATCTGCATCATGTCGGACACAGCACAACGACTGCTGCGGCTGCTCGCCCTGTTGCAGACGCCGCGCGACTGGAGCGGGCCCGAGCTGGCCGAACGGCTCGACGTCACCGTTCGCACCGTGCGCAACGACGTGGAACGGCTGCGCGGCCTCGGCTATCCGGTGCACGGCGTCAGGGGCGTCACCGGCGGCTATCGCCTCGGCGCGGGGGCCGAACTGCCGCCGCTGCTGCTCGACGACGAGGAGGCGGTCGCCGTCGCGGTCGGGCTGCGGGTGGGCGCCACACAGGGCGCGGTCACCGGCATCGAGGAGGCCGCGCTGCGCGCGCTGACCAAGCTGGAGCAGATGCTGCCGTCCCGGCTCCGCCGGCGCGTGAACGGCCTGCGCGCGCACCTCGTTCCGCTTCCACAGGCGGGCCCTCGGGTGGACGCCGACACGCTCACCGCGATCGCGGCGGCCGCGCGCGATCACGAGCGGCTCCGGTTCGACTACGTCGCCCATGACGGTTCGGCCGGCCGCCGCGAGGTCGAACCGCACCGGCTCGCGCACAGCCGGGGGCGCTGGTACCTGGTGGGATGGGACGTCGCCAGGGGCGACTGGCGCACGTTCCGGGTGGACCGGGTGCGGCTGCTGACGCCGAACGGGCCGCGGTTCACCCCTCGCGAGCATCCCGGCGGTGATCTGGCCGGTCATGTCGCTACCGGTCTGGCCACCGCGACGTGGCAGTGCCGGGCGCGGGTGACGGTCCGCGCTTCGGCCGAGTACGTGCGTGAGCGGCTGCCTTCCGGAGCTCGAGTGGAGTCCTTGGGGGATGACGCGTGCGTGGCCGAGGTCGGGTCGGACACGCCGCAGCTCCTGGCGTGTTATCTCGGCATGCTCGGGGCCGACTTCGAGGTCACCGAGCCGGCCGAACTCGTCGCGGAGGTTCGCGCGCTGGCGGACCGGTATCGGCGGGCGGCGCCCTGACGGCCGGAGGGTTGGCCGTCCCAACAGGTGTCAGCGGGCGCCGACGGGCAGCGACTCGACGAGATGCACCGGGCAGCCGAGGGTGGCCGGGCTCGTCGGGGCCACTGTCGTTCAGGGCGCCGCGCAGCCACTGCTCCACGGGTTCGATCCGCGGCAGCGTCCCGGAGGAATGTCTCTGATCCTCCTCGCACGTGCCCGGCACAATGGTGGCATGTCCGGGACAGAACTGACCGATCCCGACGGTGGCGTCTGGGTGGTGCGGAAACGCAGGCTCGACCCCAGAGCTGTCCGGAGTCGGATGCGGCGGCGCGACGTCCCCGTGCTGCTGGGCGAGTCCGGCGGCTCTGCGCTGCGGTGGGTCCTGGACGATGAGCGGGATGCTCTGTCGGATCTCGTGCGCCGGAACTACGCGTTCACCAATGATCACCCGGTGGACGGGAGCGAGTACATGGGCCACGAGTTCGAGGACGGAACCGGGCGGCGTCTGCTCTACGTCGAGGAATGGTGCTGAGGTTCCCCTCCGTCACCTGCTCTCAGCCGCTACCTGCCGAGGGAAAGGTCAGCGGAGTTCGACCTGGACATCGAACTCGGAGAAGAGGCGCAGGAGGTCGTCCAGGACGACGTTCGGGCCCCAGTTCCGCAGGTCGCGGTGGGATCGGTCGTAGCCGGGAGCGAGTCGTCGGCGGGCCACCTCGGAGTGGTGCCAGACCAGCCGGAACGGCTTCGCGGCGCCCCAGCCGCCACAGAGGCAGTCGATGAGGGCGCCGTGGTTCCAGCCGAAGTAGCCGCCGGGGCCGTTGACCGCCTCTCCCAGGGCGCAGTAGAAGGCGTCGATGTCGGTGACGAACCGGCCGTCGAGGTGGTAGGTCGTTCCGGCCGGCCTGTCGGGCCTGTCATGGTCATGATGATGGAGTGCCCGGCGGGACCATTCGTGGCGCAGCAGCCGATCGTAACGGGCCCACAGGTTGTGCTCGGCGGGGCCTCCGTCGTACCAGAGCTGGAAGATCTCGCGGGCGCCGCTCGGCAGCGGCTCCTCCATCCCTCCGTCGAGGACGACGTCCAGCAGATCGTCGCCCAGGCTCGACGGCCGGACGGAGACGACGGTGGCCGACAGGTGCCCGGCGCCCTCGTTCATGCTGCCGTCACGTTGGAGGGCGAAGAGGGAGGCCGTGATCTTGCGGCCCTCGAAGGCCACTGGCAGTGAATCGGGGCGGAAGCCGATCAGTGTCACCGGCGGGACGGGGGCGGCCGGGCGCACGCGGAAGACCCCAGTGGTGTCCTGGCAGACGCCGAAGTCCTCGTCCGCGATGCCGGACAGGCGGAAAGCCGTCCCCTCGGGCTTCTTCTCTGGCATTCCCCATTCCGGCAGCAGGCGGAGGTGTCCGCGCAGGTCGAGGTCCACCAGACCTTCGTATGCGGTCGCCGGGCGTTCGCCGATCACAGTCACGTCGATGAGCTCCTCCGCGCACGTGCACCCTCCTTCGTACAGGCACTCGGGGGGTTGTTCCCGCGGCCGGTGGACGGGTGTCAGGGCGACGGTGGGCAGCCAGGTCCCCGCGTGCGCGTCCAGCAGAGGGCCCGCCGGGTCGCAGCCGAGCAGGGTGAAGATCTCGGGTGGAGGCAGGGGACCGGGGTCGACGAAGAGGCCTTCGACGTCGTGGCACACGCCCAGCGTCATGCTCTCCGCGCTGGTGTAGATGTCCTGCAGCGACCAGCGTGCACCCGATCCGGCCGTGGTCATCGCCGGGCCTCGACCAGGCCGGTGCGGTACGCCAGCACGACCGCCTGCACCCGGTCGCGCACGTCGAGCTTGGTCAGGATGCGGGACACGTACGTCTTCACCGTCTCCGGCGTGATGCACAGTTCGGCCGCGATCTCCGCGTTGGACAGCCCGCCGGCGATCTGCTTCAGCACTTCAAGCTCACGAGGGGTAAGCGCGTCCAGCACACCGCTCTCAGCCGGAGGGCGGAGGCGTTCGGCGTAGTGGCCGATGAGGGTGCGGGTGACCGCGGGGGCGAGCAGGGAGTCGCCGGCGGCGATCGTCCGGACGCCGTTGACCAGTTCGGCCGGGTGGGCGTCTTTCAGCAGGAAGCCGCTGGCTCCCGCGCGGAGGGCCTCGTAGACGTACTCGTCCACGTTGAAGGTGGTGACCACCAGGATCTTCGCGGGGGTGGGGGTGCCGGGGCCGGCCAGGTCACGGGTGGCCTGGATGCCGTCCACGACGGGCATCCGGATGTCCATGACGATCACATCGGGGTTCAGCCGCCGGGCGGCCTCCACGGCGGCGCGGCCGTCGGTGGCCTCGCCGACGACCTCCATGTCCGGCTGGGCGTTGAAGATGGTGACATATCCGGCGCGGACCAGCGCCTGGTCCTCACAGACGAGCACCCGGATCATGCGTCACTCCTGGGGAAGGGATCAGCGCGCGGACGCTGAAGCCGCCTTCGGGCCGGGCTCCGGCGATCAGCTCACCATTGAGCATGCGCACCCGCTCACGCAACCCGGACAGGCCCCGCCCGCCTGACGGGGTGACGGGGGTGACGGCCGGGCCTTCGGTGGTCACCTCGATCTCCGTGTGGGTGGGGGCGTGCCGGAGCACGACCGTGGTCGGGTGGCCCGTGGCGTGTTTGAGCGCGTTGGTGAGCGACTCCTGGACCACGCGGTAGACGGCCAGTTCCACGTCGACGCTCTGCTCCCGTGCGCTGCCGTGTTCGGTCCACTCGACGGGCTGGCCGGACAGCCGTGCCTGTTCCACCAGGTCGCTCACCTTGCCCAGGGCGGGTGTACGGTCGGCCGCCTCGCCGGTCGCCTCCAGGACGCCCAGCAGGGAGCGCAGTTCGGTCAGGGCGCGGCGGCCGGTTCCGCTGATCGCGGTGAGCGACTCGGCGGCCCGGTCGGGGGCGTCGGCCAGCAGGTACTGCGCGGCGTCGGCCTGGACCACCATCGCGGTCACGTGGTGGGTGACCACATCGTGGAGTTCGCGGGCGATCCTGGCCCGTTCGGCGGCCACGGCCATCTGGGCCGACAGCCGCCGCCGCTCGGCCTCGCCGGCCCGCCACCGGCGCACCCCGGCTCCGGCCGCCCATGCCACCGCCGTGAACAGGTAGAACGCGAGGTAGTCGGGGATCTGTCTCGGCGAGCCCAGCGCGTGCAGGACGACGGCCAGGACGACGTAGGCCGTGGTCAGCGCGATCGGGGTGGCCCGGCGGAACCTCTCCTGGTGGGCTCCCGCCGCGTACAGCGCGAGATAGAGGCCGACGGTGCCGAAGGTCGGCGGGAGGGACATCGTCTGGTGCAGCGCGAAGGCGGCGCCGACGACGGCCAGGCAGGTCGCGGGCCATCGGGTGCGCAGCGCCAGGGGGAGGGTCAGCGCCGGGATCAGCGCCACCGCGAGGGCGTCGGGCGGGCGCTTGGGCAGGTCGCCGAGTTCGGCGCCGATGCCCGACACGGTCGGTACGAACGCCAGCACCGTGAGGATCGCCGCGAGTGACGCGTCCCTTCTGACGGACATCCGGCGAGCCTAACGACGACGGGCCAGCATGGCGGTCGCGATCACTGCGCTCACGACGACCGGGACGACCGACGCCTCCAGCCCGAACCCTCCCCCGGTCAGCCACTCCGCGCCGGAGACGTGCGTGGTCAGCACGCCGTCGGACGGGTGGCCGGAGACCGGGATGCCCAGCAGGGCCACGGTGGTGTTCCAGGTGAAGTGGAGGCCGATCACGAACCAGATGTTGCGCCGCCACAGGAAGGCGGCCCCCAGCAGGACGCCCGCCTCGACGGCGATCGCCAGCGAACTCCACAGGGTGGCGCCCGGGTTGGCCAGGTGCAGGAGGCCGAAGAGCAGCGCGGTGACCGTCAGCGCGACCCGGCTCCCCCACCGTTCCTCCAGAGCCTGCAGCGCCAAGCCTCGGAAGAGCAGCTCCTCGGTGACCGCCGCGCCGATCGAGACCGCGGCCAGCGGCAGCACCGCCGACAGGCCCCGCGACCACGTGAACGAGTAGCCACCGAGGACCGTGATCACCAGGACCGACAGGAGGACGAAGGCCAGGCCGATCGATCCGCCGTACAGGACCTCTCGGACGGCACCCCGCACGGCCAGTTCCGGCGTGGGACGGCGCGCCACGAAACGCATGACCGCCCAGTAGACGGGCACCGCCGCCACCGCCGCCACGACGGCGAGCAGCGGACCGGCCGACGCGAGCGCCGAGACGCCGCCGACGGCGAGCAGCCCGGCCGGGAGCCAGATGAGCGGAGAACGGGTGCGCTGCGTCGTGTTCATGGAAGCCTCCGGGGACCCGCGCCGCGTCAGTACGGCGACTCGCCGGAAACGCTACGAAAGCGGGCCTGGGCCCCGAATCCCCAGTGGGCGAACACTTCGGGTAGCTCTCACGGGGGATGCCTAGGCGCCGTCGCGGGCCGCGATGGCCAGGCCGATGAACGCGCGGAACCGCTCGAACTCCTCCGGGTCCATCTTCAGGCTCACCCCGCCCACGATCTGGTCGTCGCCCCGCCGGGCGCCGAGCCGGACCTTGAAGCCGTCGCGGTGCGGCTGGACGTCCACCCCGAGGAAGGCCACGTGATAGCGGGTGCTCTCGGACTGGTTCCGGTGGAAGATCTCCAGGGTTCTGCCGTCCTGCACCAGGATGTAGTCGTCGAACTGGAATTCCGCTGCCATGGTTCCTGCTTCGCTTGAGGGGGCGTTCACGTCGCGCCACCAGATCATCGTCTACTTGCCGGAGGCGTCGACGCCCTGGGGGTTGCCGGGGGCGTAGACGGTGATGCCGTCGGGGAGTGCGCTGATCTTGTCGATCTCCACGCAGGCGGGGCAGGCCTCGTAGCCCTTCTGGCGGGCGCGGTTGGCGTCCGCCTCGGCCTCGGCGCCGGTGACGAGCGCGCGGCCGTCGATCTTGGCCTGTTCGGCTCTGGCCTCGGCCTGGCGGATGTCGGCCTGAGCGCCCTGGGCCTTGGTGATGCTCTGCTGGACCTCGCCGGGCAGGGTGATCCTGACCAGGTTGAAGCGGAAGCCGGTGAGGTAGGGGCCGCCCAGCATGGACTGGATCTCCCGTTCCAGGCTGGCGTTGACGCCGGTCTGGACCCTGGCCAGGTTCGCCAGGCCGGTGCTCGGTTCGGGGATCTCGGCGCCGTTGAGGAAGGCGCAGGTCGGCACCAGCTCCTCGCAGCGCATGGCGCCGATCTGCACGCGCAGCGTGTTGTAGATGACCGGGCGGACCGCCTGGCTGAAGAACGCGCTCCAGCCTTCGTCGCCGTCCCAGGCGTAGAGCATGTCGTCGTCGTCGCCGATGTAGGTGCGGGTTCCGTAGCGGTCGTCGAAGGCCTTGAGCGTGGCGTGGTCGAGGTTGAGGGTGAAGTAGAACGTGCCCTCGACCCCCACGTTGACGCCGTCGCCGCTGGGCACGACGACCTCGTCCACACCCAGGGTGGTGGCCCGTTTGGGGTCGGAGGTGATCGTGTAGATGCGCTGCTGGGCCGGATAGGTGTGCGCGGTGGACATGAAGCCGGTCCAGGTCGGACCAGTGGCCGGGTTGAGGATCTGGCGGATGCCGCTCTCGTCGAGCGGCCCGCCGTCGCGGACGACGGCGACGACGCCCGCGTCCGTGCTGGTGAACCCGGTCGTGTACGTGATCAGCGCGAGCCCGATCAGGGCGGCGAGTAAGACACCGATCAAGGATTTGGCCATATGTTCAATGTAGGGATTGTTGAACAATTTGATAAGAGGGGTCAGTGCGGGAACGTCCTGCGGGGGCGCGGGGTGATCTCCGCCCGGAAGCCCTCGATGATCGAGCCGATCTGACGCATCAGGACGGTGCCTTCGAGCCGGTCGAGATAGAGCGAGTGGCGGGCGAGCGCCCCGGCGTCGACGGCGAAGTACATGGCCATCAGGGGATTGACGAACAGTTCGCTGCCACGGGTGCGGGTGGTGAACTGGGCGTCGCCGAACCGGCCGGTCAGCGCGGCGGCGATCGAGCCGTTGACGATGCTCGGCCGGTCCTCGGTCTCGGCCTGGGCGTGGGCGACGGCGTCGAGATAGACCTCGGCCGCCCTGCTGGCACGCGGGATGGAGAAAGCGCCGAGATACGCGCCGTCGCGATCCAGCGCGGCCAGGTTCTCCAGCACCTGGACGTGGTTGACGCCGTGGTAGGCGTCGACCCCGAACCCCAGGCAGACGACGATCTTCTCGCTCACGTCGAGACCGTTCACGGCGGCGAGGCTCGCCATGTCCTCCTCCGGGGTCCCGAGGCCCGCTTCGTCGCCACGCATGAGGATGTCGGTTCCGCCGTCGACCAGGACGACGGCGTCGATGTCCAGCCGGTCGGTCAACACCCGGTAGGCGGCGCGTAACGGGGCGACCCCGACCTTGGGGAAGGCGTAGACGGTGGACGGGAGGCCGTGGGCTTCCAGGCGGCGGGCGAGGGAGCGTTCGGGGAAATACCAGTCACGGCTGACCGTGTCGGGGCCGATCGCGGCCACATCCTCGTCGAGCCAGACGTCGAGGTCGAGGCCGTGCAGTCGGCTGAACGACAAATTCGCCAGGTGGACGTCCTTACCCGCCTCCCATAACGCCACTGCGAGCGGGAGACCGGCGAACACGTCGAAGCCGCCGCCTGCTCCCGCCACGAGAATCCGGCGCGCCTGATTCAGCCGGGTGAACAGCGGGGGCTCGTGCAACGAGAACACGCCCGGGAACCTATCAGGAGGCAGAATTCCGCCATGCTCCTGGGACGGGACGCCCTGCGCGCCCACGACTGGTCACAGTCGTCTCACGCCCACGGCCCCGCCGTCGACACGCCCGGCCATCTGGAGCGTCTTCTTCTCGGTGACGCACCAGTCGACTGTTCACACCGCCACACCGCCCGCTGCTCTGGTGGTGGCCGGTCTGCTGGGCGCCCTTCTCGTCAGAGATCGGCCGCGGCGGCCCGAGTCGCCCACGCCCGCAGTTCACTGAGCGCACCGGCCAAGCGGGCGTCGTCGGCGGCGCCCGGTGGGGCCCACGGCTCGGTTCTCAGCTCGCATTCCTGGTCGAGGTCGGCGTGGAGCCAGTTGAACGAGTCCCTGACCGCGAGCTCGCGCGGGTCCGCCGCCTCGAACAGGCCTCGGAGATCTTCGACCAGTTTGGGCAGCGGCAGATCGCCTGCGGCATGCAGGTCGAGATGGTCGACCATGCGGCCGATCAGCGCCCGTTGGTAGTCCTCCACGTACCCATTCTCGACAAAGGGGTGGAATGCGGGGTGCAGGGCGGAGGTTGCTGGCGATATGACAACTGTGGGATTCATCGGCAGCGGGCACATCGGCGGCACGGTCGCCCGGCTCGCCGTCGCGGCCGGGTATGACGTGGTGCTGAGCAACTCGCGCGGGCCGGAGACGCTGAAGGAACTGGTCGACGAGCTCGGTCCGAAGGCCAGGGCGGCGACCGCCGCCGAGGCAGCCGCGGCCGGTGACCTGGTGATCGTGAGCGTCCCGCTGCGGGCCTACCGCGAGGTGCCGGTGCGGCCGCTCGCCGGCAAGACCGTTCTCGACACCAACAACTACTACTCCCAGCGGGACGGGGCCTTCCCGGAGCTCGACGACGACTCCACCACGTCCAGCGAGCTGCTGCAGCGGCACCTTCCGGACGCCAAGGTCGTCAAGGTCTTCAACAACATCTACTTCGTGCACCTGGCCGCGCTCCCCCGCCCCGCCGGTTCGCCCGACCGCAGCGCACTGGCCATCGCCGGGGACGACGCCGCCGCGAAGAACGAGGCGACCGCGTTCCTCGACCGGATCGGCTACGACGCCCTCGACGCCGGAGCGCTCGTGGACGGGTGGCGCTTCCAGCCGGGGACCCCCGCTTATGGCGGTCTGTACGCGGGAGGGAACGAGAACTTCTGGGAGTCGCCGGGAGCACCCGCCGACGCCGCGACGCTCCAGGCCAAGCTGGACGCCGCCCAGCGGTGACCCGGATGGTGAAACTCCTGTGAGCATCGGGCCGTCGCGGGGGTCGTACGCGACAATGGTTTGTTGACGGTCCCGGGGATGCGGCGGATATTGGCCGCATGCGAATCTGGGGCCTGGTTCTCGTGCTGTCACTCGCGGTTTGCGGATGTGGGCAGGATGCCGTGCCCGCCGCGCAGGAGCCGGTCCCCGTCGTCTCGTCGGCCGCGCCCGCTCCGAAACTGGTCGGGTGCAAGGTCGGGCCTTCGGTGGCGTTCACGCCGGTGACGGTGGGGAACCTGGCGGCCGGCGTCGCGGGGGACGGGCCGGTGGGCGTGGTCATCGCCAACACGATGGACGGCTATCACTGCGACTGGCTGGTGTGGGCCGATCACCTGGTCAGGAGCGGGGTCCGGGTGGCTGTGTTCGAATACGGCTTCCCGCCGCGGATGGCGGGCATCCCGACCATGCTCGAACGGGGGCCCGAGGAGATGATGGCCGTCGCCGCCGAGCTCAGGAAGCAGGGCGCTCAGAAGATCGTCTACGCCGGGGGGTCGCTCGGCGGGTCGGTCGCGCTGGCCACGGCCGCCAAGCCCGAGGCGCAGGCGGCCGGGGTCGTCTCCCTGTCCGGCGGGCTGGACGGGCAGGCGGAGACCGTGAAGACCCTCACGATCCCGGCGATCTACGCCGTGGCTGAAGAGGACACGAGCGGCGGCGCGCCGGCCCTCGCCAAGGAGCTGCACGCGGCCACCGGCGACAGCGAACTGCTCGTCTATCCGGGGGCGCAGCACGCGGGCGGCATGTTCATCGACGACCGGTACGCCGACAAGCTGCTGGCCAGCCTCGACGCCTTCATCGCGAAGGTCTGAATGGCGCGCGACAAACAGGTGGTCAGGCCACGAACTCCCGGGCGCCGCGCAGCCGGGTCTTGAGGTGGCGCTGGGTCTGGGCGCAGTCCAGCCGCACGTCGCGCGGGCCGGTGAAGCCGACGTCGGCGCAGCGGCCGGGGGTCAGGCGGGTCTCGTCGAGGCCGTCGCGGCGGGCGATGAGGATGCCCAGCTCGTGGCGGCTGACCGCGTCCGCCCCGGCCACGTGGTGGATGCCGGACCTGTCGGAGTCGGCGAGTTCGAGGAGGGCGGCGGCGAGGTCGCGCACATGGACGGGACAGCGCACGGCGTCGGTGAACAGGATGCCCGGCGCGCCTCCGGCCAGGGAGTGGACCAGGCGTTCGTGCGGTGAACCGCCGTCGCCGACGATCAGGGACGTCCTGGCGATCACCGCGGTGGGGTCGACGGCCCGCACCGCCGTCTCGGCCGCCGCCTTCGCCGCGCCGTAGGGGTAGACGGGGTCGGGGATCGCCTCTTCGGCGTAGGTGACCGCCGCGCCGGAGAAGACGGCGTCGCTGGAGACGTGCACCAGCCGTCTGCCGGTGGCCGCCGCCGCCACGTGGGCCGCGCCGTCGGCGGTGGTCGGCCAGTCGGACTGGCGGTAGGCGGCGTTGACGACCACGTCAGGCGCGGTCTCGCGGATCGTCTCCGTGACGGCGGTGCGGTCGCGGAGGTCGAGGGGGCGCCAGCCGGCCAGGTCGGGCGGTCCCGGGTTGCTCAGGTAGGTCGCCGCCACGACGTGGCCGCCGGCCGCGGCCTGCCGGACGATCTCGCCGCCGAGGAAGCCGCTGCCGCCCACGACCAGGATTCTCATGGCTGCGACCGTAGTGGATCCGTCCGAAAACACGTTGCATGAGCCGACCGGGGCGGGGAAGCCTCGGGTGGATGCATGCGAACCAGCTGACGGTGTCGCCCGGGACGGTGCGCGCGTTGGTCGACGAGCAGTTCCCCGAGTGGCGTGACCTGGAGATCACCAGTGTCGTCTCGCACGGGACGGTCAACGGCATCTTCCGCATCGGCGACCGCTTCACGGCGCGCTTCCCGTTGCAGCCTCCGCACGGCGTGGAGGCCACCCGGCTCTGGCTGGAGGCCGAGGCGGACGCGGCCCGCGAGGTGCACGGGCAAACCCGGTTCCCCACGCCCGAACCGGTCGCGATCGGGGAGCCCGGGGCGGGATATCCGGTTCCGTGGTCGGTGCAGACGTGGCTGCCCGGGGTCGTGGCCAGCAAGGCTCACCCGGGCGAGTCGGTCGGGTTCGCCCACGATTTGGCCGATCTCATCGCCGATCTGCGTGCGATCGACACCCGTGGCCGGACGTTCGCCGGAAGAGGCCGGGGCGGGGAGATCGACGTCCACGACGAGTGGGTCGAGACCTGTTTCCGGCAGAGCGAGACGCTGCTGGACGTGCCGAGCCTGCGCAAGCTGTGGGCGGACTTCCGGGTGCTGCCGCGCGCGTCGGCTGACGTGATGACCCATGGCGATCTCATCCACGGGAACCTGCTCGTCTCCGGCGAGCGGCTGGCCGGGGTCCTCGACGTGGGCGGGTTCGGGGCGGCCGATCCCGCGCTGGACCTGCTGAGCGCCTGGAACGTGCTGGAAACCGGGCCCCGGGAGGTGTTCCGGTCACTGCTCAAGGTGGACGACCTCGAATGGGAGCGGGGGAAGGCGTGGGCGTTCGTCCAGGCGATCGGGTGTGTCTGGTATTACGTCCACACTAATCCGACCATGCACGACCTGGGCAAACGGTGCCTGGACCGCATCCTGGCCGACTCGCGCGACGCCGGATAATCGCTTTACACCGTCATACGCGGCTTCTCAGACTTGCGGACATGACCGACAGGGAGCTTCCCTCGCGGGTTCTGGCCCGGAAGGCACTCGTGCCCTCCGACCCGGACGACGACGAGCGGTGGAAGATCGTGCGCGAGCTCCAGGTCCGCGGTGACGCCGAGACGTTCGAGGTGGCGGTCCGGCTGTGCGGCGCGACCGAGCCGAGGGAACGTCAGCTCGGGGCCGACATCCTGGCGCAGCTGAGCTTCCAGGAGAACGCCAAGCCGGGCCTGCCCGTCCTGCTCGACCTGGCGCGCCGGGAGGGGGACCCCACCGTGCTCTCCTCGGCGGTGATCGCGCTGGGTCATGTCGCCGACGAACGGGCGCTCCCCGAGGTGCTGGCGCTGACCGGCCATGACGACCACCGCGTTCGTCGCGCCGCCGCCTGGACTCTGCCGACGGTCATGCGGGACGACGACCCCGAGGCCACAGCGGCGCTCATCCGGATGACCCGGGAGGCGGACGACGAGAACAGGGAGTGCGCGACGACCGGTCTCGCGGGGCTCGAAACGGACAGCGAGGAGATCCGCGCGGCCCTGGCGGCCCGGCTCGACGACCCGTGCCTGATCGTCGCCGTGGAGGCGGCGTACGGGCTGGCCCGGCGCGGTGACCGGCGGGCGGAGCAGGGGGTGCGGAGATATCTCGCCGAACCCGACGGCAACGACTACACGAGGTCGGTCGTGGAGTGGACGGTCGAGGAGCTCGACGGCACCGGCCGGCCGAAACGCGCCAGGTAGTGCCAGACCTTTTTCAGCGCCTGCGGGTCGTGACCGCTCGCCTCTCCGAGGACGCGGGGATCGAGGCGGCCGTCGACGGCGATCTCGGCGGCCAGGTCGACGTAATCCGGGCCACGGTAGTCGGGATGACGGCGTAGCCGATCGATGGTGACCCGGAAACCGGGATGCCACTCGATCGGGCAGGGCAGCCGGCGCGCGGCGGCCTCCACGGCCGTCCCCCGGTGGCTCGGGTCCAGGACCAGCGCCTCCACATCCCGGTCGAGCCGGACGGGGCCGTGCACCTGGGCCTCGATGTAGTCGTCCAGGAGATCCCGGGCATCCGCCTCGGCCAGTTCGATGAGCGCCATGCGAGAGGCGACGCCGAAGGCCGACGGTTCGAAGTGGCTGTCCGGATAGCAGAACGTGGTCCGGGCGAGGACCTCCCCGGTCAGCCGGAGATGCGCGGACCCGAAGCGCGGGGCCGCGCCGACGGATCTCCGCCGGAAGTCGAGCGCGCCGTAGACGGGGCGTTCCTCCCCCGGGACGTGGTCATAGGCCCCGCCGAAGATCCGGCTCTCCCAGCGCCACCGGTCGCCGCCCGGGTGGGCGGTCAGGCCGCCGTTGCTCGTGCCGGTGACGAACTGCGAGCGGTAATGGCCGTCGTCGGCGAGCCCGCGCAGCACCGGCGGGGTCGGGTGGAAGTTCAGGGTCACCCGGAGCCGGGGGTCGAGCGGCTCGCCCGCCGACACGGCGGTCACGTGACGCAGGGCCCGTTCACCTGGTGAGAACGTCGTCATGGCCTCGTCGGGTCGCCGCCGGCGGCGCCCACGCCGGGCGGACCTGGCGTGGGCGTTTCCGGCTGTCGGGGTCAGGAGATGGTCAGCGTCCCGTTGGAGTTCCGGGCGCAGGTCACGACTGTTCGCGTGGCGGCGGTCAGCGCGCCGGACAGGCACTGGCCGAGGACGGTGTGGCCGGCGGCGTTGGGGTGCCACGACTCCTGGCAGGTCTGGAAGTAGGTCACGCACGTGTTGGCGAAGCGCTGGATGGCGATCTTGTCACGGCCGGACAGCGACGTGATGGGATTGCCGGAGGGGCCGTCCTGAACTCGTACGGGAGTGGCGAGGGCGTTCCCGGGGCTGCCCGGGTTCTCGCACAGGCGGGCGCCGTCGAAGGCCTTCTGCACGTCGAGGACGCGCAGGTCGGCGGCAGGCCGCTCGGCGGCGAGGGTCGTGTACGTGTTCTTCACCAGGTTGCCCAGGTTCGCGGAGAAGACGTGGCCGGGGGCGAGGCTCGCGCGGTGGATCGGGCAGCCGGCCGCGTAGCGCTCGGCGCCGAGGTCGCGGAACTTGTCGCGGGTGTCGGTGCGGCCGTCCTCGTCGCGGTACTGCGTGGCCACGTCGAGAGGCAGGGGGTTCGTGTACGTCTGGAGCACGACCTTGTGCTGCCCGTCGGCGTCGACCTGGCCGAGGGTGTCGAGGATCTGGCGGACGGCGGCGACCGTCTCGGCCGTGCCGGTGGCGACCTCCGCGTCGGAGGCGAGGTCGGACACCGTACAGGGCTCCTGCGGCACGTCACCCCCGAGGTAGGCCCAGAACTCCCACCAGCCGGTCCAGGCGTCGGCGATGAAGCGGTTCGCGCACAGGGTCGCGACGTCGCCGAAGGTGAACTGGCTGTTGTTGGAGCCGAGCCCGATGAGGACGACGTCGATGTCGTGGGTCTGCGCGACGGTCCGGAGCTGGTCGAGCTGCGACTTGACGGTGCGGCCGTTGGCGCGGGCGCTGGAGGCGTTGGCGACGTCGGCGGGCTGGCCGCCGGAGCAGGCCAGGTTGAACCGGTCCTGGATGCCGGGGAGGTTGGCCTTGAACAGGGAGGCGTCGGCCGAGCGGTGGCAGAAGAAGGCGTTGTTGTTCGGCGCCGACCAGCCGGGGAACCCCTGCGCGGTGCCGTTGGCGTCGACGACGGGCTGGTAGTTCCCGGCGCCTTCACCGCTGATGAAGCTGTCGCCGAGCGCGACGGCCGCCGTCGGGAGGGCGGCTTGCGCCGCTCCGCCGTGGGCGAGGGGGATTCCGGCCGCGGCTAAGAGGAGTGCGGTGGTGATGGCCGCTCGACGGAGTGCGCGCATGGGCATTTCCTATCATACTGGCAGGTAATGGAGGGTATCCCGATGACAACACGGGCCGGTCACCCAGTCAAGATCTTGTTAATGTCGCTTCACATAAGAGACCGCGTTTCCGTGCGATCGTCAAGGGTTGCTGTACCGTGCCGGGATGGATGCGATAGCCCTGCTCGACTGGCTGCTGGAGTGTGACGTCGACGCGCTTCTCCGGGTCGACTCGCAGCGCACCTGGACTTTTCACGCGAGCGGCGGCGACGGCGGAGAGCAGTGGCGGGTGCGGGTGGACGCGCTCTCGGCGGAGGAGTGCCTGGAGAAATCCCTGAGGGCCCTCGCCGACCACGGACTCGTCCCGCCCAGATCTCTGGTGTGAACCGCTTGAAGGACTCCGAATCGCCATAGGCCGTATATTTCGTCGGTCACTTACCGAGGAGCCCTATGCGCCCGATTCGCTCGTCGTATCTCATCGTCGGCGCGGCGGTGGTCGCGGCCTATCCGACCTGGGATCTGCGGAACCAGATGGCGACGTGGTCGGAGGAGGGGGAGTACTTCTCCTGCGTGGGCCCGTACGACGGCCTCGGCTGGTCACCGGTCGATCCGTTGCGGGGGGATCTCGGCACCCTCATCGACGTCGCGATGGTGTGGGGCGTGCCGGCGATCCTGGTTCTCCTGTGCGCCCTGCCGATGTGGCGCACGCCTCAGGCGGCGCAGCGGGTGGCCTGCGCGCTCACGCTGATGGCGGTGATCCATCCGGCCACGCCCCTGTACTCGTCTCCTGACGTGTGCGGGCTGCCGCTGCCGGTGTTCGGGGCCGAGTGGCTGGAGGCCGTGATCTGCGGCTGGGGGACGGACCAGGTCTGCTGGATCGGGGCCGCCGCCCTGCTTCTGGCCTCGGCGCCACCGGCGCCCGTGAGGGAACTCGGGACGGCGGCGCGCCGGGTCCTGGCCTTCCTGGTCGACTACGTGGTCGTCACGACCGTCTGCCACGCGGTCCAGGGCCGTGGAAGCTACGGGGTGCTGAGCTCCTTCGACTGGTTCGAGTCGGAGGCCCTGGCGTTCGCCGGGTTCGTCTTCCTCTATTTCTGGGGGCAGCACGCCCTCTGGGGCCAGACCTTGGGAAAGCGCGCGTTCGGCCTGCGGTTCACCGGAAGCGGGCGGGCGGCGGCGCTGCGCGCGCTGGTGTTTCCACTGGCGGTCGTGGTCGCGGCCGAGGGACCGTTCGTCCTGCTGGCGATCGCGGGGTTGGCCGCGCTGGATCCCGACGGCCGGGCCCCCTACGACCGGCTGACGGGCGCCGACGTGACCTCCAACGGGGCTTGGCTCACCAGGCCGGCAGGAGGGCGGCTGCGCATCTGATCACCTGCGGAGACGTGGGGTGGCAGGCGTACGTCAGATGACGTATTCGGGTGGGCATACCTCAAGATGGCTGTCCGGCAGGCTGGCCCATTTCCACCAGTGGTGACCGTTTGAGCAACTCCACCTGATTCGGCAGGTGCGGCGGCCGTCGTCTCGGTCCATCAGGTAGGCCGCACCGAATGACAATTCCTGCTCGCATGCGGGACAGGGCATGGTCCACCGATCTGAGCTGGGCAAATGAGTTGCGGGCACTGATTGACTGGCTCTCGTGAGAACGCAGCGCGTGGATTGGGCCGAGGCCGTGGTCGCCGCCGCGCTCCCCCGCGCCGTTCCCACGCCGCGTCTGCGGTTCGCCGTCGAGGCGGCCGGGTGGATCCTGCTCTGTTTCGACGTCGCGCCGGGCGCGCTGCCGCACGAGCCGTGGCGGCCCCATGAGCTGACCGCCGCGCTCGACATGCTGGCCGTCTGCGCCCGCGAGCTGACGCCCTCTCCGGTACGCGGGATGCCCACCCTCGGTGAGCGGATGGCCGGGCGGTGTGAGACCTGGCGGGGGCTGGAGCGCGACGGCGTCTGGGGGCCGGTCACCGTCTCGGGTGTCGGGGCGTGGGAGCGGCGGCACCTGGACCGGCTGGCGGCCGTCGAGGCGGTCTGGGATCAGGTCGTCGTGGGCGACTCGCTGGTGCACTTCGACCCACGGTTCGACAACATTCTCGTCGACCCGGCGACCGGCACGGCGCGGATCGTCGACTGGGGGCGTGCCTGCGTCGGGCCCGCGTGGACCGACCGCGTCTGCCTGCTGCTCCAGTCTGACCTCGGCGGGCTCGATCCCGAACCGCTGCTCGGGTCCGTCGCCGAACCGGAGCGGGTCGACGCCTTCCTTGTGGCGCTGGCCGGCTATTGGACCCACACCGCCGCGCTCCCCGGGCCGGCGCACGCCCCGCATCTGCGGGAACGGCGTGAACACGGGCGGCGGGCGACGATCGGGTGGCTGATGCGGCGCTGGACACCGGCTCTTGCCTGATGATCAACGCGAGTGGCAGGGTGTCGGGCATAGACCCTTCAGCGGCTGACGCCCCCCGATCGCTGTTCGAGCAAGCCCTCCGCCTGCACCGCCTGCCGCCCGACGAAAACGTGGGCCGGGGCATCGAGAGGCCGCCCGATCCTGACCTCCTCTGTGAGATCCCCGACGAGGTGCAGTCGATCCCGCCGGATCTGGCCCGGGAGACGGGGCTCCGGCTGGTGCGCCACGGCACCGGATCCGTTCCGGTGGAGACCGGCCTCCGGCTGCTGACGGGCAGTGCCCGGCCGGAGGACATCCCGCTCGTCCGGACGATCGGGCTGCTGCCCCACTTCGGGTCCCTTGCGGTGGACGTGCTGGAGACGATCCCCGGCTCGGCGAGCGCGCTGATGTGGCTGGCCGACCGGTCGGAGCGCTGGCCCCGCGACGACGCCGTCTCCGCCCTGTGCCGGATGGGCGAACCGGACACGTTCCCCTGGCTGCTGCGGACGGCCTCCGACGGCCACGACCTGGATGGTGAATACGTCCGGCGGGTGGCCGAGACCGTGTCGCTGGCGGGCCTGCTGGAGACGGAGGACGCGACGATCGCCGTCCGGGCGGGCAGGATCCTGCGGGCGCTCATCTCGACCCGGAGTCACACCGTGCAGATCCGCGAGTACGCCGACGCCTGCCGCGCCGTCAGCGGATTCGCGGTCCTGGCCGAGACGGCGGAACCGGTGTTCGATCTGCTGGCCTCGGTCATCACGATGGCCCGCGACCTGCGCACCGGGCACACCGCCTGCCTGCCCTGGCCGCCCGGTGAACGCGCGGCCACGCTGGAGCGGCTGGAGCGGCTCATCGGCTCCCCGCGCTGGACGCGGGCCCTGGCGGAGGCCGCTGAGTCGCCCGACCCGATGACCCGGTGGCGGGCGCAGTGGGCGACCGCGGAGAGAGCGGCCGGCGCGCCGGTGCCCGGCCGTCTCGCCGTTCACGTCGTCGTCCCCGATCCCGTCCTGGACGAGGGCGTCCAGACCCGGCTGCTCGTGGACGGCCGCCCGGTGGTGGCCGAGGCCTTCCGCAAGGGCGGGCCGTTCGGGCCGGATCGCCTGCCCGGGATCCTGGAGGCGACCGAGGAGCCGCGGAAGGTGCGGCTGGCCGAGGCGTGGTGCACCGAAGGCTGCTGCGGCGCCCTCTACGTCACGATCACCCGCAGGGGGGACACCGTGACCTGGCACGACTGGCGCGCCCCCGAAGGAGCGGGACTGGAGACCTTCCACTTCCCCGCCGACCACTATGACGAGACCATCGCCCGGGCCGCCCGTGATCGCAGCTGGGAATGGCCCGCCCGTGGCCTGGCCCGCCGGCTCGACCGGCTCCTCCAGGACCACCCGGCCCTGCTCGGCGCCTGGGAGTGCGAGCTCGACGGCATCCACGCCGATCCCGGAGAACGGGACCGCCTCAGTCTGACCTTCACCTACCCCCGCCTCCCACCGGACCCCGGAGACGACGACCCCTGGCTCCAGTTCCTCTGGGTCATCCCCGTCGACGACACCGACGTCGACGACCAGGCCAACCG
This sequence comes from Herbidospora cretacea, assembly GCF_001570605.1. Taxonomy (GTDB): domain Bacteria; phylum Actinomycetota; class Actinomycetes; order Streptosporangiales; family Streptosporangiaceae; genus Herbidospora; species Herbidospora cretacea. The sequence continues at coordinate 284,265 of NZ_BBXG01000007.1, read as the reverse complement.
CGTGGTGGACCGCCTGCGAGCGGCGAGTCCCACGACGTTCGCCACCGTCGTGGGCGGCTGCGAGGAGTACGCCGACCGCCTCGGTTTCCCCTGGCCCTGACGGCTTGCCTTCACGTCGGTGGCAGGGTTCTACGCTTCGGCGGGTGAAGTTCGGCATCAGTTACAGCACGCCCTACTACGGGGTCGACCCCGACAACCTCGTCTCCCACGCCCGGCATGCAGAAGAGTGCGGCTTCGAGTCGTTCTACGTGCCGGAGCACGTCGTGCTGTATCCCGGCGCCACCCTCGGGCGGTGGGAGATACCGCCGACGCTGCCCTACCTCGACCCGATCGACTGCCTGGGTTTCGTCGCCGCGTCGACCCGGCGCATCCTGCTCGGGACGGGGGTGCTGGTGCTGCCCTACCACCATCCGGTCGTGCTGGCCAAGCGGCTAGCGACCGTCGACGTCCTGTCCAAGGGCCGGATGCGGCTGCTGACCGTGGGGCTCGGCGGGCTGCCCGGGGAGGCGGCGGCTTTCGGGGTCGACTATCGGAGCCGGGGGCGGCGGGCGGACGAGGCGATCGACCTCATGCGGCTGCTGTGGGACGGCGGCGCGGAGGGGGTCCGGTTCGCCGGGGAGTTCTTCGACGTCACCGGGCTGGTCCAGTATCCCAAGCCCCTCGGACGGCTGCCGGTGCACGTCGGCGGGTCGAGCCGGGCGGCGGCGCGGCGGGCGGGGCTGCGGGGGGACGGCTACTTCCCCGGCGGGGCGCTCGACGCGGCCGAGCGGGCGGCGCAGTGGGAGATCGCGCAGGCCGCCGCCGCCGGGCGGACGCTGGAGTACACGCGGTCGGGGTCGATCGACATGACCGCCGAGCAGGTCGCCGAATGGGCGGCGCAGGGGGTGACCCGGATCGTCGTGGGGGTGAGCGCCACCGACCCCGGGGAGCAGCGGGAGGAGATGGCGGCGTTCGCCGAGAGGAACATCCCCGCCGCCGAGTGATCTCGGCGGCGGGGACGCGCCGACCGCCGGGTCTCGGTGACGGGACCCGGCATCCGGTACGGCGGTGACACGCCACACCGGACTTCTCCGCAGGCCTGGTCGTCCTCATAGAGGGCGTCGTCGACCGCCACCACGAAGCGGCTCAGCTTGGGCTGAACCACAGCAAACAGGACAGGAAGCTTGTACGTCAACCAGAAAGATTAGTAATCTATTAAATGCTCGACCCTCGGGTGACGAGGGCAGCCGGCATCGCCCGGATCACCTTCACCGGGCCCCCGGAGAGGATGTCCTGAAAGGCCTCCCCCACGAGCTCGCCGAGGGCCTGGACGTCGTGGCTCACCGCGCTGAGCGGCGGTTCGGCGAGCTGGCAGAGGGCGGAGTCGTCCCAGGCGACGAGCGAGAGATCCCGGGGCACGTCGATGCCGATCGCCCCCGACGCGTGCAGCGCGCCGAGCGCCATGACGTCGTTGTCGAAGACCAGCGCCGTCGGCCGGTCGTCCATCTGCTCCAGCGCCGCGACGGCCCGCACGCCGGCCGCCTCGGAGTAGTCGCCGTCGAACAGGGTCGTGCGGACGCCCTCCTCGGCCGCGACCTCGTCGAACGTCCGCCGCCGGATGATCGTGTGGGCCATCTCGGCCGGACCGGCGACGTGGCCCAGATGCCGGTGGCCGCCGGCGACGAGCCGGGCGACGACCTCGCGCATGGCGACCTCGTCCTGCGTCCACACCGTCGGCAGCCCCCGCGCGGTGTCCGGGTCGCCGATCACCATCGCCGGCATGCCGAGCTCCTCGACCAGCGCGACCCGCTCGTCGCCCGGCAGCAGGTCGATCAGGACGACCCCCTGCACCCGCCCCTCGTCCGCCCATGCCCGCATGCGCGCGGAGGCCTCCGCCACGGTGGCCACCACCTGCAGCAACACCGGAACCCCGAGGGGCACCAGAACCCGTTCCATGCCCGCGATGAACTCGGGGAAGAACGGCTCGGCCCCGAGCACCTCGGCGTCCCGCACCAGCGCGAGCCCCACCGGCGTGCCCGCGCGCGGACCACCGACCATGGACGGCCTCCTCCTCAACTAACCTCGTGGCACGTAAAGGTAGTGCCGGTGGGCTGGAAGGGGTCGCGTTGGCCAGGCGAGAGTCCGCGGCTGCGGGACCCGGGAGCCGCGCGCTCGTCGTCGACCTCATCCGGTCGGCGGGCCCCATCAGCAGGGTCGAACTGGTCAAGGCGACCGGCCTGACCCAGCCGACCATCTCCAACATCGTGCGCCGCCTGCTCGACGACGGAGTGGTGCGCGAGACCGGCGACACGGTGGCCACCGGCGGCAAACCGCGCACCATGCTGGTGATCAACTCGCGATCGGCGTACGGCGTGGGCATCCGCGTCGGGACCGACGCGTTGACGTGCGTGGTCACCGACACCCGTGGCGGAACCGTAGGCCGGGAACTGATCGCGGTCTCCGGCGACCTGATCGACCAGCTCGTCTCCCTCTACCACCACGTGACCGGCGGGCTCGGCCTGGCCGCCCAGAGCGTGGCCGGGCTGGCCGTCGTCGCCCCCGGCCCCGTCGACGTGGCGCGCGGCCGTTTCCTCTCCCTGCCCGGCCTGGCCGAACTCGACCTGCGGCGCGAGCTGTCGGCCCGCCTCGGCGTGCCGGTCCTGCTCGACGGCGACGCCGCCGCCGCGGCCGTCGGGGAGTTCTGGGGACGTCAGGTCTCCCGCGACCGGACCTTCGGATGCCTCTACATGAACTCCGGCATCGGCTCCGGCGTGGTTCTGGACGGAGCGCTCCAGCGGGGCGCGAGCTCCAACGCGGGCCAGATCGGCCACGTGTCGGTGGTGCGCGACGGCGAGCCCTGCCGGTGCGGGAACCGCGGCTGCCTGGAGCTCTACGCCGCCCCTGCCGCCCTGGTGGCCCGCGCCCGCGCGATCCCCGGCCTGGCCGACCGCCTCGGCATCGGCGCGATCGACCCCGACGCGCGCGCCTTCGACGTGCTCGCCCGCGCCGCCGTCTACGGCGACGACCAGGCCCGTGAACTGGTCGACGAGTCGGCGTCGCTGCTGGCCGACGGCGCGCTGACCCTGGTCGACCTGTGGGACCTCGACACACTCGTGTTGGCCGGTCCAGGCTTCGCCGTCGCCGGGTCGCTGTACGTCAGCGAGATCAGGCGGCGGCTGTCCAAGCGTGCCTTCTCGCGGGGCATCCACGCGGTGCGGGTCGACCTGTCGAGCAACCCCCGCGACGCCGCGGCCGTCGGCGGTGCGGCGCTGATACTCCAGGGCTCGGTCGCCCCGGGCCACGGCCCGCAGGTGGCGGCGCCGCAGGCCTGAGCGTCACCCGGCCCGGTGGCGCTGGGCCTCCTCGTATGCCAGTGCCCGACGCTCGATGTCCTCCCACGCCTGCGGGTCCTCAAAGCGGACGCCGGGGTTCACCTGACACTGGAAGGACTGGCTGACAGCCTGGACCACCACCGGTCCGGCGGGCTCCGAAGGCCAGATCTGCAGGTGGTGGTCGTCGTCTCCACAGGCCTCCCAGTCGGACCCTCGAACGTGGTAGCGCAACCGGTAGTTGCCGGGCCCGGCGGGGAGCGGCGGGAGGTTCACCACCTTCTCCACGTCCCAGTCGTAGGTGAACCCCTCCACCAGCACCCGGCCCGACGGGGAGAAGTAGTCGATCTCCATGACGTCTTCGTAGTCGTCGAGGTCGGCACCCGGGTCCTCGTCGGCGAGGGTCACCGTGAACGGGATGTCGTCTCCCCACTGCACCGAGATCACCAGGTCGGCGACCCCGTCACGAACCTCGACGTCGCCACACCGCAGGCCCCGCTCGACCATGTCTTCTCCGCCGACTTCACGTAAATGGACGACGCCGCAGTCCTGCACCTGCAGTTCCAGCCGGAAAGTCTGTGCGCTCATGGGCCCGGAGCCTAGAAGCCGCCACCGACAACACCCGGGTCCCGCATCTGCGTGGCGTGGTGGGAGGTGGCCTTGAGCACCACCGGTTCAGCTGGTGCGGAGGGCCAGATCTGCAGGTGGTAGTCGCCCTCGCCGCAGCTCTCGGAGTCGGCCCCGCGCACGTGGTAGCGCAGCCGGTAGTTGCCCGGACCGGCGGGCAGCGGCGGCAGGCGGGGGGCCTTCTCCTCGTCCCAGTCGAAGGTGAACCCGGCCATCATCAACCGGCCCGAAGGCGAGTAGTAGTCGATCTCCGTGATGTCCTCGTAGTCGTCGAGGCCGGGCCCCGGGTCCCGGTCCGCGACGGTCACCGTGAACGGGATGCCGTTCCCCCACTGGACGGAGATGAACAGATCGACGAGGCCTTCCCGTATCTCGACGTCACCGAGCCGCCGGGCCGGACTGGGGCTCTCTCCGCCGTCCTGTTCGAGCAGGTGGACCATGCTGCAGTCGTCGACGTCGAACTCCAGCCGGAGCGTCTGGATTCCTTGTTCGGTCATGGTCGGGGATCGTAGGAGCACCCACCGACAACATGATGCCCAGCACCGCAGCCGAGCCGCACAGTCGGCTCTGCGCGAATATCAGCTGGACGAGCAGTGTGATGCGCATCACACTCTATGCGTCGTTCACACGAAGATCTTCCGCATGTACGTTCTGATCGATTCACGAAAGATCACGACCTTTCACGGGCGGGGGCCCGGTGCGTGCAAATCCCACTTAGGGCCGAGTGGACGGGGCACATGAGTCATTTCGGGCTGGGCAAAGCAGGGCGCAGCCGCATGGCCTACGCCATCGCCCTCATAGCGCTGCTGGCTGCCGCACTGGTCTTGGGGATCGGCTGGATACGCGAGCACGCCGGCGCCTCGTCCCAACGGCACGAGGCACTGGCGTATCGGCTCGCCTTCCACGCGGCAGACTTACGCGACACCGACTTCGCCGCCGCCAAAAAGCTCACCATCGCTGCCTTCAAGATCCGCCCAGACGAGCAGACGCGGGGGCGGCTGATCGACACCCTGTTGCAGGGGCGCAGCACGCCTCTGCCCTCGGCAGTGACCGAGAGCGTGGCCCTGAGCGCCGCCGCACGGTCCGCCCTGATCGGCGATGACACCGAAGCGGAGGTCTGGGACCTGACCAGCTGGCTCGACCCTGAGATCACTGAGAAGACCTGGGCGCTCTCCTCCCTGGAGGGGGACCCCGACGGCCAGACCGCAGTGAGACTGTCGCCCGACGGCCGGACCGCGATCACCGGCGGCGGAAAGAGCGCCGCGATGGTGTGGGATCTCGGCGATCCGGCCAAGCCCGTCCAAAGCGCGACGCTACCGGGGAAGAAAGACGCGTCCCCGGGAAGCTTGGCACTGTCGGCCGATGGGAGTCGGGCGGCGATCGGGGACTCCAAGGGCGACCTAATCGTGTGGGATTTATCAGACATGTCTCGTCCAAGGCGGGTGTCGGTGACCAAGGCACACGATTCGCACATCGCCGACCTCGCCCTCAGCTCGGACGGCCGCGTGGCGGTGACTTCCGCCCTCGACGGCACGGTGCGGAGCTGGGATCTCGGCGATTCGGCGAGTCCCGCCAAGACGGCGGATCTCTCCTATCCCACGAACATCCAGACCGCCGTCGCGATGAGCGCTGACGGTGGGACCGTTCTGCTGGGCAGGCAGAACCGGCTCGAAATGTGGCGCCTCGGTACCGGGTCGTTACCGACACCTGCCGCACACATCGATGCGCCGATGGCTTACGTCGACGGCCTGTCCCTGACGTCGGACGGCAGAACCGCTCTGGTGACCGGGGAGAGCAGCTCCGGATTTCTCTTGGACCTGTCCAAACCATTGGGCCCGGTCCACCTGGCCAGGTTGAAGGGCGAGGGCCAGGAGATCAGCTCGTCCGTGCTCAGCACCGATGGCGCCTTCGCGCTGACCGCCCAGTCGGGCGGTACGACGCTGTGGGATCTCCGCGATCTGACCAAGATCGTCGCCGATCCGGAGGCGGTCGCGTGCCCTGACGGTTTCGGCCTGGGGATCAGCAAGGCCGAATGGCTCCGCTACACCGGAGAATCGGACTGGTCGGAGTTCGCCGGGGCCGACTGGGACACCCTTCCGTCCTGTCGCATCAGGGTCACCTGATCAGGACTTCTGGTGCAGCGACAGCCACGACAGGCCGTCGCTCGGCCCGTCGGGGCGCCAGGCGATCGGCATCTGGACCAGGACCGACAGCCCCCGCCCCGACGACGGCTCGATCTCGACCGACCCCCCGTGCAGGACCACCTGCTGGTGGATCAGAGTGAGGCCGAGCCCGGTCCCGGGGCTGCCCGCCCGCCGGCTGAACCGGTTGAACGCCTCCTGGTGCAGCTCACGAGGCATCCCCGGCCCGTCGTCGGCCACCCGCAAGAGGGCAACCGTCCCTTCGACGCGCACCGTCAGGTCCACCCGCACGGTCCCCTGCGGGCCCACCCCGTGCACCGCCGCGTTCTCCAGCAGGTTGTCGGCGATCATGCGCAGCCCTTCGGGCCAGCCCCGGACCATCGCCGAATCGGGCAGGTGGGCGAAGAAGCGGGCGTGGCGGTGCCTTCGGGTCGCCTCCTGAACGGCCACCTCGCACACGCTCGCCAGGTCGACGTCGTTGAGCGAGTCGGGTTCCATCAGCTCGCCTCTGGCCAGCTGGCGGAGCATGGTGATGAGCCGTTCGAGCCGGGCCTGTTCCATGGCCAAATCGCGGATGACCTCGACGCGCTCCCCGGGCGGCAGGTTCGGGTAGCCGAGCAGGGCGATGTTGCCGCCCATGCTGGTCAGCGGGGTGCGGAGTTCGTGGGCGGCGGTGGCGGCGAAGGCGCGGGCGGTCTCCAGCGCCTCGGCGGTCCGGTGGACGGCCTCGTCGCGGCGGTTGAGCAGGCCGTTGACCAGGCGGGCGAGCTCGTCCACTTCGCGGGCGCGGGTCTTGCGGGTCAGCCGTCCGTTGCCGGCTCTTATGTCCGTGGTCAGGCGGGCCAGCGGGCGCAGGGCGAGCCGGCCGAGGGCCAGGCCCGCCAGGGCTCCCACGGCCAGCGCGATCAGGGTGGCGATCAGGAGCCGGTCGTACAGGCCGGATGTCTGGGCTTCGAGCGGCCCCTGCTGCTCGAAGACCCACAGGCGTCCCCGGCGGCCGAGGTCGGTGCTGAGGTAGCGCCAGGTCCCGGCGGTCGCGGGGGTGGTCGACGGCGGCGGCAGTTCGGCGGGGACGGAGCCGATGGTCAGCGGCTGGCCCCGGACAGGGGCGACGTACACCCCTTCGGCGGACTCGGCCTCGGCGGGGCGGACACGGACCGGGCGGGTCACGTGGTTCACCGCGAGCGGGGTCATGGCCTGGAGGCGCTGGACGAGCCGCTGGTCGCGGGCGGCGCGCAGGTCGTCGACGGACAGGTGGACGACCAGCAGGCCCGACAGCCCGACCAGCAGCGGCACGAGCAAAGCCACGCACAGCGCGAACCTGGTCGACAGTCTCATGGCCTGACCCGGAGCACGTATCCCACGCCCCGCACCGTCTCCAGGATCCTCGGCTCGCCCTCGGCCTCCAGTTTGCGGCGCAGGTAGCCGATGAAAGTCTCGACGGCGTTGGCGGTCACCGCGAAGTCGTAACCCCAGACTCTTTCGAGCAGGACCTCACGTGACAGCACGATGCCGTTGTTCCTGGCCAGCACCTCCAGCAGGTCGAACTCCCGCCGGGTGAGGGCCAGCCGCCGGCCGCCGAAGACGGCGTCGCGGCCGTCGGTGTCGAGGACCAGGTCGCCGACGCGGACGCCGGAACCGGCCGGGGCCGCCCCCGACCGGCGCAGCAGCGCGCGCAGCCGCAGCGCCAGTTCGGTGAGGTCGAACGGCTTGACCATGTAGTCGTCGGCCCCGGCCGTCAGACCGGCGACCCGGTCGGCGACCTCGTCGAGCGCCGACAGCATCAGGATCGGGACTTCCGAACCCCGCCGGCGCAACTCGGCGCACACCTGGATGCCGGTGACGCCGGGCATCGAGACGTCCAGGACGATCGCGTCCACCTGGTCGGCGACCTCCAGGGCGGCCCGGCCGCCGCCGGCCGCCTCCACGGTGAAGCCCTCCAGCGTGAGCCCCCGCCGGAGCACCCGCAGAATGGCCGGGTCGTCGTCGACGGCCAGGATCCGGTGTGCGCCCATGTCTTACCTCCTCCGGCCAAACCGTGCCGGACCTGGCAGTTTAGGCCTTACGGTGCACCGTGAACGGAATCGCGGCCGGGTGGGCCTTGGTCTTGCCCAGGTAGACCTTGCCGACGGGCAGCACCTTGGTGTTGATGGTCAGCCCGGACACGGTCAGGCTGTCGGCGCAGGAGGTGCGGAACGAGAAGCCGTCGATCAGGCCGTGGTTGACGACCTTGAACGTGATGCTGAGCTTGTCCTCGGACAGCACGACGGAGTCCTGCTTCTCCTCCAGCTTGACCCACTTGAAGTCGCGGATCGGGGTGTTCGAGGTGATCGTGCCGGTGTACGTGGTGGCCTTGCGCGGCTTCGCCTGGGTGATCCGCAGGTGGAAGCCGTTCTTGTCGTGCCAGAAGTAGTTGCCCGCCCGCGCGCCGGGGGTGAGGCCCTTGGGCTTGCCCTGCACCTGGCCGATCCACGGCGCCTTCTCGCAGGGGTTGGCGCCGGTCGCGGACGCCGGCGCGACGCCGACCAGGGTGGCGCCGGCCAGAGCCGCGCCGAGCAGAGCGGGGACGATGGTGCTACGCCGCATGGGAGGGATTCCCTTTCGTGTGACCGGATGTGGCGCTCGGGACGATAGGGATCCTTCTTGGCAAGATCCTGAGATTTCAGCTCGGATAGTAGGGTCCGGCGACGAGTGAGTTCATGGCGGTCCACGTGTTGCAGTGCGCGGGGTTACGCAGGGTGAAACCGCGGTTCATCCAGTACGTGATGTCCTTCGCCGAGCCGTACATGATGTTCTGCTCCTTGCTCTTGTGCCGCACGACGTTCTTCCAGTCAGCCGCGTCACGCGGCATCGACCCGTAGACGCTGCCGGTGAAGGCGCCGGCGAAGCACATGTTCTGCAGGTAGAAGCGGCGGAAGTACTCCCAGAGCTCGGGCCGGTCCTTCTCGCTGTGCTCGTACATGGCGTCCTCGATGCCGGTGAGGTACTGCACGTGCTCGCCGTAGTGCTGGGCGAGCAGAGTGAAGATGTAGAGGTCATCCGGATTCTTGCTGAGCAGGGTGCGATCGAGGACGATCATGATCTCCCGGCGCTCCTCGCAGTAGAGCGAGAAGAAGCGCTCCGGCTCCCAGAACTCCTGGCCGCAGTAGCTCTCAGGGTCCTTGGCGAGAATCTTGATCTTGGGCTTCCGGTAGCTCACACCGGCCTTGGCCAGCTGCTTCGACCAGACCCGGTCGAGGCAGCCGAGCACGAAGGTCACGTATTTCCTGGCCGTCGGCACATGGTTGGGCCGGTTGATCGGCTTCTCGGCGCAGGAGGAGCGGGGAATCGCTCCCGCGGCGTAGAGGGGGTTCTCGGTGAGCCGATGGTCCCTGGACGGATCGGCGTGTGCCGGAGCCGCAGGCACCAGGAGCAGTGCCAGGGCGGAGAGGAGGATGCGTCGCACAAGCCCAAGATCGTGGCGGGCCGGGCAAGATCCTGCAAGGGCCCGCGGCGGGGTTCGGCCGCGGGCCCTTGTGAGGTCAGGCGACCCGGGAACTTGGCGCCGCCCACGTGTTGCAGGCCTTGGGGTCACGCGTGTCGAAACCGCGGTTCATCCAGTACGCGATGTTCGCGGCGCGGCCCGAGATCTCGTCGCTCTTGGCCGTCCACTCGTACACGATGTGCTTCCACTCGGACGCCTTGCGCGGCATGGACCTGTAGACGCTGCCGGTGAAGGCTCCCATGAAGCAGTCCGACTGGAGGTACATCCGGCGGAGGATCTCGTTCTCCTCGGATTCGTGGGCGTTCTCCCACAGGTCGAGCATGGCCTCCTCGATGCCGGCCAGATACTGCACGTGTTCGGCGTACCTGTTCGCGACCGCCACCCAGAGCCACAGGTCGCTGGGGTCGACGTTGAGCAGCTTCCGATCGAGGACGATCAGAAGCTCCCGGTTGTCCTCGCAGTAGTCGGAGTAGGAGTCCTTCTCCCACTCCAGCCCGCAGTAGCTCGCCGGGTTCCTGGTGACCATCTTCAGCTTGGGCTTCTTGAACTTCACGCCCGCCTTGGTGAGGTGCTTCGACCAGACCCGGTCGAGACACCCCATCAGGTAGGTGACGTAGACCTTGGCGACCTTCACGTCGTTGCGCTTCTTGACCGGCTTCTCGGCGCAGACCGACCGGGCGATGGGCCCGCCCGAATAGATGTCGTTACCGGTCAGCTCCGGGTCGGCGCTCGCCGGGGACACGAGAACAGCGACGGTGACGGCCGCGACCAGCCCGGTGACGAGTGCGCGTCGTGCGAATCCCACGACGTCACGCGACCTGCGAGTTGGAGGCCGTCCAGGTGTTGCAGTACTTGGGGTTGCGGGTGTTGAAACCGCGGTTCATCCAGTACGTGATGTTCTTGGCGCTCCCGAGGAACTCGCCGGCGAGGAGCTTGGTCTGCGCCTTCACCATGTAATTCCACTCCGACGTCTTACGCGGCATCGACTTGAAGACGCTGCCGGTGAAGGCGCCGGACAGGCAGAAGGCCTGGAGGAACGTGCGGCGGTTGACCTCGGCGTAGCCGGGCTCGTTCTCCTCCGGCAGGATCTTCCACATCGCCCCCTCGATGCCGGCGAGATACTGCACGTGCTCGGCGTAGGCGTTGGAGAGCGAGGTGAAGATGTACAGGTCATCGGGGTCGAGGTTGAGGATGGTCCGGTCGAGGACGGCCATCAGCTCTCTGCTGCTCTCGCAGTAGTCGATGTCGCTGGTGTTGATCCACTTGATCCCGCAGTAGCGGGCGGGGTCCTTGGCGAGCAGCTTGAGCTTGGGCTTCTTGAACTTGATGCCCTTCTTGGCCAGCTGCTTGGACCACACGCGGTCGAGGCACCCCACCACGAAGGTGATGTAGGCCCTGCCGGCCGCCGCGTTGTTGCGCTGCTTGATCGGCTTCTCCGCGCAGACGGACCGGGGGATCGTTCCCGTGGAGTAGAGGGTGCTCTTGGTGAGCTTGGGGTCGACGGCGGGGTCTGCGTGTGCGGGCGTCGCGAGTCCTGCCAGGGCGACGATTAAGACCAGGCCGGGGATGAGGGTTCGTCTCACAAGCCCCACATCGTGCCGGTGTCCCAGTAAACCGGCAAGTCATGAAAGTTCCCGCGGCAGCACGAGCCCTTTCCTTGTGTACGAGGTCGGGGACTCGTGCAGGTCAGGAGAGGCGGGCGGTCGTCCCTGTGGCGGTGAAGCCGAACGTTGTGCTCGCGTTCGCCCCGAGGTCGCCGTTGTCACTCTCGTTCTTCACGATGGCGCTTTGACCGCCGCCCGGACCGTACGCCGGTGATCGTCTGGGAGCCGGGCCGGTCCACCCGGCCGAGCACGTCCCACCCAGTGCCAGCCGGATCGAGCGTGGGCGACTGGACACCGGAGCTGGTGCGGGAGTGGTGGCCAGGACGTCACACGGTGGTGGAGTTCGCCGAAGGGCTCGCGGAGGGATACACGAAGAGCGACGAGGAGTGGGAGCGAAAGCAGGTGCCGGCGCTGCGTGACTACGCGGTCTCCATCGTCAACGGGGAACTGGAGGCATACCTCCGAGGCTATGTGCTCTGGCTGGTCGAACGGCGACAGCCGCGGGAAGGCGAACTGCCCGAACCGAGCGAAAATCCGCTACGAAGCTGAGCGAAGCATCATCCCGAGCAGGGTCTCGTGGGTTTCCGGGTCGGCCGCCACGAACAGGCCCTCCCCCGTCTCGAACGGGCCTCCCTTGAGGTCGGTCACCACGCAGCCCGCCGTCCGGCAGACCGCCAGCGCCGCCGCGAAGTGAACGCTCTCCCGCTTGTCGCCGTCGCTCAGATACGCCACCCGCCGCCCCGCCGCCACCCAGAAACAGGCCAGGGAGGTCGACATCACCCGGGGGCTGAAGCGGTCGCTGAAACCCTTGGCCGCGATCACCGACAGCAGGTCCCCGTAGGGCGGGTCGAGGTTGAAGTCGACCAGCTTGGAGTCGGGTGACGGCGTGAGGGGCTGGTCGCCCACCTGGGCGTGGACGCCGTCGGTCCAGAAGACCTCGCCGCTGATCGGGTCGGCCGCCGCGGCGGCGACGTCGCGGCCGTTCTCGCGCAGGGCGACGTTGACGGCGATCAACGGGGTCTGGGCGGCGAAGTTGAGCGTGCCGCACAGGGGGTCGACCATCCACGTCCGGTCGGAGGAGCCGGTAAGGCCTGACTCCTCGCCGAGGAAGGCGTCGCCGGGGCGGTGTTCCCGGATGACGTCGAGGATGGCCTGCTCGGCCTCGATGTCGGCGGCGGTGGCGAAGTCGACGGACGTCTTGTCGTAGCGGGCCAGCGGCTTGCCGTACAGGGAGCGGACCACGGCGGCGCCCGCCTCGGCGGCGGCGATGGCGAGTTCTGCATCAGAAAGCGTCATGTGTCCCATCCTGGACCCGGCGGCGGGCGAGCGTACTGTGAGGAGCATGGCCCAATATCCCGACGTCTACCGGCGGAGCCTGGCCGATCCCGAGACGTTCTGGCTGGACGCGGCCCGCGCGATCGACTGGGTCACGCCGCCCTCCCGGGCGCTCGACGGGTCGGGCGCGCCCCTTTACCGGTGGTTTCCCGACGGGGAGCTGAACACCGCGTACAACTGCCTCGACCGGCACGTCGCCGACGGCCGGGGTGAGCAGACCGCGCTCGTCTGGGACAGCGCGATGACGGGCGGGGTGCGGCGGTACACGTACCGCGCGCTTCTCGACGAGGTCGCCCGGTTCGCGGGCGGGCTCCGGTCGCTCGGGGTGGGGAAGGGCGACCGAATCGTCGTCTACATGCCGATGATCCCCGAGGCCGTGATCGCGATGCTGGCGTGCGCGCGGCTCGGGGCGGTCCACTCGGTGGTGTTCGGCGGGTTCGCGCCGCGTGAGCTGGCCGCGCGCGTCGACGACGCCACGCCCAAGGTCATCGTGGCCGCTTCGTGCGGGCTTGAGCCGAACCGTACCGTCGAATACCGGCCCATCATCGACGAGGCCCTGACCCTGGCGCGGCACCGGCCCGACGTCATCGTCATGCTCCAGCGCGACCAGGGGGTCGCGCGCATGGACGAGCGCGACGTCGACTGGGTGCAGCTCATGTCGACCGCGAGCCCGGTCGAGCCGGTGACGGTACGGGCCACCGACCCGCTCTACGTCCTCTACACCTCCGGCACCACCGGGCGGCCGAAGGGCGTCGTGCGCGACAACGGCGGCCACGCGGTCGCGCTGGCCTGGTCGATGCTGAACGTCTACGACATCGCGCCAGGCGAGGTCTGGTGGACCGCCTCAGATGTGGGGTGGGTGGTCGGGCACAGCTACATCGTGTACGCCCCGCTCCTCATCGGCGCCACCACCCTCCTGTACGAGGGCAAGCCCGTCGGCACCCCCGACGCCGGGGCCTTCTGGCGGGTCGTCGCCGAGCACGGCGTGGTCACCCTGTTCACCGCGCCCACCGCGCTGCGCGCGATCAAACGCGTCGACCCCGACGGCGCGCTGATCGGCGACCTGAAGGCCTTCCGCGCCCTCTACCTGGCCGGGGAACGCCTCGACCCCGACACCTACCACTGGGCCCGCGAGCGGCTGGGCGTCCCGGTCGTCGACCACTGGTGGCAGACCGAGACCGGCTGGCCCATCGCCGCCAACCCGCGCGGCCTCACCGACATGCCGGCCAAACCGGGCTCGGCCACGGTCCCGCTGCCGGGCTGGGACGTCCGGATCCAGGACGACGGCGCGATCACCCTGCGGCTCCCGCTGCCCCCGGGCGCGCTGCCGACGCTGTGGCACGACGACGAGCGCTACATCCGCGAATACCTGACCCGCTACCCCGGCCACTACCTAACGGGCGACGGCGGCTACTTCGACGAAGACGGCTACCTCTACGTGATGGGCCGCACCGACGACGTCATCAACGTCGCGGGTCACCGCCTGTCGACCGGCGCCATGGAGGCGGTCCTGGCCGCCCATCCCGCCGTGGCCGAGTGCGCCGTCATCGGCGTGGCCGACCCGGTGAAGGGCCAGGTCCCGCTGGGACTGGTCGTGCTGAAGGCGGGCGCGGACATCGCGGCGGCCCGCCTCCGCGACGATCTCGTGCACGCGGTCAGAAGGGAGATCGGCCCGGTGGCGGCCTTCCGCGACGTGGCGATCGTACCGGCCCTGCCGAAGACCCGGTCGGGCAAGATCCTGCGCCGCTCGATGCGCGCGATCGCCGACGGGAGAGAGGAACCGGTGCCGTCGACGATCGAGGACCCAGCGGTCCTGGAGAACCTGCGCGGCGTGCTGCGGCCAGATGTTACTTAGGGGAGCGTCTACGGCAACAGGTGGAAGGCGGGGATGTGACGGGGACGCACGGGACCGAAATCCCGGCGATCCAGCGTCGCTATCTGCCTGACACCCAGCCGCTCCGCGAGCGCGACCACGGAAACGTCCACGGTGTCGAGTTCCGGGCGGAGCAGGCGTGGTGTCTGTCCTTGCGGTTGACACCGGCGACCAGTGGACCGGTGTCGAGTAGTGTGACGGTCACACTGAGCGATTGAACCGCTCCGCGAGGATCTCTTCCACCCGTTCCGAAAGATCCTCATCGCCCTCGGCTATACCGATGAAAGAGACCCGACGCTGCGGGGTCTCGGCGATCGGCCCGTCGCCCGCCGACTCGGCGAGATCGTCTTTCACCAAGCGCAGGTAATGGCCCACCTGGCAGGCGAGAGCCTGTCGATCAGATGGTGCAGTGCGGGATCCGCGCTCATGGCGGCAGTGTAACCCGGCTCAAATTCGCTGGTGGGAAGCTTCTAAGACCCCAGCCGATAGAGGCCGTAGGCCGCGACGGACGAGGCGTCGGTGATCTCACCTCGAAGGATCATCTGCTCGAAATCCGCGCGCGACACCCACTTCTGGCGCATGTCCTGTTCGGTGACCTCGCGGGCCGGTTCGCCCGGGGTCAGGCCCGTGGCGACGAAGACGTGCATCGACTGGTTGCTCAGGCCGTGGGAGTTGTCGAGCCGTGCCAGGAAGCGCAGGTGCTCGGCGCGCAGCCCCGTCTCCTCGGCGAGTTCGGTGCGGGCCTCGTCCTCGCGGTCGGGGACCTTCGCCGAGCCTTGGGGAAAGCTCCACGACCGGCGCCTGATCGGGTAGCGGTACTCCTCGACCAGGTGGAAGCCGTCGTTCTCCTCGGGGATGACCAGGACGAAGTCGGCCCGCTCGATGTAGCCGTAGATGCCGGGGGTGCCGTCGGCGTGGACGATCTCGTCCTCCCGGACGGTCATCCAGGGGTTGGTGTAGACGACGCGGGTGGAGATCTGCTCGACCATGCTGCCTGACGGTAATCGATGGAAGGTTCCAGGGAAGCGGACGGCGTCATAAACCAGTCAGTACGGCAGGTTTCTCTCAGGGAACATATATGACATATCACCGTAACGGATGATCTATAGCGTCACGCGCAATACCGGGTTCCTCAAGGAGCACGTGGTGCGCAAAGTCCTGATCTCCCTCATCTCCCTCTCCCTCACTCTCGTCGCCGTGCAACCGCAGCAGGCCAACGCCAAGGTCGAGCTCGACCTTGAGACGTTGACCGGCGCCGAGGCCATCTCCCTCATGGCCGCCGGCAAGCTGACCTCGGTCGACCTGACCAAGGCGTACATCGACCGGATCACCGCGCTGAACAAGCGCGGGCCCGGCCTGAACGCCGTCACGGATCTCAACCCCAACGCCTTAAAGGAAGCCGAGGCCTACGACCGCCTGCGGAAGAAGGGCAAGTCGCTCGGCCCGGCCATGGGGCTGCCGATCCTGCTCAAGGACCTGATCGACGTCGAGGGGATGCCCACGACGGCGAACAACTGGTCGCTGCGCCAGTCTTTCCCGGCCTCCGACGCCGGCATCACCAAGAAGCTGAAGGAACGCGGCGTCGTGATCCTCGGCAAGGTGGGGCTGTCGGAGTACGCCAACAGCTTCGGCAACCAGCCCTCCGGCTTCGGCAACTACGGCGGCCAGGTCATCAACGGCATCGACGCCGACCAGAACCCCTCGGGTTCCTCGTCGGGCACCGGCGCGGCGATGGCCGCGGCCCTGTCGACGCTGGGCATCGGGACCGAGACCTCCGGTTCGATCATCTCGCCGTCGAACACGCAGTCGCTCGTGGGTCTGCGGCCGACCGTCGGGCTGGTGCCGGGTTACGGCATCGCGCCCATCTCGGCCTCGCAGGACATCGCGGGCCCGATGGTCCGCACGGTCTCCGACGCCGCCCTCACGCTGGCCTCGATCGCCGGGCCCGACCCGGTGGCCGACGCCGGGTACAAGGCCATGTTCGGCGACGACTACATCGCCAAGGGCATCATCCCGCCGCTCCCCGCGACGCTGCCCGACTACACCAAGGCCATCGACCCGAACTTCGTCCAGGGCAAGAAGATCGGGTACAACGGCACCCTCACCGAGGGCAGCCCGCTCAAGATCGCCTATGACGCCCTGGTCGCCGCCGGCGCCGTCATGGTGCCCCGCCCGTCGGTGACGATCCCCTCGCTGCCCGCGCTGCCCAGCGGCTACGAGCAGCACAAGAGCATCGACTCCTACTACGAGCGGCTCGGCCCGCAGGCGCCGATCAAGTCGCTCGTCCAGGAGGTCGAGGTCAACCAGGCCGAGGCCCACCAGGCGCTCAAGTTCGGCAACGTCAACCACCTGAACTCGTCCCTGGCGGACGTCACCCCGGGTGGGGCCAACGAGCAGTTGTACCGGACGAACCTGGCGATCCGTAAGGCCGCCTGGCACAAGGCCATCGACGACATGATGACGTACCCCAACTCGGACCCGGCGCAGCCGGCCGACCCGGTGATCGCCATCCTCGGCAGCACGCCGAGCGCCCCGCAGGCCGGTTACCCGACGATCACGATCCCGATGGGCTACACCGCGACCCAGCGGCGCGCCCAGAACGTGCAGGTCCACGGCGCCGCCTACGACGAGTTCGACATCCTCGGCGTCGCCTACGTCATCGAGCAGGCCACCAAGCTCCGGCAGCCGGCCTCGCTGGTCAACCCGAGCATGTACCGCTGCGCGAAGACGACCCCGGCCCCGCCGTTCGCCGCGCGCGGCGGCTGCAACCCCGACTACGACGCCGTGCTCAAGGTCACCGGCTACGACTCCCGGGCGCTCCCGTTCTCGCTGGAGACCGAGACGGCCACCAGCCTGCTGGCCAAGCTCAAGGCCGACGAGGTGTCGGCCGAGGAGCTCACCCGCGCCTACCTCGACCGCATCGCGCTGACCAACGCCGAGGGCCCGGCCATCCAGGCCGTGCGCGAGATCAACGTGGACGCGATCAAGGAGGCCCGCAAGCTCGACCACGAGCGCGGCAAGTACCGCACCCCCGACGCGCGTCCCGCCCTCTGGGGCCTGCCGGTGCTGCTCAACGACACGATCGACGCGAAGTCGCTGTCGACCACGGGCGGCTCGATCGCCCTCCAGGGCACCAAGCCCGCCAGTGACTCGGCCATCGCGGCGAAGCTGAAGGCCGCGGGCGCGATCGTGCTCGGCAAGACCAACGTCACCGAGCTGAACGGCGTCTTCGACGCCAACCTGCCCAAGGGTTACAGCTCGCTCGGCGGCCAGGTCCTGCTCCCGAACGACACCGACAAGACCCCGGCGGGTTCGTCGGCCGGCGCCGCGGCGGCCACCGCCTCGGGTCTGGCCGCGATCACCGTCGGCATGGAGACCTCGCCCGACTCGGCGCAGCTCCTCGCCCCGGCCGACGCGGCCGGCGTGGTGGGCCTCAAGCCGACCGTCGGCCTGGTCAGCACCGCCGGTGTGCTCCCCGTGGCGAAGTCGCAGGACGCCCCCGGCCCGATCACCCGCAGCGTCGGCGACGCCGCGACGATCCTCAACGTGATCGACGACACCGACGCCGACTACACCAAGGGTCTGACGGCCGACGCCCTCGCCGGCAAGAAGATCGCCGTGGTCTCCAGCACGAGCGCGCCCTACCTGGACGCGATCGCCAAGCTCCAGGGCCTCGGCGCGACCGTCACCCAGGTTTCGATCGCGGCCCCGGCCGCGACCGACAGCGTCGTCGCCACCGAGTTCAAGCGTGACCTCAACGCCTACCTCGGCGCGACCAAGCCCGGCACGACGCTGCAGAGCATCATCGACTACAACGTCGCCAACCCGGTCGAGGGCCTGAAATACCAGCAGGGCCAGCTGCTGGCCGTCCAGGCGATCGACCTGGCCGACCCCGCGACGAACGCCAAGTACACGGCCGACCTGGCGAACGGCAAGGCCGCCAACAAGGCCGTGCTCGACAGCGTCCTGAGCGGATACGACCTGATCCTGGTCCCGAGCGGCAGCAACGTGATCGGCTACGCCGACCGCGCCGGCTACCCCGCGCTCACCATCCCCGCCGGGTATGGCGCGCAGCAGAGCTCGGCGGGCCGCAACCCCATCGGCGTGACGCTGATCGGCGGCGCCTTCTCGGAGGCGAAGCTGCTGGCCGGCGGCTACGCGCTGGAGCAGGCGATCGACGACCGCCTCGCGCCCAGCTACACCAACCCCAGCATGTGGCGCTGCGTCCCGGAGAGCACCTTCTTCACGGGCGAGTTCTGCCTGCCGGGCGACCGCATGGCCCCGCGTTACAAGGGCTGAACCCTGGTTTGAAGAGAAGGGCCCGCGTTCCCCGCGCGGGCCCTTCTCCTCGTTTCGGCTGTACGACCTGAGCGCCTCGTCGACTGCCCGAGGTGGGCCGTGATCGGGCTGGTCTCAGGGTTGGCGGGAGCCGTGAAGAGAACCGGTTCTGACGGCGGGACCGCCCGCGCCCTTCCGCGGCCGACCGAGTGTCGATATTGACTTATATAAGATTGGCCTGACATAGTCGGACGGGTGAACGCCTTCGACGTGCTGGGCGATCCGGTCCGCCGACGCATCATCGAGCTGCTCGCCGAGGGTGAGCGGACCTCCGGTGCGATCACCGCGGCGGTGCGGGCGGAGTTCGGGATCTCGCATTCGGCCGTGGCGCAGCATCTGCGGGTGCTGCGCGAGAGCGGCTTCGCGACCGTGCGCGCCGAGGGCACCCGGCGTCTCTACGTCGTGGACACCACCCCGCTCAGCGAGGTCGACGTGTGGCTCGACCGATTCCGCCGCTTCTGGTCCCAGCGCCTCGACGCCCTGGAGACCGAGCTGGCCCGCACCAGGAGGAAGAAATGATCGACCTAGGCTGGACCTCCCGCGAGGTCACCCGCGACGACGAGACCGTGGCCGTCGTCCTGCGCCGCGACTTCCCCTCCCCCGTCGACGACGTCTGGGACGCCCTGACCGACCCCGGGCGCCTCAAGCGCTGGTTCCTCCCGGTCAGCGGCGACCTCCGCCCCGGCGGCACCTTCGCCACCGAGGGCGGCGCGGGTGGCACGATCCTGACCTGCGAGAAACCGCTTCTCAAGGTCACCTACGGCGACGAGACCAGCATCGTGACGGTGCGGCTCACCCCGGCCGGCGAGGCGACGACGCTGGAGCTGACCCACTCGGTCCCGCTCGCGATGGCCCAGAGCGGCGCGGGCGCGCTGTGGGTCGGGCCCGGCTGGGACGAGGCGTTTCTGGCCCTGGAGCTCTTCCTCACCGACACCGAAGGCGGCGTGACCCCGGAGTACGGCCGCGCGTCGGTGGCGGCGTGGGTCGCGGCGATCGAGGCCTCCGGCACGGCGACCGCCGAGGAGATCGAGACGGCGCGGCAGATGGCCGTGCAGCAGTACGTCCTGCCGGGGTAGCACCAGACCATGAAGCCTTTCCAGACCCTGCCGAGGGCAGCCGCCTGGCGGCACGCCGGCGCGCGGGACGGATTCGAGGTCGTCTTCTTCACGGTCTCGCCCGACGGGGTCCGCGCCCACGGATCCACCTCGGCCGTCGAGGAGGGCGAGCCCTGGCACGTCGAGTACGACATCACGCTCGACCTGTCCTGGCACACCCGGTCGGCGTGGATCCGCAGCCGGTCGTCGCTGGGCGTGGCCGAGATCCGCGTCGAGAGCGACGGCGTCGGCCACTGGACCGTGAACGGGGAGCCGCAACCGCTCCTGGACGGGCTGTACGACGTCGACCTGGAGTCGTCGGCGATGACCAACGCGTTCCCCGTCCACCGGATGGACCTCCCGCTCGGCGTCAGCGCCGACGCGCCCGCGGTCTACGTGAGGGCGGTCGATCTGCGGGTGGAACGGCTGGAGCAGCAGTACACCCGGACCGGGGACACGAGTTTCGACTACGCGTCCCCGGCGTTCGACACCTACTGCCGCCTCGACTACGACCCGTCGGGCCTGGTGGTCAACTATCCAGGCATCGCGATCCGCGAGTCATCGCTCCTCGGGATCCTGGCCGAGGGCTGAGCGGCCGCCGTCCACGGGGACGACGGCGCCGCTGACGAACGAGGCCGCGTCCGAGAGCAGGTAGGCGACGGTGTCGGCGACCTCCTCCGGGCGGCCCACGCGGCCGAGGGGGTGGAGGCGGCGCATCTCCCGCTCCACCTGGTCGTCGGTGTACTCGGCGTAGCGCTCGGTCCAGATCGAGCCGAGCGCGACCGCGTTGACCCGGATCCCCCGCGGGCCGTAGTCGACGGCGAGGGCCCTGGTCAGTCCCTCGGTGGCGGCTTTCGCCGTCGCGTAGGCCATGGCGCCTCTGACCGGGCGTTGCGCCTGGTGCGAGGAGACGTTGACGATCGCTCCCCCGTTCCCGGCCAGGAATCTCCTGACCGCCGTCGCGCAGCCGGTGATCACGGGGTTGAGGTTGAGGCCGATCACGTCGGCGACCTCGCCGGGTGGGTGGTCGTGGAGGGAGACGTCCCGGAACACCGCCGCGTTGTTGACCCAGCCGACCAGGTCACCTGCCTGTTCAGCCAGGTCAGCGGCGTGTTCGGCCACCGCCGGGTCGGCGACGTCCCCCTTGACCGGGATGCCCACCGGCCCCGGGTCGAGGTCGACCACCACCACCTGACCGTCGCGGGAGAGCCGCTCGGCGATGGCCCGGCCGATGCCGCGCCCGCCTCCGGTGACCACATAAGTCCGTCGCATGCCTAGCATGATGCGCGTGGAACGGCAGGACGAGCGAGAGTGGCGAGCGCGCCAGGAGGCCCACCACGCCCGGGTGGACGCGTGGATCGAGCCCCATCTCGAACGCCGCAGGCGGTCCCAGGCCCACCCGGTGGAGGACTTCCTGTTCAGCTACTACGGCTATCGGCCCAGCAGGCTGCGCCGGTGGCACCCGGGGGCGTACACGATCCTGGAAGGGGCCTCGGGGTTCGGCACCGGCTACGTCGCCGTGCCCGGCGGCGAGACCCTCGACACCGGCGAGCTGATCGCCAGACGGCTCGACTCGATCACGTGGATCGCCGACCTGCTCCGCCGCACGGCCTCCCGGGCCGGTCAGTTCGGCTGCTTCGGCATGCACGAATGGGCCATGGTCTACCGCACCGACGACATCCGGCACTCCGCACAGCCGCTCCGCCTGCCGGCCGAGCAGGTCGCCGCGGCCGTCGAGGAACGGCCGCTGAAGTGCACCCACTTCGACGCCTTCCGCTTCTTCACCGAGCCCGCCCGGCCCCTGAACACGGTGACGCTCACCCGTGAGCTCCAGCCGGCGACGGAGCAGCCCGGCTGCCTGCACGCCAACATGGACCTCTACAAGTGGGCGGCCAAACTCTCGCCCCTGGTCCCGGGCGAACTGGTGGCCGACTGCTTCGCCCTGGCATGGGACATCCGCGCGGTCGACATGCGCGCCAGCCCCTATGACCTGCGGCACCTGGGCTACGAGCCGATCCCGATCGAGACCCCCGAGGGCCGGACCGTCTACGCCGCCAAGCAGCGCGAGTTCGCCGGCCGGGCGGCGCCGCTGAGAGCCGAACTCCTCGCCTGGTGCGACCGGCTGGTCAGCTGACCAGCCGGGCCGAGGCGGTCCAGGTGTTGCAGGCGGCCGGGTTCCGCTTGGCCGGAAGGTCCGAGGGGGCTAGCAGCGTGGCGGCCAGGCCGATGACGAGGGGGGTGCTCATGAGGCGAGACGATATTGCTCAGCACTGCACGATGACGACGCCGTGACCCGCTTCGGCGGCCTCCGCGAAGAAGGCCCGGAGACGCTCGTAGTGATCCCTGACGTAGCCGGCCTCGTCGTCGGGGAGGTCGTGGTCGAGCGAGGCCCAGGGTGTGGCGGCGAGGAAGCCGGCCGAGGCTGCGACCTGGGCGGGGGTGAGCCGATCGCCGTCGATGACGTCGTGGGGCGCGTCGGACAGCAGGTCGGCGAGGTCGTCCCCGGCCTTGTCGATGTCGAAGACGGGCTCCGGCGGCTCGGCGTCGAGCCGGTCAGGCGGAACGCTCACATACGCGTTGACGACTCCCACGGCACCGCACCCTAGAGGGCTCCGCTCACGCTTGACGAGTGGCCCGGACCACTTCGCGGAGTCTCTCGGCCACGGTCTCCGCCGGGCGGCCCAGCAGCGACTCCAGGTCGGGGGTCTGGCGTTCCATGGCGCCCGCGCGGACCAGGCCGTTGAGCCAGGCCATCGCACCCGGTGCCGCGTCGGGGACCTCTTCGTAGGACAGGCCCAAGGCCTCGGCGACCTGGGGATGGGTCCACAGCGGGCCGGTCAGGTCGTAGGCGCGGCCCAGGTGGTCGGGGCCGGTGAGGGCGTTGGCGGCGGCCTGGGCCAGGTCGGTGCGGAAGGCGGTGTTGAGGCCCCGGCCGCCGGTGCTGCCGCGGATCACCCCGTCGACGACCTGAGGGAGGAAGGCGTCGCCGTAGAAGGGGTTGCGCAGGATAGTGTGAGCGAGGCCGCTGACGAAGATCGCCTGTTCGGTGGCGTGGTGGGCCTCGGTCATGCCGGTCGCGACCGTGTCGGCGTCGAGGAAGCTCGTGTAGACGATCGCGGTGACCCCCGCCGCCACGGCGGCGTCGAGGACGTTGCGGTGGTGGGCCACGCGCCGGGCCGCGTCGAGTTCCGGTGAGGAGATCAGCAGCAGGCGGTCGACCCCGGCGAAGGCGGCCCGGAGGCTCATCGGGTCGTCGTAGTCGCCGTGACGCGCTTCGACGCCCTCGGAGACGCGGGAGGTGTCCCGTGCGACGGCGACCACGTCGCCCTTGAGCCGGTCGAGAACCAGGCGGCCGAGCTGGCCGGTGGCGGCGGTGACTGCGTACATGGAACTCCTCGTTGTGCGAAAACCCGCCGGACAGTGAATCGACCTCCCCAGGTGGGGCGCCACTGGTTTTCAGCTGGTGGGCGGGATGCGCATCCAGAGGTCGGGCGGGCCCGCGATCGGGCGGGCGTCGGTGAGGCGGAGGCCCGCATAGCCGCAGCAGAACGCCTCGGCGTGGCCACCCTGGTAGAGGTAGCTCGTCAGGACGAGGTCGGCGGGGTCGTCTTCCCAGGGGGCACCGGCACCGGGGTGGAGGTCACCGGCTCGGAACTCCCCGTCAACCGCATAGGCGCCCTGGCTGCCGCTCTTCGCATTGGCGAACATTCCGTAGCAGCGGGTTCCGTGACTGAGTCTGGCGATGACCTCATAACTCGAAGCGCGGAAGGACCACGGTTGGGTGATCACACAGCCTCCGGGCACATCCGTGGCGCCGAGCACGTTCGCATAGCGGACTTCTTCCCCATAGCGGATCGGATCGTCGAGAAGCTCAGCCAGCTCCGCTCCGGTGACGACCACGCCGTTCATACGCCGCACCGCCTCGGCAGCGGTGACGCCGGGGACGCAGGCGATGCTGTGGCCGTATTGCGGGAGATCGCGTAACGCGGCGATCAGGCCGGGCGCCCTCGCCACCGCTGCCCGTTCCTCGGGGGACAGGGACGCGTCTCCCGGCGGGAAGAGGCCGGGTGTGGGGCCGGCCAGCGCGAGCTTCGCGGGCGACCAGCCCGCCATCATCGGACGCCACGGGTCGGCTCCCGCCTCGACGAGGACGCGCGCGTTACCGGGCCTGCCGTGGAACACCGCCGCCCACAGCGCGGTGTGGCCTTCGTGAACGGCGTCGACGTCGGCTGCCAGCGCTGCGAGTTCCGCGACCACCTCCTCGGAACCCCTGGCTGCGGCCTGGGTGAGCGGCGGGGGGAAAGGGTCGGCAGTCCGGTTGGGGTCACTGCCGGACGCGAGCATGGCCCGGACCTCCTCCAGGTCCTCCCATCCGTTCCACCAACCCATGACGGACCAGTCCAGCTGCACGGCGCTCCTCGACGTCACGGGAATGAGATCTGCCGAACGCTAGCAACGGCCACCGACAGACCTCCTGAGCCACATGACAATTCGGGAGTCATCGTCAACCACAGAGGGAAACGAGCCGTCCCTTGTAGGCCAGTGGCGGAAATCGGGAGTAACGGTGCGACGAGTTTTATACGCGTTTATCGGTCTAGCGGGTCTCATGTCGCTTTCCCCGCCCGCCTACGCGGCGACCGACATCGTCAAATACAGCTGCACCCCCGACGGCGGCACCGCTGAGACCGTGAACATCCGCGTGGAACTCACCATGCCGACCGGTGCCCAGCCCGGCGTGCCGTTCACCATCGTCCACCGGGCCACCTACGCCGACAGCAGCCGAATCCACGCTGCCGCCGCCCTTCCCGCCGGCACCAAGATGTACGCCTATGTGGGCATCAGTGACTTCCCCGGCCTCACCTCAGGCACTGGCGTCGGCGCCGAAGTCGGCCCGGTGGCCGGTGGCGGGACAGTCGAGCTGCCAGCCGCGACGACCTCGGTCCAGTCGACCGGATCCGCTAACGACACCGGAACGGTCCGGCCCGCCGCGATCAACTTCGGCCTCAGGCCCACCGAGCCGCTGATCGAGTGCGACGTCCTCAACAAGGACGACCTCACGACCTACCAGCTCGTCGTCGGCACAGGTGGCACCGGATCAACCCCGACCCCGACGCCAACCCCGAGTCCCACGCCCACCCCGACACCGACACCCACGCCGACGCCCACACCGTCGAGCACCCCGGTGCCGACCACCACGAAGACGGAGACGGTCACCGCCGAGCCGACGGAGTTCGTGGACGACGTGGAGACTCCGCGAGGCGGCGTCGCCACAGGTGGTGGTGGTTCCATGGGGCCTGACGGCCGAGCCCTCCTGCTCATCGGTTTCACCGTGCTCGCCGCCGCTCTCACGGGACTGTCCCTCCGCCGCCGCGTCTGATGCCGCAGTGAGCGGCGTCGTCGTGGCGTCTCGGGGTTGGCGGGAGCCGTAAAAGAAGGAAGAACATCAGCGGGCGCGCGGTGCGATCCCAGCAGCGGCGGCCTGAGCCGCCTGAAGCGCCCGGTACAGCGAAAGGCCGGGCCGATCAGTGCGATCGGCCCGGCCTCTAAAAAACGCCGGACTGCTAGGAGAGGTCGGAACAGGCCAGGGCGTCCGGGTCGTCGGCTGCCTGGGGGACCCATCTCACGTTCGCGAAGGAGGCCGAGAACGCCCCCTCCGTGTACACGAGGAAGGGCGTGTTCACGTTCTCGAAGTCGAGGCCGTTGGCGAAGCAGGACACCGGGATCTTCACCGTCGACTTCCCGTCGCCGGCCAGGCCCGTGAACAGGTTGGTCGCGACGACCTCGGAGAAGCACGGGTACACGCAGTGGACGCTGATCACGGTCCGCGCGGCGGGGGCCGAGTGGACGATCGTGTCGAAGACCAGGGCCGCGTTCGCGTTGAGGTAGCCGCGCAGGTCGGAGCCGCCCGCCGGGTTCTGGTAGTAGACCTGGCCGGGGCCGGTGCCGGTCCAGGTCACCTTCAGGGCGTCGCCCTGCACGTTGACGTCGGCGGGGACGGTGTTGATCTCGGCGTGGGAGGCGGTGCCGTCGGGGCCGATCTGGGTGCCGCCCCAGTTCTCGGGGGAGCCGATGAAGCTGCGGTAGGGGTCGGCGTCGGTGCGGACGAAGACGTCGAGGTCCTCGGTGGCGGTGCCGCCGCCGCCCGTGGAGGTGCACGACGGGAACTCGTGGGAGGTCTCGTCGAGCTGTCCGACGTTGCCCGTCTGGCCGCCGGTCAGGCCGTAGCCGACCGGGAACAGCGGGTCGTAGCCGGCGTCGCCGGGGTTCAACGGCGACTGGCAGGCGCTCTTGGGCCAGGAGTAGCTCAGCTTGCCGGTGAAGGCGCTGCGGCCGGTCAGCGCGTCGGCCACGCCGCCGCCCTCGGTGCCGGGCAGCCAGGCCGCGACGAAGGCGTCGGAGCGGTTGAGCTCCTTGTTCACGTAGAGGGGGCGGCCCGCGACGTAGACGGTCACGACCGGCGCGCCCTTGCCGGCCACCTTGTCGAGGACGGCCAGGTCACCGGGGTAGAGCTTGGCCGCCTCCAGGGTGCGGCGGGTGAGGTCGCCGACGCCCTCGGCGTAGGGGGTCTCGCCGATCACCGCGATGACCGCGTCGAACTGCGCCGGGTCGACGCCGTCGGCGGTCTCGCTGAAGGTGACGTCGGAGGTGCCGAGGGCCTCGCGGAGGGCGGCCAGGATCGAGGTGCCGTTGGGGAAGTCGGCGTTGGTGTTGCCGGTGCCCTGCCAGGTCAGCGACCAGCCGCCGGTCTGGTTCGGGAGGCTGTCGGCGCTCTTGCCGACGACGAGGACCTTCGCGTCGCGGGCCAGCGGCAGCACGTTGCCGTTGTTCTTCAGCAGGACCTGCGACTTGCGGACCGCCTCGCGGGCGAGCTTCTCGGCCTGGAGCCGCGTCTCGTCACCGGCCAGCACCCGGTCGGAGGGCCTGCGGCCGTCGAAGATACCGGCGCGGTACTTGACGCGCAGGATGCGGGTGACCGCGTCGTCGATGCGGGACATGGCGATCTCGCCCGACTCGACCTGGGCGATCGTGTTGGCGATGAACGCCTTCCACTCGTTCGGCACCATCACGATGTCCATGCCGGCGTTGATGGCCTGGGCGCAGCTCGCGTTGGTGCAGCCGGCCACCTGGCCGATGCCGTTCCAGTCGGACACGACCAGGCCGTCGAAGCCCATCTTGCCCTTGAGGATGTCGGTGATGGCCTTCTTGCTGCCGTGCAGCTTGCCCTCGTTGATCCCGAGTTCCTCGTTGGTCCAGCTGTTGAACGACACCATCACCGACTGCGCCCCGGCGGCCAGCGCGCCGTAGTAACCCTGGCCGTGGAGGTTGATCATCTCGGCCTCGGACGACGGGTTCACGCCCTGGTCGGCGCCGTTGCGGGTGCCGCCGTCGCCGATGAAGTGCTTCGCGGTGGCGATGACGCCCCGGTTGCCGAGACGGCGCCAGTGGGAGTCCTGGAGTCCCTGGACGGCCTCGTATCCGTAGGCCCGGGTGATGTTCGGGTCTTCGGCGTAGCCCTCGTAGGTCCGGCCCCAGCGGTCGTCGCGGACGACGGCGAGCGTGGGCGCGAAGGCCCAGTCCTGGCCGGTCACGCGGAGCTGCTCCGCGGTCGCCTCGCTGATCTTGCGGATCAGGCACGGGTCGGCGGCGGCGCCCAGGCCGATGTTGTGCGGGAAGATCGTCGCGCCGAAGACGTTGTTGTTGCCGTGGACGGCGTCGATGCCCCAGATCACCGGGACCTTCGTCCGGGTGGTCACGGAGGCGTCGTAGAAGGCGTCGGCGAGGTTCAGCCAGGCGTCGGCCGTGGCGTGCTTGTTCCCGCCGGGGAAGGAGCCGCCGCCGTTCAGGACCGAGCCGATGAAGTACTCCTTCACCTCGGCCGGGGTGATGGCGTTGATCTCGGGCTGGGTCATCTGGCCGACCTTCTCGGCCAGGGTCATGTCGGCGACGAGCTTGGCGACCTTCCGCTCGATGGCGGGATCTTTCTCGATCTTGCTCTCGACCTTGGGCCAGTCGCTGTAGGTCGGGAGGGTGTCCTCGATCTTCGCGCACCCGTTCTCGAGCGCGGGCGGACCGGCGACCGGGGGTTCGGCGGCGGTCGCGGGCCCCGGTGAGGCGACGACGGCGCTTAACAGCAGGGACAGGCCACTGAGGACGGCGAAGCGTCTCTTTCGCATGGAGGGATGCACACGCCGAATCCTGACCGCGTTACTGGACCGAGTCAATACGCTCACAAGAGCGCTCTCTCGAATGAAAGTTGCAGCCCATGGCCTTGATCGGGGCAATACCATGGCGTGAATTAAGTGAATCGGAGAGCGTTCTCCAGCAGGTCGGGCTGACATCGGCATAAGTTTCAGCCGGTGCGGCGCGTGATGAACCTGTTATGCAGGGACGTCTTAGAAACGCGCGGGAAACACTCTATGGTTTCGAGATAACGTTATCTCAACCGGTCCGACCAGGCCGGTGGAGCCTGCCCCGGCAGGGCCAGAAAGGCACCCCCATGAGAACTACCCGAGGCATCCTGGCGGCGGCGGTCGCCGCCTCCCTCCTGACGGCGCTCCCCGCGCACGCGGCGGTCCCGACCGCCGAGCAGCAGTGGGCTGAGATCCAGCAGCTCGTCGGCGCGGTCAAGGGCCGCTGGACCACCCAGAACTACTCCGGCGCGGTCAGCCGCACCATGCCCGACACAGCCCTCCTCGGGAACGGCGACATCGGCGTGACCTCCGGCGGCGGCCAGGGCGTCAAGACCTTCTACATCTCCAAGGGCGACTTCTGGACGTCCGCCGGCAGCCCCTCCCTGGTGGCCCTCGGCAACGTCACCATCCAGGCCGACACCACGATCACGGCGGCCAACCTGGCGCGGGGGTCGACCGCGACGGCGTCCAGCAGCCACCCGTCCTTCCCGCCGTCGCGCGCGGTGTCGGGCGCCTGGGGCTCGGGATACGAGGGCTGGGTCTCCGACGTGGGCAAGCCGCAGTGGCTGCGGATCGACCTGGGCTCGGCCAAGACCTTCCGCCGCTACATCCTCAGGCACGACCAGGCCGCCCGCCCCGGCGAGGCCGCCAACAACGGGAAGAACTGGACCGTCGAGGCCAGCGCCGACGGCCAGGCCTGGACGACCGTCGACACCGTCACCGGCAACACCTCGGCCACGACCGACCGCACCTTCGCCCCGGTGACCGCCCGCTACCTGCGGCTGAACCTGACCGAGCCGACCCAGGGCACCACCGCCGACTCGATCGGCAACCCGCGCGCCCGCGTCGGCGCCTTCGAGCTGTACGACCAGGAGGGCCCCACCCAGCCCACCGGCTCCTTCCTGGAGGAGCAGAACGTCCTCAAGGGCGACATCGACACGTCCATGCAGCTGGGCGGCGTGCCGGTCACGATGAAGACGTTCACCGGCGCCGACAGCAATGTGGTCGTCACCTCGATCACCTCCCAGGGCGACCGGCCGGTCCGGCTGCGCGCCCAGACCGTCGCGGGCACCCCCGACGCCCGCGGCGGCATGGTGCAGACCTCCGGCGTCCAGGGCGACACCCTGTGGGCCACCCGCCAGACCCCGGCCAGCCCGCGCGGCGTCTCCCGGGCGTCGCTGGCCACCCGGGTCATCGGCGGCGACCCGGCCGCCTCGAACGGCCGGATCGACTTCGAGCTCGCCCCCGGCCAGACCGTCGACGTCGTCACGGCCGTCGCGGGCGGCGGGATCAACCCCGCCGACCCGGGCCCGGCCGCGATCGCCCTGGCGGGGGCCCAGTCCGCCGCGTCGGTCGACGACCTCTACGCCGCCCACCTCGGCTGGTGGAAGGACTACTGGCTGCGCTCCTACGTCGACCTCGACGACGACGTGCTGGAGCGCTTCTACTACAGCTCGCTGTACTTCCTCGGCAGCTCGCTGCGTGAGGGCAAGACCGCTTCCGGCCTGTACGGGATCTGGGCCACCACCGACTTCCCGCAGTGGGGCGGCGACTTCCACCTCAACTACAACTGGCAGGCCAACTACTACGGCGTCTACAGCTCCAACCGGCCGGAGCTGGCGCTGCCCTACTTCGACGCGGTCGACGCCTTCGTGCCGGAGGCCCGCCGCCGCGCCGCCGAGGACCTGCGCCGGGTGAAGCCCGACTACGTCGACGTCCGCTTCCCGAGCGGCGGCATGAAGAGCGGTGTGCTGTTCCCGGTCGGCATCAGCCCGTTCGGCACGACCAGCGACGACAACTATCACAACCAGGTCGCCAACGCCCTGTTCACGGTGACCCAGCACATCGACTACTGGAACTACACCCAGGACGAGCAGTGGCTCCGCGAGACCGGCTACCCCTTCATGAAGGAAGTGGCCGCGTTCTTCGAGAACTGGGTCGAGGAGGACGGCTCCTTCTGGGGCGGCCCGCACGAGATCACCTGGGCGAAGAACCCCAGCGCCGACCTCGGCATGCTGAAGCTCCTGCTGACCACGCTGGAGGACGCCAGCACCAAGCTGGGCGTCGACGCCGGCCACCGCTGGGTCTGGGGCAAGATGCTCCGCAACCTGCCGCCGATCCCCACCACGACCTACCAGGGCAAGACCGTCTTCGCCCTCGGTGAGCCGGGCACGATCAGCGACAACCGGGCCATCCGCCCCGGCGACAACACGGTGAACCTGGAGTTCGTCCACCCGGGCGGCCAGCTCGGCATCGGCTCCCCTTTGACGGAGCGCCAGACGGCGATCGACACGATCAACGCGATGAACTCGTGGGGCCAGGACAACAGCTTCCCGAAGATCTTCACCCAGGCGGCCAAGGTCGGCTACCCGGGCCAGACGATCATCGACCGGCTGAAGCAGCAGATCAGCCAGCACTCCGTGGCAAACCTGCGCATCTCCGACGGCAACCACGGTCTGGAGAAGGCGGGCGCGATCGAGGCGCTGAACAGCATGCTGCTGCAGAGCTGGGACGGGCTCGTCCAGGTCTTCCCGGTGTGGCCCGCGGGCAAGAGCGGGTCGTTCCACCGCCTGCGCGAGAAGGGCGGCCTGGTCGTCAGCGCCTCCCGGACCGGCGACGCGGTCGAGTACATCTCCGTGAAGAGCGAGCAGGGCGGCGTCTTCGAGGTCAAGAACCCGTGGACGGGCACGAAGGTCGACGTGTCGGCCGACAACGGGACGGTGAGCAACGTGGGCGCGGGCAAGTCGACGCTGCGCGTCAACGCCATGAAGGGCGCGACCTACACGTTCACGCCCGCACAGTGATCCGCTGAACAGAGGGCCCGGCGCAGCCCGCGCCGGGCCTTCGTCATGGCTGGACGTCGTCGAAGAGCGCGACTGCCTGGGCGGGGTCGGGGCTCACGAGGCGGTCGAGCCCGGCCGCCGTGAACTCCGCCCACCGGGCGGCCCGGGGCCACATGCGCTCCTCGAAGGCGCGGACCGCCTCGTCGAGGTCGGCGGGGCAGGCAGCGAGGGACTCGGCGAGTTCGGCGCCCTCCAGCATCGCGAGGTTCGCGCCCACCCCCAGCGGAGGCATCAGGTGGGCGGCGTCGCCCAGCAGCGTCACCCCGGGCACGTGGGCCCAGGTGTGCGGCACGGGCAGGACGTAGAGGGGGCGTCGGACGAACTCCGTGCCCCGGCGGAGGAGGTCGACGACGGGCCCGGACCATCCGTCGAACATGGTTAGCAGGTCCACGGCGTGGTCGAGCGGGGCGCGGAACTGGGCGTACACCTTGACGTGGGTGCCGCTGTTGCGCTGGGCGACCAGGTTGCGGTTCACGCCGTAGACCGCCAGGGCTCCGTCGCCGACCAGCCGGGCCAGGTCGGGGTCGTCCGTGGAGGTCTCGACCATGGTGACGCCGGTGTAGCGGGGCGTCGCGGGCGAGAGCGCCGGGCGGACCTTCGACCACGCGCCGTCGGCCCCGACCACGAGGTCGAAGGTCTCCTGCCGTCCGTCGGCGAACCGGACCAGCGTGCCGTCGCCCGGCACCACCTCCGTCACGCCCCTCCCCCACTCGACGTCGAGAGGGCCGAGCAGCAGGTCGCGGAGCTGTCCCCGGTCGATCTCGGGATTGGCCCGCTCGTCGGGCCCTGGTCGCCAGTCGCGCAGGACGGTCCCGTCGGTGTCCATGATGCGCATGGCCTGGCCCTCCGGACGCGACAGCGCCCGGAACTCCGCCAGCAGCCCCGCCTTGGCCAGTGCGAGCTGGCCCAGCCCCTCGTGCAGGTCGAGCGCGCCGCCGGGCGGGCGGGCGTCGGGCCCGGCGTCGCGTTCGAAGACGGTGACGGGGTGGCCGTGGCGGTGCAGGACCCGGGCGAAGGCGAGACCGGCGGGCCCGGCGCCGACCACGGCGATACGGTGTCTCATGGCGATACAGTGTATCGGTACACTGTATCGGTGACTGTGTGGGACCGGCCAGAGCCGTCGAACCGCCCCGTGCCGCTCGACCGGGCGGGGATCGTCGCCGCCGCCGTCGCGCTCGCCGACGAGGGCGGGCTGGAGGAGGTGTCGCTGCGCAAGGTCGCGGCCCGGCTGAACGCCGGCCCGATGCGGCTGTACGGCTACATCTCCACCAAGGAGGAGCTGTTCGACCTCATGGTCGACGAGGTCCACGCCGAGATCCTCCCCGCCGAACCACCCGGCGACTGGCGTGAGGCGCTGCGCGGCCACGCGGTCCTGACCCGGCAGGCCGCCCTCCGCCACGAATGGCTGGCCGACCTGCTCGGCGGCCGTCCGGCCCTGGGCCCCCACACGCTCGCGGCGACCGAGGCCGTGCTGGCCGCCCTCGACGGGCTCGCCGACGTCGACACCGTCATGCGCGCCGTGGAGACCGTCAGTGCCTACACCATCGGCGCGATCAGGCGCGAGATCGCGAACCTGCGGGCCGAGCGCGCCAGCGGGCTGTCCGATCGCGAGTGGCAGCGCGCCCACGGCCCTCACGTGACGACGATGCTGGCCACGGGCCGCTTCCCGGCGCTGGCCAAGGTCGTCCACGACGGCACGGAGGTCGACGCCGCGACGTCCTTCGCGACCGGCCTCGACTGGGTCCTCGACGCGGTCGCCGCCCACCTGTCCCGGAGATGAGAGGCCGCTCATCCACGGCTCATCGATCGCTCACCGCCGCCCGTGAGGCTCTTCTCAGGCGGGCGAGAGGCCCCGCCTTCCAAGGGGAGGGGTTGCGATGAACACGAAGGTCCTGCTGGGCGGGGTCGTGCTGGGTGCGCTGCTCGGCGGCGCGGGTCTGGTCTCACCGGCCGCCGCCGAGGAGCGGTCGTGCCGGAAGAGCCTGCGGGCCGTCACCGTCGACAACCTGCGGGTGCCGGCGGGGGCTACCTGCACGCTGACCGGGACGAAGGTGAAGGGCACGCTGAAGGTGGAGCGGGGCGCGACGCTGGTCGCGCGGGGCGTCCGGGTCGAGGGCAGCGTGCAGGCCGAGAACGCCAGGGCGGTCAGCGTGCTGGCCGGCTCTCACGTCAAGGGCAGCGTGCAGGTCAAGCAGGGCGGCGCGGCCACCGTCTCCTCCTCCCGGGTCGACTCCGACATCCAGCTCGACGCCAACCGCCGCCACCTGAAGGTCGTCTCCAACCGCGTCGGCGGGTCGATCCAGGTCGTCGGCAACAGGGGCGGCGCGCGGATCGACCGCAACACGATGAAGGGCAACCTCCAGTGCAAGGAGAACTCGCCCCGCCCGACCGGCACGGGGAACAAGGCCGGAGGCGACAAGGAGGACCAGTGCCGCCGCTTCTAGTCCTTCAGCCGGAACGAGGTGTGCACGCGCAGCCCCACGCTCGACGCCGTCAGCAGCCGCACCACCGGGCCGGGAAGACGGTTGAGCGCCCGCATCCCGTAGACGAGACCGCGCAGGGCCCGCTCGCTCCCCGGCACCAGCCGCCTGGCCGCCCCGATCGCGAAGGCCCTGCTCTAGCTCCCTTTCGTAGGAGGCGAAGGCCTGGCCGTGGTCGGAGAAGCGCGCGAGTTCACCGGCCAGGACGTACCCGCCCACCATGGCCAGGCTGGTGCTGCCGCCGAATGCGCTTGTCCCCCTGCTCAGAGCAGGACCACCACGACGGCGTCGCCGTTCTTGGCGCAGCGGGAGAAGAAGTCCCACAGGGCGGCGTAGTGGTGGCGGTAGTAGGGCTCGTCGTCGGTGCCCGGGTAGACGCCGGTGACGGCCGTGCCGTCGTAGGTCAGCACGCCGGGGAGTGACTCGGCGGCCACGGCGACCTGCTCGGGGGACAGGTAGCGCGGCTGGCCGTAGGCGAACTCGTGGCCGGTCTCCAGGGGCGTGCCGCCGAAGATCACGTTGACGGGGAGGTCGCCGAGCAGGGCGGCGAGCCCGTCCCAGGCCTGGTCGATGTCGAGTCCGCGCTCGACGTCCTCCATGATCTCGTCGATGCGCTGGGGCCACCGCAGGAGCGTCTCGATCTCCTCCGGGCGCACGTTGAGGTACTGGCACGTGATTCCCATGCGGTTCATGCTCCCGGAGTAAGGTCGGCGAAATGGGACGTATCGAGAACGCCAAGACACTGTACGAGCAGGCCGTCTTCCACGGGACCGAAGGCGCCCTCGACATGGCCGACCTGGCCTTGGACAGTCTCGAAGCCGACCTCATGCTGGCACGCGGCCGGATCGCCCATGCCCGGTTCCTCGACGGCGACGGCCCCGGCGACGTCACCGCGTTCGAGCGCGCCGTCGACCTCTACAGCTCCCTGGGCGACACGCGGGGCGAGGCGGAGTCGCTGTTCTGGGTCGGCATCTACCACCAGGTCGTCGCCCACCAGGACGACGTGGCCCGGCCCTTCTTCGAACGCGCCCGCGACCTGGCGACCCAGACCGGCGACCGGGAGACGCTGGCGTACACGCTGCGGCACCTGGCCTTCGCCTCGAAGGGCACCCCGGCGGCCCGCGACCTGCTGGAGGAGTCGACCCGGCTGCGGCGCGAGCTGGGATTCCTCCCGGGAGTGGCGGCGAACCTGCTCGGGCTGGCCTATCTGGCCCGCGACGAGGGCCGCGCCGACGACGCGGCCGACCTGGCCGCCGAGGCCCGCGAGACGGCGGAGCGCTCGGAGGCCCACCGGGTGGTCCAGTGGGTGGCGGAGTTCACCTCGCCGCAGGCCTGAGCCCTCCCGACACCACCGCGACGAGCCGGTCGAGCGAGGCGGGATCGGACGGGTCGGCCGACAGGCAACCGGCCATCAGCGCCTTGACGTCGGGATAGGTGATGTCGGGCCGGACCTCCCCCGACTCCTGGGCCGAGACGAGCAGGGCGCGCAGCCGGGCGGTCACGTCGCAGCCCGCCTGGGCGGCCGCCGCGTCCACGTCGAAGCCGGCCCCGCCGAGCGCCTCCGCCAGTCCCCGGTGGGCGGCGCCCTCGCGGACGAGGGTGGCGAAGAAGGCGAAGAACGCGCCGGGGCTTCCGGTCAGGGCGTCAGCCTGCTCGCTGAGCTCTTTCATGCGTTCGAGGAGGACGGCCGCGATCCGGCCAAGGCCGCCCGGGCGGCCGAGCGGCTCGGGTCGCCGAGGGTGCGCACGCTCCACCTCGACCTGGCCTCACCCGAAGTGATCAGGTCGGCGGCCCGGGAGCTCGAAGGGGAACGCGTCGATCTGCTCGTCAACAACGCGGGCGGCATCCGGCCCCGGCACGCCGTGACCGACGAGGGGTTCGAGCTGACCTTCGCGACCAACCATCTGGGCACGTTCGCGTTCACCGGGCTGATGCTGGACCGGATGCTGGCCGTCCCGGGGTCGCGGGTGGTGACGGTCAGCAGCATCGGCCACCGGCGCGGCACCGTGAACTTCGCCGACCTGCACTTCGAGCGCGGGTACGACTACCAGAAGGCCTATTTCCAGTCGAAGCTGGCCAACCTGCTGTTCAGTTACGAACTCCACCGGCGGCTGACCGAGGCGGGAGCCGAGACGATCTCGCTGGCGGCCCATCCGGGGAACGCGCGCACCGAGTTCGGCCGCGACATGTCGCCGTTCGTCCGGCTCATGATGCGGCCGGTCATGCGGCCGGTCACGTGGTGGCTGATGCACGACCCGCAGGTGGGCGCGCTGGCGGCCGTGCGGGCGGCGGTCGACCCCTCGGCGCGCGGCGGCGAGTTCTACGGCCCGCCGGGGCGCGCCCAGTTCACCGGGCATCCCGAGCGCATCGCGTCGAGCCCGGCGTCCTACGACGCCGACGCGCAGCGCCGGTTGTGGGCGGAGTCGGAGCGCCTGACCGGGGTGGTGTTCGACTACCAGGGCAGGTCGCCGCGCTCGTCCTGAAAGGTGCCGGTCGGGCCGTCGGGGCCGAGGGTGGCCAGACGGACGACGGTCGCGGCGCTCTCCGCCGGGGGCCGTCCGATGCCGAAGGCGGCGGTCATGTCGGTGGCGGTGGTGCCGGGTTCGAGGGCGTTGAACTTGATGCCGGGGTGGGCCTTGGCATATTGGACGGTGAGCATGGTGGCCGCCGCCTTGGACGCCGAGTAGAGCGCCAGGGGCAGGCCGAACTCCGGCCGGTCGGGGTTGGTCACCGCCCAGAACGATCCGGCGCTGCTCGACACGGTGACCACCGTGGGGTTGGCGGATCTGCGCAGCAGCGGCAGCGCCGCCTCGGTGACCCGGACGATCCCCACCGCGTTGGTGTCGAACACCCGCAGCGCGGCGGGGTCCGTCGAGGGGCCCGTCGCCGAGGACGCCCGCGTTGTTGCCGAGCACGTCGAGCCGGCCCTCGGCCGCGTCGACGGCCGCCAGGGCGTCCCGGACCGACGCGTCGTCGGTGACGTCGAGCTGGACGAACCGCGCCCCCAGCGTCGCCGCGGCCTTCTCGCCCCGTTCGACGTCGCGGGCGCCGATGTAGACGGTGTGGCCCAGGTCGAGAAGCTGCCGGGCCGTCTCGAAGCCGATGCCCTTGTTGGCCCCGGTGATCAGTGTGACGGTCATGGGTCTCCTTTTTGTACCGCTCGGTTCTAAATCCAACGTAGCAGGTTTTGTACCGAGCGGTAGAGTGGCCTCATGAGTGATGGGACGCCGGCTGTCGGACGACCGAGGGCCTTCGACGAGGAGACGGTCCTCGACCGGGCCATCGAGGTGTTCTGGCGGCACGGCTACGAGGGCGCGTCGCTCAGCGCGCTCACCGGCGCGATGGGCATCAACCGCCCGAGCCTGTACGCCACCTTCGGCAGCAAGGAGCAGCTGTTCCGGCGGGCCTTCGCCCGTTACCACGAGACCAAGGTCGCGGCCGCCCGCGCCGCGCTCGACCGGCCCACGGCGGCGGCCGCCATCGAGGAGTTCCTGCGCTCCAGCGCCGACGCGCTCACCACCGGCGACCACCCGCCGGGCTGCCTGTCCATCCAGGGCGGCCTGGCCTGCTCGCCGGAGAACGCCGCCGTCTCCGGAATCCTGGCCGCCGGCCGGGCCGCCACCGAGGCGGCCCTGGAAGAGCGGATGTCCCGCGCGGCGAAGGAGGGCGACCTCCCCGACGGCGTGGACGCGCGGGCGCTGGCCCGGTTCGTGATGACGCTCAGCGAGGGCAACGCCGTCCACGCCGCCGCCGGGGCGAGCCGCGACGACCTCCAGGCCTGCGTGGACGTCGCCCTGCGCGCCGTCAGCCGGTGATCTCGACGTCCTGGCCCTCGCCGTCGGAGAGGAAGAACGCGAGCGCCCGGCCCTCCTCGATCACCTCGTCGCGGTCGGCCGCCGACAGGGGGCGCAGCGGCGCGACGACCACGGCGGCGTCCTTGACGGTCCAGGTCGCGGCGACCCGGCCATCGACCAGGACGACGCGCGACCCCGCGACCGACAGGTTGCGGTGGGCGTCGTCGACGATCCGGGTGCGGTCGTCGTAACCGAGGAGCGCGTTGTCGAAGGCCGGCAGGAACCGCACCGGGGCGGGGGTGCCGGGGTCGGGGCGCGGCGCGTCCGGCAGGTCCAGCAGTTCCCGGCCCCGCTCGTCGCGGAAGGAGACCAGCTCGTCGCGTACGGCGGCGACGGCCGCCGGCAGCCCGGCCAGCCCGCTCCAGGCGCGCAGGTCCGCCGTGGCGGCCGGGCCGAACGCGGCCAGGTAGCGCCGCACCAGCGTCTGGCCGACCGGGTCGGAACCGTCCAGAACGGGCGGGTCGGGCTCGCGCCCCAGCCACAGCGAGAGCGGGGTGTTGCGCACCCCCGCGCGGGTCCGCCACACGCCGCGCGGCGGCAGCTGGACCACCGGCACCAGGGCGGAGATCAGCATCTCGCCCAGCGCGCGCGGCTCCGGCGACGGCCACCGCCCGGCCATCGCCCGCGCCAGCTCGGCCATCGACCGGGGCTCGCCGTCGGCCAGCAGGTCGCGGCCCGCCGCCGCCAGTTCGTCGAGGTCGACCCCGTCGAGCTCACGGCGGTAGACGCCGAGGACCCGCTGGCGCAGCATGCCGTCGTGCCGGGCCCGCCAGGCCACGACGT
This sequence comes from Herbidospora cretacea, assembly GCF_001570605.1. GTDB lineage: Bacteria > Actinomycetota > Actinomycetes > Streptosporangiales > Streptosporangiaceae > Herbidospora > Herbidospora cretacea. Next base: position 246,090 of record NZ_BBXG01000007.1, on the reverse strand, counting down.
CGTCGGCCGTGACCAGGTGGACGGTGCGGCGCATGAGATGGGTCCGCACCACCTTCCGCCCGACCAGCAGGCCGGAGAGCGCGGCCGGGTCGAAGGCGCGCAGCCGCGACCAGAGCCCGACGAAAGGCTCCTGGGGCTCCTGCGCCTGCATCCCGCCCAGATGCGCGACGGTGTCGAGGACCGGCAGGTCGGCGCGGTCGAGCAGCAGCTGCCGGGCGAGCGTCGCGCGGTTGAGCGCCCGGTTGTCGAGAACCGTCTTCGTCTGGGCCACATCACCACGATCTCAGCGATAGCGGCCAGATCTTGTCCTCTTTCCTCCATCTGCTGCTGATGCGCGAGCTGCGCGCCCGCCGTGAAGGCGGGCGCGCAACCGGTGATCAGAGGGATTCGTTGCGGGTGAAGCGGAACAGGGCGGTGTGCGACGCGGCGGCTCCTTCCCCGGTGTCGACGTGGAGCGTCAGGCACTTGTCGAGGTAGGACGCCGGGGTCCGCCAGACCACCTGGTAAGCGCCGTTCCCGAGGACCTGGAGCTGGGACGCGCCTTCGGCGGGCACCCGCTCCTGGCCGGTGGGCAGGCCGGTCCGGCAGTCGAAGGGGCTGACGGTCAGCGCCGCCGTCGTCAGCCCGTTGACCGGGGCGCCGGCCGCGTCGGTCAGCCACCACTTGATCTGGATGCCCTGGCCGGCCTTGGCCGTGTTGACCACGCCGCCGTTCCTGACCGGCGCGGCGAAACCCGTGAAGACGTACGTCACGGAGTAGGCCGCCGTCACCGGCGGGGTGATGTTGCCCTCGTTGTCCTTCGCCCCGGCGCAGGTGGCCGTGTAGACCCCAACCCCGGCGGGCGTGCCGCCGGTGAGCGTCAGCGTGGCCTCGGTGGCCACGCCGGAGCCCCGGTCGACGGTGACGCACCTGGGCGTGGGGACCGCGCGCAGCCGGTAGGTCGCGCCGTCGGCCACGCCGGTGACGCTGACCTGCGGTCCCGCAGAGTCGGGGCCGGTCCAGCGGACCGAGAGCGTCTTCTCGACGCCCTCGGCGACGGCCCGGCCGCCGTGGTCCTGGAGCAGCGGATCCACGGTGACCTTCACCTCGCCGGAGCGCTTCTCCCCGGTGAACCGGAACGCCATGGCCAGCTTCTCGGCCGGATAGGGGTGCCCGGCCGGGGGCGACTGCGGGGACACGGCCGTCCACTGGCCGCCGACGGCCGCGCCGTCCGGGGTGGTGACCGTGAGCGCGCCGGACAGGGCCCGCGCGACCCGGGTCGGCTGGGTCAGGGTGACCGTGAGCCCCTTGTCGTCGGCCTCGACCTTCTCGACCTCGGCCGGTTCGGCGCGGAACAGGTTGACGTCGACATCGGTGTGCGGGGGCAGCACCTTCAGCACCCGCGACTCCGCCGGCAGGTAGCCGTCCTTGGTGTAGACGACCTTCCACCAGCCCTCGGGCACGTCCCAGCCGTAGCGGCCGTCGGCGTCGGTGGTCTGCGGGTTCAGGTCGCCGTACACCGCCGCGTCCCACGGCTGCCACGGTCCCTCCGGGGCGGGGGCGCGCAGCAGGGTCGCGGTGACCCCGGCCACGCGGCGCTCGCCGAGGCCCTCGTAGAGGTAGCCCGACGGGTCGAAGCGGTAGTCGATGTCGGCGTCCGGCTCGGGACGGTGCGGGTCGCGGTAGGAGGTGTCCCGCTCGGACCACCGGCACTCCTCGGCGCTGTTCATCTCCCGGCGCAGCGCCGCGATCTCGTTGTTGAGCGGGACCTCCAGCGCCTTGCCGACGCCCCAGCTCACCGCCCAGACCGCGACGGTGCCCAGGCCGAAGGTCGACGGGGCGAGCGCCAGGCCGATGGCGCCCGACACGCCGGTGTAGATGTCGAGCATGACCGCCCGCCGCATGAGCTGCTGCAGGTGGTGGCGGTGGACGTCGCCCAGCGATCCGTCCTTGCACCGGTTGGCCATGTCCATCATCTTGTTGAGCTCGGCGTACTTCTCGTCGCTGGTCTCCAGCGAGTTGATGGCGTCGGCGTTGGTGATGTTCCAGAAGGACGTGCGGAAGATGGCCCGCGCCGGTCCGGCCACGAACCCGCCGGCGTTCAGCGACCTGACCAGCGGCGAGTCCGGGAATTGGCTCGCCAGCACGCCGATGTCGACGATCGCCGCCGCCTCCATCGTGTGCCGCCCGGTGGTGGCGATCGTCGCCGGATCGCTGCCCGAAAGGACGGGCTCGTAGACGGGCACCCCCGAGGCGCGGGCCGCCCTGACGGCGGCGGCGTCCGGCTCGTAGCCCGGCAGCGGTTCGACGACCAGCGTGACGCGCCCCTGCGCTGACGGGCCCAGCTTCGGCACGGGGACGGTGAACTCCTGGCTGACGGCGTCGCCTTCGGTCACGGGGTCGGCGAGCACCGCCGCCGCCGGGTCGAAGAGGCCGCCGGCCGGGTCGGGCGCGGGGGGAATCGGCAGCAGGGGCCGGTCGTGCTCCGCCGCGTAGCTGATCGTCAGGTCGCCGACCTCGTGGGCCTTGGGCCTGGTGGTGACGGTGTAGACGTGTCGCTGACCCTCCACGGGCGTGAGGGGCAGGTCGAGGGTGCCGAGCAGCGCCCGGGGACCGCCGACCGGGCCGCTGAACCGGGCCCGGACGGTGACGTCCAGAGCCGGGTTCCACACCCAGGGGAACCGCGCCACGCCGTCGGCCGGGCGGAAGGTCGCGGACGTCCCCGCCTGGGACATCGTGACCGACTCCAGCACGCTGGCGTAGGGGTCGACGACCACGGTCACCGGCGCGGACGCGAGGTCTGCCGTGCCCACGGCGGCGGAGGCGCGCAGCACGTGCCGCACCGCCTCGTCCCCGGCGCCGAGGTCGACCACGGCGTGCCACCGGCCGCCCTCACCGGCGTCGGCCTCCGCGATCACGGTGCCGCCGTCGCGGACGACGACGCGCGCACCGGCCGGCGCCAGCCCCGAGGCGGTGAACCGCCCGGTCGGGGTCGACGCGGGCGCCCGCAGCGTGACCGTGCCCACCCGGACCCCGGCCGATCCCAGGACCTCGGTGAGGTCGCCCGAGGAGATTGACAGGGAGAACGGCAGCTCTCCCCCGGCCGCCGCCGGCGTGCGGACGTACACGTCGACCGTGCGCGTCCGCGTGGCCGGGAGCGGGATCACGACGGCGTTCGCCTCGCGGGTGAACGCCACCGGCTTGCCGTCCCGCAGCACGGCGTCGTCGGGGACCGTGACGCCCGGGGGAAGCGCCAGCCTGGCGCTGCCGGTCCGCGTGGTGTCCTGGAACTCGACGTCGGCGCGCAGGTGGGCCAGCCCGCCGGGCAGCACGGCGTCGGTGACGGCGTCGAAGCCGCTGCGCTCCCCGCGCAGGAGCGTGGACGCCGCGCCGAGCCGCAGGTCGCCGAGGTCGAGCCGCTGGCCAGCCCCGATCGTCACGAGCCGCTGGACCGAGCCGCTCTGCTCGTCGCGGCAGGCGACCACGGTGAGCACATAGGTGCCGGCGGCGGGCGCGGAGATCCGCAGCCCCGGACCGGTCAGGGTGGCGACCGCCGAGGTGCCCATGCCGTCGATCGTCGTGCAGGTGCGGCCGGCCCGGGGGGTGCCGTCCGGTTCGAGGATGCGCCCGGTGATCCGGGACGTCTCGTGGATCTCCACGGTCAGCGGGATGGTGGACGACTCCCCGGCGACGGCCTCGGCGCACGCCTTGCTCAGGCCCCGGTAGCCGCCGTCCGCGCAGAAGGTCACCGTCGTGCCCGGGGGCACGTCGACCGGGACCTCGCCGTTCCAGGCGACGACGCGCCGGCCACCGGCCAGGACCTCCAGCCCGTAGGTGCCGGCCATCTCGACGCCGATCTCCAGCTCGGTGCGGTCGCCGTCCATCGACACCAGGATCACCTTGGGCCGCACGACGTAGCCGGACACCTCGGGGAAGACCAGCTCCACCGGCGTGCCCGCCTCGGCCACGACCTCGGGCGTCGTCTGCCCGGCGAGGGCGGCCGACACGACGGTCCGCGTGCCGCCGCCGAACACCCGGGCCGACCAGGTGCCGTCGGCGGCCGACTCGGCCCGCGCGGGCACCCCGACCCCGCCGATCACCTGCCGCAGCGAGACCGCCGCCTGAAGCGGACGGCCGTCGTCGTCCTTGACGGTGCCGCTCACGGTCACCTTGGGCAGCGCTTCCGCGGTCACCGCGACCGCGTTGTCACCGGCAGCCAGGGTGAGGGTCCGGTCGGGCACGACGGCCAGGCCATAGGTCGCCCGCGTCTGCGCGGGCAGGGTGATCTTCGCGGTCACGTCGGTGGCCGCGTCGAGGGTGCCGAAGGTCACCCGCCCGGCCCCGTCGGTACGGCCCGACCGCGCCCCGTTCCGGGTGGTGAGCACGACCGGGACCTCGGTCAGCACCTCGTTGCCCGGCCGGCGCAGCGTCAGGGTGAGGGAGGCCGGGGCGTGCGGCGCGACGGTCACGTCGACCGCCTGCCCGGAGGCGACCGCGACGGTCTTCGGCGGGGTGCCGTCGAGGCCGTCGGACCGGCGGGTGGTGACCTTGTGGTCGTCGCCCGGCACGACCGGCACGGCGAGGGTGCCGTCGGCCTTCACCTGGGTGAGGTGTCCCGTGCGGGTGGTGTCGCTCCACACCTGGAGGCGGACGCCGTCGGCGTCCCCGCCGGGGACGGTGACGCCGATCCTGACCAGACCGCCGGTCGTGGCGGGCAGGCCGGTGACCGGCCGGGTGAGTGAGTGTCCCGCGCCGTCGGCGAGCCGGACCACGCCGGAGGCGATCTCGGTCACGCCCACGGGCAGCGGCCACGAGCCTCGGTAACGCCCGGCCGGTTCCTCCGTGAGCGGCACCGACACCGCCTTGGCCGGGTCGTCGGCGGTGCGCACGACCAGGTCGGCGGTGGCGGTGAAGCCCGCCGCGCCGACCAGCGCGAAGGTGGCCTCGCGGCCGAGGGCCAGCACCGTCGACCCGGCCACCCTGGGCAGGTTGGCGGCCGTCTCGGTGACGGTCATCGCGTCGACGCGGACCTGGGCGTCCCTGGTCAGCCGGATCTCCTCGGCTCCGCGCAGCCCCGCGACCGCGTAGGTGTAGGCGGTGTCGGCGGCGACCATCGCGTCGTCGTAGGTGGTCGTGCCGGGAGCCAGGTCGGCCAGCTTGACGCCGTCGCGCAGCACCCGGTAGCCGGTCATCCCGGTAGCGGCCTCCCACTGGAGACGCACGCGTGCGCCGGGCCCGGCCACCGCCGACAGCGGGGCCTCACCGGGCGGCACGTCGCCGAGCAGGGTGACGCTCCTGGTCAGCGGGGCCGAGGGGCGGCCGTCCGCGTCCCTGGCGACGACCGCGAGCTCGACGGTCGAGCCGGGGGTGAGCCCGGAGGGGGCCGCCTGGGTGTCGGGGGCGGTCACAGTGGCGACCTTGGCGCCGTCCACGCTGACGTCATAGGTCTTCGCCGTGGCGCTCGCGGCGGGCCAGGAGAGGGCGACGCTGGTCGTGCCGGGTTCGGCGGTCAGCGCGGCGTTCTCCGGCCAGGCGGGCGGGGGCGCGTCGGCGGGGACCGCGCGGTAGAGGTGCGAGGGCTGCGGTTCGTCGGTGCGGGGCGCGGTGAACGCGGTGCTCGCGGACAGGAAAGCAAGGGTGCCACCGTCGCCGCTGAGCGCGAACGCGGTCACGTAGTCGGGATAGATCACCTGCTCGCCGGGGACGGGGTCGGCGATCCGGCCGTCCAGACCGGGGGTGGCCAGCACGGGGGCCCGGCCGGTCTGGGCCGGCTGCGCCCACACCGCGCCCGCGCGCCGGAAGGCGACGGTGCCGCCGTCCGCGCTCAGCCGCGCGGCGGCGGGCGGGTCGTCGGAGGCGAAGCCGGCGTCACCGGAGACGTGGGGGGCCTGGGCCGAGGCGGCCAGCGTCACGTCGGCCGAGGGGCCGGTGACGAGGTCGGCCACGACCACTCCCGCGCCCGTGCCACCGAAGGCGGTCCGGCGTCCGGCCTGGTCGAGGTTGGGGACCCAGGCGGTGTGCTGGGCCTGGGTCAGCTCGCGCTCCCCGGCCAGCCGGTCACCGGTGGCGGCGTCGAAGCGCAGGAGGGCGCGCTCGTCGCCGTCGGCGGCGTTGACCGCGAGCACCTTCCCGTCACCCGACAGGGCGAAGTTCCGCACGTCGGGCTCGTCGCCCACCAGGTCCTCGGGGCGGACGACGTGCGTCACCGGCGCGGCGTCGGGCGACAGGGCGGCCAGCAGCACGCCCTCGGGCGAGGTGAGGTCGTCGTACTCGGGCAGCGGCAGCGAGAGGCCGACGGCCAGCCTCCGGCCGTCGGCGCTGAGGGCCGGGGTGCGGAGCCGGTGGTGCGAGGCGGGGATCCCGAGGTCGGGGACCTGCACCCACGCGGTGGCGTCGGTGAGCCGGTCGCGGACGAAGATGGCCTCTTTGATGAAGGGGTCGGCGCCGGCCGGCAGCCGCAGGTCGGCCGCGTTCGCGCCGCCCGCCAGGACGGCGACGGTCCGGCCGTCGGCGCTGATCGCGGCGTCGATCACCTGCGGCACGGCCAGGCCTTCGAGGTCGAGGCCGACGACCTCCTCGCCGCCGCCGCGCAGGTCGGCGGCGACCAGCACTGGCGGATCGTCCCCTCGCGGGGACAGGTGTAAGGCGGTGGCGCCGTCGGCCGACAGCGCCAGCATGCCTGGGTGGCCGGGCACCTCGGTCACGCTGTCGACCCGGTAGGCCCTCGGCAGCGGGTCGGCGGGCGTGGCCGCTCGGGCGGCCTGCGGCGCCATCCCGAGCTGGGCCACGATGCTGAACACCAGCGCCATGACGAGCAGCGGCAGAGTACGAAAGGTCTTTCGCACGGGAATCTCCTTCGATCGGCGATCACCCGGACGATGCCAAGCGCCCCTTGGTCCGCGGTTGGACCCGACTTGGCGTCAGCTCAAGACGTGCTGGAGCGTCTTCGCCAAGTCGGTCGTGCCGGTCAGGTGGCGGTCGCCCCTGAGCTGGAGGATCCCGCGCTCCTCGGCCTCGTAAAGGCCCACCAGCTCGGCGGCGAGCTGCGGCGGGAGGCCGCCGTCCACCATCGCGGCGGCCCAGCCCGGCTTCGGGACGGTGACCACTTGGATCGGCCGGCCGAGGACGGCCGACAGTTCCTCGGCCACTTGGCGCTCGGTGGTGACCGGGCCGTCGAGGTCGACGACCTCCGAGGCGGCGGCGGGGGTGACGAGGAGATCGGCGACCACCTCGCCGATGTCCCGGGTGGCGATCATCGGCGTCGGCACGTCGGCCGACTCGGCGAAGACCGGATAGATCCCCGGTCCGAGGATCGCGTCGAGGAGCAGCTCGACCTTCTCCTGGAAGTGGCCCGAACGGACCGCGGTGACCCGCGCCCCCGTCGCGCGCAGCGCGTTCTCCAGGTGGTGCAGCCAGCGGATGGGGCCGGTGCCCTCGGGCAGGTCGGCGCCGACCGACGACAGCGCCACGACGTGGGGCACCCCGCTCTCCCGCACCGCCTCGGCGATCGTGTCGGCCGTCGCGCGGTGGGCGGCGTCGGGGTCGGCCGCGGCGGCGTCGGTCGGCAGCAGGACGAACGCCCCCGCGCAGCCGCGCAGCGCCTCGGCCAGCGACGCCCGGTCGTTGAGGTCGGCCACGGCCACCTCCGCCCCGGCGTCCGCCCATTCGGCGCCCTTGGCCGGGTCGCGGACCACCGCCCGCACCGGCTCGCCCCGGCGCAGCAGCTCACGCGCCGCCGCTCCGCCCACGTGGCCGGTGACTCCCAGGATCGCGTACATCAGAACCTCCTCGTTTCGGTACGACCAAGTACACGCGGAAGAGATGAGACGATCCATGTTCGTCACGCTTGGATCCATGTCTGAGCGTCTAACCTGAGGGCATGGACCCGCTCGCCGACCTTCTCCAGGGCGTCCGCGCCCACAGCGCGGCCTTCTGCCACGCGATCCTGCAGCCGCCCTGGGCGCTGCGCATCGCCGACGGCGCGCGGCTGGCGCTGGCCTCGGCCCTGCGCGGACACGCCTGGATCGTGCCCGACCACGGCGAACCGGTCCTGCTGGACACCGGCGACATCGCCATCGTCAAGGGCCCCGACCACTACACCGTCGGCGACGACCCGGCCACGGCGCCCGACGTCATCGTCCGTCCCGGCAACCGGCTGACGACCCTCGACGGGACCGACGTCACCGAGGCGCTGCGCCTGGCGCCGCGCACCAGCGGCCACTCCCCCGACGGGTCGACGACCGTGGCGAGCGGCACCTACCAGGTCGACGGCGAGGTCAGCGACCGGCTGCTGAACGTCCTGCCGGACATCGTGGTGGTGCGCCGGTCCGACGGGCCCGCGCCGGTCATGGACCTGCTCGCGCAGGAGGTCGGCGGGGAGGGTCCGGGGCAGCAGATCGTCCTCGACCGGCTCCTGGACCTGGCGCTGATCGCGACCCTGCGCGCCTGGTTCGCCCGCCCCGAGGCGCACGCGCCGGGCTGGTACCTGGCGCAGGGCGACCCGCTGATCGGCCCGGCGCTGCGGCTGATCCACGACGCCCCGGCCCATCCGTGGACGGTCGCCTCGATGGCCGGGAAGGTGGGCGCCTCCCGGGCCACCTTCGCCCGCCGCTTCGCCGACCTGGTGGGCGAGCCGCCGCTGACCTACCTGACCGGCTGGCGCATCGCCCTGGCCGCCGACCTGCTCCGCCGCTCCGACCTCACGATCGACTCGGTGGCCCGCCAGGTCGGCTACGCCAACGCCTTCGCGCTGAGCGTCGCCTTCAAACGGGTCCGGGGCGTGTCCCCCAGCCAGCACCGCACCGGCGTCACCGTCAACGGAGGGTTGACGATCCATCATCGTCAACCTACTGTTGACGCATGAGCGAATCCTCCTCTCCCGTGGTCCGGCTGGACGATCTCATCGCGGGCATCAAGTCAGCCAACCCCAACGTTCTCGAGCAGCTCTCCGGCGCCGTGCTCATGGCCGAGCACATGGGTGACGTCGCCGACAGCCTCATCGGCCACTTCGTCGACCAGGCCCGCAGGTCGGGGGCGTCGTGGACGGACATCGGCCGCAGCATGGGCGTCACCAAGCAGGCGGCCCAGAAGCGGTTCGTGCCCAAGCCCGACGACCAGCAGTTCTCCCGGTTCACCCCGCGCGCGAAGCAGGCGATCCACGAGGCGCAGCAGATCGCCAAGGAGTCGGGCCACGCCACCGCCGGTCAGGACCACCTGCTGGTCGCGATCCTCGCCGACCCCGACGGGCTCGCCACCCGCGCGCTGGTGAACATCGGGGGCGACCTCGACACGGCCCGGCAGATCGCCCGCGACGCGCTGCCCGAGACGGGCGAGGCGCTGCCGGGCAACAGCGAGCTCGGCGAGGACAACAAGCGCCTCCTGGAGCTCACCTTCGCCGAGGCGCTGCGGCTCGGCCACAACTACATCGGCACCGAGCACATGGTGCTGGCCCTGCTGGGGACCGGCAACCCGGTGCTGGAACGGCTCGGGGTGACCAAGGAACGCTTCGAGGAGTCGGTGGTCGCCTTCCTCAAGGGGTTGACGGCGAAGTAGCGCGTGCGCCCAACCTCGGCGGGCCCGGTGGCGTCCAATGGGATTGTGACTATGCCGCTGCGGGCCGGGGATCCCCGGTCGATCGGGCCCTACCTGGTGGTCTCCCGGCTCGGCGAAGGGGGACAAGGCGTTGTTTACCTGGCCGAATGGGGCGGGGAGCCGGTCGCGGTCAAGGTGCTGCGCAACGGCGGGGACGACGCCGCGATCCGCGAGGTGAACTCCACCCGGCAGGTCGCCGGGTTCTGCACGGCGCGGATCATCGACGTGGCGCTCGACCACGACCCGCCCTACATCGTCAGCGAGTACGTCGCGGGCACCCCGCTCGACCGGGTCCCGCCCCGCAGGGGCGCCGAACTCCAGCGCATCGCGATCGGGACCGCCACCGCGCTGGTCGCGATCCACCGGGCGGGGGTCGTCCACCGGGACTTCAAGCCGGGCAACGTGCTGCTGGCGGCCGACGGGCCCCGGGTCATCGACTTCGGGATCTCCCGGCTCGCGCACAGCGAGACGACCGGGCGGGCCATCGGCAGCCCGCCCTACATGGCGCCGGAGCAGTACTCCGGGCAGCGCGTCACCGCCGCCGCCGACGTGTTCGCCTGGGGCGCGACCATCGTGTTCGCGGCGACCGGGCGGGTGCCTTTCGGCGGGGACAACATCGCGTCGGTGGCCTACCGCGTCCTGCACGCCGAGCCCGACCTGACCGGGGTGCCCGCGGCGCTGCTGCCGCTGGTCCGCCGCTGCCTGGCCAAGTCGCCCACCGAGCGGCCCACCTCGAAGGAGGTGCTGCTCACCCTGCTCGGCCACGACACCGAAGACGGCACTGAAGACGACCTGGCGGCGCTGGAGTCGGGCCGGATCGAGGCCACCCGGCCGGTCCCGAGGCGGCGCTCCCCGTGGATCTGGGCGGGACTGCTGGCCGCCGCGCTGCTGCTCGGGTTCGTCTTCTGGCCGTACGACGAGTCGGCCGTCCCGCAAACGCAGGCCGAACTGGCGGCGGTGCTGTCGGAGGTCTACCGGGTTACCCCGACCGCCACCTTCACCAGCGAGGGCGGCATGGGGCAGGGCGACAATCTCGCCAAGGCCAAGGGCACCGTGACCGTGGCCGGGCCGGCCGAGCTGCCGCACGACGACTTCGTCGCCGACATCACGTACGGGAGCGAGAAGCCCCGGCGGTACACGATCAGGGACCGGATGGTGGTCGAGTCGGGCGCGTCGCTCGGCGAGTTCGGCGACGGGAGCAACGAGCCGCCGATCCTGGTCGCGGCGACGGCCGGGCTCACCGTGATCCGGTCGCTCGTCGTCCAGGGCAACGTGACCTTCGAGCGGACCGGCCGGGTCTACCGGGGGATCGTGCCGGGGAACCTGACCGGCGACATGCTGAAGCTGCTGCTCGTCGAGTACGCCGGGGACGCCGTCGACCGGTCGCTGGTCACCTACACGCTGACCATCGACGAGCGGAACCGGCCGGTCTCCTTCGTGCTCGACATAGGCCGGCCGCTCGGCGACGCGGGGCTGTTCACGACGACGTTCCGGTCGACGTACACCGACTTCAGGAGTCGCTGAGCGCGGCCGAGGTGTTGACGACGGCCTGGAGGTGGCGGCGCATCGCGAGCGCGGCCATCTCGGCGTCGCCCTCCTTGATGGCCTCGAAGATGGCGCGGTGCTCGGCGCGGGCCTGGGCGGCGCGGCCGGGAGAGGCGCTCACCGCCAGCGCCTGGTCCTGGAGGACGGCGCGCAGGTCTTCGACCAGGCGGGAGAACAGCGGGTTGCCGGTCGCCTGGGCGATGGCGATGTGGAACAGCGCGTCGATCTTGTTGCGCTCGGCCGGGTCGTCGTTCACCTCGAAGGCGGCGACCAGTTCGGCGAGGCCGTCGAGGTCCTCCTGGCTGCGGCGCTCGGCCGCCAGCCGGGCCGCCGGCACCTCCAGGTAGTGGCGGACCTCGTTGAGCTGCGAGGGGAGGTACTGCCCGCTGAGCAGGTGGGACTGCACGCGGGTCGCGGCGACGAAGGTGCCCTTCCCGGCGTACGACTTGGTCAGGCCCAGGGCGTTGAGGCTGTGCAGGGCCTCCCTGATGACCGAGCGGCTGACCCCGAACGACGACGCGAGCTCGGCCTCCGACGGGAGGCGGTCGTCGACCGCGAAGTGGCGCGACTCGATCAGTTCGATGAGCTGCGTGCGGACGTGTTCCGCCGCGCTCTTCTGCTCGACAGGGACGACCTTCATTACAGGCAGGTCCTTCTTCATCTGGGCGCCAGTGTTCTCGTCTCCCACCGTGCCACGCAGGGCCGCCCGGCGGCGACATGCATCGTACGGTCGGACACGTCCATGATCACACCCGCGATCGTCGCGGTCCGCTCGCGTTCGTGCACGGCCTCGTTGGGGTGCTGGCAGACGCTCGACGGGCTGTCCTGGTGGTCGGCGAGCACCTTCTTGAGGTCGTCCACCGACAGGCTGGGCCGTTCGCTCAGGCTCTCGGTGACGTTGCGCAGCCGCGTGAGGGTGTGGGGCTTGCGGCGCGCGTACAGATCCTCGCCTGTCAGGTCGGTGGACCGGAAGTGGTTGGCATGGGTGATCTGGCCGTCCACGGGGGTGAGAACCCTCACCCCGTCGGCACGGGGGGCCGTCTCGAGGTCGGCGGCGAAGCCCGTGTCGTCGGCGATCAGGTAGTTGGCCGACAGGGCGCGCTCGGCCCCGGTGATCGTCTCGGCCGCCTCCCGGCCGGAGCCGCTGTCGAGGACCGCTCTCAGCAGCACGTGGTAGGGCACCCCGATCCGGCCCTCGTCACCGTCGCTGACCAGCGTGTTCGTGCAGAGCCCGACCCCGGCGGCGTTCATGCCGACCTTGGCGAGCAGGCCGGCCTCGACCAGCGTGACGAACGAGGGGCCGTCGTCGCGGGTGACCTCCAGGAGCATCGCGGTGTCCATCGAGTGGAGCAGCCAGTCCCAGTTCTGGGCGAGGAGCGTGGTGCCGGTGGCCGAGCGGTCGGGCAGCAGCGTCAGCGAGGTGCACTCGTGGGGGATGTCCTTGTTGCCGGCGTGGAACATGATCTCGCTGCGCGTGTTGAGCGCGAGGATCTCCTCCACGTCGACGCCCGCGCCCTCGGCGATGCCGCGCATCTCGGCCAGGGACGACGGCGAGAAGTCGCCGACGACGTCGCGGTAGCCGGCCGCGTGCGCGCGCACGGTGGCCCACTCCCAACCGGCGTAGTGCTCGAAGACCCGCTGGTAGGCGGAGATCGAACGGTGGATCCGGGCGCGGGCCAGCGTGCCGTACTGCCTGCCGCGCTCGGCGGGCGGGCCGGCTGTGCGGACCACGGGAAACACCACGGGAAACACGGGGCCGCTCGTGTGGTGCATGGAACAGGCCGCTCCCTCACGTGAGGCTGGACAACCGTCCAGGGTGCCTGGCTGTCAGACATGTTGATTGTGAGAGCGGATATCCAAAAGTGTCAACTGGCGTATTTTTCGGTCATAACGCCCTTGCCATGACATGAATCACAGGTTCATGATGTCAGGCAGCCCTACAGGTTGGAGTTGTGGTGACATCTGTGCTGATAGCCGGAGGCGCGAGCGGCATCGGGGCCGCCTCCGCGGCCCGGCTGCGCGCGGCCGGCGCCGACGTGCACGTGGCCGACATCGACGCGGCGGGCGCCGCCGAGGTCGTCAAGGCCCTGGACACCCACCCCGGTTCGGGGACGGCGAGCCATGTCGACCTGGCCACGGTCGACGGACCCGCCCAGGCGGTCGCCGACGCGGTGGACGCGCACGGCCGCCTGGATGCCATCGTCTTCTGCGCCGGGCTTCTCGTCGAGACCGAATTGGCAAATTTCTCCGTGTCCGAATGGGACCGGACGATGGCGCTCAACCTCCGGGCGCCCTTCCTGACGACCCAGGCGGCGGCCCCGTACCTCGCCGCCTCCCCGAACGGCCGGGTGGTGCTCACCGGCTCCACGGCGGCCTTCCGGGGCGGCGGCGGGAGCTTCGCCTACGCGGCCTCCAAGGGCGGGCTCGTCGCGCTGACCAGGTCACTCGCGGTCGCGATGGGCCCCGACGGCATCGCCGTCACCTGCGTCTGCCCCGGCTGGATCGACACCCCGTTCAACGACCCCTACTGGACCAGGGTGGGCGGCAAGGACGGCGGGACCGTCGCGGCCCTGGAGTCGCGCATCCCCCTCGGCGGCCAGGGGGTTCCGGACGACGTCGCCGCCGTCATCGAGTTCCTCGTCTCCCCCGGCTCCCGCTACCTGACCGGCCAGGCCGTCGTCGTCGACGGCGGCCTCCTCGCCTCATGAAGGCCGCCACCTCCGAACGCCCGCTCACTCCGTGAGGCCGCACACATGATCCGCACCGAATCCGTCGTCGCTCTCGAACTGGCCGAACGCCTCGTCAAGGCCGCCCAGGACAGCGCCGAGAAGCCCATGGCCGTCGCGGTCACCGACCGCCACGGCGAGCTGGTCCTGGCCACCCGCATGGACGGCGCGTCCCGGGTCGCGCTCGCCCTCGCCGTCGACAAGGCGTTCACCGCCGCCGCGTTCAACGCGCCGACCGACGCGTGGGGCGAGGTCACCAAGCCCGGCGCGGCCGACTGGGGCCTGACCTCGGCGCTGGCCGGGCGCATCGTCATCCTGGCCGGCGGCTTCCCGCTGCGCAGCGACGGCGAGCTGATCGGCGCGATCGGGGTCAGCGGCGCCGCCCCCCACGTCGACAACGCGGTGGCGCTCGCCGCGCTGAGGGCTTGCGCGAACGTCGTCGACTCCTTCGCCGACTCCCATCCCGCCGAACAACTTGGAGCGTAAATGTCGCTGGCCCAGCAGAAGGTCGTGGTCCTGGCGTACCCCGGCTACCAGGAGCTCGACTTCTGGTACCCGGTGCTGCGCAGCCGCGAGGAGGGCGCGACCGTCCACATCGTGGCCGCCGCCGAGGGGGCGGAGAGCATCCTCGGCTACCCCGTGATCCCCGACACCGACGCCGCCGATCTCGACCCCGCCTCCGTCAGCGTGGTCATCGCCCCGGGCGTGGCCCCCTGGGACCTGCCCCAGCCGACCGGCGCGCAGGTCGCGCTGGTCACGGCCGTGCACGCGGCAGGTGGCCGCATCGCCTCCGTGGGCAACGGCGCATCCGTCGTCGCCCAGGCGCTGGGCGACCGGACCGACGGGGTCCTGTCCGTCGACGGCACCAACGACCTCGCCGAGTTCTTCGCCACCCTTCGCAGAGGAGTCTGAATCCGATGGAAGTCTTCAGGACCGTTCTGGGCGACGTCTCACCCGAGACGTCCGGCAGGTTCCTCACCCACGAGCACCTCCTCTACGGCTACCCGGGCGCGGAGCTCGACCACCGGACCGTGCTCGACTACGAGAACAACGTCGCGTTCATCGCCAAGCAGGTCGCCGACGGCATGAGCGACTGGGGCTTCGGCACGCTGGTCGACATGACCCCGCCGGAGGTCGGCCGCCACCCCGAGCTGATGGCCGAGGTCGCCCGCCGGACCGGCATGAACGTCATCGCGATCACCGGTTTCTTCCCCGAGCGGATGGGCGTCCCCTACTACTGGCGGCGGCAGACGATCGAGGAGCTGACCGACTTCTTCGTGAAGGACCTGACCGAGGGCATGGTCTTCGCCTGGCAGCAGACGCCGTACCGGGCGGGTGCCATCAAGATCGCCACCGGGCAGGAGAGCGTCACGCCGCAGCCGAGCCCGATCGGGCCCAACGGCCGCCGCATCCACGAGGTGGAGGACCGGGTCATCCGGGCCGCCGGCCGGGCCTCCCGCATCGTCGGCTGCGCGATCAACACGCACACCGACCCGATGGACTACCGCGTCACCAACCCCGGCATCGAGCAGCTCGACATCCTGGAGGAGGAGGGCGCCGACCCGGCGAAGGTGATCATCGGGCACGCCTTCGTCGAGCCGGACGAGGGCCAGCTCCACGAGATCCTCGACCGGGGCGCCAACCTCCAGCTCGACCACATGGGCATCCCGTGGCGGGTCGACACCGTCGAGGAGCTCGACGAGCGGATGGCCGAGGCCTTCGTCGGCCTGATCAAGGAGGGCTACACCAGCCAGCTCGTGCTCTCCTACGACCGCTGGTTCTACAACCCGCGCTCCGACGTCACGGAGTCGGACCCGCAGCTCGCCAACGAGCGCGTCGACCTCGGCTACATGTGGACGTCGTTCATCCCGCGCCTGAAGAGCAAGGGCGTGACCGACGAGCAGATCGACGCGATCACCCGCGACAACGCCAGCCGCATCTTCTCCATCAAGGTCTGAGGAACATCGTGGAACTCTCACAGGCACGGATCGTCGTGCTGGTCGAAAACCTCTACCAGGAGCTGGAGCTCTGGTATCCGGTCCTGCGCTTCCGCGAGGACGGCGCGCAGGTGCGGGTCGTCGGTCCATCGACGGACGAGGTGTACGCCAGCAAGATCGGCTACCCCGCCCGCGCCGACCTGCTCCCGTCGGACATCGATCTCGACTCGGTCGACGCCGTGATCATCCCGGGCGGGTTCTCGCCCGAGTACCTGCGGCGCAACCCCGACATGGTGAAGCTCGTCAAGGACGCCGACGCCAGGGGCCTGGTCGTGGCGGCCATCTGCCACGCGGGCTGGATGCTGGCCACCGCCGGGATCGTGGCGGGCCGCGACGCGACGTGCGTGGCGACCATCAAGGACGACGTCATCAACGCCGGCGCCAACTTCAGGGACGAACCGGTCGTGGTCGACGGCAACCTGATCACCTCACGGCTGCCCAACGACCTGCCGGAGTTCTGCGCGGCCATCAAGGACGCGCTCGAAGCGCGGGAGCCCGCCAAGGGCGGCCCGCTCCCGGCTCTCAACGAGCCGCCGAACTCCTCGCCCGCCTACACGGCGACCGCGATCCTGAAGAACCGCGCGGCGGGCCCCGGCTCGTCCAACTACCGGGCCTACGCGGTCCTCGACTCCTAGACATGCGCGTCGACGTCCACCACCACGCGATCTTCCCGGGCTACGCGGAGGTCCTCCGCGGCCTGGGGATCGGCGCCCAGCCGGGCGTCGGCCTGCCGGAATGGTCGGCCGCCGCCTCGCTGGCGATGATGAACGACCTGGACATCGACCTGGCGATCCTGTCGGCCGGGTCGCCGGGGTTCTTCTTCGACGGCGACCAGGCGCTCGCGCGGGAGCTGTGCGAGCAGACCAACGCCGACCTGGCCGCGACGGTCGCCGCGCACCGCGACCGGTTCCGGGCGTTCGTGGCGGTGCCGCTGCCGTCGGTCGGCGACGCGCTGCACGCGATCGAGCGGTGGGCCGATCACGACGCGTTCGCGGGGGTCGGCCTGCTGACCAACTACGCGGGGCGGTATCTGGGCGACCCGGCGTTCGAGCCGGTCTTGGCCGAGCTGGACCGGCGGGAGGCGGTCGTGCACGTCCACCCGCAGCTCCCGGTCCACTATCCGGCCGCCGAGATCACCCTGCGGCCCTCCCTGATCGAGTACGTCTTCGACACCACCCGCGCCATCGTCAACCTGCTCCTCAACGGCGCGCACGACCGCTACCCCGGCATCACCTGGATCTTCTCCCACTGCGGCGGAACCGCCCCCTACCTGGCCGGACGCCTCACCATCGCCGAACCGCTGCCCGAAATGCAGCAGGTCGGCGCAGGCGGGATCCACCGGGCGCTGAGGGCCTTCCACTACGACTTCGCCCTCGCCACCACGCCCTACTCACTCGGTTCGGCGCTGAAGCTGGCCGGTCCGGAGCGCTTCCTGGTCGGCTCGGACTTCCCGTTCGTCGACGGCGAGACCTTCCGCGCCTGCCTGGCGGAGGCCGCCGAGGTCCTGGGCGACGACCTGACCACCGTCGCCGTCGCCAACCCCGCCCGGCTCTTCCCGACCCTGAAGGGGTGAGAACGTGCCGCAGTTCGACCTCCCACTCCCCCAGCTGCGTGAATACCGCTATCCGGAACCGGAACCGGCCGACTTCGACGCCTTCTGGGCCGGGACCCTCAGCGGGCAACCCGCGCTGGAGGTCGCCTTCGAGCCCCACGACGCCGGCCTGACCACGGTCGACACCTGGGACGTCACGTTCACCGGCTACGGCGGCGACCCCATCAAGGCGTGGCTGCTGCTCCCGGCGAACCGGACAGGTCCCGTGCCGACGGCGGTCGAATATCTCGGGTACGGCTCCGGGCGCGGCATCCCGATCGAGTCCCTGGCCTACGTCTCGTCAGGTTTCGGCCACTTCGTCATGGACACCCGGGGTCAGGGCAGCTCATGGCGGGCCGGCGACACGGGCGACCCGTCGGCGACGGGCCCGGCCGTGCCCGGCTACATGACGCGCGGCATCCTCGACAAGGACGACTACTACTACCGCCGTCTCTACACCGACGCGGTGAGAGCCGTCGACGCGGCCAGGCGGCATCCCCACGTATCGGAGATCGCGGTCACCGGCCGGTCCCAGGGCGGTGCGTTGTCGCTGGTCGTGGCCGGTCTCCGCGACGACATATCCGGCGCGGTCCCGCACGTCCCCTTCCTGTCGGCCTTCCGCAGGGCCACCGCGATCACCGAGCGGGAACCCTTCGCCGAGATCGTGCGCTGGTGCTCGATCCACCGCACGAAGTGGGAGCAGGCGTTCGCCACGCTCGCCTACTTCGACGCCACCGCCTTCGCGGCCCGCGCCACCTGCCGCGGCTCGTTCTCCGTCGCGCTGATGGACGGCGTCTGCCCGCCCTCGACCGTGTACGCCGCCTTCAACGCCTACCAGGGCCCCAAGGACATCACCGTCTGGCCCTACAACAACCACGAGGGCGGCGGGCCGGAAGACCAGCTCAGGACCGTCCGCGTCCTTCGCGAACTATTCCGATAACACCAAATCGTGACAAACGGAGCCTTGTTCGGCTCTGGAACACCAGGCACCATTTCAAACCTGCCAGACAAGCAGACAGCCTGATGGGCTGCTGGGAAAGGGGTCGGCGTGCGATCAGCTCTGCTGTACGGCCACAACGACCTGCGAGTCGAAGAGGTCGCCGACCCGGTCGCGGGAGAGGGCCAGGCCGTCATCAGGATTCACGCCTCCGGCGTCTGTCCCAGCGACATCCGCAGCTACACCGCCGCCACCGCCGCCAAGCGCGACCCCTGGACGCCGGGCCACGAGATCGCCGGTGTCGTGACCGCACTCGGGAGCGGCGACACCGGCGACCTCCAGGTCGGCGACCGGGTCGCGGTCGACTGGCGCGGGGTGTGCGGGCGCTGCCACCAGTGCGCCCGGGGCGCGGCCAACTTCTGCGAGAACCTCGTCAAACACCCGATCGCCGGCTTCGCCGACGCGACCGTGATGCCGGTCCGGCAGCTCACCAAGCTGGCCGACGGCGTCGGCTTCGAGGCGGCGTCGTTCGCCGAGCCGCTGGCCTGCGTGGTCAACGCCCACCGCGCGCTGCCGCTGCCCCTCACCGAGAACGTGCTGGTCGTGGGCGCGGGCCCGATCGGGCTGCTGCACACGCAGGTCGCCGGGGCGCGCGGCGGCCGGGTCATCGTCACCGACATGAAGACCGACCGGCTGAAGGTCGCCTCGGAACTGGGCGCCCACGACGTCGTCGAGGCGGCGAACCAGAAGGAGGCCGTTCTCGACCTCACCGACGGGCGCGGCGCCGACGTCGTCATCGTCACCGTCGGCATCCCGGCCGTCATCGAGGCCGCGTTCGGCCTGGTCGCCAAGAACGGCGCGGTCAACCTCTTCGCCGGCACCCACCCGAAGGGCGCCATCGCCCTCAACCCCGACGTGCCCCACTACGACCAGGTCGCCATCAACGGCAGCCACGACTTCATCCCCAACGACTTCGCGACCGCCCTGCGCCTCCTGCGGTTCGGCCAGGTCGACGTCGCCCCGCTGATCAGCCACCGGTTCCCGCTCGACGCGGTGGCCGAGGCGTTCGAGACCACCAAGCAGCAACTCGGCCTGAAGTCCCTGGTCGTTTCCGAAGTCGCGCGAGAAGGAGAGAAATGAGCACCCACTGGCCCCGCCGTCGCATGCACCACGTCTTCGCCCCCGACGGGCGAGCCGTGATCGCCGCCATGGACGCCGGGATCACCAAGGGCGTCGCCCCCGGCCTGGAGCGGGGCCGCGAGGCGGTCAGGCGGATCGTCGACGGCGGCGTCGACGCGATCCTGGCCACCATCGGCCTGGCCCGCGCCGCCGCCGACGAACTGGGCGGCACCGGCCTCATCCTGGCCCTCGACAGCGAGATCCCGTCGGCCCGGTACGGCGTCGAGCAGGCCGTCCGCTGGGGGGCCGACGCGCTGGAGCTGAAGGTGTTCCCGGGCAACCCCGAGGTCACCAAGATGGGCGAGCTGCGCGAGCTCTGCGCCGAGGCCGACCGGTGGGGCATGCCGGTGATGGCCGAGCCGATCCCGATCGGCTTCAAGGCGCTGGAGGCCCACACGCTGCCCAACATCGCCCACGGCGCGCGGGTGTCCGCCGAGGCGGGCGCCGACTTCGTGAAGGCCCAGTACACCGGCACGCCTGAGGACTACCGCGAGGTGGTCGAGGGGTGCCTGGTCCCGGTGCTCGCGCTCGGCGGCCCGATGAAGCCGACCCCGCTGCACGCGCTGCAGATGGCCCACGACGCGATCCAGGCCGGGGCGAGCGGCATCGTCTACGGCCGCAACATCGTCGAGGCCGAGCGGCCCGACCGGATGGTCGCGGCGCTGGTCGAGATCGTGCACGGCGGCGCGAGCGTCGACGTGGCCGCCAAGCACCTCAACATCCCTCTGTAAGCGAAGGAGACGACGATGATGCGTGCCGCCGTCTTCCACGGCGGCCGGGACATCCGGATCGAGGAGATGGCGATCCCGTTGCCCGGCCCCGGCGAGGTGCTGGTGCGGGTCGGCGCGGCCGGTGTGTGCGGCAGCGACGTGCTGGCCTTCCGGGGCCAGGGCCCGTGGCAGCACAGCCCCGGCAAGCCCGGCCGCGACGGCCACGAGCTGGCCGGCGAGATCGCCGCGCTCGGCGACGGCGTGACCGGTCTGGCCGTGGGCAAGCGGGTCGCCGTCGAGCCGAAGCACCTCATCGCCTGCGGCCAGTGCCCGCCCTGCCGCAACGGCCGGTCGCACCTGTGCCGCAGGCGGGGCTACGTCGGCGACGTCCACGTGACCAGCGAGGGCTTCGCCGAATACGACCTGGCCCCCGCCGAACGGGTCCACGTGCTGCCGGACTCGGTATCCCTCGCGGCGGGGGCCATCCTCGACTGCTACGCGTGCGGCGTGCACACCCACAACCTGGTGAAGACGCCCGCCGGGAGCAGGGCGGTGGTCCTGGGCAGCGGCACGATGGGCCTGACCATGGGCCAGGTGCTCCGCGCCCACGGCGTGAAGGTGCTGCTCACCGGCACCGCGAAGGAGTTCCTCGACCTGGCGCTCGAAGCGGGCGCCGCCGACGAGGTCGCCTTCGCGGCCGAAGCCGGGCAGGCCGTGGAGACCTTCACCGACGGCAAGGGCGCCGACCTGGTCGTCGACGCCGTCGCCATCCCGAACGTGACGCTCCAGCAGGCGGTCGAGTCGGCCGCCGAAGGCTCCCCGGTCTGCGTGCTGGGCGTCTATCCGGCCCCGCCGCGCCTCGAACCGCACGTCGCCTACGTGCGGGAGGTGTCGGTCCACTGGTCCAACAGCTACGGCCCCGGCGCCTACGCCGAGGCGCTGCGGCTCGTCGCCTCCGGCCGGGTCCAGGCCGAACCGCTCATCACCCACCGGTTCCCGCTCGACCGGATCGTCGAGGCGTTCACCGCCGCCGACGAGAAGGAGCGGTCCCTGGCCATGAAGGTCCTGATCGAGCCCTAGAAGGGGGGTGACCGGCATGCACGTCCTGGCGATCGACCAGGGATCGAGCGGCGCGAAGGCCGCCGTCGTCGACGGCGAGGGCCACATCGTCGCCATGACCTCGCGGCGCACGCCGGTCGACCACCCCGAGACGACCGCGGCGCAGGCCGACCCGGAGACGTGGTGGGCGGCGCTGGTCTCCTGCGTCTCCCGGCTGCCGCTCGACGACGTCGGAGCGGTCGCGATCTCCGGCTTCATGCACACGGTGGTGCCGGTCACCGACGAGGGCAAGGTCACCGGGCCCGCGCTGCTCTGGCCCGACCAGCGTCCGGCCGGGCCGACGACGGCCGACCGGGTGGCGTGGTGGGCCGGGCGCGACCCGCTGGCCCTGCTGACCCGGTGGTACCTGCCGGTCAAGGACTTCCTGCGGATGCGGCTGACCGGCGCGTTCGCCACCGACCGCTACGAGGCGGGCGGCACCGGGTTCGTCCGCGACGGCGTCTGGTCGCCCGCGATCGCCTGCCAGGCGGGCATCTCCGTGGCGAAGCTCCCGCCCATCGGCGAACCGCTCGACCTCGGCGGGACGGTCACCAAGGAGGCCGCGACCGCGACCGGGCTCCGCGCGGGAACCCCGGTCGTCATGGGCACCGGTGACTGGATGGCGACCCTTCTCGGCGCGGGCGCCGTGCTCCCGCGGAAGGCGTGCGTCTATCTCGGCACGGCCGGAGCGGTCGGCGGCTTCGCCTCCGCCGAGTCGGCCGCCACCCTGACCAACCCCCTGTGTTTCGCCGCCGCGACCTCGACGGGGTCGGCGCTCGACTGGATCGGCGGGCTGACCGGCAGAGGAGCCCCCGAAACGGTCGCGGCGGCGGAACACGTCCCACCGGGCGCGCGCGGCGTCTTCTTCCTGCCGCACCTGATGGGCGAACGCGGACTCGGCCACGACCCCTCAGCGCGGGGGTCTGTGCACGGTCTGACCCTCGCCCATGGCGCTCCGGATCTGGCGAGAGCCGTGATGGAAGGAACCGCTTTCTGGCTCCGGACCATCGCCGGAGCCGCGCTCGACCAGCGCGACCCCAGCGAGCTGGTCGCGGTCGGCGGCGGCGCGCGGAGCGGCCTGTGGCTGCGGATCCTCGCGGCCGTGCTGAAGCGGGACCTGACGGTCCCGCAGACGACCGAGGCCGGGCTGCTCGGCACGGCCATGATCGCCAGCGCGGCGACCGGTCCTCGGACCATCGAGGACCTCCTTGACCGGTGGACACGGGTCGCCAGGACCGTGCCCGCCGATCCGAACCTGGCGAATGTGTACGACCCGCTCTTCGAGGAGTTCCGCCACCTGGAGGAACGCCACCGGTAGCCCATCGGCTGCCCGACCGAAATCCATGCGCACGGGGGGCGCTCATACATCGCTACCGCGACCGCCAGGCCAGGAGAAGACATGCAACGACCGTGGAACAGCGCACTGAAGGCCATCACCGCCACGTCGGCGGCGGCCGCACTCATGCTCGCCTCCGCCTGCGGCGGGGACGAGGAGGCCCCCGCCGCGGCCGGTGAGGTCACCGGCGCCATCGACGTCTGGATGGGCGACCCGATCGGCGCCGCCCAGCAGCCGACGATCGTCCAGCTCGCCAAGGACTACGAGACCGCCCACCCCGGCACCAAGGTCAACCTCAGGTTCCTCGGCGCCGACGCCCACAAGACCTATCTGACCAGCATCGCCGGTGGCACCGTGCCGTGTGTCGCCCTCATCGGCAACACGTGGAGCCCGGAGTTCGCCGGTCTCCAGGCCCTGGAGCCGATCGCCCAGGACCCCGCGACGATGAAGGGCGTCTACACCCAGAGCATGATCGACTCGACCGTGCTCGACGGCGTCTCCTACGCGGTGCCCTACGACACCGGCGTCCGGGCCCTCATCTACCGCAAGGACCTCTTCGACAAGGCCGGCCTTGCGGCCCCGAAGACCTGGGACGAGGTGCTGAGCTCGGCCACGACCATCCAGAAGGACAACCCCGGCGTCAACGGCTTCGGCATCATCGGCGGCAACCAGTGGTACTGGCTGCCGATGATCTGGAACTGGGGCGGCGACATCGCGGTCCAGGAGGGCGGCGCGTGGAAGGCCAAGGTCGACTCGCCCGAGGCGATCGCGGCCTTCACCTTCTACTCCGACCTGCTGACCAAGCACAAGCTGGCCCCCGCGGGGGCGGCCACCTGGCAGGGCGCCGACGCGTCCAAGGCGTTCGCGCTCGGGCAGATCGGCATGATGGTCGGCGGTTCGTGGGACCTGAAGACGATCCTCGCGCAGAGCCCGCAGATGGAGCAGCAGCTCGCCACCGCGCCGCTGCCCGCCGGGCCCGGCGGCAACAACGACACCTTCGCGGGCGGCAGCAACCTGGCCATCTTCAAGGGGTGTGACAACAAGGCGACCGCCAAGAGCTTCGTGGACTTCCTGATGAAGACCGAGAACCTCGTGCCGGTCACCACCAAGATCGGTCTCCTCCCGGCGACCGTCGACGCCCTGGAGAAGGAGCGCACCAGCGGTTCGTTCTCCACCCCGCTGCTGAAGGCCTACGCCGAGCAAGCTCCGAGCACCCGCTCGATCCCGCCGGTGTCGACCTGGGGCAAGGTCGAGGGCACCGGGGCCATCGTCAACGCGATGCAGGCGATCATGAACGGGCAGCAGACGCCCGAGGCGGCCATGAAGGAACTGGCCTCGCAGATTGACGCCGCGATCGGACAGCGATGACCTCTACCACCACCGGGCGGGCGCGGCACACGGTCGCGCCCTCCCGGGCAGGCCTGAGGTGGGACCGCTTCGGGCTCCCCAGCCTGCTGCTCGCCCCGCTCCTCGCGGTGGTCCTCGGAGTGGTCGGCTACCCCATCGTCCGGACGGTCTGGCTCTCCTTCCACGAGGGCGAGTACCTGATGACCGGGGCCTTCAACGGCGTGGACAACTACACGGAGATCTTCGGCGACCCCTACTTCCTGGCCGCCCTCCTCCGGACGACGATCTTCGCGGTCGTCTGCGTGGTGTCCACGCTGCTGATCAGCCTGGCCATCGCCCTGGTCCTGGACGCGGGCTCGTGGGTGGCCCGGATCGTGACGGTGGTCGTGCTGCTGCCCTGGGCGATGCCCCGGGTGGCCAGCGGAATCATCTTCAAGTGGATGTTCAACGACCAGTACGGCATCGCCAACTGGTTGCTGGTCTCCCTGGGGTTCGAGCAGTTCAAGGGCTACGCCTGGTTCAACGACGGGTTCGCCTCGCTCGTCGCCATCACGATCGCCGTGGTCTGGCACTCGGTGCCGTTCATCGCGATCTCGATGCTGGCCGGGCTGCGCGCGACGCGCGGTGAGGTGCTGGAGGCGGCGCGGGTCGACGGCGCCGGCTTCTACCAGCAGCTCCTCCGGGTCCGGCTGCCGATGATGAAGCCGCTGCTCGTCATCCTCGGCGTGATGTCGACGATCTTCGCCTACCAGTCGTTCGACCACTTCCTGGTGATGACCACGCCGCCCGGCGGACCGAGCCACAGCACCGAGGTGCTGTCGCTGCTGACCTGGCTCCAGGCCTTCACCGTGCTCGACCAGGGGGTCGCGGCGGCGATGGCGGTCGTCACGTTCGTGCTGCTGGCCGCGATCACCGCGATCTACGTGAAGCTGTCGAAGGAGGGCGCGTGACCCGAAAGCTGATCGTCTACCCGGCGATGGCGGTCATCTGCCTGGTGGCGCTCTTCCCGTTCTTCTGGATGATCATCACCTCGCTGAAGCCGGACACCGAGATCTTCACGGTGACGCCGCAGTTCATCCCGCACGAGCCGATCCTGTCGCGGTACACGGAGCTGTTCTCCGGGGCGATCCCGCGCCAGTTCCTCAACTCGCTGCTGGTCGCCGGGGCCACCACGGTCGTCACCGGGCTGATCGCGCTGCTGGCGGGCTACGCGCTGGCCCGGTTCGACATCCCGATGAAGCGCTATCTGCTGATCGTGATCCTCTCGATCCAGATGCTGCCGCAGACGGTCCTGGTCATCCCGCTGTTCACGGTGCTGCGCACCACCGACCTGCTCGGCACCTACCAGGGGCTGGTCCTGTCGCACCTCGCGCTGACGGTGGGGCTGGCGACGTACATGCTGCGGAGTTTCTTCATGGACATCCCGGTCTCCCTGGAGGAGTCGGCGATGGTCGACGGCGCCTCGCGGATGAAGGCCGTGCGGCTCGTGGTGTTCCCGCTGGTCTGGCCGGGGCTGGCGGCCAGTTCGATCTACGGGTTCATCACGTCGTGGAACGAGTTGATGTTCTCGGCGACGTACATGCAGCAGTCGTCCAGGGAGACGCTCCCGGTCGCGCTGCAGCAGTTCTTCTCCAGCTACTACTCCGACTGGGGCGGCGTCATGGCGGCCAGTGTGATCTTCACGATCCCGGTCGTCGTGTTCTTCCTGCTGGTCCAGAAGCGCCTCATGCAGGGCATGGTCGCGGGCGCGGTCAAGGGTTGAGAAAGGGTTTGGTCTGATGTTGAAGCTCGGGGTTCTCGGGGTCGGCGCGATCGCGACGGTCGACTACGGGGTGCTGCCCAACCTGCACCACATCGCCGACAAGGTGGAGCTGGTCGCGCTCTGCGACCCGGTGGAGGAGCGCACCGCCGCGGCGGCCAAGAAGTACGGCGCCCGCGAGGTCTACGCGACGCTCGACGAGATGCTCGACGAGTCGGACGTCGACCTGGTGCTCAACCTGACCCCCATCCCGGCCCACGGCCCGACCTCGCTGAAGATCCTGGAGGCGGGCAAGCACCTGGCCACCGAGAAGCCGCTGGCCACCACGATGGAGGACGCCGACGCCCTCATCGACCTCGCCGCCGCGAACGACCTGAAGATCGTCTGCTCGCCGCCCAACATGCTCTACCCGAGCCGCATCGAGGCCGCCCGGCTGATCCGCGAGGGCGTCATCGGCAAGGTCGCGTTCGCCAAGGTCCGGGCCAGCCACGGCGGCCCCGCCTCGATGATGAACTGGCCGACCGACCCGTCGTGGTTCTACCAGGAGGGGTCGGGGCCGCTGTTCGACGTCGGCGTCTACGGCATCCACGAGATGCTCGGCCTGCTCGGCCCGGCCCGGCGGGTGTCGGCGTTCTCCGGCATCACCGAGCCGACCCGGGTGGTGCGCTCGGGGCCGTACGCCGGCAAGGAGATCACCGTCACGACCGACGACAACACCCTGATCATGCTCGACTTCGGCGGCGGCACGTTCGCCGTGGTCGACGGCACCTTCAACGTGAACGCCGCCAAGGGCCCCCGCCTGGAGGTCTTCGGCCGCAAGGGCACCCTGAACCTGCCCAACAACCTGCCGGTGAACGGCGGCCGGGGCATCGACCTGTTCCTGCTGGAGGCCGCGGCCGGGCTGAGCGGCTGGGTCGACCTCGACCTCGCCCACCTGGAGCCCGCCCAGCAGCGGGTCGACAAACTGCGCCGGGCGCTGCTCGTCGACCACCTGGCCGACGTGGTGAACGGCACGGCCGAGGAGGTCATGGGCGGCGACGTCGCCCGGCACGCCCTGGAGATCATGCTGAAGGCGCACGAGTCGGCCCGGACCGGCCAGGCCCTGGAGCTGACGACCACCTTCAGCCGGTGGTGACGACCAGCAGGGCGATGTCGTCTTCGTGGGCGCGGACGTCGACCAGTTCGTCGACCAGCCGGTCGGCGACCGCGTCGAGGTCGCCGACGGGGCGGGTGCCCTGCCAGACCGCCTTCAGCGTGGCCATCCCGGCGTCGATGGCCCGGTCGCGGCGCTCCACCAGGCCGTCGGTGTAGAGGAGCAGATGGCTGCCCGCCGGGAAGGGCACCTTGTGCTCGACGTAGTTGTAGTCGACCACGCCCAGCGGCGGCCCGGCGCCGTCGTCGAGGAAGCGGTAGGGGCCGTCGGGCACGTCGAGCAACATCGGGAGCTGACCGGCGTTCGCCCAGGTCAGGGTGGCGGCGTGGGCGTCGTAGACGGCCAGGCAGCAGGTCACCAGGCGGGCGCGGTCGGCCGTCCGGAGCACCACGGCCGACTGGCGCAGGATCTCGCCCGGCGACATGTGGCTGACCGCCAGGGCCCGGACGGCCGTGCGCATCTGGCCCATCAGGGCGGCGGCCTGGATGCCCTTGCCCATGACGTCGCCGACGACGAGCGCGACCCGGCCCTCGTCGATCGGGATGAGGTCGACCCAGTCGCCGCCGACGTCGATGCCGCGCGCCGGGTAGTAGCGCCAGGCGTGCCGCAGGCCGTCGACCCGGGGCAGCGGGGAGAGCAGGCTGCGCTGGAGCTCCACGGCGGCGTCGCGGTGGCGCTGGTAGAGGCGGGCGTTGTCCATGGCGACGGCGGCCTGCGCGGCCACGCCGCCGGCGAGCTGCTCGTGGCGGGCGGTGAACATGCCCACCTCAGGGTGGCCGAAGAAGAAGCCGCCCAGCACCTCGCCCGACGGTGAGATCACCGGCAGGGCCAGGTAGCTGCGCACGTCGAGGTGGCCCTTGGGCATGCCGTGGTAGGGCGGGTTCTGGCCGTAGCGGGGGTCGGCGCGCACGTCGTGCATCCGGATGACGCCCTCGCCCTGGAACGTGGGGTCGAAGACCCTGGTGTTCCGGGGCATCGGGAACCCCTCGAAGGCCTCGCGGGGGACGCCCGACAGGACGTAGAGGAAGTAGACCTCTCCGTTGAGGTCGTAGGTGTTGTAGAAGAACGAGCCGAACGCGGCCCCGGTGAGCGAGGTGGCGGCGTCGCAGGCGGTCTGCACGATCCTCGGCAGGTCGAGGTCGGCGGCGAGCGCGCGGCCGACCTCGTGGAGCGTCTCGACCAGCCGGGTCTC
This sequence comes from Herbidospora cretacea, assembly GCF_001570605.1. Classification (GTDB taxonomy): domain Bacteria; phylum Actinomycetota; class Actinomycetes; order Streptosporangiales; family Streptosporangiaceae; genus Herbidospora; species Herbidospora cretacea. The sequence continues at coordinate 217,950 of NZ_BBXG01000007.1, read as the reverse complement.
CTCCTGGAGGCGGGTGATCAGGTCGTCGAGCTCATGGGTCATGAGCCCGCCCGATGCTCGGACAGAAGGTTCAACGCCTCCTCAGCGTTGTCGCGGACGGCGAGCACGGTCAGGCTTCCGGTCAGCCGCAGCAGCCGGTCGATCGGGGCGCTCACGCCCGAGAGCACCAGCAGCCCGCCGAGCTCCCTGGCGGCGATCGTGGAGACGAGCAGCACCCGCAGCCCGCTGGAGTCGCAGAACCCGACGCCGGAGAGGTCGGCGGCGATGAAGGGGCGGCCGGAGGTCAGCAGATCGTTGACGACCGCGTGGAGCTGCGGCGAGGTCGTCGCGTCGAGGTCCCCGGTCACGCTCACCAGCGGCCCGGCCGCTCGATGGGTGACCGCCACGCCGAGACGCTGCTGCGCGTCGCCCCGGGGCTTGATCTCGTCTCCTTCGTTGAGGTTCATGCGCATCTCCACGCGGGAGCCGCCCTCGCCCTGCTCGATCGTGAGCCGGTCGCAGACCTCGCTCATCAACCAGAGGCCGAAGCCACGACGACCGTCGAGCGAGGGCCGGGACGGGCTGAGGTGGGCGGGGGTGAGCCGGCCGGCCAGGTCGGTCACCTCGACGACGATCTGGCCGTCTTCCTGCCAGATCCGGACGGTGCCGTGGCCGCCGCCGTGTTCGAGGACGTTGACGACCGCCTCGTTCGCGGCGAAGACGAGATCGTGAAGCCGGGGCCCGGCAAGCCCGGCACCCGACGCGAAGGCGTCGACGCGGTCGCGCATCGCTCCGACGTCGTCGGTGATCGGCCAGGCTCCGGGCAGGTTCACGGGCACCTCATCGAGCATCGCACCATTATTCGAGGGTATCGCGCAGTTCGTTACCGCACCCGGATCCCGCCAAGGACGATGGAGACCAGGTCAGCGGCGAACCCGGCGGGCACGGCCTGCGCCGATCGCAGGGTGACTTCATGGCAGGCTCCGATGATCATGGTGGCGGCGGCTTCGACCGGGGCGTGCGGGGCCACCTTCCCCGCCGCCACCTGTCTATGCAGGTAGGCGGCCAACTGGTCGCGCAGGCCCTGCCCGCCCGCTGCGGGGTTGCCGAGCCCGACGAACCGTTCGAGCACCTCGGGCGCCAGGTTCACGAAGGCCGGGACGATCCCCCGGTGCAGGTCAAGAGCCCTTTTCGTGTACGCCACCAGCGCCACCTCCACCGCCTCGTCGTCGCCGGGCAGCGGCGGCAAACCTCGTTCCACCTCCTGGACGTGGCCGTGCAGCCCGAGGGCGAGAAGCTCCTCCTTGTCGGCGAAGTGGTTGTAGAGCACCCCCGTCGCCACCCGCGCCTCCCTGGCGATCTCCCGGACGGTCAGCCCGGCCGTGCCGCGCCGGGCGATCAGCCGGGTGGCCGTCTCGACCAGGTGGTCGCGCAACTCCCGGCCCTCGCCCACCCCCTCGGCCCGGCGCGGCGCCATCAGGGTCTCCTCGCGCAGACCAGGAGCGCCTCGCCGTTGAGCAGCACGCCGCCGGGGGTCTCGAAGGCCCGCAGCGCCGGGAGCAGCCGCTCGGCCGCGCCGTCGCCGGCGGCGTGACGAATGGGGCCCCAGGCGGCCAGGAAGGCGGCCGCGTCGGCGGCGTCGGCGCCCCAGTTCTGCGGCGCGTCGACCGGCCGGGTGGTCACCTCGGTGAACCCGGCCTCCGTGAGGACGCGCCCGACGGTCTCCGGCTCGCCCAGCGCGAGCGGCCCGGCCCCCGGGGGCGGCGGGGGGAAGCCCAGCGCCGCGACGGGGTGGGCCAGGTCGCCGTAGCCGCGCATCGACAGGAAGGCGAGCCGGCCGCCCGGGGTCAGCGCCCGGCCGATGTTGGCGAAGGCGGCGACGGGATCGCCGAAGAACATGATCCCGAATCTACTGATCGCCAGGTCGAACGCCGAATCGGGGAACGGGCAGACCTGCGCGTCGCCCCGGGTGAAAGTGACGTTGACCAGGTCCTTCGCGAGGTCGCGGGCGGTGGCGAGCATGGGTTCCGACAGGTCGACCCCTTCCGCCGACGACGCCGTGAGCGCGGCCAGCCGGGTGGTCCGGCCGGTGCCGCAGCCGATGTCGAGGACGCGGTCGCCGGGCCTGACCGCCTCCAGCAAGAACGGGTTGAACGCGTCGTTCACCGCGTTGTAGCGGTCGGGGTGGCTGGCCCAGTGGGTGCCCTCGTAGCCGTTCCACGCCTCGGCCTGATGGGTGTTGACGATCACGTCGCCTCCTTATGAACGTGTGTTCATGAACGTACGTTCATAGCGAAGGAGCGGTCAAGTGGTGTGAACTACCGCCATGACGATGGCACTGTCCGAAAAGTCGGTTAAGCCCTCCACGAAAAGGCGGGCTGAACCGGTGGCGGCCGTCGTCGCGCTGGTCATCGGGCTGTGGGGCGTGGGGGTGCCGTCGTTCTGGCGGGACGAGTCGGTCTCCGCTCTCGCCGCCTCGCGGCCCATCGGCGAACTGTGGGACCTGCTCGGCCACATGGACCGGGTGCACGCCCTCTACTACCTGATGCTCCGGCCGGTGGCGTGGATCTCCACCTCGGAACTGGCCCTGCGGCTGCCGTCGGTGCTGGCCACGGCCGCCGCCGCCTACGGGATCGCCGCGCTGGGGCGGCATCTGGCCTCCGCCCGCGCCGGGCTGCTGGCCGGGCTGGTGTTCGCGGCGCTGCCCATGGTCACGCGCTACGCGCAGGAGGTCAGGTCGTATGCGATCGTGACGGCGCTGGCGGTGCTGGCGACCTGGCTGCTGGTGACCCGGCGGCACCACGCCGGGTACGCGGCCGTGATCGTGCTGCTGGGGTGGTGCCACGTCTACGGGCTGCTGCTGGTGGTGGCGCACGCGTTCGTCGCGCCCGACCGGCGGCGGTTCGGGCAGGCCCTGCTGATCGCGGGCGCCGGGCTCGCGCCGCTCGCGGTGCTGGCGGCCGGGCAGCGGGGTGTCCAGCTCGGGTGGTTGCGGTCGCCCACGTGGGCGGCGCTGCCCGCGTTCGCCCAGGAGGTCATGGGGAGCAGGTGGGGGATCGTCCCGCTGCTGGGGCTGGCGCTCTTCGGGGCGCGGGGGGCGCTGGGCCGGGTGGCCGGGCCGTGGGCGCTGCTGATCCCGCTGTCGATGCTGATCTCGCTGGTCTATCCGATCTACAGCCCCCGCTACGTGTTGTTCGCGCTGCCCGGGGTCGCGCTGCTGGCCGGGGCCGGGCTCGACCGGCTGCGGCCCCGGCCGCTGGCCTGGGCGGGGCTGGCGCTGCTCGCCGCGCTGACGGTGCCCAAGCACCTGTCGCTCCGGACGCCCGACAGCCGCCCCGACGACCTGCGGTCGATGGCCGCCGCGCTGCTCGAACGGCAGCGGCCGGGCGACGCGGTTCTGTATGTCGACGCCACCTATAAGTGGTTCGCCGGAGTTTATGCGGAGCCGTACCGAAAACTGATCGAACTCCAGCCCGGTGACATCGGAGAGCATGAGCGGGTCTGGGTGGTGTCCGGCGGGCGGAAACACCAGAACAGCGCCTTCGTGGAGACCGACCGCGCCTATCTGGCGCTGCAGAAAAGCTATGAGGCCCGCTACTACAAGGACTTCGGTTACTCCTGGTTCGCGCTCTACGTCCAGAAATGAAAAGGGCGCCTCGGACCGAGGCGCCCTTTTTACGAGGATCAGCCGAACTGGCGGCGGCGGCGCATCAGCAGGGTGCCGCCACCGGCGGCGGCGAGGCCGAGGGCCAGGTAGAGGCCGGCGCCCGAGGCGAGCGGCACCTCGTTCGGCGGGTCGAGGGTGGCCGGGCCGCAGGTCGACGAGCTCAGGACGATGTCGCCGACGCCCGACAGGGCGCGGACGTGCATGCCGTTGACGGTCAGGCTGCCGTTCGGGTTGGTGATCTGCTCGTTCAGCCGGACCTCGATGAGCGGCAGCACCGGCGGGAACTGCAGCACGGTGTTCGGCGCCGGGTTGGAGGGCAGGCTGGTGCCGAGGACCTGCGCGTTGGCCAGCGTCGTCGAGCCCGTCGTGGGCAGGCCGGTGGTCGCGGTGCACTCCGACTGGATGGTGCCGGCGCTGAAGCCGACGCCGAGCAGGGTCGCGTTCAGGCCGTCGACCGACGCGCGCGCCGCCTCGGTGCCGACGGTGGTGTTCTGCTCGACCTCGGCGCTGAGGGCGCCCGTCGACACGGTGCCGACGTTGATCGAGGCGAGCGTCGCGGTCTGCTCGCCGAGGTCGGCCTCCGGCGCCGGGCCGAAGGTGATGTCGAGCGGCAGGCTGATCCGCGCGCCGAAGGCGTTGACAGTGGGGCTCCGCGCGTGGGTGGTGCTCGTCATCCCCACCAGCAGCGTGGCCGCCGCCGCTATGGAGACGGTGAAAGTACGTCCGAGAAACATGTGCACACCCTCCGCGAGCTTCCTATAAGTCGATGCCGCTCCAAGTTATGGGCGCGCCGGATGGGAATCGGTAAGGGACCTGTCAGTTCACTCCAGAGAGTCAGTCTCGTGGGCCCTGTGTGGCTCGATTCGCTCGTTACATTGAGCATCGAAGAACAGGAGCCTAAATGGGGACACGCGGAGCTGTCCGCCGGGAAACGTGCCAAATAGTCATCGTCGACGAAGGGCCCCTCGCCCATCTCGCGTTGCGTGCCTTTTTCCGGCAGGCCCCCGTATTCGCGGTCGCCGCTTCCGCGACGACAAGTTCGGAAGGGCGACGGCTTATTTCCCGGCTTACGCCGGAAATCGTGATATGCGAGACGCGGATCGGCGACGACTGCGGTCTGGACCTGTGCCGCTGGATCGGCGTGGCCCATCCCGGCGTGATGCCGGTGGTGCTCACCTCGGTCGACGACGTCAACCTGGCGCGCGCGGCGCTCGACGCGGGCGCGCACGCCTACCTGCTGAAGTCCTCCCCGCTCGAAGACCTGCTGTTCCACCTGGAGCGGGTGGCCGAGGGCCAGATCATCGTCGACGACCGGCTCGGCCGGTCGGCCGTCGGGCGCGGCGGCCACCGCACCCGGTTCGACCTGAGCCCGCGTGAGCAGGAAGTGCTGGAGGAGATCATCCTGGGCCTCGACAACCGGGCCATAGCCGGCCGGTTGTGCATCGCCCACGAGACCGTGAAGACCCACGTCAAGTCGATCCTGCGCAAGATCGGCGCACGCGACCGGGCGCACGCCATCGCGGTCGTGCTCGGCGACGCCCGGACCGGGAGCCGCTGGTGACGCGGGTCTGCGTGGTGGCCGGCACCCGTCCCGAGGCGATCAAGCTCGGCCCGGTGATCCCCCTGCTGCGGGCGTTCGCCGACGTCGAGGTGGTCTCCACCGGGCAGCACGGCGCGGTGGTGGCCGAGGTGCTGGCGCTGTTCGGCGTCCGCGTCGACCGGGAACTGCACCGGTCGGGGGACTCCCTGGCCGCGCTGACCGCATCGGCCGTGCTGGGCCTCGACGAGGTGTTCGCGCAGCGGGGGCCCGATCTGGTGGTCGTGCAGGGGGACACGACCTCGGCGTTCGCGGGCGCGGTGGCCGGGTATCTGCGGCGGATCCCGGTCGCCCACGTGGAGGCGGGGCTGCGCAGCCACCAGGCCACGCCGTTCCCCGAGGAGGCCAACCGGCGGCTGATCGCGCCGCTGGCCGACCTCCACCTGGCGCCGACCCCCGGGGCGCGGGCGAATCTGCTCGCCGAGCGGATTCCCGCAGGCCGGGTGCTGGTCACCGGTAACACGGTGATCGACGCGCTGGCCGCCGTGCTGTCGGAGCGGCCCTCGCCGCCGACCCGGCCCCTGGTGGTGATCACGGCGCACCGGCGGGAGTCGTGGGGTGAGCCCATGCGGCGCATCGCCCGCGTCGCCGACCGGCTCGCCGCCGGCCATCCCGGCGTCGACTTCGTCGTCGCCACCCATCTCAATCCCGCCGTACGCGCGGTGTTCGACCAGGTCGTCCGGCCTCGGGCCAACATCCGGTGCGTGCCGCCGATGGCCTACCGGGAGTTCGCCCGGCTCCTGGCCGTCAGCGCGCTGGCGATCACCGACTCGGGCGGCGTCCAGGAGGAGGCCGCCGCGCTCGGCCTGCCCGTGCTGGTGATGCGCGAGTCGACCGAACGGGTCGAGGCCCTCGACGGCGGCGGCGCCCACCTGGTCGGCACCGACGAGGACCTCGTCGCCAAGACCGCCGGGCTGTTCCTCCAGTCGGCCGTGGCCGGCCGGGTCAGGCACGTCGCCACCTGTCACTACGGCGACGGCCGCGCCGCCGGGCGGGTGGCCGATGCGTGCGCGCATCTTCTCGGCCTCGCCGAGCTTCCCGAAGAATTCCACTACGAGAACTGAGGTGTATTCGTGTACGGATCCTGGGGACACGGGCCGCGCTGGCAGACCGGAGTCCCGCTCGCCGTCCTGCCTTTCACCGGAGTTCCCCTCCTGGTGATCATCGCATTGGCGGCCGTTCTCATCATCGGGGGCGCATTGCTGTTCCGGATGCACCGGGTTCGGTGATTCCGCGCCGGTGGCCCGGGATTCACATCTCCCGGGCCACCGGCGTTCCGGCCACGTGCGTCTCCGCGTTTCTCCGGGTTTTCGCCCAGCCGCTTCTGCCGTGTATCACCCGCCAGAAGGCGCGCCATGACGTGATGTAGAAGTTGTAGATGTAAAAGGCGTAGGCGACCCCGTACAGCAGGCTTTTACCGAGCCCGATCCCCGGTTCGCAGCGCCACCAGTAGAGCGGCCCCCAGATGAGGAACGGCATGATGCCGAAGGTGCCGTAGATGGCGAACAGGATCCAGCCGCCGTCGACCAGCCACCACGACATCCCGGCCGGGTCGGCGGCCAGCCGGCCGGCCAGATAGAGCATCGGGATCGGGTAGACGAGCGTGCCGAGGAGCTGCATCCACGGCTGCGACAGGTAGTAGAGCACTTCGAGCGCGCCGAGGCTGCTGAACCTGGCCGACCGCCAGATCTCCGGCAGGTACTTGGCGCACTGCATGGTCCCCTGCCCCCAGCGGGTCCGCTGGGTGATGAGCCGCCGGAACGACCAGAGGCCCTCCTGCTCGACCCAGGTGTCGGGGGTGTACTCGTTGCGCTCCCCCGCGAGCAGCAACTGGACGCCGAGCTCGAAGTCCTCCAGCAGCGAGCCGCCCCACGGCCGCCGCTCGGGCCCCGCGATCTTCTCCAGCGCGCTCAGCCTGGTGAGCTGGCCGTTGCCGCCCATCGCGACCGTGCCGCTGCGCCGCCGGCCGAGTTGGATCGCCGAGATCGGTCCCCGGAACTCCAGGTCCTGCATCCGGACCAGCAGCCGCCCGAACGCGTTCCTGAACCGGCCCCGCTCCGGGCACGGGTTGCGGTCGTCGCGGTTGACCATCCACACGTCGACCTGCACGGCCCCGATCGCGAGGTCGCCGAACAGCTTCTCGCCCGCGCACACGCTCAGCATGTTGGGGGCGGGCCGCCCGTCGGCGTCCAGCACGCAGACCACGTGGCGGGCGCGGTCGGCGTCCGGCGCGAGGTGGTCGTCGAGGGCCTGGTAGGCCGCGTTGAGCGCGTCGCCCTTCCCGGTGCGCGCCTCCGGGCTCTTGCGCCTGACCAGGTGGATCCGGGCGTCGGTGAGGGCGATCTCCTCGACGATGCGGGCCGTGTCGTCGTCGGAGGCGTCGTCGACCACCCAGATGTTGACGTGGGAGAACCGTTCGCGCAGGTAGTGGAGGGTGGTCCCGATGACCGCCGCCTCGTCGCGGCACGGGATGAACAGGTGCCACTCGAACGCGGCCGGGTTCCCGGCCGGGTCGGGCCGCTGCCGCAGGTAGGGCCGGACGATGGTGAGCACGTACGTGAGGAAGGTGACGCTCAGGAACAGCGCGAACGCCTGGGTCAGCCCGAGGAGATAGCCCATCAGCGCCGCACCCCCCGCATGGTCAGCAGCGTGTACGCCACCAGCGCCACCCCGATCCCGAACACGCTGATCACCGAGCCGACCATGGTGTGCCCCCAGTAGTAGCCGGGGTCGAACCCCAGCCCCTTGATCAGCACGACCACGGCGAGGATCCGCACCTGGTTGCTCGCGAACAGGACGGCGACCGCGACGGCCAGCGCGGCCAGCGGCCAGAACGTCACCGTCCTCGACAGCCAGAGGATCAGGATGGTGACCGCCAGCAGCGGCACGATCAGGAAGCCCGACGTGCACTCGGGCGAGATCCGCAGCCCGACGGCGTCGCCGGTCTCCTCGTTGAACGACATGATCGCCATGACGGAGTTGACCGCCGTCTCGGTCCGCGCGACCAGCGCGACCACGTGGGAGGCCAGCACCGCCTCCCAGCCCCGCACCCGGTCGTCGACCAGCAGCACGACCCCCAGCAGCAGGCTGAGCACCCCCGAAAGGGCCACCCGAACGGCCATGTTCCCCCCTCCAGAACGACCTGCAACCTAGCCGCGCGCGGGCTTTCCGCCCCCCAACCGCGCCCGCCCCCTCCCTCCGCAGAGGTAGAGCCCGCGCGCCCTGCGGGTGTTCGGAGGTGCCCGCTTGTTACCGTGCCGCGAGTTTTCTCGCTATCGCCCCCGAGGAGGTCCCGTGGGCAAGACCCTGGCGCTTGTGCTGCTCTGCGCGGCGGCGTGCGCCGCCCCCGCGACCACGCACCCGAGTGCTTCGATGCCCGTCGGCAGCTGCCACGTGATGTCCCAGCCCGAGGAGCTGTACGCCCTGAGCGACGTGCGGCCCCCCGTCCCGTGCAACCAGCCGCACCAGACCGAGACCTACCTGGTCACCCAGCTCACCGGGCCGCTGTCCGAGGCCCCGATCAGGCCTCCGCACGAACTGCTGGTCCCGATGGTGACGGCGGGCTGCGACTACCGCCCGATCCGCCCGTATCTGGCGGCCGGCCCGCACGACGCCCAGTGGGGCGTGTCGGTGTGGGGCAAGGTCCCGACCCCCGACGAGTGGGCCGCCGGCGACCGGACGCTCCGCTGCGACCTGCTGGTCCCGACCACCCACCCGCACGGCGGCCCGCTGCTGACCGCCCCGCTGCGCGGCATCATGGCCCGCCCGGAGTCGGCGTCGATCCGGCGCTGCAACCTGGAGGGCCGCGACGTCCAGTGCGCGCTGCCCCACGAGTGGGAGTGGGTCGAACCCCAGGGCCTCACCCTGAACCGCTGCCGGGCCAACGCGGCGATGTTCGCCGGAGGCCTCCGCGGCCTGCGCGTCCACCTGGGCCGGGACCGCTCGTGCTGGGTCGGCCAGGACCGCCACCGGATCTCGGTCGGCACCCTGCGGGGCGGGATGACGGCATGACCGTCGACCAGCACGACAGCCCGGCGGCGCGGGAAGACGGATCCCGTGAGCCGGATCGGCCCGGGCCGCCGCGCCTTTCGCGGCGGCCGGCGCTCGACGGGAAGGCCGCTTCTGGTCATCGGGAGCCTCGGCCGCGCAGGAGAGCGGCCGTTCGCCGCCATCCGCTGGTGGCGGTGTTCGTCGGGGTCGTGTGGGCGGCGATCATGCAGGTCCGGCTGTTCGCGGGCGGGCATGTCGGGCTCGCCGGGTCCAGCGAGAACATGCCGTGTCAGCTCGGCTTGGCCAACTTCCGGCAGGCGGGGCTGGCGGGGTGGGAGTTCGTCCAGCCGACCTGGACCTCGCACACGTGGACGGGTGAGAACTGCCCGCCGGAGCTGTCGACGGCCCTGCTCGCGCAGGCGGCCGGGAAGTGGCTGACGCCGCTGCTCGGCTATCCGGGCGCGCTCGACCTGCGCGCGCTCGGCGTCGCGTTCGGCCTGCTCGTGGGGGTGGTCTGCGGGCTGCTGGTGGCGGTGGTCCCGGGCCGGGCTGCGGTCAGGGCGGCCTTCGCGTCGGCGGTCGGGCTGGTCTACGCCGACGCCGCGTTCGCCGGGTATCTCGTCTCGCCCCACGCCGAACCGGTCGCGCTGGTCGCCGCCGGGTTCCTCGTCGTCGCGCTGCTGCTGCTGTGGGAGCGGCCGACGGTGCCGCGGATCCTGGGGGCCGTGGTCCCGGCGCTGCTGGTGGTCGGGGCCCGGCCCGAGTACGTGACGTTCGTGCCGGTGATCGTCTTCGCGCTGCTCTGGGTGCGCGGCCGCCGGGTCGTGGCGCTGATGGCCGCGACGTGGCTGGCCGGGCTCGGAATCTTCCACGCCGTCACCGAGGCGCGGTTCGACGACCACAAGGTCGTCTTCCGGACCATCCTGTACGACGACCCCACGGCCGCCGCCGACCTCACCTCGCTGGGCCTGGATCCGCAGCTGGCCCCGGCCGCCGGCCTGTCGCGCCACGACGAGGACTGGGCGCCCTTCGCGGACGAGTACCACTTCACCGCCCACCCCACCCCGCTCCAGGTGGCCGGTTTCTACGCGGCCCGCCCGTGGCACGCCATCCGCACCCTCGGATGGGGTTTCCAGGGGGTCGCCGCGTTCAGCCCCGACCACCTGGGCTCCTACCCGGCGGGCGCGGGCCGGACCGAGGGCGAGCGGGAGCACCGGATCGCCGTCTACTCGGCGCTCTGGGAGGTCTTCCGCGGCGGCCCGCTGCTGATCCTGGTGCTCTGGGCCGCCACGGCCGGGGCGGGGCGCCTGGTGGTCCGCCGCCGCTCGCTGACCCCAGCGGAGAAGACCGTGGGACGCCTGGCCGTCTTCCTCCCGCTGGCCGCGACGGCCCAGTTCGCCGTGGTCGTCCTCGTGCACGGCCGGGTCGAGACCGTCCGGCACATGGCGATGACGAGCTGGCTCACCGCCCTGTGCGTCCCGGTGCTGGCCATGGCCGTCGCGCTGGTCCTGACGAGGCTCCGCCCGGTCCCGCGCTGGCAGCACACCGGCTGAATTCTCAATTGCGGGAAATAAAACGTTGATGCTCCGCCTCATCCCGTATGTGAGAAACTAACGGACGTCTCCCTCATGGGTGGAAAACCCAAAGCCGTCCTCGAGCGAGGGCGTCATCGCGTTTCGCTCTCGGAGGTCATGAGAAAATGGCACAGGTGTCACTGCGTCCGCAGAAGACCGCCATGCTGGTCGCGCAGCGCATCGTCGCGGACATCAACCGCCGGGGCAACACCGTCGGCGACCGGCTCCCGCCCGAACGCGCCATGCTCGACACCTATGAAGTCGGCCGCGGCACCCTCCGCGAATCGCTGCGCTTTCTCGAACTCCAGGGCGTGCTCGCCCTCAAGCCCGGCCCCGGCGGCGGCCCGGTCGTCCAGCAACCCGACGCCACCAGCCTCGTCACCACGCTGACCCTGCTTTTGCAGTTCGAGAACGCCCCGTTCCGCACGGTCGCCGAGGCGCGCGGCGCCCTGGAACCCATGATGGCGAGCCTCGCCGCCGAGAGAATCGACGACGGACAACTCGCCGCGCTCAAGTCGAGCGTCGACGACATGCGCGCCAATCTCGACGACCAGAGCGTCTTCCTGGCCGAGAACAAACGATTCCACGACATCATCGCCCGCAGCTCGGGCAACACCATGTTCGGCTACCTGATCGACGCGCTACTGGGAATCCTCGACGGTTCGGCCATCGGAATCGACTATCCGGAAGTGCGCCGTTCGGCCGTGCACAAGGCCCACCTGAAGATTTACGAGGCCATCCGCGACCGTTCCCCGGAAGCGTCGGCGGCGGCCATGGCCGCCCACATCGACGAGTACGTGAAATACGCCGAACGCAAATTCCCCGAGGTACTGGCGGCCCCGATCGTGTGGGGCACGGTCTGACGGCGGCCGATCTCCCGCCGTGAGATCCACCCCGAGGCGCAGAGCCCGAACGAGCTCCCGGGAAAGCTGCCCCCGCCCCGGCAGGTGAGCGTGGTGTCATCGACCCATCGGGGTCTCCGCCTGCCGCGACGACTACGTCTTCACGGCAGGCCCGGCAGCGGGCCCGATCATGGGCCGGCGATATGCGGGCGACCGAGTGGCGCCGACGAACACCGGCTGAGAAGCGCCACAGCAGACTGGTACCATTTGTAGTACCACTCTATGCGGGAGGATTCTGTGTCGATTACCGCGAGCGAAGCCCGGCGCCGACTGTTTCCCCTCATCGACGAGGTGAACGAAGACAGCGCAGCCGTGGAGATCGTCTCCAAGCACAACCGCGCCTATCTGGTACCGGCTGCCGAATACGAGGCGTTGAAGGAGACGGCCTACCTCCTGCGCTCACCCGCCAACATGCGCCGACTCATCTCCTCCTACCAGAAAGCCCTGGAAGGTCGTCACGAGATCCACGAGCTGATCGACCCCGACGATCAGGCATGAAGCTCTCGTTCACGCCGGAGGGGTGGGAGGACTACGCCTCCTGGCTGACAACCGACCGGCAGATCCTGAAACGGATCAACAAGCTCATCGAAGACACCTTGCACGACCCGTACACGGGCATCGGCAAGCCCGAACCGCTCAAGCACGCCCTGCAGGGCGCATGGTCCCGGAGGATCACCGACGAACACCGGCTCGTCTATCTCCCGCTCAACGACGAGTTGATCATTCTTCAGGCGCGGTATCACTACTGACCGCGGCGACATGGCGTACACCCGCTTGAGAAGCCGAAGGGCCGGCCCGCGTGACGCGGGCCGGCCCTGGCGAACTACTTCAGGTCAGACCAGGTCGAACCGGTCGAGGTTCATGACCTTGACCCAGGCCTTCACGAAGTCGGCGACGAACTTCTCCGCCGCGTCGTCGCTCGCGTAGACCTCGGCCAGGGCGCGGAGCTCGGAGTTGGAGCCGAACACCAGGTCGGCGCGGCTGCCCGTCCACTTCACCTCGCCGGTCGCGGCGTCGCGGCCCTCGAAGCTCGTCTGGTCCTCCGACGTCGCCTTCCAGGTCGTCCCCAGGTCGAGGAGGTTGACGAAGAAGTCGTTGGTCAGGGTGCCGGGACGGGTGGTCAGGACGCCCTGGGCCGACTGGCCCGTGTTGGCGCCCAGCACGCGCAGGCCGCCGACCAGGACGGTCATCTCGGGCGCGCTCAGGGTCAGCAGGTTGGCGCGGTCGAGCAGGAGGTACTCCGCCGGGTAGCGGTTGCCCTTGCCGTAGTAGTTGCGGAAGCCGTCGGCGCTGGGCTCCAGAGCGGCGAACGACTCGACGTCGGTCTGCTCCAGGGAGGCGTCGACGCGGCCCGGCGTGAACGGGACCTCGATCTCGTAACCGGCGTCGCGGGCGGCCTGCTCGACGGCGGCCGAACCGGCCAGGACGATCAGGTCGGCCAGGGAGACCGGCTTGCCGAACGACGCCTGGATGCCCTCAAGAGTGGAGAGCACGCTGGCGAGCTGGTCGGGGTCGTTGACCTCCCAGCCGATCTGCGGCTGCAGGCGGATGCGGGCGCCGTTGGCGCCACCGCGCTTGTCGCTGCCCCGGAAGGAGGAGGCCGAGGCCCAAGCCGCCGAGACGAGCTGCGGGACCGACAGGCCCGAGTCGAGGATCTGCGCCTTCAGGGCCGAGACGTCGGCGTCGGAGAGCAGCTCGGCGGTGCGGGCGGGCAGCGGGTCCTGCCAGAGCAGCACCTCGGAGGGGACCTCCGGGCCGAGGTAGCGGACGACCGGGCCCATGTCGCGGTGGGTCAGCTTGTACCAGGCGCGGGCGAAGGCGTCGGCGAACTGGTCGGGGTTCTCCAGGAAGCGGCGGGAGATCTGCTCGTAGATCGGGTCGACGCGGAGCGCGAGGTCGGTCGTGAGCATGGTCGGCGCGACCTTCTTGGCCGGGTCGTGGGCGTCGGGGACGGTGCCCGCGCCCCCGCCGTCCTTCGGCCGCCACTGGTTGGCGCCCGCCGGGCTCTTGAACAGCTCCCACTCGTAGCCGAACAGGATCTCGAAGAAGTCGTTGCTCCACTGGGTGGGCTTGGTCGTCCAGATGCCCTCGAGGCCCGAGGTGATCGTGTCGGCGCCCTTGCCGGTGCCGAAGGTGTTGCGCCAGCCGAGGCCCTGCTCCTCGAGCGAGGCGGCCTCGGGGTCGGCGCCGACGTGGTCGGCCGGGCCGGCGCCGTGGGTCTTGCCGAAGGTGTGGCCACCGGCGATGAGGGCGACGGTCTCCTCGTCGTTCATCGCCATGCGGCGGAAGGTCTCACGGATGTCGCGGGCGGAGGCCAGCGGGTCGGGGTTGCCGTTGGGGCCCTCGGGGTTCACATAGATGAGGCCCATCTGGACGGCGCCGAGCGGGCTCTCCAGGTTACGGTCGCCCGTGTAGCGCTGGTCGTCGAGCCACACCGACTCGGGACCCCAGTAGACGTCCTCCTCCGCCTCCCACACGTCGGCGCGGCCACCGGCGAAGCCGAAGGTCTGGAAGCCCATCGACTCCAGCGCCACGTTGCCCGTGAGGATCAGCAGGTCGGCCCACGAGAGCGACTGGCCGTACTTCTTCTTGACCGGCCACAGCAGACGGCGCGCCTTGTCGAGGTTGCCGTTGTCGGGCCAGCTGTTCAGCGGCGCGAAACGCTGCTGACCGGCGCCGGCGCCGCCGCGGCCGTCCTGGATGCGGTAGGTGCCCGCGCTGTGCCACGCCATGCGGATCATGAAGGGGCCGTAGTGGCCGAAGTCGGCGGGCCACCAGTCCTGGGAGGTCGTCAGGACCTCGGCGATGTCACGCTTGACGGCCGCGAGGTCGAGGCCGTTGAAGGCGGCGGCGTAGTCGAAGTCGTCGCCCAGCGGGTTGGCGACGGCGGGGTTCTTGGCGAGGATCTTCAGGTTGAGCCGCTCCGGCCACCACTGGCGGTTCCCGCCGCCCTGGGTCGGGTGGGCCGCGCGCACGTGCGCGACCGGGCAGACGCCCTCGTCTTTCGCGTCGGTGACGATGGCGTCGTGGTTCTCGGACATGGAAATCCTTCCGGACTATGTCAGCTCGCAGTGGCGGAACAGCTGGGGCAGCGGCCCCAATAGATGACCTCGGCCTCGTCGATCTGGAAGCCGTGGGCATCGGACGCGGTCAGGCAGGGCACCTCGCCCACCGCGCAGTCGACGTCGGCGACGACGCCGCACGACCGGCAGACCACGTGGTGGTGGTTGTCCCCGACGCGCCCCTCGAACCGGGCCGGGCTCCCGGCAGGTTCGATCCGGCGGACGAGCCCCGCGGCGGTCAGCGCGTGCAGGGCCTCGTACACAGCTTGGAGGGAGACGTGACCGACCCGGTCACGGATGCCCGAGGCGATGTCTTCGACGCCGAGGTGGTTGCCACCCCGGACGGTCTCCAGCAGCGCGACCCGGGCCGCCGTCACCCGCAGCCCCGCCCCGCGCAACTCCTCCGCGATGGTCTGACCAGTGGGTGCCGTCATGCGGTCCAACTTACCGCCCTAAACACGAACGATACAAGTTTACGAATTGTCCAAGTTTGAGGATCCGTTACGATCGCGGCTCATGCCCCGTCTCACTCTCCTGATCGCGCTCACCCTCCTGACCGGCTGCGCCGTCGCTCCGGACAGCCCGCTCGCCGACCAGTGCGACACCGTCCCGCCCGGCGCGGAACGGGTCGTCCTGCAGGGTGATCACGCGACCCGGCTGGGCGCGGCGGTGGTCGGCCCGGCCGACGCGAAGGTGGGGGTGGCCGTCGCCCACGGGGCCAGGCAGACGCTCTGCGACTGGCTGCCCTGGATGTCGGCCGTCGCGGAGAGGCTGGACGTGCGGATGATCGTCCCCGACCGCCGGGGCGTCGGCTCCAGCGAGGGCGACGAGGAGGTCGCCCCGCTGGCCCAGGACCTCCACACGGCCCTGACCTGGCTGCGCGACAACGGCGCGGCCGAAGTGGCCGCCCTGGGCAGCTCCTACGGCGGCCCGATCGCCGTCCTGGCCACCCAGCGGGCCACCGACCTGCCGATGTGCCTGACGATCGCGGTCTCCCCGCTCACCGGCATCGAGGGCGGCGTCGCCCCGCTGGCCGAGAACAGGCCGGTCCCCAGCCTGTGGACGGTCGCCGAGACGGC
Source organism: Herbidospora cretacea (assembly GCF_001570605.1). Lineage (GTDB taxonomy): Bacteria > Actinomycetota > Actinomycetes > Streptosporangiales > Streptosporangiaceae > Herbidospora > Herbidospora cretacea. The sequence goes on along the minus strand of NZ_BBXG01000007.1, from coordinate 202,100 downwards.
CTTCGCCGGCAACGCCACCACCCTCTTCGAGAAGATCCCGCAGACCACGAAGGGCCGCCTCAAGATCCTCCCGGTGGAGGACCACAGCCTGGCCCTGCTCCGCGACCACCCCGACGCGACGGCCTTCGTCGAGGACGCCCTGCGCACCTGCTGACATGGTCGTATACGGCCTGTATACAGCGGTGCGCCAGGCTCCGCCCCGACAGCGGAAACGAATGGGGGCACCACTGTGCAGAAGCTGCTGGGCACGATCGCGGTCGTGGGAACGCTCGCCGGCGACCGGGCGACGGCTCGTGCGGCCGGGTGAGCGTCAGCGCCCACCTCAACAGCGGCACCCGCCAGGGGTCGACGGTCTTCTCCGAGTGCAACGGGGTCTGGACGACGAAGACCTGGAGCATCTCCAAGCAGGTCGAGTGGAGCGTCGCCCGCCCGTCCGGCTACTGAGGTGAAGCCCCTGCCCGGCAGGTCCGGGCAGGGGCCACCTGACGTCAGGCCACCCGCGACCGGGGGGCGATCCACGTGTTGCACGAGCCGGGGCTGGCCGACCTGAAGCCCCGGTTCAGCCAGTAGGAGTTGTTCGGCCCGTTGCCGTGGTCCGGCGGCGCGCCCGCCTGGTCGCCGCCGTTCTTCTTGTACCAGTCGAGCTCGTACGCCCAGTTCTGCGCGATCCCCGGCACCGAGCCGCTGATGCTCCGCAGGAACGCCCCGGAGAAGCACTGCGCCTGGAGTTCGAGGCGGCGCGAGGTCTCGTGGCCCGGCACCTGCAGGGAGTAGGCCCGGATCCCGGCCAGCCCCTGGATGTGGTGACCGTATTCGTGCGCGAGCAGCTCCGCGCCCCACAGGCCGTAGCCGTTCCTGACGGGGGTGTTCCACATGTAGATGTAGAGCGTCTCGGAGTTGTAGCAGTAGTAGCCCACGAACCGGGACGGGAACTTGCCGCAGGAGGTGTTGCCGCGCTTGTTCACCAAAACCATTTTCGGCGCCCGGAACTTCTTCCCCGCCTGGGCGAACGACTTGCGCCAGGCCGTGGCCAGGCAGGTGTTCACCTTGGTGAGGAAGGTCCGGTAGGAGGCCAGGCTGCCGGCTCGCGGCGCCCCCGCGCCGCAGTTCACCGTGCCGAACCTCGTCTTGTACAGCGGGTTCGCCGTCGCCACCGACTTGGGCACCATCGCCGCGGCCTTCTCGGCGGAAGCCTGCGCCGGGGACACCAGCACCGCCCCCGCCATGATCAGCGTGGCGGCGACAACGAAATAGCGAGTAATTCTCGTCACGAGTCCGAAATGGTAGGGCTTACAACAATGATCACAAACGGGAATGCCTCAACCTGACACATCAAGGACAGCGCCGACGATGGCGTCGGCATCGATCCCGTGGTAACGGTAGACCGATTCTAGATCGCCCGACTGCCCGAATCTCGTCACTCCGAGGTGCGACGCCTTCACATTGTTGATTCCTGCGAGGAAAGCGAGCGTGTGAGGATGTCCGTCGAGCACGGTCACCATCGGCGCGGCGCGCTTCGCCGGGAAGGCCACGTCGAGGACCCAGGTCGCGCCGTCCTGACGACCGGCCTTGGCCTGCGTGGCGGTGAACAGCAGCCCGGGGCTGGTGACGCAGACGACGTCCGCGCGGATGCCGAGCCGCTGCAGCCGGTCGGCCGCGGCGAGCACCTCGGGGACCGTCGCGCCCATCGCCACGATCGTCACCGCCGGATCGCCCTCGGCCTTGCGGAGCAGGTAGGCGCCCGCGACCGTCTGCCGCCGCCGCCGCTCCCTGGCCGCCGGATCGGCCGGCACCCCGGCCAGCGACTGGTCGACCGGCCGGGTCGACAGCCGCAGGTAGGCCGAGCCGCCCTCCGGCCGGCCGAGCCTGCCGAGCGAGGCGAGCAGGGTCCACTCGACGTCGACGGCGAACGCGGGCTCGTACGTGACGCACCCCGGCTGTTCCAGGCCGAGCGACGGCGTGGTGATCGACTGGTGCGCGCCGCCCTCCGGCGCCAGCGAGACCCCTGACGGGGTGCCGACCAGGATCGACTGGCCACCGGCGTAGATGCCGAACGACCACGGCTCGTGGGCCCGCTGGACGAACGGGTCGTACAGGACGCCGATCGGCAGCAGCGGCTGCCCCCACCGCGACCACGTCGCGCCGAGCTCGCCCAGCAGCCCGACGAGGTTGGTCTCGGCGATGCCGAGCTCGATGTGCTGGCCGGTGGGGCGCTCGCGCCAGTGCAGGATCGTCTCGGGGTCGTCGGCGAACCAGTCGACCTGCTCGGTCGCCGACCAGACGCCGACCTTGTTGACCCAGCCGCCGAGGTTGGTCGACGAACTGACGTCGGGGCTGAGCGTGACGACCCTGCGGGCCGCCTCGGGAGCCGACCGGGTCAGGTCGAGCAGGGTCCGGCCCAGCGCCGCCTGGGTGGTCGCGGTGCCCGTGGGGGTGCGGCCGAAGTCGGTCGGGACCTGGGGCGGCAGCATCGTGGCGACCGGCGGGCGCTTCAGGCCGGAACCGACCTTGGCGATGAATTTCGCCTCGGGCGTGTCGCCGGGGAAGACCGCCCAGGGGTCGGCCGGGTCGGCGCCGACCTGCCGGGCCAGTTCGCCGAGCTGCTCCACGGTCAGCAGGGAGCTGTGGTTCTGCGGGTGGCCCTCGACCGCCAGGCCGTGGCCCTTGACGGTGTAGGCGAAGATGACCGTCGGGCGGGTGTCGTCGATCTCGGCGAAGGCCTGGTTGAGGGCCGTGAAGTCGTGGCCGCCGAGGTTCCTGATCGCGCGGAGGAGGGTGGGGTCGTCCAGGGAACCGAGCAGTTCCTCGATCTCCGGGTCGCCGGCCGGGAGGCGCTCGCGGAGCTGCCCGGGGGTGCAGCGCAGCAGCCGCTGGTATTCGGGGTTGGGCATGGCGTCGATGCGGCCGCGCAGCGCCGCGCCGCCCGGCTCGCGGAACAGCGACTCCAGCAGGTCGCCGTATTTGACCGTGATGACCTGCCAGCCCGCCGCGGCGAACATGCCCTGGAGGCGCGGGGTGCCCAGCGCCGGGACCACCCGGTCGAGCGACTGGCGGTTGAGGTCGACGATCCAGACGATCTCCCCCAGGCCCGACACCATGGGGTCGCCGATCGCCTCCCAGACCGCGCCCTCGTCGAGTTCGGCGTCGCCGACCAGCGAATACTGCCGGCCGACGGTGACGCCCGAGGTCATCGAGTCGACGTAGCGGCGGGCCAGCGCGCCCCAGATCGGGGCCGTCGCGCCGATGCCGACCGAGCCGGTCGAGTAGTCGACCTGGTCGGGGTCCTTGGCGCGGCTGGGATAGGACTGCAGGCCGCCGAACTCGCGCAGCGTCGTGAGGTAGCGCCGGTCCAGGTCGCCGAGCAGGTAGTTGATGGCGTGGAGGACGGGCGAGGCGTGCGGTTTGACCGAGACGCGGTCCTCCGGGCGCAGGTGCCGGAACCAGAGCTCGGTCATGATCGAGACCATCGACGCCGACGACGCCTGATGGCCGCCCACCTTGAGACCCGAAGGGTTCGGGCGGACCCGGTTGGCATGGTGGACGATCGCCATGGAGAGCCAGAGAATCCGGCGTTCGATGGCTTTCAGGACATCGGTGTCGTTCGGCCCCACTTCTCGCTGCACGGGCGAAACTATGGCATCAAGCTGCGTCAACGTCGAATGCGGCCCGACGGCGCCCGCTCCAGCGCCTCGCGCGACTCCTTCAGCGTGATGGCGCTCTCCACCAGCGAGATCGTCGACGACACCATCACCTCGAACAGCTCGCCGGGCGACACCCCGCGGGCTCCCCGGGCCGCCGCCAGACCCGACTTCGCGGCGTCGGTCTCGCCCATCGCCTTGGCCCCCACCTCCTGCAGGGCGCTCGTCACCGCGAGCAGCTCAAGGCTCTCGATCAGCGGCGCGATCACGCCGGGCGACACGCCCTCGCGCTGCAGCCGCGCCACGCACTGTTCGGCCTCCGGGGTCCCGATCCCCCGGGAGGCCCGGCGTAACATCACCGGGATCAGCCCCGGATGGGCCACCAGCGCGGCCCGGGTCCGATAGGCGGTCAGCGGCAGCCACACGCGCCAGCTCGACTCGTCGGGCAACGGGAAGTCGACGCTCTCCAGGGCCAGCTGGGTGACCCCGTCGAGGATCTCGTCCTTGTTGCGGAAGTGGTGGTAGAGGGATGCCCCGTTGACGTTCAGGGCCTCGCCCAGCCGACGGATGCTGAGCGCGTCGAGCCCCTCGTCGTCGACGATCGCCAGCGCCGTTTCCAGGACCTTTCTCCGGGAGATCAGCGGGACCTTGGGCCGGGCCATGGCACCTCTTCTGCTCTGTGTACTTATTGCCTAAGAGGGTAACGCCCAACGGCGTTAGACAATGGCCAGTCACTTTTTCGGCAGACCCATTTGCAGAAGGGCGTAGAAACGCATTCCCACCTGCTGCCACCTGCGGATACGGCTCGGATCGCCACGTTCGGTAAGCGACAGGGCCGGATTTAACGATATCCATAACACCGGCCGCGCGTAACGGGGTTAAGCAGCTGATGATCACGGTACGTCACCAGGTAACGCCGTTCACCCCGGCGCGAACACAGGAAAAGAGGCGACATGAAACCCTACGGCGTTTGGGCAAGGGAGTTCCGGACCGACAACCCGGCCGAGGTCGGCCAGGCCGCGGCCGAGCTGGAGAAACTCGGCTACGGCGCTCTCTGGGTCCCCGGCGGGACGGACAGCGGGCTCGACACCGCCGAGAAGATCCTGGCCGCCACGTCCGATGTCACCGTCGCCACCGGCATCACCAACATCTGGTCCTCGCCAGCCCGCGAGACCGCCGAGCGCGCCCGCGCCCTCGGCGCCGCCCACACCGGCCGCTTCCTGCTGGGCCTGGGGGTCAGCCACGAGAGCATGGTCGACCGGTTCCGCCCGGGGGCCTACCAGAAGCCGCTCACGGCGATGGCGTCCTACCTCGACGAGCTCGACCGGGAAGGCGTCACCGCCGACCGCCGGGTGCTGGCCGCCCTCGGTCCCAAGATGGTGGAACTGGCGAAGAACCGGGCGGCGGGCGCCCACCCCTACCTGGTGATCCCGGAGCAGACCGCCGCGATCCGCTCGGCGATCGGCCCCGGCCGCCTGGTCGCCTCGGAGCAGGGCGTGATCCTGGAGACCGACACGGCCCGCGCCCGCCAGCTCGGCCGCGAGGCGCTGCACCCCTATCTGGCCATGCCCAACTACGTGAACAACTGGCTGCGCGGCGGCTTCACCGACGACGACGTGTCGGGCCGGGGCAGCGACCGGCTGATCGACGCGCTGTTCGTCTGGGGCACCCCCGAGCAGTGTGCGGTCCGCCTCAACCAGCACCGCGACGCCGGGGCCGACCACGTGTGCCTGCAGGTGCTGGGGACCCCGGCGGGCGAGCTGCCGCTGACGCAGTGGCGGGAGCTGGCGGGAGTCCTCTTCGGCTGACTGGGATCCCACCTTACTGGTCAGAGATCTGCGCAAAGGTGACTATGGGCTGAGACGGTGACTACCGAGCGAAAGGGAACGTGCATGCACCTGACGGTCGACATCACCGACATCGGTCCAGAAATCGTGATCATGACGTTGGTGGGGGAGCTCGACATGTTCACCCAACCGGTCGTCGAAGCCACCCTGATCGGCCTGCACGCCCGGGGTGTGACCCGCGTCGTGGTCGCCGCGGCCGGCCTGGCCTTCAGCGACCTCAGCGGGATGCTCACCCTCTGCCGCGCCGACACCGAACTCCGCCGCCGCGGCGGCGGGCTCACCCTGGCCGCCCCGGCGCGCCAGGTCCTCCGCGTCAACGGCCTGCTCGCCGCCGAAGGGCTCCCGGTCTGCCGCTCGGTCTCAGAAGCCCTGGGTGTACGACTCGCGCGCCGCCCCCACCGCACCCACCACCGGAGCTAGGAGACCTCGACCACGACGTTGGTCGACTTGATCACGGCCACCGCGACCGCCCCCGGCTCCAGCCCGAGCTCGTCGGCGGCCTGACGGCTCATCAGCGACACCACCCGGAACGGCCCGGCGGCGATCTCCACCCGGGCCATCACGGTGTCGCGGACGACCTCGGTGACGATCCCCCGGAACCGGTTGCGGGCCGACGAGGTGGCCCCGCCGGTCTCCCCGGCGATCTGCGTGCGGGCGAAGGCCGCGAGGTCGGGCCCGTCGATCAGCCGCCGCCCGTTCTCGTCGCGGCTGGCGGCGAGCCGCCCCGAGTCGACCCAGCGGCGGACGGTGTCGGCGCTCACGCCGAGGATGGCCGCGGCCTCACTGATCCTGAACGTGGCCACGCGCCACAGCCTATTCCGGGTGGGCGTGCAGCCGCCGCAGCGCGAACGCCAGCCGCAGCCGGAAGCGCCCGTCGGGCTCGCGCACCTCCCAGCCGAGGAGCTGCTCGGCCCGCCCGAGCCGGTCGACCAGCGTCGAGTGGTGCAGGGTGAGCCGCGTGGCGGCGGTCCGCAGGCTGGCCGAGTGGACGAAGGCGTGCAGCGTCTCCAGCGCCCACATGGGCAGCCCGTTGAGCACGACCACGTCAGGTGAGGGCACCGCCCCTGACCCGATCGCGGCGGCCACCTCCGCCAGCCCGCCCAGCTCGTCGAAGCGCACGACCCGTGGCCCGAGCACGTCGTCGGCGAACCGCAGCGCGACCTTCGCGTCGGCGTACGACCTCGGCAGCCGGGCGACCGGCACGACCGGACCGACCCCGGCCCGGGAATCCCCGAGGACGTGACGGCCCTCCGGGTGGGGCTCGACCAGCACGCCGCCGTCGGGCAGGGCGATGGCCCGTGCCTGTTCCCCCAGCCGGAGCCGCCGGGCGGCGCGCAGCCGGGCGGTCTCCCCGGCGGAGGCGTCGACGACCAGCTCCACCAGCGCGGGGTCGGGCGCCCGGCCGCGGGTGCGGTCGAGGACGTCCCGGGCCAGCGCCACCCCGCGCTCCAGCGCCATCAGATCGACAGGCGTGGGCGGGCCGGGCTTCTCCAGCACCAGCTCGACGTCTCCCGCCCGGCGGCGCGGCCAGTCGTCGGAGGCCGGTCCGGCGTGGTCGTCGCGGTGCCCGTCGGGCCGCACCCGCAGGAAGACGCCCCGCTCCTCGTCGGCCAGCCTCGCCGCGCACCCGGCCAGCACCGCCACCCCGCGCACGGTCGCCTCGACCCCCGCCCGCCCTTCGGCGAGCCGATCGAAATAGGCGATGACCTGCACGGCGGTGCTGGCGTCCGGATCGAGCGCGGCCAACCGTCCGACGAGCTCCCGCATCTGCCCAGTCTCCCCCACGCGCGCCGGTCAGCGGCCGAGCAGCCGCCTCAGCCAGTCGACGCGGGCCTGCTTGGCGCGCTGCGACAGCGCCGCCTGCGGCACCATCAGGTCGAAGCCGTGGAACCCGCCGGGCCACACGTGGAGTTCGGCCTGGCCGCCCGACTGCCAGATGGCGGTCGCGTAGGCCACGTCCTCGTCGCGGAACGTCTCGGCCGAGCCGACGTCGATGAAGGCCGGCGGCAGCCCGGACAGGTCGGTGGCCCGCGACGGGGAGGCGTAGATCGACACGTCGGGCCCACCCCGGCGGTCGCCGAGCAGGGCGGTCCAGCCGGTCTCGTTGGACGTGCGGTCCCATATGCCGCGCCCGGACATCTGGTGGCTGGAGACGGTCTCGTTGCGGTCGTCGAGCATCGGGCAGACGAGCAGCTGGCCGAGGACCTCGGGCCCGCCCCGGTCACGGGCCAGCAGCACGGTGCCGGCCGCCAGGCCGCCTCCGGCGCTGCCGCCTCCCACGATGATCCGGGCAGGGTCGATCCCCAGGTCGGCGGCGTGCTCGGCGACGTGGACGAGACCCCGGTAGCAGTCCTCGACGGGCGTGGGGTCGGGGTGTTCGGGGGCCAGCCGGTAGTCGACGGAGACGACCACGAGGCCCAGTTCCACCGCCCAGGCCAGCGGATCGGCCAGGCCGACCCGGTTGTCGCCGAGGATCATGCCGCCGCCGTGGATCCAGTACACGACGGACGCCGTCTCAGGGGCGGCGACCGGACGGCAGACCAGGAGCGAGACGCCGTCGCCCAGATCGACGTCGGTGAGGTCGACGATGCCGCCGAGCGTGAGATCCTCGGCGGGGGCGACCCCCGTGCGGAGCAGCGGGATCATGTCGGCGGTGAGCGACGGCGGCATGTTCTGCGAGATGACGGCGAGGGCGGCGGCGAGTTCGGGGTCGAACGGTACGGCTTCCATGTCTCACATCCTGGTGAGGTGTCACGTGCGTCCCAAGCGCCAGGCGGCGGGCGTTTCCCGACGAGTGGCGGGAATCGGCCAGGTTGAGTAGGCGTACTCAATCCACCGACCCCGAATAGCCGGATATTGGCGATATGAGTGCTGATCTGGTGAAAACGAAGCGCATCCGTCCCGAGATCGCGGCCGGGCTCGTCGGCGCGGCCGTCCCCCTGGTCGCCGTGGGCGTCGCCCAGGTCCTGACCGCCGCCGGAGTCCACGACCTCCTGTGCCCCTCGGGCGGCCTGGAGTGCATCGCCACGGACATCCTCACCTCGTTCGGCGTCGCCGTCGTGCTCGGCTGGATCGCCCTGGCGCTGCTCGCGGTCCGGCCGGCCTGGCTGGTGGCCCTGGCCGGCGCGTTCCTGACCCTGCTCCTGGCCGGGCTGAGCCTGCGGTTCGCCGCGATCGGGCTCTGGCACCTGCTCCCGCTCTCCGCCGCCTGCTTCGCCGCAGCGGCCTGGCTGACGACGCGGTTCGGGGATCAGCCCCACGAGTAGCGCAGGATCTGGCCGATGTCCCGGAACCCCGGTAAGCGCGCCATGATCCACATCGCGACCCGGCCCGCCGTCGGATAGTCCTCCACCCCCGGCATGTCGACCACGCGCTGCGCCTCCTCCAGCGTCAGCCCCGGATGCCAGGCCTCCAGTTCCCGGGGGTCGTCGACGGCCCAGTGGAGAGTGGCCCCGGCCTGCCGGACCGGCCGGTTGAGCTTCTGCAGCCGGATCCCCGTCGAGTTCTGACAGTCGAAGATCAGCACCCCGCTGGGGAACCGCCCGGTCAGCCGCTCGATCAGGCGGCGGCCGTCGTCCTCCCGCAGGTACATCGACAGCCCTTCGAACACCACCGCCGTCGGCCGGTCGTCCGGGACCGAGGCCAGCCACCGCTCGCTCGTCACCGACGACGCGATGGAGTGGTAGTCGCCGTCGGGCCGGTCGATCACCCGGTCGCGCAGCTCCAGCACCTCCGGATAGTCGAGGTCGATCCACCGCACCCGGGGCCCCGGCGCGATCCGCTGCACCCGCGTGTCGAGCCCGCAGGCCAGATGGAGCACCGTGGCGACAGGATGCGCGCGCAGGAAATCCCGCGTCCATTCGTCGATGCGCAGCCCCCGCAACGCCACCCCGGCGGCAGTCGTGGGCGTGATGCCGGTCTTGGCGAAGTCGTAGTCGATCCGCTCGACAGCCCGCTCCGCGGCCCCGTCCTTAAGAATCGAGCGGGCGGAGCGACTGTCGAGAGCTCGGCTCCACAGGGTGGCGAGCATCGTCTCCTGGGCGCCGGCGAGTGTGATCTTCTCGCGGTCCATCACTCCATTAGACACGGGGGGACGACCCCCCGAACCCCCCGCCGCGAAGGGGCTTCCGCCCCCTCGCGCTCCCCCGGTCGCTGTCGCGCCCCGACGTCGCTGCCGCTCCGGGGTCGCTCCGCTCCCTGGCGAAGGCGCTCCGCCCCTCGCACTCCCAGGCAAGGCCTCGCTCCGCTCGGAAAGCCCTCGCTCCGCTCGCGAAAGCCCTTCTTCCGTTACGGCTCCGCCCGGCCCGCCACCCGACTCACTCCGGCCACCCGATCGCCCATGATCGGCCTGGATTCGCTGAATCGTAGCGGGCTGTCGGTTGGTTCCCAACGAAGGAGGGGCCGGCCGCCTGGCCTGCGACTTGACCAGCGGCACTCCGGTCGTGAAATCGATCCTGGGCGTCCGCGAACCGGATTGTGTACGTTCGTTTCGTGTCAGATCGTCTTGATGTATGGACATATGAGCTCGATGGCGAGTTAGAGACCAACTACCACTTCGATGTCACCGACGAAGAACGCGCCGCTGCCGGCCGCGAGACCGTCGCCGAACACCAGCGGAAACTCGTCGCCCTCAACAAGGCACGGGCCGAAAGGATGTGGACCGCCGAACTGCCGCCCGGAGCCGAGCTGAGACGTGTCTGGGCCCCCCGCGACCCCGCCGACCTGCGGGCCCGTCTCGGTGACGACGACATGGCCGTCTGGTCGGAAGGCGACGTCCTCCACGTCGTCTGGCGGGGCATTGGGGAGGCGCCACGGCTGGGGAGCGGTGTCCAGTTCGTGTTGTGGCAGGTGGAGGGGGCCGACGACCTCTGGGAGGTGTCGATCCGGATCCGGCGGCTCGACGAGGCCGTGATCACCGTCACCCTGGGGAACCTCGAATCGTTCGTCGAGCAGGTCTGGCACGGGCCCAAGGCGCCCCCGGCCCTGCCCGAGGCCACCGAACTCGAAGGCCTTCTTGAGCAGCACGAACTGACCTTCCTCGGCGAACCCCGCCGGATCTTCCTCTACGTGCCGCCCAAGATCGAGGGGCTCATCCCGGCGGTCTGCCTGGCCGACGGCCAGATGCTGCCGACGTTCGCCCGCACGCTCGACGCGGCCGTCGTGAACGGAACCTGCCCGCCGGTCGCGGTCGTGGGGGTCGCCAGCCCTCCGCACACCGCCGACGACCTGCGGTCGCGCGAATACCTCCCCGGCCAGGACCCGCAGCGCTACAGCGACCACCTGGCCTTCGTGATCGACGACGTCATCCCGTGGGCCGACGAGCGCTTCCCCGCCTCGGGCCGCTGGCTGACCGCCGGGGTGTCGAGCGGGGCGGTCTGGGCGCTGAACGCGGGCCAGCGGCGGCCCGACGTCTTCTCCGGGGCGGTCGGGCTGAGCCCTGGCATCCCTCCGGTGACCGAGCTGCACGCCTTGACCAGGACGTATGTCGGCGGGGGCACCCTGGAGGGCGGTTTCCGGCTGGCTGCGGGAGAATGGGCGACGAAGTTGACCGCCGCGGGGGCCGAGGTCCGGTCCGTCGACTGGGTCGGCGGCCACGACGGCTACTGGTGGGCACAGCACCTTCCGCCGGCTCTAACCTGGCTGACCGTACGCCCAGAGTGAACTTCGCCAATCGCGTATTTGGTATCCATCACTCGGAATAGCGCGTTCTATGGAGTAACAGGGCCCCCCGGACTCCATGGAGCGGCGAGAGATGTTCGAAAGGTTCACCGACCGAGCGCGGCGGGTGGTCGTCCTGGCCCAAGAAGAGGCCCGGATGCTCAACCACAACTACATCGGCACCGAGCACATCCTGCTTGGCCTCATCCACGAGGGCGAAGGCGTCGCCGCCAAGGCCCTCGAAAGCCTGGGCATCAGCCTCGAAGGCGTCCGGCAGCAGGTCGAGGAGATCATCGGCCAGGGCCAGTCGGCGCCCTCGGGCCACATCCCCTTCACGCCCCGTGCCAAGAAGGTCCTTGAGCTGTCACTGCGCGAGGCGCTGCAGCTCGGACACAACTACATCGGCACCGAGCACATCCTGCTCGGGCTCATCCGTGAGGGCGAGGGCGTCGCCGCCCAGGTCCTCGTCAAGCTGGGCGCCGACCTCAACCGGGTCCGCCAGCAGGTCATCCAGTTGCTGCACGGCTACCAGGGCGGCAAGGAGGCCACCGCGTCCGGCGGGCCCGCGGAGGCCGCGCCCTCGACGTCGCTGGTCCTCGACCAGTTCGGCCGCAACCTGACGCAGGCCGCTCGCGAGGGCAAGCTCGACCCGGTCATCGGGCGCGAGAAGGAGATCGAGCGGGTCATGCAGGTGCTGTCCCGCCGCACCAAGAACAACCCCGTGCTCGTCGGCGAGCCCGGCGTCGGCAAGACCGCCGTCGTCGAGGGCCTGTCCCAGAAGATCGTCAAGGGCGAGGTGCCCGAGACCCTCAAGGACAAGCACCTCTACACCCTCGACCTGGGCGCGCTGGTCGCTGGTTCGCGTTACCGCGGTGACTTCGAGGAACGCCTGAAGAAGGTCCTCAAGGAGATCCGCACCCGCGGCGACATCATCCTGTTCATCGACGAGCTCCACACCCTGGTGGGTGCGGGCGCGGCCGAGGGCGCGATCGACGCCGCCAGCATCCTCAAGCCGATGCTGGCCCGTGGCGAGCTCCAGACCATCGGCGCGACCACTCTCGACGAGTACCGCAAGCACCTGGAGAAGGACGCCGCTCTGGAGCGTCGTTTCCAGCCGATCCAGGTCGCCGAGCCCAGCCTCAGCCACACGATCGAGATCCTCAAGGGTCTGCGTGACCGCTACGAGGCCCACCACCGCGTCTCGATCACCGACGGCGCGCTGGTGGCCGCCGCGACGCTGGCCGACCGCTACATCAGCGACCGGTTCCTGCCCGACAAGGCGATCGACCTGATCGACGAGGCCGGCTCGCGCATGCGCATCCGCCGCATGACCGCCCCGCCGGACCTGCGCGAGTTCGACGAGAAGATCGCCAACGTGCGCCGGGACAAAGAGTCGGCCATAGACGCTCAGGACTTCGAGAAGGCCGCCGCCCTCCGCGACAACGAGAAGCAGCTCTCGCTCAAGCGCGAGCGCCGCGAGCGCGAGTGGAAGGCCGGCGACATGGACGTCGTCGCCGAGGTCACCGAGGAACTGATCGCCGAGGTCCTGGCGACCGCGACCGGCATCCCCGTCTTCAAGCTCACCGAGGAGGAGTCCCAGCGGCTCCTGCGGATGGAAGACGAGCTGCACAGGCGCATCATCGGCCAGGACGACGCGATCAAGGGCCTCAGCAGGTCGATCCGGCGTACCCGGGCGGGCCTGAAGGACCCCAGAAGGCCCGGTGGCTCGTTCATCTTCGCCGGCCCGTCCGGTGTCGGTAAGACCGAGCTGTCCAAGGCGCTGGCGGAGTTCCTGTTCGGGGACGAAGACGCGCTGATCATGCTGGACATGTCGGAGTTCATGGAGAAGCACACCGTCTCCCGGCTGTTCGGCTCCCCTCCCGGCTACGTCGGTTATGAGGAGGGCGGTCAGCTGACTGAGAAGGTGCGGCGCAAGCCGTTCTCGGTGGTGCTGTTCGACGAGATCGAGAAGGCCCACCCCGACATCTTCAACAGCCTGCTGCAGATCCTGGAGGACGGCCGGCTGACCGACGCCCAGGGGCGGGTGGTCGACTTCAAGAACACGGTCATCATCATGACCACCAACCTCGGCACCCGGGACATCTCCAAGGGCATCGGGGTCGGGTTCGCCAAGAACAACGACGTCGAGGGCAACTACGACCGGATGAAGGCCAAGGTCCAGGAGGAGCTCAAGCAGCACTTCCGGCCCGAGTTCCTCAACCGTGTCGACGACACCGTGGTCTTCCACCAGCTGACGATGAACGAGATCATCCGCATCGTCGACCTGATGCTGGCCCAGGTGGACGCCCGCCTGAAGGACCGGGACATGGGCCTGGAGGTCACCCCGGCCGCCAAGCAGGTGCTCGCCGACCGCGGCTACGACCCGGTCCTGGGCGCTCGTCCGCTCCGCCGCACCATCCAGCGTGAGCTGGAGGACTCGCTGTCGGAGAAGATCCTGTACGGGGAACTGCGCCCCGGCCAGCTGGTCAAGGTCGACGTCGAGGGTCAGGGCGAGGCGGCCAAGTTCACCTTCGTGGGCGAGGCCAAGCCGGAGACCGAGATGTTCGTCCCCTCGGCCTTCACCGCCAAGAACTGAGCGCGCGCACACCAAGGGCCGGGTGATCCACCCGGCCCTTCGGTTTTGCCGTCACCAGGAAATATCCACCCCAGGGCATGCTGTTTGTCATGAAATGTCCTGTTCGATGAGGTGGATAAGCGCAATGCCGGAACGTCTGACATCGATCGCCCGCCTGGTCATCACGGCGGTGGGCGCCTATGTGAGCGCGATGGCCCTGCTCGACGTGAAGGCGCCGGTGCTGGCGGCGCTGACCGCCCTTCTCGTCGTCCAGGTGTCGCTCTACCGCACGCTCCGGCACGCCGGGGGTCGGATCGTCAGCGTCGGCGCCGGGGTGCTGGTGTCGGTGCTGCTGGGTGGGATGTTCGGGCTGAGCTGGTGGAGCCTCGGGCTGGCCGTGGCGGTCTCCCTGGGCCTGGGTCACCTGCTGAAACTCCGTGAGCACCTGATGGAGGTGCCGATCAGCGCGATGCTGATCCTCCAGTTCGGCACCGGCCCGGCCGCCGCCGACCGGATCGTGGAGACCCTGATCGGCGCGGCCGTCGGGCTGATCACGGTCGTCGTGGCCGCGCCCGCGAAGCTGCGCCCGGCCGAGCAGGCCGTCGCCGATCTCGGCCGCCGGATGGCGAGCCTCCTCGACGACATGGCCGAGGGCCTGGCCGCCCCGCCCGGCCGGGAGGCCGTCGGCGACTGGACCACCCGGGCCAGGAGGCTCACCACGGACATCCGCCGGGCCGAGGCCGAGGTGGACACCGCCGACGAGACCGCCCGCCTGCGCGGCCGCACCGGTTCGGGCCACAGCCGGGCCCTGCGGGAGACCCTCGACACCCTGGAACGCGCGGTCCCGACCGTACGCGGCCTGACCAGGAGCGTCAGCGACCGCACCGGCCTGCACCTGACCGGCGACGCGCCGATGTGGGAGGCCGGCGTGCGCGACCGGCTCGCGAGCGTGCTCCGCGACCTGGCCGGGACCACCCGCAACTACACCGAGGCGGCCACCACCTGCGACGCCGAGGAGGCCGCCCGCCTCACCGCCGAGCTGGAGCGCTCGCTGGCCGAGGGCCGCCACGTGCGCGGTGAGCTCGGCGACGCGCTCCGCGAGGACCCCGGCCACTGGCCGCTGCACGGCGAGCTGCTCGTCCACATCGACCGGCTGCTCGACGGCCTCCGCGACGCCCCGCCGCCGCGCCGGGTGATCAGCACACCGTCCGATAGGGCTGGCCGGGTGCGTGAGCTCGCCACTCCTCGGCGGTGAGGGACCGCCCGGCCTGGGCGCAGACGAGGTCGTGGGCGTCGGCTCCGTACAAAGTGGAATCCCAGATCTCCAGGGCCGGTTGGCCCGGGGCGGTGAACCTGCCGCCGCCCACCAGCGTGCCCCCGTCGGGGCTGAAGGCGAGCGCGCCGGCCGCGAACGCCGGGGCTCCGGCGGCGGGGGCCCGGCCGTGGAAAGTGCCCAGCGGGCGGCCGGTGGCGACGTCCCAGAACCGGACCACCCCACTGGCGTCACCGCTGGCCAGCACGCTGCCATCAGGGCTGAACGCCACCGACAGCACGTCACCGGTGTGCCCGAGCAGCACGGGCCCGGCGGGGACGGCCTTGACCGGATCCCACAGCCGGATCACCCGGTCGGCTCCCCCGGTGGCCAGCAGCCGGCCGTCGGGGCTGAACGCCACCGCCCGCACGTCGCCGTCGTGACCGCCCAACCGGCCGGTGCGCCGGCGGGCCTGGTTGTCCCACAGCTCCACCTCCGGGCCGTAGACCAGCGCGAGCGTCCGCCCGTCGGGCCCGAGGACGCCGTGGCTGGTCGCCTCCTGCGGCGGGTTGGCCCACAGCGTCCGGCTGGTCCGGCTGTCGACGTCGAGGAGGCTGATCACGTTGTCGCTGCTCAGCACGACCAGCCCGCCGGTCTGCGGCTCGAACACCATCGAGTGCACCCCGGAGTCGCCCGTCTCGATCGGCGCCCCGAGCGGGGTCCGGGAGGCGGTCCGCCAGAGGCGCACGGTGCCGTCCGCGTCGCCGGTGGCGAAGAGTGAGCCGTCCTGGTTGAAGGTGATCGCGTTGACCGTGGCGAACCGGCCGCTGCCGGGGTCGGCGACCCGGGTGGTCAGATCGAGCACCGCGTCGTACGCCTCCATGTTCCAGACCCGCACGGTCCGGTCGGTGGCGGCGGTGAGCAGCAGGTCGCCGTCGGGCGTGTAGGCGACGCCGACGACGGCCCCGGTGTGCCCGGTGATCGTGGCGCCCACGCGCCGCTGCCCGACGGTCTCCCAGACCCGCACCGCCTCGTCGGCCCCGCCGGTGGTGAACGTGGTCCCCGCCGGGCTGAACGCGATGGCCTCCACCGCGCGGTCGTGGGCGGCGAAGTCGGCCCGCTTGACGAACTCGCGCTCGCCCACCCCCCAGATCTCGACCCCGCCGTCGGCCCGGCCGACCGCGAGAGTGCGCGTGTTGGGGGTGAGCGCGGCCGTGGTGACCCGCGGCAGCAGGCGCAGCCGTTTCCGCGACGGCACGTCGAAGATCTCCAAGCCGTCGGCGGTGCGGGCGTAGAGGGTGTCGCCGTCGTTGCCGAGGAGCACCAGCGGGCGCTCGCCCGCCGCCGGGAACTCGCTCATCGGCTGGGCGGTGGTGGTGTTGAAGATCGTGATCGGGCGGCCGGCCGCCGCGACGGCGACGGTCCGGCCGTCGGCGCCGAACGCCAAAGCCTTGCGGCCGAGGCCTCCGTCGCGGATCTCGGCCAGGCGGGTGCGGGAGGCGGTGTCCCAGATCCGGACGGAACCGTCGGAGGCGGCGGTGGCCAGCCTGCGGCCGTCGCGGGTGAAGGCGAGCGCGCTGATCGGCGCGTCGTGGGCGGCCACGACGGCGATCCCCTCGCCGCCCTGCCAGAGCCTGACCTCGCCGCCGGAGGCGGTGGCCAGCAGCCCGGTGGCGCTCATGACCATCGTCTCCACGCCGGGCGGGCGCAGCACGTCGAGCGCGGGATGCACCGCCGAGGCGCGCAGCCCGGCCGCCGCCTCGGGCAGCTCGGGCGCGATCTCGGCCCCCGCGAGCCGCAGCAGCCGGGCGAGGACCGGCTGGTCGGCGGCGAGCGCGTCGCCCTGGGCGAGCAGGTGGCGGGCCACGGCGGTGGTGCTCCGGTCGACCGCGGCGTCCCGGTCGCGGGTGGCCCCGGTGATCAGCAGCGCCAGCGCGCCGGTCGCGCCGAAGCTCACGACGAGCAGCGCGATCAGGGCGACCAGCGACAGACCCCGCAGGAAGGTACGTCTCTCCGCCGCCCGCCGCCCCTCCATCGCCTGGGCCGCGCTCGCCTCGAGGAACGCCACCTCGGCCGGGGACAGCTCCCGCCTGATCCGCCGCACCGCGGCGCGGGCCGCCGCGAGCCGGGAGCCCTGGTAGAGGTGGGGCGCGGCGAACCCGCTCAGCACCCAGCGGTTCGCGTCGGCCTGGAACTCCCTGCGCACCTGACCGGCCGCCCGATCGGCCTCGGTCCACGCGGTGAACCGGGGCCAGGCCCGGATCACCGCCTCGTGCGCCAGTTCGGCCGTCTCCCCGTCGCGGCTGACCAGCCCGGCGGCCACGAAAGGTTCGAGCTCCGGGACCATCGGGCCGGGCCGGAGGGTGCCGTGGGGCCCGGCGAGCGCCGACAGCGCAGCCCTGGCGTCGCCCCGGACCAGCGCGCGTTCGGCGCTGCGGGGGATCGCGCCGGTCACCCGGCCGGTGGCCCGGTAGGTGTCCAACGTCAGGACGTCGCCCTCGCGCCGGTCCCACATCACCCGCAGCGTGTGGGCCAGCAGCGGCAGGTCGCCGTTGTGGTCGGCGAGGATCTCCTCCACCAGGCCGTCGGCGAAGGTCACCCCATGGGCCAGGGCGGGCTGCTCGACGGCGGCGCGCAGGTCGTCCGGAGACAGGGGCGAGACGAGCAGCGGCCGGGAAAGGGCCGCGACCAGCTCGGGGAACGCGGCGGCGTCGCCGGTGAAGTCGGCCCGCAGCACCAGCACCACGGGGGTGCGGGTGGCGGTGAGCGCGCCGACGAAGGTCTGCCGGGCGGTGAGATCGCGGCAGGCCGCGAAGACCTCCTCGAACCGGTCGACCACGATCAGCCCCGGATCGCCGAGCTCGTCGAGGTGGTGGGGCGCGGCGGCCAGCCGTTCGTGGTCCATCCCGGCCCCGAACGCGGCCAGCAGCGCGCCGACCGGATCGGCGCCCGGCCGCAGCCTCAGCCCGCCCGCGAGGCCGACGTCGACGAGCGAGGTCTTCCCCGCCCCGGAGGCTCCCGTGACCACGAGCAGCCGCTCGCTCCCGGCACGCCGCCGCAGGTGGGACAGGAGGTCGTCACGGCCGAAGAACACGGCGGCGTCCTGGGCCCCGAACGCTGCCAGCCCCGGATAGGGAGGCCTGCTGCTCACCTCACCAGCATGGCCGGAAATCCAAAAAAAGTAACCGGTGGCCGTCGAAACTCCGGCCGGCCGTTCGTGGAGGGGTCGTAGGTTCACAGGAGAACGAACGGAGAACACCCATGCGCTACCTGATCACGCTGACCCGCACCGCCCAGCCCGAGACCCCGCCGCCCGCCGAACTGATGGCGGCGATCATGCAGCTCGGCCGGGAGGCCACCGAGTCGGGCGTCCTCGTCGACCAGAGCGGCCTTTCGGCCATGGCCGGTCAGGTCGAGGTCGTCGGCGGCAAACTGACCGTGACCGACGGCCCGTTCGCCGAGGCCAAGGAACTGATCAGCTACGCGATCTACGAGGTCCGCGACGCGGCCGAGGCGGTCGAGTGGGCCAACCGCTTCATGAAGCTCCACCGCGACATGTGGCCGGGCTGGGAGGGCGTGTCCCACGTCTACCCGCTGATGACATTCTGAGGACATGGGGCCTGCCGATCCGATCCGCACGATAGAAGCCGTCTGGCGCATCGAATCGGCCAAGGTCATCGCGACCGTGGCCAGGATGACCGGGGACATCGGCCTGGCCGAGGAGTCGGCCCAGGACGCGTTCGTGCTGGCCCTGGAGGCCTGGCCCCGTGACGGCGTCCCGGACAACCCGGGCGGCTGGCTGACCACCACGGCCAAGCGCAAAGCGATCGACCAGCTCCGGCGGCAGGGCGTCTACGAGGAGAAACTCCGCGAACTCGCCCTGCTGCCCGAGCCGTCCCCGGAACCCGAGCTGCTCACGCTGATCTTCACGGCCTGCCATCCCGACGTGGCCGTCGAAGGGCGGCTGGCGCTGACGCTGCGGCTGCTGGGCGGCCTGACGACGGCGGAGATCGCGCGGGCGTTCCTGGTGCCGGAGCCGACCGTCGGCCAGCGGATCTACCGGGCCAAGACGGCGCTGCGGAAGGTCCCGATCGAGCTCCCGCCCGCCGAGGAGCTGCCCGCGCGGCTGGCCTCGGTCCTGGAGGTCATCTACCTGATCTTCAACGAGGGCTACGCGGCGACGGCCGGCGACTCGTGGACCCGCAACGACCTGTGCTTCGAGGCGCTGCGGCTGTCCCGCGTGCTGGCCGCGCTGATGCCCTCCTCCTCCGAGGCGCTGGGTCTTCAGGCGCTGCTGGAGATCCAGTCGTCCCGGCTGGCCGCCCGCGTCGGCCCCGGCGGTGAGCCGGTCCTGCTCCCCGACCAGGACCGCACCACCTGGGACCGCCTGCTGATCCGCCGGGGCCTTTCGGCGCTGGCCCGCGCCGAGTCGACCGGCACCCTCGGCCCCTACGGCCTCCAGGCCGCCATCGCGGCCGTCCACGCCAGGGCCCTGACCTTCGCCGACACCGACTGGGCCCGGATGGCCGCCCTCTACCAGCTGCTCGCCCACGTCGCGCCGTCGCCGATCGTCGAACTCAACCGCGCCGTGGCGGTCGGCCTGGCCGAGGGTCCGGAGGCAGGCCTCAAGATCGTCGACAACCTGAAACTCGAAGGCAACCCCCACCTGGCCGCAGTGCGCGGCGACCTCCTCGAACGCAGCGGCCGCGCCGAGGAGGCCAGAGCGGCCTTCCGGCAGGCGGCCGACCTCACCCGCAACGCCCAGGAGAAGGCCCTCTACGAACGCCGGGCCCGCTGAGAAGCGCCGGGCCCGCTGCTGGAGAACCGCTCGCTTCCGTTACGGCTCCGCCTACCCCCACCCCGCCCGCCGCCCCGGCGACGGCCGGTCGGCCCGGCGCTCACCGGCCGCTCGTCCGAGCGCCGTGACGGCGTCAGCGCAGGCCGGCGAAGAGGTCGTCCTCGCGGTCGGGGGCGGGGACCTTGGTGAAGACCCGGACGAAGTGTTCGGTCGACATGGCCATCCGCTGCATCTCCGGCGGCATCGACAGCAGGGCGATGCTGTCGCCCTGGCTGGCGTGGGCCCGCAGGGCGGCGACCTTCGCCTCGGCCTGCTCGTGGGTGTCGACCACCGTGGTGATCAGTTCGTCGGGGGTGCCGAAGTCGTCGGGCACCTCCCACCCCGGGTCCATGCCCTGCTCCTTCATCGCCGCGACCGACGCCTGGATGACCCCCCGGGGCACCGCCGTGTAGTAGAACTTCACCGGAATCCCGGTCGCGTCGCTCGCCGCCACCGCCACCCGGTGGGCCTGGATGTGATCCGGATGGCCGTAGTTGCCGTTCTCGTCATACGTCACGACGACCTCCGGCCGATATTCGGCCATCAGCGCCGCCACCTTGGCCACCGCCTGGTCGAAGTCGACGTTGGCGAACGCGTCGGGGCTGGCGTTGCCGTCCCAGCCGTCCATGCCCGAGTCGCGGTATCCGAGCAGCTCGACGTGGCCGATGTTCAGGTGGCCCACCGACTCGGCCAGCTCGGCCAGCCGCTGTTTGACCACGTCGGCCTCGGAGTGGCCCGGCTGCCCCGGCTTCACCCCGCCCGGCCCGTCGCCCTGGTCGCCGTTGGTGCAGGTCACCAGGACGGTACGCACCCCTTCGGCGGCGTATTTCGCGAAGATGCCCCCGGTGCCCATGACCTCGTCGTCGGGGTGGGCGTGCACCGCCATCAGCGTCAGCATGGTCCCGACACTACGGCAGCGCCGGTTCCCTCAGGGAAGCACAGTCGCACCTTCGCGTGACATCTCGGACGCCGTGGTGGCGCGTCTTCATTGCGCAGTCATCGAGGAGGACGCATGAACGGTTCGGGGAACGTCACCACACTCGACTCCATCGACACGACTATCACCACCGATCTCCGGGCCGCCAGGGTCGCCCGGCTCGCGGGGGGCCGCGACCAGATCGTCCTGGCCCGGCGGCTCGTCTCGGCCACGATCGGCAGGGACCACCCGCTCCACGACGACTGCGTGCTGCTCACGAGTGAGATCGCCACGAACGCGGTCGTCCACTCCAGATCCGGCGACGGCGGCGTGTTCACCGTGACGGTCTGGTTCTCCTCCGACGAGGTGCGGGTCTGCGTCCAGGACGACGGCTCGGCCGAACCGCCGTGTGCCGGCCACTCGACCGCGACCGCCACCAACGGCCGGGGCCTGCCGCTGCTCGACGCCCTGGCCGACCGGTGGGGCATCGTCCGCGAGGGCGGCCGCAACAAGGTCTGGTTCGAGATGTCCCTGACCACCGCCCCGCCCGCCGCGATGGCCCTGCTCCTGCAGCGGTCGGCCTGACGGCTCCCTAACCCTGGTCGAGGCCCAGCTCACGGGCCAGGAACGCCAGCATGTCGGCGGCCAGCCCGGCCGCGCGGTCGGCCGATCGGCCCGCGTGGCCGACGCCGGCCTCGTGGCGGAACAGGATCGGCCGCACGCCGGAGGTCGCCCCCTGGAGGGCGGCGCACATCTTGCGGGCGTGGAGCGGGTCGACCCGGCTGTCGCCGTCGAAGACGGTGAACAGGGTGGCCGGGTAGTCGACCCCCTCCTTGACGTGGTGGTAGGGCGAGTAGGCCAGCAGCCAGGCGAACTGCTCGGGGTCGTCGGCGGAGCCGTATTCCGGCACCCACGAGGCCCCGAGCCCCGACCGTTCGAACCTGATCATGTCGAGCACCGGCGCGGAGCAGACGGCGGCGGCCACCAGTTCCGGCCGCTGGGTGACGAGCGCCCCGACGAGCAGCCCGCCGCCCGACTCGCCGGTGACCCCGAGCAGGTCGGGCCGGGTCCAGCCCGCCGCGATCAGGGTCTCGGCGGCGGCGGCGAAGTCGTCGAACGAGTTCTGCTTGCGCCCCCGCATCCCGGCCCGGTGCCACCCCTCACCCTCTTCTCCGCCCCCTCTGACCTGGGCGAACGCGAAGACGCCACCCGCCTCCAGCCAGGGCAGGACGTAGGAGGAGTAGGAGGGGGTGAGCGGCACCCCGAACCCGCCGTAGCCGTAGAGGACGCACGGGCTCGGCCCCGGCAGCCCCCGGCTGAGCACGACCATCCGGACCGGGGTGCCGTCGGCCGACTGGTAGACGACCTGGTGGGACTCGATCTCGGGCAGCTCGGCCCGGCCCGGGGCGGCCTCCCACAGGGTGGTCTCGCCGGTTCGGGCGTCGTAGCGGTAGACGCTCTCGGGGGTGACGTAGTCGGAGTAGGTGAACCACACCTCGTGGTCGCGGGCGGACATCCGCCCGATGGAGCCGAGACCGGGGAGCGGGACCGCTCCTTGACGCTCCCCGGTCTCGGGATCGTGGACGGAGATCTCTCCGATCGCGTGGCGCACCCACGCCACCAGGAGAACCCCGTCGAGCAGGGCGAAGTCGGCGATCACCGCTTCGGCGTCCTCCGGGACCAGGTCGCGGAAGTCGTGGGGCGCGGCGGGGTCGGCCACGCGCAGGCGTCCCCGGGGGGCGTCGAGGGTCGTGATCATGTACGCCCTCCCGTCGCCCCCCACCGCGACCGCCGACCTGGCCGCGACGTCCTGCTGGACGACCCGCCTGGCCGGGCTGACCAGGTCGCACAGCCACACGTCGTTGCCCGGCCCCCGGTTGACCGACAGGGTGAGCCAGCGGCCGTCGGCGCTGAGGGCCAGGCCGTCGGCGTCGGCCACGTCGAGGTCGTCGCCGCCGAGGCGGTGGAGGCGGGCCCGGCGGTCGCGGACGTAGTAGAAGCCGTCGCCACCCGGCAGCCAGGCCACCGGCGAGCGGCGCAGCCCCCCGACCGGGCCGCCGACGAGGCCCCCGGTCCGGGCGTCGATGACGTAGAGCTCGGAGCGTTCGTCGCCGCCCCGGGAGAGCTGGCAGGCGACGAGCGTGCCGTCGGGTGAGGGGTGCCAGGCCTCCAGCAGGGTGGTCGCGCCGGGGTCGATCGCCTCGGGGTCGAGGATCGGCCGGTCATCGGCGTAGAGGACGGGCAGGCGGCGGCCCGGGTCGCGGCGGACCCGGAAGGCGGTGCCGGCGCGCCAG
Organism: Herbidospora cretacea; assembly: GCF_001570605.1. Classification (GTDB taxonomy): domain Bacteria; phylum Actinomycetota; class Actinomycetes; order Streptosporangiales; family Streptosporangiaceae; genus Herbidospora; species Herbidospora cretacea. Next base: position 179,083 of record NZ_BBXG01000007.1, on the reverse strand, counting down.
ATCGGGGCCCCCACGACGCCGGTGTCGCTCAGCTCGTCGATCCTGGCCCGGAACCTGTCCCGCTCGGGCAGGAGCTGGCTCTGCCAGACGGCCTCCTGCTGCGCCTGCCAGGCCCGGGTCTCGTCGGAGCCGGGGTCTTCGAGCCAGCGGTAGGGGTCCGCGACGACGTGTCCGTGAATGATGTCGATCATGAAACCTGCCTGAGTCGGGGGTCCCAGTGCCCGGCCAGATCCGCGTAGAGCGGCGAGGCGGCGAGAAGTTCCTGATGGGTGCCGGTGACGACGCGGGTGCCGTCCATGACCAGCACATTCCGGGCCCGGAGGGCCGAGCTGACGCGGTGGGCGACGACGATCAGGGTGCCGCCGCGCGCCGCGAACGCCTGCTCGACGAGCGCCTCGGCCGCCGGGTCGAGGCACGACGTGGCCTCGTCGAGGATGACCAGCGGGGCGTCGGCGAGGTAGGCCCTGGCCAGCGCGACGAGCTGCCGGTCGGACGGTCCGAGCTCGGTGGCCGCCGACTGAAGCCTGATGTGCCCCGCGCCGAGGGCGTCGAGGGCCTCCCGCATCCGTCGCGGCTCGTGGTCGCCCAGGTTCTCGGCGACGGTCCCCCGGAAGACGTAGGCCTCCTGCGGGATCAGCGCCCGCTGTCCCCTGTCGACCCGCGCGGCCGGGACCCCGCCGACGATCACCCTGCCCTGACCGGGCGCGACCATCCCGGCGATCAGGGCGGCGAGGGTGGACTTGCCGATCCCGCTCGGCCCGACGACCGCGAGGTGCTCCCCTTCGGCGATGACCAGGTCGAGGTGGTCGACGACCGGCAGCGCCTGGGGCCCGTAGGCGAACGTGACCCCCTTCAGCTCGGTGTGCACCCCCTCGGCCCGGCGGGTCTCCTGCGCCGGTGGTGGCAGGGCGGCCCGCAGCCGGGTCAGCGTGACCCAGAGCCGCACCCCGCTCTCCCCCAGCCCGCTGGCCAGGTTGAACAGCGCGGGCGTGAGTGACTGCATCACGTAGGCCAGCGTCCCGAGCACGACACCGGGGGTCGCGCCCAGGCGCGGCCCGTAGGCCAGCACGAGCAGGATCGGCGCCCACGCCCCCGCCCCCAGCACGACGGTGCGGAGCGTGGTCACCCCGGCCAGCCTGCGCGCCGCCCGTCGCTGGCCGTCGAAGCGGGCGCCGGCGTAGCGGGCGGCGTGCTCCTCCTCACCGGACGCGGCGACGTCGCCGAGCGCGGCGGTGACCCTGACCAGGCTCTCGGCGGTGGCCTCGTCGGCGAGCAGATAGCCGTGCTGCCGCCTGGCCAGCTCCGGCAGCGAGAAGAGGAACGCGCCGAGCCCGAGCAGCAGCGGCGGCAGCACCAGCAGGAGCAGCTCCGGCATCAGCGCCGCCACCCCGGCGACGACCCCGAGAAGGGCGAACACGAACGCCTTGACCGACCCGATGACCCCGGTGAAGGCGTCGCGGGCCACCTCGACCTGGAGGTTGGCCCTGGTCACGGCGGCGGGGTCGTCCTTGCCCGACTCCAGCGCCCCGCGCACGGTCGCCGTCAGCAGCCCCTCCCGCACGGGCTCGACGATGGTCGCCAGCGTGACGACCACCTGCCGCGCCCCGACGGCGGCGAAGACCCAGGAGACCCCGAGCAGCAGCGTCCAGGAGAGCCCGGCGACGGCCCGCTGCGCGGTGAACGCGTCGACCGCCCGCGCGATGGCCAGCCCGATGACGAACGCCGGGGCGGCCTCGACCAGCGACCAGAGGACGAACCGCCGCGCCTGCCCCGGCTGGGCGTGGAACGACCGCCAGAGGAACGGCCCGACCCGGGTCCGGCGTCCGAAGGAGGTCACGCGCCCCCCTGGAAGACGGCCCGGTAGGCCGGGTCGTGCCACAGCGCGAGATGGCGGTCGAAGCCGCGCAGCCGCCCGTCGTGGAGCCAGACCACCCGGTCGGCCCGCGCGGCGACGGCGGCCCGGTGGGTCACCGTGACGCGGGTGCGGGCGTCGGCGGACAGGGCGTTGGAGACCTGCCGCTCGGTGATGGTGTCGAGGCTGGATGTGGCGTCGTCGAGCACCAGCAGCCGGTTGCCCTTCGCGAACGCCCTGGCCAGGCCGAGCCGCTGGCGTTCGCCGCCCGACAGGGGGGCCTCGGCGAGGGCGGTCTGGTAGCCGTGGGGCAGGCGGCGGACGAAGTCGTCGGCCCCGGCGGCCACGGCCGCGGGACGGGAGCCGCCGATCGCGTCGGCGACGGTGTCGCCGACCAGATGGGGCCGGGCGACGGCATAGCCGACGGCGGCGCGGAGCGACGCGCGGGTCAGCGACCGCAGGGGCACGCCGTCGAGCAGGACCTCACCGCTCTCCGGGTCGTCGAGGCGCGCCGCGAGACGCGCGAACCGGGCGGCCCCGGCGCCGACCACGGCCACCGAGGCGCCGCCCGGGATCTCCAGTGCGAGGCCGGGGACGTCGTGGAAGGTCAGTCTTCCGGGTCCGGCGGGCAGCGTCCGCACCCCGTGGGTCCGGGGGCACTCGTCGAGGATCTCCGCCAGCCGCGCGCCGGCCGCGCGGGCGCGGGCCAGCCGCCCGAGTGATCCGATCGCGGGCCCCAGGCCCGCGCCGATGACCACATAGCGGGCGGCGGCGTAGAGCTCGCCGACCGAGAGTTCCCCGGCCGACAGCCGCCAGCCGCCTACGGCCAGCACCAGCACCTCAAGCAGCGGCACCACGATCGCGGCCCGCGCCCCCGCGTCGGCGTTGGCCCGCCACAGCGCCATCGCGTGGCCCCGGACCACCGGCAGCGCGGTCAGCACCCGCGAGGTCTCCCGCTCGGCGGTCCCGGCGGCGGCGATGGTGCGGGCCCCGGCGACCGCCTCGACCAGCCGGGACGCGATGTCGGCCTGCGCCTCCTGGTAGCCCCCGGCGATCACCGTGGACGTCTTCAGAAACCGCTTCAGCACGAAGGCGATCACGACCAGCCCGCCCGCCAGCGTCAGCGCCAGCCACGGATCGATCAGCACCAGCAGCACGAGCGCCCCGGCCGACGGCACCACGAGCGCCACCGACGCGACCATCGCGTCACCGGCCCGCCCCGCCTCCTCGGCGTTGACGCCGAGCCGGGTGACCAGGTCGCCCTCGGGGATCCGCCGGGTCACCCCGGGGCCGACGCCCAGCAGATGGGTGAGCGTCCGGTGACGCAGCCAGGCCGCCGCCCGCGCGCCACCGGTCCCGCTCGCGTAGACGCCGAGACCGTCGCAGGCGACGAGGAGCACCACGACGGCCCCGGCCAACGCCACCCAGGAGGGAGAGAAGGTGTCGACGGCGCGGCCGAGCACGAACGGCAGCGCCAGCTCAAGGCCGGCGCCGGCCAGCGCGACAGCGGCGAGCACGCCCGCCGCGGGCCCGCTCCGCCTGATCGCCTCGGCTGTCAGCCGATCGGCCGTCCGCAACGCCGGGTCCCTCTCTTCACGTGGGCGAGAACTGAACGAACAACTGCGCATGAACAAGGGAGGGCCCTGAGCTCCCGCGAGCCCAGGGCCCCGATCGGGTGCCTAGTGGCAGAGCAGCAGGCTCAGGTTGCTGGGCGTCTGGGACGCGCAGCCGAGCAGGGTCAGCGTGCTGCCGCCGCCGCCGTGACCGCCGCCACCGGGGTGACCGCCGCCGGGAAGCTCCATCGCCTGAAGGTCGAGAAGAACCATGGTCATGCTCCTTTGTGAGATGTCTATCGGGAGGAATTCGAGATCTTAGAAAGGTGGAGCTAGCTGTTCGGGGCCCCGATCACCTCCTTGGCCGGTGGGTGCGGGGGGGCGCCACCGGGCACGGCGTGGGGCTCCGCGCCGAGTGGATGTGTGAAGGGCAACGGGTTGCCGCTGAGGGCGTAGAGGACGCCGGCGGTGCCGGTCGCGAAGTCCATCGACAGCCGGAGCAGCTGGTCGCCGGGGAAGGCGATCCCGTCGCGGTAGGGAAGGATGTGCCAGTCGAGGCCGGGGATCAGCGTCCGGTCGGCCAGGATCATGCCGGCCCGCCCGGAGAACAGGCCGGGCTGCACGAAGAAGCGGCAGCGGCCCACTTTCACCAGGTCGGGCAGCGCGGCGGCCAGGGGTGACCCGGGCCGGTGGCGGAGCAGGTCGGCCAGCGCGATCGCGATGCCGACCGACCCCTCGTCGAGGTAGGGCAGCGTCCGCCAGCCCTGGTCGACCTGCAGCGATCCGTCGGCGGTGGTCGTGCACCGTTTCAGGTCGAGGCGCAGCGCGTGTTCGGCCAGGTCGAGCAGGGCGGGGTCGCGGGTGTGGTCGTAGGCGCGCAGGAAGAGGAGGGCGGGGCCGCTCAGGCCGTGGAGAAGACCGGCTCTGGGGTTGGCGCCGCCGGAGATCTCCGGCACGTCGGCGGGCAGCCGGTCGGCGCAGAGTTCGACCAGCGGCTGGGCGTCGAGCCCCAGGTGGAGCAGGTTGAGCCCGATGCCGGGCAGCCCCGACCAGAGGCTGAGGTCGAGATCGCGCCACGGGCCGGCCATGGCCCGGTCGACGAGGTCGAGCGCCCTGTCGACGTGCCCGAACCGGTCGAGGACGTAGGCGACGCCGTGGAGCCCGTCGTAGAAGCCGGGCGGGGCCTCGCCCTGCTGGCGCAGGAGCCACTCTTCGTGGTCGGGGAACCGTCCGGCCCCCGACGCGTCGAGCGCGAACAGCACCCCGGCCGCGCCGTGGGCCATGTTGATCCCGCCGCCGGGCCGGAACTGGGCGACGTCGCCGGGGAACAGCCGGTCGGCGCGGTGGGGGGTGGCGCTGGCCAGGATCGCCCGCGCCATCGCCGTCATCGGATCGCCGCTGGTCACGCTCACCGTGGGCCCGCCCCCGAGGGCCCCGGTGATCGTGTGGACGGCCCGTTTGATCAGCTCGGCCGGCACCGGGAAGGTGTCGACGATCATCTGCCCGAGCTGGGCCGCCTTGGCCCGCGCCAGCGGCACGGTGATCGTGAGCTGCGGCGCGAACAGGCCCAGCGTGAGACAGGCCAGGGCGTAGTGGTCGACGTCGGTGCCCCGCCGGTCGGCGGGCGCCTGGAAGGCCGGATGGGCCAGCACCGACCGGCCGAGGTCCTCGGCGAACGTCGCCACCTCGAAGTCGATGAGGACGAGCCGCCCGTCGGGCGTGATCAGGATGTTGTTCGGATGGAGGTCGCAGAAGACGACGCCCCGTTCGTGGAGCGCCGCGACGGCGGCCTGGACCTTTGGCAGCGTGTCGAGCGCCCAGACGGTGTATTCGGCGATCGACCCGGCCGAGGCGTCGGCCCTGGTCAGCGGGAACGTGCGGACCAGCGTGCGCTGCAGCGGCGTGGCGTCGACGAACTCCATCACCAGGAAGTGGTGGTCGCCGAGCACGAAGTAGTCGCGGTAGCCGGGCGCGCAGTCGAGCCCGTCGAGCCGTCGCAGCACGTCGCGCTCGTGTTGGAGCCGTGCCACCGCGTCACGCTCGGACGCGTCGAGCCCCGCCATCGGCCGGGCCTCCTTGAGGACGACCCGCTCGCCGGTCCGCCGGTCGGTGGCCAGGTAGACCCCGCCCCCGTTGGAGAAGTGCATGACGGAGTCGACCGCGTAGGGCAGCTCGGTCGTGGTGACCGCGTTCCTGGCCTCGAGATGGGCGTGGAGGAAGTCGGGCAGCGTCACCCACGGCGGGATCGTGAACGAGGGCCCCCGCTCGTCGGGCACCAGCTCGCCCCGGTCGTTCTCCATCGCCGGCACGAGCTCCCCGTTGGGGGCGGCGCAGCGCCGGGCCACGAATCCTCCGTAGCGCACGAAAAGGGGCCCGTCGCCGTAGCGGAGATCACTCAGGATGTACGGCCCCCGTACCCCCGCCAGCAGGCCGTCGAGCTCCTTGAGCGTCAGTTCGAGACAGTCCTGGCGCGGGTAGATGGTGACCAGTTTGCCGCTCGCGCCCCGCGAGGCACCTTTTGAGTTGAGCATGGTGACAACGGACCGGCTGCGCAGGAATTTGAAGGGAATATCACGCTCGACGCAATAGTCCCAGACGATTTCCAGCACCCGCGCCGCGTCGGCCAGCCCGGCCGACACATGGATCTTCCAGCCCTGCGGCGGAACATCGTGGCCGGTCGGGGCGTAGTGGAACCAGGTGTCGGACGGCTGGTGGGACCAGCCACGCGGAACGTCACGCCCGGCCACGGCGAAATCGGGAATTTCGGTTCCGCGCCGGTCGGGGGTGTCATAGAAAAGCCGGTCCGCGAGGCAATAAAGCTCATATTGGTCATTCACTGCCATCTCCCTGCTTTCTGCTAACAGGAAGAATTGCGGATAACCCCAAGAGCTTCTAGTTACAAGTTCAATCAATCCTCTGTGGGCAAACGTCACGGGTGCCGTCGTGAATACCCGGCCTGACCTGTGCCGGAAGAGAGCCGACGATCACGTTGTTGCACCAAGACATGGGAGATCGTTTCGCCGACCTGACGGTCATCCGGCGCCTGCTGAACGAGACGACGACGTGGGCTTTCGTCGGTTTGTCCGGCGATCCGGGCAGGACCGTCTACAACCAGGCACAACTCATGAAGCAACGCGGCAAAAAGATCATTCCGGTCCATCCGGACGGACGCCCCGTCCTCGGCGAGACGACCTACCGGACCCTCGCCGAGATACCGGTCCCCGTCGAGGTGGTCGCGATCTACCGGCGCACCGCCTTCGCGGGCGGCATGATCGACGAGGCCGTCGAGATCGGGGCGGGGGCGGTCTGGCTGCCGCTCGACGTCTACGACGAGGAGGCCGGCGACCGGGCGCTGGCGGCCGGGCTCGACGTGGTCATGAACCGCTGCCCGGCCGTGGAGTGGGCGCTGCGCCGCTGATCAGCCCGACTCCCGGACCACCAGTTCCGTCGGCAGTATCACCGGGTCGGCGGGCCCGTCCTCGAACAGCCCCAGCAGCAGGCTGACCACGGCGAGCGCCTGGTCGGCCATCGGGCTGCGGACCGTGGTCAGCGGGGGGTCGGTGTAGAGCGCGGCCTCTATGTCGTCGAACCCGACCACGGCCACGTCGTCCGGCACCCGCCGGCCGGCCCGTCTCAGGGCGTGCAGTGCTCCTATGGCCATCAGGTCGTTCGCCGCGAAGACCGCGTCGAGCCCGGGGTCGTCCTCCAGGAGCTGGCACATCGCCTGGTCCCCGGACACCCTGGTGAAGTCGCCGACCGCGATGATCGACCGGCGGCCCGTGTCGCGCAGCGTCTCGCGATACCCGGTCAGCCGGTCCTGGGACGCGATCATGTCGAGCGGCCCCGAGATGGTGGCGATCCGCCGCCGTCCCCGGGCCAGCAGGTGCTCGACGGCCTGCCGCGCCCCGCCCAGGTTGTCGTTGTCGACGTAGGGGACCGAGGGCGCCGAGACGGGCTTGCCGAAGGACGCCATCGGCAGGCCCATCCGCATCAGCGCCGCTGGAAGCGGATCGGCGCCGTAGAAGGACACGAGCATGACGCCGTCGACGTGACCGGCGGCGACGTACTCCTGGACGCGCACCCGGCTCTCGTCCGACCCGGCCAGCATCAGAACGACCTGCTTGGACGCCGCCTCCAGCGCCCGCGACGCCGAACGCACCACGGCCGAGAACATGGGGTCGTCGGAGAACAGGCCGGCGGGCGGGTCGGACACCACCAGGGCGATCGAGTTCGTCCGCTGGGTCACCAGGCTGCGGGCGACCGAGTTGGGCACGTAGCCCAGTTCGTTCACCGCCCGCAGCACCAGCTCGCGGAAGTTCGGCGTCACGGTCGTGTCGCCGTTGACCACCCTTGAGACGGTCGACTTGGACACGCCGGCGCGGGCGGCGACCGCCTCCAAGGTAGGACGTTTCACTCGATGCCGTTCCGCTGGATGACGTCGCGATACCACAGGGCGCTGTCCTTGGGCAGGCGGCGCTGAGTGGCGTAATCGACTCGAACGATACCGAATCGCTGGTGGTACCCCTCCGCCCACTCGAAATTGTCGAAAAGGGACCACACGAGGTAGCCGCGCAGATCGGCTCCCGCCGCGATGGCCTCGTGGCAGGCGCGCAGGTGACCGTCGAGGTAGGAGACCCGGTCGCTGTCGGGCACCCGGTCGCCGACGACCTTGTCGTGGAAGGCGGCGCCGTTCTCGGTGACGAGGAGGCCGACGTCCGGGTAGTCGCGCGACAGGCGCACCAGCAGCCGGGACAGGCCCGACGGGATGATGGGCCAGCCCATGGAGGTCTGCGGGCCCTCGATGACGGCGAACTCGACGCCGTCGGTGCCCGGCCAGGCCGTCGGGGCCACGGCTCCGGCGGCGGCCTGGACGACGCACGGGTTGTAGTAGTTGATCCCGAGCAGGTCGATCGGCTGGCAGATGATGTCCAGGTCGCCGTCGCGGATGTGGTCGAGGCCGCCGTGGCGTTCGGCGATCTCCAGGACCTCCGCCGGGTAGGTCCCCTTCAGCGCCGGGTCGAGGAACTGCCGGTTGAGCAGGGCGTCCACCAGGTGCACGGCGGCGGAGTCCTCCCCCGACAGCGCGATCCCCGCGTCCAGGATCTGCGCCGGAGTCACGACCGGGGCCATGTTCAGCGTCAGGGCCAGGGTGCCGGTCAGGTTCTGGGCGGCCAGGCCGTGGGCGAGCAGCAGGTGGTGGGCCGCCTTGAACGCCGCGGCGGGGTCGGTGACGCCGGGGGCGTGCACGCCGCTGCCGTAGCCGAGGAACGCCGAGACCCAGGGCTCGTTCAGGGTCGTCCAGGTGGAGACCCGGTCGGAGAGCCGGGCGTGCACGGCCGCCGCGTAGTCGGCGAAGTAGTAGGCGGTGTCGCGGGAGGTCCAGCCGCCGCGGTCCTCCAGGTTCTGGGGCAGGTCCCAGTGGTAGAGGGTCACGTACGGGGTGATCCCCGCCGCGAGGAGCTCGTCGACCAGGCGGTCGTAGAAGTCGAGGCCGCGGGGGTTGGCCGGGCCCGAGCCGTCGGGGACGACCCGGGGCCAGGCGGTGGAGAAGCGGTAGACGTCCAGGCCGAGATCGGCCATGAGACGCACGTCCTCCGGATAGCGGTGGTAGTGGTCGCAGGCCACGTCTCCGGTGTGGCCGTCGGCGACCTTGCCGGGGGTGCGCGCGAAGGTGTCCCAGATGGACACGCCGCGGCCGTCTTCCCGGGCGGCCCCCTCCACCTGGTACGACGCCGTGGCGGCGCCCCAGATGAACCCCTCGGGAAACTCGATGTCCGGCGTCATCCCTTGACCGCCCCCTGCATGATTCCTCCGATGATGTGCTTGCCGAGCAGGGCGAACACGATGACCAGCGGCAGGGTGCCGAGGGCGGTCCCCGCGAGGCCCATCACGTAGTCGTTGACGTAACCGGCGGCGAGGGTGGAGAGCGCCACCTGGACCGTCGGGTTCTCCGGGGTGAGCACCATGAGCGGCCACATGTAGTCGTTCCAGGCCGTCATGAAGGTGAGCATGCCGAGCACGGCGGCGGCCGGGCGGGCCGCCGGGAAGACGACGTGCCACACCAGGCCCCAGGTCGTGCAGCCGTCGACCCGGCCCGCCTCCAGCAGCTCGGTCGGCAGCGCGCGGGACAGGAACTGCGTCATGAAGAACACGCCGAACGCGTTGACCAGGGCGGGCACGACGACGGCGTACAGGGAACCGACCCACTCCAGCTTCACCATGAGGATGTAGAGCGGGATGATTCCGGCCAGGGTCGGCACCATCATCGTGCCGACCGTCATGAGCAGCAGGATGTTGCGGCCGCGGAAGCGCAGTTTGGCGAAGGCGAAGCCGGCCAGGGTCGAGAAGAACATGACCGAGATCGAGATCGAGCCCGCCACCAGGACCGAGTTGAGCATCGCCAGGCCGAACGGCACGGTGTCGAAGACCCGCGAGACGTTCTCGAAGAAGTTGCCGCCGGGGAAGAGCGGCGGCGGCACCGACGCCAGCGACGCGTTGTCGCGCGAGGCCACCACGACCGAGTAGTAGAGCGGGATCGTGAAGAAGAACGCGACCGCGGTCAGGGTGAGGTAGGTCAGCCGGTTGTTGACCCGACGGCCGGTCATCGGATGCTTCCCTTCATCCTGTTGGTGAGCAGGTAGTTGATCCCTGCGATGATCAGGATGAAGACGAAGATCATCCAGGAGATGGCAGAGGAGAAGCCGAAGTCGAGGCGCATGTAGTTCTCGTAGAAGAACAGCGAGAGCGTCTGGTACTGCCGGTCCTGTCCGCCGGTGAGGGTGTAGGCGCCGAACAGCAGCGGCTCGGCGAAGATCTGCATCGACCCGATGGTCGAGGTGATCACCACGAACGCGATCGTGGGCCGGATCATCGGCACCGTGACCTTGCGGAGCTGGGTGAAGCTCGACGCGCCGTCGATGGTGGCGGCCTCATACAGCTCTCTCGGTACGGCCTGCATCGCGGCCAGCAGGATGAGCGCGTTGTAGCCCGTCCACCGCCACATGATCATGGTCGAGATGGCCACGTGGGAGCTCAGGGTGCCGTCACGCCAGGCGATCCCGTCGAGGCCGAAGCTGGTGATGACCCAGTTGATCAGGCCGAAGTCGCGGCCGAAGATCTGCGAGAAGATCACCACGACCGCCACGACGCTGGTGACGTTGGGCAGCAGCAGGGTGATCCGGAAGAAGTTCTGCGCCCGCAGCGGCCGGTTCAGCAGATGGGCCAGCCACAGGGCCAGCAGCAGCTGCGGCAGCATCGACAGCAGGCCGATCGACAGCGTGTTGAACGTGGCGTTCCAGAAGTAGGAGTCCGCCAGCAGGACCCGGAAGTTCTCCAGGCCCACGAAGGTGTGCTCGTCGTCCAGCAGCGTCCACTCGTGCAGGCTCACCCAGAGCGTGTAGCCGATGGGGAAGAGCCCGAAGGCGCAGAACAGCAGGAAGAACGGGGCGACGTACGCGTACGGGGAGGCCTTGACGTCGACGGTGTGCCGCCAGTGGCGGGCGGTCAGCCGGCGCTTGCCTCCCGGTCGCCGTGGCGGCGCGGGACGTTCCGGGGCACGCGTGGCCATGGCGCTCCTTTCGAGGGAAGGCGGGGTGACCCCGGTGGGGCCACCCCGCGGCGTACGGCTACTTGATCTTCTCGGAGTCCGCGACGGCCTGCTTCCAGGCTTCCTCGGGGTCCTGGCCCTGGAGCTCGATGCGGCCGAGGCCGTTGCCCATGGCCACGTTGACGTCACCCGACTTGGGGCCGGTGTACTGCGGCTTCAGCGCCTTGGCGGCGTCGGTGAAGATCTTGCCGATGGGGGCGTCGCCGAAGTAGGGGTTCACGAAGTCGGCGACGGCCGGGTCGGTGTACAGGGCGGGCAACGACGGCAGGGCCGAGGCGTCCTTCCACAGGGAGAGCTGGCTCTCCTTGCTGGTCAGGAAGTTGATCAGCTCGGCGGCCTCCTTGGGGTGCTTGCCCTGCTTGGGGGCGAGCAGGTGGGTGCCGCCCTGGTTGCCGCCGCCGCCGGGCACGGCCGCGATGTCCCAGGTGCCCTCGCCGGGCTTCTGGTCCTTGATCACGCCGGTCTTCCAGGCGGGGCAGACCATGGTCGCGAAGGTGCCCTTGGCGATGCCGGTGGTCCACTCGGGGGTGAACGCGGTGAGCTTGCCCGACAGCTTGTTCTGGATCATCGAGACGGCGACGTCCCAGGCCTTGCGCACGTCGGGGTTGCTGCCGACGACGACCTTGTCGCTGGTGTCGTAGAAGCCGACGGGGGCCTGCTCGACCATCGCACGGAAGTGCTCACCGGGGCCGTCGGTGAAGGCGGCCTTGCCGCCCGCGGCGACGAACTTCTTGCCGGTCTCGACGTACTGCTCCCAGGTCGGCCACAGGGCGCTGACCTCGTCGCGGTTGGTCGGCAGGCCGGCCTCCTTGAAGAGGTCGGGCCGGTAGCACATGGCCAGGCCGCCGACGTCGGTGCCGAGGCCGATGAGCTGGGAGCCGTCCTTCGACAGGCCGAGCTGCCACTTCCAGTCGAGGTACTCCGACTGGCGGGAGTTCAGGCCGTAGTCGTTCAGGTTGTGGAACTTGTCGGCGACCTCGCGGAAGGTGGCGATGAAGCCGCCCTCGACGGCGACGATGTCGGCGGCGCCCGCGCCGGTGGCGACCTGGGTGACCAGGTTGTTGTGGTGGTCGTTGAACTGCGCCCGGCGTTCGGTGATCTCGACGTTCGGGTGGGTCTTCTTGAACTCCTCGTACAGCGGCCCGTAGTGGAAGTCACTGAAGAGGGCGACTGTCAGCTTGACCGGCTCGGTGTTGGCGGGAGCGGCCGAACCACTGGCGGCGCCCGGGGCCGGCGTGTTCTCGCCACCACCACAGGCGGCCAGGAGGGAAGCGGCGATCAGGAGCACCAGCAGCCGCGCGGCACGGCGGCGAGGGGGGTGAGACATGCCGATGGAACCTTCCTATTTTTGATCATGAAGAGAACGTTCCCTGGAGTGAGGGTCGAGCTGGGCCCAGGGGGTTGTCAATGGGCTGCGAGATAACGATCGTCGTGACCTCCAGGGAACGTTCCCTGGCGTTTTCACGTGTTTCAGCAGTTCACAGGCGTGCATCAGGGATCTCCTGAATCAGGTAGAGCGCTTTCTCGATTGTCACTGGATTTCCCGCAAGTTAATCCTAGTCTTGACAAAAGTCCAGATTCGGCAGGACGATCCTGCCGCGAGAGCGCTTTCTGTTCTCTCAGGCACGGCTCAGCGCCGTCTTTCCGCCGAGGAGGTCCCATGGGGAGATCAGCCCAGGTGGTCAGGCACGCGGGGCCGGAGACAGGGCGCGCTCGACGGTCCACCGCAGGAGGCACTGCGGAGGACACCGCAGAATCACCGCAGGAGGCACTGCGGGATGCGTGGCAAGAAGGTGCGAGCAGTACCGGACCGTCGGTGCCGGAAGGGTCGCGCCGGACCCAACCGGCACCGAACGCCACCGATCACACTTCCGCCAACCGGCGGTCACCGCTCTCAACGCCACCGAACGCCGTCGGTCACCGCTCTCAACGCGACCGAACGCCGCTGGTCACGGCCTTCGACGTCGGCGTAAGCGGGTCATGGTGACACTGTCCGCGCCGACCGGGGCAGCGCGGATCACGGGGTGTCAGCCCTGGGATTTCAGGGCTTCTCGTCGGCCTTCCAGCTCCTCCGCGAGGGTGTCGAGCTGGTCGGCGTTGGCGATGAGGGAGGAAAGCTCGGCCGAGTCGGCCGGGCCGTCACCCGCCCGGTCGCCGATCTGCTCCCGCAGGGAACGGGCCTCGGCGCGAATGCGGGCGATCTCCTCTTCAACCTGCTGCAGCTCACTCATGAAAGCCCCCTACCCGGTCAAATGGAGTTCATGGATCGCCCGATGTAAAACCGGGAGATGACGCCCTCATCCGTGGTCCCCGCCGACCGGAGGCGGCACCCACCACGCGGCGGCCTGGTGAGCCGGATGCTCCAGCAGTCGGGCATTCCGCTCTCGGAGGCGATATGAGCCGGTCTGAGCGGCGGCATCGGTTTCCGGTACGCGATCTCCGACCTTCCCCGACGCCCCGGTTCCAGCCGGAATCCTTCATCCCGGCGGCGCTGGGGCCAGCCCGAAGCGGCGGCGGCCCACCGTGAGGCCGGGGCGCCTGGACCGCCCTCTCACGCTCCCCGGCCTGAGCCGGTTCGCCGAGGAGTACACAACGATCGAGCGGATGGGGAGGCTGGCCGCGGAGGCGTACAGGCTGAGAACCGAACTGGGCGGGGCGGAACGCCGCGACCTGTTCACCGCCCTGGCCGGGCCGGCGGAGGTGGCGCCGCGCCGGAAAGAACGGGCCTGGGCAGACATGAACGGCTGATTCGCGGGCAGACGAGTGGGCCACGCCACATCTGCATTCGAGGTGAGAACACATGGTTCTTCTGGGCCTTCTCCTGATCGTGGTCGCGGGTGCAGTCTTGATCGAGATCTCCATTCAGGACACCACCGCGACGGCCTCCACCCCCATCTCCGTCTTCGACTGGAACTTCACGCTCACCGCCTTCGAGATGTTCCTGCTCGGCGCGGCCACCGCGGCGGGCGTCCTCATCGGCCTGGCGATGGTCAGCGGCGGCATGCGCCGCAGCGTGACCAAGCGCCGCCGCCTGCGCGAGGAGCGGCTGGCCGAGCGTGACCGCGTCTCCCGGCTGGAGAGCGAGAAGCGGAACCTGGAGCGCAAGCTCGTCGACCAGAACCACAACGGCGTCGACGACCGCGACGAGACCCGGCCGGTCGACCGCGCCGAGGACAACGACCAGCTCGTGGCAGGCGGCCGGCACTCCCGGCGCGACGACGCCTTCTGAGCACTCACCGATCTTCGGCCCCCGCCTCCTCCATGGGCGGGGGCCGACACCATTCCCGGCATTGGAACGGTTCTGCCATGCTTCTTCCGATCAATAGCGGAGAAGAGTGCGTATGACCGAACTGTTCACGCTCGGCGAGGTGCTGGGCGTCGTGACCGCCGACCGGATCCGGCACGACATGTCCGCCCGGCTCGACCTGGAGGGCCCGGAGCTGACCGTGGCGGTCGGCCTGGCCCGGCTCGGGCACTCGGTGGCCTACGTCGGCCGGGTCAGCGACGACGAGATCGGGGTCCGCACCTCGACGGTGTTGCGTGGCGAGGGCGTGGACGTCTCCCACATGCGCGTCGACGAGACCGCCGCCAGCGGCCTGGCCCTGCGCCAGCGCCGGATCGGCCGGGTCGCGCACGCCGTCTTCTACCGCGAGGGCTCGGCCGGGTCGCGGTTGTCGACGGGTGACGTGCCGACGGCCCTCCAGGACGCCCGCATCCTCCACGTCTCCGGCATCACCCCGGCGCTGAGCGGGTTCGCGTGGAGCGCCGTCCACCACGCGGTGAAGCTGGCCAGGGACGCCGGAGTGCTCGTCTCGGTCGACGTGAACCACCGGGCGAACCTGTGGGACAGCGTGGAGGAGGCCCGCGAGGGCCTGCGCGAGCTCTCCGCCTCGGCCGACATCCTCTTCGCCAACCAGGACGAGCTCAGCCTGGTCGAGCCCGCCCTCGCGCGGGTGCCCGAACTCGTGGTGATGCGCGGGAGCAAGGGCGCGAGCGCCACGGTCGAGGGTTTCCGGTACGACACCCAGGCCGCCCCCGTGACGGTCGTCGACGCCACCGAGGTCGGCGGCGCGTTCGTGGCCGGTTACCTGAGCGCCCACCTCGACGGGGTCCACCCCTCCGACCGCCTCAAGCGCGGCATCGCGGTCGCGGCGTTCGCCGTGGCCAGCCACTCGACCTGGCAGGGCCTGCCCAACCGCTCAGAACTGCCCCCGTGATCTCACCCTGAGGTTCGCCGGATCGTAGACGGGGCCGCCGCGATGGACGGAGGCCCCCGTCCAGCCGCCGTTCACGCCGACCTCCACCCTGGTCACGCCCTTGGGCAGGTAGGCGTAGGCGATCGAGGTGTCGGTCCGGTGGCCGTAGCCGCCCGAGGTGACCCGCGAGGCCGGCGCCCCGTCGACCCGCACCGGCTCGCCGCCGAGGCAGACCTCCGACGGGTCGTCGACGACGAGGCAGGCGAGTTCGACCGCCGATTCGGTGCGGGGAAGCGTCTTCCTGACGGCGAAGCCCAGCCCGGCCTCGAACGGGGTCGTCTCCGGCGTGATGTCGGAGCCCCAGACCCGGTAGCCCTTCTCCAGTCTCATCGACTCGATCGCCTTGTAGCCGCCGGGCCGCAGCCCGAGCGGGGCCCCGGCCTCCATCAGCGTGTCCCACAGGGTCAGCCCGAACTCGACCGGCGTGTAGAGCTCCCAGCCGTACTCCCCGACGAAGGTCACCCGCTGGGCGCGGACCGGCACATAGCCGACGCTGATCTCCCGCGACTGCATGTAGCCGAAGCCCAGGTCGTCGCCGGTCAGGCTGCTCAGGATGTCGTGGGAGGCCGGTCCCCACAGGCAGTAGCAGGCGTGGGCCGAGGTCACGTCGGTGACGTCGACGCCGTTCCGGCGCAGCAGCGCCGCGTCGTGGCCGCCGAAGGCGGTGCCCGTCACCAGCCGGAACCAGTCGTCGCCGAGGCGGGTGATCGTGACGTCGGCGTCGATGCCGCCGCGCGCGTTGAGCAGCTGGGTGTAGACGACCGTGCCGACCGGGCGGTCGAGGTCGTTCCCGGCCAGCGCCTGGAGCGGCTCGAAGCCGCGCAGGTCGAACTTGGCGAACGAGGTCTGGTCGAACAGCCCGGCCGCGTTGGCAGTGGCCAGGCACTCCTCCCGGACCGCCGGCGACCAGATCCGCCCGGCCCAGCCCTTCGGCCGCGGCGCGTCAGTGGTGGCCGCACCGTACCAGTTGACCCGCTCCCAGCCGGCCTTCTCGCCGAACTCCGCGCCCAGCTCGGCGTGCCGGGCATAGGCGGGCGAGCGCCGCAGCGGGCGAGCGGCGAGGCGCTCCTGACCCGGGTAGACGATGTCGTAATAGGCGCTGTACGAGTCCAGCACCTTCGCCCGCGCCCACGCCGCAGACCGGGCTTGCGGCCCGAAGCGCGTGACGTCCATGGCGAACATGTCGTATTCGGGGGCCCCGTCGACGATCCACTCGGCGGTCACCTTGCCCACGCCCCCGGCGGCGGCCAGGCCGTGCACGCAGAAACCGGCGGCGACCCAGAGGCCGCGTACCGAGGTCTCCCCGAGCAGGAACTCCCCGTCGGGGGTGAACGCCTCGGGCCCATGAACGACCTTGACGATCTCGCCGCGTTCGCGCAGGTGGGGCAGGCGTTTGACGGCCGACGTCCACGACTCCTCGAACTTCGGCATGTCGGGCTCGAACAGGAACCGGCGCTCCCGGAGCGGGTGGGGCTCGTCCCAGACCTGCGGGGTGCGGACGTAGCCGCCGACCAGGATGCCGCCGCCCTCCTCGCGGAAGTAGACGATGTTGTCGGGGTCGCGGACCGTGGGCATGCCGTCCGGAACCCCGGTCGATTCGGTCACGACGTATTGGTGCTTGATCGGCACGATCGGAAGATCCACCCCGGCCATCCGCCCGATCACCCCGGACGCCGCCCCGGCCGCGTTGACGACCGTCTCGGTCCGGATGACGTGATCGCCCACGCGCACTCCGGCGATGCGGCCGTTCTCCACCGACAGCCCGGTGACCGTCACCCCGGTGAAGATCCGCACCCCGAGTCTCCGGGCGCCCTCGGCGAGCGCCTGGGCCAGCCGCGCCGGGTCGAGCCAGCCGTCGCCGGGCAGCCAGAGTGCGGACAGCACGTCGTCGGTCTCCAGCAGCGGCAGCCGCTCCTTGGCCTGGGCGCCGGTCAGAAGTTCCAGGTCGAGCCCGTAGGTCTCGGCCGCGCCGGCCTGCCGGACGAGCTCCTCGTGCCGCTCGGGCGTGGTCGCGAGCCGGAGCCCGCCGACGCCGTGCCAGCCGGGGTCGAGGCCGGTGAGATCGCGGAGTTCGGGGTACAAACCAGCCGAGTACATGATCATGCGGGTCTGGGTGACCGTCGAGCGGAGCTGCCCGACGAAGCCCGCCGAGTGCCAGGTCGTCCCCTCGGTCAGGTCGTGCCGCTCGACGAGGACGACGTCCTGCCAGCCGAGCCGGGCCAGGTGGTAGGCGACCGAACACCCGGCCACCCCGCCCCCGACGACGACCGCGCGGGCGTCTGCGGGAAGTTGCACCATCGGTACCGTCCTGTAACAACTGACGCCCAAAATGCGATCAATGGTCTAAACGTAGACCAAAAGGAGCAGCGCATGCCAGATCCCGTCGCGGACGCGCTGGGTCTGGTCGCGTCCTGGGCCGGACGGCCCGTCACGCACACGCGGATCAAGGGCGGCCTGAGCCACTACATCGCCCGGGTGGAGACCGACGAGGGCGACCGCTGGCTGCTGCGCGTGCTCGATCCGAAGATCGCCGCGACCGGGCTCGGCCTCCCCCTCGACCAGGAGATCGCCAACACCGTGGTCGCCGCCGGGACCGGCGTGGGCGCCCGGGTGCTGCACGAACTGCCGGGCGCGCTGATCCTGGAGTACATCGACGGCGTGACGCTCGACGCCCCCGCCGTCCGCGACCGGATCGCCGGCATCGCGGCGGCCTGCAAGGCGCTCCACGCGGGCCCGCGCTTCGCCAACGACTTCTCGATCTTCCGCAAGTACGAGGCCTTCACCGCCCTGTGCCGGGAGCACGGCCTGCCGGCCCCCGCCGGTTACTTCGAGTGGGCCGGGACCGTCCACGCGATCGAAGAGACCCTGGCGAAACGCCACATAACGGACGTACCCTGCCACAACGACCTGCTCCCCGAGAACTTCATCGAGGCGCACGGCCGGGTCAGAATCGTCGACTACCAGCTCTCCGGCAACAACGACCCCTGCTTCGAACTGGGCGACATCGCCGCCGAGGCCTCCTTCGACCCCGACGACGTCGAACGGCTCACCCGAGCCTATTTCGGCACCCACGACGAGGCGCTGATCGCCCGTGTGCGACTGAACGCGATCATGTCCAATCTGACCTGGACACTCTGGTTCGTCGTGCACCACGGCCTGGTCGCCCAGCAGCGCGACTTCGACTACAACGCCGAAGCCGCGACCAAGTTCGCCAAGGCGACGGGCGATCTCACGGACCCCGGCTTCGGATCCCTCATGGACGCCGCTGGCCGGTAATCCCCCCAAGCACGGCATGAGGAGGCCTCAATGGCTCAATCCCTCGACGAGGACGCCAAACGGCTGGCGGAACTCGGCTACAAGCAGGAGCTGTCCCGGACCTGGAGCGGCTTCTCCAACTTCGCGATCTCCTTCTCCATCATCTCGATCCTGGCCGGCTGCTTCACCACGTTCGGCCAGGCGTGGAACAACGGCGGCCCCATCGCCATCTCGTGGGGCTGGCCGATCATCTCGATCTTCATTCTGATCATCGGCTTGTGCATGTCGGAGCTGGTGTCGGCCTATCCCACGGCGGGCGGCATCTACTGGTGGGCCGCGAAGATGGGCAAGCCGATCCACGGCTGGTTCACCGGCTGGTTCAACCTGATCGGCCTGGTGGCGGTGACCGCGTCGGTCGACTACGGCTGCGCGACCTTCCTGAACATCACCCTGAACCGGTTCGTCGGTCTTGAGGTCTCGCTGACGACGACGTTCATCCTGTTCGCGGTCGTCCTGGCACTGCACGCCCTCATCAACGTCTACAGCCACCGGCTGATCGCGCTGCTCCAGAACGTCTCGGTCTGGTGGCACGTATTCGGTGCGGCGATCATCGTGCTGATTCTGATCTTCGGTCCGGACTCGCACCAGTCCTTCTCATTCGTCTTCACCGAGACGATCAACAACTCGGGCTTCAGCGACAGCAGCTTCTGGTTCTATGTACTGCCGCTGGGCTTCCTGCTCACCCAGTACACGATCACCGGATTCGACGCCTGTGCCCACGTGTCGGAGGAGACCCAGGGCGCGTCCATGTCCGCAGCGCGCGGCCTCTGGCAGTCAATCTTCTATTCGGCGATCGGCGGCTGGATCCTGCTGCTGGCGTTCCTGTTCGCTGCTACCGACGTCGACGCGATCAGTGCCTCTAAGGTCCCCGTCGCAACCATTTTCGACACCGCCCTGTCGGGCAACCTCGCCAACGCGATCCTGGCGATCTCCACGATCGGCCAGTTCTTCTGCGGTATGAGCTGTGTGACCTCGATGTCACGCATGACCTACGCGTTCTCCCGGGACGGTGCCGTTCCTGGGTGGCGGCTCTGGTCCAGGGTGGACCGGAACCGGACACCGGTGAACGCGATCATCCTCGGCTGCGTCGCGGCCCTGGTGCTGACCCTGCCCGCCCTTTACGAGGCGCCCGGTGGCGCGCCGCTGGCGTTCTACGCGGTCGTCTCCGTCGCGGTCATCGGGCTCTACATCGCCTTCGCGATCCCGATCTACCTGCGGTTGCGGATGGGCGACCGGTTCCAGCCCGGCCCGTGGACGCTCGGGCGCAAGTACAAGGTGATGAGCTGGATCGCGATCATCGAGATCGCGATCGTGTCGATCTACTTCATCATGCCGCTGGTCCCCGCCGGCGTGCCGTTCAGCGCTGACTTCACCTGGACGGCGGTGAATTTCGCACCCATCGTCGTCGGGGTGATGGTGCTCGGCGTCGGCCTGTGGTGGGCGCTGTCGGCCCGCCACTGGTTCACCGGCCCCCGCAGGACCGTGGACGAGGAATCGGTCAGCTAGCTTCGAAGGCCGCCGCCACGGCGGCGGCCACCGTCGCCATGTCGCCGGTGTGGGTCTCGCGGGAGACCGAGGTCATGTCGACGTCGGGCATCCCGCAGGGCACCGCCAGGTCCCACGGAGTGAGGTCGCCGTCGACGTTGATGGCGAAGCCGTGGCTGGTCACGCCCTTGGAGGCGCGCATGCCGATGGAGACGATCTTCCGGGCGGTGGCGCGGGTCCAGACCCCGGTGAGCAGTTCGGAGCCGGGCGGGGTGTCGCGCCGCTCGGCCTCGACGCCGACCGCGGCGAGGGCGTCGACCAGCCGGAGTTCCACCTCGCGGATGTAGTCGACGACCCCCTCTCCGGTGCGCAGCTTGACGATCAGATAACCGACGAGCTGCCCGGGGCCGTGGTAGGTGAGCTGCCCGCCCCGGGTGGTCGTCACCACGGGGATCCCGTGGGAGGGGTCGGGCAGGTGTTCTGTCAGGGTCCGCCGGCCGACCGTGAACACCTTCGGGTGGCTGAGGAGCCACAGGGTGTCGGGTCGGCGATCCTCCTGCCGGTCGGCGATGAGTTCGTCCATGGTGGCCATGGCCTTCTCGTAGTCGACCAGCTCATCGTGGATCAGGGTCAGCGGCCGTGCGTCCATGGAACCGAGGATAGGTCAGTGGTGCGCGTACTTCTGCGCGGGTGCCTTGGGGAAGAGCACCCACATGATCAGGTACGCCACGAACTGCGGGCCGGGGAGGATGCAGGAGGCGACGAACAGCAGACGGACGACCGTCGGGGACATGTTGTAGCGCTCGGCGATGCCGCCGCAGACCCCGGCGATCATCTTGTGGTGACGGGATCGGTGCATCAGGAGTTCCTCCATCGTGTGGTTCGGTTATCCGGCTCAACGAACCGGCAAATAGCCCCGTTCCACCACGAACCCTGAGAAAACCCCTAGGTGACGAGGAGTGCCATCGCCGCCGGGTTCTGGTACTCCCGCCAGAGCGCCACTTTCCCGTCCGTCACCCTCACGACCACGGCGAACGGCGCCGCCGCCCGCATCCCGTCGGCTTCCCGGACCCCTTCGATCTCGTATTCGACGACGGCCACCTCGGGGTCGGCCGTCTCGTGGACGACCACGTCCCGCACGTCGGTGAACGTGACGCGCGCCCGCAGCGCCTCCCGCTGCGGCACCACTCCGGCCGCGAACGCCTGCCGCCCTTCGACGCGCCGGGGCGCGCCCGGCGGGGCGAACGGGCTCTCCACCACCCCGTCGTCGGCCAGGAAGTGTTCGAGGCCGGGGGCGGCGGGGGTCAGCAGGTGGTCGCGGAATCGTTCGAACGCCTCGCGAGGTCCGGTCAGCAGCACGCTGGACTCCTAACATGAGTGGCGACTCACTTTGTCTGGCCTAAATTATGAGTCACCACTCACCTTGTCAATGAGAGCCGATGCCCGAACCTCCTCTGCGCGCCGACGCCCGGCGCAACCGGGCCCGCATCCTGGCCGCCGCCGCCGAGGTCTTCGACGCCCTGGGGACGTCCGCGTCCACCGAGGAGGTCGCCCGGTCGGCGGGGGTCGCGATCGGGACCGTCTTCCGCCACTTCCCGACCAAGGCCGACCTGCTCGCCGCGCTGATGAAGGACGTCCAGGAGCGGCTGGCCGTCCGGGCCGCGACGCTGGCCGCCGAAGGAGACGGGCAGGCGCTGTTCACGTTCTTCGCCGAGGTCGTCGACCACGCGGCGGGCGCGCGCACGGTCGTCCACCTGCTCGCCGCCGGCGGCACCGACGTGGGGGTCGACCGCCAGGTGGCGGGGCTGGGCGGGGTCGTGGAGGTGCTGCTCGCGCGGGCGCGGGAAGCCGGCACGGTGCGGGCCGGCGTGGCGGCCGACGAGGTCACCGCGCTGCTGACCGCCGCCTGCCACGGCGCGCTGGCCGCCGGATGGACCCCCGACCTGCGCCGCCGCACGGTGGCCCGGCTGCTCGACGGGCTGCGCCCCTAGGGGGCGGCGTGCCGGTCGGAGGGCGGATAGGCGAACGGGCTCAGCGCCGCCCCGAACCTGACCAGCCCTCCGACGAGGGTCCTGCGGATCGAGTCGTGCAGGAGGATCCACGCGATCCAGCCCAGGACGAGGTTCATCCAGTAGGACACCAGCCGGTAGAGCAGCACGACCGCCGCCGCCTGCCCGCCCGACATCCCGGCTGCGATGTACGTCGCCGCCATCCCCACCTCGGCCACCCCGAGACCGCCCGGCACCACCGCGAGCGCGGCGGCCGTCTTGGCCGCCACGAAGCCCAGCAGGACCGTGTGGGGGTTGGCGGTCGCCTCGATGGCGACGCAGACCGCCCCCAGGCTGATCACGTCGAGCACCCAGTTCAGCAGCGCCAGATGGGCCAGCCGGAAGTGGTCGCGCCGGGTCCCGCCGACGGTGGCGAAGGTGGCCCGCAACTGCCCGGCGACCTTGGGCATCCGGTCGATCAGATGCCCCGCCTTGAAGACGAGGACGCCGAGCACGACCACCGCGCCGAGCGCGATCAGCGTGATCACCCGGGTCCCCGGAGAGAAGACCAGCGCCACCAGCGCCAGCAGCCCGAACGTCGCCCCGGAGTAGCCGGCCGCCAGCACCAGCACCGCCGCGATCAGCCGCTTCCCGGCCCCGAGCTTGGCGAACACCTGGGTCGTGTACGCCACCGACACCACCGGCCCGGCGGGCAGCGACCCCGCCACGGCGTTCCTGGCGAAGGTCACCGCGAGGATGCGCGGCCGGGAGACCGTGACCCCGCCGAGCGCCAGCAGCCGGCGGAAGAACCGGGCGAAGACGACCATCGCCAGCACCTGGAACGCCGCCGCCACCATCAGCCAGTTGGAGTCGGCCGCGGTGATCACGTCCCACACCTCGGACGGCGCCGGCAGGGCCTCCCGCAGCGTGAGGTACGCCAGCACGGCCAGCCCCGCCATGGCCGGCCATTTCAACCGGCGAATCAACCTCACCCCACGAATGATGCACCTCTGACCTGAGACCTCGCTGAGAGGGTCAGGGTCAAGCCAACCGCGGCCCAACCCGCCATGACCAGCAGCGGCATCCCGAGAGCCGCTCCGTCGAAGAACACGACGTTCCTGATGGCGGCCGATCCCTGCCCCACCGGGAGGAAGCTCCCGACCGCCGCGTACCACTCGGGAATGAACCGCGCCCCGAGCGGCCCGCCGCTGGCCGGCACCCCGATCACCACGAAGAGCAGACCGGCGAGCCCCGCGCCCGCCGTCCCGATGAGCCGCACCAGCCCCGAGACGACCAGCCCGAGCGTGATCACGACCGCCGCCGAGACCCCCGCCAGCCCGAGGAACGCCCCGGGCAGCGCGCCGAACACGACGTCGCCGAGCCACGCGTTGGCCAGCCCGGCGGTGACCCCGGCCAGCACGACGGCCCCGATGCCCGGCAGCGCCTTCTCCCGGCCCGCCGCCACGCCGATGGCGATGCCCGGGACGACCAGCCCGATCACGAAGAACATCCCGGCGATCCCGCCCTGGTCACCGGGCGGCAGCGGATGCGCGTCCTCCACGGTCAGCGGCGCGGCGGCGGTGAACACCGAGGTGATGACCGTCGACGCCGACCGGCTCGCCGCGCTCGCCACCACCAGCTTCTGCTGCTGCGGCAGCAGCACCGCGTCGACCTCGCGCCCGCCGAGCGCCTCCCGGGCGGCGGCCTCGTCGGCGTAGCCGGTGAGCTCGAACTTGCCGTCGAGCTTCTGGGCCATCTGCGCGAGGGCCTGCGGCGGCCCGACGACGCCGACCGGCACGTCGTGGGGCTCGGGCGCGTGCAGCGCCCCGACGAACGACCCGACGAAGAACATCCCGATGAGCGTGGCCAGCACCACGGCCGGGATCAGCCTCTTCATGATTTCTCCCATTGATGACTTCAACGCTGTTGAGTTCAACATAGATGAATTCAACATGGTTGAATAGTCCCCATGGAGACAGGAAAGACCGGCCGCCGCACCGGCTCGACCCAGACGAGAGACGCGATCCTGGAGGCCGCCATCGCCTCCTTCACCGAGTCCGGCTACGCCGCCACCACGATCCGCGGCGTCGCCCGCGCCGCCGACGTCGACCCGGCCCTGGTCATGCACTTCTTCGGCAACAAGGACGGCCTCTTCGACGCCGCCCTGCGCGGCGCCATGCCGATCGAGGAACTCGCGTCGGTCCTGGCGGGCGACCTCTCCTCGCTGGGTGTACGACTGACGCGCCGCTACCTGGAGGTCTGGGAGAGCCCCGAGACCGGCCCCAGAATCCGCGCCATCGTCGGCTCCATAGCCACCACACCCGCCGCGGCCCAGATCATGCGCGACTTCATGGGCGGCGCCCTGGCCGCCCCGCTGGCCAAGAACCTCCCCGGGCAACACCCCGACCGCCGCGCGATCCTGGCCGCCGCCCAGCTCATGGGCTTGGCCTTCGCCCGCTACGTCCTGGCCGTCGAGCCCCTGGCGAGCATGACCGTCGACGAACTGACGATCTCCGTAGGCCCGTCCGTCCAGCGCTATCTGACAGGGGATCTTGGGTAATAGGGTGGAAAAAGCCCTGAAAACGGAGGTTCTTGTGGACGCGACGGTCCTCCAGACCCACTCGAAGCTGATCCTTCGCCAGAAGATCACCCCGATGGTCAACCGCTACGTGGTGAGCACGGAGTCACCCGACGGCTCCGAGGGCTCGGTGGTCGCGTTCGCCGAACAGAAACGCCTGACCCTCAAGGAACAGGTGACCTTCTACACCGACGAGTCCCGCGCCGAGGCCCTCGCCTCCTTCAAGGCGCGGAAGGTGATCGACCTCGCGAGCGGCTACGACGTGGTCGACGCCTCCGGCACGTCGATCGGCATGTTCCGCAAGGACTTCGGCAAGTCGCTGCTCCGCTCGACGTGGCACGTCCAGCAGCCGGGCCTGCCGACGTACACGGGAACGGAACGCCGGCTGTCGGTGGCCTTGTTAAGGCGCTTCGCCGACTCCCTGGAGTGGCTGCCCTACCACTTCGACTTCAGCGTGGGCGCGTCGATCGCGTTCTCGGTCGACCGCAAGTGGGGCCTGCGCGACCGATACGCCATCGAGATCAACGACCCAAGGCTGGACCGCCGCCTGGTCATCGCCATGGCGGTGGCGCTCGACGCCCTGCAGTCGAGGTGAGCGGTTTCAGGCAATAAAAAAACCCGGCCCACAAGGGAACCGGGTGGTGTTACTTCGATTGTAGCTGATCGTTTGCTGTGCGTGGCGAGTTTCTGAGTGATCCGTCACCAGTCAGGCGGGCGGGTGTAGTTGGCGACCGGGTCGGGCAGTTGGTGAGCGAAGAAGTCCGCGCTGGTCAGCTGCCGCCACCAGTGACCGCCGACACCCGCGTCAGCCTGGTCCCGCAACGCTCCGGCCAGGCGGCCGGGCGCCGGATTCACCAGCCCCACCGGCACAAGGTCCCGCACCTTCTGGATGGGGAAACGGAGGTCGCTGTCGTTGGAGATGACCACCGCGCCGTCGACGACTCCGGTGAAGACATCGAGGATGAGATGAGAAGCGACATTGACGTCGGAGCCCTTCTCCTCCCGATTCGCGAAGGACCCCATGAAGACCGCTTTGTCCATGTGTCTTCCGTTCTCGTCCTGAATCATTAGCGGCCATTGCGGCACCACCAGTTGAGGACGGCCTCTGGCATCCTCAACGGCCAGCGGAGCTTTCTTGACGCGAGCCACGTAATGGCCGTATTCGATGTGGTCGACGCTGCCGTGAGCGAGCAGTGCTTTCAGATATCTGTCCTGATCAGCCTGCCGAGAAGGATCTGTCGCCCCGTCGATGCGGGCCGTGCAGTACACGACACGTTCGATGTGCGCCCGTCGCTGCTGAATCAGCGAGTGGGCGAGAGCTCGGATATCGAGCCAGCGCCATCCTGGTGTGCCTCGCCCGCATGTGGCGCGGCCCCCGTAGTAGAGATTGAATCCGTCGACGTAAACCCCGATACGCATAGGCGGGAAGTTAGCAATTTTCGGTCTAGTACATGTACTGAACCAGGATATCCGGCCATGAACCATGAACGTGAGCACCGGCAGGCGGCGCGAGGTCGAGTGCGGGCGGTTCTCTTCACGCCGGATGGACAACTGCTGACGATCAAGCGGGTGCGGCCGGGCCAGCCGCCTTACTGGGTCTTCCCCGGCGGCGGCGTCGAGCCCGGCGACGCCGGCCTGGAAGAGGCGCTGCTGCGGGAGGTCCGTGAGGAGCTCGGCGGGACCGCTGTCATCGAGTCGATCTTCCACGTCACCCCGGGAGAGCACTTCTACCTGGGCCGGATCGACACCTGGGATCCCGCCCTCAGAAACGGGCCCGAGTTCGCCGACCCCACCCGCGGCGAGTACGTCATCGAGCCCGTCCCCCTCGACCGGCTGGCCCGCATCGACCTGCGGCCCGAGGAGGTCGCGAGGCTGGTGGCCCAGCGGTTCGGGCGCTGATCCGGAAAAAGTCAGGGAACACCCGCGAGCCTCTCCGTGTTACCGTGACATCGGGACCGCGTGTTTCTGGCCGCTGAGCGGCGCACGTTCCCGGAACTCACTCTGATTCGCCGAAGGCGTCCCACAGGGCCTTCGTGGCCTGCCTTCCCGTGCTCCCAAGGAGCTCATCATGGCAACCCCCCTCGTTCGCCGTACCCGAAAAGTGGGCGGCATCCTCGACGGCCGTCACCTGCGGGTCGACGGCTACCTTCGATCGTCCGAAGACGTCGCCGTCCCGCCCGAGCTGCTGAAAGGGCTCCGGCAGGGCGATGTCGTCCACGGCACCGCCCAGGGCGGCCGGCTCGTGTCCATCGACGCCGGGCCGCCTGCCGGCAGGCCGCATTTCGCGGACCTCACGCCCGTCCATCCGGAAGAGCGGCTCCGGCTGGAGACGGGCAAATCCGTTCTGTCCACGCGGGTGATCGACCTGCTGGCCCCCATCGGCAAGGGGCAGCGGGGGCTCATCGTGGCGCCGCCCAAGGCCGGGAAGACGCTGATCCTCAAGGCCATCGCCGACGCCGTCGCCACCAACCATCCTGACGTGCACCTCATGGTCGTTCTCGTCGACGAACGGCCGGAGGAGGTCACGGACATGCGGGAATCCGTGCGGGGCGAGGTCATCGCCTCGACGTTCGACCGGCCGCCTGCCGATCACATCGCCGTCGTGGAGCTCGCGATCGAGCGGGCCAAGAGGCTCGTCGAGGACGGGCACGACGTCGTGATGCTGATCGACTCGATCACCCGGGTCGGGAGGGCGTACAACATGACCCTGCCCGGCGGCGGGAAGACGCTCAGCGGCGGGATCGACGTGCGGGCCGTCCACCCGCCGAAGCGGGTGCTGGGCGCGGCGCGGAAGCTGCGCGAGGGCGGTTCGCTCACGATCATCGCGACGGCCCTGGTGGAGACCGGGTCGAAGATGGACGACAACCTCTTCGAAGAGTTCAAGAGCACCGGCAACATGGAGCTGCGGCTCAGCCGCGCCCTGTCGGAGCGGCGGGTCTTCCCCGCCGTCGACGTCACCGGGTCGAGCACCCGCCGGGAGGAGCTCCTCTTCGACGCCGCCGAGCTGCCGCTGGTCTGGCGGCTGCGCAAGGCGCTGCACAGCCACGAGAGTTACGAGCCGTTCCTGTCCAGGCTCAAGGACACCGGCTCCAACGCCGAGCTTCTCCTCGGCCTCGCCCAAGCGGCCTAAGCTGACGGGCGTGCTCCCGGTCACCGACGCCCTGCCACGGCTGCTGGCCGCCCTCGACGACGCCGGCGCGGCCGTGCTCACCGGGTCTCCGGGCAGTGGCAAGACCACGCTCGTCCCGCTCGCGCTGGCCCCCCGCAAGGTCGTGGTGGCCGAGCCCCGGCGGATCGCCGTCCGGGCCGCCGCGCGGCGGATGGCCTGGTCGCTGGGCCAGAAGGTGGGCGAGACGGTCGGCTACACCATTCGCGGCGAACGCCAGGTCTCGGCGAAGACCGCGATCGAGGTCGTGACGACCGGTGTCCTGCTCCAGCGGCTCCAGCGCGACCCCGAGCTCGACGGGGTCGACGTGGTCATCGTCGACGAGTGCCACGAGCGTCATCTCGACGCCGACACCACCCTGGCCTTTCTTCTGGACGTACGCGCGGCGCTCCGTCCCGACCTGCGGATCCTCGCCATGTCGGCCACCGCCGACGCGCCCCGGTGGGCCTCGCTCGTCGGCGGCCCCGTGGTCGAGGCCCTGGGCGCGGTCCACCCCGTGGAGACCGTCTGGGCGCCGCCGCCCCGGCCCGCGGTGATCTGGCCCCGGGTGGACGCGGCCTTCCTCTCCCATGTCGCGTCCGTCGTCCGCAGGGCCCACGCGGAGCACGACGGCGACGTGCTCTGCTTCCTGCCCGGTGTGGCCGAGCTCGGCGCGGTCGGGCGGCAGCTCGGCGATCTCCACGTCCTCCAGGTGCACGGCGGCTCGCCGGCGCAGGTCCAGGACGCGGCGCTCTCCCCCAGTGAGGAACGCCGGGTCATCCTGGCCACGTCCGTCGCCGAGTCGAGCCTGACCGTCCCCGGGGTGCGGATCGTGGTCGACTCCGG
Source organism: Herbidospora cretacea (assembly GCF_001570605.1). GTDB lineage: Bacteria > Actinomycetota > Actinomycetes > Streptosporangiales > Streptosporangiaceae > Herbidospora > Herbidospora cretacea. Next base: position 150,459 of record NZ_BBXG01000007.1, on the reverse strand, counting down.
GCTGGCCCGCGAACCCCGGATGGACCACGCGCGAGGGCTGGGATCGCTGGTGACCGTCCCCGCGTCGAGGGCGGCGGCCACCCAGCGGGCCGGCCGGGCCGGGCGTGAGGGGCCGGGGGTCGTCTACCGGTGCTGGCCGGAGGCCGAGCGGCGGGCCGACCACCCGCAGCCCGAGATCGCGCTGGCCGACCTGACCTCGTTCGCCCTCCAGGCGGCGTGCTGGGGCTCCGAGCGGCTGTCGCTGCTCGACCAGCCGCCCGCCGGGGCGATGAAAGCGGCTCGGGAGACCCTCACGCTCCTCCAAGCGCTCGACGACGGCCAGGTCACCCCCCATGGGCGACGCATCGCCGCCGTCGGGGTGCACCCCCGGCTCGCCCGCGCGCTGCTGGACGGTGCGCCGGTGACCGGCGCCCGCAGGGCCGCCGAGATCGTGGCCCTGCTGTCCGGGCAGCTCCCCCGCGACGCCTCCGACGACCTCGTCACGGTCTGGCGGACCACCCGCACGCCGGAGGTCCGGCGCGAGGCCGAGCGGCTCACGCGTGAGGCGACCGCCCCGGAGGCCCCCCGCATCGCGCGGCTCACCGACGACCAGGCCGCCGGGATCGTCGTCGCCCTCGCCTATCCCGAGCGGGTGGCCCGGCGGCGGCCCGGTTCCGGGTTCGTCATGGCCTCCGGGACCGGGGCCGAGGTCCAGCAGGGCTCCCGCCTGGCCGAGGCCGAGTGGCTGGCCGTGGCGGTCGCCGACCGGGCCACCGGGCGGGCCGCCGCGCGGGTCCGCCAGGCCGCCGTCATCGACGAGGACACCGCGCTGATGTCGGGGCCGGTCACCGAGGACGACGAGATCGCCTGGCGGGACGGCGACGTCGTCGCCCGGCGGACGCGCAGGCTGGGGGCGATCGAGTTGTCGTCCAGGCCCCTGAAGAACGTGAACGTCGAGGAGGCCGTCAAGGAGGGCCTGCGGCTCGAAGGGCTGGGCCTGCTCAGGTGGACCCCGGCCGCTCAGTCCCTCAGGGAGAGGATGGAGTTCGCCCGCAGAGCGCTCGGCGACCCTTGGCCCGACGTCGAGCGGGGGCTGGTGGAGAGGCTGGACCTGACCAGGGTCCGCCGCCGCGCCGACCTGGCCGCCGTCGACGTCGCCGCCGCTCTGCGGGGGCTCGTTCCCTGGTCGGCACGGCTCGACGACGTCGTGCCGGAACGACTGGAGATTCCCACCGGCGCGCAGGTCCGGCTCGACTACAGCGGTGACCGGCCGGTGCTGGCGGCCAAAGTGCAGGAGCTCTTCGGGTGGACGGCGACCCCGGCCGTGGCGGGGGTGCCGGTCACGATCCACCTGCTCTCACCGGCGGGAAGACCGGTCGCCGTGACGGGGGATCTGGCGTCGTTCTGGCGGGAGGGCTACCGGCAGGTCCGGGCCGAGCTGCGGGGGCGTTATCCGAAGCATCCCTGGCCGGAGGACCCGCTGTCCGCACCGCCCACAGCCCGGACCAATCCCCGTCGTCGCTAGACGATCAGTCAAGATCCGGCGCTCATCGGTCAAGCGATCATCCGCGTAATTCCCCAAATGGACATTCCCCTACTTTTCGCCCATTTGCGCACTTACGGTGCTTGAGACAGCACAAATCGCATATAGGGGGACACATGCGACACGCTCGTCTTCGGCTCGCCGCTCTCGGCACGGCCTCGGCAGTGGTCTCGGCCGCTGCCTGGGTCGGGACGACGGCGGCATGGGCAACACCCGTACCGGACGTCCCCTCATCCGCACCCGCGGGGAGTCCTGAGCCGTCCTTGAGCCCATCAGGCTCGGAGAGCCCGTCCGCCAGCCCCACGACGACCGCCGAACCGGCGACGGCCCTGCAGGACGCTCTCACGAAGAGCGCCGAGGCCAAGACGGCGTCGGGCAGCATGCACTTCACCAGCAAGGGAAAGATCGACGCGCGCGGCACATGGGCCCGCCAGAACGAACCCCGACTCCTGACCGCGAAGGTCAACCAGCTCACGCTCAACGGCAAGCCCAACCCGGCGCAGCCGCAGATCATCGTCAACGGCGACAACGCCCTGGTGAACGGCGGCGGCCTGATCCCGAACCAGGGCAACACCTGGTGGCGGGTGCCGCTGGACAACCTGCCCGGTGAGCGCGGAAAGATGATCTCCGATCTGCTCACCAGCGGACGCCTCCAGGACCCCGCGACGATCAAGGAGATCGCGGCCGCGCACAAGGACGTCCAGAACGAGGGCGAGGAGGAGGTCGGCGGCCAGACCGTCACCCACTACAGCTCCAGCCTCGACACGCAGGAGGCGGCGCAGGCCGCCGGCCTGCCCACGCCGACGGCGTCGCCCGGCAACTGGCCGAAGACCCTGCGGGTGGACACCTGGGTCGACTCCTCGGGCATGGTCAAGCGGCAGCAGTTCCGCAACGAGGAAGGCGGGCAGCCGTTCAACCTGAACCTGACGGTCAAGGACTACGACAAGCCGGTCACCGTGCAGACTCCGCCGGCCGACCAGGTCAAGGAAGTCGACCAGCAGACCCTGAAGAACCTTCTGGGCGAGTAGCTCAGCAGCCCATCTAGACGCGCCCTCCCTCCGGGGAGGGCGCGTTTTGGCATGATCGCCGGTCATGAGCCAGTGGAGAGTCCTCATCGAGGAGAACGTCGGCAGCGCCAACCGCAAGGAGTGGCGCGTCTCGGACATCTACGAGGTCAAGGGCGAGCGGGCGGAGGCCAGGTCGATCGCGTACGAGCTCGCCGTGCGGCACGCCCCGCAGCATCCGATGAACCACGGAACCCGCAGCGTCTACCGCATCAGCGACGACGAGTACCTGACCACCGTCAAAGGGGCGACCGCGAAATATCACTACAGAGTCGTCGTGGCCGAGCTCTTGACCCTGGAGACCGTCGATGAGCTATCGTAGTGATATCACTTCGATAGTCAGGAGATAGCGCATGGAGCGAGAGGCCTACCGGATGAACGGGTTCGTCGTCCTGGTCGCGCTGCTCGTCGTGGCGGCCGCGCTGGTGCTGTTCGGCATGACCCAGGACGAGGCGTTCTTCATCGTGTGCGTGGTCGTGGCGGCGGTGATCGTGTTCCTCCCGGCGTCCGGGTTCGCGATCGTCAACCCCAACGAGGCCAAGGTCGTGCAGTTCTTCGGCCGCTACATCGGCACCGTCAAGACGGCCGGGTTCACCTGGACGGTCCCCTTCACCGAGAAGAACCGCATCAGCCTCCGCGTGCGCAACTTCGAGACCGCCAAGCTCAAGGTCAACGACGCCGACGGCAACCCCGTCGAGATCGGCGCGGTCGTCGTCTACCGGGTCGTCGACACCGCCAAGGCCTCGTTCTCGGTCGACGACTACGAGAACTTCGTCGCCATCCAGTCGGAGGCCGCCGTCCGGCACCTGGCGACGACGCATCCCTACGACTCCCACATCGAGGACCGCACCAGCCTCCGCGACGGCGCGACGGTCGCCGAGGAGCTCACCACCGAGCTCCGCGAGCGCACCGAGCTGGCCGGGATCGAGCTGCTGGAGGCCCGCATCACCCACCTGGCCTACGCCCCCGAGATCGCCCAGGCGATGCTGGTCCGCCAGCAGGCCGCCCAGGTCGTCGCCGCCCGGCGGCAGATCGTCGAGGGCGCGGTCGGCATGGTCCAACTCGCCCTCGACCGGCTGAGCGCCGAGCACGTCGTCGAACTCGACGAGGAGCGACGCGCCGCGATGGTCTCCAACCTCCTGGTCGTGCTGTGCGGCGACCGGGCGACCCAGCCGGTGGTCAACGCCGGCAGTCTGTATGCCTGACGAACGTCCCGCCAAGAAGGAGCCGAAGAAGCTCCTGCTGCGGCTCGACCCGGCCGTCCACGAGGCTCTCGCCAAGTGGGCGGCCGACGACCTCCGCAGCGTCAACGCGCAGATCGAATACGCGCTCCGCATGGCGCTCAGTCAGGCGGGACGGGCGCCGAAGAAGGTCGAGTAGGCATCGTCTTGGTTACGAGCCTTCAAATGGCGGGTGCGTCCGGTCCACACTCTGGACATGTCGTGGGCCGGACGCACCGCCGTGGAGATAGCCGACGCCGTGCGCGCCGGCGAGACGACCGCGGAACAGGTCGTGGCCGACCACCTTGAGGTCATCGCCGCACGTGACGGGGCCATCGGCGCCTTCCGGACCGTGCTGGCCGACACCGCGCTCGCCGAGGCGAAGGCGCTCGGGCACCGGCCCGGCCTGCCGCTGGCGGGGGTGCCGGTGGCCGTCAAGGACAACGTCGCCGTGGCCGGTCACACCGCCGCGAACGGCTCGCTCGCCTCACCGTCTGCCCCCGCCGCGGACGACCACCCCGTGGTGGCCCGGCTCCGCGCGGCGGGCGCGATCGTCATCGGCCTGACGAACGTCCCCGAACTCTGTCTGTACGCCCTCACCGAGACCCGCAACCCCTGGGACCCCACGCGGACGGCCGGCGGATCCTCCGGCGGCAGCGCCGCCGCCGTGGCGGCCGGGATGGTCCCGCTGGCCCTCGGGAACGACGGCCTGGGCTCCTTACGCATCCCCGGCGCGTGCTGCGGCGTGATGGCCCTCAAACCCGGACACGGCCTGATGGAGCCCCCGCCGCACGACTGGTTCGCGATGGCCGAGAACGGCCCCCTGGCCACCAGCGTCGACGACACGGTCCTGGCCCTGGCCGTGATGACGGGCACGCCGATCCTCCCCGAGGCCGAAGACCTGCGGATCGCGGTCGCCCCCAACCCGCTGCCCCCCGGCTTCTCGGTCGACCCCGAACTCCAGGACGCCGCCCGCGCCGCCGGGGCGACCCTGCGCGAGGCCGGCCACACGGTCGTCGACCACGGCCGCCGGTTCCCGGCGTCACTCGGCTGGTCGACCGTCGCCGCCTGGTACTCCTGCGCCGCCGCCGACGCCCACGACCTCGACGAGACCAGGCTCGAAGGGCGCACCCGCTCGATGGCCCGCACCGGCCGGCTGCTCCAGAAGGTCCGTCGCGACGGCTCCCGGGGCCGCGACGGCTGGCGCGCCAGCGGCGCCGACCTCTGGTTCGGCGAGGCCGACGTGCTGATCACCCCGACCGTCGCCCACCCGCCACCAGAAGTGCGGGGGATATCCCGCAGCCCCTGGGCCGAGATCAGGTTCGCCCCGCTGACCGGGGCGTGGAACATGGCGGGCTGGCCCGCCATGACGATCCCGTTCGGCCGGCACAGCTCGGGCCTGCCGATCGGCATCCAGCTCATCGCCCCACCGGACGGAGAGGGCATGCTGCTCAGCCTGGCGGGCCACCTGGAACGCGCCCGCCCGTGGCCGAGACACGCACCGCTTTTTAAATAGTTCGAATTACTTTAACACTTATGTCGACTGTTCTTTAATACTTCAGGTAGCCACAGTCTAAACAATGTGCGATTATCGCACTATGAAAGACCCGGAGCAGTGGGCGGATGTCGGTGAGCGCGTTCGCGAGAGCAGATTGGCGGCCTCGCTTTCGCAGGAGGAGCTCGCGCGCGCTCTGGGCCTCGATCGGACCATGGTCGCGAAGATCGAACTCGGCACACGGCGCATCGACGCGCTGGAGCTGATCCGGCTGTCCGATGTCCTGCGGGTTCCGCTCGACTACCTGATCAGTTCCCCACCGCCCGTCATCTCCCGCCGCGCCCAACTCTCCGAGGACACCGCGACGGATGCCGGCCGCCAAGCCTTTCGGCTGAGCGTGGGGCTTTCCGCCTGGCTGGCGGACATCCGGCAACTGATCGAAGTGGGACTTCTCGCGGTTCCCGCGATCAAGCGATACCCGAAGCCGGTCACAGATGTGACCAGCGCGCGTATGGCCGCACTTTGGGTTCGCCGGACGGTGGGTCTGGGGGACAGCCCCATCGAGTCGATGATTTCCGTTTCCGAACAGGTCGGGCAACTCGTCGCCGTGGTCGACCTTCCCGGGGACGGCGCTTCGGCGGTCGACGATGACCTCGCCGCCGCCGTGGTGAGCAGACACGCCGATCCCGGTCGCCGACGCGCGACGGCGGCCCACGAACTCGGGCATCTCATCATCGGAGATGAATACTCGACCGACCTCGGGGTCAGCGCCCCTCGCGGCGATCGCGAGGCGGTGGTCGACGCCTTCGCAGCCGAACTGCTGATTCCGACGTCCGTGTTCTCCACGCTCGACTCCGACAAGGTAAGGGAGCCCCTGGTTCGGATCGCCGCGCAGTACCGGGCATCCTGGTCACTGACGGTCCGGCAAGCCTGCGTCGCAGGTTTCGTCACCCGTGACACCGCCAACCTCCTGAAGCGGCGCAATCCCCCAGAGGCCGAACTCAAGGCGGCGATCGGCTGGAAGCCGCAGCCCGATCTGAATGAGATCAGAGTGCCGCCCAGCTATTTGGATGCCGTTTATGAGGCATATCAAAGACGGCTCGTCACAACATCGCGAGCATTGGAGATGATGCGCGGCGCTGTTCGGGCAGATGGTCTGCCCGATCTGGAGGAGGGCGACTCCGCTCCGTGACGCCGACTCCCCTCGTCTTCGACGCCCCCTGCCTGAATCACTTCGCCCTCGCCGATCGGTTCGACGTTCTGCGTGACCTGATGGTCGGAACTGAGTGCATGACCACGGAGATCGTCCGGGCGGAGATCCGTGACGGCCTGCCAGACCGTCCACTTCTTCGCAGTGTGCTCGACGCCGACTGGCTCGGGGTAGTCACCATCTCATCGAGGAAAGCCTTCGAAGACTTCGTCGAATGGACCCGGCGCATCGGTTCGACGCAGCGCGATCGTGGCGAGGCGAGCGTTTTCGCCGCGGCCGAGCGCGCAGGCGCGATATCGATCATTGACGATGCGGATGCGAAGAAAGTAGGCATCGCCCATGGGCTGAGGACCCACGGCACGGTCTGGCTGCTCGCCATGGCGTGCCGAGAGGGAAAACTCACCGAAGTCTCGGCCGGAAACATCATCGACGCGCTGATCGCCACAGGTATGCGACTGCCGTGTTCCGGTTCGTCCTTCGGTGAGTTCGCCCGTCGGCACGGCCTCTTATGAGGCCTAGATCCCGATCGGGTGCCAGACCGTCTTGGTCTCCAGGAACGCCGTCATCCGCGCCGTGCCCGGGTCGGCCGCCCAGTCGGTCTTGCCGCCCGGCCGCAGCACCCGCTTGAGGTTCTCCGCCGCCAGCTCCTCGCACTTCTGCGCCAGCTCGGCGTCGGCCCCGGTGAGGTCGAGACCGTTGACGTCCATGTGCCCGGCCATCCACGGGGCCATCTCGGCGGCCGACCCCGTCAGGATGTTGACCACCCCGCCCGGCAGGTCGGAGGTGGCCAGCACCTCGGCCAGGGTGATCGACGGCAGCGGCGCCCGCTCGGAGGCGATCACCACGCACGTGTTCCCCGTCACGATCACCGGCGCGATCACCGAGACGAGGCCGAACAGCGGCCCCATCGGCGGGGCCACGATCCCGACGACGCCGGTCGGCTCGGGCGTGGAGAGGTTGAAGTAGGGCCCGGCGACGGGGTTGGCCGATCCCCGCAGGGACGTGATCTTGTCGGACCACCCCGCGTACCAGACCAGCCGGTCGACGGCGGCGTCGACGAGTTCGCCGGCCTTCTTCCCCGACACCCCGTCGGCCTCGGCGACCTCCGAGACGAACTGCGCCCGGCGGCCCTCCAGCATCTCGGCGATCCGGTAGAGGATCTGCCCCCGGTTGTAGGCGGTCGCGGACGACCATCCCGGGAAGGCCTTCCGGGCGGCCGTGACGGCGTCCCGGAGGTCCTTGCGGGAGGCTTTGGACGCGTTGGCCAGAAACTCGCCCTTGGCGCCGGTCACGGCGTAGGACCTCCCGCTCTCCGAGCGTGGGAACGCACCGCCGATGTACAGCTTGTACGTCTTCCGCACCGACAGCCGCTCGCTCACGAGATCTCCTTCAGGTACGCCTCGAGCCCGTGGCGGCCGCCCTCACGCCCGTAGCCCGACTCCTTGAACCCACCGAACGGCGAGGTGGGATCGAACTTGTTGAACGTGTTGGACCAGACGACCCCGGCCCGCAGCCTGGACGCCATCCACAGCATCCGGGAGGCCTTCTCCGTCCACACTCCGGCCGACAGCCCGTAGGGCGTGTTGTTCGCCTTCTCGACGGCCTCGGCCGGGGTACGGAAGGTGAGCACTGACAGGACCGGCCCGAAGATCTCCTCACGGGCGATCCGGTGGGACTGCGAGACCCCGGTGAAGACGGTCGGCGGGAACCAGAACCCCTTGTCGGGCAGCGCGCAGGCCGGCGACCAGCGCTCGGCCCCCTCGCCCTCGCCCGAGTCGGACAGCTCGCGGATCTTGGCGAGCTGGGCGGCGGAGTTGATCGCGCCGATGTCGGTGTTCTTGTCGAGCGGGTCGCCGAGCCGCAGCGTGGACAGCCGCCGCTTCAGCGAGGCCATCAGCTCCTCGGCGATCGACTCCTGGACCAGCAGCCGCGACCCGGCGCAGCAGACGTGCCCCTGGTTGAAGAAGATGCCGGTCACGATGCCCTCGACGGCCTGGTCGAGGGCCGCGTCGTCGAAGACGATGTTGGCGGCCTTGCCGCCGAGTTCGAGCGTCACCTTCTTGGTCGTGCCGGCGACCGACTTCGCGATCAGCCGCCCGACCTCGGTCGAGCCGGTGAAGGCGACCTTGTCGACGTCGGGGTGGCCGACGACGGCGGCGCCGGTCTCCCCCGCGCCGGTGACGATGTTGACCACGCCGGGCGGCAGGTCGGCCTGCTGGCAGATCTCGGCGAACAGCAGCGCGGTCAGCGGCGTGGTCTCGGCGGGCTTCAGCACGACGGTGTTGCCGCAGGCCAGCGCGGGCGCGATCTTCCAGGCCAGCATCAGCAGCGGGAAGTTCCACGGGATGACCTGCCCGGCGACGCCGAGCGGGGTGGTGCCGTAGCCGGCGTACTGGAGCTTGTCGGCCCAGCCCGCGTAGTAGAAGAAGTGGGCCGCGACCAGGGGCAGGTCGACGTCACGCGACTCGCGGATGGGCTTGCCGTTGTCGATCGACTCCAGCACGGCCAGCTCGCGGGCGCGCTCCTGGATGATCCGGGCGATCCGGAACAGGTACTTGGCCCGCTCGGAGCCGGGCAGCGCCGACCAGACCCCGAAGGCCTTGCGGGCGGCCTGGACGGCCCGGTCGACGTCGGCCTCGGTCGCGGTCGCGACCTCGGCCAGGGTCTCCTCGGAGGCGGGGTTGATCGTCTTGAAGGGGGTCCCCGACCCGTCGACGAATTCGCCGTTGATGAACAGCCCGTACGACGGTCTGATGTCGACGACGTCGCGCGACTCGGGCGCCGGTGCGTACTCGAAGATCATCTCAGTCCAGGGTGAAGTAGTCGGGGCCGGCGTAACGGCCGGTGGTGAGCTTCTGGCGCTGCATCAGCAGGTCGTTGAGGACCGACGACGCGCCGAGCCGGAACCAGTCGGGGTCGAGCCAGTCGGGCCCGGCGGTCTCGTTGACCAGCACGAGCATCTTGATCGCGTCTTTGGTCGTCCGGATGCCGCCGGCCGGCTTCACGCCCACCTTGCGGCCCTCGACGGCGAGGAAGTCGCGCACCGCCTCCAGCATGACCAGCGTCACCGGCAGCGTGGCGGCGGGCTGGACCTTGCCGGTGGACGTCTTGATGAAGTCTCCCCCGGCCAGCATCGCCAGCCACGAGGCCCGGCGCACGTTGTCGTAGGTGGCCAGCTCGCCCGTCTCCAAGATGACCTTGAGGTGGGCCTCCCCGCAGGCCGCCTTGACCGCCTGGATCTCCTCGAAGACCTTGAGGTAGTCGCCGGACAGGAACGCGCCCCGGTCGATGACCATGTCGATCTCGTCGGCCCCGGCCGCGACGGCGAACGCCGTGTCGGAGACCTTCACCTCAAGGGTGGAGCGCCCGCTGGGGAACGCGGTCGCGACGGAGGCGACCTTCACCCCCGACGAGCCGACGACGTCGCGCGCCTCGGCCACCAGGTCGGGGTAGACGCAGACCGCCGCGACACTGGGCACGGTGGGGTCGGCCGGGTCGGGGTGGACGGCTTTCGCGCACATCGCCCGGACCTTGCCCCGGGTGTCGGCGCCCTCCAGGGTCGTGAGGTCGACCATGGAGATGGCCATGTCGATGGCCTGGCGTTTGGCGGACGTCTTGATCGATCGAGTGCTCAGCATCGCGGCCCTGGCGTCGGCGCCGACCCGGTCGACACCGGGCAGGCCGTGCAGGAACGCCCGCAGTGAGGCATTCGACGAGGCAGTCACAGTTGACACCTCCCCAGCATCGCCGACCTTGGGGAATACCGCCAAACCGGGTGCTCACGACACTGGGCCTCCGTTTTTGGCACATCTCACAACCGGCCTAAGCAGGGTCTTAGGTACGAATGCCCACAGAGCCTCCAGGACATAGGGCATCCGCCCGATGTGCCGGACGGGGTCTTAGCCGGAACCTTGAGTAAGGAAAGAAGAACCGAACAAGGAGAAGGTCGGATGACCCCCGAACTGCACTACCAGGTGATCCTCAACCGCGTGGCCGAGCTCCACGACGAGGCGACCAGCTACCGCCGTGTCAGGGAGGCCGAGAAGGCGCGCGAGCGGGGCGGGCATCACCGCCTCCGCGCCAGCCTCGGCAAGTTCCGGGCGCTGTGACCCGCGTCCAGATGCCGGGCCGGAACCTCCCTCCCGGCCCGGCATCTCATCCCCCGTAAAAAGGCGCGAATCTCCCGAAGTAGGCATGACATGCTGGACGCCATGATGGGTCGGGCCGCTAGCCCCGTCTTCGTCGGACGGGAGATCGAGCTGGAGCAGCTCGGCGAGATTTTCGACCAGGCCCGTAAACAGGCCGCCGCCGCCGTCCTCGTGGGCGGCGAGGCGGGGGTCGGCAAGACCCGGCTGGTCACGAGGTTCGCCGAGCAGGCGGCCGCCGGCGGAGCGCAGGTCTTCGCCGGGGGCTGCGTCGAGCTGTCCACCGAAGGCCTCGCCTACGCGCCGTTCACGGCGGTGCTGCGCCAGCTCGTCCGCGACATGGGGGCCGCGGACGTCGCCGCGCTGCTGCCCGAGGGCGCGGGGCGGGACCTGGCCCGGCTGCTGCCGGAGTTCGGCGAGCCCAGCGGCGACGTCGAGACCGACACGGCCAGGGCCCGCCTGTTCGAACAGATCCTCACGCTGCTGGAACGGCTGGCCGAGCGCCGCCCGATGGTCCTCGTCATCGAGGACGTCCACTGGGCCGACCGGTCGAGCCGTGACCTCATCGCCTTCCTGAGCCGGAACGTGTCGGCGATTCCGATGCTCATGGTGCTGACGTACCGGTCGGACGAACTCCACCGCACCCATCCGCTCCGGCCGGTGCTCGCCGAACTCACCCGCGTCGAAGGGGTCGTCAAGGTCGAGGTGCCCCGCTTCACCGAAGACGAGGTGGCCCGGCAGATGGCCGGGATCCTGGGCACCACCCCGACCTACGGCCGGGTGTCGACCATCTTCGACCGCAGCGCGGGCATCCCGCTGTTCGTCGAGGCGCTGCTCGACTGCGGCACCGACGGCAACCTGCCCGAGTCGCTGCACGACCTGATCATCGGCCAGGTGGAGCGCCTGCCCGAGGAGACCCAGCGGGTGCTGCGCATCGCGGCGGCCGGCGGCAACCGGATCGGCCATCCCCTGCTCTGCGCGGTCAGCGGGCTGTCCGAGTCGGACCTCGAAGACGCGATCAGGCCCGCCGTGGCCCGCAACGTGCTCCAGGTCGCCGACGGCGGCTACACCTTCCGGCACGCGCTGATCCGCGAGGCCGTCCACGACGAACTGCTGCCCGGTGAGCACGCCCGGCTGCACGCCCGCTTCGCGCAGGAGATCGACCGCGACCGCGCCCTGGTGCCGCCGGGCCGGGCGGCCATCGAGATCGCCCACCACTGGCATTCGGCCAGAGACGACCTGTGGGCGCTCGTCTCGGCCTGGGAGGCCTCCGAGAAGGCGACCAAGGCATTCGCGTACACGGAGAAGGTGCAGCTCCTCGAACGGGTGCTCACGCTCTGGGACAAGGTCCCCGACGCCGCGCAGCGCATCGGCGCCGACCACACCACGGTGCTCGAACGCGCTTCCGAGGGCGCCTACGCGGCCGGCGACGTCGACCGGGCGCTCAAATACGTGAAAGCGGCGCTGGCCGAGCTCGACGACGAGACCGCCCCCGAGCGGGTCGCCGAGCTGCTGGTCCGGATGGCGAGCTGCAAGAAGCAGCGCGGCCGGGCCGGGGCCATCGACGACCTCAGGAGGGCCGAGCGGCTGGTGCCGCTGCCCAGCGAGACGCGGACGCTGGTGCTGACCCGCCTCGGCACCCTGCTGATCATGGCCGACGAGATCGTCGAGGGCACCGCGCTCACCACCGAGGCGCTGCGCATCGCCAGGGAGATGGGCGACGAGTGCCGGGAGGCCGACCTCCTGATGAACCTGTCGCTCGGCCACTCGATCAACGACGACCTGGAGGCCGCGCTGGCCGTCAACGCCCGCGCCCAGGCGATCGGCACCCGCCTCAAGAGCGGCCGGGTGGTGCTGCGGGCGCTGGCCAACAACGTCGACGCGCTGGAGAACCTGGGCCGCTCCGAGGAGGCCGTGGCGCTGGCCCTGGAGGCCGAGAAGCTCGCCCGCGAATACGGCCGCTACCGCAACCAGGGCGTCTTCATCGCCAACAACCGGGCCGAGGCGCTCGAATCGCTGGGCCGCTGGGACGAGGCGCTCGACCTGATCAACCGGTCGCTGATGCTCGACCCGTCCCCGCTCAACCGGTGGCACCTGCTCCGGGTGCGGATCCAGATCGGCATGGCCCGCGGCGAGCTGGAGCAGACCCTCGCCGACCTGACCGACGTGGGCGCCCTGTCCGGCCACACCGAGGAGTACACCCAGGAGCGCATCCTCAACACCCGCGCGGCCCTCCAGTGGCATCTGCTCACCGGCAACCCGGAGACCGCGCTGACCAGGGCCGAGGAGGCGCTCAACAGCTGGCCGCTGTCCCGCAAGCCGATGCTCGGCTGGCGGCTGCTCGCGACGGCCTACCGGGTGAGCGACGCCGCGCTGCCGATCAGCCCCAACCGGGCCGCCGCCCTGCGGGCCAGGGCCGACGAGTTCCGCGTCACGATGCAGGCCAAAGGGCCGGTCGGCGAGGCCTACGAGCGGGAGTGCCACGGCGAGTTCGACGAGGCCGCGGCCCTGTGGGCCCAGCTCAGGCGCCCCTACCAGCGGGCCCGCAACCTGCTCATGGCCGCCCACGGCCGGGAGAGGGACGCGATGGCCGTCCGGCTCCGCGAGGCCCACGCGCTCGCGACCGGCCTGCGCGCCGCCCCGCTGATCGACCAGATCGGGGCGCTGGCCCGGCGGTCGGGCATCGCGCTGACCGACGCCCCGGCCGAGACGACGGCGCTGCTGACCCCCCGGGAGATCGAGGTGCTGCGGCTGCTGACCGAGGGCCGGTCGAACCGGGACATCGCCCAGACGCTGACGATCTCGGCGAAGACCGCCAGCGTCCACGTCTCCAACATCCTGTCCAAGCTGAGCGTCTCGACCCGGGGCGAGGCCGCCGCGGCGGCCCACCGCCTCTCGCTGTTCAATTAGGGCAGATTCCCAGCGCGAGCCACGGCCGGCCTTCGGCCGTCCGCGTCTCGCTTCACGAACTAAGCACGGGCTCCAGCAGCAGGAGCACGCCGAAGACGGCGAACGCGGCGGCGGCGCCGTATTTGATCCACTTCTCCGGCAGGTGCTTGCCGAGCAGCCCGCCGACCACGATGGCCAGCGCGTCGGCGGCCACCATGCCGACCGTCGAGCCGATCCAGGTGCCGACCCAGCCGTACTGGGTGGCCAGGGTGATGGTGGCCAGCATGGTCTTGTCGCCGAGCTCGCTCAGGAAGAACGCGACCGTCACCGCCAGCAGCACCGACTTGGTCGCCCGCTTGGCCTTCGCGGCCTCCTCGTCGGTCAGGGAGTCGCCGCGCAGCGTCCACAGCGCGAAGCCGAGGAACGCGATGCCCGCCACGATGGAGATCGCGGTGGTGGGGAGGTGGTCGCCGAGGAGGCCGCCGAGGGCGACGGAGAACAGGTGGACGACGGCCGTCGCGATCGTGATGCCGGCCAGGACCGGAAGGGGCCGGAACCTGGTGGCGAAGGTCATGGCCATCAGCTGGCTCTTGTCGCCCAGCTCGGCCACGAAGATCACGGCGAGGGAGATCCAGAACGCATCCACTCGGAGGTCGCCTTTCGCATCAGCGCGACCGGGCCGAGTTCTGCCGGGGAGCATCACTTCGGCCCGGCAGCGTTCGAACACTGTCGGGCCGAAGGTCTCGTCCGCCACACGGGCCCCCGCGGCCGGACGCGGCGAACGCGTCAGTATGTCGACCAGCGGTGTTGTGGACTACTCCCCTTCGGGCTGTCTCACAGACTAACGCCTATCATCACGGGTTCATTCACCAGGGTCACCCCGAACTTCGCTTTCACCCCATCCCGGACTTCCCGGGCGAGCTCGACGAGGTCGGCGGCCGAGGCCTGACCGGTGGGGTTGGTGAGGGCGAGGGTGTGCTTGGTGGACAGCCGGACCGGCCCCCGGGCGTAGCCCTTGTGGAACCCGGCGTGCTCGATCAGCCAGGCGGCCGGGACCTTCACCGCGCCATCCATCCCCGGGGCGTCGGCGGGCCAGCGGGGGTAGCCGGGGGCCAGCTCCTCCAGCGCGTCGGCCTGCGCCTTGCCCAGGATCGGGTTGGTGAAGAACGACCCGGCGCTGATGGTGTCGGGGTCGGCGGGGTCGAGCACCATGCCCTTGCCCCTGCGCAGTTCGAGGACCTTGGCACGGGCCCGCGCCAGCGGCACCCGCTCGCCGGGCGCGACGCCGAGGCTCCTGGCCAGTTCGGCGTACGCCAAGGGCTGCGAGAGGCCGTTCTCCTGGAGCTTGTAGGTCACCGACAGGACCACGAACCGGTCGAGGGCGCCCTTGAAGGCGCTGTCGCGGTAGGCGAAACCGCACTCGCCGGCGGGCAGGTCGAGCGTCTCCCGCATCAGCCGGTCGTAGACCCGCACGGCCACGATGGTCTGGGAGACGTCCTGGCCGTAGGCGCCCACGTTCTGGATCGGGGTCGAGCCGACCAGCCCGGGGATGCCCGACAGGCACTCGATCCCCGACAGCCCCTCGGCCACACACCGCTCGACGAGGGGATCCCAGTCCTCCCCGGCCGCCGCCGTCACCAGGCCGCCGAAGCTCGTGATCCCGCGGGTGCCGACCTTGACCACGAGCCCGTCGAACCCGGCGTCGGAGAGCACCAGATTGCTCCCGCCGCCCAGGATCAGCACCGGCTCGCGCCGCTCATCGGCCTCGGACACCAGCTCCACGAGCCGCTCGTCGGTCTCGGCGGTCACGAAGGCCCGCGCGTTCCCGCCCATCCGCAACGTCGTGTGCGGCGCCAGCCGCACCCCCTCTTCCATGCCCGCCAGCCTAACGGCGCAGCAGGGCGAGAACTCTGTCGTAGGTCCGCTGCGACTCCTGCTCGCGGTAGGCCGCCTCGGTGTCGAAATAGCCCCGGTGGCGGGCCTGACGTACCGGAAGATCCTTTTCCGGTACGACCAGACGCCCCGGCAGCATCAGCGAGAACTCCAGGTCGGCGTTGCGGTAGAAGCGCGCGTGCTCCGGGAAACCGCCGATGCCCAGCGCCCTGGCCCGGTTGACCGCGAAGAGGTAGCCGAGCAGCGCCGTGACCTCGCCCGCGCCCGCCTCGCGCCACTCGTTGCCGCCGGGCTCGGGCTCGACGCCCTTCCATCCGGCGCCGACCACGTCGGGCACTTCGAGGGCCCGCAGCAGCGGCCTGATCGCGTCGCCTTCGAGGATCGTCGAGGTCTCCATGACCACATGGGCGTCGGCCGTGTCGAGCTGGAGCAGCTTGGTCCGCGCCGGGCCCCATTCGGCGGTGCCGCCGGCCCAATGGGGCCGCTCGGCGACGTGCCAGGCCCTGATGCGGTCGGGGTGGTCCTCGGCCAGTTCGTGCAGGACGTCCCCGGCGCCGTCGACGTTGCCCAGGTCGAGCGCGATGATCCCGGCGTCGGTGTGCGCGAGCAGCGCCGCGACGCAGGCCCGCAGGTCGTCGGGCCACCCGTCGACCAGCAGCGCGACCGAGGCGGTCAGCTTGGGGACGTCGATCTGCCGGTCGACCCGGGAGGTGGCGATCGCGCCGTCCCAGAGAGCCTGCGAGGCGGCCATCGACGGGGTGCCCGCGTCGTTCAGGGCCGTCTCGGTGATCGAGCCCGGATAGGGGACGGTCGACTTCGGGTCGGGATCGCCGGGCGGGCGGCCCTCGACGATCGACGACACCGGGATCGACCGGACCGAGGGCCACACCTCGTAGTGGGGGCGCTCGGTCAGCTCGAAGCCCCCGCCGGGCGTGTCGTAGACGTCGTATCCGGCCTCGGCGAGCTCGTGGCGCAGCCGGTCGGCGGCTTCGAAGTCCTTGTCGGCCCGTGCGGCGGCGCGGCGCTCGGCGATCTCGACGACGTTCTGCGGTGGTTGGCTCACTTAAGGAGCGCTACCCCCGATCATGCGAGCTGAACTACCGCCCTGGCTTTGGACAGCACCCGCGCGTCGCCCGATCTCGCGGTCAGCACGACGATCACCCGCTTGTCGGGAAGCTTCTCCTCGATGAGGCCGGAGACGCTGATCGTGGCGCCCGCCTCGTCGTCGGGGACGACGACCATCGACGAGAACCGCACGCCGTAGTCGACCACGGCGGCCGGGTCGCCGGCCCAGTCGGTGACGTAACGGCCGCCCTGGGCCATCGTGTACATCCCGTGGGCGATCACGTCGGGCAGGCCGACCGACTTGGCGAACCGCTCGTTCCAGTGGATGGGGTTGAAGTCGCCGGAGGCCCCGGCGTACATCACCAGATTGACGCGCTCGACGTGATATTCGGCCGGGGGCAGCTGCTGGCCCTGCTCGACCTCGTCCCATTTGACGGTGGCCCCCATGGTTACTTCGCCCCTCCGCGCTCGACGATGACGTTGAAGCTGGTGCAGACGGGCTCGCCGTCGAGCGTGGTCACGTCGCCGCGGACGGTCACGAACTCGTTGCGGCCGACCGAGCGGATTTCGGAGATCGTGGAGGTGCACAGCAGCTGGTCGCCGGCGTAGATGGGCCGGTCGTAGGTGAACCGCTGCTCGCCGTGGACGACCATGGCCCAGTCGAGGCCGAACTCGGGGTCGTTGAGCCCCTCGCCCGCGCCCGCGAGGGCGAAGACGATCGGGAAGGTCGGCGGGGCGACCACGTCGGGGTGCCCGGCGGCCTTGGCGGCCTCGGTGTCGCGGTAGATCGGGTTCGCGTCGCCGATGGCGGCGGCGAACTCCTTGATCTTGAGGCGGCTGACCTCGTAAGGCGTCGGCGAAGAGTACGCCCGCCCGATGAAGTCGCGGTTCAACGCCATCGGGCGCTCCTCGCTTGGTTGATCGATACGTCTGGACGACCAGTTCTACCGTACGGCCGAACGCTCCGATAACCGAAGAGGTGACGCAAGGAGAAACGCGAACAACCGGCGGCCCTCAAGTGGCGTCGCCGGTTTCGCGTGAGAACGAGCACCGCGCCTGCGGCTGGGGGGCCGCCGGGCGTTCGCGGAACTGAACTACAGCTTTAGCGGGTCTCTCGGTGAGCCTGGTGAGTCTTGCAGTTGGGGCAGTACTTCTTCAGCTCAAGCCGATCCGGGTCGTTGCGCCGGTTCTTCCGCGTGATGTAGTTGCGGTGCTTGCACTCCTGGCAGGCCAGCGTGATCTTCGGCCTAACGTCGGTGGCAGCCACGTGGGAGTGCCTTTCTACGTCTGGGACTACTGGACAACCCACACCGGTCCCTGTGAAAGGGAGCCCGGAAGGGTAGTAGCGGAGGCCGGACTTGAACCGGCGACACAACGATTATGAGCCGTTTGCTCTGCCTGACTGAGCTACTCCGCCTGGAGACCGACCAAAACTGACCGGCCACGCAAGGATACCCGACCCGTGCGACTGCCACACACGTGGTATTCCACTGGGAACGGGTTTCGGGAATTCACGAGGAATCCCCAAA
Source organism: Herbidospora cretacea (assembly GCF_001570605.1). GTDB lineage: Bacteria > Actinomycetota > Actinomycetes > Streptosporangiales > Streptosporangiaceae > Herbidospora > Herbidospora cretacea. Next base: position 132,427 of record NZ_BBXG01000007.1, on the reverse strand, counting down.
TCACTTTTGCGGGGATTGTTTTTCACCCGCCAAGCCAAAAGCCCCACCCGATTTCATCGGACAGGACCTGATGGCTTTAGAGCCCCCAAACGGAATCGAACCGTTGACCTTCTCCTTACCATGGAGACGCTCTGCCGACTGAGCTATAGGGGCGGGCCCTGCGTTCGCTCTCGCGTTCGCGGACAGGTAAACCATACACGTCCCGCGCAGTGGATGCGAAATCCAATCGGCCTAGGGCGTCTGGAGGGTTCCGATCAGGTCGGCGCCCTGGTCCTTGGCCGACTGGAGGTCGTCGGGCTCGATCGTGTAGCTCGTGAAGTAGGTGCGGCCGCCCTTGGTCGTGGGCGTCGCGAGGGTCACCGTGGCGCCGTAGGGCTCCTGGAGGCAGTCGGGCAGGCACCAGCTCCCGGTCAGCATGCCCCGGCCCACGGCGGTGTCGGGCCCCCACTTCTCCCACGTGAGCTTGTTCATCGTGGAGAATTCGGAGATGACCAGGTCGGCCGGCTTCTGCGCGGGCGAGCCCTGCTCGTCGCCGAAGAAGTTCAGCACGTACACGTCCTGGGCCGACGGCACGGACGCGGCGGGCGGCGTCGGGATCGGGATCCCGTCGGGCGGCGTCGCGGAGCCGCAGGCGACGAGAGCGACGCAGAAGGCGAGCACAGTGACCAGACGCATGTCTCGACCGTAAACGGCCGGGTCGGGAAAACCCTGTCACCTGGGGGTGTGGTTATGGCCTCAGTGTTATGGCCTCAGTGACACGACTTCGCAGAGGTCGGCCAGGTCGACGAAGCGCGCGACCTCCTCGACCGAGAAGCAGTCGGCGAGGTGGCGGCCATGCCGTTCGACGCGGAGCACTTGACGCTCGCCGAACAGCCCGGGCACGATCGCGTAGCCGTCGGGCCCCACCCATCGACTCCTCATAGCCCGACAAACTAGCGTCCCCCACCGTCAGTTTCGCCCCATCTGCCCCACCAAGTCGCCAACAGGTCTCCGCCAAGCACCACGGCGCATCGTCGGGGCATGACGACCCCCGACCTGACCGGCATCCGGATCATCCACCGGGCCATGCGCGGCGACCTGCACCGTCTCGTCGCCCTCACCGAGCACCTCGCGGCCACCACGCCGACCCGCGCCAGGGCGATCGCCCACTTCGTGGGGCGGATCACCCACACCATCCACCAGCACCACACGCGCGAGGACGAGATCGTGTGGCCGCTGATCGAGCGCTCGGCCGGCGCCGCCGCCGACCTCGGCGACCTGAGCGAGGACCACTCGCTGCTCGACCCGCTGCTGAACGAGGCCGACGCGGCCGCCAAGGCGTTCGCCGCGGGCGGCGACGCCAAACCCCTCCACCTGGCGCTCAAGCGCCTCTCCGAGCTCCTGGACGAGCACATCGAGGCCGAGGAACGCCTGATCTTCCCCGTCGTCCTCCAGTACGTCACCGAGCGGGACTGGGCCGAGGCGGAGACGCGGATCCGCAAGGGCGGCGACATCCGCTTCGACCTGTGCTGGGTCGGCCAGTACGCCACTCGCGAGGAGATGGCCCGCATCAGGAGGATGGGCGGGCCGGTCGTCACGCTGATGCTGGCCGCGCTGCGCCCCGGTCACCGGCGGCGGCAGCGGCTCATCTTCGGGTGAGCGCCTCCCGTGCCCGGCCGGCCCAGAATGCCGAGCCGACCCTCTCGGCGATCTCGGCGGCGGCCGCGTAGTGGCGGACCGCCGCCTCCTCGTCGCCCAGGTAGCGGGCCAGGTCGCCCAGGAAGTGGTCGACCGGCCCGTGGGTGACCGAGCCGCTGGACAGCCCGGCCATCTCCCCGGCCAGCGGCCTGAGCTGCTCGTAGGTCTCCTTCGCGGCGCGGCGGTGGCCGAGGGCCATCGCGGTCTGCGCCCGCATCGTCAGCACGAGCGACTGGTAGACGCCCGGGAAGGGCGGCTCGTCGGGCTGCCAGCGGGCCCGCGCCTCGTCGAGCCGCCCGGCGGACACCAGGGCGCGCGAGTAGATCTCGTGGACGGTCTCCAGGTCCTTCCAGACGGCCTCGTAGTCGTCGATCAGCGTGCCGGTGTCGCCACGGGTGATCCCGATGGCCAGGCGGGCCATCAGGCCGTAGGCCACGGCGTTGCCGTCGCCGATGGCGGCGAGCTGCCCGGCCAGCCCGACGACGGCGTGCTCGGCCTCGTCGAAACGGCCCTCGATGTACAGGTCGAGCGTGTCGAGCAGGGCGAAGACCCCGAGGATGTGGGCGAACTGGCCGCTGGTGGAGCTGCCGGTCGCCAGGGTCGCGTAGTGGCGGGCCTGGGCGCGGTCGCCCCGGGCCAGCGCCACCATGATCTTCATGTAGCGGCTCAGCGTGAGGTAGCCCTGCAGCCCGTTGGCCTCCGCGACCTCGAACACGTCGTCGGCCAGCCGGTCGAGCCGCGCGCTCTGCCCGGCGTGGACGCAGACCCAGTAACGCGCGTTGTACGCCATGCAGAGCAGCATCGGATCGCCCAGCCGCCCGGCGATCTCGATCGCCTCCGCGCTGTCACGTTCGATCTGCTCGCCGCCGTAGGGCTCGGTCTCGTTGCAGAGGGCCACGAGCAGGCGGCAGCGCATGGCGTCGTCGGCGTCCGGCAGGGCGTCCTGGATGGCTTCGATCATGTCGAGGTCGAGGACGTGCTCGGTGACGATGCTCCAGATCAGCGGCACGTCGATCGACGTGACCAGGCGGGCGAGCCGGGCCGGGTCGCCGAGGCGGCGGGCCGCCGGGAGGGCCTGGCTCCGCAGCTTCTTGGCGCCGGCGAGGTCACCGGCGTGCGCGAGGGCGGAGACCAGGCGGCACTGGAGGTCGAGCCGCCCGGCGTCTTCGGGGGCGATCTCCACGGCGCCCCGCAGGAGGGTGACGGCCTCGCGGTGGGCGTACAGGGAAGAGGCCTTCTCCGCGGCCCTGGCCGCGTAACCGACCGCGCGTGCGGCGGTCGCGGCGGTGGCGGCGGCCAGCGCGTGGTGGGCCAGCGAGCCGACGTCGCCCGGCCTGGTCGCCTCCAGCGCGTCGACGACCTTGCCGTGGAGGCGGGTCCGGCGCAGCCGGGGGATGTCCTCGTAGAGCGTCTCGCGGACCAGCACGTGGGCGAACCTGACCTGGCCGGGGTTGGGCTCGGTCAGCAGCCCCGACAGCACCCCCGCTTCGAGCCCGTCGAGGACGGTGTCCTCGTCGGCGTCGCGCATCGCGATCAGCACGTCGGCGTCGGCGTCCCGCCCCACCACGGCGGCGTCGCGCAGCGTGGTCTGCGCGGTGGCCGGGAGGCGGGCGATGCGCCTGCGGATGACGTCGCGGACCCCCGGCGGCAGCCGGTGGACGGCCTGCACGCCCTCGGCCGCGAGCAGCCGGGCGGTCTCGGAGACGAAGAGCGGGTTCCCGCCGGTCCGTTCGGCGAGCACGGTCAGCGTGGCCGGCCCGACGGCGACCCCCGACCGGTCGAGGACCAGCCGGGCGATCTCCTCCTCCCCGAGCCCTCCGAGCGTCAGGTGCTCGGCTGTCTGCGCGGCCAGCGCCGCGCCGGTGGCCATCAGGTCGGTGGTCGCCTCGTCGGGCCGGTGGGTGAGCAGGACCAGCACCGGCGTCCCGGCCAGCCGGGTGGCGAGATGGCGCAGCAGGTGGAGCGTCTCGTCGTCGGCGCGGTGCACGTCTTCCAGCACGACCAGCAGCGGCGCGGCGAGCTCGGCGAGATAGTCGCCGACCGCGCGGGCCAGCCAGAACTGCCCCACCGGCTCGGCGTCGTCGGTCAGCAGCGGCGCCAGCTTCGGCAGGAGCGCCGGAGCGGGCGGCCGTCCCGGGACGAGCCCCCGGAGCACCTCCGACCACGCCCACGCCGGCGGCACCCCGCCGACCGTTTCCGGGCAGCGCCCCGCGGCCGTCGTCCACCCCTGGGACGCCAGCCGCCGCGCGAGGGCGACGGCGACCGTCGACTTCCCCGACCCGGCGTCTCCCCCGAGCCAGGCGACCCGGAACCCGCCGGTGGCCTGCTCGGCGGCGCGCGCGAGCCGATCGAGCTCGGCCTCCCGCCCGACGATCTCACCGCTGTCCGCGGCCTTCGGACTGACCTTGATCGGCTCAGGCGGCGGGGAGAACTGGATGGTCTCGGTCTGGTGGAGGATGTCCGATTCGAGCGTCCGCAACGCGGGCCCCGGATCGACGCCGAGTTCCTCGGCGAGGGTCTCGCGGGTGCGCCGGATCACCGCCAGCGCCTCAGGCTGCCGCCCGGCCCGGTAGTAGGCGAGCGCGAGCAGCCGGACCGCGTTCTCCCTCAGCGGATGGCCGCCGACGTGGCGATCGAGCTCCGCGACGACCTCGGCGTGCCGCCCGAGCGCGATGGCCGCCTCCGCCCGATATTCGATGGCCACCAGCCGCAACTCGTCGAGCTGCGCGGCCTCGGCGACCGCCCACTCCTCGTCGGCGAACTCGGCGTAGGCCGGCCCGGTCCAGAGGGCGAGGGCGTCGTCGAGCGTCCGGAGGCGCTCGACGGGGTCCTTCTTCGCCACGGCCTCGTCGACCAGCCGGGGAAACCGCCAGGCGTCGACCGCACCCGGCGGGAGCTGAAGGCGGTAGCCGGGCGGCGCGGAGACGATCACGGTGGCCGGGGTGCGGGGCGCCCTGCCGGGTTCGAGGATCCTGCGCAGGTTCGAGATGTAGACCTGCAGCGCGCCGAGGGCCTTCGGCGGCGGCTGCTCCCGCCAGAGATCCTCGATGAACCGGTCGGCCGATACGATGTGCCCACCCCCGGCGACAAGCCGGGCGACGACCGCCCGCTGAAGGAACGTTCCCAGCTCGACCGGGACATCTCCGACGGACGCCGCTAGCTGCCCCAAAACCCGCAATCGCAACATGATGCCGTCATTGTTCCGGGATCCACCGGACAGAGACAGCCCCGTCTTCACGCCCCTTGGCGAAGATCGCCTCAGCCTGCCGCCCTTGAGCCCAGCGCCGCGCATAGGGCGCCGCCTCGACGACCACGCCGTCCCGGACGACCAGGCCGAACGTCGCCCTCTCCGTCGACCACCAGATGAGCCCATCCCGCATGCCTGGATCCTAGGAACGGGCCCTGACAGAAAGGTCCAGGCCTCGCAGGAATCAGCCTGCCCCTGCGCCGCCTACGACCAACCCGTCTCCAACCTGCCCGGGATCTCCGCCCGCAGCCGTCGCGTCTCCCTGGGACCAGCCCCGGCATGGAGCGATGTCATGGATGACTGGGGAGGCTGAAGCCCAGCCCATTGCTCGCTTTGGAGCTCAATTTGAGGCGCTGGAGGCCGGTGTAGCTTCCCTTCGGAAGAATGTGGATTTCACCGATTCCATAGACGCCCGGCATTCCCGCAACGACATCGAGTTTCGCGTCTCCGGCCACGTCGGCGATCCACATCGCGCGGCCGAATTGGGTCTCGTAGTTCTCCCGGTCGTATTTCCGGGAAGCCGTCTTCGTCACCCCGGTCGAGGTGCCCGAATAGAGCTCGGCCCAGTCGTGGTTGTCGGCCGAGACGTGGACGGCCAGGTCGGCGCGGCCGTCGCCGGTCACGTCGCCCGCCGACAGATTGGCGGGGTAGTAGTCGAAGGCGAGAACCTGAGCCGTGCCGAAACCGGATCCCGAACTCTTCTGGACGAGCACCCCGCCCTCACCGGTCGCCAGCGCCAGATCGGCCTTCCCGTCACCGGTCAGGTCGGCGGCGACGACATCGACGATGTCCCGGCGGGAGGGCTCGAACGACCAGGCGCGCGACATGGCCAGGCCCTTCGCGTTTCCAGGAATGACGGTGATCCTCTGCGGGCCGGTGGGTTCCGGATAGGCGGGCCGGAAATCGGTCGCCACGAGATCGGGGCGCTTGTCGCCGTTCACGTCACCCGTGGCCAGCACGGCGCCGAATTTCGCCGCGCCGTTCTTCAACGTCACCGACTTGGCCAGCCCTTTGCCGCCACCTTTGAAGACGACGATCTCCTTGTCGCCCTGCACCGCCACGTCACCGTAGCCGTCGCCGTTGAAGTCGGCGGCCTGCATGGGCGCGTTGGTGACCGGCCAGGCGAACGACTTGCTGAATCGGAGCCCGGTGGCCGAACCCCGGAAGACGACGATCTTCTTACGGGCCGAGGCGAGAACGTCGGAATAACCGTCCCGGTCGAAATCGGCGGTCGCCAGAACGTGACCGAGATTCTCTTTGGCGACCGGCTTGGACGCCGACGCGATCCTGGCCTTGGCCGACACCTTGGACCCGCCGAACCAGACGACAACAGCCCCGGCGTCGGTCCTGCCACCCACCTTGAGCAGGGGCGCACCCGCGATGACGTCGGCCCTGCCGTCACCGTTGACGTCACCGGGCAGCGCGGGCCGCTTCTTGGGCGCGGCCCCGGCGGGCGAAGCCACCAAGGCGATCCCGGCCGCGACCGCGACACTTACAGCTAGACCATTTCTCCACAGCGCCATATAAGGAAAGACGTCCAATTCGGCACTGTGGTTGACGCGTCGCGAAGCTCAGCAATTCCGCCAAGTAAGCACACTTGGCGGAATTACCCGAATCCGCATTCACGAGTCGGCAGCGCGATCCCCAAGTCCACTACTGAGCATTGATCAACGCGAAGGACTCCGCGGTTCAGCATATGGCGATGCAGGTTTCGGTGAAGTGGGCACAGCAGCCCCCATGGCTGTCTGAGCTCCAATCGCTTTCGAGCCCGCACCGCCCGGTAGACCCTCCGTCGTTCAGGCCCCCACGTATGCCGCCAGGTGCTCCCCCGTCAGCGTCGAGCGCTTGGCCACCAGGTCGGCTGGGGTGCCCTCGAAGACGATCTGGCCGCCGTCGTGGCCGGCGCCCGGACCGAGGTCGATAATCCAGTCGGCGTGGGCCATGACGGCCTGGTGGTGTTCGACCACGATGACCGACTTGCCCGAGTCGACCAGGCGGTCGAGGAGGCCCAGCAGCTGGGCCACGTCGGCCAGGTGGAGGCCGGCCGTGGGCTCGTCGAGGACGTAGGTGCCGCCCTTCTCGGCCATGTGGGTCGCCAGCTTCAGGCGCTGGCGCTCGCCGCCCGAGAGGCTGGTGAGCGTCTGGCCGATGCCCAGGTAGCCCAGGCCCACGTCGGCCAGGCGCTTGACGATCGCGTGGGCGGCCGGGATCTTGCCCTCGCCCTCGCGGAAGAACTCCTCGGCCTCGGTGACCGACATCGCCAGGACCTGGCTGATGTCCTTGCCGCCGAACTTGTAGTCGAGCACCGACGCGTTGAACCGCTTGCCCTCGCACTCGTCGCACGTCGTCGCGACCCCGGCCATCATCCCCAGGTCGGTGTAGATGACCCCGGCGCCGTTGCACGCCGGGCAGGCGCCCTCGGAGTTGGCCGAGAACAGGGCGGGCTTGACGCCGTTGACCTTGGCGAAGACCTTGCGGATGGGTTCGAGCAGGCCCGTGTAGGTCGCGGGGTTGCTCCGCCGCGAGCCCTTGATCGCCCCCTGGTCGATGGAGACCACGCCCGCCCCGCGAGGGATCGAGCCGTGGACGAGCGAGCTCTTGCCCGACCCGGCCACGCCGGTCACCACGGCGAGCACCCCGAGGGGGATGTCGACGTCGACGTTCTTCAGGTTGTGGGACGTGGCGCCGCGGATCTCCAGTTTGCCCTTCGGCTCGCGGACCGACTCCTTGAGGGAGGCGCGGTCGTCGAAGTGGCGGCCGGTGATCGTGCCGCTGGAGCGCAGGCCCTCGACGGTGCCCTCGAAGCAGACCTCGCCGCCCGCCGATCCGGCGCCGGGGCCGAGGTCGACGACGTGGTCAGCGATGGCGATCGTCTCCGGTTTGTGCTCCACGACCAGGACGGTGTTGCCCTTGTCGCGCAGGCGGAGGAGCAGGTCGTTCATCCGCTGGATGTCGTGGGGGTGGAGGCCGGTGGTCGGCTCGTCGAAGACGTAGGTGGTGTCGGTCAGCGCCGAGCCGAGGTGGCGGACCATCTTGACGCGCTGGGCCTCGCCGCCCGACAGGGTGCCCGAGGGGCGGTCGAGCGACAGGTAGCCGAGGCCGATCTCGGTGAACGAGTCGAGCGTGTGGGAGAGCTTCTCCAGCAGCGGCGCGACCGACGGCTCGTCGAGGCTCCTGACCCAGGTGACCAGGTCACGGATCTCCATCGCGCACGCGTCGGCGATGTTGATCCCCTTGATCTTGGACGACCGGGCCTGCTCGGCCAGGCGGGTGCCGCCGCAGTCGGGACAGGAGGTGAAGGTGACCGCGCGCTCCACGAAGGCGCGGATGTGCGGCTGCATCGCCTCCTTGTCCTTCGACAGCATCGACTTCTGGATCTTGGGGATCAGGCCCTCGTAGGTGAGGTTGATGCCCTCGACCTTGACCTTGGTCGGCTCCTTGTAGAGGAAGTCGTGGAGCTCCTTCTCGGTGAACTGGCCGATCGGCTTGTCGGAGTCGAAGAAGCCCGACTCGGCGAAGATCTTGACCGTCCAGATGTTGTCGACCTTGTAGCCCGGCACGGTGATCGCGCCCTCGGAGATCGACTTGGTCTCGTCGTAGATCTCCTTGAGGTCGATGTCGGAGACCGAACCGCGCCCCTCGCAGCGCGGGCACATGCCGCCAAGCATGTTGAACGTGCGCTTCTCGGTCTGGCCGCCGCCCTTGGCCACCGTGATCGACCCGGCCGAGGTGACCGAGGGGACGTTGAACGAGAACGCGTTGGGCGAGCCCACGTGGGGCTGGCCCAAACGGCTGAACAGGATGCGCAGCATCGCGTTGGCGTCGGTCGCCGTGCCCACGGTCGAGCGGGGGTCGGCGCCCATGCGCTGCTGGTCGACGATGATCGCCGTGGTCAGCCCCTCCAGGACGTCGACCTCCGGCCGCGCCAGCGAGGGCATGAACCCCTGCACGAAGGCGCTGTAGGTCTCGTTGATCAGCCGCTGGGACTCCGCGGCGACCGTACCGAAGACCAAAGAGCTCTTGCCCGAGCCGGATACGCCGGTGAACACCGTGAGCCGGCGTTTCGGCAGCTCGACGCTGACGTCTTTGAGGTTGTTCACGCGCGCGCCGTGGACCCGGATCAGGTCGTGGCTGTCGGCGGCGTGTGGCTGGCTCATGGTGTCTCCCCGCTCTCGGCAGCTTCGAGGGTACGTGCCGCCACTGACGTTTTTTTACTAGTCCTGGATCAAGCCGAGGACATTGCCGTCGGGGTCGACGACTGTGGCGACGAGCCGGCCGCCCCCGACGTCCTTGGGGCCGGACTTGAGCGTGGCCCCGGCGGCCGTCACCGCGGCGATCTTGGCCTCGATGTCCACGACGTGCCAGTGGGCGAGCGGGCCGGTCATGTCGCTGTTGGGGACCAGCCCGATCTGCTGGCCCTCGGCCTCGTAACCGACGTAGTAGGGCGAGTCGGCCGTGGGCTCCATGCCGAGCAGAGCGGTGTAGACGGCCTTGGCGGCGGCGAGGTCGGTGACGGGGTGCAGAACGGTCTTGATGCCCTGAGTGGTCATGTCGATCCTTGTGTCGTGGTGGTGTTTACGCAGATCACGCTATCCACGACCGGGATGGTCCCGCTTCTCCGTTCCTGACCGATGGGGACTCGACGGCCCCGGCAGGGCGTTGAACCTGGAAAGGGGGATGACCTATGACCGTTCTGGACGAACACGTGGCCGACGTCGCCTACGAGGCGCACCGGCTGACCGTCGACACCGGCATGTCGTTCGACGAGTTCCGGCGGCGCTACGAGGAGGCGGTCCCGGTCTTCGACAGGGACGGCTTCCAGCGGCTCATCGACGAGGAGGCCGATTGGTCGACGGTGCTCGGGTTCACCGACCGCAACGCCCCGCACGACTTCATCATCTACTGGTCGCTGGACAACTCCGCGATCTTCCGCCTTTCGGGCGACAGGTGGCGGAGCGTCCAATATCTGATGGGGAACCACACCATCGCGCAGCGCATGTTCCAGCACGACCCGGCCGTGATGGAATACGCGCCGCTCCGTACGACCATCTACGAGCACTCCGACGGATACGCCCGGTTCGCCATCGACCAGCCGAGCCATCAGTTCGCCGGTTTCGGCGACCCCGCCATCGCCGCCGTCGGGGTCGAGCTCGACCGCGAGGTGGCGACGCTGCTGGAGTTCCTCGAAGTGCCGGTGCCCGGCCGGTTGGTCACCAGCTCTGCCCGGTGATCCTCTCGTAGGCCTCGATGTAACGCGCCCGGGTGACGTCCACGACCTCCTGCGGGACCTCGGGCGCGGGGCCCGTCTTGTCCCAGCCGGTGCCGGCGGCCCAGTCGCGGACGAACTGCTTGTCGAACGCGAACTGCGGACGGCCCGGCTCCCACTCGTCGAGGGGCCAGAACCGGGACGAGTCGGAGGTCAGGACCTCGTCGCCGAGGGTGAGCACGCCGTCGGCGTCCCAGCCGAACTCCAGTTTCGTGTCGGCGATGATCACGCCACGCTCGCGCGCGATCTCCGCGCCCTTCCGGTAGACGTCCAGGGTGATCTGCCGCAGCCGGTCGGCGACGTCCTCGCCCTCCTCGGCCACGACGTCGGCGAAGGTGATGAACTCGTCGTGCTCGCCCATCGGGGCCTTGGTGGTGGGCGTGAAGATCGGCTCGGGCAGCTGGGAGCCTTCGAGCAGGCCCGCCGGGAGCGGGAGGCCCGAGACGGCCTGGTCACGCTGGTATTCCTTCAGCCCCAGACCGGCCAGGTAGCCCCGGGCGATGCACTCGACCTGGACCATCTTCAGGGCCCGGCACCGGACCGCCCGGCCCTCGAACTCGGCCGGCACGTCGGTGGCGGAGATCACGTGGTTCGGGACGACGTCCTTGAGCTGCTCGAACCACCACAGGGACAACTGCGTCAGGACCTTGCCCTTGTCGGGGATCGGCGTCGGCAGGATGGCGTCGTAGACGGAGATCCGGTCGGACGCGACGAGGATGATGTCGCCCCGGTCCTCGTAGACGTCCCGGACTTTTCCTGAGTGGATCAGCTTCACGTGGTTCCTTGCCCTTCGAGCCCGTATTCATAGGTGGACCAGCGACCCGCCACGGTCACGTACTCGCCGTATTCCAGCACGACGCCGTCCTGGTCGTAGACCCAGTTCCGGCCGCGCAGAACGGTCGTACCCTCCGGAACGCCGAGATCATGGGCGTCCCGGTCGTCGGCCGTTCCGGCGCACTGCTGGTCGCGCCCCGACACGGCCACGCGGCCGGTCTGGCGTTCGATGTAGGCGGGGGTGCCCGCCGCGATGCGTTCGGCGACCAGCAAACTCGGCGCCCTGTCGGCCAGGGCGCCGTCGAACCAGGAGGTGGACGCGGACACCGGCGTGTTCGTGTCGGTCGACATCGTGACCCGGTGACGCCGGATGACCCGCGCGCCGTGGGCCAGGCCCAGCGCGTCGGCCACCTGCTCCGGAGCGGCGACCAGATCCGCCTCCCTGACCCGCGCCGCCTCGTTCGGCGGCGAGATGCGGCCGGTCCGGCGGACCATCTGGAACCGGTCGCGAGGCGAGCGGTGCCGCCGCGCCGACACGGTGGTCCCCCGGCCGGGCACGCCCTCGACCAGCCCTTCGGACCGCAGCGAGGCCAGGACCTTGGTCGCCGTGGCCAGGGCGATGTTCCAGTCCTTCGCGATCTGCCGGGCCGAGGGGATGGTGTCGCCCTCTTTCAGCGTGCCCGCCTGGATCTGCCCGCGGATGTGGTTCACGACCTGGACGTAGGGCGGATCGGGACGTTCGACGCTCGGGGACACCCGTCAATCGTACTAGTACACCGTCAGGTGGCGCGTAAGCCGTCGACGGCGGCCTCCACCGTCTCGTGGAAGCCGAACGGCAGCCGGGCCTGCTGACAGTAGGCGAGGAGATCGTCCGGAACAGCCGCGATCATGAACGCGCCGCCCGCCGACAGCACCCGTTTCGCGGTCGACAGGATGGCGCCGATGGCCAGCGCGTCCCACGACACGACGCCCCCCAGGTCGAGAACGAGCCGGGGCGGTTCGGGGAGGTCCAATTCCGCGATCACGTCCTTGAGCCGGGCGCCCAACCGGCGGTCGGCGCCGAATTCGCCGTTCACGTGCACGATGCCGTACCCGTCGTGAAGCTCACCACGAATCTCCAGGGCGGCGGACCGGTCTCTCACGAGGCTCCCTCCGTAGTCCCGACTGTCTTTCAGTCTGACTCGGGTCGATACGAGGGGAAAGCGGCAAAGGAAACACCTCATCTGATTCAAATCGGGATGTGCTCGGTTGTCGGGATCGAGCGGAGATGGAGAGGATGAACTGGGCTCGTCAGGCGAACCAGTCGAGAACGCCGCCGAGTGCATCAGGATCCCGCGGCAGACGCGTCGCTCCGAGTCTCCCTCGACGTCGGGCGTCGAGCCCAGAGGACGGAGATCGCACACGTGGCAGGTCCGGAGTACGCCAGAGACGACCAACCGGCGGCGCCCGTCGCGACCGACGGGTGGCTTCTGGCCGTGAGCGAGCCGGGAATCGGCCGGTTGGCCCTCCAGGCCCGCGAGCGGCTCAATCTGCTGTGCGACGCCGGCTCCCACGTCGGCACGTCACTGGACGTGACCCGGACCGCCGAGGAACTGGCCGAGATCGCCGTCCCGCGCTTCGCCGACCACGTCGGCGTCGACCTGTCCGACCAGGTGCTGCGGGGGATGGAGCCCACCACTCTCGACGGGGGACTCCGCCGGGTCGCGCTCTCAGGGGTGGGCGAGGATCCCGGCCTGCATCCGGTCGGTGCGCTCATAGCGATGCCGCCCTCCACCCCCCAGGCCCGCAGCGTGGCCATCGAGCAGCCGGTGCTCGAACCGCTCAGCTCCCTCATCGCGGCGCCGGTACGGGCTCGGGGCGTCACCTTCGGCGTGGTGAGCTTCTACCGCTCCAGGTCCAGGAAGCCCTTCGAGGAGGACGACCTCGCCCTGGCCGAGGAACTGGTCAACCGGGCGGCGGTGTGCGTCGACAACGCCTGCCGCTACACCCACGAGCGCGCGATCGCCGCCGAACTGGAGGACGTCACGAGGTCCCTGCGGCACGCGCTCGACTACCAGCGGCGGTTCACCGCCGACGCCTCCCACGAACTGCGCACCCCCCTGACCGGCCTGCGGATCCAGTTGGAGGAGGCCCAGCTCCACCCGGACGAGACCGACCTCGCCGACCTGCTCAGCCACGCCCTGACCGATGTCGACCGGTTGCAGGCCATCCTCACCGACCTGCTCTCGCTGGCCCGGAGCGGGGCCACCCCGCTCACCGACCTGGAACCGGTGGACCTGGCCGACCTCGTCGAAGCCGAGATCTCGCGCCGGATCGGCGATCCCCACCCGGCACGGCTCGACCTCACCCCCGGAGTGGTGGCCGACGCCGTCCCCATCCAGGTGTGCCGGGTGCTGAACAACCTGGTCAACAACGCGCAACGGCACGCCACCCGCCTCGTCACCGTCGGGGTGCGCCGCAGCGGCGACATGGCGGAGCTCAGCGTCACCGACGACGGCCCGGGAGTCTGCGTGACGGAACGGGAGCACATCTTCAAGCCCTTCACCCGGCTGGACAGCGCCCGCAGCCGCGACCGCGGCGGCACCGGGCTCGGCCTGGCCATCGCCCGCGACATCGCCCGGGCCCACCACGGCACCCTCCACGTCGAGGACGCGGCCCCGAACGGGGCACGCTTCGTCCTCCGCCTCCCGGTTACCCCATCCTGAACCGGCGGCTCTTTCCCCATTCCTTACGAACATTTACCAAACGGGGGCATCCACGCCCATTTGCAGGGTTTATCGTAGAAGATTGTAACGCTTTTTCCAATCCACCGCACATATCCGGCTTTACGCATTCAGCGCCCCATTCCGGATATCTCTGAGACTGACGAGGTTGATTGTGAGCAGAACCTCTGCGGAGAAGGCGGTGCGCGAGCCGATCCTGAATTCGTGGCGGCGCTGCCAGGACGCCGGGCTCCAACCCGGCACCTTCAAAGCACGCCTGCTCGACGACCTGGATCTCGACAGCCTCCTCATCCGCGCGGCCCAGCCCGTGCTGGACCGGCTCCAGACGGCCATCTCCGACACGCCGTCAGGGGTGTTCCTCAGCGACGCCTCCGGAGTGCTGACCCGGCGCATCGTGGGCGACTCGTCGCTGCTCACCGCCGCGGACGCCCTCGGCATCCTCCCTGGCTTCAGCTACGCCGAGTCGGACATCGGCACCAACGCCGTCGGCTCCACACTGCTGGAGCGCCGCACCTACCAGGTCTCGGGCGAAGAACACCTCTGGGAGGATTTCCAGCGATTCGCCGCCGTGGGCACCCCCGTGCGCAACCCCCTGAGCGGACGCGTGGAAGGCGTCGTGTGCATCGCCTCCCTCGGCGAGCGGATGAACGCCCAGATGACGGCCGTGGCCCAGCAGTCGGCCCGGCTGGTCGAGCAGAGCCTGCTCGACCTGAGCGCCGACCGCGAGCGGGCCCTGTTCAGGAGGTTCCTCGACTCGGCGCGGGAGAGCGGCATCGGGTCCGGCGTCACGGCCTCCATGCCTCCGGGCCTGTGCCTGCGTGATCGGATCGCCATGGAGGACGCCGCCGTGAAGCTGGTGGCGCAGGGCCGGGAAGCGGCGATCGAACTGGCCCTCTCCGACGGCCGCACGGCCACGGTCGTCGCGCAACTGGTCAGGGGCGCCGCCGGCCTGACCGGCATCGCCGTGCAGGCGTGGCTCTCCTAGGACGCGAAAACGGCCCCTGATCAGCTTCGCGCTGATCAGGGGCCGTTTTTCCTGCTGGTGGCAGGTCCAGGGTTCGAACCTGGGTAGGCTTAGCCGACGGATTTACAGTCCGCTCCCTTTGGCCACTCGGGCAACCTGCCTCGTCATCCCCCTTGCGGCGGCGACGAGGAAAAGAATAGCGGACTCACGCCGTACACGTGACATCGATATGTCCCGGACGTCCCTCAAGCCAGGATGGTCCACGTGATCCGCCACCCCGCCTCCGCCGAACTCCCCGCCCTGGCCGCGATCGAGCTGGCCGCCGACGCCAAGTTCGCCCCGCTCGGCATCGTCTTCCCACCCGGCACCACCATGATCGAAGAGGCCTCCGACCCGAGCCGGGTCTACGTCACGGGCGTTCCCCCGGTCGCCTTCGCCCTGGTCGGAACCGTCGACGGCCAGACCCACCTCGACCAGCTGGCGGTGCATCCCGTACACGAGGGAAAGGGCCTGGGCACCGCCCTCCTGGAGGCCGTCTGCGCGCTCGGCGCCGTCACCCTGACGACGTTCCGCGACGTGCCGTGGAACGCACCCTGGTACGCCAGGCGCGGCTTCGAGGTGCTCGATCCTGCCGAGTGGGGACCAGAACTCAGGGCCCTCGTAGCACATGAACGGGAGCTCGGGATCGAGGTGGCGCCGCGAGTGGTCATGAGGCGGCTAAGGTCGGTAGGAACGTAGAGAGGACACGGACACCGATGGCCGATAGCAGTTTCGACGTTGTCTCTGAGATCGACCGGCAGGAGGTCGACAACGCGCTGAACCAGACGGTCAAAGAGGTCGGGCACCGCTTCGACTTCAAGGGCACCGGCGCGGCGATCGCCTGGTCGGGGACGAAGGACATCGAGATCAAGGCGAACAGCGAGGAGCGGGCCAACGCGGTCCTCGACGTGTTCCGCGAGAAGATGGTCAAGCGCGGGCTGTCCCTGAAGGTCCTCGACGCGGGCGAGCCGAAGCTTTCCGGCAAGGAATATCGGCTGGTCATCGCCCTCAAGGAGGGCATCGACCAGGAGAACGCGAAGAAGATCTCCAAGATGATCCGCGACGAGGGGCCCAAGGGCGTCAAGGCCCAGATCCAGGGCGAGGAGCTGCGGGTGAGCTCCAAGAAGAAGGACGATCTGCAGGATGTCATCACCTTGCTGAAAGGTAAGGACCTCGACATCGCGCTGCAGTTCAAGAACTACCGCTAGTTTCACTGGACTTTGCCCTGTTGACCTGCATCTTTGTGTCCAGCCGAAGATCAGAGGGCACATTCAGGGCACACGGTTGCTGATCTTGAAGCGGCCATGTGCCCTGAGTCCCTTCTGGGGTCATGCGAGGCGCGGAGTGTGTCCGAGTGACTCGTCGACCAGTCGGCGTGTCTTCTCTCCTGCTTCGGGTCACTCCCCACGTAGGTGTTGAGCGTGACCATCGGAGTTGAGTGACCAAGCGCGAACTGTACGGCCTTGGCCGAGTCCCCTTTGTGAATCAGCAGCATCGCGAAGTAGTGGCGTAGGCAGTGGAGAGCGACGCCCTTCGGGATGTCGGCGAGCCGGGCGGCCGGCGCCCAGATGTGCGCTCAGGTCGCTCGGTGCATGGGCTGGAGCACGTTCGTCGTGAACACCGGGCGGGGCAGGGCGGGTGACGATGTTGCGCGGGTCGGTCGCATCACGATCTCAATCTCGACCGGCTCGAAGCGCTTCAAGCGTGCGGCGAGAGCCTCACAGACGACCTTCGGCAATTCGCGCGGAGGTCTACGTCTTCAGCGGAGCCAGGTATGGCGCCTGACCAAAGACACAGACGAGTTGCTGGCTGATGTCGACATCTCGGCGCTTCAGGCCGAGTTCGTCGACCTCTAAGCCGAAGATCTCCCCGCCGCGCACGCCGCAGTCGGCTGCGAGAAAACTGACGGTACTGACAAGCGGCAGTAGGTTCTACGCGAGGGTGGGGACCTGATCGGGGATCGCGACGAAGTGACTGGGCTTGTCGGCGTCCGGCAGGCGCACGCCGAGGCAGAGCGAGATGCCGATAGCACGATCGATCACAGCGTTTGAAGAAGGAGATCACGTTGCTGTAGACGATGGCCAGGGTCGAAGGCGTCAAAACCCCGAACGGTCCTTGACCCATGACCGTATATGCGCTGGCCGCATATTGGCTATCTGCATATGGCCGATGATCGGATCGATGTGGAGCCGGAAGACCCGTTCCATGCGTTCGGTCATCAACCTTTGGTGCAACAGGTCGGCCCGCCACTTGGCAGCAGCGTCCGTGACGCGGACACGACCGGCGTGACGTCGACAGACGTTCCCTTGTCCAGACTGTTCTTCGACTCGGCGTCAAAGCCGTCGACATCGGCTTCTTCTCGAAAGTCCGCTCGCGCTGCTCTCCCCTGTCGTCGTGCCAACGCACTTGCCACCGTTCGCCGCGACCATGGTTCGAAGTGGGGAGCGCTTGTGTTCCCTGCACGTGCCCCTCTCCGGGACTTGTACCACGTGTCGTAGACGGTCACATCTGCTCCCGAACCCAGGCCACGACATCATCGGAGATGTAGCGGGTGCTTGCCGGTCCGGCGGCCACGAGGGCCGACGCGGCGGCAGCGCCACTGATTGAGGGTGGCGACCGGAACGTCGAGGAACTCGACATACTGCTGTTCATCTCGCCGACGCCATGCATGTCAGACTCACTACCCAAGTAAATGCCTGCCTGGCCGGCTGCAGCCAGCATCGCCGATAATGCGCTTCCCGACCGTTACAGAGCAGAGCAGAGCAGATCGATTTCTATTATTCCACGCCAACGATTTCGTGTCTTGGAGGACTAAATGATTATCGTCCGACACTGGAAATCCGTATGACCTCAGCCTTTTTCGAGTCAGAGTACGCCGCTGTTTCGATGTCAAAGTTTGCCCTCAAACATCTTGTCCATGCACTTTGCGGCGGCGCGTGTTCATGAAGTGGCGATATGGATGTATCGCCGGGAGACGCGGATGTCGGACTTTCCTAGGACTTCAGCAACGGTTCGGATGTGGACGCCCATGTCGACAGGAAGCGTTCGACTGCCGAGCCGCTCCCGGTGCTGGGCGTCAGACGCCAGGTCCACACTCACGTCCCAGCGACGAGCCATCTTCTCGATCGGGATCAGCAAGACCTTGGCCACACCTGCGACAGGCCACCTTCGGATGCACCATCATGATCGCGGCAACTGACATGAAGATCGACCCAAGTCATCACGACTCCATCACACATTCTCGCTTTAGATTTACGGCCAATCAGGGCGTGATATCCAGAACATCACAAGTGCTCAAAATGGCCACATCCACAAGCGAGGCGTCGTGGCAATCTCCGACAACACCACCATTAAAGTAGGCCTTCTCATAGCCGGAGGAGTTGTCGTCAACAAGCTGTCCGATTTCGTTGATGTTTCGGCACCAATAATACTCATCGGATCATTCGTAGTATTGATCAGCATGCTCATCTATGAAGAGCATTCCGAGCGTTCTGGCGAGAGGTCCGATGTGGCCAATCTGGTAAAATTTGGCCTATCCGCAGTGACAATAGGAGCACTTATTGGCGCCGCTTCACTGATTCCACTATTTCCCAGCCGCGTGTTTCACACGGAGTGGACCGGCTCTCCCCAGGTATTCGGAAACTACGAGCTACTTGCCGCAGGATTGATCTCAGCATTGTCTGCGCTCGCCGCAGCGCGAAGACGCTCAATACTCCAATTAGCAACTTTCCTGATTAGCGCTATGACCGGAATGTCGCTACTGATCGTATCTCTACGTCCGGGGCATGATTTCACTTCTACTTTCATCGGCTGGGTGGCAGCGGGAGCTATCGTCACTGCGATTGTTTACTGGACCCCCGAGATATTCAGAATGTACCGGGCTTTTTGGGGAAAAAACGGACATCCAAACCCTTCAACCGGACGCCCCACCGATGAATCCAGCAACGAAAAGGAAGAACCGTAGAGGGCTGCCATGGGAGCACCAAGGAACTTGGGTCCTGGCAGCCTTGTGCTCCGGGTTAGCTTGCCATTGAGTGAGTCGGGCTGGTCACCGTAGGGTGCAACTAAGGTACACGAGTCCGAGAAGCAGTCGCAGGGGACGACAATCACCGGCGGACATCCCTAGGCCTAGGCCATCGCCCGGATACCACGATCACCCCGGTTTACAGCGGCCCCACGCTGTCCAAGAACTACCGTTAACTTCGCTGGTCTTGGACGTGCTGATCTCTCGTCCGGACGAAGATCAGAGGGCACATTCGGGGCACACGGTCGCTGATCATGATGCGGCCATGTGCCCTGAGCCTTTCGAGGCCGCAGGGACCGACTTGTGGTGATGCGGAGTCGGGCCTGACGACTCCTAGAGCCAGCCGCGTTCCCTGGCCACCGCGGCCGCCTCACTCCTGCTGCGGGTGCCGGTCTTGCCGATCGCCGCGGACAGGTGGTTGCGCACCGTGCCCTCGGTGAGATGCACCAGCTTCGCGATCTCGGCGATCGTGTTCCCGGCGCCGACCGCGGTCAGTACCTCGCGCTCGCGCGCCGTCAGCGGGTTGATCCCGTATACGAGCGATTCGGTGGCGAGGGTGGGATCGACGACCCGGATGCCCCGGTGGACTTTGCGCACCGCGTCCGCGAGTTCCTCGGGGGATGCGTCCTTGACGATGAACCCGGAGGCCCCCGCCGCCATCGCCCGGGTGAGGTAGCCGGGGCGGCCGAAGGTCGTGCAGACCAGGACGCGGCAGTCAGGAAGCTCCCGGTGGAGTTCCTCCGCCACCGTCAGCCCGTCTTTGCCCGGCATCTGCACGTCGAGCAGGGCCAGGTCAGGGGAGGTCGCGCGGGCCGCGGCGAGGACCTCGTCACCGGAGCCGACCTGCGCCACCACGGTGATGTCCGGCTCCAGGTTGAGCATCGCCGCCAGCGCGCCGCGCACCAGTGCCTGGTCGTCGGCGAGAAGCACCCTGATCATCCCTGCATCATCCCTGTCGGCTCGGGACGGTGGCCCGTACGACGAATCCGCCCCGCTCGCGGGGACTCGCCTCCAATGTGCCCCCTGCGGCGCGTACGCGCTCGGCGAGCCCGCGCAGCCCGTTCCCCCACCGCCCGCCGGCGCCGGTCCCGTCGTCGCTCACCTCCAGCCAGTTTCCCCCCAGGCCGACGGTCACCTCCCTGGCTGAGGAGTGCCTGACCACGTTGGTCACCGCCTCGCGGAGCACGTGGCCGAAGACTTCATGCAGCTCAGGATGGACGTCGTCGACGGCACGGGGCATTCGCGCCCTGATTCCGGCGACACGCAGCGCCTCCTTCGCCGTGACCAGTTCTCCGGACAGCGTGACCTGCCGGTATCCGGAGACCGTGGC
This sequence comes from Herbidospora cretacea, assembly GCF_001570605.1. Lineage (GTDB taxonomy): Bacteria > Actinomycetota > Actinomycetes > Streptosporangiales > Streptosporangiaceae > Herbidospora > Herbidospora cretacea. Next base: position 112,383 of record NZ_BBXG01000007.1, on the reverse strand, counting down.
GCGCACGTCGGCCAGCGCCTGACTCGACAACCGCTCCACGTCGCCGGCCTCGCGGGCGGCCGTGCCGAGGTCACCGGAGACCTCCAGCAGCCGGCGCACCAGGCCGGCCTTCAGCCTGATGGTGGTGAGGCTGTGGCCGAGGATGTCGTGCAGGTCTCTGGCGAGGCGCTCCCTCTCCTGGTCCACCGCGAACGCGGCGATCTGGTCGCGGGTCCGCCGCAGTTCCTCGTTCGTGTCGACCAGCCAGGCCAGGAGGGTGATCGCGCTGCTGACCGCGCCGAGGATGACGATGTTGGTGAGTTGCTCGGCGAAACCTCAGGCCAGCAGCGCGCCCACGGCCAGACCGACGAGCGCCAGCGACGTGGCGACGGCGGCGACCTCGCGCCGGACCATCACCGCGATGACGCAGAGGGCGAACATCAGCACCCACGAGTTGTCCAGGCCCAGGAGGACGACGAGGGCGGCGCCCAGTCCCATGAGGATCAGGCACAGCACCGCCCGTATGATCCAGGCCTCCCACCGGCCGATCGCCACGAAGAGCAGATAGGCGATCGTGTACGCGACTCCCAACCCGATCGCCCAGGACTTCTCATGGGGGCCGAGTGAGGCGAGGGCGTGCAGCCAGGCCGGGAGCATGAGTGCGCTGAACAGCAGGGTCAGCCCCATGGAGAGCACGATGGCCCGCCCGCTCCAGAGCGACGACGCGGGCAGGAAGAGGGACTTCCCCCTCTCGCCGACGGACCTGCGCGGGGGGACGTGGTCATCGTTCTCGGCCACTTTCGACTCTCCCCCCGTCGAAAGACTCAACTCCGGCCGGAGTCATGACGGTAGCGCCACGTCACGGCACTCCCGAGCACCAGCGTCCATGCTACGAGGACGCCGCCCGCCGGCAGGACGTCCTGGTCCGGCAGCACCGCCGAACGGGCGATCTCGGTCAGCCAGTAGCTCGGTGTGAAGTGGCCGACGGAGGTGAACCACGCCGGAAGGGTGTCGAGGGGCATGAACATGCCCCCGAAGATCGCCAGCACCAGCATCCCGACGATCGTGACCTGCTGGACGTTGTCCTTGCCGGTCGTCTGGCCGATCAACAGTCCCAGCAGCGCGAAGGGCAGCCCGCCGAGCCAGACGAGGAGGAGCAGGACGAGCCAGGAGCCGGGCTCCAGCCGCACGCCTCTCACCAGGCCCGCGACGAGCGCGACCACCATCGGGGGGAACAGCGCGACGAGCATGCCCACCGCCCCCTTCCCCATGAGGTAGCCGACTCCCGAAAGCGGTGTCAGCCGGAGTTGCCGTTGCCAGCCCGCGGCCCGCTCGTTCACGACCGATGTGCCGATGAGCATCCCGGCCAGCAGCACACCCCAGGCGGTCATGGCCGGCAGGACGATGACCGGGGCCGGGTAGGGGCCGTCGCCCGGGATCTGCGTCTCGAAGATCAGCGTTTCGAGGAGGTAGAACGCGCCGGGGAACCCCACGACGAACAGGAGCGTGCCGGGCTGCCGCAGCGCCCTGCGGAGTTCCAGGGCCAGATATCCGGATTTCATCACTTCGCGCTCCCATCGGCCGTCAGCGCGAAGAAGACCTCGTCGAGACCGACACCGGCGACCTCGATGCCGTGCGCCTCCGGGAAGGCGGCCAGCAACGCGCGCAGGGTCTCGTCGGAATTCGAACTGACCACCTCCACCTTCTCGCCGAAGACCTCGGCCCGGTCCACCGAGGGCAGGGCGAGCACGGTCTCCCTGACGACGCCGGGGATGACGGCGCGCAGCGTGCGGCTCGCCGCCAGGGTCCGCACCTGGTCGATCGAGCCGTCGGCGACCACCACCCCCTTCTTCAGGAAGACGACCTTGTCGGCGTGCTCCTCGGCCTCCTCCAGGTGGTGGGTCGCGAAGATGACCGTGCGGCCCAGGGCGGTGAAACTCCGCATCGACTTCCAGAACTCGCGGCGCGTGGTCACGTCCATCCCGGCCGTCGGCTCGTCGAGCAGCAGAAGGTCGGGGTCGGAGACCATGGCGACGGCGAATCGCACCCGCTGCTTCTGACCGCCGGAGAGCTTGGTCGACCTCCGCCGCCGAAGGTCCTCGACCCCCGCCCTGCGGAGGGCCTCCTCGACGGTCAGCGGCTTGCGGTGCAGGGACGCCACCATGCCGACGATCTCACCGACCGTGGCGTCCTCCAGCAACGCGCCTTCCTGAAGCACCGCGCCGATGCGGCCCTCCTTGACGGCCTGGGCGGGTGATCGCCCGAACACGGCGACCTCGCCGCTGTCCGGTCTGGTCAGCCCGAGGATCATGTTGACCGTCGTGGATTTCCCCGCGCCGTTCGGTCCGAGGATGGTGACGACCTCCCCCGGAGCGATCGACAGATCGACGCCGTTGACGGCGTGGACGTCCCCGTATCTCTTGCGCAGGCCGACGGCGCGCAGGGCCGTCGGTTCGGTGGAAGGCGTGGTTCCCATGGAGTCAAGATTGGCCAGTGCGGGCCACCACCTGCGTAGTCTCTCTGTCACGAATCGTCCGTGACAGCTGTCATCGAAAGACCGTGACAGATTCTCTACGTTCCTCGCGATTCCGGCCGCCATTCTTCGAATTCAGACATCGTCTTCTTTCGAAAAGAATTGAGTGTGCGGCATGGCGAACAACTCTCGGCACATCACTTACATGACCGTCTGCTCGATTCTGGGCGGCGTGATCGGCGGCCTGGCGGGGATGTACTGGCTCCAGCCGCAGACCCTCATCCCGATCGGCGTCGTGGTCGGCCTCAGCATCGGCCTCGCCCTCGGCCGGAGGCGATAGTCCCGACCTCACGAGGCGGGGTGCCTCCCCTACTGGTTGTGGACCTGGCGCAGCATCTGGGTCATCTCATGCCGGATACCGATTCGCTGCCAACTTCCGCCCCGGTTCCCGCATCTACTCCGGTGACGAAAGGAAGCAGATGAAGACTCGCGCATTCGTGGCCGCCGCCCTGACGGCGCTCGCGGTCATGTCGCCGGCGACGGTCGCGGAGGCGCGGACGGGAGCCGCGGCCCGGTACGTCTGGCTCAAGTCGTGCCCGAAGAAGGACTACACGGTGCCCTGCGGCCAGTGGATGATCACTCGCCGGGACGGCACCACGACGCCGCTCGCCGACGCGCAGGTTCACCGGGTCACGGCGTCGGGGGGCGTCGACCGGGAGGGCGCGCTGCAGCCGGCGCTGAGCGGGGACGGCAGGCGGCTGGCCTATTTCACTGCGAAGACCAGGAAACTGGTCGTCCGCGACCTCACCACGGGGAAGGTGCAGGCGGTGAAGGCCACGCTGCCGAAGGGGATCACGATCAACGACGTGGACACCCTGCTGTCGAAGGACGGCAGGCACCTCGCGATCGACTACCTCGACGAGGCAGGCGCGCTGCCCACGAGGATCGTCGAGGTCGCGTCGGGGCGCTCCTACACGCTGCCGGCCGACGCGGCGCTCCACGGGTTCAGCGGCGACGGCTCCAAGGTCATGGTGACCAGCGCGTCCGACCAGAACACCACGCTGTTCTCCTCGGTCGACGCCGACGGCGTGCTGAACACGCAGGAGGTGCCGCAGGTCGTCGACGACAACTATCCGCTGGCCCTGGCCGACGACGGCCGCGGCATCGCGGTGTTCATCGACGGCCGCCGGCCGGCGCTGCGGATCTACGACCTGTCGTCCGACTCGGTCGGGCCGCCGGTCAGGCTGACGATGCCGAAGGGCGAGCGGGCCAACAGGCTGGCCTGGGACACCTCCGACCGGCTGCTGCTCTGGACGTACCGGAACAACGCAGACGACGTCGTTGTCGGCGGGAGCCTGCGGTCGATCGACGTGAACACCGGCGAGATGAAGAAGATCGACACGTGGACCCTGAAGTCCAACCTGTGGATATGGTGGCTGCCCGGCGAATGATGGGCGTTATCGTCCGGTCATGGGCAAACAATATGACGTGATCACCGACCGGCTGCGGACCTTCATCACCTCACAGCCGGTCTATTTCGTCGCCACCGCCCCCGAGTCCGGCGGGCATGTCAACGTGTCCCCCAAGGGCTACGCCGACACCTTCGCCGTCCTCGACGACACCACCGTCGCCTACCTCGACCTCGACGGCAGCGGCGTCGAGACCATCTCCCACCTGCGCGACAACGGCCGCGTCACGCTCATGTTCGCGGCGTTCTCCGGGCCGCCGAACATCGTCCGCCTGTACGGCACGGGCACCGTCGTCACCCCCCGCGACGCCGGGTTCGACGACCTGCTGAAGAACTTCGGCCCGCATCCGGCCGTCCGGTCGGTGATTGTGGTCAGGTGTGACCGCATCTCCGACTCCTGCGGCTACGCGGTGCCGTTCATGGAGTTCGAGCAGGATCGCACCCTCCTCGACCAGCACCACGAGCTCGACAGCTCGAAGAAGCGCCAGGCCGAGCGCTCCGGCGCGCCCCGCAACAGCATCGACGGCCTGTTCGGCCTGCACGCCGGGGAGACCGACCCGGCGAACCGGCGCAGCTAACGCAGCCGTTCGAGGTTGGCGACCCGCTCGGCGGTGGTCGGGCGGGTGGCGGACGGCCCGGCGAAGAACATGTGGCTGGCGCTGGCGATCCGCCCGTTGCGGGGCAGCGGGCGGGCCCTGTTGCTGGCGTCGATCCGGCGCAGCGCGGAGGCGAGGGCGAGCGGGTCGCCCGTCATCCGGGCCGAGGCCTCGTCGGCGGCGAACTCGCGGTCGGGCGGCAGCGCGAGCCTGACCAGCGCGGTCGTGATGGGCTGGAGGACCGCGCCGACGACCCGGGTCAGCGTGGCCGGGGTCTCGTCGTCGGTCCGCCGGACGCCGAAGATCGGGCCGAGGTAGCCCGACGTGGTGAACATCGTGGCCAGCGCGCCGGCGACCGAGGCGAGCAAGGTGTCATGGTTGTGCACGTGGGCCAGCTCGTGGCCGATCACCCCGCGCAGCTCACGTTCGTCGAGCAGCGCCAGCAACCCCTGGGTGACGATGACGGCGGACTTGCGGGGCGTGCGGCCGGTGGCGTAGGCGTTGGGCTGGGCCAGCGGGGAGACGTAGAGCCTGGGCATCGGGCGGCGGGCCTGGGTGCAGAGTTCGCGCACGATGCCGTAGAGGACGGCGTGTTCGACCTCCCCCACGGGCCGCGCGCGCAGCGCGGCCACGGCGAACCGGTCGGAGAAGAAGTAGGCCACCCAGACGGTGACGGCGGCCAGCGGCAGCCCCGCGACCAGCCCGGTGATCCCCCCGATCAGACCGGCCACCACGACGATCAGCACAGCCGACGCGCCCAGGATCCCGAGCGTCCGCGCCCCGTTGCTCCGCATCGCCCACCTCCTCCCACTCCCTCCCCTGACCAACGCGGGCGGCGGTTTGGGCGTTCCCGCCCCGACTCAGCCCAAGGTGGCCAAGACCAGTTGCGGCGCGATCGAGAAGGCCACCGCCACCACCGCGGCCACGCCCACCGCCATCCAGGCGGGCCCGGCCACGACGGGTCTCACCGCGTCGGCGGGGGTGAAGAGACGGGCCGTCCAGGCGATGTAGTAGTAGAGGCCGATCACCGTGTTGACCGCCATCACCACCGCCAGCCAGCCGAGGCCGCCCGCCACGACCTCACGGAACACGACCACCTTGGCGAACAGCCCGGCGAGGCCGGGAGGGAGCCCGGCCAGGCAGATGAGCGCGAAGCCCAGCGCCAGCCCGGCCCCCGGACGGCCGAAGGCCAGCCCCCGGTAACCGTCGAGCGTGTCGTGGGGCACGGCCATGACGACCGCGAACGCCGTCAGGTTCATGGCGGCGTAGAAGACCAAATAGGCGGTGGCCGCCTGGGTGTCAGTGGTCGCGACGGGCGCCAGCACGTATCCCGACTGCGCCACCGACGACCAGGCCAGCAGCCTGACGGGGTGGGTCTGCCGGAGCGCCAGCACGTTGCCCACGGTCATGGTCAGCGCGGCCAGGACCGCCACGATGGGCGTCCAGGTGGCCGACTCGCTCGGCAGGGCCTGGGTGAGCACGAGCATGAGCCCGGCGAACCCGGCCGCCTTCGACACGACCGACAGCAGCGCCGCGACCGGGATCGGCGCGCCCTGGTAGACGTCGCCCGCCCAGAAGTGGAACGGCACGGCGGCGATCTTGAACCCGAACCCGGCGATGACCATGACGGCCCCGACCGCCACGACCGGCCCGGCCCCCGGCCGCTCCGGCTGCGCGAGGGCCGCCGCGATCGCGTCGAGGTGGACGGCGCCCGTGACGCCGTAGAGGAGACTGACGCCGAACAGCATCACCGCCGTGGAGACGACGGAGACGACGAACAGCTTCAGGGCGGCCTCGGCTCCCAGCCCGTCGTAGCGGCGCAGCGCGGTCAGCGCGAACACCGGCAGCGAGACCAGTTCGAGCGCCACGACCAGCATGATGAGATCCCGCGAGGCGGGCAGCGTGACGGCGCCGGTGAGGGCCGCGAGCAGCAGGAAATACCACTCCCCGACCGGGATGTCACCGTCGGCGAGCTGCGCCGTCGACAGCAGGACCACCACGATCCCGGCCCCGACGGCCAGCCCCGCGAACACCACGGTGAGGGGGTCGACGACGTAGGAACATCCGACGGACGGGACGCAGAACGTCTCCTTCACGCCCCGCTGGGCCACCACCACCGAGAACGCCGCCACCAGCGCGGCCAGGGTGACACCGCCGAGAGCGGTGCGGATCCCCCGCCGGGCGGGCAGGAAGGCGTCGAGCAGCAGCACGAGCCCGGCGGTCAGCGCCAGGATCAGAGGCGCGGCGATCGCCCCGTAGTCGATCGACTGGGTCACGGCACCCCCAGAAGCGTCTGTACAGCAGGTGTGGTCAGCCCGAGCAGCGCCGACGGCCACACCCCGAAGACCAGGATGAGCACCACCAGCGGCACCCAGGCGGTCAGCTCGACCCGGGTGGCGTCGTGGATCGACGGCCCAGGCCCGCCCCACGGGCCGTGCGTGAGCCGCGACAGCATGACCAGGAAATAGGCCGCCGTCAGCACCGCCCCGAGCCCGCCGATCACCATGAACGTGACGAACAGCGGCCGGGACAGCCCGGCGGCCGGTTCGTAGGCGCCCTGGAGGGCGAGCATCTCGCCCCAGAACCCCGCCAGGCCGGGCAGCCCGAGCGAGGCGACGCAGGCGAAGGTCAGCAGCGACCCGACATAGGGCAGCCGCCCGAGCAGCCCCGACCCGAGCTGATCGAGGTCCGATGTGCGGTAGCGCTCCTTCACCGCACCCACCAAGAAGAACAGCAGGCCGGTGATCAGCCCGTGGGCGACGTTGCCGTAGAGGGCGGCGTTGATCCCGACCGGCGTGAGCGTCGCGAAGCCGAGCAGCACGAACCCCATGTGCCCCACGGACGAGTAGGCGATCAGCCGCTTCAGATCCCGCTGCGCCAGGCAGGCCAGCGCGCCGTAGACGATCCCGACGACGGCCAGCGCGCCCAGCCACGGCGCGACGGCGGCGGCCCCCTCGGGCAGGACCGGGATGGCCACCCGGGCGAACCCGTAGGTGCCCATCTTCAGCAGCACCCCCGCGAGCAGCACCGATCCCACGGTCGGGGCCTCGGTGTGGGCGTCGGGCAGCCAGGTGTGCAGCGGCCACATCGGCGTCTTGACGGCCAGCCCGAGCCCGATCGCCACGAACGCGAGGATCTGCGCCGACCGGCTCATCGGGTGTTCGGCCGCGAGGCGCACCATGTCGAGCGTGCCGGTCTGCGCCCAGACGTAGAGCAGCCCGACGAGCAGCACCGCCGACCCGAGCAGCGTGTAGAGGATGAACTTGTACGCCGCCCGCCGCCGCCCCTCGCCACCCCAGCCGGCGATGACGAAGTACATGGGGATCAGCACGACCTCGAAGAACACGAAGAACAGCAGCAGGTCGAGCGAGAGGAACGTGCCGATCATGCCGAGTTCCAGCACGAGCAGCGCGAAGACCAGCTCCCTGGCCCGCTCGGGCTCGTGACCGGCCAGGTAGATCAGGCACAGCAGGGTCAGCAGCGCTGTCAGCACGACGAGCGGCAGCGAGATCCCGTCGATCCCGAGATGGAACCGCACCCCGAGCCACGGGATCCACGCGAAGTCGACGGTCCCCTGGATGGTCCCGGCGTCGGAGTAGTCGAACGCGGAGGCTGCCGCGACGGCGACCGCGAACACCGCCCCGGACACCGTCAGCCCGAACCGCACCGCCACCCTGCCGAGCGGCCCCGGGACGAGCAGCGCCGCGGCCCCCAGCAGGGGAACCACGAGCAGCGCGACCAGCAGAACGCTCATCCGAGCACCACCGCCCCGACCGCGATCAGCAGCACCCCGGCGAGCACGCCGGTCACGTAGAGCTGCGCGTTGCCGTTCTGGAGGTGCCGGGTCAGGCCCGAGAGGCCGACGGTCGCCCGGCCGGAGCCGCGCACCGCCCCGTCGACCACCTCGTCGTCGGTCCGCACGACGCCCCGGGCCAGCGCGAGCACCGGGCGGACGAGCACCGCCGCGTACAGCCGGTCGACGTAGAAGGCCTGCTCGCACGGGTCGCGGAACGCGCCCAGCAGCCGGGCCGGGTCGCGTTCGGGGGAGCCGCGCCAGATCACGTAGACGAACGCCACCCCCAGCAGGGCCACGACCAGCGCCGTCACCGCCGGGGCGAGGTGGAACTCGCCGGCGTCGGTGAAGCCGAGGAGCAGGGCGGGGACGGCCAGGATGCCCATCGGCCACAGCATCGTCGCCGGGGCCTCGCGGCCGTCGAAGACGTGGGCGGTGCCGGGGACGGGCTCGGGGAGGGCCTGGATCTTGCCGGTGCCGAAGAAGGTCATCAGCCACGCCCGGGTCGCGTAGGCGCCGGTCACGCCGACGGTGAGCAGGGCCGAGCCGTAGAGGAGGAGCTGGATGGGGCTGTCCGAGCGCTCCAGGCCGTAGAGGACGGCGTCCTTGCTGAAGAAGCCGCTGGCCGGGGGCAGGCCGATCAGGGCGGCGTAGCCGACGGTCATGGTCCAGAACGTGACCGGCATCGCGCGGCGCAGGCCGCCCATGTGGTGGAGCAGGTTGGAGCCCACGTGGTGGATGACCGCGCCCGCGCACAGGAACAGCAGGGCCTTGAAGGCGCCGTGGGTGACCAGGTGGAAGACGGCCGCGTCGCGCGCGCCACCGGCCAGGGCGGCGGCCATGTAGGCGAGCTGGCTGATCGTCGAGTAGGCCAGGACCCGTTTCAGGTCGTTTTGGGCGAAGGCCGCCAGCGCCGCGCCGAGCATGCCGATCGCCGCGACCACACCGAGCACGTCGAGGGTGGGCTGCGGGAACAGCACGTAGAGGCGGGCCACCACGAAGATGCCCGCCGCCACCATCGTCGCGGCGTGGATCAGGGCGCTGATCGGGGTCGGGCCGGCCATCGCGTCGGGCAGCCAGGTGTGCAGCGGCACCTGCGCGCTCTTGCCCGCCACACCCGCCAGCAGCAGGAGCGTCGCCAGGACCAGGGTCGGGGTGGGGATGTCGGCGGCCAGGACGTCGGAGATCCGGAACGACCCGGCCGCGAAGCCCAGCACGAAGATGCCGAACAGGAAGCCGACGTCACCCAGCCGCGTCACCAGGAAGGCCTTGATCGCGGCGCGCGAGTTGGCCCGCTCCTCCCACCAGTGCCCCACCAGGAGGTAGGAGCACAGGCCCATGATCTCCCAGCCGACATAGAGGACCATGAGGTCGGCGGCGAACACGACCAGCAGCATCGCGCTGGTGAACAGGCTGATGAAGGCGCTGAAGGAGGGATAGCGGATCTCGCCCCGCATGTATCCCACTGAGTAGACCTGCACCGCCAGCGCCACCACGCCGACGAGCATCGCCGTCAGCACCGACAGTTCGGCGACCTCCAGGCCGACGGTGATCGCGACCCCGCCGGTGTCGATCACGGTCAGCACGTTGGTGGACGGCGTGTTCTCCCAGACCAGCCACCCGGTGAGCCCCGCCGACAGGGCGGTCGGCACCACCCCGAACAGGCCCGCGCGTTTGTTGGCGGCCAGGTTCCCCGCCGGGTCGCGGCCATGGGGATGGCGCGAGAGCAGCAGCCCGAGCACGGCCCCCGCGAACGGCAGGACCACGATGAGCGAGACGATCACGGCTCCCCCAGATCGCGCAGCCGGTCGAGCTCGATCGCCCGCCGGGTCCGGAAGACGGCCAGCACGATGGCCAGCCCGATCCCGACCTCGGCGGCGGCGATGACGATCACGAACAGGGTCAGGACCTGGCCCGAGTGGAGGGCGTCGCGCAGCCAGACGTCGAAGGCGATCAGGTTGAGGTTGACCGCGTTGAGCATGAGCTCGACCGACATCAGCACGAGGATGGTGTTGCGCCGGGCGAGGACGCCGTACACGCCGATGGAGAACAGGAGCGCGGCCACGACGGCGGGATAGACGACGTGCACCCCCTCACCCCCGGCCCTTGATGTCGGTACGCGACAGCACGATCGCCCCGATCAGCGCCGCCAGCAGCAGGACCGACAGCGCCTCGAACGGCAGCACCCAGTTGCGGAAGATGCTCGCCCCGAGCGTCTCCGCCGACCCCGCCCCCGGCTGGAGCTCGGCGTATGCGTGCTGGAACCCGCCCACGACGACGCCGACCAGCACCCCGGCCGTGGCGACCGCGACGACCCCCGCGACCACCCGGTTACCGGAGTCGAGATCGTCGCTGCGCCCGATGGGCGCCCGCGTCAGCATGATCCCGAACAGCAGCAGCACCACCACGGCGCCCACGTAGATCAGCACCTGCACCCACGCGACGAACTCCGCCGTCAGCACGAGATAACACCCCGCCAGCGCCCCGAAACAGACGACCAGCCACAGCGCGGCGTGCACCAGCTGCCGCGTCGTCACCACCATCAACGCCGAGCCGACGGCGACCAGCCCGAGCAGCAGGAACACCACCTCAAGCGCGGACGGCGGCCAGAAGCCGGCACTCGTCACGGCCCCTCCTCATCGGGCCGCTCCCCGCCCTCCGGATTCGGGCGCTCGGGCGGTTTCGCAGGTCCCTGATCCGGCAACCGCCCCGGCGGGCGGATCGAGCGCACATCGCGCGGTACCCGGGGCTTCGGCGACTCGGGTGCCACGGGCTCGTCGGCGGGCTGGTCCGGCAGCCGCCCAGGTGGGCGGATCGAGCGCACATCACGTGGAGGGGCGGGCGGAGGTTCCTCGTCACCGGACGCCCGGTCAGGCAGCCGGCCCGGCGGGCGGATGGCTCGCACGTCACGCGCCGGACGCGCCTTGGTCTCCTCGGAAGCCGCCGTGGCCTCGGGCGCCGGGCGTGCCTTGGTCGGCTCCGAGGGCTCAGGCTTGGCCGCGCCGGGTGCTGCCGGGCCACGGGCGGGCCGGCGGGCGGCCGCCACCTCCTTGGGGGGCTCGGCGTTCGGTTCGTGCCTCGGGGGCACGGGCACGCTCGGGACCCATTCGGCCAGGCGCTCCTTCTCGTGGAGCAGGTTGCGGATGTCGCCCTCGGCGTATTCGAACTCGGGCGCCCAGAACAGGGCGTCGAACGGGCAGACCTCGATGCAGATCCCGCAGTACATGCACAGCGAGAAGTCGATCGCGAAGCGGTCGAGCACGTTCCGCTGCCGGGGACGGCCGCCCTCGGGGGCCGGGAGGGTCTCCTTGTGGGAGTCGATGTAGATGCACCAGTCAGGGCACTCCCGCGCGCAGAGCATGCAGGACGTGCAGTTCTCCTCGACCAGCGCGATCACGCCGCGGGATCGGGGCGGGAGGTCCGGCCGGACCTCGGGATATTGCTGCGTCACCGACCGCGTGAGCATGTGTCGCAGCGTCACGGCCAAGCCCTTGGCCAGGCCTGTTCCTGGTATGCGCGCCACGATCAACCATCATGACGCACGATGAGGTCCTCGTGAATGTGACGACCCGGCCCTTTCGGTTTTCTCCAGGTCGAGACAGAAAGTCCGTATCCTTCGCATATGGACCAGGTGCCGCGCTCGGCGGCTCGCGGATTTCTGTGGGCGGTGGCGCCCCTGGTCACCATTGGTTTCGCGACGCCGTTCACCTTCCTGTGGGCGGCTTTCTGGCGGCGTAGCTGGTGGCTGGCCCTATCCGGGCTTCTGTACGCCACCTCGATGGCCGCCTGGCTCCTCATCGGCAACGCGACGGGGACGCCCTCCGGGGGCTGGGCCGTGGCGATGGTGCTGGCCCTGTTCGTGTCGTGGCTGGGCGGAACGCTCCACGCGTTCATGGTCCGCAGGAAGGTGTTCGGGCCGGCGTGCCCGTTCGAGCGAGCGCGGCTGAAGCGGCAGGAGGCGCGGGCGATCGCGCGGCGCAATCCCGGCCGGGCGCGGCGGCTGGGAGTGGGCCGGCCCGATCTGGGGCGGCGGTTCGACGACGGCGGGCTGGTCGACATGAACCACGCGCCCGCGGTGGTGCTCAGGACCGTTCCCGGGATGACGCCCGACCTGGTCGAACGGGTGCTGGAGGCGCGCAGCCGGACGGTGACGTTCACCTCGGCGGAGGACCTGTCGGATCTCCTGGAACTGCCGGGAACGATGAATGACGAGCTCTCCGAATACGGCGTCTATCTCCCGTAATAGAGGCGCTTAGCGTTGGAAGTACGTATTGTTCGCGCTGTGCATCCGTACTGGCAACCGCCGCAGCAACCGCAGAAGCCCGCCACGAACACGGCGGTCTCCTGGGTGTGGGCGCTGGTTCCGCTGCTGACCTGCGGGTTCGGCACACCGTTCGTGATCGGGTACGCCGCCGCCAGGAAGCGCAGCCCGTGGCTGATCGTCGCCACCGGTTTCTACGCGCTGAACTTCGTCGTGTTCCTCATCGCCATCGCCAGCTACGAGGACGTCGAGATGTGGCCCGTGTGGCTCGACACGACGACGACGATCGGGCTCTGCCTGAACTGGTTCGGCGGGCTCGCCCACACGCTGATCATCCGCCGCGGCGTCTTCGAGCCGGGTCACGCCTGGCAGCCCGTGCAGCAGCCGCAGTTCCAGGCCCCCCGGCCGATGAACATGACGCCGCCGCCGCAGCAGCAGGGCTACCCACCCCAGCACCAGCCCCAGCGGCCGCCGCACCCCCCGATGCAGCGGCCGACCTACGTCCAGCCGCCGATGAACATGCCGCCGCCCCGGCCGTTCACCCAGCCGACGCACCCCTCGACGATGGGGCCGCAGCCGCGCGGCAGCCAGGGGCCGCAGTTCCTCGGGCCCTACCGGGTGGTCGGCGACCTCGGGCAGGGTGGCCAGGGGGCCGTCTACCTGTGCGTCGACCAGCGGGGGCAGAAGGTCGCCGTCAAGGTGCTGCACGCCCACATCGCCAAGGACAAGGACGCCCAGGCGCGGTTCCTGCGCGAGGTCGACGCGGCCCGCCGGGTCGCGCCGTTCTCCACGGCCCGGGTGCTGGACGTCAACATCACCGACGACCTGGCCTATGTCGTGTCGGAGTACGTCGACGGCGTCTCGCTGGAGCAGCTCGTCAAGGACAAGGGCCCGCGCAACGAAGACGGCCTGACCCGGCTGGCGCTGGCGACGTCGGGCGCGCTGGCGGCGATCCACAAGGCCGGGATCGTGCACCGCGACTTCAAGCCGAGCAACGTGCTGATCGGCTCCGACGGGCCCCGGGTGATCGACTTCGGCATCGCCAAGGCGCTCGACCAGGTCAACGCGACCGCGAGCCAGGTCATGGGCACCCCCGCCTACATGTCGCCCGAGCAGGTCGGCGGCCGTCCTGTCGGGCCGGAGACCGACGTCTTCGCGTGGGCGGCCACGATGGTGTTCGCGGCGTCGGGCAAGAACGCGTTCGGCGAGGACACCATCCCGGCGATCCTCAACCGGATCATCAACCACCAGCCCGACCTGATGCGGCTGCCGCCCTCGTTACGGGACCTGGCCGCGTCGTGCCTGGACAAGGACCCGCACAACCGGCCCACGGCCTCCGACATCATGCTGCGGATCGTCCACTAAAGGACCTTCACCACCCCGGTCAGCGCGAGCTGCACCAGCGCCAGCGGCACCAGGCCGACCCAGGCGAGCCGCTGGAGCTGGTCTTCGCGCATCCGGGGGAAGCTGACCCGGACCCAGATGACGACGAACGCCAGCGCGAAGATCTTGATGAGCGTCCAGACCGGGCCGGGCAGCAGCGGCCCCTGCCAGCCGCCGAGGTAGAGCACCGTCGTCAGCGCCGACAGGACCACGATCCCGGCGTATTCGGTCAGCATGAACAGGGCGAACCGCATGCCGGTGTATTCGGTCATCGGGCCCATGATGATCTCCGACTCGGCGATCGGCATGTCGAACGGCGGGCGGCGCAGCTCGGCCAGCCCCGCGACGAAGAACACCACCGCGCCGATCGCCTGCCAGGCCAGCCACCAGGGCTCCCACGCCTCGACGATCCCCTGGAGCGACAGGGTCCCGGCGGCCATGGCCACGCTGGAGGCGGCCAGGACCAAGGGCAGCTCGTACGACATGAGCTGCGCCGCCGACCGCATCCCGCCCAGGACGGAGTACTTGTTGCCGGACGACCACCCGGCCATGATCGAGCCCAGCACGCCGACGCCCATCACGGCCAGCACGAAGAAGATCCCGGCGTCGAGGTCGACCCCGAGCAGGCCGGGCCCGACCGGGATCACCACCAGCACGACCAGGTAGGGCACCAGGGCGACGGCGGGGGCCAGTTTGAAGACCGTCCGGTCGGCCGCCGCCGGGATGACGTCCTCCTTCTGCATGAACTTCACGCCGTCGGCGATGAGCTGGGCCCAGCCGTGGAAGCCGCCGGCGTACATGGGGCCGAGGCGGCTCTGCATGTGGGCCATGGCCTTGTGCTCCATCTGGCCGACGATCAGCGGCAGCACCAGGAACGCCCCGACGATCACGACCAGCCGGATCGCGACCTCCAGCAGCTCAGGCATCGCGCCCCCAGTCGGCCGGCACCCCTGGCGGCAGCATCTTGCGGCGCGAGGGCGCGCCCGTGCCCGACTCGCCGGGCTCCTTCGCGCCGGGCCAGGTCTTGGCCACCCGGGCGGCCAGGACGAAGCTCTTGCGCAGCGGGTGGCCCTCGAAGCCGTCGGGCAGCAGCAGGGGCCTGAGGTCGGGGTGGCCCTCGAAGACCACGCCGAACATCTCGAACGTCTCCCGCTCGTGCCAGTCGGCTCCCCGGAACACGCCGACCGCCGAGGGGAGCACGGGATCGGTCAGCGGCACGTGGGTGCGTACCAGCAGACGCTCGTGTCTACGCTGGTCGGCGAGGTGGGCGACGACGGCGAAGCCCTCGGGCGGGTCGTCGACGCCGGTGAGCCAGTCGAAGAAGTCGAGCCCGTGGTCGCGGCAGAAGGTCAGCACCTCCAGCCAGTCGCCGGGGCCGACGTCGGCGGTCGTCTCGCCGAACGACTCGGAGATCACGACCCGGGAACCGAACCCGCTGAAGTCGATCACGTCATGCCCTCCCCCGCGATCTTCTCCTGCAGCTTCATGATGCCGTGGAGCAGCGCCTCGGGCCGGGGCGGGCAGCCGGGCACGTAGACGTCGACCGGGATGATCTGGTCGACGCCCTTGGTGACGCAGTAGGAGTCCCAGTAGGGGCCGCCGGTGTTGGAGCAGGCCCCGAACGAGATGACGTACTTGGGGTCGGGCATCTGCTCGTAGAGGCGCAGCACGGCCGGGGCCATCTTGTCGGTGACCGTGCCCGAGACGATCATCAGGTCGGCCTGGCGGGGGCCGTTGGCGAACGGGATCACGCCGAAGCGGATGAAGTCGTGGCGGCTCGCCGAGGTGGCGATGAACTCGATCGCGCAGCAGGCCAGGCCGAAGTTGAAGACCCACAACGAGTAGCGGCGGCCCCAGTTGAGCACGAACTTCATCGGCTTGGGCGCCAGCCGGGCGGCCGGTCCGGCCGGGGGCCGGAACGACGGAGCAGGAAGATCAACCATGGGTCACGTCCAAGTGAGCACGCGCTTGCGCCACGCGTAGACGATGCCGAGCGCGATGAACGCCAGGAACACGAACATCTCGACGAGGGTGGTCATGCCGAAGCCCGGGGCGGCGAAGACGGTCGCCCACGGGAAGAGGAACACCGCGTCGACGGCGAACACGACATAAAGATAGGTGAAGACGTAGTACCTGACCTGCGACTGGGCCCAGCCGTCGCCGACGGGGTCGACGCCGCACTCGTAGGTCGTCAGCTTGGCCTCGGTCGGGTGGTCGGGGCGCAGCAGCCGGTTGACCAGCAGCGCCCCTGCGAAGATCGCCGCCCCGACGGCCAGCAGCACGGCCACGACCGCGTACGACCCGAAGTATCCGTCCACCCCCTGATAATCGCGCACCTGAACGCCGAACCAAAGAAGCTCACGGACACTGCCAAGTCACAGCAAACCGCTCCGTAGCGCCCATAATCTGGCGTTCATGCCCGTTTTGCGATTCACCGGAGGAATCGCGCTCCTCGCCGCCGCGGCCTGCGCGTGCGGAGTGGCCTTCAACTCCCCCGCCGACGAGGTGCCGCCGTCGTCGGAGCCGACGGTCCTGACCTTCGTCGACCCCGCCGCCGTCCCCGGCCTCCAGATAAAGACCATCTACAAAGAAACGGGCAAGTCCAACGTCTACGCCACCTACCCCGAGATCCCCGGCGCGACGCCCCTCAGCGACCAGGTCAGGGCGGAGCTGACCGCCGAGGCCAAGGCGTTCACCGCGCAGGCCGCCAAGGGCAAGGCCGGCCTGCCCAAGGCCGAGATCAACGTCGACTGGCAGCTCACCGCCGTGTCCCCCGGGGCCACCGGCGTCCGCCTGCGGACGGGCCGCTACGAGGGCGCGGCCTGGGCCAACGAGACCAGGACCCTCTGGTACGACGGCACCCGCGTCGTCGGTTCCGACCTGCTGGTCAAGGACCTCGCCGGGCTCGCCCGGGCCGTCGGCGCCCGGCTGGCCGACGACGCCGACGTCGACCACGCGGCGATCAAGCCGGACGCCCGGCTGTTCGACTCGCTCGACTTCAACTCGCGCGGCGATCTGGTCGTGGAGTTCGACGACTACGAGATCGGGCCGGGCGCCCTCGGCCGGGTGGCCACCTCGATCCCCAAGAAGGACGCCGAGCCGCTGCTGTCGGACTTCGGCCGCGCCGTGCAGCGGGCCGTCGAGTCGGCCCGGCCGACCACCCCGCCCGAGCTGCGGGACGGCCCCGAGGCCACGGCCCCGGCGGTGCCGGGCAAGGTCGACTGCCGGGTCGCGCGCTGCGTCGCCCTGACGTTCGACGAAGGGCCGGGGCCGTACACCGACCGGATCCTGACCGCGCTCGGCAGCGCCCGCGCCACCTTCTTCACCACCGGCGCCAGCGCGGCCGCCCGCCCCGACCTGCTGCGGAGGATGGCCGCCGACGGGCACCTGGTCGGCAACCACAGCTGGTCGCACCGCGACCTGACGACCCTGCCGGACAACCGGATCTACGAGCAGCTCTCCCGCGCCCAGGACACCATCGCCCAGGTCACCGGCAGCCTGCCCAACCTGATGCGGCCTCCCTACGGGGCCGTCAACCCCGACGTCGCCAAGATCGCCGGCGAGCTCAAGCTGAGCGTGGTCACCTGGGACGTCGACGGCGGCGACGCCGAGGACACCACGGCGGCCGACATCGTCAAGCGCGTCGTCTCCGGCGTGAAGCCCGGTTCGATCGTGCTCCTGCACGACCTGGGCCCCGCCACCCCCGAGGCGATCCCGCAGATCCTCAAGGAACTGCGGTCGCGCGGATACGTTTTTGTCACCGTTCCCGAGTTGTACGGAACACGCCCGATGCAGCCAGGCCGAACCTACGAATCGGCCGTGGACAGCGTCGTCTCGCGCTTTGGGCGGTCGCTACCGTGAATCGATCGGGGACATATAGTTAGGCACCGTGACCCGAATCATCCTCTTCGCTCGCCGGCACGTCGACCTGTGCCGCATCGCGTCGGGCCTGTGTCCAGCCCTTCCCGACTGACGAACCGAACCCCTACGAGCGACGTAGGTCACAACCCCTGCGCATTCGTATCTGCGCGGCAAAGGGATCTAGCATTGAATTCACACATGTGCCACGAGCAGACCTTGTCCTGGTCTGTCGAGGAGGACTGAGCGCTGTGACCAAGCAGGTGCAGCAACTCGACCGCGTGATCATCCGGTTCGCGGGCGACTCCGGCGACGGTATGCAGCTGACCGGCGACCGCTTCACGGCGGAGACCGCGTCGTTCGGCAACGACCTGTCGACGCTGCCCAACTTCCCGGCCGAGATCCGCGCCCCGGCAGGCACCCTGCCCGGAGTGTCGAGCTTCCAGCTCCACTTCGCCGACCACGACATCCTCACCCCGGGCGACGCGCCCAACGTCCTCGTGGCGATGAACCCGGCCGCCCTCAAGGCGAACCTGTCCGACCTGCCGCGCGGCGCCGACATCATCGCCAACGCCGACGAGTTCACCAAGCGGAACCTGCAGAAGGTCGGCTACGACACCAACCCGCTCGAAGACGAGAGCCTGGCCGAGTGGCGGCTCCACTCGGTGCCGCTGACCTCGCTGACGGTCAAGGCGCTCGAAGAGTTCGACATCTCCAAGAAGGACGCCGAGCGCGCGAAGAACATGTTCGCCCTCGGCCTGCTCTCGTGGCTCTACGGCCGCCCGGTCGAGGCGACCATCAAGTTCATCGAGACCAAGTTCGCCAAGAAGCCCGAGATCGCCAAGTCCAACGTGACCGCCTTCAACGCGGGCTACAACTACGGCGAGACGACCGAGGCGTTCTCGGTCTCCTACGAGATCAAGCCCGCCCCGCTGAGCGCCGGCGTCTACCGGAACATCTCGGGCAACCAGGCGCTGGCCCTCGGGCTGGTCGCGGCGTCGGTCCAGTCGAAGCTGCCGCTGTTCCTGGGCTCCTACCCGATCACCCCGGCCTCCGACATCCTCCACGAGCTGTCGAAGCACAAGCGGTTCGGCATCCGGACCTTCCAGGCCGAAGACGAGATCGCCGGCGTCGGCGCCGCCCTGGGCGCGGCCTTCGGCGGCGCGCTCGGCGTGACCACCACGTCGGGCCCGGGTGTGGCGCTCAAGGCCGAGACGGTCGGCCTCGCGGTCACCACCGAGCTGCCGCTGATCGTGGTCGACGTGCAGCGCGCCGGTCCCTCGACCGGCATGCCGACCAAGACCGAGCAGACCGACCTGCTGATGGCGCTGTTCGGCCGCAACGGCGAGTCGCCGGTGCCGGTGATCGCCCCGGCGACGCCGAGCGACTGTTTCGACGCCGCGGTCGAGGCCGCCCGGATCGCGATCAAATACCGCACCCCGGTGATGCTGCTCTCCGACGGCTACCTGGCCAACGGCTCCGAGCCGTGGAAGGTCCCGTCCCAGGCCGAGCTGCCCGACATCTCGGTGCCCTACACGACCGAGCCCAACGGCGACGACGGCGAGACGTTCCTGCCGTTCAAGCGCGACGCCGAGACGCTGGCCCGCCCGTGGGCGATCCCCGGCACCCCCGGCCTCGAACACCGCATCGGCGGCATCGAGAAGGCCGACGGCACCGGCAACATCTCCTACGACCCGAACAACCACGACCTCATGGTCCGGCTGCGCCAGGCCAAGATCGACGGCATCGACGTGCCCGACGTCGAGGTCGACGACCCCGACGGCGACGCGCGGGTGCTGGTGCTCGGCTGGGGTTCGACCTACGGCCCGATCGCCGCGGCGATCCGCCGGGTCCGCCGGGGCGGCGGGAAGGTCGCGCAGGCCCACATCCGCCACCTCAACCCGTTCCCGAAGAACATCGGCGAGGTGCTGAAGAGCTACGACAAGGTCCTCCTGCCGGAGATCAACCTGGGTCAGCTCGCGCTGCTGCTGCGGGCGAAGTTCCTGGTCGACATCATCAGCTACAACCGCGTGCGCGGACTTCCGTTCAAGGCCGAGGAGCTGGCCGGAGTGATCCAGGAAGTGATCGACAGTGAGTGAATCCCTGAACGGCAAGGGCCTGGCGCTGGTGCCGAAGGCCGAGGGCAAGCAGACCCTGAAGGACTTCAAGTCCGACCAGGAGGTGCGCTGGTGCCCCGGGTGCGGTGACTACGCGATCCTGGCGGCCGTGCAGTCGTTCATGCCCGAGCTCGGGATCAAGCGCGAGAACACCGTGTTCGTGTCGGGCATCGGCTGCTCCTCGCGGTTCCCCTACTACATGAACACCTACGGGTTCCACTCGATCCACGGCCGCGCCCCGGCCATCGCGACCGGTCTGGCGGCCTCGCGCCCCGACCTGTCGGTGTGGGTGATCACCGGTGACGGCGACGCCCTGTCGATCGGCGGCAACCATCTGATCCACGCGCTGCGCCGCAACGTCAACCTGAACATCCTGCTGTTCAACAACCGGATCTACGGTCTGACCAAGGGCCAGTACAGCCCCACCTCGGAGATCGGCAAGGTCACCAAGTCGACGCCGATGGGCTCGCTCGACAAGCCGTTCAACCCGATCTCGCTGGCCGTCGGCGCCGAGGCCGGGTTCGTCGCCCGGACCATCGACTCCGACCGCAAGCACCTTCATTCGGTGCTGCGCGAGGCCGCCGCCCACCAGGGCACCTCGCTGGTCGAGATCTACCAGAACTGCAACATCTTCAACGACAACGCGTTCGAGGACCTCAAGGACCCCGAGAAGCGTGACGTGATCACGCTGCGCCTGGAGCACGGCCAGCCGATCGCCAACGCGACCCAGGCCGTGAAGCTCGCGCCGACCGGTGGTCTGGAGGTCGTGGCGCGTGACTCGATCGCCGAGTCGGAGATCCTCGTCCACGACGTGCACAACCCCGACCCGTCGCTCGCGTTCGCGCTGAGCCGGCTCGACGAGCCGGCCTTCCAGCACGTGCCGATCGGCGTCTTCCGGTCGGTCGACCGGCCCTCCTACGACAGCCTGATGAGCGAGCAGCTCGACCTGGCCGTGGCCCAGCGCGGCCACGGCGACCTCGACGAACTGCTCCAGGGCGGCGACACCTGGAAGATCAACTAGAAGATCGGCCCAGGGTCTCGTAGAAGGCCGTACACGCGTCGAAATCGGGAAGCAGGCCCTCGTCGAGGGCCTGCTTCATCGATGGCGCCTGTACGTCTTTTTCGGACAGCACCGGGTCGGAGACCTGCCAATCGATGCCGAGCGCCGGGTCGAGCGGGTTGATGCCCCGCTCCCGGGCCGGCGCGTAGGGCTCGGAGCACAGGTAGAAGACGGTCGCGTCGGTCAGGGCGGCGAAGCCGTGGCCGAGGCCCTCGGAGACGTAGACGCTCCGGAAGTCCTCCGAGTCGAGGATCACCGAGACGTGCTCCCCGAAGGTCGGCGAGCCCACCCGGAGGTCGACGATCACGTCCAGGATCCGGCCCGACACACAGGTCACGTATTTCGCCTGGCTGGGTGGCACGTCGGCGTAGTGGACACCCCGGATCACGCCCTTGGCCGAGACCGAGGTGTTGGTCTGGGACAGGCGCAGACCATGGCCGGTGGCCTCGGACAGCTCGGCGGCCCGGAACGACTCCATGAACGTGCCGCGATCGTCGCGGAACAGCCTCGGGGTGTAGAGGTAGGCGCCCTTGATCGGCAGTTCTTCCATGAGGACTCTCCTTACATGACAGATGCCCCGCCGGTCTTCACCGGCGGGGCATCGGCTGTCTCTTAGGCGACGGTCACGGGCTGGACCACGACCGAGGTCCGTCCGTCAGCGCCCGTCACGGTCAGGGTGATGTTGTAGGTGCCCGGAGCGGCGTACGTGTGGGACGCCGTCTGGCCGGTGCTGGGCGCACCGCCGTCACCGTAGCTCCACGTGTAGCTCGCGATGGCCGACGAACCGGCGGTCGAGGCCGAGGCGTCGACGTCGCAGGTCAGGCCGGTGCACGTCGGGGTGAACGCGGCCGTCGGGGCGGCGGCCAGGTTGCTCGCGGCGAGGTCGTCGACCGTCAGGGTGATCGGCGCGTTCGTCGCGGTGCCCGACAGGTAGGCGCCGATGCCCACGCCGCCCGCGACCTGCATGTTCGCGGTGGCGTCGGTGGTGGTCGCCTGCCAGCCGGCGGGCTCGGTCCCGGCGGCGTTCCAGACCTTGCCGGAGATCGTCGTCGGGTTGGTGCCGGTGACCAGCACCCGCATGTTCAGCACCAGGCCCGGCGTGTAGGTCAGGCCGGGGACGGTGGTCTCCGAGGTGATCAGGGTGTCGGTGCTCCCGGCGGTGCGGATCAGCGACAGGCCGACGCCCGAGGGGAGCAGCCGGGCCCGGACCTTGTACTCGCCGACGCCTGCGACGCGGCGGCCGGAGGCGAACAGGTAGGTGCCGTTGCCCGTGCCGACCTTGTCCGACGCGATCGAGAACGACAGGTCGGAGGTCGTGCTGGACACGCCGTCGAGGTAGGCGCGCGGGTTGGCCGCCGTCGCCGGGAGGGCGAGCTTGGCCGCGTTGCCGTCGACGGAGAAGTTGCCGGCGCCGCCGACGAGCGTCCACGGGCCGCCGGTCTGGGCGGTGCCGAGCGAACCGTTGAGGGTCCGGCCGAACGTGTCGTTGGCGATGATCGACGGCGGGTTGGCGGCCGGTCGGGGCACGACCACGCCGGAGCTCTCGGCGGTGGCGTCGTCGTTGTCGGTGACGGTCAGGGTGACGGGGTAGTCACCGGCGGCCGGGTAGGTGTGACTCGGGGTCGCGCCGGTGCCGGTCTGGCCGTCGCCGAAGTCCCAGGCGTAGCCGTCGATCGAGCCGTCGGGGTCGCTCGACGCGGACGCGTCGAAGGTGCATCCGAGGTCGGTGCAGCTGGAGGTGAACGACGCCGTCGGCGGCTGGTTGGCCGGGCCGGTGCCGGTGCCCTCCTGGTAGTGCTGGGCGACCTCGGCCGGGGTGAGGACCTTGGCGTAGATCGCGCCCTCGTCGAGGAACCCGTTGAGGTTGTCGGAGGTGGGGCGGTTGGGCCAGGAGTTCAGGTTGTCGCCGCCGAAGCGCCAGTAACCCGAGTAGCTCTCGGCGCCGGTCTGCGCGTTGGTGCCCACCAGGGCCCCGTCGACGTAGAGCTTCATGCCGTCGGCGCCCTGCGTCGCCACGAGGTGGTGCCACTGGTTGTTGTTGTACGTGGCCGTCGTGGTGATCAGGTTGAAGGCGCCGGTGTACGTGCCGTAGACCAGGCGGCCGTCGTTGCGCATGTAGACGTGGCGGTCGTAGTTGGCGCTGGTGCCGGTGGCGGTGTTGCCGAAGCCGACGATCTTGCCGCCCTGGTTGGAGTTGCTGCGGAACCAGACCTCGGCCGAGTAGGTCGTCGGGTTGCTCATCGAGTTGGCCGAGAAGGCCCGCCCGCCGTTCTGCACCCGGACCGCCCGGTTGGTCGAGCCGACGATCGCGCCCGTCTGGTTGTAGGTGACGCCCGTGCCGGTGAACGAGCCGTTGACGCCGGTGGTGCTGGCGTCGATCGCCGCCGGGCCGTTGGCCTCGTTGAACCGGAAGTAGGTGACCGGCTCGTCGTCGTAGACCACGCGGCCGTAGTCGTCGGCCGGGCGCGGCGGGATCGGGCTGGTGCGGCCCGAGGCGACGAAGTGGGCGTCGACCTTGGCCGGCGTCAGGGCCGCCGGGTAGATGGCGACGTCGTCGATCTGGCCGTTGAGGTAGTTGCTCGTCGGGCGGTTGGGCCAGCCGTTGAGGTTGTCGCCGCCGATGCGCCAGTAGCCGTTGTAGACCTGGGCGCCCGTCACCGAGGCGTCCTGGCCGACGCGGCGGCCGTCGACGTAGAGGGCGATGCCGCCGCTGCCCTGGGTCGCCACGATGTGGTGCCACTGGCCGTCGTTGAAGCCGGGGGCGCTGTTCACCGTGCGGACCGCGTTGGGGTAGACGCCGAAGTAGACGCGGCCCGAGTTGTCCATGTAGACGTGACGGTCGTAGCTGCCGGACTCACCGGTGGCGGAGGCGCCGTACCCGACGATCTTGCCGCCCTGGTTCGAGGTGGTCTTGACCCAGGCCTCGATCGAGAAGGCGGGGGTGGTGGCGACCGTGCTGTTGGTCTTCACCAGGCCGGTGCCGGTGCCGTTGAAGCTGGCCGCGGCGTCGGCGTCGCCGTTGATCGCGCCGGGGGTCGCCTGGGAGGTGCCCGCGTCACGGGTGGCGTCGGTGAAGGCGGCGTAGTCGAAGGCGGTCGTGCCGGACGCCTCGCCGAGACGCCAGTAGGCGCTCGCGCCGTCGTCGATCACGGCTTCGGCGTAGGCGCTCAGCGCCCCGGCCGAGGAGATCGTCACCGGGTCGGAGGTGCCGCTGCCGACGGCGTTGCCCTGCGGGTCGACGGCGCGGACCCGGTAGGTGTGGACGGAACCGGGCGCGAGGCCCTCGTCGATGAAGCCGGCCGACGGGAGGGTCCAGAAGTTGGAGTCGACCTCGACCTCGCCGATCGGGGTCGTGCCGCCGTCGCGGAGGATCTGGTACTTGAGCTTCGCGTGGTCGCGGTCCCAGGTGGTCTTCCAGCTGAGCCGGGCGGTGCCGGCGTTGAGCGAGACCGCGGTCGGGGTGAGGTCGGCCGTCGGGATCGGGCCCGAGGTCTTGGGCGCGTTGGCCTTGACCGCGAAACGGGTCAGGCCCTGCTGGGCGCCGCCGTTGATCGAGGTGAACTCGCCGCCCAGGACCAGGTAGTCGCCGTTGCCCGTCAGGGCCCAGCCGCCCTGGTTCATGCCGGTGTAGGAACCGGCGTTGACCTGCGGGAACCAGTGGAGCAGGGTCGGCGTGGGCTGACCGGTGTACTGGCTGTTGTTCGAGGGCGGCATCGGGTCGGTGCCGGTCGGCTCGATCGTGGTGGCCAGGGCGCGCTGCCAGCGGGTCGGCGAGACCTCGGGGAAGCCCTTCAGCGACTCGCAGTCGTGGGCGTGGCCGACGCTGTAGAGGACGCTGTTCATCGGGAAGACGCTGTAGCTGGCGCCGTAGCAGTTGTCGAGCCAGATCAGGTCGCCGGTGTTGGGCTCGACCGCGAACCGGCCGTCGAACCAGTGCCAGCCCTCGCCGTCGGCGGCGGCGTAGATGTTGGTGCCGTCGGTGGCCAGGTCGTAGGTCATGGAGTAGTCGTTGCCGATCCGGGCCGGGATCGGGTTGCTGCTCCACGGCAGCGAGTCGCCGGTGACCGGGTCGACCGCGCCGATGCCCACCCGGGGGACATTGTTGAGCTGCTGGAACTTGCCGCCCACGATGACCCGGCTCTGGTCGGGCGACATGATCAGCGCGAAGACCTCGTCGTCGGTGTCGGGCGCCCACGGCTGGTTGGCGCCGTTGCTCCGGTTGACCGCGGCCAGGCGGTTGCGGCTCTGGCCGTTGACGTTGAAGAAGTTGCCGCCGATGTAGACGGTCGAGCTGCTGACCGTGATCGCGCGGACCACGTTGCCGACCGAGGGCGCCCACGACTCCAGGTTGCCCGTGGCGACGTCGAAGGCCGCGACCCGGTTGCGGGTCTGGCCGTTGACCTGGGTGAAGTCCCCACCGATGTAGATCTTCGTCTTGTCGGGCGAGACGGCGATGGTGCGGGCCTGCGCGTTGAGGGTCGGCGCGAAGGAGGTGACGTTGCCCGTGGTGATGTTGAAGGCCAGGATGTTCGACCGCACCACCTCGGCCGCGTTCCCGGGGGCGGTGCCCGGCGGCCGGGCGCGGGTGAAGCTGCCGACCGCGTAGACCGTGTTGCCGACGGTGGCCATCTTCCAGACGACGCCGTTGATCTGCCAGGTGGGCAGGGCGTCGGCGGTGACCGTCTCGGTGACGCCCGGAGGCGGGTCGATGTCGGCTCGGGCGGGAAGGGGGACCGTCGCGAGCGACGCCCCCAATAATGTCGCGGCCAGGAAGGCGGCCACTCGCGATGATCGAATTACCACGGGCACCTACATCTCAGGAGATCGTTCTCACACCGCTGCAAGCGTAATGGAACGGTTTAATCCAGCAAGGAGTAACCCGTGGGTCACAAAGTAACGATTAAAGTTCGCTGTCAGGGGCCCCCGCTTTAACTTCCGCTTCATCCGGGAGCCCGAACAATCGGGCGACCGAGGAAGGCAGCGGCGCGCCATCGGGCAAACCGCCATATTCAGGCGATTCGGTACCGTGGCTTTCCTGACCGGCCGAACGCCGGAAGTCGTCGAGCGTCGCCACTCCGGCCTCGGCCCTGGTCCAGTCGGCCCAGTCGGCGATCGGGCCCGATCCGCGCCGGTAGTAGACGTTGTGGTCGAAGTCGGCCATGTCGGCGGCGCTCTTGCGCCGGGTGAGGTCGCGGACCGCGACGAGGGGTTCGACGGTCGCGGCGGAAATGACGTTGTTGCGCACCTCGACACCGCTCACATTCCAGCTCACTCCCGGCACGAGTTGCTGCCGCGCCCCGTCGATGACATAGATCTGGCGGCCTTTGTTGTCGGCCACGGTGTTGTTCCAGATCCGCACGTCACTCGACTCGTTCACATAGATGCCGTGGGAGCCGTTGCCGGTCGAGACGTTTCCGGCGATGAGGGCCCCCGCCGAGATCTCGAAATGGATGCCGTGGTGGGCGTTGTTCCGCGCCATGTTGCGGGCGACCAGGGCGCCGACGATCGACTCGTCGAGCCAGATGCCGGGCCCCCGGTTGTTCTCCATGAGGTTGCCGACGAGCGTCATGCGCCGCGACTCGGTGATCTTCAGGCCGCCGGAGACGGGGGTCATCATGAAGCGTTCCACGTTGTTGCCGCGGCTGACGTTGCCGACGATCGTGGCGTCGTCGGACTTGTGCCCGCCGAGGCCGACCTGGCCGTTGCCCTCGAACAGGTTGTGCCGGACGGTGATCCGCGCGCCCTTCAGCGACAGGCCGGTCACCGACGTGTCGGCGAAGACGCTGTTCTCGATCGTCATGTCGTCGGCGAACGCCTTGACGGCGGCGATCCTGGCCAGGGAGGTGGCGTAGCGGCGTACCCCCACGCCTTTCAGGGCCGACCCGTGGGCGCCCTCGAAGTAGAGGGCCTCGTCGAGGGTGGTGGCGCGGACGTCGTGGCCGGTGGGGTCGTCGCCGACGAAGAGCTGGCGGGTCTGGTAGTCGACGAAGAAGGTGCCGGGGCCGACCTCGCCGGCGCCGCGCACCTGGGCGAGCCGCCGGCCGTCGAAGAAGACCTGGTCGGGCCAGTTGGCCATCGGGTACTGGGGGTCGACCATGTGCCAGTCCTCACCGCCGCCCGCGGTGAAGTCGGTGTTGTCGAACTGGACGTTCCAGTCGTCGCGCCGCCACCGGGGGCCGTCGGCGGTCCAGCCGGTGACCGGCTCGCTGCCGTCGAACCAGACGACCTCGCCGGGGTGGTTCTGGATGGTCAGCTTCTTGCGGAAGATCTCGACCTTCTCGTGGTAGACGCCCGCGCGCAGCACGATCGTCGCGCCCGCCGGGGCGGTCTCCACCGCGTGGCCCAGGGTCCGCCAGGGCCGGTCGCGGTCGCCGGGCGAGCCGTCGTCACCGGTCGTCGCGACGAAGAACGCGCCGTCGGGGACGGCGTAGTCGGTCTGGCCCAGCGGGACCGGCCCGGCCGTCTTCCACGACGGCTGGGCCGGCTCGACACTGCCGGGCCGCATGAGCGCGGCCCAGATCAGGACGCCCGCCGCCACGAGGGCCAGGGCCCCCGCGGCGGCGAGCCCCCGTCTCACAGAACCGTCACCGACGCGCTGGTCGGGCTGGAGACGCGGTTGTTGTACGGGTCGATCGCGCGCACCCGGTAGGTGTGCGAAGCGCCGGGGGTGAGCCCGGTGTCCTGGCACGACAGGTTCGGCAGGTTCCAGAACACCGAGAACGACTCGGCGGTGCAGGCGATCTGGCCGTCGTTGCGCAGCACCTCGTAGCGGACCTTGCGGTTGTCCAGGTCCCACGTGGCGCCCCAGCGGATGGTCACCTTGCCGCCGCCGTTGGCCTGGAGGGTCGGCGCGCCGAAGCCGGCCTGGATGGGGCCGCCGACGTCGGGCTTGGTCTCGTGGAAGGTCCAGCGGGTGAGGCCCTGCTGCGCCACGTCGTTGACCTCGGTGAAGTCACCGCCGGCCCACAGGTAGGTGCCGTCGTTGGCCATCGCCCACGGGCCCTGGACCCAGGGGTAGGTGGTGCCGGGGGCCGAGTTGGGGAACCAGTGGAGGATGGTCTGCTTGCCGCCCTGGGCGGTGCCGGCCGGCTCGGCGAGGTAGCGGCGGTGGGGCTTGGTCTCAGGGAAGCCGTCGGCGCCGTAGTAGGACTGCATGTTGCAGCGGTGGGCGTGGCTGCCGCTGTAGAGGACGCCGCCCATCACCGAGACGGCCTGGGTCGCGCCGAGGCAGTTGTTGATCCAGATGCGCGAGCCGTTGTCGGGGTTGAAGGCCAGGCGGCCGTCGAAGGTGCCCTCGCCGTTGGCGCTGGCGTACATGCGGGTGCCGTCGGAGACGATGTCGGTCACCCACGAACGGCTGGTGGAGCTGTTGGCGGGGATGTCGTTGCTGTTGAACGTGCCCTTGGAGCCGTCGCTGACGTTGACGGCCGACAGGCCGTGCTGCTTGATCCCGTTGATGCGGTCGAAGTCGCCGCCGACGATGAGGCGGTTGCCGGCCGGGGTCAGCATCATCGCGTTGACGCGCTTGTCGGCCGTCGGCGCCCAGGAGGTGAGGGCGGCGGTGGAGGCGTCGAAGGCGGCCAGGCGGGTGCGGGTCTCGCCGCTCACGGTGGTGAAGTGGCCGCCCGCGTAGACGGTCGTGTCGGACACCGCGATGGCGCGGACCCGGTTGTTGAACACGGGCTTGAAGTCGGGGTCGAGGGCCCCGGTGGCGGTGTCGAAGGCCGCCATGCGGTCGCGCCGCGAGCTGTCGATCTTGTTGAAGTCGCCGGCGACGTAGATCTTCGAGCCGTCGGGCGAGGCCTTGATCTCCCAGACCGCGTCGCACCGGTAGGTGTCGGTGGAGATCTTGTCGCACTCGTTCTGCGCCGTGTCGCTGGTGAACGTCGGGGAGAACGCCACCGGGTTCCACGGCAGCAGGTCGCCGGTGGCGGTGTCGAACGCGGCCAGCCCGACCCGCTCCACCTCGCCCGCGCCCCCCTTGGGGACGCCCGGCGGCCGGACGTTGTCGAAGTTGCCTCCGACGTAGGTGACGCCGCCTGCGATCTCGATCGTCAGCACGACGCCGTCGGTCTGCCAGGTCGGCAGGGCGTCGGCGGTGACCGTCGCGGGCTCACTCCCGGTCGGCGCCGTGTCGGCCATGGCCGCGGGGACGGGGGTCACCGCTAACGCGGTGAGCAGCCCCAATATCAGGGTCTTGCGCATTGGGTCCCCTTCAGGGCACAGGTGAGGTCACATCGGCCCCACGCGTATCGTGACGCTCCTCGCGTCTCACTGGTTTACGTGTGATAACACATGTCCACGCCACGATGAGGAACATCCAGATGGAAGCGACGTTCGCCGCGCCCGCCATCTGGTCGGCCGTCAGGCCGTCGACCACCAGGAAGGTCATCAGGCCGAGCAGCATCGCCGCCTCGACCCGCACCTCCCTGGCCCTGGTGAACGACAGGTTCACCGTCAGGACGACCACCAGGAGCAGGCAGAAGATCGCCGCTCCCACGAGCCCGCCCTCGACGACGACGTTGACGAAGATGTTGTGGCCTCCGCCGAGCCCGAGGGCGTCGAGGAACAGCCCGCGCGCCGACGACATGCCGTTGCCGAACACCGGACGGTTCATCACCGCCTGGTAGGCGAAGGTCCACAGGTCGGTACGGGAGTTGAGGCTCTCCAACTGTTCGACGGTCTCGCCACGGGTGGCGAACTCGATGAGCTTGTCGCCGTACAGCAGCGGCAGGAGCACCACGAGGGGCACCCCGACCATGATCAGTTCGGCCCGGCCACGGGCCCCGCGGGCGGTGAGCAGGAACGCCGCCACCCCCGCGAGGATGCCGATGGCCGCCCCGCGCGTGCCGGTGGCGACCAGCGCCGCGCCCGCGACGGCCGCCGAACCGGCGTAGACCGGCCACGGGTAGCGCCTCGGCAGCCCGCCCGGCGTCAGGAACGCCAGGCACAGCAGCAGCGCCACGCCCAGGAACATCCCGGCCGTGACCGGGTGGACGTAGAGCCAGTTGAAGCGGTCCTGCGTGTTCGGCGTGCGTTTGAGCGGGATCGCCAGCCCGAACGCCACCGAGACCATCACCAGGCCGACGAAGAAGTGGGCCAGCCGGTAGAGGTCGTCGCGCGTCGCCCGGGTCGCGATCACGTGACAGACGATCGCGGTGACCAGCAACTGCGAGGCGCGGACGGCGGCGAACGGCGGGAACGGGGTCCACAGCACCGACAGGGCGCAGTAGGCCGCGAACAGCCAGGCCAGGATCAGCGCGGCCGGGGCCGCCTGACGCGGGGCCCGCAGGCCGAACCGCCGGTAGAGGTAGAGGGCGCAGAGCCCGTAGACCCCGATCTCCAGCAGCACGGTGGCGTCGATGCCGCCGCCGACGGCTTCGCCGACGTCACGCGAGCGCAATTTGTAGTCGCTCGCGAGAATCATTCCGAGAGGCACGAGAGTGGGCCACCACTGCGTCCGAAGCCGCCGGTGGCGCGCACCTTTCACGCCGGTCCCCCCGAATCGCCGCTCTGCCTGGTGACGTGTGCCAGCATACGAGCGGTTAATAACTTTTCACTATGGACCGGTTGAAAGGAAGACGTTGATGAAGCTCCCGAAACCCGTGATGAACGCGGGCCGCGCCGCCATCCGGGGATGGGGCATGGCGACCGCGGATTTCCGGCCCGATCCCGACTTCCTGCTGATCGGGGCCAAGCGCGGCGGGTCGACGTCGTTCTACTTCGCGCTGCTCGAACATCCCCGGGTGATCCCGCTCTTCCCGGCGGCCGGGCTGCTGCCGAAGGCCAACCACACCAAGGGCGTCCACTACTTCGACTCCAACTACGCGCGCGGGATGCGGTGGTACCGGTCGCACCTGCCGAGCCGGTTCAGCCGGGCCAGGGCGGAGCGCAGAGCGGGCGGCCCGGTGGTGGCCGGTGAGGGCTCGCCCTACTACCTGCACCACCCGCTGGCCGCCGGGCGGGCGGCCGGGAACGTGCCAACGGCACGCATCCTGCTCGTCTTACGCGACCCGGTGGAGCGCGCGTTCTCCCACTACCGCGAGCGGGTGAGGGCCGGGGCGGAGACCCTGACCTTCGAGGAGGCGCTGGCCGCCGAGGAGACCCGGACCGCCGGGGAGGAGGCGAGGATCGTCGCCGATCCGGCGTACCTGTCCTACGCCCACGAGCAGCAGTCCTACGTCGCCCAGAGCGAGTACGCGCGCGGCCTGGAGCGCTGGTTCGCGCACTTCCCGCGCGACCGCTTCCACATCCTGACCAGCGAGGACTTCTACCGCGACCCGCAGGCGGCCTGCGACGGGGCGGCCGAGTTCCTCGGGCTGCCGCCCGCGCCGCTGCCCAAGGCGGGCCAGGTCTGGAACGCCGCCGCACCGGGTGACATCCCGGCCGACGTGCGCAAGCGGCTCGCCCGCCACTTCGCCCCGCACAACCGGCGACTGGAGGAGATGCTCGGCCGCCGGCTCACCGACTGGGCGGACGGCTGAGCACTTCGAGCGCGGCCAGCATGCCGCCGTTGAGCGGGAGGTCGTCGTGGCGCTTGGAGATGACGGCCTCCCAGTGGGCGGCCGCCTCGGCGTAGCCGGTGGGCACCGGGTCGACCCCGAACAGGGTCGTCTCGGCGGCCCGGAAGTAGACCTCGTCGGCGCCCGGGGGCGCCCAGGCGGCGTCCTCCCAGTCGATCAGCCACGGCACCCTGCCCCGGGTGCGGCGCAGGTTCCACGGGGTGAGGTCGCCGTGCATCGGCAGCCAGTGGCCGGGGGTGCCGGGCGGTTTGGGCAGGTCGGCGAGCAGGCGCTGGATGCGGGCGGTCAGGTCGACGACGTCGACCTTGCGGGCCGGCCGGGCCGGGACCGGCTCCATCGCCGACATCACCAGCCACGAGTGGCCCTCGCCCAGCACGACCGGCGCGCGGAAGCCGTCGCCGCCGTCGAGCAGCCGCAGCACCCCGGCCTCCCGTTCCAGGCCCTCGCGGACCTTCAGGAAGCCGACCGGTCGGCCGTCCCTGAGGAGCAGGGCGGCGGCGCCGGGGCGGGTCGACTGCGGGCGCAGGTAGAGCGCCACCCCGTCGACCCGGCCGACCGCCTCGGCGACCTCCGCCAGCAGGGCGTCCCAGCCGTCGACCGGGGGTTCCCACTTCTCGCGGCGGCCCGGCAGCAGCCACGGCCCGGCGATGCGCACCGCCCGGTGGAGCGTCCGCTGGGCCAGCAGCGGCAGCGGCTTGGAGAAGGTGAGCAGGGACAGCCCGGCGGCGGCCGACCGGGCGTCGCCGACCGGGATCCAGACGTTGGCCCGGCCCGGCGGGTAGCGCACGAAACTCATCCGCGCAGGTCCAGGCAGAGGCGTTCGTAGCGGGCGGCGACGTCGTCCCAGGTGTAGGAGGTGCGGGCGCGTTCGCGGGCCAGGTGGCCGCGGTGGCGGGCGGCGGCCGGGTCGTCCTCGGCCTCCTCGATGACGCGGGCGAGGTCGTCGGGGCCGCCGAAGAACGCGCCCGACTCGCCCAGGACCTCGCGGTTGAAGACGACGTCGTAGGCGATGGTCGAGGCGCCCGCGCCCATGGCGCGCAGCAGCGAGGGGTTGGTGCCGCCGACGGAGTGGCCGTGGAGGTAGGTGGCGCACCCGGCGTAGAGGGCGTCGAGCAGGTCCTGGTTCCAGACGGCGCCGACCAGCTTCACCCGGTCGTCGGTGGCGGCCAGGTCGTTGATCTTCTTGACGTAGTCCTCGGCGTAGGGGGCCGAGCCGACCACGACCAGCGGCAGTTTGGCCTTGCTCCGCACGTAGCCCTCGACGATCACGTCGACGTGGTTCTCCGGCTCGAACCGGGCCACCACCAGGTGGTATCCGCCGGGTTCGTAGCCCTCGGCCTTCAGCAGGCCCTCGTCGCACCGCTCCTGGATGGGGGCGCCATAGGGGATCATCACGCTGTCGGCCTGGTATTTGTCCCGGTAGTAGTCCTGGATGGCGACCGCGTCGGCGATGATCTGCTTCGACCACCGGACCGACAGCTTCTCCACCGCCAGGTAGTAGCGCTGCCCTGCACCGTTCCATTTGGCGCGCTTCCACTCCAGGCCGTCGACATGGGTGGCCACGGGGATGCGGGCGAGCTTGAGGAACGGCAGTAAGGGCGCGTTCGCCGCGTTGAACACCAGGGCGACGTCGGTGCGGTGGAAGAGCACGTGGCCGACCGACAGGCCGGTGTGGCTGAGCGTCTCCATGATCTTGTGCTTGACGGCGGGCAGGTGGACGAGCGTCATCCCCTTGTAGGCGGGGATCGGCTCCACCGCCCCCCGGCAGTAGACCCGGACGTCGTGCCCGGCGTCGGCCAGGCGTGCCCCGATCTCCTCGACGGCGGTCTCGAAGCCCCCGTAACGGGCCGGTACCCCGCGAGTACCGATCATGGCGATGCGCATGCGTCCCCTTCGTTGGATGACAAGATGAACATCCAACCGTAAACGGTAACCAAACATTTGGATGCGGCAATCATGGTTCGAGTGGTGATGGCCCACCCTTCGCCCGATCTCTACGGGTCCGACCGCATGCTGGTGGAATCGGTCCGAGCCCTGTCCGAATTGGCCGAAATAACGGTCACTCTGCCTGCTGATGGCCCTTTGTGCGCTCTCATCCGGGAAGCGGGGGCCGAGGTGGAGATCCTGCCCGTGCCGGTGCTCCGCAAGGCCTACCTGAAGCCGGTCGGCCTGCTCAGGCTCGCCGCCACCCTGGCCGCCCGCCTCCCGCGCATGGTGTCCTACCTGCGCGAGAACCGCCCTTCGGTCCTGTACGTCAACACGGTCACCATCCCCTGGTGGCTGCTGGCCGGGCGGCTCGCCGGGGTGCCGAAGGTCGTGTGCCACGTCCACGAGGCGGAGGAGAGCGTCCCCGGGCCGATCAGGCGGGCGCTGGCCCTGCCGTTGCGGCTGGCCCACTCGATCATCGCGATCAGCCAGAGCGTGCGCGACCGGATCGTGGCCGACGGAGCCCCTGACGGCCGAACGGCCGTCATCCACAACGGCGTCGCCGGTCCCCCGCCCACCGACCCCCGCCCCGACCACGAGGGCCACCTCGTCCTGGTCGGCCGGCTGTCGCCGCGCAAGGGCAACGACGTGGCGGTCGAGGCGGCGAACATCCTGGTCAGCCGGGGTGTGCCGGTGAAGCTGACCCTGGCCGGGACGATCTTCCCCGGCTACGAGTGGTACGAGGCCGAGCTCCGCGCCAAAGCAGGTCCCGAGGTGACCTTCGCCGGGTTCGCCGACCCGGTGTGGCCACTTCTGGACACCGCTGACGTCGTGCTGGTGCCCTCCAGGGTGGAGCCCTTCGGCCTGGTCGCCGTCGAGGGCATGCTGGCCCGCCGTCCGGTGATCGCCAGTGACGTCCAGGGGCTGGCCGAGATCGTGCGCGACAAGGAGAACGGCCTGCTCGTCGCGCCGGGGGACGCGGTCGCGCTCGCCGACGCCGTGGAAATTTTGCTTAACGACTGGACCGCCGCGAAGGCCCTCGCGAACAGGGGTTTCGACGATGCGATGTCCCGGTTCAGCCTATTGCGTTACACAGCGGCAATGAGGCAGGCGATTCTCGGCCCTGAGGCTGATGTCTAAACTGTGAATCAACCACTTCTTTACCGTGTAGAGGAATGCACAGCGGGGAGAACAGGCATTCGTGGCCACAGACCAACGTGACGAGACCCCGGAGGTCGGCCTTCTTGAGGCCGTGTGGCGCTATCGGTGGTCGTCCGTCGCGCTGATCCTCGCCACCGCCGTCATGGCGGGGGCGGCGACCTTCTTCGTCTTCGGCAACGTCGAGGCGACCGCCCGGTTCGCGGTGGTCGACCCGCGCAGCACCACCTATCTGCGCATGGGCGTCTCGTCCGACAGCAGCTACATCGCCTACACCGCCCAGCGGGCGGCGTTCGCCCAGTCGGCGGGCGTGCTCGACCGGGCCAGGCAACTGCTGGAGAACGAGCAGAAGGTCGTGGTCGACCTCGAGACGCTGCGCCAGAGCGTCACGGCGTCGCCCGGCACGGCCGGCGGCATCGTCGTGGTCACCTCGACGGCCAAGACCGACAAGCTGGCCGCCCAGATGTCCAACTCGGTCGTGGCGGCCTACCAGATCCTCACCGAGGCCGACGCGCAGCGCGACCAGGAGAAACTCCTCAAGAGCGTGCGGACCACCCGCGAACGCGTGCAGGCCGACCTGAAACGGGCCCCCGACGGCAGCGCCACCGAGTCGTCGCTGACCGAGGCGCTGGTGCAGCTCCAGCTCAAGGAGTCGGAGGCGACGATCGACCTCGCCCAGTTCGGCGGCGGGGTCAGGTTCGTCGACCAGGCCAACCCGCTGAAGGTCACCCCGAGCAAGGTGCCGACCAACATCGCGATCGGCCTCGCGGTCGGCACCCTGCTGGCGATCGTCATCGCGTTCCTGCGCGCCACCAACCCGATCGGCACCGTCCGCCAGGCCACCACCCCGACCGGTCAGCGCCACAAGCCCCCCCAGCCCCGGCGCCCGCTGCTGCCCCGGCCGGAGATCAACGGCTCGGCCCCGGTCAAGGCCGAATACGACGACCGCCCGACGGCCGCCTTCGAACGCATCAGCCTGCCCGCCAAACCGGCCGAGTCGCCCTCCGCATCTGCCACCGACAAGCCCGACCGGCCCGTTCCGCCGCCGATCCGGAGCTGGCCCGAGCCGCCCGCGAAGACCCCGGCCGCCCGGCCGCCGGTGGCCGACGACCCGCCTGACGACGACTCCGAGCCCGTGGTGACCATCGACACCGGCGCCGCCAACTGATGGCCCGGTCCCTGCGCAGGCTGGTCGCCCGAGCGGGCGGATCGGTCACCTCCCAGGCCGTCACGGCCGGCGGCAGCGTCGTCTTACAGCTCATCGCGGTGCGGTTCCTCGGGCCCGAGGCGTTCGGCGCCTACGCGATCATGATGGCCGTCCTCGTCGCGGTCACCACCGTCTACTCCTCGTGGGTGGGCGACTCGCTCAACGTGTTGGACCGTTTCAATCCGCGGATCCGGGCCGCGTTGTGCGCCTCGATCCTCGGGCTGACGGCGGCCGGGACCCTCGTCGGGGTGGCGTTCGCGCTGCTGCTCGACCTGGCCGACGCGGCGGGCGTCGCGGCGTTCGCGCTGCTCACGGTCCTCTGGCTGCCGCAGGAGAGCGCGCGGCGGCTGCTCAACGCGCGGCTGGAGTTCGGCCGGCTGGTGCTCAACGACCTCGTCTACGTCGGCACGACGCTGGCGATCCTGGCCGGGCTCTGGGCCGGGGGCACGCCGTTCACGCTGACGTGGATCCTGGGCGCGATGTGCGCGGGGCAGGTCCTCTCGCTGGCGCTGACGCTCCTGCTGCTGCCGTCGGCGGAATACCGGCTGCCGTGGCCGCGCCTGGCCGGGCTCCGCGAGGTGACCGCGTTCGCCGCCTGGCGGTCGGCGCAGGCGTCGCTGCGGCCGGTCGCGCTGCTGGTCATGCGGGTGGCGATCGACACGTTCGCCGGGCGGACCGTGCTGGCCGCCGTCGAGGCGGGGCGGCTGCTGCTGTCGCCGGCGCTGACGGTCGTGCAGGGCGCGGGGTCCTATCTGCTGCCGACGTTCGTGCGGCGGCGCGACGCCGGGGTGCCGATCCGGCCGCGCAACGCGCTCACCGCGTCGGTGGTGCTCATCGCCGGCACGCTCGCCTGCGGCGTGGTGGCCCTCGCGGTCCTCGGGTGGGCCGGCCCGCTCATCACCGGGGGCGCGTTCACCCTCGACGCGGTCACCGTGGGCGGCTGGATCGCCTATACGGTCAGCTTCTCGGCGACGCTGCCGCTGTCGATGATGGCCGCCGCCTACACCCTGTCCCGCCTGGTGTTCCTGGTGCGGGCGGCCGAGACCGGCATCGGCCTGACGGCCATGCTGATCATGCTCGTGGCCGCTCCCGACCTGGCTCACCTGGCCCCCTACTGCATCGGATTCGGCGGCCTGGCCTCGGGCTTCCTCCTCTGGTGGCACCTGCGCAAGACCTCCCTCCCGTCACGGAATGAGACCCCCCATGCGACGACCCACGCTGCTGAGTAGCGCCCTCCTGGCGCTCGCACTGACGGGGGCGGTTCCCGCTCACGCGGAGCCCGCGCCCCCCGCGCAGGTGAAGGCGGCGTGGAAGAAGGACCGGGTCGTCGCCGACCCGAAGATCACCGAATCCAGCGGCCTGTACGCCTCCCCGCTCCACCCCGGCGTCGTCTGGACCCACAACGACGGCGCCGGGCCGGCCACCCTCTACGCCATCGGCCCCGACGGCTCGACCAGGGCGACGGTCACCATCGAGGGCGCCGCGGCCGTCGACACCGAGGCCATGGGCGGCTTCGTCGACCAGCGCGGCAACGCCCTGATCTACCTGGCCGACACCGGCGACAACGACAAGACCCGCACGGCCGGGGTGACCCTGTTCGTCTTCCCCGAGCCGAAGACGCTGGCCGACACGACGGTGACCGCCGAGCGCTATCCGATCGTCTACCCCGACGGCCCGCAGGACTCCGAGGCGGTCCTGGTCAACCCGTCCAACGGCAACCTCTACTTCGTCAGCAAGACCACGAGCGGCGGCGCCGTCTACGCCGCCCCCGCGTCGCTGATGCCGGGCGTGCCCAACCGGCTGGAGAAGCTGGTGCCGGTCCCCCACGTCATCTCCGACGGGCTGATCGGCTACGACGGCCGCATGTACCTGCGCGGCCTGGCCAAGATCCGCATCTTCTCCGGGGTGACCGGCCAGGTGGTCCAGACGGTCGACGCGCCCAAGCAGCCGCAGGGCGAGTCGATGGCGCTCAGCGCCGACGGCACGACGCTGCTGGTCGGCAGCGAGGGCGAGAAGAGCGAGATCTACTCGTGGGCGCTGCCGGAGGACCTGGTCACCGGCCCGATCCGCAAGCCGGGGCCGCAGCCCGACCCGAACGCGATCCAGCAGAGCGGCAAGGCGAAGGAACCGTCGCGGCTGCCGCAGCTCATGCTCGGCGGGGCGGCCGGGCTGATGGTCCTGATAGGACTCGGGGCGATCGTGCGTCGACTGAGGCGGTAATCAGGTTCATACTCCGGCCATGCGGAGGAAGTTCCTGACCGTCCTGTCCCTGGTGATTCTTCTGACCGGTCTGTTCACCGCCCCTGCGTGGGCGGCCGACTATTCGGGCCAGCCCCGGGCCAACTGGCTGCCCAACGGGCGGGTGCTGGCCATCGTCCACACCGGCGACCGGGTGGTGATCGCGGGTGAGTTCACCAGCCTGCGCCACTCGACGACCGGCGAGACCGTGGGCCGCCAGCGCGTCGCCCTGCTCGACGCCGCCTCGGGCGACCTGATCCGATCGTGGTCGCCCGCCGTGAACGGCGCGGTGCAGGTCCTGGCCGTGGGGAACGGGCGGGTGTTCCTCGGCGGCGACTTCACCACCGTCGCGGGCCAGACCCGGACCCGGCTGGCCGCCGTCGACCTGGCGTCCGGCGGCGTGGTGGGCGGCTGGAGCCCGGCGGCCAACAGCACGGTGCGCGGGCTGGCCGTGATCGGCGACACGCTCTACGCGGGCGGCGCGTTCAGCCAGGTGGCCGGGCAGAACCGGAACAGGCTGGCGGCCGTCGACGTGAACAGCGGCGCGCTGCGCGGCTGGAACCCCGGCGCCAACAACACGATCATGACCATGGCGCCCGCGCCGAACGGCGGCAGCGTGCTGGTCGGCGGCCAGTTCCGCAGCCTCGGCGGCGCGACGCGGCTGTTCCTGGGCTCGGTCGACCTGGGCGGCTCGGTGACGAGCTGGAACCCGCCGGCCAGCTGCGACGTGCCGAGCAACCAGTGCTGGGTGCTCGACCTGGCCGCAGACGACGGCAACGTCTACGCCGCCATCGCCGGCGTCGGCGGGCGGCTGGCCGCCTACCGGCTGAGCGACGGCTCGCGGCGCTGGGAGCGCACCGCCGACGGAGACGTGGAGTCGGTCGCGGTCCGGGGCTCCTACGTGTACGCCGCCGGCCACTTCTGCCCCGACTTCGCCGGGTTCCAGCGGTGTGACTTCGCGGCCGTCGACGCCGGGACGGGAGCGGTCGACACCGACTTCGCCCCCACGGCCAACGGCCAGGTGTTCGCGTTGAACGCCGGACCCGACGCGCTCCGCGCGGGCGGCGGCTACAGCCAGCTCAACGACGTGGCCCGGCCCAACTACACCGAGTTCCCGCTGATCCCGCCCTCCGGCGACGTCACGCTCGTCCCGGGCGGATCGACGTGGCGCTACCTCGACGACGGCAGCGACCAGGGCACGGCCTGGCGCGCGGCCGGGTTCAACGACGCGGGCTGGCCGCAGGGCGCCGCGCAGTTCGGCTTCGGCGACGGCGACGAACGCCAGGTGGTCGCGGCAGGCCGCATCACCTACTACTTCCGCGCCACCTTCGGCGTCGCCGCCACCTTCGGCCAGCTCACCATGGGCGTGATCAGGGACGACGGCGCGGTGGTCTACCTGAACGGCCAGGAGGTCTGGCGGAACAACCTCCCCACCGGCACGATCACCGCCGCCACCCGGGCCCTGTCCACCATCTCGGGCACGGCCGAGTCGCAGTGGACCGACGTGTCCCTGTCACCCGGCCTGCTCCAGCAGGGACAGAACACGATCACCGTGGAGATCCACCAGGACCGGCCCGACTCCAGCGACATCAGTTTCGACCTGCGCCTGCGGGCGCGCTGACGACGGGGCGGACCCGCCCTGGAGGGAGGGGCGGGTCCGTTTTCTCACCCAAGAAATTGGGCCCCCATTTACGCCATGTGCACCTTTAGTCTGGGGCCGATCCATTTTGCCCCTAAACGAGAGAAGTCCATGGCCGAGAAGCTCTCGCCCGTCCTGCGGGCCCGCGTCAAAGCCCGGGAGTTGCTCTCCCGCGCGCTCATCGTGGTCCCGCCCGGAGTGACGATGAGGACCCGTTCGGGTTTCCACTCCTCCTCCGGGGTCTCGCGCACCCTGCTCGGCCACGCGGTGAAGGTGCTGCGGCACCGGCCGCTCGGTTTCACCCAGGACTTCGCGCTGCCCGACAACCCGCGCATCCGGCTGGCCGCCGTGGAGTCCCGGCTGGTGCGCATCCTGTTCTGGTACGGCGAACGCGGCTACGAGGGCATGGAGACGGCCTGCTGGCGCGACCTGTGCGCCAAGGCCACCGGCATCCTGGAGCTGGGCGCCAACATCGGCTACTACACCGTCCAGGGCGCCGACGCGGCCCGGGAGGTGCCCTACGTCGCGGTCGAGGCCAACCCGGAGGCGGCCGACATCGTGTCGCGCAACGCCGACCTCAACGGGCTCGCCAACGTGAAGGTGATCCAGGCCGCCGTGGTCCCCGACGACGCCCCGGCCACGCTGGAGCTGTCGCTGCCCGACCAGGAGAGCTACGTCGCCCCGACCGGGGCCTACCTGTCGGAGGGCGGCGAGGGCATCAGCGGCCGCCCGGCCAACCGCACGATCACCGTCCCGACGGTGCGCATGTCGGACCTGGTCGACGGGGTCGACCTGATCAAACTCGACATCGAGGGCTACGAGGCCAACGTGCTGCGCGCGGTCTGGCCGCAGCTGCTGGCCAACCGGCCGACGATCGTCGTGGAGGTGCTCCGGAACGTTCCCGCGCTCCGCCAGGTGCTCCGCGACCTGCGCGCGGAGAACTACGAGGTGCACGCCATCGGCGACGACGCGCTCCACGTCATCACCGACGCCGAACTCGCCTCCGAGGAGCCGCTGCCGCGCTACGGCTCCCGGGACGTCATCGTGGTTCCGGCCGAGAAAGCCCCGGAGAAAGCTCCATAGCCCAGGCGTCGTGGAGGGCCTCTCGCCAGTCGCGCATCGGCTTGAGGCCCGCCGACCCCCACGCACCGTGGGCCAGAACGCTGTTCTTCGGACGCGGCGCCGGGCGGGGGAACTCGGCCGAGGTGATCGGCCGGACCCGCTCCGGGTCGGCGCCCAGCAGGCGGAAGACCTCCCGCGCCAGGCCGTGCCAGGTGGTCGCGCCGGAGTTGGTGGCGTGGAAGACCCCCCGGGCGCCCGATCCGGCCAGGTCGACGATCCGGCGGGCCAGATCGCGGGTCCAGGTGGGCTGGCCGTGCTGGTCGGCGACGACGTTCACGACCTCGTGGGACTGTTCGAGGCGGGTCATCGTGGCGACGAAGTTGGGGCCGTGGGCGCCGTACAGCCAGGCGGTTCTGACGACCGTTCCGCCGTGGCTCAGGACGGCCCGCTCACCGGCGAGCTTGGTGCGGCCGTAGGCGTTGACGGGGGCGGTCGGCGCGTCCTCCGGCCAGGGGTCGGTGCCCTCGCCGGAGAAGACGTAGTCGGTCGAGAGGTGGATGAGTCTGCGGCCGGCCGCCTTCGCGAGAAGAACGGGCGCGTTGATCCTCAGCGCCTCTTCCTCATGTGTCTCCGCGTCGTCGACGGCCGTCCAGGCGGCGCAGTTCACCACCACGTCGGCCTCGCGCACGGCTTCGGTGACCTGGGCCTCGTCGGTGATGTCGAGCTCGGCCCGGGTGGGCGCCCAGACCTCGCCGAGGACGCTCGCCAGGTCCTTCGCCAGCATGCCCCCGCCGCCGGTGACGAGCCAGCGCGTCACGCCCAGCCCCGCAGCGGCTTCCACCACGACGGGTGGTCGCGGTACCAGGCGACCGTGTCGGCCAGGCCTTCGGCGAAGGTCCAGCGGGGAGCGTAACCGAGCGCTCTGAGCCGTGAGTCGTCGAGGCTGTAGCGGCGGTCGTGGCCCTTGCGGTCCTCGACGTACTCGACGCTGTCCCAGGTCGCGCCGCACGCGGTGAGCAGGTGGTCGGTCAGCTCGCGGTTGGACATCTCCGCCGTCCCGGCGATGTGGTAGACCTCGCCGGGCTCGCCGCGCTCGGCCACCAGGCGGATGCCCTGGCAGTGGTCGTCGACGTGGACCCAGTCGCGGACGTTGCCGCCGTCGCCGTAGAGCGGGACCTTCCGCCCTTCGAGCAGGTTCGTCACGAACAGCGGGACGACCTTCTCGGGGAACTGGTAGGGGCCGTAGTTGTTGCCG
The DNA here is from genome assembly GCF_001570605.1 of Herbidospora cretacea. GTDB lineage: Bacteria > Actinomycetota > Actinomycetes > Streptosporangiales > Streptosporangiaceae > Herbidospora > Herbidospora cretacea. The sequence goes on along the minus strand of NZ_BBXG01000007.1, from coordinate 70,387 downwards.
CAGCGGCTGATCGAGACGTTGAGCCCGTGGGTCACCGCGTAGGCGCGCGCGATCATGTCGCCGCCGGCCTTGGCCGCCGAGTAGGGCGAACGCGGGTTCACCGCCGCGCTCTCGTCCCAGGAGCCGGTCTCGATGGTGCCGTACACCTCGTCGGTGGAGACCTGCACGACGCGGGGCACCCCGGCGTCGAGGCAGGCCTGCATGAGGGTCTGGGTGCCGAGCACGTTGGTCCGGACGAAGTCGGCCGCGCCGTCGATCGACCGGTCGACGTGGCTCTCGGCGGCGAAGTTCACCACCAGGTCGTGGCCCGGCACGACCTGCGCCAGCAGGTCGGGGTCGCAGATGTCGCCGTGGACGAAGTCGTGGTCGACGCCGTCGAGGTTGGCGCGGTTGCCGGCATAAGTCAGCTTGTCTATGACAGTGATCTTCGCGTCGGGCAGGGTGCGCACGAAATGGGAGCCGATGAACCCGGCCCCCCCGGTGACCAGGACACGTGTCATGCGGAGATCTGCACCTTACTGTGGTCGCCGAGCACCAGCCGGTGGGCTCGGGGGGTGTTGGGGGCCGGGGTGACCTCGACGTCGTGGCCGATCAGCGACGCCTCGACCCGGCGCACGCCGGTGATGGACGAGCGGGCCAGCAGGATCGAATATTCGATCTCGCTGTCGGCGATGACGCAGCCGGCCGCCACCGAGGTGAACGGCCCGACGTAGGAGTCGCGCACGAGCGCGCCCGGCCCGACGACGACCGGGCCGACGATGCGCGACCTGGTCACGACCGCGCCCTCCTCGACGACCACCCGCCCGATGAGCTCGGAGGCGGCGTCGACCTCACCCCGTACCGCCGGGGTGAGGGACTCCAGGACGAGGCGGTTGACCTCCAGCATGTCGGCGACGTTGCCGGTGTCCTTCCAGTAGCCGGAGATGATCGTCGACTCGACGCGGCGGCCGTCGTCGATGAGCCACTGGATCGCGTCGGTGATCTCCAGTTCGCCGCGCGCCGACGGCTTGAGCTCGGCCACGGCCTCGTGCACGGCGGCGGTGAACAGGTAGACGCCGACCAGCGCGAGATCGCTCTTGGGCTGCCGCGGCTTCTCTTCGAGGGCCACCACCCGGCCCTGGTCGTCGAGCTCGGCCACGCCGAACTGGGTCGGGTCGGGGACCTGCGTGAGCATGATCTGCGCGGCCGGGCGGTCGTGTCCGAAGCGGGTGACCAGCGAGCGGATGCCGCCGACGATGAAGTTGTCGCCCAGGTACATGACGAAGTCGTCGTCGCCCAGGTAGTCGCGCGCGATCTTCACCGCGTGGGCCAGCCCGAGCGGCGCGTCCTGCCGCAGGTAGGTGACGTTGACGCCGAGCCGGGAGCCGTCGCCGACGGCCGCCTCGATCTCGGCGTGGGTGTCGCCGACGACGATCCCGACGTCACGGATGCCCGCGTCGGCGATGGCCTCCAGGCCGTAGAAGAGCACCGGCTTGTTGGCCACCGGTACGAGCTGCTTGGCGGAGGTGTGCGTGATGGGCCGCAGGCGGGTGCCCGAGCCCCCCGCCAGAACCAGGGCCTTCATGTGTCAGTACGCTCCCCGTCCGCCGACCACGGCCGACCACGTCTTCCAGAGAATGAGCACGTCCAGGGTGAGCGACCAGTTCTCGACGTAACGCAGGTCGAGCCGGACCGACTCCTCCCACGTCAGGTCGGACCGTCCGCTGACCTGCCACAGGCCCGTCATGCCGGGCTTGACCAGCAGCCGCCGCCGTACGTCGGTGCCGTACTGCTCGACCTCTTCCGGCAGCGGCGGGCGCGGTCCCACGAGGGACATCTCGCCCTTGACCACGTTGATGAGCTGGGTCAGCTCGTCGAGGGAGTAGCGCCGGAGCCACGAACCGAGCGGGGTGACCCTTGGATCGTTCCGTAACTTGAACAGGACGCCGTTGCCGTCGTCGTCGAAAGCCCTCAGGGTGATCTTCCGGCGTTCGGCGTCGGCGGTCATCGTGCGGAACTTGTAGACGGTGAACTCCTCGCCGTGCTTGCCGACGCGGGCCTGCCGGAACAGCGCCGGCCCGGGGCTGCTGATCCGGATCGCCGTCGCGATGGCCAGCATGAACGGCAGCAGCACGACCAGCGCCAGCGTCGCCATCACCCGGTCGAACACGCCCTTCACGACTTGGCGGATGCCCTTGATGTCGGGGTGTTCGACGTGGAGCAGCGCGAGCCCGGCGACCGGCCGGATGTTGATGCGCGGCCCGGCCACCTCCATGAGCGCGGTCGCGACGAGCAGTTCGGTGCCCCGGTCCTCCAGCTGCCAGGCCAGCCGCCGCAGCGCGTGGCCGTCGAGTTCGGGACAGGCGAGCACGGCCACGCTGTCGGCCTGCGCCGCCGCGACCACCTCAGGGACGTTCCCGAAGTCGCCCAGCACCGGGAAGCCGTCGACCTGCGCGGGCAGCCGCCCCGCCTGGTCGGGCGGCACGCACGCCGCCACGAGCCGCATGCCGTGGTGGCGTTCGCGGGAGAACTGGGCGTGCAGGTCGAGCACCGACGTCCAGTGGCCGACCGCGACCACCCGCCGGAGGCACTCCCCGTTCCGCCTGCGGTGGTGGAGCCGTTTCCGCAGGCCGTAGCGCACGCCCAAGGAGAGCAGAGCGCAGATGGGGATGCCCGCCATGACGTAGGAGCGGGCGATCGACGTCTGGGTGGAGTAGGCCGAGATGGCGACGACCGACGCCAGAATGCCCGCCGAGTGGATGACCTTGCGATATTCGTCGGCGCCGTCGCCGATGTTGCGCCGGTCGTAGCCACCGACGAGCGCCAGGGTCAGCGGCCACGCCGTGGTGATCGCCAGGCCCAGGGCGATCTCCACGGGATGGGCCAGCCCGAGCGCGAACCGTACGAGAAGGACCCCCTGAATCGCCACGGCCCCGCTGAAGGAGTCCATGCCGACAGCGGCGCGTATGTAGCGCCGTGACCAGCCGGGATCGTTGATCCCGGAGCGAACCACCTCTTCGACAGCAACATCCATGTCGCAGATGCGCCTTTCCCCATCCTTTTGTGTACCTGACGGACGCCCCACGTGTACCGCTGGTTTACCGAACTCACTAACTGATCTTGTTGACCATGAGGGCGTGGGAACGGTGGAACGATCGTAAGATCGCCGCAACATAGAGGGAAAGTTCATCGGAACGTCCACATATGGCCACTTATACTTCAGGCGCAGCTCTGGACAGTTGTGACCGTACACGTATCGACCAGTATGTTTTCGGCAAACCCGCAGCTCCGCACCCCCCGGACAGGCCACGTGACCCAAACCACAGACGAGCCGGCACCGAAAAAGCGTTCTACACGGAAACGTAACATTCTCATCATTTCCTTACTGGTGCTGTCAGTACCGGCCGCCGCCCTGTTCACCATCGCCATGGAGCGGCAGTACACCTACGACCGCAACATCACCCGGATCGACGACGTCTTCCCGGCCGAGCCGGAGCGCCCTGCGAAGCCCGTGGGCGAGGCCCTGAACTGGCTTCTCATCGGATCCGACGCCCGTCCGGGCGAGAAGGGCGCGCACCGCGCCGACTCGATCATGCTGGTGCACCTGCCCGCCGACCGGCAGAAGGTCTACTTCGTCGGGATTCCGCGCGACTCCTATGTCCCGATCCCGAACCGCGGTCCTGACAAGATCAATGCCGCGTACGCGTACGGCGGCCCCAAGCTGCTCATCTCGACGGTGGAGAAACTCACCGGAGTGCGAATTGATCATTTCGCCTCACTCGATTTCACCGGCTTCGTGGCGATGAGCAAGGCGATCGGCGGCGTGGAGGTGGAGGTCTCGAAGGAGACCTACGACTCGGCGAACAAGATCACCTGGCCGCAGGGGACCGTCCACCTGGAGGGCGAGAAGGCGCTGCTGTTCGTCCGCCAGCGCTACGGCCTGCCGGGCGGCGACTTCGACCGGATCAAACGGCAGCAGGCGTTCCTGCGGGCGGTCGCCGACAAGCTGATCAACGGCGGCGTGGTGACCGACCCCTTCGCCCTCAACGACTTCCTCGGCGCGCTGACCAAGTCGATCAGCGTCGACTCGGGCGTCTCGATCGGCACGCTGCGGGACCTGGCGATCGAGCTGCGCGACATCCGGGGCCACAGCCTGGTGGCCTCGACCGTGCCGCTGGCCGGGACCGACACCGTCAAGGGCGCGAGCATCGTCCGCCTCGACGACAAGGCGGCCAAGGTCATGTACGCGGCCATCCGCGACGACAAGCTCGATCAGTACTTCGACGACCACGGCGGCACGTCGAACACCAAGCAGGTCAACTGAGATAGACGTCGCGATGCGCCGCCACGAACACGGCGACGGTCTGGGCCGGCGTGCCGGTCACCCGGAAGACGTCGTCGGTGGCCCGGTCGTAGCGGTTCTCGTGGTGCAGCCTGGCCATGGTCGCGATGTGCTGCCGGGTGTGCGCCGGCAGACCCGTCTTGGGCAGGACGTCGTCGATCCAGGCGTCCAGCGAGACGTCCCGGTAGGCGACCGGCCGGCCGAGCGCCTGCGCGAACTCCTCGGCCATGCCGTTCATGTCGAGCGTGCGCGGGCCGGTGAGCTGGTAGACCTCGCCGAGATGCGGGGTGGGGTCGCGGAGGATCACCGCGACCACCCGGGCGACGTCGTCGGTGGCGATCGGGGACGTTCGCCCGGCGCCGAAGGGCAGCGCGATCGTCCCGTCTTCCCGGATCGACCGGGCGGCCAGCGTGGTGAACAGCGGGTTGTCGAGGAAGACGGTCGGCCTGACGTGGGTCACCGGCAGCCCCGACCAGTCGAAGACCCGCTCGGCCAGGTAGTGGAGGCGCTGCTGGTGGGACTCGGCCGTGCTGGTGGCGGTCATCTGGGACACCGTCATCTGCGACAGGTCGACCAGCCCGTCGAGCTCGCCCATGTCCTTGGCCACCGAGGCCACCACGGCGGCGGCGAGCAGGTGGTCGGGCGAGACGCTCAGCCCGAAGTACATGCGCGAGACGCCCCTGAGCGCCTCGGCGACGGTCTCCGGCTCGGTCAGATCACCGATGACGACCTCGGTCCCCTGCGCCCGGAGCTCCTCGGCCCGCGCGTCGTCATGGCGGACCATGGCCCTGACCGGCACGTCCATCCCCCGCAACCGCTCCAGGACCTTCCGCCCGAGCCCCCGCGCCCCCGGCACGAGCACCAGCTTCCCGGCCACCGCACACCTCCGTCGTCACTCTGAGTGATCATACGAAAGCGAGCTTCCGACATGACGAACGCACTGTGCCCCAGATGCGGAGAGGGCCCCCTGGTCCCGATCGCCTACGGCTATCCCCACTTCACCGAGGAACTCAAGCAGGCCCTGGCCGAGCGCCGCCTCGTCCTCGGCGGCTGCGCGGTCCAGGACGAGAAATGGGCCTGCCCCGCCTGCGACACCCGCTACCGCGAGATCCCTCAGGGGGCGGCGTAGACGCCGCCTTCCGACAGGACGTGGATGATGGCGGGGTAGATGGCCGGGTTCCAGGCCGAGCCGTCCAGGCGCTCCCGGTACGCGCGGAGCGCCGTCTCCAGGAGGAAGAGCCAGGCCACCAGGGGGCGGGCCTCCCGGGGGACGCCGAGTTCGCCCAGCAGGCGGACGGCCGCGTCGCCGGCCGCCGACGACGCCTCGTGGAGGGGCAGCCCGCGGGTGACCAGGGCGTCGTGGAAGTGCCAGTGGAGGATGTCGAAGCCCAACGGCACGTCGGGGGCGCTGAGGCCCCAGCCGTCCAGGCGGGGGCGGCCCCTCGACCACAGGACGTTCTCCGGGACCAGGTCGCCGTGCCAGCGGCCGAAGGTGAGCGGGACGTCGCCGTAGCAGCGCTCCAGGCGGTCGGCCAGGCGGTCGGTGACGGCGGCCAGGCGGGGGGCCTCGCGGAGGGCGGCGATCTCGGCGCGGAGGCGCTTCCAGTAGGCCGCCTCGTAGAGGACCACGCGGCTGCGGGGGCTGCTGAAGGCGATGTCCCTGATGATCTGGGGTGAGGGGGCCGGGTCGCCCTGGCGGTGGGGGCGGCCGGTCCAGCTCGTCACGGTCACCGGGTGGCCCTGCCACTCCGCCTCGGCGAGCAGGCTCGGGACCAGCCGGTTGCCGAGCAGGGCCGCGACGGTCACCGCCTCGTTGACCGCCAGGACGCTCGTCGAGGTGTTCCAGCCGACCGTGGCGCGGGCCACCGCGCGGCCCCGGGAGTAGAGCCAGACGTACGGGCGGTCTGGGCGCAGCCCGAAGGCGGCGCGCAGCGGGCCGCGCCCGAGCAGGCCGCTCAGCCACGAGACGAGCAGGGCCTGGCCGGGGTCGGCGCCCTCGCGGACGCTGACGACCAGCGGGTACAGGGCGAAGACGCCCTGGGGGCGCAGGCGGTCGCCGGTGAACGAGTAGCGCTCGGCCTCGCGGTAGCCCGGGGGGATCTCCCCTGTGGTCACGCGGACGGCGTCGCCGGACGGTTCCCAGACTCGCGCGATCAGGCTGCGCAGATCGACGTTCATGATCTGAATCCAAACCCAGGTGACAACAGACGCTCTTTGTCACTCTATGTCGGAATCAGACGTGATCTTGGCTAGTCGTATTCCAAATCCGGGATCGGATGAGGCGGATCGGGGCTGCGCCACACGACGACGTAGCCGTCGTCGGCGTTCTCGACGGCCCACGAGAGGCGTTCGAGATCGAAGTCGGGGAGGTAGCGGAGGCGGGCCAGGAAGGTCGCGTCGGTGGCCGAGCGGGGCACCACGCAGTTGTCGCCCGCACGGTCCTCCAGGACGATGAGCACGTCGGACTCGGTGACGCCACCGACTCTTACCTCGACGACGTCCTCCCATGCCAGCGCCTCGACGGAACCGTCGGCGTAGTGGCGGGTGACGCCTTCCTCGGTGACGTACACGTAGGTATCCGGCACGTGCATGGGCGCGATTGTGTCGGGCTTTCAGGGGCGCGGCAAGGCCGTGGGTCAGATGCGCCAGACGAGGTGCTCGCGGGCCGCCTCCGCCGCCTCCCGCGATGTTCCGGCCTCCAGCCGTTCGAGCAAGTCGCGGTGTTCGGTCACCATCTCGTCCCGCTGCGGGTACGCCTCCCGCAGGCGCACCACCCCGAGCCGGGTCTCGGCCGAGAGGGACAGGTAGAGGCGGAGCAGCCGGGGGCTGCCGGCGGCGCGGGCGAGGGCCTCGTGGAGGGCCATGTGCTGGGCCACGATCCCGGCCCAGGGGGCGTCGTCGGGGAGCGCGGCCATGGCGTCGAGGGCCCGGCGCGCCTCCTCCACCCGCCGTCCCGCCACCGCCGCGCCGACCAGGTCCTCCAGCGGGCGGCGTACGTAAAGCAGGTCGTCGAGGTCGGCCGAGGTGAAATCGGGGACGTAGGCGGACTTGTTCCGCTCGCGCCGCAGGATGCCCTCGTGGACGAGCGCGGCGATGGCCTCGCGGACGGTCGGGCGGGCCACGCCGTAGGTCGCCGAGATCTCCTGCTCGGGGAACTGGGTCCCGGCGGGGACGTCACCCGACAGGATGCGGGTGCGCAGGGCGTCCGCGAGGGCTTCCACGGTGGAGACGGGGCGCAGCTTCACGCCGGAGAGCCTACTTTTTCCGGCCGGGCCACCACGATCAGACTGAGCGCCAGCAGCCCCAGACCGGCCCACGACGCCGGGCTCAGCGTCTCACCCAACACCGCTACGCCCAGGACGGCGGCGACCGCCGGTTCGGCCAGGGCCAGGGTGCTGGCGGTGGCGACGGGGGTGCCGCGCAGGCCCCGGCCGTAGAGGAGATAGGACAGGGCCGTCGTGGCCAGGCCCAGGTAGAGGATGGTCACCAGGCCGGCCGGGTCGGTGATCCAGGAGAGGTCGCCGGTCAGGAGGACGGGCAGCATGATCAGGGCCGAGACGCCGAACATGACGGCCATCACGCTGTCGCTGGGGTTGCCCGCGACGATGGCGCGGGCGGCGATGACGGCGTACGAGGCGTAGATGAAACCGCCGACCAGCGCCAGGCCGACGCCGAGCGGGTCGACGGTGCCGCCGCCGGGCCGCAGCAGGACCGCGCAGCCGAGGATCGCCGCGGCGGTCCCCCACATCCACTGGCGGGAGGGCGCCCGCCGGTCGAGGGCCCACGACAGCAGGCCGGTGAAAACGGGCCCGCTGCCGATGAGGATGACGGTGCCGATCGCGACACCGGTCATGCCCACCGCGACGAAGAAACAGAGCTGGTAGAGGGCCACGCACAGCCCGCCCAGCAGCAGCACCGGGCTGGGCCGAAACCACGCCCCCGGCCTGAGCAGCACGAATCCGGCCAGAGCCGTGCCGCCGATGACCAGCCGGGCGGCGGCCAGCGCGACCGCCCCCGCCGCCGCGAAGGTCCCCGCGGTCCCCGCGGTCCCCCACAGAACGGCGGCCAGCACGACGAGAAGCGCCGGCTGCGAACGGACCAACCCCGGCCGCGGCCCGCCCCCCGAACCCGCCTGCGGCGTGCGCCCGGAAGCGACCTGCGGCGGCTGGGGCTCGCTGGGGGAACCTGTCTCTGCGATGCGCATGCGTCAGATTGTCTGACAACCAGACACTCGCTGGCAAGTCATTTACTCGCAACTGACCTTTATGACCACGAGTAAGAATCTGACGAGATTCATTGACTAAGCAGGCCAGAGCTGATGACAATGCACCGAAAGATCGGTCCATAAGCCAATTTGAATAGATGTTTTTACCCGGAAGATTCCGTGGCACGTGGGAAGAGCCGTCCTGAGGGAAGACCGCAACCATGCCGAGTAGGTTTGTACGAGCTCCCCGTACCGTCGGGGTCGCCACCGCCATAGCCGAGGCCAAGGAGCGCGGGGCCACCCCCCACCTCCTCGACGGCGCCGAGATGACCACCTCCGCGGCGGCCTTCGAGGCCATCTCCCGCGCGCTGGAGTTTCCCGAAGGTTTCGGACACCATCTCGACGCGCTCTACGACCACCTGACCGACCTGTCATGGCTGTCGCCGGGCGAGCACGTCCTCATCTGGTCGAAGCCGTCGGTCCTGCGGAAGATCGACGCGACCGCTTACGACGGCCTCGGCTCCGCGCTGTCGGACGCCGCCACCGACGGCACCAAGGGCGACGCCACCCTGACCGTGATCATGCTCGACAACTGATCCACCCCGGGCTCCGCCCGGCCCGCCGACGCCGGCGAAAACCGGCGACGGCCGGACACCGGTCTGCCTGCGGGCGTCGCCGCCCGGCGAGGGCCGCGCGCCGACGCGCCACGCGTCTCCGCGCGTTCGCCAGACGGCCATCCGGGGGTCACCGCTGACCACATGCGTCAACCCCAGAGTCCGAAACAGCGCTTTCGGATGGTGTGCTACCTCACATCCGCGATCGGCGCGCTACGCAGCGGAGTGTGACCATGCCGGACGCCGACTTAGATAGATTAGTTATCAAAGCAGGTAGCCATCGGACCCGAACGCGACTCTGTGTCATCGGCAGGCGGAACCTTATTCCGCCGCCCCACCCAACAAAGTCGCGAATCGGTGTCAAACCCGAATAGCCCCCATTTCGTTGCGAACGCCACCTAGTTCCACAGCTCACGCGTTGCTATTGTTTCGCCACTATTAACGCATGTGTTCGCCCTCTGTTGAGGTCTCATGGCTGGCCGCAAACGCTCCATCCGGTTCAAGATCTTCGCGGTCTTGCTCGCTCCCGTGACCGCTCTGACGGTCATCTGGGCATTGACCGCAGCAATCACCCTCACTTCCGGTAGGGAATACCTCCGGGTCGGGACGGTCTACGAGCACATCGTTCTGCCCTCCCGGTCGGTGCTGACCGAGTTACAGCACGAACGCCTCATGTCGGTCACCTTCCTCGGCGGGACCTCCGCCTTCCACGCCGACCTCGACACCCAGCAGAAGCGCACCGACGAGGTCGCGGCCGGCCTGGCCGGGCACGCCGTCTCCGGGCGCGACGCGGCTCCGCCCGCCCTCTGGGACCGCGTGCAGGAACTGCTCCGGCAGCTCGACCGGCTCGACACGCTGCGCACCCAGGTGGAGAGCCGCCAGATCGGGCGGCTCGACGCGCTCACGCAGTACAGCGAGATCGCCGAGGTCGCCTGGCAGGTGTACGACCGCATGATGATCGCCCCCGACCTCGACCTGATCGACCAGACGAAGGCGGTCGTGCTGATCGGGCGGGCCCGCGAGATCGTCAGCCAGCAGTCGGCGCTGCTCGCCGGGACCCTGGGCACCGGCCGGATGAGCCAGCGCGAGCAGGAGACCTTCGTCGAGATGGCCTCCAAGCGCTCCCTGCTCTACAGCCTCGGCTTCAGTGGCCTCGAAGGGGCCATGCGCGACCCCTACGTGAAGCTGAACGGGACACCGGCCTACCTCGACTTCGTGAAGCTCGAAGGGGCGGTCCGCGACAAGGTCAGGCCCGAGGCGCAGCTGCCGCCGGAGGCGGGCCGCTGGCAGGCCACCACCGAGACGCTGTCGATCACCCTCGACAAACTGGGCGGCCAGGCCACCACCGAGATCGGCAACCGGATGCGGCCGGCCGTCATGACCGTGCTGATCCGCCTCGGCGTGCTCGCCGTCGTCGGGCTGCTCGCCGTCGTGGTCACACTGCTGGTCTCGGTCCGGTTCGGCCGCCGGATCTCCGCCGAGCTGGGCGCCCTGCAGAAGGCCGCCGTCGACCTGTCGGACCGGCGGCTGCCCGACATCGTGCGGCGGCTCAGCCGGGGAGACGACGTCGACGTCGTCAGCGAGACCCCGCCCGTCGAGGTGCCCGGCAACACCGCCGAGGTCGCCACGGTGACCAACGCGTTCACCTCGGTGCAGTCGACCGCCGTCCAAGCGGCGGTCGGCCAGGCGAAGCTCCGGCAGGGCGTCAACAAGGTGTTCCTCAACCTGGCCCGCAGAAACCAATCGCTGTTGCACCGGCAGCTCGGCATCCTCGACGGCCTGGAGCGGCAGGTCGAGGACCCGAACCTGCTGGAGCAGCTGTTCGGCCTCGACCACCTGACCACCCGCATGCGCCGCCACGCCGAGGGCCTGATCATCCTGTCGGGCGCGGCCCCGGGCCGGGGCTGGCGGGAACCGGTCGCCCTGTTCGACGTCGTCCGCGCCTCCGTCGAGGAGGTCGAGGACTACCTGCGCGTCGACGTCAACGTGCCGCACCACGCCAAGCTGGTCGGCCCGGCCGTCACCGACGCCATCCACCTGATCGCCGAGCTCGTCGAGAACGCCACGATCTTCTCGCCGCCGCACACCCGGGTCGCCGTCCACGGCGACCTGGCGGCGCGCGGGTTCGTCCTGGAGATCGAGGACCGCGGGCTGGGCCTGAGTTCCGAGGAGATGACCGCCATCAACGCGCGGCTGGCCGACCCGCCCGAGTTCGACCTGGCCGACAGCGACCGGCTCGGCCTGTTCGTCGTCGGGCAGCTCGCCAAGCGGCACGACATCACGGTCAACCTGCGGCCCTCGCCGTACGGCGGCACGACGGCCATCGTGCTGATCCCGGCCGAACTGGTGGTCGTGCCCGACGCGGCCGAGATCGCGGCGGCCGAGCTGCCGCTGCCCCGGCCGTCCGCGCCGGTGCTGGCCCCCGTCTCCGGCAAGCACGGCGCGCCCTCGGGCAGCGAGGCCGGGGTCAACCTGCCCCGGCGGGTCAAGCAGACCAACATGGCCCCCCAGCTGCGCGAGGAGCCGGCCAAGCCCGACCTGTTCTCCTCGTTCCAGGCCGGCTGGCGTCGAGCGGAGGACGAAGACCGGTGAGCGAAGAACCACCTCTGCTCCGCCCGTACACGCTCACCCGGGGACGGACCCGGCCCACCGGGCCGGAGTTCGAGCTGATGACGATCATCCGGGCGGTCCCGGGGGCGTCGCTGGCCGGGCTCACGCCCGAGGAGCTGCGGATCGTCCGGGCCGGCACGACGCCGTCGTCGGTCGCCGACGTCGCCTCCGACGTGGGCCTGTCGCTGAACGTCGTCCGCATCCTGCTGAGCGGTCTGCGCGACCGCAACATCATCACCGCCCGGCCGCAGGCCACCGTGGCCCAGCTGCCCGAGGAGCGGATCCTGCGCGAGGTCATCCAGGGTTTGCGAGCCCTGTGACGGCCTCGTCGAGGTGCCGGCGCGCCGGTTCGAGCACCTGCTCGGTGTAGAGACCGATCAGGTGCTCCGGCGCTTCGGGTAAGTGAAGTAACTCCTCGCCGTCAAGGTCGACCGTCCCCTCGACGTGCCAGGCCTGGCCGCGCGGGACGAGCCGCACCTCACAGACCAGTTCCCGGCCGTCGGGGAGCATGAAGGAGACGCCGAGGCGGACCCGGCCGACCAGATCGGTGATGGGCGACCAGCGGCGGATGTCGGGGTGGAAGTCGAGGTAAAGGTCACGACCGGCCTCGGAAAAAGCGCTGGCTGAGGCCATCACGGCCCGGAGAAGATCGTCGCGCACGGCTCGGTTATTCCTCGTTAATACAGGCATTAGCTGTGACCTGAGGGGCTCAGGCCGTTTTTGTAACTTCTGTGTACACGATCACGGTCCTCTCGGTATGAAAGGCCCTATGCCTCTTCGTTATAGAAGATTCGTCGTCTGTTCGCTTGCCGTAGGCAGCGCGATCGGAATCGACATGGCCACCCAGGCGATCGCGGCCCCGCCCGCGGCCAACGCGGTGCACGTGTCGGCCACCCTCGGGAACGACGCCAACCCCGGAACGGAGAGCGCGCCGCTGCGCACCGTCGGCGCCGCGCTCAAGCGGGCCAAGGGCGGGGTGATGACGACGATCGTCGTACGCGGTGGCGAATACCGGGAATCCCTGGGCAGCATCGCCAAGCCGGTGACGATCCAGTCGGCCCCCGGGGAACAGGCCTGGTTCAAGGGCAGCACCGAGATCGCACCCGGCAGGTTCACCCGCGACGGCGCCGCCTGGCGGCTCGACGGCTGGAACCCCGACATCTGCCGCAGCGCATGTGTCTACCCGCCCGACATCACCACGGGCAACGTCATCGGCGGCGACCCCGAGATGGCCTTCTACGGCGGCAAGCCCCTCCAGCAGGTGGCCTCGCGGGCGGCCGTCGTCCCGGGCACCTTCTTCTGGGACGGCCGCGGGACGATCTACCTCGGCAGCGACCCCGCCAAGGCCCGGGTGGAGCTGGCCTCCGTCAACTACGCCGTCCACTTCCTGCCCGGCGCGGAGAACTCCGTGCTCCGGGGCCTCGGCTTCACCCACTACGCCACCAGCCAGGACTACCGCAAGAAGCCGGCCGCGATCATCTCGCAGGCCAAGGGCGTGGTCCTGGAGGACAACGCGGTCACCCTCAACGCCGCCGCCGGGGTGTCGGTGCTGGCGAGCGACATGCGGCTGGCCGGGAACACGATCACCGCCAACGGCTTCACCGGCGTCAGCTCCCACAAGGCCGGCAACCTGACCATGTACGGGAACGTCGTCTCGGGCAACAACACCGAGAAGATCGGCCTGGTGGCGGTCTCCAGCCTCGCCGGGGCCGGGATGAAGGCGACGTTCCTCGTCAACGCCAACATCCGCGACAACGTGTTCGACGGCAACCAGGGCGCCGGGTTCTGGTGCGATCTGTCGTGCGAGAACGTGAAGCTGGTCCGGAACGTGGCCCGGGGCAACGCCAAGCACGGCATGTACTACGAGGTGTCCTCGCGCGCGCTGATCGCCTCCAACCTGCTCGCCGGGAACGGGCAGTTCGGCCTCAAGATCAGCGGGTCCAACAAGGTCCGCGTCTACAACAACACCCTGGCCGACAACGCCTCGCCGATCCAGGTCGCCGAGGACCCCCGTCCGCACCTGGACCGCTGCAACGCCGACAACTGTCCCGCTCCCGACGCGCTGGCGCGCGGGGTGACCTGGGACACCGCCGAGGTGACCCTGATCAACAACATCTTCTCCGGCCGGTCGGGCGGCGGCGCCCTCGTGGACACCGTCGACGCCAACAGCGCGTCGTCGGGCAAGCGGGTCGGCGCGGCGAAGATGATCCCCGCCGGGCAGATGGACAACAACGGCTACTACCGCCCGACGACGGCCTCCCAGGTGGCGAAGTGGGCGGTCCCAGCCGGGAACGACCAGGCCTTCACCAGCCTGACCCAGCTCAGGTCGACCGGCCGCGAGAGCAACGCGCACTACCAGGAGGGCGCGGAGGCCTACTTCAGCGGGACCGACTACCGGCTGAAGCCGGGCTCGTCCGCCGCCTCGGCAGGCGCGCCGCTGCCCGCCGACGTGGCCGAGGCGATCGGCGTGGACGCGGGCAGGAAGGTCGCGCTGGGCGCGCTGCGCGGCCCGTCCGTGGAGACGACCCCGCCGCCGCCCACCCCGACCACGAACCCGACCCCGACCGTCACCCCCACGCCGACCCCCACGCCGACCC
>NZ_BBXG01000007.1:0-55367 GCF_001570605.1 Herbidospora cretacea | reverse complement strand
CCCCGACCCCCACGCCGACCCCCACGCCTTCCCGGACGCCGACCGTCTCGCCGAGCGCCACCCCGACGCCGTCGAAGACCCCGACACCGACACCGACCCCGACTCCCACGCCGTCGGCCAGCTCGGCGCCGGTGCTGGGGCTGCTCACCAGGCAGCTGTACGTCGTCACCCACCCCACCCAGGGCCACTCGCTGCTGACCCTGAGCAGAGGCGAGGCCGACAAGGCGGTGGCCCGTTACGGCTACGTCGACCAGGGCGTGTCCGTGTTCGTCTCCGGCCGCATGGCCGCCGGGCTCGCTCCCGTTCACCGGCTGGTCCACCCGACCTCGGGTGACCGCCTGTTCGCCCGCAGCGCCGTCGAACGCGACAACGCGGTGAACCGGTCCGGCTACGTCTACGAGGGCGTCACCTTCTACGCCGTCAACCAGAACACCCCGGGCACGATCGCCGTCTACCGCCTCAGGAAGGGCGCCTACCACAACTATGTCGTCGGCCCGCAGGCCCGCGACGCCGCCGTCGCCGACGGCTGGACCTACGAGCACATCGCGTTCTACGCCCGCCCGGCCTGACGCACCCCGAACAGCGCCCGCACATAGGGGATCCGCTTGACGATCTCGTACGCCGCCAGCGTCACCGCGAACGACACCGTGACGATGGCGGCGTACTTGACGAGGATCGGCGCCTGCCACCGCACCACGTAGTAGGCGGTCACCACCACGACGGGCTGGTGGACGACGTAGACGAAAAGGGCGGCCGCCGCCAGGTAGCCGTTCCGCTCGCTCCAGGCGCGCCGGTCGAGGAAGCCGAGGATGGCCACGCAGAAGAACCAGGCGGCGGCGCCGTAGAGGGCCCGGACGGCGATGGGAAGCGGCTCCAGGTCGAGCATCGGATTCCCGTCGAGGGCCATGAACCCGGGCATCCCGACGGCGAAGATGACCGCGCCGATCCCGGCGGCCAGCGGGGCGTCCCTGCGCATGGCCGCCCTCAGCCGGTCGTCGGAGGCCATGATGTAGCCGTACAGGAAGAAGACCAGGTAGGCCCATCGGTTCCAGGCGGCGAACTCCTCCTCCAGGCCGAGGAACGCGCAGATGGCGGAGATCGGCAGGAAGGGCAGCAGGATCATGCCCCGCCGGGCGAAGAAGCCGTGGTCGGCGGGGATCCACCGCGCGATCAGCGCCAGGATGAGCGACCAGGCGATCAGCATCACCACGAAATACAGGTGGCCGGCCTCGAAGTGCTCGCCGCGCACGACGAGGGGGAACTCCCTGATGTCCAGGTACACGTCGAAGAACTTCGGCAGGAACGCCCAGTAGCTCTCCGTCGTCCCGGCCCTGATCCACTGCGGGATCGGGATGATCGTCACGAGGGCGACGACGAGCGGCAGGCCGAGCCGGAGTAATCGGTCCGCGGCGAACCCGGCCGCGCTGCGCCTGTTGAGCGAGTGCCAGGCGGCCAGGCCGGAGATGAGGAAGAGCATCGGCATCGCCCAGATGACCATGAACCCGGCGAAGATCATCGTGACACCGGTGGTGTCGGCGTTCTTCACGTAGAAGTCGTCTTCCGAGTCGAACACCAGCGCGGCGTGGAAGAAGATCAACCCGAAGACCACGATGATCCTGAGCAGATCGAGCTCCGGCCGCCGCGTCGACACCTGCGGTGCGTCGTCCATGCCGCCAGTCTCGACCGGCGGGCCGGGATCAGTCGACGGTCAGCACGATCTTTCCGGTGGTACGGCCGGATTCGCCCAGTTCCATGGCCTTGGCGAGCTCCTCCAGCGGGAAGACCGCCGCGACGGCGACCCGCAGCCGCCCGGCCTCGATGAGCGCCGCGAGGCTCTTCAGCGCCGACAGGTCGGGCTCGCAGATCATCGACTCGACCCGCACCCCGTGTTTCACACCGTGATCGCGCAGGTCGGCGGCCTCCATCGAGGCGACCAGCGAGACGATGACGCCGCCGGGCCGCAGCACGGTGATCGAGCGGGGGCCGTAGTCGCCGCCGATCGTGTCGATCACCGCGTCGATCCCGTTGACGACGGTGGTGAAGTCGGCCGACCGGTAGTCGATCACCTCGTCGACGCCGAGGCGGCGCAGGAAGTCGTGTTTGGCCGCGCTGGCGGTGCCGTAGACGTAGGCGCCCCGGGCCTTGGCGATCTGCACCGCCAGGTGGCCGACCCCGCCGGCCGCCGCGTGGACCAGCACCTCGTCGCCCTCGCGGACCCTGGCCACGTCGACCAGCGCCTGCCAGGCGGTCAGCCCGGCCAGCGGCACCCCGGCGGCTTGGACGTGGTCAAGGGCGGCCGGTTTGGGGGCGAAGGTCCGCGCCGGGGCGGTGACGTACTCGGCGAACGCGCCGTGGCCCACCGGGTAGCGCAGCATGCCGAAGACCTCGTCGCCGGGTTTGTAGATCGCCACCCCCCGGCCGACGGACTCGACGACGCCCGAGACGTCCCAGCCGAGCACGAACGGCGGCTCCCCGATCAGGTAGCCGGTCGCCCGGTGTTTCCAGTCGGTCGGGTTGAGACCGGCGGCGCGCACCCTGACCAGGACCTCCGTCGGCCCGGGAACGGGCTTGGGCAGGTCGATCTCGTGCAGGACGTCGGGTCCGCCCAGGGTGTCCTGGCTGATGGCCTTCACTCGAGCTCCTCGAACAGGGTCAGTTGCAGTCCGTCGGGGGCGGTCAGCCGGGCGTTCAGCGAGTTCCACGGGGTCCGGGTCGGCGGCGCGAGCACGTCGGCGCCGTGCTCCTCCAGCAGCGCCGTCGTCGACTCGGCGTCGGGCACCTCCAGGGCGACCCTGATGTGACCGGCGACCCGGCGGCCGACCTCGACGTCGTCGATGTGCCGCGCCTGGCGGGCGTCGATGATCTCGACGGTGGCCCGGCCCGCCGACAGCAGCCGCACCTTCCCGTCGCCGGAGGAGAAGTCGGCGATCTCGGCGAGGCCGAGCACGTCGCGGTAGAAGTGGAGGGCCTCCTCGTAGTTCTCGGCCGTCACGACCAGCCGTAGTTCACGGACCTCAGTCACGGGGCATCGCCTCGATCGTCTCCATGTGACGATGGCCCCATTCCCCGAGCGGTTCCAAGGCAGCGTTCAGCGTCAGCCCGAAATCGGTCAGGGAGTAGACCACCTTGGGGGGCACCTGCTCGTACACCTCGCGGCGGAGCACACCGTTGCGTTCGAGCTCGCGGACCTGCTGGGTGAGCATCTTCTCGCTGATCCCACCGACCCGGCGGCGCAGCTCGCCGAACCGCAGCGGCTCGACGCTCAGCTCCCAGAGGATCAGCGCCTTCCACTTGCCGCCGACGACGTCCATCGCCGCGTCGAGGCCGCAGGTGTACGACCGCTTCTTCATACTTACAAAATAGTGGGTACTTGCCGGAAAGATAGCGTCCTGACGAAGATCGAACGCATGACCCCCGTGACAGTTCTCGGGCTCGGCCCGATGGGCAGCGCCCTGGCCTCGGCCTTCGCGGCCAAGGGCCATCCGACGACCGTGTGGAACAGAACCCCGGGCAGGGCCCCGGCGGGAACGCGCGAAGCCGCTTCCGTACGGGACGCGGCCGGCCCTCTGACCCTCGTCTGCGTGATCGACTACGCGGCGGCGGCCTCGATCCTCGACCCGGTCGCCCTCAAGGGCCACACCCTGGTCAACCTGACCGCCGACGCCCCTCATCGGGCCCGTGAGATGGCCGCCTGGGCCGCCTCCCACGGCATCGCCTATCTCGACGGGTCGATCCTGACCCCCGTGCCGACGATCGGGACCGCGAGCGGCGTGGTGATCTTCTCCGGCCCGCGGGAGGTGTACGCCGAGCACGAGGCCACCCTCGCCGCGCTCGGCGTCACCACGCACCTCGGCGAGGAGATCGGCCGGGCGGCGGCCTTCGACGTGGCGCTGCTCGACTTCTTCTGGACGTCCATGACCGGCCTCGTCCACGCCTTCGCCCTGGCCGGCCGGGAGGGCGTGTCACCCGGAGAGCTGGCCCCGTTCCTGACGGGCATCGGCGCGATCCTGCCGCCGATCGTCGAGGAGTTCGCCCGCGACCTGGCGACCGGCGAGCATCCCGGGGACGAGTCGACGATCGTCTCGGCCCGCGCCGGGATGGCCCACGTCGTGGAGACGGCCGACCGGCACGGGCTGGACGCCGCCGTGCTGCGGGCCGCCCTCGACCTGGCCGACCGGGCGATCGAGGGCGGGCGCGGGCGCGACTCCTATTCGGCGCTGATCTAGCGGCGGCTGAAGTCCATGGTCCAGTTGGTCAGCCAGGTCTGGCCGCCGTCCTGGGAGAAGGCCTGCTCCCAGTGGGCGGAGTCCTCGGTGATGTCCGACCAGATGAACCGGGCGTAGATCTCCTCGCCGGCGTAGAGGTCCGCGCCGAAGAACTCGCCCACCCCGTCGGTGAAGGCGCCGACGACGGGAGGCTGGAGGACGCCGTCCTTGGAGTTGGACCAGTAGAGCGACCACTCCTTCTGCTCGACGTCGAACAGGCGCAGCGTCAGGCCGGAGAACGTCGGGCAGACCATCTCGTCGATGTTGCCGCCACCCTCGAACAGCCGGCGGCTGGTGGACAGGCCGGTGAACTCCTCCCACTCACTGGCGGGGTCGAGGTAGTTCAGGCGGCGGCGGTTGAGGACGGTCCAGCTGCCGATGAGGAAGTCGAAGTCGTTCATCCGGTCAGGCCTTCCGGGAGGGAGTCGTTGAGGTAGGCGTTCAGGTCGGGGCGATCGGGGGCGAGCACGTGCCGCACCCAGGCGTTGCGTTCGTGGGTGATCGGCGGCAGTTCCCAGACGCATCCGATGAAGTCGGGTTCCAGCCGCACGAAGTGCGCCGGGTCGTCGTCGGGGCAGCCGAGGACCCGCTGGCCGCCCGCCGCGCCGGTGAACCGCAGCGCGTTGTCCCAGGCCCACGAATAGACGTTGAGGTAGGCGCCGGTGTCGCCGCCCCGGTGCAGCACCACGAACGAGGCCGACGGGGTCCCGTCGGGCTCGGGGAGCAGGTCGGGCAGCAGGGCGTAGGCGGCCTTCGCCACATGGGGTTCCGGCGAGCCCACGTGGTAGCGCTTGATGTGACGCCCGCCGAGTTCGATCGGGGGCGGCACGGTGAGGGTCTTCTCCGCGAAAGCCATACCTGGACGATAGGGAGGCTCCACTGCCAAGGTGTGTCAGTGAAGTCGAGCCGATTGCTCGCGACGGTGCTGCTGCTCCAGACGAAGGGCCGCCTGACCGCCGCCCAGCTGGCCGAGGAGCTCGACGTCTCGGTGCGCACCGTCTACCGCGACGTCGAGGCCCTGCACGCCGCGGGCGTCCCCATCTACGGAGACGCCGGCCACCAGGGCGGATACCAGCTGGTCGCGGGCTACCGCACCCACCTGACCGGCCTCAACCCGTCCGAGGCCGAGGCGCTGTTCCTCTCCGGGCTCCCGGGCCCGGCGGGCGAACTCGGCATGGGCAACGCGCTGGCCGGCGCCCAGCTGAAACTGCGCGCGGCGCTGCCCCCCGAGCTGCGCGCCCAGGCCGACCGGATGCGGGCGCGCTTCCACCTCGACGCCCCCGGCTGGTACGCCAAGGACACCTCGGTGCCCTTCCTCCAGGAGGTCGCCGACGCGGTGTGGAGCGGACGCGTCCTGAACGTGCGTTACCGCAGGTGGAAGACGCCCACCGACGTCGACCGGGTGCTGGAGCCGTACGGCCTGGTGCTGAAGGCCGGGCGCTGGTACCTGGTGGCCGGGCCGGGCCCGCGCACCTTCCGCGTCGACCAGATCCTCACCCTGGAGACCTCGGAGACCGAGTGCGCCCCGCCGGGCGACTTCGACCTCCCCGCCTACTGGCGCGAATACCAGGAACGCTTCCACACCTCGCTCTACCAGTCCGAGGCCCTGGTGCGGATCGACGGCGTCGAGCAGACTCTGCGCATCGAGTCGATCCCGAAGGCGGCCCGCTACCTGCTGTCGCTGGGCCCCGTCGCCGAGGCGCTCGAACCACCCGAGCTCCGCGCGGAGGTGGCCCGGCTGGCGACCGAGGTGGCCGCCCTCTACGCCCGCGACACCAGCGCCACGATCAGCGACGCGACCCCGCTCTGAACGATCGACAGCACCGCGTCGGTCGCTCCCCCGCCCACCGCGGCGGCCAGCGCCCGCAACCGCGAAGGCTGCTCCTGTACGGCCGCAACGACCGCCCCCGGATCGACGACGCTGCCGTCCGCCCCGATCGCCCCCTCGCGGTCGAGCCGCGCGATCAACGCCCGGAGCTCGGCCACCGCCGCCTCGACGTCGACCCGCTCACTGGCGTTGTTCACGGACACGCGGCCGTGGCCGGCCACGTTGTAGACGTCCCGACCGGCCTTGCCCCCGATGACGTGGTCACCCATGACCCGACTCCTCGTTGCCGACTAGTTGCCGACTAGTTGCCGACGCTCGCGCGCCCGTTGTTCCCGACGTTGTAGACGTCTCGCCCGGCTTTGCCGCCGAAGACCAGGTCGCCGTGGACCTGGATGACCCGCTCCGAGTCGGGCGGATCCTCGATGGCGCCGACGACGAGCCCCTCGATGCGGTGGATCTCCTGCCGGTCGGTGCCCGACAGGGCGGTGAACTGCGTCCCCGCGGTCTCGATCATCAGGGCGTATCTGGTCCGCCGGATGATCAGCCGGTAGAGGAACAGCAGCACCAGCCAGGCCCCCCAGATCCCGGCCACCGCCAGGGCGACCGGCAGGTACTCCCGCGCCTCGGGCAGCACCTCCTCAGCCACGAACGAGGCCCCGTAGGCCAGCGCCGCCACCACGACGAGCTCTCCGAGCGGATAGAAGGTCGCGAGCCGTCCCTTGTAGACGAGCCGCAACGTCTGCACACGCGAGATGTTCGCGAGCGGATACACCTCGTGCCCGATCCGCACGATCCGCTTGCTGATGCGAATCTCGCCGACACGTTTCCTGGCCATGGCCTCATGGTCGGCGCGTGTCCCACGGCGCGCTTGAGTAGCCCCCTACTCATCTCGCTCTAGCGTGAGACTGGTGCAGACCTTTCTGCCCTATCCCGACTTCACCGCGACCGCCCGCGTCCTGGACGCCCGCCGCCTGGGCAAACAGCGCGTCGAGGCCATCCAGGTCCTGCGGGCGACCTGCGTCGACGACTACGGCTGGCGGCACCACCCCGCCGCGAAGATGTGGCGCGGTTACGAGGAGGCGCTCGTCCGGTACGGCCTGGAGATCTGCGACGAATGGTGCTCCACCGGCCGGGCGGACACCTGCGCCGTGACGCTGCGCACCGATTTGGCCCGCTTCAGGGGCATCGAGGAGATCCGCCCGCAGGCCGCCCTGGGCGAGGCCGGCGAGCTGCCTCCATGGCTGGGCGACCCCGCCTTCCACCTGAGCCACCGGTCGGCGCTGCTGCGGAAGGACCCGGAGTTCTACCGTCCGCTGTTCGGCGACGAGCCAGACGATCTGCCCTATGTGTGGCCCTAGCCTGGTGCCATGACCGAGATCGAAGAGGTGGCCGCCCGGCTGCGGGCCTTCGCCGCCGCCCGCGACTGGGAGGTCTTCCACACGCCGAAGAACCTCGCGATGGCGCTGGCCGGGGAGGCGGGCGAGCTCCTCGCCGAGTTCCAGTGGCTGACCCCGGAGGAGGCGGCGTCGCTGGACGAGGAGTCGCTGGCCAGGGTGAGGTCGGAGATGTCCGACGTGGCCACCTATCTGATCCGGCTGGCCGACGTCCTGGGCGTCGACCTGATCGAGGCGATCCACGCCAAGATCGACGAGGTCGACAAACGCTACCCTCCGCTAACCTCGTAATGACCATGTGATGCGGCCCGACGGGCTTCCGGCGACGGATACGCCCCCACCCGCACGAGTGACTTCGTGCTGCCTGGGGGACGTCTGTGTCGGCGATTCGGCTGTCGGTGGAGAACCTGCTGTCCCCCGTCGAAACGGCGTTCACCGAGGCGCTGGCCGACCATCTGAGAGCCACCACCGGTCAGGGACCGTCCCCCGCCGAAGTGCGTTCGTGGCGCAACAGTCTCCCCGTGCTCGCTCACGACCTCGCCGAGGCCGGGCTGGGTGAGATCACGCTGCTGGCCGAGTACAAGCTGCCGCTCACCAGCCGCCGCGCCGACGTCGTGCTTGCGGGGGTGCATCCCGAGACCGGCGCCGACTCCTATGTCGTCGTCGAACTCAAGCAGTGGACCCAGGCCGAACTCTCAGAACTCGGCGACCATCTGGTGCTGACCGGCGGCCGGGAGGTCCTGCACCCGGCCGAGCAGGTCCGTCGCTACGGCGAATACCTCGTCGACTTCCTCGACGTGCTCACCCCTGAATCGGTCGCCACAGCCGCCTATCTGCACAACGCCATGGACTTCGACGTCGCCGACCTGGCCGGTGAGGTCTTCACCGGCAGCCGCCGCGAGGAGTTCCGCGCATTCTTACGCACGAGACTGGCTCCCGCGCCCGGCGAGACCGCCGCCGATCGGCTGCTGGGCAGTCACGTCGCGCCGAGCCGCCAGCTCATGGCGCACGCCGCCAAGGAGATCCGGGAGCGCGAGCAGTTCACCCTCCTCGACGAACAGCAGATCGCCTTCGAACTGGTCGTCCGGGCCGTCGACACCGACGAGAAGCGAGCCGTCGTCGTCACCGGCGGCCCCGGCAGCGGAAAGAGCGTCATCGCCCTGTCGCTGCTGGGCGAGCTGTTCCGTCAGGGCCGCACCACCCTGCACGCGACCGGGTCGCAGTCCTTCACTGAGACCATGCGGCGCTACCCCGCGAAGGGCAGCAGCCGTATCAAGAACCTCTTCGTCTACTTCAACAGCCTCACCGACGCCAAGCCCGACGCGCTCGACGTACTGATCTGCGACGAGGCTCACCGCATCAGGGAGACCTCGTCCCACCGCTTCACCCCGGCCGCCAAACGGACCGGCCGCCCGCAACTCGACGAACTGCTGAGCGCCGCACGGGTGCCGGTGTTCCTCCTTGACGAACATCAGGTCGTGCGGCCGGGCGAGCTCGGCACCGTCCAGGCGATCGAGGCCTTCGCGAAGTCCAAGGGGTACGCCGTCAGCCACGTCAGCCTCGACGAGCAGTTCCGCTGCGGCGGCAGCAGACACTACGAGCGCTGGGTGCTCGACCTCATGGGTCTGTCGGGTGACGGCCCCTCGCCGTGGGCGGGCGACCCCGACTTCGAGGTGCGTCTCGCCGGCAGCCCGGAGGAGCTCGAAGCGATCCTCCAGGCCAAACCGGGCACGGCCCGGATGACCGCCGGATACTGCTGGCCCTGGAGCGACCCCCGGGCCGACCTGACCCTGGTCGACGACGTGGTGATCGGCGACTGGGCCCGCCCGTGGAACGTCAAGAAGGACCGCGCGGTCGGCGACGCCCCGCCGAGCATGCTGTGGGCGACCGAACCCGCGGGCTTCGGCCAGGTCGGCTGCGTCTACACGGCCCAGGGCTTCGAGTACGACTGGGCCGGTGTCATCCTCGGGCCCGACCTGACCGTCGAGAACGACGTCCTGACCACCAGACGCGCCGCGAACCGCGACCCGGCCTTCAAGAGCACCAAGACCGTCCCGGACGCCGAGTTCGACCAGCTCGTTCGCAATGTCTACAAGGTTCTGCTGACCAGAGGCATGCGCGGCACCGTCATCTTCGCGACCGACCCGGCCGTCAGGGAGTTACTGGAGGGACTAATGCCCTGAGATGCTTCCGGGTCTGCTCGTCACAGGCGTAGATGACGACGCCCTTGAGTCCCCGTGTCAGCAGAACCTTGTACGTATTGCGGACCAGCCGGTCGAACTGCTCGTCGGAGACCGTCCGTTTTGCCAGGTCCTTATCCCGACTCGCCTCACGGACGGTGCGCAGACCGTCGCCTCGGGCGATGAGATCGGGCCCGATGATGACACCGGCCCAGTCGAACTCCAGGCCCTGAGCAGTGTAGATGCAGCCGACCTGGTCGAATCCGCCGGGCAGGGTGGCCCAGAACTGACTGGTGGGCGCCTTACCCACCCGGACGCTCTCGCCGTTGGCGTTCCACGGCCGGGCCCAGTCGCCGATCACCACGTCGTCGACCAGGCTCTTGTCCGGGAGCGGGTCGCTCCACGGCCAGCAGTATCCGGCGGTGATCCGGGCGGAGCCACCCTCGGCCATCCGGGCGCGGAGAAACTCCTCCATCTGCGCGGGTGAGTCGGCTGACCGCACGTCGAAATGCTCGTCGCCCGGCCACGGCTCCGCGCCCGGGTCGCCGTCCCACTGACCGTCGGCGGCGCCGAGGTTGAGCAGGCGGCGAACCCATCCGTCGTAGACGGCGCTGCCACCGCTGCGCCACTGCCCGTCGAGGCTGACCCGGTGATATTTGATGTTCAAGATCTGGGCCTGCGCCTCGATAGCCGCTACGGTCCCGACCTCACCAGGCTTGACTACCTGGTGTTCGTCGACGAGGAAGACCGGAACACGAGCCGCCTCCATGAGGCTCTCGATCTGCGGGCGGTCGCTGCGGCGGGCCGCGTTGTAGCGATCGTGCGACTTCGCCCGCACTCGATGCGCCTCGTCCACGATGATCATGTCGAGTCTGTTCTTGGGCGCGTTGGCATAGTCGTTGTAGTACTGGAAAAGCCCGGCGATGTCCTTGTCCCGGCCGCCGATCACCCGGCGGAACGTCTTGGTGAGCGTGCGGGAGCCGGTCACGTAGGCCACCCGATCCCGGGCGTCGGCGTATTCGCGCAGCAGCGACAGCGCGATCGCGGTCTTTCCGCTGCCGGGTCCTCCGGTGATGATGACGACCCGCTTGGTGTTGGCCTCATAGGCCGCCCGGATGTCGTGGCGGATCAGTTGGAGCGCCTCCTGCTGTTCGTCGAGCAGGACGAACTGGTCGCGACCCCGCAGCACGTCGGCGGCCCGGTCGAGCAGCTCACCGGTCGGCACCATCGCCCCCTGGGCCAGGATGTCACCGGCGACCTGACCGGGCTCGTCGGAGAATCGGCTGCGGAGGTAGGTGATGAACGCGCCGCGTTCGCTCCGGCAGAACAGCGGCACCTCCTCGGTCACCGACTTCTGGTAGAGGTCGCGGATGTCCTCGTGCTGCGCGTTCTGCAGGTAGACGACGGCGCTCACCGCCTCAGGGCGGCCGTCGAGCGCGGAGCACGTCTCTCGGAGCTGGTCGCGATATCCCCTTGCCTGGACGGCGGGGTGGCTCTGGTGCGGGCGCATCCCCGGCACGTCGACCAGCCGGTCGTTCTCCTCGAAGAGCGCGGCCTCGCTCCATTGCTTGAGTTCCACGACGACGTAGGAGACCTTGCCCCTGGAATCGAATCCGGCCAGCACGACGTCGGCCGAGCTGCGTTTATTACCCGGCATGGGGAATTCGACGAAGACTTCGAGTCTTCCCCGTTCGGCGTCCATCAGGGTCCGGGAGAGGTCGGAGAGGCTGTTGATCCAGGCGCGCTTCTCGGATTCACCCGGGGTCCGGCCGGTCACGGCTTTGACCTTGGCCGCGAGGGCCGCGATGAAGGTTCGCTCCACAATGGATTTCGGCTGAAGAAGCGAATCATAGAGACTTTTGGCAGACAACCGCTCGGCGGGAGCCGGAACGCTCGCCACGGATTCCCCCAGGCAGCACGAAAGGACTTCGTGCGGTATGGGGGCATGTCCTCAGAGGGAAGCCCGTCGGGCCGCAGCTTCGACCGGAAGAAGATATCTCACGAATTCGCGCCGAACACTAGGAATGTGCAGTCTGCGCGGCCAGCATGTCGACGACCGCCAGTGGCCCGCCCTCGGTCGCCGCCCGTCGTTGCCGGTCGGCCCCCGTGCCGGCCCGTTTGACCCAGTCGACCAGCCGCCGGGCCTCGTCATAGTCCCCCGACTCCTCCAGCGCGCCGCGCACGTGTGACAGCAGCCCGTCGAGGAGGGAGACCGCCGGGACCTCGCGGCCCTCGGCCGGGGAGACGCCCGCTCCGGCCAGGCCGTTGCGGGCCGCGTTGAACAGGGCCGCCGTGGTGACGGAGTCGGGGACGTCATGACCTTCGCGGCCCGCCGCCAGTTCGGTCAGGGAGGTCTCCACCAGCGCCCTGGTCAGCAGCGCCTGGAGCAGGGCGTCGTCGACCGAGCCGGCGGCGTCGGCGGCGCGGACCTCGATGGTCGGCTTGCCGACGCCCAGTCTGGCCAGCCAGAACGTCATGGCCGTGTCGACCAGGACGCCGCAGTCGACGAGCTGGCCGACCGTGCGGTCGTAGTCCTCCGGGGAGGCGAACCAGGGGGTGACGCCCGCGCCGGGGAACCTCATCTGCTCGGCGATCCGCCAGCTCGCGAAGCCGGAGTCGCGGCCCCTGTCGTACGGGGAGTTGGCCCCCAGAGCCACCAGTGTGGGCAGCCACGGACGCACGTGGTTCAGCACCGCCACAGCCGTCGACCGGTCGGGCACGCCCACGTGGACGTGGCAGCCGCAGCACTGGTAGTCGCTGATCGTGCCGCGGTGGGTGCTGACGATGTCCGCGAAGCGATCACCCGGGGAGATCGGCGGGATCGAGCCCGTCAGCACGGGGGTGCCCACCGAGACCAGGCGCAGACCGTGGGAGCGGGCCGCCTCGGCCAGGATCCGCCGCGCGCGGGTCAGCTGGTCGCGCAGGCCGGAGAGGTCGTGGCAGACGGCGGACGCCCCCTCGACCTGGGTCTGGAACAGCTCGGCGCTGAAGACCCCGCCACGGACCGGATAGGGACCGGCGTCGGCCAGCACCTTGTCGACCTCGGGGGCGGGTTCTCCCGTCACCCCGTCGACCAGCAGGAACTCTTCTTCGACGCCGAAAGTGCGACCCATGCGGGTCCCCTACCCCCTCTGCGCGGGTTATGTAAACGCGTAACCCATGGGTTACACTTCCTATCATGGACCAGGCCGCGGAGGCGATCGCCGACCCGATCAGACGGGCGATTCTGCGCATGGTCCGCGACGAGCGGCTCACCGCCGGAGAGATCGCCGCCCGGTTCCCCGTCAGCCGGCCCGCGATCAGCCGCCACCTGCGGGTGCTCCGCGAGAGCGGCCTGGTCACCGACGATCCCGACGGGCGGCACCGCTACTACTCGCTCAACCCCGAGGGCCTCACCGAGCTGCACCGATGGCTGTCGGCCCTCATGACCCCCGCGGGCTGGGAGCAGCGCCTCGACGCGCTGGAGACCGAGGTCCACCGGGCCCGCCGCGACCACCGCCGCGACAACAGGGAGACCGCATGACACCGACCGGACGGCTGTTCGGCGCCGACCTCCACCTGACCCGCACCTTCAAGGCGTCCGCCGCCGACGTCTGGGCCAGCGTCACCGAGTCAGACCGGACCGCCCGCTGGTTCGGGCCCTGGCGGGGCGACGCCGATCCGATGATCCAGGTCCAGCTCACCTCAGAAGAGGGCGCGCCCTGGACGGACATGCGCGTCGAGGCCTGCGAGCCGCCCCGGCGGCTGGCGATCTCCTCGGTCGACGACCACGGCACCTGGCACCTGGAGCTCTTCCTCACCGAGGCCGACGGGGTGACCGAGCTGCTGTTCGTGCAGCACCTGACCGACGTGACGGGGGTCGCGGACATCGGGCCGGGCTGGGAGTTCTACCTCGACGCGCTGGTGGCCTCGCGCGAGGGCGCGCCGAAGCCGGAGTGGGACGACTACTACCCGGCGATGAAGGCCTACTACGAGAGCCTGTGAGACGCGGCGGGGAGCCGCCCTTCGAAGGCGGCTCCCCGGTGCTACGGCAGTTCCTCCGCCAGGCCGCCCGCCGGAGGCCTGGGGTGACGTGGTTCGCGGACGCCCGCCGAGCCGCCCCCGCGGTCGCTCGTCCACACCTTGACGGTGCCCCAGCGGACCACCCGGGCGCCGGGGAGCGGCTCCTGCTGGGTCACGATGCCGTGCATGACCGATTCGGGGCCGTCGGGAGACGGGCCGATCAGCAGGACGCCCGCGTCGTGGCCCGCCAGCCATGCGTTGAGTGCCTGCATGCCCCGGAAATCCGGGACTTCCACTTCGATCAGGTTCATGCGACCTCCCGAACCCGATCGTAAGTGTCATTTATTACATGCACCCTTTTTGAGGAGTGGCCCTCCGGTCACCTTGTTGTCACACGCGATGGTGTTTCCGCCGACGGTGTCGTTGATTCCGACACCCCTCGCGCCGGAAAGGTTGATGACGTTCTTCCGGAAGACATTCCCGGTTCCCCAGCCGTCGACGATCTCGTGGGTCTGAAAACCGTCGAGCGGGGTCCGGCGGCCGCGATTGCCCTCGATGACGTAGTCGTTGCCCTTCACGTCGACCCAGGAGTCGTTGGTACCGTCGTCGACCAGATCGGAGCCGTCGAAGACGTTGCCCACGATCCAGCCGCCGCGGGTGCCCTCTTTGACGTCGATGGCCTCGGCGGTCGATCTGATCTCGTTGCCGCGCACCCAGTTGCCGTCGCTGCGGTCCATTCTGCCGCCGGTGTAGGTCTTCCAGTTCGACTCGGCGGTGCCGATGTAGACGCCCTCACCGAATTGCGGTTTGCGCAGCCCGGTGTTGTAGACGCGGTTGTACTGCACGATGTTGGACCTGCTGAAATTGCGCAGATGAATGGCCTCGTCGCCGATCGAATGGACCGTCAGCGACTGGATGACCGACCCGGTGGTGCGGTCGGCCATCACGCCTTTCTGGCTGTTCTTCACGGTGAATCCGACCAGACGCCAGTAGTTCGCCCGGTCGATGTGGAAACCGTAGCCGCCTTTCGGGCCGCCGCCCTGGATCACGGAGGCGGCGGTGCCGCAGAGGAAAACCGGGCGGTTCTTCAGGCCTGATTTCCTGGCGACGAAATTGCCCCGGTAGACGCCGGGGCGCATCTTGATCACATCTCCCGGGCGGGCCGAGGCAAGCGCGCTTTTCAACTGGCCCGCGCTTCCCACGGTCTTGGTCGGGCGCGGGCATTTCACCATTCCCGGCCCGGACGGCGCGGCCTGGGCGGGGCCGGCGACCAACACTCCACTGCCGGCGATGATCAGCGCACCGGTCCAATATTTGATCCTCACCGTGAGCATCCTGTCAGCGGAGTCACACGGGTCACAAGTTTCGCCGACCCGTTCTAATGATCAGAATCCTGGGAAAACCTTGCGAAGTTCGTCCAAAGTGACCGAACCGGTCAGCTCGACGACCGGCGGGGTGTGCTCGGGCGCGTGCCGCCCGGTCACCAGCCGCAGCCACCACTCGGCGGGGGCGGTCAGGACGCCGTCGGGCTCGGCCGGGACGTCGACGATCTCCGCCTGCTCCCCGATCGCCAGCCCGAACGACCGCTCCGGCGAGGTCACGTGGACGGCCAGCGTGACGGAGCGGCCCAGCCGGTCGGCCTTCGCGGTCCAGCCGAGCATCCCGCCGATCCGCTCCAGCAGGATGTCGACGGCGTCCTCGCGCAGCGACGCGGCGGGGTCGAAGGCGACCTGGACGTCCCAGGTGTGCAGGGCCAGCTCGCTCAGCCGGAACTTGGCGAAGGTCTCCACGTCGAGCGGGTCGGTCGGGAACCACAGCGCGATCCGCAGGCTCTCCCGGGTCGCCGGGTCGAGCCCCTCCAGGCGGCCGATGTGGTTCTCGTTGGCGTCCAGGAACGCGTTGGCGCGCTCCGCCGGGGACATCGCGTCCCAGCGCGCCCAGATGGCGCGGATCGCGTCGCCCTCG
The DNA here is from genome assembly GCF_001570605.1 of Herbidospora cretacea. GTDB lineage: Bacteria > Actinomycetota > Actinomycetes > Streptosporangiales > Streptosporangiaceae > Herbidospora > Herbidospora cretacea. The sequence continues at coordinate 39,733 of NZ_BBXG01000007.1, read as the reverse complement.
GGGGCGCCCGTGCCGTTCAGCGCGCCTTCGAGGGCGGCGAGGTTGATCTCCGCGCCGCTGCCGAGGTGGCTCAGGACCTGGGAGACGTCCCAGTCGGAGGCGCCCGACTGGCGGACGAGGTCCTCCGGGGCGAAGGCGCGGACCTGCGCGGCGAGCTCGTCGTAGGTGGAACGCAGGGTTTTCGTCGCCTGGTCGGTCATGAGTGGGGTTCTCCGTGTACGGGGGAAGGGGTCCCCAACGCGAACGCCGCGGACCCCGCAGATCATCCCTAAAGCTTCACCGAGGGGACCTCGGCGACCAGCCGCGAGGTCCACGGGCACCAGAAGCAGCCCGGCAGGAACGCGCCGCAGGCCTCGTCGAGGTGGTCTTCGACGTACTGGGTCGTGGAGTCGCAGACCTCGATCGCCATCTCGAAGAAGTCGATGGTGGAAGGGTCGAGGTGGAAGCTCCACTGCGGGTTGTACGCAGCCGGGCGCTTCGCGATGCGGCCGAAGACGTGGATCCGGTTCTTCTCCTCACCCTTGAGGATCTTCCGGGCGTGGTCGATCTTCGCCTGGTCGGTCAGCTCGATCGTGAACCTCCGCCGTTCGACCGTCTCCATCTGGAAGCGGACCGGCGCGACGGCCTTCCCGGTGATCGGCGTGGCCGACGCCGCGGCCCTCTGGGCGGACGTGCACGTACCGGCGGAGACCGCGGCGGCGGGAGCCGCCGTGACGAGGCCCGCGGCGAGGACGGTGAGGGCGACGAACGAGGCCTTCAGCATGAATGCTCCACAAGGTCAGGGGTCCCGTGGGGGGACCCACCGACCCCTGTCTCCCTCCGTCGCGTCAGCCCCACACGTCACTTGACCGAATCATGATCAACAACCCAGGGCCGCGCCGATCCGGGCCCGGGGGTCGGTCGCGCCCGCCAGCATCCCCGACGGCAGCACGTCGATCAGATGGGCATGGCCGAAGCCGTCGCCGTAGTTCTCCTGGACGACCCGGTGACCCCGCTCCGCCAGCTCCCAGGGAGCGCCCTTCTCGACCTCGACGACCTGCTCGCCGGTCCGCCAGGTGTCGAAGCCGGTCTCCGAGCCCAGGACCCACCGGGACGCGCCGATCACCTCGCCCGGGGTCTGGCCGTGGACGAGGAGCCGGGTCACCAGCTGGAGGAGGATCTGCGGCTGGGCGTCGCCGCCCATCGTGCCGATGACGGTGCGGAGGGAGCCGTCGTCGTTCGTGATGAGGGCGGGCGACAGGGTGTGCGGCGGGCGGCGGCCGGGGCCGTACTCGGCCGGGTGGTCCTTCTCCAGCGAGAAGCCGATGCCCCGGTTGTGCAGGTTGATGCCGGTCGACGGCTCGAACAGGAGGCTGCCGAAACCGGCGGCGTTCGACTGGATCAGCGAGACGCCCATGCCGTCGGAGTCCACGGCGCACAGGTAGGTGGTGTCGCCCTTGGCCGCGGGGGCCCGCAGGCCCGTGCCGACCAGGGACCGGCGGGCCCCGGCCGAGTCGAGGGGGGCGGTCGCGTCCTCGTGCAGGACGTCGAGACGGTCGTGGCCGGCCGCGCGGGCCGACTCGATCAGGAGGTGGGCCCAGGCCGGGTCGGCGGGGTCGGCGGGGAGGTCCAGGCCCTCCAGGATCTCGAGGGCGAGCAGCAGCAGGTAGCCCTGGGAGTTGGGCGGGATGGTGTGGACGTCGTGGCCGAACACCCGGGCCGACAGCGGGGTCACCCAGTCGGCCTGGTCCCTGGCCAGGTCGTCGTCGGTGTACTCACCCGCGCCCAGCTCCAGCAGGCCCTGGCCGAACTCGCCCTGGTAGAAGGCGGCGCGGCCGTCCTTGGCGACGGCCTCCAGGGTCCTGGCCGCGCCCGGCCGCCTGATCGGGTCGCCGACCGCCCTCACCGACGCGTAGTCGCTCTGCAGCGAGCCGATGAACGCCGCGCCCGGGGCCAGCAGCGGGGAGGCCGGGAAGCCGTCCGCCGCCAGGCGGATCGCCGGGGCCAGCACCTCGGCGAGCGGCAACCGGCCGAACCTGCCGTGCAGGGCCAGCCAGCCGTCGACGCAGCCGGGGACGGGGACGGATCTGATGTCGTACAGATGCGGCATCACGGTCTTGCCCTCGGCCCGCAGCCGCTCGGGGTCGGCGCCGCTGCCGGCGCGGCCCGAGGCGTTCAGGGCGTGGACGCCCGATCCGTCGTGGACCAGCGCGAACAGGTCGCCCCCGAGGCCGCACATGTGCGGCGCGGTGACCGCCAGCACCGCGTTGGCCGCGATCGCCGCGTCGGCGGCGCTCCCACCCTTGCCGAGCGCACCGACCCCCGCAGCGGACGCCAGGTGGTCAACGGTGCAAACCATGCCGTTCGGTGCATACCGGGTGGAAGTCATAGCAGGACTTTACGTGGCGGCTGATTGAACCTTTCATCCGCCACCACCGCACCTTTCATCAGGAAAGTCCCTATCAATCCGAAATAGTTGAAACATCTAATAATGACGGCACCGCACCACAAGCATCCTGGAGGTGTCAGTGAAATCGCTCAACCGTGCCCTGACCGCAGGTCTGCTCATGGCGACGTTCGCCGCCGCCGCTGCCCCCGCGTCGGCCTCGACGTGGACCCTGCGTGATCTCGGGCAACGCATCTGCGTCGACTCGGTCTACGGCCGCTCGACGTACTTCCTGGTCTCCGTGGACGGGACGTGGTCGTCGACCATCGGCGCGACCATCCACGACCTCCCGCCCGGCTCGACGACGTCGGGCACGTCCCCCATCCCGCCCGGCTCGAACAGCTCGGGAACCGTGCAGACCGCCGTCGGGGTCAGCATCCCGCCGACACCGGTCGGCGTCTACACGGCCCGGCTCCAGGCCACTGACGGGACGGACACCCAGAACGTCCCCCTGACGGTCGACGTCCGGGCGAGGTGCTGATGTGTGACAGGAAAACGGGCCCGGCGGAGAACCGCCGGGCCCGTTCACCGTCGGGTGACTACTGGACGGTGATCTTGTCCACTTCCTGGGTGACGCCGTTGACCTGGTCGGTGACCACCGAGGTGGTGACCGAGCCGACGCCGGTGATGGCGCCCTTGACCTTCATCGTGTAGGTCAGGGTCTCGCCGGGCGCCCCCGGCGTGCTGGCGATGGTGTAGTCGGACGACGGGCCGGTGCCGGCCGGGATCTGGCTGCCCGCCGTGCCGTCGGCGTTCTCCGCGCCCACGGTCAGGCCGTACGCGTCGCCCGGGTAGGGGTAGGCGCTCGGGTAGGCGAAGCTGACGTCCTCGGTGCCGTTGACGCCGATCCACGTCTGGAACGTCCGCAGGGTGTTGGTCCCGTAGAGGTTCAGACGCCACTCGACGACGATCCAGTCGCTCACGCCGTCGGTCAGCGTGGTCGCGTAGACGCCGGGGGCGGCGGTGCCGTCGAGGTCGGTCCAGAACGGCGCGAGGACGCCGTTCGGGCGGGTGACGTCGGGCAGCGTCTGCGGGGTGAACTGGATGTCCGCCGAGCCGTTGCTGCCGCCGGCCACGAGGTAGCCGTTGGACGTGATGCCGATCCGGTTGAACGTCTGCCCGGCGAACTTGAACGACGGGACGTTGAAGTTCACCGCCTGCTCGTCGCCGACCGGGGTCGGCGGGGTGCCGAACGCGTCGAGCGGGATGTAGCCGAACAGCCCGCCCGGCGTGATCACCGGCGCGTCCGGCTGGCGGCCGTCGAGCGTGGTGGTGACGGTGGCCTCCTGGCTGCTCACCTGGGTCGCGCCGGTGACGCTGTTCAGCCGCAGACGGCCGTCGAGCACGCTGGTGGCGGTGACCTCGGTGTCGTCCAGGGTGCCGTTGCTGACGGTGACGGTGCAGGTCGACTCGCCGGTGTTCTTGGCGATGGTCGACGGGGCGCACGTCTGGTCGACCGGGATCGCGCCTTCCTGGCGGTAGAACGCGACCGGGATGTGGTGGTCCTTGTTGCCGTCCTCCTGGCGGAGGTCGATCTCACCGAAGTACTGGCCGTCCGGGACGTCGGTGGCGCTGATCGTGATGGTCAGCTCCTTGGTCCCGCCGGCCGGCACGGTGAAGCGGGCCGGGGTGACGGTGATGGAGGTGCCCGGCGAGGTGTTCTTGCCGCGCGCGGTGTACTCGACCTGCTGGCCCGTGACGTTCTTGACGGTACGGGTGGTGGTGATCTGGCCCGGCATCGTCGGCGCGTTCACCGACGGGATGTTCAGGTCGATGCGGTTCAGCGGGTCGGCGGCGGAGGCCGCGAAGTCGGCCGCGGTCTCGTCGATGGTCAGCACCGAGTTGTACGCCTGGCTCAGGTCGATCCGGCCGCCGCCCATGTCGAACGGGTCGGCCGGGGTGACCCGGTCCTGCTTGGTGACGTTGGTCCGGGCGGTGGTCTCCAGGGCCGACTTGACCTGGCCGGGGGTGAAGCCGGGGTTGGCCGCGAAGACCAGCGCCGCCGCGCCCGCGACGTGCGGGGACGACATCGAGGTGCCGGCGATCACCTGGTAGAGGTTCCCGGGCGGGCCCTCCAGCGGGGACTCCGGCGTCGGGGTGTGACCGGCCAGGATGTGCAGACCGGGGGCGGTGACGTCGGGCTTGAGGAAGTCGCCGCCGGGGCCGCGCGAGGAGAACGTGGTGATCACGTCGCGCTGCCAGTTGGTCTTGGTGCCCTGGGTGAAGCTCGCCGTCGCGCCGGGGGTGGCGGCGAGGTGGGCGAGCAGGACGTCGGTCGCCGGCTTGTCGATGTGGACGGTCGGCAGCCAGTGGTTGTCGGTCATGATGTCGAGCGGCGTGCTGTTGTACAGGATCATGCCGACCGCGCCGCCCTGCTTCACGTTGAAGCCCTTGAGCACGCGGTTCGGGCCACGCTCACACGCCACGATCTTCCCGCTGAACAGGCCGGCGGGCGCGGGGGTGGTGCACAGCGCGTTGCTGTACGGCGGAGCCGAGGCCAGCACGACGGGGGTCGCCGCGGCGACGCCCGCGGTGATCGAGGCGCCCTTGATGACCGGGCCGCCACCGCTGAAGGTGATGGTCGACTCGAAGGTCCGCTTCTGGGTGTTGGCCGCGACCGTGGTCACCCACGGCGAGCGGTGGTCGGTCGTGGACGCGCCGGGACCGGAGTTGCCGGCCGAGGCCGCCACGAACACACCGGCCGCGTAGGCGTCGAGGAAGGCGAGCTCGACCGGGTCGGTGTACGGGTTCGCCCCGCCGGAGATGGAGAAGTTGATCACGTCGACGCCGTCGAGGATCGCCTGGGCGACCGCGGCGGCCGAGTCGGTCTGGTAGCAGCCCTCGGCGCCGCAGACCTTGTAGACCGAGACCATCGCGGCCGGTGCGATGCCGTGGGTCGCGCCGCGCGAGATGCCCAGCGGGTTGGCGTCCGTGACCGGGCCGCCGGCGGCGGTGGTGGCGGTGTGGGTGCCGTGGCCGTTCGAGTCACGCGCCGAGTCGGGGTAGACGTCGCCGCCGACCACGAGGTTGTAGGTGTCCAGGAACGGCTGGCCGCCGATCAGCTTGTTGTTGCAGACGAAGACGTCGGTCGCCGGGGTCAGCGGGTTGTCGCCGAAGTCACAGGTCCGCGGGGTGCCGTCGGCCTTGGCCGGGGGCGTCGGCAGGCCGGGCTTGTCGGCCATCATGGGGTGCTCCGGCCAGAGACCGGAGTCGAGGATGCCGACGATGACACCCTTGCCCGAGTTGGGCGCGCCGCCGAGCGAGTTGTAGACGGGCGTGGCGTCGATGGCCTCGCTCTCGTCGGTCGACAGCGGCTTCTCCAGGCCGTCCCGCTGCACGGCCGCCACACCGGGCAGCTTCAGCAGGTCCTTGGCCTCGTTGGCCGGGACGGTGAGCGCGACGCCGCCGTACACCGTCCGGAGCTTCTGGCCGACCTTGGCGCCGGCGACCTCACCGGGCAGCGCGGCCAGGAACTTGTTCTCGATGCTCTCGATGTGCTTCACGTACTTCTCGGCCGCGGCACTGTCGGGGTCGAGATTCTTGCCGGTGACGCTCGGGCTCGTGGCCGCGAACCCGCTGATCCCGCCCTTGTAGGCGGCGAGCGAGTCGTAGTCGAGCTTCACGGCGACGTTGACCGGCGCGGACGAGGTCTCCTTGAGCAGCGCCTCGTCGCTCTCGGCAAGCTGGCCGGTGAGCGACTTGGCCCCGACCACCACATCGGTGGGGGTCAGCGGCGTCGCGGTGAACGACGGGGTCGCAGACGGCGTCGGGTCGGCGATGGCCGATCCGGCCGGGACCAACGCAGCCACCAGGCCGACCGCTGCGGCCGTGGCGACGGTCAGTCTTAACCTTGACACGAAACCTCCATGGGTGCTGAGGGACTCGTCACCACACGCAGAGGAATCGCGCCACCCCCGGGGACGTCCGGAAAAAGGACGTGCGAAAGGGCCGCAACCCTCCCCGGTGGTTGACGATAACCAGACCGTTCGGCTTAGAACGTTCCGATCTGTCACGGAGTTTAGTTAGATCACATATGTCCCGCTAGATGAGATATTGCCAAGTGGTGTGTCCACATTGGGACGGTCCGCGTTTCCCTTAAGGGATAGCGCTCCACCTGCTGTTTCGGGTACGGACGGGGCGGTGTGTCGGCCACTGGGGGGACATGTCGACCGGCAGCATTGACTCGTGAGCAAGCGTGCGAGTGAGCAGAATCTGCCGAGGCGCGAAGGCGCGGCCACGGTCCTGGGCGGCCCCACGACCGTCATCGACATGGGCGGCCTGCGCATCGTCGTGGACCCCACTTTCGACGACCCGGGACCGCACGGCTACCTGACCAAAACCCTTCCTCCCGTGGCGGACGAGGCGGCGCTGGGCCCCGTCGACGTCGTCCTGGTCAGCCACGACGCCCACCCCGACAACCTCGACGACCGAGGCCGCGCGTTCGCCCAGGCGGCCCCGCTCACCCTGACCGTCCCCGGCACCGCCGCCCGCCTGAACGGCCGGGGCCTGGAACCCTGGACGACGTTCACCGTGCTCCGCCCCGACGGCGGCGGCGACCTTTTCTTCCTGGCCGTCCCGGCCGTCCACGGACCGGAAGACGGAGAACGCGACGCGGACGGCTTCGTGAACTGCGAGGTGACCGGCTTCGTATTGTCCGGCCGTGGCCTGCCGACCGTTTATGTGAGCGGCGACAACGCGTCAATGCGCGTTGTGGGCGAAATCGCCCGCGGTGTCCCGGAAATCGACGCGGCAGTGCTGAACGCGGGCGCGGCACGCGTCCAGGGCAAATTCCGGCAGCGCCCGGTGTCGATGGACGGGCGACTGGTGGCCGCGGCGGCGGCGGTTCTGGGCGCGGACGTGGTGATTCCCGCCCATTACGACGGCTGGACGCATTTCACCGAAGGGCGCGCGGAGGTGGAGAAGGCTTTCGACGAGGCGGGCCTGTCGTCACGCCTCCGCGCGGCCGACCACGGGACCTGGTCGGACCTACGCGCCTGAGAGCCGGGCCAGCTGCGCGGCGTCCCGGCCAGGAGAGACACCGAACGCCTTGCGATATTCGCGGCTGAACTGCGACGCGCTCTCGTAGCCGACGAAATAGCCGACCTCCGCCACGTTGCCCGACCGGGTCATGAGCAGGGTCCGGGCCGCCTGGAGACGGATCTGCTTCTGGAACTGGACCGGTGTCATCGACGTCGCCGCGCGGAAGTGCCGGTGCAGGGACGACGCGCTCATGCCGCAGAGATCCGCCAGATCGGCGATGGACAGCTGCTCCCGGTAGTGGTCGCGGATCCAGCGGATCCCCCGGGAGACGCGGGCGAGGTTGCCGTCGACGAGGCCGATCTGCCGCACCAGCGCACCCTGGTCGCCGTTGATCAGCCACCAGAGGATCTCCCGCTGGTATCCGGGCGCGAGCACGCGCAGGTCGTCCGGCCGGTCGGCGACGCGCAGCAGGCGTACGACGGGATCCAGCAACTCCGGCGTGGCGTCGCTCACCGCCATCCCGGTGAACGCCCCGGGTTCGCCGCCCGCGCCGTGCTCCAGCAGCAGTGGCGCGATGGCGGCCGGGCTCAGCGACATGCTGAAGACGGTGAACGGCCGGTCGGGGCTGGCCTCCAGGGCCTGGCCGACCACCGGCAGGTCGACCGACACGACGAGGTACTGACCGGCGCGGTAGTCGTAGGGGACGCCGTTGAGCACCGTGCGCTTGACCCCCTGCGCGACGATCGCGAGCGACGGCTCGGAGATCGCGCCGACCGGCGGGGTCGGCCGGTCCACGGACGCGAGGGTCACCCCGCCCGGGATCTTCCGCTGGCCGCCGTCCGGGGTGAGGCGCACGACCAGCCGCCGCATCTCGTCCAGGAGGTCCATGCGCGCCAGTCAACCATGACAGGATCGGGCAACGCCGCGGCAGGATCGGGCTCACGGCAGGGCGGGCCGGCTTGGTGAGATGGCCAGGTCAGCAGCCCTGCGATCCAGAAGGCCCATCCGAGATGAAACGCAGAACCCTCGGCGCGACCGGGATGTCCGTCAGTGAACTCTCCCTCGGCGCGATGATGTTCGGCAGCATGGGGAACCCCGACCACGACGACGCGGTCCGCATCATCCACCGCGCGCTCGACGCCGGGATCAACGTCGTCGACACCGCCGACGTCTACTCCCACGGCGAGAGCGAGGAGATCGTCGGCAGGGCCGTGAAGGGCCACCGGGACGACGTCGTCATCGCCACCAAGTTCGGCCTGCCGATGGGTGAGGACCCCAACCAGCGGGGCGGCTCCCGGCGCCGGATCGTCCGCGCGGTCGAGGACAGCCTGCGCCGTCTGGACGTCGACCACATCGACCTCTACCAGATGCACCGCCCCGACCATGAGACGGACGTCGCCGAGACGCTGTCGGCCCTGACCGACCTCGTCCGCGCCGGGAAGATCCGGGCGTTCGGCTCCTCCATGTTCCCAGCGGAGCTGATCACCGAGGCGCAGTGGGCGGCCCAGCGCACCGGCGCCCACCGGTTCCTGGCCGAGCAGTCGATGTACTCGATCTTCACCCGCGGGCCCGAGCGCGCCGTGTTCCCCACCGCCCAGCGCCACGGGCTCGGCGTCCTGACCTTCAGCCCGCTCAACGGCGGCTGGCTCTCGGGCCGCCCCGACCTCACGTCCGGCCACCGGGCCTCGTCCCAGCCGTCCCGGTACGACCCGGCGACGCCGACCGGCAGTCTGAAGGCCGCCGCGCTCACCCGCCTGGCCGCCCTCGCCGAGGAGGCCGGGATGACGCTGCCGCAACTGGCGATCGCCTTCGCCCGCGCCCATCCGGCCGTCACGTCGGTCCTGATCGGGCCGCGCACCGCCGCCCAGCTCGACGGGGTCCTGCCCGGGGCCGAGGTCGACCTGACCGACGACCTCCTGGACCGCATCGACGCCATCGTGCCGCCGGGAACCGACCTCAACCCCGAGGACAACTACGCCACCACACCGCCCGCGCTGCTGGACGCCCGGCTCCGCCGCCGCAGGCCGTAGGCGCAGGCGGCGACGCCGAGGGCGACGCCCCACACGACCCACAGCATGCCCGGCGCGTTCATCCCCCACGTGTCGCGGTCGGCCCCCATCCGGACGTTCATCAGTCCCGCCGGTATCAGCACGACCGCCACCAGGGCGGCGGGCACCACCGCGAGCGCCGGCGGAACCCGTTCGCCCGCCTTGAACCAGACCCAGCGCGGATAGACCTCACCCCACCGGCTCACGAGGCCGTGGGTGAGGATCGATCCGCAGATCGACGCGACGGCGCAGCCGAGCCCGATCTCCAGCATCCCGGGCGTCTCCCGCATCATCTGGGCGAAGTCCTCCGGGATGCCGAGCGGGACGCCGAAATACCAGGCGACCCGCGTGATCTCGTACGGAACGGGCGCGGCGCACGCCACCCAGACGGCCCACCGGCCCCAGCGCCGCAGCTGGTCAGGCGTGGCCTGCTTCCATTGCCGCGTGGTCCGCCTCTGGTAGGCCAGCGCCCACAGCACGCCTCCGACGAACAGGATGATCAGGTTCACCCGGTGCCAGTAGAGGATGTCGCCGATGCCCTCCTGCGGTCCGGGCACGCCGGTGAACGCGAACACCAGCAGCAGCGGCGCGAACGCCACCAGCATGAGCAGGGTGTAGTCGGGGATCACCAGGGCGAGCGTGCCGGCCACCACCCAGCCGAAGACGATCAGCGCCGTGCGGGCGCCGTCGCGGCCCCGGGCCATCCTCAGCGCCACGATCGCGCCGGCCAGCCCGACGGCGGCCATGCCCGGCGCGACGATCCCGGCTGGGCTTCCTTCCAGGATCGAACCCGTCGCCCGGTCGTCCTCGACCGACGCGAACGGGAACCCCGCGCCGCCCAGCGCCCAGAACAGCCCGAGGGCCCCGTAGACCAGCGACCACACGGCCGCCGCGTATCCCGACCAGTCCCGCCAGCGGAGCATCCGCCATCACGTCCTCACCTCAGGGGATCACGTCCTGATCCAGCGTGGTGGCGGCCGGTTCGCCGGTATACGTGCCGTTCGGCACGGGACGCCGGGGTGGCCGGATACCTAGGCTCGGAGCATGCGCCCCCGGAACAGCGCGCTCGCCGCCGGCGGAGCGGGCCTGCTGTCGCTCGCCGTGACCGCCGGATTCCTTATGCTCGGCGCGGAGTCCCCCGCCCCGGGCTGGACCGTCGGCGAGTCGGCGGTCCTGCTCGGGCTCATCGTCCTGGCGGTCCGCACCGCGCCGCACCGCGCCGCGCTGGCCGCTGCGGCCCTCGCCGGGGTGGCCGCCCCGGTCTCCCTGCTGCGGTACGGTCCGGCCGCCCCCACCGTCGAGGCGCTGGCCGGTTTCGCCGTCTGGGGCTTGGCGGCGGCGCTGGCGGCCACGATCGGGCTCTACCTGCGTTCTCTGGACGATCACCGCGCCCGAGCCGTCCAGGAGGCCCGCCGGGAACAGCGTGTCCACCTCGCCCGCGACCTGCACGACTTCGTCGCCCACGACGTCAGCGGCATGCTCGCCCAGGCCCAGGCGGGCCGGATCCTCGCGGAGAGCGACCCCCGGCAGGCGGCGGCCGCCTTCGAGCGCATCGAACAGGCGGCGCTGCAGGCCCTGACGTCCATGGACCGGACCGTGCGGATGCTGCACGACACCGACGACCCGGCGGGCCGGGCCCCGCTCCCGGCGCTGGCGGACCTGCGGGAACTGGCCGACCGGTTCTCCTCCTCCGGCACTGCGGCGGTCCGCCTCGACCTCGACGCCGGCGACGTGCCCCGGGAGGTGGCCGCGACGGCCTACCGGATCGTCGTGGAGGCGCTCACCAACGTGCGCCGCCACGCGACGGCGGCGCGGCAGGTGGAGGTGGCCGTCCACCACACCGGCTCGGCCCTGGAGGTCACCGTGACCGACGACGGAACCGGCCCTGCTCAGAGACGGCCCGGCTTCGGCCTGTCCGGCCTGGCCGAACGTGTCGAGGCACTGGGCGGCGGCCTGACCGCCGGCCCGCATTCCCCACGTGGCTGGCGGCTGGCCGCGACCATCCCCCTGGGAGCGGCGTGATCCGCATCCTGATCGCCGACGACCAGGAGGACGTGCGCAGCGCGTTCCGGGTCATCCTGGACGCGCAGCCCGACATGACCGTGATCGCCGAGGCCGCCTGCGGGGCGAGCGCGGTCGAACAGGCCCGCCACCTGCGCCCCGACGTGGTGCTCGCCGACATCCGGATGCCCCGCCTCGACGGGCTGGAGGTGACCCGCCTGCTGGCCGGGCCCGAGGTGAGCGACCCGATCAGGGTCGTCGTCGTCACCACATTCGACCTCGATGAATACGTGCACACCGCGCTGCGGAACGGCGCGTGCGGCTTCCTGCTGAAGCGCTCCAGCCCGGCCATCCTGGTCGAGGCCGTCCGCGCCGCCATGTCCGGCGACACCCTGATCAGCCCGCAGATCACGGTACGGCTCCTGCGTGCCCTCGCCCCCCAGGCGCGGCCCGGCCCGGCGCGGCTCACCGACCGCGAACTGGAGATCACCCGCCTGGTGGCCCAGGGCCACACGAACGGCGAGATCGCGGCCGCCCTGTTCATCTCGCCCGGCACGGTCAAGAACCACATCGCCGCTGTCCAGCGCAAGCTCGACGCCCGCAACCGCGTCGGCATCGCCGCCTGGGCCTGGGCCACCGGCAACGCTCAGCCGAAGTAACACCCGGAGGCCAGATCGTCGAGCAGGCCGGGACCGGTCGGCTCCCAGGAGAGCAGCGCCCGGGTCAGGTCGCTCGACGCGGCGCTGTCGGTGGCGATGATCGGCCCCAGCCAGGTGTACGCGGCGTCGGCCTCCTCCTGCGAGAGCTCCGCGACCGGAAGGTCCAGGCCCTTCCCCACGGCTTCCGCGATCTCCCGGAACGGCACGCCCTCGTCCTGGACGGCGTGCAGCACCGACCCGGCGGGCGCGTTCTCCAGGGCCAGCACGAACAGCCTGGCCGCGTCCGACCGGTGGACGGCGGGCCAGCGCGCGTCGCCGACGAAGCCCGCCCGTCCCGCCGCGCGCGACGCCGCGACATAGGCGGCGATGAAGCCGTAGTCGCCCGCGCCGTGGACGGTCGGCGGCAGCCGCAGGACCGACGTGCGGACGCCGGTCTCCGCGAGGTCCACGACCCGGCGGGCGGTCTCCACCCGTCCGTGCATCGGCGACCCGGAGCGCTCGGGGAAGTCGCGCTCGGTCCCGACGCGTCCACGGGTCAGCCCGAGCAGGCCCGAGGCCAGCACGAACGGGCGTCCGGTCCCGGCCAGCGCCCCGGCCATGGCCTCGACGGCGGCCCGGTCGGCCCCGGCCGCCTCGGCGAAGCCGCCCGAGAAGGCGACGTCGTGCTTGAACGCCAGGTGCAGGACCCCTTCCGAGGCCGCCGCCGCGTCGCGGAGCGTGCCGAGATCGTCGAGGGTGCCACGCACCACCTCCGCCCCCGCCTTGGCCAGCGCCTCAGCCGACGCGTCGGAGCGGGCGAGCCCGACGACGCCGTGCCCCGCCGCCAGCAGCTCCGGCACCACGGCCGACCCGATCCACCCGGACGCCCCCGTCACGAACACACGCATGATGACCACCTCTTCCATGTCATGAACTGTCATCACACTATGCGATGTCAGTCCATGACATCAAGACGACAGTGACTGACATCACCTACACTCGACCCATGGCGAGATGGGAGCCGAACGCGCGCGGCAGACTCGAAGACGCCGCCCTCGACCTCTTCGTCGAGCGCGGCTTCGACCGGACGACCATCGCGGAGATCGCCCAGCGCGCCGGTCTCACCGAGCGCACCTTCTTCCGTCACTTCGCCGACAAGCGTGAGGTCCTCTTCGGCGGGTCGGCCCTGCTCCGCGACCTCCTCACCGGCGCCGTCGCGGAGTGTTCCCCCGGCACCGCGCCCCTGGAGGCGGTGGCGACCGCTCTCGAGAGGGCCGGGGCGCTCCTCCAGGAACGCCGCTCCTACTCCTGCCGCCGCCAGGCCGCCATCGAGGCCAACGAGGAGCTGCGCGAGCGCGAACTGGTCAAGCTCGCCAGCTTGGCCGACGCGCTGGCCACGGCCCTGCGCGCCCGGGGCGTCGGTCCCGCCGAGGCGTCCGTCGCCGCCGAGACCGGCATCGCCATGTTCCGCACGGCCTACGTCGCGTGGATCGCCGCCGACGACACCGCCGACCTGCCGGCCTGCATCCGCGACTCCTTCGCCACTCTCCGGGTCCTCGCCGTCCCGGCTCACAAGACCCCCTGACCGGCGGCGCTCAGCGGTAGACCAGGCCCGACAGTCGCCAGGCCAGCTGACGACGGAAGGCGGGCAGGGCGGCGAGCAGGCGCAGCGCCAGGTTGCGGGCCGGGCGGAAGCGCCGGTCGACGGTGGCGAGCCGGGTGATCCGGTCGGCGAGCGACACGATCTGCTGGGCCACCGGCCGGCGGACCGCGCCGTAGGCGTCGAGCAGACCGGGAGAGCCGCCGCCGAGAACGGCGTCGAGAGCCGTCGCGAGGGCCACCCCGTCGGTGATGCCGGCGTTCATGCCCTGCCCGCCCGCCGGGCTGTGGACGTGTGCCGCGTCTCCGGCGAGCAGGATCCGCCCCGCCCGGTAGGCGTCGGCGACCCGGTGGTGGACCTGGAACCGCGACCCCCACACCACCTCGCGCACGACCGCCCGGCCCGCCTCAGGACCACGGTCGTCGAGCAGCCGCTGGACGAACGCGACGTCGGGCACTCTGGGCGCCTCGGGCACCGTCGCCACGATCCGGTAGGAGCCGCCGGGCAGCGGCGCGACCACGAGCACCCCGGCGGGCGAGAAGTAGAGCACCACCTCGTCCTGCGGCACTCCCCCCGAGAGCCGCACGTCGGCGAGGCTGAACGACTCGGCGTAGGCCTCGCCGGTGAACGCGATGCCGGCCTGCTCGCGCACCGTGCTGTGCATGCCGTCGGCCCCGACCACGTAGGCCGCGCGGACGCTCTCCCCGCCCGCGAACGTCACGGTCGCCCCCGCCTCGTCCTGCTCGACCCCGGTCACGGTGTACGGGCGGAGCACCCGCCCGCCCAGTTCGGTCAGCCGCGCCAGCAGCACCGCCTCGGTGACCTCCTGCGAGATCATCAGCGTATACGGATAGGCCGTCGGCAGCCCCCCGAAGGGCACCGGGACCAGCACCCGGTCGCGGTCCCGGATGCTGAACCCGGTCGCGCGCAGGCCCCGGGAGACGAGGGCGTCGACCACGCCGTACGGCTCCAGCACCTCCAGGGTGCGGGCGTGCACGACGGCGGCCCGGGTGGTGTTGGCCCCCTCGGCCTGACCGTCGACGACGGTGACGTGGCGGCCCAGCCGCGCGAGCCCGACCGCCACGGTGAGTCCCGTGGGCCCGGCTCCGACGACCAGGACGTCGGTAGTGGCAGGAAGCATGACGACCTCCGAGGTCAACGCTTGTTGGTCAACACCTGTTGGCATCACTATGCGCCGACCGCGCTGTCGAAGTCAACAGGCGTTGGCCTACACTTGTTGGCATGAGGAGATCGTCCGAGGACACCAAGGCGTCGATCCTGGGCGCGGCCCGCGAGCGCTTCGCCGCCGACGGCTACGACCGCACCACCATCCGGGCCATCGCCGCCGACGCCGCGATCGACCCGTCGATGGTGATGCGCTACTTCGGCAACAAGGAGAAGCTGTTCGCCGCCGCGGCCGACTTCGACCTCCACCTCCCCGACCTGTCGGGCGTCCCCGAAGACCGGATCGGCGCGACCCTGGCCGCCCATTTCGTCGAACGCTGGGAGGCCGACGAGGCCCTGATGGTGCTCCTGCGCACCGCCGTCACCAACGAGGACGTCGCCGGGCGGATGCGGGAGATCTTCGCGAGCCAGCTGGGACCCCTGGCCGTGAAACTGTCGGGCGACCCGGCGACCGCCGCCCGCCGCGCCGGCCTGGTCGCCACCCAGATGCTCGGCCTGGCCCTGTGCCGCTACGTCCTGCGCCTGCCGCCCGTCGTCGAGATGACCCACCAGGACGTCGTGGGCTGGCTGGGCCCCACCCTCCAGCGCTACCTGGTCGGGCGAGATGGGTGAACCTTGGCCGGAGGGAGCCGTGCCCCACAAGGACGAGCGGGCACCATCCGGGTATGCGGGCGATCACCGTACAAGACCGGGACGCCGGTGTCGGCGGGCTGTCCCTGACCGAGATGCCCTATCCGCACGCCGCGGAGAACGACGTCGTCGTGCGGGTCCACGCCGCGGGCTTCACCCCGGGTGAGCTCGACTGGCCGGCCACCTGGACCGACCGGGCCGGCCACGACCGGACCCCTGCCGTCCTCGGGAACGAGCTGTCCGGGGTCGTGGTCGAACTCGGCTACGGCACCACCGGCCTCACCGTGGGCCAGCGGGTTTTCGGGCTGACCGACTGGGCCCGCAACGGATCACTGGCCGAATACGCCGCGGTCGAGGCGCGCAACCTCGCCCCGCTGCCGGCCGACATCGAGCACACCGTGGCCGCCGCGCTGCCCATCTCCGGCCTGACCGCCTGGCAGGGCCTGTTCGACCACGGCCACCTCGCGACCGGCCAGACCGTCCTGATCCACGGCTCTGCGGGCGGGGTCGGCTCGATCGCCGTCCAACTGGCGTGCGAGGCGGGGGCCCAGGTGATCGCCACCGGCCGGGCCGACGACCGCGAGCTCGTGCTCGGCCTCGGCGCGCGGACCTTCCTTGACCTGGACGCGGACGACCTGCGGAACGCCGGCGAGGTGGACGTGGTGTTCGACGTCATCGGCGGCGACGTCCTCAACCGGTCGACCGAACTGCTGCGTCCGGGCGGCACCGTCGTCAGCGTCGCGATGCCGCCCACCGTGCAGCCCGGGAACGGCCGGGCCGTCTTCTTCGTCGTCGAGCCCGACCGCGCCCAGCTCGCCGACCTGGCCCAGCGTGTCAGGTCGGGCCGGCTCAAGCCGATCGTGGGCGGCGTGCGCCCGCTGACGGAGGCGGCCGACGCTTTCGCCGGCCGCCACCGCCGTACCCCGGGCAAGACGGTCATCCAGATCGTGGACGCGTCCTGACCTCGGATGAATCAGGTGGCGGTGCAGGTGACCGTGGCGCCCGCGCCGGTTCCGGTGCCCTGGAACCCGAGGGTGGTGCTCTGCCCGGCCGACAGCCGCCCGTTGTAGCTCTGGTTGACGATGGTCACCGCGCCGCTGGTGCCGGTGTTGACGCCGTTCCACAGCGAGGTGATCGCAGCCCCGCTCGGCAGGGTGAGCGAGAGCCTCCAGCCGCTGATCGCGGCGCCGCCCGCGGTGACGTTCAGGGAGGCGACGAACCCGCCGGGCCACTGGTCCTGCACCGTGTAGGTCGCCGAGCAGCCCTGCGTCCCGGAGGGTGACGGACTGGGCGAAGGCGACGGGCTGGGCGAAGGGCTGGGCGACGGACTCGGTGACGGGCTGGGCGAGGGGCTCGGCGAGGGCGACGGGGAGGGGTCGAGCGTCAGGTTCTTCCGCTGGATCTGCCACTGGGTGTTGCACAGGCCGCAGTTGGCGCCGACGAAATTCGCGCCGGCCGTGTTGTCGCCCTTCAGCCGCCACTTGAGGTAGAGCACCGCCACGCGGCCGAACTCGCCGCCGTTGGTCTGGCCGTAGGTGCCGCCGTGCCCGACGTTCAGGTTGCCCATGAACGCGGGCAGCGTCGAGGGCAGCTTGCCCCAGTCGTCGATGGCGTTCGGGTAGGCGATGTCGCTGGTGCCGCCGATGAAGTAGGCGATCGGCTTCGTCAGCCGCCTGAGCTGGTAGTCGTCGGCGTCGTTCAGCAGGCCGCTGCTGAAGATGGTGGTCGTGGTGATCCGCGGGTCGTTGGAGACGGCGTAGGCCTCCAGCCCGCCGCAGGAGAAGCCGCCGACGGCGATCTTGCTGGTGTCGAGCCGGTTGTAGAAGACGCTCCCCTGGCGGCTGTTCTCCGAGACCGCCCAGTCGATCGACTGGGTGAGCATCTGCGAGGTCGTCGAGCCGGAGCCGTTCGGGCTGCCGTTGGCGATGGCCAGGAACCCGTGCGAGGCGATCTCACGCAGGAAGTTGGCCTGCGACAGCCCGTTGGCGGAGCAGGCTCCGTTGCCCCACACGTAGATGGGCAGCCGCTGGGACGGGATGTTCACGGGCCGGTAGACGGTGTGGTTCTGCAGGCTGCCGTCCCAGTCGGCCGGGTAGGGACCCGAGCCGCCGACCGCCGCCGAGGCCGGCGTCGTGGTGAGCGCCGCGATCCCGGCGAATAAGGGGACGACCGCGGCCGCCAGGACCGCGCTGATGATCGAGCGTCTTCTCATCTCACCCTCCGAAGGTGTCACGATCGGCGCTCCCTGTCGGATGTGGCATCGGGGCCGATGAGAGCAGCATGCAGTTACTATCACCGCAGTCAGAGAAAGTGTCAGCGCGGCGTTGACGGGCGAGCGTCCGCGACCGCTCCACCGCCCCTCCGGCCCGCACCGGGAAACGGACGACTCCGGCCCAGGTCAACGCCTGACGCCCCGGCACGCGGCGGGCGGCGGGAAAGCCGCCGCACCGGGGCGCTCAACCGCCGGGTGGCTGAAAGTTTCTTCAGCGCTCCCCACGGCCCGGAACCGAGACGGAATCCTCCGACGCCCGGAAGTGGGTGATCCAGGACGCGGCGTCCGGCCAGTGGGGGGTCGCGATCTCGACGAGCCGCTCCTCCGCGAGCGCGCCCAGCGCGGAGTGGATCTCCAGCAGAAGCTCTCTGGCCGCCTGCCTGGGCCAGGGCGACGGCAGCAGGTGCTCGGGAAGATCCGGGTCGATGTCGGGAAACTTCCGCCAGGAATCCATGACGGAGGTCCGGGCCACCAGCGCCCGGGTCGCGTCGACCTCCCCCTCGCGGACGGCCACCAGCAGTTCGGAGTAGCGCTCGATGAAACCCTCGTAAGCGGCGGCGAGCCCCGCCAGGTCGTAGGCGGCGGCCGGACCGTGCGGCCCGGCCTCCTCCTCGAACCGGGCGCGCATCACCGACCACCGGCCGCCGTCGACGTCGTCCAGGATGTCGTGGAGCACCTGGGTCACCACGCCGGCGTCGGACCCGGGCCTGATCCACACGCTGTCGTACAGCCGGGCGAACCCCAGCGACCCCAGCGCCTTGCGGACCGCGTGCCGTGGAGCAGGACCGGACTGCGGGATCGAGAACGAGACCGTCACCCAGTCGCCGGTCCAGCGCGGCGGGCGGGCGCCGAACCCGAGGAAGTGGTCCATCCGGGAGCGATGCCGGGCGATCGCCTCAGGCGTCAGGTGGTAGACGGGCGGCCGCCCCGATCCCCGCACCGCGATGAGGCCGCGCCTGGTCAGCCGGGACAGCGCGGCCCGCGCACTGGACTCGCTGATGCCGAACTCCCCGAGTATCGCCACCACCGCCGCCGACGGCAGGTCGGCGTCCGAGGAGTCGAGGTACTCACCGAGCAGGGTCGCCAGCAGATGCTGCGGGTTGGGGCCGGCCTGCGTCCTCGGGTCTCTGACCGCGCCCGGAGACACGTGGACATTCACGCCACCAGCTTGCCCCACGCCACCCCCCGGAGAGAGCCGCTAGGCTCCCACTCGCGGCATAAAGCCCTTATGTCCACATTCCCGGGGTCACCTCACTCCTTCATGTCGGCCTAAGAGGCTCCACCATTCCGGATCAGGTGAGGTGAGAGGTGGGAGCAGCGCCGGCGGAGGATCTGGCCGAGTTACTGTCGGACCTGAAGCAGCGCAGCGGTCGCAGTTACGAGGCATTGGGACGCCGCGTCGGCATGAGCCGGTCCACTGTGCACCGTTACTGCCGGGGCGTGATCGTGCCGGACAGCTACGGAACCGTGGAGCGCATCGCCAAGGCGTGTGGCGCGAGCCAGGCCGAGCTCGCCGAACTGTACCGGCGCTGGACACACGCGACCACCTCCCCGGACCGCGGAGCGGCGGAGCCCGGCGAGACCGCGCCGGCCCCCCAGACGGCCGGGAGCGCGCCGGAGCCGGCGGCGAGCACCGTGATCTCATGGCGGTCCAAGTACCTGGATGTCCGGCACGGATTCACGTTCGTCGGCCTGGGACTGGTGATCCTGTGCGTGTTCGTCCTGACGGCGAGCACCTCGCCCGTGCGGCAACCTTCCCGGCAGACCCCGCAATGGGTGAACGGCCCCTCGTGGACCCTGCCCGAGGCATCGGTGCCGCGCACACTCTTCGGCGTCACCCTCAACACCGCGACCGGCGCCATGCCGACGTTCCGGGTCGGCGCGGTCCGCTTGTGGGACGGCGGGACCCGCTGGGCCGAGATCCAGCCGGAGCGGGGCGCCTTCGACTGGTCGGTGCTCGACCGGCACGTCGACGGCGCCGGCAAGGCCGGGCTCCCCGTGCTGTTCGTCGTGGGCGGCACTCCCGCGTGGGCCAGCCCCACCGGCGCCGTGGGCCCCTACCCCGACGGCACCCGAGCGGCGCCGCCGGACGACCTGAACGACTGGGACACCTTCGTCCGCGCCGTGGTGAAGCGCTACCGGGGACGCATCCAGGCCTACGAGCTGTGGGTGCTGGGCAACGACCCACGGTTCTACGCGGGCAGCATGGAGACACTGGTGGAGATGACCCGCCGCGCGGGCCGGATCATCCGGGCGGCCGACCCCGAAGCGACCCTGGTCTGCCCCGGCATGGGACAGTTGTGGACCGCCGAAGGCCGTCGGAAACTTCATCGGTTCGCCACACTCGGCGGCTACGACCACTGCGACGTCGCCGGGATCAAGCTCTACCAGCGCACCCCTTCCGACCCGCCGGAAAGCATGCTGGAACTCGTCACCACCGTCGACCGCGCCTTCCACGAGGCCGGCATCCATCCCCGGCTGTGGAACACCGGCACCACCTACTCGATCCCCCTGCAGGGTTCGCTGGACGAGACCAGAGCCCGGAACTACGCGGTCCGCTTCTTCCTGACGGGTCTGTACGCGCGGAACTTCAATCTCGAACGCATGTACTTCTACAACTGGGGCGGCACCAAGATCCCGATCGTCCTGCAAGCGGTGGGAGGTGTTCCCACCCGCGCCGCCCTGGCGGTGGAGCAACTGCAGCGCTGGCTGATCCACGCCGGCAGCCGGTCGTGCGGCCACGGAACGGCCATCGGCCTGCCGGAGAACGTCTGGCAGTGCGAGATCACCGTCACCAAGCCCGGCGACCGGCACGACGCGACGATCCGCTGGACGATCGGCGGCACCGCCGAGACCACGGCCGGCCCCGGTGTCCGCGCCGTCCGCCGGCTCGACGGCACCGCGGAGACCGTCCGGCCAGGAGACTCCATCACCGTCACCGAAGAGCCGATCCTCATCGAATCCCGGCCCTGAGGCCCTTCGCAGGCGTCCCACTTCGCTGTGTTCGTGCAGGTGGGAGGCGGTTTTCCGTCTCACCTTCCCAGGAGGGCGTCCGGACATTGTCGGTGACGAGGCCCACTGTCACTCTGACTCACGTCACGGGGGACGGGCGCCGTACATCGGCGCCCGACCTGATCGTCACCTCGATTAAGGACCACACGTGAGACCAGGAAAGCGCGGCTTAGTCCGCTACCTCGCCATGTCGTTCGCGCTGGC
This sequence comes from Herbidospora cretacea, assembly GCF_001570605.1. GTDB lineage: Bacteria > Actinomycetota > Actinomycetes > Streptosporangiales > Streptosporangiaceae > Herbidospora > Herbidospora cretacea. Next base: position 18,738 of record NZ_BBXG01000007.1, on the reverse strand, counting down.
CGCCTCGGCCATCGGCTTCCAGGCCCCGACGGCGGCGAACGCCTCCGCCGCCGTCGAGTGCTGCGGCCTCGTCATCCGCTACGACAGCATCCAGAACTTGGTCGTCGCGGCGAACATCAACGCCAGCAACGTCGGCAAAGGCTCGAACTGCAACATCTGGAACTGGGGCGGGGGCAACGTCTGGAACCCGGTCAACCCCGGGGGCAACTGCGACACCCGCAGCATGAACGGCCACACCTACAGCTACAACATCTGGGCCGACACCGACGCTTTCACGGTCCAGTACGAGGGCTACTGGCTCAGCTTCCACGGCTCGTGGCGCTACGTGAACGCCAACGTCTACACCAAGATCAGCAGCATCGAGACGGCGAAGTGCTACCGCGAGTCGGACGGCGTCAACTGCTACGTCGTCTACTAGAAGAACGGATCAGGTGGCTGAGGCGGGACGCCTCAGCCACCTGATCCATGGGGTCGATGCTCCGCCTGGAGGGCCCCGTCCGACAGGTGCCGGCGCACCGCCTCGGCCGCCCGGCCGGCATGGACCGCCTCGCTGTGCTGGGGCGCGTGGCGGGGCGACGATAGAGCCAGGCGTGAAAGTGCGGCACGCGATCCCGGGTCGAGACCACGTGGACGCGCTCGGCGTCGGTGCAGGCACGCATGGCGGTGTCGAGCGCGCGCAGCAGTACCCCGAAGGACGCCGCTTCCCGTTCCGTCATGTCGGCGAAGTCGGTGTAGTGCCGCCTGGAGAGGATCTTCATGGTGCCCGCCCGGGAGGATTCGACGGGACCGTGGTGGACGAGCCAGTGTTCGTCCCAGTAGACCCAGCCGCCAGGCGGTTCGTCGGGCGTCGTGCTCTGCCGGCAGTAGGCGCAGGACGGTGCCGCGTCAGTCATGGGGGTGCTGTTCACCTGCACCGGCAACAGCGCCCGCTCGCCGATCGCCGAAGCCCTGCTCCGCCGCCACGCCGGCCACGTCGAGGTCACCAGCGCGGGAAGCCACCCCCGGCCACGGCTTCACCCTCATGCGGTACAGGCCTTGAACGAGGGCTACGGCATCGACCTGACAGGACAGCGTCCTCGATCCCTGGCGACCATGACCGACGTCATGTCGACTACGTGATCAGCCTGTGCGACAAGGTCCGCGAGGTCTGCCCCGACTTCGGCGACCGCACCCGGCGCATCCACTGGAGCATCGCCGACCCCGCAGCGTCCAAGGACGCCCCCTCGGCATTCCTGGACACGGCCGCAGAGATCGATGTCCGGGTCCGCCACCTACTGCCGGTCCTGACCACCCAGGAGGCCATGCCATGACGACACCCGATCACCTCGCCGGGGTCCGATACCTCGTCGACGACGTGCGCTCCTCGATCGACTTCTACACCACTCACCTGGGCTTCACCCTGCGCCTGGACGCCGCACCCGCCTTCGCGGACGTGGTCCGCGGCCCGTTGCGACTCCTGCTTTCCGGCCCTACCAGCTCCGGCGCCCGCGCCACACCCCCGGACACCCCTGCCGGCCGCAACCGTATCCACCTCATCGTGGACGACCTCGACACCACGGTCGACCGGCTCAGAAAAGCCGGCCTGCCGTTCCTCGGCGATGTGGTGGCGGGCCCCGGAGGACGCCAGATTCTGCTCACCGACCCCGCCGGCAACCTCGTCGAGCTCTTCGAGCCAGGCCCCGCACCGACCGGCCGAACGTCCGCCTGAACACTGTGTGCCACGCGTTCGATGATCATGGGGCGGTCTTTCCGCATTACGCGGCGGGCCCCAGATCCCAGGTCCACAGCGCTTCGCGGCCGCCGCCGACGAGCACGGCGCGGCCGTCGAGGTAGCTCATCGAGAGAGAGCCGAGGTAGCGGGAAGGACGCTGGAGCGTCGCGATCTGCCGGCTGGTCGTGAGGTCCCAGACCCGGATGCTCCTGTCCTGTGGCGAGTAGGTGACCGCGATCGGGACACCGGCGACCCGTCCGGAGGCGATGCTGTTCACCTGCTTGGAGTGGCCGAGCAACGGACGCTCGACCTGTTTGCCCGTGGCGAGGTCGTAGAGTTCCACGGTCCTGCCTGTGGCCACGATCGCGACCGCCGTACAGTCGAACGAGGCGATCTCCACCGGGGCCGAGTGTTCGGTCTTCGCGATGCGGAACGACGCCATCCGCTTTCCCGCGCCGACGTCCCAGAGCCGGGCGCGGGTGGCGCTGAAGGTCACCGCGACCGGCCGGTCGGCGAGGCTGATGAGGGCCAGCTGCCCGGCTCGGCCGTTTCGGACGGCGAGATCGTGCAGCAGCGCTCCCGAAGGAAAGTCCCAGACGCGTACCGCGCCCCGAGAGGAAGCGTCACCGGTGTCGTCCTCGTCGACCGCTCCGACCACCAGCGTCCGGCGATCGGCTTCGGTCAGCGCGACCCCGTTGACGTAGCCGTCGGAGCCGGTGAGGGGCTCGCCGATCGGCATGCGACTGGCAAGATCGAATAGCCGGATCGAGAAGTCTCCGAAACCGATCCCCGCGGCCAGAACCGCTCGTCCGCCGTAGTCGCCGGTCGCGAACGAGGTGATGCCCCCGGGCAGCCTGACCGGCGCGTCCAGCGGCCTGCCGCTGCCGAGATCCCACACGCCGGGGAATCTGTCGTCACCGTTCCCCTGGGCCACCACGATCGGTCGGCCGCGCAGTTCCCCGTTCACGCCGTGGATGTCACCGTTGGGCCCCCCGGTGGCGGGAGGAGCGGATTCCCGGCCGGTGGCGAGATCGTGGGCGCGGACGACGTTGTCGCGCCCGCCGGTCACGATCACGGGACGACCGCCGAGATCACCGACCGCCAGCGACGTGACGTGCCCCGGAATCTCGAAGGACGACACCCTCTCACCGATGGCCGGATCGATGACCGCGATCGAGCTTCGGAGCCTCGATCCGTAAGGGTCGGTGGGGATTCCCCCGACGGTCTCGACCGAGACGAACACGGTCCGGCCATTCAGCACGGCGAGCGACGAAGGGCCGAACCTCCCCCTCAGCGAGTGGGAGGTCGCCTCACGCGTGACCAGATCCCAGCGGATCACCCCGAGATCGGCCGTGGGGATCAGGGCCACCGGACGGCCGCCGATCGTGGTCGTCCTGATCGTGTTGATGTTCTGGATGAACTCGTCCTGAAGAGCGAGCGGTTTCCCGACGGGTTTTCCGGACACCGGATCCCAGGCGATCACGGCGTCGGTCTCTCCGGTCAGCACGAGCGGGACGCCGTGGACGCTGGTCAGCGCGACGGCGCTGAAGTTCCCGGCGCCGAGGGGCGGCCCGATCCGGCGCCCGGTCGCCAGATCGAACACGTGGGCGCCGTCGGCGCCCGCCGCGGCGGCGATCGCCCTGCCGTCGAGCTCGCCGAACGCGACGGCACGGAACCGCCCGGCGGGAAGCGGTCCGCCGACGGGCAGCCGAGTGGTCGCGTCCCACCTCTGGAGCGCCCCGTGACTCCGGCCGAGGATGACGGGTCTGCCGTCGACGGTGCCGTACGCCACCGGGCCGTCGCCGGGGATCGGATCGCCGATCGGTCGCAGAGTGGCCCCGTCCCAGATCCGGATGGTGTGCTCGACACCCGCGCTGATCACGACGGGCCGGCCGTCCAGCTCACCCACTGCCACCGAGGTCACGTCGGAGTGACCGCCCATGTCCATCGCGACGGGCGCCCCGAACGAGGCGGGAACGCCACCGGGTGACGTCTCCTGGCAGGTGGTGGCCCCCCGGGGCCAACTCACGACCGTCGACCCGGCCGAGGCCAGCGGCACGAACCCGGCCAGAATCAGCGCGGCGAGGATGGGTGGCAGCCGTCGAAAGGACATCCGAACCCCTGTCGCCGAATCACTCCCGAGCATAAAGCGCATCCCCCGCCGGCATGTCGCTGAGATCGGCGCGATCGTCAGGCGACGGCGGTCGCCCCGGTCGGCGAACGGCCCGTGAAGAGAGCCTCACCTCTCTTACCGCGGGATCCATGCATCCTTTGCCCGCACATGAGACCTGCGCATTCAGTCGGGGGTGATGCCCAGCAGCCCCTGCGATGAGAACCAGTCGCGGTCGAGAAACCGCCCACTGACTCTCCCCAAGACGCATAGATACTCTTCTAGCTGCCCTTCCAGTGAAGTAAGGTCATATCTCAAATCCTCCCAGTGAATGCGATATTCTTCCTCATCATAGATGGTTCCATCCCACACACCATTGTGGATGTAAGAGAGTTCATCGATCTCTCCTATACCGTAGATGCATGAGACATCGAAAACGCGCTGGCCGCCCAGGCTGAGGGCCTCCGGAGACGACCTGAATCCATTGAGATAAAGAACCAGGGACCAACCGGGAGCAAGGCGGGTGATCCAAGCCCGCTGCGACGCCCCGGACGTGGAACCGTAATATTCCATGGCAGCCCGGAAGTCGCACACGACTGTCGTCTCCGCTTCGATGCGCAACCGCCGCGCCACCTCGCCGATGTCTTCGATGCTGACCCATTGGGCCATGAAGAAGTCATGGAGTCCATGTTCAACTAAGAGACTCTGCTGATTTTCGGCAGGAAAGGCATTCACAGAAGACATCCAGACTCTGCACGACGACGGCGAGAGGAAAGCGGGCGAGAAGTTTAGCAATACCACTCCTCGCCTCCCAGGACGGGCCCATCTGGCAAATCTTAAGATTCGATGAGCACCCGCAGGCGGGCGGCTTGACCTTGTAGAAACTCGTCGCCCAGAACACGTCTGGCCCAAGACCAGCTCCACTTACGGAGCCGACCAAGGGCCAGCGATTCAGGCCGAAGCCGCAGCTCTACGCCGCACCAGAAGGCCGACAGGACGGGAGACCCCAATCCCTACAAGCGTTTACTTATGTGAACCATGAACTGCCGGGTCAGTCAGGACCGGAGCATGCGCGGATCTCGGCATGGCTCGCCGCAAGCCGATTACCGCCCGGCCAGACCTCCATTGCACTGGAGCACCGGGCGAGCTGGCCATGCGGGTCACAGTGGCTCCCGCCCGGTTCCGGCGCCCTGGAACCGGGGGCTGGTGCTCTGCCCCGCAGCCAGCCGTCCGTCGTGGCTCAGATTGGTGACCGCCACAGTGCCACTGGTGCCGGAGGTGATCCTCCAGCCGGTGATCGCACGCTTGCCTCACGACTCAGGCACGGCCATCTCGCCGAGAAGCGACCAGTCGTCCTGCGGAAGCGTCGCGTTGACGATCCGGGGGGTCTCGGCGAGATGGCGGGGCAACGTCTGCTGCGCCTTTTTGAAGTGATCGGACTGGACGTGCGCACCTCCCGCATCGCCATCCCGAAATGCCTCGACGAGGACGTACTCCGTCGGGTCCTCGACACTGCGCGACCAGTCGAACCACAAGCAGCCGGGCTCACCGCGAGTGGCCTCGGTGAACTCGCGTGTGATCTCCGGCCACTGGTCGGCATACTCGGGCAGCACCTGGAATTTCGCCGTGATGAAGATCATGGAATGTCTCGCAAGTCAGTGAGATGGCATGGTGCGACCGGCATGACCGGCGCATGATCCGTCGAGTCTAACCAGACGGCCTCCGCCCGATGGAGACCGCGACCCCCCACCCGCCGACGCCGAGGGGTGAGCACTACGGCTCGACTGGAGCTCGTGAGGAAACTCGTCGCCGAACACACATCTGGCCCGAGATCAGCTCCCCGCGGGGACCCGACCAAGGGCCAGTGGTTCAGGCCGAAGCCGCGGCTCTACTCCTCACCAGAAGCAAGGCCGACAGGACAGGAGATCCCGGTCCCCCGATCCCGCAGTATCCGCCCGGATTCTCGAACAAATACTGCCGGTGGTAGCGCTTGGCTTCGCACAGTAATAGTCGCTATTCGGTCTCTTTGGGGTGCCGAGGCGACGCATAGATCACCCAGACACTGCGAGTGACATCGTCGATGACATAGCGGACACGCCCGCCGCTAGTGACCTCGAACTCCCACTGCTCCAAATCCTTGCCGTTGTGACGATGAGTCGCGAGATCGCCGCGTAGGCGATGCTGACGGTCGTGGCTGGAGCCGGAACGGGGGTCAACCCGCAACAACTCAAAGCATCGGCGCGTATTGGCCAGGGCATGACGGCACAGCTCTTCCCAGCCCCTGACAGCTTCGCTGGTACCGAACCTGACATCCCACTCGCCATCCGGTGGCGGCACCGTGACCCGATCTCCACGCTTCGGGCTCATGCCGAAACCTGCACCGGCCCGAAGTCACCGCTCGTGGGCTTTCGAGCCTCGGCGAAGTGCGCAGGGTCGGCCTTGATCCTGGCAGTGGCTCGCCAGCCGGCGATGACCTCCTGCGTGGTGGTATCGACTTCCAGTTCGGCCGCGTCGGAGAGCGCTTCGACCAGTTCCAGAGTGAAGGCACGCAGTTCGTCCGAAGACAGGTGGCGAACCCAAGGGAAGACCTCCGGCATGGCTATGACCAGCGCACGCGCAGTGGGATCATGCTTGATCAAAGCGAGAAACAGCCGGGACGCAGTGGTGAGCGTCTGTTCGCGCTCCTCCTCACGGTCCGCTGCCGTCAAGTAGAAGTCTGGAGCATCGCGATGGGTGACACGCACGCGTCCCAGGCGTGCCGCGCGCTCGGCGACCGCTCGGGGATTTCTCGACAGGTCAGAAAAGGTCACTGCGTCGGCATGGCTAGTGCTCACACCATCAAGGTACATCAGAACACGTTCTGACAGGAGCGATCAAAAGGGATCCAGGCCATCGATCGAGAGCGCTACCCATCCAGCCCGCGCCAGGGGCGCCTCGAGTGGCGGATCAACGGTGACCGGACAACAGGACGGCTCACGCCCTGGAGTTGAGCGCGAGCCGTACAGCGAGATCTATAAAGCTACTCGTCGGTCGGGACCAGGCCCGTCTGGCAGGCGGCCCACCCGGACAGGTCGCCGAGCTTGACGTTGGTACCCACCGGTGCGCGATGGCTCGGCGGCACCAGCTCCCGAAGCGGGTCAAGCGGCCGGGGCTCGCGGACTGATCCGCACCTCAAGGTCGGCGTTCAATGCCCTCGCCAACCGCTCGAGTACCGGAAGGGTAGGAACCGTGCCGCCGGCTTCGAAGCGTGCCACAGCGGATTGCGTCATATCCGCAGCGGCGGCCAATTCCGCCTGACTCCACCCGTATCCTTCTCGCAACCGCCGTACGGCTTTCCCGAGCTCGAACGCCAGACGTGCCGCCTCATGAGCTTCACTCGCGCCAGGCTCGGCCAGCCGCCGCCGGAGCTCCTCCCACGTCGCGTCCTCACTCATGCCGGCTCCTCATCCACATCCACCGTGGGCGCCTGATCGACACAGCGCAGCAATGCCCGCCGAGCTCGATCCACTTCTCGATCTTCCCGCATCCGCGTCTTGTGGAAGACCGTCAGCAGGACGATCCGTCTGTGCGGGGCGATCCAATAGCTCACCCGCATTGATAGATCATCCAAGTGGAACCGCAGCTCGCGAAGCTTGCCGTCGAGTTGCCGCGTATACGGCTCTCCCAGTAGTGGGCCTTCAGCCGCCAGAAGGTCGATAGAAGGCCGCTTTCGCGAATGAGGCCACCGGCAACTTTTCGAGCCACTCGCGAACCTCAGGCTCCAGCTCAACCGTACCCCAGGTCATAGCGATGATGCTATATGGGTGGCTTGTTGGCCGTCTGGAGGTTGAAGACATGTCTGCACAGCGATCCTCGAACGAAAGAGACCCCCGAGCAGCCACTGCCGCCGGAGGTCTCACCCGAACCGCGAACTACTCCTCAGAAAAGGAACTGGTCAGCCCTGTGGGGCACCAGTTGGACGGGTCACCTGCGTTGACACCGGTCCCGCCGATCCCGCAGTACCCGCCCGGATTCTTGAACAAGTACTGCTGGTGGTAGTACTAGCCTCTCCGCAATAGTTCATGCGAGGGGGTTCCATGGATCAGATTCCGGTCGTCTCCTACGCTCGCATCTCCGCCGACGTCAGGCGGGATGAACACGGTGTTCAGGACCAGCACAAGCTCAACCGCGAGACTGCGGCCCGCCTCGGATGGACGGTCGTCCACGAGTTCACCGACAACGACAAGTCGGCAGCCAAGGCCGATGTGGTCCGCGACGACTTCGAGGCCATGCTGAAGGCCCTTCGTGTCGGTGAACTTCCCAACGGCACTGCGGTGCAGGGTGTCGTGATCGTTGCGGAAGACCGACTCGCCCGCCGACCGGGAGACTACGAACGCTTCGCCGAGGCGATCACCTACCAGGACGGCCGGGTGTTCGCTGACGCTCGCGGAGCGAAGGACCTCTACAACGAAGACGCCGAGAGCATGGGCCTCTTCGGTGCGGTGATCTCCAAGATGGAGGTCCGCAAGATGCAGCGGCGTATGCGCCGTTCCCATCGAACCCGTGCAGAGCAGGGATTGCCCGTCGGCGGTACGCGCCCCTTCGGATGGATGCCTGACCGGCTTGCCCTCGACCCCGACGAAGCTCCCCTCGTCCGGCAAGCGATCCTCGATCTGATCGCTGGACGGTCACTGCACTCGATCGCCATGCAGTGGCAGCGGGACGGAGTCATAACCTCGTTGGGCAACCCGTGGACATCGAGCTCTCTCAAGGTCACGGTTCTCAACCCCAGGGTCTGCGGCTGGCGGCAGATCAACAACGAGTTGGTTCGCGGGCCGGACGGTAACCCTGTCGTCGGCTCCTGGGAACCGATCGTGACGCCGGAACAGTGGATGGCGGTGAAGAGCCACTTCGACGCCAGGAAAGGGCACTACGTCTACCCTGACGGCCGCGTTGGACAAATCCTCCCGCAGGACTTCCGCGAACCGAACTACTTGCTCACCGGCACACTCCGCTGCGGCAGACCCAAGGCGGACGGTTCGCTGTGCAACACCTCGCTCCGTGTCTCTCACTCCAAGGACTGTGTGCAGCACATCTACTTGTGTCCCGCCAAGAGCGCCGGCGGCTGCGGCGGCCTGGGGCGTCGCGGCGACATGGTGGACCTCTACATCTCAGAGGCGGTGTTAGCCAAGCTCGAAGAGGTGCAGCTTTCCGCGTCGTCCGAACAGGCCACCTGGGCCAAGCAGGCCGAGTACGACGGCGCGAAGGAGCGCTTGGAAACGCTGCGTACCCAATGGGCCTTGGGCAACGTCAGCAACGAACTCTTCTTCCCGACCGCAGCCGACCTGGAGAAGCAGATCGCGCGACTGCGGACGGAGGCCCAAGGCTTCGCCGCGTCCGTGCAGCGGCAACGGAGCCGCTCCAACGCTGACGTGAGCGAGATCCGGCGACGCTGGTTCCTTGCTGAAGAGGACGGCGGGCTCCCACTGACGGTGAAACGGACCTACATCCGCGAGGCCCTCCACGCGGTGATCATTCACCCGTGCGGCGGCGGGCGAAAGAAGTTCAACCCCGATCTTCTTGAGCCCATCTGGCGAGAGGACTGATCCGCAGGACGTCCGAGGACGTCTTCGGGGAGCTACGGCCTTACTAACCGGCCACAGCTCCCTTTCTTTTCTCATAGGCAGCGGGACGTCTAGGAGCATCAGGGGACGCAGGGGGACGCCACGGAACGTCAGGGGAGATCCCCGCCTCACATCTCGTGACCTGCATCAACGCTCGCCGGAGTGGTACAAACGAAGCAACGCAAGAAGCCATCGTCTTCCCCACGGCACGGCACAGCGAGCATCTCGGCGAATCACTCAGGCGCATAAACGAGACCGGGCACAACACCACGAACTGATCACCGATGATCCGCCGGAGAGACCCGGCCCGGCGGTAGGTGTCCACCCAGAGAGCGCCATCCCCACTCTCGCCGCACTCCATTTCTGTTCTCGCTGCCGCTCATCATCGCCAAGAGCTGTCTTCGGGCTGCCTCGGCGTCGGTGATGCATGTCGCGACCCGCCCGGTACAGCGGTGGCTCCGCCCACGAGGAAAGGAGCCCACCTGAACTCTGATCCCGGTCCTGTGTCTGCTCGGGAGTGGGGCAGACGACAAGCCGCCCGTTCTCCACGCTGGTCCGAGAAGAAATGGCGACGGGTCGCCACCGTCCTGAGCGTCCGCATCACGAACGGCGTCGAGCGCGACGCCTCCTCGGGCGGGGATGCCACATGAACGACATGCCCTCTCTGCCCTTCGACGTACTGGCAGCCGTACGACGTGCAGCGATGCCCGACTTCTCCCGCTGGCGGCAGATGATCCATGCCACCGGCGGGTGCGCCCAGCCGATCCGCCTACACGGTGAGCGCTACACGGTCGACGTGCCCACCGGTGAGGTGATCCAGTCCTACCGGACGACTGACGAGCCGACCGGCTACCTGCTGACGGCGTGCGGCAACCGGCGTGCCTCCCGGTGCCGGGCCTGCTCGGAGGTGTATCGGGACGACACCTTCCATCTGATCATCTCTGGGTTGCAGGGCGGAAAGGGCGTGCCGGAAGAGGTCAGCGTGCATCCTCGGATGTTCGCTACCTTCACCGCGCCGTCATTCGGCTCGGTGCACGCTCGACGCGTACGCGACGGCAAGACCTTGCCGTGCCGTCCTCGACGGGATGATCCGCTCTGCGCTCACGGTCGGCCGGAAGGATGCCGGGTGCGTCATGGCGACGACGACTCCCGGCTCGGGCAGCCCATCTGCGTCGACTGCTACGACTACTCGGGCGCGGTGTTGTGGAACGCCCATGCCGGTGAGCTGTGGCGGCGCTTCACTCGTGACCTGCTCGCGGTGCTGGCTCGGCAACGCGGGGTGTCCCGGGCGGACCTGCGACGGCAGCTCCGGGTGTCCTACGCCAAGGTTGCCGAATACCAGGCGCGGGGCCTGGTCCACTTCCATGCCGTGATCCGTCTCGACGGCTCGAAAGGTCCCGGCGATCCTCCGCCTTCATGGGCGACCGTCCCCCTGCTGGAAGAGGCCATCCGGCGCACTGCCGAACAGGTGACCGTCACAGCCTCGACCGGAGTACCCCGTGACAACGGGCCGGATGTCGCGCTGAGGTGGGGCAAGCAACTCGACGTGCAACCGGTCTACCTCGGCGCGGAACTGGGTGGGATGTCTGACGGCCGGGTGGCGGCCTACATCGCCAAGTACGCCACCAAGGGCGCGGAGTCAGCCGGGACAGTAGACCGGCCGGTCAAAGAGCCCATCCAGATCGAAGATCTGAGGGTGAGCGAGCATGCCCGGAGGATGATCTACACCTGCTGGGCGCTCTCGATGATGCCGGGCTTTGATCATCTGCGACTCAAAGAGTGGTCACACATGCTCGGCTACCGGGGACACTTCTCGACCAAGTCACGCCACTTCTCCGTCACCCTCGGCGCGCTCCGCCAGGCCCGCGCCGACTACCGAGCCGAGTTCGCCCGCGCTGCTTCGGGGCTACTGCTGGATGACCGAGAAACAGTGACGGTGTCGCAGTGGCGGTATGCCGGGAGCGGGCTCAGCGAGGGCGAGCGCTTCTGGGCGGAGATCGCCCGACAACAGATCTCCACTGCTCGGCGCATCAAACGGGAGAACGAACGACAGAAGGGCTGAACAACTGCGGAGCGGAGCGGCCGGCGCCAATGCGAAGCACCCCGAAGGGCCGCAAAGCGGTTGGGGCCGGCGGCTGCGCGTCCCACCAGGCGGCGGCGTGTCGCTGAGGTCGGCGCGATCGTTCGGCAACGGCGGCCCGGCCGGTCGGTGGACGGCCCGCGCCGCGTCGTCCGGGACCGGCCCCCAGGCCGCAGCCCGGACGGCAGGCCGCGAAGGGCCGAGTACGGCGGTGCGGCACGCCGCCGCCCAGCCACCGGAAAGATCGAGAACTGATCTGTTAGACAGACTCGGATGCGCGAGTGACAAAGCGTGTGAAGCATGACTCTTGGAGGCACTTCTCAGGCAGGAAGGTCGCGGACAAGCTGCACAATGACCGTCCACACCCTCTCGGTTTGGATGTAAGCCGCGCGGGCGGAGTAGCGCCCGGCTGGAAGCTCTACACGGATATGCTCCTCGGTGGCGAGGTCCTCATAACCGAGTACAGAGTCGAAGAGAATCACCGGCCCTTGAATGTCCCAGGTCAGTTCCTCCTCCCATCGAGCTGAGCCGGCCATCTCAGTAGCGACGTGCAAAATTTGGGCTGGAGAGTCCGCGGCGATCCAACGGACGAAGAGGTTCAATCCGGCCAGAAATGTGGTGTCGGCGGGACCGTCACCGAGGACGAGGGCTTTGGCTGGTCCCACGTCGATGAGTCCTATGTAGCCGTTCACGTCGCAGGCCCGGCGGTAGTCTCCTTCATCGTCGGGGTGCTTCATCAGTTGTCCGCCATTCCAATGGCGGCAGGCTGATTCTGGAATGACGATGAGTGGCCCGCCCAGTGTCGATACCCATGGCGGACCTTCGCTGTCGGAATGCTCCACCATGATGAGCAGCCTATCGGTGAGGCCGAAACGTCCGTCTCGGACCGACAGCAGCGCGGGTTCGGCGCAGCACATATTGGTTCGCCGGTCTCCCGTCTGCCGTCGCCCACCCCTCCGGGGAGCGGGCCGGACGTGCGGGGTCAAGGCTCACGGCGTCTGTCGTGATCGTCGAGCTTGCCTTGACCTCGTGCGGCTGGTCTGCTGGCTTGCCCTGGGCGACGGCAGGCAGGGAGACCGGCCCCACCTCAGCCATCACTAGGGCTCGCGCTGATGAACCTCGATGCTCCCGGAGCCGGAGCCCCCTGCGGAGCGAATCAGAAGTCGAGCAGGCGGACGACGATGTCCTTGCTTGCCCATGGCTCAGGAGTTCCGTCCTCGGCAGCGAGCCGCTCCAACCAACGGATCTGGTCGACGAAGTAGTTGTACGCGGAGGTCTCCCCGCTGAACGTGATGACAGGCCCTTGAGTGCCGCGCTTTCCGTGCCCGTAGAGCATGACGCGGCAGACGTCATCGATCTCCTCGATGGCAAACGAGCAGGGGAAGTTGTACGTGAAGACCTTGAGGTTCGGGTGGACGAGCATCGACTGATGCAGTGGCCGGAGAATCTCCCGGATGTACCTCTCGGGGTCCTCCATCGCAGCCTCAGACGGCTCGATCCGGTAGCGGTCGCGGCGAGAGTCGCAGTAGGGATCCATCACGAAGATCTGGACCGGGACGAGTGCCGACTTCTCCTCGAAGATCGGGAGGATGCCATCTCGGCGGTAGAAGTTCCGGGTCAGACCGAACATGTTGATCCGCTGCCGGGCAGCCTGCACCCGAGAGATCAGATCCCCCTCGGAAGCCTGGCTCGTGTAGGAGTAGGCGTCGATGATGCCCACCCGCTCGATGTGGCCGACGTCCGCTGGGCTGTGATCGATCCCGAAACCGAGCTTGTCGGGACGGGTCCGGTAGAGACGGCAGAGGTATTCGATCCTCTCGTCGCTGGGCCGTCGTTCTCCGTGCTCCCATCGGCAGATGGACGCCTGGTCGATTCCAGGTGGCGCGAGGCCGGCGGACTGGTAGAGCTGATCGAGTCGCGCGCTGACTTCTCCGCGAGTCCATCCATTCGCGAATCGCCACGCTTCGAGGGGTAGCAGGTCAGGAACGGCGCGCACTATGCGATCCACCGTTTCTTCTGTCGCCAGGCCACGCCGGAGGGAGTCGTGCATGATCTCCCTCGCTTCACGCTCAATGGCGCGTCGGCGCCCCGCTGAGATCTTCGTCATTTCCGCCTCACGTCATAATGCTTGACGACTAACGGCAATCCCGGTTCCGGCCAATCACATTGAGCCAGTGTGACGCCTCAAGGCAATCTCAGAGGGAAGGCGCGAGCCCGTCAACCCCGGAGCAGATCATGCCTGATCAGGTGCACCACTTACGCGATGCAACTGCTTCCCAGAGGACGCTTGTCCCAGTTGAAAGGTGCTCACACGCAGCAGATGCGCCGATGGACGGGCAGTACATGGCGTTGCGGGCGATCCGTGAGCTGCTGACTCGCGCGGGCGTGTGCTGCTACCAGACGAGAACTGTGCGTTTGGTCTTGTTCCCGGGCTCGTCATCGCTGACAGCTCCGCTGGCCTGGGAGGCTCCCGAACTGGTGGCCTTCGACTCCAGGGGCGCAACATCGGCGACCGTCCACCTAGCCGAAGTGAGCGGACACTACATCGTCAGGGTCTGGGGAGGCGATGAAGGTTGTCAGGAAGTGACTGTCCCTTCGGTCGAGTTGGCCGCATCGCATGTACCGGGGTACCTGGATGCAGCGGGAGCCGGTGACCAACCGACTTCCAGGGGTCAACTGGAATCAGAAGGCACCGACCAGTGATCGTGCCGTATTCCGATCACGGGAGGGTCCCGGTGGGCGATGTGCACCAGCGACCCGATCTTGAGACCGTGCAACGGGTCTTGCAGGTCACGGGAAGTCTGGTGGCGTGGATGGTGCGCTCTCGTCTTGCAGTCGAATGCATGCGGCGGTCAGGCTCTCTGAGCCGAGCATGGGTAGACGAGGTGGCGGCAAGTGAGGGGCTAGCGGCAATGACCGATGCGGAGTGGACGGAGCTATCTGGACCTGGCCCTACGTGAGGGTCGTGTGGTCTGGAACTAAGGAAGTCGACCCAGCATCGACTGGTGCTTAACGATTTCAAGACCGGACAAGCGATCGCCAAGGTTATGGCCCGGTTTTGTAGAACTCCAGTGCAGCTTTGCTACGGGTCGATCCATACCCCATTGAGGGCATATCCCCATATCGCTCATATTTTCGACCAATCACGCCCGGACTCAACTAAAAACCGACTCCTGTAACGAAAAGGGCTTCCCGACTGAAGTCTTCTCGGGAGGGAGCTGGGTTGACAGAGGCGGCCAGTTGGCAGAAAGAGCAGCTGAGTAAAGCGTATATGCTCGCCGTTGCTACACAGGGTGGCTACACCATAGCGGAATGGAATGTAGACAAGGACGGCGTAGACGTTACATTGCGGTCGAATGGCCTAATGGTAGACATACAGCTCAAGTGCACCCATGGACCCCGCAAGTCTCGGGGTGATTTCACATTCGATCTCGACGTGAAGACCTACGACAAGCTCCGCGATCCCGACAGAAGCGCACCAGGCTACATGGCCCTGATGGTCGTTCCCCCAAAGCTAGACGCATGGATCCTGCATGAACCCGAACGGCTCCTAATTGCCTGCCATGCATATTGGGCGAAACTACAGGATGAACCATCACCAACTGGGACAACGACGACATCAGTGCGACTACCTCGCACACAGACCTTGACGACAGTCTCTCTCAAACATATGTTCGAGGTTGCGTTGCACCGGATTCGCTACGGAGTCGAAGAAGGTGAGGCGGTCACGTGATCACGGACATCGAGCCGCGCGTCGGCGTCAAAGAGATCACTACCTACCTAGGCCTTGAGGGCTGGACGCCTTCTATGGGCGGCAGCATCGCCGAGATATGGACGCACGAAGAACATTCGAGCGAAAATATTCTTATCCCCAAGATAGAAGCAGCATCCGATTTCCCAAAAAGAGTTCGCCTTCTATTGCGAGATCTGTCAAGGATAGAGCAGAGAGATCCGGACGAGATTAGCCGCGAGATCTCACTAGTCCACTATGACGTTACAAACCTGCGCGCACAGCATCCGCAACTAATAGATAACTCAATCCCCCTCACAGCGGGATACGATCTTTTTCAAGCGGCACGCAAGCTCGTCATCTCCTCGGCTGCTGCCACAATTCGCAGACAAGGTCACTTTGGCAAGTCCGTTCCACATCAGGCACGGGATCATGCTAGACATGTCCGCCTCGGCCATACACAACGAGGTTCTTACATTCTTCCGGTCATCAGCAGAGCCCTGCCGGCAGCAGCTGAAACACCAGCAGAGGACAACAGAATACATTTAGATATCAATGTCGAGGAGTCTCTATTCGACCGTCGAGTGATAAGCACCATGGCCAGCGCTTTGAAGACTTTGGAAGATATGGCGGTCACCGCCGATCGGATGCCTTCCGCCAGGACAGTTACCGAAGCTGTCGCAGAAGGAGTTTCACGAGAGATGTGTCAAGCGCTAGATGCAGTTATCTCTTCCGAGGCCGTGGCAGAGCTAGACGTAACCTTCGACTGGTCTCGATCGATGCGCCCTCCGGGCGCAAATATCAGGAACATCTCTTTTCCGAAGGAATCTGCGGTAATTGTAGAACGAATTGCCGAACAACTTAAAAGCGTACGGCAAGAGCGAGAGCACGTACTGTATGGCCTTATCACAGATTTGCATCACGAAGCAGAAGAAGGAGCACTAGGCGGCAGAGTAGGCATGGAGACCATACTCGATCACCGCCGTAGAGTCGTCTGGTTCGATTTAGATGAAGACACGTATCAACTTGCCGTACGATGCCATGGAAGCCGTAAACGGGTTATCGCCCGAGGTATTCTTCGGCTGGGAAATCCTCCAGTAATGACCGTGAGCTACTTTGCGCCCGATACCACGCTTATGGACTCAAACGTAACTGCCGAATGAGCTTCTTAGCTGGTTGCGCATAGAATCACGTCATATCCGCTGTTGCGGAGAGCAGTGCGTCGGGCGGCGCGAACCGCGACTGCCGGGAGAGCCAAAGCGCGGCCCGCGACCGCCCAGCGCGCGGCACGCCGCAGGCGGGCCGCCTTGACCTTGTAGAGAAACTCGTCGCCGAAAACACGTCTGGCCCAAGATCAGCTCCACTCACGGAGCCGACCAAGGGCCAGCCATTCAGCCTAAAGCCGCAGCTCTACGCCTCACCAGAAGTAAGACCGACAGGACAAGCGACACCCGTCCCGCCAATCCCACAGTACCCGTTAACGTTGCGGTGAAGGTACTGCTGGTGATAGTCCTCGGCGTAGTAGAACTCCGGCGCCGCCTTGACCTCGGTAGTGATCTCCCCGTACCCCGCCGAGGACAGCACCTCCTGGTAAGCAGCCCGCGAAGCCTCCGCCGACTTCTCCTGCGCCTCGGAGTGCGTGTAGATCGCCGACCGGTACTGCGTCCCGACGTCGTTCCCCTGCCGCATCCCCTGCGTCGGGTCGTGCGACTCCCAGAACACCTTCAGGAGTTCCTCGTAGGAGACCCGGGAAGGGTCGAAGACCACGCGCACGACCTCGGCGTGCCCCGTCAGCCCGGAACACGCCTCCTCGTACGTCGGGTTGGGCGTGTACCCGCCCTGGTAGCCCACAGCGGTCGACACGACCCCCGGGGTCTCCCAGAACTTGCGCTCCGCGCCCCAGAAGCATCCGAGCCCGAAGTCGGCGACCTCGGTCCCCTCTGGCCACGGCGGCGTCAGGGACGTCCCGAGGACGAGATGCTCCGAGGCCACCGGCATAGTGGTGGACCGCCCGGGCAGCGCGTCGGCCGCGCTCACCATGGAAGCCTTGTTCGTACCGAAGATCCAGCCCATGTCTACCTCCTGACCTCCTCAACCACGTCACCCGAGGCTTTGTTCCGTTAGAACCACTTAACCATCAAGCCAACATCACTTATTTGTAATAAACAAGGTCAGCAGTCAAACTAGGGTTCATGCCTGATTTGCGCCGTGGCGTCTGGTACGGCATCGCCGCCTACGCCCTCTGGGGTCTGTTTCCCCTCTACTGGCCCCTCCTGAAGCCCAGCGGCGCCGTCGAGATCCTCGCCCACCGCATGCTCTGGTCGCTCGCAGTGGTGGTCGTCATCCTGGTGATCACCAGGAACTGGTCGTGGATCAGGCGGATCTCCAAGCGGCAGCTGCTCCTGCTCTCCGCCGCCGGCGTGCTGGTGTCGACCAACTGGGGCGTCTACATCTACGCCGTCAACAGCGGCCACGTCGTGGAGAGCGCCCTCGGCTACTTCATCAACCCGCTGGTCAGCATCCTGTTCGGCGTCGTCATCCTGGGCGAGCGGCTGCGCAGGTGGCAGTGGGTCGCGGTGGGCCTGGGCACCACGGCGGTGGTCATCCTGACCCTCGGCTACGGGCAGCTGCCCTGGATCGCCCTGGTGCTGGCCTTCAGTTTCGGACTGTACGGCCTGGTCAAGAAGAAGGCCCAGGTCGGAGCGGCCGAGAGCCTCACGATCGAGACGCTGGTCATGCTCATCCCGGCCGGGATCTACCTGACCACCCTGGGCGGCGCCAACACCTTCGGCAACCACGGCGCGGGGCACGCCCTGCTGCTGATCAGCTCGGGCGTGGTGACGGCCGTGCCGCTGCTGTTCTTCGCCGCCTCCGTCGTCAGGGTGCCGCTGACGATCGTCGGGCCGCTCCAGTACATCGCGCCGGTCCTGCAGTTCCTGCTCGGCGTGCTGATCATCAAGGAGACCATGCCGCTGGAGCGCTGGCTCGGGTTCGGGGTGGTCTGGCTGGCCCTGGCCGTCTTCACGTGGGACAGCCTCCGGCACGGACTGGCCAGGAAGCCCGTACCGGAGCGGGAGCTGGCGAAGGTCTAGGTGTACTTGGTCATGAACTTGGTGACAGTCGGCTGATGGGCGGCTTGCCGCCGAGGGCTGAGTGGGGGCGGCTGGTGTTGTAGTACTCCAGCCAGGGGCCGAGGGCTTGGGTGCGGTGCTGGTTGCTGGCGTAAGGCTGGCGGTAGGCCCATTCGGTGGCCATGGTGCGGTTGAGGCGTTCGGCTTTGCCGTTGGTCCATGGGCAGTGCGGGCGGGTGAACTTCTGCCGTGCGCCCAGTGCGGTGCAGGCCTGCTGGAAGGCGTGGCTGATCCGGTAGTTCTTGGCGTTGTCGGTCATCACCCGCTGAATGCGGGTGATGCCCTGGCTGGCGAAGAAGGCCGCGGCCCGGGTGAGGAAGGCGGCGCAGGTGGTGCCTTTCTCGTCGGTCAGGACTTCGAGGTAGGCCAGGCG
>NZ_BBXG01000006.1 GCF_001570605.1 Herbidospora cretacea | reverse complement strand
GGGGTGGGGCTGAACTTCGGGCGGGGGTCCTTGCCGAAGGGGAGCTTGACGAAGACGCCGAGGACGGTCGCGGGGAGCCGCGAGCGGGTGGCGTTGCGCAGCGGCGGCAGCAGGTCGGCCAGGGCGCTGCGCAGGCGCCGGCCCAGCGCGGAGACGCCGCGCACCCGCCGGTCGAGCCAGCGCATGAGGGCGGAGACCCGGGTGATCTGCTCGCCACCGTCGAGGGTGTCGCGCAGGTAGGCCCAGAGGAACTTGCTCCGGATCCCCAATAATCGGACGATGCCCTCATTCAGCCCGCTGACCAGCAGGGACAGGAGCAGGAACGCCAGCACCAGCCCGATGGCCAGATCCACGTAGTACGAGACCATTGGACCGTGATACACCCCCGCCGAGACCTCCGCAACCGGGTGATCACCCTTCGTAGAAGACCCGCTCCACGACCGCGCGGGCCCGTCTCGTCGTGCGGCGGTAGTCGTCGATGAAGTCCTCCGAGCCGTCCGGCGGGTAGCCGAGGGCGCGGGAGACCAGCGCGCGTTCCCTGACCAGGCCCGGGATCGAGTCGGCCGAGCGGCCCTTCACGAGCATGATCGCGTCGCGGACCCGTGAGGCGAAGCGCCAGGCGTCGGCGAGGGTCTGCTCGTCCGCCGCGTCCAGCAGTCCCTCGCCGACCGCCGAACGCAGCGTGTCGAGGGTCCGGGTGGTCCGCAGGGCGGGGACCATCCCGGCGTGGCGCAGCTGGAGGAGCTGGGCCACCCACTCGACGTCGGACAGGCCGCCCCGGCCGAGCTTGGTGTGCAGGGTCGGGTCGGCGCCGCGCGGCAGCCGCTCGGCCTCCATCCGGGCCTTGAGCTTGCGGATCTGCAGCAGCGCGTCGGGGGCCAGGCCCTCCTCGCGGTAGCGCAGCGGGTCGATCAGCGCCGTGAACTCGGTGCCGAGGTCGAAGTCACCGGCGCAGAAGCGGGCCCGCAGCAGCGCCTGGGCCTCCCACGGGGACGACCAGCGCTCGTAGTAGGCCCGGTAGGAGGAGATCGTCCGCACCAGCGGGCCCTGCCTGCCCTCGGGGCGCAGGCCCGCGTCGACCGCGAGCGGGGGTTCGGGGGTCGGCAGCACCAGCAGCCGGCGCAGTTCCTCGGCCACCGCGTGGGCGGCGTCGGTGGCGTCCTTCTCCTCCGCGCCCGGGTTCGGGGCGTGCACGAACATGACGTCGGCGTCGCTGCTGTAGGAGCACTCGAAGCCGCCCAGCCGCCCCATCGCGATGACCGCGATCCGGGTCGGGAACTCGCCCCGCCGCTCCTCGGTCACCTTGTGGATGGCCGCGTTGAGCGCGCCCTCGATGGTGGCGTCGTTGAGCTCCGACAGCGCCTGCCCGACGCCCTCGATGTCGAGGTGTCCCGTCAGGTCGGCGCACGCCACCCGGAACAGCTCCCGCCGCCGCAGCGCCCGGACCGCCGCCACCGACGACTCGACGTCCTGCCCGTAGCGGGAGACGGCCGCGTTGGCCTCGGCGTGCAGCGCCTCGACCGGGCGGACGGCCAGGTCGGCGGCCGACCCCAGCATGCCCACCGCGTCGGGCGAGTGGAGCAGCAGCGTCGTGACGTAGCGGGAGGTGCCCAGGAGCTTGGCCAGCCGTTCGGCCACGGCCGTCTCGTCGCGGAGCAGCCGCAGGTACCAGGGCGTCGCGCCCAGCTTGTCGCTGATCTGGCGGAAGCCGAGCAGGCCCGCGTCGGGGTCGGGCGCGTCGGCGAACCAGCCGAGCATGACCGGCAGCAGGGTCCGCTGGATGGCCGCGCGCCGGGAGACGCCGCTGGTCAGGGCGCTGATGTGGCGCAGGGCCCCGGACGGGTCGGCGTACCCGAGAGCCTCCAGCCGGGCCTGGGCGGCCGAGGTGGACAGGCGCGTCTCCTCGGACGGCAGCCGCGCGGCGGCCTGGAGCAGCGGCCGGTAGAAGAGCTTCTCGTGCAGCCGCCGCACCTCCAGGGCGTGGCGCTTCCACGTGGTGGTGAACTCGCCGACCGGGTCGGTCACCATGCCGAGGCCGCGCCCGATCCGGCGCAGGTCGGCGCTGTCGGACGGCACCACGTGGGTCCGCCGCAGCCGGTGGAGCTGGAGCAGGTGCTCGACGTGGCGCAGGAACGAGTAGGCCTCGGCCAGCGCCTTGGCGTCGTCGCGCCCCACGTATCCGCCCCGCGACAGGGCGGCGAGGGCGGGCAGCGTGGCCCGGCGGCGCAGCATCGGGTCGGTCCGGCCGTGGACGAGTTGGAGCAGCTGCACCGCGAACTCGATGTCGCGCAGCCCGCCCGGCCCGAGCTTGATCTGCCGCTCGGCCTCCGACACCCGTACGTGAGCCTCGACCCGGCGCCGCATGGCCTGCACGTCCTCCACGAAGTTCTCGCGGGCGGCGGCCTCCCACACCATGTCGTTGACGAGCTCGACGTATCCCTCGCCGAGCTCCATGTCCCCGGCGACCGGGCGGGCCTTCAGCAGCGCCTGGAACTCCCAGGTCTTGGCCCACCGCCGGTAGTAGGCCAGGTGGCTGTCGAGGGTCCGGACCAGCGGCCCGAGCTTGCCCTCGGGGCGCAGCCCCGCGTCGACCTCCCACAGCGACCCTTCGGGCGTGCTGGTCGTGCACGCCCGCATCATCGCTTGGGCCAGCTTGGTGGCCGTCTTCAGGGCGAGCGCCTCGTCGACGCCCTCCTTGGGCTCGGCGACGAAGACGACGTCGACGTCGGAGATGTAGTTGAGCTCCCGGGCGCCGCACTTGCCCATGCCGATGACGGCCAGCCGCGCCTGGTCCCAGCCGGGCGTCTCGGCGCGGGCGATGGCGAGGGCGGCGTCGAGGGCGGCGGCGGCCAGGTCGGACAGCTCGGCGGCGATCTCGGCCAGGGTCAGCACGCCGGTCACGTCGAGGCCGGCCAGGTGGAGCAGGCGGCCCCGGTAGGCGACGCGCAGCGCGTCGAGGGCGTTCTCGCCGGTGGCGACGGGGTCGGCCGCCTCGGGGTCGGCGCCGACGGCGAACAGCAGGTCCTCGCGGTGGCTCGGCGGGTCTTCCGGCTCGGGGGCGGTGACGTGTTCGGGATGCCGGACCACGTGGTCGCCGAGAGCGGCGCTCAGGCCGAGCACCCGGAGCAGGCGGCGGCGCAGGCCGGGGTCGGCGCGCAGCGCGCCGAGCACGCTCGGGTCGTTGTCGACCAGCCGGCTCAGCGAGATGAGGGCCAGGTCGGGGTCGGCGGCGGAGACGAGATCGTCGAGCAGCTCGAAGTCGGCCACGGCCTCGGGACCGAGTGCGTCCAGCAGCCGTTCGGCCCTGGCGCCATCGGCGAATCCGAGGCGGGCCAGGCGCCCGGCGGTGGTCTGCATCCGGAACGCGGCGTTCACCGACCCTTCCTCCGCCTCGATGTCCGCGACGTCAATGCGCAATGGTCTTCCTTCTCCAGGAGGAATCCTCGCGACACGACCACCTGACCGCTACCCCGCGTTTCTCAGTTTCATGGCCATGTCGTCAACTTCCGCACACGGTAACCCCGTGGCTTGTGCGACGTCGTTAGTGGTTTCGGACCGTAATCGAACCACTACGCGCGTTTTCCGCGACGATGGCCCCGAATGCTTCCGCCAACGGCCTCCACGAGGCCACCAGACCAGCTTCGACGGCGCTGACCTGCTTGTTCAACTCTTCCGCGGGGTGTGTTGTCAGTTCCGTCGTCCATTGCTCGAAAATGGCCGGAGTGGCCTCCGGATGGAATTGCACCCCCCACGCGCGGCGCCCGATCCGGAACGCCTGGTGCGGATACTGCGTGCCGGTGGCGAGGAGGACCGCGCCGTCGGGAAGAACCGTCATGGCGTCCTGGTGGTATTGGATCGCCGGGGCGGGTCGGGTCAAATGGCCCAGCAGCGGATCGTCGTTCACCAGGGGCACGACCTCGCCCACTCCGACTTCGAGCCCGTTCACACCGCGGACGACTTCGCCGCCGCAGGCGAGCGTCATCAGCTGGGCGCCGAGGCAGATGCCGAGCGTCGGCACCTCCCGCTCGACCGCGGTGCGCAGCAGCGCCCGGGTCGCGGGCAGCCACGGGTAGTCGTCGTCCTGCCACGCCGACGCCGCGCCGCCGAGGACCAGCAGGCCGTCCCCGGGATCGTCCGGCACGGCCTCTCCCAGGTAGGGCCGGAAGACCACCACGTCGTCCAGCCACCCGCCGAAGAAGCCCAGCCCGGCCTCGGCCTCGTGCTCGACGACGGTCACTCGCGCACTCACCCCACGAGCATACAAAGCGAGTCGCGGACGGCCGGAGGCCGGCCGTGGCTCGCGTCCCGGAACCTGCCCGATCAGACACGAGTCGCGGACGGCCGGAGGCCGGCCGTGGCCCGCGTCCCGGAACCTGCCCGATCAGACACGAGTCACGGACGGCCGGAGGCCGGCCGTGGCCCGCGTCCCGGAACCTGCCCGATCAGACACGAGCCTCCGTGGGACAGGATGGCGGGATGTACGTAGAGAACGTCCCCGTGCCCGGCGGCGAGCTCCGCCTGGCCACGTTCGGCGCCGGGCCCCGCCTGATCATCGCCGTCCACGGCATCACCGCGTCGCTGATGGCCTGGGCGGCCGTCGGCGAGGCCCTCCCCGACGGCTGGCGGCTGGCCGCGATGGACCTGCGCGGCCGGGGCCACAGCCGCGACGTCCCCGGCCCCTTCGGTCTGCGAAGTCACGCCGACGACGTCGAGCGGGTCGCCCGCCATCTGGGCGCCGACGGCACGACCGTGCTGGCCGGTCACTCGATGGGCGCCTACGTGGCGGTGCTGCACTCCGTCCAGCGGACCTACGCGAAGACCGTCCTGGTCGACGGCGGGCTGCCGCTGCCGCTCCCGCCGGGCCGGGACGTGGACGAGACCCTGGAGGCGACTCTCGGCCCGGCCCTCACCCGCCTTAGCCAGATATTTCCCGATGAAGATTCTTATGTCGCCTTTTTTAAACAACACCCTGCCTTGCAGGACTGGTCCCCCGCCGTCGAGCGCTACGTCCGCTACGACGCCCTCCCCGTCGAGGGCGGGACCAGGTCCCGCGCGGTCGAGGGGGCGGTCCGCGAGGACGGCCGCTGGCTGCTGTCGGAGACGGCCGCGATCGGCGCCGCCCTGCACGCCGTCAGGCACCCGTTGTCCCTGATCAGGGCCCCGCGCGGGCTGCTGAACCAGGAGGTCGGCCTGCTCCCCGACGCGCTGACGGCGGCCTGGGCCGAGGACCTGCCGGGACTCCACGAGGAGGTCGTCCCCGACTGCAACCACTACACGATCGTGTTCGACCCGCGCTGTGTACGGGTTCTGGTCGAACACCTCACGGATATACGGCAATAGCCATATCTGTTGCGCGCAACAGGAAATTTCCTGAAACTGTGGACGGCGCCAGGCTTCTCCGGATCACTTGAACGGGATTCGACGGGATTCGCATGCTTCCTGAGCACGATCTGACCTCCGACCTCGCGAGCACACTGGCGCGACTCACGGAAGAGGTCGGCCGGGAGCACGAGCGCGCGGCCCACCGCGAGCAGATCATCGACCGGCTGCACGCCGAGAACCAGGAACTGCGCCACGGCCTGCTCCAGGAGGCCCTCACCCCGGTGCGCAACGGCCTCTACCGGCTCCACGACACGGTCACCCGCGAGGCGGCCCGGCTGGAGCCGGGCCATTCGCGCGCCCTGCTGGAGGCGATCGCCGAAGAGGTGGCCGAGGTGCTCGCCCGGACCGGCGCCGACCGGATCGAGGTGGTCCCCGGCGACGCCTACGACCCCGCCCTCCACCGGCCCGCGGGCACCGCCGAGGGCCCGCCCGGCACCGTCGTCGGCGTGGTCAGCGAAGGGTTCCGGTCGGGGGACCGCGTGCTCAGAAAAGCGGGGGTCGTCATAGGAAAAGAGGAGATCTGATGGCCGTGCACGGCATCGACCTGGGCACCACCTACTCCTGCATCGCGAGCGTCGACGAGGTGAGCAGGCCGACGGTCCACCGCAACGCCGAGGACGCCGACACCACCCCCTCGGTGGTGTTCTTCGAGACGCCGGAGAACGTCGTGGTCGGCCAGACCGCCAAGGACAGCGCGGTCCTCGAACCCGATCTGGTGGTCAGCCGGATCAAGCGCGACATGGGCCTCGACGTCACCCGGACCATGCACGGGCGGCCGTACACGCCGGAGGAGATCTCCGCCTTCGTGCTGCGGAAGCTGGCCGGCGACGCCGAGATGGCCACCGGCGGGCGCGTCGAGGACGTCGTGATCACCGTCCCGGCCTATTTCGGCGCGGCCGAGCGCGACGCGACCCGCAAGGCGGGCCAGATCGCCGGGCTCAACGTCATCGACATCATCTCCGAGCCGATCGCCGCCGCGATCACCTACGGCGTGCTCAACCCCGGCGAGGACTGCCGGATCCTCGTGTACGACCTGGGCGGCGGCACCTTCGACACCACGGTGATCACGCTCAGCCGGGGCGACATCGAGGTCGTCTGCACCGACGGCGACCACGAGCTCGGCGGCGCCGACTGGGACGACCGCCTGGTCGAACTGCTGGCCGAGCGGTTCCGGCTGGAGCACCCCGACGTGACCGACCCGCTCGACGACAAGCAGACCGAGCAGCAGTTACGCCGCGACGCCGAGGAGCTCAAGAAGTCGCTGACCTCGCGGACCAAGCACACCGTCCGGGTCATGCACGACGGCCGGGTCGCCAAGGCCGAGGTGTCGCGGGAGGACTTCGAGCGGCTCACCCGCGACCTGCTCGACCGCACGGTCGAGATCACCCGCCGGACCCTCCAGACCGCCCGCGCCAAGGGGGTCGAGTCGTTCGACCATCTCGTGCTGGTGGGCGGCTCGTCGAAGATGCCGGCCGTGGCCGAGACGCTGGCCAAGGAGCTCGGCGTGCAGCCCCGGTTGCAGGACCCCGACCTCGCGGTGGCCAAGGGCGCGGCCCTGTACGCCTTCGAGGAGACGTACCGGCGGCTCCTGGCGGGCGGAGCCCGCGAGCAGGCCGAGGAGATGGCCGCCCGCGCGGGCCTGAGCTCGGGCGAGCAGCAGCGCATCGCCGGGCGGACGATCAAGACGGTCGCCTCGCGGGCCTTCGGGATCAAGGCCGTCTCGGTCAACACCCGGCGCGAGTACGTCGCCCACCTGGTGCGGGCCAACGACCCGCTGCCCGCCGACGTGACCGAGGGGTTCGCGACGCTCGACGACTACCAGACCCGGGTGGCCATCGAGGTGATGGAGCAGGCGGGCGCGGAGGCGTCGGACGCGGTCGAGGACAACAACCGGATCGCCGAGGGCGACCTGGCGATCCCGCCGGGGAAACCGGCCGGGTTCCCGATCGAGGTGACCTTCACCCTCGACACCTCCGGGCTGCTCCACGTCACCGCGCGCGAGCACGAGACCGGTCAGGAGCTGAGCCTGAACGTGCAGATCGGCGGGATGACGGAGGAGGACGTCGCCGAGTCGCGCGCGAGCCTGTCGCACCTGACGGTCAGCTGATCCCGGGATGCCGTTCGACGAGGCCCGCTATGTGCGGGAGGTGCTCGACCCGGCGCGCGCGGCCGGGGCCCCTCCCGACGATCTCCTGGTCCGCTACGCCCTGGGCCGCGACCTGGCCGAGGTCGGGGAGACGGTCAGGGCGGTCCGGCAGTGCTGGCGGCGGCAGCGGAGCCAGCTCAAGTTCCGGCGGCTCGTCGACCGGCTCGAAGCCGACCACGCCCGGCTGGCCCCCCTCTTCGACGCGGCCGCCGGGGGCGACCCCGGGCCGTTGAGGAACGCGCTGGCGCAGGCCGGGGCGCGCGAACGGGAGCGTCTGGAGGAGGCCCGGCGGCGGCTCGACGACGCGGCGGGGCGGCTGCGGATGGTCACGCCCGACGTGGTGGCCGGGATCGCCCGCTCGACCGGGCTCGACCTCGCGCCGCTGGCCCGTGAGCTGGGGATCGCGGTCCAGGAGCCCGAGGCGCTGGCGTCGACGCCCCCTTACGCCGCCTACGACCGGCTGCGCGAGGCGCTGGAGACGCTGCGGGTGCGGCATCTGGCCGCTTTCGTCCTGGGACCCGAGGGGCCCTACCGGGTGCTGCGCGCGACCAGCCTGCCTCTTCAGGCGGTCGAGGCCGAGTGGCGGCGGAAGACGCGGGGGCCGTGGACGACGGCGGCCGACACGCTGCTGACCGCGCTGAAGTCCGATCCGGCCGCGCTGATCCGGTACGACATGGTGGCCCGGCTGCGCGAACGCGTCCGGGAGCACCCCTACGACGACACCCTCCTCCGCCATGCCGTCGACGACCTGGGGCTCGATCCCGCCGAGGCGCGGCGGCTGGTGTTCGCGGTCCGGCAGGAGACCGGGGTCGCGGGCGGGCCCGCCGCGCGGCTGCGGGAGCTGGCCGACGCCGGGGAGATCCACGCCGCCGCCGATCTGGCCGCCTCCCTGTCCGCCTCTCTGGAACTGGACGGTCCGGCGGCGGAGCTGGCCGCCGAGATCCGGGCCCGGCTGGCCACGGCCGAGGCGCTGCGGGAGCGGGCGCTGGCCGCCGAGGACCCCGACGAGGCGTGGCTGGCGCTGGCCGACGCCCTGCGGCGGGTGCCCGACCTGCCCGGTGCGGCGGAGTTGCAGCGGCGGCTGGTCCCGCTGCCCGCCGAGGACGTGAAGGCCACGCCCGACGGCGCTTCCGTGGTGGTCACGTGGCGGGCGTCGAGGTCGAAGGCGGGCGAGATCTCGTACGAGATCCTGAGAAACGGTTCTCCCCTCGACGGCGGCGAGCCGTTCCGCGTGACCGACGCCGAGCCGCCGATCGACGAGCCGGTCGTCTACGGCGTGGTGGCCCGCCGCGGCGTCGCCGCCGCCCGCGAGGTGGCCGCGCCGCCGGTGACGGTCCGCCCCGAGGTGACCGACGTGCGGGTCCGGGCGGGCGACGGCCTCGTCACCGGGAGCTGGACGCGCCCCGCCCACGCCGCCGGGGTGGTGGTGACCCGCGACGGGACCCCCATCGAGATCGACGGTCCCGGTTTCACCGACCGGGCGGTACGCAACGGCGTCGGCTACGTCTACCTGGTCAAAGCGGTCTATTCGGGTGGCGTGACGACCTCCGGGGTGCGCGCCCGCGCCACCCCCTGCTCCCGCCCCGCGCCGGTGGCCGAGTTCACCGTCGAACCCGCCCCCGACGGCCGGATCCTGCTGCGCTGCGCGCCTCCCCCCGCCGGTCACGTGGAGTTCCGGCTGCTGGAGTCGGCTCCCCCGTGGCCCTTCGGCACGACGGTCTCGGTGGCCGAGGCCCGCGCCACCGGCCGCGCCCTGGCGGTGCTGCCCGCGCCCGACGGTCACCTCGTCAAGGCGGCGTCGGGGGTGCTGCTGGCGCTGACCGTCGCGGGCGACCTGGCCACGATCGGCGGCACCCGCGAGCACGTCAACCTGACCCCGCCGAGGTCGCTGACCGTCGAACGCCTCGGGCGGGCCGTGCACGTCGGGCTCGACTGGCCGGTCGACGTGCCCGAGGTCGAGGTGGCCGTGAACGGCACGGCCCTGGTCGTCACCGCGGCCTCCTACCGGGCGCAGGGCGGGATCCGGGTCGAGGTGGCCGAGGACGAACCGGTCACGGTCGAGGTGGTGCCGACGGCCTTGGTGAACGGGGTCCGGCTGCGCGGGCCCGGCCTGTCGCGGTCGCTGGAGGCGGTGCCGCCGGTCCGCTACGACCTGTCCCGGAGCGGGCCGTTCTGGCGGCGGCGCCTGATCGTCGAGGTCTTCGCCGAACGGCCGGTCACGGTCGACCGGCTGGTCCTGGTGCTGCGGCCGGGCCGGGTGGAGCCGCTGTCGCCGGACCAGGGGACGGTGCTCGGCGAGTGGGCCGGGGTGGTGACGCCGGCCCGGTTCGAGGTGAAGGCGCCCCGGCAGGCCAAGCCGTACTGGCTCAAGTGCTTCGCCGGGGACGGCGTCGAGCTGATCGGGCCGCCGGTGCGGCGGCTCAAGGTGGGCACATGATCACCTGCCCCTACTGCTTCGCCCGGGTGGCCGAGGACCAGATCGCGTTCCGGTGCGCCGGGGGCTGCGAACCGGTGGCCGACGAGCCCCTCGGACGGCTGCGCGGCGGCACTCCCCCGTCGCTGCCGCCGGTCTTCCGGGTGCGGCGGCCGGGGCGGCGGGCCGACTGCCCCTCGTGCGGCCGGGACACCGGGCGGCGGGTCTGCCCCGAGTGCCACAGCGGGCTGGCCGCCGAATACTGCGCCAACCCCGGCCGGATCGTCGCCCTCGTGGGGGCGAAGGGGTCGGGCAAGAGCACGTACATCGCGGTGCTGCTGCACGAGCTGATGAACCGGGTCGGCGCCGAGCTCGACGCGTCGCTGGTGCCGTGCGACGACCGGACGATCGAGCGCTACCGCCGCGACTTCGCCCGCCCCCTCTACGGGGAGCGGCGGCTGCTGCGGGCGACCCAGTCGGCGGTCACCGACACCCTGCGCGACCCCCTCGTCTACCTGCTCAGCCGGACCGTGAAGGGCCGGCTGCGCAGCCGGAAGGCGGCGCTGACGCTGGTGCTGTTCGACACGGCGGGCGAGGACCTGCGCAGCCGCGAGGTGACCGAACGGCACCTGCGCTACCTGCGGGCCGCCGACGCGGTGGTGTTCCTGGTCGACCCCTCGTCCTTGCAGAAGCCGTCGGACGACCCCGACAGCGACCCGGTGAACGTGATCGCCCGGGTGACGGAGCTGCTGCGTACCGGAAAAGGGCTTCTGACGGTCCCCGTGGCGGTCGCGCTCAGCAAGATCGACGCGGAGCGGCGGGAGCCGGCCTCCGCGCTGCACCGGTCGCGGACCCCCTCGGGCGCCTTCGACCTCGACGACCACGAGGCGGTGCACGAGCAGGTCAGGGCGCTGCTGGAGAGCTGGCAGGCCGGCGGGCTCGACCGCTATCTGCGGCAGAACTACGCCGACTTCGCGTTCTTCGCGCTGTCGTCCCTGGGCGAGGCGCCGGGGGACGCGGAGGTCGGACCGGGCGGTATCCGCCCCTACCGGGTGGAGGATCCCCTGCTGTGGCTCCTCCACCGGTTCAAGATGCTCGACGGCGTGCGGAGGTAGGTCATGGCCTGGCAGCTCCAGTACACGTCGGCCGAATCGGGCCCCACCGGGCGGGCGGGGTTCCAGGTCACGGCCGAGACCCCCGGCCTGCCGCCGGTGCTGCGCGAGCGGAGCCTTCCCTTCCTGAGCTACCAGCCTCCCCCGGACGCCCCTTTCGACGACCCCGCCGCCCTGCCGGTCTCGCTGGCCTACGGGCGTGAGGTGCTGGCCCGGTGCGTCTACCTGGGCCGGGACTACTCGGGACGTGAGGGCAACTTCCTCGGCCACGCGGTGCTGCCGGGCGAGGGGGAGCTCGTCGGGCTGCGGCCGATCGAGTTCTGGGGCGCGCCGTGGTGGGCCGACCGGCCCTCCTCCGACGCGTCGCTGGGGAGCCTGGAGCTCGCCCCCGGGCCCTTCCTCGACCCCGAGGCCCTGGTGGCGTGGCTGGGCGGGCTGGGTCCCGACGCGTACGTGCGGCTCGGCGGGCTGCTGGAGTCGGTGCGGCTGTTCCTGGCCCGGGGGCACGGGCGGCTGGTGCTGGTCAGCGCCGACGTGGCGGAGATCGTGCGGTGGATCGCGGTGGTCTCGTTCTCGCTGCCGTGGGCGTCGGCGGTCCGGGTCTCCTTCGTCACCTACACCGGCGACCCGGCCTCGTCCGGGCAGGTCATCGCGGGAACCACCCCCGACGTGTGGATCCCCCCGGACATCGACGCGACCGTGGTCCGGCTGGAGGAGCCCCCGGCCCCGGTGCGGACCGGTCGGTTCGCCGGGACCGTGGCCGGGTTCTGGCGGCGGGGCGACCTCGACGGCCTCGACGCGCTCGGCGAACTGGGCGACGACCCCGAGACGGCGGCGGCGCTGCTCGCGCTCTGCCGGGGCGACGACACGGTCTCGCCCGAGGAGCAGAGCGCCGTCGCCCGGCTTGCCGAGGGCGGGCTGCCCGACTGGGCGTGGCGGCGGCTGGCGTCCCAGGCGGGGCTGCTCACCCATGACCTGGCGTCGGCGGTGGCCGTCCACGCCGTCGAGGGCGCGGCCCGGTGCGTGTCGCTCGCCCTGCGGGACCCCTCACTTCCTCTGCCGGTACGGCTCCCGCCCCCCGGCCACGCCTCCGCGCTCGGAGCGGAGGCGACCGCCGCGCTCCGGGCCGCCGTCACCCCCGCCCAGGTGGCCGGGGTCGCGCGGGTGGCCGACGCGTGCGACCTGCCGGTCGACGTGGCCGAGGTCGAGTCGGCGGCGGCGCGGGCCGTCCCCGGCAACCAGGAGGAGGCCGCGGCCGAACTGGCCCGGGTCCCGGCGGGCTGGCGGGAGGCCGTGATCACCGGGTACGTCGCCGGGCTGGAGGCGGCCCCCGGCGAGATCGGCGACACCCTCTGCGGCCTGCTCGCCGACCGGCGCCGCGACTGGCGCCGCGCCCCCCGGACGGGGGTGGCGGTGCTGCGCTGGCAGACCCTCCACGGCGGACGCGACCGGGTCGACGCGACGGTCGAGCTCATGGACCGCGCGTTCGAGGCCTTCCGCGAGGAGGCGCTCCCGTCGCTGTGGACCGCCCAGCCCACGCCGGGCGAGATCTCCCGGCTGGTCGACCTGCTCGGCCCGCGCATGGACGCCAGCCCCACGCTGGGCGAACTCCCCGGCCGCGCCTTCGTGAAGGCGGGCCTCACGGATGGGGCGGCCCTGGAGCTGGCCGAACGCGTCCGCGACGGCCTGCCCGGCTTCCCCGCCGACGACGCCGAGGCCACCCTGATCGCGGCCCGCCTCCCGTCGGCCCCGACCCCGGTGGAGGCCGCCACGGCGATCGACCGGCTGACCGACCTGACCCGCGAGGGCAACGCCGACCTGGCCGTCCTGACCCGCGCCGCCGCGGCCAAGGTCCTGGCCACCCGCGACCCCCGCTTCCGCTCGACCGTCGCGAGGTCGGTCACCGACGCGACGCGGCGCTGGCTCATCCCCGAGTGGCTCAAGCCCCGCCGGACCCGCGACCAGCGGATGGCGCTGCTGGAGATCGCCATCAGGATGCGCGCCGCCGGGGTGGTCGAACCCCGCCTGGACGCCTGGGCCCGCTCCGAGGTCAACAACTGGGGCCCGTTCAGCTCGGTCGAGGCCCGCTTCAAGCAGGACGCGGAACTGGCCGCCGGTCTGAAGGAGCTGGCCGGGCAGCGCCGACGGCTGTTCGGGCGCGGAGAGCGGTAGATGGGATGGCTCGTCCTCGCCGGGTTCTGGCTCGCGGCCATGTGGGCGCTGTTCTTCTTCGTCTTCCCCGTGGTGTTCGCGGCGACGGTCGCGGCGGCGGTCCTCGGGGCGTTGCTGGCCTATTTCGTGACGGCGGGGACGGTGCTCCTGCCGGACCGAGGGGTGCGGGCGCCCCCCGAAGGGGCTGAACCCGCCTACCGGCACTACCTGGTCTCGCAGGTCTGGCGCGACTGGTGGGCGGTGCTCGACGGCTCGGTCCCGATGATCGACGAGCGGGTCCGCAAGCTCCTGAGATTCCTGAACAAGCTGCTCCTGAAGGACCAGCGGCGCATCGTGCTCTTCCCGGTGTGGCTGGCCGTGGTGGCCGGTCTGGTCGTGGCGCTGCTGCCCCTGGCCGCGGTGGCCGTCCTGGTCACCGCCGCCTACCTGGTGACGGTGGTGACCGGGCTGCTGGCCTGGCTGGCGTGCGTCGGCGTCCTGCGCGGCGCCGAGCAGTCGGTGATGCTGCTGCGGCGGATCCTCCAGGCCTGCCCCTATCCCGGCTGCTACGCGCGGATCGACCGACCCGTCTACGCGTGCCCGACATGCCAGGCGGAGCACCGCGCCCTGCGCCCCGACCGCAACGGCGCGTTCCGGCACGTCTGCCGCTGCGGCGCGCGCCTGCCCACCACGATCCTGCTGGGCCGCCACCACCTGCGGGCGCTGTGCCCCCGCTGCGGCCGGACCCTGCCCGGGAAGATCGGCAAGGTGCGGGTGGAGCCGGTCCCGCTGGTCGGCGGCCCCGACGCGGGAAAGACCACGTTCCTGGCCGTGGCCGTCGACGCGCTGCGGGAGAGCGCCGGGGCGCGGTTCGTCGACCAGGGCGACGAGCAGACCTTCCGCCGCCTGCGCCACCAGCTGGCCGCCGGAACGATGACCAAGACCGGGCCGCAGCTGCCGAAGGCGGTCATGCTCGACGTGTCGGCCCGGATCCTGTACCTGTTCGACCCCTCCGGGGAGCACTACACGGGGGCCAGCCAGGTCGAGGCGATGGGCTACCTGGCCCACGGCGAGGCGATGGTCCTGCTGATCGACCCGTTCGCGCTGCCGGCCGTCCAGGACAGCCTGATCCCGGCCGACCGGGAGCTCCTGGCGGCGGGGGGCGTGGTCCCCTCGCGCGAGGACCCGGCGGACACGGTGCACCGGGTCCGCAACGAGCTCTCCACCCGCCCGGACGGGGGACTCCAGCGGCGGATCGCGGTGGTGGTGACCAAGGGCGACCTCCTCGGCCGGACGACCACCGGGCAGGGCGCCGACGACGACCCCCGGACGTGGCTGACGGCGATGGGGATGGGGAACCTGGTGCGGGACCTGGCCAACCGGGGGTCGGAGGTCCGCTACGCGACGTCGGGGCTGCCGCCCAGGCCGGGGGAGATCGCGGGCTTGCTGACGTGGCTGACTGGCCTGAACGGCGAGAGCCGGGCCGACCGGCCGGCCGAGGAACCCTGGCGTCCCCGGTCCCGTCCCGAGGGCCGCCCCCCACTGAGTTACACGGTGGTCCGTCGGTTGCTGTTCGCAGCCAGCGCCCTGCTGAGCGCAGGAGCGGTGACCGCGTTGATCCTCTGGTACGTCCAGTCCTGATCTGCGCCGGGATCAGTCCCTCTTGATCGCCGCGACCACCGCCATCACGATCACGACGATGATCACCGGTACACCTATCACCGCGAGCCCGATCGCGAGCCCCACCATTGCGCCCACTGCTGTCCCCTTCGTTCGATTACTTCGCAATGGTAAATACGAGTACATGATCCTTGAATAGTCAGCTAAAGTCCGAACACTGAAGTAAGTTACATGTAGCTGTTTGGAGCGATGCAGAAGCCAGCATCGGGCGAGCTGTCCGCGCTCACGCACAGCCCCCTGAAGCTTTAGTCAACTAAAGTCCGCCGCAGTGGAACCCTCACAGGCGACCTGTACGGCGGCACAGTCTCAGGGAGCGATCGCCGGGAACGCTGCCCGGCGGGGCCGGCGCATGAAAAACCCCCGGCGGGCGTGATCCTGCCCTGCCGGGGGTCGTAAGTCCTACAGGACCGGCAGGTACCGTCCCAGCTCGAACTCGGTCACCTGGCGCCGGTACTCGCGCCACTCCGACCGCTTGTTGCGCAGGAAGTAGTCGAACACGTGCTCCCCCAGCGTCTCCGCCGCGAGTTCGCTGTGCTCCATCGCCGTGATCGCCTCGTCGAGCGACTGCGGCAGCGGGTGGATTCCCAGTGCCCGCCGCTCGCCCGACGTCAGCGCCCACACGTCGTCCTCGGCTCCGGCCGGGATGTCGTAGCCCTCTTCGATCCCCTTCAGCCCCGCCGCCAGGATCATCGCGTACGCCAGGTAGGGGTTGCAGGCCGAGTCGAGTGAGCGGAACTCGATGCGGGTCGAGCCACCCTTGTGGGGCTTGTACATCGGCACCCGGACCAGCGCCGACCGGTTGTTGTGGCCCCAGCAGATGTACGAGGGAGCCTCGCCGCCCGCCCCGGCGATGGCCTCGGTGTCGCCCCAGAGGCGCTTGTAAGAGTTCACCCACTGGTTACACACCGCGGTGATCTCGGCGGCGTGCTTGAGGAGGCCGCCGATGAACGACCGGCCCACCTTGGAGAGCTGGTAGTCCGACCCGGGCTCGTAGAAGGCGTTGCGGTCGCCCTCGAACAGGGACATGTGGGTGTGCATGCCCGACCCGGGGTACTCGGTGAACGGCTTGGGCATGAAGGAGGCCCAGACGCCCTGCTCCAGCGCCACCTCCTTCATCACGAGCCGGAAGGTCATGATGTTGTCGGCGGTCGACAGGGCGTCGGCGTAGCGGAGGTCTATCTCCTGCTGGCCGGGGGCGCCCTCGTGGTGGCTGAACTCCACCGAGATCCCCATCGCCTCCAGCATCATGATCGCGTTGCGGCGGAAGTCGTGGCCGGCGCTGTGGGGGGTGTGGTCGAAGTAGCCGCCGTCGTCGATCGGCTCGGGCCGGACGCCGCGCTCGGGGCGGTCGCGGAGGAGGAAGAACTCGACCTCGGGGTGGGTGTAGAAGGTGAACCCCATGTCGGCGGCGCGCGCCAGGGTCCGCTTCAGGACCCAGCGGGGGTCGGCGTGGGACGGGGAGCCGTCGGGCATGAGGATGTCGCAGAACATCCTGGCCGCGCCGGGGGTCTCGCTGCGCCACGGCAGGATCTGGAAGGTCGACGGGTCGGGCTTGGCGAGCATGTCCGACTCGTACACGCGGGAGAAGCCCTCGATGGCGGAGCCGTCGAAGCCGATTCCCTCGGCGAAGGCGCCCTCCAGTTCGGCCGGCGCGATGGCCACGGACTTGAGGAAGCCGAGGACGTCGGTGAACCAGAGCCGGATGAACCGGATGTCGCGCTCTTCGAGCGTGCGGAGAACGAATTCCTGCTGGCGGTCCAAGGCGACTACCTCACGAAAGTTCCAGGTCTGGACACCTACCAGTGTGCCCCTTGTGTGTTTCACATACGTTACGCACCTGCCGTGAGGACTCCCCGTCGCGCCTGCGGGACAGCCGGTGAATGCTCACCTAGCGTGTCATCACATGACCCCTGAGCTGCGCATACCTTCGGCTGCCGCCGTTCTGGCCCCGCTCGTCTACTGTCTGCCGCCGACCGTGGGAGAACCGGTCGTGTGCGACACCCGGGCGCTGGGGGCCTGGGCGGGGCTGTACGGCCTCTCGATCGCCGCCCGCCCCGAGCGCCTGGCCGCGCGGGTGCTGCCGGGGAACGAGCTGCTCGCCCGGTGGGTCACCTGGCAGCTCGCCTACGACGACTGGTGCGACGAGGGCAGCGGCAGCCGGGACACCACCGTGCTCGATCTGATGCAGGGCCGCCTGCGGGAGGCCGCCCACGCCGGTCACCGGACCGAGGAGCCGCTGGTGGCGGCGTTCGCCGACCTGTGGCGGGTGACCGCGCCCGACATGTCGCCCGCCTGGGAGCAGCGGTTCACGCAGCGGATCGAGGCGCAGGCGCAGGCGTGCCGGATGCAGGCGGTGAACCGGTCGATCGGGCGGGTCCCCTCGGCCGGGGAGTACCCGGCGCTGCGGCGGGACGTCTTCGCGGGCGCCGGCGCGGAGATCATCGAGGGGTGCCTGCGGATCGAGGTGCCCGGACGGCTGCACGCCACGCCGCCGTGGCGGACCCTCCTCGACGCCGTGGTCGACGTGACGGCCTGGTGCAACGACGTGGCCTCGCTCGGCAAGGAGCGCGGCGACCCGCACAACTACGTGCGGGTGGCGGTGTCGCGGATCGGGGTGCCCGCCCCGGCCGAGTGGGTGGCCGACCGGATCGTGGAGCGGGCCGAGGACCTGACCGACGCGGCCAAGGCGCTGCCGGAGTCGTACGCGGAGCTCGGGGTCCCCGACGACGTCGAGAAGGTGGCCGCGGCCCTGTTCGGGGTGCCGAGGGCCTACCTCGAATGGCTGCTGGAGTCCCCGCGCTACCAGTGAAGATCTACGTAACGTAATCACCGCGTGTCTCTATGTATCCGGCATGAGACACGCGAGGCGCCGCAGGCGCCGCGGAGTGGTGTGGGCCGTCGCGGCGCTCGTCGCGGCGGCGGTCCTCGTCCAGCTGACCGGTCCGGTCTGCGCCTCGCCGGAGAGGCGGGGGCGGGCCTACTTCTACGAGGCGAAGGCGCCGGGCAACTGCTCGCTGCCCGGCCACCCCATGCTGTTCGCCTCGGTGTCGACGCCGGAGTACGACGGGTCGGCCGCCTGCGGCGGCTATCTCGACGTGACCGGGCCGGCCGGGACTGTGCGGGTGCTGGTCGTCGACCGCTGCCCGGCCTGCGGCCCGGGTGACCTCGACCTGTCGGCGGAGGCGTTCGTCAGCATCGCCGACCGGGACGACGGCAGCGCGGCGATCACCTACCGGCGGGTCCGCGACCCGGAGCCGGGGCGGCGGCTGGCCTTCCGCGTCAAACCGGGCTCGACCGCCCACTGGAGCGCGGTGCAGGTGCTCGACCACGGCAACCGGCTGGCGCGGGTGCGGATCAAGAACGGCGTCCACTGGCGGGATCTGCGCCGGGGGGCCGACAACTACTGGGTGTTCCCGCCGGAGCCGGGCCCGGGGCCGTACACGATCAGGGTCTCGGACGTCTACGGCGGCCAGGCCACCGTCACCGGGATCCGGCTGCGGCCCGGCGCGACCCAGCGGTCGGGGGAGCGCCTCTACGGCGTGGTCCCCCCGGTGGTCCGGACCATCACCACCCCTTCTGACAGACCGTCACCCGAATCGCCGGATATCTGTTGAACTTTCCCTCACCGGGCCCCGTCTCAGAGAGCCAGAAGGACTCGGACGACTCGTAAGGCGGACCCTGATGACCGGCGCTTCTCCCGAGGCGGAGACCCGGCCGCGATGGATGCGGGTGCCCGACCGGGCGGCGCGGGTGCTGGCGGCGGGCATCGCGGGCGCGGCGGTCGTGCTGGTCGTCGCCGACCTCGTGATCGGCGCCCCGCTGCCGTTCACGCCGGAGGACGTGATGGGGCTGGCGTTCCCGGTGTTCGGGGCGCTGCTGGTGCAGCGGCGGCCGAAGCTGGTGATCGGGTGGCTGCTGGCGCTGGGCGGGCTGGGCGCGGCGGCCAGCGTCGCCGCCGCCGACCTGGCGGCGCTGCTGGTCCGGGAGGGCGGCCATCCGCTGGCGGCGCCGCTCGACGTGTTCTCCCACGGCGTCTGGAACCTGACGACCTACGCCCTGGGCGTGCTGCTGCCGATGCTCTATCCGACCGGGGCGCTGCTGTCGCGGGCGTGGTGCTGGCCGGGCGGGTTCGCGGCGGCGGTGCTGGCCGCCGAATGGCTCGCCGCGATCGCCGGGCCGGGGCCGTCGTGGGCCGGGCGAACCCTCCAGGGGCTCGTCACGCTGTCGCTGGTGATCGCGTTCTCGTCGCTGGTGCTGCGGTTCCGGCGGGCCGGGGAGGACGAGCGGCGGCAGGTCCTCTGGCCGCTGCTGGCCATCTCCTGCCTGGTCGTGCCGTGGATCATCGGCAGCTCGGTGTGGTGGGTCACCACCATCACGATCCCGCTGATCCCGGCGGCGATCACGCTCGCGGTGCTGCGCTACCGGCTGTTCGGCATCGACACCCTGATCACCCGGGCGCTGGTGGGCGCCGGGATGGTGACCGTGGTGGCGTCGGTGTACGTGCTGGCAGGGACGGCCTCCAGCCTGTTCCTGGCCGAGGTCGACCGCTATTTCGGACTGGTCGCGGCCCTCGGGGCGGGGGTGTTCTTCCACCCGATGAGGCGGGCCCTCCACCGGCTGGCCGACCGGGCCCTCTACGGCACCCGCGGCGACCCGGTCACCCTCGCCGACGACCTGCGCGGACGGCTCCAGCAGGCCGATCCCGTCCACGGCCTGCTGGCCACCCTGGAGACGATCAAGGAGGGCCTGGCGGTGACCGGCACCGCGCTCGACCTCGACGGCACCCGCACCTCGTGGGGCGAGCTGCCCGTGGTGGCCCGCCGGGTCGAGCTGGTCTGGCACGGCGAGCCGGTCGGCACCCTGCTGATCGGCCCGCCGGGGCCCCGCCGCTTCCCGGCCGCCCACGACGAGCGGGTGATCGCGGTCCTGACCCCGTACATCGCCGACGCCGCCCACACGATGCGGCTGACCACGGCGCTGCGGCGGTCGCGGGAGCGCATCCTGACCGCCCGCGAGGAGGAGCGCCGCCGCCTGCGCCGCGACCTGCACGACGGGCTCGGCCAGACCCTGTCGGCGATGGCGATGCGCATCTCGATGGCCCGGACCCAGCTCAGGGGCAGCCCCGAGATCGCCGACACCCTGCTGGCCGACCTGCGCGGCGGCATGGACGCCGTCTCCGGCGACATCCGCGAACTCGTCCACGGCCTGCGCCCGCCCGCCCTCGACGACCTCGGCCTGGCCGGCGCGATCAGGCAGCTCGGCCCCATCGACCTCGTCGTCGAGGGCGACCTGACCGGCCTGCCCGCCGCCGTCGAGGTGGCCGCCTACCGCATCGCCCAGGACGCCCTCCGCCACACCGCCGCGACGGCGATCACCGTCAGCCGGGGCGCCGACCTGGTCGTGGAGATCCGCGCCGGCGGCCGCCCGGAGGCGGGCCTGTCGTCGATGCGGGAGCGGGCCGCCGAACTCGGCGGCGGCTGCGAGATCGGCACCTCGGGTGAGGGCACCACGATCACCGCCAGAATCCCACTGTAAGAGCCCTTCTTCCGTTA
The DNA here is from genome assembly GCF_001570605.1 of Herbidospora cretacea. Taxonomy (GTDB): domain Bacteria; phylum Actinomycetota; class Actinomycetes; order Streptosporangiales; family Streptosporangiaceae; genus Herbidospora; species Herbidospora cretacea. The sequence continues at coordinate 354,815 of NZ_BBXG01000006.1, read as the reverse complement.
CGGCTCCGCCTGCCCCGGCGCCGCCCGCCGCTTCCGGCCCTCGCCGCACCCGGCGCCGACCGGCCGCGCGGAGCCCCGCCGCGACGGGCGGTCTAGGGCCGTCCCACCAGGGCGTCGCCGATCGGGGTCCGCTGGTAGAAGACTTCGCGTCCGAGGCGCTGCCGGGACACCAGGCCTCCGTCCGACAGGACGGTGAGGTGCTGCGAAACAGCCCCCGGCGTCAGTTCCATCACCCTGGCCAGCCCCGACGTCGACGCCGGGGTCTCCAGCGCGGTCAGGATGCGCGCCCGGGTCCGCCCGATCAGGGCCGACAGCGCGCCGGGCACCTCCTCGGGGCCGCGCGCCCACAGGTTCCCCGTCCCCCGGGCCGGATAGATCAGCATGGGCCGGTAGGGCTCGTGCACGATCGCGACCCGGTCGAGCCGCTGGAACACGCTCGGGAGCAGCACCAGCCCCGCGCCGCCGAGCTCGGCCAGGTGGATGCAGTCCTTGTGGGTGATCAGCCGGTCGCCGTGCCAGGTCACCGACGGGTGCAGCGCCGCGAACAGGTCGCTCACCCCGCCCTCGGTCAGCCGCCGCGACCGGTAGAGCACGTCGGCCTCCAGCACCCCGCGCACCTTCGGCCAGAACTCCGCGAAGACCAGGTTCCAGTACGCCTCCAGCGCGTCCCCCGTCCAGGCGAGCGCGCCGGCGGGATCCGCCGCGAACCGCGCGGCCACCCCGGCGCGGCGGGGCGCCGACCGGGCCACCTCGGACCGCGCCACCTCGGGGTCGGCGGCCCGGACGAGCGCGAGTTCGTCGGCGAAGTCGGGCTGGTGGGTGTCGGGCGTCGGGGTGAGGAAGTCGGGCAGGTATCCCGCCGCCGGCACCAGCCCGGTCAGCTCCTCCAGCCCGAGCGTGGCGAGCCGGTCGCGCACCTCCCGCAGCCATGGGAGCTGCGCCGGATGCAGCGCCGCCCCCTGGACCGCCCGGAGGCTGGCCACCACCTCCCACATCGGCGAGAAGGCGAACCGCAGCCGCGCCACGTCGCCCGGCGTGAACGACCACTCGACCGCCATGCTTGCCCTCCCCCGTCCGGTGACCAGGCAAGTTTTAGCACGGGCTAAAACGTTCGCGTCGGCCCGGACCGGCTCAGGAGGCTGGGGCACCATGACCGCGCCCCCCGTCGAACGCTCTCCCGTCCGTGGCTTCATCCACTCCCGCGTCGGCGGGCTGCCCAGGGAGTTCTGGGTCCTCTTCTCCGGCACCGCCGTCAACAAGCTCGGCACGATGGCCCAGCCGTTCATGGGGATCTACCTGACCCAGTCGCGGGGCGTCTCGGTCGCGGTCACCGGTCTGGTCCTGACCCTGTGGGGGTGCGGGTCGCTGCTGTCCCAGCCGGTCGCGGGCTTCCTGGCCGACCGGGTCGGCCGCCGGGCCACGCTCGCGGGCGGCATGCTGGCGACGGCGGCGACCATGCTCTTCCTCGGGTACGCCCACGACCTGACCGCCATCGCGGCCGGCATGTTCGTGCTGGGGCTGGTCGTGGACATCTACCGCCCGGCGTCGCAGGCGCTGCTGGCCGACGTGGTGTCGCCGCAGGACCGGCCGAGGGCCTACGGGCTGCTCTTCTGGGCGATCAACCTGGGGTTCTCGGTCGCCATGGTGGCCGGGGGAAGGCTCGCGTCGGGCGGGTTCCTGCTGCTGTTCTGGATCGACGCGGCCAGTTGCCTGGTCTTCGCCTACCTGGTCTGGCGGCTGATCCCGGAGACCCGCCCGCCCGCCTCGGAGCGGCTGCCGGGCGGCTACCGCGACGTGCTGCGCGACCGGACCATGGTCGCGTTCGTCCTGATGAACCTCGCGTACACGTGCACCTATCTGCAGGCGTTCCAGACGCTCGCCATCGCGATGACCCAGCGGGGGCTGCCGCCGGAGGCGTTCGGCGCGGCCATCGCGGTCAACGGCGCGCTGATCATCGTGGTGCAGCCGATCACCACGGCCTGGCTGACCCGGTTCAGCCCGAGCCTGGTGCTGGCGGCCGGGTTCGCCGTCGTAGGCGCCGGCTTCGGGCTCCAGGCCTTCGCGACCACGACCCTCCAGTACGCCCTGGCCGTCGTCGTCTGGACGTGCGGGGAGATCCTCACCGCCGGGATGCCCCTGGCGATCACCTCCGCGCTGGCCCCGCCGCACCTCCGGGGCCGCTACAACGGCCTTTACGGTCTGTCGTGGTCGGTCGGCGCGGCGGTCACCCCGATCCTCGGCACCCGCCTGCTCGAAGTGGGCCACGAGGCGCTCTGGCTGACCACGGCCGGGCTGGGCCTCGTGGCCGCGGCGGGGCAGCTCCTCCTCGCCCCGGCGATCCGGCACCGGACCAACACCCAATAGTCACAATTCCTCAATATCCTGCCCGAAATGAACGACAGAGGTCCGGGCCAGGCACTGGTGATAGCGGCCGTCGTCGGCGTGGTCTCGGTCGCCGCCGTCGGCGCCGCCGTGGCGATCCCCTACCGGCTTCCCGCGCATCTCCAGGAGGCCTTCCGGCCGACGCCCGACTTCACGGCCGGGGTCACGTTCCCGGCCCTGGGCGCCTACATCGCGGCCCGGCGCCCGCGCCTGCCGATCGGCTGGCTGATGATCGCCGGTGGGCTGTGCGAGGCGGCCAGCGTGCTGTTCTCCGCGCTCATGGTGCAGGCCGAGCACGGCGGCGACCTGGCCGCGGCGGGCGTGCTCCGGGTCGTGGGCGTCGCGGCGTGGTCGCTGGGCGGGGGGATCCTGGCGACGCTGGTGCCGCTGTTCGCCATCGGCGGGCGGCGGCCGTCCCGGGGATGGAGCCTGTTCGGGGTCCTCGCCGTGGTGGTCATCGCCGTCCAGACGGCGGTCCGGGTCGGCCGCCCCACCCCCGACGCGCCGGTGGCGGGCATGTCGGCAGTCATCCCCAACCCGCTGGAGTTCGTGCCGGGCGCGATCTACCGGCCGCTCGCGGACACGGTGTGGACCGTCGAGCAGGGGTGCATCCTGCTGGCGCTGGTCTCGATGGTGGTCCGGATGCGGGGAGCGGATCCCGAGACGCGCCGGGCGATCGCCTGGCCCGCGCTGACCTTCGCGGTCTACGTGGTCCTGGTCGTCACCGGCGACCCGGCCTTCTTCACCTTCCTGACGTTCTGGACCGCCCTGATCCCGGTGGCGATCACCTTCTCGGTGCTGCGGCACGGCCTGTTCGGCATCGACGACGTCCTCAGCCGGACCGTCGTCGTGGCGGGCACGATCGCCGGGGTGAGCGCCGTCTACTTCGGCACCGGCGCGGTCTTCAGCCTGCTGATGTCCGAGTACGACATCGTGGCCGGTCTGGCCGCCGCCCTGTTCGCGGGCGTCTTCTACCAGCCGCTGCGCCGCCTGCTCCAGCGCGGCATGGACCGGGTCCTCTACGGCCCGGTCGGCGACCCCCGGACGCTGACCGCCCGGCTCGTCGAGGAGGTCCGCAACGCCGACCCGTCGGAGGCGCTGGCCGCCGTGGTCGACGTGGTCCGCGACGGCCTGGCGGTCGGCGGCGCCCGGGTCGAGGTCGTCAACGGCCTGCGCGTCTCCTCCGGCGACGTCGGCGACGCCCCCAAGGAGCACCCGCTCGTCTGGCACGGCGAACCGGTCGGCCGCCTGCTCCTGGGCGCGCCCGGCACCCGCAGGTTCGGCGCCGCCCACGACGAACGCGTCATCGCCACCCTGCTGCCCTACGTCGCCGACGTCGCCCACGCCGTCCGGATGGCTGGCGACCTGCAACGCTCCAGGGAGCGCATCCTGGCGGCCCGCGAGGAGGAGCGCCGGCGGCTGCGCCGCGACCTGCACGACGGGCTCGGCCAGACCCTCGGCGCGATGGCGATGACGCTCAACATGGCCCGCCTCACCATGAAGGACTCCCCCGGCACCGCCGACCACCTGCTCCACGACCTGCGCACCGGCATGGACGCGGTGGCCGGCGACATCCGCGAGCTCGTCTACGGCCTGCGCCCGCCCGCCCTCGACGACCTGGGCCTGGCCGAGGCGATCCGGACCCTGGCCGCCGAGACCCTCGAACCGGGCACGGCCACCCACGTCTCGGCCGACGGCCCCCTGGACGACCTCCCGGCGGCGATCGAGGTGGCGGCCTACCGGATCGCGCAGGAGGCGCTGACCAACGTGCGCCGGCACGCCCACGCCCGGCGGGTGTCGATCTCGCTGGGACTGGACGCCGACCTGCTCACCCTCAAGATCGCCGACGACGGGATCGGGCTGCCCGAGGTGCGCCGGGCCGGGGTGGGCACCTCCTCGATGCGGGAGCGGGCGGCCGAGCTCGGCGGCTCGTGCGCGATCACCGCGCCCGACACCGGGGGCACCGTCGTGACCGCCCGCTTTCCGTTGACCGGCACCATGTGACGTTGCTCTACGCTTACCAGCACCATGGTGATACTTCGGGCCCTGGGGCCGTTCCAGGCTGTTTCCGACGGGCGGCCGCTCGATCTCGGAGGTCAGCGGCAGCAGGCCGTGCTGGCCAGGCTGCTGGTGGCGGGCGGGCGGGCGATCCCGGTCAGCACGCTGATCGACGAGCTGTGGCCGGGGCGGCCTCCCGTCCAGGCCCTGTCGACGATCCAGGGATACGTCTCGCGGCTGCGCCGGGCCCTGGAGCCCGGCCGCGCGCCCCGCGAGGAGGCCGGGGTGCTCGTGTCGGCCCCGCCCGGATACGCCCTGCGGGCCGAGATCGCCGACGTGGACGCCTGGCACTTCGAACACCTGGTGAAGCGCGACGACGGCGGCGACCTGGAGGCCACCCTCGCCCGGCTCGACACCGCGCTGGCGCTGTGGCGGGGCCCGGCGCTGGCCGAGTTCGGCGACCTGCCCTGGGCCCAGGCCGAGGCGCAGCGCCTCGACGACCTGCGGCTGATCGCGGTCGAGCGGCGGGCCGACGCGGCCGTCCGGCTGGGCCGCAGCGCTGCGCTCATCCCCGACCTGGAGGCGCACGCCTCCGCCCACCCGCTGCGCGAGGAGGCCTGGCGGCTGCTCGCGCTGGCCCTCTACCGGGCCGGGCGGCAGGCCGACGCGCTGGGGGCGCTGCGCCGGGCCCGCGACGTGCTCCGCGACGACCTCGGGCTCGACCTGGGGCCCGCGCTCCAGCGGCTGGAACAGGACATCCTCGGGCAGGCCGCCCACCTCGACGGCCCGGTCGCGGCGGCCCCGGCCACCACGGGGACGCGCCCGGCCGACGTGCTGCGGGTGGTCGTGGCCGACGACCAGGCCCTGGTCCGCACCGGCCTGAAGATGGTCCTCGACAGCGAGCCCGGCCTGGAGATGGTGGCCGAGGCGGAGAACGGCGAGCAGGCGATCCAGCAGGTCCAGTTGGTCAGGCCCGACGTCGTGCTGATGGACATCCAGATGCCGCGCCTCGACGGCCTGGCGGCGGCCCGCCGGATCCTGGCCGGGACCGACCCGCCGAAGGTGATCATGATGACCACCTTCGGCACCGACGACAACCTCTACTCCGCGCTGCGCGCGGGGGTCAGCGGGTTCGTGCTGAAGACCTCGGCCCCCGAGCAGCTCATCGCCGCGATCCGGGCCGCCGTGGCGGGCGACGCGCTGATCGACCCGGCCGTGACGACCCACCTCATCGCGGCCTTCGCGGGCCGCCACAACCCCGCCGCGCCCGGCGGGCTGAGCGACTCCGAGGTCGACCTGGTCCGGCTGATCGCGCGCGGCTTCACCAACCGCCAGATCGCCGTCACCCTGGCGGTCGAGGAGGCCGAGGTCGCCGCCGAGGTGGCCGGGCTGCTCAAGCGGCTCGACCTGATCGACCGGGCCCAGCTCGTCGTGCTGGCCTACGAGAGCGGGCTCGTCAGCCCCGGCGCCTGACCCGGGGTGCTTATCGTCACATTGATGAAAACCGGGGCGTCACCGTAGGGTGGGGGCGTGGCTCAGCTTCGCATCGCACTCGCCCAGACCAATCCCGTCGTCGGCGACCTCGCCGGGAACGCCGACCGGCTCATCGAATGGACCGGCCGGGCCCACGAGGGCGGCGCCCACCTGGTGGTCTTCACCGAGATGTTCCTGACCGGCTATCCGGTCGAGGATCTGGTCCTGCGCGCCTCGTTCGTCGAGGCGTCCATCGCGACCCTGGAGTCCGCCGCCCGCCGCCTCGCCGAGGCCGGGCACGGCGACCTCCCGGTCGTCGTCGGCTACGTCGACCGGGCCGACCTGGTCGCCCGGGTGGGCCAGCCGAAGGGCGCGCCGCTCGACGCCGCCGCGGTCCTCTACCAGGGCCGGGTGGTGGCCCGCACCGCCAAGCACCACCTGCCCAACTACGGCGTCTTCGACGAATACCGCTACTTCGTGCGCGGCGACCGGCTGCCGGTCTTCCGCCTCCACGGCGTCGACGTGGCCGTCGCGATCTGCGAGGACCTGTGGCAGGAGGGCGGCCCGGTGTCGGTCGCCGGAGCGGCCGGGGCGGGTCTGCTGGTGGTGCCTAACGCCTCGCCGTACGAGCGGGAGAAGGACGACGTGCGGCGCGACCTGTGCGTCCGGCGGGCGGCCGAGGCGGGCTGCGCGCTCGCCTACGCCAACCAGGTCGGCGGCCAGGACGAACTGGTCTTCGACGGCGACTCCCTCGTGGTGGCCGCCGACGGCACTCTGGTCGCCCGCGCGGGCCAGTTCACCGAGGAGCTGCTGTTCGCCGACCTCGACCTGCCGCTCGGCACGGGCGAGCCCGGCGAGGCCGTGCACGACGCCGGCGACGGCACCTCGATCACCGTCGAGCGGCTGGTCCTGTCGGAGGACCCGGTCGCCTTCGAGCCGCGCCCCGCCACGATCGCCGAACGGCTCGACGACCCCGCCGAGGTCTACGGCGCGCTCGTGCTCGGCGTGCGCGACTACGTGGAGAAGAACGGCTTCCGCTCGGTCATCCTCGGCCTGTCGGGCGGCATCGACTCGGCCCTGACCGCCACGATCGCCGCCGACGCCATCGGCCCCGACCGGGTCCACGTGGTGCTGATGCCCTCGCGCTACAGCTCCGACCACTCGATCGCCGACGCCGAGGAGCTGGTCCGCCGCCAGGGCCTCCACTCGCGGATCGCGCCGATCGCCGACGTGGTGGCCGCGTTCGAGAAGGAGATCGAGCTGTCCGGCCTGGCGGCCGAGAACCTCCAGGCCCGCGTCCGCGGCATGTTCCTGATGTCGCTGTCGAACCAGCACGGCCACCTGGTCCTCACCACCGGCAACAAGAGCGAGCTCGCCGCGGGCTACTCGACCCTCTACGGCGACTCGGCGGGCGGCTTCGCGCCGATCAAGGACGTGCCCAAGACCCTGGTCTGGGAGCTGTCGCGCTGGCGCAACACCCAGTCCGACCCGCCGCCGATCCCGGAGAACTCGATCACCAAGGAGCCCAGCGCCGAGCTGCGCCCCGGCCAGAAGGACACCGACTCCCTCCCCGAGTACGAGGTGCTCGACCGCCTGCTCGACGACTACGTCGAGAAGGACATGGGCCGCGACGCCCTGATCGCCGCCGGGCACGACCCGGAACTGGTGCTGCGGGTCATCCGGCTGGTCGACTTCGCCGAGTACAAGCGGCGGCAGTACCCGCCGGGCCCCAAGATCAGCCCGAAGAACTTCGGCCGCGACCGCCGCCTGCCGATCACGAACAAGTGGCGCGAGATGCCGTCGTAGCGGTTACCGGTACACAGCGCGCCAGGCCTCGCGCAGGAAGACGTTCAGCTCCGCCGGCGCGTCCTCCGCGATGTGGTGGCCGCTCTCGGCCGCCCTTCCGGTCACCTCGGCGTCGGACCAGTCCCGCCAGATCCCGGCGATGTCCGGATAGAGCTCGGGCAGGTCGCTCCGCGAACCCCACACGACGAGCACCGGGCACCGCACCCGCCGCCCGGCCGCCCGGTCGTCGTCGTCGTGGCGGCGGTCGATGCCGAGCCCGGCCCGGTAGTCCTCGCACATGGCGTGGACGGTCCGGGGATCGCCCAGGGCGCGCTGGAGGTCCTCCCACGATTCCAGGCCCATCTCGTCGGGGCCGTCCTGGTACCAGAGGCTGAGGTTGTTGCCGATGACGGTCTCCGGGCCGGGGGCCGGCTGGGCGCGGAAGAACCAGTGCCACCATCGCGTCGCGAACTCCGCGTCACACCGGGCCAGCGCCTCACCGATGGGGACGACGTCGAGGGCGGTCAGGTGGGCGACCGCCTCCGGATGGTCCATGGCCAGCCGGAACGCCACGTATCCGCCGCGATCGTGGCCGACGACGCGGAAGGTCTCGTGCCCGAGCCTCCTCATCAGCTCCAGGCAGTCGGCGGCCATGGCGCGCTTGGAGTAGGGCTCGTGGTCGGGGGTGGTCTCCGGTTTGGACGACTGGCCGTATCCCCTCAGGTCCGGGCAGACGACGGTGTGGTCGCCGGCCAGCAGCGGGGCCAGCCGGTGCCAGGTCGTGTGGGTGCGGGGATGACCGTGCACGAGCAGCACGGCCGGGCCCGATCCTCCGTGGCGCACCCGGAGGGTCGCCCCGGCCAGCTCGACGTGTTCGAGGGTGAAGTCACCGAACACGGGGGGTCACCTTCCCAGGGCGCCGACCAGGTCCCCCTCGTCGACGTGGTGCCTGACCGCCTCGACCAGCCTCTTCAGTGTGGCGCCGAACTCCGGCCGGTCGGGGTCGGCCGCCATGAGGGCGGCCCGGAGCTCCTCGGTCTCGTGGTGTTCCCCGGCGCCGTGGCGCTCCTCGGCGCGGGCGTGCGCGACGAACCTGGCGGCCAGCTCCGCGACCAGCACGGGGCGGTTCTCCGGCTCCCGCCTGAGCTTCTCGAAGATCATCTCGACGCCGCGGCGGTCGGTCATGATCAGGTCGATGACGTTCAGCGGCATGTCTCTCCCCAGGGGGCGGGCGGTCCGGTGGACGCGCTCCTACCCTCCGCCGTCTCGCCAAACGCGAAGGACCCTGCGATCGTCCCCGGGGCCGTCACCTCGTCCTCGTCGCCGGCGGGGTCGTCCAGCAGGGTGATGATCCGCTGGGCGTCGGTGAGCAGGCTGCCGGTGACCGCCCATCCGGCCGGCCGGTCGATCCGGCCGCTCCGGATGCCGGCGCTCCACTGCTCGTGGATGCGTACCGCCTGGCTCTGGGCGCGGGCCAGCAGGTCCCGGATCCTCCCCGGGTCGCCGGGATGGCGGGCGCGGGCGGACAGGGCGTCGCTGAGCAGGTCCAGCAGGTCCGCGTAGTCACGGGCGAAGCCCTCGTCGAGATCGTCGGGGCCGGGCTGGGAGGCGTGGTCGAGGTGGGCCAGCGCGTGGACGATCGCGGCGACGTGCACCCGGACGCCGTTCATGATCGACAGTTGCGAGCGGTGGTCGCCCCCGGACGGGACGACGAGACGGCGGAGGTTGTAACGACGGCTCTCGGCGCTGACGGCGACCTCGGCCTCCGCCTTGGCCAGGCGTTTCTCCAGCCGATCGGCCTGGGTGTGCCAGTCGTCCAGGCCGGACAGGTCCCAGCCCTCGCGCAGGCCCTGCGCGACCTCGGCCAGCAGGTCGGCGGCGTGCTCGGCCAGGCGCCGGACGGCGACGCCGGGGCGGTGCCGGTACAGCGGCGGCCACAGCAGGGAGTTGACGGCGGCTCCGCACAGCGCGCCCATGGCGGTGGCGACGGTGTAGGCGAGCAGGTACCGCTCTTGGGAGGCGGCCCCGAAGGAGAGCATGAGCACCGAGGTGGTGGCCACGTCGGAGCCGTGCCGGCCCATCCGCCTCCAGCGCGCCGTGATCAGCGCGGGCGGGATGACCAGGACGAGGCTGAGCGCGGTCAGGCCGAGCAGATGACCGATGCTGCCGGCCAGGATGACCCCCGCGGCGACCGCGACGACCCGGCGCAGCCCGTTGGTCAGGGTCTGGTAGACGGTGGCGTGCACCATGATCACGGCGGTGGCCGGGGCGATCCAGATGGTCTCGTGCGGCAGCAGCAGGCTGGCCAGGAACCACGCGGCGACCGCGGCGAAGGTGGCCTTGGCGATCTGGCGGGCCTGTAACCGCTGCTCGGAGTGCCTGACGCGTAATCCGTCGAGGTTCCCGCGAAGGTAGGTGAGCTCGCTTCGCGCCGTTCGCGCGAACCGTTGACGCCACGAACGGCTCATGAAGTGACATCTCCGGATAGATCACTGGGGCCCGGCATCCCTGCCCAGGCGACGGGTCCATGAACGTTTCACCGGGCGGGACCCGCGCGGTGAAGTCCTGCCTGGGCCGGGGCCGGACGGCGGCGTCCTTCCGTTAACGCCGGTCGGGCGGACCCTCATGTTAGCGATAACATCCCGTTGAGCTGGAAGGACGCTCCCCCGTGACCCTCAGCCGCAGGCAGTTCGGAAAGGCCACCCTGACCACAGCCGCACTCACCGCCGCCGGGGTGGCCGGTTTCCCCCGCGCCGCGTGGGCGGCCAACACCGCCTACGTCTTCGCCTACTTCACCGAGACCCCCAACCAGTCGGCCTCCAGCTACGGCCTGCACCTGGCGGTCAGCCGCGACGGCCTCAACTGGTCGCCCCTCAACCAGAACAACCCCGTCGCCACCCCCACCGCCGGTGAGCTGGGCCTGCGCGACCCGCAGGTCTACCGCAAGGCCGACGGCACGTTCGTGGTGGTCGCCACCGACCTCAGGGGCACCAATTTCAGCTCGGTCAGCCAGTACCTGCACGTCTGGGACTCGGTCAACCTGACCAGCCTCACGAACTACCGCCGCCTGCGGATGCACACCACCGGCGGCCACACCTGGGCCCCGACCGTCTTCCGCGACAACTCCCGGGGGCAGTACGGCATCGTCTACTCGTACAACACCGGAGGCCGGGACATCCTCGCGGTCAACTACACGAGCGACTTCCAGACGGTGAGCGCGCAGCAGCCGTTCTTCAGCCCGAGCTTCAACGTGCTCGACGGAGACATCGTCGTCGACGGCGGCACGACGTACCTCTACTACAAGAACCTCAATGACGGGCTGCTCTACGGCGCGCGGTCCTCGACCGGCCAGCCGAACTCCTTCACCACCTACACGAGCGGGCTGCGCCAGGGCAGCTCCATCGAGGCGCCGCTGCTGCTGAAAACCAACGAGGGCGGCTGGCGGCTGTGGGGCGACTCCTTCAGCCCCGTCAACAACGACTACTACCTGTGGACGTCGTCGAACATCGGCGGCAACGCCTGGTCGGTGGCCAATCAGCGGGACTACACGCCGCCGCTGAACGCCAAGCACGGCTCGATCGCCGGCATCACCGACGCCGAATACGGCGCGCTGGTCTCCCGGTGGGGGCTGCCGAGCTGGGTCAGGCTGAAGTCGTACAACTTCCCCGACCGCTTCGTCCGGCACGCCAACCTGGCCGGCCGCATCGACGCCTATCCGTTCGACCCCCACCAGGACCAGCTGTGGCGGCTGGCGCCGGGCCTGGCCGACCCGTCGGGGGTGTCGTTCGAGTCGGTGAACCGGCCCGGCAACTACCTGCGGCACTACGCCTACGCGATGCGGCTCGACCCGAACGACGGCACGGCGACGTTCCGGGCCGACGCCACCTTCCACCGCGTGGCCGGGCTGGCCGACGGCTCCTGGTCGTCGTTCCGGTCGTACAACTTCCCGGACCGGCACCTGCGGCACTACGACTACCTGCTGCGCATCGACCCGATCAGCTCGTCGTCGAGCGCGACCGACCGGCAGGACGCGACCTTCCGGGTGGTCTAACCCGCCCGGAAGCCGCGCAGCGCCTCGTCGACCAGGCGCTCGGGGAGGTCGTCGGGGACCGGGTAGCCCGGCCCCGACATCTTGGTGTGGAACAGCATCGCGCCCACCAGCATCGACATGGCCACCTCGACGTCGAGGTCGGCCCGCAGCTCGCCGGTGGCGACGCCGCGCCGCAGGACCTCGCGGAAGGCCTCGCGGCGCGGCTCGATGACCAGCTCCCGGAACCTCCGGTAGAGGTCGGGGAAGCGGTCGGCCTCGTTGAGCGCGATGTTGGTGATGCACCGGTTCCGCAGCTCGCTCGACTCCGACCGCATCACACCCAGGTAGGTGACCAGGTCGGCCCGGACGCCGCCGCCGCCGGGCTCCGGCATGGGCAGCCGGAGCGTGGCGAGCGAGTCGACCACCAGGTCTTCCTTGTTCGACCAGCGCCGGTAGATCGTCGTCTTGCCGACCCCGGCGCGCGTGGCGACCGCCTCGATCGACAGCTCCGACACCGTGACACCCTCGCCGATCATGTCGAGGGTTGCGTCGACGATCGCCTTCTCGGCGCGCTCACTGCGGGGGCGCCCCCGGGCCGCGGATTCCTGAATGGTCGTCATGGTAGATCGTCACCCTACTGCGCTCTCGGCCTTGACCAGGTCGGGGCTGGCGACGGGGGCCGACTTGCCCGGCATCCACCGCGCCACCACGAGCACCCCGATCAGCGTCATCAGCGCCGCGCCGCCCGACGCCCAGTGGACGCCCGTGACGAACGCCTCGTTGGCGGTGCGCAGCAGCGTCGCGCCCTGCGGCCCGAGCGCCTCGGCGACCCCGGCGGCGCCGGCGATCGACTCGCGGACGGCGTGGCCGACCTCGCCGGGCAGCGCGGAGGCCGGGCCCTCCATGTCGTTGCGGAAGCTGGCCGACAGGATGGCGCCCAGCACGGCGATGCCGAGGCAGGAGCCGACCTGGCGGAACACGTTGCTCATCGAGGAGCCGACGCCGGCCTTCTCGCGCGGCAGCGCGTTCATGATGGCCGTGGTCGCGGGCGGCATGATGTTGGCCATCGCGGCGCCCTGCACGAACCCGAGCACCAGCAGGATCCAGATCGGGGTGTCGACCTGCACGAAGATGTAGGCGGCCAGGACCAGCGTGATCACCGCCATCGCGACGGTGCCGACGGCGCGGGCGCCGTACTTCTCGACCATGGCGGCGCTGCGCGGCGAGAAGAGCAGCTGCGCCGCCGCGAACGGCAGCACCAGCGCGCCCGACTGGAGCGGGGAGTAGCCACGCACGATCTGCCAGTAGAAGGCCATGAAGAACATGACGCCGATGGCGGAGAAGAACACCAGGCCGACCGTGGCGATGGCGGTGGAGAAGGCCGGGTTGCGGAAGTGGCGGACGTCGAAGGCGGGGTGGTCGGAGCGGTACTCGTACCAGACGAACCCCGCGAGGATCGCCACGCCGACCGCGACCGGCACGATGACGGTCACGTCGGCGACGGTGCCGAGGTCGCTGATCCGGACGATGCCGTAGACGAGCGAGACCAGGCCGAGGATCGACAGCAGCACGCCGACCGGGTCGAGCTTGGCCTTGTGGGGGTCCTTCGAGTCGGGCACCAGGACGGCGTTGAGCACCAGCCCGATGAGCACGATCGGCACGTTGACCAGGAAGACCGAGCCCCACCAGAAGTGCTCCAGCAGCAGGCCGCCGGTGATCGGGCCGATGGCGACGGCGATGCCGACCCCGGCCGCCCAGACGCCGATGGCCTTGGCCCGCTCGTGGAAGGGGAAGACGTTGGAGATGATCGCCAGCGTGGCCGGCATGATCGCCGCGCCCCCGACGCCCATGAGGGCCCGAGCGGCGATCAGCTGGTTGGGGTCCTGCGCGTAGGCGCTGACCACGGAGGCGACGAGGAACAGCGCCATTCCGGCCATCAGCATGCGCTTGCGGCCGAGGCGGTCGCCGAGCACGCCGAAGGTGAACAGCAGGCCGGCGAACGCCAGGGTGTAGGAGTTCATGGCCCATTCGAGCTCGCTCTGGGTGGCGCCCAGACCGTGAACGGGATCGGCGATCGTCTTGATCGCCACGTTCAGGATGGTCTGGTCGAGCACCACCGCGAGCAGGGAGAACACCATCACGCCGAGGATCTGCCAGCGGCGCGGGTGTCCCGAGTGTGCATCCACGGATGCCCCCGTTAACTTTCGATACGATGTCGTTTCGTATCGAAACGCTACACCCCTCGAATAACGATACGCAACGGGATCGTTTCGAAAACTAGGCGGGAACTTTAACGGCCTCCTCCACCCGGACCGGGATCCGCCAGAACGGCACCGCGACCAGCACCAGCGCGAGCCCGATGGCCCCCGCCCCGACGAACGCCCAGTTCGGGCCCCATCCGTCGATGATCAGACCGGCGACCGGCCCCGCGGCGGAGATGCCGATGGTGAGGAACGTCCCGTGGAACCCCATTGATTCCCCCCGCGCGGCGGCCGGGACGGATTTGTTGACGTAGTCGACCGTGGCCGACAGGGATGGCGCGCACAGCAGGCCCGACGGGAGCAGCGCCGGGATCAGCCACCACCAGCCCCCGCCGACGAACCCGACCGGGATGGTCAGCACCGCCAGCCCGCCGATCATCAGCAGCGGCGAGAACCCGCGCGGCAGCAACCCGTAGACGAACCCGCCGACCAGCGAGAAGAAGCACCACAGGCCGATCACCAGCCCGACCCAGGCGGTGGCGTGCTCCATGGTCGCCACGATGGCCAGCTCGGTCGCGGTCAGCACGAACGTGACGGTGGTGGTCACCCCGAGGACGGTCAGCACCCGAACGTTGACCCAGCGCCGCATCGGCACCTTCTCGGCGGGTCCGGCGGCCAGTTCCTCGGCCGACCGGATCGGCGGATCGAGCAGGTAGAGCGCGATCCCGGCCAGAGCCAGCCCCACGCCGATGGCCCGCATGGCCACCCCGCTCGACGTCGTCGCCACCACCACGGCCCCGATCGCCGGCCCGGCCATGTAGGAGAGCTCGACGAACATGGAGTCGAGCGCGAACCCCGTCCGGTGCTGGTCGGCGGGCACCATCGCGGCCATGAACTGCCGCATCAGCCCGAACACCGGCAGCATCAGCACCCCGGCGACGAAGGACGTCGCCACCAGGGCCTCGTAGGGCAGCGCGGGCGCGACGACCCAGTAGACGAGCTGCACCAGCGAGGTCACCGCCACGACCAGCCGGGCGCCCCTCCGGTCGACCAGCCGCCCGAGGAGGGGCGACCCGATGGCGACGCCGATGGTCGAAGCCGTGCCCGCGATGGCCGCCTGGGTGTAGGACAGCTCCAGTGTGTGGCGGACGTGCAGTGTCACGGTCAGCCCGGTCGCGGTCGCCGGGATGCGGGTCAGCAGGCCCAGGACGACCACCGAGGTGACCCCCGGAAGGCGGAGCAGGCGTCGGTAAGGCTCAATCGCGGTCTTCATTACTTACAAACCTCCGCCGAGCATTGTGCCAAGCCCCGCCGACAGATCCCCACTCGATATCCGGGTCCCCGGTTTTCTGACAGGGCCGGATTACCGGTAGTGGCCGGGGTGTTCTATCCCGATGACGCATGCGATGATGCGGATGTCCGGGGACGCCACAGGGGCGCCACGAGACCAGGAGGTAGCCATGTCCTCTGCACTCAACACGGCCACTCTCTACGGCGGGGCCACCGGCCGCCGGGTGACCGTGCGCGACGTCCAGGCCGCCAAGGGCCGCCACGAGAAGTGGCCCATGGTGACCGCCTACGACGCGATGACGGCCCGCGTCTTCGACGAGGCCGGCATCCCGGTCATGCTCGTCGGCGACTCGGCCGCGATGGTCGTCTACGGCTACGACTCGACCCTGCCGGTCACGGTCGACGACCTCATCCCGCTGACCGCGGCGGTCGTCCGGGGATCCTCCCGTGCCCTCGTCGTCGCCGACCTCCCGTTCGGCTCCTACCAGGCCAGCCCCCAGCAGGCCCTGGAGACCGCGGCCCGCTTCATGAAGGAGGCGGGCGCCCACGCGGTCAAGCTCGAAGGCGGCAGCCGGGTGCTGCCGCAGGTCGAGGCCCTGGTGTCGGCCGGGATCCCGGTCATGGGCCACCTGGGCCTGACTCCCCAGTCGGTCAACGCCTTCGGCGGCTATCGCGTCCAGGGCAGAGGCCAGTCGGGCGACGAGCTGATGGCCGACGCCAAGGCCCTGGAGCACGCCGGCGCCTTCTCCCTGGTTCTGGAGTGCGTCCCCACCGACCTGGCCGACCGCGTGACGGCCGCCCTCTCGATCCCCACCATCGGCATCGGCGCGGGCCCCGGCACCGACGCGCAGGTCCTCGTCTGGCAGGACCTGATGGGCCTGACCGAACACCCGGCGAAGTTCGTGAAGAAGTACTTCGACCTCCACGGCGAGATGGGCCGCGCGGTCCGCGCCTTCGCCGACGAGGTGAGCTCCGGCGCCTTCCCGGCCAAGGAGCACAGCTACAGCTAACCTCGCCGGTCACCCCCGTCGCGACACAGACTCCGCCGGGGGTGACCGGGAGGTCCCTTCTTCTCCGTTACGGCTCCGCCTACCGCGGCCCCACCCGCCGCAGCCCCTCCTCGCCGCACCCCCGCCGACCGGCCGCTCCGGCTCGACGCCGCGACGCCGTCAGGCCAAGGTGGCCGGGTCGGTGTTCGAGCCGCAGACCACGATGGCCGTCGTGCTCCCGGGGGCGGGTTCCCACCGTCCGGAGAGCAGGGCCGCGTAGGCGGCCGCGCCCGCGTGTTCGGCGGCCACCCGGTGGTCGCGCCAGAGGGTCCGGCGGGCCTCGGCGATCGCCTCGTCGGTCACCAGCACGCTCGTCACCCGGTCCTGCAGCACGTCCAGGGCGATCCGGCCCGCCCGGCTCGCGCCGAGGGCGTCGGCGCCGACGCCGGAGACCGCCACCCCGACGGGTTCGCGGGCCCTGAGCGCCTCGTGGATCGTGGGGATCAGTTCGGGCTCGACCACCACGACGTCGCCGCCGAAGGCCGCGCGCACTCCCCCGGCCAGGCCGCCGCCGCCCGCCGCGACCACGACCGTGTCCAGGCCGGGGATCTGCTGCTCCAGCTCCAGCGCGAGGGTGCCCTGGCCCGCGACGACCTCCGCCTGGTCGTAGGCGTGCAGTTCGAGGGCGCCCGTCTCGGCGGCGCGCTCGCGCGAGGCCTCCAGGGCCTCGGCGTAGATCGCGCCGGTCACCATCACCTCGGCGCCCAGCGCGCGCAGGCCCGCGATCTTCACCGGTGCGCAGACCTCCGGGACGAAGATCTCCGCGCGGACGCCCAGGGCGCGCGCGGCGTAGGCCACCGCCAGGCCGTGGTTGCCGCCGCTGGCGGCGATCACCCCCGAAGCGGGGAGGTCGGCGGCGACGATGCGGTTGAACGCGCCCCGCACCTTGAACGAGCCCGAGTACTGGAGGCACTCCAGTTTGAGCCAGATCCCCGGACCGGCCTCGACGACCGGGGTGCGCCGGACGCGCCCCTCGATCGCCGCGGCCGCCTTCTCCACATCTGTCCGCGTGAGCCTCATCGGCCCATCATCGCGGCCGGATCGAGCGCCTGGGCGAAGTCCGTCCAGAGGTCCTCGGGGTGTTCGATGCCGACGGCGACCCTGACCGTGCCGGGGCTGATGCCGGCCGCCGCCAGCGCGGCGTCGGACACCGAGCGGTGCGAGGTGGACGCGGGGTGGAGGACCAGCGTCTCGACGCCGCCGAGCGACGGCGCGAGCAGCGCGACCTTCAGCGACTTCATGAACCGCACCCCGGCCTCCCGGCCGCCGGCGAGGTCGAAGGAGAAGACGCCGCCGAAGTCGGGCAGCAGCTTGGTGGCCAGGGCGTGCGACTTGTGGGCGGGCAGGCCGGGCCAGTGGACCGCCGAGACGGCCGGGTGCTCGGCGAAGCGGGTGGCCAGGACGCGGGCGTTCTCGTTGTGCCGGGCCATCCGCAGCGGCAGCGTCTGGAGCCCCCGCAGCGACAGCCACGACGCGAACGGGTCGGGGGCCGCCCCCAGCCCGCAGTGGAACTTCCAGACCTTGCGGTGCAGGTCGTGGTCGGCGAAGACGGAGATGCCGCCGACGATGTCGGCGTGGCCGGACAGGTACTTGGTCGAGGAGTGGACGACGATCGACGCGCCGTGCTCGATCGGCCGGAACACGATCGGCGAGGCGAAGGTGTTGTCGACGATCACCGGGATCCCGGCCGCCCGCGCCACCGCGCACATGCCCGGGACGTCGGCGACCTGGGTCATCGGGTTGGCGATGGTCTCCAGGTAGAGGAACTTGGTCTCCGGCCGGAACGCCGCGCGGGCCGCCTCGGGGTCGTCCTCGGGCACGTACGTGACCGAGATCCCGAACCTGGCCTCCAGTTCTTCCAGCATGTGGCCGGTGCCCCCGTACAGGGAGTGCTGCGCGACCACGTGGTCACCGGGGCTGAGCAGCGCGAGGAAGATCGTGTTGATCGCGCCCATGCCCGTGGCGGCGGCGACGGCGGCGACCCCGCCCTCCAGGCCGGCGACGGCCTCCTCGAACACCCGGGTGGTGGGGTTGGAGTAGCGGCCGTAGACGAACGCGCCGTCGGGCCGGTCCATGCCGTCGGCGAACACGGCCGGGTCGTCGAACAGGAAGCCAGAGGTCTGGTAGATCGGCGTCGAGATCGGCGCGCTGCCTTCGGGCTGCACCTTGGGAAGATGGACAACTCGTGTATCCGGTCGCAAATCAGTCACGTAGCCAAGTTTGAGGCCTCCCCAGGACTGCTTGGAGAGCCAATCTCAGGGAATTGGCCCGCATCACGATCCAATGTCAGGATGGCGGCATGACGGAGGACGACCGGCTCGTCGGGTGGCTCGGGCGCTGGGCGTCCGGGCGTGGCCCTCTCTATCTCCTGCTGGCCGCCCGGCTGCGCGGCCTCATCGACGACGGCCTGCTCGCGCCCGGCTCCTCGCTGCCGCCCGATCGGGTGCTGGCCCGCCGCCTGGCGGTCGGGCGGGGGACGGTCGTCTCGGCGTACGAGCTCCTCCAGCAGGAGGGCCGCCTGGTGCGGCGGCAGGGCAGCGGCACCCGCGTGGCCGAGGCGGAGCTGCCGGTCAGCCGGTCGTCCGGCGCGGGGACCAACCCCCTGCTGCTGCACGTGCTCGACCCGCCCGACGGGGTGACCCTGCTGACCTGCGCGGCCCCGGTCGGCCCGCCGCCCGAGCTGGTCGAGGCCTACCGGGAGGCGGCGACCCGGCTGCCCGGCGACATCGGCTACCACCCGGCCGGGCTGCCGGAGTTCCGCCGCGCGGTGGCCCGCCACTTCACCCGCCTCGGCGTGCCGACCGAGCCCGGCCAGATCCTGGCCACCAACGGCGGCCAGCAGGCCATCTCGCTGCTGGCGAGCCAGTTCGTGACCCCGGGCGACACGGTCAGGGTCGAGTCGCCGACCTACACGGGCGCGTCGGAGATCCTGCTCGACGCCGGGGCGAGGATCGACGCCTGCGGCCTCGACGAGCTGCACGAATGGGGCACGCTCTCACCCCTCGGGCCGCCGGGGGGCCGGTCGGCGCCGGTGCGGCCCGCGCTGGCGTACACGATCCCGACCGCCCACAACCCCACCGGCCGGGTGATGCCGCCGCTGGCCCGGCGGCGGCTGGTGGCCTGGGCGGCGGAGGCCGACGTGCCGGTGATCGACGACGCGGTCCCCGCAGACCTCTGCTTCGACGGCGGACACCCGCTGCCGCTGGCCGGATACGCGCGCGGCGAGCAGATCCTGACGGTGGGCTCGATGAGCAAGCTGGTGTGGGGCGGCATGCGGGTCGGCTGGATCAGGGCGGCGGCCCCGGTGATCTCCCGCCTGGCCCGGCGGCGCGCCATCCACGACCTGGGCGGCGACGCCGTCGGCCAGCTCGCGGCGGTGTGGCTGCTCGACCGCTACGACGAGGTGCGCGCCGCCCGGATCGCCGTGCTGAAGCGCCGCCACGACCACCTGGTGTCCCTGCTGCGCGCCCACCTGCCGGAGTGGTCGGCCGAGCCGGTGCCGGGCGGCCAGACCCTGTGGGTCCGGCTGCCCCGGGGCGATTCGGGCGCGTTCGCGCAGGTGACCGTCCGGAAGGGCATCGCGGTCCCGCCCGGGACGGCCTTCGACCCGGCCGGGACCGGCTACGAGGCCCGGCTGCGGCTGCCGTTCGTCCATCCCGAGCCGGTGCTGGCCGAGGGGGTGGCGGCCCTGGCCTCGGCCTGGCACGACTACAACGGCGCCCGCCGCCGCCCCGCCCTGCCGGCCCTCGTCGTCTAGAAGATTGTTCACGGGCAGCGGACAAGCCACCCAAAATCCACACGGCGGGTGAATGCTGGAGCCCATGGACGCCACCTTCCTCCTCGTGCACAGCCCCTCGGTCGGCCCGTCCACGTGGAACCCGGTGGCGGCCGAACTCCGCGCCCGCCGCCGCCGCGCCGTCGTCCCCACCCTGACCGAGGTGACGAGCGGCCCCCCGCCCTACTGGCCCCGCGTGGTCGACCAGGTGTCCATGGCCGCACCCGACGGACCGGTGGTGGTCGTCGCCCACAGCAACGCCGGGCTCTACGTGCCGCTGGTGGCCGAACGCCTGCGCGGCCAGGTGACGGCGGTCCTGTTCGTGGACGCGGCGCTGCCGCCCCGGCGGGGGTCGATCCCGGCCGCGGAGTCGGACCATCTGACGTTCCTGGGCGCGATGGCCGACGAGAACGGGCTGCTCCCCCGCTGGACCGACTGGTGGCCCGAGGAGATGGTGTCCGCCCTGGTCCCCGACCGGCGGACCCGGGACGAGATCGTGGCCGAGCAGCCGCGCCTCCCGCTGCTCTACTACAGCCAGCACATCCCGGTCCCGCACACGTGGGACCGGGTGCGGGGCGCGTACCTGTGGTTCAGCGACCCCTACGAGCGCACGGCCAAGGAGGCCGACGAGCGGGGCTGGCCGGTGACCCGCATCCCCGGCGACCACCTGCACCAGGTGGTCGCGCCGGGTGCGGTCGCCGACTGGCTGATCTCCGTGAGCTGACCCGGTGAGCTGACGGTCAGACGTCGGTGACCCGGATGCCCGCGTGGGCCTTGTAGCGGCGGTTGATCGCCACCAGGTTGGCCGTGAACGCCTCGACCTGGTGGGCGTTGCGCAGCCGGCCGCCGTACACGCCGCGGACGCCCGGGATCCGCGCCGCCAGCGCCTGGACCAGCTCGGTCGCCTCGCGGTCGTCGCCCAGGACCAGCACGTCGAGGTCGATCGCCTCGACCGCGGGGTCGAGCAGCAGCTTGGCCGACACGTGGTGGAAGGCCCCGACCACGCGGCTGTCCGGCAGCACCGCCGCCGCCTGCTGGACCGCGCTGCCCTCCTCGACCGGCAGGGCGAAGGCGCCCTGCTTGTCGAACCCCAGCGGGTTGACGCAGTCGACCACGATCTTCCCCGCCAGCACCTCGCGCAGGCCGGTGAGCAGGTCCTTGTGGCCGTCCCACGGGACCGCGACGATCACCAGGTCGGCGGCGGCGGCGACGTCGGCGTTGGCGCCGCCCTCGACGCGGCCCGCGTCGGCCAGCGCCTCGGCGGCGGCCTGGGCGCGCTCGGCGCTGCGGGAGCCGATGAGCACGCGGTGCCCCGCCAGGGCGAACCGGCGGGCCAGGCCGTTGCCCTGGTCGCCGGTTCCGCCGAGGATCGCGATCGTCACATTCTCAAGTTGGTCGGACATGGCTTCGATCATGCCAGGGACAACACCCGCCCGACCTCAGCAGTTCCCGAAGGCGGGCAGCCCCAGCATCCGCCCGGCCAGCCAGGCGACGGCCAGCGGGCCGCCCTCGACCGCGCCGAGCACGTGGCTGGGCGCCGGGACGCTGGTCCAGGTCACCGTGCCGCCCTTGGCGCACCACTCGGAGCGCAGGGTCCGGCTGACGCCGATCGGGATGATCTCGTCGCCGGTGCCGTGCCAGACGAACACGGGCACGCCCGGCCTGGTCGCGCCGAGGCGGTTCTCCTGGAGCCGGGCGGTCCAGTCGGGGCGGTTCATGACGTCCTGGGTGGTGAGCTCGGCAAGGGTGCGCCCGGCGAGCTTGTCGCGCAGCTCGTCGACGCAGTCGTCGCGGGCGTCGGCGAACAGCGCGGCGCCCTCGGGCGTCAGGTAGTCGCGGAGCCGCAGTTCGGGGTAGGCCGCGTCGAACCCGAGGCCGGCCGCCGCCGACAGCCCGAAGTCGCCGCCGCCGTCGAGGTTCTCGGCGACCTTCTTCAGATCCGCAGGCACGCCGCCCGCCGCCACCCCGCGCAGTTTGAGCTCCGGGGCGTAGGAGGGCTGGAGCTGGGCCGCCCACCCGGCCGACGAGCCGCCCTGCGAGTAGCCCATGACCGCGACCGGCCCGCCCGACGACAGCCCGGCCCCGGGCACCCGGGTCGCGGCGCGGATCGAGTCGAGCACCGCGTGGGCCTGGGACTTCCCGGCCATGTACGTGTGGTCTCCCGGCGTCCCCAGCCCTTCGTAGTCGGTGACCGCCACGGCCCAGCCCTTGAGCAGCATCAGGCTGACGAAGGCGAGTTCGAGTTCGGTGCCGCGCGCCATGGCGGCGCTGGGTGCGCACTGGTCGCCGAGCCCGTGGGTGCCGACGGCGTACCCGACGACGGGTCGTTTGCCGATGTACCCGGACTTGGGGACGAGCAGCGTGCCGGAGACGACGTTCGCCGCGCCGACGGCCGAGGTCGACCGGTACCGCAGGCGCCAGGCGTTGGCCGGGACCTCCAGCAGCCTGCCGGGGGCGAGGTAGACGGTGGTCGGGGTGGCCTCCACGACGTCACCCGGCGCGGCGGCGCGGGCGACGGACGGCACAGCCATCGGGAGGAGGGCAGGGAGCAGGAGGCCTGCGATCGCGAGCACGGTGGCACGGACTCGAAGACGCATGGGGACAAGCCGCCCTTCGGAGGGATCACTTCTCGGGGGACGGCGCCGTGAGCCGATGGTTACCCGCGAGTAGACGCGAGTCAAGTACCGAGTCAGGCGAATTGTCCGGGAGCGGAAAAACCGAAGCGCCGGATGCGTCCCCGACGCCTGGGGCACGATGGCGCCATGGACGCCGAAGCGGTCAGCCTCCTCCGCGAGGCCCTCGACTCCACCGAATGGCCAGACCGGGCCCGCGCCCTCGGCCGGGCGATGCGCACCACCCGCTCCCCCGGCGGCCTGCTGATCGCCGGCACCCCCGACGACGAGCCGTGGCACCTGACCGCCCACCTGGCCGACGAGGCCCGCCTGTCGGGCCTGCCCCAGCTGACCCCGACGCTGGTCCGCTGGTCGCCCGACCTGTCCGCTCCCCCGCACCTGCGCATAGGCGTCGACCGCCTGCTGGAGGCCCGCCGGGGCGAGACCCTCGTGGTCGTCTCGGAGACCGAGGCCCCGGTCCCGCTCCTGGAGCGGGTCAGCGACGCCCGGAAGACGGGAGCCACCATCCTCGCCATCGACGGCGGCGACCCGGAGCTCGCGTCCCTGGCCCACGACGCTTTCGCGGTCCCCCGCCTGACCGCCCCCCTGACCTTCGACGGCGCGCAGCACCTGGTGAGCATGGCGGCGGGTGAGGTGCCCCGGAAGGGCCTGAGGGAACGCTTAGCCCGGCTGGCGGACAGGATCAGCGGCCCGCGCGTGCCGGATTGAGCGCGAGCAGGCCCGGCCTGGAGCGCCTTCCTCCCCGGCGCGTCAGTGGGCCTCCAGTGAGGCGCTGAGGACAGCCACCCGCTCGGTCAGTTCCTCCGCCGCCTCGCGCAGCACCTCGATGACCACCGCCTGGACCGGGTCGGGCTCGCCCGAGCGGGTCCGGCTGACCCGCGTCAGCGCCTCGATCCGCCGGGACCCGACCCCGTGGATCCCGGTCACCACGACCTCGCCCCGGGGGAAGTCCAGCAGCGCCAGCGAGGGCACGATCGCCACCCCGTGGCCGGCCGCGACCAGGCTGAGCACGGGCGGGAACTCGGAGATGACGTGGGTGCGCCGGGGCTCGAACCCGTGGAGCTGGCTCAGCCGCTCCAGAGCGGCCCCGCACGCCTGGAAGGACACCCCGGCCACCCACGGCAGCTCGGCCAGCTCGCTCACGTCGGCGGGGACGCGCTCCAGGGTGGGCGGCGCCACGATCCGGTATTCGTCGTCGTAGAGCCGGTGGCGGGTCATGGACGGCAGCGACGGCGCGGGCGTGCTCATGTCGCGCTCGGTCACCACGAGATCCACGGCGCCCAGGCGGAGTTCCTGGAGAGCGTCGCTGCCGTACACCTCGTGGATCACCGGCACGATCCGGGGGTGGCGCTCGGCGAGCACCCGGAGCGCGGGCACCAGCAGGTGCCGGATCACCGTCGGGAACGCCGCGATCGTGACGGGGCCCGACAGGCCTTCGGTGAAGCGGTTGAGCTCGCTCCGGGCCTCGGTGAGCTGCTCCTCGATGCGTTCGCCGTACGCCGACAGCACCCGCCCCGCCGGGGTCAGCGAGATGCGGCGCTGGGAGCGGTCGAGCAGGGGCAGGCCGACCTCGCGTTCGAGCTGGGCCAGTTGCTGGGAGACGGCCGAGGGGGTGAGGTGAAGCGCTTCGGCGGCCTTCATCACGCCACCACGGCGGGCGACCTCGTGGAGGATCCGCAACCGTCGCGGGTCGATTTCCATGAAGCACACCTTATGTCTGGGCTTAAGTTATCTTCACTTGCCCTTCAAATAGACATACCGCGAACATAAGGGGCAAATGTCTACGTTCATCACGGTGATCGGCACACTCGGCGCGATCGCCCTGCTCATCGCCTACGGCCTCGTCTCCACCGCCCGAATGACCGGTGACAGCCTCGCTTATCAGGCCATCAATCTCGGCGGCGCGCTCGCCCTGGCGGTCAACAGCGGATATCACGGCGCCTGGCCGTCGGCGATCCTCAATATCGTGTGGACCGCCATCGGCGTCCTCACCGTCGGCCGTTTCGTCGCGAGAAAGGCAGCCCGGAGACCATGACCCTCATCGACCTCAGCCACCCGATCACCGAGGGCATGATCACCTATCCGGGCATCCCCGGCCCGGTCCTCGGCGTGCACCTCAGCCGGGAGGCCTCCCGCGAGATCTACGCCGAGGGCACCGAGTTCTTCATCGGGACCATCACCATGGCGGCCAACACCGGGACCTACCTCGACAGCCCCAGCCACCGCTTCGCCGACGGCGCCGACCTGTCGGGCCTGCCGCTGGAGAAGCTGGCGAACCTGGAGGGCGTCGTCGTCAAGGGCACCGAACTGCCGGGCGACCTCGACGTCACCGGGAAGGCCGTGCTGTTCCACACCGGCTGGGACACCCACTGGGGCACCGACGCCTACTTCACCGGCCACCCGTCGATCACCGGCGAGACCGCCGCCGCGCTGGTCGAGCGGGGCGCCGTCCTGGTCGGCATCGACTCGCTCAACATCGACGCCACGCCCCCGAAGGGCGAGCGCCCCGCCCACACGACCCTGCTGGCCGCGGGCGTCCCGATCGTGGAGCACCTCACCAACCTGGGGGCGCTCCCGTCGTCGGGCTTCCGCTTCCACGCGGCACCGCCGCTGGTCGTCGGCATGGGCACCTTCCCCGTCAGGGCGTACGCGGTGCTGTGAAGCCTTCCTCCGTCACGGCGTCGCGAGGCGCGGCCGGTGGGCGCCGGGAACGACGCGGCTCACGGACGGCGGTCGGGGCCAGGGCAGGCGGAGCCGTGACGGAGAAGAAGGCTTGCGATCCTTGAAAAGGGCTAGTCGCCGTCCCAGTCCTTGTCCTGGTCCTTCCAGGACTTGTTGCGGGCCGAGGCCGTCGCCAGCGCGTTGGACGCCTCGGCCTCGGTGTCGTAGGGGCCCATGCGGTCCTTGTTGGGGCAACCCTGGTCACCCTCGACGCGCATGTGCTTGAGACAGAACCACCAGTGTCCGCTTTGCTCGCTCACAACGGCCATCTTGCCCCGTCCGCGCGCACATAGACTTGCGCGCATGACGACACTGCTCCGGCCCGGGCGGATCTCGCCCACCCGCAAGGTTCCCGCGCACATCGAGCGTCCGGAATACGTGGGGAAAAGGGAGCCGAAACGCGGCGCGTCAGACGTGCAGACCCCGGAGACGATCGAGAAGATGCGCATCGCCGGGCGGATCGCCGCCCAGGCGCTGGAAGAGGTCGGCAAGCACTGCGCGCCTGGGGTGTCCACCGACGAGCTCGACCGGATCGGCCACGAGTTCCTGCTCGACCACGACGCCTACCCCTCGACCCTGGGCTACCGCGGCTACCCCAAGTCGCTCTGCACCTCGATCAACGAGGTCATCTGCCACGGCATCCCCGACGACACGGTCCTGAACGACGGCGACATCGTCAACATCGACATCACCGCCTACATCGGCGGCGTCCACGGCGACACCGACGCGACCTTCCTGGTGGGGAACGTCGACGAGGAGTCGCGCCTGCTCGTCGAGCGCACCCGCGAGGCCACCCACCGCGCGATCAAGGCGGTCGCCCCCGGCCGTCAGCTCAACATCGTCGGCCGCGTGATCGAGGCCTACGCCAAGAGGTTCGGCTACGGCGTGGTCCGCGACTTCACCGGCCACGGCATCGCCCACTCGTTCCACAGCGGCCTGATCGTCCCCCACTACGACGACCCGTCCCTGGCGGTCACGCTGGTGCCGGGCATGACGTTCACCATCGAGCCGATGCTGACCCTCGGCACGATCGACTACGACATCTGGGCCGACGGCTGGACCGCCGTCACCAAGGACCGCAAGCGCACCGCCCAGTTCGAGCACACCGTGCTGGTGACCGACTCGGGCGTGGAGATCCTCACGCTCCCCTGAGCGCCCGCTTGGGGACGACCCCGCTCAGCGTCGTCCCCGAGCCGAGGACGCTGTTGATCGACAGCGTGCCGCCGATCTCGACGAAGTTGGCCTTCATCGCGGCGAGGCCGCGCCCGGTGGTGCCCTCGGAGAAGCCGACGCCCTCGTCGCTGATCGTCATGCGCAGGCCGGTGGCCCCGACCGTGACGGCGATCGCGACGTGGCGCGCCCCACTGTGCCGGTCGACGTTGGTGAGGGCCTCGGCGACCACGGCGTAGACGGCCCGCACGACGGCGGACGGCAGCGGCGCGTCGGGCAGCGCCCACGTCTCGACCGCGATGCCGGTCCTGGCCGACCAGTCGCTCAGGTACTCCTGCAGGGCGGGCTTCAGCCCGGCGCCCTCGCGCAGCCGCAGTTCTTCGGACAAAGCTCTCCAACTCCCCTGATCTTCACCGGCGACGCTAACGGGTGAGACTCAAGGAACGGTTGCCGTTTGCTTAGGGTTTGCCGAACCCCGGAGGATGATGCCCGGAATCGCGGCCGGACAAGCTTTCACCGCTTTTGATCACGCTTGTTGAGCTTCGCGAGATAGTCGTTGTACTGGTCGAGCTCGGTGTCTCCCGAGCCGCCCGAACGGGCCGCGACCAGGTCGGCCTTGCGGTCGTGCCGCCGGGCCACCCGCTCGTCGGCCCGCCACCACTGGATCGCCAGCGCGATCAGCACGATCAGCGTGGGGATCTCGCCGAACCCCCAGGCGATGGCCCCGCCGGTGTTCTGGTCGGACAGCGACGACGCGCCCCAGGTCCGGCCGAGCTGGTCGTACCAGTCGGAGGCCAGCACGCTGCCCATGCTCATGATGGCCATGGCGAAGAACGCGTGGAACGGCATCGTCACGAACAGCAGCAGCAGCCGCCCGAAATGGGGGAGCTTGTTCGGTGCGGGGTCGACCCCGACGATCACCCAGAAGAACAGCGTCCCGGTCAGCAGGAAGTGCAGCGACATGGCGATGTGCCCGAGGTGCTCCTCCATGGCCGAGGCGAACAGCGGGGTGAAATAGAGCGCGTACGTCGACACCACGAACAGCGCCGTCGCGATCGCCGGATGGGCGACGAACTTGGCGACCCGGCTGTGCAGGACGACGGTGACCCACTCGCGCGGCCCCCGGTCGCCCCGGCGCGCGGCCGGCTTCAGCGCGCGCAGCGCCAGCGTCACGGGCGCGCCGAGCACGAGGAAGATCGGCACCAGCATCGAGAGCACCATGTGCTCGGTCATGTGGACGCTGAACAGCACCGGCGCGTAGCGGGCGACCCCGCTCTGGGTGGTCAGCACGAGGATGACGATGGCGACGCCCCACGCGATCGACCGCCCGAGGGGCCACTTGTCACCGCGCCGGACGAGGCGGACGACCCCCGCGGCGTACAGGCCCGCGAGCACCGCGGCGATCACCGCGAAGAAGAGGTCGAACCACCAGAGCGTGAGCAGGTTCGTGAACGAGACCGGCGGCGGCATGACGTAGCCGAGCAGGTCGAACGCCCGGTCGGTGGGCAGGTCCGCGACCGGCGGCGGCGCGGTCTGCGCCAGCGCGACGGCGATGCCGACGGTCCCCGCCATGAGCATGATCTCGCCGAGCACCAGCTTCACGAATGCCATCGGCCGCCCGGCGGCCAGATCGGGCAGCGTGCGTTTGCGGTGCCACCAGCCGACGGCCCCCAGCGCGGCGTAGGCGGCGATCTTGAGGAGGAGCAGCAGCCCGTACGCCGAGGTGAACAGGACGGTGATCGAGGTGATCCGGGCCGCGACGGACGCCAGCCCCGACAGTCCGACCCCGACGAAGCACCAGAAGGCCATCCGGGAGAAGCGGTCGGCGGCGAGCGAGAGCCGGTCGTGCCCGCGCAGGGCGTGGTAGCAGAGCAGCCCGAGCCCGCCGACCCACAGGGCCAGGAAGAGCAGGTGGAAGGCGACCGAGGTGGTGGCCAGCCCGTGGTTGGGTGAGCTGGAGGAGTGTCCGGTCAGCGCCGGGGGCAGCAGCGTGGCCAGCGAGAACACCAGCAGCCCGCCGGCCGCCCCGACGGTGATGGCCCCCCGCGCGAACAGCGCGATCGAGACCGAGAACAGCACGACGAGCGTCAGGGCGATGCCCTGCGGCGTCTGCCCGGCGTAACTGGTGAGCTGGTTGCCTTCGAGCACGACGCCGACCGGCTGGCCGAGCGACTGCGACAGCCCGAAGACCAGGTTGAGCGCGGCGGCCCCGCCCCAGAACAGCGACGCCCACGAGGCGGCCTTGACGTATCCGAGAGCCGTCTTGCCGAGCAGGCCCTTGTCCGAGGGCAGCAACGCGGCGGCCATGAGGAGGAGCCCGACGGTGAGCAGCCCCGCGACGTCCATGCCCAGCTTGGAGACCGGCACCATCCACCGGGTGAGCGTGCCCTCGTCGGGCAGCCCCGGGATGACCCTCGGCGTGGCGGCCCCGCCCGCGACCATCCCGACCACCAGCGCCCCGGCGGCGGCGCACCCGCCCGCGACGGCGAGCCGGACGGCCCTGCTCATCGTGGCCATCAGGGCTTCTTGCGCATGCTGAAGGCCATGCCGATCCCGATCCCGGCGATCCCGAAGACGACCACCCAGATCCACGCGGGGATCTGCCGGTCGTCATCGCCGGTCTTCCCGGCCGGGTTCTCCGAAGGCGCCGCCGCCTGCGCGAGGGCAGGCTGGGCGGTCGACGGTTCGGCGGACCCGGCCTTGGGCGTGTCCACCGGGGCGTAGGTGAAGGGGATCTCCCCCTCGACGGGGTGCCCGTCCTTGGAGACGACCCGGTAGGCGATCGTGAACGTTCCGGAGGGCAGCGCCTGGGCGGGACCGACGTCCTGGATGACCTTGCGGCCCTCCACCCTCGGCTTCCCGTTCTCGTAGCGCTCGCCGTCGGGCCCGGTCAGCACGACGGCCGGGAACCGCACCGACTCGGTGAACTCGAGCGTCATCTTGGACAGCACGGCGACCTGCGCGTTCTCCGCGGGATCACTCCCGCGCAGGGAGGTGTGCGCGGCGGCCGGGGCGGCGGGGAGAAGAAGGGCCGCGACGACGGCCAGAACGGCGACGATCGGTGAACTCTTCATGGCGCCCTAAGGCTACCGACGCGGGGCCGTGGTCCCACCATGAGGTCGCGATCCCCCGGAAGACGCACACGGCGAGAACCGGGGAATCCCGGTCCTCGCCGTGGCGTCCCGTCGTTCAGAGCCCGACGCAGGCCAGGGCCTTCTGGGCGGCGATGATGCTCTGCTCGTGGTCGTGGAGGCGGTCGTAGGCCTCGGCGACGGTCATCCAGCTCTGGGCCCAGCGGCGCATCGGGGCCGGGTCGAAGGCCTCGGTGGCGTGGCCGAGGGCGACGGCGGCCTCCTCGTCCTCGTGGAGGATCAGCAGGGCCTGGCCCTGGACCAGGTTGGCGTCGGCCCAGTGTTCGCCCCGGGACTCGCGGAGCATCTCGTCGGCGGCGCGGGTGTTCTCGACCGCCTGGCGGGGGTTGCCGAGCGCCAGTTCGGTGCGGCCCAGCTCGATCTGGCAGCGGGCCTTGTCGAGGACCGAGGCCGACGACTCGCCCATCTCGCGCTGGGCGCGGATCAGCAGGTCGCGGGCGGCCTCGACGTCGCTGGCGCGGGTGCGGACGATCATGGTCGCGTAGGCCACGCGCAGGCGGGCCAGGTTGCGGTGGTCGCCGTTCTCGGAGTGGATGGCCATGGCGCGCTCGAGGAGGCTCATGCCCTCCTCGCCCCGGCCGGTCTCCTGGGCGACGAACGCGGCGTTCCACGACGCGGCCACGATGGCGCGGGGGGTGCCGAGCAGTTCGGCGGCCGACAGCAGCTCCGCCGCGAAGTGGCGGGCGCGCAGCAGGTCGCCGCGGGTGCGGTAGACCGAGAGCAGGGTCGAGCCGAGCTCGATCAGGGCGTCGGTCCAGGCCGGGCGGGTGGTGCCGCCGAGCAGCGCCTCGCCGACGCGGACGGCCTCGCCGAGCTCGCCCTCGTCGCGGTGGCAGCGGCAGAGCGCGACCGCGACGGCCACCTGCCACTCGACCGACATCGGGCGCTCGGTGTCGGCGCGCAGGCCCTTCAGCAGGCGGATCGCCTCGGCCCGGTCGCCGCACGCCTCGGTCGCCAGGGCGCAGCCGTATTCGGCCTCCTGGCGGAGCTGGGCCAGGCCGGTGAGGCTGGTGTCGGTGAGGAGTTCGGTGTAGCGGCGGCGGGCTTCCTGCGCCTCGCCGTTCTCCAGCGCGAGACGGGCGAATCGCAGCCCGACCTCGATCTCGTCCATCTGTTCGGCGGTAACCCCATTGACGAGATATGTCAGCGAACAGTCGAGTTTCTGGGCCAGGAGCTCCAGAACTGCCGGAGTAGGAGTACGCTTACCGCTCTCAATTAGGGAAACATAGCTGTCGGACAGCTCAGGATGTGCGAGTTGCGCTTGAGAGAGCCCCCGCTGTCGGCGGATGGTCTTGATGCGCTGACCCACTAGATCTTGACCGGTCACCAGCACCCCCTGAAAGATGAAGGACCTCTTAACCCGACGGGAGCCCCACCGTGCGACGCCGCCTGATCATGATTGCCTTCACGACCCTTATCGCGACGATCACCGCCGCAGGGGTCAATGCTACGGCCGCAAGCGCCAGTTCGTCCCCCTTGCGGACTTACAGCATCGAATGCTGCTGACTCGTTACGTGAGTCAGGAAAGTCAAGAGAAGTTTCCTAGTGTGAACCCCATGTGAGCCTCCCCCACCGGCCCCAGGCACCGGGACCGGACCCCCGGCCACAGCACGAACCCCGGAATCGCGGCACGCACCTGTGCCGCGATTTCTTTCTGTTTCACCTGCTGTTTCTCGCCGAGCGCAGCGCAGCGGACACGCAGCGTGGCAGCGACGAATCCCGGGTCAAGTCGCGATCGGCCATCGCACTGAAGCCAGGTCCACAACCCGGGTGCACGCCGGGCCGCGGCCTTCGAGCTGGGCGCTCGGCCAGATGGGCAGCACGGATGCACGTGCATCGGAAAACCACTGAGGCCGGAGATACAGGTGAGCGTTCGGCGACCGCCGTCGTGCTGGGAGTGCCGGCCGTCGCATGGCAGTCCGGCTGGATTCTCTGCTCATGTCGGGCGACGGCTGCCCGGCGTCGTCGCCGCCGACGACATATTCACGACGCCCCCCGCGAATCTGCGACCGACCGGCCGGTATTCGGGCTGTGACACCGATGATCTCCACAGCTATGCCGGCGCCGGCTACAGCGTCACTCGGGACAAGAGCGGCGCGGCCGATTATTACGCCGATCGGCCGCTGAAGAATGGGTGGTCGCGAGTCACCGGAATGGCATCAGGCGATATGTGTTTCAAACGGAGAATAAGCGGCGCTCACGCTTACACGTCAATCTCCGCTTCCGGCCCCGGGACGGTCGACGTCTTCATCGCCGCCGCTTTTTGCGAACCTCCCGAGGACGGCGGAATTCTGTGCGGCCGCTGAAATTCATGACGCCCGGAGGGCCAGATAAAGGTCGACCCGATCGGCCATCGCGGTCAGGTTTCTGCCGGTCAGCTCTTCCACGCGTTTGATGCGATAGCGAACCGTGTTCACGTGCACGTGCAGCCGTTCGGCACAGACGTTCCACGATCCTGCACAGTCGAGGAAGGTCGACAGGGTTCTGACCAGGTCGGCCTGGTGTTTGCGGTCGTAGGCGAACAGGGGGTCGAGCAGGCGGGCGGCGAACCCCCGCCGGATGTCGTCGGGCACCGTAGCCAGCAACAATGCGTGGGTGTAGATCTCGTCGCTGGTGACCAGGCCGCCACCCCGGCCGTCGGCTAGGCGGCGGGCGTATCCGGCCTCCTCCAGGCCGCCCCGGATCGCGGCGGGGCCGGTCAGGGCGGCGCTGAGACCGAGGGAGAGCCGGATGCCGGGGGCGGCCAGCGACGAGAGGCGGGCCTTCAGCAGTCCGGCCAGCGCGCCGACCGAGTCACGCAGCGGCACCAGGGCCAGCCCGGCGTCGGCGGCGGCGACCGCGACGACCGAGCGGTCGAGCATCTCCTCCAGGACCAGGCCGCCCAAAGTGGCGGCGTCGGGGCCGTCGGAGGCGGCCGAGCGGAGCGCGGTGGCGGCGACGATCGCGTAGGGCGCGGCCACGTCGAGGCCGCAGGTGCGCATGAGGGCCGACAGTTCCGGCAGGTCGGCGCTGCCGGCCAGGCCGAGGAGCTGCTCCAGGAGGCGGCGTTCGACCCGGCGGCCCTCCTCGGCGCGGGTGCGTTCGAGGGCGACGCACGACGCCAGTTCGTAGCCGATCTCGGGGTTGACCTCGCCGTCGAGGACCAGCGCCCAGCCGGCGACGCGGTGGCTGCGGTCGACGGTGAAGATCGTGCAGGGGTCGGCGGTCACGTGGGGCAGGCGGACGGCGCGGAGGAACTCGGCGGCCATCCGGGAGGCGTCGGGGACCTCTCCGGCGATGACCCTGCCGGTCGCGGAGACCACGCCGCCGGTCACGCCGAGCTCGTCGCGGGCCATGGCGAACAGTTCGGGCAGGCCCGCTCCCTCGGCCACGGCGGTGAAGATGCGGCGGTGGCGGCCGAGGGCGAGGCGCTGCTCGCCGAGCAGGACCCGGTCGACGACGTCGATGATCGCGCCGAACGAGACCTCTATCGGGACCTCCAGCAGGGCCAGGCCCCGCTCCCGGCAGGCCGCGACGAGGTCGTCGGGGACGTGGCCGAGCCGGGCGTCGCCGGCGGCGAGGGCGGTGACGCCCGCCCGGACCAGATAGTCGACGAAGACCGCCGAGTCGGCCGGGCCGTGCCGCCACATCATCCCGGTCAGCACCAGTTCGCCGCCGTTCAGGTAGCGGCCGGGTTTGGGCAGGTCGGTCACGACGACGCCGGTGATCTCACCGACCGGTTCGCCGGTCAGGAGGAGGAGCCGCAGCGTCTCATGGGCCAGCAGCTCACTTATCTGCACAACCCCACCCTATTTGGATGAATCTACAACCGCCGTCCCCGACGGCCCCGGCGTTTCATCGGTCAGCCAATAGGAGCCGGAGCCCGAGGTTGGTCTACTGGACGTTTATGAGCATCGCCACGGGACGCACTCAGGGCGTCGGACAGGGAATCGGGCAGAGCCTGCTCCGCCCCGACGGCACGTTGAAGGTCACCGGGGAGTTCGCCTACTCCTCCGACCTGTGGCTCGACGGGATGCTCTGGGGCGCGACCCTGCGCAGCCCCCACCCCTCGGCGTGGATCACCTCGATCGACATCGGCCCCGCCCTCAAGGTCCCCGGCGTCTACGCGGTGCTGACCCACGAGGACGTCCCCGGCGAGAAGTTCTACGGCCTCGAACACAAGGACCAGCCGGTCCTGGCCATCGACCAGGTCCGCTACCAGGGCGAACCGGTCGCGCTGGTGGCCGCCGACCATCCGGAGACGGCCCGCCGGGCCGCTGACCTCATCGAGGTCGGGTACGAGATCCGCGAGGCCGTCACCGACCCGCGCAAGGCCGCCTTCGACCTGTCGGCGCCCCCGGTGAGCGTCCACGGGAACCTGGTCAGGCACCAGCCCGTCAGGGTCGGCTCGACCTTCACCGCCGACGTGGTCGTCACCGGCGAATACGAGGTCGGCATGCAGGACCAGGCCTTCCTCGGCCCCGAGTCGGGCCTGGCGGTCCCCGCCGAGGACGGCGGCGTCGACCTCTTCATCGCCACCCAGTGGCTCCACGTCGACCAGGACCAGATCGCGCCCTGCCTGAACCTGCCCAAGGACAAGGTCAGGCTGACGCTGGCCGGGGTCGGCGGCGCGTTCGGGGCCCGCGAGGACCTGTCGATGCAGGTCCACGCCTCGATGCTGGCGCTGCGGACCGGCAAGCCGGTCAAGTTCGTCTACGGCCGCGAGGAGTCGTTCTTCGGGCACGTCCACCGCCACCCGGCCTGGATGCGCTACGAGCACGGCGCGACCCGCGAGGGCAGGCTCGTCTACGTCAAGGCCGAGATCGTGCTCGACGGGGGCGCGTACACCTCCAGTTCGCCCGCCGTCGTCGGGAACGCCGCCTCGCTCGGCGTCGGGCCCTACGAGGTGCCGAACATCGAGATCGACGCCTACGGGACGTACACCAACAACCCGCCCTGCGGGGCGATGCGCGGGTTCGGCGCGGTGCAGGCCTGCTATGCCTACGAGTCGCAGATGGACCGCCTGGCCGAGGCGTGCGGGCTGTCGCCCGTCGAGATCCGCGTCCGCAACGCCGTCTCGCAGGGGTCGCTGCTGGCCACCGGGCAGGTGATCGACACCCCGGCGCCGCTGGCGGAGATGCTGCTGGAGCTGGAGGCGATGCCGATGCCCGGCCCGTCGTCGCTGGACCTGCGCGAGCTGCCGGGCGGCGTGGCGCAGACCACCCACGGCGAAGGGGTCCGGCGCGGGGTCGGCTACGGCGTCGGGATCAAGAACATCTGCTTCTCCGAGGGGTTCGACGACTACTCGACCGCCCGGGTGCGGGTGGAGCTGCTCGGCGGGGAGCCCCACGTGCTGGTGCACACGGCGGCGGCCGAGGTCGGGCAGGGCCTCATCATGGTCAAGACCCAGATCGCCCAGACGGAGCTCGCGGAGCTCGGTATCGACCAGGTGACCGTGGTCCCCGCCGACACGACGGTCGGGTCGGCCGGGTCGTCGTCGGCGTCGCGGCAGTCGTACGTGACCGGCGGCGCGGTCCGGGCCGCGAGCGTCGCGGTGCGCGAACGGCTCGACGCGCTCACCGCCGGCGGCAGGAGCCTCGTCGAGGTGCTGGCCGACCACGGGCCGGTCGAGGAGACCCGCGAATACCGGCACCGCAGGACGTATCCGATGGACCCGATCACCGGGCAGGGCGACTCCCACACGCAGCTGGCGCTGTGCGTGCACCGGGCGGTGGTGGACGTCGACGTGGAGCTCGGCCTGGTCAAGGTGGTCGAACTGGCCGCCGTGCAGGACGTGGGGAAGATCCTCAACCCGCTCGCCCTGGAGGGCCAGATCCACGGCGGGACGGCCCAGGGGCTCGGGCTGGCGCTGATGGAGGAGATCCAGGTGCGTGACGGCAAGGTGCTCAACCCGTCGTTCACCGACTACCTGATCCCCACCATCCTCGACATGCCGCCCATGAGACTGTCGATCCTGGAGAACGCCGACCCCCACGCGCCCTACGGCCTGCGCGGCGCCGGCGAACCGCCGACCCTGTCGTCGACCCCGGCCATCGCGGCGGCGGTCCGCGACGCGACCGGGCTGCCGCTGTCGCGGGTGCCGATCCGGCCGGACGACATCGCCCTGACGGTCGTCTAGCTGAGGTCGTCGGGGTCGCAGGCGATGTTGTCGCCGTCGCGGTCGTCGTACCAGTCGTACTGGGGGTGGACGCCCTTGGTGTACGGGCCCGCGCCCGCCGCCCTGGCCGCCGCGCAGGTCGCGTAGCGCTGCGTGGTGGTGCCGTCCTGAGTGCCGGGCTGGGTGCCGCCCTGGGTCCCGGGCTGGGTCCCGGGCTGGGTCGCGCCGCCCGCCGGGGGCTGGTTGGGGTCGGTGACGGTGCCGGGCTGGGTCGCGGCGGGGTCGGCGGCGGGGTCGGAGGCGGGGTCGCCGGTGGGCTGGGTGGCCGGCGGCTGGGCCGGGGGCGCGCCGGTGCCCTTGAGGCGGGCCAGGAAGGCGTCGGCCTCGGTCTTGGTGAAGCCGCCGACGATGCTCAGGCTGTCCTGGGTGACCTCCTGGGCCACCCTCGGCGTCGAGACGACCTTGTCGCCGACGACGATGGCGAGCAGCCGCTTGACCGTGTCGCGGGTCAGGTCGGCGATCTGGGCGCGGTTGTCGGGGGACAGCACCACGCGGATCGAGTAGGTGCCGTCGGACTCGGTGAAGGTCTCCAGCTTCTGCACCGACGTCAGGGTCACGCCCGGTTCGAGCTGGTAGCAGGTGGTGCCGACGTCGTCGGGCACGGACTCGGCCTGGCAGGGCGCGGCGCCCGACGCCTCGACCGGCGCGAAGTGGATGGGCATCGCCAGCTTGGTGACGACCGGCTGGGTCAGCGGCGGGGAGTCCTGGTTGTTGGTCATCAGCACCGCGACCGTGGCCAGCACGCCCGACATGATCACCACGAGGACCAGGGCGACGCTGAGGGCGATGGTGGCGCCCTTGGTCGCCTGGGGCGGCTGCGGCGGACCCGGCTCTTCCG
The DNA here is from genome assembly GCF_001570605.1 of Herbidospora cretacea. Taxonomy (GTDB): domain Bacteria; phylum Actinomycetota; class Actinomycetes; order Streptosporangiales; family Streptosporangiaceae; genus Herbidospora; species Herbidospora cretacea. The sequence goes on along the minus strand of NZ_BBXG01000006.1, from coordinate 318,161 downwards.
CAACGGGGGTGTTCTGCATCCCGGCCTCAATCCCTGACATCGCCCGCAGAGCCTATCTACATGGGACGGCCCGTGGCCCAAGCGAGACACGGCCGGCCGAAGGCCGGCCGTGTCTCGCGCCCTGAATCTGCCTCAGGGACAGGCACACGGGCCGTCCAGCTATCAGTTCGGGTGTTACTGGGCGGGGGCGTCCGTCCCCACCGGGGAGCCCGTCGGCGCCGGGGCCGGCTGCGAACCGGCCGGCGGCAGCGGGGCGTCGGCGGCGGAGGCGGTCTGGCCGCCGTCGCAGCTCGCGCCGAGCTCGGGGGTGTCCTCGCCCTGGCGGAACTTGAGGATGAACGCGCTCAGGTCGGGGGACGACGCGCTGTCGATCTGGATCTGGTGGTTCCAGGACGACGCGACGATCTTCGACGGGAGGCCCTCGTAGGGGCTGAGGAGCATGTAGGGCTCGCCCGCCATGGCCTTCAGCTTGTCGACCTCGGCGGCCGGCAGGCCGGGCTGGTAGGTGATCCAGACCGCGCCGTGCTCCATCGAGTGGACCGCGTTCTCGTTGTTGATGGGCTGGTCGTAGATGCCGCAGGTCTGCCAGGCGGGGTTGTGCTCGCCACCGACAGGCGGCACCTCCTTGTAGGCCACCTTCGTGTTGACGTGGCCGGCGCCCTTGTACTCGTAGTTCTTGACCTTCGGCAGCATCGCCTCTTGGGCGGCGGTCGCGGCCTTCTCGGCCTCCGACTTGTCCATCTCCTGACGGATGATGTAGAAGGCGACGCTTCCTACGAGAAGCAGGATGACCAGGCCACCGATGCCCCACATGAGGACCGCGGCCTGCCGTTCCTTGGCCCGCTGTTCCGCCCTCATCTGGGCGATGCGGTCACGCCGTGCCGCCGCTTTCTCCTTGGTCATCGACCCTCCATCACGCGGTCACATATGGACAAGGAGAATAGTGGCTATAGATAGCCGTTTGGCCCATCGCGTCCGGGGGCCAAGTAATCTGAGGGCGATGAAGAACCCCCGTTCGCTCCTGCTTCCGGCCGCCGCGGCCGTCGTCGTGGTGGTCGCGGTCGTGCTGCTGCTGGTCAACCTCACCCGGCCGGGCACTCCGGGCGACCTGTCCCCCGAGGCAGGTTTCGCCCGTGACATGGGGGTTCACCACGCGCAGGCGGTGGAGATGGCGTTCGACGTCCGCGACGAGAGCACCGACGACGCGGTGCGGACGCTGGCCTACGACATCATCACGACGCAGTCGGCGCAGCGTGGAATGTTCATCGGCTGGCTCCAGCAGTGGGACCTGTCGCAGGCCTCCAGCGTGAAACCGATGACCTGGATGGCGGGCCACGGCCACACGGCGACGGCGGGCGTGACTCCGGGCGTGATGCCCGGAATGGCCACAGCCGACGAGATGAAGCGGCTCGACGACGCGAAGGGCCCGGCGGCCGAGGTCCTGTTCCTGCAGCTGATGATCCGCCACCACGAGGGCGGCGTCGAGATGGCCAAGGGCCTGCTTGAACTGGCCGAACGCCCGGAGGTCCGGAATCTGGCCCAGCACATCGTCGACGGCCAGACCGCCGAGATCGACCTGATGAAGGGGATGCTGGCCACGCGCGGCGCCCAGCCGCTTCCGTCGATCCTCAAATAAACAGGACGTGTCGGACGCGGGAACGGTCCTCCGACAGGGCACCATGGAGGCGACCCGGAGGGATGAGGATTTGACCAACGAGCCCGAGAGCCGTCTAGAAGTCAGCATCACGCCTGAAGTGGAAGCGGGACAGTACGCCAACTTCGCCTCCGTCTGGCACACCCAGGATGGGTTCGTGCTCGACTTCGCGGTGATCACGCGCCCGCCCGGACTGGCCGACAACGGCGACGGCCAGCAGTACATCAGCGTCCCGACCCGGATCGTGAGCCGCGTGCGGATCCCGCCGGCGCAGGTCTTCGAGCTGATGAAGGCGCTGGAGCAGCAGCTCACGGCCTACGAGAACGAGGTCGGCCACAAGATCTAGACCGTCACGACGTCGCCCTCGCGGGCGAACAGCACGTCGGGCCACTCCTTGGCGACGGCGTCGAGCTGGTCGTCGGTGCGGTTGGGCGCGTGGTGCGTGAGCAGCAGTCTCCGCGCGCCGCAGCGCTCCGCGAAGGCAAGCGCGTCGGTCACGGTGGCGTGCCCGTAGTCGTCGGCCAGGGCCTGTTCGCCGGGGAGGAACTGGCCGTCGTGGACGACGAGGTCGGCGTCCCGGCACAGCTCCTCGGCCGCGGCCGAGGCGAGCTGCGGCGCGTGGTCGGGCAGGTAGACGACGGCGACGCCGTCGCACTCGACCCGGGTCCCGACCGTGATCCCGCCCTTGTGGGTCACTTCCGCCTGTCTCAGGACAAAAGCGTCGTAGTTACGGCTCCCGCCGGATGAGGTCACCGACACGGCTCCCCGCAGACCCGTCGGCTCGATCGGGAAGTGCGGCGGCGAGAACGCCCGGGTGAGCACCTCCATCGGCCGTTCGCCGGGCACGACCAGCTCGACGGCGGCCTCCGGGTGGTCGACGGCCCGGCTGAACGGCAGCCCCTGCACGTGGTCCCAGTGCAGGTGAGACAGGGCGATCACCCCCCGGAAGGGCGCCGGGGCGAGGTTCCTGATCCCGGTCCCCGCGTCGAGGACCAGCGGCGGCGCGGTGTGCCCGTCGGGGAGCACGGCCACACACGAGGTGTGGCCGCCCCAGCGGGTGAACTCGGCGCCGGGAGCGGGCGTCGACCCGCGTACCCCCAGGAAGTGCAGTCTCACGCGAACTCCTCGCGGCGGTGGCCCTGGGCCAGGTGCTCCAGGGCGGCCCGGTCGATGATGTCGGCGCGGGCCTCGGCCACCCTGATCGGGGTGAGCGCGGTCAGCGTGGCGGTGCGGTGGCCGTTCTCCAGCAGGGCCCGCTCCCCCAGCACCGCGCCCGGGCCGGCCAGCCCGAGTTCGCGGCCGTCGACGTCGACCGTGACGACGCCGTCGAGGAGCAGGAACAGCGACTCTCCCGGCTCGCCCTGGCGCACCAGGGCCTCGCCCTTCCTCAGTTCCCGGACGACCGGCCTGCGCGACCCCCGCATGATCAGCCGGGACAGTTCGCGTTCGAGGGCGGTCTCGGCGGCCGTGACGACGACCGGCGAGTCCTCCGCGCCCCACGGGGTGGCGCGCTGGGCGGCCCAGGCCTTGAAGTCGGTGACGCCCGCCTTGAGGACGAGCTGCCCGGCCGCGTCGTAGACCCAGTGGCGGGGGAAGGGGCTCGCGCCCGACAGCGTGACGCCGGAGGTGCCGTCGGCGCGGACGGTGATCGAGATCGTCGTCCAGACCAGCGGGGAGCGCCAGCGCGGGACGCCCGCGGCGGCGCGCGGGAACGGCAGCGAGGTGCGGCCGCCGGCCGACTGCGTGACGGTGAGGAAGCCGTCCCCGGCCGTCTCGGTGCGCAGGTCGGGCAGGCTGATCGCGGCCAGGGTGATGCCGAGAGGGCCTAACCGGACCGTGGTGGAGCCCATCACCCCGCCTCCTTCGGCGCCGTGGGCGAGCACCCGGCCATCGTCGCCGAAATCGGCCCAGACGCGAAGGACATTGGCGAAGCGGAACCGGTCGGCGCGGCGCAGCGCCTCCAGGTCGTCGACGTGCCCGGGGGGCGGGTCGTCGTAGTGGGAGATCCCGGCGTCGAACATCGGGCGGGTGTACCCCTTGACCGCCTCCGACGGGATCCAGGACAGGGATGTCGCCTGGGTTTCTGCACGCATGTCCTCGACGGTAGGAATCCGGCGGGTCCGCGCACAGGGAGGTGCCCATCGGGCCGCAGGAGGGCTAACCCTCTGTTCCGGGGTGCGCTCAGGGAGGACATTTGCGGCGTGGACCGCATCACCGTGCTGCTCGCCGACGACAACCTGATCGTCCGCGAGGGCGTGCGCGCGCTGCTGGCCAGGGACCCCGCCCTGGAGGTGGTCGGCGTGGCCGCCGACTACGACGAGCTCGTCACGCGGGCCGAGGAGCTGCGGCCCCAGGTGCTCGTGACCGACATCCGGATGCCGCCGACCTTCCAGGACGAGGGCATCGACGCCGCCCGGGAGGTTCGAGGGCGCCTCCCGGGCACCGGCGTCGTGGTGCTGAGCCAGTACGACGACCCCGACTACGCGGTGAAGCTGCTGGCCGAGGGGGCCGACGGGTACGCGTACCTGCTCAAGGACCGGGTCGCGGACGCGCGACTGCTGGGGCGGGCCATCCGCGAGGTGGCGGCGGGCGGGTCGATGATCGATCCCCGGATCGTCCAGGACCTGGTCTCGCCGGCGCGGTCGCCGGAGCTGACAGCGGCCGAGGAGGCGCTGCTGCGCCAGGTCGCGGAAGGACGGTCGGTGAAGGCCATCGCGGCGGCGGCCGGCGACAGCCCCGAGAAGGTGAACGCCCTGGTCGAGCAGCTCTTCCTCAAGCTGGCCCGGGGCGCGTCGGCCGGGCGGCAGGGCGCGCTCAGGCGCCTGCGGATGCTGCACACCGCCATCCTGCGCCGCGACGAGCAGGGCGAACGCCTCTCCCGGCTGCTGCCCGGCGGGCTGGCCGACAAGCTGCTGGGCGACCGGCTCGACCGGACCGAGCGGCTCACGGTGACCGTGCTGATGAGCGACGTGCGCGGCTACTCGGCCATCGCCGAGCACACCGACCCGGCGGTGCTCGCCGGGCAGCTCAACGCCCACCGCCGGGCGATGAACGCGGCCATCCTCCGCGAGGGCGGCACCGTCATGCAGTACGTCGGCGACGCCGTGATGGCCGTCTTCGGCGCCCCCGACCCCCGTCCCGGCCATGCCGCCTCGGCGGTCGCCGCCGCCCGGCAGATGCACGCCCGCCAGCGCCGCCTCGACGCCGATTGGCCCACGCCGTTCCGGCTCGGCATCGGCCTGTGCACGGGCGAGGTCGCCGCCGCCCTGCTCGGCAGCGAGGAACGGGTCGAGTACACGCTGGTCGGCGACACGGTCAACCTGGCGGCGCGGATGCAGGACCTGGCCCGCCCGGCCGGCACCGTCGCCGCCGCCAGCACCCTGGCCGCGCTCCCCGGCGGCCTCCCCTGGATCCCGCTCGGACCGCGCGCCGTCAAGGGCCGGTCGACCCCCGTCACGGCCTTCCACCTCCCGGAGGATCACTGATGTCCGATGAGAACGCCGTCCGGGTGCGGGGCGCCCGCCGGACCTTCGAGGCCGAGCTCGCGCCGGTGCGCGCCCTGCGGGGCGTCGACTTCGACGTCGCCAGGGGCGAGTTCGTGGCCGTCATGGGCCCCTCCGGCTGCGGCAAGTCGACCCTGCTGAACGTCATCGCCGGGCTCGACGGCGTCGACGACGGCACCATCGAGGTCGCCGGGGAACGCGTCGACGGCCGTGACGAGGACTGGCTGGCCCGGTTCCGCCGCCACCACATCGGCTTCGTGTTCCAGTTCTTCAACCTGCTCGACGGGGTGTCGGCGCTCGACAACCTGGTGCTGCCGGGCGTGCTCGGCGGCATGAAGCGGCGGGCCGCCGAGGCGCGCGCCCGCGACCTGCTCGACCTGCTCGGGCTGGGCGACCGTCTCCAGCAGGTGCCGGCCGTGCTGTCGGGCGGTCAGCGGCAGCGCCTGGCGATCGCGCGGGCGCTGGTCAACCAGCCGAGCCTGCTGCTGGCCGACGAGCCGACCGGCGCGCTCGACAGCGAGGGCGGCCTGGAGGTGCTGGAGCTGTTCCGGCGGCTGCACGAAGACGGCCAGACGATCGTCATGGTGACCCACGCCGCCGAGGTCGCGGCCGGGGCGTCCCGGTCGATCCGGATGCGAGACGGCCGGATCGAGCCGTCATGACCGGGGTGTGGCTGCGCCTGGAGTGGCGCCGCCGGGGGCGCTCGGCGGTGGTGCTGGCGCTGTTGATCGCGTTCGCGCTGGCGACGGTCCTGACGGCGGTCGCGGGGGCGCGCCGCGGGCTGTCGGCCTACGAGCGGCTGGCGGCGGCCACCAGGCCGGCGACCGTCACGGTGCTGCCCAACCGGCCGGGCTTCGACTGGGACAGGGTCCGGGCGATGCCCGAGGTCGAGGCGGTCGCCACGTTCGTCCTGCCCGCCTTCTCCGTGGAGGATCCGGCCGCCCCCCGGACCTCGACGTTCGCCCCCGGCGACGACGGGATCTTCGGCGACCTGGAACGGCCGGTGCTGCTCGCCGGACGCCTGTTCGACCGGAAGCGGATGGACGAGGTCGTCGTCTCACCCCGCTTCTCCGAGCACTTCGGGCGGGGCGTCGGCGACCGGATCACCCTCCGGCTGGGCACGCCCGAGGAGACGGCGGCCGACTCGGGGGACGTGCCCTACACCGGCCCCCAGGTCCGGGCCACGATCGTCGGGGTGATCCGCTCCCCCTGGTTCCTCGACAAGGCCGAGTCGGACGAGGGCGGGGTGCTGCCCAGCCCCGAGCTGGTCCGCCGCTACCCGGACACCTTCCTCGGCGCGGCCCGCGGCAACTACGTGAACGGGATCGTGCGCCTGCGCGACGGGGAGAAGGGGATCGCGGCGTTCAAGGAGAACTTCGCGAAGGTGACCGGCCTGACCGACGTCGACATGTGGAACGAGGCCGAGCGGGCCCGCCACTGGGAGCGGCTGATCGCCTTCGAGTCGGCCTGCCTGCTGGTCTTCGGCCTGGCGGCGCTGGTCGCGGCGCTGGTGCTGATCGGCCAGGCGCTGGCGCGCTACACGGCGGCGGCCGCGGGGACGCTGCGCACCCTGCGGGCCGTCGGGATGACTCCGCGCCAGTCGGTGCGGACCGCGGTGGCCCTGCCGCTGCTGTCCGCCGCAGCCGGGGCGGTCGCCGGGGTGGCCGGGGCGGTGGCCGCGTCCCGCTGGACGCCCATCGGGGCGGCGGCCCGCGCCGAACCGTCCCCCGGGTTCGACGCCGACTGGCCGGTGCTGGCGGCGGGCGCCGCGCTGACCGTGCTGCTGGTCGCGGCGGGCGCGGCGGCGTCGGCGTGGATCGCGCTGCGGCCCGGCGCGGCCGGACGGCCGGAGCGACCGTCGCCCGTCGTGGCCTGGGCGGCGCGCGCCGGGCTGCCGGTGCCGGTCGTGGTGGGGGCCAGGTTCGCGCTGGTGCGCGGGCGGGGCGCCGACGCGCTGCCGGTGCGGCCCGCCCTGCTGAGCGCGGTCGTCGGGGTGCTCGGCGTGACGGCGGCGTTCATGTTCTCCGGCGGCGTCCAGGACACCGTGGCCAACCCCGAGCGGTACGGCCAGAACTTCCAGCTCACCGCCTTCCTCGGCATCGGCGACCGGCCCTTCGGCGACCCGGTGGCCACCCTCGCCGCCGTCGCGGCCGATCCGCAGGTGGACTCGGCGAGCACGGCCATGGTCGGGGTGGCGCAGGCCGGGTCCGTCTCGGTGACGCTGTGGGGGATCCGCTCCCACGACCGGCCGTGGCTGCCGGTCCTCACCGAGGGCGCGGCGCCCACGGGCGACCGGGAGGTCGTGCTGGCCGTCTCCACCGCCGCCCGGATCGGCGTGGGGGTCGGCGACGTCCTCGACCTGACCGGACCCCTCGGCCCGCGGACCTTCCGGGTCTCCGGCCTCGGCCTCGTCCCGGCCGGCCCGCACAACGACTACGACGAGGGCGGCGTGGTCGGCCACGCCGGCTACGACCGGCTGTTCCCGCCGGGGCGGTTCAAGTTCCTGCTCGGACTGTTCTCCGTGACCCCCGGCGCCGATCCGGCGGTCGTCATGGCCCGGGTCAACCGCGGCTTCCCGCCCAGCGGGATCGTCTTCCCGCCCGACCCGCCGGAGCAGCTCGGCCAGATGCGCGGCGTGGAGGAGCTGCCGGTCGCCCTGGGCGGCTTCCTGGGCGTGCTGGCGCTCGGCGCGGTCGCGCACGCCCTGGTCACCGTGGTCCGCCGCCGCCGGCACGACATGGCGGTGCTGCGCGCCTGCGGCATGACCCGCCGCCAGGGGCGCTGGGTGGTGGTCACCCAGGCGAGCGTCCTGGCGCTGACCGGGGTGGTGTTCGGGGTGCCCCTCGGCTTCCTGCTCGGCCGGGTGCTCTGGAGGGTCGTCGCCGACCGGATGCCGTTCTTCTACCAGCCGCCGCTGGCCCTGGTGGCGCTGCTGCTCATCGGCCCGGTCACGCTGCTGGCCGCCAACCTGCTGGCCGTGTGGCCGGCCCGGCTGTCGGCCCGTACGCGGGTGGCCCACGTGCTCAGGGCCGAATGATGACCCGCTCATGGCTCCGGCTGGAGTTCCGGTCGCGATGGCGGGCGCTGGCGGCGCTGGCGCTGCTCGTGGCGGTCGCGCTGACCGCCACCCTGGCGGCGGTGGCCGGGGCCCGGCGCGGGGCGAGCGCGGGCGACCGGATGCTGGCGGTCACCCTGCCGGCCGAGGCGATGGTGCTGCCCAACCAGCCGGGCTTCGACTGGGAGAAGATCCGCGCGCTGCCGTCGGTCAAGGCGCTGGCGACCTTCCCGGTGACCGGCCAGTGGTTCTTCGAGGACCCGCCCGGACTGATGGGCAGCAAGCCCCCGCCCGCCGACGACCAGATCTGGCAGACCATCGAGAAGCCCGTGGTCCTGGCGGGACGACTGCCGGCGGCCGCCGACGAGGCGGCCGTGACCTCCGGGTTCGCCGAGACCTGGGGCAAGGGCGTCGGCGCCACCGTCACCATGCGCCTGTTCACCCCCGACGAGGTCGACCGCGGCATCGCCGACCCGGCGGTCCGGGAGTCGATCGTCGCCACCGGGCCCCGGCTGGTGGTCCGGATCACCGCGATCATCCGGTCGGGCTGGTTCTCCGACTCACTGGAGACACCGGCCGGGGACGTCTTCCCCTCCCCGGCGTTCTTCCGGGCCTACGAGCACAACGTCGCCGGGGCACGCGACCTGGCCAACTACAACGCCATGGTCAGGTTGCGGGCCCCGCTGCCGGAATTCACGAGGCAACTGGCGGAGGCGACCGGCCGGACCGACATCGACGTCTGGGACATGAGACGCTTCACCGACCACCAGCAGGAGCTGATCCGGTTCGAGGCGTGGTCGCTGCTGGCGTTCGGAACGGCGATCCTCGCCGCGTCGGTGGTGCTCATCGGTCAGACGATCTCCCGCCACGCCGCCGCCTCAGCCGCCGTGCTGGTGACGCTACGGCCGCTCGGGATGACCCGCGCCCAGGGCGTGCTGGCCGCGACGGCCGGCCCGCTGCTCGCGGCGACCGCCGGGGCGCTTCTCGGGGTGGCGGGGGCGATCGCCCTGTCCCCGCTGCTGCCCATCGGCACCTCCGCGACCATCGAACCCGCCCCCGGCCTGGACGCCGACTGGCTGGTGCTCGCCCCCGGCGCGCCGGCGACGGTCGTGGCGGCCGGGCTCGCGGCGGTCTTCTCCGCCTGGCTGACGCTGTCGCCCCGGCGGGCCCGCGTGACCAGGCCCAGTGTGGTCGCGACCACCGCCGGGCGGGCCGACCTGCCGCCCGCCGTCGTGACCGGCGCCCGGTTCGCGCTGGAGCGCGGGCCGGGCGTCCCCACCAGGCCCGCGCTGCTCGGCTCGGTGGCCGGGGTGCTGGGCGTGCTGGCGGCGTTCACCTTCTTCGGCGGGGTCACCGACGCCGGAACGCATCCGGAGCGGTTCGGGCAGACCCACCAGGCGGAGATCTACCTCGGCGCGGGCGGAGAGGGCGCCGAACCGGCGCCGGTCCTCGCCGCGCTGCGCGCGCACCCGCAGGTGACCGGGCTGACCGACGACCGGACCGCCGTCGCCGAGACCGGCGAGACCCGCGTGGCCCTGCACACCACGGGCGACCTGCCGCTGATCACGCTGGCGGGACGGGCCCCGGAGACCGCCGACGAGATGATGCTGGCCCTCGGCACCGCCCAGGATCTGGGCGTGCGGGTCGGGGATCGGCTCCCCCTCACCGGCGAGCCCGGCGGGGCCGCCTACACGGTGACCGGCATCGGGTTCACCCCTCTCGGCGCGCACAACTCCTACGACCGGGGCGGCGCCGTCACCCCCGCGGGCTTCACCCGGCTGTTCGGCGCCGGCTACAAGTTCCGCTCGATCCTGGTCGGCCTGCGGCCCGGCGCCGACCCTGCCGCCCTCGACGCCGCGGGCCAGCACGTCCAGCCCGCCGTGACGCCGCCCGAGGTCACCGAGATCACCCAGATGGCGGTCCTCCCGGTCGCCCTGGCGGGCTTCCTGGCGCTGCTGGCGGTCGGCGCGGTCGGCCATGTGCTGACCACGGCGGTCCGCCGCCGCGCCCAGGAGGTGGCGGTGCTGCGGGCGCTCGGGCTGACCCCCGGCCAGGCGCGCTGGATCGTGGTCACCCAGGCCGGGGTGCTGGCCGTCACCGGGCTCGCCTTCGGGGTGCCGCTCGGCGTCGCGCTCGGCCGGACGCTGTGGCGGCTGGTCGCCGACCTGTGGCCGGTCCACTACCAGCCGCCGGTGGCGTTCTGGGCGCTGGTGCTGGCCGCCCCTATTGCCCTGCTGACCGCCGTCGTGCTGGCCCTGTGGCCGGGCCGCGCGCTGACCCGGCTGCGGGTCGCCGACATCCTGAGGGCCGAGTGATGACCGGACTGCGGATGCGGCTGGAGCTGCGGAACCGCCTGCGTTCCCTGACCGTGCTGGCCCTGCCGGTGGCGCTGGCCACCGCGACCGCACTGACCGCGCCGGCCCGCGCCCGGCGGGCCGGCTCGGCCGTCGACCGGCTGTGGGCGGCGTCGGTCCCGGCGGGCTACTACGTGCTGCCCAGCATCCGTGCCCTCGACTGGGCGGCGGTGCGGGCGCTGCCGCAGGTCGAGGCGCTCGGCGGCTATCTCGTCACCTCGTACGAGGTCGAAGGGGGCGCGCAGGGCTGGTTCCGGGCCGTCGACGACCAGTACGGCCTGACGGTCGAACGGCCCGTGGTGATCGAGGGCCGCATGGGGGACCCGGCGGACGGCCCGGTCGTGGCCGTCCGGGTGGTCGGCGTGGTGCGGTCGGCCTGGTTCCGCGACGAGGTGGACGGGCCGGGCGCGGTGCATCCCGGCCCCGGTTTCCTCCGGGCCCACCGCGCCAGCCTGGAGGTGCCCGGCCACTCCTACGCCAACGCGCCGGTCCGGCTGAAGGGCGACCTGGCCGGGTTCAAGGAGTGGCTGGCCCGCCTCACCGGGCGGCAGGACATCGACATCTGGGACATGGCGGACCGGTACGCCGATCACGACCGTGAGGTGGCCCGCTTCGGCGCGCTCGTGCTGGTCCCCGGGATGGCGCTGGCGCCTCTGGCGGTGTTCGGGTGGGGGGTGCTCACCGCGTCCCGGACCGGCCGGGGTCCGCTGAAGGCGTCCCGGATGGCCGGGCTGGCCCTGCCGGTGCCGGTCGCCGTCGGTGCGAGGTTCGCGCTGGAGCCCGGCGGGGCCCCCGTCAGGCCCGCCCTGCTGGGCGCGGTGACCGGGGTGCTCGGGGTGGTGGCGGCCTTCACGTTCGCCGCCGGGGTCGAGGAGGCCGGGCGGAACCCGGAGATCTTCGGCCAGACCTACCAATACGTCCTGCCCGTGGGCGACAACGGGACCGATCCCGTCCCGCGTGAGGTCCTCGACGCCGGGCCGCGCGCCATCGCCGCCGACCCCGGCGTCACGGCGGTGACCGACACGCGGATGGGCGTGGCCGGGCTCGCGTTCGGGGTGCCGCTCGGGACGGCCGCCGGGCGGGTGGTGTGGCGGGTCACCGCCGACGTCACGCCGCTGCTGTACGTCCCCCCGGTGGCAGCCGGGGCGCTCCTCCTGGTCGGGCCCCTCGCCCTGCTGATCGCCAATGTGCTGGCCGCGTGGCCGGGCCGGACCGCCGCCCGGCTGCCGGCCGGGCACCTCCTCCGAGCGGAGTGATCTACGATGAACCGCGTTCTGACCGCAACGATCGGAGGCGCCGCCGCGCTGGTGACGCTGGGCGCCGGCACCGCGAGCGCCGTGGTGGCCGCCGGATGGGTGATCGCCGCCGCCGGGTGCCTGGCCTCGGCGCGGCCCGCCGTCGCGCGGTGGGCCGGGCTCGTGGCGGTCCTGCAGGGCGCGGCGGCGATCTGGCCGCACGCGGTTCCGCTGGCCATCGCGGGGTGGCTCGGGTTCGCGCTCGCCCTCCCCGACGGCGACCTGCGCAGCCTGCCGAGGAGGATCGTCACCGGCCTGGGGGCGGCGGCGGGGCTGGCGCTGACGCTCATGGAGGTCTCCCCCGGCGGCTACGCCGCCGCCGCCGTCGTGGCGGCCGGGACCGGGACGATCGCGATCGTGGCCCGCTGCGGCCCGGCCTCGCCCCGGCAGCGGGCCGCCCTCCAGTGGACGGGCGCCGCGCTGCTGCTCGCCGCCGCCGCCGGGGCGGTGATCATGGGGCTCTACCTGCTGCTGGGCGTGCCGGGGAACCCGATGGCCTGGCTGGTGGGGGCGCTGGTGGTGGTGCCGGTGGGGGCGCTGTTCGGGCATCTGCCGCCGACCGCGCATGTCGGGGAGAAGGCGCTGCTGGAGGCGGTGGTGGTCGCCGGGTTCGCGGTGATGATCGCCGGCGTCTACCTCGTCGTGGTGCTGGGCCTGGGCCGCCTCCCGGCGGAGAGCGAACGCGACCTGCTGGTCTCCTCGATGGCGGCGGCGCTGGTGGTGGCGATCCTGGCCATCCCGGTGCGCGACCGGCTCCTCCACACCGCCCGCGCGATCACCGGGCGGGGCGGCGTCCCGCCGGAGGAGATCCTGGCCACCTTCGGCGCCCGCATGAGCCGCGCGGTCCCCTTCGACGAGCTGCTGCTCCAGCTCGCCGAGTCGCTCAAGGCGGCGATGGCCCCGGCGGGCGCGGAGATCTGGGTCGGCTCCGACGGCGTGCTCCAGCGCACGGTCAGCGTGCCCGACCTCCCGGCAGAACGCATCACCCTCAACGACCGCGAACGCGTCATCGTCGGCCGAACCCGGATCGGCGGCCCGTCGTGGCTGGCCATCTGGCTGCCCGGCATGCTCCCGGAGAGCGGCGGCCTGGTCCGCGTCGCGCCCGCCGCCCACCTGGGCGAACTCCTCGGCATGATCGTGGTGCGCCGCCCGCCGGACGCCCCGCCCTTCTCCGAGAACGACGACCAGGTGCTCGTGCAGCTGGCCCGCCAGGTCGGCTTGGCCCTGCACAACATGCGGCTCGACTCCGCGCTCCAGGCCAGCCTCGACGAGCTGCGCCGCCGCAACGAGGAGCTCCAGGCCTCCCGGCTCCGCATCGTCACCGCCGCCGACGCCGCCCGCAGGGCCATCGAACGCGACCTCCACGACGGCGCGCAGCAGCACCTGGTGGCCCTGTCGGTCAAGCTCAGCCTGGCCGGGGAGATCATCGCCGAGGAGCCCGACGTCGCCCGCTCGATGATGGGCGAGCTGCGGGAGGACGTGCAGGGCACCATCACGGCCGTCCGGGAGCTGGCCCACGGCGTCTATCCGCCGCTGCTGCGCAACCACGGCCTGGAACAGGCGATGCGGTCGGCGGCGCGGCGCTCGCCGTTGCCGTGCGCGGTCGACGTCGACCTGCCCCGGCGGTTCTCCGAGGAGACCGAGGCGGCGGTCTACTTCTGCTGCCTGGAGGCGATCCAGAACGCCGGCAAGCACGCCGGGGCCGACGCGGCCGTCCAGGTGGAGATCACCGCCGACGACGAGGCGCTGCGGTTCACCGTGACCGACGACGGGGCCGGATTCGAGTCCAGCGGTGACGGGCACGGCTTCGTCAACATGCGCGACCGGCTCGGCGCGATCGGCGGCACCCTGACCGTCGACTCCGCGCTCGGCGCCGGCACCACGATCCGCGGGGAGATCCCACATGCCTGAGTTCGATGCCGTCGTCGTCGGGTCGGGCCCGAACGGCCTGACCGGCGCCCTGGAGCTGGCCGAGGCGGGCCGCAGGGTCCTGCTGCTGGAGGCGGCCCCGACCTTCGGCGGCGGCCTGCGCAGCAGCGCCGGCCTCACCCTGCCCGGCTTCACCCACGACCTCTGCGCGACCGTGATCGCCACGGCGCTGGCCTCCCCCGCGCTGCGCGACCGGCTGCCTGGACTGGGCGTGGAGGCCGTGCATCCGGAGATCCCGGCCGCCCACCCGTTCGACGACGGCCCCGCCGTGCTGTTCCACCGCTCGGCGGAGCGGACCGCGGCGGGCCTGGGCCGCGACGGCGCGGCCTACCTGGCCACCGTCGGCGCGACCGCGCGGGCGGGCTTCCCGCTGGTCGACAGCCTGCTCGCGCCCATCGGCGTCCCGAAGGCCCCGTTCTCGCTGCTCCGGTACGGCCTCACCGGCGCCCTCCCCGCCACGACCGCCGCCCGCCTGCTCTTCCGCGAGCCGCGGGCGCGGGCGGCGCTGGCCGGGATGTCCGCCCACTCGATGCTCGACCTGGCGAGCCCCATCTCCGCCGGTTACGGCGTCATGCTCGCCGCGACGACCCATCTGGTCGGCTGGCCGGTCGTGAAGGGCGGCTCGCAGGTGATGGCCGACGCGATGGTGGCCCGGCTGCGGGAGCTCGGCGGCGAGGCGGTGCCGGACACCAGGGTCACCGCGCTGAAGGAGCTCCCCGACGCCGGGACGGTCCTGCTCGACGTCACCCCGCGCCAGTTCCTGGAGATGGCGGACCTGCCCGAGTCGTACCGGAGGAGGCTTCTCAGGTTCCGGTACGGCCCCGGTGTGTTCAAGGTCGACTGGGCGCTCGACGGCCCGGTCCCCTGGCGCGACCCGGAGGTCGCGAAGGCCGGGACGGTCCACCTGGGCGGGACCATGGAGGAGATCGCCGCCGGTGAGAGGGCGGCGGTGCGCGGACGGGTCGCCGATCGCCCCTATGTGCTGCTGGTCCAGCCGCCCGACCCGTCGCGGGCCCCCGAGGGCAACCGCACCCTGTGGGCCTACTGCCACGTCCCCCACGGCTACGACGGCGACCGCACCGGCGCGATCGAGGCCCAGATCGAGCGGTTCGCGCCCGGGTTCCGGGACCTGGTCCTGGCCCGCCACGTCAGGGGGCCGGCCGAGCTGGAGGCGCACGACGCCAACTACGTCGGCGGGGACATCGGCGGCGGCGCGGCCGACCTGTTCCAGTTCGTCAGCCGCCCGGTCCTGTCGCTCCAGCCGTGGCGCACCCCTCTGGAGGGCGTCTACCTCTGCTCGTCGTCGACCCCGCCGGGCGCGGGCGTCCACGGCATGGGCGGCCTCATGGCGGCCAGGCTGGCCCTCAGCCGGGCGGGCGTCAGATCCTCCTTGCGGATGTAACCGGCCGCCCCGCAGTCGGAGGCGCCGGGCGGGAGGTCCTCCGCCGCGTAGGTCGACACCAGCACCACCGTGATGCCGGGCTGGTCGGCCAGGATGCGGCGGGTGGCCTCGACGCCGCTGATCCCGGGCAGGTTGATGTCCATGACGATCACGTGGGGACGGGTCTGGACGGCCAGCGCCACGGCGTCCTCCCCCGACTCCGCCTCGCCGGCCACGCGCCAGCCCGCGACCAGCGCGACCAGCCGCCGCGCGACGGCCCGGAACGGCGCCTGGTCGTCGACGATGAGAACTTCGACGGACCCCATGACAACCCATGGTGGCCCATGGGACGCCCGTCGCTAAGGGTGTTACCCCTCCTGTTCGGACAGGTAGAGCAGGACGGCCAGCACCCGCCGGTTCACCTCGGGGGTGGCCTCCAGCCCGAGCTTGGCGAAGACCACGCTGATGTGCTTCTCCACCGATTTCTCGCTGAGGAACAGGGTCTCGCCGACGGCCGCGTTGCTGCGCCCCTGGGCGATCTGGGCCAGCACGTCGCGCTCACGGGGAGTGAGCGCCGCCAGCGGGGAGGAGCGCCGCCGCAGCGAGTCGGCCAGGATGCCCTCGACCACGACGGGGTCGATCACCGACCCGCCGCGCGCCACCGCGCGGACCGCGTCGACGAGCTGGCCGGGCTCGCCCACCCGCTCCTTCAGCAGGTAGGCCCGCCCGGCGCTGCCGCCCGCCAGCAGCATGGTGGCGTAGGACGGCTCGGCGTACTGCGACAGCACCACGACACCCGTCGCGGGCGACCCGGCCCGCAGCTTCGTGGCGGCCTGGATGCCCTCGTCGGTCGACGTCGGCGGCATCCGCACGTCGGTCACCACGACGTCGGGCCGGTGCTCCTCGACGGCGGCGAGCAGCTCGGCGAGGTCGGCGCAGGCGGCCACGACCGCCAGGCCGGGATCGCGGGAGAGCACGCGCTCCACGCCCTCGCGCATCAGCAGGTTGTCCTCGGCGATCACGACCCGTAACGGCACCGGGACAGACTATCTATCCCTCGGCGAGAGCGGCGACGAAGGCGTCCACGTCCTGCTCGGTGGTGTCGTAGGAGCACATCCACCGCACCTCGCCGGTCTCCTGGTTCCAGGTGTAGAACGGGAAGGTCTTGCGGACCCGGTCGGCCACCTCACCGGGCAGCGTCGCGAAGACCGCGTTGGCCTGGGGCCGCCGCGACAGCGTGACGTGGGGGATCTCACCGGCCTTCTCGGCCAGCCGGGCGGCCATCGCGTTGGCGTTGCGGGCGTTGCGCAGCCACAGGTCGCCGGAGAGCAGCGCCTCGAACTGGGCCGACACGAACCGCATCTTGGAGGCGAGCTGCATGCTCGTCTTCCTGATGTACGGCAGCCCGCGCACCGCGCCGGGATTGAGCACCACCACGGCCTCACCCAGCATCAGGCCGATCTTGGTGCCGCCGAACGACACCACGTCGACCCCCACGTCGGTGGTGAGCGCCCGCAGCGGCAGGTCGAGCGCGGCGGCGGCGTTGCAGAGCCGGGCCCCGTCGACGTGCACGAGCATCCCGCGCGCGTGGGCGTGCTCGGTGAGGGCGGCGATCTCGGCGGGCGTGTAGACGGTGCCGAGCTCGGTGGCGTTGGTGATCGAGACCACCCGGGGCTGCGCGCGGTGCACGTCGCCGAAGCCCCACGCCTGGGTGCCGACCAGGTCGGGCGTCAGCTTCCCGTCGGGCGTCCGGACGGTGTGGAGCTTCATGGACCCGACGACCTCGGGCGCGCCGCCCTCGTCGACGTGGATGTGGGCGGTGTCGGCGCAGACGACCGACTCCCACGACCCGCACATCGCGCGCAGCGAGACCACGTTGGCGGCGGTCCCGTTGAACACCGGATAGGCCTCGGCCCGCTCGCCGAAGTGCCGCCGGAACAGGTGCTGCAGCGCGGAGGTGTAGGCGTCGTCGCCGTAGGGCGGCTGGTGGCCGCCGTTGGCGAGGCTGATCGCGGCCAGGATCTCGGGGTGGACCCCGGCGTAGTTGTCGCTCGCGAACCCCCTCAGCGCGGGTTCGTGGCGGCGGACGGCGTCAGTTCCCATGGGCCGTCAGATCCAGCCTGAGGCCGTTGGCCTCGGTCACCGGCAGCTTCCACAGGCCGGCCAGGGCCTGGGCCAGGTCGTCGACGTCGGTGAAGGTGCGGAAGGGCTTGTCCGGGGAGGCCTTGCGCATCGCCTCGTGGACCAGCGCCGTCACGACCACGATCGAGGCGGCGCTGCCGCTGCTCTTGAGAGCGTCGGCGAAGGCCAGCGTCCACGCCTCGGCGGCGGCCTTGGCGGCGGCGTAGCAGGCGTTGCCCTGCGTGGGGGCCTCGGCGGCCTTGGCCGACACGATCGCGAACCGGCCGTCGTCGCTTTCCCTGAACAGCTGCTCGAAGGCGAGCGTGACGTGCTGGAGCGTGCGGACCAGCAGGTCGTCGAGGTCGGCCCAGTCCTTGAGGTCGGTCTCGGCGAAGGTCTTGGACCCGCGCCAGCCGCCGACCAGGTGGAAGATCCCGTCGACCCGGCCGTGTTCGGCGCGGACGCGGGCCTCCAGGTCGCGGACCTGCGCGAGGTCGAGCAGGTCCACGGCGAGGCAGCCCTCGGCGCCGGAGCGGTCGACGCCGATGACGGTGTCACCGAGCTCGGTGAACCTCTTCACCACGGCCCGCCCGGCGGGACCGCCCGCGCCCAGGACCAGAATGACGCGGCTCATGGTCAGCGCACACCCTTCGTCGATTCGATCACGTCGGCGAGCTTACGGCGCAGCGCCTCGTAGAACATGCTCAGGGGGAACTCGTCCGGCAGCACGGCGTCGACCATGGCCTTCTGCTCCTCCGGCAGGTCCCGCGCGGCCCACCTCGACGCCGGGTGGGGCGCGACGTAGGCGGCGACCAGGTCGTGGGCGGCCAGCCAGTGGGCCAGCTTCGAGCGGTCGATGCCGTCGCGGTAGAGCTTCTCCACCTCGGCCCGCAGGTCGGCGACGCCGCCCGCGACCCGGTCCCAGGCGATCGACAGGCGGTTGTCGGTCCACCGGACGATGTCGTTGCGGTGCAGGTAGGCGAACATGAGCTGGCCGCCGAGCCCGTCGTAGTTGCGCACCCGCTCACCCGTGACGGGGAAGCGGAACAGCCGGTCGAACAGGATCGCGAGCTGGACGTAGCGGGCGTGCGGCACCCCGTCGGCCTCCAGCTTCACCGCCTCGCCGAACGCGGTCAGGTCGCAGCGCAGCTCCTCCAGCGAGTAGAGCCAGTAGGGCATCCGCTGCTTGATCATGAACGGGTCGAACGGCAGGTCGCCGTGGGAGTGGGTGCGGTCGTGCACCAGGTCCCACATGGTGAAGGTCTCCTGGGCGAGCTCCTGCGAGGCGACCAGGCGGGCGGCGTCCGGCGGCAGGTCGAGCTTGAGGGTCTTGGCGGCGGCGTCGGTCACCATCCGGAACCGGGCGGCCTCGCGGTCGCAGAAGATGCCGCCCCAGGTGAAGCGCGGCGGGGTCTCCCGCACGACCACGGTCTCCGGGAACAGGACGGCGGAGTTGGTGTCGTACCCGGCGGTGAAGTCCTCGAAGGCGATGGGCACGAACATCGGGTTGTCGTAGCCCCCGGCCTCCAGGCCGGCCAGCCACTGCGGCCAGACGGTCCTGATCCAGACCGCCTCCAGGTTGCGGTTCGGGTTGCCGTTCTGGGTGTACATGGGGAACACCACGAGGTGCTCCAGCCCGTCTTCGCGCTGCTCGTCGGGGTGGAAGGCGTTGAGCGAGTCGAGGAAGTCGGGTTTGCCGCCGCCGGTCTCGGCCCACTTGCCGAGGTCGCGCTGGACCGCGTGGAGGTAGGCCTCGTCGTGCGGGAAGCGGGGGGCCAGCTCGGCCACCCGGCCGGCCACGGCGCGGATCAGCTCCGGATCGCCGTCGAAGGCGCCGTCCTTCGCCGTGTACGGCCTGAGCGCCTCGACCGCCTCCTTGAGGGCGGCGAACTCCGGCCGTCCAGCAGCGGCGGAACCGTGGCCCTGCGGGGACCGCGCCGCCCAGGTCACCAGGTTGCCCCACAGGCGCGCGTGGTCGAGGTCGTCGATCGAGTCGTCGCCGAACAGGTCGGAGTCGGCGACCACGACGACCCGGCCCGCGCCGTGGGTCAGCGCCACCGCGAGCGGCGCGTTCGCGGGGGTCGCGCTCGCCGAGGTCGAGAACAGGGTGGTCGCCTTCGGCGCGTCGAGCACGCCGGCCCGGTAGAAGCAGGCCCGCCGCACCCCGGCCAGCACGTCGGCCCCGTTGACCGACCCCTGCGCCGGCTCGCCGAGCACCCAGGAGGCCACGTTGTTGAACCGGTTGGCCGGGTCCTGGACGGTCGTGTGCACGACGCTCACCCCGAACCGGGACAGCAGGTCACCCAGATTGGTGCCGTACTTCTCCTGCTCCTCCTCCGCGAGGACGAGGAGCCCTCCCCCGGCCGTCACGAACGCCTCGATCGCGTCGATCTCCTCCGGGGAGAACACGGGGCTGCCCAGACCGGTGGTGCGTTCCCAGCGCTGCGCCGACGGATGGGCGATGACCAGCAGGTCCTGGCCCTCCAGGACAAGTGTCCCGTCCGTGTGGGCGGATACCTGGGATCCCAGGCGGCGGAGCAGGTCCGCGGCGCGGGCGTAGGAGTTGTCGTCGGGGTGACCCGGGTTCATCGCCTGGGCGACGTCGCGCCGGATCGTCCATGCCTCACTGTGGCTCTCGTCGAACAGCACCTTAGGGAACGCAGTCATGAAAGTTCTCCTGCTATCGATACCTCTTGACGAAAAATATATGCCAATGTCCGGATGCAACCGCAAGTCACTCTCCGGAGTGACGGTGAATCACCCGTGATGGGGACGTCGCCCCGGGACCCGGGCTCCTAACGTTCCGCCACGTTGAGAGATACCCGAGGGGGAGACGAGAGATGTTCAAGAGTTCGACCGGCTTCCGGCGCTGGGCCATCGGCCTGGTGCTGATCGTTTCGCCGTTGCTGCAGTTCGTCGCGGTGGTGGTCGACCCGGGCACGTGGGGGGACATCCGCGAGTCCGTCAGCTACCAGGACAACCCGGCCCTGGCCCAGCTCCAGTCGGCGCTCTACCACTGGTCGTGGATGCTGCTGCCGGTCGGCCTGATCGGCGTCCTGCACTTCGCCCGCAGGCGCGGCGCGGTGCTCGCCCACATCGGCGGCTCGCTGGCCGTGATCGGCTTCCTGTCGCTGTCGGCCCTGCTGATGGTCGACCCGGTCGAGTGGTACCTGGGGCAGCACAACACGCCCGAGCAGGCCGCGAAGATCTTCGACGAGATCTTCAACCTGCCCGGCGTGGTCTTCGGGTTCCAGATGCCGTGGCTGTTCTTCGGCCCGGTCGGCGCCGGCCTGGTCGCCATCGCCCTGTGGCGGGCGGGCTTCGCCCCGCTCTGGACGACCATCCTGATCCTGGTCGGCTGGTGGGTCGGCTTCCTGCTGGAGTACGGCCCGGTCACCGTGGTCACCTGGGGCGTGCCGGTGATCGCCTTCGGCTACTGGGGCGTCAAGATCCTGCGGATGAGCGACGCCGACTGGATCTCGTTCTACCCGACGGCGCCGGGCGTCACCACGCCCGACTCGTACGCGAACACGACCGCCTGAGCGCGGTCACGCAGGTTCAGCTTCATCAGGACCCGCGCCACATGGGTCTTGACGGTGGCCTCACCGACGAAGAGCGCGGTCGCGATCTCGGCGTTGGTGAGGCCTTTCGCGAGCATCCGCAGGACCTCCAGCTCGCGCGGCGTCAGGTCGGCGAGCTGGGGCGGCCGGACCGGCTCGTGGCGGCCGGCGAAGGAGGCGATCACCCGCGTGGTGACCGCCGGGTCGAGCAGCCCGTCGCCGGCGGCGACCACCCGGATCGCCTCCACGAGCTGCTCGGGCGGCGACACCTTGAGCAGGAAGCCGCTGGTCCCGGCCCGGAGGGCGGCGTAGAGGTTCTCGTCGGTGTCGAAGGTGGTCAGCATGATGACCTTGGGCGGGTCGGGGGTGTCGAGGAGCTGGCGGGCGGCGGTCAGGCCGTCCATGCGGGGCATCGAGATGTCCATCAGGACGACGTCGGGCCTGACCCGGCGGGCCACCGCGACGGCCTCCACTCCGTCGGCGGCCTCGCCCACGACGTCCATGCCCGGCTCGCTCTCCACCACCATGCGGAGCCCGGCCCGGATCATGGCCTGGTCGTCGGCCAGCACGATCCTGATGCTCCCGCTCATACGAGCACGACCCCCGGGGAGGTCGGCAGCACCGCGCGGACGCGGAACCCGCCCTCCTCGCGCGGCCCCGCGTCGAGCGTGCCGCCGAACAGCTCGGCCCGCTCGCGCATGCCGATCAGGCCGTTGCCCGTCGACAGACCGCCGGTCCCGGCGGCCTTCCCGTTGTCGGTCACTTCCAGGGTGACCGAGAGCGGGTGGTAGGTGATCTTGATCTGGACGTCGGCCTCGCCGGCGTACTTCACCGCGTTGGTGAGCGCCTCCTGGACGATCCGGTAGGCCGACAGGTCGAGACCCGGCGCCAGCCGCACCGGCTCGCCGGCGATCGTCAGGGTGACCGTCAGGGCGGTGTTGCTGACCGTGGAGATCAGGTTCTGCACCATGTCGAGGCCGGGCTGGGGCAGCGCCTCGTCCTGCGGCATCCGCAGCGCGCCCAGCATCACCCGCAGCTCGTTGACGGCGTCGCGCCCGGCCTGCTCGATCCCGGTCAGCACGGGGTTGTCGCCGCCCTGGGCCCGGCGGAGCCCCGCGGCCTGCATGACCATCATGCTGACGCTGTGGGCGACCACGTCGTGGAGCTCGCGGGCGATCCGGCTGCGCTCGGCCGCGACCGCCTCGGCGGCCCGGCGCTCCCGCTCGACCTCGGCCAGCGCGGCCTGCCGGGCGGCCTTCTCGGCCCGGACCAGCCAGGCGCGCAGGCCCACGCCGGTCAGGTAGGCGAAGCCGAACATGACCGTGAGGAAGATCGCCTCCTCGATGGGCAGCGGCCGCATGTCGACCGCGCCGATGTCGAAGACGAAGATGCCCCCCAGGCCCCAGAGGGCGCCCCGCTTCCACGGCAGATGGGCGCCCAGGCCGTGGAAGGCGATGAGGAGCGCGATCTGCTGGTGGACCTGGCACATCTCGAACCCCTGGCGGTGCCAGAGGAACTGGATCACCACGGTCGCCACGAAGACGAGCACCGGTGAGACGCGGCGGAAGCAGAGCACGGCCCCGGCGATCAGGGCCTGCGGGATCCACCAGAGCTCGGGGTTCTGGGCCGCGCCGTAGGAGGTCGCGGTGGTGAACGCTTCGAGCGTGCCGACGGCCGCGACGGCGGCGCCGATGAGGAGGTCGCTCCGAGAGGGCGCGGGGATGCGGAGGGCCATGACGGCAGATTAGTGTGTCCTGGTCGCCCCGCGAAGCGGCAGGTTCTCCCGTTCAATCTGATTACAAGCGGATTGCAAGCCTTGGCGTGATCATTGGCCGGTATCAAGTGAGTTTCGGTGACCGTGTGAGCCCTTGCAGGGGTATCCGGGCGCTGAGACGCTGGAAATCGTCATTCACGGTAAGGAGGCGGACATGCCCCGCCTGGCAGTCATCGCGGGGCTCGGCGCCCTGGGTGTCCTGGGCATGCCCCTGTTGCACCCCCACCCCAGCGGTTCGACCGACCGGGTGACCCCGGGTGCGGTCCGGGTGGAGTCCGAGTCCGTCGTCTCCGTCACCCTCCTCGACGACCGCAGCCGCCTCCAGCGCGTCGAGCGCGAATACGAGGTGGAGCTGGGCACCGGAAGCGGGTTCACGGTCACCCCCGACGGCGTGATCGTGACGGCGACCCAGGTCGTCAAGCCCGACAGGGACCTGCAGGTGTACGCCGCCAACAAGGTCTTCGCCGAATACTTCAAGGTCGACATCCCGGCCGACTTCGAGCGGCACACCGTCGACGACCCCGACCTCAACATCCGCCTGCAGGCCTGCTACCCGCCGCGCTCGCAGAACTCGACCTGCCAGGCCACCGTCGAGACGAAGGTGACCGCCTTCCCCTATCTCGACCCGGCGCTGCCCGAGGGGCTGGAGGCCGAGGTCCTGTCGACGGGCGACGCGCCGTCGTCCCCGGCGGTCCTCAAGGTCAACGCGGGGCCGAAGAACAACCTGCCGACCGTCCCGATGGGCACCACGATCAGCGCCCAGGTCGAGTCGGTCGACATCATGACGCTGGCCGCCCGCCCGGCGGCCAAGACGCCGCCGAAGATGGACACGGCCCACTTCGACCCGCCCGGCAGCCGCAACTTCAAGACGGCGGAACGTGACAAAGTCGACAAACTCATCGAAGCGGGGGCGGTCGGGGCGGCGGTGATCGACGACGGCAAGAGCGAGGTCGTCGGCGTGCTGTCCGGGGGCGGCAGCCTGCCCGCGACGGTGACGCCCGTCGACGAGATCCGCACCGCCCTGGTGGCGGCCGGGGTGACGCCCCGCCGCGGCCCCGTCGACGTCGTCTACGAACAGGCGCTCGCCGCCTACCACAACAAGCTCTACGGCAACGCCGCGCCGGTGCTGCAGCAGGTGCTGACCCTGCGGCAGGACCACGCGGTGGCGCTCGACTACCTGCGCGTCGCCAAGGCCAAGGCGGGCACCGCGGAGGACGCCGCGTCGAAGAAGTCCTCGCCCGTGCCGGTCCCCAAGCCGTCGTCGGGGGTGGCGCCGTGGATCTGGATCACCGGCGGCGTCGTCCTGGTCGGGGCGGTCGCGGCCGGTTCGGTGCCGTTCCTGCTGCGGCGCCGCCGCAACGGGGAGGACCAGCAGGAGCTATCGGGGGAACACGCAATGGTCACCTCATGGCCGGCCCAGACGGAGGTCTACCGGACCCCCAACCCGGGCCAGCCCGTTCACGACATCTCACCGCCGTCGGGGCAGCCCTACGTCTCCAACCCGGGCTCCAACCCCGGCAGCAATCCGGGTTCGCACCCGGGGGCGCAGGCGGGGACGTCCAAGAAGTTCTGCACCCAGTGCGGCATGCGGCTGGGCCACGCCCACCGGTTCTGCGGCTTCTGCGGGCATCCCTCGGACGCGCCATGAGCAGTGAGATGCCGGCGCTGGTGGGGCAGCGGCTCGGCGACTACACGATCGAGGCGGTGGTCGGCCGGGGCGGCATGGCCACCGTCTACCGCGCGCGCGACCAGCGGCTCGGCCGCGCGGTCGCGCTCAAGGTGCTGGCCCCGCAGCTCGCCGAGGACAGCCGGTTCCGCGACCGGTTCGTCCGCGAGTCGCGGCTGGTGGCCTCGATCGACCACCCGCACATCATCCCGATCTACGAGGCCAGCGAGCACGACGGGATGCTCTTCATCGCGATGCGCTACGTCGACGGCGGCAGCGACATGCGCAAGCTGGTGCAGTCGAACGGCCCGCTGCCGGTGGCGCGGGCCAACCACCTGTTCTCGCAGATCGCCTCGGCGCTCGACGAGGCCCACGCCAACGGGCTGGTGCACCGCGACGTCAAGCCGGCCAACATCCTGGTGACCGGCAACGACCACGTCTACCTGACCGACTTCGGCCTCACCAAGAGCTCCTCGGCCGACACCGGCCTGACCAGCCACGGCCACTTCATGGGCACGCCGCGCTACGTCGCGCCCGAGCAGATCCGGGGCCTGCCGGTCGACGGCCGGGCCGACGGCTACTCGTTCGCGTGCGTCGTCTACGAGGCGCTGGCCGGGCTGCCGCCGTTCCAGCGCGACACCGAGCTCGCGCTGCTCTACGCCCACGTCTCCCACGACCCGCCGCCGCTGACGCCCTACCGGCCCGACCTGCCCCACGTGGTGAACCAGGTCATGTCGCGGGCGCTGGCCAAGTCGCCGCTCGACCGCTATCCGACGTGCACGGCCTTCGTGTCGGCGCTGCGCGACGCGATCAGCGGCATGGAGGGCGACCTGCCGAGCCCGATCTCGGTCCCGCGCACGTCGTGGCCGTCGACGCCGCCGGTGCACCCGAACCCGGCCTCCCACCCGATGTCCCATCCGATGTCCAGCCCGCCCTACACCTATCCGTCGCACCCCTCGCACCCGTCGCACCCCTCGCAGATGTCGCAGGCGCCGACGGCCCGGGTGGGCGTCCAGCAGAAGAAGAAGTTCCCGGTCGGCCCGGTGGTCGGCGGGCTGCTGGGGCTGGCGCTGATCGCGGCTGGCGCGGTCTACGTGGTGAGCCAGAGCGGCGGCGACGCCCAGGCGACCTGGGACTCCTTCCCGGGCACCGTCGCGGCCCCCTTCAGCTTCAGCTATCCGTCGACGTGGACCCGGAAGGACTACTCCGACCAGCACGTCACGTTCGCGGCCTCGGCCGACGCATTCGACGCGCTGTTCAGCGTGCCGGGCAACTCCGACTGGTCGGGGGTCAACCCGATCATCTCCAGTTCCCCCGACAAGTCGAGCGGCCTGGTCGCCCAGACGACCGACACGATCTCGGCCAGCGACGCCCTGGAGTCGGTCCAGGCCGGGCTCCAGGCGACGCTCCCCGGGACGGTGTCGATCCCGGGGGTCGCCTCGGCGGCGACGGTCGGCGGGCAGCCCGGCCTGAAGGTCAGCGGCTTCCTGAGCGACTCGACCGGGGCGGGGCGGCTCGACTTCCGCAGCTACCTGGTGACCCGCGCCGGCCAGCCATCGGCGCTGATGACGTTCTTCTGCCCGTCGTCCAAGTGTGACGACACGCTGATCTCGACGATCGTGAACAGCGTCAAGTTCACGTCGTAGGGCGGCGCAGGTGCACGACCGGCCGTCCGGCCGGTCCGGCGCCGATGCTCACGCGGGCGCCGAAGTGGCGGGTGACCAGGTCCTCGGTGAGCACCTCGCCGGGGGCGCCGGCCGCGACCGCCTCGCCGCCGCTCATCAGGAGCAGGTCGTCGGCGTACTGGGCGGCCAGGGTGAGGTCGTGCAGGGTGCTGACGACGGTGAGGCCGTCGTCGCGGCGCAGCCGGTCGACCAGTTCCAGCACCTGCTGCTGGTGGCCGAGGTCGAGCGCGGTCGTCGGCTCGTCGAGCAGCAGCACGGGGGCCTGCTGGGTGAGCGCGCGGGCCAGCACCACCCGCTGGCGCTCTCCCCCGCTGAGCCGTTCCAGCGGGCGCGCGGCCAGGCCGGTGAGGTCGAGGCGGTCGAGCACCGCGCGGGCCACCTCGGTGTCGCGGGCGCTCTCGCGCCCCCAATAGGGGATGTACGGCGTCCGCCCCAGCAGGGCGTACTCGTGGACGGTCATGTCGGGTGGCAGCAGCGGGCTCTGCGGCGCGTAGGCCAGCATCCGGGCGCGGTCGCGGGGGGCGAGGCCGCGTACCGGACGACCTCCCACCGTGATCACGCCGTCGAAGGGCACCAGCCCCATCACGGCCTTGAGCAGGGTCGACTTCCCGGCCCCGTTGGGCCCGATGACGGCCAGCCAGCGGCCCTCCCGGGCGACGGCGCTCACCCCGCGCAGGACCGGCCGGCCGCCGAGGTCCACGCCGACGCCGGTGATCTCGACGGTCACGTCTCCACCTTCCTGGTGGCCCGCAGGATGGTGACGAAGAACGGCGCCCCGACGAACGCGGTGACCACCCCGATCGGCAGTTCGGCCGGGGCCAGCACGGTCCGCGCGATCAGGTCGGCGCCCACCAGGAACGCGCCTCCGGCCAGCAGCGACAGCGGCAGCACCACGCGGTAGGACCCTCCCGCCAGCCGCCGCACGGCGTGCGGCACCACCACGCCGACGAACCCGATCAGCCCTCCGGCCGACACGGCGGCGGCGGTCGCCAGCGAGGCCGCGACCAGCACGACCAGCCTCACCCGCCCGGCCCGCACCCCGAGCGAGGACGCCTCGTCGTCGCCCACCGACAGCACGTCGAGCAGCCGCCCGTGCAGCAGCAGGATCGCGGCGGCCACGACGGCGTAGGGCGCGCACATGACCACCTGGTCCCAGCCGCCGCCGACGTCGCCGAGGATCCAGGCGTAGACGCGCTGGAGCTCCTCGACCTTGAGCTGCTGCAGGAACGTCTGGATCGCGGTGAGGAACGAGGTCACCGCCACGCCCGCGAGCACGAGCGTGGCGGTCCCGCCGCCCCGGGTCGCGGTGCGGCCGAGCCCGTAGGCCAGCAGCACCCCGCCGGCCGCCCCGCAGAACGCCGCCAGCGGCACCCCGACGCCGTCGCCCAGCACGACGATCACCAGCGTGACGGTGAGCCCGGCCCCGGCGGCGGCCCCCAGCAGGTAGGGGTCGGCCAGCGGGTTGCGGAACACCCCCTGGTACCCGGCGCCCGCGACGGCCAGCAGCCCGCCGACCATCGCGCCGAGCAGCACCCGGGGCAGCCGCAGCTCGAACAGCACCCCGGTCTCCAGCGGCGTCAGCCCGGAGTGGGCCTCGACGAACGGCAGCCGGTCGGCCAGCGCGAGGACCACCCCCTTCAGGGGCAGCCCGGCCGCGCCGACCATGAGCCCGGCGGTCATGCACGCGGCCAGCGCGACGGCGGCCCCGGCGAACGCCACACCCTTGCGCGTCAACGGACCGCCCTGGATCCGGCCGCGAAAGCCTCGGGGCGGCAGCCCCGCGAGAGGACCCCGGCCATCAGCCCGCGGCCTTGGCCACCCCGGCGCCGATGGCCTCGGCGAGGTCGACCACGCGGGGGCCCCAGCGCGAGGCGACGTCGTCGTCGAGCTCGACCACGTCGCCGCTCCCGACGGCCTTCAGACCGCCCCAGCCCGGCCGCTCCGCGAGGGCCTTGGCGTTCTGGCCGCAGCACTTCACGTCGGCCAGGAAGATCAGGTCGGGGTCGGCCTTCGCGACGAACTCGGCCGACAGCTTGGGGTAGCCGCCCGCCGCGTCCGGGGCCTCGTCGGCGATGTTGACCAGGCCGAACAGGCCGTAGATCTGGCCGATGAAGGTGGTGGAGGTGGCGGCGTAGGGGGTGACGTCGAGCTCGTGGTAGTAGGTCAGCTTCGCCTGCGGGGCCTTGGCGGCCAGGTCGGCGAGCTTCTGCTTCATCCCGGCCACGACCTCGTCGGCCTTGGCCCGGTTGCCGGTGGCGGTGCCGAGGTTCTCGATCTCGGCGTACGCGTCGTCGATCTTGGTGGCGGCGGTCAGCACCAGCACCGGGACGCCGACCTCGCCGAGCCCGGCGACGACGCCTTCCAGGTCGTTGGAGACGATCACGAGGTCGGGGTTCTCGGCGGTGATGGCCTCGACGTTGGGCTTGAACCCGGACAGCGCCGTCTTGGGCGCCTCGGGCGGGTAGTTCGACTGGTCGTCGACCGCGACGACCTGCGGCCCCGCGCCGATGGCGAACAGCGACTCGGTGGCGGTGGGCGACAGCGACACGACGCGCTGCGGCCTGGCCGCGATCGTGACGGCGCCGTTGGCGGCCTGGACGGTCACCGGGAAGGGACCGCTCCGCCCGGCCGCGGCGGTGGGACCGGGAGCGGGGGCGGACGCGGGGGCGGGGGTGGCGGTGTCACTGCTGCCGCAGCCGGACAGCAGGGTGACACCCAGCAACACGCCCGCGAGCGCCGTGCGTAGGGGCCTCACGAGTTTCCTCCGGGGGGAGTTGCCGGGAACGAGAGACCCGGGGGACGGATCACCCTTTCCACGAGGGCGGACGACGTCGGCGCCGACGCAGGCGACCTGGCTCACCCGCCGGGGACGGGATTCACAGTTGCGGGAACAGCGCCGGGTTCACACCGGACTTCGCTGCGGCGGCACGCGTCCCATACGGTACCAACAGCCCTTTCGCCGCGAACGTGTGGCTAGGCTGACCCCCATGGTGTGGCGGGCCGTGAGGGCCACCGGGCGGCTCGTGCTGGACCTTCTGCTGGTCCCTCTCTGCGTCGTCGCGCTCCTCGTCACCGTCGTCACGATGGTCCTGTCGGCGACCTACCTCGGGCTGGTGCTGCTGCCGTTCGCGATCCGGCTCAACCGGGGCGTCGCGTCGCTGGCCCGGCGCAACGCCGGGGCGTGGCTGGGGGAACGCGTGACGGCGACCTACCAGCCGATCAGGGGCGGGGTCCTCACCCGGGTGCGCGTCGCCACGGGCGACCCGCAGACCTGGCGGGACCTCGGCTTCCTGGCCCTCCACGTCGTCACCGGCCCGCTCGGCGCGGGCCTGGCGCTGGGCCTGTGGGGCGCGCTCGGCTGGGGCCTGTCGATCCCGCTGTGGTGGTTCGCCCCGCTCCCCGAGCACGCCATTCATCTTCCGTGGGCGCTCGACTCGTGGGCGCGGGTGGCGGTCACCGTGCCGCTGTTCCTCGGCCTGGTCGGCGCGGTCGGCTTCCGGGTGGTGCCGCTGGTCGCCGAGGGGCTGTTCCGGCTCGCCAAGGCCATCCTCGCGCCGCGGCACGTCCGGCTGGCCGAGCGGGTCACCGAGGCGCTCGACGCGCACGGCCAGGAGCTGCGCCGCATCGAACGCGACCTGCACGACGGCGCGCAGGCCCGGCTGGTCTCCATCGCGATGCGGCTCGGCATCGCCGAACGGGTGCTGGCCGACGACCCCGCCAAGGCCGCCGCCCTCATCACCGAGGCCCGGCTCAGCACCGAGGAGACGATGACCGAGCTGCGCGACATCATCCGCGGCATGTACCCGCCGATCCTGGCCGACCGCGGCCTGCCCGGCGCCGTCGCGGCGCTGGCCGCCCGGTCGCCGGTGCCGGTCGACGTCGAGACGGCCGGTGTGGGCCGCCTCCCGGCGGCGGTCGAGGCGGCGGCCTACTTCGTGATCGCCGAGGCGCTGACCAACGTGGCCAGGCACAGCCGCGCCTCCTCGGCGCAGGTGCGGGTCAGGCGTACCGGGAACAGGCTTGAGGCCGAGGTGACCGACGACGGGAGGGGCGGCGCCGACGAGGACGGCGGCTCCGGCCTGGCCGGGATCCGCCGCCGGGTCAGCGCCTTCGACGGGGAGACCACACTGACCAGCCCGCCCGGCGGGCCGACGACGCTGCGGGTGGAGCTGCCGTGCGAGTGATCATCGTGGAGGACAGCGTCCTGCTGGCCGAGGGCCTGGCGCTGCTGCTGAACACCGAGGGCCACGAGGTGGTCGCCACGGTCGGCACCGCCGAGGAGTTCCACCGGGCCGTCGCGGGCCACCGGCCCGACATCGCCGTGGTCGACATCCGCCTCCCGCCGACCTTCCGCGACGAGGGCGTGCGCGCGGCGATCCAGGTCCGCCGCGACCACCCGGGCCAGCCGATCCTGGTGCTGTCCCAGTACGTCGAGCAGACCTACGCGACCGAGCTGCTCGCCGGAGGCGGCGGCGGCATCGGCTACCTGCTGAAGGACCGCGTGGCCCGGGTGTCGGAGTTCGTCGACGCGCTGGAGCGGGTGGCCAAGGGCGGCACCGCGATGGACCCCGAGGTGATCGCCCAGCTCCTGGTCAGACGGCACGCCCACCCGATCGACTCCCTCACCCCGCGCGAGCGCGAGGTCCTGTCGCTGATGGCCGAGGGCCACTCCAACACCGACATCGCGGCCTCCCTCGTGGTGACCGAACGGGCGGTGCACAAGCACGTCGGCAACATCTTCGCCAAACTCGGCCTCCCCCCGAGCGACAGCGGCCACCGGCGGGTGCTGGCCGTGCTGGCGTACCTGAGCGGGGTGTGACACCGGCGGTCTCGCCGAGGGTGTAGCCAGCACCACCATCCGGGGTAGCGGGGGCCCGTAGATCGAGACGGGTGCTCGCGGGACCGACTTCGCGGGGCGTTCCCGGAACGCTGAAGGGGACCTGATTCCCCCCGGAGGCGGCCCCCATGTCGATGACGATCCCCCATCCCGTCCATCCCGTCGCCTCGCCGCGCGACCCGTTCGTCGACGTGCTGCGGGTGCTCGGCATGGTGCTCGTGGTGGTCCAGCACTGGACGATGCCGGTGCTGCTCGACCGGGGCGGCGACCTGGTCACCGGCAACGCGCTGGCCTCGGTGCCGCTGATCACCTGGATCAGCCAGGTCATGCCGCTGGTGTTCTTCGCCGGGGGCGCGGCCAATTACCTGAGCTGGACCGGAAGGCCGCAGAGCGCCGAGAAGTGGATCGGCAAGCGGGTGGTCCGGCTCGGCTGGCCGGTGCTGCCGCTGATCGCGGTGTGGCTGCCGCTGCCCTACCTGCTCGGCGCGCTCGGCGTCCCGGCCCAGCCGCTGGAGGTCGCCTCGCGGCTGGTCGGCCAGCTGCTCTGGTTCCTCGCCGTCTACCTGCTCGCCGTCGTCACCACGCCGCTGCTGGCCCGGGTGCCCGCGCGGGTCCTGCTGCCGCTCTGCGCGGCGGCGGCGCTCGCCGTCGACGTGGTCCGCTTCTCCGGGTTCGAGCAGGCCGGATATCTGAACATCGCGTTCGTCTGGCTCGCCGTCCACCAGGTCGGGTTCCTGTACGCCCAGGGCAGGCTCACCCTCACCGGCCGCCGCGCCCTCGCCCTGGCCGCCGCCGGGTTCGGGCTGACCGCGGCCATGGTGGCCGCCGGGCCCTACCCGGCCAGCATGATCGGGATGCCCGGCATGCCCAGCAACATGGCTCCGCCGAGCGCGGTGATGCTCGCGGTGTTCGCCGGGCAGCTCGGCCTGGCGCTGTGGGCGCGCGAGTGGCTGAACCGGGCGCTGCCCGCGCCGGTGCTGAGCTGGCTCGCGCCCCGGATGATGACCTTCTACCTCTGGCACATGACCGCGCTGATCACCGTCGGCGGGGTCGCGTTCGCCGGCTTCGGCATCGAGACCCCGCAGCCGTGGTCGGCCACCTGGTGGACACTGCTGCCGATCTGGCTGGGCTGGCTGGCGCTGGTCCTGACCGTGCTGACGGCCCTGTTCGGCCGGTTCGAGGCCGCCCCGCCGACGAGTTCCACCCCGCTCCGGACGCTCGGCGCGGTCGGCCTGTCGGCGGCCGGGCTGCTCACCCTGACCGTCACCGGGTTCACGCCGGGCACGTTCGTCCCGGCCGCCGGCAGCGCCGCGCTCGCCCTGGGGATGGCGCTGCTGCTCAGGCGGAGAGCTGCCGCTCCGCTTCCGCGATGATCCGCTGGAGGCGCAGGCCGTGGGCGGCGTCGAGCGGGTGGCCGCCCCGGTTCCTGACCGTCTGGGCGAACTGCGCCACCATCCGGCTGAAGGCGTCGTCGCCCAGCATCGCCCCGAACAGGGTGGCCGAGCCGTTGCGGCCGAAGACCTCGACCCGCGCGTCGGGCAGGTCCCCGGTCGCGGCCATGGTCAGCGACGCCTCGCTGACCGCGCCGGTCTCGTGTTCGAGCAGCAGCCCGACCCAGCCGAGGGAGTTGCCGTGGGCCCTGACCCCGCTGATCGGCCCCAGCGCCGCGTCGAGCAGGTCGAGCATGTGCGGGCCGACGTCGAGGATCGCGCCGCGCTCCAGCCGCCAGGGGGTGGCGAACGGGCCGCCGTGCAGCGCGCCGCCGATGTTGGCCGCGTATCCGCCGAAGGGGTCGATCCCGGCGACCTTCTCCAGGAAGGCGTCGGTCGCGGCGGCGTACCGGAAGGAGAAGACCATCTGCGTCGGCACGCCCGACTCGGCGACCGCGTCGGCCAGCCGGAGCGCGCCGTCGAGACTGTCGGCGAGGGGCTTCTCCAGCAGCAGGGCCTTCCCGGCCTGCGCGGCCAGTACCCCGAGTTCGGCCTGCACGCCCGGCGGCACGCAGAACGCCACCGCGTCGCAGTGGTCGAAGAGCTCGTCGAGCAGCTCGAAGGCGCGGGTGCCGTTCCTGGCGGCCAGTTCGCGCGCGGCGTCGGGACGGCGGGCCCAGATCCCGGCCAGCCGGGTGTCCGGTCCGGCGGCGAGCTTCGGCGCGTGGATCATGCCGGCCCACGGCCCGGCCCCGATGAGCCCCACAGATACCGGTTCCATCAGCCTGCTCCCCTTTGTCGCGACACGTCGGCGATCAGAGACTATCCACCCGTGTAACGGCCATCATGGGGCTGGTGAACATCATCCTGCTGCGCCACGGTGAGACCGAATGGAGCAAAGCCGGTCGCCACACCGGGCGGACCGACATCCCGCTGACCCCCCACGGCGAGGCGCAGGCACGGGCCCTGGACTCCGTCGTCAAGGCCTGCGACTTCGCCCTCGTCCTGGTCAGCCCGGCCCAGCGGGCGGCCCGGACGGCCGAGCTGGCCGGGCTCACCGGCTGGGAGACCGACCCCGACCTGTGGGAGTGGGACTACGGCGGCTACGAGGGCGTGACCACGGCCACCATCAGGGAGACGATCCCCGGGTGGTACATCTGGCGCGACGGCGTGATCCCCGGCGACTCGGCCCACCCGGGCGAGAACGTCGACCACGTGGGCGAGCGCGCCGACCGGGCGATCACCCGGGCCGTCGACGCGCTCACCGGAGACGACAGTTCGGTGCTGCTCGTGGCCCACGGCCACTTCCTGCGGGTGCTGGCGGCCCGCTGGCTCGGCCTGCCCGCCTCCGAGGGGCGGCTGCTCCGGCTCGACACCGGCACCTACTGCTCACTGGGTTACGAACACGGCGAGCGAGTGGTCCTGACCTGGAACTCGCCCGTCCGTTAGAGACGGCTAGGGATTGACGGGCGCGGGCTGCGGTCCGCGCCCGGTGAGCCATTCGAGCACCTTGCGGTGGCCCCGGCGGGCGTCTTCGAAGTGTCCCCAGCGCCAGTAGCGGGGCTGGTCGCGGACCCCGGTGACCCACGTCCGGTAGGCCACCGACCTCGGCTGGCCGTCAAGGGGGTCGGCCGCCGAGGCGACGCCGTAGGTCCTGATCACGACCCGGCCGCCGGGTGCGAAGAGCACGTCGTCGGCGACGGGGTACAGGGTCATCTGGTCCAGCATGGGAACCATGCTGCCCGACCCGTGTTACACCCCCGGCCCAAACCGGTTAAGTGAGTGAACCTCGTGTTAAAAGGGCGTTACGCGACCAGGCCGTCGAACTCCCCGTCCTTGACCCCGAGCACGAGCGCGCGGATCTCGTCCCGCGTGTAGATGAGCGCCGGCCCCTCGGGGAACCGGGAGTTGCGGACGGCGACCCCGCCGTCGGGCAGCTCGGCGAGCTCCACGCAGTTCCCCGTGGAGTTGCTGTGCAGGCTCTTCCGCCACTGGACGCCCGAAAGGGCGGTGGCGGGCATCCCGTTATAAGTCTGCATACACTTTCTCTCTCAGAAGATCATCGAGCAGGTCCCTGGTCCCGCCCGGCGTGGTGCTCTCCACGCAGAGCTGTTCCATGGCCGTGAGGTAAGGATCGATGTCCTCGCGTTTGTCGAGGTACAGAGCGCCCCAGAGTTGCTCGACGTAGACCACGTCCGAAAGGTCGGACTCCGGAAACCGCAAGATGGTGAAGGCCCCGCCCTCGGCGGCGTGCATGCCGAAGCGGAACGGCATCACCTGCAGAGTGATGTTGGGCAGCCGGGCCACGTCGAGCAGATGCTCGATCTGCTCGCGCATGATCTTCGGCCCCCCGATGGGCCGGCGTAGCGCCGCCTCGTCGATGACCGCCCACAGGCGCGGGCCGCCCGCGTTGGCGAGCCGCTCCTGTCGCTGCATCCGCACATGCACGCGGCGTTCGATCTCGTCATCGGGGGCGTCGGGGAACCCGAGCCGGATGACGGCGCGCGCGTACGCGGACGTCTGGAGCAGACCGGGCACGAACTGCACCTCGTAGGTGCGGATCACGCTGGCGGCCTCTTCCAGTCCGATGAAGGTGACGAACCAGCCCGGCAGCACCTCGCCGAACTTGTGCCACCAACCGGGCGTGTTGGCCTCCCGGACCATCTCCAGGAGCTGCCGGCGTTCGGCGTCGTCGCTGACGCCGTACAGGGTGAGCAGGTCTTCGACGTCTCGTGTCTTGAATCCGACCCGGCCGAGCTCCATTCGGCTGATCTTCGATTCGGACGCCCGGATGTGGAATCCGGCCTCCTCACGGGTGAGCTCCCGCTCCTCGCGCAGCCTCCGGAGACTGGCGCCGAGCATGATGCGCCGGACGGTGGAGCCGGAACCTGGCGGGTCGATCGACACGAGTCATTCCTCCGGTATGTGGACTGAACTACAGTCTGTCAAAGATCGCCCCTTTCGTCCCAGGGTCGTTTTGGGTAACGGTAGCGCCTGCAACGACCATCTGCACGTGCATCCGCTGTTGCACATGCACGAGACCGTGCCCCATCATGATCTCGTGCACTCGGTCCTCGAATGGTCGGCACTCGATTGGTGGCCCCCGGTCGGCTGGTGGCCCGAACCCGCGCGCGACCTCCTGCCCGCCTTCTCCGCCTCCCAGGCCGCCACTTTCGTCCTCCCGCCCAAGGCGGACTCGGTCCACAGCGCCCGCAGCTTCGCGACCGGGACGCTGACCGGCTGGGACCTGGGCGAGCTGTGCGACGGGATGGAGCTGGTCGTCTCGGAGCTCGCCACCAACGCCCTGCGCCACGGGCTGGAGATCGGCGGGCGGCCCCGGCGCGAGGTGATCAGGCTCGCCCTCATCCGGCGCGGCGCGTTCGTCGCCTGCGCGCTCACCGACCCCGGCTCGGCCCACCCCGTGCTGCGCGACCCGGCCCCGTTCGAACCGGGCGGGCTCGGCCTGCACATCGTCGAGTCGATCAGCGTGCGGTGGGGCTGGTCGCCGCTCGCCCCCCAGGGAAAGGCCGTCTGGGCCGTTCTCACCTGATGCCTCGCCGGCCGAGGGGTGCTCCCGTGCAGCCCGGACTGCGCGGGGGCACCCCTCGGCCGGCGATTCTTCGCGGCAGATTCACAGCGCGAGCCGGAGACGGCCTTCGGCCGCCTCCGGCTCGCTTCCTGATGCCTTTGGGACCACTGTTAACACCCGGCCAGGAAATCCCCATTGAGTATCCGGGATTGCCTTCCTCCCGCGTGATCCTGTGCTGAGGTGGAGTCCAGCACGCTCGCGGGGAGGAGGGAGAACAGGAGAATGACCTTTTCGTCGCCTGCGGTGCCGAATATCTTGATCTCACGTGCGTCTCCACCACCGCGGCTTCCCGAGGCCCTGAGAGATCTGTGATGGACGATCACCTAATCGCCTGGCTGACAACTCTCGACGAAAACCGGCTCGCGCGTGTCCTGGCCAACCGCCCCGACGCGATCGCCCCGCCCTGGCCCCGGCGGATCGACGCGCTCGCGCAGCGGCTCGGCAACACGTTCGCGGTCATGGAGGTCATGCGCGGCCTCCCGCTGCCCCCTTTGGAGCTCCTCCAGGCGTGCCTGGTCATCGGCGGCCGCCCCACGGAAGACGAACTGGCCCGGTTCCTCGGCGTGTCCACCTCCGAGGTCATCCCGTGGCTCGACCGGCTCTACGACTGCGCGCTGGCCTGGCCCGCCCCCGACGGCCGCATCCATCTCGCCGAGGCGGTGGCCCGCTGGTGGACCGCCCCCTGCGGCCTGGGCGAACCCCTCCACGGCTACCTGGAGTCGTGGGCGCTCAACACCGAGGGCCTGCGGCGCATGTGCCGGACCCTGGGCATCGCCCCGGCCGGCGGCAAACGCCAGATGGTGGCCCGGGTGACCGCCCTGCTCAGCGACCCCGACAAACTCGGCGACCTGCTCGCCTCGGCGCCGGAGGGGACCGTCGGCCTGCTCGACGACTTCGCCTGGGACGGCCCGGTCCGCAGCGTCGACGGCAACCGCTTCGTCAACCCCGGCACCCCCGAGAAGTGGGCCCAGGACCGCGGCCTGCTGTTCCGCACCCAATGGGACGTCGCCGAGATGCCCCGCGAGGTCGCCCTCGGCCTGCGCGGCCCCGAATACCACGGCCCCTTCACGCCCTATCCGCCCGACCTGGCCACGATCCCGGTCGACCGCGACGCCGTCGACCTGGCGATGGCGCTGGCCGCGCCCCACCTGCTCGACCGCGCGACCGCGCTGCTGGAGAACACCGACAAGACCACCCTCCCGCTGCTGAAGAACGGCGGCGTGGGCGTGCGCGAGCTCCGCCGCGTGGCCAAGGAGACCGGCACCTCCGAAGAGGAGACCCGGCTGCTGATCGAGGTCTGCGCGGTGGCCCGGCTGCTCGCCCTCGACGAGAAGGCCGGCGGGCTGGCGCCGACCGAGCGGTTCGACGCCTGGCGGCTCGAAGACGCCCCCCACCGGCTGCGGGTGCTGCTGGCCTCCTGGTGGCGGATGGAGCGCTCGTCGCTGCGCCGCGTCGACGGCCGCTATCCGGTGGTGCTCGGCGACGACCCGGCCGGTGAGACCATCGCCCGCATCCGCCGGGCCGTTCTCGGCGCCCTGACCGACGTCGAGCCCGGCCACGGCTTCGCCACGCTCCAGGAGCTCGTCCAGTCGGTCCACTGGCGGGCCCCGCTGCTCGACCGCGAACTGCTCGCCGAGTGCGCGCCCGGCATTCTGGAGGAGTCCCGCATCCTCGGCCTGACCGCCTGCGACTCGCTCACCGATCTGGGCCGCGCGCTGGCCGCGCTCGGCTCGGTCGCGGGCGACGAGAACGACGACTCGGCGCCCGAGGTCGAACACGACCCGGCGCTGGCCGACTGCTCCACCCGGGCGCTGGCCAGCGCCCAGCGCACCGCGCTGTTCGGGGCCGACCTGACGGCCGTGGTCACCGGTCCTCCGGCGGTCGAGCTGGCCTCGCTGCTCGACCGGGTCGCCACCCGCGAGGCCAAGGGCGCGGCGTCGATCTGGCGATTCAGCGCCGCGACCGTCCGCCGGGCCCTCGACGCCGGGTCGACCGCCGACGAGCTGCTCGACGAGCTCGCCCAGGTCGGCACCCTCCCCCAGCCGCTCACCTATCTGATCAACGACGTCGCCCGCCGCCACGGCGAGGTGACCGTGACGTCGGTCGGCTGCATCGTGCAGGGCTCCGACCCGGGGCTGCTGGCCGAGATAGCCGCCCACCGCAAGCTCGCGAAACTGGGCCTGCGCCAGCTCGCC
This sequence comes from Herbidospora cretacea, assembly GCF_001570605.1. Taxonomy (GTDB): domain Bacteria; phylum Actinomycetota; class Actinomycetes; order Streptosporangiales; family Streptosporangiaceae; genus Herbidospora; species Herbidospora cretacea. Next base: position 280,133 of record NZ_BBXG01000006.1, on the reverse strand, counting down.
CCGACGGTGCTGGCCAGCACCTCCCCCGCCGACCGGACCCTGCGCGCGCTGCGCGAGGCCGGTTACGCGCCCGTGCCCGTCAACGACACCGGCGACATCGAGATCCGGCGCGAGCCGCAGGGCGGCCGGTTGATCCTGCTGCCGGGCGGACGGGTCGCCGAGCTCGACCCGCCGCCGATGCTGACCGAACCCCCGCCCGACCCCCACGAACACGCCGCCCGCCTGCTCAAGCACCGCGACGACGACCGCCCCAACGGCCAGACGTGGGCGCTGATCGGCCGGATGGCCAGCCGCCTGCCGACCGCCCAGCAGTCGCTCCTCGGCTTCGTCGTCGACCGCGGCGTCCGCGCGCTGATCACCCTGTCCGACGGCGTGACGGCCACCGTCAGCCACGGCGAACTGCACAGCGGCGTCCTCGACGCGTGGTGCGAGGAGGCCGGCGACTACCTGGAGTTCCCCCTCAACGAGATCTCGTCCGTCACCGCGTCTTAAAAGCGTTTCTTCCGTTACGGCTCCGCCTGCCCTGGCCCCGACCGCCGTCGGCGCCCCACGCCGCATCCGGCGCCGACCGGCCGTCAGGGCAGGGCGGCCATCGTCCTGGGGGCCGGCCTCGGCAGCGTGGCGTCCTGGCTGGGCGGGGTGCCGAACTGGCGGCGGTACTCCCGGCTGAACTGCGACGGGCTGTCGTAGCCGACCCGATGGCCCACCCCGGCGATGTCGCCGGGGCGGGTGGCCAGCAGCAGCCGGGCCTCCTGGAGCCGGATCTGCTTCTGGAACTGGATGGGGCTCATCGCGGTGACCGCCTGGAAGTTGCGGTAGAACGCCGACACGCTCATGCCCGACAGCCTCGCCACCTCCTCCACCCGGAACGGCTGCGCGTAGTGTTCGCGGATCCACCGCACCGCCCGCGCGACGTGGCTGAGCCCGCTGTCGGCCAGCCCGAGCTGCCGCACCACCCCGCCCTGCGGCCCGGTCGCCACCAGCCAGAGGATCTCCTTGATGACGAGCGGCGCCAGCACCGCCCGGTCGCGCGGCCGCTCGATGAGCCGCAGCAGCCGCACGACCGCGTCGAGCAGCTCGGCGGAGGCGTCGCTGACCGCCAGCCCGGAGGGTGTCCCGGCCGGTTCGCGCGGGAGGTCGCCGGGCCCGGCCGCCAGCAGCAGCTCGGCCACCGCCTCAGGCCTCAGCACCAGCCCGAACCCGAGCGCGGGCTCCTCCCTGGTCGCACCCACGAACCGGCCGGTGACCGGCAGGTCGACGGAGGCGACGAGATATTGACCGGCCCGGTAGTCGTAGACCCGGTCGCCGAGCGCGAGCCGCTTCTCCCCCTGGGCGATGACGGCCAGCACCGTCCCGGACATGGAGGTCTCGGCCGGGTCGGACCGATCGACCCGGGACACGAGCACTCCGTCGATGGGGGTGGTCATGTCGGGCCGGGCATGCCGGTTCAGCAGGCGGCGCAGCTCTTCCATGGCACGATTACAGCGCCCTTGAGAGGATCAGGCAAGCCCTGACGAGCATCGTTCTACCCGTGAGCAGGGACAGGGCCCTGTAATGGAGGCAACGGAAAATCCTCCGAGAAGAAGGAACGGGCATGAACGCCACCTACGGATTCACCGCCACCATGACCGCCCTGCCCGGCCGGGGAGACGACCTGGTCGCCCTCCTGCTGACCGGCCTCGACGCGGGCGGCCCGGCCGCGAGCGAACACTGCGTCGTCTACCTGGTCAGCCGCTCGGCCGCCGACCCCGACGTCGTCCAGGTGACCGAGGGCTGGACCACCGAGGACGACCACCACAGGCTGTTCGCGGGCGAGACCGCCCAGGCGATGGTGGCCAGGATCGCCCCCTTGCTGGCCGGCGAATCCACCTACACCGACCTCACCCCGGTGAACGGCAAAGCCACCTTCTGACAGCGCCGTGCCTGTCCCCCAGTCACGAAATTTCGCCATCTCGGCGGAACAGACCCCTGAGAGAGGACTCACCATGATCCCCGTCCGGCCCGCCGTCGACGCCGAGCTCCGTGTCCTGGCCGCCGATCTGCCGCTCATGCCCGAGCTGACCCCTGAGGTGGTCGCGATGCTGCGTGGCATCCCGTCTCCTCCCCTCGACACCCTCCTGGGCGGCCGGGACGTGGAGCGGCGGGAGGTCGCCGTGATCGCCGAGGACGGCGCGGAGATCCCGGTGACAGTGCTCAGCCCGCCCGGCGCCGTGGGCGCGCCCTGTGTCGTCTGGATCCACGGCGGCGGCATGATCATGGGCGACAGGTTCGCCAATCTCGACATCCCGCTGGAGTGGCTCGACCGGTTCGGCGCGGTCGTCGTCACCGTCGACTACCGGCTGGCCCCCGACGTCACCGGCAGCGCCCTGGCCGACGACTGCCACCGCGCCCTCACCTGGGCCGCCGAGAACGCCGCCGAGCTCGGCGTCGACCCGGCGAAGATCGTCGTGGCGGGCATCAGCGCCGGAGGCGGGCTGGCCGCCGGGGTCGCGCTGATGGCCCGCGACCGGGGCGGGCCCGCGCTCGCCGCCCAGGTGCTCATCTGCCCGATGCTCGACCACCGCGACGCCACCACGTCCACCCTGCAGTTCACCGGCCCGGGGGTGTGGAGCCGGGAGATGAACGCCTACGGCTGGCGCGCCGTGCTCGGCGGCCTGACCGGCGACGACGTCCCGGCCTACGTCTCCCCGGCGATCGCCGCCGACCTGTCGGGCCTGCCGCCCGCGTACGTCGACGCGGGCTCCGCCGAGGTCTTCCGGGACGAGGACGTCGCCTACGCCGGCCGCATCTGGGCCGCCGGCGGCCGCGCCGACCTGCACGTGTGGGACGGCGGCTTCCACGGCTTCGACGCCCTCTACCCCGAGGCCGCGCTGTCGGCCGAGGCCCGCCGCACCCGGTCGGAGTGGCTCGGCCGGGTGCTGGGCTAGTCGCGGAGCACGGCCACCACATCGATCTCCACCAGCTTGTGGTCGAGCGTCGACCCCACGGTGGTCCTGGCGGGGAACGGCCGGGCCATCGTCTGCTCGTAGACCGCGTTGTACGCCTCGTAGTCCCGGTGCAGGTCGTCGAGGTGGACGGTCACCTTGACGACGTCGGATAAGTCGAGCCCCCGGGCGGCGAGCAGCGCGCGGAGGTTGGCCAGCGTCTGCCGGGTCTGGGCGGCGACGTCGCCGCCGACCACCTCGCCGGTCACGGGGTCGTGCGGGCCCGTCCCTGCGGTGTAGAGGAACCCGTGGGCGACGACGGCCTGCGAGTAGGCGCCACCGGGCGCGGGCACGCCGTCGGCGCTGATCACTTCCCTGGTCATTACTCCGTTGTAGGCCCGGCCGGGGGCGCGACGGCCGCGCCGCGCCCGGCGCAGCCTCTACGGGGTGAGCGTCAGTTCGTCGGTCGCCGCCTTACGGACCGCCGCCTCGGTGAACGGCCACGGGGTCGTCTCGCCGTCGGCCCACAGGTCGGCCTGGTCGGCGTAGTTGCCGTGGAAGGCGTGGCCGGAGGCGCCGGTCAGGTTGACCCACGTCGAGGCGTCGAGGTCGGCCAGGTCGGCGACCATCCGCATCGACGGGACCCAGTCGACCTCGTAGCTGCCCGACGCGGCGTCCCAGCCGGTCGCGTTCACCGCGTCCTTGCCACCCGCGAGGGGGTAGGGGCCGCGGTTGAACAGCCACTCGACGGGCGCGATGCCGCTGGTGCCGAAGGTCTCGTTGGTCAGTTCGAGGGTGTGCAGGTCGCCCCAGGTCCAGCTCCCCGGGTCGTCGCCGAGCTTCTCGCGCAGTTCCTTGGACGCCGCCACCAGGGCCGCGCGGAGGATGTCGTCGCGCTGTTCGTCCCTGGGCGTGCGCACGTCGTCCCACCAGGTGTCCCTGGGGTCGTCGAGCAGCCGCCGGACCACCTCCCACCAGCGGTCGTTGCCGCCGGGGCGCTGCTTGTCGCCCAGTTCGTCGTGGAAGGTCAGCGCCAGCAGGTTGCGCCAGACGGCGTTGTAGTAGGCGGCCGGGGCGCTGTCGCGGCCCTGGGTGAAGTCCCAGCCGGTGAGGAGCGCGCTGTCGGCGCCGCCGACCCGGGTCAGGTGGGGGACCAGGATGGGGGCCAGTCCGTTGTAGGAGTCCATGTGGATCTCCGACATGACGTCCTTGGTGACCTTCCCGGCCTCGATCGCCCGGGTGAGGCGGTCGGCGATGCGCTGGGAGCGGTAGCCGTAGGCCCAGTCGTCGGTGAGGAAGTGGTGGTAGCCGGGGCCGACGGCCGCGTTGTTGGCGGTCGCGATGAAGCCCTCTTCGGGGTTGAACGCCATCGGCAGCTCGTCGAACGGGATGAAGCCGGTCCACTCCTGCGTGCCGCTCCAGCCCTCGGCGGGCCACTTCCCGTCGCCGCCCGATCTGACCGGGATCTTCCCCGGGGCCTGGTAGCCGATGTTGCCGGAGGTGTCGGCGTACACGAGATTCTGGGAGGGGACCTCGAACTGGGCCGCGGCCTTCCTGAACTCGTCCCAGCCGGTGGCTCTGCCGAGCATGAAGATGGCGTTGCCGGTCATGCCGGGGTCGAGGGCGGTCCAGCGGAGCGCGACCTCGACGCCCTCCTTCCTCAGCGGGCCGACCGGCGCGAAGACGTCGGAGACGATCGGGCCGTGCCGGGTGGTCCGCACGGCCAGCTCCACCGGCTGCCCGCCCGCCACCTCGATGCGCTCGGCGCGGGTCTCCAGCGGGGCCCAGGTGCCGGAGATCTCGTACGTGTTCTCGCGCACCCGCTCCAGATAGAGGTCGGCCACGTCGGGGGCGAGGTTGGTGAAGCCCCACGCGATCGTCCGGTTGTGGCCGATGACGACGCCCGGCAGGCCGGAGAAGGTGAAGCCCGAGACGTCGTAGGGGCAGGCGGCCGAGACGGTCCGGCAGTGCAGGCCGGCCTGATACCAGATCGACGGCATCTTCGGCCCGAGGTGCGGGTCGTTGGCCAGCAGCGGCTTGCCGGTGTCGGTGAACTTCCCCGACACCACCCACGAGTTGGAGCCGATGCCCTTCGGGTCGCCCTCGCTGCCCAGCAGGGAGGGCACCGCGTCGAGCGCAGCCGACACCCTCCGCAGCGCGGAGGCCGCGGCGACGGCCTGATCTCCCCCCTCCCGCCCGCCGGAGGTGAACGCGCCGTCGCGGACGCCGCCCGTGGTGACGATCGGCCGGTGCAGGTCGTAGGGGTAGGGCGGGAACAGCTCCTCGACCCGCTCGCGCGGGACGGTCGCGGCGTCGACGGAGCGCTCGATCTCGTCGTCGAGGTTGGACCGCAGGTCCCAGGCCATCGCCTTCAGCCAGGACAGCGAGTCGACCGGCGTCCACGGCTCGGGCTCGTAGTCGCCGTTGGTGAGCTTCAGGACGGCGTACTCCAGGCTCCTGGCGGCGAAGCCCTCGTTGGCCTTCATCCAGGCGTTCACCCCGGCGGCGTAGGCGTCGAGACCCGCCTTCGCCTCCGGGGTGAGGAGGTTCATCTCCTGCTCGGCCACGCGGCGCCAGCCGAGCGTGCGGACCACCTTGTCGATCTCCAGGGTGGAGCCGCCGAACAGCTCCGACAGCCGCCCGGCCGTGGTCTTGCGGCGGAAGTCCATCTCCCAGAAGCGGTCCTGGGCGTGGACGTAGCCCTGCGCCATGAACAGGTCGGCGGCGGTGTCGGCGTAGATCTGCGGCACGCCGTGCCCGTCGCGGAGCACGGTGACCGGCTTGGCGAGACCCGCCAGCCGCAGCTCGCCGTCGAGCTCGGGGAACGACGCCCGTACGGTCCAGACGACCGCCCCCGCCGCGACCAGCACGAGCACCAGCAGCGCCGTCAGGGTCCGGAACAGCCACCGGAGCGGCCACGAGAACCTTTTATAAGGAGCGAATCTCACCATTCCCGGACCTTCCCGCTCATGTGCGATCACAGTATGCGGGCTGGACCGGGGTGACCGACACCCGGAAGATCAACAGGAGATCAACCGGTGATGAGGACCTCCGAGAACCGCACCTCGAAGCCCTTGCCGACCGGGGCCGCCGCCATCGCGCCGGCCAGTGCGGGCACGCCCGGCGGGAAGTAGGCGAGCCGGAGGAGGGTGTCCGGCTCGCCGCCGTCGACGCCCCAGTTGATGTGCACGGAGTCGCCCTCGCGGACGAGCTCGAAGGTGACCGAGGTGGTGCCCGCGGGGGCGCGCATGACCGACCAGTCGGAGAAGTCGCGGGTCACGACGGCGCTGATCTGCAGCTCGCCGTCGACGAACTCGACGCCGGCCTTGATCCAGTTGCTCTCGTCGGCGCGGAGGATGGCGCCGGCCTGGTCGTACTGCTCGGCGTAGTCGGCCGTGAAGGTGACCCGCACCTTGGCGTCGCCCTCGACGGTGCGGCCGTACATCGGCGCGGTGTCGTAGGTGTAGCCGTAGTGTGTCTGCCGCCACAGATCGGTCTCGCCGGTGACGGAGAAGGTCAGGGCGTCTCCGTCGGCGGTCCAGCCCGAAGGCTCATTGATCCACATAAAGCCTATTTTGCCGCTTCGCGGGCTCGCCGGGCCTCCCTGCGCTCCTCGAATCGCTTGGCGGTCACTTCGAGGTTGTCGAGGAACTCGGCGAGCTCCTGGCGGGCCTTCTCGCCCTCGGGGTCGAGGCCCTCCCGCTCGAAGACCTTCCACTGCCGCAGCACCGGCATCAGGACCTCGTCCTTGTGGGAGCGCAGGTCGTAGATGCCCGCGTGGGCGATCTGCATCGACATGCGGGCGAACCCGGCCATGCCCGCGCCCGGCATCTGGAACGAGGTCACGACGTCGGTGATGGCGCGCATGGTCTGGTTGGGGTCGAGCTCCAGGGCCGCGCCGAGCAGGTTGCGGTAGAAGAGCATGTGCAGGTTCTCGTCGGCGGCGACGCGGGCCAGGATGCGCTCACACGTCTCGTCCTGCGAGGCCTTGCCGGTGTTGCGGTGGGCGATGCGGGTCGCCAGCTCCTGGAAGGAGACGTAGGCGAGCTGCCCGAGCATGGTGCCGTACTCGGTCTGGAAGCCGGCCTCCATGTGCTTCATGCGGGCCCGCTCCAGCTCGGTGGGGTCGAGCGCGCGCGAGGCGATCAGGTAGTCGCGGATCACGATCGCGTGGCGGCCCTCCTCGGCGGTCCAGCGGCCCACCCAGGTGCCCCACGCGCCGTCGCGGCCGAAGGTCGTCGCGATCTCGTGGTGGTAGCTCGGCAGGTTGTCCTCGGTCAGCAGGTTGACCAGGAGCGAGGTGCGGGCGACGTCGGGAATCGTGGAGTCCTCCGGCCGCCAGGCCGTGCCGCCGAGGATGCCGTCGAAGGTGCGGGCGTCGTCCCACGGGATGTACTCGTGCGGGAACCATTCCTTGGCGACACCCATGTGCCGGTTCAGGTTCTCCTCGACGACGGGTTCCAGCTCGATGAGGAATTCCGTCTGCGTCAGTGCGCGCGCCATGTCAGCTCCCCACATACTTACGTTTTCGTAACCTACGCTACCGTAGCTTTCTGGAGATCGGTGCGAGCGCCCGCACAAGCCGACGCCCCAGATCTTGTAGATACCGATGCTTGCCGAGGTAATGTGCCGCCCATGCCCAAAGGTGCGCGTGTCTGGATCGGCCTGTCGGTCGGCCTGCAACTGATCTGGAGCCTGCCGCTGGCGGTCTCCATGTACGTCCTCGGCAACCTGGTCCTGGCCCTCGTCTTCGGCGCGCTCTCCCTGCTCGTCGTCGTGGCCGTGGTCCTGATGATCCTCGGCTGGCGGCGCGCCGACGCGCGGGAACGGTCCCTGCGCGAGAGCGGCCTGCGCGCCGAGGCCGTGGTGACCGACGTCGTGCCGACCGGCGTGCGGGTCAACAACCAGCTCATGTACCGGCTGATCGGCCACGTGCCCGACGTGCCCGGCATGGAGATCAGGCAGTCGACCATCTTCCCGGTGCCGCCGGGGACCCGGCTGACCGTCGCCTACGACGCCGCGCGCCCGGGGAAGCCGCTGATCCTCGACGACCTGAAGGCGCTGGCCCACCGGATGCGCGTGGGCCCGGTGCCGCCGCTGGCGACCGGGGCCGACGCGGTCATCCAGCGGCTCACCCAGCTCGACCAGCTGCGGAAGTCGGGCGCCATCTCCGACGAGGAGTTCGAGCGCCTGAAGTCCGACGTCATGGACGACCGGTGAACTCGCGGATCGCGGCGATCACGGTCCCGGTGGTGCGCTCCAGGTAAGTGCGGCCGTCGGGCAGCCGCTCCGCCGGGCTGATGTAGCCGCGCCGCCCCATGTGGGTGGCCGGGTCGAGCCGGTGCACGGTGACCTTCCCCGCGCGGACGGCCCGGTTCCAGCCGCTGCGGCGCAGCAGCGGCCAGCGCCGGGGGAAGATCCAGGTGGAGACCCGCTCGATGAAGTCCGCGGCGCTGGTGATCCGGTGCAGCCGATGGGCGTGGGTCAGGTCGTTGGCGCCGTTGTGGAACCCGCCGATGGTGATCAGCAGGATCGGGACGCCGAGCCGCCCGTGGAGCTCGCCGACCACGCCGGTCGCCACCTGCGCCCCACCGCTGTAGCCGAGCAGCACCACGGGTGTGCCGGGCCGGTGACCGGCCAGGCGCAGCTGGTCGGCGATCTGCCCGCCCACCGCGCCGTTGTACGGCAGCCGGTACCGGCTGTCGGCGGCGACGAAGATCTGCATCACGTTGTGCAGGAACAGCAGGAGCCCGGCACGGCGCCGGATCCACTCCCACACGGGCCGGTCCGCGAGCGGGTCGGCCAGCGGCGAGTAGGGCTGCACCTGACCCAGCACCCGCAGCTCCGGCGCGCCGTCGATCAGGGCTTCGACCAGCTGGCCCCCGTCCCGGGTGTCCCGGAAGCGGCGCTTGCCGATGCCATCGAGATAGACCAGGTAGGCGGCCGGTGGACGGGCGGGGTCCGCGCCCCGCGCGTGGGGCATGCCGTCGGTGAGCCCGGTGGCGGGGGTCCGCCAGCCCGCGGTGTAGGCCAGCACCTCGTAGCGGGCGAGCAGGGCCTCCGCGAGCAGGACCGGGCCGAGCACCAGGACGACCAGCGGGAAGTCGATCATGCGACCAGCCGCCGGACGGCCTCGATGGCCACGCCCAGCCCGGCCCCCGCGACGGCCACGCAGCCCGCGGCGGCCCACCAGCCCGACCCCGTCGCCGCGGCGAGCGGCCCGGCGAGGCCCGCCCCGACCGCCGCGAAGAGCAGCAGGTGCAGCAGGGGACCGAGCAGCGGGAAGGCCAAAACGGCGGCCAGCGTCAGGGGGGCCACCAGGCCGGGCGTCCAGGCGGGCGCGGCGACGTCCGGCAGCGGACCCGGCAGCGCCGGCCCGGCCAGGGTCCACGCGGTCAGCGGCCACAGCGCGAAGGCGGCGCCCTCGACCACGGCCCCGGACAGCAGGAGCACGATCGCGTGGGACCGCGAGCCGCCGGGACGCCGGGCGACCACGGGCAGGATCCGCCCGGCCGACTCCGACAGCCCGGCGAGCAGCAGCAGGACCAGGACGACGGGCGACACGGGTCAGCGCTCCCCTGGCGCGTCCGCCGCGGCCCGCCGCCCGAGGCGGCCGAGGCGGCGCAGATGGTGTTCGAGCTCGTCGGCGGCGCGCAGGTGGCCGCCGGCCTCGCGCTGGGCGAGGCGCAGGGTGGCCGCCGCGGCCCGGAAGCGCGGCTCGCCGAGCAGCCGCCGGGCGAGGTCGCGCACGGCTTCCACGGTGGCGTCCCCGGTCCGGATCGACAGGCCGGCGCCGAGCTCGACGACCCGGCGGGCCACCGTCGGCTGATCGGCGCCCTGCGGGACCACCAGCATCGGGACCCCGGCGTACAGGGCCTCGTTGACACTGTTCATCCCGCCGTGGGTGACGAACAGCGCGGCGTCGGCCAGCACCTCCAGCTGCGGCACCGAGCGGCGGGCCAGCACGTTGTCCGGCAGCCCGCCCAGGGCGGCCGGGTCGGTGGCCCCGGTGGAGACGACCACGGCGCCGCCCAGCGGGGCCAGCGCGGCGGCGAAGGTGCGCAGCAGCCGGGCGCCGCCGTCGAACACGGTGCCCAGGGAGGCGTACAGCACCGGGGCCCGCAGCCGGTCGAACGACGGCTCGGCGGGACGGGCGCCCAGGCTGGGTCCGACGAACCGGTAGGACCCGTCGAAGGAGGCCGCGCCGGGCTGGAAGGCACGCGAGGTGAAGACGAGGTTGAGCGGCTCGCCCACGTTGGCGAGGTCGAGCAGGGGCAGGCCGCGCGTGTCGTAGCGGTGGCGCAGCCCCCACCGCGAGCGCAGGTAGCTCCGGGCGGCGCGGCTCCGGGCCGCGGCCGAGGCCAGCAGCGCCCACGAGGCGTGGGTGGGGCTGGGCACCCGCCGGTTGAAGGCGAACGTGGTGAACAGGGCCGCCGCCGGCACCCCGAGTTCGCGGGCGGCGACCGCGCCCCACGGGCAGGCCGCGCCGTGGACGATCAGGTCGGGCCCGATCTCCCGCAGGTCGGAGAGCACCGTGGGGAGCAGGTCGGCGGTCGTGCGGGCGAGCCCGTCGAGCATCGTGAGCGGGGTCGGCGGATCGGGAGGCGGCCGGTCGCCTCCGGCGTAGCGGAGCACCCTCGCGCCGGTGGCCTCGACGGCCGGCGCGAACGCGGGTGAGGTGTGACAGGTGACGGTGTGGCCGCGCCGGACGAGCTCGGCCACGACCGGCAGCGCCGGGTTGACGTGGCCGTGCATGGGGATGGTGACGAACGCGATGGTGCTCATCGGCCGACCTCCGAGAGGGCTGATGTCGTGAGGGGGCCGCCGGTCCCGTAGAGGCCGGGCCCGCTGACGCGGAGCCCGTCGAGGAAGCGGCCGGCGGCGAGGCGGGCGGTGTCGATGAGCCGCTGGGCGTGCCGGAAGTCCCAGGGCGCGGGCCAGGTGTCGACGCCGGTCGGGAGCACGACCGTCGGGATCCGGCGGGACACCTCGTGGAGGTCGCGCTCGATCTGGTGCCGCCACAGCAGCAGCCCCGCCCTGGCGGCGACCGCGCCCGCCCGGCGCGGCAGGCGGGCCGGGCTCTGCGGACCCACCGGCCCGGCGGTGAGCACCACGACGCTGGCGGCCCCGGCCCGCAGGGCGGCCAGCACCGGGATGTAGGCGATCATCCCGCCGTCGACGAGCGTCCGGCCCTCCCGCACCACCGGGGGCAGCACCCCCGGGATCGCCGCGCTGGCCAGCAGCGCGGACTCCAGGTCGCCGTGGTCGAGCAGGGCCGGGAGGCCGGTGGCCAGGTCCATGGCGACCGCGGTGAAGGGGGCCGCCAGGTCCTCGATCCGGGCGGGCAGCCCGGCCGAGGCGATCAGGTGGCGCAGCCCGCGGTCGGCGAAGACCCCGGCCCGCGAGGGCAGGTAGCCGAACGGGAACACCTCGCGCCGCCGCGCCCGGGTCCACACGCGATCCAGCCAGGGCGCGGCCCGGCCGGGATGGGCGGCCGCGATGGCTCCGTTGAGCGCGCCCACCGAGGTTCCGACGATCAGGTCGGGCACGAATCCGCGCTGCTCCAGCGCGTATCCGATGCCGACCTGCGCGGCTCCGAGCACTCCCCCGCCGCCGACCGCCACCGCGACGGGGCGGGGAAGATCGCGCAGGCCCGCCGGTTCCGGGCTCGTGACACTCATGGTCCGTCCTCTCTCGCGGCGGGGCGGGATCGCGTCCCGTCAGGCCGCCTGGAGCCGCCGCCCGGCGCGGCCGACGAAGGTGACCGTCTCGTCGAGCGGCGCGCGGCCGGTCCGGGGGTGCCGCACCGTGACGTCCTCGTAGCCGATCGACAGACCGCAGAAGAGGACGAGCCCCTCGGGGGGCGACAGGACCTCAGCGACGGTCGAGCGGTAGACCGACCAGGCCATCTGCGGGCAGCTGTGCAGACCTTCGGCGCGCAGCAGCAGCATGACGGTCTGCAGGTACATGCCGACGTCGGCCCATTGGGGCGGGCCCATGCCGGCGTCGATGTAGCAGAACAGGGCGGCGGGGGCGCCGAAGCACTCCCAGTTCGCGGACGCCGCCCGCTGCCGCGCCTCCCAGTCGTCGCGCGGCACGCCGAGCGCGCCGTAGCGCTCCCGGCCGAAGGCGGACCGGCGTTCGCGGTAGGGCGACTTCAGCGCGGGCGGATACATCTCGTATTCGCGTTCGTCCCACGGGTCGCCCGTGGCCACGCGTTCCATCGCGCGCTTCTTGAGCTCGGCCAGGGGTTCGCCGGTCAGCACGTAGACGTGCCACGGCTGGAGGTTCGAGCCGGAGGGTGACCACCGCGCGGCGGTCAGCACCCGTTCCAGCACTGCTTCCGGGACTTCCCGGCCGATGAATCCGCGCACCGCCCGCCGGCTGGTGACTGCCTCGTAGACGTTCACGCTCACACCCCCCGCGTCGCAGCTCCATTTCGTTACATATACGACGGTATCACTTGTGATGGTATCAATCGATACTATGTGACGAAGGCGACTCTCCCGGATAGGCGAACCGGGTCAGCAGATCCTTCAGCAGCTCGGCCTCGCCGGGCTCGAAGTGGGCGACCAGCCGCTCGGCGAACGGCTCCGCCGCCACCTGGGCCGCGTCGAAGAGCTCACGCCCCTGGGCGGTGAGCTCCACCGCCCGCACCCGCCGGTCTCCCGGAACGGCCCGGCGCACGGCCAGCCCCATCCGCTCCAGGTCGTCGACGACCCGCATGATCCCGGCCTTGTCCGACCCCGTCGCCGCCGCCAGGTCCCGCTGCACCGTGGCCCCGCGGTCGACCAGGACGACCAGCACGGCGAAGTGCCGCAGCTCGATCCCGAGGGGGCGGACCGCCTCGGTCATCACCGCCGCCGCACGCCAGTGCGCCTGGCGCAGCAGCAGCCCGAGGGCGAACGGGCCCGTCTCATGAGGAATGTCAGCGCTCATGAGACGATATTAGTTGCTACATTCTCATTCGATACTATTTCGCCGGGACCACGACCGTGCCGGTCGCCGTGGTCACCACCAGGGGCGGGTCGAGCACCTCGCTCGCCGAGGGCGACAGGCCGGGCCGGGCCCGGCAGACCACCCGGGCCTCGAAGGCCAGCGTCCGGCTGCGGTCGCCCACCCGGGTCACCTCGGCCGTCACCTCGATCACGTCGCCCGCGACCACCGGAGCCCTGAACTGCACGTCCTGGTAGGACGCGAACAGGCCCTCGTCGCCGTCCATCCGGATGCAGACCTCAGTGGCGACATCGCCGAACAGCCCCAGCACGTAGGCGCCGTCGACCAGTGAGCCGCCGTAGTGGGCGTGGGAGGCCGGCACATACCGCCGGTGGGTCACCTTCATTCGCGCACCAGCGCGTGCACGAGGTAGCTCGCCACCTCGCCCGGTGTCGTGCCCTTGCCGAAGATGCGGTCGACGCCCAGGTCCGACGGGGTCACCGTGTCGAAGCGGGGGCCGCCGACGATCAGCAGCGGGCGGCCGAGGCCGCCGGTCAGCGACGTCGGGTAGGCCTCGGTGAAGGCGGCGGCCATCTGCTTGGTGTTGTGGATGTGGGCGCTCTTCTGGGTCACCACCTGGGAGACCAGGACCGCGTCGGCGTCCACCGCCTTGGCGCGGTCGACGAGGGCGGCCACGGCCACCTGCGCGCCCATGTTGTGGACCTCGATCTCGCGGTAGTACTCCAGGCCCTTCTCGCCGGCGAAGCCCTTCACGTTGAGGATCGCGTCGATGCCGACCGTGTGGGCGTCGGTGCCGATGCAGGCCCCGACCACCACCAGTCGCCGGCCGAGGACGGCCTTGATCGCGCCGTTGACCTGGGCGGGCGTCAGGAGGTCGAACTCGCGCCCCTCGGGCACCTCGATGCCGGCGTAGTCGATGAGGTGGGTCGCCTTGCCGTACACGATGAAGAAGGTGAAGTCGGGGCCCATCGCCTTGGTGTGGACGACGCTCGCCGGGTCGAGGCCCATCTTCCCGGCCAGTTGCAGCGCGGCCAGCTCCGCCCGGGGGCCGTGCGGCACCGGCAGGGTGAAGCTGACCTGGATCATCGCGTCGCCGGTCGTGTCGCCGTACGGGCGGATGATCTGTTTCAACGTCTCGACCGTCACGGGGCCGCCTCCAGGATCTCGGTCGCGGGGTTCACGTAGTCGCCGGCCTTCTCGACGACGCCGTCGAGGCCTCTGCCCCGGTCGGGCGGCCGTCTCGTCACGCCGAACACTCCGTCGGCGATGGCGTCGAGCAGGCCGTCGTCGGCGACGCGGTGCAGCAGGTCGACGGTCTCCGACAGCACCCGCGCGGCGCGCTCGCGGATGAAGGGGCCGGGGGTGAAGTCCTCCGACAGGTCCCCGGCGGCCCGGCGGACGTAGCGGACGTTCTCCAGCGCCAGGTCGCGGTCGGACAGCCAGGGGGTGTGGATGCCCTCGGTCATCATGCCGACGAGGATGATCGACTGGCCGGTCGTCACCCCGGCCAGGTTGAAGAAGGCGTCCAGCAGGTAGCCCGCGAAGATGTTGCCGGTCATGTGCTTGGTCGGCGGCATGTACTTCAGCGGCGCGTCCGGGAACAGCTCTCTCACGAGCTGCGCGTGGGCCAGCTCCAGCCGGAACGAGCCGGGGATCTCCGGGTTGATCTCGAAGGCGTGGCCCAGGCCGAGCTGGGCGTCGGTGAGCCCGGCCTCGTGGCCGAAGCGCTCGTTCAGCAGTTGCGAGGCGACCACCGTGTGGGCGGCGTCGACCGCGTCGGCGGTGGTGAGGTAGTTGTCCTCGCCGGTGTTGATGACGATCCCGGCCCGCGCGTGGATCTGGCGGGAGAACCGCTGGTCGACGAAGGTCCTGCGGGGGTTGATGTCGCGGAAGATGATGCCGTACATGCAGTCGTTGAGCATCATGTCGAGGCGTTCCAGCCCGGCCAGCGCCGCGATCTCGGGCATGCACAGGCCGCTGGCGTAGTTGGTCAGCCGGACGTAGCGCCCCAGCTCGGCCGACACCTCGTCAAGGGCGGCCCGCATGAGGCGGAAGTTCTCCTGGGTCGCGTACGTCCCGGCGTACCCCTGGCGGGTGGCGCCCTCCGGCACATAGTCGAGCAGGGACTGTCCCGTCGAGCGGATCACCGCGATGACGTCGGCCCCCTCGCGGGCCGCCGCCTGGGCCTGCGGGATGTCCTCGTGGATGTCGCCGGTCGCGACGATCAGGTAGATCCAGGGCTTCTCCGGGTCGCCGTGCCTGGCCAGCAGGCGGTCGCGGTCGGCGCGGTTGCGGTCGATCCGGGCGACGCCCCGGCCGACCGCCTCGCGGGCCCTCGCCAGGGCCCGCTCGCGCCCGGTCCCCGCCGGCAGGTCGAACTTCAGGGAGCGCCAGTTCCCGGCCGCGAAGAACGGCAGCGCCACACCGTGCTCCAGACCGACCTGGTCCCGTACGGCGTCCACGATCCGGTTGACCCACGGGATCCCGTCGGCGTCGGCCCCGGTGACGCCGGCCAGCCGGAGCACGGCCCGTTCGACCGAGACCGTGGTGTGGGTGCGGGCCATCTCGATGACCGGTTCGGCGGCGCGGGCGGCCAGCTCACGGGCCTTGCGGACGACCGCCGGGTCGAGGCCGAGCTTCATCGCAGCCGCTCCTCGAACGCGGCCCGGACCCCGGGTTCGGCGCGCAGCAGGTCCAGCGCCAGCGCGGCGTGGCCGGGGGCGTAGCCGTTGCCGATGAGCATCGTGACGTCCGCGCCGAGGCCTTCCGCGCCCAGCGCGGCGGCGGGGAAGGAGGTCGCCATCGAGAAGAAGACGACGGTCCCGCCGTCGCGGGTGGCCAGGATCGCGGCGTGCTCACAGCCGGGCACGTCCACGCAGACGACCGTGACGTCGGCCCCCAGGTCCGCCAGCGCGACCGCATCCCTGGCGTCGGCGACCAGCACCCGGTCGGCCAGTCCTTCGACCGTGGTGGCCTCGCGTTCGGTCAGGACCACGCCGATCGTCCGTGCCCCGGCCCGGCGGGCGGCGGCCAGCGATAGTGACCCGCTCTTCCCTGCCGCCCCGAGCACCGCCACTACCGGATCACGATATTTCCTGACCATGCGCCCTGCTGACGAAGACTCGCCATCACGAAATTTCGCGACAACGCGGCCTGCCTGCCCCGAGGCCACACCGGCGACCATCTCCATGTCCCGATATTTCAGGACAACGCGCTGGGTCAGCGCGGGCGCGCCGCAGACGTCCATGACCGCCAGGGCGAGCGGGACCGGCAGGTCGGCGGGCAGTTCGGCCGCGACCGAGCGTTCGAAGAGGATCGCGTGGCCGTCGCACGGGACCTGCTCCGAGAGGCCGTCCCAGGTCGTCGAGGTGAGCACCAGCGGGGTCAGCGTCAGCGAGACCAGCGTCGCGACCCGGGTCCCGGCCGGGAACGCGGGGCCCTCCTCGACCACGCCGACCAGCATGCCGCCCGAGCCGGTGACCGGGTTGTGCATCTTCCCCCGGCTCCGGATGATCTCCAGCACCTCGCCGCGCACCGCCGCGCCGTCGCCGTGGTGCTTGTCAGACAGTTGGCGGTACGACGCCGCGTCCAGGTTCAGCCGTTCGACCCTGAGCCGGGTCTCCCCCGGCCACAGCCCCGGTGAGGCGTCGAGCCGGTGGGCCGCCTGAGGGAGCGCGCCCGGTGGCGACAGCACCCGGTGCAGCCCGATCGGAGAGGCCGTCCGCAATGGTCCCACCACCCTTCCCTGAGTCTCGACTCAGGAAAGCATCTTGTCCCGCCCGGGAACAAGGGGGCAATATCCCGATATGCCCAGCACGCTCATCACGGTCGCGCCGACCGGGGCCGAATCGGCCAAGGCCGACGTGCCCGCCCTCCCGGTGACCCTCGGCGAACTGGTCGCCACGGCCAGGGCGTGCGAGGCGGCGGGGGCGGCGGTGGTCCACGTCCACATCAGGGACTCCCGGGCGGAACCCACGCTGGACCTGGGACTGCTGACCGAGACGGTGGCCGCGCTGCGGGAGACCGACCTGGTCGTCCAGCTCTCCACGGGCGGGTCGGTGCACGATCCGTACCCGGATCGGCTGAAGGTGCTGGACGCCGGACCGGACGCCTGCTCCCTCACCTGCGGCACCGTGAACTTCGGCGACGACGTCTTCATGAACCCGTGGGGCTTCGTGGCCGAGCTCTACCAGGAGACCCAGGCCAGGGGGATCGTGCCCGAGTTCGAGCTGTTCGACCTCGGCCACGTCGCCACCATGAACCGCCTGCTCGACCGCTTCGGCCCGCCGTCCGGCGGCCGGGTCCACTGTGACCTGGTCATGGGCGTGCCGGGCGGCTTCACCGGCGACCTCCGCACGGTCGCCGCCGCGGTGAGCCTGCTCCCGCCCGAGGCCACCTGGTCGGCGACCGGGATCGGCCGCGAGTCGCTCCGCGTCATGTTCGCCGCCCTGGCCGGCGGCGGCCACCTGCGGGTCGGCATGGAGGACACCCTGACCTACGCCAAGGGCCGCCCGGTGCGCGGCAACGAGGAGCTCGTCGCCCGCGCGGCCGAGGCGGCCCGCCTGGCCCAGCGCCCGCCCATGTCCACCGCGGAGGCGCGCGCGTTCCTGGGGATCAGACGCGCTCCGGCTCCCGGTCCGACGGCGCGGAAAGGTCCGTGACGGCACGCCGCGTCCGCAGCAGCAGCCAGGCCGCGCCCCCGGCCCCGATCAGCGCCAGCAGCAGCGCCACCACCCCGAGCACGCTCCAGTCGCCCTTGGGCCCCATCGTGTCGATGTCGCTGGCGCAGACCTCGGGCCGGGTCGGGTTCTCCAGGTAGACGCAGGCCGTGGCGGCCACCGCGTCGGAGGGAGCGCCGGTCCCGGCCCGGCCGCTCAGCCGGAACGTGCTGGTGCCGGTCGGCAGCAGCGCCTCCCAGCCCGCGTAGTCGGTCGCCAGGGTCGCGCCCTCGGCGCGCAGCCCGGTGAGCCCGGCGGGGAACGCGATCCGCACGTCGGCCCTGACCGGCCGGGGCTCCCGGTTGACCACCTCGACCGTGTACTCCACCCGGCCGGACAGCTCGGTCACGCCGTTGTCGATGGTGACGGAGACACCGCCGGAGAGCAGCGCCGCGAGGGCAAGCGAGACAATCATGATTCCCCTCCCATGATGGTGACAGTGCGTCACCAAGAATCACAGCCTGTCACGGGTGGCGGACGGCAGGCGCGCCGGTTTGGAGACGGCCCTCGACCCGGCGGAGGATGAGGCATGACTTTTCAGGGCGAGCTGGAAGAACTGCGGCGCTCCATCCACCGGGAACCCGAGATCGGCCTCGATCTGCCGCGCACCCAGGAAAAGGTCCTGGCCGCCCTCGACGGGCTCCCCCTGGAAATCACCACCGGCACCCGCCTCACCTCGGTCACCGCCGTGCTGCGCGGGGGCAGACCCGGCCCGAGCGTGCTGCTGCGCGGCGACATGGACGCCCTCCCCGTCCAGGAACGCGTCCCCGTCGACTACCGCTCGACGATCGACGGCGCCATGCACGCCTGCGGCCACGACCTGCACACCGCCATGCTCGTCGGCGCGGCGCGCCTGCTGTCCGAACGCCGCGAACACCTGGCCGGGGACGTCGTGTTCATGTTCCAGCCCGGCGAGGAGGGCCAGGAGGGCGCCAAGATCATGATCGACGAGGGGGTCCTCGACGCCTCGGGCAGCCGCGTCGCCGCCGCCTACGGCATCCACGTCTTCTCCGCGATCGTGCCCAGCGGCTGGTTCGTCACCAAGCCCGGCCCGATCCTCGCCGCCGCCGACACGTTCAACGTGACGGTGCGGGGGCGGGGCGGCCACGGGTCCACTCCCCACCGGGCGCTCGACCCGGTGCAGGTGGGGTGCGAGATCGTGAGCCAGCTGCAGACGTACACGACCCGGGCCTTCGACGTGTTCGACCCGGTGGTGATCACCGTCGGCCAGTTCCACGCCGGCACCGCCGACAACATCATTCCGGACGAGGCCTACTTCCAGGCGACGATCCGGGCGTTCTCCCCGGAGACCCGGGCGAAGGTCAAGGAAGGGGTGGTCCGGCTGGCGACGGGCGTCGCGGAGGCCCACGGGCTGCGCGCGGAGTGCTCGTTCGGGATCGGCTACCCGGTGACGGTCAACGACGCGGCCGAGGCGGCGTTCGCCGCCGAGGTGGTCCCGGAAGTGGTGGGGGCCGACCGCTACCTGACGATGCCGCGCCCGGCCACCGGGTCGGAGGACTTCTCGTTCGTCCTCGACGAGGTGCCGGGCGCGTTCCTCGTGCTGGGCGCCCACGCGAAGGGGGCCGACCCGGCGACCTGTGCCACCAACCACTCCCCCGAGACCGAGTTCGACGACTCGGTGATGGCCGACGGGTCACGCGTGCTGGCCGCCCTCGCGGAGCGGCGCCTGCTCAGGACCTGACTCAGGACCTGACGAAGTTCAGGCCGTAGTCGATCATGTCGAAGCCCAGCGTGAGCTTGAGGCAGACCCACACGATCAGGAAGGCCAGCGCGAACGTCAGGACGCCGGCGATGATCCGGACCGCCCAGTTCTGCCGCTTCAGCCAGTCGGTCGCCATGGTCACGTAGCGCTTGGCGAACTCCAGCACCCGGTGGGCCCAGCTGAACTCGGTCGCCAGCAGGGCCAGCCCCGCGAACACCACGAGCCAGCCCGGCCCGGGGAACGGCACCATGATGAGCCCGCCGATCACCATGGCCCCACCGATCGTGCCGACCACGATCTTCAGGGTCAGAGCGCCCGTGCGGGTCGCGCGGAAACGGTCGTACCGTCCCCTGATTCCACTGTTGTCCACCGCGACCGGCGTCTTCGGATCGACGTCGGGGTCGGTGGGCCCGGCCTTAGCCATATAGGTGTCACCCCCACGGCCAGCATAACCAGGGCCCTTGCACGCGACTTTCAACCCGACGGACCATTTGGCCTGATTCATCAGTCGTACAGGGACATGTCGCACTCCGCCCCAGGGAGGGGGGATTCCACGGCCCGGCGTGTCGAAGGCGGCGTCGGCGACGAGCTCGAAGGCCCGCTCGAAGGCCCGCTCGAAGGCCCGCTCGAAGGCCCGCTCGAAGGCGCGCTCGAAGGCGCGCTCGAAGGCGGTGTGGGGGCGACGTCGAAGGCGGGGTCGCTGGCGCTCCGGGTCGCCGCGCTCCACGCGAAAGCAGCCCCTCGCGCTCCAAGGCAGGCTCGCTCCGCTCGGAAAACCCTCGCTGCGCTCGTCACAACCGGCGACGGCCACGTCGCCGGGCGGCCTGCCGGGGCCCTCTTCCGTTACGGTTCCGCCGGGCAAGCCCGCCAGAACACAGGTCGACGCAGTCGCGCGGTACCTCCTGGGATCGAGAACCGGATGGCCGTCCCAGCAGGTCCGTGGCTTCAGAGTCGGGCGGTCTTCGATCACCTGCGGGCGTCGGCAAGAACAGAATCTCTGCCGCAAAGGACCCCAGACCCATCGCCGACCCGTCGAGCGGGCGAATGTCGCTTTCCCCGACCACCGTTGGACGACGCGGCCCGCCCGGTGGCCAGGCCCGCCCGATGGCCAGGCCCGCCCGATGGCCAGGCCCGCCCGATGGCTAGGCCCGCCATGGTGCACCCGGCCACCGACAGGATCGGGCCGGACAGCCACCCGGGATTCGCGAGATCGGACCGAGATAGGGGTCGGCGATGGCGTATTCGCAAAAACCCATGGTGCCGGTCTTCGCCCGTGCGGATGACAGAATAGGGGTGGCTTTGTAAAGAGCGATTGTTCGTGAAATCTGCAGCGTTCTTGATGAAGAGTTGTGCGGGCGCCGGAAGGGGCTTCCCCTCATTGTGGTGCAGGCAGGCCAGTGCCACTGAGGTTTCCCTCGAACAAAGGAAGAGCCCCATGGTCAAGCGATCGCTCGCATTCGGCGCCCTCTCTCTCGCCACATTACTCGGATTAACATCCCCTGCATACGCGGTGACGCTGCAGGAAAAGCTCAACGCACTTTCCACCTTCAGCCAGCCCACCGCCGCCGGCGCCAGCAGCTGGCGCGCGGCCTGGCAGAACCAGGGCGCCTGGGCCGACTACGCCTTCGACTGGTCGACCGACCTCTGCTCGACCAGCCCCGACCAGCCGCTCGGATTCGACTTCAGAATGCCGTGCCGCCGCCATGACTTCGGTTACCGCAACTACAAGGTCGTGGGCCAGTTCCCGGCGAACAAGTCGCGCATCGACGACGCGTTCTACTACGACATGAAGCAGATCTGCTCGACGTATTCCACCATCCCCCGCAACACCTGCAACGGCCTCGCCTGGACCTATTACCAGGCCGTCAAGGAGTTCGGCTCCCTCACCGTCACCGAGGCGCAGATCGAGCAGGTCCGCCGGACCGCCGAGCAGGCGGCGCAGCCCGCCGACGCGTGACCCTCCCCTCTTGATGCCCGGCCCCCGCCACGGGGAGCCGGGCATGTGACTTATGTCAGGGTGATCGCCCGACAAGCTTCACTACTTTCGCGAATCCGGCCTTTCTACCGTTGTCGCCATGGATGCGATCAACGTCGAAGGTGTGGCCAGGAGCTTCGGGACCGTGCGGGCCGTCGAGGGGGTGAGCCTGCGGGTGCCCGCCGGGCAGGTGGTGGCGGTCCTCGGGCCCAACGGGGCCGGGAAGAGCACCCTGATCGGCATGATGCTCGGCCTCGTCACGCCCGACGGCGGGCGGGTCGAGCTGTTCGGGAGGAACCCCTCCCAGGCCGCGGCCGAAGGGCTGGTCGGGGCCATGATCCAGCAGGGCGACCTGGTGCCGAACCTGACCGTGCGGGAGGTCGTCGGGTTCGTGGGCGGGCTCTACCCCCGGCCGATGCCGCTGGACGAGGTGCTGGAGCTCGCCGGGCTGACCGACCTGGCCGGGCGGAGGGCCGGGCGGCTGTCCGGCGGGCAGGCGCAGCGGGTGCGGTTCGCCATGGCGGTCGCCGGGGCGCCGGAGGTGCTCGTCCTCGACGAGCCGACCGCCGCGCTCGACGTGGAGGCCCGGCGGGCCTTCTGGGCGGCCATCCGCCGTTACGCGGCGGGCGGCCGGACGGTCCTGTTCGCCACCCACCACCTGGACGAGGCCGACGAGAACGCCGACCGCGTGGTCGTCGTGGCGCGCGGTCGGATCGTCGCCGACGCCACGCCCGCCGAGATCAAACAGCGGGCCGGCGGCCGGACCGTGCGGTTCACGCTGGGCGGCCGGCCCGCCGCCGGGCTCGAACGGCTCCCCGGGGTGACCGCCGTGGAGGTGACCGGCGACGTCGCCACCCTGCGCACCGCCGACCCGGACACCGTGGTCGCCGCCCTCTACGGCGCGGGCTTGACCGTCCGCGACCTGGAGATCACCACCCCCGCGCTGGAGGACGCCTTCCTCTCCCTGACCTCCGCCGACCTCTGAAAGGCACCCCTCATGCTGAGCTATCTCCGGGTCGAACTGCTCCAGGTCCTGCGCGACCGCCACTACCTGTTCTTCACGCTGGCCGTGCCGGTCGGCTTCTACCTCCTGTGGTCGGGCATCTTCGACGGTGACCGCCCCGACCCCGTCACCGGGCTGACCTCCTCCGTCGACATCATGGTGTCGATGGCCTCCTACGGCGCGCTCGGCGCGACGCTGATGACCACGGGCGTGCGGCTGGCCGCCGAACGCCGCAGCGGGTGGCTGCGGCAACTGCGGGTGACCCCGCTGAAGCCCGGCACGGTGATCGTCGTGAAGACCCTCGCCGCCATGTCGCTGGGGCTGCCGGCCGTGGTCCTGGTCGGGCTGGCGTCGGTGGTGTTCCAGGGCGTGCGGCTGGATCCCGCGCAGTGGATCGCGATCACGGCGCTGCTGTGGGTGGGCACGCTGCCGTTCGCCGCACTCGGCACCCTCATCGGTTCGCTGGTCGGGCCGGACGCCGCCCAGCCGCTCACCCTGGGCGCCTACTTCGTGCTCGCCATCGCGGGAGGGATGTGGCTGCCGCTGTCGGTGCTGCCGGAGTTCATCCGGGACGTCGCCGGAGGGCTGCCCTCGACCCGGTTCGCCGAGCTCGGGCGGGCCGTGGCCGCCGGGCACGCGCCGTCGCTGACCGCCGCGCTCGTGCTGGCCGCCTGGACGGCCGGGCTGGGCGCGCTCGCGGTGGCCGCCTACCGGCGCGCTAGTGTCGCGACCTGATGAACCGACTTCTCACCGGTGACGTCCAGGGCCCGGAACTGCTGCAACGGGCCTTCTGGATGTCGTTCGGAATGCTGTTCCTGATCCCGGTCGCGGTGGCGGTGACCGGATACGAGGGCGCGCGGCAGTGGCTGGGCTGGACGGCCCTGGCCGTCTTCGTGGTGACGTACTACGCGGCGGCGTTCGTCCGCTTCCGCTGGGACGATCCGTTCACGGTGCGGTCGGTGGCCGTGACGGCGACGTTCACGCTGCTGGCGGCGGGGCTGCCGCTGGCCTTCGGGCTCGAATGGCTGGGCCTGCCGGTCTACCTGGTGTTCGTGCTGACGATGACGCTGCCGCTGCGGTGGGCCGTGGCCGGGGTGCCGGTGGCGACGGCCGTGCTGGCCGGGGACGGCCTGCTGATCGGGGCCCCGCTCCCGATGGTCGGGGGGATCGCGCTGACGGTGCTGGCCTTCGGCCTGATGATGGTCGCGCTCCGGCACTCGCGCACCCTGGTGGCCCAGTTGCACGAGGCCCGCGGCGAGGTCGCCCGGCTCGCCGCCGCCGACGAACGGCTCCGCATCGCCCGCGACCTGCACGACGTGCTCGGCCACACCCTGTCGCTGATCGTGCTCAAGAGCGAACTGGCCCGGCGGACGGCCGCCCGCGACCTCGACCGGGCCATCGGCGAGATCGGGGACATCGAGACGGCGGCGCGGTCGGCGCTGGCCAACGTCCGCGAGGTCGTCTCCGGCTACCGCAGGCGGGCGCTGGGCGAGGAGCTCGACGGGGCGCGGGCGGTCCTGGCGGCGGCCGGGGTCGACACCACGGTCCGCATGGCGGGCGGCCCGCTGCCCGAGGCGGCCGACGGCGTGTTCGGGTGGGCGGTCCGCGAGTCGGTCACCAACGTCGTCCGGCACGCCCGCGCCTCCCGCTGCGTCATCGAGGTCTCCCACGGCGAGGGCGCGGCCACGTTGGAGATCCGCGACGACGGCCGGGCCGCGAAGGACCACGTCCCGGGCAACGGCCTGACCGGCCTGTCCGAACGGGTCTCGGCCGAGGGCGGCACGGTGGAGTCGGGCCCGCTGCCCGGCGGCGGGTTCCGCGTCCTGGTCCGGGTCCCCGTAGGGTCGCCCTCATGATCAGGGTCATGCTGGCGGAGGACCAGAATCTGGTGCGCGGCGCCCTGGCGGCGCTGCTCGGCCTGGAAGAGGACCTGGAGATCGTCGCCGAGGCGGCCGACGGCGACGAGGCGGTGGCCCTGGCCGGGCGGGTCAGGCCCGACGTGGCCCTGCTGGACATCGAGATGCCCGGCGCCGACGGGCTGACGGCGGCGGCCCGGATCCGGGCGGCGGTCCCCGGCTGCCACGTCATGATCCTGACCACCTTCGGCCGCCCCGGCTACCTGCGCCGGGCGATGGAGGCCGGGGCCTCGGCCTTCCTCATCAAGGACGGCCCCGCCGAGCAGCTCGCGGCCGCGATCCGCCGGGTGGTGGCCGGGGAACGCGTCATCGACCCCGCGCTGGCCGCGGCGGCGCTCAGCGCCGGCCCGAACCCGCTGTCACAGCGCGAACGCGACGTCCTGGTGGCCGGGTCGGGCGGCGCGACGATCGCCGACATCGCCACCCGGCTGCACCTGTCGGAGGGCACCGTCCGCAACTACCTGTCGTCGGCCATCACCAAGGTCGGCGTACGCAACCGCATCGAGGCCGCCCAGACGGCGGAGCGCAACGGCTGGCTCTGAGCGCGCCGGCCCGACCGGCGCGAGCGCCCGAGGCCACCCACGGCATCGGCGGGGGCGGCTTCTCAGGTGGAAGGGCTGTCCGGTGCCGCCGTGAGCGGCATTTCCGTAATGTCGGGCCGACCGGCCAGGTGGGAGTCACCCTGGCCGGTCGGCCCGTCGAGGGTCAGGCGGGGGTGCAGGTGAGGGTGGGGATCGGGTTCGTGCCGGACTGGCTGGCGTTGAAGCCGAAGGTCGTCGTGCCGTTCGGGTTCAGGTTGCCGTTGTAGGGGGCGTTCACCACGGTCTGGGTCGCGCCGCTCGCAGAGTGGACGCCGTTCCAGAACTGGCTGACCGTCTGGCCGTTGGCCCAGGTCCAGCGGACCGTCCAGCCGGTGATCGCGGTCGTCCCGCTGTTCCTGACGGTCACGCTCGCGCCGAACCCGCCGGGCCAGAAGTTCGTGATCGTGTACGTCGCCACACAGGCCTTACCCGGGTTGGGGGACGGCGACGGACTGGGACTCGGACTGGGACTCGGACTGGGACTCGGACTGGGCGAGGGCGACGGCGAAGGACTGGGAGAGGGGCTGGGCGAAGGGCTGGGGCTGGGCGACGGTGAAGGCGAGGGCGACGGGGAGGGCGACGGGGAGGGTGAGGGGTTGGTGCCGGTGCGGTCCGCGTACAGGATGCCTCTGCCGTTGGTGCCGAGGTAGACGCGGCCCCAGATCCTCGGGTCGCCGGTGATCGCTTCGCCGATGTTGCCGTATTGGTGCTGGTCGTCGTTGATGCGGACCCACGTCGCGCCGGTGTCGTCGGAGCGGAACACGCCCCGGACGCCGTCGACCTTCGCGATCAGGAAGATCGCCATGTACGACTGCCCCGGCGCGGCCTTCCCGAAGCCGACGTTGTCCGACTCCTCCACGTTGGAGAGCTTGGTGAACGACGTCCCGGAGTTCGTCGACCGCCACAGCCCGGTCCCACCGGCCAGCCAGATGTCCCCCTCACGCCCGGGAACGGCCTTGAACCGCGCGGTGGCGGGCAGCCCGGTCGCCGCGGAGGCGGTGAAGGTCTGGCCGCCGTTGGTCGAGACGTAGAACCGCCCGTTGGCGAAGGCGTAGAACTTCTGCGGGTTCACCCGGTCGGACTCGACCCGCGCGCCCGACGGCACTCCCGACGAGGTCGCCCACGAGTTGCCGTACCCGACCGAGTAGACCACGGAGGCCCCGCTGTCGCCGGGCGCCCACACGAACCGGCTGCCGTCGGCCGCCGCCGCGACGGTGCCGCCGTTGTTGATCCCGCCGGGCTCCGAGCCCTGGAACCAGTTCGCGCCGCCGTCGGTGGAGAAGGCGACGTGGTTGTCGTTCGGCCGGTCGGCCTCGGTGAAGCTGCCGACCCGGACCATCGTCGAGGGGTTCAGCTCGGCGTAGTCGAGCGAGGTCGTCGAGGTGAAATTGGGCTGCAGGAACATCATCGGCGGCACCGCGTCGAGGTTGGTGTGCCGGAACCCGCCGATGTCGCCCAGGCCCGAGATCAGCGGCGCGCTCCCGGTCGGCGGGCTGACCAGGTCGAGGACGGCGGTCTCCTCCAGGCCCTTGACCATGGGTTTGATGGTGAGCTGGCCGCCGGTGTCCCACAGTTTCAGGTCGGTCGAGCCGTAGATGGTGGCGCCGGTGCCGTACATGAAGCGGTTGCCGTCGAAGGGGTCGATCTCCATCGACTCGGTCATCCAGCCCAGCTTGGGCGTGACCTCGGGCGGCTGCGGGTTGGCCCCCCAGCTCAGCCAGGGCGAGGAGCTGATGTCCATCTTGTAGCGGAAACTACGGTTCGGGTACGAGGTGTAGTCCCAGATCCGCGTCCAGGTGGCCCCGGAGTCGGTCGACCGCCAGAAGATCACGTCAGGCCACCAGGAGATCTGGGTGGCCACCATGATCGTGCTCGGGTTGGTCCGGTCGATGGTCAGGCCGGAGTAGCCGAAGTAGGCGTCACCGCTGCTCGACGGGACCGGCGAGATCTGCGTCCAGGTCCCGGTCGCGGTGGCGTAGCGCCAGACGTCGCCCTTGGCCCCCGAGTAGGGCCCGGCGGTGTCGGACGTGGCCAGGTAGAGGTAGCCGTTGACGTGGTCGAGCACGCCCTTGTGGGCGATGTAACCAGTCGGCGTGCCGGGGAGGCGCTCCCAGGTGGTGCCGCCGTTGGTCGTCCGGTAGACGGTGTTGGCCTTGTCGGCCACGCCGACGTAGATCGTCTGGGTGGCGCTGCCGGACGTGCCGGTGCGCTTGTCGAAGGTGACCCACACGACGCCGGGCTGGTGGCTGGTGTAGCCGTTGGGGTCGCTCGGGTCGTCGCTGTAGTTGCCGGCGTTGGGGAAGCTCGTCACCTTGGCCCAGGTCGCGCCGTAGTCGGTGCTGCGCCACAGGCCGTTGCCCATCGGCGCGCCCAGGTAGAGGACGGCGTTCCGGTTGGGGTCGACGGCGAGCCGCTCCCCCATACCCCGGCCGGGCATGTTGCCGCCCATTTTGAACGGCAGCGGGGTGACCGACCACGAGTCGCCCTTGTCGGCCGACCGCAGGATGGCCCCGTTGTTGGGGTCCCAGGAGTTGGTGTACATGCCGACGGCGGCGTACACCCGGTTGGTCTGCACGGGGTCGGTGGCGATGCTGTCGACGCCGTTGTAGCCCCAGTTGGTGAAGCCGACCCAGTCGAGAAGGGGCTTCCACGTCGAGGTCGACTGGTTCCAGCGGTACATGCCGCCGATGTCGGTCCGGGCGTAGATCAGGTTCCGCTCGGTCTGGTTGAACACGATGCCCGGGACGAACCCGCCGCCGTCGATCCGCACGTTCTTGTACGTGTACGGATCCGACGCGACCGCCCCCGCGGGGGCCATCCGCACCACCGCCGCGACCAGGGCCAGGGCGAGGATCGCGAGCACGCTGACGATCTTTCTTCGCATGGACGGTTTCTCCTCCGTGAATGGAAAACCGGCCATGCACGATCAGGTGGGGACCCTGACCGTCCGCCCCTCGTGCATGGTACTTGGTTTGATTACCAAACCAACTATCTCAGGTCCGGGCCGCTGCGACAATGAGAGAGGACCACGACCCATTCATCGAGGCGGAGCATCCATGACCGGCACGGCCAGACCCATCACGATCGTCGGAAACCCCGTGCTGCACACGCCGTGCCGCCCGGTAGTGAAGTTCGACGACGAGCTAGCCCTGCTGGCCGACGACATGTTCGCGAGCATGTACGCCGCCGAGGGCGTCGGCCTGGCCGCCAACCAGATCGGCGTGGCCCTGCGGATCTTCGTCTACGACTGCCCCGACGCCGACGAGGTCTACCAGAAGGGCGTGGTCGTCAACCCGACCCTCGACCTGCCCGACCCCGACGACCAGGTCTTCGACGTCGGCGGCGAGGGCTGCCTGTCGGTCCCCGGCCCGCGCGCCGGGCTCGGCCGCCCCAACGTGGCCACCGTCCACGGCTTCGACCTCACCGGCGCCCCGATCAGCGTGACCGGCACCGGCGTGCTGGCCCGCTGCTTCCAGCACGAGACCGACCACCTCAACGGCATCCTCTACATCGACCACCTGCCGGAGGAGGCCCGCGAGGCCGTCATGGACGAGTTCCGCGCCCTCCAGAAGGAGCAGCAGGACGAGTCGTGAACTGGGACGTCGTGAACTGGGACCACGAGGCCGCGACCTTCGACGACGAGCCCGACCACGGCCTGCGCGACCCGTCGGTGAGAGCGGCCTGGGCCGCCCGGCTGGCGGCCTGGCTCCCGCCCGCGCCCGCCGACGTCTTCGACGCGGGCTGCGGCACGGGCTCCCTGACCCTGCTCGCGGCCGAGCTGGGCCACCGCCCGGTCGGCGTCGACCGGTCGGCCGAGATGGTGGGGCGGGCCCGCCGCAAGCTGGCCGGGGCGGGATTCACGCCGGAGATCACGGTCGGCGACGCGGACGACCCGCCCGGCCACTTCGACGCGGTCCTCTGCCGCCACCTGCTGTGGATCTTCGACGACCCGGCCGCCGTGCTGCGCCGGTGGATCGCGAGCCTGCGCCCCGGCGGCCGTCTCGTGCTGGTCGAGGGCCGCTGGGGCACCGCCGGGATCACGGCCGGGGAGCTGGCCGGGATGGTCCGCCCGATGGTCGGGCGGGTCGTGGTCGAACCCCTGCCCGACCCCGCGCTGTGGGGCCGGCCGGTCCACGACGAGAGATACGCCGTGGTCGCCCTCCCCTAGCGGCCGTCGATAGAACATAATTCGGTACATGACGAGAGCATTGGTCCTGGGTGGCGGGGGCATCGCCGGCATCGCCTGGGAAGCGGGCATCATCACCGGGCTGCGCCGTGAGGGCGTCGATCTGGGGACGGCCGACACGATCATCGGCACCTCCGCCGGATCCGTCGTCGGCACCCTCCTCGCGACCGGCGCGGACCTGGAGCGCGCGGTGGCCCGGCAGAGCACGAGCGACCACGGGCCACGCCCCGTCGTCGACATGGCGCCGGTCATGCAGGCGTTCGGCATCCTGTTCGACCCCAGTGTCGAGCCGAAGGAGGCCCGCCGCAGGGTCGGCGAACTCGCGCTCGCCCTGCCCGTCGTCGAGGGGATGGCCCGGATCGAGTCGGTCGGCGACCGGCTGCCGGTGAAGGTGTGGCCCGAGCGGAACCTCCAGATCACCGCCGTCGACGCCGCCACGGGCCAGTTCGTCGTCTGGACCCGCGAGTCGGGCGTCGAGCTCACCTTGGCCGTCGCGTCGAGCTGCGCCGTGCCGTGCGTCTACCCGCCGGTCGAGATCGACGGCGCCCGCTACATGGACGGCGGCGTCCGCAGCGGCACCAACGCCGACCTGGCCAAGGGCGCCGGCACGGTCGTCGTGCTCGAACCGCTGACCGGCATGGTCCCGCCCGAGCGGCTGGCCGGGGAGCTGGCGAAGACCGGCGCGGCCCGGACCGCCTCGGTCGGCCCCGACGAGGCGGCCAAGGCCGTGTTCGGCAGCAACGTCCTCGACCCCGGCCTGTGGGCCCCCGCCTTCAAGGCCGGCCTCGCGCAGGCGCCCTCGGTGGCCGACCAGGTCAGCGCGGCGTGGGACTGAGATCGATTTTTCCGGCAAGTATGGGCGCATGAGCAACCCGATGGACGGCGACATCCGCGAGATCAACCGCAAGACGATCGAGGACTTCCGCGCCCACAAGGGCGGCGGCCCCTTCGAGGGCCGCGCCCTGCTGATCCTGACCACCCGCGGCCGCGTCACCGGCCGCCCCCACACCACCCCGATGATGTACGTCATCGAGGGCGACCACCTCCTGGTGATGGCCTCGGCCGCCGGAGCCCCGCAGGACCCGGAGTGGTACCGCAACCTCCTCAAGACCCCCGACGTGACCGTCGAGGTCGGCGACCAGGTCTACATCGCCAACGCGCGCCCCACCGAGGGCGCCGAGTATGACGCCCTGTGGTCCCAGATCAAGAAGAACTACCCCTTCTTCGCCGACCACGAGAAGGAGGCCGGCCGCAGGATCCCCGTCGTCGCACTGGAACGAACCTGAACGCCTGTTTACACTCCCCGCCACCGAGCCGTAGCGTATTGTCACGGCCACGGGTCGGGCAAAACAGCACACGCACTCGATGACGGGACGGGCGGGAGGCACTGGTCATGGCTCAACCGGTCCTTAAACTGGACGTCGTGCCGGCCTCTGCGCCTCTCCGCGGTCCCGCCGCAGCCGTCGCCTATCTGCTCGCGACGGCTCGCACGAGTGGCATGCGCATCAACCGCACCAAGTTGGCGAAGCTCCTCTACCTGGCCGACCTCCGCGCCGTCGAACGCGGCCTGCCGCCGGCGTCCGGCGTCGAATGGCGGTGGCGCGACCACGGCCCTCACAGCTTCCGCCTCGCGGAGGTCGAGCGCGACCTTTCCGAGGCCGGGGTGCTCGAAGTCGAGGAGAGCGCCGATCCCTTCGCCGGACACCGCGAACGCGTCATCCACTTGATCGACGCACCTCAGACGATCGTCGACGACGAGTTCGCCGAGATCATCGACGACGTTCTCAGCGAATACGGGCGATGGTCCGCGGGTCAGCTCAGGAGCCTGACCTACCAGACGCGCCCCATGCAGATGGCGATCCAGCAGAACCAGCGTGAGGTGCGACTCGATCTGGCCGGCGGAGCGCCGTTTCCCGATCTGAACACCGGTCTCGACCGCCTGCGCCGGTGGGCCGATCGGAACCCCCTGCCCGAAGACGAGCCCGGCGGCATCGACGATCTGGTCGAAGAGAGCTCCCAGCTCGCGGAGCACCGTGCCGAGGCGACCCGGCACCTCATGGAGGAATGAGTGCCAGGTCCCTATGTGACCGGTGGTGTCTACCTCGTCAGCGACAAAGCGCTTCGCCTGATTCCGGAGGAAGAGCGGGTCGTCCACGACGAACGCCGCCCGGTCGTCGTGGTCACGGGTGGAGAGTCCAACAGCGACTCCCACTGGCCGTTCGTCTTGGTCTGTCCCATCTCCGGCTCGACCTCGCGTCGCACCCGCTTCGACATCCAGCTCGCCCGGGGCCAGGGCGGGGTCGTCAAGAAGTGCTGGATCAGGATCCCGGCGGTCCAGCCGCTCATGAAGTCGGTCCTGGAAGATCGCAGTGGGGCCTTGGACGAAGACCTGCTGACCCAGGTCCAGGCACGTCTGGCCCAGTATCTCGGCCTGCTCGGCTGAAACGGTCACGAGACCGCACTCCGGTCAACGTGACACCGTGAGGTTCCTGGGTAGCGGCTGGCTGTGCTCGCTCTTGCTCCCCAGGACCTCCGCCTGGATGTCAACGCGCTGGACTATCTGATCCTGGCGCTCTACTTCGCAGTCGTGGTGGGCATCGGATTCGCCGCCCGCCGCGCCATCCGCTCCTCCAGCGACTTCTTCCTCGCCGGGCGTGCCCTGCCCGCGTGGATCACGGGTCTCGCGTTCGTCTCCGCCAACCTCGGGGCGATCGAGATCCTTGGCATGGCCGCCAACGGAGCCCAGTACGGCCTCATGACCGTCCACTACTACTGGATCGGCGCCATTCCGGCCATGGTGTTCCTCGGCATCGTGATGATGCCGTTCTACTACCGGTCGAAGGTGCACAGCGTCCCGGAGTTCCTCCGGAGGCGGTTCAACCCGGCCACGCAGCTGTTCAACGCCATCGCGTTCGCCGTCGCGCAGGTGCTGATCGCGGGGATCAACCTCTACGCCCTGGCGCTGGTGATGGAGGCGCTGCTCGGCTGGCCCCTCTGGCTGTCGGTGATCGTGTCGGCGGCGATCGTGCTGGCGTACATCACCCTGGGTGGCCTGTCGTCGGCCATCTACAACGAGGTCATGCAGTTCTTCGTGATCATCGCGGGGCTGGTCCCGGTGGTCGTGCTGGGGCTGATCCGGGTCGGCGGGTTCGAGGGGCTCGGGCAGAAGGTGCGGGAGAGCGTGCTCGGCGAGGGGGCGCTGCACACCTGGTCGAACACCGCGACGGCCGACAACCCGCTCGGGGCCAACTGGGTCGGGATCGTGTTCGGGCTCGGGTTCGTGCTGTCGTTCGGCTACTGGACGACCAACTTCGCCGAGGTCCAGCGCGGCCTGTCGGCCCGCAACACCAACGCGGCGCGGCTGACGCCGATCGTGGCGGCCTATCCGAAGCTGCTGATCCCGGTCGTCACCGTGATCCCCGGCCTGATCGCCCTGGTGCTCTTCTCCAACCTCGGCAAGGACGGCGGTCCGGCCTACAACTACGCGATCCCGCTGCTGATGAACGAGTTCCTGCCCAACGGCGTGCTCGGCGTCGCGGTCACGGGTCTGCTCGCCTCGTTCATGGCCGGCATGGCGGCCAACATCTCGGGGTTCAACACCGTCTTCACGTATGACATCTGGAAGGGTCACGTGAACGGCGACAAGCCCGACGAGTTCTACGTACGTCTCGGGCGCATCGCCACCATCGGCGGTGTGGTCGCCGGGATCGGCACCGCGTTCATCGCGGCCGGGTTCTCGAACATCATGAACTACCTCCAGGCGCTGTTCGCCTTCTTCAACGCGCCCCTGTTCGCGACGTTCATCATCGGCCTGTTCTGGAAGCGGATGACCCCCTGGGCCGGTTTCTGGGGCATCATCGCGGGCACCCTGGCGGCGTTCGCGGTCTACATCCCGTACCGCGCCGAGATCCTGGACCTGGGCACCGACCTGAACGCCTCGTTCGTCGCCGCGGGGGCGGCGTTCCTGGTCGACGCGATCGTCTCGGTCGTGATCACGCTGGTCACCACGCCCAAGCCGGAGGAGGAACTGCGGGGTCTGGTGTACGGCCTGACCGACGTCGACCTCAAGGACGACTCCCTCGCCGGGGACAAGGCGTGGTACCGCTCCCCCGTGGTGCTCGGCTCCGGCGCGCTGGTCCTGGCCGCCGCCTTCTACCTGCCTTTCCTGTAAGGGGGACGCGATGCTGTTCGACATCCGCCGCATCCTGGGCGGCCTGTTCGCCGTCTACGGCGTGATCCTGGTCGTCGCCGGCCTCCTCGACGGGGCCGAGGAGATCGCCAAGGCCGAGGGGGTGCGGATCAACCTGTGGACCGGGGTCGGGATGCTCGTCATCGCGGCGATCTTCCTGTTGTGGGAGCGGCTGCGGCCCAAGGACGTGCCCGACCCCTCCGACGAGACCTCAGGTGATGCCTAGCTGCTGGCAGACCGGCTTGAGGTTGGGCGGGCCGCAGACCTCGTTGACCGTCCAGAAGCCGTCCTTGATGACCGTGTCCTTGATCGTCGCGCGGGTCACCACGATCGCCCTGGTGATCTCGGCCGGGATGTCCTCCTTCGTGTCGTTGCTGACCATGCTGGTGCCCTGGATCGGCCGCCCGGCGCCCAGGTCGACCGCCAGCTGGGCGGCGTTCTGGGCCTCGGGCTGGATCGGTTTGTAAATGGTCATGGTCTGGGTGCCGAGCATCAGCCGCTGGATGGCGTCGAGATCGGCGTCCATGCCGGTGAGCGGGGTGTTCGGGGCCAGGCCCGAGTCGCGGATCGACGCCGCGGCGCCGCCGGCCAGGCCGTCGTTGGCGGCGTAGATGCCGACGACGTTGTCGGTGCCCAGCCGGTCCATGGCCATCTCCGTCTCGCGCTCGGCCTCGTCCTGGCTCCAGCCGGGGGTGTCGTACTCGGCGCCGATGCGGAGCCGTCCGTCGATCGCCGCGTGCGCGCCCGCCTTGAACTCGTCGGAGTTCGGGTCGGTGGTCGGGCCGTTGAGCATGATGATGTCGCCCTTGCGGCCGCTCGCCTTCACCGCCTCGACCAGGGCCTGGCCCTGGAGGCGGCCCACGTCGACGTTGTCGAAGGAGGTGTAGGCCTCGATGGCGCCCTGCGCGAGGCGGTCGTACGAGACGATCTTGACGGCCCGCCGGGCCGCCTGGTCGACCGACGGCTGGATGCCCCGGGCGTCGACCGGGGTGAGGATGACGACCTTGACCCCCTGGGCGGTGAGCTGGTCGAGCTGGCGGCGCTGCGCGACCGGGTCGCCCTCGGCGTTGAGGGGGATGATCTGGCAGTTGGGGCAGAGCTGGGCGACCGACGAGGTGATGTACGGGCGGTCGAACTTCTCCCAGCGGGGGGTCGTCTTGTCGGGCAGCATCAGCCCGATCTTGAACCCGCGCCTGACCTTGGCGGCGGGACCGTCCGGCACGGGGGTCTCGGGACCACAGGCGGCCACGCCGACGACGATGATCGCCAGCGCGAGAAAGACCCTCACCCATGTCCCCCGTTCTTTTGGTGAGGCCTACCCTGGGCCTTCCCGTGGGGTAACGGTGGCGGCACAGTCTTGGGAGACCTTTTCCGACATGACTAGTCAGATTGTGTGACAAATCATCATTGCTGGAGTTATTCGGGGGTCATACCGTCACGTTATGGACCTGGAGCTGCGCCATCTGAGAATCGTGCGCATGGTCGCCGAGACCGGCAGCGTCACCAAGGCGGCCAGTGCGCTCGGGCTCGCCCAGCCCGCGCTCACCGCACAGTTGAAGCGGATCGAACGGGCACTGGGGGGCAGCCTGTTCGAGCGGGACCACACCGGTTCCCGCCCGACCCCGCTCGGCGAGCTGGTGCTCGCCCGCGCCCAAGTGCTGCTGCCGGCCGTGCAGCAGTTGCAGGAGGAGGCCGCCCGGCTCGCCAACGGCGAGCCCATCGGCCGGCGTTACCGGATCGGCGCCGCCAACGGCCCGATCCTGGGCGGCCTGGTCGACCGGCTGGCCGCCGCCGAGCCCGGCGCCGTCATCACCACCGCCACGTCGTGGTCGACCGGGGAGCTGTCGACCAAGGTGATGCTCGGCCGCCTCGACTACGCCCTCATCGGCGTCTGCGGCGACTCCCGTCCCCCCGGCGGCGAGGCGCTGTCGTGGACGCTGGTCGCCAACGACCCCGTGTTCGTGCTGGTCGCGGCCTCCCACCCGCTGGCCGGGGAACGGGAGGTCGAGTTCGGCGACTTCGCCGGGGAGCAGTGGGCGGTCACCCCCGGCGACGGCTGCTTCGGCGAGTGTTTCGCGGTGGCCGCCTCGCGGTCGGGGTTCGCCCCGAAGGCGATCTACGAGACCGACGTCGCCACCTGCATCCACCTCGTCAGGGTCGGCCGCGCGGTGGCGCTGTGCCAGGCCACGTTCCGGATGAGTGAGGGGCTGGTGGCCTTACCCGTGCGCGGCGCGCCGCTGCGCTGGCGGCAGCTCCTCGGCTGGCATCCGGAGACCCCGGCCGCCCAGCTGGCACCGGCTGTGGTCAGCCACGCCAAGTTCTCCCACCTGGACGCGGTCCGGCAGAGCGCACCCTACTCGAACTGGCTGGCCCGTAACCCGGGGTTCGGAACCATGCCATAAGGGGGTCATAACACGGTGATAGGGGGCAAACGACGGCTCCTCTGAGAGTGGTCCTGCAGCTTACGTTCAGGTCACTCCCAGCCCCCAAGGAGAATCGATGCGCAGCAGGCACATCCTGAGCGCGGCGAGCGCCCTCACCATGGGCTTCGCCCTCGTCCTGTCCTCCGCTCCGGCCGCCGTGGC
This sequence comes from Herbidospora cretacea, assembly GCF_001570605.1. GTDB lineage: Bacteria > Actinomycetota > Actinomycetes > Streptosporangiales > Streptosporangiaceae > Herbidospora > Herbidospora cretacea. The sequence continues at coordinate 244,376 of NZ_BBXG01000006.1, read as the reverse complement.
GGCGCCGGCGAAACCGGCACCCTCGATGCTGGAGGCCCTCCAGCGTGACCTGAACCTCTCCGCCGAGCAGGCCCAGCTCCGTCTCGTGAACGAGGCGCGGCTCGGCAAGCTGGAGGGCAAGGTCCGCACCGACCTCGGCGCCTCGTTCGGCGGCTCCTGGCTCAGCGGCGACACCGCGAGCTCGCTGACGGTGGCCACCTCCGACGCCTCCAAGGTCGCCGCCATCCAGGCCGGCGGCGCCAAGGCACAGCTCGTGACCCGTTCGCTGGGCGACCTGACCGCGCTCAAGGACAAGCTCGACACCGCCGCGGCCCCGCAGACCGTGCCGGTGTACTACGTCGACGTGAAGACCAACTCGGTCGTCGTCGAGACCCGCGACCAGGCCGCCGCCGAGGCGTTCGTGGCCGCCGCGGGCGTCGACAAGGCGGCCGTCCGGTTCGTGGCCAGCAACGAGCAGCCGGTCACCTACTACGACCTGCGCGGCGGCGACGCCTACTACATCAACAACTCCGGCCGCTGCTCCATCGGATTCTCCATCACCCGGGGCAGCACCCCCGGCTTCGTCACCGCGGGCCACTGCGGCAACGTGGGCGCCTCCACCCAGGGCTACAACCGCGTGGCGCAGGGCACCTTCCAGGGCTCCTCGTTCCCCGGCAACGACTACGCCTGGGTCGCGGTCAACTCCAACTGGGTCCCGACGCCGACCGTGGCGGGCACCTCCGCGACCGTGGCGGGCTCGACGGCGCAGGTCGTCGGCGGCTCGATCTGCCGTTCCGGCTCGACCACGGGCTGGCACTGCGGCACCGTCCAGCAGATCGGCACGAGCGTGACCTACTCCCAGGGCACCGTCTCGGGCGTGACCCGCACCAACGTCTGCGCCGAGCCCGGCGACTCGGGCGGCTCGTGGATCTCCGGCACCCAGGCCCAGGGCGTCACCTCCGGCGGCAGCGGCAACTGCTCCGTCGGCGGCACGACCTACTTCCAGCCGGTCAACGAGATCCTGTCGGCCTACGGCCTGACCCTGACCACCACGGGCGGCGGTGGCGGCGGCTCCTGCAACGGCGGCACCCTCACGGGCTCGCTGAGCAGCGGCCAGTACGGCAACAGCAGCCAGTTCACCGCCAACGCCGGCACGCACACCGTCTGCCTCGACGGCCCGAACGGCACCGACTTCGACCTCTACCTCCAGCGCCTGAGCGGCTCGACCTGGACCACCGTCGCCAGCGGCACCAGCGCCGCCGCCGACGAGTCCATCACCTACACCGGCAGCGCGGGCACCTACCGTTACCGCGTCCACGCCTACAGCGGCTCGGGCTCCTTCACGCTGACCTACACCCGTCCGTAGTACGTAAAGTTTTCGGCCAAAACAGCACCGTCGGGCTTTATTTGCGGCCCGGCGGTGTTGACCATTTTGAGACCTTTTCAGATGACGTGTATGGGGGAAGCGCAATGTCGGGCACCAGCCGCCACCTCAGGGCGCTGGCGGGCTGCGTCATCGCAGCCGTCGCCGGGCTGTTCCTGATCGGCACGGGCCTCCACCTCTCAGGGGCGGGCTGGCACCTCGCCCGCTGCCTCTCCGGCGACGAATCCCCCATCGACGCCGCCGTTCTGCCCGCGGGATATCCGGGCCTCGAAACCATCCCGACCCTGCCCGAGACGACCCTGACCGAGATCCGGGCCGTGCCCGGCGTGGCCGCGGCCATGCCCGTCCAGGGCGGCGGCGTCGGCCTGGTCGGGTTCGGCTCCCTGGTCCCGCTGGAGGCCGTGGCGCTGGACATGGCCCTGCTGTCGGCCTCCGCGCCCGGCATGGAGGGCGAGCCGCCGCACGGCGCCTCGGACGCCGTGCTGGACCGGCGGACCGCCGACCAGCTCCACCTGGAGGTCGGTGAGACGATCATGGTGCACGGCAACGGGGCCAACAGGGCCTTCGAGATCACCGGCGTGACCGAGTCGCGCGGCAACCCCAGCCTCGACGTGCGCGGGACCATCGGGCTGCTGCCGATGGCGGCGGCCGACCTGGTCGGCGACCTGGAGCTGGAGTCGGTCCAGGTGCAGGCCGCCCCCGGGGTGGACCCCGGCGAGCTGCGCGACCGGCTGAGCGCCGCTCTGGGCAACGACTACGAGGTCATGACCCACGCTGAGATGCTGGCCTCCGGCGACGTGACCGCCGAGACGCTGCCGCCGGTGCTGGGCGTCGTCGGGTCGCTACTGGTGGTGGGGGCGGCGCTGACCTCGTACATGGGCCGGCAGACGACGATCACCACGAGCCTGCTGATGGCGACGACGGTGCTGAGCCTGACGGCGACCTCCGCCGTGATCGTGGCGTCGGCCGGCGTCGAGATCACCTCCGTGCCGATCATGGTGGTGGCCGCGCTGACCGCCCTGGCCGCGGTGGCGGCGATGGTCCTGCGACCCCGGATCCTGTCGAACATCGGCTGAGCCCGCATGCCGTAGGCTCCGGTCATGATCCCCTCGGACGCGGAGATCCGCGCGCTGCACCGCGAACACGCGCCGACCCGGGAGATGTTCGAGCTCGTCCACGGCCACTGCGAGGTCGTGCGCGGGATCGCCGAGCAGCTCCTGCCCCACACCGGCCGTGAACTCGACGCCGACCTGGTGAGAGCCGGCAGCCTCCTCCACGACATCGGCGTCTACCGGCTGGGCGACGCCCCCTACGTGCGGCACGGCGTGCTGGGCCACGAACTGCTCGCCGAGGAGGGCCTGCCCGAGCAGCTCTGCCGCTTCGCCTCCCACCACACGGGCGTCGGCCTCACCGCCGACGACGTCCGGCGGCAGTCCCTGCCCCTGCCGGTCGCCGACTACCTCGCGGAGACCGGCGAGGAGGAACTCGTCATGTACGCCGACAAGTTCCACACCAAGTCACATCCGCCCCGGTTCGTCTCCGCCGAGTCCTACGCCGCCCACGTCCGGCGCTACGGCGACGACAAGGTCGCGATCTTCCAGGCGATGTGCGGGAGGTACGGCCTGCCCGACCTCCCTACCGGGCCGCGATAGCCTCGATCTCCAGCAGCCACGCCTCGACGGCCAGGGCCGGGCGTGGTCGCCGGCCCCACGGCGGGAGCGCGGTCAGGCCACCACGCGTAGTGGGTGTTCCAGCAGGCCGGTGAGAGTGGCGAGGAAGCGCGCGGCGAGGGCGCCGTCGATGATCCGGTGGTCGGCGGTGATCGTGTAGCGGAGCCGCCTGCGGGTGGGTTCCGGCCGGGCGGCGCCGACGGCGAGGATCGCCCCTTGGGGCGGGTTGATGATGGCGGTGAAGTGCTCCACTCCGTACATGCCGAGGTTGCTGACGGTGAACGTGCCGTCGCTCATGTCGGCGGCGGTGAGGGTGCGGTCGGCCGCCCGGCCGGCGAGGTCGCGGGCGGCGGTGGAGATGGCGGTGACCGTGGCGCGGTCGGCGTCGCGGACGACGGGCACGACGAGGCCCGCCGGGGAGGCGACCGCGATGCCGACGTGGATCCGCCGGTGGATCAGGGTGTGGCCGCGTCCTTCGGGTGAGTAGGAGGCGTTCACGCCGGGATGGGCGCGCAGGGCGAGCGCGACGGCGCGGACGAGCAGGTCGTTGACGCTGACCTTCACGCCGGTGTCCGCGTGGGCCTCGTTGATCTGCGCGCGCAGGGCGAGCAGGTCCTCGACGTCGGCCGAGGCCGTGGCGGTGAAGGTGGGGACGGTCGTGCCGCTCTCGGTGAGCCGGGCGGCGACGGCCTGGCGGATCGGGTCGAACGGCACCGATCGGGGCTCGCGCTGATCCGGTCGCGCCGGAACCGTGACGGGCTTCTCCCTCGCCGGTTCCCGGCTCGTTTCAAGGTCGGCTCTGATGATGCGGCCACCCGGGCCGGACCCCGCCACGGCGGCGAGGTCGATGCCGCGCTCCCGGGCGAGCCTGCGGACCAGCGGCGTCGCCGCGATCCGCTCCGGGCGGATGTCGTCCGATCCGTCGTCCAGGCGGGCGATGGGGGCGCCGATCGGGGCGTTGCGACCCTCGGGGATGAGGATCTCGGCCAGGGTTCCGGCCTCGTAGGCCTCGTACTCCATCAGGGCCTTGTCGGTCTCGATGTCGACGAGCACGTCACCCGGCGAGACGCGGTCGCCGGGCTTCTTGTGCCAGGTCGAGATGGCGCCCTCGGTCATCGTGTCGGACAGGCGGGGCATAAGGATGTCGATCATGAGGGTCTCCTCCGGGCGACGGCGTCGAGGGTCTCGCGGATGGCGGTGATCGCGTCGGCCGCCGAGGGCAGCGCGGCGGTCTCCAGCGGTTTGGCGTACGGGAGAGGGACCTCCGCCATGGCCACGCGCCGGACCGGGGCGTCGAGCCAGTCGAACGCGCCGTCGGAGATGGTCGCGGCGATCTCGGCGCCGATCCCGTAGGTGAGCCAGTCGTCCTCCAGGACCACCGCGCAGTTGGTCTTCCGCACCGACGCGACGATCGTGTCGCGGTCGAGGGGCCGGAGACTGCGCAGGTCGATGACCTCGACGTCGATCCCCTCCTCCTCTTCGAGCCGTGCGGCGACCTGGAGGGCGACCGCCGCCATGCGGGAGTAGGCGACCACGGTGATGTCGGCCCCCTGCCGGGTGACGGCGGCCCTGCCGATCTCGGCGGGCTCGTCGTGGTCGGGGACCTCGCCGGTGGTGTTGTAGAGGGCGAGGTTCTCCAGCACGAGCACGGGGTCGTCGTCGCGGATCGCGGCGAGCATGAGCGCCTTCGCGTCGGCCGGGCTGGAGGGGGCGACGACCTTCATGCCGGGCACGAACGCGTAGTACAGCTCGATGTTCTGCGAATGGGTGGCGCCGAGCTGCTGCCCGCCGCCGCCGGGCGTGCGGATCACCAGGGGCACGCGGGCCTGCCCGCCGAACATGCCGTAGATCTTGGCGGCGTGGTTGACGATCTGGTCCAGCGCGAGGAGCGAGAAGTTGATCGTCATGATCTCCACGACCGGCCGCAGCCCGAGCATCGCCGCCCCGATGGCCGCGCCGGTGAAGCCCTCTTCGGCGATCGGGGTGTCCCTGACCCGCTTGGGGCCGAACTCGGCGAGCATCCCCGCAGTGATCTTGTACGACCCCTCGAAGAGCCCGATCTCCTCGCCGATCAGGAAGACGTCGTCGTCCCGCAGCATCTCGCCGCGCAGCGCGTCGTGGAGGGCCTGGCGGTAGCTGATGACGCTCATGCGAACAGGGCCTCACCGGGAAGTCGACGTGAGTCGTTGGGCACGGAGGTCGCGTAGGTGTAGTCGAAAAGCGTCGCCACCTCGGGGTGGGGGCTCTCGTCGGCGAACCTGGCCGCGGCCGCGACGATCGCGGTGGCCTCGGCGTCGATCCCGGCGATGAGGTCGTCGGTGAGGACGCCCTGTTCGTGCAGGCGGACGGCGTAGGCGGCGACGGGGTCGGCGGCCTGGAGCGCCTCGGCCTCCGCGCGGCTGCGATAACGGGCCGGGTCGACGACCGAGTGGCCCTTGAGCCGCCCCGAGACGGTCTCCAGCAGATAGGGCCGCCCGGCGCGCGCACTGTCGAGGGCCACCCGGGCGGCGTCGAACACCGCGACGGGGTCGTTGCCGTCGACGCGGGCCGAGGCCATCCGGTAGGCGGAGGCGCGCTTGTGGAGTTCGGGCTCGGCGGAGGAACGCTCCACCGGGGTGCCCATGCCGAGGCCGTTGTTGACCACGACGTACACGATCGGCAGTTCCCACAGCGCCGCGATGTTCAGCGACTCGTGGAAGGCCCCGATGTTGGTCGTGCCGTCACCCATCAGGCAGACCACCGCTTCGGCGCCGCCGCGATAGTCGATCGCCAGCGCGGCGCCGGTCGCGAGCGGCACCTGACCGCCGACGATGCCGTAGCCGCCCATGAACCGGGAGGCGACGTCGAACATGTGCATCGACCCGCCCCACCCCCGGGAGACCCCGTCGGTCCGGCCGTAGAGCTCGGCCATCACCCGCTCGGGCGCGATGCCGCGGGCGAGGGCGTAGCCGTGCTCCCGGTAGTTGGTGAACACGTAGTCGCTCGGTTCGAGCGCCGCCATCAGCCCCGCGACGGTGGCCTCCTCGCCGAGGTTGAGATGGCAGTAGCCGCCGATCTTCGCCTCGGTGTACGCCCGTGCCGCCCGCTCCTCGAACCGCCGGACCAGCACCATCTGCCGGTAGAACGCCAACAGCATGTCGGATCTCCTTCTCGCTCAGCCGAACCATATAATGAAACGAAACATGGTTCATTCTGGCAAGGAGGCAGGATGCTTCCCCGAAAGCGGGGCCGCCCGACGGCGGCGGAGCGCGCCCAGCGCCGCGACGAGATCCTCGACGTCGCGGTACGCCTGTTCGTCGCCGGCGGCTTCCGCCAGGTCACCCTCGACGACATCGTCGCCGAGGCCCGCGTCACCAAGCGCACCCTCTACGACTACTTCGGCGACCGCACCGCCATCTTCCTGGCCGCCGTGGAACGCCGCCGCCTGCGCACCCTCGACCAGCCCACCGAGAGCGACACCCTGCTGGAGCTGGCCACCAAGATCGTCTCCGGTCTGCACTCAGACGAGGCGATCGGCCTGCACCGCCTGCTGGTCACCGAGGCGCACAGCTTCCCCGACCTGGCCGAGGGCTTCTACCGCGACGGGCCGCAGGCCTACATCGCGGCCATCGCCACGCGGCTGCCGGAGCCCGACCTCGACCTGGCCCACTCCGTGTTCACCCTGCTCCTGGGCGAGCCCCACCGCCAGCGCCTCCTCGGCCTGCGCCCCGCCCCCACCCGCGAGGAGGCCGCCGCCCAGGCCCGAACCGCCCTCCGCCACCTGGGCCTGGAATGACGCCCAAGAACAGGGTCGTGGAGATCCCGTTCTCTGCGGAACTGCGTCCGCCGTCCATCGCGCCACTGACCGTGTGGGGATGTATGCCATTCATTGGCATTTTGTCCCCGACGTGGCGTCCAGGTGATTCCGGCCCAAGCACTCTCCTGACGGCCGGATCTGAACCGTCGAAGTGATCATCCTGGTGTGATCTGTGGTTATCCTTGGGGCGTGGGGCCACACCCGGGGCCAGGCGATTGGCCTGGGGTTTTGAGTAGGGCGGGTGGGACTTGAACCCACGACCCACGGATTATGAGTCCGATGCTCTGACCGGCTGAGCTACCGCCCCGCAATGCTGGAGTCTCTCACAGTTCTTCTTCCGGGGGACCCACCGAAGTGCACTTGTGATCAGCTCGTTCGTTAGGGTCCCCTGACCTTTCTTTGGTCAGCCCTTGGTGTCAGGTCGGTTGCGCACCGTCAGAGGGCGTTCGTCCCGCGAAGTCGACTATGTTCTCGCGCATGCCACTCCACCCGCAGTCCAAGACGTATCTGGACCGCTTCCCCCCGATCCCGGGCGCCGACCTCGACTCGATCACCGACGACGAGGTGGAGGTGCTCCGTCATCTGGACAACAAGAAGGCCGAGCGCGGCGCTCCCGTCGACGTCTTCTCCGTGACCGACACGACGGTGGGGGATGTTCCGGTACGCCTGTACCGCCCCACCGGCGACCCCGCCCTCCCCGTGGTCGTCTACCTCCACGGCGGCGGCTGGGTCTACGGCACCCTTCCCCAGCACGATCCCATGGGCCGCGACCTGGCCGTCCGCACCGGCGCGACCGTCGCCATGGTCGACTACCGCCTCGCCCCCCACCACGTCTTCCCGGCCGCCGTCGACGACGCCTGGGCGGTCGTCCGCGACGTCTTCGACCACCCCGCCCGCTACGACGCCGCCCCGGGACGGGTCGCCGTCGCGGGTGACAGCGCCGGTGGCAACCTGGCCGCCGTGGCCGCCTGGCTGGCCCGCGACGCCGGCCTGCCGCTCGCCCATCAGGCCCTCGTCTACCCGGTGACCGACGTGGCCATGGACACCCCGAGCTACAACCGATTCCACTCCGGCTACGGCCTGAGCGCGGCCGACATGGCCTGGGTCGTCGGGAAGTACGCCCCGGGCGTAGATCCCCGTGATCCCCGGCTGTCCCCTCTCCACCTGGCCGACAAGTCGGGCCTCGCTCCGGCGACCGTGATCACGGCCGAGTACGACCCGCTGCGGGACGAGGGAAGGGCGTACGCGCACGCTCTGCACGAGGCCGGGGTGCCGGTCGACTACCGCGAGTTCGCCGGGGCCCTGCACGGGTTCTTCACCTTCCCGGGCTTCTTCGACGCCGCGTACGAGGCCAGGGAGTACCTGGCCCGGAATCTGCGTAAGTCCCTGGAAAAGTCGTGACTCCAACCGGTGATTTTCCCGTTACTTTATGACATAGAGGTCTACGTTCGCCTGCATGTCGGTTCCTACGGTTCTGTCCAACAGCACGCGGTACCTGTCCGCGGGCGCGTACATCGATGCCGAGTTCCGGGACGCCGTCATCGACGAGCTCCTCGGCGACAGGCACCGTGCCGTGGCGCCGTCGCACGGCCGGACCGACGCCCGCACCGTGCTGATGCACTGCCTGCGGGCGCGGCGGGTGACCGTGGCCCGGGACGCGGTGATCTCACTGCTGCTCTTACTCGGACTGGGTCTGGACTTCGGGATCACGGCCGGCCTGCTGATCAGCATGGTGCCGCTGGCCCTGCTGTCACGCCGGTCCGTCCAGGCCAACACGGTCCTGCGGGTGTTCATGATCGTCTGGGCGGCGCTGGTCGTGCTGGGCCTCATCCTGCAGGTGATGGCCCTCCTCGCCTTCCAGGCGCTGACCTCCGCCTTCGCCGTCGGAGCGCCGGCCGCCGCGCTGGGCGTCGTGCGGCCGGGATACGTCATGCTGATGTTCGCCCTGCTCACGGCGATCGCCTACTGGGTCTTCCAGTACATCCAGCTCTCCACCACCTTCGATTTCGGCCGTCCCCACACGACTCCCCAGGAGTCGGTCCCCGCTCAGCGCGACTGGTACATCGACCAGGCCCAGTGGGGCAACCTCGCGCTCTACGGCGGAGAGGACCCGTTCGTCGGGTCGGGTGAGACCCACCAGACCTGGTCGATCGTGGTCGAACTGGACCGGAAGCCGCCCACCCCCGGCGCGGCGGCGGGTGAGCGGCGCAACGCCACCATCGACCCGGCCGACCTGCACGCCTTCATCCGCGAACGCCTGGAGCAGATGCGCACGGGAGTGCTCAACGAGCGCGAGAGCATCGCCAGGCTCACCGTCAGCGACCACCTGACCGCCCCCGGAACGCTGCACCGGGGCGGCGGCGGCCATCCGCTGCTCGGGCCCGACGGCATGCCGCGCTTCACGCTCGACCCCGCCTCCATCGACGCCGTCAAGCGGAACCCGCAGGGCGCGATGCGCTACTACCAGCGGGTCACCGTGGGCGCCGAGGGGCCGCCCATCGTCACCGACTCGGGGACGCTGGTCGTGCCGTCCTCCGACCGGGAGACCGACATCTCGGCCTACATCCACCTCGCGGTCGAGGGGCGCATGATGTACACCCAGTGCCTGATCATGGCACTGCCTCCGTGCCGGCGCAGCTTCCACGTGATCGACGTGCTGCCGGCGCTGTCCCCGATCGCCGTGGTGGGCAAGGCGCTGGCGGCGCTGCGGCTGCGGCTGTTCGAGGAGGTGCTGTTCGCGCCGGTCCGGCTGGTGCGGTCGGTGTTCGAGCAGAACCGGCAGCAGCGTCCCGACCGGTTCCTCGCCTATCCCTACGGCGCCCGGGCCAGTGTCCGGGAGCTGGGGGCCGAGCGTGAGCCGACGTCGTTCATGCAGGTCCTGGACATCGACAAGTACAGCAAGCTGATCTCGCAGCGGCTCAACGAGGCGGTCCTCGACTACCTGGAGGCGCACGACATCGACACCACGTCCTACCGTCAGCAGGCCATCGTCAACTACGGCGCGTGGGTGAGCGGGGGAACGGTCAACGGGCCGATCGCCGCGGGTCATCAGGCGCAGGCGACTCAGCAGGGAGCGTCGTGAACGACAACTACGGCATCACCATCTCGGGTGGCACCGTGTCGGGGCCGATGGCGGCGGGGGCGAACGCGAAAGCCGTGCAGGTCAACGACCTGGCGAGCCTCATCGAGCGGCACGACCTGCCGGAGGCGCGGGCCGACCTGGCCGCCGTGACCGCGGAACTGGCCCGGCCGGAGCCCGACCGGGCGGTGCTGCGGGCCAGGCTGGAGCGGCTGGCCTCCTACGCGGCGCTGGCCGAGTCGGCGGCGGCGCTGGCCACCGTGATCTTCGGCTAGCGGGCCGACCAGTCCTGCCAGTGCCGCACGTCGATCACGATGAACGGCCCCTCGGGCGGCCTCTCCCGATATTGGGGATACTTCGCCGCCAGGCACTCCACCGGCCACGCGGCGACCACCCGGGCGACCCCGTCGGCCCGTACCCACCAGAGCCTGTCCCAGTCGTCGTCGTAGTGGTCGACCAGCAGGCTCACCCGGGGGTCGGCCGCGATGTCCTCCAGCCGCCGCAGCCGCCGGGTGGTCTTCGGCTTGTGGTCGACGGCGCTCACGATCACCTCGCCGTCGAGGGCGAAGGTCACCGGGACCACGCGGGGGCCGGACGTCGCCAGCCGGGCCACCCGGGCCGAGGCGAACCGCTCACGCGGTGATGACGATCTTGCCCCTGGCGTGTCCGTTCTCGACCTCCCTCAGCGCGCGGTCGGCCTCCTCCAGCGGATAGGTCGCGGTCACGTAGGGGTTGAGGCTCCCGTCGGCGACCATCCCGGCGACCGCGCCGAGCACCTCCTTGGTGCGGGCGCGGGTGACCGGGCCGCCGCCGAGGTCCTTGGCCGTCGACTGGTCCCCGGCCGAGATCAGCTTCGCGTGGTCGCCCAGGACCGGCGCGACCTCGCGCAGGGCGTCGCCGCCGACGAGGTCGTAGATCCCGTCGACGCCCTTCGGCGCCACCGCCCGCACGCGCTCGGCGACACCCGGGCCCGGCTCCACGTAGGTCGCGCCGAGCGACTCGACGAACGCGCGCTTGCCGGGGTCGGCGGTGCCGACCACCTTGACCCCCGCGTTGCGGGCGATCTGGGCCGCCGCCGTGCCGACGCCGCCGCCGACGCCGGTGATCAGCAGGGTGCCGCCGGGCGGCACGCCGAGCTGGCGGACCCCGTCGTAGGCCGTGGCGGCGGCGACGGGGAGGGTGGCGGCGTCCTCGAACGACACCTCGTCGGGCTTGTGGGCGACGCCGGCCGCCGGGAGGACCGCGTATTCGGCGTAGCCGCCCTTCAGCGGGCTGCCGAAGACGGCCTCGCCCGGCTTGAGGCCGGTGACGCCGGGGCCGATCTCGGCGATGACCCCCGCGACCTCGTTGCCGAAGACCGCCGGGAAGTGGTCGGGGCCGGTGCCGGGGCGGCACCAGCCGGTGCGGCGCTTCCAGTCGGCCGGGTTGACCCCGGCGGCCCGCACGCGGACGACGACCTGGCCCGGTCCGGCGGTCGGCTTGGGCAGGTCGGCGAACTCCTCGACCTCAGGGCCTCCGTATTCGCGGTACACGTAGGCTTTCGGCATCTCGGGACCTCCTCGGAGTCACCTTTCCTGTTCGGTCGGCCGGATCAGCACCTCGTTGATCGCGACGTGGCGGGGACGGGTGACGATGTAGGTGATCGCGTCGGCGATGTCCTCCGGCTGCATCCGCTCGACGTCGTCGAAGTTGCTCCGGATCGTCTCCAGCACCTCGGGCCGGTTGTGCCCGGCCAGCTCGGTCTCGACCGCGCCCGGCTCGACCAGGGAGATCCGCACGTGCTTGCGGGTGACCTCCTGGCGCAGCGACTCGCTGAACGCGCCGACGCCGTGTTTGGTCAGGTTGTAGACGCCGCTCCCGGTGCGGGCGATCCGCCCGGCGACCGAGGAGACGTTGACCATGTCGGAGACGTAGCGGGGCCCGTCGTCGGCGGCCCTGATCAGGTGCGGCAGCGCGGCGTGGGCGCAGTAGAGCAGGCCCAGGACGTTGGTCTCGACCATCCGCTGCCACTCGGCGACCGGCGCGTGCTGGACCGGCCCGAGCAGCATGACCCCGGCGTTGTTGACGAGCGTGTCGATCCGGCCGAGCTCGGTGGCGGTCCGTTCGACCGCCTCGGCGGCCTGCGCCTCCTGGGTGATGTCGGCCTCGATGACCAGGACCCGGCCGCCGTCCTTGCCGATCCGGGCGGACAGGTCCTCCAGCCGCTCCCGCCGCCGGGCCACCACCGCGACCGTCGCGCCCTGCTGCGCCAGCGATATCGCGGCGGCCTCGCCGATCCCGCTCGACGCCCCGGTGACCAGGGCGACCGTTCCGACAAGGCGCATGATGAACCCCCTATGTCCAGGCTTCCACTCTAGGCAGACGCTACTCCCAGGCCTTCACGTGCCAGCCGACCGCCGACTCCTGACGGGACCCTTCGGGCAGGTCGAGCAGGCCGTTGTCGATCACGCGGTTCTCCTCCAGCGCCCGCTCGCCCGCCTCGTCGACGCTGATCACGTAGAACTTGGCCCGGGTCGTCACCGGCTCCTTGAGGATCATCGACAGCACCGAGGAGGCGCCGATCCGGACCTCGCTGACCTGCGCCTTCACGTAGAACGCCGGGTGGGGGTTGCGCACGTCGACGTTCGGCACCTCCTCCACCACGAAGTAGCGCCGGTCGGCGGGCAGCGCGCAGCGGATCTCGGCGGTGACGCTCATCCGCTCGCCGCTCTGCGGGGGGACGTGCAGGGAGATCGGGTGGTCCAGCGCGCACGGCGGCCGATCGTCCCGGGAGAACCAGAGCACGGCGGCGCCGACGACGACGGCGACGCCGACGAGGATCGGCCAGAGCCGGACCCGCCGCCGAGACGGCCCGGGAGCGGCGGCGGCCACGGGCTCCTGCACTTCCTGTGCCTGCTGCCACAGCCGCGCCATGGTCGGCACGTCGGTCCCGCACGTCTCGGCCCACTGCCGGGCCTGTTTCTCGGTCGGCATCGCCTGGCCGTTGAGCCAGCGGCTCACGGTCGCCTTGGACCAGTACACCTGCGAGGCGAGTTCCTGGAGCCCCATGTTGGCCTTGTCGCGCCCGGCCCGGAGCTCGATCGCCAGAGCCGCCTGGGCCAGCGCCAGATCGGGTGACAGGTCACGCAACGGGCCGGGGGGACGTCGCTTTGAGGGGGTTCGGTCCATCTCTGGAACGTTTCACACTCGTCGCGATCACGCAGCGCCACGGCCTGAAACGTTACGTGGAACGCCAGCCGCCTCCCGGACGGCCCGATCTCCCCCAAGGCTCGGTACGTCACCCACCTCCAAGGAGGGATCCATGCGAACGGTGAGACACGCCGCGACGCTGGCACTCGTGCTGCTGGCGTCCCTGCTCAGCCTGGCGCCGCCGGCCCACGCCGCGGCCACCGGGCCGATCCGCGGCATCGCCGCCAAATGCCTCGACAACGCGGCCGGCAACACCGCCAACGGCAACCCAATCGTGCTCTGGACCTGCAACGGCACCGCCCACCAGCAGTGGACGCTGCCCGGCGACGGCACCGTCCGGGTGCAGGGGAACCACTGCCTGGCGGTCAAGAACGCCGGCACGGTCTCGACCACCCCCGTCTGGCTCTACACGTGCGACGGCGGCCCCGCCCAGATCTGGAGCCCCCGCCCCAACGGCACGCTCGTGAACCCCAACTCGGGCCTGTGCCTGTCGTCCAAGAACGTGGGCACCGCCGACGGCAACCCCATCTGGGTCTACACCTGCGACGCGGGCCCGGCCCAGATCTGGACGCCCCCGCTGGCCACCCCCGCCCCGTCGGGCCAGGCCATGCCGGTCGGCGACCTGCCCGGCTGGCGGCAGGTCTTCACCGACGACTTCACCCAGACCGTCCCGCTGGGCGCCTTCCCGTCGGCGGTGGCGAGCAGGTGGACCGCCTACTCCGGCTTCGCGGACACCTCGGGCCACGGGCGGTACGCCCCCGACCGCGTGGTCAGCGTCCACAACGGCGCGCTCAACATGTTCCTGCACACCGAGAACGGCCAGCACCTGGTCTCCGCCCCGCTCCCGATCATCCCCGGCCACGCCAACGCCTACGACGGTCTCCTTCACGGCCGCTACGCGGTCCGGTTCCGCGCCGACCCGGTGCCCGGCTACAAGACGGCCTGGCTCCTCTGGCCGGACCCTCCGGGCGTCTGGTCGGACGGCGAGATCGACTTCCCAGAGGGCAGCCTCGACGGGCACATCGAGGCGTTCATGCACCACCGGGGCAACCCACAGGTCGCCTCGCCGTATCCGACCGGCGTGACCTTCGGCGGCTGGCACACCGCCGTCGTCGAGTGGACCCCGCAGTCGGTGCGCTTCCTCCTCGACGGCACGACCATCGGCACCTTCACCAACACGGCGCTGATGCCGGTCAAGCCCATGCACTGGGTGCTCCAGACCGAGACGGCGATCCCGAACGGCCCCACCGACACGGCGGCCGGGAACGTGCAGATCGACTGGGTCTCCATCTGGGAGCGGGTGTGACGAGATTCCGCCGCTGCCTCGCCGGGAAAGAGGTGATCATGAAACTGAGTGCGCGGAACGCGATCCCAGCCGAGGTCACCGGGATCACACGTGGCGAGGCGACCGCCAACGTCGAACTGTCGGCGGGCGGGCTCCGGCTGGTCGCGTCGGTCACGGCCGAAGCGGCCGAGGAACTGGGGCTGGGGGTCGGCAGCCAGGTCACGGCCATCGTGAAGGCCTCCGACGTCATCCTCGCCACCGGCTGAGAGCGGGTGGGCGGTCAGCCTCGGGACGAGATCTGCTGGACCGCCCATCCGTTCCCGTCGGGGTCGTCGAAGAACACGAACCCGACGTTGTCGAGGGGATCGGGCACCGGATGGGGGTTCTCGCCGATCTTCTGCACGTCGCTCACGTCCACCCCCCGCTCCACGAGCTGGGCGTGGGCCTTGCGGATGTCCGGCACCACCAGCTGGAGCCCCCGGAGCGACCCCGGAGCCATCGCGGGCACCGCGCCCTTCCCGATCACCACCGAGCAGCCCGACCCGGGCGGGGTGAGCTGCACGATCCGCACATCGTCGCCGAACGCCGTGTCGTGGTCGACGGTGAAGCCCAGCTTGCCGGCGTAGAAGTCCTTGGCCCGGTCGATGTCCGACACGGGCACGACGACCACTTCGAGGGTCCAGTTCATGCCGTTCCTTTCCAGCAGAAGATCCAGTTTCGTGTACGCCTGCGCCATCCCCCTGGCCATCGGATAGCGCAGCGCCGTCGCCCTGCCGTCCGGGGTGGCGTAGCGGATCGTGGTGGTGAGGAGGGTGCCCGCGCCCTCGTCGGTGAGATCGTGGGTGATCAGGGTGACGCCGGGATACGACTGCTCGTCGAAGACCTCGCTGAGGGTGATCGACCGAGGCGGCTCGACGGCCCGCACCTCCCCGCGCTGCACCATCCGCGCCCCGCCCGGCCCCTCGGAGACGAACCGGTAGGCGCCGCCCGGCGACGCCTCGAAGGAACACTCGACCAGCCGCCACCCCTGTGCGCCGTACCACTGAACGAGCAGGTCGGGCGTGGTCAGCGCGGCGAACACCCGGTCCCGGGACGCGGCGAAGCGGCGGGTGACGACGATCTCCCGGTCGCCCCGGGTGACGACGCCGGTCATTCCATGCCCTTCAGCACCGCGTCGAGCTGCCGGTAGCGGGCCTCCCAGAACTCCCGATAGCCCGCCAGCCACTGAGTCGCCTCCTCCAGCGGTTCGGCGGCCAGCCGGCAGGGACGGCGCTGGGCGTCTCTGCCCCGGGTGATCAGACCGGCCTTCTCCAGCACCTTGAGGTGTTTGGAGATGGCCGGCTGGCTCATCGCGAAGGGCGCGGCGAGCTCGGTCACGGTGGCCTCCCCCTGGGCCAGCCGCGCCAGGATCGCCCGGCGAGTGGGATCGGCCAGCGCGGCGAACGTGGCGTCCAACATAGGCAGATAACCTTCCAGTTATGTAACTGGAAGGTTTTATACCACTCTGTCGGAGGCTCTCGCCAGGGTGACCGCCCGTGTCCCGAAGATCGTGGATCTACCTCACGCCGGCATATGGGGCGGCTGGGAAAACCTAAGGATCAGCCGCTGGCCCCACGCCCTGCCCGGCGTCGAACGGCAGACGCCCCAGCGGGTGGTCCTGATGATCTGGCCGGGACCTTAGTTCAACCCTTTGAACTAAGCATCAACTGGCGGCGTGGAGCCTCAGTGGAGCGCTCGTGTCAAGGAACTCCTCCAGCACCAGCGTCGCCGCCCCCATCGCCACCGCGTCGGGGCCGAGTTCGCCCAGCACGATCGAGGTCGCGTTGTAGGGCTGCGTCAGGGAGTTCTCGCCCACCACCACGCGGATCTCGTCGAGGTGCCGTTCGCCGATCATCAGCCCGGCCCAGCCGCCGATCAGTATCCGCTCGGGGTTCAGCATGTTGATCAGGTTGGCCAGACCGGTGCCCAGATAGGTCACCGTCTCCTGGACCACGTCACCGCCCGCCTCCAGCACCCGCCCGAGGGCCGACGGCCAGTCGGTCGTCTGGGCGGGCACCCCCGCGCGGGCGAGCAGCCCTTCGGCCCCGATGTAGGCCTCCAGGCAGCCCCGGGACCCGCAGCGGCACAGCCGTCCACTCATCTCGATCTTGGTGTGACCCCATTCGCCGGCGCTGTTCGAGGTCCCCCGCACGGCCAGCCCGTCGGCCACCACCGTGGCTCCGACACCCGACCCGATCAGCACGATCACCGCATGGTCGGCCCCCCGGCCGGCCCCGAACCACAGCTCCGCCTGCCCCATGGTCTTGGCGCCGTTGTCGATGAAGACGGGCAGCGAGGTCCCGGCCCGCATCAACGCCCCCAGCGGCACGCCGTCCCACCCGAAGGTCTTGGCGTGGATCAGCGTGTCGGCGCCGCGCTCGACGATGCCCGGCACCCCGATCCCCACGCCGAGCACCTGTTCGGCGGTCACCTGCCCGTCGGCCAGCACCACGTCGATGCCGGCCAGGATCCGCCGCGCGACCAGCTCGATGTCGTGGTGGGAGGGCCGGAGCGTGTAGTCGACCCGGGCCTTCTCCGTCATCTCCAGGTCGAACAGCTCGACCCTGACGTGGGTCTCGGCGACGTCGACGCCGATGACGTGGGCGTATCCGGGGTTGACCCGTAACAGCACCCGGGGCCGCCCGCCGTCGCTCTCGACCTGGCCGGCCTCCATGAGGATCTTCTCCGACAGCAGGTCGCCGGTCATGGTGCTGATGGTCGCCGCGCTCAGGCCGGTGAGGCCGGTCAGCTCGTGACGGCTCCGGGGGCCGCCGAAGTACAGAGTCCGCAGCAGCATGCCGCGGTTGCCCTTCCGGACATCCCTGACCGTCTTACGCTCCGGCCTTGCCATGGCCTGTCCTCCCGCTTTATGCCGACATGTTAGTTCAATGCGTAAACGAAACGGCTACCAGGCAAGTGCCGCCGCACAGGGTAGCGGGTGCCGCGTTACCAAAGCGTTTCCGACGAGGGACTGATCTTTTTTCGCGTCTTACATTATCGTCTGTTCAACCCCCCGAGAAGGAGATGGAAATGATCAGGAGAGTCACTGGGGCGGCAGCCGCAGCGGTGCTGCTCGCCGGGCTCGCCGCCTGCGGCGGCGGCTCCGAGGAGGGCGGCGCGGGCTCTGCCACGACGGAGTTGACCTACTGGATGTTCCAGGACCGCACCCCTCAGGCCGGCGAAGTGGTCGAGAAGATCCGCACGGACTTCGAGAAGGCCAACCCCGGGGTCAAGGTGAACATCGTCAAGATCCCCAAGGACGACTACAACACCAAGCTCGGCTCCGCTCTGGCCGGCAACACCGTCCCCGACGTCGGGATCCTCGACCAGCCCCTGGTCTCCCGCTTCGCCCAGGAAGGCACCATCAAGGAGGTCCCGGCCGGCACGCTCAACGAGGCCGACTTCTGGGAGGGCGCCCTCAACACCAACAAGGTCGGCGGCAAGCTGTACGGCTTCCCGATCGACCACACCGCCGTCGCCCTCTTCTACAACAAGGCGCTGGTCCCGACCCCGCCGAAGACGTGGGACGAGCTCAAGTCGATCAGCGCCGGGATCCACCAGAAGGACCCGAAGGTCGCCGGCATCGTGGTGCCGAAGGGCGACGGCTACGGCGCCTGGATGTGGCCGGGCGTGGTCGGCGGCGCGGGCGGCCAGATGGTCGACGAGGCGAACAAGAAGATCCTGTTCGACCAGGCCCCGGCCGTGGAGGCCCTCCAGCTCTGGGTCGACCTGCTGCCGTCCTCACCCCGTGAGATCACCGACTCCGACCAGGCCTTCGCCAACGGCCTCGCCGGCATGATGATCTCCGGCCCGTGGGACGTCGCCACCATCAAGGACCAGTTCCCCGACCTCGACTTCAACGTCGCGCCGCTGCCGTACAAGACCACTCCCGCCGGCAACATCGGCGGCGAGAACGCGGTCGTGTTCACCAAGGGCAAGAACGAGGCGCTGGCCTGGAAGTGGCTGCAGCACCTGACCAACTCCACGAACAACACCACCCTGGCCCAGGCCCTGGGCGGCTTCCCGGTCAACAAGGAGGCCGCCGAGCGCGACGCCGCCACCTTCGGCGAGCAGCAGCAGGCCTTCCTCGAGCAGCTCAAGGTGGCGCAGGCCCGTCCGGCGCTCCCGCAGTGGATCCAGATCAACGACGAGATCATCGCCCCGGCCCTGGAGTCGGCGCTGAGCGGCAAGATGACCGCCCAGGAGTCGCTCACCGACGCGGCGAACAAGACCCGCGCCCTGCTCGGCTGGAACAGCTAGCCCAGCCATCACGGAAGCGAGGCAACCGTGGCATCTCCGGTCGTGGCCCAGCGGCCCGCCGAGACGCCGGCCAGGCCCGGACGGCGCCGCCGTCCGGGCATCGGCAGGCGCGACCACCTGATCGGGTGGCTCCTCATCGCCCCCGCGCTGGTGTACTTCATCATCTTCCTGCTCTATCCGGCCCTGGCCGCCCTGTACTACAGCTTCACCGAGTGGGACCTGCACTCCGCGCCGATCTGGGTGGGCCTGCAGAACTACACGGACCTGTTCTTCGACGACGTGAAGTACCCGCACTTCTGGAAGTCGGTCCAGGTCACCCTGCAGTACACGCTGGTCGCCGTGCCGCTGACGCTGATCGCGGCGCTCGGCCAGGCGCTGCTGATCAACTCGATCAGGCGCGGCTCGAACCTGTTCCGCCTGCTGCTGTTCCTGCCCGTCGTGACCGCGGAGGCGGCGGTCGGCGCCATCTGGCGCTGGCTCTACGACCCGCAGTACGGCCTGGTCAACGCGGTGCTCGGCCTGGTCGGCATCCCCCGCCAGAATTGGCTGAACACCCCGGAGCTGGTCATCCCGGCGCTGGCGTTCATCGCCGCGTGGCAGTGCGGCATCTCGATGATCATCTACTTGGCCGGCCTGAAGAGCATCCCCGAGTCGATCAGGGAGGCTGCGGTCATCGACGGTGCGGGCCCGGTGCAGCGCTTCTTCAAGGTGGTCGTGCCGATGCTCCGCCCGACGACCTTCTACCTCGTCGTGACCGGCATCATCGCCGCGCTCCAGGTCTTCGGGCTGGTGTACGTCATCTTCAGCGGCGGCGGCAACCGCAGCGTCACCGGCGGCCCCGAGCAGTCGGGCCTGGCCTACGTGCTGCACATCTATCTCTACGCGTTCCGCTACAACGCGATGGGCGCCGCCTGCGCGATGTCGTTCATCCTCCTGGTCTTCATCATGATCATCACGTTCGTGCAGTTCAAGTTCATGAAGCAGGAGGCGTCGTGAACCAGAAGACGGTCCGCCGCCTGCCCATCTACATCGCGCTGATCCTGTTGGCGCTGGTGTCGGTCGTGCCTTTCGTGTGGATGCTGGCGACGTCGTTCAAGAACGGCCCCGACGTCTACACTCAGGTGCCGCAGCTCCTCCCGCTGGACAAGAAGACCGGCGAGTGGAACCCCACGCTCGGGAACTACGAGTACGTCCTGTCGATCAGCGGCCTGGGCACGGCCTTCTGGAACAGCGTGTGGATCACCTGCGTGCTGGTCCCGGTGAAGCTCCTGATCGACGCCCTGGCGGCCTACGCGTTCGCGCGCATCCCGTTCCCGGGCCGGGACAAGATCTTCGTCCTCATGCTGGCCGGCATGATGGTGCCGACGATCACCCTGCTGGTGCCGCGTCTGCACGTCACCCAGGTGCTCGGCGTCTATGACTCCCCATGGGGCATCATCCTGCCCAACGTGGCCTCGGTCCTGGACATCTTCCTCATGCGGCAGTTCTTCCGCACACTTCCGGTCGAACTGGAGGAGGCCGCCCGCATCGACGGCGCGGGCCGGATGGCGATCTTCTGGCGGGTCATCCTGCCGCTGTCGAAGCCGGTGCTGGCCGTCGTGACGATCACCAGTTTCATCTTCCACTGGAACGACCTGGTGTGGCCGCTGATCGTGCTCAACAGCCCCGACTACTACACGCTGCCGCTGGCGCTGCAGCAGCTCGCGAGCACGGAGTCGGGCCGGGCCTACTACATCATGGCGGGCGCGGCGCTCGCGGTGATCCCGGTCATGGTCGTGCTGCTGATCTTCCAGCGGCGCATCATGCAGGGCATCGCGTTCTCGGGCCTGAAGAGCTAGGCCTGGTGGGACAGGGCGCGCGGGTCCACCTCGTACAGGAGGGGGGCACCGCGCGTCAGTCGTACCACCTCGTCGAGAGCGGCGGCCCCGAGCCGCGCGACCTCCGACCCCAGCGCCCCCGCGACGTGCGGCGTCAGCACGACGTTGGGCAGGTCCCACAGCGGCGAGTCCGCCGCCGGGGGCTCGGGGTCGGTGACGTCCAGGATCGCGGAGATCCTCCCCGTTCGCAGCTCCTCGACCAGCGCCGGCTCGTCCACGAGAGACCCCCGCGCGGTGTTGATGAGGGTCGCTCCGTCCTTGAGCGCCTTCAGGCGCTCAGGGCCCATCATCCGGTACGTCTCCCGCGTGGCCGGAGCGTGGATGGAGAGCACGTCGCTGCGGCGGACCACCTCGTCGAGGTCGTGGGTGACCAGATCGTCCGCGTAGGGATCGGCGACCAGAACCTGAAGGTCGAAGGGCCGCAGCAGCTCGATGACCCGCCGCCCGATCCGGGAGGCGCCGACGATCCCGACGGTCTTGCGGTAGTTCCCGATGTCGCTCTGCCTCGTGAGCAGCCCGAGGTCCCTTCTCTCGGCGTGGAACTCGCGGGCCAGCCGCGGCACGGCCTTGCCGGCCAGCAGGATCATGGCGAGGGTGAACTCCGCGACCGGGATCGCGTTGGCGTCGGCCGCCGAGCTGACCACGATCCCCCGCGCGAACACCTCGGGCGTGACGTGCCCCTTCACGCTGCCCGCGGCGTGCACGACCGCCTTGAGCAGCGGGGCGGCGTCGAGCGCCCCGGCGTCGAGGACGGGGCACCCCCAGCCGGTGACGAGGATCTCGGCCGTCCTCAGCCTGCGCCGCGCGTCCGGGCTGGCGAACTCGGTCAGCGGAGCCTCGGCCCGCCCGAACAGGCGGACCGGGAGCTCCGGGTACATCGCGTAGTCGACCCTCATCCCCGCGTCCACGCGGGCAGGTCGAGCGTCCCGCGCTGGACGCCGATCCACTGACGCCGGGTGAACCCGGGCATCTGGTTCTCGGCGCCGTGCCGGGCGTGCGCGTCGTTGACGTGGACCTCACCGGCGTCGAGCCGTTCGGCGACGGCCAGCCCGCGCATCAGGTCGCGGCTGAAGACGGAGTTCATCAGCATCGGATAGCCGTTGACCAGGTCGATCGCCTCCTCGGTGGTCTTCGCGACCGTGACGGGGAGCACCGGCCCGAAGATCTCCTCGGCGAACGCCGGCATGTCGGGGGTGACCCCGGTCAGCACCGTCGGCCGGTAGAACAGCCCGTCGTAGGTCGCGCCGGTCGCGACGACGGCCCCCTTCGCCACCGACGGCAGCACGATCCGCTCGTGCACCCGGTCGCGCTGGACCTCGCTGATGAGCGGCCCGAGGTCCACCCCGGCGTCGAACGGGTCGCCGACCTTGAGCGCCTCGACCTTGCGGGTGAGCGCCGCGACGTACGCGTCGGCGACCGGTTCGAGCACGATGTGGCGGCTCGCGCTGATGCACGTCTGCCCCTGGAACTCCAGCGACGCGATCAGCGCGCACGAGGCGGCCAGCTCGACGTCCGCGTCGTCGAGCACGACGAACGCGTTGCTCCCTCCGAGCTCCAGCCGGACCGGCCGCAGATCGCGCGCCGCCGACAGCGCGATGGCCGTCCCGACCTCCCGCGACCCGGTGAAGTCGAGCAGGTCGAGCCCCCGGTGCTCGGCCAGCGCGTGCCCGGCCGAGGGCCCGTCGCCCTCGACCACGTTGAACACCCCCGGCGGCAGCCCGGCCGCGTGCGCGGCCTCGGCGAGCACCTGCCCGCCGATGATCGGGGTGAGCTCGGCCGGCTTGAGCACGATCGTGTTCCCGAACGCCAGCCCGGGAGCCACCGCCCGCATGGCCAGATTGACCGGATAGTTCCAGGGCGTGATGATCCCGAGCACCCCGAGCGGCACCGCCCGGGACAGCGACAACTTCCCCGCCTTGTACGGCTGGAGCACCTCCCCCGCCGTCCCGCACGCCTCCACGGCCGAGATCCCGAGCTGCTTCAGCCCCGCCGACACCTCGTCGACGGCCTTGGCCCGGACTCCCCCGGTCTCCTTCATGGACAGCTCGACCAGCTCGTCGTACCTGCCGCGGAGCTGGTCGGCGAACGCCGTCAGATGGGCGGCCCTCTCGGGCGCGCCCAGAGCCGCCCAGCCGGGCTGCGCCCTGCGGGCCGCCGCGACGGCCCGGTCGACGTCGGCGGCGTCACCGAGGGCGTAGCGCCCGATCTCGGCGCCGGTGGCCTTCTCCTGCACGGAGCCCGTGTGCGCGGCGGGGACGAAAGCCCCATCGATGTAGTGCATAGGCTATATTCTATGCTTAATTGTATATATAAAAATAAGTCTTGACAGGAGCGAGATGGCAGCGGATCGTGCGGCGATGGCCCAGCTCGTACGGGATCTGACCGACCCGCTCTTGCCTCTCTTCAGCCCCGGACGGGCACGCCTGCGCCTGGGCGTGAACACCGCCCACTACGACGACGCGGCGGCCGAACTGGAGGCGTTCGCCCGGCCGCTGTGGGGCCTGGCCCCGCTGGGCGAGGGCCTGGACCCGTGGCGCGAGGGCCTGGCGGCCGGAACCGACCCGGCACACCCCGAATACTGGGGCGACATCGCCGAGATCGACCAGCGCCTGGTCGAGACGGCGGCACTGGGCTTCGCCCTCGCCCTGGCCCCCGAGCAGTTATGGGACGGTCTGAGCGGAATCGAGCGGGATCGCGTGGTGGCCTGGCTGTCCCAGGCGCTCGACCGCGCCGGCGTCGACAACAACTGGCAGTTCTTCCCCGTCATGGTCGGCCTCGGGTTGAGACGGGTAGGGGTCGCGTTCGACGAGAAGGCACTGGAACCCCGCCTCGACCGGCTGGAGTCGTTCGACCTCGGGCGAGGCTGGTACTCCGACGGCCCGACCGCCCAGCGCGACTACTACGTGCCGTTCGCCATGCACTACTACGGCCTGATCTACGCCGGTCTGAGCGAGGACGCCCGAGCCGAGCGCTTCCGCGACCGAGCCGCCCGTTTCGCCCTGGACTTCCGCCACTGGTTCGCCGCCGACGGCGCGGCGGTGCCCTTCGGCCGGTCGATGACCTACCGCCACGCGCAGGCCGCGTTCTGGGGCGCGACGGCGTTCGCGGGCGTCGACGCGCTGCCGTGGGGTGAGACGAAGGGCTACCTGCTCCGCCATCTGCGCTGGTGGGAGAGCCGCGAGGCGGCCGGCCGGGACGGTCTGCTGACCATCGGCTACGCCTACCCGCAGCCGCTGCTGGCCGAGCAGTACAACGCGCCCGGCTCCCCCTACTGGGCCATGAAGGCCTTCCTCCCCCTGGCCCTCCCGGAGGCCCACCCGTTCTGGACCACCCCGGAAACCCCCGCGCCGCTGCCGGACGGGGTCGTCCACCAGCCCGAACCCGGAGTGACGCTGATGCGCTCCGACGAGGGCCGCCACGTGGTGATGCTCAGCGGCGCGCAGCACAACATGTGGGCCAGAGGCGGCGCGGCGAAGTACGCCAAGTTCGCGTACTCGACGGTGTTCGGCTTCAGCGTCCCCGCCGGTTCCCACGGCCTGGAGCAGGGCGCCTACGACAGCACCCTGGCCCTGAGCGAGGACGGCCGGCACTGGCGCTGCTGCGAGGTCCCGTCAGCCGAAGGAGACCTGCACCTGCGCTGGTCGCCGTGGGACGACGTGGAGATCGAGACCTGGCTGGTCCCCCGGCCACCGGGCCACCTGCGCGTCCACCGCATCGTGTCGCCCCGCCGCCTGTTCACCGCCGAGGCCGGCTTCGCCGTCGACCGCGACACCGAGACGGAAAGGGACAGCGGCGCGGGCTACGCGTGGGCGGCCTCGAACCAGGGCGTGTCGCGCATAGAAGACGCGGCCGACCCCGCATGGCCGACGGGGGTCCGGCGGGAGGGGGAGGTCGTGCAGCCGCACCCGGGGACCAACGTCCTGGTGCCGCGCACGATCCTCCCCACCCTGCGGGGCGAGCACGCCCCGGGCGAGTTCTGGCTGACCTGCCTGGTCACCGGCCGGCTCGCTCGATGACCTCCTCGGTCGTCAGCGGCGAGGCGGGGTGGTGGCTCAGGCAGAGCGGTGTGCGCACCTTCGCGAACCCCGCCCCCTCAGGCGCGACGTAGAACTGCCCGCTCATGAGCGACCCGATGTCGTCGGCCTTGCCCCCCTTCACCCGGGCCATCTCTTTGGCCGCCTCGATCTGCACCTGGGCGTTGAGGAGCCCGTAGAACTGGGTGGCCGCGTTGCCCGGGATGCGGTTGTGCAGCCCCTTCGGAGCCTGGGTCGCGAACACCAGCCCGAGCCCGTACTTGCGCGCCTGCGACGCCAGCGCCAGCGTGCTCTGCGTGCACACCGTGCCGGCGCCGGAGGGCGCGAAGTTCTGCGCCTCGTCCATGACGAAGAGCCCCCCGAGAGGCCGGTCCCCCGCGGGGTTCTTCTTGATCCACGCGAACAGCGCCATCTGGAGCTGGTTCACGAACGACTGCCGCTCGGAGTCGCTCTGCAACCCCACGAACGAGATGACGGATACCCGCGCCCGCTTGCCGGCCGCCGGGGTGAGCAGCAGCCCCGGATCGACCGGCTGCCCCGCACCCCCGAACAGCGGGTCGTTCACCATCGCGGCCCTGAGCACCTGGGCGAGCCCATCCGCGATCTTCACCGCTCCGCTGATCCGGCTGATGTCCTCCGGGAAGTCGGCGAGCAGGTTGACCAGCCCGTTGAGCCCGCCGGCCTTGTACCTCCCGAAGTGGACGACGGCCTCCTTCAGCACCGCCCGCGCCACCTCGGCCTTGCTCGTGTTCCCCTCAAGCTTGGCCCGGGGGACCAGCGCGGCGAAGGCGGCGTCGACGGCCTCGTTGAACTCGTCGACGTCGTCCCGGACGCCGGCGAAGTCGGGCAGCGGCTGGAAGGCCAGCGGCCGTCCCTTCTCCCGGCGAGGCGTCCACACGACGACGTCGGTGTCCGCGATGTAGCGAGCGGCCCGCGCGGCGTCACCGGGACCCCAGGCGGAGGGCTCCTCGGGCCAGGGGTCGCCGAGCCGGGCGAGGTCGTTGTTGGTGTCGAGCACGATCGAGGAGACACCCTGGATGGCGCACTCCTCGACGATGCGCCTGATCAGAACGGTCTTGCCGGAACCGGAACCGGCGAAGATCGCGACGTGCTTCCGCAACGCCTCCAGCTCGACGGAGACGGGAAGCCCACGCTCATAGGAGCGCCCGACGATCAGCGACGGCACCCCGACGGGGACGTTCTGCGGACCGTGGCCCGAGACCCCGGCCTCACGGGTGGGCAGCGACTGCGCGGGTGCGGGCGGCTCCTCGAGGATGTCGCCCTCAGGTGCTTTTGGGGCTTGCGGCACCTGCGGGGCGCTCGGCTCCACCTCGACCGGGGCGGCCCCGGCTGGCTGCGGCTCGTCCGACCAGTCCTCCAAGAGGTCTCTGAGCAGCTTGATCGCGCTGGCCGGGCGCTTCAGGACCAGCCACTTGTTGATGCTGGGCGGATTCTGCGCCATGAGGTCGCGCAGGGCGCTGAGGGTCTTCAGGTCGTCCTCGTCGACCTTGACGACCCGCCCGCCCCGCGCGCGGAAGTCGGCCAGGGCCTGCTGGGTCTTCGGACCGCCCGCCCACGGAACGTTCCTGATGATGACGAGCCTGCGCTTGGGCGTCTCGGCTTCGAGACCGGCCGCGATGACGGCCCGCTTGAGCCGGGTCAGCGCCGCGTTCGGGTGCTTGGCGCTGATACCGCGAATCGCCCAGTGGATCTCGTCCTCCCGGGTCTCGTCGAGCACCTGCCGGAGACGAGCGTGCAGAGAGGTGCGCTGCCCGAAAGTCGGGTCGACCTTGTAGGCGGTGGCGTCGTCGCCCTTTTCGATGGCCCACGCCTGGAGCCCGGCGGCGAGCAGGCTGGGCAGGACGGCGTCCTCCTGCGTCGGGTCGAGTGCACCAGTGACGTGAGCGGAGTCCTCAAGGAGAGCGAACTTCGTCTCGATCCCGTGGATCTCGCTGAGCGTCGACTGGATCGCGGTGGTCGGCTCGACCTGGTGCGTCTCGACTCCGTCGAACCGCAGCAGTTCCTTGACCTCACCCCTAGCCACACAGGTCTTGATGTGCTCGGTGAGAGCCTTGAGGACCTTCCGCGGAGTGTAGAACGGCGCTTCCGCGAAGGCTTCCGGCCGAACCGGCCACGTGGGATAGGGCGGTTCGAACCCGATGCTCTTGAAGTGCTCAGCAAGCCTCCGGGTCACGAGCTCCCGGCCCACTTCAGGACTCGGGATACGCTTGAGGATCGTGGTTCCTTCGAACCGGTCCTTGAAGCTGGACACTGCCAATTCCTTGAGCAGTATCCAGGTGTCCGGCAGACAGGAGACGACTGAGAGGGTCCTGCTGGATACCTCTCTCAGGGAGGTCAGCCCGTGGGCGATCTGCAAGGCGGTGGCCCGGGTCTTCGGGTCGACCTCCCCGGTCCCGAACAGCGCCATCGAGCTGATGAGCGGGTCGAGCTGGTCGAAGGCCATGACACTCGGTCCGGTCATGGCCAGCAGCCGTGAGATGTCCCGGACCAGTTCCTGCGGGCTGCGCGCGATCTGGCGGAATCCCCACTCGCCCCGGCCGCCGTCGACGTCGTCAAGGCCATACATGTAGCTGTCGCCCACGCTGGCCAGGTTGTAGTCGTTGGTGGCCTGCAACACCAGAGCCCGCGCGGTGTCCTGGGCCTCCTGGAAGACTCTGCGGTCCTTCTTGTAGAGCGCCTGCAGGAACTCGTCGAGGTGCCCCTTCTCCAGGGGCTGGTTCCCGATGACCGCCTGCTGGGTCCGGCGCGGCAGCGCCAGCTGCGCGGTCAGGTTGCGGAGAAAGCGCTTGAGCTGGCTCTCCTCATCGGTCCCGACTCTGGCCAGGCCATCCTGGATGGACACCAGGGTGCTGTCCCAGAAGTTGCGCGCGTCGAGCACGCTCATCAGGAAGAAGTAGCCGTCGCGCTGGATGGCCTGTTCCCGGAGCCAGCTCATCAGGTGGGTCTTGCCGCTTCCCGACGTGCCTTCGAGGACAACCCCGATCGGGCTGGAGGTGCCCACGCTCCGGGCGGCGGCTTCGAGGCCCGCCGTCAGCGCTCGCGTTGCCTGGGGGTGCATCCCATCCACGTGGAAGGGGACCGGCTGCCAGACGTCTTCTTCTCCAGCGACGCTTGAGATGAAGTTCAGGGAGCTGAGGGCATACCAATCAGTGATCATCAACGCTCCCCGATTCGCAGCTGATGGTTCGGCTCGTCACCGATCACGACGGCGGCCGCGTGGTCCTCGGGCGACAGGCGGCCCGGGATCGCGGCTGCGAGGATGTGCACCTCAGAGGAGTTCAGCAGCATGCTGCGCAGCGCGTTGTCCTGCCTGCTCCGGTCGATGCCGTCGAGCAGTGGCCGCAATCTCGTCAGGGAGACCCACTCCCCCACACCTGGGGTGATCTTCGCGTAGGCCGCACGAATGCGGTCCTCAACCTCCTCGTCGGTGAGGTCGGCGGCAACTGCGGGCGGCTCCGGCGCAGCGGCCTGAGGCAAGGCGGGCGAAAGAAGGGTGTGCAGGTAGAGCAGGGCCAAGGTCTTGCCCGACCGCGAAGTCACCGCGACACCCTTCTGAACTTCTTCGAGCGCCCGGTCCTCACCGGCGGTTGTGATCGAGTACCAAAGGCTGTTCCCCCGCTTCTCCACCTCCATCAACTTGTGGTCGACCAGCCCGGCGCGGTTCTTGGTGCTGAGGTCGAGGCCCCAGGTCTCCACCAGTTCCTTGCGTCCGACCTCGGTCCCTAATGTCTTGAGGACAAGCAGAGCCGCGACCTGCTGATACGTCAGTCGTTCTTCGGACATCAAACCGCTCCTTCGTTCAGCCCGAGGCTCCGCCGCCCCAGGAGGAAATCCCTGATCCGGCGGAGCACCGCCGGAAGATCGTCGAGCACCTGCTCGTTGGTGAAGCGCAGCACCGTGAACCCGGCACGTTCCAAATGGCGGTCGCGGAGCCGGTCGAGCTCCATCCGGGCCGGCGTCCGGTGTTCGGGACCGTCGAGTTCGACGACGCATTTCTCCGCCGCCCACATGAGATCCGTACGGATCGGCACGAAAAGGGGATCGGGCGACGCGTAGGTCTGGTTCCAGGTGCGGCCGTAGGCCCATGGGCACTCGCCGAGCGCCCGCTCCACGGCCTGTTCCACCACGCTGTACCTGGCGGGCCGCCCGCACAGCGGCGGCACCCCGACGCTCTCGGCGGGCGGTGCCTCCGGTGACGGCAATTCGGCCGCGAGCCGGGTGACCGGCGGGGGGACCAGCAGATGAACGGTCTCGACCCGCTTGAGTTCGCGTCCGACCAGCCAGACGCCCATTCCGCTCTGATGGGCCAGCCATTCACACCCGGCGACGAACACCGTCTCCCCGTGGGGGCTCAGCTTCTCGGGGACGTGGACGACGAGCGCCGCCTCCTCCCGCTGGAATGTGGCGGCGATGACCCGGGCGAGCCCGGCCGCGCGCACTTCTGCGGGGAACGCGCGTTTCGGCCGGGGCGCGAACGCGCCCTGGTGCTGAATCGCGTGGCAGGCGAGTTCCGCCAGGAACGGTCCGAAATGACGGGTACCGGAGGCCATGCGCATCGCGAGAACACGCGCGGCCGCCATTCCGGCGCCACCCGGGCCGTCGAGCTTCTCCCCTTCGGGCAACCATGCGGGGAACAGGCCGATGGCCAGGGTCTCCAGTTCGCGGAGGATGGATCCGACCAGCTCAGGCAGCGAGTCGCACTCCGCCGCCGCATACGTGACGACCGCGGGACCGGTCTCCGGTAAAGGGTCCAGCAACAATTCCATGACATTGGCGTCAA
The DNA here is from genome assembly GCF_001570605.1 of Herbidospora cretacea. Classification (GTDB taxonomy): domain Bacteria; phylum Actinomycetota; class Actinomycetes; order Streptosporangiales; family Streptosporangiaceae; genus Herbidospora; species Herbidospora cretacea. Next base: position 214,983 of record NZ_BBXG01000006.1, on the reverse strand, counting down.
TGCTGGAATCGACCCCGGCAATGCGGAGCACCCTCCCCACCGGGAGATCGCCCCACGCGAATGGCATGCCGGTTCCCTCTGGACACTCATATGAAAACGTGACGCCGCAGAGGGTATAGGGCACGCCACTTGATGCGCAGGAATTCCAGAGATATCCCTGTTTCCGGAGTTACAAAACACTCCAAACGGCCATCCTGACAATGCTTCAAATCCCCGAATATCCGAACTTGTCCGGTCCCCCCTCGCATGCAAAACCCAGACAACCGAACCCCCGCCACCCTCAAGATCCGACCTATGTCCGATTTCGAGCCACTCGAACGCCCCGTTTGCACCGTTCCCACGCCTATACATCCAACCTATCTGTTGACGACAAAGGCCTGTCAGCTTAATCTCGGCCTGATCACGAGCGTGGTCCCGTACAGGCGAGAAGGACAGAATGCATCGGTTCCATCGGTTAACCCGGGCGCTCATCGCGGCCCTCGTCGCGCTCCTGGTCGCGGCCAACCTGCCCGCTCCGGCCTCGGCCGCCACCTGGAACGGCACCTGGGGCGCGTCGCCCCAGAGCGGATCCAACCGGGAGTTCAGCAACCAGACGCTGCGGCAGATCGTGCGCACCAGCATCGGCGGGACGGCCGTGCGGGTGCAGCTCTCCAACGCCTTCGGCACCCGGGCCCTCACCGTCTCCAACGTCCACGTGGCGAGAAGGACGAGCGGGTCGTCGGTCGACGCCGCCAGCGACCGGCTGGTGACGTTCGGCGGGCAGCAGTCGGTGACGATCCCCATCGGGGGGCTGGCCATCAGCGACGCGGCGAGCGTGCCGGTCGCGGCCTCCTCCGACCTGGCGGTCAGTTTCCACCTGCCGTCCGCGACCGGGCCGGCGACCTACCACCAGACGGCGCTGCAGACCAGCTACATCGCGGCGGGCAACGTGGCGGGCAACGCCTCCATCACGCCGACCGGCGAGACGGGTGACAACTTCATCCTGTCGGGCGTCGACGTCGACAACCCCGCCGGCGCCGGCACGATCGTCGCGCTGGGCGCGTCGATCGTCGACGGGGTCGCGTCCAGCCACAACGCCAACCGGCGCTGGCCGAACCTGCTGTCCGACCGGCTCAACGCCTCCGGGCGGACGGTCGGCGTGGTGAACCAGGGCATCAGCGGCAACCAGCTGCTCCGCGACGGCGCGGGGCAGAGCGCCATCAACCGGTTCGAGCGCGACGTGCTCAACCAGACGGGGGTGAAGTGGGTCGTCTTCGCCGACAATCCCATCAACGACGTCGGGTCCAACCGGCCGGTGCCCACGGCGCAGCAGCTCATCACCGGCGCGCAGAACCTCGTCGACCGGGCGCACGCCCGGGGCATCCAGTTCATCTGCGCCACGCTGACCCCCTTCCAGGGCGCGAACTACTGGACGCAGGAGGGCGAGAACAGCCGGGCCGCGTACAACGCGTGGGTGCGCAGCGCGGGCAGCGGCTGTGACCGGGTGGTCGACTTCGACGCCGCCACCCGCGACCCGGCCAACCCGACGCGCTTCCTGCCCGCCTACGACCCGGGCGACCACCTCCACCCCAACGACGCCGGTTTCCAGGCGATGGCCAACGCCTTCGACCTGGCCTGGTTCGGGGCCACGAGCGGCACGCCGGGCATCCAGCTCCGCTCGCGCGCCAACAACCAGCTCGTCAACGCCGGGCCGACCCTGGTCGCGAACGGCACCGCCACCACGTTCGACCGCATCGACCTGGGCAACGGCAACATCGCGCTGCGCTCGCGGGCGAACAACCTCTACGTCGCCGCCGAGGCGGCCGGAGCCCAGCCGCTCGTCGCGAACCGGACGGCCGTCGGGCCGTGGGAGACCTTCCAGGTCGTCAACAACCCCAACGGCACGATCAGCCTCCGCGCCCAGGCCAACGGCAACTACGTCTGCGCCGACGGCGGGGGCGCGCAGCCCCTCATCGCCAACCGGACCGCCGTCGGGCCCTGGGAGCAGTTCGACGTGGTGAACGTCTGATCCAGCGGGCAGGATCCGGCCATGCGGATCATTGTGGTTCAGGGTGACATCACCGATCAGCGGGCCGACGCGATCGTCAACGCCGCCAACTCCTCACTGCTGGGAGGGGGCGGCGTCGACGGCGCGATCCACCGCAAGGGTGGCAGCGAGATCCTGGAGGCCTGCCGCAAACTGCGGGCCTCCGCCTACGGCAAGGGGCTGCCGCCGGGCCAGGCGGTGGCGACGACGGCCGGGCGGCTGCCGGCGAAATGGGTGATCCACACCGTCGGGCCGGTCCACAGCAGGTCGGAGGACCGGTCGCACATCCTCAGGTCGTGCTACCGCGAGTCGCTCCACGTGGCCGACCAGCTGGGGGCCAGAACGGTCGCCTTCCCGGCGGTCTCGGCGGGCATCTACGGGTGGCCGATGGACGACGCGGCGCGCATCGCGGTCGGGACCGTCAGGGACACCCCCACGAAGGTGGAGGAGGTGCGGTTCGTCCTGTTCACCGATGAGGCGTTCGAGCAGTTCCAGGCTCAGATGTGAGGGGCGATCTGGTCGAGGATGGCCCGCTTGGGGCGGGTGCCCTTGATCTGGTGGACGACCTCGCCGTCGCGATAGAGGTTCAGGGTGGGCAGCCCGAGGACGTTGTAGCGGAGCGCGATCGACGGGTTCTCGTCAGCGTTGATCTTCGCGACGACCACCTTGTCGCCGTGGTCGCGGTCGATCTCCTCCAGCACGGGCGCGATCATCTTGCACGGCGGGCACCACTCGGCCCAGAAGTCGAGCAGCACCGGGCGATCGCTGCCCAGCACGTCACGCTCGAACGTCTCGGCGGTGACCTCGATCATGTGTTCCTCCGTAGCATCTCGTCGCGGCGGGCCATCAGGTCCCGGATCTCGGTGTCGATCTCGATGAGCTTGCGGCGGACCACTTCCACCGACTCGGGGCAGACGCCGCCCGACTCGTTGCCGGCCTGCAGGCAGGCGACGAACGGGCGCGCGTCCTCCAGGGTGAAGCCGACCGCCATCAGCGCCCGGATCTCCTGCACGAGCCTGACATGGGTCTCGTCGTAGTCGCGGTATCCGTTGGTGCTCCGGCGGGAGACCAGCAGGCCCTTCTCCTCGTAATGGCGCAGCGAACGGGTGCTCACTCCCGAGCGCCGTGCCAGCTCACCGATCCGCATACCCGCAGGTTAAACCTTGACATCAGCGTCAAGGTCAAGCGAGACGCTGACGGCCGAAGGCCGGCTGTGGCTCGCGCTCTGAATCTGCCTCAGGAAACACGGCAGAGGACCTCGCCGTGAGTGATCGACAGGAACCCGTCGGGGTCGGCCGCCCACGTCAGCCAGCCGTCGGCGATGCGCCGCAGGTCCCGCTCGGTGGCCAGGCCCGCCGCCAGCGCCTGGCGGCCCAGCGACGACTTCACGACGCGTTCGGCCCACATGCCGCCCCAGAAGGCCCGGTCCTCCGGATTGGCGTAACACCAGGTCGACGTGGAGACCTCGATGTCGGTGAACCCGGCCGCGCGGGCCCACGAGAGCAGCCGCCGGCCCGCGTCGGGCTCGCCGTCGTTGAGGGCGGCGACCGCGTAGTAGAGCGCGAGCCACTCGTCGAGTTCCGGCAGCGCCGGGAACCAGGTGAAGGCGCCGTAGTCGCTGTCGCGGGCGGCGACCAGACCGGCGACGCGGCCCATCTCGCGCAGCGCCCGCACCGGGTCGGCGACGTGCTGCAGCACCTGGTGGGCGTGCACGACGTCGAACTCCCGGTCCTGGTACGGCAGCGCGTGCACGTCGGCCACCGCGAAGGCGATGTTCGGAGTCCCGCGTCGCGCCGCCTCGGCGCGGGCGAGGTCGAGCTCGCCGGGGCCGATCTCGGTGGCGGTGACGTGGGCGACCCGCGCGGCCAGGTCGGCGGTGATGGTGCCGGGGCCGCATCCCACGTCGAGCAGGGTGGTGGCGGGGGTCAGGTGCGGCAGGAGGTAGGCCGCGGAGTTCTCGGCGGTGCGCCAGCGGTGGGACCGCAGCACGCTCTCATGGTGCCCATGCGTGTAGTGCATGGGCACGAGAGTATCCCCAGTCTCGCGATGCGAGAGGATATGTATCAGATAGTGAGACTAGAACGTCTTGCCGAGGTGGAACCCGCCGGGCAGCCGCACGCTCACGTGGCGGCGGCCGTCAGGGGTGCGGTAGACGTGGAAACGGCGGCCTCCGTAGCTGCGGGAGACGCCGTGACGTGAAAGGTGAAAGCGCATCGGTCCGACTTTTACGGACTTCCTGTAGTCCCATCCCATGCCCGGAGAACGAGCGGAACACGAGGGAAAGTTCCTAGTCGAGCCAGATATAGGCCCCGAAGCGCCCGGTGCGGCCTTCCCGGCGGTATGAATACAGATCGGCCGATTCGATGGTGCACCGGTCGTCGTGCCTGACGTCGGCCACCCCGGCCCGCGCGAGCTGCGCCGCGATGGCGGCCCGCAGGTCGACCGACGGGGTGTCGCGCGAGGTGGTCGCCCAGGCCTCGGGGACGACGGCGGCGACCTCGTCGCGCATCGCGGCGGGCACCTCGTAGCACCGCCCGCAGGCGGCCGGCCCGACCAGCGCGACCATCCGGGACGGGTCTCCCCCGCGCCCGGCCATGGCCTCCACCAGCGCGGGCACCACCCCGGCGAGGGTCCCCGGCCGCCCCGAGTGGGCGGCGCCGACCAGCCGCGCGGCGGGATCGGCCACCAGCACCTGGGCGCAGTCGGCGGCCAGCGACACCAGCGCCAGCCCCTCTTCGGCGGTGAAGATCGCGTCGACCTCGGGCGGCTCACCCGTGAACGGCCGGTCGACATAGGCGACGTCGCGCCCGTGGACCTGCCGCATCATGACGACGCGGGACGGATCGACGCCGAACTCTTCGGCGGTCACGCGGCGGTTGGCCTCGACGCTGCGGGGGTCGTCGCCGACCGCCCCGCCGAGGTTGCGGCTGCCGTAGGGCGGCCCGCTCACGCCCCCGTGACGGTCGGTGATCGCGGCGTGTACGCCCTCGCCCAGCAGCACCCTCACACCTTACCGGTGACCAACGCGACCACCGTGGGACCGAGCCCGAGCGAGCGGATCCCGTACATCATCTTGGCCGTGTAGACAGGGTCGAGCCGGAGCCCGTGGCGCGCCTCGAAATCACGGATGAACGCGCTCAGTTCCGGAGTGGTCCGGGCATAGCCCCCGAAATGGAACCCGGTCTCGATGCGCCAGTTGGTCGTGACGTGGCCGAGCGCCTCGGTCTGCAGCCGCGCGACCTCGTCGTCGAGGAACCCGCCGCCCTTGAGCACCGAGAAGCCGACCGCCGTGAACCCCGGCGGCAGCCCGGCCGCGAGCCCGGCCAGCGTGCCGCCGGTCCCGACGGGACAGCAGACCACCGCCTCGCCCAGGTGGGCCAGCTCCGGCCCGATCTCCATGCACCCGCGCACCGCCGCGGCGTTCGAGCCGCCCTCGGGCAGCACGCGGTGGCCGGGGAACTCGGCGTCGAGCAGGCCGAGCATCTCCGCCGAACCCTTCTCCCGGTAGAGCGCCCGGGTCACGAACACCAGCCGCATCCCGCACGCCACCGCGAAGTCGAGCACCTCGTTGCGGACCGGTTCGCCGCGGATGACCCCGCCGGTGGCGAAGCCCAGCGCGCGCCCGGCCGCCGCGACCGCGCGGATGTGGTTGGAGTAGGCCCCTCCGAAGGTCACCAGCGGTTCGCCCGTGATGTTGTACTTGAGCTTCCGCCATTTGTTGCCTGGTATGTCGGGATGAAGAAGGTCGTCCCGCTTCAACAGGACCCCGTCGGCGGGGGTGAGCGGCGAGACCACAGCGATAACCTAACGGCCATGCGGGTCGTCTCCTCCTTCGCCACCGCCTTCGGCGGCACTCCTGAGGGCGTCTGGCACGCCCCCGGCCGGGTCAACCTCATCGGCGAGCACACCGACTACAACGACGGTCTGGTGCTCCCCTTCGCGGTCCCCTGGGGCGTGACGGCGGCGGTGAGCAGACGGTCCGACGACCGGGTGCGGGTCGTGTCGGTCCAGGCGGGCGGCGAGCCGGTGGAGGAGGTCGAGGGCTGGGCGGCCTACCCGATCGGGGTGGCGCTGACCATGCGCGCGGCCGGTCTCCCGGTCGGCGGCGCCGACATCGCGATCGACGGCGACGTCCCCCGGGGCGCGGGCCTGTCGTCCAGCGCGGCCCTGGAGATCTCCGTCGCGCTGGCCCTCAACGACCTCCACGACCTCGGTCAGCAGCCGCTCGACCTGGCCAAGCTGGGGCAGCGGGCCGAGAACGAGGTCGTCGGCATGCCCTGCGGGATCATGGACCAGGCCGCCTCGGCGCTGTCGAAGGAGGGCCACGCCCTCCTCCTCGACTGCCGCACCCTCGGCAGCCGCGCGATCCCCCTCGACCTGCCCTCCCACGGGCTCGAACTGGTCATCATCGACACCGGCGTCCACCACGAACTGGCCGACGGCCAGTACGCCGCGCGCCGCCGCGACTGCGAGAACGCCGCCCGGACGCTGGGCGTGGAGACCCTGCGCGACGTCACCGACCTCGCCGCCGCCCTGTCCGGGCTGAGCGGGAAGGAGCGCGACCGCACCCAGCACGTCGTGACCGAGAACCACCGCGTGGAGGCCGTCGTCGGCCTCCTGCGGGCGGGCGCGGTCGCCGAGATCGGCGCGCTGCTCAACGCCTCCCACCTGTCCCTCCGCGACCAGTTCGAGGTGAGCTGCCCCGAGCTCGACGTGGCGGTGGAGTCGGCGATCAGGGGCGGCGCGCGGGGCGCCCGGATGACCGGCGGCGGCTTCGGCGGCTCGGCCATCGCCCTGGTGACCGCCGAACGCGCCGACGCGATGCGCCGCACCGTCGCCGACGCCTACGAGGACAGGGGCTGGAAGGCCCCCGTCTTCCGCACCGCCACCCCCTCGGCCGGAGCCCGGCGGCTCGCCTGATGACCGGTCACGACGACTGGACGCCCGTCGCCCACGGCGAATCAGGAGCGCGGGTGTTCCGGTCGCCCGACGGCGCCCGCTACGCCAAGTACGGCCCCGCCGACGACCTGGCGGCCGAACGCGACCGCGTCGAGTGGCTCGCCGCCCAGGACTTCCCGGGCCAGCGCGTGCTCGACTGGCGGATCACCGACGAGGGCGCCTGCCTGGTGACCTCAGCGGTGCGGGGCGTGCCCGCCGACCGGCTCTCCCGCGACGACCTCCGGAAGACCTGGCCGTCGATCGCGGAGGTGCTGGGCCGCCTCCACGCCCTCCCCGGCTGCCCGTTCTCCCGGGACCTGTCGCTCATGTACGCCAAGGCCGCCGACGTCGTCGCGCGCGACGCGGTCAACCCCGATTTCCTCCCCGAAGACCAGGTCGGGACCCCGCCGGCCGAGCTCCTGGCCCGCCTGACGCCGGAACTCGACCTGCGTCACCGGCAGGAGGCCGAGCAGGCCGTCGTGTGCCACGGCGACCTGACCCTGCCCAACATCGTGGTCGACCCGGCGACCCTGACGGTCACCGGCTTCGTCGACCTCGGGCGGCTGGGCCTGGCCGATCCCCACGCCGACTACGCCTTGCTCTTCGCCACCGCCGGGGAGACGCCGAGGGCGGGGCTCTTCGACGTCGACCCCGACCGGCTCCGGTTCTACCTCTGCCTCGATCCGCTCACCTGGGGCTGACCAGCTTCCACGTCGCGTCGAGGAAGTCGGCGATCAGCGGCGCGATCTCCGGCAGGTGCTCCTCCAGGGCGAAGTGCCCGGTCGGGAACACGTGGAGTTGCGCGTCCGGCAGGTCGCGGAGGTAGGCCCGCGCGCCGGGTTCCGGGAAGAACATGTCGTCGCGGCCCCAGGTGATCAGGGTCGGTGGCGTGGACGTCCGGAGCCACTCCTGCCACTCCGGGTAGTGGCCGACGTTGTGGCGGTAGTCGAGCAGCAGCTCGACCTGCGGGCGGGCCCGTTCGGGCTGGTCGAGGAAGTACTGGTCGAGCACCCAGCTGTCCGGCGAGACGAGCCTGACGTCGGTCGTGCCGGCCTCGTACTGGTGGCGGGTGGTCGGCAGGGTCAGCATCTCGCGGGCCGCCTTCTCCCCGGCGGGGCCCGGCTCCAGGGCGATCAGGTTCCGCATGATCGGCGAGAGGCCCTCTTCGTAGGCGTTGCCGTTCTGGATCACCAGGCCGGCGATCCGGTCCGGGTGGCGCAGGGCCAGGCGGAAGCCGACCGGGGCGCCGTAGTCGAAGACGTACAGGACGAAATGATCGAGGCGGAGCCTCTGCACGAAGCCCGCCATGACGTCGGCGAGCCGGTCGAAGGTCAGCGGGCCGTGCGGGACGTCGCTGTGGCCGAAGCCGGGCATGTCCGGCGCGATCAGCCGGTAGTGGGCGCCGAGCGCGTCGATGAGCCGCCGGTACTGGTGGGAGGCCGACGGGAAGCCGTGCAGCAGGAGCAGCGTCGGCGCCTGCTCGGTCTCCGGTACGGACTCGCGGTAGAAGACCCGCAGGCCGTCGACGTCGATGTGACGGTGCAGGGTCCGTGTGACGATTGGGAACGCCATGTCGCATCACCTCGCCTGTGGCCCTACCCAGTGAAGGGCGGGAACTCCGGCGGGCGTTTCTGCAGGAAGCTGGCCACTCCCTCGGCGAAGTCGGCCCGGCCGAACGACGCGGCCATGAGGCGCTCGGCGTTCGTACGGGAGGAGTCGAGCGACAGCTCCCAGTCGCCCCAGACCTGCCGCTTGATCACCGCCATCGAGGTCGGCGAGCTGTGGGCGGCCAGGTCGCGGGCGTAGGCGCCGGCCACCTCGGTCAGCGAGGACCCGGGCACCGCGCGCAGGGCCAGCCCGAGCCCGGCCGCCTCCTCTCCCGTGAAGGTGCGGCCGGACAGCAGCAGGTCGAGCGCGCGCCCCTGGCCGATCAGCTTCGGCAGCACCCAGGCGAGACCGTATTCGGCGATGAGGCCGCGCCGGGAGAAGGCGGTGGTCCACTTCGCCTCGGCGGCCGTGAAGACGAGATCGCACAGGAGGGCGTGCACCATGCCCAGGCCCGCGCACGCGCCGTTCACGGCCGCGATGATCGGCTTCCCGATCGTCGTGGGGAAGGTGGTGGCCCGGGTCTCGGTGGAGCCCGTGAGCGTCCCCTCCTGGAGCGCGGTGAGCGTCTCGAAGTCGGCCCCGGCGCAGAACCCCCGTCCTGCGCCGGTCACCACGATCACCCGCACCGCCGGATCGGCCTCGGCCTGGGTGAGCAAGTCGAAGTAGCGCGTCCCGAGCGCGTCGGTCCACGCGTTGAGGCGCTCGGGACGGTTGAAGGTCAGCGTCAGGACGCCGCCGGCGATCTCGCTCAGCACCAAGTCACTCACGAACAAAGTTCTACTACAGCGCTCGGTGGTGGGTGAAGGACGGCTTGAGCGTCACCTCGTCGTAGTAGCGGTGGAAGACGGGCGTCAGCGCCCCCGACAGCGGCGGGACGATCCACGACCAGTCGGCGGGGCAGACCCGCCCCGAGCGCTCCTCCTTCTCCAGATGGGTCATGAACCGCCGGGCCTCGGTGTGGTGGTCGGTCATGGTCACCCCCGCTTCGGCGAAGGAGTGGAGCACCGCCACGTTGAGCTCGACGAGGGTGTGGTCGCGCCAGAGCGTGCGGTCGCTGGAGGTGTCCATGCCGAGCCTGCGCGCGATCACCGGGAGCTGGTCGTAGCGCCCGGTGTCGGCGAGGTTGCGGGCGCCGATCTCGCTGCCCATGTACCACCCGTTGAACGGCGCCGCCGGATAGCAGACCCCGCCGATCTCCAGGCACATGTTCGAGATCGCCGGGACGGCGTGCCAGCGCAGCCCCAGCTCCGCGAACCACGGGTAGTGGGGATGGATCAGCGGCACCTCCAGGATCACCTCGGGCGGCAGCTCGCGCATCTCCACGTGGTCCTTCACGTCGATCAGCAGCGGCAGCACGTCGAACCGCCCGCCGTCGCCCTCCCAGCCGAGCGCCTCGGCCACCCGCGTGAACTCCACGTAGCCCGGGTCGCCGACCACCTCGCCGTCGCGTTCGTAGCCGGCGTACCGGATCAGCTGGTCGTTGCGGATCCGGGCAGCCCGCTGACCGGGCCGGTCGGGGGCGAACACGGTGATCGTCGGCCGCACCCGGCCGCCGTTGGTCGCCTCGCGCAGATGGGCCACGCACTCGTCGGCGATGGCGTCGGCCGTGTCGACCTCACGCCGGTCGCGGACCCGCAGCGACTGCCAGTAGAGCCGCCCGATGCACCGCCCGCTGTTCCGCCAGGCCACCCGCGCGCCGAAAGTCAGTTCGTCGAGCGTGTGCGTGTACGTGCCGGTCTGCTCGATCTCGGCCGCGATCTCCCGCAGCCGCACCTCCACGGGCCCGGCCGAGGGCACCTCGGCATGGTGCAGCCGGACGAACTCCGCCGCCTCTTCCCAGTCGACCCCCTCGCCACCGCTCTCGTCATCGGATCTTCTCCACCACGTCCGCATCGCGAATTCCCCTCGCGGATCGCCGGTGGCCGTTCCGGGCGGCGACGACGACCCTCGTGGCGGTGGCCCTCTCCCCACCGCCGGTGCGTAGTTTGGTCCGCGGCGACCACGCCGCCCGTCGGCAGACGCACAGCGCGGATCACATTTTCTGCGCTTGCACCGGATTTGTCATCTATCTCTGTGCATCCTTCGCGACACAGCGTCAGGATCGACAGGTGGGTGCGCACACGAAGAAGCCCCGGCCTGATCTCTCAGGCCGGGGCTTTCTGGCAGCTCCCGCGATAGGACTCGAACCTATAACCTGCCGGTTAACAGCCGGCTGCTCTGCCGATTGAGCTACACGGGATCGTGCGGTGCTCCGCTTGCCTTGCGGCTTTCCTTGCGGCGCGGAACTAGATTAGCGCACTCCGGGGGTGGTCTGTCACATCCATTGATCCAGGCTTTGAGTCGGCCCGGTTTGGATAGAAGAGGACCCATTGGGTAGGGGCCGAGGTAGCGAAGCGCGGAGGTGGAAGATGCGGTACAAGGTGATGTTCGCCGCCGGGCTGGGTCTTGGATACGTCCTGGGCACCCGCGCCGGGCGTGAGCGCTATGAGCAGATCGTGCGTGCGACGAAGCGGGTGTCCGACAGTCCCGCCGTGCAGGAGGCGGCCGGGCTGGTGGGGGCACGTGTGTCGAAGATGACCGTCGCGGCCAAGGACAGGGTCCCGTTCCTGCGTAAGCCTGACCCCTGGGACGGGGAGACCACAGCCGGTCCGACAGGCTGGCCAGACCCAGAGGTCAACCGGATCACCTGACAACGACACGACGAGGGCCCGTCCCGGCAGGGGGCGGGCCCTCGTCGTATGGGGAGGATCAGACGCCGAGGCTGCGGCGGACCTGCTCCAGGGCCTGCTCGGCGGCGGCCAGCACGCCGGGGTCGCCGCCGTCGATCCCGTCGTCGAACGCCAGTTCCCACTCGATGACATCACTGCCCGCGATGCGCCGGGCGATGAAGCGGACCCCCGCGTTTGTGGTGAGTTTCACATAGCGGTTGGCGACGATGGAGTTCTGCACCCTTTCCCGGATGGTTTCGGGCAGGAAGCCGGGTTCTTCCAAATCGACACGATAAACGCCGCCTGTAACGGTTGTAATGGTTACCCCGGTTTCGTCCCAGGTGGCCTTGTCGACGGTGTGCCACGGCACCCGTTCACCTCCGGGCAGGTGCAGCGCCACGAAGGTCGCGACGGCGTGGTCGCCGGACGGCGTGCGGGCGGAGCTGAGCGGCCGCTCCCCCGACAGGCGGGCGCGGACGTCGGCGGGCAGGCGGTTCCCGAACAGAGGCATACCGGTGAATGTACAAGCGGACGGCCCGTGCCCTCCGAAGGGGGCACGGGCCGTATCCGATGACGGTCAGTCCAGGTAGTCGCGGAGCATCTGGGCACGCGTCGGGTGACGCAGCTTGGCCAGCGTCTTGGACTCGATCTGGCGGATGCGCTCCCGGGTCACCCCGAACTCGCGGCCGACCTCCTCCAGCGTGCGCGGATGCCCGTCGGCGAGGCCGAACCTGAGCTGGATGATGCGCTGCTCCCGCTCGGACAACGTCGCGAGGATGTCGTCGAGCTGGTCCTGCAGCATGATGAACGCGGCGGCCTCGATCGGCACCACGGCGTCGGCGTCCTCGATGAAGTCCCCGAGGTCGGAGTCCTCCTCGCCGATGGGCGACTGGAGCGAGACGGGCTCCTGCGCGATCCGCTGGATCTCGATGACCCGGTCGATCGGCAGGTCCATCTCGGCGGCGATCTCCTCGGGCGCCGGCTCCCGGCCGAGATCCTGGTGCAGCTGCCGCTGGACCCGCACCAGTTTGTTGATCGTCTCGACCATGTGGACCGGAATTCGAATGGTCCGCGCCTGATCGGCAATGGCTCTGGTGATCGCCTGCCGAATCCACCACGTGGCATAAGTGGAGAACTTGTAGCCCTTGGTGTAGTCGAATTTCTCGACCGCACGGATCAATCCGAGATTGCCTTCCTGAATGAGGTCCAGGAATAACATTCCACGGCCGACATACCTTTTGGCGATGGAGACGACGAGCCGCAGATTCGCCTCGATGAGACGCTGCTTGGCCCGGACGCCCTCCCACACCAGGTCCTCGAACTCGGGCCTGGCCACCCTGATCGCGGGGCTCTCACAGAGCTTGTCCTCCGCGAAGAGACCGGCCTCGATGGCCTTGGCGAGTTCCACCTCCTCCTCGGCGGTGAGCAGCGGAACCCGGCCGATCTCCCTGAGGTAGATCCTTACCAGGTCGCTGGTCGGCGCCCTCTTGGTGACGTCTTCCTCGTCTGGCTTGGATGTCTCCTCGTCGCCCTGGGGCTCGAGGACCTCCACTCCGTTCTCGGCGAGCATGCGCACGACGCGCTCCAGCGCGTCGGCCTCAAGCCCGGATCGGTCGAGCGCGGCGGCCACGTCGTCAACCGTGACGCTCCCGCGCTCCCTTCCCTTCACGACGAGCTCGGCCACCTGGTCTACCGATGGCGGCCCGCTTGGCAGCACCGATGCACCCACGGAACACAGTCTGCGGTACAACCACAACAAAACGGCAGGCCTATTTTTGTCACCGAAGGTAAGATCTGTGTCATTACCGAATCGATATCAAACCCGTGTTTCGCCTCTGTGAGGGGCGGATAGGAATTGATATTCACGCCCCGGCGGCGCGTTCTCTCAAGACGCGTCGCTGCTGTTCGAGGGCGACCAGTTCGGCGAACATCCGGTTGTAGTCGGCCACTTGGTCGACCGGGTTCAGCCGCTGCATCGTCGCCTTCAGCGCGTCGAGCTGACGACCCACGGTGACCTCTTGGAGCTTGGCCAGAACGGCCATGCCGTAGCGCTCCTCGACGTTGGTCTCGACCTTCACCGGATCGACCGCGAGACGGGTGAGCAGCGGCCTGAGATCCTCGGAGGCGGCCGCGAGGAGCGTCTCGACCCACTGCCGCCCGCCGGGGCCGCCGGCCGCCGTGCCGCCGCACGAGGCGACCAGCGCGAACAGCGCGGCGTGCTCGGGGACGGTGAAGGCCCCCGCGCCGAGGACGTCGAACTCGGGCCCGAGCAGCGCCGGCCGCTGGATCGCGAGCTTCAGCGCCTCCAGTTCCAGGCGGGCCACCGGATCCATCGGCGCGGCGGCCTTCGTCCTGGCACGCGGCTCGGCCGGGCGGGCGGCGACCTCGGCCACTCTCGCGCTCACCAGGCTCTCGTCCATGATGCCGAGCCACCGGTCGACGTCGACCGTGTACATCTTGCGCAGCGTGGGGTCCTTGATCGACCCGACCACGGGCACCACGGCGTCGAGCGCCGCCAGGCGGCCCTCGTTGGTGCTGGTGTCGTAGCGGCCGATCACGTTGCGGATGGCGAAGGCGAACAGCGGCTCGCGGCTGGCCACCAGGTCGCGGACGGCCGCGTCGCCCTTCTGGACCCGCAGGTCACAGGGGTCGAGCCCGTCGGGCTGGACCGCCACGAAGGTCTGGGTCACGAACTTCTGCTCGTCCTGGAACGCCCGCAGCGCGGCCTTCTGCCCGGCCGAGTCACCGTCGAAGGTGAAGATGACCTCGCCCTGGCCCTGGTCGAACAGGATCCGGCGCAGCACCTTGATGTGGTCTTCGCCGAAGGCGGTGCCGCAGGTGGCCACGGCGGTCGGCACCCCCGCCAGGTGGAGGGCCATCACGTCGGTGTAGCCCTCGACCACGACCGCCTGGGAGCGCTTGGAGATCTCGCGCTTGGCCAGGTCGACGCCGTAGAGGACCGAGCTCTTGTGGTAGATCGGGCTCTCGGGGGTGTTCAGGTATTTGGGGCCGTCGTCGGATTCGTGGAGCTTGCGGGCGCCGAAGCCGATGACGTCGCCGGTGATGTCGCGGATCGGCCAGATCAGCCGCCCCCGGAACCGGTCGATCGGCCCCCGGCGGCCCTCCCGGGCCAGCCCGCCCTTGATCAGCTCCTGGACGCCGAAACCCCGCCCCATCAGGTGGCGCGACAGCGCCTCCCACTCGTTGGGGGCGTAGCCGACCCCGAAATGGTCGGCGTCGGCCCGCTCGAACCCGCGCTCCGACAGGAACTTGCGGGCGACCGCGGCCTCGGGCGAGGTCAGCTGGGAGACGTAGAACTCGGCGGCGGCCTTGTGGGCCTCGATCAGCCGCGACCGCTCCCCCTGCTGCCGGCCCGGCACGTAGCCGCCCTGCTCGTAGCGGAGCTGGACGCCCGCCCGCCCGGCCAGCCGCTCGACCGACTCGGCGAAGGTCAGCGCGTCGATCCGCTGGAGGAAGGAGATGACGTCGCCGCCCTCGGAGCAGCCGAAGCAGTAGTACATCCCCCGCGCGGGGGTCACGTTGAACGAGGGCGACTTCTCCTCGTGGAACGGGCACAGGCCCTTGAGATTGCCGCCTCCGGCGTTGCGGAGCTGGACGTATTCGCCGACCACGTCGGCGATCGGGGAACGCTCCCTGACGAGGGCGATGTCGTCATCGCTGATCCGGCCTGCCACGTCGTGAGTCTAGTCACCGGCCAGCAGGTCGACGCCCAGAGGTCCGACCTCGACGGGCTTGACGGGCTTCTTCGTCGGCGTGGGCCGGGGCCGTTCGACGCCCTTGACCTCCGGCTTGGCCGCGCACGCCACCGAGCACGCCGGCAGCGGCCCGGTCTTCTTCCGCACGCTCCGCATCTCCGCCAGCGGCGAGTAGGTGCGGTTGCCGTTCCGCCACGCGTCGAGGTAGTCCCACGGCTCGACCATGCCGCGCCGGATCCACCACTCGTTGGCGTCGGTCTTCCAGGTCATCGCGAAGTAGAGGTTGCTGGCGGTGTCGCGCGCGTTGCCGGTGTTGCCGACCGTCCCGAGCTGCTGCCCCGCCTTCACCTTCGTCCCCGGCGTGATCCCCTCTTTCACGGTGTCGAGGTGGCCGCCCAGGTAGAGCACCCCGTCGTCGCCGAGCAGCGTGACGAACCGCCCTTCGCGGTCGCCGCCCCTGTCGGTCGAGGGCACCCACCGGTTCTGGACGTTGACCTCGCGGATCGTCCCCGACACCGGCGCCACGAAGGCGCACCCCTTGTCGGCCCAGATCGTCGTCTTGGGCAGCACGAGCAGCTTGCGCGCGTAGCTGACCTCACACCCCTTGACCGGGAAGGCGTACTGGAACTTCGACAGCTTCGGCGGCGGCAGCCGCACCGGCTCGTCACCGGTGGGCGGCACCGCCGCCGCGATGAAGGCCGGCTCCGGCGAGGTCGAGTCGTCGAGCGGCAGGGCCGTGGCGGGCTCGGGGGGATGCGTGCTCACGCCCGCGACGCCCGCCGGGGCGCTACAGGCCGCGGTGAGGCCGACCACCACGAGGGCCAGGATCCCCGGTCGCATGATCTCCACCCTCATGACGTTATCTGACGCGAGATGACCCAACGGCCGGTTTGAACCGAAGGTGATGTCATCCTGCCCGCTCCATCGCCATACCTCCAGCGGGCCGGAAGAAAGCTGGCCCCCATCCGAACATCTGCGCGATTTCTGTCCGGGCCGTCTTGTATAAAGCCGGTTATGGCGAGAACGGTGAAGCGGGCGTACAAGTACCGCTTCCACCCCACCCCCGGGCAGGCCGAAGAACTGGTCCGGACCTTCGGGTGTGTACGCCTGGTCTACAACAAAGCCCTTGAGGAACGAAACACCGCCCGCTCCGAAGGCCGGACCATCTCCTACTCCGCGTCGTCGGCAGCGCTGACCAACTGGAAGAGAAGCCCGGAACTGTCGTTCCTGAACCGGGTGTCGTCCGTGCCGCTACAGCAGGCGCTGCGGCACCTTCAGTCGGCATATGCGAACTTCTACGCCGGGCGCGCCGGATGTCCGGCGTTCAAGTCCAAGAAGCGATCACGATGCACGCCCGCTCCCCGCGGGCGCCGAGCCGTCGACGGTGACCGTCTCCAGAGATCCGGCGGGCCGCTGGTTCGTGTCGATCCTGGTAGAGGAGACCATCGACCCGCTCCCCACGTCATCAGGGTCGGTCGGTGTGGACTTGGGGATCACCACTCTTGCCACATTGTCCACGGGAGAGAAAGTTCTCAACCCCCGCAATGGGCACGACGAGCGGCGGCTGGTCAAAGCCCAGCGGGCGCTCGCCCGCAAGGCGCCGGGATCAGCCAACCGTGCCAAGGCACGACTGAAGGTCGCGAAAATCTACGCCCGCATCACCGACCGCCGCAGGGATCACCTGCACAAACTCTCCACACGGCTTGTTCGCGACAACCAAGTGATCGCCGTTGAGGACCTGACCGTCTCCTCCATGATCAAAAATCGCCACCTCGCCCGGGCCATCTCCAGGGCCGGTTGGCACGAACTCCGGTCGATGCTGGACTACAAGTCCCAGTGGTACGGACGGGAACTCGTGATCGTGGACAGGTGGTTCCCCAGTTCCAAGATGTGTTCCTCGTGCGGGACACACCGTGGCCCCCTCCCGCTCGACATCCGGTCGTGGGAGTGCGCCTGCGGCGCGTCCCACGACCGGGACGTGAACGCGGCCCTGAACATCCTCGCCGCCGGACTGGCGGAGAGACGAAACGCCTGTGGAGCCGATGTGAGACCCCAACGGGAGCCGTCCCGGGCGGGCGGCCGGCGATGAAGCAGGAATCCCGCTGGGGAAGGTCAACCTGCCAGTGGCGTGTCGGGGTCGGCCAGTCGCTTGGCGTCGACGGGCTCGCCGGAGCGGATCAGCTTCTGGATGTCGCCCACGACGTCCCACACGTTGACGTTCATGCCCGCGACGACCTTGCCCTCGCGGAGCCAGAAGGCGATGAACTCCAGGCCCTCGCCCCGGACGACGAGGTCGTCGGCGCCGGTGATGTCGCCGGAGAACTCCATGCCGATCTCGAACTGGTCGGTGTAGAAGTAGGGCACCCGGTCGTAGACGACGTCCTGGCCGAGCATGGCCCTGGCGGCGACCGGGCCCTGGTTGAGGGCGTTGGCCCAGTGTTCGACGCGGATGCGGCGGCCCAGCAGGGGGTTGTAGGCCTCGGCGACGTCGCCGGCCGCGTAGATGTCCGGGTCGCTGGAGCGCAGGGAGGCGTCGACCAGGATGCCGGTGCCGATCTCCAGGCCGGCGTCGCGGGCCAGTTCGACGTTGGGGGCGGCGCCGATGCCGCCGATCACGTCGTCGGCGGGGATCGACTCGCCGCTCTCCAATACGACCTCGCGGACGTGCCCGTCGCCGGTCAGCCGGGCGACCTTGGCGCCCAGGCGCAGGTCGACGCCGTTGCGGCGGTGGACGCCTGCGAAGACCTCGCCCATCTCGGCGCCCAGCGTCCGGTGGAGGGGCGTCGGCTCGGGCTCGACGACGGTCACGTCGCAGCCGGCCTTGCGGGCCGCGGCGGCGGTCTCCAGGCCGATCCAGCCGCCGCCGATCACCACGACGTTGCCGCCGTGGGCGAAGGCGGCCCGCAGGGCCTGGCTGTCGGCGACGGTGCGCAGGTAGTGGACGCCGTCGAGGTCGGCCCCCTCGAACGGGAGGGGGCGGGGGGTGGCGCCGGTGGCGATCAGGAGCTTGTCGTAGCCCAGCCGTTCGCCGGTGCCGACGACGACCTCGCGGGCGGCGCGGTCGACGGAGGTCGCGGCCGTGCCGAGGCGGAGGTCGACGTCGTTGTCGCGGTACCACCCCTCGGGGTGGACGTAGGCCTTCTCCAGTTCCGAGGAGCCCTGGAGGTAGCCCTTCGAGAGCGGCGGGCGCTCGTAGGGGCGTTCGTGCTCGGCGCCGAGGAGGGTGATCCCGCCCTCGTAGCCCTCCTCGCGGAGGGTGGCGGCGGCTTTGGCCCCGGCCAGGCCGGCTCCGATGATGACGAACATGGGTGCTCCTTCAGGCGCTCCTGGCGGACAGCATGCGGTGCATCGCCGTGGCGGACGCGTCCGTCAGCGACGCGATCTGGTCTATCACCGCCCGCAGCCGCCCCGCGTCGTCCTTGGCGTTCTCGAAGGCCGGGCGCAGCGCGGGCTGGAGGGTGTGGGGGGCGCCCAGCATGGTGAGCGAGGTCAGTTCGGCCAGGAGCTCCCGCTGGCGGGCCCGGACGGTCTGGTTGTCGGCCTCCCCGATCACGAACCGGACGGTGACGCCCTTGAGCAGGGCGCACTCCAGCCGGGTCACGTGGGGCACGACCAGGTCGGCGTCGTGGCGGCCGGCCTCGTCGAGGACGTAGGCGTCGCGGGTGGCGTCCTGGGCGCGGCGGCAGAAGCGGCCGATGAGCGTGCTGGTGAGCTGCTTGAGCGCGGCCAGGTCGGGGAAGCCGCCGTCGAACCGGCCGGGCCACAGGGGCTCGCCGATCAGCCGGGTGAAGGTGTCCTCCAACTCGTTGAGGTCCGCGTCGGGCAGGTACCACTCCTGGGTGAGCTTGCAGACCTCCAGGCGCTCGGCCGGGTCGCGGAGCATGGTGGGCGTGACATAGCCGCTGTGCAGGGCGTCTTCCAGGTCGTGGACGGAGTAGGCGACGTCGTCGGCCCAGTCCATGATCTGGGCCTCGAAGCTGACCGAGCCGGGCGGGGCGCCCTGGCGGACCCACTCGAAGATCGGCATGTCGTCGGGGTAGACGCAGTACTTCTCCCCGCAGGAGCGGTCCCACGGGTACTTGATCGCGGAGTCCAGGGTGGCCCGGGTCAGGTTGAGGCCGGCGTTGATCCCGTCCTCGGTGATGACTTTGGCTTCCAGGCGCGACAGCAGGCGCAGGCTCTGGGCGTTGCCCTCGAAGCCGCCGCAGCGTTCGGCGATCTGGTTGAGGGCGAACTCGCCGTTGTGTCCGAACGGCGGGTGGCCCAGGTCGTGGGCGAGGCAGGCGGTCTCCACCAGGTCGGGGTCGCGGCCCAGGGCCTTGCCCATCTCGCGGCCGATCTGGGCGCATTCGAGGGAGTGGGTCAGGCGGGTGCGCGGGCTGTGCATCATCTGGTCGACCGGCGCGACCACCTGGGTCTTGCTGGCGAGCCGGCGCAGGGCGTCGCTGTGGAGCACCCTGGCGCGGTCGCGTTCGAACGGGCTTCTCTCCGGGTTCCCCGGCGGCTCGGGAACCCATCGTGCCTCGTCGTGCTGGCTGTATGGCCTCACGGCTCCCCCTTTCGTCGCGGCGAGGGAGCTAGAAGGTACCCGCAAATATCGGGCTTCACGACAAACACCCTGGAAACATCTGATTGCCTGAGCCGCCGTCCCGTGTTACTGGCGTTACAGCACCGCCGCGCGGCCCGCCTCCAGCCGGGCGACCGGCACCCGGAAAGGTGAGCAGGAGACGTAGTCGAGGCCGATCTCGTGGCAGAACCTGACCGAGTCGGGGTCGCCGCCGTGCTCGCCGCAGATGCCCATCTTGATGCCGGGCCGGGCCCGGCGGCCCTCCTCGACGGCGACCCTCATGAGGCGGCCGACGCCGTCGCGGTCGAGCGACTCGAAGGGCGAGACCCCGAAGATGCCCTTGTCGAGGTAGGTGCCGAAGAACGCCGACTCGACGTCGTCCCGCGAGAAGCCCCAGGTCATCTGGGTCAGGTCGTTGGTGCCGAAGGAGAAGAACTCGGCCGCCTCGGCGATCTGCCCGGCGGTCAGGGCCGCGCGCGGCACCTCGATCATGGTGCCGATGAGCGCGTCCACCCCGACCTCGGCGAGGATCCGCCTGGCCTCCTCGCGCACGCTCTCCAGTTCCTGTACGGCCCCCACGAGCGGAATCATGATCTCGGGCTCGGCCCCCTCGGTGGCCTTGGCGGCCTCGGCGATGGCCCGCACCTGCATGGCGAACAGGCCGGGCACGACGAGCCCGAGGCGGACCCCGCGCAGGCCGAGCATCGGGTTCTGCTCGTGGAGGCGCTGCACGGCCTCCAGCAGGCGGCGGTCCTTCTTGGTGCCCTTGCCGGTGGCGACCTTGACCGACAGGTCGATGATGTCGGGCAGGAACTCGTGCAACGGCGGGTCGATCAGCCGGATCGTCACCGGCAGGCCCTGCATGGCCGCGAACAGCCCGGCGAAGTCGGCCTTCTGGAGGGGTTCCAGGGCGTCGAGCGCGGCCTGCCGCTCCTCGGGGGTGTCGGCCAGGATCAGGTCCTCGATCAGCACCCGCCGGTCGCCGAGGAACATGTGCTCGGTCCGGCACAGGCCGACGCCGCTCGCGCCGAACCGGCGGGCCCGCCCGGCGTCGTCGGGGGTGTCGGCGTTGGCCCGGACGCCGAGGCGGCGGCGCCCGTCGGCGTGCTTCATGATCGTGTCGACGGCGCGGACCAGCTCGTCGCTGTTGTCCGAGCCCTCGAAGTACTCCACGACCGGGGAGGCGACCACGGGCACCTCGCCGAGGTGGACGCGGCCGGTGCCGCCGTCGATGGAGATGATGTCGCCCTCCTCGACGACGACGTCGCCGACGGTGAAGCGCCTGGCCTGCGCGTCGACCTCGATCTCCTCGGCGCCGCAGACGCAGGTCCGGCCCATGCCGCGGGCGACCACGGCGGCGTGGGAGGTCTTGCCGCCGCGTGAGGTCAGCACGCCCCGGGCGGCGATCATGCCGGCCAGGTCGTCGGGGGTGGTCTCGCGGCGGACCAGGATGACGTGCTCGCCCTGAGCGGCCAGTTCGGTGGCGCGGGCCGAGGAGAAGACCGCCTTGCCGACGGCCGCGCCCGGGGAGGCGTTCATGCCCTTCGTCAGCACGCTGTTGCCGTGGTCGGCCGCGAAGCGGGGGAACATGAGCTGGGCGAGCTGGTCACCGGTGACGCGCCGCAGCGCCTCGTCGAGGTCGATCAGGCCCTCGTCGACGAGCTGGGTGGCGATGCAGAAGGCGGCTCCGGCGGTGCGCTTGCCCACCCGGGTCTGCAGCATCCAGAGCTTGCCGCGCTCGATGGTGAACTCGATGTCGCACAGGTCGCGGTAGTGGCCCTCGAGCTTGGCCATGATGTCCATGAGCTCGCCGTAGGAGTGGGGGTCGATCTCCTTCAGGTCCTGGAGCGGCACGGTGTTGCGGATGCCGGCCACGACGTCCTCGCCCTGGGCGTTCTGGAGGTAGTCGCCGTAGACGCCCTGCTGGCCGCTGGCCGGGTCGCGGGTGAAGGCGACGCCGGTGCCCGAGTCCATGCCGAGGTTGCCGAAGACCATCGCGACCACGTTGACCGCCGTGCCGAGGTCCGCCGGGATGCGCTCCTGGCGGCGGTAGAGGATCGCGCGGTCAGCGTTCCAGGAGTCGAAGACGGCCTTGATGGCCAGCTCCATCTGCTCCTTGGGGTCCTCGGGGAAGTCGCGGCCCTTCTCGCGGCGCACGATCTCCTTGTAGGTCCCCACCAGGGCCCTGAAGTCCTCGGCCGTCAGGTCGAGGTCGGTCCGGCCGGCCTTGAGCTCGTCGATGGCCGCCTCGAACAGGTCGCCGTCGATGTCCATGACGGTCTTGCCGTACATCTGGATCAGGCGGCGGTAGGAGTCCCACGCGAAGCGCTCGTTGCCGGCCTGGCGGACCAGGCCGAGCACCGACCTGTCGTTGAGGCCGATGTTGAGGACGGTCTCCATCATCCCCGGCATCGAGAACTTGGCCCCCGACCGGACCGACACCAGCAGCGGGTCCTCCGGGTCGCCGAGGCGCTTGCCCATGGCGGCCTCGAGTTTGGCCAGGTGCGTGCCGATCTCCTCGGCGGGGATCGAGCCGTCCTCCATGTAGGCGCGGCAGGCGTCGGTGGTGATCGTGAAGCCGGGCGGGACCGGGAGACCGAGGTTCGTCATTTCCGCGAGATTGGCGCCCTTGCCCCCGAGAAGATCCTTGAGGTCTTTGTTTCCTTCAGTGAAGTCATAGACGAGCTTCGGCACGACAGTCTCCTCCAGGGGCCCAAACAATCGCGGATCCACCCCGCGAGCGGGACTCTACCGATTAAGCACAGCATGAAACCTCACGGCTGTCATCTATAAGTGTTCCCGCAGGCAGAGCGGGTACAACCGGTCTAATCCAATTCGCCGGAACGTAAAGAACGGCCGTTTTTTCCGGAGACTCAGATTGGTCTGAACCAATTCGACCAAGCATTTTTCACGACCCCCGACAATTGGTTCAGACCAATGCCCTGTTATCGTGGAAACACCCTCCGACAAGATCCCATTCCGGAGGGTGACGGATGAGCCGAGCGAAGTTGGTCGCGATCGCCCTGGTGGCGATGACCGGTGTCGGCGGGGGCGGCGGCCCGGCCGATCCGCCGGGCCTGAAATGGGCGCGGTGCGCCGAGGCCCCGCTGGCGTCCTACGAATGCGCGACGCTGCGCGTGCCGCTCGACTACGCCGACGCGTCGAAGGGCACCCTGGACCTCGCCGTGGTCCGCCTGCGGGCGACCGGGCCGCGCATCGGGTCGCTGGTCTTCAACTTCGGCGGCCCCGGCGGCTCGGGGGTGACCACCCTGATCGCCTCGGGCGCCGCCTTCGGCACCCTGAACCGCAACTACGACCTGGTCAGCTTCGACCCGCGCGGCGTCGACCGCAGCAGCGGCATCCAGTGCCTGCCGCCCAAGGAGTTCGAGGAGTTCCTGGAGGCCGAGCCGTCGCTGAACGAGGCCACCGAGCGGAACCTGTCGGTCGAGTTCGCCCAGGGCTGCCAGCGCAACGCCGGGCGCATCCTCCCCTACGTCGGCACGGTCAACGCCGCCAAGGACATGGAGCTCCTCCGGCAGGGCCTCGGCGACCCCAAGCTCAACTACCTGGGCTTCTCGTACGGCACCCACCTCGGCGCCACCTACGCCACCCTCTATCCCGCCAAGACGGGCCGGATGGTGCTCGACGCCGCCCTCGACCCGACGGTCGGCCTGCTCGACCAGTCGAAGACCCAGGTGCTGGGCTTCCAGAAGGCGTACGAGAACTATCTGGCCGACTGCCTGCGGCAGAACTGCCCTTTCGGCGGGAACGCGGCCGTGGTCGCCCTGCTCGACCAGCTCCAGAAGAAGCCGCTGGTCGTGAACGGGCGCGAGGTGACCGACGACACCGCGCGGTCGGCCATCAGCGAGGCCCTCTACAGCAAGGCCACCTGGCCGCTGCTCTCGGAGGCGCTGGCCGCCGCCATCAAGGGCGACGGGACAGGCCTCCAGTCCCTCGCCGACCAGTACGCCGGCCGTCAGCCCGACGGGACGTACAACACCCTGCTGTCGTCACTGAACGCGGTGCTCTGCGCCGACACCACCGACCGGCCGACCTTCGCGCAGTCGGAGGCGCTGGCCAGGGACCTGACGAAGGTCTCGCCGATCTTCGGCCCGGACGCGGCCAGCGCCGGCATCTGCAGCATCTGGCCGGTCCCGGGCGAGGACACCAACAAGCGGGTGGACGCGCGCGGCACGGCCCTGCCGATCGTCGTCGTCGGGGCCAAGAACGACCCGGCCACCCCGTATGTGTGGGCCCCGAAGCTCACCGCGGAACTGGGCAACGCGGTGCTGCTGACGTTCGAGGGCGAGGGCCACGGGGCCTACGGCCAGACGGCGTGCATCACCGACGCCGTCGACGCGTTCCTGATCAACGGGACGGTGCCCAAGAAGGGCACCGTCTGCCCGGCGACCTGATCAGTCGTTGAGGTGCTGGCGGAGGTAGGACTCGACCTGGTCGAGCGCGATGCGCTGCTGCGCCATCGTGTCGCGCTCGCGGATCGTCACCGCGTGGTCGTCGAGGGTGTCGAAGTCGACGGTGATGCAGAACGGGGTGCCGATCTCGTCCTGACGGCGGTAGCGGCGGCCGATCGCGGCGGCGTCGTCGAAGTCGACGTTCCAGCGGCGGCGCAGCTGCGCGGCCAGGTCCTTGGCCTTCGGGGTGAGGTCGGCGTTGCGCGACAGCGGCAGCACCGCGACCTTGACCGGGGCGAGCCGGTGGTCGAGGCGCATGACCGTGCGCTCCTCCATGACGCCCTTGGCGTTGGGGGCCTGGTCGACGGTGTAGGCGTCGAGCAGGAACGTCAGCGTGGCGCGGTCGACGCCGGCGGCCGGCTCGATGACGTAGGGCACGTAGCGCTCGCCGCTGTCCTGCTCGAAGAACGACAGGTCGGTGCCGGAGGCCTTGCCGTGGCTCGACAGGTCGTAGTCGGTGCGGTTGGCGATGCCCTCCAGCTCACCCCACTCGGAACCGGTGAAGTTGAAGCGGTATTCGATGTCGACGGTCCGCTTGGAGTAGTGGGACAGCTTCTCCTTGGGGTGCTCGTAGAGACGCAGGTTGTCCTTGGAGATGCCGAGGTCGACGTACCACCGCAGGCGCTCGTCGATCCAGTACTGGTGCCACTCCTCGTCGGTGCCGGGCTTGACGAAGAACTCCATCTCCATCTGCTCGAACTCGCGGGTGCGGAAGATGAAGTTGCCCGGGGTGATCTCGTTGCGGAACGACTTGCCCTGCTGGCCGATGCCGAACGGGATCTTCTTGCGGGCCGACTGCTGCACGTTGAGGTAGTTGATGAAGATGCCCTGCGCGGTCTCGGGGCGCAGGTAGGCCAGGCCCGACTCGTCTTCGACCGGGCCCAGGTAGGTCTTCAGCAGGCCGCTGAACTGCTTGGGCTGGGTGAAGGTGCCCTTGTTGCCGCAGTTGGGGCAGGTGATGTCGGCCAGGCCGTTGGCCGGGGGGTTGCCGTGCTTCTCGGCGTAGGCCTCTTCGAGGTGGTCGGCGCGGTAGCGCTTGTGGCACGACTGGCACTCGGTCAGCGGGTCGGTGAAGGTCTCGACGTGGCCGCTGGCCTGCCAGACCTCACGGGCCAGGATCACGCAGGAGTCGAGGCCGACGACGTCGTCGCGGCCCTGCACCATGGACTTCCACCACTCGCGCTTCACGTTGTTCTTGAGCTCGACACCCAGGGGTCCGTAGTCCCAGGACGCCCGCAGACCGCCGTAGATCTCACTCGACGGGTAGACGAGCCCGCGGCGTTTGGCGAGACTGACGATGGTTTCCATGACGTCGGTGCGACGTGCCATGAGTGGTGCTCCATCCGGCTGGGTGTCGGCGATGGTGAAAGGAATAGCCGCAAGCCTAGTGGCCTCAGCCCTTGGGATAGACCTGCTCGAACGCCCCGGGCTCATTGATCATCAGGGTCATCAGGGGATACATGGTCATGCGGGCCGCCGACAGGGCGCGGCGGTAGAAGCCGGCGCCCTCCCACTCGCTGACCAGCGCCCACAGGTTGGGCTCGTCGACCGAGCGGCCGACCTGTCCGCGCAGGTAGCCGCTCTGGGCCGAGAAGAGGTCGATCACCTCGCGGGCGTGGAGGGCGAACTCCTCGGCCCTGGCTTCGGGCACGGAATAGCGGATCACGGCCAGCATGAGCCCAGCATGCCATCAGGCGGGGGTCTTCCACCTGCGAGTAACCTCGACGGGTGGCCAACCGTCGACCTCGCCATCCTCTCGCCCAGCCTCGGAAGACCAAGAAGGCACCGCGGCCGCTGCCGCCCGGCGAGCAGTTCTTCACGCCCGGCGCGACCGGGCTGCGCAAGACCGTCGAGACCCGCAGCGCGCCGCTGCTCGTCTTCCTCTACCAGCTGCCGAAGATCGTCCTGCCGATCGTGCTGGTGGCCTTCTTCATCGGCGGCTTCGCCTTCCCCGACTGGCGCGGCGGCCTGTGCATGCTGCCGGTGATCGCGTTCACGGGGTGGCTGGCCTACCTGTCGTGGCCGTCGCTGAGGGTCGGCTCGCGGGTGCTGCGGCTGGCCCTGCTGGCGTTCCTGCTGGCAGTGGCGGTGACCCGATTCGGCGGCTTCTGAGCCGTTTTGACAATCATTTTCATTTTCTGGCACACTCGATGAGGTGATGCCCGGAAATATTGCGCGTTCGATAGCCCTGTCCGCCCTCGCCCTGACCGCCGCCTGCGGCGGCACCACCGCGGCCGACTCGGGCAAGCCGGTCGTCGACGCGGCCTTCTTCCCCCTCCAGTGGCTCGCCGAGAAGGTCGGCGGCCCCGACGTCACGGTCGAGGGCCTGACCAAGCCCGGAGTCGAGCCCCACGACCTCGAACTGACCCCCCAGCAGGTGGCCGGGGTCGCCGAAGCCTCTCTGGTCGTGTACGTCAAGGGCGTGCAGCCCGCCGTCGACGAGGCCGTGGCCCAGCACGCCGCCGACCGGGGGTTCGACGCGGCGACGGCGGTGCCCACCCTGGAGGCCGTCCACTCCGGGGAAGAGGAGGAGGAGCACGGCCACGAGGAGGCGGAGCTCCCCTACGACCCCCACCTGTGGCTCGACCCCTCCCGCATGGCCACGCTGGCGACCGCGCTGGGCGGGCGGCTGGCCGAGGCCGATCCGGCCCACGGGGCGGCGTACAAGGAACGGGCGAAGCAGACCGCGGCGGCGCTGACCACCCTCGACGCGGAGTTCGCCAAGGGCCTGGAGACCTGCGCCAACCGGACCATCGTCACCGCGCACACCGCCTTCGGCTACCTCGCGAACCGCTACAAGCTCGACCAGGTCGGCATCGGCGGCATCGACCCCGACGGGGAGCCGTCTCCTGCCCGTTTGGCCGAGGCCGCCCGGATCGCGAAGGAGAAGAAGGTGACTACCATTTTCACCGAGGAACTCGTCAGCCCCAAGGTCGCCGAGGTCCTCGCGAGCGAGGTCGGGGCCAAGACGGCGGTTCTCAATCCGCTGGAGAGCCCTCCCCAGGGCGGTGACTACATCTCCGGCATGACCGCCAACCTCACCGAGCTCCGCACCGCACTCGGCTGCCAATGACCGGAAGGCGACCCATGAGCACGGCTTTCGACATGACCGCCGGTCAGGTGACGATCGACGGCAGGAAGATCCTGCGCGGCGTCGACCTGACCGTCGACGACGGCGAGGTCGTGGCCGTGCTCGGCCCCAACGGCTCCGGCAAGTCGACGCTGGTCCGCGCCCTGCTCGGGGTTCAGCCCCTCTCCGGCGGCACCACTCTCCTGTACGGCCGCCCGCCCGCCCGTTTCCGGGAGTGGTGGCGGATCGGCTACGTCCCCCAGCGGCTGTCGGTCGGCGGCGGGGTTCCGGCGACGGTCCGCGAGGTGGTCGCCTCGGGCCGCATCGCCCGGCAGCGGCGCGGCCGTCTCACCAGCTCGGCCGACCGGCAGGCGGTCGCGGCGGCGCTGAACGAGGTCGGCCTGTCCGACCGCGCGGGCGACCCCGTCTCGTCGCTGTCGGGCGGCCAGCAGCAGCGGGTGCTGATCGCCCGCGCGCTGGCCGGGGAGCCCGACGCGTTCGTCCTCGACGAGCCGACCGCCGGGGTCGACTCCGGCAGCCAGCAGATGCTCGCCGAGACCCTGTCGGCCCTGGTCGAACGGGGGAAGACGGTGGTGCTGGTGGCCCACGAGCTCGGCCCCCTGGAGCCGCTGATCAGCAGGGCGGTCGTGCTCAACCAGGGCTGCAAGGTCCACGACGGCGCCCCGCCGACGGCGGTCGGCACCCACGCGCTCCCGGGCCACGACCACGTCCACCCGCACGAGCCCGAGCCGGCGGAGACCACCCTGCCGGGCTGGGCGCTGGCCCAGGAGAAGGCATGACCATCTTCGATCTCGACTTCATGCGGTACGCCCTGGTGGCCGCCGTCATGGTCGGTCTGACCGCGCCCGCCGTCGGCACCTTCATCGTGCAGCGGCGGCTGGCCCTGCTGGGCGACGGCATCGGCCATGTCGCGCTGACGGGGGTGGCGCTGGGGTTCCTGACCGGCACGGCCCCGGTGGCGACCGCCGTGGTGGTGGCCGCGCTGGGGGCGGTGGCGATCGAGATGGTGCGGGCGCGCGGGAAGACGAGCGGCGACGTCGCGCTTGCCCTGCTGTTCTACGGCGGCCTGGCCGGCGGCGTGATGATCATCTACCTGACGCCGGGCGAGAGCACCGCCTCCCTGAACTCCTACCTGTTCGGCGCGATCACCAGCGTCGACGCCACCGACCTGTGGGTCATCGCGGGCCTCGCGGTGGCCGTCCTGGCGCTGCTGGCCGTCTTCGGCCGGGAGCTGTTCGTGCTCTGCCAGGACGAGGAGGTGGCCAGGGCCAGCGGCCTGCCGGTCAGGTTCCTCGGCCTGCTCATCGCGGTGATCGCCTCGGTCACGGTGGTCGTCGCGATGCGGGCCGTGGGGCTGCTGCTCGTCAGCGCGCTTATGGTTGTGCCGGTGGCCACCTCACAGCAGCTCACCCGGAGCTTCCGGACGACCATGGCCCTGTCGATGGTCTTCGGCGTCCTCGCCACCGTCGGCGGTCTCACGTCGTCGTTCTACCTCGACGTGCCCTCCGGGGCCACGATCGTGCTGCTCGCCCTCGCCGGGTTCGCGGTCGCGCTCGGGATCGGTAGATTCGTGAGGCGGAGCCGTACAGGGGAGTCGACAGCATGAGCAGAAGCCGCGACGCGGTGCACGAGATCCTTCGGCAGAGCGAGGCGTTCCGCAGCGCCCAGGACATCTTCACCGAGATGCGCGCCGACGGCTCGAAGATCGGCCTGACGACGATCTACCGCGCCCTCCAGGCCCTCAACAACGACGGCCGGGTCGACGTCCTCCACACCGACGCGGGCGAGACCGTCTACCGCGCCTGCGCCACCGACAGCCACCACCATCACCTGGTCTGCGTGAAGTGCGGCCGGACCGTCGAGGTCGACGGCCCCGACGTCGAACTGTGGGCCGAGCAGGTCGGGGCGGAACACGGCTTCACCGCCATCACCCACACGGTCGAGGTGTTCGGCACCTGCGCCGCCTGTGCGAAGGGTTAGAGTTCCGGGACAGACCCCAGAGGAGCTGCGATGCCGTTCAGTCACGACATGGTGCACTCGCTGGCCACGGTGGTGGACCTGGTGAACACCCCGCCGGGCGACCTCGAGGAGCTCGGCACGTTAGTGGAACGCCGCCAGGTCAGCGGCATCGAGTTCGTCAACGCCACCGACCTGGCCGAGGTCCAGACCCTCTCGGCGGCCTTCCACGAGGTCTTCACCTCCCCCGACGAGGACGTCGCCGTGACGCGCCTCAACACCCTGCTCGGCCGCACCCGGATCACACCCAGCCTGACCCGGCACGACGGCTTCCCGCTCCACGTCCACTACTTCGCGCCGGGCGCGTCGCTGGCCGAACACCTGGCCGCCGACTGCGGGGTCGCGCTGGCCCACGTGCTCGTCGAGGGCGAGTGGGAGCGCCTGCGGACCTGCTCGGCCCCCGACTGCTCCCACGTCTTCGTCGACGAGTCGCGGAACCGCTCACGCGTCTACTGCGACTCCCGGACCTGCGGCAACCGCATGCACGTCGCGGCCTACCGGGCCCGCCGCCGGGCCTAGCCCCTGCCTCAGACCTGGTTGGGGACGGCGCCGCCGTAGCGGCGGTCGCGGCTGGCGTAGACCTCGCAGGCGTGCCACAGGTCGCGGCGGTCGAAGTCGGGCCACAGGCGGTTGAGGAAGACCATCTCGGCGTAGGCCGACTGCCAGAGCAGGAAGTTGCTGGTGCGCTGTTCGCCCGAGGAGCGGACGAACAGGTCGACGTCGGGGATCTCGGGCTGGTGGAGGTAGCGGGCGAAGGTCTTCTCGTTGACCTTGCCCGGCTTGACCCGGCCCGCCTCGACGTCGGCGGCCAGCTTCAGGGCGGCGTCGACGATCTCGGCCCGGCCGCCGTAGTTGACGCAGAACTGCAGCGTCAGCGTCCTGTTCCCGACGGTCATCGCCTCGGCCTCGGTGAGCTCCTGGATGACCGACTTCCACAGCCGCCCAGGGCGGCCCGACCAGCGGACCCGCACCCCCATGGCGTTGAGCTCGTCGCGGCGGCGGCGGATGACGTCGCGGTTGAAGCCCATCAGGAAACGGACCTCGTCGGGCGACCGCTTCCAGTTCTCGGTCGAGAAGGCGTAGGCCGACAGGTAGGGGATGCCCATCTCGATGGCGCCCTCGATGACGTCGAACAGCGACGCCTCGCCCATCTCGTGGCCCTTGGTGCGCGGCAGGCCGCGCTGCTTGGCCCAGCGGCCGTTGCCGTCCATGACGATCGCCACGTGCTTGGGGACCAGATCCGCGGGCAGGGCGGGCGGGGTGGCCCCGGAAGGGTGGGGCGACGGGGGACGAACCATGGTCCCTGAGCGTATTGGGTCGCGGTCAGCGCTCAGAACGACCTCAGACGACGCCGCCGCGCTCGACGTGCTTCAGCGAGCGGATGCCGTGTTCCAGGTGCCACTGGAGGTAGGCGGCCACCAGGCCGCTGCACTCGACCCGGTTGCGCTGCTCCGACGTGTCGGCGGTCTCCCAGTCGCCGCGCAGCAGCGCGATCATCAGGGCGATCGTCTCGGCGGCCGGGACGGCCGCGCCCGACGGGCGGCAGTTCCCGCACACCACTCCCCCGGACACGATCGCGAAGGCGCGGACCGCCTCGGCGCCGCAGCGGGCGCACTCCGACAGGGCGGGGGCGTAGCCGGCGACCGCCAGGGAGCGCAGGAAGAAGGCGTCGAGGACCAGGCGGGGTTCGTGGGAGCCGTCGACCAGGGTCCGCAGGCCGCCGACCAGGAGGAGGAACTGCCGTAGCGCGGGTTCCTTCTCGTCGACCGTCAGGCGGTCGGCCGTCTCCAGCATGGCGATGCCGGCCGTGTAGCGGGGGTAGTCGGAGACCAGCGGTTCGCCGTAGGGGCGGATGGTCTCGCACTGGGTGACCATGTCGAGCGTCCGTCCGGTGTGGAACTGCACGTCGACGTGGGTGAAGGGCTCCAGGCGGGCGCCGAAGCGGGACTTGGTCTTGCGGACGCCGCGGGCGACCGCCCTGACCTTGCCGGTGCGCCTGGTCAGGATCGTGATGATGCGGTCGGCCTCGCCCAGTTTGTGGGTGCGCAGGACGACGCCCTCGTCACGGTAGAGACTCACGGCGGCCATGCTACTCCGGGTCACATTTGGCCAAATTTCGGTAAGTAACCTGATGGCATTGTCTGTACGTCCGGTAAACCTGGGGTGCGACGGGTTAACCGAAAGGTCACTAAGCTTTGGCCTCTGCGTGGGTTTCCTCCGCCCGTCGCATGAACCAGAGAAAGGGTGCCATGACCCGCGTGGTGCTGCTGGGCTCCGAATCCGGGGCTCCCCCACTGCCGCTCACCGGCCTTTCGGGCTCACCCACGGCCTTCCAGCGGTTGCTCGACCAGGCCGCCCCGTACGACCCCGAGCCCGTGGTGATCGTACGGCCAGGTCAAGCCGCCCTTTACCCCGGGGCCCGTGCGGTCGAGAGTGCCGACCGGGCCGGTGACCTCCGGGCGATCGGTGAGCTGGCCGCCGTGCTGGACGACGATCTGCTGGTCCTGCCGGCCGACTCGCTCATCCACGACGAGCTGATCTACCAGCTGGTGAAGTCCAAGAAGGGCGCCGTCGCGCTGGTCGTCCGCGAGGAGCGGGACCCCGACGCGCCCGAACTGGCCCCCATCGAGGAGGCCGTGCCCGAGATCGGGACCAATGTCCTGGAAGGACGGCCGCAGCGGACCCGGATCAGCAGGACCCGGGTGATCTCCGTGGGCACGGCCTACCACCAGGTGACCCGGCCGAACGCGGCGCTGCTCGGCCCGCTCCACGTCAAGGCTCGGCACGTGCCGACCCTGGCCGAGGCGGCGACCGACCTGGCCGAGCTGGCCTCGCTGAGCGGGCCCGAAGACGGCGTGACCGAACTGCTGACCCTCGGGCTGGTCCGGCGCGGGGTGTCGGTCGGCATCCGGGGCCGCCGGGACCTGTTCTACCGGCAGCTCAACGAGGCCAACGCCCTCGACGCCCAGAACGAGTTCCGCACCTACGACGAGGACCGGGCCCGGCTCGACAACGCCGTGAAGGGCGCCGACGGCTTCTTCACGACCTACTTCGTCAGCACCTACTCGCGCTTCATCGCGCGCTGGGCGGCGCGCCGCGGCCTGACCCCCAACCAGGTCACGCTGATCTCGATCGCGCTGGGGCTGCTGGCCGCCGGGGCGTTCGCGACCGGCGGGCGGCCCGGGTACGTCGCGGGCGGCATCCTCATCTACTTCGCGTTCGTGTTCGACTGCGTCGACGGGCAGGTCGCCCGGTACGCCCGCAAGTTCGGGGTGCTCGGGGCCTGGCTCGACGCGACGTTCGACCGGTTCAAGGAGTACGCCGTCTTCGTCGGCCTGGCCGTCGGGGCGACCGTGGCCGGTCAGGACAGCGACGAGATCTGGACGCTGGCCCTGATCGCGCTGTCGCTGCAGTCGGTCAAGCACCTGCTGGACTTCTCGTTCGGCGCGGCCAACCGCCGCAAGCCGCCGAACCCGCTGCCGACGCTCGACCTGGCGGTGGCCGACGACCGGCAGCTCCGCGACGCCCTGGAGGTGCGCAAGAGCGGCAGCACCACCCCCGTCAAGGCGCTGCTGCGGATGTGGACGAGGGCGGGCCGCTTCAAGTCGGTCTACTGGGCCCGCAAGATGATCGTCTTCCCCATCGGCGAGCGGTTCGCCGCGATCGCCATCGTGACCGCGTTCTTCGATCCCCGGATCACGTTCCTGGTGCTGATCACCTGGGGCGGCATCGCGGCCACGTACACCCTGACCGGACGTCTCCTGAGGTCGATGGCATGATCACGCACCCCCAGCCCGAGCCCGAGGTCGTCGACCCCCACCTGGAGCGGCAGCGCGTGCAGACCGCGCGCCTGGTGGCCTACCGCGACGACGGGCCGCTGGTCGCCCTGCTGAAGCCCCGGCTGGGCAGAGGGCTGCCGCCGGTGCCGATGACGCTGGCGGCGCTGCTGGCGATCATCGCGCTGGCGGTGACCGGGTCGCTGACCGAGGGGCCGATGCTGCTGGTGCCCGCGCTGGTGCTGACCCTGCTGGTGGTGCCGACCTCGGCCCACGACCACCTGGGACGCTTCGACTGGCTGACCCCGCCGCTGCTGCGGGCGGCCGAGTTCCTGACGATCATCCTGGTCGGGCTGGCCGTCGACACCCCCAAGTGGCTGCTGTTCGTGCTGCTCTACATCGTGGGCTACCACACCTACGACACCGTCTACCGGACCCGGCAGAGCATCTGGCCCCCGGCGTGGATCTTCCAGGCCGGTCTGGGCTGGGAGGTGCGGCTGCTCGTGCTCGGCGCCGGCGCGGCCACCGGCACGCTGACCTGGGTGGCGGGCGCGCTGACCCTCTACCTCGTGGTGCTGTTCTCGGTCGAGAGCGTCACGAGCTGGGTGCGGCTCGACAAGCAGTCGGCGCTCGCGGTGGCCAACGCCGAGCAGGACCTCGAGGCGAGCCCCGAGGACGCGGTCGAGGCGGCCACCGGCGACACCGAGCCCACCTAGACCCGGACCAGACCCGGACTAGGCCCTGATCAGAGCCGCGCGCTTCCTGTAGAGGCGCTTCCCCGCCAGGTTCCAGGCGAGCTTGGCGGGGACCGGCAGGTTCCCCATGAAGTGGGCGCGCTCCTCGGGGGTGGCGTCCTCCAGGATCGCGCCGAGCACGACGAGCTGCCGCTGCAGCGAGCCGCCGGACGCCTCCTTCACGCCGCGCTCCCCCAGTTCCTTCCACTCGGCCACCGTGATGTGGGTGGAGACCAGCGGCAGGATGTGCGTCTCCTCCTCGCCGAGGTGCTCCACGAGCGCGTGGTGGTGGTCGGTGAGCAGGTCGGCGAGGCGGTCGCCGACGGCGGGGTCGGCGGTGCGGGCGAAGCCGGGCAGCAGGTCCTCTACGCGGCGCATGGTGTCGGCGATGTACTCGTGCTGGTGCTCCATGCGCTTGACCAGGTCGGCCTCCAGGGTGACCCGGGCCAGCAGTTTGGGCCAGAGCAGGTCGTCCTCGTTGGTGTGGTGGCCGTGCAGGCCGTCGGCGTAGCCCTGGTAGTGCTCGGCGATGAGGGCGGCGCGGGCGGTGTCGCCGGGCCTGATCCGGCGGAACAGCTCGGGCATCATCTTCGACTCGCGCCGGAAGACCCGGTGGATCATGACCATCTCTTGGACGTAGGGGCGTTCGTTCGTCATGTGCTCCAGGGTGGGAGGACCCACTTGGAGATGATTGGTCACGCTCTTGAAGCCCCGCGTACGGGCCCGATCCAACGGGCCACGGCGGCGGCCCACTCGGCGGCCGACAGGTGCTCCTCGATCAGGGCCAGGACGTGTCTCTCCTCGTCGTCGAGGTGCTCGACGAGGGCGGCCCGGTGGTCGGCGAGCAGTCCGGCCAGGTGGTCGCGGACGGCGGGGTCGGCCTCGCGCTCCCATTCGGGCATCGCCGCGCCTATGCGGTCGAGGCCCTCCCGGACGCGTTCGTGCTGGTGCTCCATCCGGATGACCAGGTCGGCCTCCATGTCGACCCTGGCCAGGAGTTTCGGCCAGACGAGGTCGTCCTCGGCGCTGAGGTGGTGGTGCAGGCCCAGGGCGTGGTCGCGGTAGTGGGCGGCCAGGATCCCGGCGCGGACGACGTCCCCGGCGGCGACGGCGGGCACGAGCCCGGCGAGCACCCGCGACTCGCGGCGGAACACCCGGTGGACCACGAGCATGTCGTGGGTGTCGGGCCGATCGGCAGACATGATCTCTTTTCAACCTTTCTGTCGAGGTCAGAGGTTGAATGTCCGCCATATGGCTTGAAGGTCTCTTGGGATGTTCTGGGTGTATACCATTGCTCCGTGGCTGTGCGCGTGCGGGTCCTTGGACCGCTCGAAGCGGACGTCGACGGGCGTTCCGTGCTCCTCGGCGGGCCGAGGCAGCGCGCCGTCCTCGCCCTGCTGGTCGCCGCGCGCGGGGACGTCGTCTCCGTCGACCGCATGATCGAGGATCTCTGGCGCGGGGAGCCCCCGGCCAAGGCGATCGCGTCGCTGCAGTCCTATGTGGCCAACCTGCGCCGCCTCCTCGAACCCGGCCGGCCGCCGCGCGCACCCGCCTCGGTGCTGGTCAGCGCCGCCCCCGGCTACGCCGTCCGGCTGGACGCCGAGGCCGTCGACGCCTGGCGGTTCGAGCGCGCCGCCGGTGAGGCCCGCGACCTGAGCGCGCGGGACCCCGGCGCGGCCCGCACGCTGCTGAGCGACACCCTGGGCAACTGGCGGGGCGCGGCGTTCGCCGAGTTCGCCGACGAGGAGTGGGCCGTCGCCGAGGCCGCCCGGCTGACCGAACTGCGGCTGGCCGCCCAGGAACTGCTGGTCGAGACGACCCTGCGGTCGGCTCCGCCGGCGGACGCCGTGCCGGCCGCCGAGATGCTGACGCGGCGCGAACCCCTCCGCGAGGAGGGGTGGCGGCTGCTGGCGCTGGCCCTGTGGGGCAGCGGGCGGCAGGCCGACGCGCTCGCGGCGCTGCGCCGGGCCCGCACCACCCTGGTCGACGAGCTGGGCCTCGACCCTGGCCCGGCGCTGACCGAGCTCGAAGAGGCGGTGCTGGCCCAGCGGCTCGACCTGCTGCACGCCGCCACCCGCGCGCCCGAACCGGCCGACCCCTCGCCGGTCATGATCGCCGCTCCCCCGGCCGGATCGTGGACCGATCCCGCGGGGCCGCTGTTCGTCGGCCGGGACCTGGAGCTGGCCGAGATCGGCGAGGCCGCCGCCCGCGCCGCCGCCGTCGACGCGGAGGTGGTGCTGATCAGCGGTGAGCCCGGGGCCGGGAAGTCGACCCTGATGGCCCGCATCGCCGACGACCTCGACCCGGCGACCTGGCTGGTCGTGACCGGCCGCTGCCCCGAGACCGAGGGCGCGCCGCCCGCCTGGGCGTGGATCGAGGCGCTCGGCCCGCTGACCGAGATCGCCCCGCTGAGCGAGCACGCCGAGGCGCTGGCCCCGCTGCTCGGCGACGCGCGCCCGGACGCCGACGACTCCGCCACCGGCCGCTTCCGCATGCACCGCGCCGCCTGCGCCTGGCTGCGCTCGCTCACCCGCACGTCGGGGCGGGCGCTGGCGATCCTCCTCGACGACCTCCACCGGGCCGACGCCGAGACGCTGGGCCTGCTGGTCGCGGTGGCAGGGGAGCTGACGAACGCGCGGGTGCTGCTGGTGGCCGCCTTCCGCCCCTCCGACGTGACCGACGCCCAGGAGGACGCGCTGGCCGCGCTGGCCGCCCGCTCCCCCACCCGCCTCCACCTCGACGGCCTGTCCGAAGGCGACGTCGAGCGCCTGGTGACGTCGGTCTGTGGACGCGAGGTCGAGGCCGGGACGGTCGCCTGGATCGCGGAGCGCACCGGCGGCAACCCCTTCTACGTACGGGAGAGCGCCCGCCTGCTGGCCTCCGAGGGCAGCCTGGCGGGCGTGGCCAGGAGCGTGCCCGAAGGGGTGCGCGACGTCCTGCGGCGGCGGCTGGCCCGGCTGCCCGCCCCCGCCGTCACCGTGCTCCGGCTCGCCGCGGCCGTCGGCCGGGAGGCCGAGGTCGAGGTCCTGGTGGGCGCGGCCGACGCCGACGAGGACGGCGTGCTCGACGCCCTGGAGGCGGGCGTGCTGACCGGCCTGCTCACCGAGCCGTCGCCGGGCCGGGTGCGGTTCACCCACGCGCTGGTCCGCGACACCCTCTACCACGACCTGTCGCAGGTGCGGCTGACCCGCATGCACGCCCGCGTCGCCGACTCCCTGGCCGCCCTGCACCCCGACGACCACACCGCGCTGGCCCACCACTACGCTAGCGCGGGCACCTCGGCGACCGCCGAACGCGCCGTCGCGCACTCGGTCAAGGCCGCCGAGCTGGCCACCCGCCGCTACGCCTACGACACCGCCACCGAACTGTACGAACAGGCGCTGGTGGCGTTCGAGCGCGTGCCCGTCCAGGCGACGGCCGACCGGGACGCCGCGAAGGTCGAGTTGCTGGCCGCGCTGGTCCGCGCCCAGGTGCAGGACGGCGCGGTCGCGCACGCGCGGGCCACCCGCCAGAAGGCGGTGGACGTCGCCCAGGCGGCCGGCCGCGACGACCTGCTGATCGCCGCGTTCTCGTGCTGGACCGAGGCCACCCCGTGGCTCATCCGCCCCTACTCCTACGTGGACGAACGCACCGTCGGCCTGATCACCCGTTTGCTGAGGCGGGACGACCTCGACCCGGTCGTGCGCTGCCGCCTGCTGGAGATGGTCGTCTCGGAGCTGGAGAACGAGGGCGACCCGCGCAGCGCCGCGGCCGCCGACGAGCTGGAGGCGCTGGCCGCCACGCTCGACGACCCGGCGATGACCGCGCTGGCCCTCACGGTCCGGATCAAGGAGACCCCGTTCGAGCTGGCCCCCCGGCAGGTGCTGGATCTGTCGGTGCGCCTGGCCGACCTGGCCTACCGCCACGACCACCTGCTGGCCTACCGCTGGTACGGCGAGTTCGTCGCCACCCGGGCCTGCTGGATGCTGGGCGATGTGCCCGGCATGCACCGGCATCTCAAGGCGGCACACGACCTGGCGACGGCGTACCAGATGATCGAGGCCCGCGAGGTCACCAACGTGGCCTATGCCACGCTCCGCCACGTGGCCGGCGACTTCGACGGCGCGGAGGCGGCCTACGGCGCGGCGTTCGGTCTGCTGCTCCGCAAGGGCTCGCTCAACGCCGAAGGCGCCCACGCGCTGGCGGTCTTCGCGATCCGGGTCAGCCAGGACCGCCACGGCGAGTACGCCGACATCGCCTACGCCCTGCACGAGGAGCACGGCGCGATCGTCAGCGACCTGCTCGCGGTGGCGCTCAGCCGGGAGGGCCGTCTCAAGGAGGCGGCCGAGATCCGCACCCGGCTGGCCCCCATCCGCAAGGACTTCTACTACTCCCTCTACCTGGGCCTGCGCGCCCTGGCGGCGGCCGCGGTGGGCACGCCGGAGGAGGTGCGGCGGATCCGCGCGGAGCTCCTGCCGCTGCGCGACAGCCTGCCCGGCGCGGCCTCGCTGTCGGTCTCGCTGCGCCCGGTCGCGCACCTGCTCGGCGACCTGGCCGTGCGGCTCGGCGACCTCGACGAGGCGGCGGCCTGCTACCGGCACGCCGCCGAGGTGGCCCGCCGTCGCGGCGCCCCCGTCTGGGCCGCCGACGCGGAGAAGGCCCTGGCCGCCCTCCCCCCGGGCTGACCCGACTCGGCTCCAAGCCCGCCCCAAGAGGTGACCAAGCGGCCCGGCCGACCCTGGATCAGCACAAACGCGGATCCAGGAGAGGACGCCCCCCATGTCTCGCTTGCTCGGCCGCCTCGGTGGCGCGGCCGCCGCCCACCCGTGGCGCACACTCGCCGCCTGGCTGGTCGCCCTGGTCGCGGCGACCGGCCTGTCCCTGGCGGCGGGCGGCACCCCCCACGACGACTACGACGTGCCGGGCATCCCCTCCCAGGCGGGCAAGGACTTCCTGGCCGAGCACCTCCCCGACCTGGCTGGGGCCGGGGCGCGGGTGGTCGTGCACGGCGAGCGGCCGGTGCCGCCGGACCTGCTGGCCACCCTGGACGAGCGGCTCGCCGCGATGCCGCACGTCTCCCATGTCGCCCCGGCGCGCGTCTCGGCCGACGGCGACACCGCGCTGATCGAGGTCGGCTACCGCGTCCCGGTCACCGACTTCTCCGGCTCCGAGGGCGTGGACGCCCTCACCGAGGCCACCGCCCCCGCCAGGGCGGCGGGCCTCACCGTCGCGTTCGGCGGCGAGATGCCGGAGAACGTCTCCGCGCCGAGCGGCGTCGCCGAGGCGGCCGGCATCGTGGCCGCCCTGGTCATCCTGCTGGCCGGGCTGGGCTCGCTGGTCGCCGCCGGGCTGCCGCTGCTGGTCGCGATGACGGGCCTGGGCGTCGGCACCGCGATCGTCACCCTGCTGGCCGGGGTGATCGAGATCTCCACGATCGCGCCGACGATCGCCACGATGGTCGGCCTCGGGGTCGGCATCGACTACGCGCTGTTCCTGGTCAGCCGGCACGTCGAGGCCCTGCGGGCGGGCCTGCCGCCCCGGGAGGCGGCGGCCCACGCGACCGCGACCGCCGGGACGTCGGTGCTGATGGCGGGCCTGACCGTGCTGGTCTCGCTGTTCGGGCTGCACCTGTCCACGCTGCCGGTCTACGCCTCGTTCGCGTACGCCACCTTCGCCACCGTCGGCGCGGTCATGATCGCCTCGGTCACGCTGGTCCCGGCGATGCTGGGCCTGGCGGGCCGGCGGGTGCTGCCCCGCAGGGAGCGCCTCGGCCTCACCCGGCCGGCGCGAAGGACCTCGCGCACCGCCCGGTGGGCGGAGTGGGTGGGCCGCCGGCCGAAGCGGTCGGCGCTGGTCGCGGTGGTCGTGCTGCTGGCGCTGGCCGCGCCGATGCTGGGCATGCGCACCTGGCCGCAGGACGCCGGCACCCAGCCGGAGAGCAAGACCACCCGCGTCGCCTACGACCTGGTCGCCGAGGAGTTCGGCCCGGGGGCCAACGGCCCGGTCGTGCTGGCGATGCGGGCGGAGCTGGCCGGGCGGGTGACGGCCGCCCTCGGCGGGCAGCCCGGGATCAGGGCGGTGTCCCCGCCGGTCACGCGGGGCGAGGCCACCGTGATCACCGTCGAGCCCGCGACGGGGCCGCAGGACGAACGGACCACCGAGCTGGTCCGTCGCCTGCGCGCCACCCTGCCCGACGGCGTGATGGTCACCGGGGTGGTGGCGGTGTTCGGGGACATCTCCGACCGGCTGGCCGAGCGGCTCTGGGTGGTGGTCGCCTTCGTGGTGGTGCTGTCGCTGCTCCTGCTGACCGTGATGTTCCGGGCCCCCGTCGTCGCCCTCAAGGCCGCGGTGATGAACCTGCTGTCGGTCGCGGCGGCGTACGGCGTGATCACGGTGGTGTTCCAGACCGACGCCGGGGCGGCCCTGGTCGGGCTGCCGCACGGCGCCTCGGTGTCGACGTGGGTGCCGGTCCTGATGTTCGCCGTGCTGTTCGGCCTGTCGATGGACTACGAGGTGTTCCTGCTGTCCCGGATCCGGGAGGACTTCCTG
Source organism: Herbidospora cretacea (assembly GCF_001570605.1). GTDB lineage: Bacteria > Actinomycetota > Actinomycetes > Streptosporangiales > Streptosporangiaceae > Herbidospora > Herbidospora cretacea. The sequence continues at coordinate 174,803 of NZ_BBXG01000006.1, read as the reverse complement.
GCCACCGGCGACGCCAGGGGCAGCGTGATCCGTGGCCTGACCTCGACCGGGCGGGTCATCTCCAGCGCCGCCGCGATCATGGTGGCGGTGTTCGTCGGCTTCGCGCTCGACCCCGACGTGACGGTGAAGACGACCGGGGTGGGCATGGCGGCGGCGGTGCTGATCGACGCGACGCTGGTGCGGCTGGTGCTGGTGCCCGCCACGATGGCGCTGCTCGGCCGGGCCAACTGGTGGATCCCCCGATGGCTCGGCCGGGTGCTGCCCGACGTCCGGCACCACGACGCGCTGCCCACTAAGTCGGTTCACAAGGAATCCGCACTAATCCAGAAATAAGTACATATGCACGTGCAGAAGCGGCTCTTGGTGATTTCCCATGAATGATGCACTGTTTGCCAAGAGCCGCTGATGCGACAATGATGCACGTTCAGGAAATACGCCTACTCGTGCTGACCCGTGTGGAGATTGTCGTGACCGCTGACCCGGACCCCACCGCCGGTGTGCTGTCGTACTCCCGTGGTGGCCCCACGGTCCTGCGCATCCTGCTGGGTGCCCAGCTCCGGCGGCTGCGCCGGGCCAAGGGCATCTCCCCCGAGGACGCCGGACACGTCATCCGCGCCTCCCACGCGAAGATCAGCCGGCTGGAGCTCGGCCGGGTCAGCTTCAAGGAGCGCGACGTCGCCGACCTGCTGACCCTCTACGGCGTCACCAACTCCGCCGACCGCGACGCGATGATCTCCCTCGCCCGCCAGGCCAACTCGCCCGGCTGGTGGCACAAGTACAGCGACCTGCTCCCCTCCTGGTTCGAGATGTACGTCGGCCTGGAAGAGGCCGCGTCGGTGATCCGCGCCTACGAGGTCCAGTTCGTCCACGGCCTGCTCCAGACCCCCGACTACGCCCGCGCCGTCATCCTGCTGGCCAACGGCGGTGCGCCCGAGGAGGAGATCGAGCGCCGGGTCGCCCTCCGGATGACCCGGCAGGCCCGCCTGCGGGGCCCCGACGCGGTGAAGCTGTGGACCGTCATCGACGAGGCCGCGCTGCGCCGACCGCTCGGCGGCCGCGCCGTCATGCGGGCCCAGATCGACCACCTGCTGGAGATGGCCGACCACCCGAACATCACGCTCCAGATCGTCCCGTTCGACCGGGGCGGCCACGCGGCGGCCGGCGGGCCGTTCACGATCCTGCGCTTCGACGAGCGCGAACTGCCTGACGTGGTCTACCTCGAACAGCTCACCAGCGCCCTCTACCTGGAGAAACTCGACGAGGTCGACCGCTACATGCAGGTCATGAACAGCCTGTGCGTGGAGGCCCACCAGGCCCGGCAGACACACGATCTGTTGACAGAGATTCGCGCCTCTCTGTAATTGCCGATGCACGTGCAGATGACCTACTAGGGTGGCCCTCTCACCACTTGAGAGGGGCACGATGGGCTACGTCCCGAATTCCGGTCAGCTGCGACATGCGGTCTGGGTGAAGAGCAGTCACAGCAACCCGAACGGCAGCTGCGTGGAGTTCGCCCGCCTCCCCGACGGGACCACGGCGGTGCGCAACTCCCGTGATCCGCAGGGACCGGCGCTGGTCTTCGGGGCCGAGGCGGTCACGGCGATGCTGACCGAGATCAAGTCGGGCCGCTTCGACCACCTGCTCGGTTAGGCGTTCTCCCGGTTGAACACCCGCGTCGCCAGGGGGAGCGCGACCGCGAGGAACAGCCCGACGCTCAGCACCGCCCACCCGATCCCGTGTGACGACCCGGCGAACAGCGCCCGGAGCGCGTCGACGACGTGCCGGAACGGGGTGGCCAGGGAGACGGCGTCGAGCCAGGCCGGGGCGCCCTCCATCGGGAGCAGCGCCCCGGAGAGCAGCAGCAGCGGGACCACCGCCGTGCCCATGACCGGCGCGAACAGCCCGTCGCCGAGGGTCAGCGCCGCCGCGTAGGACAGCGCCGCCAGCCCGAGCGCCATGGTCACCACCAGCGCGAGCCCCGCCACCACGCCCGGGACCGACGCCCGCAGCCCGAAGGCGAGGGCCAGCCCGAGCAGGGCGGCCGCCTGGACCAGCAGCAGGACGGCGTCCTTGAGCACCCTTCCCACCAGCAGGGAGAACCGGCCGGCCGGCGTCACCCGGAGCCGTTCCAGGACCCCGAACCGGTGGTCGAACACGATGTTGAAGCCGGTGAGCCCACACGTCAGCAGCGCGAGCTGCATCAGCAGACCGGGGACGAGCACGTCCCAGTCACCGACCCCCGAACCGGTGAACACCGGCCCGAAGAAGACCAGATAGAGCGCGGGCTGAACCACACCGAAAACGATGACGAACTTGTGCCGGAACGTTTCGCGGAGATAATGCGCCGCCACAACAAACGCAGTCATCCGATGACCTCCCGCGAGTCAGCCGAAATTCCCGGGCGTTTCCGTCGATACGGACGTCCGGCAATATCCGGACACCTACTTCCGCACATCACCGGCCGCCATTTCACGCCGCCGCCTCCGCCATCGGACGGCCGGTGACCGTCAGGAACACCTCGTCGAGGGTGGCGGCCGCGTGGTCGCGCTTCAGGTCGGCGGGTGACCCCGAGGCCACGATGCGCCCGCCGTCGATGATCAGCACCCGGTCGCACAGCGCGTCGGCCTCGTCGAGGTAGTGGGTGCTGAGGAAGATCGTGGTCCTCAGGCCGCGGATGTGGTCCCAGAGTTCGGCCCGCGCCCGGGGGTCGAGACCGTTGGTGGGCTCGTCGAGGAAGAGCAGCCTGGGGGCGTGCACCAGCCCCAGCGCCAGGTCGGCCCTCCTGGCCTGCCCGCCCGACAGCGACGCGGGGGAACGCCGCTCGAACCCGGCCAGGCCGACCCGTTCCAGCACCTCCCCCACCAGCCGCCGGGCCTCCCGGGCCGAATGGCCGTGGAGACGCGCCTGCAGCAGCAGTTCGGCTCCGATCAGGGACGGCGGCGTGAACATGCCGCCCTGGGCGACGTACCCGATCGACCCGCGGACCCCCGAGGGGTCGGCGACCAGGTCGTGGCCCGCCACGGTGGCGGTGCCGGAGGTCGGGCGCAGCAGCGTCGTCAGCATGCGCAGCGTGGTGGTCTTGCCGGCCCCATTGGGCCCGAGGAACCCGACGATCTCCCCTTCGTGCACGTCCAGGTCGACGCCCCGCACGGCGGGCACGCCCTTGAAGGTCCTGGTCAGCGCTTTCGCGTGAATCATGTTTTTAGAGAAACCACAAATTTGGTGTCACTACAAGTTTGGTAGAATCACAACCATGGAGACGCTGCGCGAGCGCAAGAAGCGGGAGACGAGGCTCCGGATCTCCGACATCGCCACGGGCCTGTTCCTGCACCACGGCTTCGACAACGTCACCGTCGCCGAGGTAGCCAGGGTCGCCGACGTGTCGGTCAACACGGTCTTCAACTACTTCAAGACCAAAGAGGACCTCTGCCTCGACCGCTTCGACGAGGCCGAGCAGCGCCTCGCCGTCGTGGTGCGCAACCGGGAGCCGGGCGAGTCGGCCGTCGAGGCGATCCGCCGCGACCTGCTCGACGCCATCGACACCCGCGACTGGCGGTACGGCACCTCCGAGGGCAGCGAGCTCGTCGCGAAGATGATCAACGACTCGCCGTCGCTGGTCTCGCGCACCCGCGAGCTGCACGAGCGGCGGGAACAGGTCCTCGCCGAGGCCCTCGCCGACGAGGCCGGCACCGACCCCGGCGACATCACGCCCAAGGTCATCGCCGCCGTCACCTGCGCGGTGGTCCGCGTCACGGCCTCGTCCTACTTCCAGCGCCGCACGGCCGGCGAGACCCCCGACGCGATCCTGCCCGACCTCAGGAGAGAGGTGGTCAGGGCCTTCGACCTCCTCGAACGCGCCGCTCCCGACTTCGCGCGGGCGCGTCCCGCCCGCTGATCGGCCGTCCGCAGGCGGTATACAGATGCTCGTGAAGTTGGACGAGCTAGACCGGGCGATCATCGGGGCCCTCGTGGACGACGCCCGGGCGACCTATGCGGAGATCGGCGGGCAGGTCGGCCTGTCCGCCCCTGCGGTGAAACGGCGGGTCGACCGCCTGGTCCAGCAGGGGGCCATCACCGGGTTCACCGCCCGCGTCGAACCGTCCGCCCTCGGCTGGACCACCGAGGCCTACGTCGAGCTGTTCTGCCGGGGCAAGACCTCCCCCGCCGAGATCGGCCTGGCCGTCTCCCGCCACCCCGAAGTGGTCAGCGCCTGCACGGTGACCGGCGAGGCCGACGCGCTGCTGCACATCCGGGCCACCGACGTCCGCCACGTCGAGCAGGTCATCGAGCGGATCGCCGCCGAGCCGTTCGTGACGAGGACCAAAAGCGCGATCGTGCTCACCCGGCTGATCACCTGAGCAACAAATCACCGCCAACCGGCCCAAAGACGCAAGAGACCGCGTTAGGGACGCAATGTCGCCGCATTGGAGCACCGGCCGCCGGTTCCTAGTCTGAGAGCACTGCCCCAGCTCACCGCCGGAGACGTGCGTGAACACACCCGCTTACGAGACGACGACCACCACCCGCGAGCGGGTGGCCACGCCGCGTCATTTCCTTATGTGCCGCCCGGAATTCTTCGACGTGACGTACAAGATCAATCCTTGGATGGACCCGGTCGCGGGCGCGAGCGCCGGCAAGGCGGTCCAGCAGTGGGACGCCCTGAAGGCCGCCTACGAGTCGCTGGGCCACCGGGTGAGTGTGATCGACCCGATCGACGGGCTGCCCGACATGGTGTTCGCCGCCAACGGCGCTCTCGTGGTCGACGCCCACGTCTACGGCGCGAAGTTCGCGCACGCCGAGCGGGCCGACGAGGGCCCGGCGTACGCCAAGTGGTTCGCCGAGCTCGGCCTGCCGGTCAAGGAGGCCAACTTCACCAACGAGGGCGAGGGCGACTTCCTCACGCTCGACGAGGTGATCCTGGCCGGCACCGGCTTCCGGACCGACGTGGCCGCCCACATGGAGGCCCAGGAGTTCCTCGGCCGCCCGGTGATCACGCTGCGGCTGGTCGACCCGCGGTTCTACCACCTCGACACCGCGCTGTTCGCCCTCGACGGTCACAACGTCGCCTACTACCCGGGCGCCTTCTCCGAAGGCAGCCTGCGGGTGCTGCGGCGGATGTTCCCCGACGCCGTCATCGCCACGGAGGAGGACGCGCTCGTGCTGGGGCTGAACGCCGTCTCCGACGGCAAGAATGTGATCGTCAACGCCGAGGCCACCGGGCTCCGCGCCGAGCTGGAGCGCGCCGGTTACTCGGTCATCCCGGTCGACCTGTCGGAACTGCGCAAGGCCGGCGGCGGCCCCAAGTGCTGCACCCTGGAGATCCGCCTTTGAACACGCGAGACATGATCGAGCTGGCCGAGAGCCGGAGCGCGCACAACTACCACCCGCTGCCCGTGGTGATCGCCTCGGCCGAGGGCGCGTGGGTCACCGACGTCGAGGGCAGGCGGTATCTCGACTGCCTGGCCGGATATTCGTCGCTGAACTTCGGCCACGGCAACCCGGTGATCCTGGCGGCGGCCCACGCCCAGCTCGACCGGGTCACCCTGACCAGCCGCGCCTTCTTCAACGACCGGTTCGGCGCGTTCGCGTCGGGGCTGGCGGAGCTGTGCGGCAAGGACATGATCCTGCCGATGAACACCGGCGCCGAGGCCGTGGAGACGGCGATCAAGGTCGCCCGCAAGTGGGGCCACGACGTGAAGGGGATCACCGACCCCAACATCGTCGTGATGGAGGACAACTTCCACGGCCGCACGACCACGATCATCAGCTTCAGCACCGACCCCGACGCCCACGACGGCTTCGGCCCGTACACGCCCGGGTTCCGGGTCGTGAAGTACGGCTCCGCCGAGGCGATCGCCGACGCGGCCGACGAGAACACGGTGGCGGTGCTGCTGGAGCCGATCCAGGGCGAGGCCGGGGTGCTGGTCCCGCCGGACGGCTACCTGCGGCAGGTCCGCGACCTGTGCACCGAGCGCGGCATCCTGATGATCGCCGACGAGATCCAGTCGGGCCTGGGCCGCACCGGCGAGACCTTCGCCAGCGACCACGAGAACGTCGTCCCGGACATGTACGTCCTGGGCAAGGCGCTCGGCGGCGGCGTCGTGCCGGTGTCGGCGGTCGCGGCCGACGCCGGCGTGCTGGGCGTCATCAAGCCCGGCCAGCACGGCTCGACGTTCGGCGGCAACCCGCTGGCCTGCGCGGTCGGCGAGACCGTGGTCAACCTGCTGAAGAGCGGAGAGTACCAGGCCCGCGCCCGCGAGCTCGAACCGGTCCTGTTCGACGGCCTGCGCGCGCTGACCGGCGTGACCGCCGTCCGCGGCCGGGGCCTGTGGGCCGGGGTCGACATCGACCCCTCCCTGGCCACCGGCCGGCAGGTCTGCGAGGGCCTGATGCGGCGGGGTGTGCTGGCCAAGGACACCCACGGCAGCACGATCCGGCTGGCCCCGCCCCTGGTGGTCGAGGCCCGCGAGATCGAGTGGGCGCTGGAGCAGCTGGAAGCGGTGCTCACGGGATCGGAGTGAGCTCCACCCGGGAGACCTCCTTGAGTTTCGGTGGGTCGTCGAGGACGGTCGGCGTCTCCCACCGGACCACGTGCACGCCGTCCTCCTGAGTGAGGGTGGCGAGCGCGTTGGGGAACCAGGGGCCGTCGGTGATGCGCCATTTCACCGGCGGCCTCGGCAGTCTCGCCGTCCGGGCGATCAGGGCGCCGAGGACCGTGGCCACTCCGAACTGGGCGATCACGTTGGCCAGGCGCAAGGTGCGGCTGAGCGGGTTGCGGATCGGCGAGCAGACGAGCTGGTAGATCGGCAGCCCCTTGACCCGCGCGACGTAGGAGTAGTGGACGTCGCCCGACATGAGCATGACCGTGGTGCCCGAGGCGGCCAGCATCTTCAGCAGGCGGTCGAACGAGCGCCGGAAGGCCGCCCAGTGTTCCAGGTCGACGGCCTGCCGGGCCTTCTCCATCCACCGGGCCACCGTCTTGCCCCAGGCGCCGTCGGCCAGGGCCTCGTTCCAGGCCTCGATGTGGTGGATGCCGGCCGGGAGCAGGATCGGCACCGACGAGCCGATGAGCACCCGCTCGGGCGGGTCGGCCAGCACCTCCTCCAGCCAGGCCCATTCGGTCGCGTCGAGCATCGACCGCTCACGGGGCTCCAGATGGCGGGCGCACCGCGAGTCGAGCATGATCAGCCGGGTGTCGCCGAAGTCGCGCGCGTAGCTCCACCTGCTGGTGGTCGGGTCGGCGTCGGCCTGCTCGGCGAACGCGTCGAGCACCGCCGCGCCGTCGCCCTCGGCCGCCCTGAGCTTCGTGTAGACCTCGTCGGCGGCGCGTTCGGCCGGGGACAGGTTGCCCAGGTGCTGGTAGACCCAGTAGGCGCCGAGCCCGGCCACGACCCGCCTCGGCCACCAGGAGATCTTGGCCATCTTGGCCCGCCAGTCCTTGGAGGTGTTCCAGTCGTCGCGCAGGTCGTGGTCATCGAAGATCATCGTGGTCGGCACGGTGGACAGCAGCCACCGGATCTCCGGGTCGTTCCAGGCCTGGCGGTAGAGCTCGGCGTACTCCTCGAAGTCGGCGATCTCCCCCACGGGTTCCTGGTCGCCCCGGCGGGCGGTGATGTAGTCGAGCATCTCGCGCGAGGGCTCGTCGGCGTAGACCTGGTCGCCCAGCATGATGAGCAGGTCGGGCAGGTCGTCGTCCACGCTCATGGCGTGCCCGAGGGCGAAGAGGGTGTCGACGCCGTGGGAGATGGTGTGGGCCGTGTCGTGGGGGACGCTGGTCCGGCACGACCCGAAGACGACCTTGTTGAGTTTCGGGACGGGCCGGATGACGCTGGGGTCCATCGTGTCCAGCGGCCACACCGCCTCGTCGTCGAGGTGGATCTCGTAGGGGACGGGTTCGGTCACGGGGACGTCCACTATCGCGTAGTGGTGCCCGTGCACCGTGAACGTGCGTTCTGTCATCTGCTCGGTGCCCGCAGTGATGGTGACCGCGCAGGGATCACTGGTCTCCACCCAAATGGACGCGGTCGACGCGTCGACGTGGCGGAGGAGGGGCCCGATCACTAGTTGTGCCACGTCCTAGTCATACCGGCTCTTTCGCGATGGACGCCACCAGGGCCTCGTCGACAGGGGTCGGCGCCAGGCCGAACGTCGTCTCGAAGTCGGAGGAGTCGAGCACGAACGGAGCCTCGAACTGGTAGAGGGTCTCGCGCAGCCCCTTCATCTTCGGCGAGGTCCAGCCCATGGCGTGGAACACCGCCCTCGGCACCTTCACGATGCGCGGCTTCCTGGCCCCGGCCAGCAGCGCGGCCCGCTCGGCGACCTCCCGGAAGGTCAGCGCCCCCGACGTCGGCACGTGCCAGGGCCGCCCCCACGCCCGCTCGTCGGCGCCCGCGACGACCAGCGCGCGTGCCACGTCGGGCAGGTAGGTCCACGAGTGGGGCACATCGGGGTCGCTCAGCACGACCACCGGCCGGTTCTCGGCGGCGGGCCGGATGACCTGCATGGTCAGGTAGGCCTCGCCGGTCGACCCCGGGCCGAAGTAGTCGGAGCCGCGGATCTCGGTGGTGCGGATGCCGGCGGCCAGGGCCTGCTCCCACATCTCGGCCCGGACCCTGCCCTTGACGTGGGTGGCCGCGAGCGGCAGGTCCTCGGTCATGGGGCCGGAGACGGGGCCGTAGGCGTACAGGTTGCCCAGGATGACCAGCCCGGCGCCGGACTCCTGGGCGGCGCGGATCATCGCGGCGTGCATCGGCGGCCAGTCGATCGGCCAGCGGTGGTAGGGCGGGTTGACGCAGTTGTAGATGACGTCGGCCCCCTGCGTGGCCCTGACCATGGCCTCGGCGTCGGACGCGTCGAGCGCGACCCTCTCGGCCCCCGGCGCGCCGCCGCCCGACCGGGAGATCTGGACGACCTGGTGACCCTGCCCGAGCAGCAGCTCCGCGAGCTGGCCGCCGACCTGGCCGGCCCCGATGACGACGTGTCTCATTTCTCGGCCTCTTTCTTGATCGCGGTGAGGAAGCGTTCGTGCCCGACGCGGAGCTTCGCGGCGGGGTACAGCAGCCCGGCCAGCGGTCCGGCCAGCGACTCGGAGATGGTCACGCGGGTGCGCCCGCCGGGCAGCGCCTCGACGAGGTTGCGGTCGACCGCCTTGTAGACGCCGAGCACGACCCCGCTCCAGGTCAGCTCACGCCCCTCGGTCACGACGGCGAACCGGGAGCGGATCCTCACCCCGCCCAGCCGCCACCGGAAGGTCGCGCCGGGGGTGATCGCGCCCAGGTCGAGCACCTTGTGCTCCGGCCACCAGCGCTCCCAGCCCCGCAGGTCGGACAGCAGGGCCCAGACCTTCTCGGCGGGCGCGTCGATCTCGATCGACGAGGTGTTGCGGACCGGCGCCCGCTCGTCGATGCGGCCCTGCATGGCGTAGCCGGTGTGCAGATCGTTCAGGGAGGTCATTCCCGGACTCCTTCTCTCTTCTGTGAGCAATGCTCTCTCTTTTGAGCATCGCTCGTCAAGAGCACTGCTCTCTTTTCTGTACGCCGCTCTGTTAAGCTGCGGAGATGAGCGCAGCGAGGACCGCACGGGAACGCGTCAGGGCCGAGATGGTCCGGGAGATCACCGACATCGCCCGCACCCACCTGGCGCGAGAGGGCGCCGCCGGCCTGTCGCTGCGGGCGATCGCGCGCGAGATGGGCATGGCGTCCTCGGCCATCCACCGCTACTTCCCGACCAAGGACGACCTGCTCACTGCCTTGATCATCGACGGCTACACCGCCCTCGGAGAGGCGGCGGAGGCGTCCCAGCGGGCGGGCGACCCTCCCGCCGAGCGCTGGCTGGCCCTCTGCCACGCCGTCCGTGACTTCGCCGTGGCCCGGCCGCACGAATACGCCCTGCTCTACGGCTCCCCGGTGCCCGGCTACCAGGCCCCCGCCGACACCGTCGCCCCCGCCCTGCGCACGACCCTCGTCTGCGGCCGGATCATCTCCGACGCCCGGCCCACCCCGCCGGACCTCGCCCCGCCTCCCCCAGCCGCGATCGGCCCGGACATCGAGGCGATCAGGGCCGTCATGCCCGGCGTCTCCGACGACGCGGTCACCCGCGCGGTCACCGCCTGGACGGCCCTGTTCGGCGCGGTCAGCTTCGAGCTGTTCGGCCAGTTCGACAACACGATCACGCACCGTCGCGAGTTCTTCGACCACGGCATGCGATCCCTGGCGAGATACCTCGGCTTGTAACACCCCGTTCACCGAACGTGACCAAAGCGGTGCGATAGTGGATCCAGGCTCCACGAAAAAACGGCGATCAAGTCCGCATATGGGACATCGCCGTGATCGAACTTCCGGACAATGGTGGACATCACCCGTCAATGGCGACGGATGATCAATCCGAGAGGCACCACCAGCTATGACCGTCATGGAAATCCCGACAGTGTCGTCGGCACGATCAGCGGCAGCGCCGCTGGCCTCGGCCCAGCACCACCTCGCCGAGGCCGCCCGCTTCCTCTCTCTGGACGAGGGCCTGCACCAGCTCCTCGCCACGCCCCGCCGCTCGCTGACCGTCTCGGTCCCGGTCCGCCGGGAAGACGGCCGGATCGACGTGATCGAGGGCTACCGGGTCCAGCACAACCTGTCGCGCGGCCCGGCGAAGGGCGGGGTGCGGTTCCATCCCGGCACCGACCTCGACGAGGTCACCGCCCTGGCCATGGGCCTGACCTGGACGTGCGCCCTGACCGGGCTGCCCTACGGAGGCGCGAAGGGCGGGGTGGCCGTCGACCCGGCCGGCCTGACCGAGCGCGAGCTCGAACGGCTCACCCGCCGCTACACCCACGAGATCCAGCCGCTCGTCGGCCGGGACATGCCCTTCCCGACCACCGGGCCCGACCTGGCCGAGGCGGTCGCACTCGGGGTGCGGGTCCTGCTCGGCCCGGGCGACGGCCGGACCGTGGCGGTCCACGGTTCGGGCGGGGTCGCGAACGCGGTCACGGCCACGCTCGCCGCGACCGGTTTCGTGCTCCACGGCACTGCGTCGACCACTGCGCTGACCGCCGACGCCGACGTGCTCGTCCTCACCGAGGGCGGCGTCACCGCCCACAACGCCACCGGCGTGCGGGCCCGGACGGTCGTCGAGGCCGCCAACGGCCCGGTCACCCCGGCGGCCGACCAGATCCTGGCCGGGAAGGGGTGTGTGGTCGTGCCCGACCTCCTGGCCAACGCCGGGGGCGCCATCGCCTCGCACAGCGAGTGGGGGCTCGGCGACCTCGGCTCCCGGCTGCGCGAGCACCTGGAACCCGCCTACCGCGCCGTCAGGGCGTTGTCACGTGACAAAGGCCTGACGCTGCGCCAGGCTGCCCATGTGATCGCCGTCGGCCGGGTGGCCGACGCCTGCCGGTCGAGAAGCGTCTGACACCTTCACCAGAGCGGGCACCGGTAGCGGGTTCATGAGGAAAACGATCGTCGTCCTGACCGCCGCCGCGCTGGCCACGGCCGTCGCGGCGGGGAACCCGCGCCACGGGGAGCCGTTCGGCCGCGCCACGCTGACCGGTTTCGCGTCGCTGCCGGCGCTGACCTACGTGCCGGCCAGCGAGCCGTCCGGCTCCGCGCTGGGCACCACGCCCGTGAACGGCGTCACCGCGCCGTTCCCGGGTCAGCCGGTGCAGGGCTTCTCGGGGGTCGTGCGCAACGGCGACGGCACCTTCCTGGCGATGTCGGACAACGGTTTCGGCACCAAGGCGAACAGCGCCGACTTCGTCCTGCGCGTGCACCACATCAGGCCGGACTTCCGGAGGAACACCGTCACGGTGCTCGGCGGGTTCGACCTGAGCGACCCGGCCGGGAAGGCGCCGTTCGCGCTGACCCGGGCCGACCGCAGGCTGACCGGCGCCGACTTCGACGTCGAGTCGGTCGTGCGGACCGCCGACGGCACGTTCTGGTTCGGCGACGAGTTCGGCCCATTCCTGCTGCACGCCGACGCCGGGGGCCGGCTACTGGAGGCGCCGATCGCGCTGCCCGGCGTCCGGTCGCCGCAGCACCCCCACCTGGACGGCGCGGCCCCGAACCTCGGCGTCAGCAGGGGCTTCGAGGGCCTGGCCCGGTCGGTCGACGGCACGACGCTCTACCCGCTGCTGGAGGGCCCCGTCACCGGCGACCCGGCGACCTCGCTGCGGATCAACGAGTTCGACCTGCGCGGGCGCGCCTACACCGGCAGGCGCTGGACCTACCCGCTGGACTCCGCCGCCCACGCCGTCGGCGACTTCGCCGCGGTCGGCCGCGAGCGCTTCCTGGTGATCGAGCGCGACAGCGGCCAGGGCGCCGCCGCCGTCTTCAAGAAGATCTTCCTGGTCACCCTGAGGAAGGACGGGACGACGGACAAGCGGCAGGTCGCCGACCTGATGGACCTCGCCAACCCCCGGCGGATCGGCGGCTTCCCGGCGACCTTCACCTTCCCGTTCGAGACGATCGAGGACCTCGTCGTCCTCGGCGACCGCACCCTCGGCGTCCTGGCCGACAACAACTTCCCGTCGTCGAGCGGCCGCGCCCCCGGCGTGCCCGACGACACCGAGTTCATCACCGTCAGGCTGGCCAGGGGCCTCGGCGCGGACCGCCGTGTCTACCGCTGAGCCCGTTCGACGATCCGCTCGCACAGGCGGTGCGTCTCCAGCGCGTCGCCCGCGTCGAGCAGCCTGCCCTCGCCGACCGCGCCCAGGAACGCCAGGCACGCGCCGGTGAAACCGCGCTGCGTCCCGACCGAGACCCAGTCGGGACGCCGCAGCCTGGTCTCGCCGTCCTCGGTGAAGGTGACCTCGTCGCCGAGGTCGAGCACCTTGCGCTTCTCGCCCCGGCCGATGACCTCGCAGGTCTCCTCGGTCTGGCCGCTCACCCGCGACATGATCCCGAGGGCGGTGAACCCGTCGCCGGACAGTTCGAGCACGACGTGCTCCAGCAGGCTCCCCTGCGTGCGGACCCGTACCGAGGTCTCGGTGACCTCGCCGGGGACCAGGAACCGCAGGGTGTCGGCGACGTGGATGAAGTCGTCGTAGACCATCCGGCGCGGCTCCTCCGGCCGGGTGTGCCGGTTCTTCTGCAGGATGACCAGGTCGCGCGGGAGCTCCCTGAGGGCGGTGAGGCCGGGGGCGTACCGGCGGTTGAAGCCGACCATGAGCGGGACGCCCCGGTCGCGGGCCAGTTCGACCAGCGCCTCGGCCTCGTCGAGCCGGTAGGAGAGCGGCTTGTCCACGAAGACCGGCACGCCGGCCTCGACCAGCTCGGTCACGATCGCCGGATGCGACTCGGTGGCGGTGTGCACGAACGCGGCGTCCACTCCCCCGGCGATCGCCTCGGTCACCGAGGTGTGCCGCCGGGGCACGCGGTAGGCGTCGCCCAGCTCACGGAGCGTCTCGGGGTCGCGGGTGCAGAGCACGAGCTCGGCCCCGTCGACGGCGCTGAGCACCGGCAGGTACGCCTTCCGGGCGATCGACCCCAGACCGATCATTGCGATCTTCATGGCCCGAAGGTTACCCATCGGAAACCGGCGGGCCACATGGGGGCAATGTGCCACCTGTTCACTTCCCGCCATGAGCTCCCACGCTGTGGTGATCATCGGGGGCGGGCTGGAGGGCCTGTCGATCGCCGCCGCGCTGACCGCCCGAGGGCAGCGCGACGTGCTGGTCCTGGAGCGCCGGACCACCGGCTCCGGCGGCACCGCCAAGTCGAGCGGCCTGGTCCGCTGCCACTACGACTGCCCCACCCTGACCGCGATGGCCTGGGAGGGCACCCGCTTCTTCGAACGCCACCCCGGCCTGGGGTTCCAGCAGACCGGCCACGTCGTGGGCGTCGGCGAGGACGGCGCGGCGGCCCTGCGCGACAACGTGGCCCGGCGTCAGGACCTCGGCGTCGACGTCGCCACGGTCACCCACGACGACGTCACGGCCCTGTGGCCCGGCCTGGAGACCAAGGACTTCGCCGCCTTCGCCTTCGAACCGCGCGGCGGCCACGGCGACCCGATCGCCACCTGCCGCCACTTCGCCGAGGCGGCCCAGCGCGGCGGCGCGCGCGTCCTGGAGCACACCCGGGTCGCCGCCCTCCTGGGCGACTCCTCGTCGATCTCGGGTGTACGCCTGGCCGACGGCCGCGTGGTCGGCGCCCGCACCGTGATCGTCGCCGCCGGAGCCTGGACCGCCGACCTGGTCGAGCAGGTGGGCGTGGCCCTGCCGATCGGCGCGATCCGCGAACCCATCGTCGTGGCCGCCCCCGGCGCCCCGATCGGCCCGGTCCCCGCCTTCACCGACCTGCTCGGCATGCAGTACGTCCGCCACGAGAACCACGGCCGCCTGCTCATCGGCTCCCACACGGCCGACGAGCTGATCGCCCCCGACGGCTACCTCAACAAGGCGACCGACGTCGAGCTCGAACGCGCGGCGGCCAGGTTCACCACCCGCTTCCCGGCCTTCCCCGACGTCGTCTTCGCCCAGTCGTACGCCGCCTGCTACGACATCACGCCCGACCTCGCCCCGGTCATCGGCCCCGCCGGGCCCGACGGGCTCTACGTGGCGGCCGGTTTCGGCGGCCACGGCTTCGCGATCTCCCCGGCGGTCGGCCGCGTCTGCGCCGAGATGGTCCTCGGCCTGGAGAGTCCCCCGGCGGGCCTGTCCCCGGCCCGTTTCGCGTGACGGCGACGCCGCGGCGCGGCCGGTCGGCGCCGGCTGCGGCGCGGACCCGGGACGGCGGGCGGCGCCGTGGCAGGCGGAGCCGTAACGGAGAAAGAAAAAAGCGCGGGACCGGAGCGGCCCCGCGCTTGATCCGTCTCAGCGGTTCGCGCGGTTGACCGCCGAGATGATCGCCTTCAGGGACGCGGTCGTGGTGTTGGCGTCGATGCCGACCCCCCACAGGACCCTGCCGTCGATCTCGGTCTCCACGTAGGAGGCCGCCTTGGCGTCGGCGCCGCCGCTCATGGCGTGTTCGGTGTAGTCGAGGACCCGCACGTCGATCCCCAGCGTGCCCAGCGCGTCGCAGAACGCCGAGATCGGGCCGTTGCCGGTGCCGTGGATCTCGCGGATCTGGCCTTCCAGCCGGACGTCGACGCTGATCGCGTCCTTGTCGTCGACCGCCGCGACGTTGCGGTGGGCCAGCAGGCCGACGCGGCCCCACGGGTTGGCCGGGTTGGGCAGGTATTCGTCGGTGAACGCCTCCCACATCTGTGCCGGGGTGACCTCGCCGCCCTGGGCGTCGGTGCGGGCCTGGACCGCGCGGGAGAACTCGATCTGCAGCCGCCGGGGCAGGTCGAGCTGGTGGTCGGCCTTCATGATGTAGGCCACGCCGCCCTTGCCCGACTGGCTGTTGACCCGGATGACCGCCTCGTAGGTCCGGCCGATGTCCTTCGGGTCGATCGGCAGGTAGGGCACCGCCCAGGCGTACTCGTCGACCGGCACGCCCGCCGCCGCGGCGTCGCGCTCCAGGTGCTCGAAGCCCTTCTTGATCGCGTCCTGGTGGGAGCCGGAGAACGCGGTGTAGACGAGCTCGCCGCCCCACGGGTGACGCGGGTGGACGGGCAGCTGGTTGCAGTATTCGACGATCCGCCGCACCTCGTCGATGTCGGAGATGTCGACCTCGGGGTCGACGCCCTGCGAGAACAGGTTCATCCCCAGGGTGACCAGGCAGACGTTGCCGGTGCGCTCGCCGTTGCCGAACAGGCAGCCCTCGATCCGGTCGGCCCCGGCCATGTAGCCCAGCTCGGCGGCGGCCACGGCGGTGCCCCGGTCGTTGTGGGGGTGCAGCGACAGCACGATCGAGTCGCGGTAGCGCAGGTTGCGGTGCATCCACTCGATCGAGTCGGCGTAGACGTTGGGGGTGGCCATCTCGACCGTGGCCGGCAGGTTGATGATCACCTTGCGGTCGGGGGTCGGCTGCCAGACGTCGTTGACGGCGTCGCAGACCTCGACGGCGTACTCCAGCTCGGTGCCCGTGTAGGACTCCGGCGAGTATTCGAAGTAGATCTCGGTCTGGCCCGCCATGTCGTCGGCCAGCTTCTTGCACAGCTTGGCGCCCTCGACCGCGATGGCGGTGATGCCCTCCTTGTCCAGCCCGAACACGACGCGGCGCTGCAGGGTGGAGGTGGAGTTGTAGAGGTGGACGATGGCCTGCTTGGCCCCGCGCAGCGACTCGTAGGTCCGCTCGATCAGCTCGGGCCGCGCCTGGGTCAGCACCTGGATGACCACGTCGTCGGGGATGCGGCCCTCTTCGATGATCTTGCGGACGAAGTCGTAGTCGGTCTGCGAGGCCGCCGGGAACCCGACCTCGATCTCCTTGTAGCCCATCTGCACCAGCAGCTCGAACATCTTCAGCTTGCGGGTGGAGTCCATCGGGTCGATCAGGGCCTGGTTGCCGTCACGCAGGTCGACCGCGCACCAGCGGGGGGCCTGCTCGATCACCTTCGACGGCCAGGTGCGGTCGTCGAGGGCGACGGGGGTGAAGGGCGTGTAGCGCCGGAAGGGCATGGGGCTGGGCTGTTGCCGGGGGTACATTCGAGGCTCCTCGTTGGGGTCACATCACAGGACGTGGCCGACGCGCGTGACTCGCACCGCGACGAGGGAGCCGGCCTGTTACAGGCCCTCGTCGCGGCGGCTAAGGAGGAGCAGCCAGCGCAGCATGGGATCGAGGCTATCAGAGCCCGGCGAGTGGCCTCCGCGAGACGGCCCCTAGAGTGGGGATCATGCAGGACAAAGAGATTCTCGGCCGCATCGGCGATCTGATCGACGAGGAGCATCAGCTCCGCTCCCGCATCTCCAGCGGCGAGGCCACCACCGACGACCGCGGCCGCATCAAGGCCCTGGAAGAGTCCCTCGACCAGTGCTGGGACCTGCTCCGCCAGCGGCGGGCCAGGCGCGGCATCGGCGAGAACCCCGACGGCGCGGTGGCCCGTCCGGTCTCCGAGGTCGAGGGCTACCAGCAGTAAATCCGGTCGCTTTACGGCGATCGCAGGGGTGGACTGGGGTCCATGGACATCGTCCCCCTCGATTTCGCGGCCGAGCCCGGCAGGCTCGCCGAATACCACGCGCTCGCGGCCGACTGGGCGGTGCCCGGTCCCCGGGTGCCCGCCCACCTGTTCCGGCTGCTCGCCGAGCGCGGCTGGCGCCCGGTTCCCGCCGAGACCTGGCTCGCGCTCGACGACGGCCGGGTCGTCGGCGGCGTGACGTTCCACCTGCCCGACCAGGACAACACCCACCTGGCGCTGATCCGGTTCCTCCAGGTGGCGCCCGGCGCGCGGCGACGGGGGGTGGGCAGCGCCCTGCTGGCCCACGCCGCCGGGCGGGCCCGCGCCCACCAGCGCGAGATGCTGCTCGTGGAGGTCGCCGAGGCGGGCCCCGGCGAGGCGTTCGCGCGGGCCAAGGGCATGCGCGAGGTCGCCACCCAGGCCCGGAGGGTGCTCGACCTCACCCGTTTCGCCGCGCCGGAGCGGAAGGTCCCCGGCTATCGGCTGGAGTTCCTGCGGGGCCGCACGCCCGAGCCGTCGATCGCCGAGATGATCACGTTCATGGAGACGATGAACGACGCCCCCCTCGACGACCTGGCGGTCAACGAGGAGTTCTGGTCCCCCGGCGACCTCAAGGCGATGGAGGACGCCTGGGAACTGGCCGATCAGGACGTCTACACCGTGATCGCCCGCGCCGACGACGGCACCGCCGCCGCTTTCACCCGCCTGTTCGCCCACCGGGCGGAGTCGGACGGCTGGGCCCGGCAGACCGACACCGCCGTGGTCCGCGCCCACCGGGGCCGCGGCCTCGCGAGGTGGGTCAAGGAGGCCAACACGGCCTGGCTGAAGCGCTCGCGCCCCGACCTCACCCGGGTGATCACCTGGAACGCGGTCGCCAACGGCCCGATGGTCGCCATCAACGAGCGGCTGGGCTACGAGCTCCTGGACGTGTGGCACGAGTGGGAACTGCGTGTATGACCCGCAGGATCGCCGCGAGATCTTCCACGGGCGGGTTCGCGAGCGCCAGCCGCAGCCCGCTGGCGGCGTAGGGCGGCACCGCGAAGGCCTCGGACGGTGAGACGAGGATGCCCCGGCCGGCCAGTTCGGCGGCGACCGCGTCGGCGCGGGTCTCCTCCGGGAGGGGCAGCCAGCCGAACGACGAGCCGGGGTGGGCCCGCCAGCCGAGGTCGCCCAGCTCGCGGAGGGCGATCTCCTGGCGGCGGCGGGCGTCGGCGCGGTGACGCCCCTCCAGCTCGGCCACCGTGCCGTCGCGGAGCCAGCGGGTCGCCAGTTCTGCGATGAGCGGGGGCGTCCCCCAGGTCGAGACGCGCAGCAGCCGGGTGAGCGCGGGGAGGCAGGCGTCCGGCGCGACGAGGTAGCCGATCCGCAGGCCGGTGGCCAGGTTCTTGGACAGGCCGCCGACGTGGAGCGTGCGCTCGGGAGCCAGGGTGAGCAGCGGCGGCGGGGCGTCCGGGGCCAGGAAGGCGTGCGTGCCGTCCTCCACCAGGAGCAGGTCGTGGGCGCGCGCGAGCGCCACGATCCGCTCCCGGTCGGCGAGGTCGAGCACGTGGCCGATCGGGTTGTGCAGGGTCGGCATCAGGTAGAGGGCCGCGATCCGGCTCGTGGCCAGCAGCGCCTCAAGGTGGCTGAGGTCCCGGAACGCCGCCAGGCGCAGGTGGCGGGCCTCGGCGACGAGCTTGACCCCGGGATAGGTCAGCGGGTCCACGCCGATCACCGAGGCGGGGCCGGTGAGGGCGCTCAGCGCCACGTCCAGGGCGTGCTGGGCGCCCGCGGTGAGCAGCACGTTCGCGGGCGGGACGTCGATCCCCCGGTCGAGCAGGTGGGTCGCCATCGCGGCCCGGTCGGCGGTCCGGCCGCCCGGGGGCTGCTGCCGCATCAGGGCGTCGAGGGCGCCCCGGCCCGACAGGTCGCGGAGGGCGTGGCGGAGAAGGTCGCCCAGGTCCGCGCCGGTGGGCTGGCTGAAGGTCAGATCGGCGACCCGATCGCCGGGGCGCAGGCGGCGGGGTTCGAGGCCGCCGTAGCCGCTCCGGTCGCGGACGAAGGTCCCCCGGCCGGTCTCGCCGGTGACCAGGCCGGCGGCGGCGAGTTCGGCGTAGACCCGGGAGGCCGTGGCGATGGCCACGCCGTGGTCGCGGGCCAGGTCGCGGTGGGTCGGCAGCCGGGCGCCCGGGGGCAGCGCGCCGCTGTGGATGGCCTCGGCGAGCTCGGTGGCGATGGTCTTGTACCTAGGACAATTCTTTGATCGCACCACTCCCACGTTCCTAGCATCGCACCCATGACAGACCTGTCCGTCCTGGACTACCTGCGGCGCGAGCTGGCCGGGACCCTCGAACCGGGCGACCGGACCCACCTGCGCCATCCCACCGCGATCTCCCGGCTGCTGGGGTTCCGGGTCACCGGGATCGGGCCGGGGTTCGCCGAGGTCAGGGTGACGGCCGACCCTGACGCGCACGGCAACCAGCAGGGCACCGTCCACGGCGGCTTCCTCGTGGAGCTGGCCGACGCGGCCATCGGCACCGCCCACTCCACGCTCGTCGAGGCGGGTGAGTCGTTCACCAGCGTCGACATCCGTGCGGTCTTCCTGCGGCCGGTGTGGGGCGGCCCGCTGACCGCCACGGCCCGCCCGGCGCACCGAGGGCGGACGATCACCCACTACGCGTGCGAGATCCAGCGGGCCGACGGGAAACCGGCCGCCATGGTCACCAGCACGGTCATGACGCTGCGCGGGGATCAGGCCACCGGCCGGTAGCTCCCGTGCGCACAAAAAGGGGACCCGCCGGGACGGCCCGGACTGTGCCACCAAGTCCGGGAGAGCCCCGACGGGTCCTGACTTAGACGCTACCCCGCTTCGAGCCGTTGAGCTGCGCCGTTACTGAGAACTGTCAAGAACGGTCAGACGGCCAGGAGTCGGCGGGCCTCCTCTCCCTGGAGGTCGGCGGCCGTCCCGGCGTGGACGACGTGGCCTCCGTCGAGGATCACGTAGCGATCGGCCAGCCGCATGGCCAGGTCCAGGTACTGCTCCACCAGCAGGACGGCGATGCCGGACGCGTGCAGCGTCTCGATCGCCTCCTCGATCTCGATGATGATCGAGGGCTGGATGCCCTCGGTCGGCTCGTCGAGGATCAGGAGCTTCGGCCTGGTCACCAGGGCCCGTGCGATGGCGAGTTGCTGCTGCTGGCCGCCGGACAGGAAGCCCGCCTTGCGCTTCAGCAGCGGTTTGAGGCGGGGGAACACGTCGAGCGCCTCGTCGAGCGCCGACTGGGGGTTCCCGGACGCCTCCAGCGTCACCAGCAGATTGCCGAGGACGCTGAGCTGGGGGAAGGTCTCGTGGCCCTGGGGGACGTACCCCATGCCCAGTTTGACCCTCTCGTGGGGCTTCATCTTCGTGACGTCGTGGTCCTCGAAGGTGACGGTCCCGGCGGTCGCCGGGATGACGCCCATGATCGTGTTGAGCAGGGTGGTCTTGCCGACCCCGTTGCGGCCCATGACGCAGACCAGCTGGCCCGGCTCGACCGCCAGGCCGACGCCGAACAGCACCCGGGCGCGGCCGTATCCGGCCTCCAGACTGTCAACCGACAACATCGTGTGCGGCCTCCTCGCGCGCGCGACCCAGATAGACCTCTTGTACCCGCGGATCGGCCCGCACCTCGTCCACCGAGCCCTCTATCAGGAGTTTTCCCTCATGGAGGACGGTCACGGTGGAGGCGTAACGCCGCAGGAAGTCCATGTCGTGCTCGATCACGATGACCGTGTGGTCCCTGGCGATCTCGGTGAGCAGGTCGCCGGTCCTGACGCGCTCCTCCGACGACATGCCGGCGACGGGTTCGTCCAGGAGAAGGAGCCGGGGGCCCTGGGCGATCAGCATGCCGATCTCCAGCCACTGCCGCTGACCGTGGGAGAGCACCCCCGCCTTCTTCTGCGCGAGCTCCCCGAGACCGGTCGTCTCCAGCGCCTGGGCGACCTTCTCGGTGATCCCCTTGCGCCTGGCCAGCAGCGAGGCCAGCGGCTTGCGGAACGAGGCGGCCAGGTCGAGGTTCTCCAGGACGGTGAGCTCCTCGAAGACCACCGAGGTCTGGAAGGTCCGGCCGATGCCGAGCCTGACCCGCTGGTGCTCCCGCTTGCCGTTGACGACCGCGCCGTCGAAGCTGACGGTCCCGGTGGTCGGCTTGGTCAGCCCGGTGATGATGTCGATCAGGGTGGTCTTGCCGGCGCCGTTCGGGCCGATCAGGAAGCGGAGTTCGCCGTGGTCGACGGTGAAGTTCACCCCGTCGAGCGCCCGGAACCCGTCGAAGACGACCGAGACGTCGCGGACCTCCAGCAGCGCGGTCATGCCGCCGCCTCCTTCCTGCGCCGGAGCGAGGAGATGATGCCGATGATGCCCTTGGGCGCCAGGCCGATGACCAGGATGAACAGCGCGCCCTGGAGGTAGAGCCAGGCGTCGGGCAGTTCCTCGCTGAAGTAGGTCTTGGCGTAGCCCATCAGGACCGCGCCGAGCACCGCCCCGGCGAGCGCGAACCGCCCGCCGATCGCGACGGCCACCACCAGTTCGAGGGACGGCACGACGCCCAGCAGCGCCGGCGAGATGATCCCCACGATCGGCACGAACAGGGCGCCCGCGATGCCCGCCATGACCGCCGAGAGGGTGAACGTGATCGTCTTCACGGTGGCCGGGTTGTAGCCGAGGAACCGCACCCGGTCCTCGCCGTCCCGGACCGCGAGCAGCAGGCGGCCGAACCGGGAGCGCTGGAGCTGCCAGGCCCCGAGGAACAGGACGCCGAGCACGATCGCCACGGTGAAGTAGAGGCCTCGCTGGGTCGAGTCGGCCGCGACGTCCTGGCCGAAGAACTCGAAGAAGTTGGTGAGGCCGTTGGTGCCGCCGGTCAGCCCCTGCTGCCCGACGAGCAGGATCACCATGGCGGCGGCGAGGGCCTGGGTCAGGATCGCGAAGTAGGCGCCGCGCACCCGTTGCCGGAACACGAGCGTGCCCAGCAGCCAGGCGATCGCCCCCGGCACGACCACCACCATGGCGATGGCGAAGACCGGGTTGCGGAACGGCTCCCAGAGGGCGGGCAGCGTCTCGACGCCGCTCCAGACCATGAAGTCGGGCAGGCCGTCCCCGGCGTCGTTGAGCTTGAGGTGCATGCCCATCGCGTAGCCGCCGAGGCCGAAGAACACCCCCTGCCCGAGGGTCAGCATGCCGCCCTGGCCCCAGGCCAGGCCGATGCCGAGGGCGACGATCGCGTAGGTGAGGTACTTGGCCAGCAGCCCGAGCCGGAACGGCTCCAGCACCAGCGGCATGACCACGAGCCCGATGACCGCGACGAGCGCGAAGAGGGCGGGCCCGCGCCAGTCGCGCGGTTCCTTGACGGGGGCCTCGGTGACGGGGGGCTTCTCGAGTGTGGCTGTCATGTCAGCGCCCTTGAACGGAGGACGAACAGGCCCTGCGGCCGGAACTGGAGGAAGGCGATGATCACCACGAAGACGATGACCTTGGCCAGGCTGGCGTTGGTCCAGAACTCCGCGTACGAGTTCAGCAGCCCCAGCGCGAGCGCGGCGATGACCGCCCCGCGGAGCTGCCCGAGCCCGCCCGCGACGACCACGAGGAACGCGTCGACGATGTAGTAGGTGCCGAGCGTCGGCCCGACGGGCCCGATGAGGGTGAGGGCGACCCCGGCGATCCCGGCCAGCCCCGACCCGATGAAGAAGGTCCGCTGGTCGACCCGGCCGGTGTTGATCCCGCTGGTCGCGGCGAGCTGCCGGTTCTGCATCACGGCCTGCATCCGCCGCCCCTGCGCGCTCCGGTTCATGTAGACCCAGATCGCCACGACCGAGCCGACCGCCAGCAGCAGGATGAACATCCGGTTGTACGGCATCGGCCCCAGCGACCCCTGCAGCCACGTCGGCGACTGCACCTGCACGTTGGGCGCGCCGAACAGGTCACGCGCGACCTGCTGGAGGACGAGCGAGACACCCCAGGTCAGCAGCAGGGTGTCGAGCGGGCGTCCGTAGAAGTGCCGGATCGCCGCCCGTTCGAGGATCAGCCCCATCAGCCCGGCCACCAGGAACGCCACCGGCAGCGCCACGAGCACCGCGTTCCGGTCGGCGAAGCCCTGCAGCAGGTAGGCCGTGTACGCCCCGGCCATGATGAACTCGCCGTGGGCCATGTTGATCACGCCCATCTGGCCGAACGTGAACGTCAGGCCCAGCGCGATGAGCAGCAGGACCGCCGCGATCGACAGCCCGATCGGCAGCTGGTTGAGGATTCCCTCCACCCTGCCCCCTTTCTGGAAGAACGACCCGGGGCGCACGCGGGCGCCCCGGGAAGAGCGGCGTCAGGAGGCGAGGCTCCCGGCCCACGGATACGACTTCAGGTAGGGGTCGGGCTTGATCGGCTCGCCCGAGTTCCAGACCTCCTTGATCAGCCCGTCGGGCTGGATGATGCCGATGCGGGCCGTCTTGTACATGTGCTGCGTCTCGCCGTCGATGGTCACCAGGCCCTCGGGACGCTCCAGCGCGATCCCTCCGGAGGCCTTCTTGACCGCCTCGACCTCGACCGTGCCGGCCTTCTTGGCCGCCTCGGCCCACAGGTAGACCGCGTTGTAGCCGGCCTCCATCGGGTCGGAGGTGACCTTCGCGGCGCCGTACTTGGCCTTGAAGGCGGCGACGAACTTCGAGTTCGCCGCGTTCTCGGTGGTCTGGTAGTAGTTCCACGCCACCGGGTGACCCACGATGTTGTCGACGCCGATTCCGGTGACCTCCTCCTCGGCCACGGAAACCGAGAGGACGGGCATCGACTCGGCCGTCACGCCGGCGCTCTTCAATTGCTTGAAGAAGGCCACGTTGCTGTCGCCGTTCAACGTGTTGAAAACCGCGTCGGGCTTCGCCTGGACGACCTTGTTGGTCAAAGTCGAGTATTCGGTGTGGCCCAGCGGGGTGTATTCCTCGCCGAGGACCGTCATTCCGTTGGCGGCGGCGTAGGCCTTGATGATTTTGTTGGCCGTGCGCGGGAAGACGTAGTCGCTGCCGACCAGGAAGATCTTGGTCTTCCCCTGCTCCTTGAGGTAGTCGAGCCCGGGGATGATCTGCTGGTTGGTCGTCGCGCCGGTGTAGAAGATGTACGGGGACGACTCCAGGCCCTCGTACTGCACCGGATACCAGAGCAGCGCCTTGTGGCGTTCGAACACCGGGAGCATCGCCTTGCGTGAGGCGGAGGTCCAGCCGCCGAAGACCGTGGCGACTTTGTCCTGGCTGATCAGCTTGTTGGCCTTCTCGGCGAAGGTGGGCCAGTCGGAGGCGCCGTCCTCCACGACCGGTTCGAGCTTCTTGCCGAGCACGCCGCCCGCGGCGTTGATCTCCTCGATCGCGAGGAGCTCGGCGTCGCGGACCGTGACCTCGCTGATGGCCATCGTGCCGCTCAGCGAGTGCAGCAGGCCGACCTTGATGGTGTCGCCGCTCGCGGCGCCGCCACCGGCCGCGCTCTCGGTCGGTTCACCACCGCACGCCGCCAGAACCAGTACCAGCCCCGCGGCTGCAGTAGTGCGTAAGAATACGTTGCGCAATGACTTTCCTCCTTGCCGATACGGCCCCCGCACCGACCCATCTGCCGCAAAGGTGATCGAGTGCGATTTCCCGGGAAAATCGGGGAGGTTAATAGCCGATTACCGAAACATCACTCAATGAAGTAAGGCGCCGGGCCGCGCTATCATGGTTCGGCGCCCCCCGAAGTTCGGAAACGCCGCCGTCATCGCGCGGAAACGCCGTCGAAACCGATCTTTCTTAGGGTCCGGCCATGCGGCTCACCCCACACGAGCAGGAACGCCTGCTCATTCACGTCGCGGCCGGCGTCGCGCGCGACCGGATGGACCGTGGCCTGCGGCTCAACCATCCGGAGGCCACCGCCCTCATCGCTTCGTTCCTGCTCGAAGGGGCCCGTGACGGACAGTCCGTCGCCGAACTCATGGACGCCGGCCGCAAGGTCCTGCGCCGCCAGGACGTGATGGAGGGCGTGCCCGAAATGCTGGATTCGGTGCAGATCGAGGCGACCTTCCCCGACGGCACCAAACTCGTCACCGTCCACCACCCGATCTCATGACGGTTCCCGGAGAGATCGTCCCCGGCGCCACGCCCGTCCCGCTGAACCCGGGGCGTGAGCGGGTGACCGTGCGCGTGGTCAACACCGCGGACCGGCCCATCCAGGTGGGCTCCCACTACCATTTCGCCGCCGCCAACCCGGGGCTGGAGTTCGACCGCGAGACCGCGTGGGGGCACCGCCTCGACGTGCCCGCGGGCACCGCGATCAGGTTCGAGCCGGGCGTCGAGCGCGACGTCACGCTGGTGCCCATCGCCGGACACCGGGTCGTGCCGGGCCTGCGCTCCGAATGGGCCGGCCCTCTCGACGGGAGCCCGCATGCCTGAAATCACCAGAGCTCGCTACGCCGCCCTCTACGGCCCCACGGTCGGCGACCAGATCCGCCTGGCCGACACCGACCTGTTCATCGAGGTCACCGAGGACCTGGCCATGGGCCCGGCCGGGGCCGGCGACGAGGCGGTGTTCGGCGGCGGGAAGGTGATCCGCGAGTCGATGGGCCAAGCCCGCGCCACCCGCGCCGAGGGAGCCCCCGACCTGGTCATCACCGGGGCGGTCATCCTCGACCACTGGGGCGTCGTCAAGGCCGACATCGGCGTGCGCGACGGCCGGATCGTCGCCATCGGCAAGGCCGGCAACCCCGACACGATGGACGGGGTCCACCCCGACCTGGTGATCGGCCCCTCGACCGAGATCCTGGCCGGCAACGGCAAGATCGTCACGGCCGGGGCGGTCGACTCCCACGTCCACCTGATCTGCCCCCAGATCGTCGACGAGGCCCTGGCCAGCGGCGTCACCACCCTGGTCGGCGGCGGCACCGGCCCCGCCGAGGGCACCAAGGCGACCACCGTCACCGGCGCCTGGTACGTGGGCCGCATCCTGGAGGCGATGGACGGCATGCCCGTCAACGTCGCGCTGCTCGGCAAGGGCAACACCGTCAGCGAGGAAGCGCTGCTGGAGCAGCTGCGGGCCGGCGCGTCGGGCTTCAAGCTCCACGAGGACTGGGGCACCACCCCCGCCGCGATCGACGCGTGCCTGAAGGTCTGCGACGCGACCGGCGTGCAGGTCGCCATCCACACCGACACCCTCAACGAGGCCGGTTTCGTCGAGTCGACGCTGGCGGCCATCGCCGGGCGGAGCATCCACGCCTACCACACCGAGGGCGCCGGAGGCGGCCACGCCCCCGACATCATCAAGGTCGCGGGCGAGCGCAACATCCTGCCGTCGTCGACCAACCCGACGCGGCCCCACACGGTCAACACCCACCACGAGCACCTCGACATGCTCATGGTCTGCCACCACCTGAACCCGTCGATCCCGGAGGACCTGGCCTTCGCCGAGTCCCGCATCCGCCCGACGACGATGGCCGCCGAAGACGTCCTGCACGACCTCGGCGCCATCTCGATGATCGGCTCCGACTCCCAGGCCATGGGCCGCGTCGGCGAGACGATCATCCGGACCTGGCAGACCGCCCACGTCATGAAGAAGCGCCGCGGCGCCCTGGAGGGCGTGGCCGACAACCTCAGAGCCCGCCGGTACGTCGCCAAATACACCATCAACCCGGCGATCGCCCACGGCCTCGACGCCGAGGTCGGCTCCGTGGAGGTCGGCAAGCTGGCCGACCTGGTGCTGTGGAGCCCGGCGTTCTTCGGCGTCAAGCCCGACCTGGTCGTCAAGGGCGGCATGATCGCCTACGCCCAGATGGGCGACGCCAACGCGTCCATCCCGACCCCGCAGCCGGTCCTCCCGAGGCCGATGTTCGGCGCGTACGGCGCGGCGCCCTCCCAGACCTCGGTCCACTTCGTCGCCCCGCTGTCCCTCGAAGGCGACCTCGCCGACCGCCTGAGGGTCAACCGGAGGCTGGTGGGCGTGGCCGACGTCCGGTCCCGGGGCAAGGAGTCGATGCCCCTCAACGACGCCCTCCCGGACATCGAGGTCAACCCCGACACCTTCGCCGTGAAGGTGAACGGCGAACTGATCGAACCGGCCCCGGCCGAGGTCCTGCCCATGGCCCAGCGCTACTTCCTCTTCTAGGACGACGGCGATGGACGGAACGGCCCCCGGAGGACCCGCGTTGAACGGCGCGGAGTCCACGACGCCGCCGGCACCCGCGGCGTCCTCCGGGATGCCCGCCATGCACGGGCTGGCCGGTCTCCTGCTGCTCGCCGACTCGCGGCTGCCCGCGGGCGGCCACGCCCATTCGGGCGGCGCGGAGGAGGCCTGCCGCACCGGCGCGATCTCCGGCCCCGAGGACCTGGCGCGGTTCCTCCGGGGCCGGCTCGCGACGGCGGGCCGGGTGGCGGCGGCCCTGGCGTGGTCCGCCTGCGCGGCAGCCCATGCACCGAAATTTCCGGACATCGATCCGGACATCGAGTCACCGACCGACAGCGCCCCGACAGCCGATGCCGGAGCCGCCTGGCGGCTGCTCGACGCCGAGGCCGACGCCCGGATCGCCTCGCCCGCCCAGCGGCTGGCCAGCCGCACCCAGGGCCGCCTGCTGATCAGGACCGCCAGGCGCATCTGGCCTGCCCCGGTCCTGACCGGCCTGGCCAGAGCCCTCCCCGACGGCGCGCACCATCCGATCGCCCTGGGCGCCGCCGCCCACGCGGCGGGCTGCACGCCGGAACAGGCCGCCATGGCGGCCGCGTACACGTCCGTCACCGGCGCGGCCACGGCGGCGGTGCGGTTGCTGGGCCTCGACCCGGTGACCGTCCACCACGTCCTGGCCGGGCTCCCCTATGACTCGGTCATCGCCGAACAGCACGACTGGTCCGCGCTACCCGCGCACGCCGCCCCCGCTCTCGATCTGCTGGCCGAACAGCACCTACGTACGGAGGTAAGGCTCTTTGTCAGCTAACCACGATGACCACCACGACGCGCCCGACGGGCACGGCCGGGCGCTGCGCCTCGGGATCGGCGGCCCGGTCGGGAGCGGCAAGACCGCTCTCACCGCGGCGCTCTGCCGGAGCCTGGGCCCCTCGCTCCGCTTGGGTGTGGTGACGAACGACATCTACACGACCGAGGACGCCGACTTCCTGCGCAGGGCCGGCGTCATCGACCCCGACCGGATCATGGCCGTGCAGACGGGCTGCTGCCCGCACACCGCGATCCGCGACGACATCGCCGCCAACATCGACGCCGTCGAGACGCTGGAGGAACGCTTCGGCCCACTCGACCTGGTGATCGTCGAGTCGGGCGGCGACAACCTGACCGCGACGTTCAGCCGGGGCCTGGCGGACCGGCAGATCTTCGTCCTGGACGTCTCGGGCGGCGACAAGGTCCCCCGCAAGGGCGGCCCGGGGGTGACCTCCGCCGACCTGCTGGTGGTGAACAAGACCGACCTCGCCCCGATGGTCGGCGCCGACCTCACGGTCATGTCCCGCGACGCGGCGGCGGTCCGCGACGGCAAACCGGTGCTGTTCACCTCGATCCGCGAGGACCGGGGCGCCCACTCGGTCGCCGAATGGGTCGCCGGCGTCGTCGGCTCCTGGCAGCACGAACACGGCACGCCCCACTCGCACAGCTACCTGGCATGAAGAAGGCGCTGGTCCGGGCCCGTGCGGTGCTCCGCACGGGCCTGGACGACCGGGGCCTCACCCGGATCGAGACCATGCGCTCCGACCCGCCGCTGACCCTGCGCCAGACGGCCCCCGGCGAGATCCACCTGGTCAGCACCGGCGCGGGCCCCCTGGGCGGCGACCACTTCCGCCTGGACGTCGAGGTGGCCGAGGGAACCTCCCTGACCGTCCGCTCCATCGCCAGCACGCTGGTGCTCCCCGGCGCCGGCCGCTCCCTGATGGAGATCCACGTGTCCGTGGCCTCCGGCGCCGCCCTGGTCTTCTCCCCCGAACCGACGGTCCTGGCGGCGGGCTGCGACCACGCCATGACCACCACCGTCGACCTGGCCGACGACGCCGAGCTGTTCTGGCGCGAGGAGATCGTCTTCGGCCGCCACGGCGAGCAGCCGGGCCGCTGCCACTCCCGCTTCGACGCGACGGTCGGCGGCCGTCCCCTGCTCCGCCAGGAGTTCGTCGTCGGCGACCCCGCGATCGACGGCAGCCCGGCGGTGTTCGGCACGGCCCGCTGCGTCGGCAGCACCCTGATTGCGGCCCCCCGCAGCCACGGGACCTCCCCGGCCGAAACCGGGGTGGCCGAGCCCAAGAGCGAACCGAGAGAGGCCGAAGTGGCCGAGGGGGTCGCGGTGCTCCCTCTCGCCGGTCCCGGCACTCTCGTCTCCGCGCTCGCCGGGGACGCCGTCGAACTCCGTCGGCGGCTCTCGTGGGGCGAGGGCCGGGTTCTCCCCTAGGGTGGAGAGTGTGGCAACCGCACATCCCCCCACACCGGAGCGAAGCGGGACAAGCACCTTACTGGGCCTGACCATGGTCGTCGCGGGCCTCGCCCTCGCCGTCACCGGGGTCCTCCCCTGGGCCGGAATCAGCGCCACGTTCGGGGTCATCAACGCCGACCTGACCACCGTCCACGGCACCGAGGACTGGGCCGGATGGTGGGTGGTGGGGTCGGGCCTCGCCGCCGCCGGGCTCGGCGCGCTGGGTATCTCCCGCAGCCGGCTCATCACCGGCATGGCGATCCTGCCCGGCGCGATCGCGGCGTTCTCGCTGGCCATGTTCCTGACCAGGCCCCCCGGGTTCGACCGGCTCACGATGGCCATCCCCGGCCTCGTGCGGGTCGAACCCACGATCTTCTACGGCTGGTTCGCCGGGCTGGGCGCCTCGATGGTGGTCGCGGCGCTGGCCTGCCTGGCGCTGGCCGGTCGCCGCCGGCCGCCCGATCAGTCGTAGAAGCCGAGCCGCCGCAGCTGCTTCGGGTCGCGCTGCCACTCCTTGGCGACCGACACCCGCAGGTCGAGGAAGACCCGGCTGCCGAGCAGCGCCTCGATCTGGTGGCGGGCCCTGCTCCCCACGTCCTTCAGCCGGCTTCCCTTGGGACCGATGACGATGGCCTTCTGGGAGTCGCGCTCGACGAACATGTGGGCGTACACATCGAGGAGATCCTCGCGCCCCTCACGGGGGCCCATCTCGTCGACCACCACGGCGATCGAGTGGGGCAGCTCGTCGCGCACGCCTTCGAGAACGGCCTCGCGGATCAGCTCGGCCACCAGCACCTGCTCGGGCTCGTCGGTCAGCACGCCCCCGACGTAGAGGGGCGGCGACTCGGGCAGCCGGGCGGTCAGCAGGTCGGCCAGCACGTCGAGCTGCTCGTCGCCGACCGCCGACACCGGCACGATGTCGGCGAACTCGGCCAGCTCCGACACCGCGAGCAGCTGCTTGGCGATCTGCTCACGGGAGGCCAGGTCACACTTGGTCACCACGGCGACCACCGGCGTCTTCTTGACCGCGGCGAGCTTCTCGGCGATGAACCGGTCGCCCTTCCCGATCGGCTCGTTGGCCGGGACGCAGAACCCGAGCACGTCGACCTCGGTCAGCGTGGCCAGCACCAGGCTGTCGAGCCGCTCCCCCAGCAGGGTCCGGGGCCGGTGGAGACCGGGGGTGTCGACGATGACGAGCTGGGCGTCGGGCCGGTGGACGATGCCGCGGATCACCCGCCGGGTCGTCTGGGGCTTGGAGGAGGTGATGGCCACCTTGGTGCCGACCAGGGCGTTCATCAGGGTCGACTTGCCCACGTTGGGCCGCCCCACGAACGCGGCGAACCCCGCGCGGAACTCCGGCCCCTCAGACATAGCGGCCCTTCAGCGAACCGTCGCCGCCCGCGTGGAAGAGGATCGCGTTGCCCAGGTCGCCGACGACGGACAGGTCCTGCTCCGAGGGCTCCTCGGCGTCGTCGACCAGCGCGGCGGCCTCCAGGCCCTCGGCGCCGCTCGACACCGCCATCGCCACCGCGACCTGCACTGCGGTCAGCCGCAGCGAGGGCAGGTTCACGTCGGTGGCGACATAGGTCCGGCCGGTCTCGTCACGGACGGCGGCGCCTTCGGCGGTGCCGTTCCTGGCCCGGGCCGACCGGGCCAGGGTGAGGATCTTCTCGTCTTCTGGGTCAAGCGTCACAGGTCAAGGGTAGCGACCTTGCGGGACACCAATTCGGCCAGTTCCTCGGTGGTCCTGGCGTCGGGGCCGCTCATCCCGGCGTTCACCAGCCCGATCACCGCCGAGCCCTCCCGGGCCACGATCAGGTGCATCTCGTAGGGATAGCCGCCGACCCGGCCGACCAGGCGGCGGGCGATCCCGCCACCCGCCAGGACCTCCTCCGACACCGCTAGCGGGGCCACGGTGAGCCGGTTGACCTCCCCGGCGGTCTGGTCGCGGACGGTGGTGCACTTCCGGGACGCCTTGGCCAGCTCGTCCATCTGGGCGGCGGCCTGGCGGGAGCCGTACACGGCCAGGGAGACGGCGGCCGTCTGGCCGACGCCCTCGCCCAGGTAGGTCGCGGTGGCGGTGGCGGTGAGCCCCTTGCGGACCGGGTGGCCGGAGATCAGGTTGAACAGGCGGCGGCACTCCCGGACGACCGGTTTGAACGGTTCCTCCCAGCCGGACCGCGAGCGGGTGGCGAAACCGCGCGGGATCTCGGCGAGGTCGGCGAACAGCGCCTTGAGCTCGAGCGCCTGGGGAGTGGTGCGGGCGTCTCCCACGGATCCCGAGCCGCATCCGGCGACGGCGGCGGCGAGCAGACAGCAGGCGACCGTGAGTCTCGCCACGCGCATTCCAGGTCCCCCTCGTCGATCTCCCCCGGGCTTCATTCCCGGGCCGAAATCCGACAACCACCTGGCCGGAGACATCATTAGGGGGCTCTCGCCGGACGAGAGCCCCCTAATCGATGATCCCCCTCAGATCAGCCGGTGCACCGCGAACCCCTCCCGGTGCACCGATCGACCCCTTGTTCGGCGCTCCGAACCCCTCCCGAGCGCCTTGGGATGACAATGCACGAGATGACTTGCAAGCCGCTTAAAGAACGCTTGCGGAGAATCACGGTCTCGGATGCAAGACACACCCAAGCAGGTGAGAGCATCCTTGGCACGTGACATCCGCGCCCTCCAACGGCCGCCGCCTCCTCCAGGAGTACGTCGGCAACGCCCGGCTCATGTCCCTGTCCGCCGTCGACGGCGACGGGGCTCCGGTGCTCCTCCCCCTGCCCTTCCACGCGGCCTTCGCGCCCGATCGGCTCATGTTCATCGCCCACCGCGACCGCCCTCTGGTCGCCGGTCTGGCCACCCGGCCGAAAGTCGCCGGCTCGATCATCGCCGCCCCCGGCAGGGGCGTCACCTTCGCCGGGCTGAGCAGCCCCGCGGAGTCCCCCGACCCGGTCCGCCTGGCCCCCGGCGAGCGGCTCTACCGGATCGACGTCACCGAGTGGTTACTCTTCGACGAGCACGCGTACGAGTACCGCGTCCACCCCGTCAGGTCGATTCACGCCTGATACACGCCCGAGGCGGGACGGCCGCGGAGCCCGCATATCCTGCATCGGTCCTGTTCACGCGTCATGGGAGATCGATGTCGGTTTCGGTGCTCCTCGTCGAGGACGACGAGGTGATCCGCAGAAGCGTCGCCATGGCCCTGGAGCGCTACGGCTACCGGGTCGCCTCGGCGGCCGACGGCCTGACCGGCCTGGAGCTGTTCCACTCCGGCGGCCATGACCTGCTCCTGCTCGACGTGATGCTGCCGGGCCTCGACGGCATCGGGCTGTGCCGCCGGGTGCGCGAGTCCAGCGCGGTCCCGATCCTGATGATGTCGGCTCGCGGCGACGCCCTCGACGTGGTGTCGGGGCTGGAGGCCGGCGCGGACGACTACGTCGTCAAGCCCGCCGACACCTCCGTGCTGGTGGCCAGGATCCGGGCGCTGCTGCGCCGGGCCGCGCCCGCCCCCGGGGGCACCCCCCGGCTCGTCTTCGGCGACCTGACCGTCGATCCGGAGGCGCTGGAGGTGCACGTCGCGGGCGAGCAGGTCTCGCTGGCCCCCACCGAGCTGCGGCTCCTGCTGGAGTTCGCCGCCAACCCCGGCATCGTGCTGGACCGTCAGACGCTCCTGAGCAACGTGTGGGACTACGGCTGGGACGGCGACAGCCGGGTCGTCGACCTGTGCGTCCAGCGGCTGCGCAGGAAGGTCGGCGCCGAGCGGATCGAGACGGTCCGCGGGTTCGGCTACAAGTTGCGGCGCTGAGATGTCCCGCCGGAGATCCCTGCGCTGGCAGATCGCCGCCCTGGTGGCCGTCGCCTCCGGCGTGGTGGCGCTGGCCGTCGGCGTGCTGGTCCACCGGAGCACCTTCGAGCGCTCGCTGAGCCTCGGCCGGGACCGGGCCCTCACCGCCCTGCTGTCGGAGCAGGCCGACCCCGGCCCGCTCCCGCCCGCCCTGCGCGCCCAGATCACCGGTCCGCACACCTACGCCACCTGGTACGACGACCGCGACCCCGACGTCCCGTGGATGTGGGCGGCCAGCGGCACCAGGGCCGTCAAGATCGATATGGGCGGGGAGCTGCGCAACCTGCGCGCCCTCGACCGCCACATCGTGCTGGCGTCGCTGGGCGTCCTGGGCGTGGTGGTCCCGCTGGCGGCGCTGGCCGCCGAGCTGCCCAACCGCCGCCTGCGGCGGGTGGCCCGCACCGCCCGCCGCGTCGCCGAGGGTGACCTGGAGGCCCGCACGTCGGCCGGACCCGGCGGCGACGAGATCACCGCCATCGCCGCCGCCGTCGACACCATGGCCGCGGCCCTGCACGACCGCCTGCGCGCCGAGCAGCGCTTCACCGCCGACGTCGCCCACGAGCTGCGCACACCGCTGATGGGCCTGGTCACCTGCGCCGGGCTGCTGCCCGAGGGGGAGGTGACCGACCTGGTCCGCGATCGGGTCGGGGTCCTGCGCGTCCTGGTGGAGAACCTGCTGGAGATCTCCCGCCTGGACGCGGGGGCCGAGTCCGCCGACCGGGCGGAGGTGCCGCTGGGCCGGTTCGCCCGCGACTGCGTCCACCGGACGGGCCTGGCGGCCGAGGTGACCGTCCACGGCGACCCGGTCGCGGTGACCGACCCCCGGCGGCTCGACCGCATCCTCGCCAACCTGGTCGTCAACGCCCACCGCCACGGAAAGGCCCCGGTCGAGGTGAGCGTGGCGGGCGCGGCGATCACCGTCCGCGACCACGGGCCGGGCTTCCCCGCCTCGCTGCTGGCCGAGGGGCCGCAGCGGTTCCGGACCGGGGCGAGCGAGCGCGGCCACGGCCACGGCCTCGGGCTGACCATCGCCGCCGGGCAGGCCAGGGTCATCGGGGCCCGGCTCGACTTCGGTAACGACCCCGGGGGCGGCGCGGTCGCCACCGTGCGGCTGAACTGATACACGGCCGAGCGGCCGCCGACATGCGGCTCCCGCAGCGCCGACACCCGCGCCGACCAGCCTGGACGCATCCACTCGATGCCGACCAGGAAACGGAAGTCCGCCCATGTACCGGTGGCTGGCGCCCCTGCTGCTCCTCCTCACGACCGCCTGCGGGCCCGGCGCCGTCGGCGCCGCGGACGGGTTCGTGGCCGACGGAGCGCACATCTCCCCGTTCGACACCGAACTCCCGGCGGTGGCCAACCTGGACCCGGCCCTCCTGCGGGCCGTCCAGGATGCCGCCCAGGACGCCGCCGACGACGGCGTCACGATGTTCCTGACCACCGCCTGGCGCAGCGAGCGCTACCAGCGGCAGCTGTACGAGCAGGCGATCAGCAGGTACGGCGGCGAGCGGGAGGCCGCCCGCTACGTCAGCACCCCCGA
Source organism: Herbidospora cretacea (assembly GCF_001570605.1). Lineage (GTDB taxonomy): Bacteria > Actinomycetota > Actinomycetes > Streptosporangiales > Streptosporangiaceae > Herbidospora > Herbidospora cretacea. Next base: position 140,026 of record NZ_BBXG01000006.1, on the reverse strand, counting down.
CGACTCCCACCACGTCACGGGCCACGCCGTCGACGTCGGCCCGACCGACGCCGACGACTGGCTCAACCGGCACGGCGCCGCATACGGCCTCTGCCAGACGTACGCGAACGAGATGTGGCACTTCGAACTGGCCACCGCACCGGGCGGCACCTGCCCCCCGATGCGGCCGGACGCGAGCGCCTGAGCGGCGGCGGGGGCTAGTGGCGCGCCACCGCGTCGTCGTCGACCCGGCGGACCACCACGGTGCTGATCCGGTTCCGGCGGCCCGCCAGTTCGTCGGCGGTCAGCCGCAGCCCGGCCACCGTCGCCTCCGAGCCCGCGATCGGGACCCGGCCGAGGGCGTGGGCGAGCAGGCCGCCCACCGTGTCGACGTCCTCCGACTCGATCTCGGTGCCGAACAGCTCCTCGAGCTCCCACACGGCCAGCCGCGCGGTGACCCGGACGGCGTCGTCGTCGAGGTGTTCGACGCGGGGGGCCTCCTGGTCGTATTCGTCGGCGATCTCCCCGACGATCTCCTCGATCACGTCCTCGATCGTGACGAGGCCGGCGGTGCCGCCGTATTCGTCGATCACGATGGCGAGGTGGATCTGCCGGGCCTGCATCTCGCGCAGCAGGTCGTCGATGGGCTTGCTCTCCGGCACGTAGGTCGCCGGGCGCATCAGCTCCTCGACCGCGCCCTCGCCGTCGCCGGTCTCCTGGATGCGGCGGACGATGTCCTTCAGGTAGGCGATGCCGATGACGTCGTCCTCGTTCTCGCCGGTCACCGGGACGCGGGAGAAGCCGCTGCGCAGCGCCAGCGACAGCGCCTGCTCCAGCGACTTGTGGCGCTCGATGAAGACCATGTCGGTCCGCGGCACCATGACCTCGCGCACCAGCGTGTCACCCAGCTCGAACACCGAGTGGATCATCTCCCGCTCGTCGGGCTCGATCACCCGCCGCTCCTCGGCCAGGTCGACCAGGTCGCGCAGCTCGGCCTCGGAGGTGAACGGCCCCTCGCGGAACCCCTTGCCGGGGGTGACGGCGTTGCCGAGCAGGATCAGCAGCGTCGGCAGCGGCCCGAGGATCCGGGTCAGCCCGTAGACGACGGGCGCGCCGGCCAGCGCGATGTGCTCGGCGTGCTGCCTGCCGAGGGTGCGCGGGGACACGCCGACGATGACGTAGGCGATGACGATCATGGACACGGCCGCCGCCGTGTAGGCCTGGCCCGTGTCGCCCAGCCAGTCGATGAACAGCAGCGTCGCGATCACCGTCGCGCCGAGCTCGCAGCTCATCCGCAGGAGCAGCAGCAGGTTCAGGTAGCGAGGGGGGTCGGCCACGATGGCCTGGAGACGGTTCGCGCCGCGGCGTCCGTCCTTGACGAACTCCTCGGCGCGCACGCGGGAGATTCGGGTGAGCGCGGTCTCCGCGCTCGCCAGCAGGCCGCCGCCGATGATGAGGGCGACGGCCGAGATCAACCAGCCGTTACTCATGGTCCTAAGGGGCCGACTTGCGCCACGACTCAAGCAGCTCGCCCTGGAGGCCGAACATCTCGGCGTGCTCCTCGGGCTCGGCGTGGTCGTAACCCAACAGATGGAGGATGCCGTGGGTGCACAGCAGGTCGAGCTCGTCTTGCGTGGAGTGGCCCGCCTCGATGGCCTGCTTGGCCGCCACCGTCGGGCACAGCACGACGTCGCCCAGCAGCGCGGGATCGGGCGCGGCGTCGTCGTTGCGGCCCTGGCCGGGCCGGAGTTCGTCCATCGGGAAGGCGAGCACGTCGGTGGGGCCCGGCTCGCCCATCCACTGTTCGTGGAGGGCGGTCATCGCGGCCTCGTCGACGACCAGGATGGACAGCTCCGCGAGGGAGTTGATGCCCATCTGGCCGAGGACGTGGCCGGCGAGGGCGACGAGACGGTTCTCGTCGACCTCGGTGCCGGACTCGTTGTTGACCTCGATCGTCATCGCCGCCCCCTGGGCCGGTTGCCGTTGCCGCGCGGGTCGGAGGCGACGGCCGCGTCGTAGCGCCCGTAGGCGTCGACGATCTGGCCCACCAGCTTGTGGCGGACGACGTCGGCGCTGGTCAGGCGACTGAAGTGGATGTCGTCGATGCCGTCGAGGATCCCCTGGACCACCTTGAGGCCGCTCTCGGTGCCGCCCGGCAGGTCGACCTGGGTGACGTCACCGGTGACCACGATCTTGGAGTTGAACCCCAGACGGGTCAGGAACATCTTCATCTGCTCCGGCGAGGTGTTCTGGGCCTCGTCGAGGATGATGAAGGCGTCGTTGAGCGTGCGGCCGCGCATGTAGGCCAGCGGGGCGACCTCGATCGTGCCCGCCGCCATCAGGCGCGGGATCGAGTCGGGGTCGATCATGTCGTGGAGGGCGTCGTAGAGCGGCCGCAGATAAGGGTCGATCTTCTCGTAGAGCGTGCCGGGCAGGAAGCCCAGGCGCTCTCCGGCCTCCACGGCCGGACGGGTCAGGATGATGCGGTTGACCCGCTTCTCCTGCAGGGCCTTCACGGCCTTGGCCATCGCCAGATAGGTCTTGCCGGTGCCCGCGGGGCCGATGCCGAAGACGACGGTGTGCTTGTCGATCATGTCGACGTAGTTCTTCTGGTTGACCGTCTTCGGGCGGATCGTGCGCCCGCGCGAGGAGATGATGTCGAGCGAGAGCACCTCGGCCGGGCGGCCGTCGCTCTTGCGCAGCATGGAGATGCTGCGCTCGACCGCGTCGGGGGTGAGCTGCGCCCCGGCCCGGGCGAGTTCGACCAGTTCCTCGAACAGCCGGACGACCACACCGCTCTCGTCGGGCGAGCCGGTGATGGTGATCTCGTTGCCCCGCACGTGGATGTCGGCCCGGAAGCTCTTCTCGATGACCCGGAGGAGCTCGTCACGCGAGCCCAGGATGCTGATCATCGCGTGCTCGTCGGGGATCACGACCTTGGCGTGGGTCTTCTGTGTTTCGCGCGTCTCGGACATGGGCGGCCTCGTCGGGCCTGCTCGCCTCCCTATTTCCGCTGTCAATGGTAGCCGTCCGCTACCCCATCTGGAGCGTGAGCGGCGCCCCGCCCAGCACGTGGAGGTGGGCGTGGAAGACGCTCTGCCCCGAGTCGGGCCCGGTGTTCAGGACGAGCCGGTAGCCCGATTCGGCGATGCCCTCGGCGACGGCGACCGCCTTGGCGGCGTTGATCACGTCGTTGGCCAGCCCAGCCTCCGCCAACTCACCCGCGTCGCGCACATGGTTTTTCGGTACGACCAGAACATGCGTGGGGGCATGGGGGCTGATGTCGCGGAAGGCGAGGGTGGTGTCCGTCTCGTGAACGACCGTCGCGGGTATCTCACCGGCCACGATTGCGCAGAACAAGCACTCATTCTTCACGGGGGAAGCCTAGCGTTGCCAATCGGTAATCCCCGGATTGTCCCGGGCAAAGATCTGCCCGGATAGGGTTTATGTGCGACACTGCACCGTCAACCAATCCCCTGTGTCGGGCGAGGACACAACTGGGTCATGCCCCCTAATGATTCGGAAGAGCGTAAACCCTCCGGCAAGGACGAGCGTCCTACTGATGTGACCACCGAGACCCTCGTGGCCGACAGGTCGCTGGGCACGGTGCCCGTCGGGTGGGATGCCGACGTGGCCGTTACGGCGCTTTACAGCGCCCACTATCGGTCACTGGTGCGTCTCGCGGTGCTGCTGGTCCGCGATGTGGCCAGCGCCGAGGAAGTCGTTCAAGACGCGTTCGTCGCCATTCACGGCGCCTGGCGCAGGCTGCGCGACCCCGACAAGGCACTTGCCTACTTGCGACAGTCGGTCGTCAACCGTTCGCGCTCCGTGCTCCGCCACCGGGCCGTCGTGGAGAAGTACGCCCCCAAGGGCCTCCCCGACGCCCCCAGCGCCGAGAACGGCGCCATCGGCGAGCTTGAGCGCAGCGCGGTGATCGAGGCGCTCCGCGCCCTGCCCCAGCGGCAGCGCGAGGCGCTGGTCCTGCGCTACTACGGCGACCTTTCCGAGGCCGAGATCGCCCACGCCATGGGCATCTCCAAAGGCGCGGTGAAAAGTCACACCGCCAGAGGCATGGCCTCACTACGTCAAGTGCTGGAGAAGTTCTCATGACCATCCCCCCCGACGAGCACGGCGACCTCCTCCGCCGTGTGATGCGCGCGGAGGCGGACTCGGTCGTGCCGTCTCCCGACGGACTGGAGATAATCCGCCACCGCATCGAGAACCGCGGCCTCCGCGGTCTGCTGTGGTGGCGCATAGGTGCGTCCGTGGCCGCCGCCGCCCTGGTGGCCGGAATCGTCGTGGTGTCCATCCCCGAGATACGGGAGAACGTGGGCATCACCGAGGTGAAGAACGGAACCGAGCAGACCCCGGCGGGTGAGCTCCCCAGTTCCGACTCGACCTTCCAGCCGCCGCCCACTCAGTCGGAGCCCGGCGGCATCCAGATCACCACCCAAGACCCGACCAAGCCGCAGGACACGCCGGCCCCCGCGGGGTCGGTCGCCCCGTCGCAGCCGGCCGCCGTCCCGTCGGCGGAGCCGTCGTCGAACCCGTGCGTGACCAACGAGCCGACCCCCGACCCGGGAGACGCCGCGGCGAAGTGCCCCACGCAGGAGACCAACCCGACCGCGGGCACCGGCCCCAAGCCGAAACCGAGCGTCACCAAGACCCCGGCCAAGCCCTCCCCGACGCCCACGGCCGAAGCCCCCTCCCCCGCCCCCACGGGCTGCGGCGACTCGTGCGAGACCCCGACGGCCGCCCCGACCCCCGCGGAGACCCCGTCGACGACGGTGGACGTCTCGTCCCCCACGTCCTAATTTTTGGAAAACGGGCCCATTCGGAACGTGCCAAGCACTCCGAAGGGCCCGTTTTTCTTTTCCCGTACGCCCAGAGCCGCTCTCCCGACGCCCGGAATAGCGGGCAGCAGACGGGCGCGCGCCAGGTCTGACGTGGGAATTCGCGACACCACAGAGTGTCCCGAAATATCAGCAGAAGCGATTGATTAACAGTTCAAAGTGACCAGCGCCTGAACAGAGAATGTCTACCGCTTAACGAGAACACAGGCGGGCGCATCCCTACAGGAACACCTCAACCGACATTCCCGAAAATAGGCGGGACATCAGGACACACACCCGTCGGCGGGACGCCGTCGTGGTTCACCAGCGGCCCGTGCGGGACATCAGGACCGCCGCTGCCGCCACGCCCGCTGTCGAGGTGCGCAGGACCGTCGGGCCGAGGAGGGCCGTAATCGCGCCCGCGGCGCGGAAGCGGGTGATCTCCTCGTCGGAGACGCCTCCCTCCGGGCCCACCACCACGACGATGTCGCCCTTCTCGGGCAGGTCCAGCCGCGACAGCGGCTCGGCGGCCTCCTCGTGGAGGACGACGGCCAGGGCGGCGGACTCCAGCAGGGCCGCCACCTGGTTCGTGGAGGCCTGCTCCAGTATCTCCGGCAGGTGGAAGCGCCGGGCCTGCTTGCCCGCCTCGCGGGCCGTGGAGCGCCACCGGGCCAGGGACTTGGCCGCCCGGTCGCCCTTCCACTGGGTGATCGAGCGCGCCGCCGACCAGGGCACGACCGCGTCGACGCCCGCTTCGGTCATCATCTCGACCGCCAGCTCACCCCGGTCGCCCTTGGGCAGGCCCTGGACGACCACCAGGCGCGGCGAGGGGGGCGCGATCTCGTACGCGCGCAGGACCGTCAGGTCGAGGTGGTCCTTGCCGGCGGAGGTGACCGTGCACTCGGCCACCTTCCCGGCCCCGTCGGTCACGTCGACGCGTTCGCCGGCGGTGATGCGGCGGACGGCCGCCGCGTGGCGGCCCTCGGGCCCGCCCAGGGTCAGGTGCGGGCCCGGGGTGACCTCACCCAGGAAGACGGGGACGGTCATCGGCCGTTGAAGGCGTCCTTGAGGCGGGAGAAGAAGCCCTGCTGCCCGGGGGCGAACTTGCCGGGCGGGCGCTCCTCACCGCGCAGCTGGGACAGCTTGCGGAGCAGCTCCTCCTGCTCGACGTCGAGCTTCATCGGGGTCTCGACGCTCACGTGGATCAGCAGGTCGCCCCGGCCGGTCTCGTTGAGGCGCTGGACGCCCCGCGCGTAGAGCGGGATGACCTGGCCCGACTGGGTTCCGGGGCGGACGTCGATCTGCTCGGCGCCGTCGAGGGTCTCCATGGTCAGCGACGTGCCCAGGGCGGCCGCCGTCATGGGGATCTGGACGGTGCAGTGGAGGTCGTCGCCACGGCGTTCGAACGTCGGGTGGGGGCGCTCGACGATCTCCAGGAACAGGTCGCCGGGCGGGCCGCCGCCGGGGCCGACCTCGCCCTCGCCGGCGAGCTGGATGTGGGTGCCGTCCTCCACGCCCGCCGGGATGCGGACCTTGATGGTCCGGCGGGTGCGGACCCGGCCGTCGCCGGAGCACTCCTGGCAGGGGTGGCGGATGACGCTGCCGAAGCCGCCGCACTGGGGGCACGGCCGCGAGGTCATGACCTGGCCCAGGAACGAGCGGGTCACCTGGGAGACCTCGCCCCGGCCGTGGCACATGTCGCACGTGTCGGGGTGGGTGCCGGCCGCCGCGCCGGAGCCCTGGCAGACCTCGCAGAGGATCGCGGTGTCGACCACGAGCTCGCGGGTGGTGCCGAAGCCCGACTCGGCCAGGTCGAGCTCGACCCGGATCGTCGCGTTACGCCCTCGCCGCGCCCGCGACCGGGGGCCGCGCGCGGCGGAGGCGGTGCCGAAGAAGGCGTCCATGATGTCGCTGAACGGGAAGCCCGCGCCGAAGCCCCCCGCGCCGCCGCCCGCGCCGCCGAAGGGGTCGCCGCCCATGTCGTGCATCTGCCGCTTCTGCGGGTCGGAGAGCACCTCGTAGGCCGCGTTGATCTCCTTGAAGCGCTCCTGCGTCGCCGGGTCGGGGTTGACGTCGGGATGCAGCTCACGGGCGAGCCGGCGATAGGCCTTCTTGATCTCGTCCTGGCTCGCTTCGCGGCGTACGCCGAGGGTGGCGTAGTAGTCCTTGGCCACTTATGACCCCGCCAGGATCTGGCCGACATAGCGCGCCACCGCGCGCACCGCACCCATCGTCACCGGATAATCCATTCGCGTCGGGCCCAGCACTCCGAGCCGGGCCAGTTCCTTGTCTCCCGACCCGTATCCGGCGGCCACGATCGAGGTGCCGCGCAGACCGGTGTAGGGGTTCTCCGAGCCGATCCGGACGGTCAGCTCGGACAGGTCGTCGGTCTCGCCGAGGAGGCGCATCAGGACGACCTGCTCCTCCAGGGCCTCCAGCACGTCGCGCAGGCCGATGGTGAAATCGGCGGCGGCGAGGTTGGCGGCCCCGGCGAACACGATCTTCTCTTCGTGCCGTTCGACCAGGGTCTCCAGGATCACAGAGAGGATCGTGGCGGCCACCGGCCGGTCTTCGGGGGACAGACGTTCGGGCAGGGCGGCCACGGTCTCGGGGACCTTGGCCAGCCCGCATCCGTCGAGCGCCGCGTTGAGCACGGCGCGCAGATGGGACACCCGGTCGTCGGCGATCACTTCGGGAAGGTCGACCACCCGCTGCTCGACGCGGCCGGTGTTGGTGATCAGGACCAGCATCACCCGCGTCTCGGCCAGCGGCACGATCTCCACGTGGCGGACGGTCGAGCGGGTCAGCGAAGGATACTGGACGACCGCGACGTGCCTGGTCAGCTGCGCGAGCAGCCGGACGGTCCGGGTCACGATCTCGTCGAGGTCGAGAGTGCCGGCCAGGAACGTCTCGATGGCCCGCCGCTCGGCCCCCGACAGGGGCTTGACCTGGGACAGCCGGTCGACGAACAGCCGGTAGCCCTTGTCGGTCGGGACCCGCCCGGCGCTCGTGTGAGGCTGGTGGATGTAGCCGCCGTCTTCGAGGGCGGCCATGTCGTTGCGGATCGTGGCCGGTGAGACCCCGAGGTTGTGCCGATCGGCCAGCGCCTTGGAACCCACGGGCTCGTTGGTGGAGACGTAGTCTTCGACGATCGCCCGCAGCACCGCCAGCTTCCGGTCGTCAAGCACGGTCTCACCTCCCTGGCACTCTGTGTTCCCGAGTGCCAAGTGTACGGCCACCGCCCCCAGGGTGCGATAACACAGCCCTGGCCGGGAGGAACAAGCCGACTGCAAATCCGCCGCAAGTCAGCTATCCCACAATGTCCCCTATGACCGCTCCCTATGGCCAGAGCTATGGCCAGCAGCCCCACCCTTACTACGGCGCCCCCCAGTCTCCCTACGGCGCTCCGCCGCCCCAGGGGCCGGTGCGTCCCAGGGTCCTCTGGATCGTTCTGTCCTGGGTGTTCTTCGTCGTCACGCTCGTGATCGGCGGCGTGATCTTCGCCGGCGGCGTCGGCTCGACCATCGCCAACATCGGGGAGATCGCCCCCAAGACGACCTTCACCGGCGGCGAGACCGTCAAGGTGAACCTCGACCCGGCCGACAGCCCCGCCATCTGGGCCGCCGCGGGCCAGCCGACCGACGTGTCGTGCCAGGTCACCGGTGCCGACCCGAGCCAGAAGATCACCCTGGAGAAGGCGGCCGGCAACCAGACCCTCACCTACGACGGCACCAACTGGGAGATGCTCTTCACGGTCGGCGTCCCGGCCTCCGGTCAGTACCAGGTCGCCTGTGACGGCGACGGGGTCACGTTCGGCGTCGGCAAGCAGCTGCTGTCGGCCGCGGGCGAGGTGGCGGGCGGCCTGGTGGGCGGTCTGGCCGCGCTCATCCTCGTGCCCGGCTTCGGTTTCATGGTGGCCCTGCTCGTCACGATCGTGGTGCTGGTGCGGCGCGGCCGGGCCCGCCGCCGGATGGCGGGGATGTACTAACGTTCCCGGCATGTACGAGCGGGACGTGCTCTCCGGAGACTGGCGGCGCCCCAAGAAGGGGACGATCCCCCAGATCCCAGCCGAGCTCGACCTCGTGGTCGAGTGGGCCGACGACGGGTTCTGCGGGGCGGTGGTGGCCTGCGACAAGGAGGCCGTCACCCTGGAGGACCGGTTCGGCCGCAGGCGGCTGTTCCCGATGGAACCCGCCGCCTTCCTCCTGGAGGGCAAGCCCGTCACGCTGGTACGCCCCCAGCCGAGACCCCAGGGCCCGAGGCGCAGCGCCTCGGGTTCCATCGCGGTCGAGGGCCTCAAGGCCCAGGTGGCCAAGCAGAGCCGCATTTACGTCGAGGGCGTCCACGACGCCGCGCTCGTGGAGAAGATCTGGGGCCACGACCTCCGGGTGGAGGGCGTGGTCGTCGAATATCTCGAAGGGGTCGACCACCTGCCGGAGATCGTCGCCGAGTTCGGGCCGGAGCCCGGCCGGCGGCTCGGCGTGCTGGTCGACCACCTGGTGCCCGGCTCCAAGGAGAGCCGGATCGCCGAGCGGGTGACGGGCCCCCACGTGCTGGTGGCGGGCCACCCGTTCGTGGACGTCTGGCAGGCCGTCAAGCCCTCGGTGCTGGGCATCGGGGCGTGGCCGGACGTGCCGCGCGGGGTCCCGTGGAAAGAGGGCGTGATCGCGGCGCTCGGCTGGCGGATGGAGCCCGCCGACGCGTGGCGGCACATCCTCGGCCGGGTGAACAGCTACGCCGACCTGGAGCCCGAGCTGCTCGGGCGGGTCGAGGAGCTCATCGACTTCGTCACGTCAGGTCCCTGACCACGGCGTCGGCCAGCAGCCGTCCCTGGAGGGTGAGCACGGCCCGGCCCTTCTTGAACGCCTCGACGTCGAGCAGGCCGGTGGCCAGCGCCTTGGCCGCCGCCGGTCTGACCTCCCTGGCCAGGTCGTCGAGCGGGAAGCCGTCGCGCAGCCGGAGTTCGAGCATGACCCGTTCGAGGGCGCGCTCCTCCGGCGAGGTCCGTTCACGGGCGTGGGCGGGTGAGTGGCCCTCCGCGAGGCGGGCGGCGTAGGCCGACGGGTGTTTGACGTTCCACCAGCGCACGCCGCCGACGTGGCTGTGCGCCCCCGGCCCCGCGCCCCACCAGTCGGCGCCCGACCAGTAGAGCAGGTTGTGGCGGCAGCGGGCCTTCTCGCTCGTGGCCCAGTTGGACACCTCGTACCAGGAGAAACCGGCCTTCTCCAGGAGTTCGTCGGCGATCAGGTAGCGGTCGGCGGCCACGTCGTCGTCGGGCATCGGCAGCGCGCCCCGTTTGATCTGGCCGGCCAGGCGGGTTCCGGTCTCGACGATCAGCGAGTAGGCCGACACGTGGTCGGGGCCGGTCGCGAGGGCCGCCTCCAGGGAGGCCCGCCAGTCGTCGTCGGTCTCGCCCGGGGTGCCGTAGATCAGGTCGAGGTTGACGTGGCGGAACCCCGCCTCCTTCGCCTCGTGCACGGCCTGGGCCGCGCGCCCCGGCGTGTGCTTGCGCTCCAGCACCCGCAGCACGTGGTCGCTGGCGCTCTGCATGCCGAAGGAGATGCGGTTGAGCCCGCCCTCGCGCAGGACCGCCAGCTCGCGGGGGCCGACCGACTCGGGGTTGGCCTCGGTGGTGACCTCGGCGTCGCGGACGATGCCGAACTCCTCGTGGAGGGCCCGGAGGATGCGTACAAGATCTTCGGGAGGCAGCAGCGTCGGGGTGCCGCCGCCGAAGAACACCGTCGAGACCGGCAGTTCGACGTCGCCCAGCACCCGCCGGGCCAGCCGGATCTCCTCGATCACGGTTCCCGCGTAAGCGCTTTGCGAGGCTCCGGACCCTAGCTCCGACGCGGTGTAGGTGTTGAAGTCGCAGTAGCCGCAGCGGGACGCGCAGAAGGGGACGTGCACATAGAAACCGAACGGACGGGCACCCAGCGTGTCGGACGCGGCGGCCGGAAGTTCACCGGACGTGGGGACGGTCTCACCGTCGGGCAGCACGGAGGGCATCCGCCCAGTCTGCCCGATGCCGGGAGGTTCATTGACGGGGTCACCGGGCCCGCTTTATGATCCCGGCAAACTTACAGGAAACTTTCCTATAAGAAGTGCCTCCTAGCAGCGGAGACAAGAGTGCCGAGACTACGCACCCCCCTTCTGTTAGCGCTGGTGGCCGGTCTGGTCGCCACCGCCGCGCCCGTTCCGGCCCAGGCCTCCACCGGCAGCTCGGGCTACAAGCGCGTCGCCTACTTCATCCAGTGGGGCATCTACGGCCGCAACTACCACGTCAAGGACATGGTGACGAGCGGCGCCGCGGGCAAGATCACCCACGTCAACTACGCCTTCGGCTTCGTCAACCAGCAGAGCGAGTGCTACTCGGCCGACCCGTGGGCCGACTGGCAGCGCCCGGTCCCGGCCGAGCAGAGCGTCGACGGCGTGGCCGACGACGGCACCGGCCCCATCGCGGGCAACCTCAACCAGCTCAAGAAGCTGAAGGCCAAGTACCCGAGCCTCAAGGTCCTGATCTCGCTCGGCGGCTGGACCGGCTCCAAGTGGTTCTCCGACGCCGTGCTCACCCCTGAGGCCCGCACCAAGCTCGCCGCCTCGTGCATCGACCTGTGGCTGAAGGGCAACCTGCCCGGCGCCGCCCCCGGCGCGGGCGCGGGCGTCTTCGACGGCATCGACCTCGACTGGGAGTGGCCCGGTTCGTCCGGCGAGGTCGGCAACGTCATCCGTCCCGAGGACAAGCAGAACTTCACCCTGTTCCTGGCCGAGCTGCGCAGCCAGATGAACGCCTACAACAACAAGCACGAGCTCACCGCCTTCCTGCCCGCCGCCGCCGCGAAGATCGACGCCGGCTTCGAGGTCAAGAAGGTCTTCTCCTACCTCGACTTCGCCACCGTCCAGGGCTACGACCTGCACGGCTCCTGGGAGAACGTGACCGGCCACAACGGCAACCTGTTCAACGACCGCAAGGACCCGAACCCGGTCAAGTTCAGCGTCGACCAGACCGTCCGCGACTACATCGCGCGCGGCGCCCCCAAGAAGAAGATCGTCGTCGGCGTGCCCGCCTACGGCCAGGGCTGGACCGGCGTGACCGCCGGCGGCAACGGCCTCTGGAAGCCCGCGACCGGCCCCGCCCCCGGCAAGTGGGCCGCCGGTTCCGAGGACTACAAGGACCTGGTGAACAAGCCCGGCAAGCGCCACCGCGACCTGCTGACCGGCGCGCTGTGGCTGTACGACGGCAACGAGTTCTGGTCCTACGACGACCCGATCTCGCTGGTCGAGAAGGCCGCCTACATCAGGCTGAAGGGCCTCGGCGGCTCGATGATGTGGTCGATCGACCAGGACGACAGCAAGGCGTCCCTGACCAACGCGCTCTACAAGGTCCTGCGCTGACCCGATGAGCTGACCCGATGAGACGAGGGCCGGAGCGCACTGGGTCGCGCTCCGGCCCTTTCTCATGCCCCCGGTACGCGGAACTCCACGACCGACATGGCGCCCGAGGCGTGGGTGGCGACGTGATCGAGACCGGCCTTTCGACCGAGGGCGGCGAGTTCGGTGACGCCGCGCTCCTTGCCGGTCATGTAGACCAGAATCCGGAGGTTCATCCCGGTGCCGACCCGGTCTCCGGTGACCTTCTCCACGACGAAGACCCTCCCGCCGGGGCCCGCCGCCTCGGCGACCTTCTCCAGGATGGCGACGGCGTGGGGGTCGTCCCAGTCGTGGACGATCGCGGTCAGCAGGTAGCCGCCCGCCTTCGGCGGGACCGCGTCGAAGAAGGAGCCGGCGACGGCCGAGGCGCGGTCGCCGAACCGCTCCAGGCGGCGGGCCGCCGTGGCGGCCGTGGCGGGCTGGTCGAAGACCTGGCCGGTCAGCGTGGGGAAACGGTCGAGCAGGAACTCCAGCAGGGTGCCGTCTCCCCCGCCGACGTCGACGACATGACCCAGCGAACCCCAATCGAAGGCCGCCGCGACGTCGGGGGCGTCGGCCGAGATGTCGAGGCCCATCTGGCGGTCGTAGTCGCCGGCCTGGACGCGGGCGTCGTCCCAGAACTGCGCGCCGTAGAGCCGCGGGTAGGCGGCCTCTCCGGTCTTCACGCTGTGCGGGAGGTGGATGAAGGCCAGGTCACCCCGGCCGATCATGGACGCCGGGTCGGCGAAGGCCCGGAAGCCGTCGGGGTGGTCGTCGCGGAGCGGATCGCCGAGGGCGGTCAGGCCGTAGCGGTCGCCGGATCTCTCCAGGACACCGATGTGGACGAGATGGGCGAGCAGCCGCGTGAGGGCGTCCTCGTCGGTGGCGGTGAGTCCGGCCAGCTCAGGGGCGGTGCGCGGAGCCTCGGCCAGGAGGTCGGCGAGGCGGAGGTGAGCGGCCGTTCTGACGGCCATGGGGGTGATCAGGTCGGCGAGTTGCCAGATTCCGGACATGGGTCGGCCTCTCTTCGGCGCGGGGGCGAAGGAGGGACGCTACTGGGCCTGAACCCGCAGCGCGATCGAATTCAGAGCTGGACAGGCAGGAGATCGAAGGCGTCGACATGGCAGGGTCGCACCACAGTGAAGTGTCGGCGGTCCAAGGTCGCGACGGTGGAGATGTTCAACCTTTCGGCGACGGCGATCACTGATGCGTCGACCACACCCAACGGGAAGCTGGCGTATCTGCTCATCAGGGCACTCATCCGACGCACATCGTCGTCGACCAACTGGACCATGGTGAACGCATCGAGTAAGGAGTCGACGAACTGGGTCTCCGCCTTGCTCCCGAGTTGTTTATCGACGAGCTGGCACACCTCAACGATCACGGTCGCCGGGACCAGCAGGGGGCCTGGATAGCGTTCCAGGAGGTCGGCGCAGACTTCGTGGTACCGATCCTCGCGGTTATACGCCGCGACCAACGGTCCTGTGTCCACGACAACACGTCCGGCAGCAGAGACAGTCACAAAGGGTGATTGTCCCCTGACCGAAGGATGTCTTCCGACCGTTCGGCGAAATCGGGCCCAGCTTCCATCGTCCCAATCCACGGCAAGTGCCGCACTTTGGGCGAATCGGCGAACTGGTCGCGGACAAGCCGGAGCACTGGCGCGACCTTCTCCTCGGGGAGCTGGTCCACAAGATCGCGAAGTTCGTCCCGCATGACGCTCATACAAGGAAGTGTAGAGCGTCTCAACCTGCCGCGACCTGCACGCGCTACTTCTTGGCCTTCTCCACCGCGCCGCTGTCGGTGCTGAGGGCGGCCACGAAGGCCTCCTGGGGGACCTCCACGCGGCCCACCATCTTCATGCGCTTCTTGCCCTCCTTCTGCTTCTCGAGGAGCTTGCGCTTGCGGGAGATGTCGCCGCCGTAGCACTTGGCGAGCACGTCCTTGCGGATCGCGCGGATGTTCTCGCGGGCGATGACCCGGGCTCCGATGGCCGCCTGGATCGGGACCTCGAACTGCTGCCTGGGGATCAGTTCCTTGAGCTTCTTGGCCATGTCGACGCCGTAGGCGTAGGACTTCTCGCGGTGGACGATGGCCGAGAACGCGTCGACCGCCTCGCCCTGGAGGAGGATGTCGACCTTGACCAGGTCGGCGTCCTGCTCACCGGAGGGCTCGTAGTCGAGGGAGGCGTAGCCTCGCGTCTTCGACTTCAGCTGGTCGAAGAAGTCGAAGATGATCTCGCCCAGGGGCAGCGTGTAGCGGATCTCGACGCGGTCCTCGCTCAGGTAGTCCATGCCCTGGAGCTGGCCCCGGCGGCCCTGGCAGAGCTCCATGATGACGCCGATGAACTCCGACGGCGCCAGAACGGTGGCCTTGACGACCGGCTCGTAGATCTCGGCGATCTTGCCCTCGGGGAACTCCGACGGGTTGGTCACCGTGTGCTTGGTGCCGTCTTCCATGATCACGCGGTAGATGACGTTGGGCGCGGTCGAGATCAGGGCCAGGTTGAACTCGCGCTCCAGGCGCTCGCGCACGATCTCCATGTGGAGCAGGCCGAGGAAGCCGCAGCGGAAGCCGAAGCCCAGCGCGGCCGACGACTCGGGCTCGTAGACCAGGGCGGCGTCGTTGAGGCGGAGCTTGTCGAGGGCCTCGCGGAGCTCGGGGAACTCGTCGCCGTCGATCGGGTAGAGACCGGAGTAGACCATCGGCCTCGGGTGGGCGTAGCCGTCGAGCGCCTTCTCGGCGGGCTGGGCGGCCGAGGTGACCGTGTCGCCCACGCGGGACTGGCGGACGTCCTTCACGCCGGTGATCAGGTAGCCGACCTCGCCGACGCCCAGGCCCAGGGCGGAGGGCAGCGGCTCGGGGCTGATGACGCCGATCTCCAGCGTCTCGTGCTGCGCCTTGGTCGACATCATGAGGATGCGCTCGCGCTTGGACAGGTGACCGTCGATGACGCGGACGTAGGTGACCACGCCCCGGTAGGTGTCGTAGACCGAGTCGAAGATCAGGGCCCGCGCGGGGGCGTCGGCGTCGCCGACGGGGGCGGGGACCGTCTCGACCACGTGGTCGAGCAGTTCCTTCACGCCCACACCGGTCTTGCCCGAGACGCGCAGCACGTCGGACGGGTCGCAGCCGATCAGGTTGGCCAGCTCTTCGGCGTACTTCTCCGGCTGCGCGGCCGGGAGGTCGATCTTGTTGAGGACCGGGATGATGTTGAGGTCGTTGTTCATGGCCAGATAGAGGTTGGCCAGCGTCTGGGCCTCGATGCCCTGCGCCGCGTCGACCAGCAGGATCGCGCCCTCGCACGCCTGGAGCGACCGCGACACCTCATAGGTGAAGTCGACGTGGCCGGGCGTGTCGATCATGTTGAGCACGTGGCCGTTCCACGGCAGCCGCACCGCCTGCGACTTGATGGTGATGCCGCGCTCGCGCTCGATGTCCATGCGGTCGAGGTATTGAGCGCGCATCGATCGGTCGTCGACGACACCGGTGATCTGCAACATCCGGTCGGCAAGCGTTGACTTGCCATGGTCGATGTGCGCGATGATGCAGAAATTGCGGATCAACGCGGGGTCGGTCTGGCCGGTCTGAGTGCGCACCGAGGTCCGTTTCAGCAGGGTTTGAGGCGGTCGTCGGCTGGCGAGGCAGCCACCCTCCATGGTGGCATGTCCCCATGCTTGCCTCGACCACGCGCCGCCGTGCGGTGCTCGGCTTATTGATCGTCGTGGCCGTTCCGCTGGTGCTCGCGGTGACCGGGATGGCCGTTCTGCGGGCCGACTACCTGGGCACTCCCTCGGCCTCGGCGCGCTCGGCGGGGACCGACGCGCTGTGGATGGGGCACATGTGGGTGGACGGGCGGCGTACCGAGAAGGATCTCCAGGAGCTCAGGCCGCGCCTCACCCACATGCGGGACCTGTTCGTGCACACCGGGCCCTACGGCCCGGACGGGCGGCTCGACCCGAATCTCCACCCCAAGTCCCGGGATTTCCTGACCTGGGTGAGGGCCCAGGTCCCCGGAGTGCGGGTGCTGCCGTGGCTCGGCCAGACGGTCAACGAGGACGACCAAGGGTTCCTCGACCTCGACGACCCGGCCACCCGGGCGAACATCATCGCCGGCGCCAGGGAGATCGTGGCGCTCGGCTACGACGGGGTCCACTACAACTTCGAGCCGGTCCCGGACGGCGACGCCTCCTACCTGAAACTGCTCGACGAGACCCGGGCCGCCATCCCCAACGCCCGCATCTCCGTCTCCAGCCACCAGATCGAGCCCTTCCCCGGCGCGGTGACCGGCTGGAACGCCGTGGTGGGGCACGGCAAGTACTGGTCGGAGCCCTATTTCAGGACCGTGGCCGAACGGGTCGACCAGGTCGCGATCATGACCTACGACTCGTGGACGCCCCTCCAGACCGTCTACGGCGGCTGGGTGGCCCGCCAGGCCCGCAAGGCGTTCGCGCTGGCCCCCGAATCGACGGGGGTGCTGATCGGCGCCCCGGCCTACCACGACCACAAGGTCGGCGTGAGCGACTACGCCGAGAGTGTCGAGATGGCCGCCGAGGGCCTGCGGCTGGTGATCAGCGAGACCCCGCGCGAGGACACGGGCCTGGCCCTCTACGTCGACTTCGCCGCCACCGAGGAGGATTGGCGGGAGTACGAGAGCTCATGGGTCCGCCCCACGAACTGAGTCCTGGTAGCCTAGATAACTGCGTATGGCACGCCCTCTCACGAGCCAGCGCGGCCCATACCAAAACCCAGACTTCATTTCGAGGCTTCTTCGTGGCGAACATCAAGTCCCAGATCAAGCGCAACCGGCAGAACGAGAAGGCCCGGATGCGCAACAAGGCCGTCAAGTCGTCCCTGAAGACGGCTGTCCGCAAGTTCCGCGAGGCCGCCGAGGCCGGCGACGCCGCCGCGGCGTCCGCGGCGATGCTGGTGGCCAGCCGCCAGCTCGACAAGGCCGTGAGCAAGGGCGTCATCCACAAGAACCAGGCCGCCAACCGCAAGTCGGCGATCGCCAAGCGCGCCGCCGCCCTCGCGGCCAGCTAGGCCCTGCGTTCCCACGCTTCCGGAAGCCGTGTCCCGAATCACCGGGACACGGCTTCCGCGTTTCATGGGCGGGGATGCCGCGATTCAACCCGTAATATGTCACGTTTTCGATATCACATTGGCATCGCCGCAGCGTACCGGCTAGGTCACCGTCTTCCCTGACCCGTCGTCAAGGGTTCGCACTCCCCTATCGTGTGCCGCACAACGGCGAAAACGATAGGAGTCGGTTCATGCGGGGGCGTATTCCGCTGGTCCTGCGGCGCGCTCTCAGCCAGCCGCTCCTGCTCGTCGCCGCGTTCGGCTCGATCCTGCTGGCCACCACGGCTCTCGTGGCGCTCATCATGTACGCCGTCACCGTCGCCGAGGTCGGCGTCCGCCGGAGCATGGAGACGGCTCCCATCAAGACCACCTCGGCCAGGGTGACGACTCCGGTCGACGCGACGTCCTATCCCGAGCGCGACGCGCTCATCCGGAAGAAACTCGCCGAGACCTACGGTGACGTGCCCGCCGAGATCACGGTCGGCATCCGGTCGGACTCCTACGCCATGCCGGGCCAGGAGAAGCTGGAGCAGCCCGAGCTGACCCGGTTCGCGACCTACCAGAACTTCGACCGGCACGCCCAGCTCGTCGACGGCGCCTGGCCGGCCGCCTCCCCGTCGGGGACGGTCGAGGTCGCGCTGTCGCAGCCGGCCGCGCAGGCGATGAACCTGGCCACCGGCGCGACCTTCACCATCACCGGACGGCTCGACAAGAAGCCGGTCGACGTGCGGGTCAGCGGGGTCTACCAGCTCGACGACCCCTACAGCGACCGGTGGAACGGCGACGAGCTGCTGCGACGCGGCTCGGAGGTCCGCAACTACACCACGTTCGGGCCGATGATGGTTGAGCCGGGGACGTTCGTGCAGCGGTTCGCGACGAACGTGACGGCGACCTGGTTCGTGGTGCCCGACCTGCGGGACCTGCCGCGCGAGGAGCTGCGGCCGTTCGCCGGGTCGGTGGCGGGGCTGAACGACGAGCTCAAGAAGGACTGCACGGGCTGCTCGGCCAGCAGCAACCTGCCCGAGATGCTGGGCCAGCTCGACCAGGCCGCGCTCGTCGCCCGGTCGACGATGCTGGTGCCGGTGCTGCAGCTGCTGGTGCTGGCGGCGTACGCGCTGATGCTGACGGCGCGGCTGCTGGCCGACCACCGCCGCATGGAGGTGGCGCTGCTGCGCTCGCGCGGCGCCGGGTCGCTGCGCCTCGGGCTGCTGGCGGGGGCCGAGTCGCTGCTGGTCGCGCTGCCGTGCGCGATCGTCGCGCCGTTCCTGGCGCCGCCCCTGCTGACGCTCATCGGGTCGCTGCCGTGGCTGCGGGCCACCGGCGTGCGGCTCACCCCGACGCCGGACCTGTCGACGTTCCTCGTCTCGGCGGGGGTCGCGGTCGCGTGTGCCGTGCTGCTGGCGCTGCCGGCGTTGCGGGGGGCGCGGCGGACGTACATAGAGGAACAGTCCTCGCGGGGACGCGGTGAGAAGCAGGGCATCATCCAGCGCGCCGGCGGCGACCTGGTCCTGCTCGCGGTCGCGGCCCTCGCGGTCTGGCAACTCCAGCGGTACGGAGCTCCGGTCACGTCCACGACGAGCGGCGGGCTCGGCATCGACCCGCTGATCGTGACGGGACCGGCACTGGCCCTTCTGTGCGGGGGCATGCTGGGCCTGCGGCTCGTCCCGATCGTCTCGGGCATCGCCGAACGGTGGACGAGCCGCAGGTCCAGTCTCGCGCCGGCGCTGGGCGCCTGGCAGGTCAGCCGCCGCCCCATGCGCTACTCGGGGCCGGTGCTGCTGCTGACGATGGCCATCGCGATCGGCGTGGTGTCGATCGCGACCGCCGCGACCTGGCGCGGCTCCCAGATCGACCAGGCCCGCCACATCGCCGCCGCCGACCTGCGGGTCGCCGGGCCGGTCTCGGGCGCCGAACTCGGCTCGCTCGGCCGGGGCAGCGCGTACGCGGCCCTGCCCGGCGTCACCGGGATCAGCCCGGTCTACCGGGGCACGATCGAGACGGGCGACGACGACGCGGTGTTCCTGGCCGCCGACGCGGGCCGGCTCGACGGGCTGCTGCACCTGCGCCCCGACCTGACCGCATTGACCGTGCCGGAGCTGGCGGGCGAGCTCACCTCGGCCCGGCCCGACCCGGCCTCGATCGAGATTCCCGGCGAGCCCGCCGCGCTGAAGCTGGGGGTCCGGCTCACGCTCGACGACCCGGCCCGCGCGGCCGGTTACACGAACCTGTCGCTGAGCCTGGTCGTCCGCGACCGGCTGGGCGCCCGCGCCGAGGCGCGGACCGGCCTGCTCACCCCCGACGGCGAGCTCCACCAGCTCACCGCCGACCTGAAGGCGCTGGCCGGGCGCTCGGGTGCGATCGCCTACCCGCTGACGGTGGAGGGCGTGCTGCTCGACGTGCCGATCCCGCCCGAGGGCAGCCCGATCACCGTGGCCGTCGACACGGTCACCACCGACGCCGGGGCCGCGCTGACCGCCCCGGCCTGGTCGGTGGCGCAGCGCGGCAAGCAGAACCTCGGCAAGCCCGCGGTCACCCCCGGCGGGTTCCTGACGCTGAAGACCGACCGGCCCAAGCCGCACCCCGCCGACGTGCCGGTCGAGGGGGAGCACCTCGCGATGGCGCCCAGCCCGGTCGCGCCCCAGGCGCTGCCGGTCGCGGTCACCGCCGACCTGGCCGCGAGCGCGAAGCTCGTGATCGGCAGGACGACGACCATGGCGATCGACGGGGTGCAGACCCCGGTGACGCCGATCGCCGTCCTGGACGCGATGCCCGGGACCGAGGGCGACCAGCCGGCCGTGCTCGCCGACCTGGAGACCGTCCAGGCCGGGGACCTCGCCGGGGCGTACGTCCCCCATCAGGCCACGGAGTGGTGGCTGGCCACCGACGGCCCGCGCGCCGAGGCGGAGATGACCAGGCACCTCGAATGGGACCAGACGATCGTCTCGCGGGCCGCGCTGACCACCCAGCTCCAGGACGACCCGCTGGCCAGCGGCCTGCAGGGCGCGCTGATCCTCGGCTTCGCGGCGGCGCTGGTCTTCGCGGTGCTCGGCTTCCTCGTCAACGCGGCGGTCGCGGCCCGCGAACGCACCACCGAGTTCGCGCTGCTGCGCGCGCTCGGGGTGAGCTTCAACCAGGTCTTCGGGCTGCTCGCCGTCGAGCAGACCTTCATCATCGGGCTGTCCCTGCTGGGCGGTACGGCGCTCGCGGTCGCCGTGGCCACCCTCGTCGTGCCGCACATCGTGCTCACCGGTCAGGCGACCGCGGTGACACCGGGCGTGCTGCTGGACATCCCGTGGGGCGCGACGGCCGCCCTGCTCGCAGCGGTGGCGCTGCTGCTGTTCGCGGTGGTCGCGGGCCTGGCCCGCACGCTCCGCCGCCAGGGTCTCGGCCGCGCGCTGCGCATCGGGGAGGACTGAGTGAACGTCTGGCAGCTCGTCAAGGTGCACCGGGCCGCCGCCCTGGTGCTGGCGCTGCTGGCGCTTTCCGCGTCGCTGCTGCTCGCGGCGTTGCCGAGAGGGTTCGAGACGGCCTACGACGAGGCCGTGCACGGCATGCTCCGCGACGTCTCCGCCCAGCAGACCGACCTGGACGTCACCGCCCGGCCGCTGTCGGCCGAGGCGCTGATCGGGAATCCGGCCGACTTCGAGACCCGCTACGCGGAGTTCGCCAAGCACCTGCCCCGGGACCTCCGCGAGGCCGTCGTCCCGCTCGGCCAGGGCACCTCCCACTTCTCCGCCAAGACCACCGGCACCCCGGTCGACACCCGTCTCGACGGCTCCAAGGGGGCCTCGCACGAGTACGTCGACTTCGCCTGGGTCCCTGCCGCGGCCGACCGGGTGACGTGGGTCGAGGGCACCCCGCCCGGCCCCTCGTCGACGCTCGCCCGGGTGCCGGGCCACCCCGAGCTGCGGAACCTCAAGGTGATCGAGATCGGGCTGGTGACCGAGGCCCGCGACAAGATGAAGATCGACGCCGGCGCGGTCCTGCTGCTCGGCAACAGCTACCCGGTCGTGGCCCGCGTCACCGGGATCTACGAGGTCGACGACCCGGCCGACCGGTTCTGGGAGCACAACTACGAGGTCACCCGGGCGATCATCCGGCCGATCCCCGGCGACACCGAGAGCGAGTGGCTGACCACCGGCCTGGTGAGCGACGAGGGCCTGGCCAGCCTCGACGAGCGGCGCGAGCTCAGCTACTCGTGGGTCTACGGACTGGACCGTGACGCGGTCAGCGCCGCCGACTCCGGGGCGATGATCGCCCAGGTCGACGACTACTCCCGGATCCTGACCGACCTGGCCGGCGGCCCCTACAGCAGCATGTTCACCACCCTGCGGTACGAGCTGGTGACCGGCCTCGACCTGGTCCTGACCGACTTCCTGAGCGTGCTGCGCACCGCCGAGACGCTGCTCTACCTGCTGCTCGGCGGGCTCGCGGTGGTGTCGATCGGGGTGCTGGCGCTGGCCGTCCAGCTGCTCACCGAGCGGATGCGCACGGCCCTGTCCCTGGTGCGCGCCCGGGGCGCGTCCCTCGGCCAGGTCGTGCGGACCGGGGCGGCGGTGATCGCGCTGGCCGTGCTGCCCGCGACCCTGCTCGGGTACGGCCTGTCCTACCTGGTGCCCGGCCCGGCGACGCTCGTCGGGCACCTGGTGCCGGTCGTGCTGACCCTGACGACGGTCCTGTTCGCGGTCGGCCGGCTCGCGCTGGCGCACCGGCGTCCCCTGAAGGACACCCGCGCCGACGTCGTGTCGGCACGGTCTTCGCCCCGCCGCGTCGCCCTGGAGGTCCTCGTGGTGCTCCTCGGGCTGGGCGGGGCCTACCTGCTGCGCTCGCGGGGGGTGGCGAGCGACGCGCAGGAGCTGGGCGCCGACCCGTTCCTGATGCTCGCGCCCGCCGGGCTGGCCCTGGCGGCCGGGATCCTGACCCTGCGCCTCTACCCGCTGCCGCTGCGGCTGTTCACCAGGATCGCCGGACGGCGGCCGGGCGCGGTCCCGTTCCTCGGCCTCACGCTGGCCGCCCGGTCGCGCGGCGGGGCGGCGCTGCCGGTGCTGATCCTGCTGCCCGCGCTGGCCGTGTCGGTGTTCGGGGCGCTGGTCTCCGGCGCGATCGGCGACACCCAGAGCCGGGCCGCCTGGCAGGACGTCGGCGCGTCGGCCCGGGTCGAGCGGTCGGCCGAGATCCCCGAGGACGTGGTGGCCAGGGTCGAGGCGCTGCCCGGGGTGAACTCGGTGGTGCGGGCGGGCAAGGGCAACGTCCAGGTCGGGATCGGCGGGCTCCGCGCCACGGTGCTGTCCATAGACCTGAAGGACTACCGCGAGCTCGTCGCGGGCTCGCCCCTGACGGTGCCCGACCCGCCGCGCGGGCTCGGCATCCCCGCGCTGATGTCGAAGACGCTGACGCCGTACAAGGAGCTGGAGATCGGGTGGCACACCCGGATGAAGGTCCGCAACATGGGCCGGCTCGACGAGCTCCCCGGGCTGTCGTTCCCCGGCGAGAACCTCATCGTGATGCCGTTCGACGGGCCGAAGAGGGCGGGGCTGCGGACGTACACGAACATCCTGCTCATCGACGGCGACGTCGACCGGGCGACGCTGGAGCGCACGGTGGGCCTGAACGACGCGGAGATCGAGACCTACGCGACGTCGCTGGTCGACGTGCGGGACACCCCGCTGACCGGCGCCATCACGCTCGCCTTCACCATCGCCACCGTGGCCATGGGCGTCTACGCGCTGATCGCGGTGATCGTGGCCCTGGTCATCGGCGCGGCCGACCGGACCAAGGCGCTGTCGTTCCTGCGTACGCTGGGGCTGTCCCAGCAGCAGGCCCGCACGCTGACCGTGCTGGAGGTGGCGCCGCTGATCGTCCTGACCGCCGTGGCCGGTCTCGCGCTCGGCCTGGTGCTGCCCCTGGTGCTCGGCCCCGGCCTCGACCTGTCGGCCTTCGCGGGCCTGGCCGTCACCGACTTCCCGCTGACCTTCACCACGCCCGCCCTGCTGGCCGCGGGCCTGACCGCCGTCTCGATCCTCGGCGCCTTCGCCCACGCGACCGCCGGCCGCCGCGTCACCACCGCACTCCGAGTGGGGGAATCCTCATGACCACACTGTCCGACCTGGAGGCCCAGGCGACCCGGCGCGCGCCCGCGTTCGGCGAGCACGCCCACATCCTGTGCGACAACCTGGTCCGCATCTACAAGACCGAGGGCGTGGAGGTCGTCGCCCTCCAGGGCCTGGACCTGCTGATCGAGAAGGGTGAGCTGATCGCGATCGTCGGCGCGTCGGGCTCGGGCAAGTCGACCCTGCTGAACGTGCTGTCAGGCTTGGACGTGCCTACGGCGGGCCTGGCCCGGGTGGCCGGGATGGACCTGCTGTCGATGACGGCCAAGGACCGGCTGCGCTACCGCCGCTCGGTCGTCGGCTTCATCTGGCAGCAGACCGCGCGCAACCTGCTCCCCTATCTGACCGCGCGCGAGAACGTCATGCTCCCCATGAAACTGGCCGGGAAGAAGGCCGGCCGCGACCGCGCCGACGAGCTCCTCGACCTGCTCGGCGTCGCCGACTGCGCGCCCCGGCGACCGGGCCAGATGTCCGGCGGCGAGCAGCAGCGGGTGGCCATCGCGGTGGCCCTGGCCAACTCCCCCGAGGTCATCCTGGCCGACGAGCCCACGGGCGAGCTCGACAGCGACACCTCCGAAGAGGTGTTCGGCGCGCTGCGCCGGGCCAACCGGGAACTGGGCGTGACCGCCGTGATCGTGACCCACGACCCCCTGGTGTCGGAGCAGGTCGACCGCACGGTCGGCATCCGCGACGGCCGCACCTCCAGCGAGACCCTGCGCCGCACCTCCGAGGACGGCGACGTGATCGCCGAGGAGTACGCGGTCCTCGACCGGGTGGGCCGCCTGCAGCTCCCCCGCGACTTCACGAACGCGCTGGCGATGGAGCGGCGCGTACGGCTCGAACTCGAGCGCGACCACATCGGGGTGTGGCCGGCCGGCGCTGGTGAGGAGAACGGCGATTGACTACTCCCCGCGCCGAAGGACGGGGGCTCCGGCCCTCGCGGGCCGGGGTTCCTGCTTCACGGCCGACCGCACCCGGGAGGACCCCGAATGTCTGACGTCGGCTCCACAGGCGGACACGGCACGACCTGCCGCCAGGATGTTCTTCGCGGCGTTGACGTCCCGGTCATGCCGGGTGCCGCAGGACGGGCACTGCCACGTCCGGGCGCTCAAGGACAACGAGGCGAGCAGGTGCCCGCACGCACTGCAGGTCTTGGAACTGGGGAACCAGCGGTCGACCACGATCAGGCGACGGCCGTGCTTTGCGGTCTTGTACTCCAGCATGCGGCGAAAGGCACCCCACCCGCAGTCGGAGATCGCCTTGGCCAGGGGCCGGTTGCCGACCATTCCCCGCACGTTGAGGTCTTCGATCACGATCAGGTCGTGGTCGCGGACCAGCCGGGTGCTGGTCTTGTGCAGGAAGTCGGCCCGGGCCGCGGCGACCTTGCGGTGGGCGCGGGCCACCTTGGCCCTGGCCTCGCCGCGGTTGGCCGACCCTCGCTGTTTGCGGGCCATGCGCCGCTGGTAGTGGGCCAGGTTCCGCTCACGCCTGGCCAGGTGGCGCGGGTTGGCGATCTTCTCGCCGTCGGACGTGACCGCGAAGTCGGTGACACCAAGGTCCACCCCGACCGCCGCGCCCGCGGCCGGGGCCTGCTCCGGATCGGCTACGTCCATCGCGAGAGACGCGTACCAGCGTCCGCAAGGGTCTTTCGAGACGGTCACCGTGGTCGGGTCGAGTGCGGCGGGGTCGACGTCGGGCCAGGACCAGACGAATGCCAGCGGGACATTCATCTTGGCCAGGGTCAGCGTTCCGTCGCGCCATCGGAAGCCCGAGCGGGTGTATTCGGCGCTCTGCCGCCCATTGCGGGACTTGTGTCGCGGATGGCGGGCGCGGTCGGCGAAGAAGTTGCTGAACGCGACCTGCTGGTGGCGGATCGCCTGGTGGAGGGGAACCGAGGACACCTCGTTGAGCCACGCCAGATCGTCGAAGGCTTTCATCGCGGTCAGATACGCGTTGGCCTGAGTGAAGTTCGTCTTCACACATTCGCCGTGGTAGCGGGCGCGCCGCCAGGCCAAGGTTCGGTTCCACACCACGCGCACACAACCGAACGTGCGGTTCAGCACCGCGGCCTGTTCGGGGGTGGGGCAGAGCCGAACTTTGTAAGCCGTACGCACGTTCGAATCATAACAGAAGGTAATGGTTCCCATACACGGTGCGCTGTCGTGCCGCGTCTCCCGGCCCTGAAGGACCGGGTTTCCCCAGTGGAGAAGTTTTGATGAGCGAACCGCTTGTTGTGGTCGAAAGCTTGCGGAAGGTCTACCCGCGCGGGGTCGAGGCGTTGCGGGGGGTGTCCTTCACCGCCTCCCCCGGCGAACTGGTCGCCGTCCGCGGCCGGTCGGGGTCGGGCAAAACGACCCTGCTCAACCTGCTCGGAGGCCTCGACGCGCCCACCGAGGGCCGGGTCTTCGTCAACGGAAAGGAGGTCACGGCCCTTCCCGAGGCGGGCCTGCTGGAGCTGCGGCGCGACGTGATCGGGTTCGTGTTCCAGTCGTTCGGCCTGATCCCGGTGCTGTCGGCGGCGGAGAACGTGGGCGTCCCCATGCGCCTGAGCCGCACCGCCCCCGCCGAACGGGACGAACGGGTGAAGGCGCTGCTCGCGCTGGTCGGCCTGGAGGCCCATGCCAACCAGCGGCCCTACGAGCTGTCGGGCGGCCAGCAGCAGCGGGTGGCGCTCGCCCGGTCCCTGGCGAACCGGCCGAAACTGCTGATCGCGGACGAGCCCACGGGCCAGCTCGACTCGCAGACGGCCCGTCAGATCATGCAGCTCATCCGGGCGCTGGTCCGCAGCGAGGGCGTCACAGCGGTCGTGGCCACCCACGACCCCAGTTTGATCACCTTGGCCGACCGGGTGCTGGAACTACGAGACGGCGTCTTCCTGGAAGCAGAACCAGCGGCTTCGGCCACGCCGTGATGACGCCGGAGCCGGTCTGAGCCTGGCCGAACGGATGCCGGCCTCCTTGCACCCGGCGCTCCGCCAGAGCCAGGGTTGATCCGAAGTGGCCTCCCGATCGCCGTCGTCTGATCCTGGCCTGGCCATCTCGGCGAGCCAGGAGGCGGCTTCTACAGCCATGACTGGATGACGTCCAGGTCAGCGACGGTGAGACCGGTGGCAGGGTCGACGGTGTGGATCAAGGCGTCGGCGGGGTGGTGGCGGGCGATCCAGCGGCGGTCGAGGTCCGTGGTCTCGTCGTCGACCCAGACGAAGGGGCGGCCCTCTGCCCACTCGACCAGGTGGGCGGTCTTCCAGTGGAGTTCGCCCCAGTGGTCGGCGTCCGGCCAGTCGACGTAGGGGAGGCCGGGCAGGCCGAGGACCGGGGCGATCACGTCGTTGGCGTGGGACGTCCAGGTGGTGGCCCAGACCAGTTCGCAGGGCAGGGCGGCGAGCCGGGGACCCAGGCCGGGGTCGAGTCGGGCCAGCAGCGGGCTCGCGCCCTCGGGCACGTGGGTGTTCCTCGCGGGGTGCCAGCCGCCGAAGGGGATCAGGGGGCCGTCGACGTCCAGGAACAGGATCGGCGGACGGCGCATGCCGCCGCTCAGCGGCCGTTCCGGCTGCGGACGACGGTCTGGACGGTGTTCTCCAGGGCGTAGGCGGCGTCGGTTCCGCCGCCCTTGACCTGTTCGTCGGCCGTCGCCACCGCCTGGATGGCGCGGGACAGCCCTTCGGGGCCCCAGCCGTTGAGCTGGCGGCGGGCGTTGCGGATCTTCCAGGGTGGCATGCCCAACCGGCCGGCGAGCTGGTTCTCGTTGGCGTTCCGCGGAGCGCCGGACACCTTCGCCAGGCTGCGCAGCCCACCCGCCAGGGCACTGACGATGAGCACCGGGGCCACCCCCGTCGACAGCGCCCAGCGCAGCTGCTCCAGGGCTTCGGCGAGCTTGCCCTCGACCGCCATGTCGGCCACGTTGAAGCCGCTCACCTCGGCCCGCCCCCGGTGGTAGCGGGCCACGGCGGCCTCGCCGACCGTTTTCTCCTGGGTGTCGAACGCGAGCTGGCTGCACGCCGCCGCGAGCTCACGCAGGTCGCTGCCGACCGCGTCGAGCAGGGCGTGGGCGGCGGCGGGCGCGATCGCCCGGCCGAGGTTGCGGAACTCGTTGCGGATGAAGTCGATGCGTTCGCCCGCTTTGGTGAGCTTGGCCACCGTGACGACCTGCGCGCCGGACTTCTTCAGCCCGTCGACCAGCGCCTTCCCCTTCACCCCGCCCGGATGGACCAGCACGAGCGTCACGTCGTCGGACGGATGGGCGGCGTACTTCACCGTCTCGGTGATGACCTCTTTCGACAGGTCCTGGGCGTTGCGGATCACCACGACCGACCGGTCGCCGAACAGCGAGGGCGACATCAGCCGGGTCAGCTCGCCCGGCTCGACCTTCCCCCCGGTGAGATCGTGGACCTCGGCGGTGGGCTCCTCGGCGCGTACGGCGGAGACCACCGACGCGACCGCCCGGTCGGCGAGCAGTTCCTCGTCACCCGACACGAGCGTCACCGGCGCGGCGTTCCCCATCCCGGCAGCATGCCACATCACGGCCCCCGCGCGACCACGGCCAGCACGCCCTCCCTGGTCACGACCGCTATGTCCCCCTGTACGTCGGTGCGGTGGATCCGGTTGCCGAGCATGGTCAGCGTGTCGACCGTCGAGGTCGCGGGGTGGCCGTAGTCGTTTCCCGCGCCCACGCTGATCAGCGCCAGCCGGGAACGCGCGGCGGCCAGGAAGGCCGGGTCCTGGCGCGCGCTGCCGTGGTGGGGGACCTTGAGGATGTCGGCCTGCGGGAGTATCCGTACGAGAGCGGACTCCGCCTCGGTCTCCAGGTCACCCGCGAGCAGCGCCGACGTCCCGGGCCACTTGGCATGGAGCACCACACTGGCGTTGTTCAGCACCGCCCCCTCACCCGCGCCCTTGGGCGGCGCGTCCGGCGCGGGCGAGACCACGGTGAGCACCAGTTCGCCGAACTTCCAGGTGGTACCGGGCGTGACCACCCATTCCGGGACACGGCGGGCGGCGAGTTCCGGCATGGCGACCCGGCGCGGGCTGACCACGACGGCCCCCACCTGCCGGTCGCGCAAGACGCCGGCGAGCCCGCCGATGTGATCGGCGTGCGGATGGGTCAGCACGAGCAGCGGCACCGCCTCGATCCCGAGCCGATCGAGACACGCGTCGACGAGATCGGGCTCGGGCCCCGCGTCCACGACGACACCCTTCCCGTCCCCCGCGTCGAGCACGATCGCATCACCCTGCCCGACGTCACACATCACCATGAGCCACCCGCTGGGCGGCCAACCGGACACCACCGGCCCCGCCACGAGCGTCGCGACCAGCACCCCTCCCGCCACGGCGAGACTGACCCGCCTGGCCCCGCGATGCCACAGGGCGACCCCGATCGGCACGAGCAACGCCACCCCCACCAGCCCGCCGGGCCACCCGATGGTCGCCGCCGGCACGTCGGCCGCCCGGTCGGCGACCAGGATGATCCACCCGATGGCGAGCCCCGCCGGACGTGTGACGAGCTGAGCGAGATCCATGCTGATCGGCGCGATGATCGCGGCGACGAACCCGAGGATCGTGGCCGGGGCGACGGCGGGACCGGCGAACAGGTTGGCGGGGATGGCGACGAGCCCGATCTGCCCCGACATGAGCACCAGCACCGGCGTGACCGCCACCTGCGCCGCCGCCGGGACCGCGATGGCCTCGGCGCACCATTTCGGCATCCGGGTGGCCATCCGATCCCGCCAGCAGGGGGCCAGCAGGATGATGCCGGCGGTGGCGCACACCGAGAGCGCGAAGCCGTACTCCCTGGCCAGCCCCGGGTTGAACAGCAACAGCAGCAGCACGGCGACGGAGAGGGCGGACACGCCGTCCCGCTGGCGTCCGGCGCCGAGGGCGAGCGCGGCGACGGTCCCCATGACGAGGGCACGCAGCACGCTGGGCGAGAACCGCGCGACGAACGCGGACGCAACCATGGCGAGCACGACCAGCACGGCCCGCCAGACGAGCGTGAGCCCGACGGCCCGGCCCAGGAGCAGCACCGCCCCACCCATGATCGCGAGATTGGCCCCGCTGACCGCCGTGAGGTGCGAGAGCCCGGCGGTCTTGAAGTCGGCCTTGACGTCTTCGCTGAGATTGGTCACATCGCCGACGACCAGACCGGGGAGGAGCCCGCGTTCGGCCGGGCCGAGCACGGAACTGGCCTCGCGGAGACCGGCCCTGATGACGCCCGCCAGCCCATGTGAAGTCGACGGTGGCGTGAGGATCTGCGGCTCGCCCCGGGCCATGAAGACGGCCGCGAGCAACTCCCCCGGCTCCGCGACGCCGAGACGGCCGGAGACTCTCACGCGCTGGCTGGGGAGCAGGCTGCGCCAGGTGTCGCCGCGGGCGAAGACGAGCACCGGGGCGTCGAGCGTGAGGCGGTCGACGGTGACGACGTGGGCCTCGACGAAGACGAGGTCTCCTTTGGCGCGCGGGTCGGCGGCGATGACCAGTTCCGCGGAGACGGTGGCGTTCCGCTCCGCCATGGCGGCCAGCGGACCTGAGGTGACGCCATGGACCTTGATCCCGACGATGACCGAGACGGCACAGCCCGCGATGGCGGCCGCGACGAGCATCCTCCTTTTGGTCAGCGCGACGAGGCAGAAGACACCGGCGGCGAGGAAGGAGGCCCAGGCAGGCAACCCGATCAGGAAGAGCGCGGCCAGCCAGGCGACCACGGCGGGGACGACCAACTCGACAGAGTGACCCTGCCAGACATTGGCCGGTGGCGGGACGACCTCGTCGTCGGCGTCAGGCCGCTTGGGACGATACCGATCCCTCCGCTGCTGAACCCTGGTTCTCAGCCCCTCGACCAGTTCGAGCTTCAGCCGAGCGCCCATCAGAAGCCGACCTCCGGTGGGGACTGCCGGTTCGTCGTGAGGATGACAGATAGCCAGCCACGACTTCGACAGAACCGGCTACTCACTAGAACTCCGTTCTTTGCACCAGGGCTCGTAACTTCCACCGTGCTGCGCCGGCTTCGCCGACACCGGCCTAAGGAAGATCGCCGTCGGCGGCATGAGCGCGGGCGGCGGCCTCGCGGCCGACGATGGGTAGCGGCGGCGACAAATGGCCTCCTCCACCCAAAGACCGGTCCACCAACGAGGAGAGACAAAGGAGCAGCGGCTCCTCTTGATGCGCAACAGCCCGACGTCGACCCGAGACGACTATGAAACCCTCTCAACCACGAGCCCAGCTGTGACGGAAAAAGAACGGTGCAATAGACAGGCTTGCTGGCCACCTACAAACAAAGCGAATTGTCAACGCAGCATCACATGGCTGCACAAGGCCCAGCCCACTGCTCGACGCCTACGGCCCCATCAGCAGGGCGATCAGAGAACACCAGGGGGCATAAAGGAATACGATTCAGTCATACGAACAATAGATGGATTTGTCACAGCGTGACCTGGTCCTTCAGGTCGGCGAACTTCGCCTCTCCGATTCCCTCCACCTCGCGTAATTGCTCGATGCTTTGGAAGCCACCGTTGGTGTCCCGATATTCGACGATCCGTTGCGCCAGCACCTCCCCCACGCCGGGCAATTGGTCGAGCTGTTCGACCGTGCCCGTGTTGAGACTGACCACCCCCGACTCCGCAGCCACTGCCGGCGCAGCGGCCGCCGCCCCTGGCTCTCCCACGGCGATCTGCTCCCCGTCGATCACCCGACGGGCAAGGTTCAGCCCACCGGGATCGGCGTCCTTCTTGAGCCCGCCCGCCGCCATGATCGCGTCGACCACGCGCGACCCGAGGGGCAGAGCGATCACCCCCGGCCGCCTGACCTTGCCCGTCACGTAGATCGTCACCTCGGCCGTTGCAGGAGCCGATCGCGATGGTGAAGGCGCGACTGATGACCCGGTCATGGGAGTGGGCGCTGCCAGCGGCTCCTCACGTGGACGCGTCCAGATCGCGATGGACACCGCCACCAGAGCGGCCACAACGCCCACCAGGATCAGCCCTTTGACGCCCCGGCGGCCGGGATCGAGCGGACCGTCGAGGTCGTCTGCCAACTCGTCTTCGTCGGGAAGTGGCCACCTCGACAACGGCGGCGCCTTTCCGAACGAGGGCGGAATGCCACCGGGCACCAACGACGACGCGCCGTCTCGGAGATCGGTCGGCTGCTCGGGCTGGTAAGGGTCCCGGCCCCGAGGTCTCGCAGGTCGTGGCGCTCTGGATTCCGAATGCACCGGATATTTGGGCAGAGGCTGATCGGCCCCGAAAGAAGGCGGCGGCCGATCGACGATCTGGTTGAGACGCGCCTGCGCCACGGCCTGGCGACTTTCCCGCTCCCTGCTACGCACCCGGAGAAGGTAAAGCCTCACACAATGATCCCGCCCGCACAGCTCGCAAGTCTGTGGATAACCCACCAGAAACAAACCACCGCAATACCGACAGAGCGGAACTTAACGCCACCGTTTTCCCCAGCCCCAGTTCCAAGCCGGCAAGATCCACACATCCCAAAGAAGGAGAAATTGAACTCGACGCGCTGCACCTCCCACTCGCCACGAAAGTCGCACCGCAGAACGGATCGAAATCGATCGACACAAAAACCTTCAAGCCGTCGGCTCAGGCACCGAAACAGCCTAGGAAGAACTGCGTCCCCACTGCCAAACACCGGCCAACGACCAAGCAACTGGCCACAGAGCCGGCCATGAACCTCCACCCACCGCCCCATCAGGCACCGCCCCATCAGGCACCGCCCCATCAGGCACCGCCCCATCAGGCACCGCCCCATCAGGCACCGCCCCATCAGGCACCGCCCCATCAGGCACCGGGCACCGGGCACCGGGCACCGGGCACCGGGCACCGGGCACCGGGCACCGGGCACCGGGCACCGGGCACCGGGCACCGGGCACCGGGCACCGGGCACCGGGCACCGGGCACCGGGCACCGGGCACCGGCGACGATCAAGCCTGGCTCAGTGGCCCTGGTCAAGCCAGGCCTCCGGTAGCGGGGCCGGATTTTGTCGGTGGCCCGCCCTAGGCTGGACGGGCACAACGCCTGCCGCACAAGGCCAGGCCAGACCACTACGAACCCGCCCCGCCATGAGTGCGACCGCACCCATGCAAGGCACAGGAGGTCCCATGACGACCCTGTCCAACCGCCCGAACACCGCCCTTCTCATCGTCGACGTGCAGAAGGGCGTGGTGGAAGGCGCACTCCGCCGCGACGAAGTGATCGCCAACATCAACACTCTGCTCGGCAAGGCCCGCGCGGAAGAGGTCCCGGTCGTCTGGGTCCAGCACTCCGACGACGGCCTCAAATACGGCAGCGAGAGCTGGGAGTACGTCGCCGAACTGGTCCGGGAGGACTCCGAGCCCGTGGTCCACAAGCTCTACGGCGACTCGTTCGAGGACACCGACCTGGAGACCCAGCTCGCCGCCCGAGGCGTAGGCCGCCTGATCGTCAACGGGGCCCAGACCGACGCGTGCATCCGCTCGACCCTGCACGGCGCCTTCACCCGCGGCTACGACGTCACCCTCGTCGGCGATGCCCACACCACCGAAGACCTCACCGCCTACGGCGCTCCGCCGGTCGACCAGGTCATCGCCCACACGAACCTGTACTGGAAGTTCCAGTCCGCCCCCGGCCGCGAAGCATCCGTCGTTGACGCAGCCGACGTGACCTTCACGACCTGACCCTCACGACGTGACCTCATCCAGACCAACGAGAGACGACGACGCGTGCTCACGATTCACCTCGTGGGGATCGACAACATGTCCGCCGCTTGGCCGACGAAAGCACCCCAACCTGGTGTAACACCTGAACGACGCAATCCGCAATACACAGGATGTAAATGCCTCCGAATTCGGTGGTGCACTACGCAAGTTGTTATCAAGCGGAGAAAAGCGTTATCCCCTCAAAGAACACATAGCAGATACAGCCAAATAATGAGACCACCAAGTCTTCCGCCCCGAACAAGGCCGG
Source organism: Herbidospora cretacea (assembly GCF_001570605.1). GTDB lineage: Bacteria > Actinomycetota > Actinomycetes > Streptosporangiales > Streptosporangiaceae > Herbidospora > Herbidospora cretacea. The sequence continues at coordinate 106,673 of NZ_BBXG01000006.1, read as the reverse complement.
AAGAATGATCTACTCTGCACTGGATGCCGATATAAGCTGGATGCCGACATAAGAGAACCGGAGGAAATATAAGGACCCGGCGAGCTGCCAGATCATCGGACTCATCATCCGAAGGTCCAGATCACCGGGCGCCATACAGGGACCCACACCAGCGAGGCACGACACCCGCCGAGTTCAAGCCGGCGAAACCGTGACCCCCACGACACCAGGCCCCGTATGGACCCCGATCGCCGCCCCGATCTCCCCCACCCATACGGCACCCAGCTTCGGCACCCGCCCCCGCAACCGTTCCACCAGCGCTTCGGCCCGCTCGGTGGCCCCCATGTGCTGCACCCCCACGTTCACCACGTCGGCCCCCGCCGCCACCACGGCCAGGTCCTCCAGCCGCGACAGCGCCCGCGAAGCGGTCCGGACCTTCTCCAGGAGAGAAACGGCGCCGTTGTTGACGTGCAGCAGGGGTTTCACGGCGAGCGCCGTCCCGAGGAGATTGGCGGCGGCGCCGATCCGGCCGCTCCGCCGCAGGTGCTCCAGCGTGTCCACGTAGAAGAACGACCGCGTCCCGTAGGCGCACCACCGCGCCCGGGACACCACCGCGGAAAGGGACTCCCCCCGCGAAGCGGCGATGGCCGCGGCGAGAACGGAGAATCCCAGGCCCATCCCCACCGACCGGCTGTCCACCACCTCGACCGGCAGCGGGGCGGACTGTGCGGCCAGTCGCGCCGCTTCGACGGTCCCGGACATGGCCCCGGACAGATGGAGTGACACCACCTCGGTGAAACCACGCCCCGCGCAGGCCTCGTACACGTCCGCGAACTGTGCCGGAGACGGCCGCGAGGTGGAAACCGCGCCGGACTCCCGCAGGGCCCCTTGAACCGCCTCGGCGGAGATCTGGGCGCCGTCCAGGAACTCGCGTCCGCCGACGACGACCGTCACCGGGACCACCGCTATCCCGTATCGGGAGAGCTCGGCTGCGGGGAGGTACGCGGTCGAGTCGGTGACGACGGCGACCGTCATCTACTGCACGGGCGTGCCGCCGCGCCAGACGCGGCGCGGCTTCAGTCCGAAGGCCCAGGCGAAGGCGCCCTCGTGGTCGGCGTCCCACTGAACGATGTCCGCGAGCCGTCCGGGCGCGAGGATGCCCCGGTCGGGGGCGCCGAGGACCTGCGCCCCGCCGAGGGTGGCGGCGCGGAGGGCGTCGCCGACGCTCATGCCGAACGCGGCCACGGCGAGGCTGATGACGAGGGACATCGAGGTGATGCCGCAGTGGCCGGGGTTGTGGTCGCTGCCGAGCGCGACGGGGACGTGCTGCGAGAGCAGGCGGCGGACCGGCGGGAGCGAGCCCTGCTGGAGGGCGGTGCCGGGGCAGACGACCGCGGGCACGCCGTAGCGGGCCATCAGGGCGATGTCCTCGTCGGTCACGTGGTGGAGCAGGTCGGCGGAGGCGCAGCCCATCTCGGCGGCGAGCTGGACGGCGCCGCGCTTGGCGTAGGCGCCGGCGTGGACCCGGGGCAGCAGGCCCACGTTCCGGCCGGAGGCGAGGACCCAGCGGGCCTCCTCCGTGGAGAAGTGGCCGTCGTCGCAGTAGACGTCCACCGAGTCCGCGCCGGCTGCGGCGGCGTCGGCGCACCACGCCGCCACGGCCTCGACGTAGTCGCGCTGGCGGCCGAAGTATTCCGGCGGGACCACGTGGGCGGCCATGAAGGTCACGTGGACGCGCGGCATCATGGGTTCCTTCTCCAGCTCGCGGAGAAGGCGCACGTCGGCGAGTTCGCCGTCGCGCGTCAGGTGGTAGCCCGTCTTGGCCTCGACGGTGGTCGTGCCGCTGAGGAGCCATTCGCGCAGGCGTTCGCGGACGCCGTTGCACAGCGTCCAGGGGTCGGTGCCGCGGGTCACGGTGACCGTGGAACCGATGCCGCCGCCCGCGGCGGTGATCGCGGAGGCCGAGGAGCCGCCCGAGCGCATCGCCAGTTCCGCATAGCGGTTGCCCGCGTAGACGGGATGGGTGTGCGCGTCGATGAGGCCGGGGGTCACCAGGGCGCCGCCCAGGTTCTCCACCTGGTCGACGTCGGTGATGTCGTCGACGACTCCGGGAACGGATTGCGGCAGGTCGGCCGCGCGGCCGACCCAGGCGATCCGGTCGTTGTGGACGAGAATCGAGGCGTTGCTGCAGACATCGTGGCCGGTCCAGAGACGGCCGATGTTCGTGAGCAGCCGAACGGTCATCCGACCACCACCAGTGTGGACGCCAATGCCGTCGCCACTGATGGACCCACTGGGTCCGCTCCGTGTCCGGACGTCATTGGGGGTCTCCTGCTCTCATCGCGCACCGGGTTGTGCGATGGACCAATCGCCGGGGGTCACCTCGGCGATTTCAGTCCAGTTACGTTATTTCACAGGTCGGCTCGCTGTACAGGGTTATTGAGAAGAACGCCGGTTCGCCTCCTGGGCATCCGGTTGGCCCGTCCTGCTCTCCTGTCACGCCGGGACCCATTCCCCCAGGTAGGGCCCGGTAAAGCGCGCGTCCCCCACGCGTAACGGCACTCACAGCGAAAGTCGCCGTAAGTTTCGGCATATCGTACCAACGGCGAAGCTTGCTAGCTACCGCCGCTTTCCTGCCAGTTTACGGAATAGGTACGAAATTAGACGGTTTCTACCGGCTTGGCCACCCTGTCCAGCTCGTGGAGCAGCGCCGACGGGACCCGGGCGTGCAGGACGGTGCCGTCGCCGGTGTGGTCGACCGACAGGACCTCGCCCTCCTTGTGGGCCCGTGCGACCAGGTCGCCCCGGTCGTAGGGGACGAGCAGGTGGACCTCGTGGTCGAGGTGCGGGAGCTCCTTCTCGATGAGGTCCATCAGCTCGGTGATGCCCTGGCCGGTGCGCGCGCTGACCACGATGCTGTGGCGCTCGCGCAGCGTCAGGCGGTCGATCACCTCGGGGCTGGCGGCGTCGGCCTTGTTGATCACGACGATCTCGGGGATGTCCCTGGCGCCCTCGATCTCGCCGAAGACCTCACGGACCGCCGCGAGCTGCGACTCGGGGTCGGGGTGGGAGCCGTCGACCACGTGGAGGATCAGGTCGGCGTCGCCGACCTCCTCCAGGGTCGAGCGGAACGCCTCGACGAGCTGGTGGGGCAGGTGACGCACGAAACCCACCGTGTCGGCCAGGGTGAACAGGCGGCCTTCGGGGGTGCGCGCGCGGCGTACCGTCGGATCCAGCGTGGCGAACAGGGCGTCCTCCACCAGCACACCCGCACCGGTCAGCCGGTTCAGCAGCGACGACTTGCCGGCGTTGGTGTAGCCGGCGATGGCGACGGCCGGGACCTCGCGGCGCTGACGGCGGTTGCGCATCGTGTCGCGGGCGGTGGACATCTCCTTGATCTGACGGCGGAGCTTGGACATGCGCTCGCGGATGCGGCGGCGGTCGAGCTCGATCTTCGTCTCACCGGGGCCTCGGCCACCGATGCCGACGCCACCGGCCGCCCGGCCGCCGACCTGGCGGGACAGGTTGCCACCCCAGCCGCGCAGGCGCGGCAGCAGGTAGGAGAGCTGGGCCAGTTCGACCTGGGCCTTGCCCTCGCGGCTCTTGGCGTGCTGGGCGAAGATGTCGAGGATCAGGGCGGTCCGGTCGATGACCTTGACCTTGACGATCTCCTCGAGCTGGCGCAGCTGGCCGGGGGTCAGCTCACCGTCGCAGATCACGGTGTCGGCGCCGGTCGAGGCGACGACGTCGCGCAGCTCGATCGCCTTGCCCGAGCCGATGTAGGTGGCGGCGTCGGGGCGGTCGCGTCGCTGGATGAGGCCTTCGAGGATCTCGGAGCCGGCCGTCTCGGCCAGCAGCTTGAGTTCCTGGAGGGAGTTCTCGGCGTCGAAGACGGTGCCGCTGGTCCACACCCCGACCAGGACGACCCGTTCGAGGCGGAGCTGCCGGTATTCGACCTCGGTGACATCTTCGAGCTCTGTCGAAAGACCCGCGACCCGCCTTAGCGCCTGACGCTCTTCGAGTTCGTAATCGCCGATGTCTTCTGGCTCGTTATGCATATACGTCATTTCTCCTGACAACAATGCGACACCACCGTGTCTTCCCGTCGATGGTGGCATGACACACGAATCCCGCGCATCCCGTTAAGCTCCCAGCTCAGCACGGAGGGGCGGCCGTCTCACGCCGTCCTCCAACTCCATGCCAACCCGGCACCAAACGCCTCCCCGGATCCTCGGTCCAGACGAACGAGGAGGAATCATGATCAATGATCTGCGCCAAGCGGTCCGGGGACGGGTGCTCACCGCCGGCGACGAGGGTTTCGACCGGGCCCGTGAGCCCTGGGACGGCGCGGTCGACCAGCGCGTCTCAGCCGTCGTGGAGGCCGAGGACGCCGCCGACGTGGCCGCCGTGGTCCGCCACGCGAGCCTCTACGGCCTGGCCGTCGCCACCCAGCCCAACGGCCACGCGCCCTCGGCCGGGTTCGAGGACGCGATCCTGCTGCGCACCTCGCGGATGCGCGCGGTGCACGTGCGGCCCGAGGAGCGGGTGGCCCGCGTGGAGGCCGGCGCGTCGTGGCAGGAGGTGCTGACCGCCGCGGCCAAGCACGGCCTGACCGGACTGGCCGGGAGCACCGGCGCGGTCAGCGTGACCGGGTTCGTGCTGGGCGGCGGGCTGAGCTGGTTCGGCCGCAGGCACGGCTTCGCCGCGAACAACGTGGTGGCCTTCGAGCTGGTCGACGCCCAGGGCGAGCACCGGCGGGTGACCGCGCACACCGACCCCGACCTGTTCTGGGCGCTGCGCGGAGGCGGCGGCGACTTCGCGGTCGTCACCGCCGTCGAGATCGGCCTGTTCTCCGCCCCCGAGCTGTTCGGCGGCCGGATGATGTGGCCCGCCGCCCGCGCCGCCGAGGTGCTGACGGCCTTCCGCGAGGCGACCGCGACCGCCCCCGACGAGCTCACCCTGTGGTTCACGCTGCTCCAGCTGCCGCCGTTCCCCGAACTGCCCGAGCCGCTGCGCGGCCTGTCGGCCGTCTGCCTGGACGCCACCTACCTGGGCGGGGAGGAGCGGGCCCGGGAGCTGCTGGCCCGCTTCGACGCGATCCCCGGCGCGATCGTGGACACCCGCGGCACGATGCCGCTCGACCGGCTCGGCGAGATCTGCATGGAGCCGACCGACCCCACCCCCGCGCTGGTCACCTCACACCTGCTGACCGACCTCGACGACCGGGCGGCCGCCACGCTGCTCGCCGCGGCCGGGCCCGGCACGGTCGCCCCGCTCACCTTCGTCATGGTCCGCCACCTCGGCGGGGCGCTGGCGCGGGAGCGTCCCGGCGCGGGCGCCTGCGGCCACCTGACGGAGAAGTACCAGGTCCACGCGGCGGGCATGCTGCCCTGGCCGGAGCTGGCCGGGCCGATCAGGGAACGGCAGGCCTCGATCGCGCGGGCACTGGAACCCTGCGCGTCCGGCCGCAAGGCCTTCACGTTCCTCGGCCACGACGAACCCGCCGACGCCGCCTTCCCCCCGGGCACCCTCGCCCGGCTGCGGCGGATCAAAGCCCGCCGCGACCCCCTGAACACGTTCCGGTCCAACCACCCCGTGGGCCGGAACTAGAGCTTGAGGACCTTGCTGTCGCCCGAACCGGTCTGGATGACGATCTTCTTGGGGGCGGCCGGGTCGTTGGTGACCTCGACGGTCTGCTCTCCCGAGCCGGTGTGGAGGGTGGCGTGGTAGCTGCCGCCGGGGACCCACGCGATGCCGTCGCCCGAACCGGTCTCGATGGTGACCGAGTCGGGCGCGGCGCCGAACTTGGCCTCGACGTTGCCCGAACCGGCCTCGGCGACGAAGGTCTTGCCCAGCAGGCCGCTGGCGTCGACCTCGCCCGAACCCGTCGAGACGTCGACCGGGCCGCTGAGGGCGCGCAGCGTGATCTCGCCCGAGCCGGTGTCGACCTTGACGTTCAGGCCCTTGGGGACCTCGACGTTGTAGTCGATCGAGCAGTCGTCGCAGGTGTAGGCGAGGGTCAGGGTGCCGTCGCCGACCTCGTGGCCGTCGGTCGGCTTGTCGCCCCGGTAGTGGAGGGTCTCGGTCACCGCGATGCCGGTGCGGTCGGACTCGTTGACGACCACGTCGCCCGACCCCGACTGGACGCGCAGGGTGGTGACGGCGTCCTTGACGTCGTACTTCTCGACGGCCTGGTTGCGGGGGCCGAAGTCCAGGTCGAAGGGGAGGTCGCCGCAGGCGGTCAGGACCAGCGCGGATCCGGCCAGCAGACCCGCGGCCGCGAGGCTCTTCATTCTCATGCCATCAGTCTGGGAGCGCGGGCGCCCCGCTCCCATCGGGGATGGCCCCCAGGGCTCCCTGAGCCGACCCTCAGGAAACGCCTCTGATAATCTTCCATTGGACAGAATCGAATTTCCGTACAGTGGAAAAGAGTGGGCGATGACGAACGGCGTTGAGATCAACGGCCCGATGTCCGACCGATTCGACGAGATCCTCAGCCCCGAGGCCCTCGCCTTCGTGGCGGATCTCCACCGTGCCTTCGACGACCGCCGCCGCGAGCTCCTGGCCGCCCGCCAGACCCGCCAAGACGAACTGTCGGCGGGGGGGACGCTCGGATTCCTTCCCGAAACGGAAGAGATCAGGCGCGGCGACTGGCAGGTGGCGCCCCCGGCGTTCGGTCTGGAGGACCGCAGGGTCGAGATCACCGGGCCGGTCGACCGCAAGATGACCATCAACGCGCTCAACTCGGGCGCCAAGGTCTGGCTGGCCGACTTCGAAGACGCCAACTCCCCCACCTGGGAGAACAACCTCAACGGCCAGCTCAACCTGCGCGCGGCCCTCGACCGTGAGATCGACTTCGAGAGCGGCGGCAAGTCCTACACGCTGAAGCCCGACGAGGAACTGGCCACGATCGTGGTCCGCCCCCGGGGCTGGCACCTCGACGAGAAGCACCTGACGGTCGACGGCGCCCCCGTGTCCGCCTCGATCTTCGACTTCGCGCTCTACTTCTTCCACAACGCCCGCCGTCTGCTGGCCAAGGGCAAGGGTCCCTACTTCTACCTTCCGAAGATCGAGTCCCACCTGGAGGCCCGCCTCTGGAACGACGTCTTCGTCGCCGCCCAGAACGCGGTCGGCCTGCCCCTGGGCACCGTCCGGGCCACGGTCCTGATCGAGACCTACCCGGCGGCCTTCGAGATGGAGGAGATCCTCTACGAACTGCGCGACCACTCCGCCGGTCTCAACGCCGGCCGGTGGGACTACCTGTTCAGCGTGATCAAGAAGTTCCGCACGCGTGGCCGCGAGTTCCTGCTCCCCGAGCGCAACACCGTGACGATGACGGCGCCCTTCATGCGGGCGTACACGGAACTCCTGGTGCGGACCTGCCACAAGCGCGGCGCCCACGCCATCGGCGGGATGGCCGCCTTCATCCCCTCCCGGCGGGACCCCGAGGTGAACGCGGTCGCCCTGGAGAAGGTGCGGGCCGACAAGACCCGCGAGTCGGGCGACGGCTTCGACGGCTCGTGGGTGGCCCACCCCGACCTGGTGCCGATCTGCAAAGAGGTCTTCGACGGGGTCCTGGGCGACCGGCCCAACCAGCTCGACCGCAAGCGCGAGGAGGTGTCGGTCACCGCCGAGGACCTGCTCTCGGTCTCCAAGACGCCCGGCGAGATCACCGAGACGGGCCTGCGCAACAACGTCGACGTCGCGCTCAGGTATCTCGCGGCCTGGATGGGCGGCAGCGGCGCGGTGGCGATCCACAACCTGATGGAGGACGCCGCCACCGCCGAGATCTCCCGGTCGCAGATCTGGCAGTGGATCCACAACGACATCGAGCTCGCCGACACCCGCGAGGTGGTCACCAAGGAGCTCGTGGAGCGGATCATCGACGAGGAGCTCGACAAGATCAGAGTCGAGCCGATCTGGGACGAGAAGCTGTTCACCCAGGCCACCGACCTGTTCAAACAAGTCGCTCTTGACGATGACTTCGCCGAGTTTTTGACCCTTCCGGCGTATTCTCAGATGCCGTGACGGTCATCGACCGGCTCGACGCGCTGTTCCCGCCCGACCGGGTCATCACCGACCCGGTCCGGCTGCGGACCTACGAGTGCGACGGCCTGACCTACCACCGCGCGACCCCGATGGTCGTGGTCCTGCCGGAGACCACGGAGGAGATCGCGGCGGTGGTCAAGGTCTGCGCCGAGTTCGGCGTGCCCTTCGTGGCGCGCGGCTCGGGCACGGGCCTGTCCGGGGGCGCGCTGCCCCGATCCGACGGGGTGCTGATCGTGACGTCGCGGATGCGGCGGATCATCTCGATCGACCTCGACCAGCGGCGGGCCGTGGTGGAGCCGGGGGTGACCAATCTGGCGATCACCGAGGCGGTCCGCGACCGGGGCTACTACTACGCGCCCGACCCGTCGAGCCAGCAGATCTGCTCGATCGGCGGCAACGTGGCCGAGAACTCGGGCGGGGCCCACTGCCTCAAATACGGGTTCACCGTGAACCACGTCCTGGCCCTGGAGGTCGTGACCCCCAACGGGGAGATCATGGAGATCTCCGAGGACGACTTCGGCTACGACCTGCTCGGCGCGTTCGTCGGGTCCGAGGGCACGCTCGGCATCGCCACCAAGATCACCGTCAGGCTGATGCGGGCGCCCGAGGCTGTGACGACCCTGCTGGCCGCGTTCCCCAACATCGAGGCGGGCGGCCAGGCGGTCTCGGCGATCGTCGGGGCGGGCATCGTGCCGGCCGCGATCGAGATGATGGACGCGCTCGCCATCGAGGCCGCCGAGGCAGCCGTGGCCTGCGGTTATCCGCCCGAGGCCGGAGCGGTGCTGATCGTCGAGCTCGACGGGCCCGCCGCCGAGGTGGAGTCCCAGCTCGCCGAGGTGATCGCCATCTGCGTGGGCACCGGCTCGTTCGAGCAGCGGGTGGCCGCCTCGGCCGACGAGCGGGCCAAGATCTGGAAGGGCCGCAAGTCGGCCTTCGCCGCGGTCGGCCGGATCAGCCCGGCCTACATCGTCCAGGACGGCGTCGTGCCCCGGACCTCGCTCGGCGAGGTGCTGGCCGGGATCGACGCGCTGCAGGTGGAGTTCGGCATCCGGGTCGCCAACGTCTTCCACGCCGGCGACGGGAACCTCCATCCGCTGGTGCTGTTCGACGACACCGCGCCGGGTGAGGGCCACCGGGCCGAGATCGTCAGCGGGCGGATCCTCGACCTGTGCATCCTGCACGGCGGCTCGATCACCGGCGAACACGGCGTCGGGGTCGACAAGGCCCGCTACATGCCGCGCATGTTCACCGACGCCGACCTCGACACCATGCAGCGCGTGCGCTGCGCCTTCGACCCCGGCGGACGGTCGAATCCGGGCAAGGTGTTCCCGACGCCGAGGTTGTGCGGCGAGGTGCCCCGCGTCCGCAAGGGCTCACCCGGGGAGATCTTCTGATGCTCGGCCACACAGGAGTCACGGTCCGCGAGGCCGGACCCGGCGACGCGGTCGGCGGAGTGCTGCCGCGCTGGGTCGCCCGGCCCGAATCCGTCGACGAGATCTCGGTCGTCCTGGCCGCCTGCGCCGACGCCGATCTGGCCGTGGTCCCCGCCGGGGGCCGCAGCAAGCTCGGCTGGGCGGCCCCGCCCGAGCGGGCCGACGTGCTGCTCGACCTGTCGCTCATGCACGACGTGCTGGAACACGTGGCCGGTGACCTGGTGGTCCGCGTGCAGGCGGGCATCCCGCTGGCCCGGCTGGCCGAGATCCTGGCCAAGGCCGGGCAGGAGCTCGCGCTCGACGTGCCGTTCCCCGAGGCGACCGTCGGCGGGACCCTGGCGGCCCCGGCGCCGGGCCCCCGGGCCTACCGCTACGGCAACGCGCGCGACCTGCTCATCGGGGTGACGGTCGTGCTGGCCGACGGGACGGTCGCGAAGGCCGGCGGCAAGGTCGTCAAGAACGTCGCCGGATACGACCTCGGCAAGCTGTTCACCGGCTCCTACGGGACGCTCGGCGTGATCGCCGAGGCGACGTTCCGGCTCCACCCGATCGCGGCCGACCGGTGCTGGCTCACCTTCGAGTGCGAGGGCTGGGAGGACGCCGGGGTGCTGATGAGGTCCCAGCTCGAACCGAGCGCGGTCGAGATCGACCGTCCCGCCGTGGGGATGTCGATGGTGGCGGCGCTGTTCGAGGGGCCCGCCGCGCGGGAGCGCGCCCTGGTGGCGCGGGAACTGCTGGGCGGCGGGGAGGTCTGCGCCGAGTCGCCGCCGTGGTGGGGCCGGCCGCCGGGTGAGCCGCTCCACTCGCTGCGGTGCCGGGTGGCGCCGCACATCCCGGACGGGGTCTCGGTACGCGGCTCGCTCGCCACCGGCGTCTACCTGGCCTCCGGCCCGGCCGACCTCGACGCGTGGCGCTCGGAGCTGCCCGGCCACGCCCGGCTGGTGGGCCTGTCGGGCGAGGTCACCGGCGACCGCTGGGGCCCGAACCCGTCGCTGCCGTTGATGCGGCGGGTCAAGGAGCGCTTCGACCCCGGGCGGCGGATGTCGCCCGGACGGCTCGCGGGAGGCGTCTGAGATGGACCCAGAGCTGATCAAGGACTGCGTGCACTGCGGGTTCTGCCTGCCGACGTGCCCGACCTACCTGCTGTGGGGCGAGGAGATGGACTCTCCGCGCGGCCGCATCCACCTGATGGCCCAGTACAACGAGGGCGCCGAGATGTCGCCCGAGATGGCGGGCCACTTCGACGCGTGCCTGGGCTGCATGGCGTGTGTGACGGCCTGCCCTTCGGGGGTTCAGTACGACAAGCTCATCGAGCACACCCGTCCGGTCGTCGAGCGGGAGCACACCCGGGAGCCGCGTGACCGGGCGGTCCGGGCGCTGGTGTTCGCGCTGTTCCCCTATCCCCGGCGGCTGCGCCTCGTCAAGCCGTTCACCCGGCTGAACCGGCGGCTCGCGCCGTTCCTGGCGCGGGTGCATCCGACCCTGGGGGCGCTGGCCGAGCTCACCCCGCCCCGGAGCCGCACCCGGCCGCTGCCCTCGCTGGTGCGGGCCCGGGGGCGGCGGCGGGCGCGGGTGGGCCTGCTGACCGGGTGTGTGCAGGGGGCGTTCTTCCCCGACGTCAACCGGGCCACCGCCCGGGTGCTGGCACTGGAGGGGTGTGACGTCGTCATCCCGCCGGGACAGGGGTGCTGCGGGGCGCTGTCCCTGCATTCCGGGTACGACGCCCACAAGTTCGCCAAGCGGACCATCGAGACGTTCGAGAAGGCCGGGGTCGACACCGTCGTGGTGAACGCGGCCGGGTGCGGGTCGTCGATGAAGGACTACGCCGACGTGCTCGCCGACGACCCCGGGTGGCGGCGGCGGGCCGAGTCGCTGAAGGTGCGCGACCTGGCCGAATACCTGGTCGAGCTCGGCCCGGTCGCCGAACGCCATCCGCTGCCGATGACCGTGGCCTACCACGACGCCTGCCACCTGGCCCACGCCCAGGGGGTGCGGGCGCAGCCGCGTGAGCTGCTGGAGGGGATCCCCGACCTGAAGGTGCGGGAGATCGCCGAGTCGGCCATCTGCTGCGGGTCGGCCGGGACGTACAACCTGTTCCAGCCCGCGCCCGCCCGGGAGCTGGGGGAACGCAAGGCCGCCCGGGTCGAGGAGACCGGGGCCGACCTGCTCGTCTCGGCCAACCCCGGCTGCACGATGCAGATCACCGCCGCGATGCGGCGCCTCGGGCGTCCGGTGATGCCGGTCGCCCACACCGCCCAGGTGCTCGACGCCTCGCTGCGGGGGCTCGGGGCGGTGCGGTGAGCGTCCAGTCGGTCGAACGCGCCCTCGACGTGCTCGAAGCCCTCGCCGACCACGGCGGCGAGGCCGGCCTGTCGGAGATCGCGGCCCGCACGGGCCTGCCCTACGGGACGATCCACCGCCTGTTGCAGACCCTTCTGCTGCGCGGGTACGTCCGGCAGGAGTCCGACCGCCGCTACGCGCTGGGCGGGGCCCTGGTCCGGATCGGCGGCGCGGCCGAGCGACTGGTGGGGGCCTGGGCCGAGCCCTACCTGACCAAGATGGTGGAGCTGTCCGGCGAGACGGCCAACATGGCGGTGCTCGAAGGCGACTTCGTGGTGTACGTCGCCCAGGTGCCCTCACCCCGCCGGTTGCGGATGTTCGCCGAGGTGGGCAGGCGGGTGCTGCCGCACAGCACGGCGGTGGGCAAGGTCCTGCTGGCCGACCACCCCCACGCGGCGGCGGTCTTCGGCCGGACCGGGCTCCCCCGCCGGACCGACCGGACCATCACCTCGATCGCGGCGATGATGAGCGAGCTGTCGGCGGTGGCCCACCAGGGATACGCGATGGACCTGGGCGAGGAGGAGTCGGGGGTGCACTGCCTGGCCGTCCCGGTCGCCGACGGCTCCCGCGTGGTCGCGGCCATGTCGGTGTCCGGCCCCGCCGAGCGGATCTCCGCCCTCGACCGCGACGAGCTGGCCCGGGGCCTGCGGAAGATCGCCGACGACTTCGGCGCGGAGGTGTACGGAGCCCGCGGCTAGTTTGTCGGGGGACGCGGTTAGGTTGAGGGCATGTGCCGAAGCATCAAGACGCTGCGCCCGCCGTTCACCGACGACGTCACCGACAACGACGTCGAGGCGGCCGCCCTCCAGTACGTCCGCAAGATCAGCGGTTTCCGCGCGCCGGCGGCCCACAACGCGGCGGCCTTCAACGAGGCCGTCGCGGAGATCACCGCCGCCAGCGCCAAACTGCTGGCGGCCCTGGAGGTCCGCGGCGCGAAAGCCTGACCGGCCCGATCAGGCACACTGGCTCAGCATGGTCTCCTTGTCCGCCGTGGTGACCGGGAGGTCATACTTCAGCGCGACCTGGGCGAACCTGACCACGTAGGAGCAGCGGATCTTCCGCACCGGCGGTAACCACGACGCCGGGCCGGAGTCGCTCTTCGAGGAGTTGGTCGAGCCGTCGACCGGGAGCAGGTTGAGCGGGTCGTTGGCGAGCCGCTTGCGCTCGGCGTCGCTCCAGCGCGAGGAGCCCATCTGCCAGCTGTACGACAGCGGGATGACGTGGTCGATCTGGACCTCCGACGCGTCTTCCTTCCGGAAGTCGATGGTCTTGCCCGTATACGGGTCGTCGAGGGTCATCGCCACCACGACGCAGTCGGAGCCGCTGCGGAACTCGACGTCCTCGCCGTCGCGCTGGAGCAGGTCGTTGCGGGTGTCGCAGCCGTTGCGCGCCAGCGGGATGCCGTCGGCGTTGTCGGCCCAGGCGTAGCCGAACTCGTCGCGGTCGTAGCCGGTCTTCGGGCCCCGGCCCTTGGTCTCGACCTTGCCGATCACCTCGCGGGCCTCCTTGAGGTCGGCCTCCGACGTGATCGCCTTGAGGCCCGCCTTGGTGCCTTCGGGGTTGTCGAGGGGGTTGGTCCCGGACGACGAGCCGCCCCCTCCCCCGGTGTCGCCCGGAGGCGCCGCCGCCTCGATCGCGCCGCAACCCGACACGAGTAATCCCGCCAGCACGAACCCGGCGCCCAGCTTTCGCAGCACCGCTCACCCCCAGGTCATGAAATCTCCTGCCCAGGTATAGCAAATGCCCAAATTTAGGGACTTAAGTGATCAGGATGCCGCCGTCCACCGGGATCACGGCCCCGGTCACGTAGGAGCCGGCGTCCGAGGCCAGGAAGACGGCCGCGCAGACCAGCTCCTCGGCCTCGCCCGCGCGCCCGGCGGGGACGCGGAGCTTGAGCATCGTCTCCAGGTAGCTCGCCGGATATTGGTCGGTCATCTCCGAGGCGAAGAAGCCCGGCTCCAGGCAGTTGACCCGGATCCCCTTGCGGCCCGTCCACTGCTGGGCCAGGTCCCTGGTCAGGCCGGTGATCGCCGCCTTCGACGCCGAGTAGGCGGCCTGCGGCAGCCCGCCGGTGGTCTCGCCGAGGATGCTGCCGATGTTCACGATCGACGAGCCCGGCCTCATCACCCGCGCGCACGCCTGGGCCATGAAGTAGGCCCCGTTGAGGTTGACGTCGACGACCGCCCGGAAGTCCTCGGGCGCCTCTTTCAGCGCGGGCACGGCGGTCCCGACCCCGGCGTTGTTGATCAGGATGTCGACCCCGCCGAGCTCGGCGACGGCCGCGGAGACCAGAGCCGCGCAGTCGGCGGGCGAGGTCACGTCGGTGGGCACCGCGACACAACGGCGGCCGGTCTCCTCGACCAGCCGCCGGGTCTCCTCCAGGCGTTCGGCCCGGCGCGCCCCGATGGCGACGTCGGCGCCGGCCTCGGCGAGCCCGCGGGCGAAGGCCACCCCCAGGCCGGACGAGGCCCCGGTGACGACCGCGACTTTCCCGTCGAGACGGAAACGTTCAAGAATCACGGCCGCCACCCTACCGAACCAAGTTCTAGAGGCCGTATTCCTTCACGATGTGCTCGTGGCGCTCGGCCTCGACGCCGACCTCGCGGGCCAGGTCGAGCCAGGCCAGCGGGTGGACCCACGTCTCGGTCACGTCGTCGAGGACGGCGTCGAGCTCGGTCGGGCTCGCGTCCGGCGGGATCGCGATCCAGCCGAACACGCCCGGGAGCTGCTCGCCGGTGCCGGGGTGGGTGACCTGGTAGTTCTTGTCGGAGTAGACCCACATCGGCCAGCCGCGCTCGGCCATCAGCTCGTCGAACTCGGCCCACTCTTCGTCGGTCGGGGCCGCGCCGTCGAAGAACCAGCTCGTGTAGCCGCCGGGACGGAGCATCGTGACCCCGGCGAACGGGATGACGAAGTTCTCCTTCTCCTCCTCGCTCTCCGGGACCGGCTCCAGCGGGCGGGGGTCGATGACGACGATGTCACCGGCGTTGTACTCCATGCCGCGCGGCTGCGGGATGGCCAGCCGCGCGGTGGCGGGGCCGGTGCGGACCGCGAGGACCTCGCGCTGGCTGCCGTCGGGGGCCGGGAGGATGGTCCGGATGAGGTGCCACTCCTCCTCGATCGGGCCCTCGGTCGACTGGATCGGCATGCCGAGCTTGGCCGCGCCCTTGCGGACGGTCACCCAGTCCTCGGCCGCCGTCGACAGCACGATCACGCGCCAGATGTCCTCTTCCTCGCCCTGCACGTCACCGTCGATGACCGGGCGGAGGATCTCGGCGGCCCGGACGTTGTCGCCCTGGTGCTGCACCGCGCCCGACCACAGGCGCAGGGCCTCCAGACCGGCGCCGCCCTTGGCCGCCTTCTCGGCCTCGTCGCCCGTCTCCTCCCAGCGCTCACGCGCGCGGTGGAGGCGGGCCAGGGCCAGGTGGGAGGCGGGGGCCTTGAGGCGGCCGGCGAGGTCGTGGACGCGTTCGTCCTGCTCGGCCTCGATGAGCAGGCCGGTCAGGTAGGCGATGTCCTCGGTGTCGGCCTGCGCCGGGTCGCCGTCGACGGCCGCCATCCGCCAGTAGATGTCGGCGCCGGTCGGCGCGTATCCGAGGAAGCCGAGCGTCGTGGTGTGGCGGCGGGTCGCCTCCAGGTCCTTGCCGGAGAGCGGCCAGAGCCAGCCGACCCAGCGCTCGGGGTCGGCGGTGCGGCCGTCGGCGGCGTCGAAGTAGGCGACCAGCTCGCCCTCGGGGCCGGGGGCGGGCGTCTCGATCGCGGCGTCGCACTCGGCGCGCAGCGCGGCGATCCGCTCGGCGACGTCGTCGGCCGACTTCAGGTCACGCGAGGCCGCCTCGGCCAGGTCGGCGAGCAGCCGGGCCTGCCAGACGCCCTGACGGCGCAGCGCCAGCCGCGCGCCGGTGAAGGCCAGTTCGAGGCGGGCGCGCGGGGAGCCCATCGTCTCGAAGTAGCTCATCCACTGGCGGACGATCCGGCCGAGCTGCCAGGAGTTCTGGATGGCGTCCTGCTCGGACAGCTTGAAGACGACCTGGGCCCACTCGACCCAGTCGCGCGGGTGTTCGCCCACGATGTCGAGGTCGGGCAGCGACTCGACGGCGTGCTGGACCTGGCCGAGCTCGACCAGGATCCGGGAGTGCAGGATGCCCTCGCGCCGGGCCTTGGCGACCGGGTCGTCGGGCTTGAAGGCGCCGGCCGCGTGGAGCGCGTTGAGCGCGTCCTGCGCGCGGCCGGAGGCCAGCAGCGCGCGGGCCGACATCGCGGCGAGCTCCCACGACGCCTCGCGCCCGGCGCCGCGCAGCCGCTCGACGGCGGCCTCGGCGTAGGCGACGGCCTCGGCGGGCTTGCCCGCGTCGAGCAGCGCCAGCACGTATTGAGTGGTCAGCCCCGAGAAGGCGAGCGAGTCGGGCCCCACGGTCTGCAGCGCGCGGCCGAGCGAACCGAGCCGCTCGTCGGCGTAGCCCGGCCCGTCGGTGTTGGCCTGAGCGATGGCCAGCACCTCGACGGCGCAGGAGGCCGCCGGGCAGTCGGCCACGTCGGCGCGGGCGGCGAAACTCACGAGCTCACGGGCGTCGTCGATGGCGACGGACCCGTTCGCGCGGTCGCCGACCCGGCCGATCAGATGCCAATAACGGGCGAACAGCTCAAGCCACGGCTGCTCCATGGTCTCGGCCTGCTGCGCGATCGCCGGGGCCACGACGTCGAGCTGGCCGTAGCGGCCTTCGAGGGCCTGCGCCGGAACGTCGCCCAGCGCCATCGCCAACCCGACATTTCCCGCTTCGTGCAGTTGCCGCTGGGTGCCGCCGACCCACGACCAGATGTCCACGTCCATGGGCAGCCAGTCTGCCAGGTCACCAGGGCTGCCCCAAACGTCCGCACGGCCGGGCGCGCTAATTCACACTGGCCTGTGCAACCTTGAGCAGCTCGCCCAGTTCCCTTGCCTCACCCTCGGTGAGCACGGTGTAAGCGGGCGCGACCAGCACGTCGGTCAGCTCCTCGGCGCGGGCGCGCTTGTCCAGGTCCTCCTCCGCCGGTACGGGATAGGGCTCCGGCCACGACAGAAACCTGGCGACCTCGGCAGTGCCGGCGGGCGTGCGCGGCATGCCGGCCTCCGCGCTGCCGACGAGTGTGGCCATGAGCGGGTCGAGCAGCCCGGCGGCCACCGCGATGGCGTGCATGCTGCCCCGGTGCTCCCGCGCGACCTGGAGGGCGTGGGCCGCGCGGGCCGGCGCGTCGTCCGGCATCGGGAGCGCCCGCCACCCGGCGAACAGGGGCGCGGCCAGCGGGGAGGCGTTCGAGGTGGCCTTGGTGAGGAGGTCGGCCAGCCGTCCGGCGCCGTCGAAGGCCAGGTTGCGGCGGCCCCAGGCGGCGCAGGCGCCGGCGTACAGGAGAGCGGCCTTCTCGGCCGGGAGCGACCGGCCGCCCTCCCACCGCGCGCGGACGAAGCCGGGCTCGAAGAACGTCGCGACGGCGATGACCACCTCGGCGTCGACCTCGCCCAGGACGCCGCAGCGGCCGCGGAAGTACATCTCCCACTGCCCGAGGCCGTGCTCGTCGCAGAGCGCCTTGACCTCGCGGGAGATCATGAACCTGCCTCCGAGCGACCCGATCGCCTTCTTGTACACGTCCGCCTCCTAGGTCTATGTAGCGAACCCAGGATGGAAGACAGAACAATATTCGGCAACCTAGCGATCGTGTCGGGAATCAGCCGTGGTAGTCGCCACTGGCCACGAGCTCGGCCGGGCCGGCCAGGTAGCTCGTGTCGGCGTCGAGGGTGATCGTCAGGGTTCCGCCGAGGACCCGCACAGACCAGACGCCCTCGGTCTCGCCCGCCGCGTGGGCCGCCGCCACCGCCGTCGCCACCGCGCCGGTCCCGCACGACCGGGTCTCGCCGGAGCCGCGCTCGTAGACGCGCATCGAGACCGAGTGGTCGCCGATGGGGTTGATCAACTCGATGTTGACCCCCTCGGGGAACGCGCGGCGGTCGAAGGAGGGCTGGGCGGAGAGGTCGAGCTCGGTCACCGGGTCGGTGATGACGCAGGCCAGGTGGGGGTTGCCGACGTTGACCCGCAGGCCCCGGTATTCGCGGCCGTTGAGGACGGTCCGGCTCTCGCCGGAGACCGACGGCCGTCCCATGTCGACCCGGACGTCGCCGGTGGCCCCGAGACTGACCTTGCGGACCCCGTTCCTGGTCGCCACGCCGAACTCGCCGGGATCGGCCAGGCCCGCGTCGACCAGGTAGCGGGCGAACACGCGCACCCCGTTGCCGCACATCTCTGCGAGGCTGCCGTCGGCGTTGCGGTAGTCCATGAACCACTCGGCGTCGGGAGCCTGGGACTCCACCTCGGGGACCAGCTTGGTCGGCACCACGTGGAGGACGCCGTCGCCGCCGATCCCCGCCCTGCGGTCGCAGATCCGGGCGACAAGGGGGGCGGGGAGGTCGAGACGCCCCTCTGGGTCGGGCAGCAGGACGAAGTCGTTCTCGGTCCCATGACCCTTCACGAAGCGCATGAGACAACTCTAATCGCTCGTGCGGGCAGGTCCGGGGCGTCGTAGGGCAGCCAGACCACCCTTGGATCGCGGCGGAACCACGACTCCTGCCTGCGCGCGAAGCGCCTGGTGGCCCTGATCGTCTCGTCGACGGCCTGCTCCTCGGTCCATTCGCCGTCGAGGTATTTGATCACCTGCGCGTATCCGAGCGCCCGCGACGCGGTCGGGCCGAGACCGGCCGCGTGCAGTTTCCGTGTCTCTTCCACGAAACCGGCCGCCCACATGCGGTGAACCCGGAGCCCGATGCGCTCGTCGAGCACCGGCCGGGGGATCTGGAGTCCGATCTGTACGGATCTGTACACCGACTCGTAGGACGGCATGGTGGCCGAGAAGGGCCGCCCGGACAGCTCGATGACCTCCAGGGCGCGGACCACCCGGCGGCCGTTGCTGGGCAGGATCGCCGCGGCGGCCACCGGGTCTTCGGCCTGGAGGCGGGCGTAGAGGGGCGCGACGCCCCCGTCGGCCAGCTCCCGCTCCAGCCTGGCCCGGATCGCGCTGTCGGTGCCGGGGAACTCCAGGTCGTCGAGGATCGCCCGGACGTACAGGCCGGAACCGCCCACGATCACGGGGGTGACCTCGCGGGCGAGGAGCCCGTCGATCAGCGGGCGGGCGATCCGCTGGTATTCGGCGACGCTGGCCGTCTGATCGACGTCCCAGATGTCGAACAAATGGTGGATGACACCTTTTCGTTCGGGGACGGTCAATTTGGCGGTGCCGATATCCATTCCTCGGTAAAGCTGCATCGAGTCGGCGTTCACCGCCTCGCCCCCGAGACGGATCGCCAATTCCACGGCCAGATCGGACTTCCCGGCCGCCGTGGGCCCCACGACGGCGATGACTGGTAGCTGCCCCACGCCCTCCAGTGTCCCAAGGTCCGGGGTAACAATGAGACGAGTGGCGCCCGTCAGCGTCACGATCGGGGGTACGACATGTCCATGTTCGACAAGGCCAAGGACAAACTCGGCGAGAACTCCGAGAAGGTGGAGGAAGCCGCCAAGAAGGGCGTCGACAAGGTCTCGGAGACCGCTCGCCACGCGACCGGCGGCAAGCACGACGACAAGATCGACAAGGTCGCCGACAAGGCCAAGGACGCGGCCGACAAGATCGACGACCAGCGGTAGGGGGAACTCTGATGTCGTTCATTGACAAGGTCAAGGACATGTTCGGCGGACACCACACCCACTCCGACCCGACATCTCCTGGACCCCAGCGCATGCCCGGAACCGAGAAAGAGGGCTTCCGTGACAAGGTGGAGGATTCCGTGAAGAACGGCATCGACTCCACCGCACGCAAGGCCGACGAGATGACCAAGGGCAAGTACCGCGACCAGATCAACCGCACCGCGGGCTCCGCCAGGAACGCCGCCGACAAGATCGACGGCAAGCGGGACTAGGCTCCCTCTGCCCCGCCCGCCCTCACGCCCGAGGGCGGGCCCTCGGGGACCCCGATCCTCAGAAGAGGGTGGGGGGCAGGTGGCCCTCCATGGTCAGGAGCCATCTCTTCGACTCGACACCGGTGCCGCCGGAGAACCCGCCCAGCCCGCCGCCGGCCACGACCCGGTGGCACGGCACGATGATCGGGATGGGATTGCTGCCCATGATCGACCCGATGGCCCGCGCCGGGATCCCCGTCTC
The DNA here is from genome assembly GCF_001570605.1 of Herbidospora cretacea. GTDB lineage: Bacteria > Actinomycetota > Actinomycetes > Streptosporangiales > Streptosporangiaceae > Herbidospora > Herbidospora cretacea. Next base: position 86,689 of record NZ_BBXG01000006.1, on the reverse strand, counting down.
GCCGGCCAGGTCGCCATAGGTCACCGCCCGCCCGTAGGGCACGCTCTCGAAGAGCAGCCCGAGCACCCGGCGCTGCGTCTTGGACATCAGCCGCCAGTCGATGGGAACGGTGAACTCCTTCAGCTCCCCGGCGAAATAGGCGGCGAGCTGGTCGCCCACGTCGTCGCGGACGTCATCCTCGGAGCGACCCGGCTCATCACCGGCTTCGGACGGATCACCGAGGAAAGGACGCATCCGCTCCTGGACGCGTTCACGGAACTCCGGAGTGTCCTCGAACGAGGTGGCCACCACACCCAGGGGGGTCACCGCCGCCACGACGAGACCGACGTCGGTCGGCACGGACACGAAACTCAGACCCATGCGCATCCTCCTGCGGTTCGTGCCGGAATCTGTCACAGCAAGCGGAGCGCGCGGATCCACCCCGAACCCGCGGCCGATTCCCGGAGCTGCCCTTCGGCCGGGCTGTCCGCGGCCGGGCGGGCGCCCGCATCGACCCTAGTCCGCGCCCCCGACAGAAGCGGACCTCCTACCATGAGGCGATGTCCAACCGTGAGCTGATCGTTCTCGGCACGTCGAGTGCGGTGCCGACGCGGTCGCGCAACCACAACGGCTACTTCCTCCGCTGGGACGACCAGGGCGTCCTGTTCGACCCCGGCGAGGGCACCCAGCGGCAGATGCGGCTCGCGGGGGTCAGCGCCCACGACGTCACCTGGATCTGCGTCACCCACTTCCACGGCGACCACTGCCTGGGCCTGCCCGGGGTCATCCAGCGGATCGCGCGTGACGGCGTGCCTCACGAGGTCACGGCCGTCTACCCGGCGAGCGGCGAGGACTACTGGCGGCGGCTCCGCCACGCCACCGCCTTCGGCGACACCTCGGTCATCACCCCGCGCCCGGTCGAGGGCGAGGTCGCGGCCCTTCCGATGAAGGGCCTCACGCTGACGGCCCGGCCGCTGTCCCACCCGGTCGACGCCTACGGCTACCGGCTCGACGAGCCGTCGGGCCGCCGGATGATCCCCGCCGAACTCGCCCGGCACGGGATCAGCGGCGCTCAGGTGGGCGAGATCCAGCGGGAGGGCCGCCTCGGCGAGGTCACCCTCGACCAGGTCAGCGAACCCCGTGTCGGCCAGAGCATGGCGTTCGTCATGGACACCAGGATGTGCGACAACGTCCACGCCCTGGCCGAGGGGGTCGACCTGCTCGTCATCGAGTCGACGTTCCTGTCGTCGGAGTCGGCCTTCGCCCGCGACTACGGCCATCTGACCGCCGCCCAGGCCGGGCAGGTCGCGGCGGCGGCGGGTGTGCGGAAACTGGTGCTGACCCATTTCTCCGAGCGCTACGTCCACGACGACGAGCGCCGTTTCGGCGATGAGGCCGCGAAGGCCTATTCGGGCGACATCGTGGTGGCCCGGGACCTTATGCGGGTGCCCGTGCCGAAACGCGGCCGATGACCCCTATGCGGTGAGCGCGGCCGTGACGTAGTAGGCCACGCCGTAGGGCGCGTCCGAATAGAGCAGTTCGGCGGGCCGGTCGGGCAGCGTCTGGAAGGCCGCACGCCCTTCGGCCCACATCTCGGCCGCCTCGCCGGGGTCGAGCGAGGCGGTCTCGCCGGTCACCAGCGCCGCCTCCATCCGCCGCGCGTAGGCCGCCGCCCCCGGGTGGAGGTATCCGGGCGACTTCTCGGTCAGCCGGGCAGAGCCGTCGCCCATGACCAGCAGCGCCACCCGGCCGGCCAGCTCGCCCACCCGTGATCCGAGGGCGCGGCAGTCGGCGGGGGCGGTGTCGTGGCGGAGGGATTCGAGGTGCAGCGGCACCTCGGAGGAGGCCAGGAGCCAGCGCCCGATCGTGAGCGAGAGCGGCAGGACCGGCGTCCCGCTCCCGACGGTGACGTCGCCGCCCCACGGCCGCAGCGTCCCGGCGGCGGTGGGGGGATGGACCCGCCCGGCGTCGGCGCCGCCCACGACCGCGATCAGATCCGGGGACGCGGAGTGGAGCACCGCCACGGCCCGGGCGCAGGCCGCCCGGAGGGGGTCGAGCTCGGCCGACGCGGCCCCGGCGAGAGAGGGGACGATCAGCGGTGGATTCGGGCACACGGCAGCGGCGACGAGCACCGCCTCAGCGTATCCACCGCTGATCGGTCCGGAGGCCCCCGATCAGGTCCCCGTCTCACAGCCCAGCCGGCCAAGGTCTATGGCCTCGCGCAGTCACAGCTGATGGCCTGTGATTCTGGCCCGGACCCCGTCGAGGTCGGCGCCACCACTCGGGCCTGGACGCTCAAGAAGTCGCTGCGGGCTCTGACAGATCAGTACCCGCCGATCGGCCCTCCAGGCTCGACCGCGCCCGCGTCGCCGGTCCGGTCGATGACGTCCGGGTCTTCCTGGGGGGCCTGGGTCGGTCTGGCCGCGGGCTTCTTGGTCGGCTTGAGGGCGGGCTTCTGCTGTCCGCTGGCGCTGCCGCTGCCCTGGTCGTCCGGCTCCGAGGAGCCTCCCGAAGCGACCGGGGTGTCCTCCCGCACGTCGTCCTGCACGTCTTCCGGCACGGCGGGGGCCTCGCCGCCGTCGGCCGCCACGTCGGGGGGCGACTCCGCCTCGGGCGGGCCGGCCTCTTCGACGTCCTGGGGCGCGGCCGAGGTCGCGACGGGCGCGGGGCCGGAGGCGGGGGGTGCCGAGTTTCCGTTGAGGGCGAGGCCGATGCCGGCTCCGCCGACGACCGCCACCAGAGCGCCTGCGACGATCGCGATCGTCTTGGTGTTGCCGCCTGACCGTGCGCGGCGGGGCGGGGATGCCTTCGGCGCGGATCGGTTCATGAGGGTGACTCCATGCTGCTTGGTTGAGGGTCCCAGCAGCCTAGCCACAATCCCGAAATCTAGGCCTATAAATGCCGATATAGGTACAAATCAGCGGTACCCGAAGTCCTGGGTCCACCACGGCCCCTCGGCCCCCAGCTTCAGGCCGACCCCGATCGCGGCCAGGTCGCAGTTGAGGATGTTGGCCCGGTGGCCGGGGCTGTCGAGCCAGGCCTGGACCACCTCGCGCGGCGTCGTCTGGCCTCGCGCGATGTTCTCGGCGGCGGGATAGTCGTAGCCGGCCGCCTCGATGCGGTCCCACGGGGAGCGGCCGTCGAGGGAGTCGTGGCTGAAGTAGTCGCGGGCCGACATGTCCGACGAGTGGAGCCGGGCCGCCTTGCGGAGGCGTTCGTCGATCCGCAGCGACCGGCAGCCCTCGGCCCGGCGGGCCACGTTGGTCAGCCGGACCACCTCGTCTTCGGCGGTCTTCAGCGAGCTGGAGGGCGCGGTGGCGGCGACGGGGGCGGTGCCGGCGCGCTCCTTGGCCGTCTTCCGGGCGGGCTTGTTGGTCTTCACCCGGACCGTCGGCTTCTGCTTGGGCGGGACGGGGCTGGGCTCCGCGCTCGGGACCGTGTAGGAGTCGACCGGCACGGGCGGCTCGCTGGCCATGTCGAACGCCCCGGTCTGCCCGCTCCCGCAGGCCGTCAGGAGCGCGGGCACCAGAAGAAGCCAGCCACGCTGCCGGAACGAGGGCATCCGGGACCTTCCTGTGTCACTCCGCGAACGGGTGACACACTAATCCCAGTAACGAATTCGCCGCACGCGAATCACGAAAGAATCACGACATCTCGGAACCGGTCGTCGCAGGTGGCGGAGCTAGGAGACCTCGCACCCCGAGACCACCGGCAGCGGCGCGGGCCGGCCGATGGTCGGCATGCCCAGGCTGACCCCCTTGGACGCGGCGGGCCGCCCCTGCCGGGCCTCCCACGCGTCGCCCGACCGGGTGCGCCGGACCGACACGACCTTGTCGGCCACCAGGTGGTGCGGCGCCGCGTAGGTCACCTCGGCCGTCACCATGTCGCCGGGCCGGGCATCGGCCCACGCCACGTGGACGAGCCGGTTGTCGGGGGCGCGGCCCGACAGACGCCGGGTCGCGTCGTCCTTGCGGCCCTCGCCCTCGGCGATCAGCACCTCGACGACCCGCCCGGTCTGCGCCCGGTTCTCGGCCCAGGCGATCTCCTCCTGGACGGCGATGAGGCGGTCGTACCGCTCCCGGACGACCTCCTTCGGCACCTGGTCGGGCATGGTCGCCGCCGGGGTGCCGGGCCGGATCGAATACTGGAAGGTGAAGGCGTTGGCGAAGCGCGACTCGCGCACCACGTCGAGGGTGGCCTGGAAGTCGTCCTCGGTCTCGCCGGGGAACCCGACGATGATGTCGGTCGAGATGGCGGCGTCGGGCATCGCGGCGCGGACCCGGGAGATGATCCCCAGGTACTTCTCCGCGCGGTAGGAGCGCCGCATCGCCTTGAGGACCCGGTCGGATCCCGACTGGAGCGGCATGTGGAGCTGGTGCATCACGTTGGGCGTCTCGGCCATCGCCGCGATCACGTCGTCGGTGAAGGCGGCGGGGTGGGGCGAGGTGAACCGCACCCGCTCCAGCCCGGAGATGTCGCCGCACGACCGCAGCAGCTTGCCGAACGCGAGCCGGTCGCCGAACTCGACGCCGTAGGTGTTCACGTTCTGCCCGAGGAGCGTGACCTCCATGACGCCCTGGTCGACCAAGGCCTGGATCTCGCCCAGGATGTCGCCGGGGCGGCGGTCCTTCTCCTTGCCGCGCAGCGCGGGCACGATGCAGAAGGTGCAGGTGTTGTTGCAGCCCACGGAGATGGCGACCCACGCGGCGTAGGCCGACTCGCGCTTGGTCGGCAGGGTCGACGGGAAGACGGTGAGCGACTCCTCCAGCTCGACCTGCGACTCCTGCGCGATGCGGGCGCGTTCGAGGAGGGCCGGCAGGGAGCCGATGTTGTGGGTGCCGAAGACCACGTCGACCCACGGCGCGCGCCGGACGATCTCGCCCTGGTCCTTCTGCGCCATGCAGCCGCCCACGGCGATCTGCATGCCCTCGCGGGCGGCCTTGACCGGGCGCAGGTGGCCGAGGTTGCCGTAGAGGCGGTTGTCGGCGTTCTCGCGCACGGCGCAGGTGTTGAACACGAGCACGTCCGGGGTGTCACCCTCGGGGGCGCGGACGTAGCCGGCGTCTTCGAGCAGGCCGGAGAGGCGCTCGGAGTCGTGGACGTTCATCTGGCACCCGTAGGTCCGTACTTCGTACGTGCGGGTGCTCTCCTCTGTCGCAGTCATCTCAGTCCACAAGCCTAGGCGCTCCCGGGAGCCCGCCGAGCCCGCGGAGCTCCGGGACATTGTCCCGGGTACTCGGGCATGTCTGTCTATATCCTGACGTGCGATGACAACGAGATGGGCCGTCGGGGTGAGCGGGCTCGCGGCGGCGGCCGTGGCGCTCGTCCTCGGGCTGGTCAACGGGCTCGGCGTGGTCGCGCTCAGTCATCTGGTCTACGCGGCGGCGTGCGTGCTGATCGGCGCGATCATCAAGGCGAACCGGCCCCGCAACGCCGTGGGAACGCTCCTGCTGACCGCCGGGCTCTCGTTCACCGCCCTCGACTTCTGCGGGCAGCTCGCGCTCTGGCGGCCGGAGCTGTCGCTGCTGGCCTGGCCGCAGACCTTCCTGTGGGTGCCCGCCAACCTGGCGATGGCCGCGATCCCCTTCTGCTTCCCCGACCGGCCGCTCCCCGCCCCGAGGATCACGGTCGCCCTCGTGGCGCTCGCCGCGCTCCCCTGCGCGTTCGCGCCGGGGACCAACCAGCAGCTCGGCTACGGCACCGCGATGCGCAACCCCTTCGGGATCGAGGCCCTGGCCGGTGTCGCGAGGTTCACCGAGCCCGCGATCACCGTGGTCGCGGGGCTGATCTTCCTCGTCGGCGCCGCCGACCTGGTCAGGAGGGCGCGGCGGATCGAGCGGGCCCAGGTCCAGTGGCTCGTCTACGCCGTCACGATCGCCGGCCTGATGATCGTGCTCCGCTTGTTCGCGGGCCTGAACGACGACATCCCGGACGCCATCTGGCCGATCGACAGCGGCTTCTGGGAGATCGCCGGAACAGCCGCGATCACCTTCGTGATGGCCGCCATCGGCATCGCGATCGTGCGGCACGGCCTGTTCGACATCGAGCTGGTCATCAACCGCACGCTCGTCTACGCCGTCCTCACCGCCTTCGTGACCGGCGGATACGTCGCCGTCGTCGCCTATCTGGGCGCGGTCTTCCAGAGTCAGGGGCTCCCGCTGGCGGTGACCGCCGCCGGGGTGGTCGCCCTCGTCTTCGCGCCGCTCCGGGCGCGGGTGCAGCGCGCCGTCAACGTGCTCATGTACGGCCGCCGCGACGACCCCTACGCCGCCATCGCCCACCTGGGCCGCAGCCTGGAGGTCCGGCCCGGCGCCCAGGCGGCGGCCGAGTCGGTGGCCGAGGCGCTGAAGCTCCCCCACGCGGCGGTGGAGCCTCTCGGGGTGGCCGGGGACCCGGGGCTGGTGCGCCTGCCGCTCACGTACCGGAACGAGCTCGTCGGGCATCTCGCCCTCGCGCCCCGGGCGGGGCAGAAGGGCTTCAGCGCCCGCGACCTGCGGCTGCTGGAGGATCTGGCCCGGCAGATGGGGCCGGTCGTGCACGCCGAACGGCTGGCCGCCGACCTGCGGGTCTCCCGGGAGCGGCTGGTGCTGGCCCGGGAGGAGGAGCGCAGACGGCTGCGGCGAGACCTGCACGACGGGCTCGGGCCGACGCTGGCCGCGCTGACGATGCGCGCCGAGGCGGTCCAGGACCTGGTCGCCGACCCACGGGCGCGGGCCCTGCTGGAGGAGATGATCGGGGCGGCCCAGGCCGCCACCGCCGACGTGCGGGCCCTCATCGAGGGGCTGCGGCCGCCCGCGCTCGACACCCTCGGGCTCCTCGGGGCGCTCCGGGCCCACGTGGCGGGACTGCCGGGAGAGCCGCGCGTAGGTCTCGATCTGCCCGTCGAGCTGCCCGAACTGTCGGCGGCGACCGAAGTGGCGGCCTACCATATTGCTGTCGAGGCGATGAACAACGCCCGCCGCCACTCCGGCGCCGGGACCGTCACGCTCCGGCTTGTCCCCTGGAAGAATCTGCTGGTCGAAGTCGTCGACGACGGCTGCGGGGCCGATGGGCCTCCGGGCATCGGCCTGACGTCCATGCGCGAACGGGCCACCGAGTTGGGCGGCTCCTTTGTGATCATCACTGCGCGCGGCACGACCGTTCGCGCGCAGTTGCCAATGGGAGCCTGAATGGAACAGATCCGCGTCCTGCTCGTCGACGACCACGCCGCGTTCCGGGCGGGCCTGACGGCCCTGCTCAAACCGGTGGCCGGCATCCAGATCGCCGACGAGGCGTCCTCGGGTGAGCAGGCCCTGGCCCTCGTCGGCCAGGTGCAGCCCGACGTCGTCCTGATGGACCTGGCGATGCCGGGGATGGGCGGGGTGGCCGCGACCGAACGGCTGGTCCGCGACCACCCGCACATCCGGGTGCTGGTGCTGAGCATGGCCGACGACGACGACTCGGTCTTCGCGGCGCTGCGGGCGGGCGCCCTCGGCTACGTGCTGAAGGGGGCCAGGAAGGCCGAGCTGGTGCGGTCGATCCTGGCCGTCCACGGCGGTGAGGCGATCTTCGGGCCGGCCATCGCGTCCCGGCTGACCGGCTACTTCACCGGCCTGGCCAAGCGGGAGCAGGGGTTCCCCGAGCTGACCGTACGGGAGCGGGAGATCCTCTCCCTGATGGCCGCTCACATGACCAACCCGCACATCTCCGAGCGGCTCGGGCTGAGCGGCAAGACGGTCCGCAACCACGTGTCCAACATCTTCGCCAAGCTCCAGGTCGCCGACCGGGCCGAGGCGATCACGCGGGCACGGGACTCGGGGTTCTGATCACCGCGCGCGCCACCCAGGCAAGCGCGGCCAGCTCCAGCAGCGAGCCGATCGACTGCATGGCGGGCGAGGTGCTCGCCACCACGAACGGCCAGACGATCCCGGCGACCACCGCGACCGGCACCCACCACGGCGCGGCCCTCTTGACCGCCAGTCCGACGACCAGGACCAGGGTGCCCACGTGGGTGAGGAAGCCGGGCAGCAGCATGCCGAACACGAAGCCCGGCAGCTCGCCGGCGGCGGCCGTGACCTGCCGGGCCGTCTCGGCGGGCACGGTCTGGGCCAGCGCCAGGTCGTAGAAGTCGGTCATGAACAGGGTGCACGCCGAGGCCGCGCCGAACAGGCCCAGGGTCAGGCCCGTGTTGGCCAGCGCCCTGGCCCTCGGATAGAGGGGCGCGGCCAGGCCGAACAGCGCCGGGATCATGGCGAGGGTGGCGTACAGGAAGAGCAGGCCGCTGACCTGCACCTGGCCCGGCATGGAGGCGAACAGGACGGGGTCGTGCTCCTCGCTGGGCGGTGAGGTGAGGAAGGCGGCGAACAGCAGGACGGGCCACGCGATCAGCGCGCCGGCGGCGACGGTGCGCCGGTAGGTATCGGTCATGCCCTCAGCCAACCGACCTCCGGCCCCAAATCTCATGAGTCAGACTCGGGAAAAATGTCCCGGGCAGCCGGGATGACCAGGACAGAGTCGTGATGTGATCGGTATAACTCCGCTGCTGACTTGGAGATATCGGCCCCTTTACTTTGAAGGCCATGACGGAAGCCGTGGGATCGACTTCTCTGGTCAGACTTGAGAACGTCAACAAGCACTTCGGCGCTTTGCATGTGCTGAAGGACATCGACCTCGACATCGCGCGAGGCGAGGTCGTGGTCGCCATCGGCCCCTCGGGGGCCGGCAAGTCGACCCTCTGCCGGGTGATCAACCGGCTCGAGACCATCGACTCGGGCACCATCACCTTCGACGGGCAGAGCCTCGCCGTCGAGGGCCGCGCGCTGGCCCGGCTGCGCTCCGAGGTCGGCATGGTGTTCCAGTCGTTCAACCTGTTCGCCCACAAGACGATCCTCGAGAACGTCACCCTCGGGCCGATCAAGGTGCGCAAGATCGCCCGCCCGGAGGCCGAGAAGCGCGGCATGGAGCTCCTGGAGCGGGTCGGCATCGCCTCGCAGGCGCAGAAGTACCCCGCCCAGCTCTCCGGCGGCCAGCAGCAGCGCGTGGCCATCGCCCGCGCCCTGGCCATGGACCCGAAGATGATCCTCTTCGACGAGCCGACCTCGGCGCTGGACCCCGAGATGGTCCAGGAGGTGCTCGACGTCATGATCTCGCTGGCGAGAGACGGCATGACCATGCTCGTCGTGACCCACGAGATGGGGTTCGCCCGGCGGGCGGCCAACCGGGTGGTCTTCATGGCCGACGGCGCGGTCGTCGAGCAGAACACCCCCGACGAGTTCTTCACGAATCCGGGCACCGACCGTGCCCGCGATTTCCTCAGCAAGATCCTCACACACTGAAGGTGGCTGTCATGCGTGTCCGTCGTATTGGTGCTCTCCTGCTGACCGCCGCAACGCTCGCGGCGACCCTGACCGCGTGCGGTGGCGACGACAAGTTCGTCATCGGCGTGAAGTTCGACCAGCCCGGCCTGGGATTGAAGCAGACCGACGGGTCGGTGAAGGGCTTCGACGTCGACGTCGCCACCTACATCGCCAAGGAGCTCGGCTACACGGGTGACCAGATCGAGTGGAAGGAGACCGTGTCGGCCAACCGCGAGCCCTTCATCCAGCAGGGCCAGGTCGACATGGTGGTGGCCACCTACTCGATCACCGACAAGCGCAAGGAGGTCATCTCCTTCGCCGGTCCCTACCTCGTCACCGGCCAGGACATCCTGACCCGCGCCGACGACACCACGATCACCGGCCAGGACAGCCTCCAGACCAAGAAGGTCTGCGGCGCCCAGGGCTCCAGCTCCCCCGCCCGCCTGGTCGAGAAGTTCGGCGAGGAGTGGAAGGGCCAGTTCCTGACCGAGCAGCAGGGCTACGGCGCCTGCCTGCCGCTGCTCGACCAGAAGCAGGTCGACGCGATCTCCACCGACGCCACCATCCTGGCCGGCTTCGCCGCGCAGCAGCCCGGCAAGTTCCGCCTCGTGGGCCAGCCCTTCTCCGAGGAGAAGTACGGCGTCGGCCTCAAGAAGGACGACAAGGAGACCCGCGACAAGGTGAACGCGGCCATCGAGAAGATGTTCGCCGACGGCTCCTGGAAGAAGGCCGTGGACGCCAACTTCGGCGAGTTCGCCAGCGCCTTCGCGACCCCGCCGGCGCTGGAGAAGTACTGATCTGACCGGCTCGCGGCCCTCCCCTGCGGGGAGGGCCGTTTCTCGTGGGAGGTGGGGCGTTGGGCGCCCTGATCGAAGAGTTCCCGGTCATCCTGGGCGCGTTCTGGCTGACCATCCGGCTCACGCTGGCCAGCGCCGTGGTGGCGCTGGTGCTGGGCACCGTCCTGGCCGCCATGCGGGTCAGCCCGTTCGGCGTGCTGCGCGGGGCGGCCACGGTGTACGTCAACACCCTGCGCAACACCCCGCTGACCCTGGTGATCGTGTTCTGCGGGCTCGGCCTCGGGCTGGTGCTCGACGTGTCGTTCTCCGAGTCGCTGTCGACCAACTACCTGTGGCTGTCGATCATCGGGCTGTCGGCGTACACGGCCGCCTTCGTCTGTGAGGCGATCAGGTCGGGCATCAACACCGTCCCGGTCGGGCAGGCCGAGGCGGCGCGGGCGCTGGGGCTGACGTTCACCCAGAACCTGCGGTTCGTCGTGCTGCCGCAGGCGTTCCGGGCGATCATCGCGCCGCTGGGCAGCCTGCTGATCGCGCTGACCAAGAACACCACGGTCGCCGCCGCGATCGGCGTGGCCGAGGCGTCGCTGACGATGAAGTCGCTGTTCGAGCAGCACCAGGACTCGGTGGTGGCGATCTTCTTCGGGTTCGCGCTGGCCTTCCTGGTGCTGACCCTCCCCACCGGCCTGCTGTTCGGCCGGCTGGCCCGATGGCTGAAGGTGGCCCGATGAGCTCCGTCCTGTACGACGCCCCCGGCCCCCGCGGCATCCTGCGCAACCGGATCCTGACGTTCGTGTTCGCCGCCCTGCTGATCGTGGCGGCCTGGTACGTCTACCTGAAGTTCGACGAGAAGGGCCAGTTCGACGCCGCCCTGTGGGAGCCGTTCCTGCAGGCCGACGTCTGGGTGAACCTGATCATCCCGGGCCTGCTCAACACGCTGTCGGCCGCCGCCGTGGCCACGCTGATCGCGGTGCCGTTCGGGTTCGTGTTCGGCATCGCCCGGCTGTCGGAGCACGCGTGGATCAGGGTGCCCGCCGGGGCGGTCGTGGAGTTCTTCCGCGCCATCCCGCTGCTCATCATGATCTTCTTCGCGCAGTACGGCGGCTCGGCCGTGCTCGGGCTCACCGTGACCTCGTTCACGGCCGTGGTCTTCGGGCTGGTGCTCTACAACGGGTCGGTGCTGGCGGAGATCGTCCGGGCCGGGATCCAGTCGCTGCCGCGCGGGCAGACCGAGGCCGCGCTGGCCATCGGGCTGCGCAAGGGCGACGTGATGCGGCTCATCCTGCTGCCGCAGGCGGTCACCGCGATGATGCCGGCCATCGTCAGCCAGCTCATCGTGCTGCTGAAGGACACCGCGCTCGGGTTCATCGTGGCGTTCGAGGACCTGCTCAACGCGGGCGCCCGGATCCTCCCGGCCAACTTCCGCAACCTGATCCCGGCGGTCATCGTCGTGGCGATCATTTACATCATCATCAACGTCCTGGTCGGGCTGCTCGCCAACTGGCTGGAACGCCGCTCCCGCCGCAGTCGCAAGACCACGATCAAGCCCGTCGAGGCCCCCCAGTCGGTCGGTGTGGGGTAAGCCTTTACGTGTCGTATCCGCCTCACGGGCGATCAAGATCTGATCCTGATCGGGTGTGGCGCGTCCTGGCTGCGGGTATCGCGGCCCTCTCGATCGCGGCCGGGCTCGCGGGCTGTTCGGGCACCGGCCTTCTGATCGGCGTCCGCGCGGGCCAGCCCGGCCTGGCCGAACAGCTGCCCGGCGGCGGCTGGTCCGGCTTCGACATCGCCGTGGCCCACTACGTGGCCCGGCAGCTCGGTTACCGGAGGGACCAGATCCGGTACACCACCGATCTGGAATCCGCCGACCTGGTGATGGGCCCCGCGCGGGAGCCGTATGTCGGCCCCTACCTCGTCGCGACCAAGGACATCCTGGTCCGGGCCCGCGACCGCGACCGGACGCTGAAGGACCTGGCCGCCGGCCTGGTCTGCGGCACCCGGGCCGACACCTTGGGCCTCAGCGGCCGGTTCGGCGCCGAGTGGCGGGCCGCCCACCTGGCCGAGGCCAACGTGCCGGCCGCGTGCGGGCCGCTGCTGGCCGACCGGCGCACCGACGCGATCATCGCGGACGCGCCCGTCCTGGCCGGGCTCTCGGCGCAGTACCCGGGCCGGTTCCGCCTGGTCGGGCGCGCCCTGGCGCAGGAACGCTACGGCATCGGCCTGTCGGAGCGGACCGAGTCGTGGCGCGACGACATCGAGGAGGCGCTCCGGCAGATGTTCGACGACGGCTCGTGGCACCGGGCCGTCATCGACTACCTCGGCGAGCTGGCCACCCAGTACGAGATGCCGCCCGCCCTGGAAAAGCGGTAACCGCACGACATCATCAGCCGCGTTCGGGCAGGATGCCGTCCATGCTCCCCGAGCGCGCGCCGCTGCCGTACGCCGCCCGCATATCCACCGCCGACGTCGCCCGTTCCGGACTGGACCTCGGCTTCCCCACCGTGATCGGCGACGAGGTGTGGTGGGAGGAGGACCGGCCCGCCCAGAACGGCCGCCGGACCATCGTCCACCGCGCCGCCGACGGGCAGCGGCGGGAGATCCTGCCCGCGCCGTGGGACGCGCGGACCCGGGTGCACGAATACGGCGGGCGGTCCTACCTCGTCATCCCCGAACACGGCGTCGTCTTCGCCGAACACTCCGACCAGCGGCTCTACCTGGTCTCCGACGGCGAACCCCGGGCCGTCACCGACGAGCCCGACTGCCGCTACGCCGACCTGTCCTGGGCCGGGGGGCGCGTCTTCGCCGTCCAGGAGAGGCACCACGACGACGGGAAGGTCGAGCGGGCCGTCGTCGCCGTCTCGCTCGACGGCACGGTCTCGGTGGTCGCGTCCGGCTTCGACTTCTACGCCTCGCCCACGGTCTCGCCCGACGGGGAGCACGTGGCGTACGTCTGCTGGAACCACCCGCGCATGCCGTGGGCAGGGACCGAAGTCCGGATCACCCGCATCGACGACGGCTCGTCGTGGACGGTCAAGGGCGGCCAGACCGAATCGGTGCTCGCCCCCACGTGGAAGGACGACCGCAACCTCTACCTGGTCTCCGACTGGTCCGGCTGGTGGAACCTCTACCGGATCGGCATGTTCGGGACCTCGCCCCAGGCGCTCTTCCCCTCCGAGGAGGAGTTCGCCGGGCCGCTGTGGCAGCTCGGCGGCCGGCCCTACGTGGTGCTCGGCGACGGGCGGCTCGGCGTGCTGCACGGGCAGGGCAACCTGCGGCTGGGGGTCCTCGACGTGGAGTCGGGCCTGCTGGAGGACCTCGACGTGCCCTACGACGGGTTCCACCCGGCGCTGTCGGCCGACGGGCGGATGCTGGTCGGCATCGGATACGGCTGGGACGTGCCCCGGTCGGTGGTCCGCGTCGACACGGTGACCGGACGGGTCGAGGGCCTGCGGCGGGACATCGCCGAACTCCCCGACGTCGCCTACCTGCCCCGGCCGTCGACAGTGATGATCGACCACCGCGTGCCCGCCCACCTCTATCAGCCCCTCGACGCGACCGGACCCTCGCCGTTCGTGGTGTTCGCCCACGGCGGGCCGACCGCCCACGTGACGACGGAACTGAGCCTGGCGCGCGCCTTCTTCACCACGCGCGGCATCGGCGTGCTCGACGTGAACTACGGCGGGTCGACCGGATACGGGCGGGCCTACCGGGAGAAACTGCGCGGCCAGTGGGGCGTGGTCGACGTCGACGACGTCATCGCGGCGGCCGAGTGGCTGGCCTTCTCGGGCCACGCCGACCCCGACCGGATCGCCATCCGGGGCGGCAGCGCCGGAGGCTGGACCGTGCTGGCCGCCTGCGCGGCCTCCGACGTGTTCGCCGGGGGTGTGTCGATCGCGGGGGTGACCTCGCTCGGCCCCCTGCTGGAGGCGACGCACGACTTCGAGTCGCAGTACGCGACGTGGCTCGCCGGGCCCGACGGCCCGCGCCGCGAACCGCTGGCCCGGGTCGAGGAGATCGACTGTCCCGTGTTGCTGTTGCAGGGGCAGAACGATCCGGTCGTGCCGCCGTCACAGGCCGAGACGTTCGCCGCCGCCCTGACCGCCCGGGGGGTGCCCTGCACCTACCTCGCCTTCGAGGGCGAGAGCCACGGGTTCCGCCGCGTCGAGACCAGAACCGCCGCCCTCGCCGCCGAGCTCTCGTTCTACCTGCAGATATTCGGCTGACGCGAGCCCGATGACGGCGACGGACGCACCCAGCACCAGCCAGTAGCCGATCAGCCACTCGCTTCCGGGCAAGAACGCGATCGATATGTGGCGCAGCGTCGCGGTCAGACAGGCCGGCATCAGCCCAGCCGAGGTCCCACCATCGGATCGGCCGCCGCTCGGCGACCTCCGGCGCCGGAGCGGCGTCGGTCCCCTCGCAGACCGGGCATCTCACGGGCGAGCGGGTTCGACCCCGAACCGGTCGCGCACGTCCCGGCAGGCCTCGACGATCCGCGTCACGTCGTCGTCGCCCAGCCCGCAGTGCAGCGACAGCCGGATGAGCGACCGGTTGCGGGCCGTCGCGGGCGGCGCGAAGACCGAGCCGAACACGCCGTGCTCCTCCAGCGACTCCCGGACATCGATGGTGTGCCGTTCGGTCCCCGTCTGGAGCGCGACGATCTGGCTCGCCGAACCCTCCAGGTCGAACCCCAGCTCGGCGACCTCCTCGCGCACCCACGCCGACACCTCGCGCAGCCGGTCGCGCCGCCACTCGTCGGTCCGCACCGCCTCCAAGGTCGCCGCCAGCCCCGCCAGGTCGTGGGGCAGCAGCCGCGAGGAGAACACCGCCGGGAAGGACTCCAGCCGGAAGTAGGGCACGAACGCCGGGTCCTGGGCCGCGACGAACCCGGCCCGCCCGGCGAACGCCTTGGAGAGGCTGGCGATCCGGAAGTGCACGCGCCCGGTCAGGCCCAGCTCCACCACCAGACCGGCGCCCAGCGGGCCGGACGTGCCGAGGGAGTGCGACTCGTCGACCACGAGCACGCAGCCGGTCTCCTCGACCAGGTCGCACATCTCGGCCAGCGGGCACAGGCTCCCGTTCGTGCTGTAGAGCGCGTCGACGGCGACCACGCCGGGGCCGTGGCGCTCGATCCGCCGCCGCAGGTGCCCGAGGTCGTTGTGCCGGAACGGCCGCAGCGGCGCGCGCGCCAGTTTCGCGCCGGCCGCGAGGGACATGTGGGCGAGCTGGTCGACGTACACGGGTGTGTGCTCGTCGGCGATCGCCTGCAGCAGGCCGAGGTTGGCGTCCCACCCGGACTGGCACAGCACCCCGGCGCGGGCCCGCAGGTGCGAGGTCAGATCCTCTTCCGGTACGACCTGGTCCTGCCCGCCGAGCAGGCAGTCGGCCATCCGCTTGGCGACCCGTTCGTCACCGGCGAGGGCGAGGTAGTCGTTGCTGTCGACCCGGACGTCGCCGGGTTGGGGTGACCGCCCGGAGAGCAGTTCGCGGCCGGACCACTCCCCGGCGACCCGGTGGCGATGGAACCGCTCGACCCGGGCCCGGACACGAGCGGTGGCGGGCTGGGGTGACGTTTTCATAACTCAGAGTGATACAACGCGCCGGACGAAAGATGCCACCCCGGCCACGTCAAGATCACCCCGGAACCGCGGAAAGGCCCGCCTGGCAGGCGGGCCTTCCGTGTCACGAGGTCAGCGAGCCGCGCGCACGATGAGCGAGGTCACCACGTCGGGGTGGCTCATCATCGGCACGTGCGAGCTGTCGATCTCGACGATGACGCCCTTGGCGCGCTTGGCCATCGCCCGCTCGGCCACCGTCGGGATGATGTTGTCCTGCTTGGCGACCACGAAGTAGCTCGGGATCGTCTTCCACGCCGCCGGCCCCGAAGCGGACACCAGCGCGGCCAGCGCCCCCGGCCGCTGCGTCGCGGCCATCACCGAGGTCACGCTGCGGGGCAGGTCCTGGGCGAACAGCCGGTGGAAGTGCGCCGGGTCGATGTACGCGTCCGCGTCCTGGCCCTGAGCGCCCGGGAACGGCGCGGTCTTCAGGTGGCTGGTGACCTCGGTCTCGCCGCCGGCCAGGTGGTTGGCGTCGCTCACGCTCTCGCCCTCGTCGAGCGCGTAGGCGGCGACGTACACCAGGGACTTGACGTTGGCGTTCCCCGTGGCGGCGTTGGAGATGACCGCCCCGCCGTAGGAGTGGCCGACCAGGACGACCGGCCCCGTGATGGTGGACAGGAACAGCCGCAGGTACTCCGCGTCGGCCAGCGGCCCCCGCAGCGGGTTGGAGAACGCGGTGACGGTGTAGCCCTTGCGGATCAGCTGACCGGCGACGGTGTTCCACCCGCTGGAGTCGGCGAAGGCGCCGTGGACCAGCACGATGGTCGGTTTGGGCTTGGGCGTGCTCACCGCCTGGGCCGGGACGGAGAAGGTCAGGCCGGCCAGCAGGAAGGCGGCGACAAGGGACTTCAGTAAGCGGGACATCATGCTCCTTGGAGTCGTGACAACCCGCTCATCGTGCGCCGGACGGCACCACGGGCGAATCATGTGGTCTTCGTAGTCTTGCGGTGCTTGGCGAGGCTTCGTCACGTAGTCTCCGTGTCCACGGACAGCGCGCCCAGTGGCTTGCTGGTGGTTGAACGCCTGGTCGCCATGGTGCTCAGCCAGATCCGCCCCGGGCGCTGCCGAGGCGGCCGCTTCTTCTTCCCACGAGCTCTGGTGCGGCTGCGGAAGCTGCCGGGCTACGCGACATCGACCTTCCCCGCGATGCCTCGGAACCGTTCCCCACTCGCTTCACGGGCCTTGTGTCAGATTGCGATCGTCACGGGGGTGGTGACTCGATACGTCGAAGCCGGAGGCCGGGCGACGCTCTCATCGGCTCCCTGGCAGCGGACCAGTTTTCATGCGCAGAAGACACGGTTTCCACCAGGTCGAGCGCAGGAGCCAACAAGCACGGCTGACCGGACAGGCCGCCCCGGCAAGCCTGCATTCAGGTACAGTTCCGGGCATCTCGCGCCTCGGCATCGGATCGGTCATCCCGGCAAAACCCAGCCGAGCCGCAGGAGCCAAGCACCATCGCGCCTCGACATCGGAACATTCGTCCCGACCGATCCTCGCTAGCCACAGGCCACCGGCTGCTTACCAGGCCCTCGGGCCGCAGCATCGGATCAGTGGCTATGACCAGTCCTCATTGAGCCACAGGTCTCAGGTCGCAGCGTTTCCAGTCCGCCGACAGTGGCTCGTCCCGGTCATTGGGGATGCCTGAGATCGAGGTGAGCGGCTAGCGCGCGAACTCCGTGGCGCGTGACTCACGTACCACCGTGATCCGGATCTGACCCGGGTAGGTCAGCTCCTCCTCGACCTGCTTGGCCACGTCACGTGCGATCACCTGCGCCTGGATGTCGTCGACGTTGTCCGGCCGCACCATCACGCGGATCTCGCGCCCCGCCTGCATGGCGAAGACCTTCTCCACGCCCTCGTGCCCCTGGGCGATCTCCTCCAGCCGCTCCAGCCGCTTCACATAGGCTTCGAGGCTCTCGCGCCGCGCCCCCGGCCGGCTGCCGCTGATCGCGTCGGCGGCCTGCGTGAGAACCGCTTCGACGGTACGCACCTCGACCTCGTTGTGGTGGGCCTCGATGGCGTGGACGACGTCCTCGTGCTCCCCGTAACGACGGGCGATCTCCGCTCCGATGAGGGCGTGGCTGCCCTCGACCTCATGGGTCAGGGCCTTGCCGATGTCGTGGAGCAGCGCGCAGCGCTTGACCAGGTCACGGTCGAGCCGCAGCTCGGAGGCCATGATCCCGGCGATGTGGGCCGACTCGATGAGGTGCTTGAGCACGTTCTGGCCGTAGGAGGTGCGGTAGCGGAGCTGGCCCAGCAGGGTGACCAGCTCGGGGTGCATCTCGGTGATGCCGAGTTCGACGAGGGCGTCCTCACCGGCGCGTACACACAGGTCCCGGACCTCGGCGCGGCTGCGCTCGTAGGCCTCTTCGATGCGTTGCGGATGGATGCGCCCGTCGAGGACCAGCTTCTCCAGCGTCAGCCGGGCGGTCTCGCGGCGCACGGGATCGAAACACGACAGAAGCACCGCCTCGGGCGTGTCGTCGATGATCAGGTTCACGCCGGTCGTCGACTCGAAGGCCCGGATGTTGCGGCCCTCGCGCCCGATGATGCGCCCCTTCATCTCGTCGCCGGGAAGGTGCAGCACGCTCACGACCGACTCGGCCGTCTGCTCGGTCGCCACCCGCTGTACGGCCAGCGTCACGATCTTGCAGGCCCGCTTCTCGCCTTCCTTGCGCGCGTCACTCTCGATCTCCCGGACGATCAGCGCGGCCTCGCGCTTCGCCTGGTTCTCGATCTCCTTGACCAGCTCGCCCTTGGCCTGCTCGGCGGTCAGCCCCGCCACCCGCTCCAGGACCTCCCGCCGCTGCTCGCCCAGTTTCTCGAGCTCGGCCCGCCGATCGGCCAGATCGGTCTCGCTCTCGGCCAGCCGCCCGGCCCGCTCGGTGTGCAGCCGCCCTTCCTCGTCGAGCCGCCGCTCCCGCTCCGCCAGCCGGCTCTCCCGCCGTTCGAGGTCGGCGCGCAGCTCCTTCAGCTCGTTCTTGAGGACGCGCGACTCCTCCTCGACCTCCCGCCGCATCAGCGCCGCGCCCTCGACGAGCGCCTCGGACTTGCGGAGGATCTCACCGGCGTCGTTCTCGGCCTTGTCGCGGATCTCCGCCGCCTCTTCGCGGGCCCTCTCCAGTTCCTTCTCGCGGACGCTCTCGCTGAGCTCCGCGCGGATCTGGTCAAGCTGCTCCTGACTCGGACCGAGCTCTTTCGGGGCGGTACGCCGGAGCAAAATGATCAGGAGGGCCGCAATCGCCGCGAACGCGAGCAGCAGCACCGCCACTGCAAGCACGATCACGATCGTCATGTCCATGCGCACCCACCCCTTCTAGCCTCAAGCCGACAAGGGGTCACCAGCACAGCACGAAGACACCTGGTGGCACCACCAGGAAATATATTCGTACCCCGACAAGATCGAGGCCCGTGGTTCACCGTTATGGCAATCCGCGCTGCGCGGAGTAACTCCTCACTGCGGTCGAGGTTAAGCGTCATTCGGGTAACGAGCAAGCAAAGACGCGGCAGGTGGCGAGTTTTTCTCGATCATCATTTCCCGGTTTCCGGACGAGCCGGACGGGGCACCCGATGACGCAGCGGATTTACCCCGCTTCCGAACGTCATGACCGATGGGCCGGAGATGCCCCGAAAGCCCCGGTATGACAAGGCCCCAGAGATGGCCAAGAACCACGATCAGGATCATTCGAGCACGGGCACGGTCATACCCCGCGTCAAGACACGCCCCGACCGCACAGGCACAGATCCCCCATTGTGACGCCCGCGCCTCGGCGGGTGCGGGGATCGTCCGCCGCCGAAGACGCCGAGCGGGCCCAACGATCACAGAGAGTCCAGGTAGCCGCCTTCGGCGTCGTCGGTCTCTTCGCCCTCAGCTTCGAGTGCCTCTCTGACGATGCGGAAGGCCAGCCCGGCCGAATATCCCTTCCGCGCCAGCATGCCCACCAGCTTCCGCGTCCGGACGAGCGGATCGGCGCCCCTGGTCGACCTCAGCTTCCGGGCCACGAGCCGCCGGGCCGTCTCGACCTCCTCATCGGGATCGAGCTGCTCGACGGCCTCCTTGACGGTCTCCTCCTCGACCCCGCGATGCCGCAACTCCTGCGCCAGCGCCCACCGGGCGAGCCCTCGCCCGTGGTGCCGTGAACTGACCCACGCGGCCGCGAACGCCTGATCGTCGATCAGGCCGACCTCGGAGTACCGTTCGAGAACCCGTTCGGCCACCTCCTCGGGGATCTCCCGCTTCAGCAGCGCCTCGGAGAGCTGTGCCCGAGTCCGGGGAGCGAGAGTGAGCAGCCGAAGGCAGATCGCCCGCGCCCGAGCTTCAGGATCGGAACTCTGCTCCTCGGACGTCGCCCCCCGCCGCTTGGACCGACGACCGGTGTCACCACCGCCGAAGAGCGCATCCCCCTCGGGGGGACCATCGCCATCCGGCTCACCACGACGGGACCCACGCCGACCCGTCTTACCGTTCCGTGACCGCCGCCGGCCAGCGGGTTCGTCGTCCGGCAACCCGCCCCAGTCACGGGGGTTCGGCCGATCGTTCGGTGCCTCACGAGCGGCCCTACCGTCCCCGCCATCAGCAATAGAGGACGAGCTCAGGCGTCCGCGCCCATCACCATCGGATGCACCGCCCGGGAGCTCAAATTCATCACCATCAAAGACATGGCGGGCCTGCCCCAGCTCATCCCCATCAGGCATGCGGCCTGCCTGCCCCAGCTCATCCCCCTCGGCCATGCGGCCTGCCTGCCCCAGCTCATCTCCATCGGGCACACAGCCTGCCGACCCCAGCTCGGCGTCAGCGGACGGGACAGGATCCCGGCCGATGCGCCCGTGTTCCTCGCCAGCCTCACCGGACGGCCACCCTCCGCCATCAGCGGTCGAGGGGGGACTCAAGGATTCAGGCCGATCACCCTCAGAAGCGTGGTCTACCGACCCCCGCTCATCAGCATCAGCCGAGAGAGGGGCCCGACGCCACCGACTCTGATCACCGGAAGCCCTGCCCGCACTCCCCCGGCCGTCACGGCGAGAACCACCGGCACGAGAGGTCCGGCCCCCACTCCGCCGCCCGTCACCCGTGGAGAACCCCTCGGCATCAGGAATGCCGACAGCGTGTTCGCCATGATCAGGCGGCGCGGACAGATGAGCAGCCTCCGGATCACCGCCGCCGGGACGCCGATCGGCCTCCCCGAGGGAGTGATCCGAATCCTCACGAGCGGGCCGACCCGCGCGCCCCGTGGACCGGTGAGAGGACACCGGTCCGTCGTCGTCGGGCGATCGGCCCCACCGATCGCCGCCGGGAGCGGGGTCGCTCAGGTCACGAGGATCCCCGTCGTCGCCGAAGAGACCCGGCCACCCGCCACCCCCACGTACGTTCTCCGGGTCGATCTCCGACCACGTCGAGCCTGAGGACCACTCCGAGCGCGCATCACCGAAGCCCCATCCCTGTTCGCGGTCGTCGTCGTACGGCCACCCGGAGCGGGACCGGGTGGCCGGGTCGTCGTCGTCCCAGGGGTCGGAAGGTCGCACCGGATCGGTCAGACGTCACCCGGCTTCGGGGTGGCGGAGGCCTTGGAACCTCGGCCGGTCGGGGCCGGGGCGGCCACGGGGACGGCGGGGGTCTCGGGCTGGGCGTCGAGGCGGGGGCCGACGCCGAGCTTCTCCTTGATCTTCTTCTCGATCTCGTTGGCGATGTCGGGGTTGTTCTTCAGGAAGTTGCGGGCGTTCTCCTTGCCCTGGCCGAGTTGGTCGCCCTCGTAGGTGTACCAGGCGCCGGCCTTGCGGACGAAGCCGTGTTCCACGCCCATGTCGATCAGGCCGCCCTCGCGGCTGATGCCGAAGCCGTAGAGGATGTCGAAGTCGGCCGTGCGGAAGGGCGGGGCCATCTTGTTCTTGACGACCTTCACGCGGGTGCGGTTGCCGACGGGCTCGGTGCCGTCTTTGAGGGTCTCGATGCGGCGCACGTCGAGGCGGACCGAGGCGTAGAACTTCAGCGCCTTGCCGCCGGTCGTGGTCTCGGGCGAGCCGAACATGACGCCGATCTTCTCGCGGAGCTGGTTGATGAAGATCGCGGTGGTGCCGGTGTTGTTGAGCGCGCCGGCGACCTTGCGGAGGGCCTGGGACATCAGGCGGGCCTGGAGACCCACGTGGCTGTCGCCCATCTCGCCCTCGATCTCCGCCTTGGGCACCAGGGCCGCCACCGAGTCGATGACGATGATGTCGACCGCGCCGGAGCGGATCAGCATGTCGGCGATCTCCAGCGCCTGCTCACCCGTGTCGGGCTGGGAGACGAGCAGCGCGTCGACGTCGACGCCGAGCTTCTTGGCGTATTCGGGGTCGAGCGCGTGTTCGGCGTCGATGAAGGCGGCGATGCCGCCCTGGCGCTGGGCGTTGGCCACGGCGTGGAGGGCGACGGTGGTCTTACCGGACGATTCGGGGCCGTAGACCTCGACGATCCGGCCGCGGGGGAAGCCGCCGATGCCGAGGGCGACGTCGAGGGCGATCGCGCCGGTCGGGATCACCTCGACGGGGGCGCGGGCGTCTTCACCCAGGCGCATGACGGAGCCCTTGCCGAACTGCCGCTCGATCTGGGCGAGGGCGGTCTCGAGGGCCTTCTCGCGGTCGTTCACTGCCATTGGGGTGCCCCCTGTGAGGGTCGTGGGTTGTTCCGGTCAACGGAACGCTATGAGGTGCCACTGACATTTTCTGGAGACGCTGCCTCCGGGCGGCGGTCCCAAATATAGCCGAACGGCTGTTCGATCACACCACGAACAGCCTATGAGTTCGCGTACGGAGAAGGAAAGGGAACCCATCCGGAAGGTCACATTCCCGGGCATTGTGATCAGACTGTTGCCATGCCGCTGACCTGCGGCGATCCTGGAGGAGACGGGCGAATCAGCCAGACCAGACCCGCGAGTGAGAAGGCGGCGCCGTGTCGATGGAAAACGAACGCCGTGCTCTTCTGGAGACGCTCGCCGAGCGGCTTCCCGGGCGCGGGCTCCAGGGCAGGATGCTGGGCGGGGGCGAGCCCGTGCTGTGGATCTGGCATCCCCGCACGAGCCGGCAGACGATCGTCTTCGCCACGCAGTCGGGTGGCGGATGGCTGTTCCTCTGGTCGCCCGACGGCCAGGAGAACGCCGACTCCCCCGATGCCGCCGCCGACACCCTGGAGAAGCTCCTCTCTCAGGCGGCTTGACACCCCGTCTCCACGAATGTGTGGCACGCTGCCGTTGGGCCCCAGCGGTGAGGAGACGACACATGGGCGCACTGGAGACGAAGGCGGCTCTGGTGACGGGTGGTTCGCGGGGGATCGGGCGGGCCGTCGTACAGAAACTGGCTCGCGAAGGCGCTCATGTGGTCTTCAGTTTCAACGAGAACCGGTCGGCGGCCGAGGAGGTCGTCGAGCAGGTGGCCAGGTTCGGCGGCACCGCTCACGCGGTCCGCGCCGACATGGGCTGCCCCGACGACGTGAAACTGCTCTTCGAGCAGGTGTTACGCCGGTTGGGCGGCCTCGACATCCTCGTCAACAACGCGGCGATCAACCCGGTCCGGCGCATCATCGACGCCACGGCCGACGACTTCGACCGGGTCATGGGCGTGAACGCGAGAGGGCCGTTCCTGGCCATCCAGGCGGCGTCCCGCATTCTGCGCGCGGGCGGGCGGATCGTGAACGTCTCGTCCTTCGGCACCCGCGCGCCCGCCGAGGGGCTGTCGCTCTATCTGGCCAGCAAGGCGGCGCTGGAGCTGCTGACCGCCGTGGCCGCGCGGGAGCTCGGGGAGCGCGGGATCACCGTTAACGCGGTCTCTCCCGGGGTGACCGACACCGAGCTGATGCGCGAGTCGTCGGGGGTGAGCGCCGACGAGACCTTCGACGGGATCACCGCCAAGACCGCGCTGCGCCGGCTGGGCGAACCGGCCGACATCGCCAACGTGGTGGCGTTCCTGGCCGGGCCCGACTCACAGTGGATCACCGGTCAGAACCTGAGGGCCACCGGCGGGCTCATCGTCTGAGCCGGCGAAGGTGATCACCATGTATCGGCCGTTGGCGTAGCTGACCACGGGCCGCCCGAGCCGCTCGCCCACGGTGTGGGCCACGTTCTGGAACAGCTCCACCAGCTCGGGGGTGTCGGCGCTGATCCGGAACCGGCCGCTGGCGGCCAGGTGTCCGGCCACCAGGGGGACGAAGTTCGCCTCGGCGCGGATCTTCTCGTCTGCCGTGAGCGGGGTGCGCGTGGGCGCGGGGAGGGTCATCGGCCGGTCTTCTCCTGCTTCTCGGGGGGTTAGCGGAGCCGGGGGTCGACGTCGACGACCTGGCAGACCGCCTGCCAGACCTGCTTGGCCGCGAAGCCGTCGGCCAGGGCCTGTTCGACGGTCCGGCCGCCGAGTCCTGCGATCACGTAGTCCTTCGCCCAGGACTCGGCGTACGTCTGGCCGAAATGGCTGGACATGCGGTTCCAGAAATCCGTGAGTCGCATGGCCCCCAGTATGGCCGGGTCGTGAGGGTGGTCAGAGCACGCGGGAGCCGTACATCTCGCCGAGGGGATCGGCGAGGAGTTCGAGGCGGGCGCCGTCGGGGTCGCTGAAGTAGATGGACGCGCCGCTCTCCATGATGTACGGCACCCCGGCGGCCTCCAGCTTGCCGCGCAGGCGCTCCCACACGACCGGGTCGACGGAGATCGCGATGTGGTGGAGGCCGCCGAGCACCTCCTTGTAGGGGCCGAGGTCGAGGCCGGGGAAGTCGAAGAAGGCCAGCAGGTTGCCGTTGCCGATGTCGAAGAAGAAGTGGTTGGAGCCCTTGTAGTCGCGGTTCTCGAAGATCTCGGTGAGCGGGAACTCCAGAAGGCCCTGGTAGAATTCGATCGTGCGTTCGACATTGGAGGACAGTAGGGCGAAGTGGTGCAGACCGCGCGCACTGCTCGGGGGTCGGCGCTCGTTGAGGTGACGCTCCTTTATGGAAGCGCGGGTGGCTTCGATGGCCTCGTAGTCGATGTCCATGGTTCTCATGATTGTCGCTTTAACCGCAGATGAACCACTCAAGGCCCGACGGAAACTGTCGGTCGCCGGAGGCATGATGTGCGGAGGAGGTGGGCCTGATGGCGAAAGGCGCGCTGAGCAGGTTCGGGGCGGTGACCCGCGAGTGGTTCACCGGTGCCTTCGCCGCGCCGACGGCCGCCCAGGAAGGCGCCTGGAACTCCATCGCCGACGGTGACAACACGCTGGTGGTGGCCCCGACCGGGTCGGGCAAGACGCTGGCGGCGTTCCTGTGGTCGATCGACCGGCTGGCCGCGCGGGAGGATCCGGAGAGGAAGTGCCGGGTCGTCTACGTCTCGCCGTTGAAGGCGCTGGCGGTCGACGTCGAGCGCAACCTGCGGGCGCCGCTGACGGGGGTGCGGCAGACGGCGCGGCGCATGGGGGTGGCCGTGCCGGAGATCTCGGTGGCCATCCGGTCGGGCGACACCCCGGCCGAGGAGCGGCGGCGGTTCGCGTCCAAGCCGTCCGACATCCTGATCACCACGCCCGAGTCGCTGTTCCTGCTGCTCACCTCGCAGGCGAGGGAGGCGTTGCGCGGGGTCGAGACGGTGATCGTCGACGAGGTCCACGCGGTGGCGGGCACCAAACGCGGGGCCCATCTGGCCCTCACCCTCGAACGGCTCGACGCGCTGCTGCCCCAGCCGGCGCAGCGGGTGGGGCTGTCGGCGACGGTGCGGCCCGCGTCCGAGGTGGCCGCGTTTCTGGGGGGCGTGCGGCCGGCGAAGGTCGTGCAGCCGCCGTCGGACAAGCGGATCGAGGTCGACGTGGTCGTCCCGGTCGAGGACATGGCCGAGATCACCTCGCGCGACGCCGGGGAGCCCAACCAGCGCAGCATCTGGCCCCACGTGGAGGAGCATCTTCTCGACCTGATCGAGGCCCACCGGTCGACGATCATCTTCGCCAACTCGCGGCGGCTGTCCGAGCGGTTGTGCAGCCGCCTCAACGAGCTGGCCTACGAGCGGAGCACGGCCGAGTCGCTCGACGCCGGGGTGCCCGCCGAGCTGATGGCGCAGGCGGGGGCGTCCAAGGGGGCGGTTCCCGAGGTCGTGCGGGCGCATCACGGGTCGGTGTCCAAGGAGGAGCGGTCGCAGATCGAGGAGGCGCTGAAGTCGGGGCGGCTGCCGGCGGTGGTGGCGACGTCCAGCCTCGAACTGGGCATCGACATGGGGTCGGTCGATCTGGTGGCCTGCGTCGAGGCGCCGCCGAGCGTGGCCAGCGGGCTGCAGCGGGTCGGCCGGGCCGGGCACCAGGTGGGGGCGGTGTCGCGGGGGGTGATCTTCCCGAAATACCGGGGCGATCTCGTCCAGACGGCGGTGGTGGCCGAGCGCATGAAGGGCGGCCAGATCGAGGAGCTGCGCTATCCGCGCAACGCCCTCGACGTGCTGGCCCAGCAGATCGTCGCGATGACCGCGCTCGACGAATGGACCGTCGACGAGCTGGAGACCGTGGTCCGCCGCGCCGCGCCCTATGCCACGCTGCCGCGCTCCGCGCTGGAGGCCACGCTCGACATGCTGGCCGGGCGCTACCCGAGCGAGGAGTTCGCCGAGCTGCGCCCCCGGCTGGTGTGGGACCGGGTGACCGGCACGCTGCGGGGGCGTCCCGGGGCCCAGCGGCTCGCCGTCACCAACGGCGGCACCATCCCCGACCGGGGCCTGTTCGGCGTGTTCCTCGTGGGTGAGAAGGCGTCCCGGGTCGGGGAGCTCGACGAGGAGATGGTGTACGAATCCCGGGTCGGCGACGTCTTCGTCCTCGGCGCGACGTCCTGGCGGATCGAGGACATCACGGCCGACCGGGTGCTCGTCTCCCCCGCGCCCGGGCTGCCGGGGAAGCTGCCGTTCTGGAAGGGCGACCCCCAGGGCCGTCCGGCCGAGCTGGGGCGGGCGATCGGCGCGTTCGTCCGGGAACTGGCCGGGGCCGGGCCGGCCGCCGGGGAGCGGGTGCGCGCCGCCGGGCTCGACGAGTTCGCGGCCGGGAACCTCATCGGCTACCTCGCTGAGCAGCGGGAGGCGACGGGATACGTCCCCGACGACCGGACCCTGCTGGTCGAGCGGTTCCACGACGAGCTGGGCGACTGGCGGGTGATCATCCACTCCCCGTTCGGCGCCCGGGTCCACGCGCCCTGGGCGCTGGCCATCGCGCGGCGGCTGCGCGAGCGCTACGGGATCGACGTGCAGGCCGTCCACTCCGACGACGGGATCATCCTTCGCGTGCCCGACACCCTCGACGAGGCGCCGACCGATGTGGCGGCGTTCGACCCCGAGGAGATCGAGCAGATCGTCACCGAGGAGCTCGGCGGGTCCGCGCTGTTCGCTGCCCGGTTCCGCGAGTGCGCCGGGCGCTCCCTGCTGCTGCCGCGCCGCACTCCGGGGCGGCGCAGCCCGCTGTGGCAGCAGCGCCAGCGGTCGGCTCATCTGCTGGGCGTGGCGGCCAAGTACGCCGGTTTCCCGGTCGTGCTGGAGACGATGCGCGAGTGCCTCCAGGACGTGTTCGACGTGCCTGGTCTGGTGCAGCTGATGCGCGACATCTCGGCGCGGCGGCTGCGGGTGGTCGAGGTGGAGACGCGGCAGGCCTCGCCGTTCGCGGCGTCGCTGCTGTTCAACTACATCGGCGAGTTCATGTACGAAGGCGACGCCCCCCTCGCCGAACGGCGCGCCCAGGCGCTCGCCCTCGACACCTCTCTCCTGGCCGAGCTGATGGGCCAGGCCGACCTTCGGGAACTCCTCGATCCCGACGTGATCGCGGAGACCGAGCGCGAGCTCGCCCGGCTCGACCGGCCGCTGCGCGACGTGGAGGACCTGGCCGACCTGCTGCGGTCCCACGGGCCGCTGCTCGCCGAAGACGTCGCCATCAGAGAGGGCGATCCCGGGTGGCTGGCCGAGCTGGAGCGGTCGCGGCGGGCGATCCAGGTGCGGGTCGCGGGGGTGCCCCAATGGGCTGCGGTCGAAGACGCCTGGCGGCTGCGCGACGCGCTGGGGGCGCCGCTGCCGGTGGGGGTGCCGCTGGAGTTCCTCGACCCGCCCGAGACCGCCTCCCGCCCTGATCCGCTGGGTGACCTGCTGTCCCGGCACGCCCGGACGCGGGGGCCGTTCCCGGCCTCGACCGCGGCCGCGCGCTTCGGGGTGGGGATCGCCGTGGTGAGCGACGGGCTGGCCCGGCTGGCGGCGTCCGGCCGCGTGGTGTCGGGCGAGTTCCGGCCGGGTGGGCGTGGTGAGGAGTGGTGCGACGCCGGGGTGCTGCGGCTGCTGCGGCGGCGGTCGCTGGCCCGGCTGCGCAAGGAGGTCGAGCCGGTGCCGCCGGAGGCGCTGGCGATGTTCCTGCCCCGGTGGCACGGGATCGCGGCTCACGAACCGCCGAGCCCGGCGGCAGGAGGGCGCGCCGGACGTCCGGCCGACCCCGATGGCGGGCGCGGGCGGCCGGGGGCGGGCGCGGCGTATCGGGCGATGGATGCGCTGGTCGCGGCCATCGAGCGGTTGCAGGGGGCGGCCGTTCCGGCGTCGGCCCTGGAGACGCTGGTGCTGCCCGGACGGGTGGCCGGTTACTCACCTTCGCTGCTCGACGAGCTGACCTCCTCCGGGGAGGTGCTCTGGGTGGGGCAGGGGGCGCTGCCCGGCGGCGACGGGTGGGTGTCGCTGTTCTTCGCCGACACCGCGCCGCTGCTGATGCCGCTGCCGGGTGAGATCACCATGACGCCGGTCCACGAGGCCGTGCTCGGCGTGCTGTCGGGGGGCGGGGCGCTGTTCTTCCGCGACCTGTCCAACCGGGTGGTCCACGGCGGGATCCCCGACGACGCCACCCTCGCGGCGGCGCTGTGGGATCTGGTCTGGTCGGGCCGGGTCACCGGTGACACGCTCGCCCCGCTGCGGGCCGCTCTCGGGACGGGTAAACCGGCCCACCGTCCCGCCTCCCCGTCGCGGCGGCGGCGGGCCGTGCTGCCGACGCGGTCGGGTCCGCCGACGGTCGGAGGGCGGTGGTGGCTGCTGCCGGAGGCCTCGGGTGAGGTGACGCTGCGCGCCCAGGCGCAGGCCGAGATGCTGCTCGAACGCCACGGCGTGGTGACCCGCGGCGGCGTGACGGCCGAGCGGCTGCCGGGCGGGTTCGCCGCCGTCTACCAGGTGCTGCGGGCGTTCGAGGAGAGCGGGCGGTGCCGCCGCGGCTACTTCGTCGAAGGGCTCGGCGGGGCGCAGTTCGCGCTGCCGGGGGCGGTCGACCGGCTGCGGGCCTCCGACAGGAAGGAAGTGGCGCAGCCTCCTCAGCCCGAGGGCGACTACGTCGATCCGTGGACGGCCTGGCGTCCCCAGGGCGTCGAGCGGGAGCTGCCCAAGGCGACCGTGATGGCCGCCGCCGACCCGGCCAACCCGTTCGGCGCGGCGCTGCCGTGGCCCGACCGGGGCGGCGACGCCGGGCATCGGCCGGGGCGCAAGGCCGGCGCGCTGGTGGTGACCGTGGCCGGAAAGCTGGTCCTCTATGTCGAACGGGGCGGGAAGACCTTGCTGTCCTTCGGCGAGGACGACCACCTGAGCGTGGCGGTGGAGGCGCTGGCGGGAGCCGTACGCGACGGAGCTCTGGGGCGGTTGACCGTGGAACGGGCCGACGGGACCGCCATCAACGACTCCCCGCTGGGCGCGGCCCTGGAGGCCGCCGGCTTCCATCCGACCCCACGAGGCCTTCGCATCCGGGGGTGAGGACCGACGGGGAAGGGCAGCGCTGATCAGCGACAGTCTCGGTGGGCTCAAGTACTCCGTCAAGCATCTCGCCGAGCAGCGCTGAACGCTCTCCGAGATGCTCGACGACGTCGCGCGAGGTGCGCGGCGGGGTGACCGTCAGTCCGTGGTCGCCAGGGCTCTGGTCTCCCGTTGGAGGGCGGCGAGGAAGCGGGCCGCGTCGCGGCCGTTGATGAGGCGGTGGTCGTAGGCGAGGCCTATGTGGGAGACCTGCCGGGCCTTCACCTCGGTGCCGTCCAGGTAGAGGGTCTCCTGGGGGGCGGTGACGGCGAGGGCGCAGGCGGTGCCGGGGAAGATGAAGGGGATCGCCAGGCTGATGCCGCCGTCGTGGTGGAGGGTGACGGCGATGTTCGCGTCGGCCAGGTCGGTCGCCTTGAAGTCGCCCTTCATCGCGGCCACGCGGTATTCCATCAGTTTCGTCGCCACCTCCTGGAGCGACTTCGCGGCGGCGTCGTGGACGACCGGGACGTACAGGCCGTCGCCGGTGTCGAAGGTCACGCCGACGTTGGGGCGGTCGGAGAGGACGGCCTTGGTCCGGTCGTCGCTGAGGGTGGCGAAGAACAGCGGGAACTCCGCGTGGAGTCTCGCGACGGCCA
Organism: Herbidospora cretacea; assembly: GCF_001570605.1. Lineage (GTDB taxonomy): Bacteria > Actinomycetota > Actinomycetes > Streptosporangiales > Streptosporangiaceae > Herbidospora > Herbidospora cretacea. The sequence continues at coordinate 56,622 of NZ_BBXG01000006.1, read as the reverse complement.
TGACGAAGAGTTCGGGCAGGCCGACCGGGCGGCGGACCTGCTTCGTCAGGCGGCGGGTGGCGGCGAGTTCCTCGTCCAGGGGCATGTCGAGGACGGCGTACGCGGCGGGGATCGTGGAGTGGGAGAGCGCGACGGCGCGGCCGACGGCCTGCTGGACCTTGGACAGCGGCTCGGTGGGGGCGGCGTTGGCGGCGGCGAGCTGGGCCACGTCGGTCCGGCGGATCACGGGGATGCCCAGGGCGGCGACCTGGTCCTCGGTCACGCCGAGTTCGTCCATGGCGGCGCGGGCGGGAGCGGTGATCACGGGGCCGGGGCGTTTGGCGGGGGTCACTCCGGCGGCCGAGAGGGCTCCGGTGGCGAAGGCGCCCGTTTCCGGCGAGTGGGCCAGCGCGGAGGCCAGGGTCTCGGAGTAGGTCCGGTCGTCCGCCGGGGGGACCTCGACCACGGAGCCGATGGTGGCCAGCAGGTCCCCGGGGGCGCAGTCGGCCATCAGGGCGACCTCCTGGAGCAGGACTCCGGACGCGTCGGCGGTCACCTCCTCGGCCGACTTCGAGGTCTCCAGGACGGCGATCGGGTCGCCCTCCTTGACCTCGGTCCCGGTGGCGACCAGCCATTCCACCAGGACATAGCTGTCGTCGTTGTTGTTGAGCTTGGGGACCTTCACTTGAGGGACTCCAGGACCGTGTCGTGGATGGTGGTCTCGGTCAGCAGCACGGCACGTTCGAGGTGGGAGGCCGTGGGGATGACGCTGTCGGCCGAATGGGCCAGCGCGACCGGGTTGCGCAGGACGCCCCACAGCTCCTGGTGGAGCCGGTGGGCCACCTCGGCGCCCCAGGTGCCGCCGGCGGTGCTCTCCTCGGCGACGACGACCGACTTCGCGCCGCGGGCGGCGGCGACGAGGGAGGTCACGTCGAGGGGGTGGAGGCGGGAGGGGACGAGCAGGGTGCAGATGATCTCCTGCTCGATCAGGAGGCGGCGCATCGCGGCGACGGCCCGGTGGGTGACCCCGCCGGGGGCGATGATCACGCAGTCGGGGGGCGCGTCGACGTGGACGCGGGCCAGGCCGTCGGTGAGGTCCCAGGTGAAGGGGTCGTCCACCTGGTGCATGCGCTTGGTGTAGAGGACCTTGTCCTCGAAGAAGACGCAGGGCCGCTGCGAGGCGATCATGGCGGCGAGGACGGCGCGGTTGTCGTGCAGGGGCGACATCTCGTAGACGTCGAGGCCGGGCACGCCGATGAAGTGTTTCTGCAGGCTCTGGCTGTGGGTGGGGCCGTAGCCCCGGCCGCCGCCGGTGGGCAGGCGGACGATGAGGCGCATCGGGACGCGGGTGCCGTACATGGAGACGGACTTGGCGGCGAAGTTGACGATCTGGTCGAACGCCAGCGTGACGAAGTCGCTGAACATGATCTCGACGATCGCTGTCTCGCCGCACAGCGCCAGGCCCGCGCCGACGCCGGTGATGGCGTTCTCGCTGATGGGTGTGGTGAGGACCTGCCCGGGGAACGCGGTCGACAGGCCTCGGGTGGCCTTGAACGCGCCGCCGTAGGGATCGAGCAGGTCCTCGCCGAGAAGGCGGGCCTTCGGGTCGGCGGCGAGCACCTCGTGGAGGGCCCGGTTGAGGTTCTCTACTACGCGCATGCGGGCCGCCTCGTCAGGTGCGGGTCAGAGCGGAAAAGCCCTTTTTCGGTACGGCTCCGCACACCCTGCCACCAGGGCGACGAAAGCCGGCGGTTCATCGGTCCCACCGGGAGGCAGGGCGGGCCTTCACCTCGCGTACCACCGAGTCGACCAGGTCGTGGGCGCGGGCGTCGGCCTCCGCGAAGCCCGTGTCGCCCGACATGTCGCGATACCAGTCGCGGAGCTCGTCGACGCCTGACCGCGTGTCGTCACCCTTGCTGTGCGGCCCCAGCCGGTTGACCGCGAACTCCACCACGAGGGGCGAGCCGGTGCGTACCGAAGAGACCAGCGGTTCCAGGACGGCCCGGACCGCTCCGACGTCGTCGGCGGGCAGGGCGACGTGCCGGACCCCGAAGGCCGCGCACCGTGCCGCGATGTCTCCGGACATGGCGAGCTCGGTCGGCGTCGTCTGCGCGATGCCGTTGTGCTCCACCACGACCAGCAGCGGCAGCCCCCACAGCGCCGCCAGGTTCAGCGACTCGTAGACCGCGCCCTCCCCCCAGGTCCCGTCGCCGATGTAGGCGCAGGCCAGCGCCCCCGAACCGCGAAGGTGCAGGGCCGCGCCGGCGGCCACGGGCAGGCTCTCGCCCTGGACGCCGGTCGACACGTACCCGTCCCGCAGGATGTGCTGGCTGCCGCCGACCCCGCCGCAGACCGCCCCCTCGCGGCCCATGATCTCCGCCAGCAGGCCGGCGGGGTCGTCGAACCGGGCCAGGTAGTGGCCGTGACCCCGGTGGTTGCTGAAGACGCGGTCGTCCGGGCCGAGCAGGCCCGACACCGCCACGGGCACGATCTCCTGGCCCAGGCACGTGTGGGTCGTGCCGTTGAGCTCGCCCTTCGCGAACAGGTCGAGCAGGGCGCGTTCGAAGTGGCGGATGAGCAGTAACCGGTCGAGGTCGGTGGTGGTCACCTGACGGCCGGTTCCGCCTCGCGGATCGCCTGGACGACGCCCGCGATCGTCGGGGTGTCGAAGAAGACGTCGAGGGGGACCTCGACGCCGAGGCGCTTGCGCATGCGGGCGATGATCTGGGTGATGGTCAGCGAGTGCCCGCCGAGGTCGAACAGGTCCTCGTCGTCGCCGATCTCGTCGATGCCCAGGACTTCCTGCCAGATCTCGCGGATGGCGTCGTCCAGGCCGGCCGCCTGCGGGGTGCCGTCCACAGGGATGTCGGGGTTGTTCATGATGGTGAGAAGGTCCTCCGCTATCCGGGCGACGTCGGACTCCGTGCCGGAGCCGGCGCCGTATTGCATGATCACGAAAAGGCCGTCGGGGTGGTCGACGGCCTGGAGGTGCAGGACGCTGCGTACGGAATGGTTGAAGACGGCCCAGTCGACGGTGGCCTCGACGCCGGTGAAGACGGGGTCGGGGCGGCGTTTGCGGTAGCTGACGGAGACCTGCGCCAGCGCGGTGCGCGGCCGCACCCCCCGGACCGCACGGGCATAGGGGACATGCCGGAAGCGGTACATCTCGCGCAGGTCGCGGTGCAGGGTCCGGGCGACGTCGGCCACGGTGCCCTCGACGCGGACGGAGACGGGGAGTTCGTTGACGAACAGGCCGATGTTGTCCCGGACGTCCGGGACGCGGGTGGACAGGTCGACGGCGACGGTCGGATCGGGGTTGCCGTAGCGGTGCAGCAGGGTGTGCACCGACGCCAGGAACAGCTCGAAACGGGAGACGCCCGGCACCTCGGGCATCCGGGCGGGGAAGGTGCGCACCGCGCCCTCGGCCGCGCCCAGACCGGCCGCCTTGAGACCGGGCAGCGTCGTCTCCCCCACCGGCCGTGACGACCAGTAGGCCTTGGCCTCGGCGAGGTCGCGCCTGACGCGCTCCCGCTCCCCCTCGGCGAAGCTCGCGTAGGACATCCCCAGCCGGGGGTGCGACTCGCCGTTGTAGAAGTCGGCCAGGTCCCTGACCAGGATGTCCTTCGACTCGCCGTCGAACACCAGGTGGTGGGCGACGAACACCAGGGCGTGCCGCCCGGGGTCGAGCTTGACCACGACGAACCGGGCGAGCGGCCCCTTCTCGACGTCGAAGGGCGCGAGGGTCTCCTCCCGGACGATGGCGGCGAGGTCGGTGGCGGTGGTCAGCCGGACCTCCGGCCGCATCCCCGGCACCATCACCGGCAGCCCGTCGTCCTCGGCGACGGCCGTGGAGAGCACGGCGTGCCGCCGGACGACCGCATCGCACGCGGCGTGCAGGGCGCACACGTCCAGCGGCCCGTCGAAACGGATCACCAGCGGCATGTGGTAGGCCGTGCGGGCCCGTCCCATCCGCTCGGTGATCCACATCCCGGTCTGCGCGAACGACGCCTCCGTCGGGGCAGGGGTCATGACAGGGCCCGCTTGTCGACCTTGCCGCCCCGGTTGCGCGGCAGCGCGTCCATCGTGGTCACCTTCGCGGGCAGTTCGTGCGGGGCCAGCCGCTCGCTCAGGAAAGACCGGAGGTCGGGGAGCGGGATCTCCTCCTGGACGACCAGGGCCACCGCCACCGCCTTCCCGAGCACCGGATGGGGCACCCCGTAGGCGGCGGCCTCCTTGACCAGCGGATGCGCGTGCAGCGCCTCCTCGATCTTCAGCGTCGAGACCTTGTGGGCTCCGGACTTGATGACGTCGCCGGTCCGGTCGACCAGGAACAGGTAGCCGTCGTCGTCGAGGTAGCCCAGGTCCCCCATCCGCACCCACCCGTTCCGGAAGGTGTCGGAGTCGGGGTCGCCGAGATAGGCGCGGGGCGCGGCGGACGAGCGCATCCACACCTCGCCGATCTCGCCGGTGGCGGCCGGGGTCCCGTCGCCGGAGGTGACCCGGACCTGCCCGCCGGCCGCCGCGCGGCCCACCGATCCCGGGCGCTCGGGGTCGAACACCATGATCGTCTGAGCGGGAGCGGCCTCGGTCGAGGTGTAGTAGTTCGTGATCATCGCCGCCGGGAACAGCTCGGTGAGCTTCGCCGCCACGGCGGCCGGCAGCGGCGCGGCGGCCGATCCCAGCAGCAGCACGCTGTCGAGCGGGTCGACCCCCGCCGAGAGAAGTTCGATGGCCATGGCGGGCACCAGGAATACCGTGCCGGCCTGATATTTCGCGACAAGATTCGCGAACCGGGCGGTGGTGAACATGGGCGTCGTCACCACCGTGGGGTGGGCGGCGATCGCGTTCACCAGCATCATCTGACCGGCGTTGGTCCCGATGGGGAACGCGTGCGCGAGGTGGGTGGAGTGCCGGAACGCCCTGCGGCGCGGGTCGCGGTGCAGCCCGAAGGCGAGGTTGCCGTGGGTGGCCATGACCCCCTTGGCGACGCCCGTGGTCCCCGAGGTGAAAAGAATCTGGGCGGGGTCCGAGGATGAAACTTTCACGGGTTCGGCGGGTTCGGCGGGGCCCGTGGGAACGTTCCGGAGAATCCGGGCAATTCCGGCACGTTCCGCCAGAAGTCGGATCTCTCCCTCGGGCGTCCGGTCGGACATCGGCACGGCCACGGCCCCCGCCCGGAGCACGCCCATGAACGCCACCGCGTAGTCCAGCCAGGCGGCGTGCGGGAACACCAGCCCCACCGGCTCGCCCGGCCGGACGCCTTCGTTGATCAGGATGTTCGCCATGGCGCCGGCGCGCGCGTCCCAGCCGGAGTAGGTCAGTTCCCCCACCCCGTGGACGATCATGGCGACGCCGTCAGGTTCGGCGGCGGCGCGGGCCGCCAGCAGATCCGAGAGCGTCATAGGACTTCCTCAAAGATCGGATGAATATTGCCCGAGCACGGTTTTACTGAAAACATTCTTTCCAATTAGACCCATGGCCAGTCTGGCATGGTCCCGATGCTCGTCACAAGGGGTGCCCAGCTCTGCCAGACCAATAGGCCAAGCCGGTTTCGGTCTTGTGAGCGGAGACGGGGCGTGCCAGACTGACGCCGTCCGCTAATTGCAAAGAACCTTTCCAGTTAGCTTCCCTGGCTGAGGCGTTTGGCCTCTTTGTGCTGCAGTCGTCCGATCTCTTGAGGGAAGATGCTCGCCGTTACACCGGCCAACCCACTCTCGCTCGGACAGGAACGGCTCTGGTTCCTGCACGAGCTCAACCCCGATGACGCGTCGTACAACATCTGTGTGACCGAACGGCTCGTCGGGGATCTCGACGTGGCCGCACTGGAGCGGGCGCTGACCACGGTGATGCGGCGGCACGAGGTGCTGCGGACGCGTTACCCGGCCGTCGACGGCAGCCCCGTCGCGGTGGTCGAGGACCGCGCGCTCCCGCTCGAACGCGTCTCCGGCGTGCCGCTCGCCGACCTCACCAACCGGCCCTTCGACCTCGCGAACGGGCCGGTCGTCAGGGCCTACCTCACCGACGACCAGACGCTCGTCGTCGTGCTGCACCACATCGCCGGCGACGGCTGGTCCCTCGGGCTCCTGTACGAGGAGATCGCCACGCTCTACGCCGGCGGCGACCTGCCCGACCTGCCCGCGCAGTACGGCGACCACGCCCGCAGGCAGCGCGAACAGCCCGTCGACACCTCCTTCTGGCGCGACCGGCTCGACCGGGTGCCGGTGCTCGACCTGCCGGCCGACCTGCCCCGGCCCCGCGTCCGCACCTCCAACGGCGCGGTCGTCGCCCGGAGGCTGCCCAAAGAGCTCACCGACCAGGTCAGCGCGCTCGCCCGCAAGGAGCGCGTCACCCTGTTCATGCTGCTCATGGCCGCCTTCCAGACCCAGCTCCACCGCTACACCGGCGCCGTCGACTTCGCGGTCGGCACCCCCGTCGCGGCCCGGCCGGACGAGGACACCGAGAAGCTCATCGGGTTCTTCCTCAACACGGTCGTCCTCCGCGCCGACCTCGCCGGAGATCCGACCTTCCGGGATCTGCTGAAGCGCACCCGCAGGACCGCGATCGACGCGTTCACCCACGCCGACACCCCGTTCGACCGGATCGTGCAGGACCTCGGCGTGGCCCGCGACCTCGGCCGCACCCCCGTCTTCCAGACGCAGTTCAGCCTGCGCAGCGAGGCGGGCACCCGCTTCCACCTGCCCGGACTCGTCGCCGAGCCGGTCGACCCGGACTTCCACCAGGCCAAGTTCGACCTGTCCCTGGAGATCGCCCCGGCCGACGAGGGCCTGGACGCCTTCTTCGTCCATTCGGCCGACCTGTTCCGCCCCGAGACGGTCGAGCGGTTCGCGGCCAACTTCGAGACGCTGCTCCGCTCGATCGTGGCCGACCCGGAGCAGCCGGTCTCCCGGCTGAACCTGGTCTCCCCCGCCGAGACCGCTCTTCTCGACCGGTGGTCCACCGCGCCGGACGAGCCGGTCACGCCCGCGCACGAGACCCTGGCCGAGGTCATCTCCCACCGCTCCCCCGACCGGGTCGCGATCCGGCACGGCGACGACGCGATCTCGTACCGGAGACTGCACCGGAGGGTCGCGGGCACCGCGCGGAGGCTGCGCGAGCGGGGCGTCGGGCCGGGGGTGCGGGTCGCGGTCTGCATGGACCAGTCGATCGACCTCGCCGTCGCGCTGCTCGCGGTGCTGAAGGCGGGCGGGGCCTACGTGCCGATCGACCCCGAGTATCCGGAGGAACGCCGCGCCTTCATGGTCGAGGACTCCGGCGCGGCGGTGCTGCTCACCGAGATCGACGACGCGGAGGCCGACGACCTGGACCCCCTCGGCGGCCCGGACGACCTCGCCTACGTCATCTACACCTCCGGCTCGACCGGCAGGCCCAAGGGCGTGGCCGTCCAGAACGGGGAGATCCTCCGCTACCTCGCCGACGCGCGTCAGCGCTTCGCGGTCGAGGACGAGGCGGAGTACGCCCTCCTCCAGTCGCTCGCCTTCGACTTCGGCATCACGGTCCTCTACCTGTGCCTGAGCACCGGCGGGACGCTGCACCTGCTGCCCGCCCGCATCTCCGGCCCCGAGCTGGCCGGGCACATGCGCGGCATCGACTACGTCAAGCTCACCCCCTCCCACCTGGGCGCGCTGGCCGCCGACATCGACGACGTCGGCGCCCTCCTGCCGAGGAAGCTGCTCATCTTCGGCGGCGAGGGGTCGAGCTGGGACTTCGCCCGCGACCTGGCGCGCCGGGTCCCCGTCGTCAACCACTACGGCCCCACCGAGGCCATCGTGGGCGTCTCGACCCACCGCGTCTCCCCCGACGTGACCCCCACGGGTCCGATCACCCCGATCGGGAAGCCGCTGGGCCACGCGCGCCTGTACGTGCTGGACCGGCACCTCGCCCCGGTCCCGGCGGGCGTGGCGGGTGAGCTGTGCATCGGCGGCCGGCTGGCCCGCGAATACCTCGGCCGCCCCGGCCTCACCGCCGAGAAGTTCGTCGACCATCCCCTGTACGGCCGCCTCTACCGCTCCGGCGACCTGGCCCGCTGGCTCCCCACCGGCGACCTGGAGTTCCTGGGCCGCCGCGACCTCCAGGTCAAGATCCGCGGCTACCGGGTCGAGCTCGGCGAGATCGACGAGGCGCTGCGCACCCTGCCCGGCGTCTCCCACGCCGTCACCGACGCCCGGGACGGCGACCTCGTCGGCTACGTCGTCGCCGATCCCCGCCCCTCGATCGGTGACCTGCGGACCTCCCTGTCCGACCGGCTCCCGGAGTACATGGTCCCGACCCGCTGGGTGTTCCTCGACGAGCTCCCGCTCAAGGGCCACGGCAAGGTCGACCGCGCCGCGCTCCCCGCCCCGCAGGACGCCCGCCCCGACCAGGACGTCCCGTTCGAACCCCCCGCCGACGCCGTCGAGGAGGCCATCGCCGCCGCCTGGTGCGAGGTGCTGGGGATCCGGCGGGTGGGCGTCCTGGACGACTTCTTCGACCTCGGCGGCCACTCCCTGCTGGCGACCCGGGTGGTCGCGAAGCTGCGCAGGACCCTGCCGGAGGGTTCGGCGCCGATCGCGCTGATGGACCTGTTCCAGCACCCGACGGTCCGTGCCCTCGCCGCCGTCGCCCGGTCGGCGGGCGGCCCGAGGCCGCTCCTCTACCGCCTCACCTCGCAGGGCGCCAAGGCCCTGGTCTGCCTGCCCTACGGCGGCGGCAGCGCGGTCGTCTACCAGCCACTGGCCGACGCGCTGCCGGCCGGGTGGGAGCTCTGGTCGGTCGCCGTTCCGGGCCACGACCTCGGCCTGTCCGAGGAGTCGCAGCCGCTGGAGGTGGTGGCCCAGCGGTGCGTCGAGGAGATCCTCCGCATCGAGGCGCCGATCACCCTCTACGGCCACTGCGGCGTCGGCGGCGCGCTCACCGTCGAGATCGCCCGCCGCCTGGAGGCGGCCGGACGCGCGATCGACACCGTCTACCTCGGCGGGATCTTCCCGTTCGCCCGCCCCACCAAGGGCGTGCTCGGACGCTGGGCCAAGCTGGCCAGGCTGGAGCGGTTCCGCAGCGACAAGGGCCAGCTCAACTGGCTCACCGCGCTCGGCGCCGACCTGTCGGACCTGGACGACGCCCAGAAGGCGTTCGTCATCAGGAACATGCGCCACGACGCCCGCGCCGCCGAGGACTACTTCACCGCCCTCATCGACAGCGGGGCCCCGAAGCTGAGGGCCCCGATCGTCTCGGTCGTCGGCGAGTACGACCCCGCGACCGACTACTACGAGGAGCGCTTCGCGGAGTGGGGCTTCATCACCGAGCGGACCCGGCTGGTCGTGATCGACGAGGCGGGTCACTATTTCCTGAAATATCGCCCGGAAGAACTGGCCCGGATCGTGACCACGCCGGTCGCCGAGGGCGCGAGCGACCCTGACCTCGTCTCGCGCCCCGGCCCGGCCCCCTCGGTGACCAGGTTCCTGCTGATCGCCTTCGGGCAGATGGTCTGCCTGGCCGGGTCGACGCTGACCGAGTTCGCACTGCCGCTGTGGGTCTACCTCCAGCACCAGTCGCTGGCCCAGCTCGCCATCCTCCAGGTCCTGGCCGTCATCCCCGGCGTGCTGGCCGCCCCGCTCGCCGGGGCGCTGGTCGACCGGTCGTCCAAGCGCGGCGTGATGATCGGCGGCAACGCGGCGGCGCTGGCCGTCCAGGCGGTGACCGGGGTGCTCGTCTGGACCGGCAACCTGCACGTCTGGACGCTCTACCTGCTGCTTCCGCTGCTGTCGGTCGCGCTGACCACGCAACGGCTGGCCTTCACGGCGGCGGTGCCGCAGCTCGTGCCGAAGCGGTATCTCGGCCACGCCAACGGCATCGCCCAGATGGCGCTCGGCATGGCCCAGTTCATCGCCCCGCTCGCGGCGGTCGGCCTGCTGTCGGTCTGGGGGCTGGGCGGCATCCTGCTCCTGGACGTCGTCGGCCACGTCCTCACGATCGTCGTGCTGGCCCTGGTGGCGTTCCCGGCCGCGCTGGCGCTGCGCCGCAGGGAGAGCGTCGGGCGGGAGATCGCCGAAGGGTTCAAGATCTCCTTCGGCAACCCCTACTTCCGGGCCATGGTCCTGTTCTTCGCGCTGCTGTCGCTCGGCCTGTCGCCGGTCTTCATGATGTACTCACCCCTCGTGCTGGAGTTCGGGACCGTCCAGGACGCCGGGGTGATCGCCCTGGTGGCGGGGTCCGGCGCGGTCGCGGGCGGGCTCACGATGGGCCTGTGGGGCGGCCCGTCGAGACGCCGCATGCGCGGCATGCTGCTCCTCACGTTGATCATCGCGGTGTCGTGCGGCGTCGTGGCGCTGCGCGACGACCTGACCCTCATCGGGGCCGGCGCGTTCGGCGTCAGCTTCGGGCTCGCCCTGGTCAACGGCGTCTACACCACGATCATCCAGGTCAAGGTCCCGCAGCGGTTCCACGGCCGGGTGTTCGCGCTCAACCAGATGGTCGCCTGGTCGACCATCCCCATCGGCGTCGGGATCATCGCTCCCGTGGGCACCGGGCTGCTCGGTGACGTCTCCCTGATGTACGCCGTCTTCGCCGGGTTCATCCTGCTGGTCGTCGTGGGCGCGCTGCTCACGAGGAGGCTGGCCCGTTTCGACGACGCGGTCCCCGACGCCACCCCCGACGACCTGGTCGGGCTGGAACGGAAGGTGCGCAATGAAGGAAAGACTGGCCGAACTGGTGTCGGAGTCGTGTGACGGCGAGCTCACCCCGGCCGACGTGCTGGCGGCGACCGTGCCGCTGGCCTATCTCGGCGTGACCTCGCTGGCGCAGATGCGGCTCATCGACGCCGTCGAACGCGAATACGGCGTCGAGGTCGACCTGAGCGGCGACGTCACGTTCCTCGACAGCGTCGACGGGCTGGCCGCCTGGGTCGAGGCCGCCCGGTCACCGGCATGACCCGGGCCGTCTTCTCCGGCGGGCGCACCGGAACGGCTCCGTTCACCTGGGGCCAGCGCGCGATCTGGGAGGCGATCGAGCGGACCCGGCCGGACGACCACTACTTCAACTTCGGCCGGGTGCTGCCGCTGGGCGCGCGCCCGGCGTCGGTGTCGTCGGCCCTGTGGGCGCTGGGCCGCCTGGCCGAACGGCACGAGTCGCTGCGCACGCTCGTGCGCGACGGGGGCCAGTTGCTCAAGGCGGGCGGCGAGCTGAGCGTCCGGACCGGGGACGACCCCGACACGCTGCTGGCCGCGATGGCGGCCGAGCCGTTCGACTACGAGACCGAGTGGCCGCTGCGCGCCGGGCTGGTGCTGTCGGAGGCCGGTGAGGTCACCCATCTGGTCCTGGTGTTCTGCCACCTGGCGGCCGACGGCCTGGGCGCCGAGCAGGCCATCCGCGACCTGCGGCTGCTGCTGCTGCGCGGCGGCGCGCCCGCGGCCAGGCCGCCGCAGCCGATGGACATCGCCCGCTGGCAGGGGTCGGAGGCGGGCCGCCGGGTGGCCGCCGAGGCCGCGGCCTACTGGGAGCAGGCCCACCGGCGCATCCCGCCGACCATGTTCCACGTGCCGTCCGGAGCTGGGGAGACGCCGCCGATCTGGCGGGCGTCGCTGCGGTCCCCCGCCGTCGACCTGGCCGCGCAGCGGATCGCGGTCCGCCACGGCACGAGCACCTCGACCGTCCTGCTGACGGCGGTGACCGCGCTGGTCTCGGAGATGACCGGGCACGACACCGTGGCGATGCTGCCGATCGTCGGCAACCGGTTCCGGGCCGACACCCGCACCGCGGTGACCACGATGTCGCAGGAGGGGCTGTTCGTGCTCGACGTGGAGAAGGTCCGGTTCGAGGAGCTGCTGAGTCTGGCCGGGGCGGCGGCGCTGCGGGCCTACCGGAGCGCCTACCACGACCCCGCCGACCGGTCGGCGGCCCTGCGGCGGGTCGCGGCCGAGCGCGGGACGGACGTCCACCCGTGGTGCTGCTTCAACGACATGCGCTTCGCCGACAACCCCGTCTACCGCGACGAGACGCTGATCCGCCGGGCCCTCGGCGAGAGCGCGCTCAGCTGGCCGATGTCGCAGGACCAGCTCAACTGCCGGTTCTGCGTCCACCTGAGCGGCACCATGGACGTCTCGGTGACCGCCGACACCCGCTGGCTGTCCAGGGCCGACATGGAGCGCTTCCTGCACGGCCTGGAGACGATGCTCGTCGAGGCGGCCCTGCGGTGATCGCCTACGCCGCCGCGACGTCGTGCCCCCAGGGCCGCCCGCTGACCTTCCATCTGGGCGGCGACAGCGGCGTCCACGTCCACGACGCCACCACCGGCGCCCACGTGCTGACCACCCGCGCGCACGGCCCCCGGTGGACCCTGGACATCCCCGGCGACTGGCCGAGCTCGCTCTACCGCGCCCACTTCACCGACGCCCCGGCCTCGGAGGTGCCCCGGGCGACCGGTGAGCTGCCGGGCACCAACGTCTCGGGCGACGACGAGGTCTACTTCGTCGTGACCCCGTCCGGGCCGAAGAAGGACATCCTGGTCTCCATCCCGTTCGGGACCTGGCAGGCCTACAACCGCGCGGGCGTCCCGGGCGAGGGCCTCTACTGGACCGAGGACCCGGATCGCGCGACCGAGGTGACTTTCGACCGTCCGGGCGGCGGCCCCTCGCCCGAGCGGTGGGAGGACGGCTTCCTGCGCTGGCTCCGCCCGGCGGGCTACGACGCCGACTTCTGCGACGGCCTCGACCTGTCCGGGGAGCTGCTCGACGGCTACCGGCTCCTGGTCGTCAACGGCCACGACGAATACTGGACCCGCGAGATGCGCGACGCGTGCGAGGAGTTCGTCCGGCGCGGCGGCAACATGGCGATCTTCGCCGGGAACACCGCCTGGTGGCAGGCGCGGCTGGAGGGCCGCACCCTGGTCTGCCACCGCGACCCCTTCACCGACCCCGTCGACGACCCGGCGCTGGTCACCGCCGAGTGGTCGAGCGTCGGCCGCCCCGAGAACTCGCTGACGGGCGTCAGCTTCCGGGCGGGCGCGGGAACCTGGGGCCCGTCGATGCCCCTCATGAACGAGGAGTCGTACGTCACCCGCTTCGCCGGCCACTGGGTCTTCGAGGGCACCGGCCTGACCGAGGGCGACAAGTTCGCCCAGGGCGCCCTCGGCTACGAGACCGACGCGGCCGAGTTCGTCGAGGTGGGCGGCGTCCCGAGGGTGACCTCACGCGACGGCACCCCGTCGTCGTTCACCGTCCTGGCCACCGCCGACCTGCGCCACTGGCGATCGGGCGGCCAGGGCGGCTGGGCCACCATGGGCGTCTTCACCTCGGGCCGGGGCACCGTCTTCAACGCCGCGACGGTCAACTGGGGCAACACCCTCCACGACCCGGTGGTCGACCGGATCACCCGCAACGTCCTGACCCGCCTCAGCTCCCCGTACGACGGCTGGGACGTGATCGGCGATCCGGCCGACGTCCGCGCCCTGGCCGCCGACGCCCGCGTCCTCTACGGCGTCAGCGCAGGCGGCGCCCTGATGAGCCGCGAACTGTGCGCCCAGAACCTGCCCTGGCGTCCCATCGGCTGGGCCGGTGACGTGATGTGCCTGGACACCCCGCGCGAGGCGGCCGGGACCCGCGGCGTCCTGCTGTACGGCGTGACCCCCGACGGCATCCTGAGGTCGAGGGCGGCCGTCGAGATCCCGGCCCCCTGGACCGACGAGGCGACCTGCCCGGCGGGCACCGTGGCCTTCGCCGTCGCCGACTGCACCTTCTGGGCGGCGACGTCGGAGGGCCGCCTGTGGGCGATGCCCTTCACCGGCGAGGAGTGGCTCGACCGGGGGGAGTGCGACGCGGTCGCCATGAGCGGCATGAACGGCCGCCTCTACGCCCTGACCAGCAGCGGAACCCTGGTCACCCGCCGCCCTGCCGCCACCGGCGAGTGGCACCCGGCGGGCGACCTGCCGGAGGGGACCACCACCTTCACCGCCCACGCGGGCCACCTCGTCGCCACCGCCCCGGGCGCACCGCTCCGCCGGCGGGAATCCCCCAGAGCGAGAACGCTCTGAGACGCCGGCCTGCCCGAGTCACCGTGTCCGGAGCGCGGCCGGTGGTCAGAGTTCGACCGGTCCGTAGACGGCCGAGTCGTGGCCCCGGGCCATGGCCCAGTAACGGTCGCCGTAGGACCAGTGCCACCATTCCGTCGGATAGTTGACCAGCCCGACGCCCTCCAGCGCCGTCACCAGCACCTTCCGGTTCTGCGTGGCCTCCGCCGAGATGCCGGTGGAGGCGGTGTAGCAGTTCCCGTCGCTCTGTTCCGGGGTCGCGTTGACCTCGGTGCCCATGTCGAGTTCCACGCCGTCGTCGTCGCACAGCGTCAGGTCGACGGCGGCCCCGGCCGTGTGGGGGGCCACTTCGACCGGCGAGACGAACCGGCTCGCCGCCACGTGCAGCTCATCCGACGACATTTCCGGAAATGTCGCCCGCAGCGTCTCGCGGTAGTCCTCGAACCACTTCCGCTGGAGCGACACCGGCCGGTAGCCCTCGACGACCAGGAGGTGGACGCCGAGCGGCAGCACCACCCGCCGCAGCCGTTCGGCCATCCCGGCCCGCAGATGGGCGAAGGCCCCGGCGGGGTCGGCCAGCCGTTCGTCAACGCGCAGGAAAGCCCGCACATCGACGAGCGGCTCCAGGCAATCGGTCACCGGGATGGAGGTCACCCGGTGGTCGGAGATCAGAATGACTTCGCCCATGATGTCAGACCGTATCCGAGAAGACCTGTTCCCTCGCCTCCTCCAGGGCGGCCACCAGGGCTCCCTGGAGCACCGGGTTCCCCGCGACCTCGGTCACCGCGACCCTGGGGCGGCTCGGGCAGACCCGCGCCACCTCGTCCTCGACCCGGGCGGCGAGCTCCGGCCCCCCGGCCCGCCCGACGTCGCCGCTCAGCACGATGAGACCGGGGTCGAGCACCACGGCGACGGCCGCGACGCCGACGGCCAGCCGCCCGGCGAGCTCGTCGAGGAAGCGCCCGTTCCCCTCGGCGACGGCCCTGGCGACCAGGTCGGCCACGGGCGCCTCCTGGGGGTGCACGCCGTGGGCCAGCGCCATGCCGTGGACCGCGTCGCCGCCGACCAGGCGCTGGAAGGAGCCGGACTGCGGATCGCGTACGTCGGAGGGAAGCGGCTCCCCCGGCACGGGAAGCCAGCCGATCTCGCCCGCGCCGCCGGTGATGCCCCGGTGGAGGCGGCCGCCGAGCATGACGCCGAGGCCCTGCCCTATCCCGGCCCACATGATGACGAAGTCGTCGAGCCCGCGCGCGGCTCCGTGGGCCTGCTCGGCCAGGGCGGCGAGGTTGACGTCGTTCTCTATCCGCACGGCCCGGCCCAGGTCGGCCCGGAGCTCGGCCAGCACGCCGAAGTGCCACGCCGGGAGGTCGAAGGAGTAGCGCACGTCCCCGCTGCGGGGGTCGACCACGCCGCGCGTCCCGATGACCAGGCCCATGAGCTGGTCGAGGCCGATGCCGGCGCTCTCGCAGGCGCGCAGGAGCGCGTTGTGGACGAGCTTGACCGGATCGCGCGCCTCGGACGGGTCGACGGTCACCTCGGCGATCAGCCGGCCGGTGATGTCGGCGACCCCGGCGGTGACGCTGTCGGGCGAGACCTCCAGGCCGGCGACGTACGCCGACCGGGGGTTGACGGCGTAGAGCGCGGCGTTCGGGCCGCGCCCGCCGGCCCGTTCGCCGGCCGTGGTGACCAGGCCCCGGTCCTCCAGCCGGGCCAGCAGCTGACCGCTGGTGACCTTGCTCAGACCGGTGAGTTCGCCCAGCTCAGCCCGGGTGAGCGGGCCCTGCAGGAGAAGGAGCTCCAGGGCCGATCTGTCGTTGATCTGCCGGAGCAGCCGGGGCGTGCCGGGACGTCGGGACACCGCTGCCTCCCTTCTCGTCACGATCCGCTAACGCGGGGTTTTTTTTAAGAAAGTTTCTTGTTAGTTTAACGGCAGTCACCCCATAGGCAAGCGATCAAGCCTCTGAGGTGCCACAAACGCCGACCGTCAGCAAACCCCGGGTGCGCGGCCAGCCGACACCTCCAACTTGCCTCGACGCGAAGCCGGGAAGGGAGAACCCCCCTAGTGAAGATCGTGAAGATCGCCGGCGTCACCGCCACTGTGGCCGCCCTGGCCCTGGGTGTCGCCGCTTGCGGTGGTGGCGAGACCACCGAGTCACAGCCCTCCGCCGCCGCCTCGGCCCCTGCCGCCTCCGGACCGAAGTTCGCCGGCCAGACGCTGACCATGTGGCGTCTCGGCGACTCGAACCCGCCGGCCCAGGCCTACATGGACGACCTGAACGCCGAGTTCCAGAAGCAGACGGGCGCCACCGTCAAGCTGGAGTGGATCCCGTGGCCGCAGGTGAACGACAAGTTCACCGCCGCCGCCGCGGGTGGCGCGGGCCCCGACGTCACCGAGATCGGCAACGACCAGGTGCCGCTGTGGGTCAGCCAGGAGGCGCTGTCCCCGATCACCCCGCTCACCTCCGCCGGTGACCAGGCGCAGATCCCCAAGAACCTGTTCGGCCTGGAGACCATCGACGGCGAGGTCTACGCCGTGCCGTGGGGCGCCGGCACCCGCGCGGTCCTCTACCGCAAGGACTGGTTCGACGAGCTGAAGATCGACGTGCCGAAGACGTGGGACGAGGTCCTCGCCGCCGGCAAGAAGATCCAGGAGGAGAAGGGCAAGGACGTCGACGGCTTCGCCTTCAACGGCGGATCCGACGCCAACCACCTCCTCGGCGCGATGGCCTGGTCCGAGGGCGGCGACTACGCCGCCAAGGAAGGCGACAAGTGGGTGGGCAAGCTCACCGACCCGACCTTCAAGGCCGGCTTCGAGACCTACACCGGCCTGGTGACCGGCGGCCTGTCCGGCAAGTCGCGGCTGACCCAGAACACCGTGGACATCCGCACCCGCTTCGCCAACGACAAGGTCGGCATGTACCTGACCGCGTCGTGGGACATCCCGGGCATCGAGACCGACTCCAAGGGCAAGGTGAAGGCCGACCAGCTCGCCTTCTTCCCGCTCCCGGCCAAGACCGGCGGCGAGGCCCCCGCGTTCTTCGGCGGCAACGACATCGCCGTCTGGGGCACCACCAAGAACGCCGAGCTCTCGCAGGAGTACATCAAGCTCGCCACGAGCAAGCAGTGGGCCGACCGCTACGCCAAGGACGGCGGCCTGCTCCCGGTCTACCCCGACACCCTGGCCTCGCTCTCCAGCGACCCGGTCCAGGCCCCGTTCGCGGCGGCGTTCGCCAAGGCCCGCAGCTTCCCGGCCGACCCGAACTGGACCGAGGCGGGCGAGACCAAGGCGGTGCTGCAGAACGCGGCCCGCTCGGTCATCGAGGGCAAGTCCTCTGCCGATGAGGCGCTCGCGGCGGCCAACAAGGAACTCGAAGAGATCCTGAACCAGTAGCGACGATGACCGACACGTCGATCGCCCGCCGGGGTGGAGGCAGCGCCTCCGCCCCGGCCGGGCGCCCCCGCCGCTCGCACCGTCCGCCGAAGAAGGCCTCGGGCCTCAACCCGAAGTACATCCCCTACGTGCTGCTGGTCCCGGGCATCCTGGTGATCGGCGCGCTCCTGCTCTACCCGATGTTCCAGGCCTTCGTGATCTCCTTCCAGAAGGTCGGGATCCCGCAGATCCGGGACGTCAACCCGCGTCCGGCCGAATGGCTGGGCTGGGAGAACTACACCAAGGTCTTCGAGAACGACATCTTCTGGTCGTCACTCCGCAACACCCTCGGGTTCGCCGCCGTGACCGTCAGCCTAACGCTGATCGTCGGAACCGCCGTCGGCGTGCTGCTCAACCAGCTCAGCAAGCGGATGTCCACGTTCCTGATCATCGGAATCATGTTCGCGTGGGCGGTTCCCCCGGTCGCGCAGGGCGTCATCTGGCGCTGGCTGTTCGACGCCGAGGCCGGAATCATCAACTGGGCGCTCAATCTGCTGCCCGACTTCCTGTCCAACGCCCTGTTCGGGCGGGCCGACTGGACTGGTCAGCCGTGGACCAACGAGGCGTTCTCGATCCTGCTGATCCTGGTCGTGACGGTCCTCTGGTCGTCGTTCCCGTTCGTTGCCGTCTCGGTGCTGGCCGGCCTGAAGGGCATCCCCGGGGAGCTCTACGAGGCGGCCCGGGTCGACGGATCGGGCTCGTGGCGGACCTTCTGGAAGATCACGTTCCCGCTGCTGAAGCCCGTCTTCGCGGTCCTGACGATCCTGTCGATCATCTGGGACTTCAAGGTCTTCCCGCAGCTCTACACCCTGATGAACGGCCCCACCAACCGTGAGGCCTTCAACCTGTCGATGTTCTCCTACGCGGAGGCGTTCCGCAGCCCGCCGAAAATGGGCTCCGGCGCGGCCATCGCGGTGATCCTCACGATCATCCTGCTGGTCGTCACGTCGTTCTACATCCGCCAGATGGTGAAGTCGGAGGATGTGCAGTGACCACTGTGCCGGCGTACAAGAACGTGGACCGCCCACGGCAGGACCAGCTCAACCGCATGCGGAAAGTCGCGAAATATCGCGCCAAGGGCCGCCGGATAGCCCTGAACTCGGTCGCGGTGATGGTGTTCGTCGTGGCGATGTTCCCCGTGTACTGGATGGTCTCGACGGCGTTCAAGACCAACGACCAGATCTTCACCACGGAGTTCATCCCGTTCCCGACGAGCTTCACCTTCGAGCACCTCGACCGGGTGCTCAGCGAGGGCGTGGCGGGCAACTCCATCTGGCTCTACCTGCGCAACAGCGCGATCGTCGCCCTCGGCACGGTCGCGGTGGGCGCGGTCTTCTCGCTGCTGGCCGCCACCGCGGTGGCCCGTTTCCGGTTCAAGGGCCGCACCTCCTTCCTGATCGCGCTGCTGGTCGTGCAGATGATCCCGGCCGAGGCGCTGCTGATCCCGCTGTTCCTGAGCGTCAAGAGACTGGGTCTGTACGACCAGTTGCTCGGCCTCATCGTGATCAACGTCGGCCTGACTCTCCCGTTCGGCATCTGGATGCTGCGCACCTTCGTCGCGTCCGTGCCGAAGTCACTGGAAGAGGCGGCGTGGATCGACGGCGCGAGCCGGATGACCGCGTTCTGGAAGGTGCTCTTCCCGCTCGTCGCCCCAGGCCTGGTGGCGACCAGCATCTTCTCGTTCATCACCGCGTGGAACGAATTGATCTTCGCGCTGATCATCATGAGCGACTCGTCGGGCTACACGATGCCCGTCGCGTTGCAGTTCTTCTTCGGGCAGCGGGGCACCGACTGGGGCGCCATCATGGCGAGTTCGACCCTGATGACGATCCCCGTCGTCGTGTTCTTCCTGCTGGTGCAGCGACGCATGGTCTCCGGCCTCGTCGCGGGCGCCGTCAAGGGCTGACCGCCCGACCTGTCTTCGAGGCAGATTCCCAGCGCGAGCCACGGCCGGTCTTCGGCCGTCCGCGTCTCGCTTCCCTGAGCAGGTACGGCCCCGGGCATCCCCGGGGGCCGTGCCTACCCATGTCCATGATCGGAGTCATGAGTTCCCATGCCTGGAGTACCCGCGAGCCACAGCGATCGGGGGCTGCGCCGTCTCGCGGCCGGCACGCTGCTCGTGACCTTCCGAGGCCTGACCGCGCCCGACTGGGTGCTGGACGGCCTGTCCGAGGGTCTCGGCGGCGTCTGCCTCTTCGGTTTCAACGTCGGGAGCCCCGGCCAGGTGGCCGCTCTCACGTCGGTCCTGACGAGCGCCGGCGACCCCGTGATCTCGCTCGACGAGGAGGGCGGCGACGTCACCCGGCTGGCCTACCACGTGGGCAGCGAATACCCGGGCAACGCGGCGCTGGGCGCGGTCGACGACGTCGACCTGACCGAGCGGGTCTACCGCTCGATCGCCGGCGACCTGGTGCGGGCCGGGGTGAACCTCGACATGGCCCCGTCGGCCGACGTGAACACCGCCGACGACAACCCGGTCATCGGCACCCGCTCCTTCGGCTCCGACCCCGCGCTGGTCTCCCGCCACACGGTCGCCGCCGTGCGCGGCCTCCAGTCGCTCGGCGTGGCCGCCTGCGTCAAGCACTTCCCCGGCCACGGCGCGACCACCGAGGACTCCCACCTGTCCGTCCCGGTCGTGGACGCCTCCCTGGACCTCCTGCGCGAGCGTGAGCTGGCCCCCTTCCGCGCCGCGATCGAGGCGGGCACCCGGTCGATCATGACCGCCCACGTGGCCGTCCCGGCGCTGACCGGCGACACCCCGGCCACGCTCAGCCCGCGGGCGCTCACCACCCTGCTGCGCGGCGAGCTGGGCTACGACGGCGTGGTCGTCACCGACGCCCTCGACATGCACGCCATCACCAAGAGCGTGGGCCTCGGCGGCGGCGCGGTGCTGTCGCTCAAGGCGGGCGCCGACCTGCTGTGCATGGGCTCGATCCCCACGTACGAGGAGACCTCGGCCGTCATCGACGCGATCGTCACGGCCGTCCGGACGGGCGAACTGAGCGCCGGGCGCCTGGAGGAGGCCGTCGCCCGCGCCCAGAGCCTGCGCGACTGGGCCCGCCAGACGCGGAGCCAGCACGCCGAGGACACCGTGATCGGCCTGCAGGCCGCCCGCCGCGCGGTCCGGCTCAGCGGCACGACCGTCCCGCTGGAGGACCCGTTCGTGGTCGAGGTCGACACCCCGCCGACGATCGCCGTCGGCGACGTGCCGTGGGGTGTGGCCCCGTGGCTGCCACAGGCCGAGATCGTCCGGGTCAAGCCGGAGGACGCCCAGGCCGGCGACCTGCTCGCACGGGCGCGGGGCAGGTCCCTGGTCGTGGTCGTCAAGGACGCCCACCGCTATCCGGCGAGCCGGACCCTGGTCACCGAGCTGGTCGCGGCCCGCCCCGACGGCGTGGTCATGGAGATGGGCCTGCCGATCTGGCGTCCGGAACACGGCGTCTACATCGCGACCTACGGCGCGGCCCGAGCCAACGCTCAGGCGGCGGTGGAACTCCTCACCGCCTGAGACCTTCCGGGCAGGCGTCCCCGCCCCGGCCCCGTGCCGGGGCGGCGGGGCCTCACGGCGCGAAGATCTCCTCGCGGGCCTGGTCGAGGGCGGCGAGCACCGCGCCGCGCAGGACCGGGTTGCCGGGCACGGCCGAGGTGACGACCTGCGGCCTGATCGGGCAGATGCGGGCCACCGCCTGTTCGACCCGGCCGGTCAGGGACACTCCCCCGGCCAGGCCGACCTCTCCGGCCAGCACGATCAGCCCCGGGTCGAGGACCACGCACACCGACGCC
The DNA here is from genome assembly GCF_001570605.1 of Herbidospora cretacea. GTDB lineage: Bacteria > Actinomycetota > Actinomycetes > Streptosporangiales > Streptosporangiaceae > Herbidospora > Herbidospora cretacea. The sequence goes on along the minus strand of NZ_BBXG01000006.1, from coordinate 35,413 downwards.
ACGCCCAGCGCCAGCCGGGAGGCGATCTCGTCGAGCAGCCGGTCGCCCTGGTCGCCCGCGTCGACGGCGGCGGTCACGCACTCGGCCGCCGTCGCGCCCTCGAAGCCGAGGTCGCGCGCCAGGTCGAGCACCGCCACGGAGCTCACCAGCGACTGGAGACCACCCGCGAGCGAGGGCAGCCGCCCCGGCTCCGACCGGACGTCCTCCGCCAGCGGCACCCCGGGCACCGGCAGATAGCCGATCTCCCCCGCGCTGCCCGACCGCCCGCGATGCAGACGGCCGCCGAGCACGACGGCCAGGCCGATGCCACGACCGACCCAGAGCAGCACGAAGTCGTCGGCCTGCTTGGCCGCCCCCTTCGACCGTTCCGCGATGGCGGCGAGGTTCACGTCGTTCTCGATCCGCACGGTCCGCTTCAGATCGCGCGCCAGCGCCTCGTGGATGCCCTCGTGCCAGTGGGGCAGGTCGAACGAGAACTGCACGTCGCCCGTGCGCGGATCGACCACACCGGGCGTGCCGATCACGACGCCCTTCAGGCGCGACAGCGCGACCTTGGCCGACCGGCAGGCCTTCACGACCGCGTTGTGGACCACCGAGACGGGGTCGTCGGTGCCGTTGGGCGAGGCGGTGACCTCGGCGACCACGTCGCCCTTGATGTCGGCGATGGCCGCCGTCACGTGCTCAGGCCCGACGTCGAGCCCCGCCACGTAGGCGCACGACGCGATCACGCCGTAGAGGGCCGCGTTGGGCCCCCGGTTCCCGGCCTGCTCGCCCACGACCTCGACGAGCCCCCGCTCCTCAAGGCGCGACAGCGTCTGCGACGCGGTCACCTTCGACAGTCCGGTCAGGTCGCCGATCTGGCCGCGCGTGAGCGGCCCGGACGACAGCAGTAAATCGAGGGCGGCCCGGTCGTTGATCTCCCGGAGCAGCCTGGGCACGCCAGGACGTCGCTCCATGTTCCTGCTTTCGATGGTCGCCCCCGCGCGAAAACTGTCAACAAACTTTTCCGGCCAGCTTAGCGACTATACGGGCTCCCGGAAATCGACCCTTGATACCGCTCCCACCGGGACGAAAGGATCATTTCCATGCGTCCTGTAGCGGCAGTGACCCTGGGTCTGCTCCTGTTCATGGACGCCGTCCGCGTCCTGTTCCCCTCCCTGATCACGATCTACGGCCAGGCCGGCGACACCCCGCCGGAGCAGCTGGGCCTCTTCGCGGCGCTCTGGTTCGTCCTGCCGCTGGCCGCGCTGCTCATTCCCGCGAAATGGGCCCTGTTGGGCGGCGCCGGAGTATTGGCCCTCGGCCGCCTGGCGCTCCAGGCCACCGACGGAGGTCTCCCGCAGCTCTATGTGAGCGCCGTGAGCGTCACCGCCGGCATCGTCTTCCTGTACGGCGCCGCCAGGCTCGTGGCCCGGCCCCACGCCCGCCCGGCCCTCCCCCTCGGACTGGCGCTCTCCCAGGCCCTCCACCTGTCCATCGGGCATCTCGACCTGGTGTGGCGGGACGGCCTGCTGCCATGGATCCCAACGGTGTTGGTCGCCGTGGCGTTCGCCTGGGCGGTCCTGGGCGTGACGGCCGCCGCCGACCCCGCCCCGGCACGGCTGTGGTTCGCCCTCGGCCCCGCGATCCTGCTGGCCGGCATGTACCTGGGCCCCTCGGCGCTGATCGGCCAGGGCACCACTCCCGGTGACCGCCTCTGGCCGACGCTGGCGCTGCTGGCCGCCCTGGCCGTGTTGGCCCTGGCCGGGACGGCGGGCCATCCGGCCCAGCTCGCGCCGATCCTGATGATCGTCGGCGTCTGGATCGCCCACGACGACGGCCACCTCCGGGCCGCCACCCTGCCGATCTTCGCGCTGGGCCTCGGCTGGTGCCTGCGCGTGGCGGGAGACGGCCCGCCGGGACGCCGTCCGGGCGGCGCGCTCCTGGCCGGGATGATCGTGTTCTTCGTCGGCACGTTCGTCTACTACGCCGCCTACGACCTGGTCCTCGGCTTCGACAACGCCTACGTCCCGCTGGCGCTGGGCCTCGTGGTCGCCGCGACCGCCGTGCGGCTGCCCGACCTGCCTCAGGTCCTGCCCGCCGTGGCCGCCGGGCTGGCGGTGCTGGCCCTGTGGGCCCTCCCCCAGCCGAGGGCCACCGAGGGGCCGGGCGTGGCCGTCGACCGCGACGAGTTCACGCTGATCGCGTACAACATCAGGATGGGCTTCGGGACCTCCGGCACCCTCGACCTCGACGAGATCGCCGACTGGGCCGCGTCGAAGAAGCCCGACGTCGTCCTGCTCAGCGAGGTCGACCGCGGCTGGTTCCTCAACGGCGGCCACGACGACCTCGACCGCATCGCCACCCGCCTGGGCATGCACTTCCACTTCGCCCCGGCCGCCGACGAGCTCTGGGGCGACGCCGTGCTGACCAACCTCCCGATCAGGAACATCCAGTCGGCGCCCCTGGTCACCGAGGGATATCCGACCGGAGCGCAGGCCCAGACCGTGGTGGTCGAGGTCGGCGGCGCGCCGGTCGGCATCGTCAACACCCACCTCCAGGAGCCGGAACTCCAGAGCGCCACCCTGCACGGCGTCATGCCCCCCGCCCCGGCGCTGGTGGCGGGCGACCTCAACCTCACCCCCGGCGACCCCGCCTTCCAGCGCCTGCTCGCCGAGATCGGCCTGACCGACCCGCTGAAGGACCTCGGCGACCCGCCGACCTCTCCCGCCGACGATCCGGTCAAGAGAATCGACCACGTCCTGCTCACCGAAGGCCTCACGGCCGTCTCCGCCGAGGTTCCCCGGGTGCCGTTCTCCGATCATCTGCCAGTCGTGATGCGGATCCGGGTGGGGTGAACCCGGGGGACCCCGGTCAACCAGTCCCAACCAGGCGGGATAATCGTTTACATGCGACTTTCTGCGCGTGTCGACTACGCCCTGCGGGCGGCGGCAGAGCTGGCCGCGTCCGGCGACGGCCCGACCACGGTGGGTGAGCTCGCCAAGGGTCAGGAGATGCCGCCCAAATACCTGGAGAACATCCTCCTCCAGATGCGCCGGGCCGGCCTGGTCCGCGGCCAGCGCGGCCCCGAGGGCGGCTATGTGCTGGCCCGTCCGGCCAGCCAGATCTCCCTGGCCGACGTGATCAGGGCGGTCGACGGCCCGCTGGCCAACGTCCGCGGCGAACGGCCCGAACACGTCGGCTACACCGGCGCGGCCCAGTCGCTCCAGCAGGTCTGGATCGCCCTGCGGGCCAGCGAACGGGCCATCCTCGAAGAGGTCACCCTCGACCAGATCGCCACCGGCGACCTCCCCAAGCGGGTGACCGACCTGTCCGACGACCCATCAGCCTGGGACTCCCCCAACGCCCCGGTCTGACGCCGGAGCCACCATGCCCCGGCAGCCCGACGCCCGGGAGCTCTGATGCCCGAAGGCGACGCCGTCTGGCGCGCGGCCGTCCGGTTGCGCGAAGCGCTCGACGATCGGGAGCTGACCCGCTCCGACTTCCGGGTGCCCCGGTTCGCCACCGCCGACCTGCGCGGACGCCGGGTGCTGACCACGGTGTCCCGGGGGAAGAACCTGCTCACCCGGTTCGAGGGCGGCGCGACCCTGCACACCCACCTCCGGATGGAGGGCCGCTGGCGGATCTCCAAGGCGGGCGCCCCCCTCAGGCGCGGCGACGTCGTCAGGGTCGTGCTGGCCAACACCGTTTGGCAGGCCGTGGGCGTCAAGCTCGGGGTGGTCGAGCTGCTCCCGACGTCCAGGGAGGACGAGGTCGTCGGCCATCTCGGCCCCGACCTGCTCGGCCCCGACTGGAACACCGAGACGGCGGTCGCGAACCTGCGGCGCGAACCTGGCCGCACGATCGGGGAGGCACTGCTCGACCAGCGCAATCTCGCGGGGATCGGCACGATATGGCGTGCGGAGACGCTCTTCGTCGCCCGGGTCTCGCCGTGGCGGCGCACCGGGGACGTGGCGGATCTGGCGGGGCTGGCCGAAACGGCCCACCGCCTGCTCGACGCGGGCAAGGACGAACATGGACCGGTCACGACCGGCGACCCGAGGCCGGGTCGTGGGCTGTTCGTCTACGGCAGAGCACACCAGCCCTGCCGTGTCTGCGGAACGATCATCGAGCGTGAAGAGATGGGATCACAACCGCAGCAGCGGCTGATCTACTGGTGCCCGCGCTGCCAGCGGGGCTAGGCGGCCACCATGTCCTTGACTTCGGGGAAACCGTCGAACTCCGGACCCGAGGGCACGGTCTCCGTGATGGGCAGGCGCTCACGCTCGGGCACGTCGGCCAGAACCGGCGCGTGCTGAAGCTCAGCGAGAGCGAACTGGTCGGAGACTTCCCGCAGCACCTGCGACAGCGGCACCCCAAGAGCACCACAGATCGAGGCGAGCAGCTCGGACGACGCCTCCTTCTGACCGCGCTCCACCTCGGACAAGTAGCCGAGGGAAACCCGGGCCAGCGTGGAGACCTCGCGCAGCGTGCGGCTCTGCCGCACGCGTAGCCGCCGCAGGACGTCGCCGAGAAGCTGACGCAGCAGGACCATCTGTCGCTCCCTTCCCGGCGCGGGAGTCGTCACGACGCTCCGCGCTTTCGGTTCATATCGCCCGTTCTTTCCACGCCCTTCGTACATACTCCTCGCCGTCATCATTGGGTCGCTCGGCCCCTGCGCCGGGCGCGCGGTGGACTTACTCCTCGCCGATGGCTCACGGACCTCACTCACAGCTCCACCGTACCTGTATCAAGCGACACCACGGCAGACCATGGTGAGCATGTTCGCTGGGGACGTAACACGGTAATCACCCCGAATGTTCCCCCGAATTGGTCAGTAGCACACCTAGAAGTAGATCCAAAGCCATCTCACACGTATGGATACGTATGGAGTGACGATCTCCGGTCAATCGCAGGTCAACGACTTTCAAGCTGCCACCGGGCCCGCTCACGCCGCAGAAGACGGTGCCGACGGGCTTCCCGTCCTGGGGTTCGGGGCCGGCCACGCCGGTGACGGCGACCGCCCACGTCGCGCCGGTGACCTCGCGCACACCGGTGGCCATCGCGGCGGCCACGTCAGGGTGGACGGCGCCCTCGGCGGCCAGCAGGTCTTCGGGGACGCCGAGCAGTCTCGCCTTCAGATCGGTGGCGTAGCTGATCACCCCGCCGACGAACGCGGCCGACGACCCGGCCACCCCCGTCACGGTGGCCCCGATGAGCCCGCCGGTCAGGGATTCGGCCACGGCGAACGTCTCACCTCGCTCCGCGAGGAGCGAGATGATCTTCGCTGCCGTGGCTTCGGTCACACTTGTTCCCTCCGGGCCACCTGCCGCAGGCGCACCGCTCGCACAACGTAGTCGACGCCGGTGGCCACCGTCACGAGGATCGCCGTGCCCATGGTGGCCCAGCTGATGACGGCGGGGAGCCCCGGCACGAGGAAGAAGCCGATCGCGAAGATCTGCAGCACCGTCTTGATCTTGCCGCCGGTGCTGGCGGGGATGACGCCGAAGCGGATCACCGCGAACCGCAGCAGCGTCACGCCCAGTTCCCTGGCGATGATCACGACGGTCGCCCACCACGGGATCTCACCCAGGATCGACAGGCAGACCAGCGCCGACCCGATGAGGGCCTTGTCGGCGATCGGGTCGGCCATCTTGCCGAAGTCGGTGATCAGGCCGTATTTGCGGGCCAGGAAGCCGTCGAGCTGGTCGGTGATCGAGGCGAACATGAAGACGCCGAGAGCGGCCAGCCGCCAGCCGGTGCCCTCGATGAACAGGAACACGATGAAAGCGGGCACGACCAGCAGGCGCGCGACCGTGAGGGCGTTGGCGATGTTCCAGGCGCTCACGGGGGGCGTGGCCGGATCGACGGGATCGGTGACGACCAGTCTCTCCGGGGCGCCGTCGGCCATGACCGACGGCTGCGGGTCGTTGCTCTGGCTCACGTCGTGGCCTTGATCCTCGCGATCAGGTCAACCCCTTCCGAGTCGACCGCGACGGCGCGGACGATCTGCCCTGGAACCAGCCCGATGCCCTGGACGGTGACCGATCCGTCGACCTCGGGACCCTGGTGGGCGGCGCGGCCCTCGTAGCCGCCGTCGCCCAGGTCGTCTTCGACGAGGACCGACAGCTCGGTGCCGATGCGCTCCTCGGCGCGCTGGCTGGTGAGCTCCTCGGCCAGCTCGCTCAGGGCCGCGACCCGCTCGTCGACCACGTCTTGGTCGAGCTTGCCCTCGAACCCGGCGGCCTCGGTGCCGTCTTCGTCGGAGTAGCCGAACACGCCGATGACGTCGAGACGGGCCTCTTCGAGGAAGGCGACCAGCTCGCCGAACTGCTCCTCGGTCTCGCCCGGGAAGCCGACGATGAAGTTGGAGCGCACACCCGCCTCGGGGGCCCGCTCGCGGATCTGCTCCAGCAGCCCGAGGAACTGGCCGGGGTCGCCGAAGCGCCGCATGCGCCGCAGGACGGGGTTGCTGGCGTGCTGGAACGACAGGTCGAAGTAGGGCGCGACGCCCTCGGTCCCGGCGATGACGTCGAGCAGGCCGGGCCGCAGCTCGGCCGGCTGGAGGTAGCTGACGCGGACCCGGTCGATGCCGTCGACGGCGGCGAGCTGCGGCAGCAGCTTCTCCAGCGCCCGCAGATCGCCCAGGTCCTTGCCGTAGGACGTGGAGTTCTCGCTGACCAGGACGAGCTCCCGCACGCCCTGACCGGCCAGCCAGACGGCCTCGGCGAGCAGGTCCTCGGGGCGGCGCGAGACGTAGGCGCCGCGGAAGGCCGGGATGGCGCAGAACGTGCAGCGCCGGTCGCAGCCGGAGGCGAGCTTCAGCGAGGCGACCGGGCCACCGGTCAGCCGCCGGCGCAGCGTGCGCGGGCCGGAGGCGGGCGCGAGCCCGGTCGGCAGGTCGCCGTGGCCGGGGACGGAGACGGGCGCGGCGTGGCGCTCGACCGGGGTGATGGGCAGCAGCGCCCGCCGGTCGCGCGGCGTGTGGGGGGTCAGCGCCCGCCCTTCGAGCACGTCGTCGAGGCGGGCGCCGATGTCGGTGTAGTCGTCGAACGACAGCACCGCCGCGGCTTCGGGCAGCGCCCCGGCCAGCTCGGCGCCGTAGCGCTCGGCCATGCACCCGGCGGCGACGACCTTGGCGCCCGAGTCGGCCGCCGCGAGCATGGTGTCGATCGAGTCCTTCTTCGCCGACTCGATGAAGCCGCAGGTGTTGACCACGATCACGTCAGGGTCATCGTCGCCCAGCGCCCAGCCCGAGGCCTCCAGGCGCGCGGCGAGCTCCTCGGAGTCGACCTCGTTGCGGGCGCAGCCCAGCGTGATCATAGAAACGGTTCGGCGTGCAGACATGATGAAGCTACGGTATCGGGGATCCGCTACTGCCGTGGACTCGGGACGTCGAGCCCGTAGGTTTTGCGGACGGTCTCCCCGGCGCGGCCCGGGCTGCCCAGGTCCTGGCCGTTGACGTTGAGCTGCACCGACCCGGCGTTGCCGAAGGTCAGCTTCACCTTGTCCTTGATCCGGAAGCTGCGGGTGTTCCCGGTCGGGATCACCCCCATGAAGACGCGCTTGTTCTTGGCGTCGCGGACCTGGATCCACGCCTCGCTCAGCGCCTTGATCTTCACGGTCACGTGGGTCGCCTTGACCGGGGCGGCCGGGGCCGCCGCCGGAGGCGCCGCCTTGGCCGCCGCCGGAGCCGACTTGACCTTGACCGCCTGCTGCTCGGGCGACTTGATCGCGCTGCCCATGATCCGGCCGATGCCGAACACGGCCACGATGGCGAGCGCGACCGCCATCGCGAGCGTCCAGTTGGGCGCCCGCCGTTCGCGCAGCTTGATGCCCTTGTCGATCGGGTACATCGCGCCCACGCCGGGGCGTGGACCGCCCGTCAGGGCGTCGTACTCGCGGACCAGGGCGTCGCCCTCCAGGCCCAGCTCGCGGGCCAGTGCCCGCAGGTGGCCACGGGCGTAGAAGTCTCCGTTGCAGGCGGAGAAGTCGTCACCTTCGATCGCGGCGATGATCGCCTCGCGGATCCGGGTGCGCTGGCTCAGGTCGGCTACGGTCAGCCCTCTCTGCGCCCGCGCCTCCGAGATCGTTCCACCGATGGACATCTGCGGCCCCCCGCCCATCCCGACGCTGTGTAGTGAGTCACATTCAATCAGTAACAACACTATGATGTGGCGTCGGGGCCACCTCCACGGAGATCCGCGAGAAGCCCGGCGAGTTCGTCCGGCTTCACCATCACCTCACGGGCCTTGGAGCCCTCGCTCGGGCCGACGACGTTGCGCGATTCGAGCAGGTCCATGAGGCGGCCCGCCTTGGCGAAGCCGACCCGCAGTTTGCGCTGGAGCATCGACGTCGAGCCGAACTGAGTCGTCACGATCAGCTCGGCGGCCTGAATCAGCAGGTCGAGGTCGTCGCCGATCTCCTCGTCGACCTCCTTCTTCGCCGCCGTGGCCGGGGCCACGTCGGGGCGGTACTCGACCTGCATCTGGGCCTTGCAGTGGCCGACGACCTCGGCGATCTCCTGCTCCGACACGAAGGCGTTCTGCAGCCGCATCGGCTTGCTGGCGCCCATCGGCAGGAACAGCGAGTCGCCCTGGCCCACCAGCTTCTCCGCGCCCGGCTGGTCGAGGATGACCCGCGAGTCGGCCAGCGAGGAGGTGGCGAACGCCAGCCGAGACGGCACGTTGGCCTTGATCAGACCGGTCACGACGTCGACCGAGGGCCGCTGGGTGGCGATCACGAGGTGGATGCCGGCCGCGCGGGCGAGCTGGGTGATGCGGACGATCGAGTCCTCGACGTCGCGCGGGGCGACCATCATGAGGTCGGCCAGCTCGTCGACGATCACCAGCAGGTAGGGATAGGGCTGGTAGACCCGCTCGCTGCCGGGCGGGGCGGTCAGCGCCCCGGCGCGGACGGCCTTGTTGAAGTCGTCGACGTGCCGGAAGCCGCTGGCGGCCAGGTCGTCGTAGCGGCGGTCCATCTCCCCCACGACCCAGTCGAGGGCCTCGGCGGCCTTCTTCGGGTTGGTGATGATGGGCGTGATGAGGTGGGGAATGCCCTCGTAGGCGCTGAGCTCGACCCGCTTGGGGTCGACCAGGACCATCCTGACCTCGTCGGGCGTGGCGCGCATGAGCACCGAGGTGATCAGGCCGTTGATGCAGGTCGACTTGCCCGCGCCGGTGGCTCCGGCGATCAGGATGTGCGGCATCTTGGCCAGGTTGGCGACGATGGTGCGGCCCTCGACGTCCTTGCCGAGGCCGACGATCATCGGGTGCTCGTCGGCCTGGGCCACCTGGGAGCGCAGCACGTCGCCCAGCGACACCAGGTCCTTGTCGACGTTGGGGATCTCCACCCCGATCGCCGACTTGCCGGGGATCGGGGACAGGATCCGGACGTCGGCCGACTTGACCGCGTACGCGATGTTCTTGGTGAGCGCGGTGACCTTCTCGACCTTGACCGACGGGCCGAGCTCGATCTCGTAGCGGGTCACGGTCGGGCCCCGGGTGAAGCCGGTCACCTGGGCGTCGATGGCGAACTGCTCCAGCACGCTGGTCAGCGCGTTCACCACGATCTTGTTGGCCTTGGTCTCCGCCTTCGGCGCGCTGCCCGGACGGAGCATCTGGGCGTCGGGGAGCGTGTAGGGACCGGCCTGCGGCGACAGCATGAGCTGCTCGACCTTGCGCGGCGCGGGGGTCGGCTCGGGCGCGAGCGTCTGCTGCGGGACCGGCGGCTCGTCGACCGGCGCCGGCGGCGGCAGCGGCTCGTCGTCGAGGAGACCGGGCACGATCTCCGGCGAGTGGTCCTTCGGCGGTTCGCGCAGGATCGGCGTGTCGTAGGGCTTGACGTGCTCGCCCGGCGCCGGGCGCGGCGGCTTCTTCCTGGGCTTCTTGTCCGCGCCGCCCTCGAAGGGCTTCTGGAACAGCAGCACCTTGATCTCGCCCAGCCGCTCGGGCACCCGGTGGATCGGCGTGGCGGTGACCACCAGCACGCCGAACCCGGCCAGCATCAGCAGCAGCGGGATCGTCACGAACGCCGGCAGGATGCTGTCGGGCGGGGCCGAGACGATGAACCCGAGCATGCCCCCGGCCGCCGACACCTTGTCGATGCCGTCGTTGGCGGTGCCCGCCGGATAGGGGGTGCCGTGGGCGACGTGCACGATGCCGAGGATGCCGGCCGCCAGGGCGGTCCAGCCGATCAGCATGCGGCCCGTCTCGGCGTTCTGGTCGGGGTGGCGCAGCAGCCGCCAGGCGATCATCCCGAGCAGCAGCGGCACCGACCAGAACAGCGACCCGACCGTGCCGCGCACGATCGCGTCGACCACCGTGGCCACCGACCCCTTGGTCGTCCGCCAGGTCATCGCGGCCAGCACGATCGCCGCCGCCAGCACGGCCAGCCCGAGGCCGTCGCGCCGGTGGGCGGGGTCGAGTTCGCGGGCGCCGTTGCCGACGGCCCGCGCCGCGCCGCCGATGGCGTTCGCGACCAGCGTCCAGATGCCCACGACGAGCTTGCCGATCATCAGGAAGACCCAGGAGAGCGGATCGTTCCCGGTGCCGATCGGCCGCTTGGGCGGCGCCGGTCTCCGGCGGGGCGGTGGCGCCTTCTTCTTGACGGTCGGGCGGGGGGCGGGACGAGGCGTCTGCCGAGACGTCGGCCGCTTCCCACCGGAGGACGCACGGGTGGCCATGATGGTCACGGTATTGCGCAACCGCGACATTGCCCGGGATTTCCCACGCGTGTCGGGCGGACCGCGCCGCACCGGCCCTCTCGCCGTCGTCGGCCGAAAGGCCTTTTCCGTTACGGCTTCGCGCGATCTCGGGCCGTCTGACCACGTGGCGGTGTCACAGTCGTACACAAGAAGACGCCGGCCCCCGTGGGGGCCGGCGCCTTCCTTGCTTGTGCCGCCCGGTCAGGTCAGGGGACCGGGTGACGGGTCTAGACGGAGATGCGGCCCGCGCCCGCGCCGGCGGTGACCGACGACTTGACGTTGGAGGCGGTCTCGACGGAGTAGGAGTAGGGGATGGAGTTGACGCTGCCGCCGGCCTGGCCCGTGCCGGAGTTGACGAAGTGGTTGTCGCGGGCCACCAGGGTGCCGGGGCCGGAGTCGCCCTCGCCCAGGTGGTAGGGGTCTTCGGTGTTCTCGAAGTAGTTGCCCTCGACGAGCACGCCCGCGCCCTCGGTGGAGGCCACGCCGTAGCTGCTCACGCCGCCGTAGTAGTTGTTGTAGACGTGGACCGGGTTGCCGAACCGGACGCGCGGGTGGCGCTGGCCGGTGCCGTCGAACCAGTTGTGGTGGTAGGTCACCCGCAGGTGGCCGCGGTCCTCGGAGCCGTTGCCGTCGTCGTGGCCGAGCAGCATCGACTTGTCGTGGTCGTAGATGCGGTTCCACGACACGGTCACGTAGTCGCTGGCCCGCTTGATGTCGATCGCGCCGTCGTAGCCGTTGGACAGCGTGTTGTGGTCGATCCAGACCCGGGTGGAGTACTGGACGTTGATGCCGTCGTCGTTCCAGTTCCGGAACGTCAGGTTGCGGATGATCACGTTGGTGGCGTTGGAGACGTTCAGGCCGCAGCCCTGGATCACCGCGCCCGAGTTGCCGATGATCGACTTGTTCGAGCCGACCGAGATCATGCCGGAGCACGAGATCGTCCCGGAGACCCGGACCACCGCCGCGTTGGAGCCGGAGACCGCGCTGCTCAGGGCCGAGGAGCTGGTCACCGTGGTCGCCGGGGCGCTGCCGCCGCCGGTGGTGCCGCCGCCCTGGGTGGCCCAGCCGACCAGTCCGCCGGGGGGCGGGCCGACGGTCGGGGTCGTCGTGGGCGTCGGCGTGGGAGTGGGCTGGGGCCCGCCGGCCGGGGTGAACGTCCAGTGCTTGGTGATCGTGTTGTCGCAGGAGTTCTGCTGGATCACGGCCAGCGAGGCGGTCGAGTTGTCGCGGGTGTTGACGCACTTGGCGCCGTTGCCGTTGACGATCCGGGTGCCGTTGGAGGCGTCGGAGAACGTCCAGGTCTGCGACGCCGACCCGTTGCAGGTCTGCTGGACGATCGCCTTGCCCGCCGAACTGCTGCTGTCCTGGACGCCCAGGCACTTGCCGCTGTGCCCGGCGGTGATGCGGTAGCCCGAGCCCTGGGCGGTCAGGGTGAAGCGCTGGTTGGCGCCGCCCGTGCAGGCGTACTGGATGAGGCCGGCTCCGTCGGCCGTGCTGACGTTCAGCACGTCGAGGCAGAGGTTGCTGCCCCGGTTGACGACGGAGTAGGTCCCCGCGCCGGGGGCGGCCTGGGCGCCGGTGGCCATGGGGACGACCACGCCGGCGGCGGCCAGGACGGCGGCGCCGAAGGCGGCGAGGATCCGCCCTCTGACACTCAGTCTGGACACGAGTGATGCTCCTCTCTCAAGGTGGGAGCACAACATAAGCGCGCGTTCCATGTAGCGGAACGCCGCCTGGTTGGCGATCTCCCCGAAATGGGCCGACGCGAGATGGAGCATGAAACTTACAGTTGATCTTGTTTCATGACTTGATTCCATGTTTCATGTAATGGATTTGTAGATCCCTCTACGAGACTGGGTGAGCAGTGGACGTCGTGGTCGTCGGTGAGCCCCTGGTCGAGTTCTCGGCGGAGCGTCCGCTCACCGACGCGGACACCTTCCGCCTCTCGTTCTCGGGTGACGCCCTCAACGTCTCGGTCGCCGCGGCGGGCGCGGGCGCGAGAACGGCCCTGGTCACCCGGGTCGGCGCCGACGAGTTCGGCGAGCGCCTGATCCGCTTCGCCGGCGCCAGGGGCGTCGAGACGGCCTGGATGCACCCCGGTGACGGCCCGACCGGGGCCTACGCGGTGGGGGCCGACCCGAGCGGCGAGCGGGCCTTCGCCTACATGCGGCGGGGCAGCGCCGCCTCCCGGCTGACCTTCCAGGACGTGCTGGCCTCCCCGGCCGCCGACGCGCGCGTGCTGGTCCTGAGCGGGATCACCGCCGCCCTGTCGGGAGACTGCGCGGAGGCCGTCCGCCACGCGGCCAAGTCGGCCACTGGCCACGTCGTCTACGACCCCAACTACCGCCCCCGGCTCACGAGCCCAGAGGCGGCGGCCGAGATGCTCACGGAGATAGCGCCCCGGGCCTCCCTGGTCAAGATCTCCTCCCCCGGCGACAGCTCGGCCCTGCTCGGCACGACCGATCCCCGCGAGACCATCACCCGCTGCCTCGGCCTCGGGGCGGGCGCGGTCGCGGTCACCCTCGGGCCCGGCGGGGTGCTGCTGGGGACGGCGGAGGGCGTACAGGAGATCCCGGCCGTGCCCGCACCGGAGATCGTCGACCAGACGGGGGCCGGTGACAACTTCACCGGGGCGCTGGCCGCCTGGCTGGCGCGCGGGGAGTCGCTGCGGGAGGCGGTGCGCGCGGGCGCGGCGGCGGCGTCGGTGTCGCTGGCGGGCCAGGGAGGGACGGGACGCGTGGCGGGCAGCGCCGAGATCGAGAGCCTGCTGTCCTGAGGGCCGGCCGGCGGAGGGATCAGCGCAGGGTCAGCGTGGTCGGGGCGCCGAGGGCGAGGGAGACCTCGCGGGCCGCCGAGACGATCTCGGGGGCCAGGTCTCTGAGCACGTCACGTTCCATGTCCATCGCGAGCGTCGAGATCGAGATGCCCCCGAGGACCTGGCCCGTGTGGTCGAACACCGCCGCGCCCACGCACCGGATTCCCGGCACGTTCTCCTCGTCGTCGATCGCGTAGCCCTGCGCCCGGACCTGCACCAGGTGGTCGAACAGCGACTCCACCGTGGTGATGGTGTTGGGGGTCAGGCCCACCAGGGGCGTGCGGGAGCAGATGGCGCGGACCTCGTCGTCGTCGAGCTGCGCCAGCAGCGCCTTGCCGATGGCGGTGGTGTGGAGGCGCAGGCTCATGCCCACCCGCGACGGCATCTGGTAGGGGCGGCGGCCCTCCAGCTTCTCGATGTAGACGGCCTCGTCGCCGCTGCGGATGGCGAAGTGGGTGGTGAAGCCCGTGCGGTCGTGGAGGACGCGCAGCGCGCCCGCCGCCTGGCGGGCCGGGTCGAAGCGGGTCATCACCCGGCCGGCGAGGGTCAGGATGCGCGGGCCGGGCTCGTAGCCGCCGTTGCCGTCGGTGCGGGCGAAGTCCCAGTCGACGAGTGACTGGAGGATGCGGTGGACGGTCGACTTGGAGATGCCGGTCGCGGCGGCGATGTCGGTGATCCGGTGGTGCTCCGCGATCGCCTCGAGCACGGCGAGCGCCTTGTCTATGGAACTGCCTTCCCTGACCACCCCATGAGCCTACTAGTGGAACCGGTAGGCGGTCGTTGACCTGAACTCCTCCCCCGGGCGCAGCACGACCGGCGGGAAACCCGGCCGGTTCGGAGAGTCGGGGAAGTGCTGGGTCTCCAGGCACAGGCCGGCGTGCGGGCCGTAGGGGGTGAGCGCGGGCGACAGCATCCCGCCGGCGTAGAACTGCACTCCGGGCTGGTCGGTGGTCACCTCCATCGCCCGGTCGCCACACTCGACCCGCATCCGGCCGCCGGGGTTCAGCGCGTAGTTGTGGTCGTACGCGCCGCCGAGGCGGGCGCCGACCGCGACCGGACGCCGGAAGTCGAACGGGGTGCCCTCCACCGGGGCGAGCTCGCCGGTGGGGATCTTGTGCTCGTCGACGGGGGTGTACGCGTCGGCGTCGATCGTCACCACGTGGCCCAGCACGTCGCCGCCGCCGGCCAGGTTGAAGTAGCTGTGGTTGGTCAGGTTGAGCACGGTGGGGGCGTCGGTGGTGGCGGCGTAGTCGATCCGGAGCGCGCGGTCGGCCAGGGTGTAGGTGACCGCGACCGACAGCGTGCCCGGGTAGCCCTCCTCGCCGTCGGGGCTGACGTAGCGCAGGGTGATCGAGCCGGGTGAGACGTCGGCGGCCCAGACGCGTTTGTCGAAGCCGCGCACCCCGCCGTGCAGCGCGGCCGTGCCGTTGTTGCGGGCGAGTTCGTAGGTGGTGCCGTCGAGGGTGAAGCGGCCGCCGCCGATGCGGTTGCCGTAGCGGCCGACCACTGCGCCGAAGTAGCGGCTGCGGGTCAGGTAGTCGCCGAGGGTGGCGCAGCCCAGCACCACGTCGACGCCGTCGACCTCCAGCGACTGGATCACGCAGCCGTAGGTGAGGACCGCGGCGGTGAGGCCGCCGCCGGTCAGGACGTGCCGTTCGACCTTCTCGCCCTCAGGGGTCTCCCCGAAGCGCATCTCTCACCGGTCCCGTCGAGTCGCGGATGATCAGGTTGGTGGCCAGGGTGGCGAGCGCCGGGGTGACCGGCGCGCCGACGAGCTGGAGGAGCAGGTCGACGGCGGTGCGGCCGGCCGCCTCGGCGGGCATGGCGACCGTGGTCAGCTTGGGGCGGCTCACCCGTCCGGCGACGATGTCGTCTATGCCGACCACGCTGACGTGGCCGGGCACGTCGACGCCGAGCGAGGTCAGGCCCTCGACCAGGCCGATCGCCATCAGGTCGTTGTAGGCGAGCACGCCGGTCACGCCGGACGAGGCGACCGGCCGCGCCAGGGCCAGGCCGCCGTGTTCGGTCGGGGAGTTGGGGCCCAGGACCGTCAGGTCGATGCCGGGCACTGAGCGGGCCGCCTCGGTGATCTCCTTGGACGTCCACGACCCGGCGGGCCCGGCCAGCAGCGCGATCCGGCGGTGGCCGAGCGACACCAGGTGGGCGATGGCCTCGCGGGCGCCGCTGCCGACGTCCATCAGGACGTTGGACATCCCCTTCATCCGCCGGTTGACCACGACGAACGGCACGTCCTCGTGCAGCTTCTCGATCACCCGGTTGGACAGGCGCGGGGAGCAGAGCAGGACGCCGTCGACCTGTTTGGCCAGCGTCTGGATGAGCTCCTCCTCGACCGACGGGTCCTCGTCGGTGTCGGCGACGAACACGTGGTAGTCGCGGGTGCGGGCGTGGGCCTGGGCGCCCTTGATCAGGTGGGAGAAGAACGGGTTGGCGATGTCGGCCACGATCAGGCCGAGGTTGTGGGTGCGGCCCGTGGTCAGGGCGCGGGCGGCCCGGTTGGGGCGGTAGCCGAGGTCCTCGGCCGCCGCCAGGACCCTGGTCCTGGTCTCGGGATTGACCAGGTGCGGCGCCGAGAACGTGCGCGAGACGGTCGAAACATGTACCCCGGACGCCTGCGCCACATCACGGATCGTCGCTGCCACGGGGAAATTAATGCAAACGGTTGCATCAGTGTCAAGCCGTAGAAATTGACCCCTTGACGTTTCTCGGGAGTGAAGGGAATGTTTCGTGCAACCGGTTGCAGTGACACCCCTCCGCTCTCGCTAAGGAGTCACGGCCATGCGTGTCGCACGGTCGCCGCGCACCCCCTATGTCCTGATCGCCCCGGCGGTGATCGCGATGCTCGGGTTCCTCGTCTACCCGATGGGCAGCGTGATCTATTACAGCCTGCAGCACTACGACGTCACCCAGCCCTGGGACAACGGCTTCGCCGGCCTGGAGAACTTCCGCGTCCTGCTGTTCGAGGACCCGCTGTTCTGGCAGAGCCTCGGTTTCAGCGTGAAGTGGGTCGTCGTCGAGGTCGTGCTGCAGCTGCTGTTCGGGCTGGCGCTGGCCCTGATCGTCAATGAGACGTTCATCGGCAGAGCGATCTCCCGGGCGCTCGTGTTCTCACCCTGGGCGGTGTCGGGAGTGCTCACGACCGGCATCTGGATCCTGCTCTACAACCCCTCCACGGGGATCTTCCGCTACCTCGCCGACCTGGGCGTCGGCAGCTACGACACCGCGCCGCTGGCCGACCCCTCGACCGTGTTCGCGGCGGCGGTGGTGGCCGAGTTGTGGCGCGGGGTGCCGTTCTTCGCGATCCTGCTGCTCGCCGACCTGCAGACGGTCTCCGGCGAGCTGTACGAGGCCGCGTCGGTCGACGGCGCCTCGCGCCTGCGCAGGTTCGTGCACATCACGCTGCCGCACCTCAAGGACGCGATCATCCTGTCGACCCTGCTGCGGGCCGTGTGGGAGTTCAACAACGTCGACCTGCTCTACACGCTGACCGGCGGCGGCCCCGCCCACCAGACGACGACCCTGCCGCTCTACGTGGCCGCCAAGGCCGTGCAGTCGCACGACTTCGGCTACGGCTCGGCGCTGACCACGGCCGCGTTCGTGGTGCTGACCTTCTTCTCGATCGCCTACCTGAGGCTGAGCAAGTTCGGAGCCCGCTCATGAACCGGGTGAGCCGCTGGCAGATCTACGTGCCGCTGGGCCTCTATCTGCTGTTCACGCTCGTTCCCTTCTACTGGATGGTGGTCTTCGCGTTCCGGCCGCGCGGCTCGGACTCGCTGCTGCCGTGGCCGGTCACCTTCGACCACTTCGAGCACGTCTGGACCGGCATGGGGTTCTCGATCTTCTTCCAGAACTCGCTGCTGGTGGGTGTGGCCTCGCTGATCTCGACCACCGTGATCGCCCTGGCGGGCGGCTACGCGCTGGCCCGCTACGACTTCCGGGGCCGGCAGGCGTTCCTGGTCGGCATGCTGTGCACCCAGTTCATCCCGGGCGCGATGATGCTGATCCCGCTGTTCGAGATCTTCCGCACGCTCGGCCTGGTCAACTCGCTGTGGGCGCTGGTGATCGCCGAGACCGTCTTCCAGCTCCCGCTGTCGCTCATCCTGATCAGCGGGTTCGTCAAGAACATCCCGGTCGAGCTCGAACAGGCGACCTGGGTCGACGGCTGCTCGCGGCTGCGCGGCTTCTTCGCGGTCGTGCTGCCGATGCTGCGGCCCGCGCTCGTCGCGGTCGGGTCGTTCGCGTTCATCCACTCATGGAACAACTTCCTCTTCGCGCTGATGTTCGTGAACGAGCAGGACAAGTTCACCCTGCCGGTCGGGCTGGCGTTCACGATCGGCGAGTTCAGCGCCGACTTCGGGGCGCTGGCGGCCGGCGGCGTGGTCGCGGCGGTGCCGGTCGTGCTCGTCTTCGCGGTCATCCAGCGCTATCTCGTGCAGGGCCTGTCGGCGGGGGCGGTGAAGGGCTGATGAGAGTACTGGTGACGGGTAGCGCCGGGCGGTTCGGGCGCAGCGTGGTGGTGGCGCTGGCCGACGCGGGCCACGAGGTGGTCGGGATCGACACGGCGGCCGGGACCCCGGCGCGCGCGCTGTGGCTCCCGGCCGACCTCACCGACCTGGGCGAGGCGTTCGAGGTGATGACCCGGTTCCGGCCAGACGCCGTCGTCCACCTCGCCGCCGTCGCGACGCCCTTCTCGCGTACGGACGGCCTCACCTTCCGGGTCAACACCCAGCTGGCCTTCAACGTCTGCGAGGCGGCGGCGCGGACCGGGGTGCCGAAGGTGGTGGTGGCGTCGAGCCCGACGGTCATCGGCTACGGCGCGCCGGGCGGCTGGACGCCCGCCTACCTGCCGATCGACGAAGACCACCCGACCGCGCCCTGGAACGCCTACTCGCTGTCGAAGCTGGTGGCCGAGCAGGTGATGGCGAGCTTCGCCCGCGCCTCGGACACGCATTTCGCGGCGATCAGGCCGTGTTTCGTGGTCGCCCCCGAGGAGTGGGAGGGCGCGCCGACGCAGTCGGGCCACACCATCCGGGAGCGGCTCGACCGGCCGGACGTCGCCGGGGTGTCGCTGTTCAACTACGTCGACGCGCGCGACGCCGCCGACCTGGTGCTGACTCTCGTCGAGCGGATGCAGGAGGTGCCCAGCGGCGAGGTGTTCTTCGCCTGCGCGCCCGACGCGCTGGCCCGGGAGCCGCTGGCCGAGCTGCTGCCGCAGGTGATCCCGTCGACGGCCCCGTTCGCGGCCTGCCTGACGGGCGCCTCCCCCGCCTTCTCCGCCGCCAGGGCCGGGCGGCTGCTCGGCTGGCAGGCCAAACGCAGCTGGCGCACCGAGATGGGAGACATCTGACATGAACCTCAGCGGGGTTCTCTTCTTCCCCGTCACGCCCTTCGACTCCGAGGGGCGGGTGGCCGAGGACGTGCTGGCCGAGCACCTGTCCCGCGGCCTGGCCCACGGGCCGGGCGGGGTGTTCGCCGCCTGCGGGACCGGCGAGTTCACCTCCCTGTCCGAGTCGGAGCACGCCCGGGTCGTCACCGTCGCCGCGCGGACGGCGGCGGGGCGGGTGCCGGTGTTCGCCGGGGCGGGCGGGCCGCTCGGAGCCGCCCTCGCGCACGCCCGGAACGCCCGGGAGGCCGGCGCCGACGGACTGCTCCTGCTGCCGCCCCTCGCCAGGGGCCCCCGGTACGCCGACTACGTCGCAGCGGTCGCGGCCGAGGGGCTGCCGGTCATCCTCTACGCCCGCGACCACCTGGTCCTCTCACCGCGGGAGGTCGTGGCGCTGGCCGACATCCCCGGGGTGATCGGGCTGAAGGACGGCATCGGCGACATCGACCGGACGCAGCGGATCGTGCGGGCGATGGACGGGCGGGACTTCACCTTCTTCAACGGGCTGCCGACGGCCGAGCTGACGATGCCGGCCTACCGGGCGATCGGGGTCGGCCTGTACAGCTCGGCGGTGTTCGCGTTCGCGCCGGAGATCGCGGTGGCGTACAGCAGAGGGAACGAGCGGCTGCTCCGGGAGTTCTACGCGCCGCTGGTGGAGCTCAGGTCGAAGGTGCCCGGATACGCGGTCTCGCTGGTCAAGGCCGGGGTCCGGCTGCGGGGGCTGGACGCAGGGCCGGTGCGGCCGCCGCTGGCCGACCTGTCCCCCGGCGACCTGGCCGAGCTCGACCGTCTCGTCAAGACAGGGCTGGATCTGACATGACGCGGATCGCGGGCCTGCACACGCTCCCGCTGCGGGCGGACCTGCCCCGGCCGTGGGGGCCCGGCGTGCCGCACCACCACGTGATCGCCTGCACGCTCGTCCTGGACGACGGGCGGACCGGCACCGGCTTCTCCTGGACCCCCTCGATCGGGGCGGCGGCGGTGACCGGCCTGCTCGACCACGACATCGCCGCGTTCGTGAAAGGGCTGCCGCCGCATCCGGAGGTGGTCTGGGACCGCCTGTGGCGGCATCTGCGCGAGGCCGGGGGCGGCGGCGTCACGACCATGGCGATGGCGGCCGTCGACATCGCGCTCTGGGACCTGCGCGCCCACGAGCTGGGGCTCGGGCTGGCCGACGCGCTCGGGCGGCGGCGGGACACCGTCCCGGTCTACGCGAGCGGGGTGAACCGGCACTACTCGCTCGGCGAGCTCACCGACCAGGCGCGCCGGTGGATCGGCTACCCGGCGGTGAAGATGAAGGTCGGCCGGGACGACGACGTCGAACGGGTGGCCGCGGTCCGGGAGGTCATCGGGCCGGACACCCTGCTGATGGTCGACGCGAACCAGCGGTGGGACCTGTTCCGGGCGCGTGCCGCCATCCGGGAGCTGGAGCCCTTCGGCCTGCACTGGGTCGAGGAGCCGCTCCCCGCCGACGACATCGCGGGGCTGCGCCGCCTGCGCGAGTCGGTCGGCGTGCCGATCGCCGCGGGTGAGAGCCTCGCCACGATCCACGAGTTCCGGGCCCTGCTGGACGCCGTCGACGTCGTCCAGCCGAATGTGGTGCGGGTCGGCGGGATCACGCCGCTGATGCGGATCGCCGAGCTGGCCCGGCTCCACGGCGTGCCCACCTACCCCCATCTGCTGCCGGACCTGTCCGCGCAGCTCGCGCTGGCGCTCCCGCTGCCGTGCATGGTCGAGGACGTCGAGGACGCGTCCCTGGCCGCGCTCGGCCTCCTCGACGGGCCGCCGCCGGTCGAGCCGGGCCCGGACGGCGTCCGCGTGGGCGCCCACCTGGGTCACGGCCTCCGTTTCCCCACCTTGGAGGGCCGATGACGAACGGCACCACCACGCGCACCGTCCCGGTCGTCCTGGCCGGGGCGTACGGCCACGGCTGGTGGCACCTGGAGAACCTGCGGCGGCTGTCCGAGGGCGGGCTGGTCCGGCTGGCGGGCGTCTGCGACGTGCGGGAGATCGATCCCGGCCTGCTGCGCGGGCTCGGCCGCCCCGAGCGGTCGGCCGACCTCGGTGAGCTGATCGAACGGACCGGCGCCGAGGTGACGATCCTGGTCACCCCCATCCACACCCATCGCGACCTGGCGATCCGGGCGCTGGAGGCGGGGTCGCACGTGCTGCTGGAGAAGCCGCCCGCCGCGACCATGGCCGGGTTCCGGGAGATCGAGGCGGCCGTCCGGACCACCGGCCTGGCCTGCCAGGTGGGGTTCCAGAGCCTCGGCTCGGCGGCGATCCCCGCGATCCGCCGGCTGGTCGCCGAGGGCGTCATCGGAGAGGTGCGCGGCATCGGCGTCGCCGGCGCCTGGGAGCGCCCCTCGGCCTATTTCACCCGCTCGGCGTGGGCGGGCAAACGCCGAGCCGGGCGGATCGACGTCATGGACGGCGCGCTCACCAACCCCTTCGCGCACGCCGTCGCGACCGCCCTGGCCGTGGCGGGCAAGGGGCTGGCCGAGGACGTGGCCGGGATCGACGCCGAGCTCTTCCACGCCAACCCCATCGAGGCCGACGACACCTCCTGCCTGCGCATCCGATTAGCTGACGGGCCGCCCATCACGGTAGCGGTCACCCTGACGGCCGACCGCAGGCACGAGCCCTACGTGACCCTCCACGGCACCGAGGGGCGGATCACGCTGACGTACACGCTGGACAGGGTGCGGGTGGAGAGCCGGGCGCGCGGCGTGTCCACCACCTCCCACACCCGCGCCGACCTGCTGGAGAACCTCGTCTCCCACGTCCGCGACGACGTCCCGCTGCTGGTGCCGCTGGCGCGGACGGGCGCGTTCATGCGGGTGCTGGAGGAGATCCGGCTGGCCCCCGACCCGCTGCCGATCCCGGACGAGTACCAGGAGATCGCCGACGACCGCCGGACGATCCCCGGCGTCGCCAACCTGACCGCGCGCAGCGCCGAGCACCTGGCGCTGTTCTCCGAGCTGGACGTGCCGTGGGCGCCCGCGCGGGCGGTCCTCGACGTCGCGGGCCGGCCGGTCGCCGAGTACAACTGGCGGCCCGAGCTGGCGACCACCCTGTCGCCCCGGCCCTACCTCCACCCGGTGCGGACGCTCGGCGGGGTCACGGTGACCGAGGTCAACCCGCCCGACCACGTCCACCACCTGGGCGCCTCGATCGCGGTCTCCGACGTCTCGGGGCGCAACTTCTGGGGCGGCCGGACCTACGTCCGGGACACCGGCCCGACGTGGCTGGACAACCACGGCGTGCAGAACCACGTCGCCTTCACCCGCCGCGACGACCGCGGCTTCACCGAGACGCTGCGCTGGACCGGCGTCGACGGCCTCGACCTGATCGAGGAGCGCCGCACGGTCGAGGCCCGCCCGCTGGGCCGGGGCTGGGCCCTCGACGTGGAGTTCACGCTGCGGAACCTCACCGGCGAACCGCTCACGATCGAGAGCTCGGCCACCAAGGGCCGCGCCGGCGCCGGGTACGGCGGCTTCTTCTGGCGGGCCCCCGGCGAGTCGGCCGACCGGACCGCGTTCACCGCCCTCGGCGACGAGCCGCACGGCAGCCGCGCGCCCTGGCTCGCCCTGTCCAGCGACCTCTGGACACTGATCTTCATCCAGAACGACGACCCGTGGTTCGTCCGGGTGGACGAATATCCGGGCGCCGGACCGGCCCTGGCCTGGGACGCCCCGCTCGTCGTCGAGCGCGAGCTGACCCGCCGGGTCGTCACCGTGATCGCCGACGGCCGTCTCACCCCCGGTGAGGCCGCCGCCCTGGCCGCAGACATCGGGGACATCCAACGAGAAAGGTAGACACGATGGCCAGACGCCTGCTGTGTGCCCTGTTGATAGGCGCCGGTCTGACCCTGACCGGATGCGGCGGCGAGTCCGCCCCCGCCGCCGACGGCACGACCACCATCACCTTCTGGGACGACAACGGCGGCCCCGCCCGCACGCCGGTGTGGCAGCACATCATCGCCGAGTTCCAGAAGGCCAACCCGAAGATCAAGGTCCAGTACGTGGGCATCCCCATCGCCCAGGTCCAGCAGAAGTACGACACCGCCATCGCCGGCGGCGGCCTGCCCGACGTGGGCGGCGTGTCGACGGCGATGCTCGCCAACCTCGTCGCCCAGAAGGCGCTCGACCCGGTCGACCTGACGGGCCTTCCCCTGAACGAGCAGGTGGTGAACTCGGTCACGTCGGTGGTGCCCGACGGGAAGACGTACATGGTCCCGATGTCCACCAACATGGGCGTCTTCTGGTATCGGACCGACTGGTTCAAGGAGAAGGGCGTCACCCCGCCGGAGACCTGGGACCAGTTCTTCGACGCGGTCGCCGCGCTCACCGACAAGGGGCAGAACCGCTACGGCTTCACCATCCGCGGCGGCGCGGGCTCGATCGCCCAGGCTCTGGAGGTCGTCTACGGCCAGTCGGGCATCAAGGAGATGTTCACCGGCGCCGGAGTCTCGACGGTGAACGACCCGCTCAACGTCAAGGCCCTGGAGAGGCTGGCCGGGCTGTTCAAGACGGCCACGCCCGAGGCCGACGCCACCAACGACTACGCCAAGATGGTCGCCCAGTTCGACGGCGGCTCGATCGCGGTCATGCAGCACAACCTCGGGTCCTACAACGACCACGTCAAGACGCTCGGCGCCGGCAAGGTGGCCGCGCTGCCCGTCTTCCGCCCGGCCGACGGCGCGCCGCGCGCGGTGCTGTCGAACCCGATCGCCGGGATCGGCCTGTTCGCGAGCGGCGAGAAGAAGGACGCGGCGCTGGCGTTCGCGAAGTTCGCCGCGAGCAAGGCGATGAACAGCTACTGGGCCGACAAGACCGGCGTGCTGCCGGCCAACACCGAGGTGAACTCCGAACCGTGGATCAAGGAACGGCAGCACGTCTCGGCCGCCCTGGACGTGCTGAACGACCCGGCCACCGCCGTGGTCCAGATGCCCTACCACCTGCCCGAGTTCAACGCCATCACCAAGACCGACGCCGAGCCGAACTTCCAGAAGGTCCTCCTCGGGGAGCTCCCGGCCAAGGACTTCCTCGACGGCATGGCGGCCGCGCTGACCGAGGCGCAGGCCAAGTACAAGCAGCGCAACGGCGGCTGACCCCGAACTCCCGTACGTCTCCCGCCCCCTGACCTGGCGGGAGCCGTACGGGCTCTCCTGAGGAGACACGCATGCTCGCTCTCGCCCTGGTGGCGACCCTGCTGTCGGCCGACGGCTGGGCCTCCCACGGCACCGGCACCACCGGAGGGGCCGGCGGCACGGTGCACACGGTCGCGACCCGCGACCAGCTCGTGACGGCGCTCCAGGCCCCCGGCCCGAAGATCATCAAGGTCACGGGCTCCATCGACGGCAACCTGCCCTGCTCGGCGTACGTGACCGGCGGCTACTCCCTCGACGCCTACCTGACCGCCTACGACCCCGCCACGTGGGGCCGCGTCGACCCCGCGGGCCCGCAGGAGGACGCCCGCGCGGCGTCGGCCGCGCGGCAGACCGCCCGGATCAAGCTCAAGGTCGGCTCGAACACCACGATCGTCGGCGTCGGGAAGACCGCCCGGCTGAAGGGCGTCAACCTGCACGTCGACAAGGCCGACAACGTCATCATCCGCAACATCACCTTCGAGGACGCCCACGACTGCTTCCCGCAGTGGGACCCGCTCGACGGCGCGACCGGGAACTGGAACTCCCTCTACGACAACATCTCGGTGACCGGCTCGACCCACGTGTGGGCCGACCACAACACCTTCACCGACGGCGGCAACCCCGACAGCGCGCAGCCGGTCTACTTCGGCCGCCCCTGGCAGGTGCACGACGGCCAGCTCGACATCACCAACGGCAGCGACTACGTGACCGCGTCGTGGAACCGCTTCACCGGCCACGACAAGACGATGCTGATCGGCTCGACCAACAACCCGTCCCAGGACCTGGGCAAGCTCCGGGTGACCGTGCACCACAACCACTTCGAGAACACCCTCCAGCGGCTGCCGAGGGTGCGCTTCGGCCAGGTGCACGTCTACAACAACTACTACGAGGTGTACGACCCCGCGGCCTTCGTCTACGCCCTGGGGGTCGGCGTGCAGTCGCAGATCTACAGCGAGAACAACCTCTAC
Organism: Herbidospora cretacea; assembly: GCF_001570605.1. GTDB lineage: Bacteria > Actinomycetota > Actinomycetes > Streptosporangiales > Streptosporangiaceae > Herbidospora > Herbidospora cretacea. The sequence continues at coordinate 10,390 of NZ_BBXG01000006.1, read as the reverse complement.
CGCCTGGGCCGGGGCATCGACCCGGCGAAGATCCTCTACAACTGGGGCGGCACCGCCCTGACCGCCCGGGGCGACCTGCTCCGGGTGGGCGGCAAGGTCACGCCCTTCGACCCGATCGCCGCCTACAACGCGGTCAACGACCCCGACTTCGGCACCGACGCGGGCTGGACCCCCACCCTCCACTCGGGGGTCGACCCGGCGGCCGACGTCCACGAGAAGGTGTCCCGGCACGCCGGGGCGGGCGAGATCGGCTGAGGAGACCGGCGGCTCCGCGTCCCGGAGCCGCCGTCGCTCTCCTCACTGGGAGAAGACCCCGTCGACCCGGCGCGGGACGCCCAGCGGGTTGTCCTCCCGCAGCTCGGCCGGGAGCAGCTGGTCGGGCAGGTCCTGGTAGGCGACCGGGGTCTGCCAGCGGCGGATCGCGGTCGCGCCCACCGACGTGTGCATCGGGGTGGTGCTGGCCGGCCACGGCCCGCCGTGGTGCATCGCCCACGTCACCGCGACGCCGGTCGGCCAGCCGTTCCAGATCACGCGCCCGGCCAGCCGCGCCAGCTCGGGCACCAGCGGCGCCGCCTCGACCGGGTCGGCCGAGTGGACGGTCGCGGTCAGCGACCCGGGCAGGTTGCGGAGCACCTCGGGCAGATCGGAGATCTCCTGGTAGGTCACCACGATCGCCGACGGCCCGAAGCACTCCTCGGCCAGCTCCGGCAGCCCCATCGAGAACGTGGTCAGGTCGGCGGTGTAGACGCGCGGCGCGACGGCCCCCTCGATCGGCCCGGCCAGCCCCCGGGCCAGCTCGGTCAGCTTCCCGTCGAGCGAGGCGGCGCCGGTCTCGAAGCCCTCCCGGATCGCGGGCGTCAGCATCGCCCCGCCGGTCGTGGCGGCCACCGCGGCCGTGATGGCCTTGAGCAGTTCGGCGTCGTCGGGCACGAACAGCAGCCCGGGATTGGTGCAGAACTGCCCGACCCCCAGCGTGAGGGAGGCGGCGAACCCCTCGGCGAGCCGCGCCGGGTCGGCCAGCGCCGAGGGCAGCACGACGACCGGGTTGACGCTGCCGAGCTCGCCGTAGAACGGGATCGGGTCGGGCCGCTCGTCGATGAGCGCCTGGATCGCCTTGCCGCCGCGCAGCGACCCGGTGAACCCCACGGCGGAGACGAGCGGATGCTGAACCAGCTCACGCCCCGCCTCCAGCCCCTCGACCAGGCCCAGGAGGTCGGGGTCGGGCAGCGCGGCCTTGATCACCTCGGCCACCCGCCGCGACAGGACCGGGTGTCCCGGGTGGGCCTTCACCACGACCGCGCACCCGGCGGCCAGGGCGGAGGCCACGTCGCCGCCCGCGACCGAGAACGCGAACGGGAAGTTGGAGGCCGCGAACACCCCGACCACGCCCGGCACCGGCTGGAACATCCGCCGCACGTCGGGCTTGGGCGGGGCCGCCGACGCGTCGGCGTGGTCGATGACCGCCTCGACGTGGCCGCCGTCGCGCAGCACGTCGGCGAACAGCCGGAACTGGACCGCCGAACGGGTGATCTCACCACGCAGCCGGGCCTCCGGCAGTGCCGTCTCCTCGCGCGCGACCGGCCACAACTCCTCTTCGGCCATCAGCAGCGCGTCGGCGACGCGGTCGAGCACCTCGGCGCGTTCGGCGGCGGGGCGGGTGCGCCAGACCTCTCCGGCGCGGGCAGCTTCATTGATCATCGAGACCTCCCATTTGGTAATATATGACATTTTTAGATAGATCTTCCCGGCCGGTTGTCGATTCCGCTGGACCCTGGTCGTCGGGTAGACGGAAGCACCGACAACCGAACCGAGGAGCAGGAAAATGCCCCAGTACGCCGTCATCATCCACTCGCCCGCCCCGGCCGACCCGATGGACCTGACGCCCGACTACCTCGCCCTCCTCGAAGGTTACGGCGCGAAGGTCGCCGAGCTCGGCGGGACCATCGTCACCGGCTTCGCCCTGGAGCCCAGCACCACCGCCACCTCGATCCGCGGCGACGTCGTCACCGACGGCCCGTTCACCGAGGCCAAGGAGGTCGTCGCCGGGTTCTTCGTCCTGGAGGCCCCCGACCTGGACGTCGCCCTCGCCATCGCCAAGCTCAACCCGGCCACGATCGACGGCGGGGTCGAGGTCCGGCCGCTGTTCACCCCGCCCGCTGGATGAACGAGACCGAGCGGGCCGTCGCCGACGCGCACCGTCACGAGTGGGCCTTCGTGCTCGCCGCGACGGCGCGCGTCACCGGCGACTTCGACCTCGCCGAGGAGTGCGTCCAGGACGCCTACATCGCCGCCCTGGACGCCTGGGCCCGCGACGGCGTACCCCGCAAACCGGGCGCCTGGCTGACCCAGACGGCCCGGCGCAAGGCGCTGGACCTGCTGCGCAGGGACAAGGTCTTCCGCGCCAAGATGCCCCTGCTCGTCGAACCGGACCCCGGCGGTGCCGACGTGAACCTGACCGACCCCGACGACATCCCCGACGAGATCCCCGACGACCGGCTCCGGCTGGTCTTCACCTGCTGCCACCCGGCGCTCGCCCGCGAGGCGCAGGTGGCGCTGACCCTGCGCCTGGTCTGCGGCGTGACCACACCCGACATCGCGCGCGCCTTCCTGGTGTCCGAGCCGACCATGGCCGCCCGCATCACCCGGGCCAAGAAGAAGATCACCGCCGCCCGGATCCCCTACCGGGTGCCGGTAGCCGCCGACCTGCCCGAACGCCTCGACGCGGTGCTGTCGGTCATCCACCTGCTCTACACCACCGGCCACACCGCCCCGTCGGGCGCCGGCCTGGTCCGCACCGACCTGGTCGACCGCGCGGTCGCGCTGACCCGCATGCTGCTGGCCCTCATGCCCGACGAGCCGGAGGTGCGCGGGCTGCTGGCGCTGCTGCTCCTCACCGACGCCCGCCGCGCCTCCCGCACGGACGCGCGGGGGCGGCTGGTGGTCCTCGAAGACCAGGACCGCTCGCTCTGGGACCGCCGGGCCATCGCCGAGGGCCGCGACCTGGCCGTGGCCGCGTTCCGGACCGGCCGGGCCGGGCGCTACGCCCTCCAGGCGGCCATCGCCTCGCTGCACGCCGTCGCCGACAGCCCCGCCACGACCGACTGGAGACAGATCGTCGCGCTGTACGGCCTCCTGCTGAAGATCTGGCCCTCCCCCGTCGTGGCCCTCAACCGCGCGGTGGCGGTCGCCATGGTCGACGGCCCGGCGGCGGCGCTGGAGGAGGTCGACCTGCTGGCCACCGACGAACGGCTGGCCGGATACCACTACCTCCCGGCGGTCCGGGCCGACCTGCTGCGCCGCCTGAAGCGCCACGAGGAGGCCGCCGGTGCCTACCGCGCCGCCATCGCGCTGGCCGACAACGAGGCGGAGCGGAAATTCCTCGAAAGTCGTCTCGCCGAAGTTGTCGATTCGCCCTGAGGCCGCTCGTCGGAAGGTCAGACGAACGAAGGAGACCTCCCGATGAAGGCAACGCGCCGCGAATGGCTGGGACTGACGGTCCTGGCCCTGCCCACCCTGCTGCTGTCCCTGGACGTCAGCGTGCTCTACCTGGCCCTCCCCCACCTCAGCCGCGACCTCGGGGTCACCGGCACCGAGCAGCTGTGGATCCTGGACATCTACTCGTTCATGCTGGCCGGGTTCCTGGTCACCATGGGCACCCTGGGCGACCGGATCGGCCGCCGCAGGCTCCTGCTGATCGGCGCGGCGGCCTTCGGGGTCTGCTCGGTGGCGGCCGCCTACGCGACCAGCCCCGGGATGCTGATCGCCGCCCGCGCGCTGCTCGGCGTGGCCGGGGCGACGCTGATGCCGTCGACGCTGGCGCTGATCAGGAACATGTTCCGCGACCCGAAGGAGATGGCCGGGGCGATCGGCCTCTGGTTCTCCTGCTTCATGGGCGGCATGACCCTCGGCCCGCTGGTCGGCGGCGCCCTGCTCGACCACTTCTGGTGGGGTTCGGCCTTCCTGCTCGGTGTGCCGGTCATGGTCGTGCTGCTGGTCGTCGGCCCGGTGCTGCTGCCCGAGTACCGCGACGCCCAGGCGGGCCGCCTCGACCTGACCAGCGTCGCCCTGTCGCTGGCCGCGATCCTGCCGGTCATCTACGGCCTGAAGGAGATCGCCCGCGGCGCCGCCGGCCTGGTCGCCGTCGCGGCGATCGCCGCGGGGCTCCTCGCCGGGTTCGGTTTCGTCCGCCGTCAGGGCCGCCTCACCAGCCCGCTGCTCGACCTGAACCTCTTCCGGAACCGCTCGTTCAGCAGCGCCCTGGGCACCTCGCTGGCACTGGGCGTGGTGATGGCCGGGATCACCCTGGTCACCAGCCTCTACCTGCAGAGCGTGGCCGGGCTCTCGCCGCTGGAGGCCGGGCTGTGGATGATCCCGCAGGCCGTCGCGATGGCCGCCGGCCTGATGACCGCCCCGCGCCTGGCGGCCAGGATCCAGCCCGCCCTTCTGATGACCGCCGGGCTGGTCGTCGCGGCGGCCGGGATGTTCGTGCAGACCCAGACCAGCGTGGCGACCGTGGTCGCCGGCCTGACCCTGGCCGGGATCGGCATCGCCCCCACGATGGCCCTGACGATGAACCTGATCATGGCCGCGACCCCGCCGGAGAAGGCCGGTTCGGCGGCCTCCCTGTCGGAGACCGGCGGCGAGTTCGGCATCGCGATGGGCATCGCCACCCTGGGCAGCCTGGCCACCTACGTCTACCGCTCGTCGTTCACGGGCGCCGACGAGACGGCCCGCCAGGGCATCACCGAGGCGGCGGCCGCCGCCCGGCGGATCGGCGGCACGGCCGGTGAGCAGCTCATGGAGGCGGCCAGGACGGCCTTCACCTCGGGCCTGGTCGTGGTGGCCTCGGTCGGGACCGTCGTCTTCGCCGCGCTCGCCCTGCTGGTGTGGGTGGCGTTCCGGGACGTCCCCGTCATCCGGGAAGAAGCCGCCGAGGAGTCCGACCTGATCCCGGCCTGATCAGCTCGCGACGAGGCCCTCCAGTTTGTCGAGCCACCCCTGATGGACGCGCCCGAACGGCTCCCGCCGCTCGGTCACCGCGTCCATCAGCCATTTCGCGGCCCCGACCGACTGCTCGATGACCTCCTGGGGATAGCCGTAGAGCTCGCGGTGCTCCTCGAACTCGTCGGCGTCGTCGAGGAAGATCCGCCCGTCGGTCTTGCGGATCACGTCGAGATCGAGGTCGATCATGGTGATCTCGGTGTCGGAGACGACGGGGACCGTGGTGACGTCGACGTAGACGGCCGTCTCGTGGGGGTGGGCGTTGAACGAGGCGGCCCACCAGGCGTCGCGGGGGAACAGCATCACGAACGGGAACTCGTAGACGAACTTGGGTTCGTAACCCTTGACGCCCACGATGCCCTTCCGGTGGCCGGTCCAGACGCCGTGCTCGTCCTCGCCGAGGAGGACACCGGGGAAGTTCCAGTGGAGGGAGCCGTCGTATTTACGGTAAACGATCGCCAGGTCCGTCACGTCATCCGACCTTAACCGAAGGTGGGACAGAATCGGAGGTATGCGTTTCGCCATTCTGGGCCCCCTCGACGTGCGCCGCGACGACGGCACCGCCGTCGAGCTCGGCGGCCCCCGCGGACGCACCCTCCTGGCCGCCCTCGCCCTCGACGCCGGCCAGGTCGTCCCCACCAGCCGCCTGATCGACGTCCTCTACGGCGCCGCCCCACCGGCGGGGGCAGCCAACGCCCTCCAGGCCCAGGTCAGCCGCCTGCGGACCGCGCTGGGCGGCCACATCACCCACACCCCGGCGGGCTACCGCCTCGACGCCGATCCCGCCGACGTCGACGCCCACCGCTTCGAGCGCCTGGCCGCCGCGGGCCGCCTCACCGAGGCGCTGTCGCTGTGGCGCGGCCCGGCGCTCGACGGCCTGCCCGCCACCCTGGCGCCCGCCGCCGCCCGCCTGACCGAGCTCCACCTGACGACCTTCCTCGCGATGGCCGACGAGGTCCTGGCCGGTCAGGGGCCGGTCGCCCCGCTCCTGACCGGCGACGGCGCGGTCCCCGGACTGCCCGGGATGATCGACCGCCATCCCCTCAACGAGGGCCTGCGGGCCCGTCACATCAGGGTCCTGGCCGCCCTCGGCCGCCCGGCGGAGGCGCTGGCCGCCTACGAGGAGGCCCGCCGTCTCCTCGACGAGGAGCTCGGCGCCCGGCCGTCGGCCGAGCTGACCGCCGCCCACCTGGCGGTGCTGCGCGGGGAGAGCGCCCCTGCGCCGCCCCACCCCGCGGTCCACGACCCGGCCCCCGACCGGCCCGAGCGGGTCGGCGTGCCCACCCAGCTCACCGACCTGGTCGGCCGGGACGCCGAGCTGGCCGCCGTCCGGGAGCTGATCTCCACCACCCGCCTGGTCACCCTGACCGGCCCCGGCGGCACCGGCAAGACGCGGCTGTCCGCCGAGGCCTGCGCCCACGTCGACGCCCCCGTCTACTTCGTCGAGCTGTCCCCGCTGGCCGACGGCGCCGAGGTGCCGCAGGCCGTTCTCAGCACGCTCGGGCTCCGGGAGGGCCGCCTGCTCAAGCAGGGCGGGCAGCCGATCACCGATCCGTTCGACCGGATCGTGGCCGGCATCGGCGACCGCCGGATGCTCGTCGTGCTGGACAACTGCGAACACCTCGTCGAGGCCGCCGCCGCCTTCGCCGGCCGTCTGCTGGCCGCCTGCCCGGGGCTGCGGATCCTGGCCACCAGCCGCGAGCCCCTCGGCATCACCGGCGAACGCCTGCGCCCGATCCCGCCGCTGGCCCTCCCGCCGTCGGGCGCCGACCCCGCCGACGCCCTCTCCTACCCTTCCGTACGCCTGTTCGCCGACCGCGCCGCCGCCGTGAGACCGGGATTCTGGGAGTCGGCCCAGCCGGGCGAACTCGACGCCGTGGTCCGGATCTGCCGCGCCCTCGACGGGCTGCCGCTGGCCATCGAGCTCGCCGCGGCCAGGGTCCGCACGCTCCCGGTGACCGACATCGCCGACGCGACCGACCCGTTCGCCGTGCTCGCGCGCGGGAGCCGTACCGCCGAACCGAGACACCGCACCCTGCGCGCCGTGATCGCCTGGAGCTGGGACCTGCTCGACGACGACGAGCGGACCCTCGCCCGCCGCCTGACCGTCTTCCGCGGCGGCGCGACGCTGAAAGCGGCGCAGGAGGTCTGCGGCCTGCCCGCCCACGATGTCCTCGACCTGCTCGCGGGGCTGGCCGACAAGTCGCTCGTCGAGGTCGCCGGCACCCACTACCGGATGCTCGACACCATCCGGGCGTTCTGCGCCGAGCAGCTCGCCGAGGCGGGCGAGGAGGAGCGCCTGCGCCAGGCCCACGTGGCCTACTTCCGCGACTTCGCCACCCTCGCCGACCCGTGGCTGCGCACCGGCGACCAGCTCGACTGGCTGCGCCGCCTGGACGCCGACCACGAGAACCTGCTGGCCGCCTTCCGCCACGCGGGCACCGGCGACGCGCTGCTGCTGTTCTCCGGCATGACCGGGTTCTGGTGGCTGCGCGGCCTGCGCAGCGAGGCCGACGTCTGCGCCCGCGAACTGCTGGCCCGCCTCGGCCCCGAGCCGGAGCTGTCCGAGGAGTACGCGCTCTGCGTGCTGAGCGTGATCGTGGGCGGCGGCCCCACCCCCGAGCTGCGCCCGCAGATCGAGCGCGTCACGACCTGGATGAACCGGTTCCGGGCCCCCAACCGCCAGCCGCTCCTGTGGGTGCTCTGGTCCCAGGCCATCGGCCCGCCCGACCCGGCCCTGGCCGACGAGCTGATCGCCGTCCAGGCCACTTACGACCTCGATCCGTGGCTCCGCGCCCTGTCCCAGTTCGGCTGGGGCCTGCTGGCCCTGTTCGAGGGCAGGCCCGCGCGGGCCGAGGAGCACCTCCTGCCGTCGCTGGCCGGATTCACCAAGATCGGCGACCGCTGGGGCATGGCGATGGGCCTCACCGGCCTGGCCGACATCGCCGAGTGGACCTGCCGCCGCGAGGAGGCGCTCGACCTCATCGACCAGGCCCTGGAACTCGTCCAGACCCTGGGCACCACCGTCGACATCGCCGAGCTGCTCTGCCGCCGGGCCCAGAACACCCTCATCCTGTCGGAACGGTCAGGCGCGGCGGCCCCCGCCATGCGCGAGCGCGTCCACGCCGACCTGACCCGCGCCGCCGACCTGGCCCGCCACGCGGGCGCGCTCGAACTGGTCGGCCGCGCCCGCACCGGCCTGGCCGACCTGGCCCGCCTCCACGGCTCCCTCGCCGAGGCCAGGAAGCTGATCGAACAGGTCCTGACCGACCTGGCCCAGAGCGGCGACTGGTTCGGCCTCGACGAGATCCGGGTGGCCGCCAACCTGACCCTGGGCTGGACCGCCTACGCCGAAGGCGACCCCGACCGCGCCGAACACCACCACCGCCAGGCCCTCTCGTCGGTGTACGTCCAGCGCAACCGCCTCCACGCCGCCCGCGTGACCGAGGGCCTGGCCGGCGCCGTGCTGCTCCGCGGCGACCCGGCGGGCGCGGCGGCCCTCCTCGGCATCAGCACGGCCCTGCGCGAGGGCGTGCCCAGCGACGAACCGGACTTCCTCCGGCTGGCCTCCCGCTGCCGCGCCGCCCTGGGCGAGGCGGGCTACGACACCGCCCACGCGAGAGGCCTGGACATGCCCAGGGACCGTCTCATCCCCGTCGTCCTGGAGCTCACCCCACCGGCCTGATCGGGCCGTCAGAGTCCCGTCAGCGATCCGTCAGCGGCGTCAGCGCGTGGTCAGCCGCAGGTCAGCGGCCTGCCCAAGGCTGAGGCCATGACTTCCACCACTCCCGCCGGGAAGAAGTGGGGCACGCTGGTCATCTCGTGCCTCGCGATGCTGCTGCTCGCCCTTGACGTGACCGTCCTCCACCTGGCCACTCCCAAGCTGGTCGAGGACATGACCCCGTCCGCGACCCAACTGCTCTGGATCCTGGACGTCTACGGCTTCGCCCTGGCCGGTCTGCTGATCACGTTCGGCAACATCGGCGACCGCGTCGGCCGCAAGAGGCTCCTGCTGATCGGCACCGTCGCCTTCGGCGCCGCGTCGGCCCTGACCGCCTACGCCCCCACCCCCGAGTTGCTGATCGCCGCCCGCGCCCTGCTGGGCGTCGCGGGGGCGACCATCATGCCGTCCACCCTGTCGATCATCCGGAACGTCTTCACCGACCCGAAGGAGCGCACCACCGCCGTCGGCATCTGGAGCAGCGTCTCGGCCCTCGGGTTCGCCATCGGCCCGGTCGTCGGCGGCGCGCTGCTCGACCACTTCTGGTGGGGTTCGGTCTTCCTGATCAACGTCCCCATCACGGTCCTCCTGGTCGTCGGCGGCGCGATCGTCCTGCCGGAGTCCCGCAACCCCCATCCCGGCCGCCTCGACGTCGTCAGCGTCCCCCTGTCGATCGTCGGCGTCGTCGCCTTCGTGTACGCCTTCAAGATCGCCGCCCACGACGGCGTCGCCGAACCGGTGGTCTGGATCTCCGCCGCGCTCGGCCTGATCACCCTCGTCGTCTTCGTCCGCCGTCAGACCAGGCTCGCCGAGCCCCTGATCGACGTGCGCCTGTTCCGGCTCCGGGCCTTCTCCGGCGCCGTCGGCGCCAACGTGGCGGTCATCTTCGGCACCCTGTCGATCTCGGTGGCCTTCGCCCAGTACTTCCAGCTCGTCCGGGGCTGGTCGCCGCTGATCTCGGGCCTGGCTGGGCTCCCCGGCGGCGTCGGCGCCGCGATCGCCGGCGGCCTGGCCGGCACCCTGATCATGGCCATGGGCCGGGCCAGGACCGTCACGCTGGGCCTGTTCCTGACCTCGGTCGGCTTCTTCCTCTACGGCCTGATCGACGTCGACACCACCTACGTCTTCATGCTCCTGCCGATGATCGTCGCCGGGATGGGCATGGGCTTCACCTTCGCCGTCACCAACGACACCATCATCGCCTCGGTCCCCCGCGAGCGGGCCGGAGCGGCGTCCGCCATCTCCGAGACGGCCACCGAGGTCGGCGGCGCGCTCGGCATCGCCGTCCTGGGCAGCGTGCTGGGCGGCCTCTACACCGGCAACCTGGTCGTGCCGCCGGGCGTGCCCGCCGAGGCGGCCGACGTGGCGGGCACGTCGCTGGGCGGGGCCGTCCACGTGGCGTCCCAGCTCCCCGGCACGCTCGGAACGCAGCTCCTCGAAGCCGCGCGGCGCACCTTCGTCGACTCGATGCACACGACCCTCGCCGTCGGCGCCGTCTCCATGATCGTCCTGGCCGCGGCCTGCCTCTGGGCGCTGCGCGGCACCCCGAAGGAGATCCCCGAGGTCATCCTCGACGACACCGGCAAGGTCGAGGAACCCGCCCACTGAGCGTCGTCGCGGCGGGATGGGGCGCGGCCGGTCGGCGCCGGATGCGGCGGGGGCCGGGGG
>NZ_BBXG01000005.1 GCF_001570605.1 Herbidospora cretacea | reverse complement strand
TTGGACTTTTCCAGCCAGAAGGTCGAACGCGACGCCGTGACCGTCTTCACTGGCCTATCTGAATTCGTCGTGGGGGCGAATTCCGGATTCGCCGACATCTTTTGGCTGCCGACCACTATCGCGGGCAACGACATGAACGCCCTGCGCTGAATGCCGTAGCCGATCGCCACCCCAAATCAGGCCCCCTATCGCGGAGCCCAGGGTCCGCCACGACCGTGGGCTGGCGATCAGGAACACCAGGCTGATCAGCGGATCCATACAGACACCGGTGCCTCCGCCGGTGAGTAACCGAGAAGCCTTGGTCACGCGCGATCGAGCCCTAGATCAACCCCCCGGCCTGAATCTCTATAAATTCAGTCAAAAGGACCGGATGGCTGCCCGAAACCCCTAGATATCCATTTTTGGATCAAACAGGCAAGGAAGGGTCGGCTCGGCCTTCGTCCGCGTGGAGGCGGTTGCCTAGGCCCGCGAGCCGTCGTTTCGGCCGTCAGTGCAAGACCTGCAGCGAGGTGTAGTCGTCGCAGGTGAAGGTCGAGGAGGCGTGGCCGAGCGTCTCCTGAGCAATCTTCATCTGCACGGATTACTCGGCGACATCAGCGATTCCCGGCGCGAGCTGGGCGAGTCCGGGGTGATGGTGACTCACGCCGTGATTCGGCGGTTTGGATCAGATCAGCGGGTGCTCAAGTGGGTCGTCAGAGCCCGGATGAGGGCTTGATCGGTGGCGGCGTCATTGAGCGAGTGCAGGCATGGCGGCGATGGTGAGCCGGATGTGGCCCTTGTTTCCTAGACCTGGCGACCAAGGAGTCCCCGGGCGGCCGGTGATGGCCGGCCCGACTGACCGAGGTGGTGCAGTCGACGGCGGACTCGTGGATCGAGATCCAGGCCGATTGGCCGAGAGGCTTTCCGGTTCGTGTCATCTGATGACCAGGGCGACGCCCATCTCGGCCTCTTGAGACGTTGCTTGCATGATCGATGTCGTCAGAACCGCCGGATTCTTGTTCCGTTCAGGAGGAAGGTGATGACGATGGGTGAGAGTCATCCGGTGGTCTACAAGCGGTGCGGTTGCACCGGGCGGAGCGGGTGTCCCAGGCTGGCCGAGGACGGGCACGGCTCGTGGTACTTCGCCGTTCAGGTACAGGGCTTGTCGGGGCAGCGGGAGCGCATGCGGCGGGGCGGATACGGCAGCGCGGGGGAAGCTGAACAAGCCGGGCTGCAGACGATCGCGGCTGAACGCGGCGGGGGCATCGGGGCGGCATGCACCGTGGCGCAGTGGCTCCGGTATTGGCTGGCTACGGATCAGGGCATTCGGCCGAGGACGCGTCAGGGGTACGCGGATCACGTCCGTTTGCACCTGCTCCCGGCGCTGGGGCGGATCAGGCTGTCAGAGCTGTCCTTCCGTGATGTGCGGCGGATGTTCATGGCGTTGGCCGGGCGCCGGAACCGGTACGGCAGGCCGTTGGCGGCGGCGTCGCTGGAACGGATCCGTGCCACGCTGCGGGCGGCGCTGAACGAGGCCGTCCGGGAAGGGCTGATCGACGCCAATCCAGCTCGTGGGCTGCGGCTGCCCGCCGCGCCGCGTCCACGGGCGCAGGTGTGGACCGATCGGCGGGTGGCGGTGTGGAGGGCGACCGGTGAGAGGCCGACCGTGGCGGTCTGGACGGTGCCCCAGCTGGTGGACTTCTTGGACAGCGTCCGGGGAGATGCCTTGTTCCCGCTGTGGTGGCTGGCGGCCCTGCGTGGGCTTCGCCGGGGAGAACTCGCCGGCCTGCGCTGGGTGGATCTCAGCCTGGAGACCGCCGAACTCGCCGTAGTACGGCAACTGGTGCAGGTTGGTGGAAGGCTGGTGTCCTTCCCGCCGAAGAGCCAGGCCAGTAGGCGCACGGTCGCGCTGGATCCGCAAACGGTCCGGCTACTGCGCCGCCACGAACGCGAGCAGCGAACGGAGGGAAGGTTCTGTGACGGTAGGGCGCAGGTCTTCACTCGGATGGACGGCAGTCCGGTGGCGCCGGACTACCTGACCTACCGGTTCCGTAAGCTGGTTCGAGAGAGCGGGTTGCCACCGGTGCGGCTGCATGACCTGCGGCACGGCGCCGTGACGATGGCACTGGCCGCGCACGTGGATCTGCCGGTGGTCCAAGACCAGGTGGGGCACGCCAGCATCGTGCTGACCGCTGACACCTACACCTCGGTGTTGCCGGAGCTGCAACATGAGGCCGCCAGGGCGACGGCGCGTCTGGTGATGTCAGCGGCCCGCGGAGCTGCCAGGAAGGTGCGCCGGGGGAGGTGCGGGTGGATGACCCAGGTATGACCCATCCGTGTCCCAGGCCATGATCGGGAGATCGTGGACCTGGGAGGACGCGCAGGTCAAGTGTGGTGGGGCGCCAGGGATTCGAACCCTGAACCTACGGATTAAAAGAGTCCCGGTTTGTTGCTGTCGAGGTGTCTCCCGGTGACGTGTGATGCCGACCCGTATCACATGCCAATGAGCAACCACCGAGCAACCGTGAGCTACCCTCCATGCCGCTCCTAAAACACGATTACACGCTCTTGACCTCGGGGCAGACGGCACCCACAGACCTTATTAGTATTAACGCCACCCGGCTGGAGGATATGCCTGCAAAGGGGGAGCGGGTTCTCCCGCGAGCCTGCCGGTGTCGCTGCGTGGACCGGACGCCACCAAGATCGCTGCGGGCAGGGCCGACGTCGCTGAGGTAGGCCCGACCCTGTATCCGGAGATGCACTTCCTGTCGGCTGGCCGGGCGGGCAGGACCGATGAGCTAACGTCGCTCGATCCTTTTGGCGCTGCGCGCTGGCGACCCGATCTGAGCGAACTACCGCTCGAACTTGACGGGGATGCGCATCTCCCAATGAGGGCCGAGGTCGGCTTCCCTGCTGGCGGGTTCCCCGCAGGGGCAGCTCCACAGGTCGGGTTGGTCCCCGTCGAGTGGCGGCCACATGTGGATGACGACCTCCTCAACGACCGGCCGAGTCTGGTCCTGGCTGAAGCGCTCGACGAAGAACTCGAAGGGCTGCGGGCCAGGCAGGTAGACGGGGAACCCGAGCGGCCTGATGACGGGCCGGTTGTCGGAGCGCCAGGCGGCGTGGGCGTCGACCCGGTATCCGCGAGGGAAGGTGATTTTCCCGAACAGGCCCCAACCGTTGTCGCCAAGGGTGGATTTGCGGAGCTCGACGTCCAGAACGCCGGGGTGTTCTGGCCCCATCTCACGGTGCCAGCGTCCGGTGTCGAGTTTCGCCGTGGTGGAGGCATCGCGAGCGGAGGACTCCGCCGCCGCGGCGGCCCTCTCGGCCGCGGTCCGGGCGTGCTCGCTCGCCGTTGCCGACCGCTCCCCGGCCTCGGCGGTTCGTTCGTTGGTCTTGGTTGACCGGCGCTGGTTCAGGTAGGTGAATCCCGCTAGCAAGAGCGCAAGCGTTGCAATGATCGAGGTCACCCAGTCGGAGACGTCCACGGACAGCGATCGTAGTCGCACGCGCAGGAGCTGTGCTGAGGCTCCGGTCTGGTCGTCTGACGCTTACGAGACCGGGGTTCTACTTCACCGGGCAGATGCAGAATGGCCAAGCGTGCGCCCGATGTAGTGAAGACGATCAGTCCCGCTTGCGGGGGTTTCGCGCGGCCGTAGATGGCGGGCCTCGTTAGGGCTAACCACCTGGTGATCCAGATCGGATGTTCACAACGTCGCGTCACGCCTCTGATCCCGGAGCACAACTTGATGACGTCGATGTGGTTGAAGAGATGGTCGAGGCCGGACGGTCCCGTCCGGGGTGTCGCCCGTGATCTGGGGATCAGCAAGTAATCCATCTCCATCTGGCGAAAGCTGGCCGTCCACAGCCACAGCCACAGCCGGGGCGGGCGCATCCACACTGATCACGGGACGCAGCCGAGTTCACCTCAGTGCGACCTTCGGCTACCTCGAGATTGTCCATAGCCAGAAACGATCGCCACGGTCATCCCGGGAATGCGCATAACTGTTGAATGCGGGATTTTATACCCAAAAACGGCCAATCGATATGAAGTCTGGTCGGACGACTCCACTCGACACGGAACATCAGTGGTTGGGTGTTGGCTTCGGTATCCAACTCGGGCGAGTACGGGCCGGTTCCTCGGTTTTCCTCTGATTGGCGGCTGAGCTTGTGTAAGTTCTCGGCTAGTTCAATCCATTCCGGATTCTTCCGCGCAATCGGAAGAAGGTCCTGTGCGCTCCAACGGCTGAGGCCGGAGCGTGGTATCGGAGAGCAACTCAACGTGGAACTTTTCCCTGCGCGAAACCATGCCACTCGTCGGCTTGCCACAGCATGCGTGCGAGCTGGGCTGGCCTGGACGTTACGCCATGACGATGACCGAGCGTGGCGAGAGATCTGTCGCATGCACGGCGTCGTGTTGTCTTGCCTGCAGCCTGGTGAAGGCCCGGTTACTCCAGCCGACTTCGTCCGCGTGCTGTCCAAGCCGCTCGGCGACTGGGCGCCCCTTGATGGGGACATGGTTCCGCAGCAGCTGCGGCAACTCATCGTCCTCCAAGAGGATGTCCTTACGGACGAAGCCATCGACTATGGCTCGGAGTACACCGAGGCTCTCTTTGACAGCGACGGAGTTCTAGACACCGGTCAGCAATGGCTCCCGCCCTGGTCACACCAGACTCGCGAACAGGCGGAGCGGAGCGCGTTCACCGCGATCAGTTCGGGAAGCCAGGCGCAGTACGCGGCCGGCCGGCGGATGCTAATCGAGGTTCCCACGGGCGCCGAGACCGCTCTGCTCATGGAATACAGCAGACGCGGCTCCCCACGACTCGACGTCTACGAACCGATCGGTGGAGACCGGACCGTGTCCGTGGGGGACCGGAAGTTCTGGTGGCCGTGTCCGGGCTGCCACTACCCAATGCAGGTGCATGGTTCATCGCTGCGCTGCCAATACCCGCCACATAGCGTGCACCGCTATTTCCTGCAGGCCCGCGGTAAAGGACAAGCGCCGGAAGCCATCAACGGACCGGTGTCAGTCACTCGTATGGATGCCGAAGGAATCTACTGTCTGCGCTGGGGAGTCTGGCGGTTCATCGGTGTTCCCGGACTCGCCGAAGTCCTCCTGATCGACTGGCTCAACGCCAAACCAGGCGTCACCGCTGAGTCGTGGCCCGACAAGGACGCCTACGACATCGGCGTGCACATGCCTGATGGCCAGGTGTTGCGAGTGGACCTGAAAGACGTGGCGGACGCACGGAAGATCATCTCCGACCCGCCTGCCGCAGAGCACATCGTGGTCACTGACCACTACAAGGCGACCGCCGCGACGCTCCGCGAGCACCTGCCGAAGGATCGATACGTCGTCCACACCGTCTCCGCCTTCAAACGTATGATCACGACTAGGCTCAGGGGCAGCAGATGACCACCAGCAAGGAAGAAGCCATCACACCGCTGGTGATCCGTGCCGCAGTGCTCCTCGCAGCCGAGCTTTTCCCCAATCGTTCTCCTGCCGAGGAAAGCTGGCGGTACCGCGTACACATCGCTGATGTGCACTTCCTGCTCACCGGCCAGTTTCATCTGTGGGAGCGGTGGGGGCACCTGAGCCCAGTGCAGGAACACCGGATCGCAAGAGTCTTGCGTCACCGGCCACAGCATCTCGCTAGCCGGCTCGTGGTCGTCGAGAACGTGACTTACACTCTCGCACGGAACGAGACGCCAGAATTCGTCCGAGACGGGGACGATACCGTCATTGTTATGCCCGGCCGTGAACAGGACGGGACGATCGATAGCCTGCTCGACCGGCTGGACCATGTCGCTCAGAAGGCGGCGAGAAGACGTGATCGCGCGCGCAAGGAGGCCACTGAGGGCCGGTACTTCGCGGACATACCGATCCGTGACACTCATAGTCCGAGTGGGCGACTGATCACCGCCTACTATACGATCACCGCCCGAAAAGCCGACGGCCAGCGGATTCCACCGCGCGCACCGGCGGCCGACGCGCTCGAACTCACCGTGCCATTCAGCGAACTCAAGGACATCGCCGAGACTCTGGATTCAGCCTACGGCGAGAAGCACCGCACCACTGCTGTCACAACCTTCCATACCGAACTCCGCGATGGAGACGGCGTCCTGGTCGGTGATCTTTGGAAAGTCACCTCAGGACCCCTGCGAGTCCTGCATGCGCCCACTGGCGTGGGCAAGAACGTCCTGTCTGAATTGCTGGCGTGCTGGGCCGCCCGCAACGGCTTGCGCATGTCGCTGGTGGTCACGAGGAACGCCCAAGTCGCCGCCGCAGTTCGTCGCCTGCGTAGAGACCTGGCGACCCTTGGGGAGACCGCAAATGTCGTCCCGCTGATCTCCCCGGCCCGCATGCAGACATTCGCCGAGTCGGCGGCCTCCGCTCGGAGTAGTTCGAAAGCCGATAGAGACTGGGCTTTCGCCGAGATGTCCTATTCATGCGCTGTCATGGCCACCGCCTCGGTTGATCAAACCGTCGACGCCTGGCAGCCCGGTCAGGAACCGTGCACTGACCTGAAAGCCGTCCGTCCACCGCATGACAAACCCCAGCGGCACATCTGCCCATGGCAGGCGGGATGCGGTAAATTCCGCCACCACCGCGCCGCGATCACCGCTGAGATCATCGTCACCAGCCATCACAATTTCCTGCTGGGAAAGATCCACACCCGCGTCCTCGACACCTCAGGCCTGGTCCGGGATGACCTTCGAGTGGAAGAGCACATCCTCAATCACAGCCATTTCGTGCTCATCGACGAAGTCGACGGAATGCAGTCCACAAGCTTCGAGCAGGCCAGCGGAGCTGCGGTCTTGTCCAGATACGGAGCGCCCAACGATCTCACCCGAGACCTTGAAGCCCAGTTCCGCATCAACGCCCTTCACCTGGACAGCGTGATCGAGAAGGTCATCCATCCGTCCGTGTCACATCTCGCATGGCTTTCCAGCTCCTACGTCTCTCACCTGGCTAGAGGAGTTCTGTCCCCCAAGGGCAGCGAAACGGCAGCAGGAGTGTCCACGCTCGAGCTGGCGGTGCCCCGTCGCTGGGATGCCTGGCTGGCTCATCTGGTGTTCCGAGTGCCAGCAAAGCAACGCATCACGCAAGAGCAGATGGACCTCATCGCGGCCCTCTACGAGCGAGACCCGAAGCCCTTCACCGAGCCCGGGCTTCCAGCGGGCTTGGATGAACTTCACGACGTTCTCGCGCGAATCACCGATCTCACTGACGGGTCGGACCGATTGGAGGCTGAAGCGGGAAGACTTACCAAGATCTTCAGATCAATGGTCAGCCCACCTTCCGACTCCGGAAACGACACGGCTCTCGCCCTGTCGGCGGAGAACGAAGAGGGCCCTCAGGCCCGCGTGGCACGGGAGAACCGGACGGTTGCCATGTCCGTCCAGTACGCCATGCGACGTGCCTACCTCGAGAAGATCCGCGGCTTCCTCAACACCATCAGCTACTCTGCGGCGCACCTCCAGGCTGCCGGCGTCGTCGCCGGGGACAAACTCACCGCCGCGTTCGTCAATCAACGCGGCTGGAAAGCCTCTCCGTACGGCCCCTTGGGACGCCAACTGTTCGCGTTCACCGAGAAACACAACCCGGTGTCGTTCAGAGATACCTCGCTAGCGGTGACGTCTTTCAGCGGCGACCCGCACTCCTACACGGCCTATCTCGGCGACACGACAGCCCTCGGTTACGCTGGCCGCAGAAGAATCGTGATCGGTATGTCCGCAACCGCATATCTGCCGATGGCTTCGCTGCATCACGTGATGGCGAAGCCTGCCTGGTATCTGCCCGACGATATCGGTGAAGGCGGACTGACCATCCGATACATGCCCTTGTATGACGGTAGCGGCGACATCATCAAGATCAGCGGCACTACCGGACCGGCCCGTGATCATGCTCACTTCCGGATGGGCACCGCGCTATGGCGCCGTATTCAACCAATGCTCGAAGCGCTGCGCGCCAATCCGGTCACCCGGCACCAAGCACACGCCCTCATCGGCGTGACCTCCTATCAAGGCGCCTTTCAACTCGCTGACGCAATGATCGACGCTGGAGCCCCAGCCGAAGAGATTCGCGTCGCGGTCAAGGACGGCTGGGCGCCGCCCACACGCCCCCCCCGATGGATGCCGCTGCCCATCTCAGACCTGGAACGCTTTCCTGAGGACAGCCCAGGGACAGTGCTGATCGTGCCGCTGCCGCTCGCCGAACGCGGCATCAACATCGTCGACAAGCAGGGCCGGTCCTTGCTCGGCCCCGTCATCCTCGCGGTGCGGCCAATTCCCGTGATGGATGACGCCAAACTCCTGCTGTCGCTCATCAGCGCTTTCGGCTACACCGATACCGCGCCGAGTGCCGATCCTTCGACAGCCCTCGAAAACCTCCGCGTCAGAGCCGGTGAGGCATTCGAGGAGATTCGAGCCAACCACCACTACTTCCATTCGCTCAGTGAACGCATCCGGATGTCCATCGTCGCCACGATGATCGTTCAGATGATTCAACTCGGCGGGCGCGCTCGTCGCGGAGGAGCCCACGGCGACCTGTATCTCGCCGATGCCGCATTCACCAACGGCCCCGAGAAATCTTCTCTGCCATATCTTGTGGGCCAACTCCGCAATCACTGGCAAAAGACCGGGGATCTAAACCTCCTGGAACGTATCTACGGAACCACGGTCACCCGTGCCGTCTTCGCCCTGGCCGAGGAGGCCCAATGACCGCAGCTACCCGTGGATCCCTGCGCACGCTGGCGTTTCCCGTGAGCGACGACCTGCTCGGAATGGTCTACATCACGCCCTTGGGGAAGGAATTCGCCGAGGCGTGGCGAGCGCTCCCCACCCGTGCTCCCCAGGACCATCAGAAACCCACAGCGTCATTGACCACCGCAGCGCGCGCCGTGACTGGCCAGCGCATGGTGTTCATCGGACCCACAGAACCAGACAGCAGAGGCCCTTGGCCCGGGCAAGCCCTGATCATCACGCCGCAGCCCGTCATGTCCGACACCCTGACTATGCTCTTTCGCGAATGGCAGACCAGGCTACCCATAGGTGCCGGAGACACCCTTTCCTCGCTTCTCGAGCTGGGTGATTCCGGCGCCTATCTTCTCGCAGAGCTTATAGATCGCGACGCTTCAGGCCGCATCACCGGGCCGGGTTGGATCCGCGAGGTGGCCGGGTGGAACATAGCGGCGCGGCTGGCCGCTCAGCCGTTGATTGTTCCTGGCCGGGCCACGCCGATCCGCTTCGTCCTCGATTCCGACGGCAATCTCCTGTCATGGAATGACCAGATTTCCCGCACCGCTGCGTGGGAAGACGCCGAAACCGGCGAGCGCCGATCCGTCACGGGACACGCGATGCACAAGATCTCTGTCGAGGTCGGAACGCTCCCAGGAGCCTCGGAATTCGTCGCATTCCTCGACGCTAATATCACCCGCACCGCCGCCAGTTGGAGCGGCGTGAAGAACCTGTATGTGGCTCCTCCCGCCGCAGGTGCTGTGATCCTCAAAACTCCCGTCAAGATCAAATGGCCGCACCGAACGAGTCCCGACATTCCAGCGGCTAGTTCTCCCGAGTCTGTGTCCTATCTGGGCGCGACCGCACAGATCGTGGAGGCGTTCGGCTTGGCGCCGCTGCCGGAGCTCGCCGGCCTGAACTTTGACACTGACCTCGGCCCGGTCCGACCGATCCACAACGCTGACAGGCACCCCATTGGCACCGGCGTCGGCGCCCGCTTCCTGCTTCACCTCGCGGACCACGCTGCGAACGTCCTTGGTGCCGCACCGATCACCTATCAGGCGACGCGGATGACCACGCCGCGTCCAGACTTTCCCGCCGTGATGAGCCCCGACAAGATCCTGCGGGCTCTCACGGCCGCGGGTTGGCAGTCGCTGCGTCTGGTCGTCCTCTACAACGATCCGGAGTTCCGCTCACGGGTCCTATGGCAGGCGGCCCGCAGCTTCCAGCGGCCGGATCTCCAGACGATCGCAGACGGTCCATCGCACATGTTGGCCGACGGCGTGTCTATCATCTGCTGCCGCGCCCCCGAGCTCGTTGTTCATGGCACACATGACCGTACGCCGATCGCCAATGCTCTTCCCTGCCTGCGGCCTGACCCCGGCATGTTGATCGCGGTGCTCGCAGAAACCCAGGGCCCCGTCACAGGTTCCGACGACGGACAGCAGCAGGACGCCAAGCACCTACTCCGCGAACTGCTCGGAGCGCGAGGGATCCCTCTGCAAGCCCTCATGGGCGGAGACAACGGAGGAGCACCCGAACGCACCCTCACGATCCCAGAACGAACTGCTCGCAAGAGAGCCCGCGACGCGGGCGAGCCCGAACCACCACTGGAAGATCGCGACGACTACGCAGCACAAGCCGCTCTGGCCGATCTCCTACGCGGTGCGGGACTCACCGACAACCGTCTCGCCCACGCCGTCGCGCCCAAGTCCAACGCACAGGCCCATCTAAGCCGGGATGCCGTCCTCGTAGGGGTCAAGATCCGCCTACACACGTTCCCGCGCCGTAGGGGAAAGCCCGCACGCCCGGCACTTCTCTCGGTCTGTCTTGTCGCCCTTCACGCCAGCCCCAGTCCGGACAGCTTCTGGCGCGCCGAAATGTACGGCCCTGATGGTTGGAAGCCGTACTCAACCGCTGCAGCTCGTCGGATGGCCGCCCCCATCGGACTCAAGGGACTCTCGCGTTTCGGCGACAAAGCACACACCACTCGAAGCTACATCGACGGCGCTTTGTCCGAACTCAAACACCAAGGACATGTGGTCGTCTTCGTCGAGGGTGAGAATGCCTCGCTCTGGTCAGGCCTACGCAACAACTCCTTTGGTGAAGGCCCCCTTCCCGGGGACTCCCTTCACACTGCTGGCATCGACATCGCGGTTATCCGGGTCTCCAGCGACAAAATTCCCCGCCCGACCGAACGACGCGAAGCCGCCACCGTAGACGATCCCGACCGCAAGCCTCTCTTCCCCGGCTCAACCATCTACACCCGTACCCAGGACGGCATCACCTCCTGGATTTATGCACAAGCCACCGTTAGCCATCGAGGGGGCAACCGGACCGGCACCGACCACACCCGCTTCACTCTCCCCGATTCCCAGCTCACAAAACTCAAGGACAACTGGCATTCGATCGCTCGCGTGGAGTACACGATTCCACGTCTAGGTACCTGGGACGCAGAGCATCTCATCGCCCTTGCCGCCCGGCTCTCCAACCAGACGGCCTCCTGGGGGGACCGTACCGTGCTGCCCTTACCTCTTCATATGGCCCAGCAAGCGGACCAAGACCACCCTCAGTTTCAAGATCGCGACAACCGCTAAGAGGAAGTGAGGCGGTTTAGGGACGATGTACTCCGATGTTCCCCAGACCGCTTTACCTACCCGAGATCCCATTGCGGTGTGGGCTGCTGGGAGCAGAACGGGCTGCTCGGATGAGGACGAGCTCCCCAATTGCGTTACACAGTCGGTGATCATGGCTGGGGGCATGCACTTCGCGGCAGCTTCCACTGCGGACTCGGTGGCTGCGCCGTACTGCCACCAGACCTGGCCGGTGTTCGGTCGGTTGCAAGGCAAGCAGCAGTTCTTGATGGTTGGGCTAGCACGATGAGGGAGACGGTGTCGCATATGCACAGCCGCTTGCCCGCGAGGCCGCGGTTCTCGTGAACGTCTCTTCCAGCCGTTGGATGGGGTGAAGGCAGCCGGCCCCGAGGCCGTCTACTGCCTCGGGGCCAGCTCGTCGGGCGGAGAGTGAATCAGGCCTCGCGGGCAACGATCAGGCGGTTGGTGAGTTCCACGGTGGCCAGGTACCACCAGAAGATCCAATCTAGGAAGGCCGGGTCGTAGTCACCGAATTGGTCGGCTCTCCGGTGGCGAAGGGCGAAGCGGTTGGCGATTTCGAACAATGCTCCATCGTCCGGTTTACCGATGCCGTCGCGGATCAGCTGCCGCCGTTCCTCAAGGACGCCAGCCAACGTGACGATCGCGGAGCGCTTGCTCTCCAACGAGGTGGAACGGCTGCGGAAAAGGGCGATCGCATGCTCGACGCGGTGTGTGATGTCGGGTGTGGGTGTGTGCAGGACCTGATGGATGAGTTCGCTGCGCGCGTCATCGGTTACCGCCACCAAACGCCCGAGGTCCTCGCCTTCTGCGGCGATTTCGTAGTCGATGCCCGCCAAGCGCAGTAATTCGTTGATCTTCCAGCGGTACAGGGTCCGGGCGGGCACGACGTGGAATTCGGAGTAATGCCAGCCGCATCCCCCGTAGGGGTGAAAAGAGCGACTGCGAGGACGGCTGACCAGGTCGTGAAATACCTCTATGAGTCCATAGAAGGTGTCCTGGTCCCAGGTGGTTGGGGTCAAGGGCCAAAGCCCAGAGAGATGCAGGCGCCGGCCAATGACCTCCGAAGGGTCGGGCAGATCACTGTATTCATCGACGCACTCCTTACCGAATGCCTCGGCAAGGTAGCCGTTTTCAGTGAACTCGTCGATGATGCGGGCGAAGTCGCGGCGCGGGTCGCCGGGATCGTTAGGTATCTGGGTGGAGGCTTGGGGGCGACGCTGCGGCCAGTAGGGGCGCGGAGTCGATGCCTGACGCAATTCTCCGGCGCGGTTGATGAGTTCGGTGAACCACTCCCGCTGGCGGTCGACGACCGAACCCCCTGACAGAGTGGATGCCCACGGGTCGGCGGCCCCCGCTTCTTTCGTCCTCGCGGAGTCCTCGAAATCCGCCACAGCCGTCGTTCCGGACAGCGCCTCCGTCAGCAGCCAGCTAGCTCGATCGCTCCAGGACACGCCCCTGGAATCTATGATCCGCTCGCCTTCGCCAATGAACAGTGTGGCTGGCCACACCAATTCGTACGAGCTCAGATTCACCCTCACGGTGTTCATCCTGACCTACCGGCCCGTTCGGTCGCGTGGAATTTCGCCTGGACGGCCTTGCTGGCGGCCCTGGGCATGCTGGCAGTGGACGTAGATCGCCGGAGCCACGGTCGAGGTGACCGTAACGCCAAGTCGCGATAGGTGTAGGAGCTCCGGGGCCAGGTGTCCTAGACGGTGGCCAAGTTCGCAGTATCGGTGATCTGACGAAGACTGCTGACGCGGCCACCGTCGGGGTTCAGAATGTGGACGACTCGTCGCCTGTCGCCAGGACCGCACCCCGATACCAGCCGTGCACGGCAATGGACCCGTAGTCGGCCGTGGTGATGGAGTCCGGTACGGGCGTCACGTCGTACCTGCCGAACGTACTCGTGGCGGCGCATCAGTTCGCCGGTCGTCAACGGCAGCCCGGTCGCGATTCCCGGTGTTCCGGACCTGGTTCTAGGCGAGCACGTCGGCGGTCGGCGTCCTGTGGGCAAATCGCATGCTTTGCAGGTGGTCATCCGGTACAACAGGGCGAATGACATCAAGGCTGGAGGATCTCGCCGCGCAGGCACTCAAGAACGGGTGGGCGTCGGGATCCGGGTCGCTTGCATCCCTTCGGCTCAACGCCGGGGCCATGGGCTGGAATGAGGTGACCTTCCGGCGCACGGACCCCCCGGTCACGTCGTTGCGTCCGCTAGATACTGCTGCGGCGAAGCCGAATTCCCTCAGCTCGCGATACGGCATGGGGGTCCAACCGTTGCACACGGACGGCGCCCACCTGCCCGAACCTCCAGACTTCGTGCTGCTCATGATGGAGGAGACGAGTCAGGTGCCGACGCTCCTGTGGAAGGCCAAGATCATCGACTATCAGCGTCTTTCGTACCTCGACCTGCAGCATGGTGTGTTTCTGGTCAATAACGGCGGCGAGAGCTTCTTTCGCACGGCAGCCTCAGGGCTTGACCTGTGCTATGACCCGGGTTGCATGGATCCTTGCGACGAACGGTCCCGGCGTGCCGCAGCCTTCTTTGCGGATGCCGCCAAGTCCGCGGTTGAACATCATTGGGACGAGCCGGGAAAGGTGCTGCTCATCAACAATCGGAGGGTGCTGCACGCTCGAGCGGCGGCAGAAAGCGAGCCCGATCGGGAAATCACGCGGATCGCCTTTAGCGTCGGAGAGGGTAGCGAATGATCGCCCCTTACGACCATGAGGCGCTTTGGATCAAGGCCAAGCTATTTCTTAATCGTGCTATGGATGGCGACGGTGTCCGCTCATTCGACGAGCAGGCGCTATGGGCGTCTTTGGCGCTGGAGCTACTAGCTAAAGCGGCCCTCGCCCGTATTTCTCCGGTTCTGATCGCCGAGCCGACCGAGGAGGGTACGAACGTGCTCGCCGCCCTGGGTTTGACCAAGGGTGGTGGACACTTCTCCTCGGTGCGCGCCAAGACTGTGCTGACCCGATGCTCAAGGGCGTTTCGCCCTTTCGATCTTAAGGAATCATCGCGCTTCACCGAGGCGCGGAACGAGTACCTGCATGGTCCCGGTGTAGCATTTCTGGGTATCCCACCGAAAGTCTGGTGGCCTAAGTTCTGGGCTCAGGTCGCAATCCTCGTCGATAACATGGACAAGGAAATATCTGACCTCGTCGGGTCCGATCGCGAAGCTGTCGTCGACGGATATCTGGCGCAGAACAAGAAGAACATCGAGGACCGTACCGAAGCGCTGATTGCTCGTGCGCAGCAGCGGCTCGCACAGCACCGCGCCGGCACCATGACCAAACGAATGCTTACAGAGTGGAACTCTGTCGGGGACCTGACCGCCTTCTTGAGCTACCAAGCGCCTCAGCAATGTCCCGCGTGCGACCAGGAAGGGCTGTTGGAAGGAGATGAGGAGCTCGACAGAGAACTTGAGGAGACCGTTTCTACTGGCGAGAGCGCGGATGATGGGGCGGAGTTCGATTTCGATTTCGATTACCCGACCTTCACGGTCACAATCGCCGCTGACTACTTCAGCTGCCCTCACTGCCATCTGGTCCTGAACCGGTACGAATTGGTCGAGCAAGCGGGTCTGCCGACCTCATTCGAGGTCGAGGGCATTGAGGGGGACACGGAGTACGACGGGCCCGACTACGGCAACGACTGAGGCTTAGGAATACGCCTCTTCTTGCCCTGCGGACGGTCTCCACGACCTCTACTAGGTGTTCCCATGCTCGGCATCCTTGAGAGTGAGGCGGTCCGGGCTTGGGGACGCGAGCGTCGAACCTGCACATAACAAGGCGGGCGGTCGAAGGTTGGAGGCGGTCGGGGCCGTTGCTAGGCTCCCGCCATGAAGTGCCCGAAACGGATGATGCGCGGTCTGCGCTCGGCCTTAGTGGCACTCAGTACCACGGTGATCGCCGTCGCGGCTCATCGTGCCCATGGGACGACCCCGCCTCTGTTCGCTCTGATCCCCGTGGTCTTGATGGCCTGGGGCGTCGCCTACGGGCTGGCGGGCCGAAGGGTCACCCGGCTGGAGCTGCTGGCCCTGCTCGGCGCCGCCCAGCTCGGCATTCACGGCCTCAGCGGCTATCTGACGGCCCCCGTCCACCACGATCTCGGCCAAGACGCCTCGTTGTCCGGGGTCCTCTCGCACGCCGCGGCCACCGTCATCACCGCGCTGCTGCTGGAGTACGGCGAGCGCATGTGGTGGGGGCTGCTCTCGCTGCTCGGGGTGAGCTACCGCACCGTCCATCTCCCCAATCTTCCGACGTCGGCCCGGTGTTCCGTCCTGGTCGCCTCGCGCGTCGTTCCCCTGCTGACCCGGCTGTGCGCCGGATCGGTCGGGATGCGCGCTCCGCCTCTCCTCAACCAGATCTGAACACCACGGGGACGACAGGCCCCGCTTCCCCGGACCGGACCCGATGGTTCGGCCATGATCTGTTTTCTGAGGAGAAACCCCCCATGCGTTCTGCCCTGCGTCACACCCTGCGCACCGCCGCCGTCGGCACGGCCGCCCTCGGGCTGGTCCTGTTCGGCGCGGGCGCGGCGTCGGCCCACGTCACCGTCAGTGCCACGACCACCGTGGCCGGTAGCTACACCGTGCTGACCGTCTCCGTCCCGCACGGTTGTGACGGGTCGGGCACGACCTCGGTCGCCATCTCGATGCCCGAACAGATCATCGCGGTCACCCCGACGATCAACCAGGGCTGGGACGTCGAGAAGAAGATGGAGAAGCTCGACACCCCCGTGGACAACGGTCACGGTGGCCAGTACACCGAGCGGGTCGACCAGGTCGTCTACACCGCCAAGGACCCGCTGCCCGAAGGCTTCCGGGACGCGTTCGAACTGTCGCTGAAGCTCCCCGAGGAAGTGGGCGCCAAGCTCGTCTTCCCGGCGATCCAGAAGTGCGAGAAGGGCGAGACGCCCTGGACCGAGGTCACCGAGGAAGGCGCGGACGAGCCGGAGCACCCTGCTCCCTTCATCGTGCTGACCGCCGCCGAGGGCGCTGCCCCCACGGCCGTGCCGACGGAAAGCACGGCGCCGTCGGCCGCCCCGGTGATCGCCCCCTCGCAGGTCTCCGCCGACTCGGCGGCGTCCTCCGACTCGGGCGGCTCGGGTGTGGTCGGCTGGCTCGGCCTGGTGCTGGGTGCGATCGGAGCGGCGGCGGGCGTGACCGCGCTGGTGCGGAGCAGGAAGACCTCTTGATCCGTCCGGTCCACCGGACGCCCGGGTGGGTGCGGCTCTCGGCCACGCCCACCTGGGCCGTCCTGCTCCTGGCCGTCGTCCTGGTTCTCCTCCTGCCGGGGACGGCCGACGCCCACGCCGTACTGAAGAGCACCGACCCGGCCGACGGCCAAGTGCTCGCCCAGGCGCCGCGCACGATCACGGCCACCTTCAACGAGGCGGTCAGCCTCGCGCCGAAGGGGAACGTGCTGCTCGACTCGGCCGGGCGTCCTGTGCCGGCCGACGTCCGGTCGGTGAACGACACCGTGGTCTACACCCCGGCGTCGACTCTCGCCGAGGGCACGTACATCGTCAGCTGGCGGGTCGTCTCCGCCGACACCCACCCGGTCGGCGGCGGGATCAGCTTCTCCGTCGGCAAGCCGAGCGCGAGTACCGTCGCCGTCCCCGACGTCGTCGCCAACCGCGAGGTGAACCTCCTCCGGATCGGCGCCGAGGTGCTCCGGTATGGCGGGATGCTCGGATTCGCGGGCCTCACCGCCTTCGGCCTGTTCATCGCCGAGCCGAGCGTGCGCAGGTCCGCGACCTTTGCCCGGAAGGTCAGGCGTGTCCGTGACGCGCTGGCCGCCGCTTCGGTGCTCGGCGCCGTCGCGTTGGTGCCGTTGGTGAAGCTCTGGCAGGACGGAGCGGGCGTCGGTGACCTGTTCTCCGGCCTGCTGTGGCCTGCAGCGCTGTCGACGGCGCCCGCCACTGCTGCGGTTCTGCTGATCGTCGGCACGGTGATCGCCTTGGCCGCGGTGCGCCGTGAGCTGCCGGTCGTGGCCGCTGCCGGAATGGCGCTGGCCCTGGGCTCCCTCGCCGTGGTCGGCCACACCAGGGTGTACGGGCCGGGCTGGCTGGTGCTCGCCGCGGACCTGCTGCACGTGGCCACGGCGGCGTTGTGGTTCGGCGGGCTGCTGGGACTGTGCATGCTGTTCCTGCCCGACCCCGACCACCGGGTGTCGGAGGTCGCCTCGGCGGTCAGTCGCTTCTCGGGCGCGGCGCTGTGGCTGGTCGCCGGGCTCGGCGCGAGCGCGGTCCTGCTGTGGTGGCGGATCGCCGACAGCGTGGACGGCCTGTGGACGACCACCTACGGTCGGCTCGTCCTGATCAAACTCGTACTGGTGCTCGCCGTCATCGGCGTCGCCGCCTGGAACCGCTACCGGCTCGTCCCCTCCGTGCTTTCCGGCGCGAGCAGGCGGACCACCTTGGACGCGCTGCGCCGCACGGTCGGGATCGAGGCGGCGGGTCTGGCTGTGGTGGTGGCCGTCACCGGCGTGCTGGTCTCGCAGACGCCGCGAGACGAAGCCGCCCCTGCGTCCGTGGCGGCGGCGCCGGCTCCTTCGGCCGGGCCCAAGACGCTCACCGCGGCCGTCGGCGACGGCAAGGCCACCATGGTGATCAGTCCCGGCAGGCGGGGGGTCAACTCGCTCCAGCTCTCCCTGGTGGACGCCAAGGGCGTGCCTCTGGTGCCGCATGAGACGCCGGAGTTGTCGGTACGGCTGCCCGCCTACGAACTGGGGCCGTTCAAGAAGCCGCTGTCCACGACGGGCAAGGGCACCTACGAGGCGACGGTCGACTTCCCGCTCGACGGGACGTGGACGGTGACGCTGGTCGTGCGGCTGTCGGAGTTCGAGAGCCCGGTCATCTCCCAGAAGGTGGTGATCCCATGAGGTCCCTTCGGTTCGTAGCGGTGGGACTGACGGCGGTCGTCTTGGCGCTGCTGCCGGCCGCACCGGCACTGGCTCACGTGCTGCTGGAGTCCGCGCAGCCCAACGGGGACGGGTCGGTCACGCTGACCTTCTCCTTCGACCACGGATGCGACGGCGCGCCCACCGAGGCGCTCGTCGTCCGGGTGCCGGACGGTTCTACGGTGCTGTCGGCCGGTCAGCCCGGCGGCTGGCGCGGCGCGGTGAAGGGGAACACGGTCGAATGGACCGGCCCGGGGGTCGCCGACGGCACCAAGGCAGCCTTCACGCTGACGGCGCGGCTGTCGGGGAAGGTCGGCGCGCCGCTGCTCTTCCCGACCACCCAGCGATGCGCCGGTGGCAAGGGATACGAGTGGATCGGCGTCGAAGACGCGTCCGAGGAGCCCGCGCCCCGGCTGATCGCCACCGCCGCCGTCCTGGACCCGGCACTCAATCCGTCGGCACCTCCGGCCGTCGGTGCCGACGGCGCGACCAACGTCCAGGTGGCTGTGGCGCTGGGAGCCTTCACCGTGCTGGGAGCGCTGGCCGCTCATGTGACCCGTCGGCGTGGGACGTCAGCATCAAGGTGACGGCGGTGAGTGCCGCGAGCAGGACCCAGGCGGCGGTGAAGCCGCCGGTCAGGTCGGTCAGCAGGCCGAGGACGGTCGGCGCCAGGATGACGGCGACCTGGTTGATCGCCATCGCCAGGCCGAGGGCGAAGCCGGTGTGGCCGGGCGGTGCCGATTCGGCGGCGTAGGCGATCCACGGGCCGTACCAGCCGATCCCGAAGAAGCCGAGCCACACGAATACCAGGCAGGCCGCGACGGGGGAGTGGCCGACCGGAGACGTCAGGGCGATCATGCCGACGATCACGGCGACCAGACAGGCCAGGACGCAGGCGTAGCGGCCGGACCGGTGCTGGTCGCTCCACGCCGCCAGGACGATCCGGCCGAGCGCGCCCGCGCACTGCACCGCCACGTAGACAAGTGCGGCCGAAGCGGGGGTCATGGCCGTCACCTCGTGCAGGTAGAGCACGGTGAGGACGCCCACGCCGCTGTGGACCGACACCATGGCCGTACCGGACAAGATGATCTTCTTCATGTACGTCTCGCGGAGCAGCTCCAGCCGGACGCGGGACACGGTCTGCACAGAGTGGGCCGGGCGGCGGTAGAAGGTCATGAAAGCGAGGGCGCCCGCGAGCGCGACGACCGCGCCGGCGACGAGGGTCGACCGCCAGCCGAAGGCGTCGGCGAGGGCGGGGAGCGTGAACGCGGCCACGACGCCCCCGAGCGGCAGCCCGGCCTGCCGGATCCCCATCGCCAGCCCGCGCTGGGAGGCGTCGAACCACGACGCGACGGACTTGCTGCCGCCCGGTTGGATGGTGCTGTATCCGGCGCCCACGATGAGCAGGACGACGAGCAGGGAGACGTATCCGGGGGCCGCGCTTCCGGCGGCCAGCGCGAGGGCGACGACGAGGGCGCCAATGCCGACGACCCAGCGTTCGTCGTGGCGGTCGAGCAGTCGCCCCGCCACCACCAGACCGGCCAACGGCAGCAACTGGGCCGCCGACAGCAGCAGGCCGAGTTGAGTGGTGTTGATCCCGAGGTCTCGTTGCAGGTGGACGCTCATCGCGCCGATCCCCTGCACGAAGAAGGCGGCCGCCGCCTGGGTGAAGGTCGCGACACCGAGGACGACCCAGCGGTACCGCGTCACGGCTTCCAGCACAGCAGCGGATCGGGGTGATCGGAGAAGCCGAGCTGCCGGTACAGCGGTTCGGCCTCGAGGGAGGCGGTCAGGTCGACGCGTACGGCGTCGCGGTCGCGGAACCAGTCGAGCAGGCCGAGCATGATCGCCCGGTTGTGTCCGCGACGTCGGTATGTGGGGTCGGTGACCATGCCGATGACGTGGCCGATCCGGCCGTTGCGGGAGTGGGGGCCGGGGAACCACTGCTCGATCGTGCCGATGCCGCAGGCGGCCAGGCCGGTGTCGCCGTCCACGACCAGGATCAGGCAGTCGGGTTCGGTGAGCTTCTGTTTGAAGACCCGGACGAGCGCCTCGCGCCACTCGTCGGCGGGGTTCGCGGGGTTAAAGAAGTCGCCGCCGAGGTCGTCGAAGAGCAGGGCACGGAGGCGGACGAGTTCCGGAATGTCATGTTCTGTTGCTGCTCGTACCATGACGTACAGGCTGATGTAATGAGCTTGTGCACCTCAACCCTTACGGCGCGGACGTGGTGAACTTCGCCGTGGAGCTGGCGAATCACCCACCGGCCAGCGCCGACGAACTCGCCGAACGGTGCCGCGCGGCCGGTCTGGTGCTGGAACGGCCCGTCGAAGCCGCTGACCTCGACCGCACCCGCGAAGTCATCGACACCTGGACGAAAGTCGTTGACGCCGCCGACGAGCGGGAGAAGGCCGAGTTGCTCAACGACATGCTGGCCCGATCGGCCGCCTACCCTCGGCTCACCGACCACGCCCACGGCTGGCACATCCACTATCGCGACGACCGGCAGCCGCTCGGTGCGGTCCTGTTCGCGCTGATCTCCGTGGGAACCGCCCTGCATCTCGTGAACCGGGGGATGGACCGGCTCGGCCGGTGCGCCAGGGAAGGCTGCGGCCAGATCTTCGCCGACACCTCACGGACCGCGCGGCAGCGGTACTGCTCCCAGCCGTGTGCCAACCGCGACGCGGTCCGCCGCCACCGCGCCCGTCAGTCCACGCCCGCCACCTGACTGGCCAGCAGGCTCCGATAGTCGGAGCTGTCGGCGAGCAGGCCGTCGTGGGTGCCGGTGGCGATCACCCTGCCGCCTCCCAGCATGACCACGCGGTCGGCGGTGCGGATCGTGGACAGGCGGTGGGCGATGACCAACGTGGTTCGACCCGCTCTGACCTGGGTCGTCGCCTGGGTGACCTCCTGCTCGCTCTCGGCGTCGAGGTTGGAGACGGCCTCGTCCATGATGAGGATCGGGGCGTCCTTGAGCAGGGCGCGGGCGATGGCGATGCGCTGACGCTGGCCTCCCGACAACCGGGCGCCGAGTTCGCCGGGGACCGTGTCGTAGCCGTCGGGCAGGCCTGAGATGAACTCGTCGGCCAGGGCCGCCTTCGCCGCGGCGACGACTTCGGCGTCGGTGGCCTCGGGGCGGCCCAGGCGGATGTTGTCCTTCAGGGGGATGTTGAACAGGTAGACGTCCTGCGGGACCAGGGTGATCAGCTTGCGCAGGTCGTCTTGCGGGAGGTCACGGATGTCGTGGCCGCCGATGGTGATCGCGCCGTCGGTGACGTCCCAGAAGCGCATGAGCAGGCTGGCGCAGGTCGACTTGCCGGCCCCCGAGTGGCCGACCAGGGCGACGGTCTCGCCCGGCTCGACGTCGAAGGTGGCGTCGGTGACGGCGTCGGGGAGCGCGGGGGCGTAC
This sequence comes from Herbidospora cretacea, assembly GCF_001570605.1. Taxonomy (GTDB): domain Bacteria; phylum Actinomycetota; class Actinomycetes; order Streptosporangiales; family Streptosporangiaceae; genus Herbidospora; species Herbidospora cretacea. The sequence continues at coordinate 361,637 of NZ_BBXG01000005.1, read as the reverse complement.
CGGAAACGGACCTGGTCGAAGACCACCCTCGGAGTGACGGCCTCGGAGAATTCGGTGACGCGGTCGCGGACCGGGGGTTCGGTGTCCAGGATCGTCATGATGCGCCGACCGGCGGCAACCACCTGGTTGATGTCGCGGGCCACGTCGGTGACCGCGATGACCGGGGCGAACGTGGTCGCGGCCAGGACCACCGCGACCGGGAACAGCGCCGGGTCCAGGGAGCCCCCGCTGACCAGGAGCGCGGCGGTGACCAGCACCGCGAGCAGGCCGAAGACGGTCAGGGCGTTGGTGACGCCGTGTTCGAGGCCGGAGCGGCGGGCGTGGGCGAGCTTGGCCCCCAGGAGCTTCTTCTCCAGGACGTCGAAGCGGGGGGTCGAGCCGAAGGTGACCAGTTCGCGCAGGCCCTGGAGGGTGTCGACGGCTTCGGCGTTGAGTTCGCCGATCTGGGCGCGCAGTTCCACGCCCTGGGCTTCGGCCTTGCGGCGCAGCCATGACGGGACCGTCGCGAGCAACAGCAACGCGGGCGCCAGCGCCACCGCGAGGGTCGGGTCGAAGGTGCCGAGCGCGGTCAGCGCGGCCACCGGGACGGTCGCGGCGCTGACCAGAGGGCTGAGCGTGTGGGCGAACCACAGCTCCAACTGCTCGACGTCGGAGATGGCCGCCGCGCCGAGGTCGCCGGAGCGGCGTTCGAGCAGGTAGCCGGGGGCCAATCGCTCGAAGGCGGCGTAGACCCTGCCTCGGATGTCGGCGAGAACCCGGAAGGCGGCCATGTGGGCGAGGTAGGACTCCAGCCACGGCGTGATCCCCACGAAGGGCAGCAGCACGCCGAGCAGGATCAGGCCGCCGGTGAACTCCTGGCCGGTGATGGCTCGGCTGACCACCCACGCGCCGGTTCCGGCCGAGGCCAGGACGACCAGGTGGTGGGCGATGCCGCTCAGGATGGCGAAGATCAGCAGGGTGCGGTGTCGGCCGATCAAAGTCAGGAACCTGGTCATCGGGCTGCTCCTTCCTGTGCGGCCACCAAGCGGGCGTAAGCACCACGTTGGGTGAGCAGGTCGTCGTGGTGGCCCGACTCGACCACCTCGCCTTGGGACATCACGATCACGCGGTCGGCGTTCCGCACGGTCGACAGGCGGTGGGCGATCATCAGCGTCGTCCGGCCGCCGGTCAGGGTGTCGAGCGCTAGCTGGATGGCGGCCTCGTTGGCGGCGTCGACGCTGGAGGTGGCCTCGTCGAGCACGAGGATCGGGGCGTCTTTCAGCAGGGCGCGGGCGATGGCGATGCGTTGGCGTTCCCCACCTGACAGCTTCAGGCCGCGTTCGCCGACGATCGTGTCGTAGCCCTGAGGGAGGGCGGTGATGAACTCGTGGGCTTGGGCGGCGGTGGCGGCTTCGGTGATCTCCGCGTCGGTGGCGTCGGGGCGGCCGAGGGCCAGGTTGTGCCGGACGGTGCCGTGGAAGAGGTAGGTGTCCTGGGAGACCACGGCCACCAGTGAGCGCAACTGGTCGAGCGGCAGATCACGGATGTCGACGCCGTTCACGGAGATGCGCCCCTGGCTGGTGTCGAAGAAGCGCAGCAGCAGCGCGGCGACCGTGGTCTTGCCGGCCCCCGATCTGCCGACCAGCGCCACCCGTTCGCCCGGGGCGACGTCAAGTGAGAAGTCGCTTAGGGCGGGCCTGGTGCGGTCTCGATAGGTGAAGGTGACGTCGGTGAAGGTCACCCGCGCGGGGCCGGTGACGGAGTCGGTTCCCGCTTCCTGTACGGGTTCGTCGAGCACCTCCAGCACTCCGCGCAGCGACGGGATGGCGTTGTAGCTGGAGTGGTAGGCCGCCTCCAGGTCGCGCAGCGGGCGGAAGCACTCGGCGGTCAGCATCAGGATGAGCAGCAGTTCGGTGACCGTGATCTCTCCGGCCGTCAGCCGGTAGGCGCCTACCCCGATGGCCACGGCGGTGCCGGTCGCGATGACGAAGGCGACACCGCCGACGTACAGGACGACCACGGCCATGAGCCGGATGGAGTCGGTGCAGAACTTCTCGGCCAGGGTGGCGAGTTCGGTTCCCCGGCGGCGGCTGGCGTTGAACGCCTTCAGGGTCACCATGCCCTGGAGGGCGTCGAGGTTCTCGGAGTACAGGGCCTTGTAGGCGGTGAACCACGCCTTGTTGCGGCTGCGCAGCACCGTCTCGGACACCAGCGGCAGCACCGGCAGCAGGATCGAGCAGCCCAGCACCACCAGCCCGACGACGATGTCGAGGGTGAACAGGTACGCCGTCACCGCGACCGCGCCGATGATCGCCGCGATCACCTGCGGCAGGAACCGGCCCACGAAGGCGTCGGCGGTCTCGATGCCATCGACGAGCGAGGTCTGTGTTGCTCCGGTACGACCTCGCTGAGCCCACCCAGGCCCGAGGACCAGCAGCTTGGCCACCAGGCGTTCCCGGAGCTCGGCCTTGACCAGCCCGGATGTCCGTAGCGAAGCCGTCTCCCGCACGGCTAGTGCGCAGCTTCGCACCACCTGAAGGAGAGCGATCCCGATGACCGGCCACAGGAAGCCGTCTCCGGCGAAGATCGCCGCCAGGGAGTGGGCGATCAGCACGCCCTGGAACACGTAGGTGGCCGTGATGGTCAGCAGGATCGCCACCAGCGCGGCCAGCCTGAGGCGCACCGCCGGGGACAGCAGCCGCGCGATCATGTCTCCTCCTTGAGCCGTTCGAAGACGTACTGGGTGCGAGACACCGCGCGCACGCCGAAGACCCGCGCGATGACCTCGGGGGTGAGCTCGTCGGCGACGACGCGGCCGGTGTCCATGACGTAGATCCGGTCGGCGAACTCCAGGGCGTGGTTGAGGTCGTGCAGCGCGGCGAGCGTGGTCAGGCCCAGGTCGCGGACCAGGTGCAGGACGTCGAGCTGATGGCGGATGTCGAGATGGTTGGTCGGCTCGTCGAGCAGCAGCAGGCTGCTCTCCTGAGCGAGGGCGCGGGCGATCAGGACCCGCTGTTTCTCGCCGCCGGACAGGGTGACGAAGGACCTGCGCGCCAGGCCGGTCGCCGAGACCCGTTCGAGCGCCTCGGCGCAGCGTTGCAGGTCCTCGCCGGTGGTGCGGGAGAGCGGGCGTTTGTGGGGGGTGCGGCCCATGAGCACGACGTCCTCGACGGTGAAGTCGAGTTCGGCGGGGTACTCCTGGGCGACGACCGCGATCCGGCGGGCGGTCTCGCGGTGCTTGAGCTTGCGGAGGTCCTCGTCGTTGAGCGAGATGAGTCCGGCCGCCGGGCGTAGTGCCCGGTAGATCGTCCGCAGGAGCGTCGACTTCCCGCAGCCGTTGGGGCCGACCAAGGCCGCGAAACTCCCCGGCTCGACGATGAGGTCGGCCTCGCGCACGATCGGCGTGCCGTCGATGGTGACGGCCACTCCGTCCAGGACCAGCCTCATGCCCGCCTCCGCAGCAGCCACAGAAAGAACGGCGCGCCGAAGACGGCGGTGACGATGGTCAGCGCGAGCTCCTGCGGCGCGTCCACAGTCCGAGCCGCGATGTCCACGAGCTGGAGGAACGCCGCTCCCAGCAGGGCCGACACCGGCAACACCCGGCGGTGGTCGGCCCCGACGAGCAGCCGGGCGGCGTGCGGCACCATCAGGCCGACGAAGGCGATGGCCCCGCTGGTGGCGACCATTACGCCGACGGGCAGCGAGGTCAGCACGAACATCTGGAGCCGGAAGGCGCCCACATTCACGCCGAGCGAGGTCGCGGTGTCCTCCCCGGCGGCCAGGGCGTTGAGGGGCCGGTGCTGGACCAGGAGGTAGGCGACGCCGGCACCCAGCACGATCGCCGGGATCGGGAGCATCTCCCACCGCGCGCCGCCGAGCGATCCGAGCAGCCAGAACAGCACCTGCTGGGCGGCCCGGCCGCTCTGGGCCTGCTGGAGGATGTACGAATAGATCGCCTGGAACAGGAAGTGCAGCGCGACCCCCGCCAGGACCAGCCGCGACGGGATGAGCCTGCCGCCGCGTTGCGCCAGCACGTACACGAGAACAAGCGCCAGCAGCGCCCCGCCGAACGCGGCGGCCGACAACGACAGCCCGCCTAGGGCGGACGCCCCGAGCACGAACACCGCCACCGCGCCGAGCGAGGCGCCCGAGGAGATGCCGAGCAGGAACGGGTCGGCGAGCGGGTTGCGCACGAGCGCCTGGAGGACCGCGCCGACCACCGACAGCCCGGCCCCGACCAGGAGTGCCAGCAGCGCGCGGGGGAGCCGGAAGTCCCAGACGATCTGCTCCTGGACCGGGGTCCAGAACGGGGTGACCGACCCGGGGAACAGCCGGTTGGCGACGATGCCCCAGCACTCGGCCAGCCCGACCTGAACCGCGCCGATACTGACGGCCAGCCAGGTGGAGAACACGACGGCTGCGGCCAGCAGGCCGAGGACCAGACCGAACGTCGACCTGCGTCGGAAGACGGAGACGCGCTGGCTCGCCGCCTTCTGCGCCACCGTCATAAGGCGGCCTCGTCGTTTGTCGGCCTGTCGATGATCGGTTTCATCAGACGAAAGCGTCTGGGTGCAGGAACTTGGCCATCTCGACGATGGCCAGGATGTTCCGGTACCCCGGATGCGCCGCCGCTGCGGGGATCGGCAACACGCGCTTCTCGGTCGCTGCCGGGCTGTTCTTCGCCACCCCGAGCACGTCGGCGGCTTTCTTGTCCGCCGTGGGGGCCGCCTTGCCGTCGTACACCACATAGTCGATCACCAACAGTGCCTCCGGGTTCGCGGCGGCGACCTGCTCGACGCTGAACTCGGAATAGTCGGCCTGGGTGGCGGCCAGGACGTTCTCGCCGCCGGCCTTCGCGATCATCTGGTTCATCAGGCCCGCGCCGCCGTAGGCGGTGACAGGCCCGGTGCCGCCGTCGGTGGCCAGGACCTTCACCTTCGGCCGCCCCGCCACCCGCTTCTCGACATCGGCGAGCTGGGCCTGGAGGTCGGCGATCAGCTTCTCGGCCCGGTCCTGGACGCCGAAGACGATCCCGAGATTCCGCAGGTCGATGAAGGTCTGCTCGACGGTCGACTTCAGCGTCTCCTCGGGGCTGCACCAGTTCCCCAGCACGAACACCGGCGCCCCGGCGGTCTGGAGCTCGTCGACGGTCGCGTAGCCCCCGGCGGGGTCGAAGCTGCTCTGCCCGTTGTCGATGACGAAGTCGGCGCCCTGGGCGAGCATGACCTCCTTCTGCGGCAGCATGATCGTCTCGGAGATCTGCGGAATGGCGTCATAGAAGGCCTTCTGGCCAGGCAGGAAGCCGTCAGGGCCGTTCTCCTCGAACGCGGTCCGCCCGACGATCTTGTCCTGGAGGCCGAGGGCGAGCAGGGTTTCCAGCGAGGGCTGATAGCCGGTAACGACCTTGGCTGGTGGCTGGTCGAAGGTCAGCGTCCGTCCGCAGTTCTGCACCGTGATGGCCTTCTGCTCGACCGGTGCGGCGGCCGGGGTGGTCTGCCCGCACGCGGTCAGCAGGAGGGCCAGAACGAGGAGCCGTCTCACGCCGCGGCCTCGCACACGACGTCGAGCAGGGCCTTGTCGCGGGTGATGAGCGCGAGCGTGGTCACCCGCGACTCCTTCCAGGCCGCCACCCGGTCACGGATGCGCTCGGCCGGCCCGAGCAGGGCGACCTCGTCGAGTAACTGGTCCGGGACGGCGGCGACGGCCTCGGCCCGCCTCTTCTCGCGGTGGTGTTTGCGGATCACATGTGCTTCTTTCTCGAACCCGAGCCCGCAGGCGAGCTCGTAGTACGTGTTGCGGACGCCCGGGATGTCCGGGCCGATGTAGGCGGCATAGAGAGGGCGCAGCTCGTCCCGCGCCTTGGCCACGTCATTCGTGATGGCACCGTGGGTGATGACGGTGATGTCGATCGCGGATCGGCCCGACCGCCCGAGACCCTCGTCCAGCGGAGCGGTCATGACCTTCTCCCGCTCCGGGGAGTAGAAACCGGGCAGCCACCCGTCGGCGACCTCCCCGGCCAGCCGGGTCATGCCGGGCCCGATCCCGGCGACGTAGGTGGGGATGACGGTCCGGACAGGGTCGAGCAGCGCCTTGACCGGCCGGGACCTGTCGGAGAAGGGCAGGCGGTAGTACTCGCCCTCGAAGGACACCCGCTCGTCGCAGGCGACGGCCTTGCGCAGGATCTCGACGTACTCGCGCATCCGCTTGACCGGCTTGCCGAACTCCGAACCGTGCCAGCCCTCGACGATCCACGGCACCGACACACCCAGCCCGAGCAGCAGGCGGCCCTCCGACAGGATGTCGAGCGTCAGCGCGGTCATCGCGGTGTTGGCCGGGGTGCGCCCGGCGAGCTGGAGGATGCCGGTGCCGAGCTTGATGTTCTCGGTCTTCGCGGCCAGGTAGGCGAGGATCGTCACCCCGTCCGCGCCGTACTCCTCGACGCTCCACACCGAGTCGACGCCGATGCGGTCGGCGTGCTCGACCAGGGGCAGCAGCTCCGAGATCGGTTCTCCGTGGTAGCCGAGGGCCAGGCCCACACGCATGTCACAGCTCCTAGGCGAGAGGGAGAGGATCGAGGACGACCGGCCTCAGCCGGGTGCCGCCGAGCAGAGGAAAGGCTGCCGGGGCGTTGCCGTACAGGCCAGGAACGAGCACCCGCACCACCCGCAGACCGGTGCCGAGGATGTCCGGCGTGGTCAGGTCGACGGAGATCGCACGGGGTTCGGGCAGCGGTTCAGGCAAGGTGATCTGCATCGGATGCCGGAGCCGGTCGAGGTTCTCGCCCTGCATGCGTGGGTCGAGGTAGAGCTGCAGGTTCAGCTCCAGGTCTGTGAGGTCGTGCCAGTCGGCGCGGAAGTCGTCGCGGTAGGCGCAGTCCTTCCGAAAGGGCCGGTAGGGGTGATCGGCGGTCTCGTAGGTCGCCGGGTCGAGCAGCCCGATGCTGTTGGTGTAGGACACGCAGGCCTCGGTGAACGCCTTCGCCGCCGCCTCACCCGCCGTCGCCCGGCACGCTGCGCCGAACCCGACGATGCGCTGGAAGGCGTCCTCGACGAACGCGCCGACCACGACGCGCCCGTAGTCGGAGGGAATCCGGAGCAGCGTGACCGAGAGCCCCGTGGCCTTCGCGGCGGCGACCGCACCGACCAGCTCGTCGGGTCCGTCGAGCCTGACCTCTCCGGCCGGGCCGCCGCGCATCCACCAGGTGGTCAGCGCGTCCCGCTCGTAGAGCTCGTTCAGCGCCGACTTCTCGGCCGCCGCGCGTCCCTTTCCCGCCGCGATCCCCGCGCTCATCTGAAAGTTCGTGTACGGCTCCCGCCTGCGGTTGAGCAGCACGAGCGCACTGGGCACGTACACAGAATCCCCAGTGCCGAGATCCCGGCCGAGCGACCAGTCCTGCACCAGTTCGCGGGTCATCGGAACGAAGGGAAATCCTTTGGCCGCGTACTGATCGGGGGAGTAGAGCGCGAACTCCAGCGGATCGACCGCACCGGGCAGATCGACATAAGCCGCCCGGACGGTCTCCTGCGGCGGCGCGTTCCCGCAGTACCGCTCGACCGCCTCCCCGATCGCGGCGGCCCGAGCCCGCGCCGGATCCTCGAGCGCCGCGCCTCCGGCGACCCGATCGGCCGGCCAGGGCGCGAAGGTCCGGGTGTCGGCCACGAACGCCCGGTAGATCACACACGACGGCACGGCACTCGGCTCACGCACCACCTTCGTGATCACCCCGAGGCGAGGGTCGACGAGAGAGGTCCCGGAGGGTTCGGCCAAAGACAGCACCGGATGGTGGATCATCTCGTTGTTGGCTGGGTCGAACTCGTACTGGCAGGCCGGGACGGTCCGCCCCGACAAGACGGCCAGCACGTCGGCGACGATCAGCCCGGCCACGACCGCGACCCCACCCGCCGAGGGCCACGGCACCGGCGGCGTCTCCCCGGAATCCAGATAGGCCCAGTGAGCGACGAGCTCCCCGGGTAGCCCGGCGGCGGCCAGCCGTCGCGCCCGGACGTCGGCGTAGGGCACCCCGCACGGCCCCGCGAAGAACCGCAGCCCCTCCGCGTGGCAGCGATGCCACAGGATGCCCCGCTCCAGGCACCACCGGTCGAGCGCCAGCCACTCGGCGTCCGGCAACCAGCCCGCGCAGGCCACCACCATGTCGGGAGCGCCGCCGAGAGGCCCGCGCACCACCTTGACCTGGGGATTGAGGAGCTTCTCCACCTGATCCGCGATGGGCCCGTCGCCGACGAGATGCACGATCCCGGACGGGTCGTCCTGAGCCGCCGCGACCAGCAGCCCGCGCTCCTCGAAGGCGCGGAGCAACTCCTCGTCGTCGGGCAGTTCCTCTCGGGCCAGAGCGCGCATCACCTCGTCCGGGGCGCGTACGAGGGACACCCGGCCGTCGGGAGCGTGGTGCCGCCACACCCCGTCGGGGCCTGGATGCAGGTGGTGCCCAGGGGTGAGACGTAACAACGTTCGAATCCTCCGTGGCCGGGGGTGCGGGAGGCCGCTTGCGAGCTCGGCCTCCCGCGGGGGACTACTCGGCGTCGTCCTCGTGCCAGGTGAACGCCTCGTCCACGGCGGGCGTGTGCGAGCGGATGCACACGCTCGACTCGGCCAGCTCTTCGAACGTGGGATGTGCCATGGGCCGTCCTCCTTCGAGATTGCTTGCCGTTCATTCGCAAGTGCGAACGATTCGCAACCTAAGTCGGCACCTCGGGTGGGTCAACCCCTTGTTGCCTGAATTATGTTATTGCGAAAGACTCGCATTAGTGAGGCGCAAGCCTCCCGCCCGGTCACCTGGAGAAGACGTGGTCGCTGGTCACCCAGAGCCTCATCGCCCAGTCATCGCCTACGTGAAGTCGTCGGACCTGTGGTCGCTGCTGCCATCCGTCGCCGACGTGGGCGGGGCCGTGTTCACCCGGCCGCCCTGGAACGAGCCTCTCGCGGTTGCCCGCACCGTGGCCTCCCGCCTGTTGGCCGACAGCTCCCGGCCCGGCTTCACCCTTGCCGCCGCCTTCGCCGGGGAGGAGCTGATCGGGTTCGGGTACGGCCACCGCTGTTCGTCCCTGGCCGCCCTGCTCCATCAGCCGACCGGCGCCGACTTCATCCTGCGGGAACTGTGTGTGACCCCCGGCCACCGTGGCTGGGGTGTGGGCGGCGCCCTGCATGACGCTGTGATCAACTCGCCCGCCCCGGGCCCGCGCTGGCTGATCACCAACGCCCGCGCGAAGGCCGCGATCGGCCTCTACCGGCAGCGCGGCTGGCAGACCGTCGCCCTCCATCCAGATGGCGCCCAACGGCTGATCATGCGGATGGGACCACGCTGATCACAGGGGCCGAGATCACGTCCCTTATTGTGTACTCATTGCTGTTGCGATCAATGTGCAATAAGGAGGATGGGCAAGTGAGCCAGTACACCCTTCCGGATATGCCCTACGACTACGCGGCGCTGGAGCCGGCGATCACGGGCGAGATCCTGGAGCTGCACCACAGCAAGCACCACGCCGCCTACGTGAAGGGCGCCAACGACACGCTCGACCGGCTCGCCGAAGTCCGTGACAAGGGCGACTTCAGCGGCCTGGTCGGCCTGGAGAAGACCTACGCGTTCAACCTGTCGGGCCACGTCCTGCACACGATCTTCTGGCAGAACCTCTCCCCGGACGGCGGCGACCGCCCCGACGGCGAACTCGGCGACTCGATCGTCGAACATTTCGGCTCCTTCGAGGCTTTCCAGAAGCAGCTCACGACCGCCACGGCGACCGTGCAGGGCTCCGGCTGGGGCGTGCTGGCGTGGGAGCCCCTGGGCCGTCGTCTGATCGTCGAGCAGGTCTACGACCACCACGGCAACGTCGGCATGAGCTCGACCCCGCTGCTGGTGTTCGACGCCTGGGAGCACGCCTACTACCTGCAGTACAAGAACGTCCGGCCTGACTACGTCGAGAAGCTCTGGTCGCTCATCAACTGGAACGACGTCATCGCGCGCTTCGACGCGGCGCGCGCCTAGAACTCGCCGCGTCCGGGCCGGATCGAGTGGCTGCTTTCCCGCCCGGACGCGGCGTCCCCTCTCAGACCAGCGTGGCGTTCGACCTTCTCGTCGTCTTCGCTGGAGGCGGCCGGCACCCATCAGCCCGGAGGTACGGCCGGTCTGCTCGACCGCGCGCGGCCCTCATGATCACTCCGCTCCGAGAGCCGGTCCTTCACCCACGGCACACTGCGGTTCAGCTCGGTCGCGAGCTGCTGGAGACTCGCCCCTTGCGAGCGGCGCTCGTGTAGCCATTGGTGCAGGTCGGTGGTTCCGACAAGTGCGGCCGCGCGCGCGATGTTGGAGGCGATCCGCGAGCGTCGTCCCGTGTCGGTGTTCACTCCGATGGCGCGCAACGGGATGTCGGCGGCCAGCAGGGCGTTGCGCAGGGTGACGCGGCTGACGCCGAGCAGGGCCGCGAGGTTCTCCATGCTGGTCTGCCTGTCGACGTACAGCGTGCGCAGCCCGGCGGCACTGTCGGGGAAACCGGCGTCGGCGAGCGCGGTGCGGAGCCGCTCTTGCGTGGTGCGTGAGCGGGTGGCGCGCCCGTCTTTCAGTTCCCTCAACTGGGAGGTGCGACGTTGTGGACTGTCTCGCCTGGTCAGAGTGTTGAGCTCTCCAGATCGGGCCAGTTTCTGGCCCGTTCCGAGGTTGGAACGGGTGGCCGGAGAGCGCCGGTACAGCCGCTGCTGGCGGTCACGGCGGGTCTCCGACAGCTCTTGGGAGGTGAGTGCCTTGGTCGCGAACAGGCCGAAAGCCTCCCGGTAGGCGTCGGCAGTCAGATCGTGGACCCGGATGTGGCTGCCCAGGGCGCGGAAGGACCGCCCGCACAGGTGGCACTGCACCTCGCCGGTCACCTCGTCGCAGGCGAGTTCACCGATGCGCCCGTGGACGTCGCCGTCCATCTCGACCTCCAGTTGCAAAGAGCTCGCAATAGCATATCTATCGCAACTGAGGGAGGTGGACCGCATCGAGACCGACCAGATGCTGGCCGATCGAGGACTGCGCCGGACCGGGGCGCGGATGGCCATCCTGACGATTCTGGAACGGACGAACACACACCACAGCGTGTCGACGCTGGCCCAGCTGGCGGCTGCCGTACGGCCGACCATCAACGCGTCGAGCGTCTACCGGAACGTCACGGCGATGACCGAATCAGGCGTGCTGCACTGCATCGAGTGGGCGGGGGAGTTGCTCTATGGCCTGGCCATAACCCCGCACCATCACCTCATCTGCCAACCCTGCGGCACGTTGCTGGAGATCCCCGCCGGCGACCTGGACCGCACCGCCGCCGACCTGGCGACCGGACGGCGGTTCACCCTGAACCAGGCAGGTCAGCTGCTTCTCGGCCGCTGCCACCAGTGTTCCGCCGCCTGAATGTGGTCAGGCAAGGCTGCGTTGTCTGCTTGCCGGCTCCGGATCTCATCTCGCTGGGGTGACCGCCTTCACCGTCCGGGCGCCACCCCAGGCTGGGCGTTGTTTGTTACCTGATGTACTTGCGACAGACTTGCAATAACAAGATGATCGCTTTACCTTCACTCCCGTGAAGCCCTTTCGTGTCAGGTTCGCCCGTCTCGCTCCGCTCGTCCTAATTGCCTCGCTGGCCCTCGGTGCTTGCTCCGCGCCGACGGTTCCCCAGACCTCGTCGAGTGGTTCGGCGGACGACACGTTCGTCCTCGGGATCCCCTCCGAGCCCGCCACCCTGAACCCCGTTCTGGGTTACGCAGTCGACGGCGGTGGGCTCATGTTCGACGGGCTGCTCAGCCGGAACGCCGATCTCTCGCTCAAGCCCGCGCTGGCGGACGCGATGCCCGCGACCGACGGTGAGACGGTCACCTTCACATTGCGCAAGGACGTCAAGTTCCACGACGGAACCCCGCTGACCAGCGCGGACGTGGCTTACACCTACCAGGCCGTCATGGACGAGAAGAACAACTCCAGCATCCGCGGCGACTTCGCGGCGATCGAGTCGGTGGACGCGCCCGACGCCTCGACCGTGGTGTTCCACCTCAAGTACCCGTACGCCGCGATCCTGCAGCGGGCCACGCTGGGCATCGTGCCGAAGAAGCTGCTCGACGGGCAGAGCCTGGAGAGCGCGCCGTTCAACACCAAGCCGGTCGGCACCGGGCCCTACAGCTTCGTGTCCTGGACGCCCGGCGACAAGCTCGTCGTGAAGGCCAACCCGACGTACTGGGGCGGCGCACCCGCGATCAAGAACCTGGTGGTCGCCTACGCCGGTGACGACAACGTACGCGCCACCCGGATGGCCGCCGGGGAATTTGACGCCACCGTGCTGCCGCCCAAGGCCGCCGCGCGCTTCGACGGCCAGCAGGGCCTGACGGTCCACAAGGTCGACAGCGCCGACTATCGGGGCGTCATGTTCCCCTTCGGCCAGCCGGTCACCGGTGACCTGGCGATCCGCAAGGCGGTCAACCTGGCCCTCGACCGCCAGGCGATGGTCGACACCATCCTCGCCGGTGCGGGCGAACCCGCCTATGGCCCGATCGCGCCCGGCACCACCTGGTACAACGCGGCCATCGCCGGGTCTCCCGCGCCTGACCAGGCGCAGGCCACCAAGGTTCTCGACGAGGCCGGCTGGAAGGTCGGTGACGACGGCGTCCGGGTCAAGGACGGCACCCGGGCGAGCTTCACCCTGATGTACCCGGCGGGCGACGCGCTGCGAAAGGACCTCGGCCTGGCCGTGGCCTCCGACGCCAAGAAGGTCGGCATCGACATTGAGCTCGCCGGTCTGGACTGGGACGCGATCGAGCCGCGCATGAGCAAGGACGCCTTGGTCATGGGCTACGGCGCCCCCTACGACCCCGACTACACCAACTATGAGCTGTTCCACTCGACCCTCGCCGGTCAGGGTTTCTTCAACCCGGGCTTCTACAAGGTCCCCGAGGTCGATGCGCTGCTCGACAAGGGCCGCGAGGAGGCCGACCCCGCCGTCCGCAAGCAGACCTACGACGCCTTCCAGCAGCGCATCAGCGACGACGCCGCCTGGGCCTACCTCGTCTACCTCAAGCACGTCTACGTGGTGCGCGGCCAGTGGACCGGGATCGCCCCCTCCGTCGAGCCGCACGAGCACGAGACCGGTGGCCTGTTCCGCAACATCGCCGAGTGGAAGCCGGTCGCATGACCCGGGCGCTCGCCCGGATGGCGCTCTGGCGGCTGGCGTTCACCGTGCCGCTGCTGTTCGCCGTCACCTTGGGCATGTTCGCGCTGGCCAAGGCGTCACCGTTCGACCCGGTCAAGCAGTATCTCGGGGTCCGCGCGCTCACGACGAGCCCCGAGATCACGGCCCAGATCCGCGAGAACTGGGGCCTGGACAAGCCGGTCGCCGAGCAGTACTTCACCTGGCTTGGCAACCTGGTGCAGGGCGACCTTGGCGAGTCGCGCAGCATGCACCGGCCCGTGATCGAGGTGATCGGCGAAAGGTTCGGCTGGACGCTGCTCGCCACGGGCTGCGCCCTGGTGCTCATGCTGGTGGTCAGCCTCGCCGTGGGCGCGCTGGCCGCCTGGCGCCGCGACTCGTGGCTCGACCGCACGATCACCGGCACCGCCTACGCCAACGAGGCCGCGCCGGTGTTCTGGACCGCGCTGATCGTGATGTGGATCTTCGCCGTCAAATTGCAGTGGCTTCCGCCGGGCGGGCTGACCGACCCGGCCGCGACGACGCTGGAGTTCGGTGACGTGTTGCACCACATGGTGCTTCCGGTGGCGGTGCTGGCGTTCTCGCAGTCGTCCTGGTTGCTGCTGTTCGTGCGTGAGTCGCTGATCACGACGCTTCGGGAGGACTTCGTGCTCGGGGCTCGCGCGCGTGGGCTGCGGGAACGCACTGTGGTGGTGCGGCACGCGCTGCGCTCGGCGCTACTGCCGTTCATCACGCTCGTCGGGGCACGCATCCCCGAGCTGGTGACCGGCGCGATCCTGGTCGAGACGGTGTTCTCCTGGCCGGGGGTGGCGTCGGCATCCGTAGAGGCCGCACTCGCCGCGGACTTCCCGCTGCTGGCGGCGCTCACTCTGCTGGCCACGCTCGCCGTGGTCATCGGCAACCTGATCGCCGACAGCGCCTATGTGATCGCCGATCCGCGTGTGCGGGTCCTGGGGGTGAGCTGATGACCGCGACGCTCCCGGCAAAACGAAAGGTCCGGTCTCGACGGACGTCCATGCGCATAGCGGCGGGGGTGCTCGTCGTGCTCGCGCTGGCCGTGGTGGTGGTTCCCCTCGTGGTCCAGCTCGACCAGCAGCTCGTCGACCTAGGGTCGGCCAACCAGGCACCCTCGTTCGCGCACCCCTTCGGCACCGACGAGGTCGGGCGCGACGTGCTGCTCCGGGTGATCTACGGGCTGCGCGTCTCCCTGCTGATCGGCCTGGTCGCGGCCCTGGTGTCGATGACCATCGGCGCTGTCGCGGGACTCGCCGCCGGCATGCTCGGTGGCTTCGCCGACCGGGTCATCATGAGGGTGGTGGACGGCTTCAACTCCGTACCCCACCTGCTGTTCGGCATCTTCATCGTGGCGCTGTTCTCTCCCAGCGCCACGGCGGTGGTGGTCTCCGTCGGGCTCACCCACTGGACGACCGCCGCCCGGATCGTCCGCTCTGAGGTGCTCACGCTGCGCGCCCGGCCGTTCGTCGACGCCGCGATCTCCGGCGGATCGACCCGGCTACGCGTCGTCCGGCGGCACTTCCTACCCCACCTGATGCCGCACATCGCGCTGGCATCGGTGCTGATGGTCCCGCACGCCATCTGGCACGAAACGGCGCTCAGCTTCCTCGGCCTCGGCCTGCCCCCGCACCTCGCCTCACTCGGCAACATGATCAACGACGGGGCGCGGTCGCTGCTGGCCGGAGACTGGTGGGCCTCCCTGTTCCCCGGCCTGTTCATCCTCGTCCCCACCCTGGCGATCTCGGCGCTCGTCCAGTACTGGCGCGACCGCACCAACCCGCGCTGGCGATCGGAGCTTCAGCTTTGACCTCCTCGTTGACCGTCCACGACCTCTCGGTGCGGTTCCACCTCCCCGGCGCGACCGTTCACGCGGTGAGTGAGGCCTCCTTCGAGGTACGTCAGGGCGAGTGCCTGGCCCTGGTCGGCGAATCGGGCTGCGGCAAGTCGGTGATGGCCCACGCGTTGATGGGCCTGCTGCCGGGTAATGCGACCGTGTCCGGGTCGGCCTGGCTGCGGACCGAAGGCGCGCAGCCGCTCGACCTGATCGCCGCGCCGGAGAAGGTGCTCGCCCGGACCGTGCGCGGGCGCCGGATCGGCCTGGTCCCGCAGAGTCCGGCCTCCCACCTCACACCGGTCCGCACCGCCCGCGCCCAGCTCACCGAGGCCCTGCGCGAGCTGGGCAGCCAGGCCTCGGCCGACGAACTCGCCGGACGGGCCGGGCTCGACCCGGCCCAGCTCGACCGCTACCCCCACCAGCTGTCCGGCGGCATGGCCCAGCGCGTCGTCAACGCCATCGCCCTCGCGGGCGACCCGTGGCTGATCGTCGCCGACGAGCCGACCAGCGGCCTGGACCGGCCGCTCGTCGAGGCCACCATGGCCGAACTGCGACGCCTGGCCGACGATGGCCGTGCGGTCCTGCTCATCACCCATGACCTGCGCGCCGCCGAACAGGTCGCCGACCACATCGCGGTCATGTACGCCAGCCGCGTCGTCTCCCACGCCCCGGCTGCCGAGTTCTTCGCCGGACCACGTCACCCCTACGCGGCCGGCCTGCTGGAGGCGCTGCCGTCCCGAAGCTTCGTCCCTATTTCCGGCCGACCGCCGGAACTCACCGACCTGCCCTCGGGGTGCGCGTTCCGGCCCCGCTGCGACCGATCCACCGCCGCCTGCTCGGACCTCCCCAAGGCCGGACCGGTGGCTTGCCATCACCCCTTGGAGCATCATGTTGCGCGCTGACGGCATCACCGTCGCCTACGGCAGGCAGCGGGTGCTACGCGGTGCCGACCTGGAAGTGGTGCCCGGCGTCGTCACCGGGCTGGCCGGGCCGAGCGGCTGCGGCAAGTCGACCCTGGCCCGAGTGCTCGCCCTGATGCTACGCCCCGACGCGGGCAGCCTCAGCATGGACGGGACCGAGATCCACCGCTGGCGCCACCGGGCCGCCCGCGACCTGCGCACCCGGGTCGCGCTGATCTTCCAGCAGCCCCGCCTCGCCGTCGACCCCCGGCTCACCCTGCGCGAGATCGCCGAAGAGCCTTTCCACGCCACCGGCCGCCCGGTCGAGGACCTGACCGACGACGTGGGCCTCACCCCCGAACTGCTGACCCGCCGCCCTCACGAGGTCTCCGACGGCCAGCTTCAGCGCGCCTGCGTTGCCCGCGCGCTCGCGCTGAAGCCCCGGTACGTGATCTGCGACGAGATGACCACCATGCTCGACGCCTCCACCCAGGCCCACCTCGTCGCCCGCCTGGAGACCTACCGGAAGGAGACCGGCGCCGGCATCCTCGCCATCACCCACGACGAGGAGTTGCTCACCCGTTGGACCGAACCCTCTGGAGGGCCGACCGTTCGCATGTCGTGAAGGTCAGTTGAAGGCTGTATTCGCAAACGGCACTCTTCAGGAGCAAATCGGACGTTCATTCGCTGGTTGCTCTCTCGTCGCACGCCCGCCGACGGCACCTGGCTGAATGTGATCGCTCGCTCTTCTGGGCGGCGACACTCCGCCTGTCCCTCCTCCCGGACGCCACCTGAAGATCACGAGTTGATCATCAAGCCGGGTTCGTGCAGGAGAACGCGTGAACATCCCAACCCGCGCGGTGGCGGCCGTGCTGCTCGTCGCGGCCGTACTGCCGGTCATGGCGGGCCTCGCCGCGCCCGCCTCCGCGCATCCTTTCGGTGCGCCGCCGACGGCGCGGATCAGCGCCACCGGTACGCAGGTGGCGATCCACTACAGCGCGAGCGCCGACGACTGGTTCGCCCTCGGCACCGCCAAGGGCGCGTTCAAGGAGGCCGCGCCCCAGCTCACCGGCGAGGAGAAGCTGGAGCGCTCCTCCGTCGTCCGCGACTACCTGCTCAGCAGCATCGCGGTGGCGCAGGACGGTAAGCCGTGCCCGGGGAAGATGGCATCTTTGGTCGGGGTGACCGACAACGGCGTCGAGTTCAGCTATGCCTGCGGCAAGCCGGTCGACGAACTCGACGTCACCCTGAAGGCCTTGACCGACCTCGACAGCAACTACCGCACCGTGCTCATGTTCGAGCCGCCGGTCGAACAGGCACAGATGCTCTTCACCTCGAAGACCACGACCCAGCACCTGAGCTTCTCCGGCCCTGGAGTCCCCGCGACCACCATCGTCGTCGCCCTCTGGCTGACGTTTGTGGTGGCCGTCGGGATCGGCGTCATGGTCGTGCTGCGGGTACGGAGCAGGAGGAAGTCGGCATGACGGGTCTCAACGGCTTCGACAGCCGGTTCGTCGCGTTCTTCGACGGCGGTGGCGCGTTCTGGCTGACGCTGGCCATCGCATTGGGCGTCGGCGCCATGCACGCCGTGGCCCCCGGGCATGGCAAGAGCGTCACCGCCGCCTATCTGGTCGGTGTCCACGGCCGCTACCGCGACGCCGTCCGACTCGGCGTCATCGTCGCGATCATGCACACGTTCTCCGTGCTGGTTCTGGCGCTGCTCTGGGTCGGCGTCTCCGACATCGCCGGAATGGGCACGGAGTCCATCACCGCCTGGATGCAGGTCGTGGCCGCCGTCGTCGTCATCGGGGTCGGTGTCCACCTGACCATCCGCCACCTCCGCCAAAGGGCGCACGCCCATGGGCGCGGACACGGTCATGGCCATGGGCACGGACATGGTCACGGCCACGGGCATGGTGACGTGCTCACCGACCCGTGGTCTCGGAAGGGGCTGATCGCGCTGGCCCTGTCGGGTGGCCTGCTGCCCTCACCGTCGGCTTTCGTCGTTTTGGTCAGCGGCCTGCTCACCGGTCGCGCCCTCGACGTGGTCATCCTTGTCCTGGTGTTCGGCCTCGGCATTGCGTGCACACTCACTGCGGTAGGCGTCGCCACAATCCGCGGCTACAGCCTGCTTGGCCGCAGTCTGAGAGGCAGTTCGGCCGCCGCCCTGTCCGCCTGGATCCCAGTGGTGGCGGGCGTCGCTGTCGCGATCGTCGGCTGTGTGTACCTGACCGGCGCGCTCTTCGTCCTCACCGCATAACGGCTCGCTTGGCCGCTGCTAATCGGCAACGAGGTTGTCCAGCTACCTCCCTGACCGTGAGGGCGAGTCGATCTGAGCGCGCTGATCCCCAGATCTTCTGCCTGAGGTGAAGCGGGCAACTCCCCCGGAGTGAAACGAGGTCTCTCCAGGGGAGTGGGAGCGCGAACCCCGGCAAACAGCGGGTCGGGAGATTCTCCTGATATTCAATCTTGGATGTCCTATCGTGACGATTTGTGTCCATTTGTTGAGTTATCAGGGACTCCAGGGAGAGGGTTATGCTTTCTGGCTATGCCGAAGCGTTCGACGCCCTTTCAAGTCGTGGTCCGTCTCGTCCGTGAGCTTTACGCGGATACAGGGGCGACCGTCACGGAATCCAAGGAACTGTACGACCGGTCGGCGGGTGTCTACCGCGAGGTCGACGTCGTCGTAGAGGGGAAGTTCGACGGAGAGCCGATCTGTATCGGCATCGAGGTGTCGGAGCGGACCCGTCCGCTCAATCTCCCGCAGGTCGAATCACTGATTCAAAAACACGAGGATTTGCCGACCGACAAACTTCTGATCGTCTCGAAAGCGGGCTTCTCGGCGCCGGCCCTGGCGAAGATCGCGAAGCACGCGCCGACGGTCAGGGCGCTCAAGCCCAAGACCATCGAGGTGGATGGCAAGCCGGTCAGCACGAAGTTCTACGTCGAAGCGATCGGGTACGACCCGACGTCTTGCACAGCGCTCGCTCGAAGGCCGGACGGGACGGGGATCTGCGGCGAGGCCGAACCGCACGTGCCGGTATTCGACAAGGAGGGACTGGACAAGGGCCCGATGGCTTTCCTGGCACTCGAGCTTTTGAACCACCCTGACGTCGTGGGCCATATTCAGATGACGGCCCACGAGCACCCGGACAAAGAGGAAGTGACCAGCTTCACCGTGGGGGTTCCCCTCGCGGTCCTTGGTTACCAGCTCATCGACGAAGCGCTCGGTGAGCGCATTCTTCTGGAAACGCTGATCATCGAGGGGAATCTCCGTATCGCTCAGAGCGAAGTACCGCTCGTCCATGCCGAACTCGATGGGAAGGAGTACAGCGCGGCCGAGGCTCCGATAGGTGGGCGTCCGGCCGTTTGGGTGGGTGTGACCGACCCGGTGGAGCAGACGACAAAGATCAAGTGGCAAGCGACGGACGGTAAGAAGCCGAAGCCGCCGGTGGAGCCGAGACCCATCTGTTTCCCTGAGGTCTCCAAACTGCGGTTCGTTGAGAAGATGCCGATGCCGCAGATCACGGTGGTGTCACCAGACGCCAGTTGACGGCGGATGTGGCGAGGTAGGCCCATCTCCTGCACAGAGAATGGCTTGGGGGTTAAGGCAGCCGGTAGGCGCTGTGAGCTGGGTCCGGGGCGGGACTTCCGCCCACCGCTCAACCAGCGAGCCGATTGTGGCCCGAACAGCAGGTTACGGCTGGTCAGATGAGGGCGAGTTTCTCCAACCGAGCCGTGCAGTCGGCGATCATGGCGGGGGACATGCGCTTGGCGGCGGCCTCGACTGCCGACTCGGTGGCGGCGCCGTACTGCCACCAGACCTGGCCGGTGGTGCGGTCGGTGACGAGGAAGCGGTCCTTGACGGCCGGTCCTCGCACGATGAGGGAGACGGTGTCGGGCTGGGCCACGGCGGCGTGGACCATGCTGTGGTGCAGGGTGTAGCCGGGGCCGGGCTGTTCGGTGCGGACCATCAGGGGCTGGAGCGCGGCGACGTCGGTGGTGTCGTCGAAGCCGTCTTCGGTGCCGTACAGGGTGTGGGTGTAGCTGCCGGAGAGCAGGCGGGCGGAGTAGGTCCAGCGGTGGTTGTGGGGCCGGTCGTAGTGGTCGGGGCCGAACAGGTGGAGCCTGACGCGGAAGCCGGACGGGTCGTCGTGCAGGACGAGCTTGTCCAGGATGTCGTAGTGCTCGCACAGGCTCTGGAGGTGCTCGTCGCCGGACACCGCTTCGACGGCCTGCCGCAGCGCGCTCGTGTCCTGGGCCAGGGCGGAGAGCAGGTCCCCGGTGACTGCCTCGACTTGGGCGGCGTTGTTCCAGTCCAGTTCGCGCAGGGCCGGAGTGTAGGAGTCGATCAACGTCATGCTGGTTCTCCTAGTGTGGAAGAGACAGTGGTGACGGGCTGGGCGAGCAGTGTTCGGTGCCGGTCCGGCAGGCGTGAGTCAGGCAGTCCTTGATGTCGCTGCCGGCGAGATGGGCGACGGCGAATCCGGCGGAGAACGCGGCACCGGCTCCGTGGGTGTGCGCAATCGGCCCGGTGCCTGCGGGCTCGTGGTGAAAGCCGGTCTCGGTACGGGCGATCACGCCGTATCGGCCAAGGGTCACGAGCGCGACCTGTGGGCGAAGCTGTTCGTAGAAGCGGTCGGCGACGGTCTCGGCCGTGTTCGCCTCGTCGTCGGGGAGGCTGGTTTGAACGGCGACGAGGTCGGTGCCGACAGCGGCTTTCTGGATGGCCGGGTGGATCGGATCGCCGCCGAGGTTCAGCATGAGCGGGCCGCCTGAACGGGTGACGTGGCGGATGGCTCGGACGGCCGCGTCGGTGATGATCTCGTAGCAGTCGATGTAGGCGAGTCGGGCGGGGGTGAGCAGGGACAGGTCCGCTCCGAGAAGGTCAGCGGTCGCCGAACTGAGATGGGCGAACCACGTTCTGGTGCCGATCCTGTCGGTGATCACCGTCAGGTTCGGCGTGACCGTCTCAGGTCGGGTGGAGATGCGGTGGCGGACCTCATAGCGCTCGAGTTGGGCGAGGAGGTCGAGTCCGACGGTGTCTTCGCCGACGTCATTTCCGCTGAGGGTCACCCGCAGGCCCTGGCTGGCGGCGGTGATGGCGGTGATGGGTCCGTCGCCAGCCAGGGACTGGTGGGCATCGTGGACCTCGGCGCCGGTGTCGGCCGCCGGGTAGCGGTCGACGGTGAGCAGGCGCGCGGCGGCGAGGTAGCTGAAGCAGGCGAGGTCCACGATGCTGGTCATGTCAGGACCAGCCGCGCTCGGAGTACACGTCGCCCTTGATGTAGTGGGCGAGGGCCTCGGCGGCGTAGGGGATCATCTGGTCGGGGAGCGCGTCGAGGGGGAACCAGCGCCACTCGGCGCATTTGTCGGGCTCCATGTTGGTGATCTCGCCGGTCCACTGTTCGGCCTCGTAGAACAGGGCGGTGCGGGCGTCGTTGGTGTAGTGGTGCATGAGGTGGGCGAACTGGATGTTGCCGGGTTCGATCGTGACGCCGATTTCTTCGGCGGCTTCGCGGAGGGCTCCCTGGCTGGCCGACTCGCCGGGGTCGAGGTGGCCGCTGGGCAGGTGCCATGACCCGTCGGCGTAGCCGGTGTTCTGCCGCTGGCCCAGCAGGACCTGGTCGCCCTGGCGGAGGATGAGGTGCAGGTCCACGCAGGTCTTGTAGCGCTCGCTCGACATAGGTGCTCCTTGGTGGGTCAGTTGGCCGGGGTGGATTTCCACAACCGGCAGACGGG
The DNA here is from genome assembly GCF_001570605.1 of Herbidospora cretacea. Taxonomy (GTDB): domain Bacteria; phylum Actinomycetota; class Actinomycetes; order Streptosporangiales; family Streptosporangiaceae; genus Herbidospora; species Herbidospora cretacea. The sequence goes on along the minus strand of NZ_BBXG01000005.1, from coordinate 339,993 downwards.
GACGATGTCCGGCTCGGTGCAGGAGGCGGCGCCGTCGATGAGTTCCTCGGCGGGGCAGCCGCCCATGCACGAGGCGGTGGCCTTGCAGTCGCCGCAGGCGGCTTTGGTGAGGGCTCCGGTGAACAGGTCGAACTCGTTGGGGCCCTTGTTGATCTCGATCTGGCCGTTCGTGCTGGTGGCGTAGTTCAGTTCGGTGTCGAACAGGAAGGAACACACGTAGGCGCGGCCGTCGGGAAAGATCGAGATCCGGTCCAAGGTCCGGCCGATGCAGCCGCGATAACCCTCCGCCTCGTAACGGGGCATTTCGGAGCGGCGGGCGAAGGTCGGCTGGTACCAGACACGGGTCTGGTGGTTGGCGGCGATCGGCGGGAGTTCGTCGCAGAACTGGAGCCACTCGGTGGGGTTCATGCCCCAGGACTCGTTGTCGTGGCCGCGGCCGATGACGGAGAAGACGTGGAACTTGACCAGGCTGACGCCGAGGTCGTCGGCGATGTTCAGCAGGTTCAGGCAGTCGCTCTGGTTGGCCTTGTTGACGGTGCAGATGATCCGGGTGTCGAAGCCGCGCTCGGTCAGTTCCCGGATGGTCTCTAGCGTGGTGGTGAAGGTGCCTTCGCCGCGGACGGCGTCGTGGGTGTCGGGTGATCCGCCGTCCATGCTGATCTGCACGTACGCGAAGTCGGACGGCTCCAGACGCCGGAACTTCCTGGCGGCCGGGCCCAGGCCGTTGCTGGTAGTGATGACGTGCTCGTACCCGAGCTCGCCCGCTAGTCGGATGGTGTCCTCGTAGCGCGGGTGGAGGGTGGGTTCGCCGCCGAGGATGGTGAGCTTGGAGCCGCCCATCTGGCGCCAGGCGGTGAGGTTGTTGCGGATCTCCTCGAAGGGCATCTTCAGGGCGCGTTCCAGCCGCTGGCCCATGTAGCAGGAGCCGCAGCGGAGCTGGCACGCCTCGGTGATGTAGAGGTACACGTTCCGGAACCGGCCGTAAGGCACCCGGTCGATACGCCTGACCTCGGGGTCGTCGGCGGAGGCCGGCATCCTGGCGTGGCCGTAGGCGTCACCTCTGGATTTGATCGTTGGCATGGGGAGGTCGACGGAAGTCACTGGCCGCTCCTGGTCGATGGGGAGGTGGAGACCGCGTCTAAAGCTGCCGAGAGGACTTCGTCGGCGGGATGGCGGCTGTCGATCGTGCGCCAGGGAATCCCGTGGCCGGTGAGGGCGGTGTAGATCTCAGGCAGGCAGGTGGTGAAGCGCTGGGTGCGAGCCAAAAGCCGCTCTGGAGCGTCGTCTTGACGCTTCAGTAGCGTGTTGCCGCAGCTGGCGCAGGCACTGGTGGCGGTGGCTTGGGCAGGCCTATGCGGATGGCCCGTGCTCGCGGGCTCGCAGTGGCGGCACACCCACCGGAGTTGAGCGCGTTGCTGGGCGGTGGGCCAATCGGCGCGGAGGTGGATCGCTGTCACCGGGGTGTCCAGGCGAATCAACAAGTCCGCCAGATGGCGGGCCTGGAGCCCGTTGCCGGGGTAGCCCTCGAACACCACCGGTGTGTCAGCAGGACGATACGGGCCGGAGACGGCGTCGTGCACCAGCTGGATGGCGACCTCGTCGGGGAGCCAGCCGAGCGAGTCACGGCTCGTACCGTCCAGAGCCGCGGATCCGGCTTCGGAGAGGCTCTGGACGTATTCGCGCAGGCGGAACAGCCGCGCGTTGCACCTGTCCACAAGCTGCCGGGACAAGGTGCTCTTTCCACTTGCGGGCGGGCCGAGGAGGATCACCGTTAACTGCAGGGTGGGTGGGGAGGTCACGGGCCCCTCCGGATGGGACCGGCAGGAGCCTGGAAGTAGCGGATCTGTCCTGCCGGGGCCAGACCGACCGAGCGCAGGTCAGCCCGCAGAGCAGGATCACTGTCCGGGACGATCGCCCGAGCCACGACGGCGTGATGACGCACCCCTGCGGTGAGAGCGGCCGCGATCAGCGGCGGGGCCACCTCGGTCCGGTCGATGTCCGGGGAGATGAGCACGTCAGCCAGTAGCGCCTCGGCGGGTTCTGCGGGGTCGTCGTGGGCCAGCGGATACATGAGGGCCGCCCCGTAGAGGTCGCCGCCAGGTCCATCCACGATGAGCAGGCCGTCGGAGACGAACCTTTCGTCTGCGCTCCAGCGCCGGTAGGTGTCCTGAGCGATCTGCCGTCCGTGGTCGGGATGAAGAGCCTGGTACAGGCGGCTCAGCGCGTCGGCGTCGGCGTCAGCGGCTTCGGCCCGCCGCACCCTCACCCAGTCGCGGTCGAGGAGAGGCGGCAGTGAGCCGAGATCGGCTTTCAGCAGGGCCGCGGTGGAGCGCGGCTGCCATCCGGCCTTCTCGAAGAACTCGTAGCCGTGCTTCCGGGCTTCAGGGATCTCGGCGGTGAGCAGGATCGTCTGCCCGTCGGGCTGGAGTGCGGTCGCCTGTTGTAGCAGTGCCGTACCGAGTCCGCGCTTCTGGCAATCGGGCGCGACGATGGGGCCCCACAGACGGGCCGATGAACCCGGCCCGGCGGCATACCGAAGAGCCGCCGCAGCGGCCAGCGTGCCGTCGCCGAGACGGGCCAGGAGCACGGTGGTCGGCTGGGCGTTGCCGCTGGGGCGAAGTCGGGAGCGCACCAGAGCGGAGGTCACCGGCCGCTGGTCAGGCCAGCCACACATGGCGGCGTACCCAAGGTCCGCGAGTTCCTCGTCCAGGGCGGTCCCCGGCGAGTAGGCGATGGTGTTGATCGAGGCCGTCATGGGTGCCTCGGTTGGGTGGCGGCTATGCCGACGCAGAGGCTGCCGCGTCCAGTCAGGAAGGCCGGGTGGAGAGCCAAGGCGATCGTGGGAGGCGCGCTACGGGTGAACAGATGAACCTGGCCGAAGCTGCTGCGGAAAGCGTCGGCGATCTGGTCGGGAGAGGTGAACGGGCTGGGCCTGGAGAGACGGCGTAGCTGTTGCCGGGCGAGCTGTACCCGCTCAGCCGAGGCCACAGGCCAGGTCGCGGCGGTAAGAGCCTGTCCGGCGCGGCCGATCCGGTCGTACTCCAGGTGACCGGCCGGACCGGCGATGCGGGTGGTGTAGAGCAGCAGGCCGTCCTCGGACAACAGGCCTGCCAGGCGGGCGATCACTGCTTCGCGGTCGGCGGAAGTGGGCAGCAGCGACAGCAGCCCGTCGGTGACGATCAGGTCGAAAGCCCCGGATACTCCGTCGAGCTGCGGCGCTTCGGATCGAAGGGTGGAGACTCGGGCGCCTGTCTTCTTCGCCCAGGCGTTGATGAGAGTCAACGGGGTGGGGCAGGTGTCGGCCACCGTGATCTGAATGTCGGGCTGAAGCTCGGTGAGGATCTGCGGCATGGTCTCGTCTGAAGAACCGCACACCAAGGCCGTCGACGGCTGCCTGTCGTCGAGGGCCCGCCTGTAGAAGGCGCCGTGCCAGCGGGGATTGCCCTTCAGACCCGCCAGCCGGAACAGCCGCCACGAGGCGTGGTAGGAGAAACAGCCCGGGGCGCAGTTCTGGCGGGCGGCCGACCAGGCGCCCCTGATCGTGAGAGTAGTGGTCATTGTTTGCGCCCGATGAGGTGGAACAGGCGGGCGATCTGCCGGTAGGGGTCACGGCACCCGGCCTGCCATTCGGCCTCCAGAACGTAGTCGAACCCTTCTCCAACCGGGGCATCGCCCAAATGGTCGGTGAACACCCGAACCCCGTACCACTGGGAGGTCGTCACGCCGGCCTCGCCGAGGATCGTCTCGACCGCGGTGAGGGTGTCGGCCCGGCTGCTCACCCCGAGGTTGCCCTCGACGGAACCGGCGCCCATGATCGCGACGGCGTCCGCCCACCGGCCCTCCAGCCCGGGACGCATGGCCAGCCCGTTCGCGTTCTTGGTCAGCAGTGACACCAGGCCGCTCGGCCGGACCGCCGCTGCGAGGTCGTTAAGGAACGTGTGCGGGTCTTCGGCGTACATGAGCACCCCGTGGCAGCACACGAGGTCGAAGCCGTTCTCGGCTAGGTCCCTTGCTTGGTCAGCGGTGCCTTCAACCAGCGTGACTCGGGCGCGGACCTGGTCGCTTTCGGCTGCCAGCCGGTCGGCGGCCCGTTTGTGCATGCCCGGGTCGGGGTCCAGCAGGGTCACCTGGTGTCCGGCCCGTGCGAGCAGGACGGCCTGGTGGCCGTCGCCGCCGCCGATGTCCAGGACCTGCTGGGGGTCGGCGGGCAGGTTGGTGCGCAGGGCGCGGGCGACCAGGGCGTGACGGAGCGCGCCGCGCAACCTACCGGCGTGACGGGCATAACCGGCCGACAGATCAGCCCCGGATGCCGAGGTCCAGCTGTTGCTCACGGGTGGGTCTCCTTGGTCGAGAGCAGGGAATCGAACAGGGCCTGGTGCTGAAGTACCAGGCGGATCGACAGGTAGCGGGTCCGCAGCAGTTCTCGCAGTACGCGACTGGCCGGTGTGTCGGGGAGGGTGCCCTCGCGCACGGCACGGCGCAATGCGATCAGCTGGGGCACACACGCTTCGACTTTTTGCAGATTGATCGGGTGACCACGGTCCAGCCAGGAGCCGAGCCGTTCTGCGGTCATGACCTCCCAGACCACGGTGTCTCCCCAGACTCCGTCGGGTCCTGCGGCGGTGACCAAGTGGGGGATGCGGAGCAGCCGAGGTTTGGGCAGTGTTGGTGGCAGCGGGCTCGTCACGCACGCGGCTTCTCCGCTGCGGCGGCCCCGGACCGTGCTCAGGTGTTTGGAGAAGGCCAGCGCCAGGCCGGTCCGCGCGAGTGCCGTGCCGGTAGGGGCGATGGCCACGGCCTCGACCCAAGAGCGCCGGGCCGAGGTCAGCGCGAGTCGTACAGCGGCGGCCGGGTCGTGTTCTTCGTGCCAGACCCGTCGTCGTGCTCCGCTGGTGACGACCCCTGGGCTGAGCAGGCCGCTGGCGTCTTGGGCGGTGAAGAGCCGCTCGCCTTGGGCGGTGATCATCGCAGGGCCTCGGGGCCGAAGCGTGCGTAGTAGCGCTCAAGCAGGCCACAGGACTCCAGGACCCGATCGGAGGCGGCCACGTTATGCCCGGCGGCGAAGCCGTGATCAGGCGCGGCGAGGGTCGAGGCGGCCACCAGAAGGCTGGCGAGGATCAGGTCGGAGTACATGTTCGGCAGCGACTCGGCGTGGTGGAAGTTGATGGGGAAGCCGTCGCCCACGAGCGTTGCCTGGGCGCCCGACGGTAGGTGCAGCCGGGTTCCCAGGACCCCTTCGTCGGTGACTCTCCGTGCCTCATCCGTCAGTTCTGCGACCGCGAACTCACGGTTGCGGGAGGTCGTGGACACCAGGTAGCAGTTCCGGGTGATGGCGGCGGCGTGTTCGCCGCGTAGACCGGTCCGGCCGGTGCAGCCGACGATCAGCAGGGGGCGGTGATCGCTCAGGAGCGTGCTGAGGCACCGGTTGGTGAGGAACCCGCGTTCGTGGGCCGCGATCAGGCGAACCAACTGCCGGTCGTGGACGGCCACGCGCATGCGGCGGGATCTCAGCACGTCGGCGATGTGCTCGCCGATCCGACCGAACCCGACCACGAGGGCGGGCTGGCCTTCGAGCTTTTCCTCGGGCAGGAGGCGCAGCAGGTTGCGGACCGCCGCGTCGGCGATGCCGTAGCACTCCACCGTCGCCTTCAGCCGCGACTCGGCCACCGAGAAGATCGGCAACGGAATCCGGCCCTCCCATGGCTCCAGCCGGGTGATGCCCGAGATCGTCTGCTCCACCAAGCCGACGAAGTGCGAAAGCAGGTCAGGGCGCTGTTCCAGCAGAACGGGCAGCGTGTAACCGCCGTCGTCGACCAGCAGGCCCCGCAGGCCGAGCCCGGTGGCCCGCTGGGCGTGATCGTCCAGGGCGTTCGCCGCGTCCGTCCACGGCCACACCGCGATGCCCTGCCGGGTCAGATGGGCATCGACCCGGTCGGTGTGCCGGTACGGATACCCCTTGTCCAGCACCGTGATGGCCTGTGCGGGAACCCCCATCGCCAGGACCGCTTCCACCATCACCAGGAAGTCGGTCATGTGATGAACCGTCAGCACCGGCGCCACCGACGACAGACACCCCGGCGGCAGAAACGCTGACAGTTCGCCCGTCAACGGCATCTGATCGCGCAGCACGTTCATCTCGGTCGTGGTGAACGGGATCCGCCGCACCGCTGCAAGGGCTTCCCGCGCCTGGTCGGTAGACAGCCCTGCTGTCTCCTCAAGGATCAGAGTCGCCGTGTAAGAGCCCTCGGCGTGCGCCTTCGGCTGGGCCGGCGAACCGATGAATAGGCGGACTGATCCCCCTGTCCCCAGACACAGGCGCAGGCCCGCATCGTCTCGGGCCACCTCTCCGATGTCAGCGGCTTTGCCGATGGCCTCGACCACCGTGTCACGCACCATAGCCAGATCTGCGGCATCACCACGAAACTCAGCGGATGCGACTCGCTCTTCGAGGATCATCGGCCTTCTCCCGTCCTCCGCCGCGCCGAGCTGGGAGACGAATCGGTCAGGAGAGTGCACCTGCCGTTCGTATTGGCCAAGAAGCTGGTCACCGCGTGTGCTCCCTACTGCCCATGTCGTATGCCGCACGTTGTCTTGGTGGAGAAGAACCTGACTTGCTCTCTCCGTTCGGCTTGGTTGGATGGCGGGGCGGGTGAGCAGCCTGGCTGCTGCTCTCCCACCCCGCCGTCAACCGCCGGACCGACCGTCAGCGCTCGTGGGGGGCACACACGCTGACCGCATTACCTGGGCCACGGAAACCCAGATCGATCGGCCCAGCGGGAGCTCATCTGGGCGGAGAGACGGTTCGTGCTTCGCTGCCTGCCTTTCACCGGATGGCGGGGTGGGGAGCTCCCTCCCTCGATTCCCCACCCCGCCCTTCCGCCCGCCAGATCCACCGCGGGTGCTCGGGGGAAGCACCGAGCGGGATGGCTTGGCGGCGGTCTCAGGGGCCCGACAGCCAGGCCCATTCCGCATCGGTCATCGGTGTCACCCCATCGTTGGTGGCACGCTCATCGATCCATTCGCGGTCAACGCGACCCAGCGCTGAGATGCACGCTCCGGCCAGCCGCTCACGCACCAGGCACGCCACGATCTCCGCAGTGGCCTCCAACACCCGCGCCATGGTGTCTTTGCACGCACTGCGGTCGGAGAAATCAGCCGAGACAGCACCGGTGCAACCGGCATCACCCGTGACGAGGACGTTCTGTGTGCTCATGGGTCCTTCTCGCTGTGAGCCAGGGCGAGATCGTGGGGAGAGTTGGGCGGCGCCTCACATTATTCGGGCCGTGAGACGCCGCCCGAGGACGAGGGCAATGGCCAACCCTCGCGCCTCGTGCGCGGCCGAGCTGCCCGCACCTATCTCCAGCTCGGCCACACTTCGGTTGACGCGGTGTGCCGGAGATTCACATCGCGTCGGAAGGCAAATGGGGGCGGCAGGACACCAGCCCGTATTAGGGCCATCTCCGCCTCGATCAGTGCGTTGCGCAGTTCCTCGGGCTTGCCGGCGGTGATGACGATCGGCTTGTCGACCGGCAGTTGCGCCAGGGCACAGAACTGGCGCTGCCAGGCGAGCCAGATCACCAACCAGCCGACGTGCTCGCGATCGAGCTCCGCAGCCTGTTGGCGTCCGGTGCAGCGATCGATGAGACGAGTTTCGCGAATGGTGCGTGATGAGCCCTGGTGATGGCTCCCCTGCGGCTGGCGGAAACGATCGACAACTCCTCGAAGCGTCCTCACCGCTGGTGCTCCTTGCGGAGGCCGGCGTGAGTGGTCGCGGCGGCGCCAGACGAGCTCGTGTTCATCGTTTCCTCCTCTCGCTCGACCCCTTCAGCAAAGACTGAATCCATGCCGAAGAACACGTCGTCGGAGCGCCGATATCCACCTCTGCAGTAGAGGGGAAATCGCATTGGCCGTGTCTTGTGCAGGAATCGGTGATCTGCCCGCCGAATCCTGTACGCCGTGGCGATGGCATGAGTGCGTCGGTAGCCTTGAAGAAACAGGTGCCGTCCGGATCGTGGGAAAGGTCGGCCGATGCCGCGCAAGCTGCGCAGCGTTAAACAACAGATGGACCATTTGTCCACTGAACTGCGGGACATGGGTTCGACCTGGGAAGAGGTCGCCGAGGTCTTTCGCGAACGCTGGAACCTCAACTCGCGGCAAGCTTTCCGGGAGGCGCACCGCTACACACAGATTCGAGTCACCGAGATATGGAACTCGCTGTGGCCTTCCGAGCCGTTGACCGTCCGAAGACTGGGCTCATGGGAAGCCTGGCCCGGACCGGCGGGCAACGAGCCGTCGCTCGGGGTGCTCAACAAGCTTGCGCGCATCTACCAATGTCGCGCATCGGATTTGGTCGACGGTGAAGACCACCGCCCTCCCGCTGGCGGGCAAGCGACGACGCTGTCCGCCAGGCCGTCACCCGAGCTGGCAGACGTCGGCTCTGTCACCGCCGCTCTGCCGTCCTGGTCCGCGCACATATTGCCTGGCCAAACTCTCGATGCCGAGTTCCAGCGGACCGTTCAGGCATTGGCACGATGGGCCATGAACTTCAACCGGCGAGATGTCCTGGGCCTGATCGGTGCGGCTGCCACCGCGGCTGCCGCTTCCCCGCTCACGGCACAGCTCGACCACGAGGAGCGTGAACGCGTCGGACGTGTGGTCGCCGATCCCTCGCGGCTGGACGAGGCGACGCTCGGCCACATCGAAGCTGTCCTGCACCACTGCCGGCGGCAGGAGGACGCTCTCGGACCGCTTCCGGTGCTGCAGACCGTCCTCGCCCAGCAACAGCTCGTGCGTTCGCTGCTGTCCCAGGCGGACATCCGGTTGCGACCTCGTCTGCTGTCGCTGCTGGCCAACATCAACAGGTCGATCGGCTGGATGCTCTTCAACCTTAACGATGGAGCCGGTGCGGACTATTACTACGGCCAGGCCCGCGCGGCGGCCCACGAGGCCGATGACGACGCCATGTGCTCCTTCGTCCTCGCCAACTGGTCGCAGTTGGCGACCTGGCAGGGTGACGCCAGGCTCGGCGTGGAACACGCTCTTGGCGCGCTCGCCTGGGGCCGACGAGCCAAGAGCAAGGTCCTGGTCTCGTACGCCTCCGACGTCGGAGCCAGGGCGCACGCGATCGTGGCCCGCCGTTCGGCCAAGGGCAGTCGTCGTTCTGATCACACGCAATGTATGAAGTCGCTTGATCGCGCCCAACGAGACCTGGCCGCAAAGGCGGGGGACGACGGCGGCCTCGGGTTGCTGCACTTCTACGATCACGGGCTGCATATGTCTACCAGGACGCTGTGCCTCCTCGACTTGGGAGAGGCGGACCAGGCGCTGCCGCTCGCCCAAGCGAGTGTCGACGACATCGATCCGCGCTTCAGCCGCAATCTCGCCTTCGCCCATCTCGACCTGGCTCGGGCTCTGGCCGAATCGAAGAGTTCAAGAGATCCGGAAACAGCGTGCGTTCATCTCCAGAAGGCCGTTGATCTGGCCCTGGTCAACACTTCTCCCCGCCTGACGCGCTCGGTGGTTCAAACGCGGGCGCTGCTCAGCCCCTGGCAACGGACCAAGGCAGTGGCTGAACTCGATGACCGGATGAGGGCGTCTGGATTGGTGTGACGTCCCTCATCTTCCGATCATCGGCATCTGTTCCAAGACCATGATGTCGAACGATGGCGACGGGATCGGGGGGTCCATGACTTCATAGCCGACCTTTCGCCAGCCCAGACGCTGGTAGAAAGCCTTCGTTTCGGTCGCTGTGGGCCGGACGGCCAGAGTCGCACGCTCGGCGCCCGACCTGCTCAACAACTCGTCATGGACCAGACGGCCGATGCTCCGGTTCCTCCAGTCGGGGAGGACTCCGAAGTCGATGATCGCGAAGGTTCTGTCTCCGGTCTCGGCAGTGAACGCCTCTTCGAGCGGTTCCTCCAGGCCGTTCCACCACTGGCTGCCTGAGGCCAGGAGGTAGCCGTATCCGAACCCCACGTACTCGGCGCCAGCCCGCGCGAGAGTCAGTAGGAAGCCGGGACGATCGACCAGCTTTGGAAAGTACGCCTGCTGGTCGGCGAAACCCGCCTCGCTCGTGTTGAAGGGCGGCAGGCGAAAGACCTGCCGGTAAAGCCCGCTGACCACGGGGCCGAGTGGAAGCGCGAAACTCCCCGAAATCGTCTGAGTCGCGACATCGGCTGTCACGCCGCCGAGCATAGTCCGAAGCTGATCTCCGGGTGATGGTCGGGAGAGTAGCGGGGGTACTCCGCCGTCAAGGGGGAGCGTAGTCGCCCCGCCAGCGAGAGAGCGCCTGCGGTCGACTAGCGGTTTTGGTAAATGCATTCAATTCCAATGTCTGGAACCGGGAAAGTGAGTGATAAGCCGGAGGGTGACGTAACCAACCCCTCCGGAGGTGCGTAATGAATCAAAAGAAAGGCAGAATGGCGAAGTTTGGGAAGCTAGCCCTATTTCCGCTGGTTGGAGCCCTCGTCTATGTGTCTAGTGGGGGATATTCGGTAGCTTGGGCGAAGGCGGAACCTTACTGTCCCTCTGTATCGAAGCAGGCGCGGCAGCTCTACGACATCCGTAAATGGTGCGCGGCTGTCAACAAAGACATCAAACAGGGCCGCGTTCCCGACCTGCTTGGCCGGTTGGAGGAGTCCAGGCGGCATCCGGTGCGCCAATCCGCCGCTCGGCCGGCCGATACGCGAGAGCGATCGAACGCTGGCAAGACAAGCTCGGAGCCCGATTCTGACGACGACCGGACCGGTGAAGCACTTCGGAAGGAGCAGGGTCTGGCACCTGGTGAGAGGCAAGAGTGGCCACTCGATCCGGTCATAGCCGTTTTGGAGCCTGCCGCGATCGAGAGAGAAGGACGTCGCAAGGAGAAGGACCGAACCGGCTCCCGCGACGATTCTCCGTCAGTTCGTCCTATTCCGGCCCCTGCCCCGTCCCCTGAAATCGGATCCGGCGACGGAGCCCAGGAATCAGGCGAGGCGATTACCGGACCGGTTGCCGGAGGCCAGCGCGGTCGGGCGACGCCGACCCTCGAGGGAGCAGTCTTCGTTCTCGTTGTGATGGTGCTCTCCGTGGTGGCGATCCGTCAGCGCCGCCTCCATGGTGCTGGCAGTGCTTCTGTCGGAGTCGTTGACCTTGGCTCCGACGGGGACGACCGGCTTGGTGCCCCTCTTGAGGCGGCACCCACTACGGAGGCGACGGGTGCTCAACTTCCAGAGCCGATTGTCCTGCCGGTCACCGAGGACGCGCCTAGTGAGTCTCCTGGAATGGCGGTGCCACCGGCCACGATCGACGTCGCCGGTGCTGGTTCCCACAGGGTGAAGGTCGACGTCCTGGGGCCCGTGCATGTGGCGGTTTCGGGGAAGGAAGTGGCCTTCGGCCGTGCTGAGGGGCGGGATCTGTTCGCCCTGCTGGCGATGTCCAGGGAAGGCGAAGCGACACAGACGGTCATCGACACCTTGTGGCCTGATGAAGGCGAGCGGGGTGGCCGACGACTGGAGTCGGCGATCCGTGATGTCAACGCGACCATGCGGCACGCGACTGGCCTCGCGGCCGAGGTGCGGTTCGTCGTGAAGTCGGGTGTACGGCGCCGTCTGTCCGTGGCCTACTTCGATGTGGACTGGTGGCGGTTCGAGGACGCGTACCGGCAGGCGAGCTCCGCTGCCGACGATGCCGCACGGGTGGAGGCTCTGCGGCTCATGGTCGGCCTCTACCAGGGGGCGCTCCTGGACGGGCGGGACGATCTCTGGTGTGCCGCGCCTCGGCAGGCCGCCATGACTCAGGCGGTGAACGCCGCAGCCCGCCTGGCGGAGCTTGAGCGGAAGACCGACCCTGACAGGGCACTGGACGTTCTGACGCATGCGGTGGAACGGATCGATCGGTACAGCGAACTGCTGTGGTGCCAGCTCATGACAACCCAAGGCGAACTTGGCCGGCTCCCGGCGGTCCGCCGGTCGTTCGACCAGCTCACCGAGCGACTGGCGGAGATCGATGCTAAGCCGAGTGCCCAAGCCCGGCAGATCTTCCAGAGATTCCTGAACTGAGGAAACCGTCTGCGGAGCGGTGGGGCCCTGGCGACAACGCGAGGGCCCCATCTGCTTTCTCAAGAAGTACGCCGCGCTCCTGGACGGGGTATTGGGCGACGTTCGCAGGTGGGACGAGACGCGCGGGGTGAGTCCGATAGATCGCCGCCAGCAGGCGGATCGCGAAGATCGGCGGCCGTCGCCCGGATTCCGGCCAAGCCTCGTAGTCGTACAGGCGGCTTTCGCGTAGCCCGCATCTGCTCGGGTCCCGTTGAGAGAAAGCGGCGACGACTTCTCCCGCAGTGAGTCCCGCGGCGTAGCGGTAGAGACGTAGGGGAGTGACGGCGTGATCGAGGCTGAGTACGACGGCGATCTGGTCGACGCTGAAGCCGTGCTGGCGTAGGAGACGGCCTCGGCGACGGCAGTCAAGTAGCGCCTGGTAGCCCTTCGTGGACGACATGATCACGTCCTTTCTACGGTTGCGCCCCGGTGATCGGGTGGGATGGCCGGTGCACGGTAGGGCGGCTCGGGCGAGAGGCTCAAGCTCCGGATCGGGGATGTCGACGGGCCGCATTCCGGGGATCGCCACCGAATGGGCGTTCTGTTTTCGCAGGTCAGATCTGTTTCCGGAACGATCTGACGGTCGCGGCCATTGGGGATGTGATTCGGGCGGGGAGGTGGTTGACCGTGCTGGTCACGCCCGGAACGGCCGGGACGGCACGGAGGTGACCAACGGTGAATCACGACCCGAATGACCGGCGGCGAACCGAACAGTCCACTCAGGACGGCGACCGCGCGAGCCACCACCCGGAGCGACGCCAGCCGGAAGAAGTGTTCCCGGACCCTCTGCCGGGGCGGGTCATCGCGAGCATCCGACCCACTCGTGTGCAGGGTGGACTGCTCTGGCGACGGGTGTTCGCTGGCCGTGGAGACCAGGCCGCACCGGCGCGTCGTTTCGTCAAGCAGGCGTTCGTGGACACCGAGCGGGCCGACGACGCGGAGTGGATCGCGGCCGAGCTGGTCAGCAACGCCCTGTCCCACACCCGCTCGGGCGACCCCGGAGGCCATTTCGTGGTTGAGGTGCGGCGGGCAGGCCACCAGGCCAGGGTTGTCGTGTATGACCTCGGAGGCTATGGGACCCCTCGGCTCGTTCCTCCGGTCGGGGGCGAGCTGGATGAGAACGGGCACGGGCTGCCGGGAGTCTCGGCGCTGGCGGCCAAGGTCGGCGCGAGCGGGGACCCGATCAGCGGACATGCGGTCTGGGCCGACCTCGATCTGAACGAGCAGGCCGAGACGGTCCAGGAGGTCAGGCTGGAGCAGCCCGGCCGGATGCCGGAGCAGGACGCTGACCGCCCGGCCCCGTCTCCGCTGGGTCGTGAGCCTGAGGCGCCGGCTGATCTCGGTCTGCCGAGCAGGGACGGAGAGCTTGTGGACCCTCCGAGGGCCCTGCGGGAGGCGTCCTGACCGACGACGCGGACCAGGCGTCCGCGCATGGACAGGAGCCATGGGCTCAGAAAGAACTGGCGTCTCTCCGTGGGGAATGGCGGGACTGGGCGTTCCTAGTGGTGGGATATCGCCGATGGATCGCGCTACGCGGGATGACGTCCTTCATAACGGCGTCAGGACCTGGCGAAATGCGAGAAGCGCTTGCGCTGGTCGCCGATTCGGATTCCCCTGCCGCTGACGAAGCGCAGCCTGATCTAGGCGGCGAGATGGCCATGTCGTACGAGGCGAATTCGCTGGATGACCCCGAAGGCACGGGCATTTCGAGCGATGCGGGGGAGGCGGCTCCGTCCGCGCTGAGAACGGAGCTGGACCTATGGGCAGTGGAGGAGGAAACGCGGTGGTGGTCGCTCTCCTGGTGGCGGTCACGTCGACGTGACCGTAGGTCCAACTCGTATGAGTATGCGGATCGTCCTGAACTACTCACACAGGCCGCTTAGAAAAGGCCGGTCTGGCCCATGGCCCCGGTCGGTCGTCCGGGCATCGATATAACGCCCTCAGGTGGGCGTCTACCAGGGTTGGGGCCCACCCGGCGGATCGGGTGGGCCCATATGAAGCGTGTTGCTTTCGCTGGTCCAACTAGGCGAGCTCTGCGTTACTCGGCGTTCCGGTCGGTGTTGCCTTTTGTGGTAGCCGTCGCTGTAGCGGCTGAGACCGACTCGCTGGTTAAGCGAGGATTTTGCAGGTCAGGCCGGTTTCGCGAGGTGCGACGGGCGCCCCGACTCGCCTGTGGCGAGGTTTGAAATATGTGCGCGGCTTCCGTTGTGGTGCGGTCCTCAATCCATCTGGCGGTGGTTCCCGCCGTTGAAGCCTGCTGCTTCTCGGCCGACTGCGCTCCTCGCCGGCCAGGCGGCCGACTGGCGAGGCCGGCGCAGCAGCAGGGCAGCCCGATAGAGAAGCTCGCCTGTCTCGAAAGCCGGGCGAGAAGGTGCGACTCCCCGATGCCGCCGAGAAATCTTACGAGATGTTCCTCTTTAGAATTGGACAATGTGGAGTCGTTCGCCGTCGTTCGGTTAATCGTGAACGACCTGCTCTGGCGGCACAAGTCAAGCATTTCTGCTTGGCCTTTAGTGAGATGTTCGAGCAGCTCATCAAGGATCTGATTAGGTAAGCCTCTCCAGCCGTCGCGGCAAAAAGAAATATCGTGGATTCGCTTGCATTGAATGACGACGCGAGACATGGTCGAGCTCCAAACGAAAACGCACCGGGCGAACGGCCGGAACGCGTAACCGGAAAGGGGCCTTATCAATGACCATTCACGCCGACGAAATCAACGTGACGGAGAACGTGACCACCGAGCTGGACGCCGCCAGCGCCGATGTTCCGGCCACCGACGGCGCGAACGCCCGTCAGGAGGCCGTGTGGGCGGCCCTGGTGACCAACGAGGGCGCTACCGCTACGGAGATCGCGATGGCGGCCAACGTCGGCCGCCCCGCCGCGAGCAAGATCCTGAACGCGTTGGAAGCTGACGGGCGGGCGGTCCGGACGCCTGGCGGCCACAGTGGGCCGGGTAAGGGCCGGACGCCCGACCGTTGGCACCCGGTCACTGACATCTCGGAGAACATCGACGAACCCGCCGAGAACACGGACGAGCAGCCGGACCTCGCCGACGACATCGAGGGCGCACCCGAGCCCGATGCTGACGCGACCTCTGAGCTCAGCGTTGTTGACGACAGCGCCGAGGGGGCCGACGAGGAGGAGCCTGCCCACCTCGACGAGGACGAGGAGACGCCCGAGCCGGAGGCCATGCCCGATTCGCCGGACGAGCCCTCGTCCGAACAGGAGTCCGACTCGGAGACGGGCTCGGACGAGACGCCCGACGACGGGACGCCCGACGACGAGACGCCCGACGACGAGACGCCTGGCGAGGACGCCGAGGACGTGGAGGAGGCCGAGGAACTGGCGGCCGTTGAGGACCCGGCGTGGACGCAGGCGCGGCGCGAACTGTTGGAGTTGGCCGACCTGATCATCGGGACCGTCACCGCCAAGGACGGCAACGACGACGCGATCACGGCCCTGGGCCGGTTGGAGATGGCCATGGCCAAGGCGTCTCAGGTGCACCGCAACGCCCGCGCGGTGCTGACCGGCACCACCACCGCCCCCGCCCGCGCGGTGGCGCGGCCTGCCAGCGGCGGCGGGACCGGGGGCGGTGTCCGGCCGGGCGCGTTGCGGGATCGCGTGTTGGGCCACCTTACGGAGCACCCCGACAAGGAGTTCACGCCGTACGAGATCGGACGAGTTCTCGACGCCTCGTCCGGTGCCGTTGCCAACGCCCTCGACCGGCTGGTCGCCCTCGGACAGGCCCAGCTCACCTGCGAGCGACCCCGCCGATTCGGCCTCGCGGCCACCGCCACCGCCGCGTAATCGCACCGGGCGGGCGGGCCGCTGCGGGCCCGCCCGCCCGGTGCCCCACGACACCTCCCCCCTTCGAACTGACGACGCCGGGTTTCCCATCCGGTCCACATCGCCACTACCTGGAGGTACTGTCATGGCCCACGAAATCGAGATTTTCGCCAACGGTTCGGCTGGTTTCGCCGCCGCAGGGAAGCCTGGCTGGCACGGCCTCGGCTACACCGCGCCCGGCCCGATGACCGCCGAGGAACTCCTGACCAACGCCCAGCTCGCCGGGTGGAACGTCCGGAAGCTCGCCGTCGGCGCGACGACCGACCCCGTCACCGGTCAGCCCGTCACCACCGACGAGGACTTCCTGGTCATCCGGACGAACCCCGTCACGGGGGAGCCGGAGCGACTGGGCATGGTGGGCAAGGATTACAAGATCGTGCAGAACGAGGACGTCACCGACTTCCTCCAGACGCTCGTGGACGAGTCAGGCGCGATCTTCGACACCGGCGGCTCGCTGAATGGCGGACGCCGGGTGTTCATCACCATGCGCCTGCCGGAGCCGCTCATGGTCGGTGGGTTCGATCAGATCGACCTATACCTGGCCGCGTTCTCCCGGCATGACGGCATGGGGGCGTTCACCACGGTTGCGACCCCGGTCCGTGTGGTCTGTGCCAACACCGAACGCGCCGCCATGCGCAACAACGCCGCCAAGTTCGCCGTTCGGCACACGGGCAATGTCGGTGGGCGTATCGCCGAGGCTCGGGACGCGCTGCGGCTGACCTGGCGGCACGGCGAGGCGTTCGCCGCCGAGGCCGAGAAGCTCCTCGCGGTCCCGATGGACCTCAAGGAGTTCCCCCAGTTCGCGGCGGTCCTGCACCCCTTGGCCTCCGACGCCAAAGACCTCACCCGCAAGAACCACGACCTGACCATGCGAGAGCTGGAGTGGCTGTTCGCCGAAGCCCCGACCCAGGAGCCGATCCGTAACACGCGGTGGGCCGCCTACAACGCGGTCACCGAGCGGCTCGACCACAAGAGCCCCGTCATCGGCACCAGCGACGTCAAGGCCGTCCGCGCCGAGCGCGCCCTCCTCGACGACCACGCCAACAACAAGATCAAGAACCGCGCCTTCCACCTGCTGACGACCGGCTGACGCCACCGCCCGCACGGGTCCACCGGCTGACCGTGAGGCCGGTGGACCCCACCCCACCAACCCTCTTTCACCACCGCTTAAGGAGAGATCACATGACGCTGATGGAAGACCTCGCCAAGGACCACCACATCCAGGCCTCCTTCGAATGGGCCGAGGCGAGCCGCAAGGTCGCGGATGCCCTGGCCGAGGGCGAAGACGTCCGCGCAATCCAGCTGAACCGTCTGGTCGTCGCCCAGTGCACCTACCGCTGGTGGCGCGAGGTGGTGAGCCGAATCGACGAGGAGGGACTCAGCGGAATTGAGGCCATCCTGCGGACGCGCGGTGAGGCCGAGCGCAGCCTGCTTCGCCCCCGGGGGACCAACCGGGGCGAGCTGTTCTCCCAGGCCATGGGCCAGGCCAGCCGTCAGGCGGCGCAGCAGTTCCTTGAGACCGCCCAGAAGCTGGTCGGCATCGTCGCCGTGTAGTCGGCAGCCCTCGCCCTACCTCTCCTATACCTGCCAAGCAGAAAGGACACCTCCTGTGGAATCCGGAGAACCCCGGGACGGCACCTCCGAGACGCCGCGCGAGGCGATCAACGACCCGGACACCCACCCGCAGGTCTGGCTCGACCGGCGGACGCGCGCGACGATCGACGAGGCCCGGCGTGCGTCCTACGCGTCAGCCGCCCAAGCGTGCACCGTCCTCCAGCGCGGTTCGCGAATGTCGTCTGAAGTGCTGTTCGCCGCCACCCACGCCCAGAAGTTGGAGGCCTGGTGGGTGCTGGTGGACGACCAACTCGCTGTCAACAGCGTGGGAACCGATCTGGCGTTGCGCCGGGTACGCGCCAGGGCCCGTCGGTGGATCACCGCCGAGCCCGCCTCGGGCGAACCCGGCACCCTCTTCGACCACGCCCTCGCCCACGCGGCCCGCACCGCCGCCCGAGACTTCCTCCACACCACCGGCCGACTGCTCGTCGAACACGGCAAGCGGCTCGATCACGTGGTCGGTGAGGAGGAACTGGACGATGAGGAGCCGCCCTCGCGTGGCCGCCGCCCCGGTTCCGTCACCGGAGACCCAGACGCCCAGAACAGCGACCCGACGCGAAGGACGTGAACACCATGACCGAGCCCTTGGCAGAAGAAAGCCCCGATCCGGTCGCCGCGCCTGGGCGGGTTCTCGGCCCGCATCCCGTGGTCACCACGGCCGAGCGCGCGATGACCATTCACAAGAACGCCGCGCATGATCTGGCCCAGCGGATCAGTTCGGGACAGCGAATCACCGCCCGCCACCTCGTCACCGGGGCGAGAGCACAGACCCTGCGGGACTGGTGGAGCACGATCGCCCGAAACGGCAGGGAGGAGGGTCTGGACGCCGTCCAGGTTCTGGTGCGGTACTCCCGGTGGATCGGCACATACCTGGTGATTGACCGCCCTACTCCGCCCCAGTCCGGCGACGAAACTGCCTCAGACCCGGCCCGTGCCGAGGACGAACTCGCGCTGATGCACATCGAGTACGGCCTTGCCCTTCTGATGCGCTCCGCGGCCCGCGAGTTCCTCGAGACGGCATCCGTTTTCCTGCCTCGAGCTACCGGGGCTCGCCGTCGATCAGATGACCGAGGGCTGCTTGACGGTCAGGAGGCGGAGTGAACATCGGAGGTCGGGCGGACATCGGAGATGAGGGCGCGGACGTTGAGGGGTTCCAGATGCTGTCCTGGCGCTGGAACGTCTCGAAGGCGAAGCAGATCACGGCAGGAAGAAGGCCGGCCGCGATCATCACCGTCTCCGAGTGGATGGGGATGCTTCGGATGGTCGAGATCGACCAGGAACACGCCGTGGGCGTGGACCTGACCGATCCGCTGCTCGCGATACCGGTGCCTAGTGGAGGCGTCCTGATCATCGACGGATGGCACCGCCTCTACAAGGCGGCCGACACCGGAACGGAGACCCTCCGCGCCCATCTGCTGAGCGAGGAGGAAGAACGCACCTGCCGTACACACGGCGGTGAGACAGGCCCCGGCTGGCAGTAGCCCCGGCCCGGTGGCGCAGGTGGTTTGCCCCGGTCACACGCTTCTGGCGTGCGACCGGGGCACATCTCCTGCACTACCAGTCCTGTCGCTCGAACTCGCCGCGAACCGAGGCGAGATCACGGATTCCCTGATCCGTCTCGATCCCCCAGAAGCGCCAGCCGTTGACGTGGTACCCGGTCACCGCGCGGCCCGCTGCGGACGGTGCGTCATAGACCGAGTCGTCGTACCTAATCCGGCCGTCGCCACAGAGCGTGGCTTCGGCGAGGTGGGATCGAGAAGTCGATTGAAGTCTCGTCTCGGGGCGGAGCAGGCCGGCGTTCATGAGGTCGAGCATGGTGACCTGCGGGCGAGACTTCGCCTCCTGACCACGATCTGAGTCGAAAGCGGGCGACGGGGAGGGGAACGTGTGTGATCTCTCCGGTACGGATGCCACACGCCCGGTCTTGACCCGTGATCGGCGGGTTGGCGTAGGCGACGTGAGGGGGTGGCCGATGAGGTGCAGGGCGCTCAAGATCGGCGGGAGGAACTCGTTCATGCTGAGCTGGTCGTCCAAGTGCATGGTGTGGTCCTGCGGCCGATTCCCATTGTTCAGCTGGACGAGTTCGGCCTGCGCGAAGACGTCATAGAGACGTCCTTCGAGCCACCCGACCTGGCTGGTGTGGAAGGGGTCCTCGGTGTCCCTGCGAACGAGCAGTGCACGGTACCAGTGGTCACGGTTGCGGAGATGGCTGACGAGCCGCTTGCTCAGCGTGCTCGGCGCCGCCTTCCCGACGTAAGCGCCCCAGGTTCCCTCGGGGGTGGGGCGGTCGAGAAGGATGTACACGCCGGGGGCGTCCCAGGCCTCGTGAAGTTGTTTGGTGTGCGACCGTTCGACGACGGCCATGCGCAGTACGGAGTGCTCCGAACGGACCTCGACCGGCCCGTCGAGTGCCTGCGGGATGCTCACTCGGAACGGGGAGATGCCGGAAGGCCGCCAGTCCATTCGGGTCTCCTCTGATCTTGAAGGCCGTGAAAGCTCCCCGGAGAGTACCTGACCTCCTAGCGCCTCTAGCTGGACTTTTGGCGAAGAGACCCGTTCAGGGGCGGGGCCGCGTGAATCCGATCAGGTCGTCGCGCTGGTAGGAGTCGAGCTTGACCACTTCCCGGCGATTGGGCGCGTGGATCATCTGACCGCCTCCGATCACGAGGCCGACGTGTCCCGGCCCGTCATCCTTCATGTTGAAGAAGACCAGGTCGCCGGGCTGTTCCTGACCGGACGTCACGGGCTGACCATGCCGCCACTGGTCGGCGGCGACCCGAGGGATGGAGATTCCTGCTGCTTGGTACGCCCGCATGGTGAGGCCGGAGCAGTCGAAGGAACCGGGTCCCTCCGCACCCCAGACATACGGCTTGCCGAGCTGGGCCTGCGCGTAGGCGATCACGGCTGCCGCCTGTTCTCCGGGAATCAGTACGGCGCATGAGCCGGTGAGCCCGTCGACGACGTGCTGGGCGAGGGTCTCCCACTTGGCGTAGGCGTCGGGGAACGCGGACCGTTGTACGGCTTGGGCCGCACGTGTGAGCGGGAGTCGTTCCCAGCCGGAGACCTCGACGAGCCGCTCGTAGAACTGGCGGGCTGCGTACTCGGGGTCGAGGATCTGCTCCTTGGTGCCCCAGCCCTGCGAGGGCCGTTGCTGAAAGAGCCCGATCGAGTCCAGGTGCCCGTACGTCAGGTTACGCAGGTGGGATTCCTGGAGCGCGGTGGCAATGGCGATCACGACCGCCCGCCCGGGGAGGCCGAGAACCAAGCCGGTCTGAATGATGGAGGCGGCGTTGGCCTGCTGCTCTTGGTCGAGCTCGGTGGTCGGAGCCGTGGCCGGCGAGTTCTCCCGCGTGCCTGTTGTCACGGTGAGCAGGCAACCTCCGCCTCCGGGCTGTGCGGACGTGGTCAGGAGGCTGGTGGCTGCCGCCAGGAAGACGAGGACGACGAGCAGGAGGAGAACGGCGCCGGCCGCGGCCGACTTCATCTTGTTGTGCCCCTTTCTTCAGGAGCGGGTCCGGTCACCGAGTCAGGCGGTGGTGTCGCCCTGTCCGGGGCGGTTCAGATGTGGCCAGGCGTCAGCGAGTTCGGCCAGCCGGAGGCGGGGCTGATCTGCGCCGAGGGGCAGCCAGATGTTTCCCGCAGGTCCGTCATCGAGGCCGGTGTGCACGGCGGTCGCGACCGGCACCTCGGCATGGACGAGCAACTTGCGGAGATTGGCCTCCCGAGCGCGGCTAGGCAGCCAGAGGAGTACCGGCGTTGTGATGCCGGTCGCTTCGGCGAGGCTGGCGTAGCCGGGGAGCTTGGCGGTGACCTTGGCCAGGGTCTCGCTTCCGGTGTCGTGTTCGAGGAAGAAGTCGATCTCCTTGCCGTGCTCCCACCAGCGGCCGTAGGCGTCGGGCCGGGCCAGGTCGCCCCAGAGCTTGGCGCAGCGGCGTTCGGCCCACCATTGCCGGACCTCGGCGGTTCCGTCGCTGTGGCGGGCGTGGTGGTGGAGGTCGGCGAAGAAGTCGTTCACGCCGATTTGGTGGGCGGCCTTGGTGGAGACGGAGATGGCCATGGCCAGGTCCGGGTGGTAGCCGAGCTCCTTGATCGTGGTGTCGGCCTTCAAGGCCAGGAGCTCGGCGCCGGTCCGTCCGAGGATCCAGTGGTGGGGTGAGGAGCCGCCGTAGGGGGTCCAGGGCCGGAACCGGGTGATGGTGTGCAGCTTGTGCAGGATGCCGAGGCGGCGTCGGGTGGGCTGGGGCAGCGTGAAGAAGATGCGCTGGAGCTGGTGGGTGGTCAGGACGCGGTGCTCGTACAGGAAGGTGAGGATCTCGTAGTCACGCGGGGTGAGACGCGCGGCGAGTTCGGCCATGGCGGCGGCGTCGAATCGGGGCTGTCCGAGCGGGATACGGGATACGGGCACAGGTCCTCCGAGATCAGAGCTGGATGTGACGGGTTCCGCGAGAAGTTCAGGAGGTACGGGGGTCGATGGCCGCAGCGGCCTTCCCTCGCTTTCGCCTCCGGGCGGGTGTCGCGTCGGCGAGGTCGGGGCTGCTGTAGCGGTCGCAGGACGCTTCTCGGATTTCCTGCTCCCGGCCCGGTGTGGCAGGCGGAAGGGGCCGGGTCCGGAAGGTGAATGCGGGCGTCTGCTGGCCGTCGACCACCAGGCGCCCAACGGCCTGGTAGGCGCCCAGGTGGGTGAGGTCGTGCGGGGTGATCAGCGGTGAGGTGTGGTGTTTGAGTTCGGAGGCGTCTTTCGGTGAGGACGCGAAGTAGATCTTGTTGCGGGCGTCGGCGGACAGGGCTTCGCGCAGGTCGGCGGGGAGCTGGTCCAGGTGCTGGTGGGCCAGGATCAGCGAGAGGCGGTAGCCGCGCGCCTCGGCGAGAACGTCGTTGATGTGGCCGGGCAGGTTCAGGAAGTTGTGGCACTCGTCGATGACCAGGGCGGTGTCAGGCCGATCCTGTTCGCTGAGGCGGGCTCGCCGGGTGGCGGCCTGCCAGGTGTGGGCGAGCAGGATGGAGCCGAACAGCCGGGCGGCGTCGTCGCCGAGAACGCCTTTGGGCAGGCGGGCGAGGATGAGGCCGCCGTCGCTCAGGATCTGTCCGACGGGGACAGTGGTCTTCGGGCTGGTCAGGGCTTGGCGGATGAAGGGCCGGAGCAGTACGGCGCGCAGTTTGTTCATCACCGGGCCGATGACGGTCGCCTGTCCGGCTGGGGTGAGCGACTGGTAGGAATCCCAGAACCCGGCGAGGAGTTCGTCGTCTACCTGGGCGGTGATGCGGGCTCGGAAGGCCGAGTCGGTCAGGAGCCGGGGCACTTCGCCGAGGGTGGCGCGGGGGCCGAGCACCTTGGTCAGGGTCAGGCACGTCGACCGGAGCAGGTCATCGATCCGCGGCCCCCACGCGGAGGAGAAGCACCGGTGGAAGATGGTGACCAGCGAGTCGACGGCGAAGGCCGGATCAGAACCGGCCAGGACGTTGATGGAGGGCGGGCGGCCCGGCGCTTGCGGATCGAACACGACGGTCCTGCCGATCGCCCGTTCGGGCAGGCGGGCCATGATGTCGTTGATGAGGTCGCCCTTGGGGTCGATGACCAGGGCGCCTCGGCCGGCGCGGGCGTCGGCGAGAACGAGGTTGGCGAGCAGGGTCGATTTCCCGACGCCGGTCCCGCCCATGACGTGGGTGTGTTGGCGGCCGTCCGCGACGGGCACCGCGACGGGGCGGCGCGGGCCGCTGTCGGCGTCGCCCAGGACGCGTACAGGGCCGTCTGCGGCGTTTCGGGGGACGGCGGGGGATGGGACGACGGGCCGGGCCCCGGCGCGGGTGATTCCGGGTGCGTCGGCGTCCCAGGGCAGGTGGGCGAGCGCGGCGAGCTCGCTGATCGACAGTAGGTAACCCTGGTCCAGGCGGCGGGTGGCCGTCACGGTCGCGACGCGGAACAGGCGGGCGCGTCGCAGGTACTGATGTCCGGAGGTGAACAGGGCGAACACGCCTGCGATGGTGTGGGCTTGGCCTCGCAGCCACCATGGAGCCGGGTCATTCTCGGGCTGGTCGGTTTCCCGGGTGGTCGCGACGGCGTAGCGGACGGCGACCTGGTAGCGCGGCTGACTCGCTTTGGCGAGGATCGCGCGGACCTGCTCGGCTCGCTCGGGGAACATCCGGGCCAGGTCACCGGGGCGGGTGTGCCCGGACATCGGAAGCACTTCGTCCAAGGCCTGGCCGACGGTGCTGCTCGTCTTGCCGCCACGGAGGACGGCGGCTGCACGGTGACCTCGCCGTAGGCGCTTGCCGGTGGTGGGCCGGGCGAGGATTTGTACGAGGGCCTGTTCGCCTTCGCGGAGACCGCTCATCGCGGTGAGCAGGGATCGGATCGGGTCGTTGGGGTGGTCGATCTTGAGGGGGTAGTGCTCGGCCCGGCCCAGCATCAGATGCCCTCCCGCCGTCCGCGACGCCGGGTGGAGCGGGGCGTCGGCGGGCCCGGTGGTGGTCGTCGCACCGGGCCAGGCGGCTTGGATGGCCTTCTCGACGGTGCCGGGCGGTATGACACCAGGCACCCATAGGCGGATGCGGACCCCGGACTCGTCGCCTACGTACTCCCATGCGAGGTGAGGCTGACCGGCCAAGAAGCGTTTCCAGGCCGGACGGAGGAGCCCGACGAGCTGGCTCCACAACACCGCCGCTCCGGCCGGGTCGCTGTGCGGAGGGGAGGAGATCTCGATCAAGCGGGCGTCCGGGGCCAGCCCGACATGCCGAACCCAGCCGAGCAGGTGTCGGACCACCAGCATGGTCGACAGCATCACCAGGACGGACAGGGCTACCCGCCAGCCGTACAGGGCCAGCAACTCCGGTAGCCGGGTGGGCAGCGTCCGCAGGAAGTCCGAGACGGCTTTCACGTCGTGTTCGTCGAGAGTCACAGCGGGTCGCTCTCCTCGTCCAGCTCGTCGTGGCCAGGGCTGAAGATCGGCTGCGCGGGCGGCAGTTGCTGGTCCAATGCGGCCAGCTCTGCTGGGTCGGTGGTGATGAGTTCGGTCTCGCTGGGGGAGGCGATCACCTGGAAGGCGACGCGGCTGGCGGGGCCGGCGACGAGCAGCGCCTCGCCTCGTTCCGCGGTGAGGAGGAACTGCCGTTCGCCTTCCGTCAGGTCGAAGGCGTCGCCGACGGCGCTGATGGCCTGCGGTGCTTGGCGGAGCAGGATCTGGCTGGCGGCGTTGGCGACGATGGCCTGGCCGAGCTGGGTGCCGAGGAGGTCGGTGGCGTCCTGGGTGACGACCGCGAGCCCGGCCCAGTGCTTGCGGGCTGCCTTCGCCATCCGGTTAAGGAACTTGGCGCCCTCGGCTTCGCGCATGAGCAGCCAGGCTTCATCCACGACGACCAGGCGCTTCCTGCGATCCCGAGGGTTGGCCACGCGTCGCCAGATGGCGTCCAGGGCCAGCAGGGTGCCGACCGCCTTGACCTCCTCCGGCAGGTCGCGCAGGGAGAAGACGATCAGGTGCCCGGCCGGGGCGGTGGTGGTCGGGCCGTCGAACAACTCCCGGTAGGAGCCGGACACGTACGGGGTGAGCTGGGCGGCCAGCTCGAGCCCCTCCTTGGTGGAGGTCAGGGTGGTGACCAAGTTGGCCAGCAGCGGCGCGGGTTTGGCCCATGTGGCGGGGTCGCGGGTGATCCCGGCTGCCGCGTAAGTGGTGATGATCGCCGCGTCGAGTACCGCTCGCGCCTGTGCGGTCAGCGGGGCGCCGAGCATGGTGGCGACCAAGGTCTGCAAGAACAGCGCGCGGCGGGTGAGGACATCGCCGCTCTGGTTGGCGGGCAGGTCAAACGGGTTCCACCTCGTCCCGGAAGTGCCGAGGCTGAGATGCGTGCCGCCGACCGCGCGGGCCAGGCGGGCGTACTCGTCCTCGGGGTCGACGATGGCGACCTCGACGCCCTGATAGAGCAGGCGGAGGACTTCGAGCTTGGTGAAGAAGCTCTTGCCGGCCCCGGAGCGGGCGAGCACAACGGAGTTGTGGTTGTCCTGGGCGTAGCGGTCCCACAGCACGACTCCGGAGCTGGTGGCGCTGAGCCCGTACAAGACCGCGGTTTCTCCAACGACCGCGGCCAGGTCGGGGGAGGTGAAGGGGAACGCCGCCGCGAGGGCGGCGGTGTCGAAGGTGCGCCGCATGCGCAGCTCGTCGCTGGCCAGCGGCAGGCAGGTGGTCCAGCCTTGAAGAGCGCGGAAAGTGGTGGGCTGGGCGTCGAGCAGGAGCGAGGCGGCCAGCGCCTGAACGCGCTCGACTTCCGCGTCGAGCTGTTCCTGGTCAGGGGCGTGGACGGTGAGGTAGAGGCCGGTTTTGAAGAGTCGTCCGTGGCCGCGTGCGAGGTTGGCGGCCAGGTCGGTGGCGTCGTCGGCGGCGGCTTCGGTGGCGAAGTCGGCCAGACGGCCGTGCTCGGCGTCGGAGCGGCTTGCGGATTCCAGCCGGGCGAGCTGGCGGCGCAGCTGCTTGGCCGCCACGGCCTGTGGGATGGGCTCGACGTGCAGCGAGACATCCAATCGGCCGGGGTAGGTGAGCAAGGGTTCGAGCCAGCCCGCGCCGACCTCTCGCGGATAGCCGGTCACGGCGAAAGACGCCGCGATCCCGTTGGGAAGGGTGACGGTGCGGACGCTGACCTCCAGCGCTCCGGGATGCCCAACCGATCTTTGCTGACCTGCGCTTTCGCGTCGTCTTGATCTCATTGACCGACCTCGCTCGTGATCAGATCGTCGGGAAGAGCCACGGGGGCGGGATGCCAGCCGCCTGGGTCGAGACACTCGGCCAGCACCCGATGGGCAGCGGAGGCGTCCAAGACCCGCGCGTTCACTCCAAGGGCTGCGAGGGTGTGCTCGGTTTCAGCGGCACGCCGCAAGACGACCGTCGCGCAGGCGTCGCGTCGCGGCCGTCGACGTCCCCCCGCTGGCTGGTGTTCGCGCAGGACGATGAGCACTTGGCGGGTGAGCAACTCTGTCGAAGCGCCGAGGTGTTCCAGGAAGTCCGTGTGCTCGGCGGCGGCCCTGGCCAAGGCGGGATGCGGGAGGGCGCCGGTGCGTTCGTTGATCCCCTGGACGAGGTGGCCGAGGTCGATCGGCGTGGCCCGGATGAGGATCTGGGCCGGGGCATCCAAGGAGTTCAGCCACCTGCCGAACGCGCCGACCAAGGCGGCCTGCTCGGCAGGGGTTCGCAGATGGAAGGAGATGGTCGAGGTCTCCACCAGCACCGCTACGCCGCCTTCAGCCAGCTCCAACGCTCCGTCAGTGCGGATCGCCCGGACGGGAAGCCGCAACGGCGCCGGCAACTTGCCTCGCAGACGGCACCACCGAGGCGGCTCGCTGACACCTTCCGCTGCGGTGACCAGCCGTCTGGGCGTCCGCGCGAACAGCAGGGCCGCGAAGGCGAACTGGTCCAGGCTCAGTCCGTCGCGTCGCCCGAGCGCCAGCGCGATCCCGACGGCGACCAAGGGAAGGAGGACGGCGGCCGTGACCAGGACGGGGAGCAGTTCGTGGAACAGGGCGTAGACGCCTGCCGCGATGCCCCCGGTCAGCGCGACGATCACCAGTTGCCGGACGGTGAGGCCGTAGGCGATCTTGTCGGGCTGGTCGACGTCGGACGGAATGCGGGTGATCAGGTGCTCGTCGTCGGGCACGGGTGTTCCTCCTCAGCGTCCGGATGATTCGCCGGGGTTCCTCGGCTGCCGGGGTTGTCGTCGTGGCGGAGGGTCCAGGCGCAGCCGGAGTTGGCCTGGCTTGGGCGCCCGGGTCGGCATGCCGGGCAACCGGTCCTGCACCCACGGCGGCCGGGGCCGGACCCACGCCCCCGTTGGCGGGGCTGGGGCGGCTGGTGGGGATGTGCGCGGGACGCGTGTCACCGGGAACGGCAACGCCAACTGACGCCCGCGCGGGGCCGGTGCCGACGGTGGCGGTGTTGTGGCCGGAGGCTTGGACACCGGCCGCACCTCGAAGGGCAGAGCGAGTTGCTGCGGACCTTGCGGAGCAGGTGCCTGTTTCACGGGACGACCTCCTGAAGGAACCTGTCGGCCTGGTGTCTTCGCCGAGGCCCGGGGCGGCCCCTTCTTCTTCCTGGAGATTGCTGGCGCAGAAGTGCTGTGGTGGGCGGCTGTACGTCCAGCCGTCTTCGCACGGCGGGACTTGCGGAAAGCCGATCCGAGCGCCCCGAGGGTCTTGTAGACGACCACCGCCTTGACTGCGCGCTTGAGCAGAGTGGGCTGGGCCTGCTGCCAGACGGTGCGCGCCACCCAGCCGGGGATCTTCACCAGCACGAACAAGATCCCGATGAGGATCAGGGCATCGAGCGCACGGCTCGCCGCCGTTTGCCCAGCGACCAACACGGTGTCGCCGCTAGCGGGAAACGCCTGCTCAGCGTCAGTGAGCAAGGTCTTGAAAGCGAGGATCAACACCAGCGCCTGGAGCACTTGGATGGCCAGGACGCCGATGAACGAGCGCCACCACAGGCGGGCGATCCCTTGCGTCTGCGGTAGCCCGTGGCAGAGCAGCGCGAGGGGTGCGGTGATGATGAGGAACATCAGCAGCGTCACGCGGATGATCGCGATGAAAGCCAGGATGAAGCCCAGCACCACGGCCACGCCGATCAGCAGAACCAGGAAGACCAGCGAGGTCTCCTGATCGGTGAGCAGTTCGAGGACCTTGCGCGCGATGAGATTCCCGGCCCGTCTCCCGTCCACTCCGGCACCGAGCAGCGCGCCGACCAAGGCGTTGGCCATCTCGATGGCGTACTCGCACATCGCCAGCGAGCTGTTGACCAGGGCGGTCGCCCCGACGAGCCCCGGCAGGACCTCCTTGACCGTTGTGGAGGTCTGCAAGGTGCCGTGGCTCATGACGATGACGCCACCGGCCAGCACGAACAGCACGAGCAAGGCGTTGGCGACCGTCTGCACGTGTCCGGTCAGTTCCTGAACCCGGGCCAACATCGACGGCGGCGGAGCAGACAGCAGCGTCTGGCCGACCATGACGAAGGCGGGGTTGATCGCGTCGGTGACCACGCTGGTGAACCAGCCGTTCACCGCCTCGTTGATCTTGCATCCGACGTCCATCCACCCGCACCCGTCAGATGTGGGCGGTGCGACCGCGCCCGGCGACGGAGCGGGTGATGGCGTCGGTGACGGGCTCGGGCTGGCCGTAGCCGGGCCGTTGGACGCGAGCCAGGTGACGACAGTGGCGGCCACGAACAGGCACGGCGAAATGCGCCTGTGCCGTGCGGCGTGTATCTCAGGCACCGACGATGCCCTTGAGGATCTCCACCAGAAGCGGCGCCAGGATGGCCAGGCCGTAGCCGATGGCGGCGTTTCGCACGCACTTCTTGGCGGCTTCGGCTTCGCCGGGGTCGCCCTGGGCGAGCATGTAGCGAAGCCCGCCCACGGTCGCGAAGAGCGTCGCCAGCGCAACGAGTAGGCCGACGATCACATTGCGCAGGTTGTTGATGACCTCGTTCAGCGACGCTGGCGCCTGAGCCGCCATGAGCGTCGCGGCGCTGGTGGCGTGGGCGATGAGGAGCTCGACCAGCACGCCCAGGGAGAGGCCGCCCACGACGACCGCGGCGAGCAGCAGCATCTTCTGCCGGGAAGTCCGCACTCGTCGTAGCGGGGACCCGGCCGGATCGGGCTCGGTGGGTTTCACGTGATGCCTCCACGCGTTGGTTCTCTCGGTGTCTGAGGCAGCGCGGGGGCGCCAGCCCGACATGGGTCGGGGTGGGCCTCCTCCTTCGCGGTGGGAATGTGGCGGACCGGGGTGACAGGGACCGGTGGCGGTGTGACCCGCGCCGTGGCTGATGCCGTCCGCGCTGCCTTCAGTGAGACAAAGACCTGGTCGAAGGACCGAGATGGGACATGGGGGCCGGCGGATTTTGCTCGCTCATGGAGCAGTGGCTTCGCCGGCCCCGTCCCGGGGCTTTAGCTGATGTCGGCCAGTTCGCCGTCTGCGAGGGCCCGGTAGAGGGCCGCTTCGGCGCGCTGGCGGCGCTTGAGCATCGTGCAGTAGAGGAGGTTGTGCTGTCGGCAGTAGACGCTGAGCTGGACGTTCTCCAGACGGGTCAGGCCGATCAGCTCGGCCTCTTCGGCGGTGATGACGCCGGTGCCGACGGCCTCGGCCAGTAGCAGGTCGGCGTGGCCGACCGGGTAGGACAGCGCCTGCTCGCCCTCGCCGTGTTCCGGTTCGGTGAGCAGGTCGAAGCGCTGGACGGCGTAGGAGCGGAGAACGGCGAACTGGGTCAGCCGGGACAGCCGCAGGAGCGGGTGCGTCCAGGTGAGGTTGACCCGGGTGATGGCCTCCATGTAGCTGGTCAGGATCTCGGCTTCCAGGTCCTCCCGGTCGATCGTGATCCTGGAAGCCAGAGCGCGGGTGAGTCGGCGCAGCATCGGCAGCGCGAGCGCGACGGCCGCGACCATCCACGCCTTGCGGTGCTCACGGGCCTGGGAGATCAGGTGCTTCCACGTCTGGTCCCGGGTGGTCCGCGGGCAGGAGGGGTGCAGCAGGATCGCCCGTAGTTCCGGCAACGAGATCAGCCGTGCGGGGAGCCCGGCCCCGACTTCAGCTCCGTCGACGGAGAGAGGCTGCGGCCCGGCCATCAGGAGGTCGAAGGCGTGCTGGGCCATGTCCAGCGGAAGCGTGCTGACCGGTCGGAGCGGGACGGTCGGGAGGTTGTCGAAGTCGAAGCTGGTCGTCCGGGTGTTCTTCTGGGTGGTGATGCAGGCGTCGCTGGTGGAAGGGATGTACGACATTGCAGCTCCCGAAGGTGTGGTCAGTTCGGACGCTGCTCATGCCGCCAGAGCCCCCGGACAGGAACCGGACAACTTCCGGACAGACATCGCCCACGGCAAAAACCAGCCGAAGACCAAGTGATGCACCAGCACCTTCGACGACCTGCGAAAACGAGATAAGTAGGCGCTGAGGTCGCGGGCTTTCGTAGGGTTGGATAGACATGCGAAAGCAGGCTGACCTGCAGAAACAAGGGCTACTTAGATCGCGGGGTCAAGGTTGCGGAAACGCGGATCGGGCCAGCTCAGGCCAT
The DNA here is from genome assembly GCF_001570605.1 of Herbidospora cretacea. Classification (GTDB taxonomy): domain Bacteria; phylum Actinomycetota; class Actinomycetes; order Streptosporangiales; family Streptosporangiaceae; genus Herbidospora; species Herbidospora cretacea. The sequence continues at coordinate 309,422 of NZ_BBXG01000005.1, read as the reverse complement.
CAGATCACGCGCTTCTGCTCTAACAACCTCTCTAGCCGCTTGAGCGGTCGCCATGTCGAGCTCATGACGGATCTTGAGCTGCAACCTCGGATCGTCCAACATCTCCGCCACCCGGTTCCGAACTGCCTCGCGGATCGCAGTCGGGATTGCTTCGTCGATCCGGCGACGAAGCGACATCTCGATGACCGCTTCATGGATGATCTCCGCCGCAACTTCTGCGACTACTCTCCGAGCGGTTTGGGGGATCAAGTCCTCCACCTGCCTCCTCAGCCTCTCAGAGGCATGTGACGAGGAAGTCCGGCTCCGTGCTGCTTCGTGCGGCGAGGATCCACGTGCGCCTTGCTCGATCGCCACCTGTTGAGCCGCGACGGTCTGCTGCAGGCGATTCACGAGGAGACGCAGTTCGGCGAGCTCATCCGGTGCTGACGCCGTCCTGCGACGAGCGATCCCGTTGTAGGAGGCGCGGTCGTAGGCCGCAGCCCATATGGAGCTGTCTCGATCACTTCCGCTCAGTGCGGCCACAAGCGCCATGAATGTTGCCTTCTTCGGCAGACGCTTACCGCGCAAGACATCAGAGACGGTGCTGGCGGAGAGCCTTGTCTCTTCGTGCCGCGTCTGTTTGTCGAGCTGCCGAGCGGAAACGCCGGCACGGGCCTGGAGCTTCTGCAACGCGAGCCCGAGATCCGCCGACGTCTCGGCCTTCGCGACATCGGCGAGTAAGGCGTCCGGCTGCTCCGGGCTTGAGTTCTCAGCCGATGAACCGCGCATCAGGCTCCTCCTGAAGTTCGGGGTGTCCCGAAATGTTCGACGTGTTTTCGGACACCCTACCCCCGTCCCACGCCAGCCGAAGGTGACTCGACTGTGCAGCGGATCCGTCCCAAAAGATGGCAGGACGGCAGGTCCGGAAGCTGTGCTGAAGATCGCAAACAGCCACCACAGCGAGGAAGGTCGCCACTGTGATCATGGAAGTCGTCACGGAGTTGCTGCAGATGGCCGGCGCAGGCGCTGGACTGTACGGGAGCGTGCTGACGATTCGGCATCGGCGAGACGTCTCTCGCCGGAGCCGCGGCCAGCTGCCGCCTCCCGGATCCCAGGCGTCCGGCCGCACGTGTTCCGATGGCGAAGAGTCGTGAAGACCGTGGGAAGCCCGGCCCGGATCTGCTCCGGGCCGGGCTCGGTGGTCAGAGACTGAGTCGCACGGTCTGGGCGGCGGTGACCATGTTGGTCAGGGCCGCGACGGTCTCCGGGTACGCGCGGGTCTTCAGGCCGCAGTCGGGGTTGACCCAGAGTCGGCCGGCCGGGACGGCGTGGAGGGCGTTGCGGAGGTTGGCGGCGATCTCCTCGCTGGTCGGCACGCGGGGCGAGTGGATGTCGTAGACGCCGGGGCCGATGCCGTTCGTGTAGCCCGCCGCCTGGAGGTAGGGCAGGAGTTCCATGTGGGAGCGGGCGGCCTCGATGCTGGTGACGTCGGCGTCGAGGTCGGCGATGGGGCTGAGGATCTCGCCGAACTCCGAGTAGCACATGTGGGTGTGGATCTGGGTGGCGTCGGCTGCGCCGGAGGTGGCGAGCCGGAACGCGCCGACGGCCCAGGTCAGGTAGGCCTCCTGGTCGTCCTTGCGCAGCGGGAGGAGCTCACGCAAAGCCGGTTCGTCGACCTGGATGATGCCGATCCCGGCTGCCTCCAGGTCGGTGATCTCGTCGCGGAGGGCGAGGGCGACCTGCCTAGCGGTCTCGGCGAGAGGCTGGTCATCACGGACGAACGACCAGGCCAGCATGGTGGTTGGGCCGGTGAGCATGCCCTTGACGGGCTTGTCGGTGAGCGACTGGGCGTAGGTCGCCCAGGCCACGGTCATGGCATGGGGGCGGGTGATGTCCCCGTACAGGATCGGAGGTCGGACACACCGTGAACCGTAGGACTGCACCCAGCCCGACTCCGTGGCGGCGTAGCCGTCGAGTTGCTCGGCGAAGTACTGGACCATGTCGTTGCGTTCGGGTTCGCCGTGGACGAGGACGTCCAAGCCCAGGTCCTCCTGAAGCCTGATCACACGGGCGATCTCGGCCCGCATGGCCTGGACGTACGCGGGTTCGTCGATGCGCCCGGACCGCAGGTCGGCGCGAGCGGTGCGGATCTCGGCGGTCTGCGGGAACGAGCCGATCGTCGTGGTGGCCAGTCCGGGCAGCCCGAGTTTCGCCTGCTGCGCGGCGAAGCGGATCTCCCGAGCGGACCGCCGGGCGTCGCCGAGGGCATCAAGGCGCGCCCGTACGTCAGCATCGGCCGCCGCTACGGAAAGCGTTGTGACCTGCGGGTTTGTGGCTCGAAGGTCGGCGGCCAGCCTGACCAGTTCGGCGACCTTCTGGCGGGCGAACGCGAGCCGTTCCCGTACCGTCGGGTCGAGTGCCGTCTCGGTGCCCAGGTCGACGGGGACGTGCAGCAGCGAACAGGAACTGCTCAGCTCGACCGTGTCGGCGAGGCCGAGCAGGATCGCGTACGCGGATCTGACCCGCGCCGGGTCGGAACGCCAGACGTTACGGCCGTCGACCATACCGGCGATCACCGTCTTGCGGGGCATCCCGCCGATCGAGGCCAGTGTCTCCAGGTTGCCGGGCCCGGCGACGAGGTCGAGCGCGACCGATTCGACGTCGGTGGCGGCGATCTCCGTCAGCGCCTCCGCCGCGACCGAACCGAAATAGGTGGCGAGCAGGAGTTTCGGGCGGCTCGCCAGCCCGCCGAGCCGCCGGTAGGCCCGGCGGAGCGCGTCGAACTCGCGGGCGCCGAGGTCACGGGCCAACACCGGTTCATCGAACTGAACCCATTGCGCACCCGCACCTGCGAGCCGTTCCAGCAGCTCAGCGTAGGTTTCGACCAAGGAGTCGAGCAGGTCGAGCGGGACGAACCCATCAGGCGAACCGGGAGCGGCCTTGGCCAGCAGCAGGTAGGTGAGCGGGCCGACGAGCACCGGTCGCGTCTCGATGCCGAGCTTCCGGGCTTCCAGGTATTCGGCGATCGGCTTGGCCGTCGAGCCGCCGGTCAGCCGGAAGCGGGTGTCCAGGGTGAGCTCGGGGACGATGTAGTGGTAGTTGGTGTCGAACCACTTCGTCATCTCCAGCGGGGGCACTTCCTCGGTGCCGCGTGCCATGGCGAAGTAGCGGTCGAGCCCATCGAGTCCCCTGTACCGCGCCGGGATGGCGTCGACCATGACGGTGGTGTCGAGCACTTGGTCGTACAGGGAGAAGGTGTTGGAGGGGATGGTGTTGAGCCCTGCGTCGCGGAGCTCTGTCCAGACCTCGCGGCGTAGTCGCGCCGCGGTTGTCTCCAGTTCGGCGGCGTCGATCGTGCCGGCCCAGTAGTTCTCGGTGGCGAACTTGAGCTCCCGGCGCGCACCGATGCGCGGGTAACCCAGAATCGTCGTCTTCACGGCTGCTTCCCTCGTCTCGCCGAAAGCGGCCAAGCGGAAGGAACGCAGCGCACAGCGCGCGGCGCAGGCCCTCCCACGAGGCCGCGGACCACCACGCGCCGAGGTCGGCGCGCGGGCGGAGGCAGGTCTTCGGACTTGTGGGCGTCGTGCTCGTTCCTACTGGCCGTCGCTTCCCAAGCCCGGAGGGCTCAGTGCTGATGACGGCGGTCGTTCCCACATACCGCTGCGGGGCAGTCCCGGATTCACACCGGGTTCCCTCTTACGACGCCCGTCTCTGGTGGAGGCGGGCGAACCATCCACGCCGGTGAGCCTATCTCCCGGCCAGCGCGCAGTCACCGCACTTCTCACCGTTCGGGACGCGGTAGTAGAGGCAGCAGGTGGTCCGCCGGAATGCGAGCTTCGGTGAGATCAGCACACCCTTCCCCGCCAGCTCGGGGAAGGCGAGCAGGTGATCAACCAGTTCGGTGGCCGCCTCTGCCAGGTCTGGTCGGGCCGCGACGATCGCCCGGCCGGCCTCGGCCAGAGCGGAGGCCGCGTTGCCGTAGAGCAGGCGGGAGGCGATCTTGACGCGCAGCCCGGCCGCGAGAGGTTCCAAGTGGCGTCTCACCACCTGATCGAAGAGCTGTTCTGGATTCTTGTACGGATGACCTTCCGGCGTCGGCAGGCGGAGCCGTGGGCCGTCGTCGGCGCGGTCGATGCGGGTCAGGTCGGGCACGATGCCGTGGGTGAGTGCGGTGGCCAAGACCGGTGACCAGAGCCGGGCGGCGTGGCTGAGCTGGGCGATCGAGGCACCGATCCGCATCTCGGTCGTGCCGTACCGGGTGGCCGTCCTCTCCACGAGATCGGCGAATCCGGTGGCGTAGTCAGCGCGGACGTCGTGCCACCCGGCCGCGCCGCCGCCGATGGTCAGGGCGAAGAAGGTGCCGAACTCGGCGACCTCTTCGAGGGCCGTGCGGATGGTTTCCACTGGTCGCCTCCGGTGCGCAGGATCACGTGGGGCACGTCCGTCTCGGGGTGCGGGGTCACATCGGCGTCGACCCGGTAGACCTCGGCCAGCAGGGCGGGCGTCAACACCTCCGCCGGGGTGCTGAGGGACACGACCCGGCCGCCGTCCATGACACAGATGCGGTCGCAGAAGGCGGCCGCCATGTTGAGGTCGTGCAGGGCGATGACGGCGGTGACCTCGAGGTCGCGGACCAACTCAAGAGCGTCGAGCTGGTGGCGCAGGTCGAGGTGGTTGGTCGGCTCGTCCAGGACCATCGTGGTCGGCTGCTGGGCGAGCGCACGAGCGATGAGGACGCGCTGTTTCTCGCCACCCGACAGACGGTCGAACGGCGCGTGGGCCAGATGCTCGACGTCGAGGCGGGCCAAGGCGTCGGCGATGATCTGCTTGTCTTCGGTGTTGTCGCCGTCGAAGGCGCGTTTGTGGGGGGTGCGGCCCATGGCGACGACGTCGTAGACGGTGAGTTCGAAGTCGCCGCCGGTCTCCTGGAGGACCGCCGCGAGGCGCCGGGCCAGCCAGCCGGACGGCATCTTCCGGACGTCCTCGCCGTCGAGGAATACCCGGCCTGACGTGGGCTTTCTGGCCCGGTAGAGGGTCCGCAGCAGGGTCGACTTGCCGGCGCCGTTCGGGCCGACCAGGCCGAGGGTCTCGCCCTTGGCGACCTCCAGCGAGACGTCATCTACCAGTGCTTTGCCGCCGATGCGGACCGAGACGTTCTCCACGGTCAGGGTCACTTCGACCGCCTCCGCATCAGCCACAGGAAGAAGGGGCCACCGACCAAGGCGGTGAGGATGCCCACCGGGATCTCCTCGGGCGCGATCAAGGTGCGGGCCATCAGGTCGGCCAAGATGAGAAAGGACGCGCCCAGCAGGGCCGTCGCTGGAAGGGCTTTGCGGTGGTCGGCGCCGATGAGCAGCCGCACGATATGGGGCATGATCAGGCCGACGAAGCCGATGGCTCCGCTGACGGCGACGATCGTGCCGATCATCATGGCGACCAGCACGAACAGCGCCGCCCGGAACCGGTGCACGTCCAGGCCGAGCGAAGCAGCCGCCTCTTCCCCTCCCAGCAGCAGGTTCAGCGACCGGGACACCCCGAGCAGGACGACTGTGCCCGCCAGCATCGCCACTGCCGGGATCCACACCATGGCCCAGGTGGTCCCGGCCAGGCCGCCGAGCATCCAGCGCACGGCCGACTGGGTCTTGTGCGGGTCGTTGGACGTGACGACCAGGAAGCTCGCCACGGCCGACAGCACCTCGGCCATCGCGACCCCGGCCAGCACGAGCCGGACGGTGGTCATCCGGCCGCCTTGCCTGGCCAGGAAGTACACGGCCACAAGTGCAGCCAGCGCGCCGAGGAAGGCCGCGATCGGCAGGGAGAACGCGCCGAAGAAGCTCAGCCCGAAGACCAGCACGCTGACCGCGCCGACGCTGGCCCCCGAGGACACGCCCAAGAGCATGGGGTCGGCGAGCGGGTTGCGTACAAGAGCTTGAAGGGCCATGCCGCAGACGGCCAGGCCCGCGCCCACGACCGCCGCGAGCAGGACCCTTGGGAGCCGAACGTCCATGACGATGGTCTCCCGCGCGGCGGTCCAGGTCGGCTCGGCGAGCGCGGGATGGATGTTGTGGAGCAGGATGCCCCACACCTGACCGGCCGGGAGGTTGACCGATCCGGCGGCGATGGCAGCGGTGACCGCTGCGGCCAGCAGCGTGAGCAGCAGGCCGATCACCGCGATGTACGGAAGCCCCGGGCGCCGCGCGACTCGCACGGCGCCCGCTGTCAGTTCGCTCACTGGAACTTGTCGGCGTGGAGCTGCTTGGCCAGCGCCTCGACGGCGCCGGGGGCGCGGACGCCGAGCACGACGGACGACAGGGGCAGTACGGCGAAGCGCTGCTCCTTGATGGCCGGGACGTCCTTCAGCGCGGGGTTCTCCAGCAGGAACCTCTTCTTGGCGTCGACGGGCTCGTCGCCGTAGTCGTAGATGACGATCCAGTCGGGTGCGCGTTCGGCGACCTGCTCGAAGGAGACGTCGCCCCACACCTTGTCGACGTCGGCGAAGATGTTCTGCGCGCCGGCCAGGTTGATGATCTCGTTGCCGATGCCCTTGCCGCCCGCGGTGAAGGCGGTCTTGTCACCGGAGTCGAACACGAACAGCTTCACCGGAGCGACACCGGCGAGCTTCTCGCGGACCCCGGCCAGGGTGCCGTGCAGCTCGGTGAGCAGCGCGTTGGCGCGGTCCTTGGCGCCGAAGATCTGCGCGACGTTGCGGATCTCCTGGTCCATCAGCGACATCGTGACCGCGCCCTCGGCGCACTCCTCGACGTTGAGGTAGGTCTTGATGCCCGCTTCCTGGAGCGCGGTCCGGCTGCGGCCCTCCTTCTCGTCGAAGGTGCTGCCGAACCCGCCGTAGACAAAGTCGGGTTCCTCGGCCAGCAGCGCCTCGTATGAGGGGTACTCCTTGGAGACGACCTTGATGGCGTCGTAGGTCGCCTTGTACTCAGGCAGCACCTGGTCGTCGAGGTAGGCGGTGCCGATCATCGACTTCTCCAGACCGAGCGCCAGCATGACCTCGGTGGCGTGCTGGTTCATCGAGATCGCGCGGGCCGGGGGCTGCTCGTAGGTGGTGGAGACGCCGCAGTTATCGAGGGTTAAGGGAAAACCCTTGTTCGTGGACGCGGCCGGGGACTGTGCGGCCGAGGCCTGCGCGGCCGGGGGTTCCTCTGCCGATGTGCCGCCGCAGGCGGCTAAGACACCGGTAACCAGCAGGGCGAGCAGCAGGGACGTGGGACGTCTGCCCGTCATGGCGTGTTCCTCTCAAGGGAATTGCACAACGGGGCGGACCTAAGAAAGGGAACACCGAAGGGCCTCGCGGCGTCGCCGTCGGCACGATGGGCATGGTCGCCCACTCCTCTCAGGGGAAATCCGCCCCAGTTCATCGAGGAGGCGACCGCGTGAGTCTCCTGGCTCTCGGCTCAGACGCTCGTCCCGGCCTTCCCACCCTTGCGGGCAGTGGCTTGTTCGGGAGTCGCTCACCGATCACAGTGGCGGGACCGCGCCGGATTCACACCGGCTTCCTCAGTCCGCGCTCGCCTTCGCCGCCATCATCACACGAAACGGGCGAATGTCCACGAGTGGGGTCCTGCTTGTTGCGAGGAGTTCGCGATAAGGATCATGGGTCCGCTGGCGGGTGTTGCAGTCGCGCCAGCTCGCCCTGCAATCTACGGATGCGAGCGGCTTGGGCGCCGGCCTGTCTCCGAGAGGCGAGGAGGCGTTCGTACTCCTCGACCGTCAGCAGAACCATCTCGACTCCGTCGACAACCGTGCGCGGAGGATTTGGGCTCCTCGCCATGGACCCCGTCCTTTCACCGGCGCGAGATCGTAGTCGTCACGATCGGGGGATCGCTGCCCGGCTTGGGGCGGCGCGGTGGGGTGAAGCGGTGCAGGTCGAGGACCGGCGGCACCGGGGCTAAGCCAGGGCCACCGGCGCGGATCATTCGGCGACGTCGGCGGTGGCGTTCTCGTCGTTGACGAAGGCGAGCCATACGGGACGGCCCCCGGCGGCACGTCCCTCCGGGGTCGGCTGGACGACAATGACGTTGGCCTGGTCGCACACGTCGAGGCATTCGGTGACCCGGACCTCGGCGACTTCCCGGAGGCGGCGGATCTGTTCGTCGTGGTTGAGGTGGGGGACCTTGCGGGCGCTGCCGCAGCAGCAGTCCCGGCACACGGTGATCCTTTTCACGCGCGCGTGAACTTCCTCTCTCAGGGAAATCCGCCCCAGTTCATCGAGGAAGCGACCGCGTGAGTCTCCGGGCTCTCGGCTCAGACGCTCGTCCCGGCCTTCCCGCCCTCGCGGGCAGTGGCTTGTTCGGGAGTCGCTCACCGATCACAGTGGCGGGACCGCGCCGGATTCACACCGGCTTCCTCAGTCCGCGCTCGCCTTTTCGGCATCGTCTCATAAGAGCCCGGAAGGGTACATATGCCGCATGTCGTACGACGATCAAGGGCGCGAGGTGACGCTCCCTGGAGCGGTGCGGCGGGTCGTGTCGCTGGTGCCCTCGCTCACCGAGGCGGTCGCCTGCACCGACCCGGAGGTCCTGGTCGGCGCCACGGCCTGGTGTGTGCACCCCGTCGGCCTCGACGTCGAACGCGTCGGAGGCACCAAGAACCCCGACCTGGACCACATCCGGGACCTGTCCCCCGACGTGGTGCTGGCCAACTTCGAGGAGAACCGCGAAGCCGACCTGGAAGCGTTGCGCGCCTCCGGCATCGCGGTGTGGACCACCGTCATCCGGACCGTCCCCGAGGCGCTGACCTCCTTGGACCGGATGCTCACCGATGCCTGCCGCCTGTGTCGGCCCAAGTGGCTGGATGTGGTGGCCAGGGCCTGGGACTTTCCCGCTCCGATACGACGGCGGCGGGCCGCGATCCCCGTGTGGCGACGGCCCTGGATGGTGGTCGGCCGCGACACCTTCGCGGGCGACGTGCTCGCGCGTCTGGGCGTGGACAACGTGTTTGCGGAACATCCCGAGCGATACCCGCGGGTCACTCCGGAGGAGGTTCTTCAGGTCGGGGTCGACCTGGTGCTGCTGCCGGACGAGCCGTATCGGTTCACCGCTGAGGACGGACCGGAGGCATTTCCCGGAGGCTGGCCACGTTGATGAGCGGACGGCACCTCACTTGGTACGGCCCGTCCCTCGCCGAGGCTCCGAACGTTCTCACCATCAGCGAGCGGATATTCACCGACGACGGGTGATCCGAGAAATGTCCAAAAGTGCTCTGAACTGCGGAAACGTTGGATGCAAGCATCTGGCGGCCCTGAGGCGCGGGCCGCATCCAGGGCGTTATCAATGCTCTCGGTGTGCAAGAGCCAGATGAAGAGTGCGGACACCCTCGCCTCCCCCAAGTCGGGGTAGTCCGCACTCTTTCTCCTGGGGTCTTGCGCATAACGGATGACTCCGAAGCGTGACGAGAACAATACCTAATGTTCCAGCAGTCTGGGGTGGGAGTTGGGGGAGCTCGGCACCTGCCTGTGGCGATCTGCAGTCTGCACCTGGGCATCCGACTCAGTCGGACGAGCCATGTACGAAAGCCTTCTGAACTGCGAGAACGTTCATACCTGAAACGCGTTGGCAAGATGCGGTGCCGGTGACCACGGAAGAAGCTTTGCTTGCCGCTCCGTCCCAACCGGTGCCTGGTGGCGAGTATTTGGATGGGTGACAGGGACAGGTGACCCGGTGATCGGGCCACGACATCTTGACCCAGCTTCCGATTCCATCCGACCGACGATCCACCCCGTCCAGCACCAGAAGCCTCGATCCGCTCTCCGTTACAGACCCGGCAGAGGTCCGCGCGGACGGGGAAGCGGCATGGCGCCGCCTCCCGCTGAGCGTGTGGCTGGCCACCTCGGGAACCGAGTCCGCGCCCGTTTGCCGGAACGGCTGCTGCTTCCCGATGACCGGCGAGCTGGCCCGGCACCTTCTGTCGGCCTGCACCCGGCTGGGCGAGTCCGTGGTCGACCTCAACGCCACCGACCCGCACCTGATCTCCGCCGCGCTGGCCATGGGGTGCCCGATCATCGCCACCTTCGCCGACACCCATTTGGCGGATACGGCCAGGATGACGCTGGCTCGTGCTCACAGCGGCCAGGAGTTGTCGTCGGTAGAGCTGCGTGACGGCTCCGCGACAGAGGCTACCGTTGCGCGGGCCGGGTTCGGCTCGGCAGCGCTCGTCGTGCTCCGCGAGCCTTGCCAAGCCGGTTCACCCTCCGAAGGTCTCGCCGAACCGAAACCCGGATGCGCTCCGGGAGACATGGCTTTGGCGGTGGAGTTGCTGAAGCCGGGCGGGTGCCTGGCGGTGGTGACTGGCCTGCATCAGAACGACGGCCAGGTCGACGACCCGCTTCCGCGAATCATCGCCGAGGCGAAGCAGCGCGGGCTGCGATACCTGCAGCACATCGTCGCCCTGCACGTTCCCGCGCGAGGCGAACCTGTGGCGACCGAGCCGGCGGCACCGCCTCCGGATGATCGAGGAGCGCTGGAGTGCTGGGCGCTTCCTCCCAGCGCCCGCGTCCATTCCGACCTGCTCCTGTTCGCCAAACCCGAGGAGACGGCCGACAGCCAGGAAGGGGAGGGGCGTTGACCAAGAACACCGTGTCGGTGTGGGCGACCGGGCAGCAGCAGTCCCGTCATCAGCGCCGGGGCCGGTATCTGGCCGAGTCGATGGAGCACCCGGCCAAGATGCTGCCCGCCATCGCCGCCAAGGTCATCGACACCTACAGCGAGCCGGGCGAACTCGTCGTCGACCCGATGTGCGGGATCGGGACCACCCTGGTCGAGGCCGCCCATCTCGGGCGGGAAAGCGCTGGTGTGGAGTTCGAGCAGCGGTGGGCCGACCTGGCTCGCGCCAACCTGGCCCACGCCCGCCGTCAGGGAGCCCCGGGCACGGGCAAGGTCGTCGTCGGCGACGCCCGTGCGATCAGCGCGCTTCTCTCCGATGCGGCTGGACAGGCAGCGCTGGTGCTCACCTCGCCGCCCTACGGGGCCGCCACCCACGGGCACGTACGCTCCAGCCGCGACAGCGGCCAGCCCGGTGTCCGCAAGTGGAACCACCTCTACTCCCGGGACCGGGGAAACCTGGCCCATCAGGGTCTGCCTGGCCTGTTGGAGGGGTTCGGCCGCATCCTTGCTGGTTGTGTCCGGCTGCTGAGGCCTGGCGGGGTGGTGGCGGTCACCGTGCGCCCGTATCGGGAGCGCGGTGAACTGATCGATCTGCCGGGCCAGGTCCAGCAGGCTGCTGAGCAAGTGGGTCTCGTTCTGGCCGACCGGATCGTCTGCCTGCTGTGCGGGCTGGGCCAGGACCGGCTGGTGAACCGAGCTTCGTTCTTCCAGCTTCACGAGGCACGCAAGGGCTGGGCTCGCGGTCTGCCGATCCACGCCGCTGCGCACGAGGACCTGCTGATCTTCCGCAAGCCTCTCGCCGACCCTCGCTAGGTCCGGCTCAGAGCGGACCCGTCAGCTCGTCAGGGCTGACGGTGTCCGAACGATACCCGTCCTGACCAGCGGATTTTGCTTGACGGCGGGTGCGGAGGTGGGCGTCGATACCGCCGCCACCGACCGGTGCCACGATGTGCCCTGGGGCGCTGTAACCCGACCTACGCGGGTTCAGCGACCCGGGGCCGTGCGGGCCGGTCGGTGGCGCAGCGCCCCGCACACGCCGTCGTCAACATCCGTGGCCGCCCGATCGCAACCGGTGGGCGGCCGGTACCTGTCCCACCGCTCCCACAGGGGTGATCAGTGATGACGAACACGCCAAGCCTGCCGAGCCTCCCCGACAACCACGGGGAGGCCGAGGTGATCGGCCTGGTGGCCGCCGGACGGCTGCTCGGCATGGGCCGCACCAAGGCCTACCGCCTCGCGAAGGCCGGCGAGTTCCCGTGCCGGGTCCTGCGGATCGGCGACCGGTACATGGTCCCGGTCCGTGGGGTGCGGGCGTGGCTCGGATACGCCGACGAACCCCGTCGCGGCGAACAGAGCGAAGAGAAGGACTGACCCTGGTGGCCAACGGAACCACGTTCAAGACCTGCACCTGCCGTAACGCCGAGGGCAAACGCATCGGCGCTTCCTGTCCGAAGTTGCGCCGCTCGGGCCGGGGCGGCGAGCGCTGGAACAGCGCCCACGGCAAATGGGCCTACCAGTTGGAGCTGCCGCCCCACGCCGACGGACGGCGCCGTAACCCGCTGCGCCGTACCGGGTTCGACTCCCTGGAGGACGCCGAGGCCGAACTCGACCACGCCCGCGGCCTGCTCGCCTTGGACGAGGACCCAGGCATTCAGCGGCGGATCACCGAGCTGATGCTGTCGGTGCTGAAAGACACCCGGAAGCTACCCGACACCGAGGAGGTACGGCGCAAGGTCCGCACCCGCCAGGACCTCAACCGGCAGGTCACCGTGGCCGAGTGGCTGGAGGAGTTCCTGGCGCGCAAGCGCCGGATCGAGGCCACGACCCGCTCCGGCTACGCCGCTCATGTCCGCCTCTACCTCACTCCCTACTTGGGGGAGATCCGGCTGGACCGGCTGCGCGTCTCCGACATCGCGGGCATGTTCGACGCGATCGAGGAGTTCAACGAGATCATCGCCGCCGAGCGGGCCAGCGGCGACCCGGAGCGTGTGGCGAAGGTGCGCTACCGGCGGCCGGTCAGGGCGGCCACCATGCATCGCATCCGCGCCACGTTGCGGCACGCCCTCAACATCGCGATCAAGCAGGACCGGCTGCTGGACTTCAACCCCGCCGCCGTCGTCGAACTCCCCTCCGTCACCCGCCCCAAGCCCGTGGTGTGGACCGCGGAACGGGTAATCAAGTGGAGGGCCGACTACGCCGCACGGGTGGAGTCCGCGCGCCGAGTTGGGGCCCGGGTGGACGTGATCGGCTTCTACATCTCCGCCGAGCGGCCCTCGCCGGTCATGGTGTGGACGCCCGTCCACACCTCGGCCTTCCTGGCCCGTGCGCAGCGTCATCGCCTGCACGTGCTGTACCGGCTGATCGCCTTGCGGGGGCTTCGCCGGGGTGAGGCTGTGGGGTTGCGCTGGGAAGATGTCAACTTCGCGGGCGGCAGCATCGGTGTGCACTGGCAGATCACCCAGCTTGGCTGGCAGCCCGTCCAGGGCAAACCCAAGACCGATGCCAGCGACCGCGTGATCGCCGTCGACGCCGAGACGATGAAACTCCTGAAGAAACACCGCACCAAGCAGGCCAAGGAACGTCTGGCCGCAGGTGATCAGTGGGTGGACAGCGGGTTCGTCTTCACCGACGAACTCGGCCGGCCGCTGCACCCGCAGGTGGCCACCGACCAGTTCTACTGGATCGCCTTTGAGGCAGGTCTCCCGGCCGTCCGGCTGCACGACCTGCGTCATGGCGCCGCTTCTCTGATGCTGGCCGCCGGGGTCGAGCTCAAGGTGGTGCAGGAAACGCTCGGCCACGTCTCCTCGACCTTCACCCGTGACACCTACACCAGCGTCTACCCGGAAGTCGCGGCAGCCGCCGCCGAATCCACGGCCGCCCTTGTCACCGTTCCGCCCGCGCCGCCCCGTTCCCGCTGAAAGAGCGGTCGGCTGTACCAACGAGTTCTGGCCCCACCTGGCCAAATGCGGGGGACTTAGCTGGCGGACTACCGAAACGGGACCAACGAGAGTTGGTCCCGCCCGGTTATACAGGGCGCCCCACAGACGAGATGGGGTGCTCGGTAAGCCGTATCCGTACCTGCGAGGGCAGCAGTCCGTATTGTCCGAGGACTTTCGCGACCATGCGGTGAAGGTCGGCCTCGTCCAGACCGGGGCGTCTCGCCCGCATGTACTCCCAAGCGGCTTTCGCGTCATTGGCAAGGGCCAGGATGGTGTCGGGGTGGACGAGGTGGGAGTGCTCTTCGGCGCCGCTGGCACCGGTGGGGTCGACGGCCAGGCGTGGTGAGACGATCACGGTGATACTTCCAGCAGGGATCGCTTGGTGTCGGCGATCGCTGCGCAGGATGCGGAGTTGGTCGTTGACCTGCCGGATGTCTTTGTGTGGGACGAGCCCCTCGGGCTGGGTGTGCTCGCTCTTGGCTTCCAGGGCGAACCACATTTCGTTTCCCCAGCACCAGTTGGAATCGCATCGTCCGCTGCCCTGAGGTTTTTCAGCAGCGGCGCCCAGGAATATCCCCAATTCGGTAAGGGCGGGTTCGTAGGCGGTGTGGGACACCGTCTGCAAGCCTGCGATCATGTCGCCCAGGCGGGTGTCCATCTTGCGGGGGGCGACCTTGCCGAGCAACTCGCTTACCGTGGTGATGGCGATGTCGTCCTGCGGTGGAAGGCCCCCGAGTGGCATATCGGGCAGGGACGGCAGGCTTCGCACCCAGGTGCCCGGCGAGATCTGGCTAGCCTGGCGAACCAGTTGGTGGGCGGTGGCTGTCAGTGTGGTGTCGCCGTTGGCGGCTGCCTGGTAGGCCCACATCCCGGCCAGCATCAGCCAGAAGGCGCGGTACCCGCGGGTCGCCTCACCTCCATGGGAAAGCTGATGTGCGACCTGCTGGGCTTTCTGGCTGGCCTCGGCCCAGCGGCTGTGCCCAGCCAGCGCACACGCCTCGATCTCCGCTACGACCCCCTCAGCCAAGATGTCGCTGCCTGCAGGAACGGTGCGCTCATGTTCGGACCTAAGCTGCGCCAGGTTCGGCTCGGCCTGTTCACGCCATTCCGGCGTCCGTTCCTGGTCCAGGAAGATGCGCACGTTCTCGAGCAGGTCAGCCTGGCTGGTGTCGCGGCTGTTTTCGATGCCGAAGCGGATTTCCGCCTGCAACTCGGCGGATAGGGCATCCAGGGTCTCCTGCATCAGCAGATAGCGGGTGAGTTCCTGACCACGGACCACAACCAACGCCCAGTCCGTCGCGCCCCGGGTGCAGCGGCCCAGACCTTGGACCACGCGGGTCCGGACCCGCTCCGACAGCGCGGAGCCAGCCCGGACCTGGCTGGACAGGAATCGTTCCTGCAGATGATCCCGGTTCGGCAGGCCCTCCATCACCACCGCGCGGCACGCCTGATGCGGGAGGTCGATCCCGTCGTAGCGGCTGGCCAGCGCACATATGGCGTGGTCTAGATGTACTTGGCCGAGATCTTGGTGACACGTGGCCATGGGTGATTGATCATGAAGAAGACCTCCGGGCGTAGTGGAGTTAGCCGCTTCACCCACGCACGGAGGTCTTGATGGGTCACGCTAACGCCCGGCTGACGTTTCACGGCAGATGCCTGCTGGTTCGCCGTGTCGTGTTCGACGGACGGCCGGTCGCGCACGTGGCCGCCGAACTGGGCGTCTCCCGCCAATGCGCTCACCGATGGGTGACCCGCTACCGGCAGGAAGGCTGGCCCGGACTGGAGGAACGGCGCAGCGGACCCCGCACCAGCCCGCGCCGCACCCCAACCGAGGTCGAGCAGGCGGTGATCCAGGCCCGTGCCGAGCTGCGGGCCGGACCCGATCGGCTCGCAGCGGCCACCGGGGTGCCGGCCCGGACCATCACCCGGATCCTGCGCCGCCACGGCGTCCCGCCCTTGGCCATGTGTGACCCGTTGACCGGCTCGCTGATCCGCGCCAGCCGCAAGAGCGATCGCCGCTACGAGCACCCCGCGCCCGGCGACATGATCCATCTGGACGTCAAGAAACTCGGCCGCATCCCCGACGGCGGCGGTCACCGCGCCCACGGCCGCGAACGATCCCCGCGTGGACGCGGCATCGGCTTCGACTACCTGCACACCGCCATCGACGACCACTCCCGCCTGGCCTACATCGAAGTTCTGGCCGATGAGAAAGGCGTCACCTGCGCCGCCTTCCTGCACCGAGCCGCCGCCTTCTTCGCTGCCCGCGGCATCACCCGCATCCACCGGGTGATGACCGACAACGCCAAGAACTACCGGATCAGCCACGCCTTCCAGCAGGCCTGCACCGCACTGGGCGCACGGCAGAAGTTCACCCGCCCGCACTGCCCATGGACCAACGGCAAAGCCGAACGCCTCAACCGCACCATGGCCACCGAATGGGCCTACCGGCGGCCTTACGCCAGCAACCAGCACCGCACCCTGGCGTTGGGCCCCTGGCTGGAGTATTACAACACCAGCCGCCCCCACTCAGCCCTCGGCGGCAAGCCGCCCATCAGTCGGCTGTCACCAAGTTCATGACCAAGTACATCTAGAGCGGCGAAGGGCTGCATTCCGTGCTTGACGTCGTTCTTGGACAGCACCGGCCAGCCGGGCGGGGCGATCAATTCGGCCGTCGTCTTGGCGGTGGCAGTATCGGGGGCCAGCACCAGGGCCTTCCCCGTCATAGCAGTGATCTTCTGGGTGATCTTGTCGGTGACTCCGCCGGGCAGCAGGTCGGGGAAGATCAGAAATCTGCGGCCAGAACGCGGCTCGGGCGAGGTAGTAGGGAGCGCGAGCCGTTTGATGCGCGGCCGTCCGAACGAACGCTCCAAGTCTCCGGCGTCACCCAAAGTGGCCGACAGGTAGAGCCGTTGCTGGGCGTCGGTGAAAAGCAAGTTGTCGCTGGTGGGAGGAATGAACGGGCGGATCTGGATCCCGGTGTGGCTGAGATACACCAGGCATGAACCCAGCACCCTGCTGATCATCGAGTAGCGGAAAGCCCACGGCGCGGGCAGATCAGCAAGGAAGTCGGCCAGTCGCTCCGGCATACCCTCGTGCTGCGCCGGCACCACCAGATGCACGGTTCGCGCGTGGCCCGGTTCGGCGCTCCGGTTGCTCAGGCGCTTCAGCGTCAGGGCGTCCAGCCCGGGCGCCAGCACGTCTAACAGAGCCAGGTAGGTTCGCCGATCGGCATATTCTTCGCCCGATCGATTGACGCGCAGGCAGTACTGGTCAGCGACGTACTGCTCCCCGTTGTGGGCATCGTCGAACACCATCAGGGCCGGGGTGGCGCCCAGCTTCGGGCTGCTGTTGAACACCGTGCTGTAAGTCGTCAGCATGATCGCTTCGCCTGCGTCGTAGCGGGCCAGATCGGTTACCGCCCAATCCCCGTGAGGACCGGTGAGTACGACTGCGGGGATCCCTTCCTCACCAGCAGTCACCGCGACCTGCCGGGCCAACTGGTCGGTCGGGCACGCGTACACCACCCGGGCCCGACGCTGCCGACGCCACCACTCGCAGATCACCAACGCCGGGATCGTTTTCCCCGTCCCGGTCGGCAGCTCCAGCGCCAGATCGCTGACGTCGGCGTGGTCCTTCGCGTACATGCGCAGCAGGTCGCCCTGGTGCAGAAGCAAACCGGGCTTGGCCCCGGGGCTGCGTGGCAGGTCACGGTATAACGCCTCAGGAGAGGCGTACATCGCTGACGTTGATCGAACAGGTTTGAACGGCACCGTCTCTGTCCTTCTTGAATGGTTTTGCACCATCGACCCTAATTCGCTCCTGCGTGTTTGAGGGTCTGCGAGTCTCACCTCGCTCTCTTTGCCGTGTGCCTGGCCTTGGCGTCACCCGGCGGGTTCGACCCTTTCGAGGAGGCCACTTCGCGTCCGCGTTTTCGGTGCGGAACTCCTCCGGGCCGTCACCTGGGCGGTCGAACCTCGACCGCGAGCAATTGAGCGTGGGCGTCCGTGGACTGGGCGTGCCGAGGTCGAGCCTGGGTGTGCGAGAGTCGAATCCGACCCGCAAGATCATCGACCGTTGCCAGCTTCGATGACGTCGCGCTGTGGCAGATGATGCTCAAGATCCCGCTACCCGGCCGCCTTACAGGCGAGTTGGGTCCGACTACCGCTTGCAGCGAGTAATGGGTACTTGACTATCGTGCGACATAGAGATGACCTGAGGCCCGTGTGAATGGCGGCGACCCCGTTGACGGGCGCGACAATTCGGGCATTTGTAGGGCGTGGGATCGGCCACCGTGTGCCCAGTCCGTGTCCATGAGCAACCACCGAGCAACCACGGACGATCTCGCCTCGCCGCCGAGGCCCCAAATCAGGGCAAACCCACTGGTCAAATCGGGTCATAAGTGGTGGGGCGCCAGGGATTCGAACCCTGAACCTACGGATTAAAAGTCCGGAGACCCGGCTCGTGAGGACGTTTCCACGCACGGCCCATAAGCGAAGCACCGCCCCCGCCAACCATCCGTGACACCTGGTCGGCGGGACCACCTCAGCCCAGGGCACATCAACCAGGAAGCGTCTCCCCGCCGATAGGGGCCAGCACCTCGCCCGTGTAGTACGACGAGAGCCGCCCCGAAGCAAAGAACACGTAAGAAGGCGCGATCTCGTCAGGATCCGCCGCCCGCTTCATCGGAACCTGCTTGCCGAACTGCTCGACCTTCTCCGGCGGGAACGTGGCCGGGATCAGCGGCGTCCACACCGGCCCCGGCGCGACCGCGTTGACGCGGATTCCCTTGTCCACCAGGTTCTGGGCCATCGCCTGGGTGAAGGCGTTGATGGCGCCCTTGGTCGCCGAGTAGTCGATCAGGGTCTTGTTGCCCCGCAGGCCGTTGATCGAGGACGTGTTGACGATCGCGGCGCCGTCGCCCATGTGCCGGAGGGCCGCCTTGGTCACCCGGAAGTAGCTGTGGATGTTGACCGCGAAGGTGTGCTGCCACTGTTCGTCGTCGAGTTCGTCGAGCGAGTCGACCGGTTCCTGGTAGGCGACGTTGTTGACCAGGACGTCCAGGCCGCCGAGTTCGCCCACGGTCTGTTCGACGACGTGGACGCACTGGTCGGCGCGGCTCAGGTCGCCGGGGAGCAGGACGCAGCGGCGGCCTTCCTGTTCGACCAGTTTGCGGGTGTGCTCGGCGTCGTCGGTCTCGGAGAGGTAGGCGATGGCGACGTCGGCGCCCTCTTTGGCGAAGGCCACGGCGACGGCTCTGCCGATTCCCGAGTCGCCGCCGGTGATCAGGGCGCGTTTGCCCTTGAGGAGGTCGCGGCCCTGGTAGTCGCGCATCTCGTCCCGGGGCTCGGGGGACATGTCCCCGCTGCGGCCGGGATAGGCCTGGTTCTGGGGCGGTGGCGTCTGGTTCGTTTCCTCAGGCATTCTCGACCCGTGCCCCCGACGCAGATCGCCTAACGAACCGTCACCGATCCTTTGGCCGCGGGTCTTTTCTGCTTCCGTTACGGCTTCGCGTGGCCGGCCCCGCCCGCCGTCTCCGGCGCGGCTCGTGGCGGGCGCCGACCGGCCGCGCCCGGATCGCCCGGTGACGGGTGCCGCGTTCGACGGCGTCCGCCTGCCCGGCGATCAAGTCAGCCCGCTGTCAGCGTGTCACTCCCGGTCGTGCTGGTCCGCGGCCCCGTCCACGAGCTGCTCGGCGACGTCCCTCAGCTTCATGTGGGCGTTCTGGGAGGTGCGGCGCAGTTCGGCGAACGCCGTCTCGGCGTCGACCCCCAGGGCCTGCATGATCATGCCTTTGGCCTGTTCGATGGCCTCGCGGCCGGCCATGGTGAGGCGGAGCTGGCGGACCTCCCGCTGGTGGCGCTCCTGAGCGTCGGCGAAGGTCGCCAACCAGGCGGCCTGCCGGGCCATCGCGGCGACGCCCGGACCGGCCGCCCTGCCGGGTTCGCCGGGGCGCAGGCCGTAGACGGTGGCCACGACCGCCACTCCGGGCGCGTGGCCGGCCGCGGCGACGCAGCCGCGCAGGCCCCGCGTCAGCGCCGCCCGGCCGAGGGTGGGCCAGCGGCGGTCGCGGGCGAGGTCGGTGACGGTCACGGCCTCCTCGCCGCGCAGGGCGCTCAGGCTCGGGCCGTCGTCGAGGACGTGTTCCAGTTCGACCAGTTCCCCGAGTTCCGGGTGCGAGGCGATCAGCGTCGGCTCGGCGGCGGAGACGGGCCACAGCGCCATCGTCGTGCCGCACCCACCCGCCATGACGGCGATCTCGTCGGCCAGCGCGCTCAGCACGTCGTCGGCGGGACGGGAAAGGAATGATCGCATCGTGCCTCCATTTGGCATGGCCGTGACTGCGGGCCTACCCCCAGGGCAGGAAGTCACGCGACGTGCGTTCCGGTGAGGACAGGGGGAGGCGACATGGCCGGCTCGACGATCGACGCGTTCGAGAGCGAGTTCAACGAGTTCCAGAAGCGGCTGGCGTATCTGCGTGCGGCGCGGACGACGGTGACCCCCGAACTGGGCCGGGACGAGTGGATCGAGGCCGTCCTGCTGGAGCTCGACGTGGCCGCCGAGGAGCTCAAGGTCCGCCACGAGGAGCTCGTCTCCTGGGCCGACGAGGTGGCCACGGAGAAGAGCCCGGCTGAGCGGGAACGCCTGCTGCTGCGCGCGTCGTTCGCCGGGTCGCCGTTCCCCGCCCTGATCGTGACGGGTGACGACGGCGTGATCAGGCGGGCCAACACCGCCGCGCTGACGCTGCTGGACGTGTCGCAGTCGTATGCCACCGGACGGCCCTTCCCCGTCTTCACCGACCTGCGCTTCCGGGCCGCGCTGCGGTCGGCGCTGGCGGCGGTGACCCGGGAGGGCGAGGCCAGGACGGTCCGGGTCCGGCTGCTGCGCCGCCGCCTGGCCCCGGTCGACCTCACGCTGGCGCTGACCCCTCTCGAACTGCCGGGCGAGGCGCCCCACGTGCTGATCGGGAGCTCCAGCATGCCCGAGGCGGAACCGGTGCCGGCGTCGCCCGAGGTCGAGCCGGAGCGTGAGGACCTGCTGGCCTCGTTCGCGCGGCTGCTGCTCTCGCCCGGGTTCTCCCTCGATCGGGCGGCGACGGCCCTGCGGGACGGCATGGGCGACTGGGTGTTCGTCGACCTGGTCGACGAGACGGGCGCCTGGCGGCGGGTGGTGCCGGGCGAGGACGGTCACCCGGCCGCACTCCAGCGGCGGGTCCTCGAAAGCGGGCGCCTGCTCACGGAGAGCCCGCTCGACGACCTCGGCGCGCTGGGCGAGGACCGCGACGGCGTGCAGGTGGCCGCCCGGCTGGGCGCCGGGTCCCTCGTCTGCGCGCCGCTCGCCGCGGGCCGCCCGCTGGGCACGGTCACGGTCGCCCGGAGCGTGGCCCGCCGTCCGTTCTCCCTGGCCGAGGCCGGGCTGCTCAGGGAGCTGTGCGACCAGCTGGCGCTCCGGCTCGACCTGTCATGAGGCGGCGATGCGCCGCAGGTGGAGCATCGCCTGGCCGTAGGCGCTGACGGTCTCGGCGGCCACCCGGTCCCAGCTGTAGCGGCTGCTCGCCCGGTGGGCGCCCGCCGTGCCGTAGGCGTCGCGGGCGGCGGGGTCGGCCAGCAGCCGCCGGGTCGCGCGGGCGACCTCGCGCGGGCTGTGCGCGGGGACCAGCAGGCCCGTCTCCTCGTGGACGACGGTGTCCTGCTGCCCGCCCACGGCCGAGGCGATCACCGGCACCCCGCACGCCATCGCCTCCAGCACGACCATGCCGAAGGGCTCGTACCAGGGGACGCAGACGACGGCGGTGGCCGAGCGCATCAGGCCCGGCACGTCCTGCCTGGCCACCTGGCCGACGAAGCGGACCTGCGCGGACACGCCCAGCCGGTCGGCCTCCGCCCGGAGCCGGTTCACCTCCTCGTCTCGGTCGAGGTCGCCGATCGGCAGGCCCCCGCCGACGACCAGTTCCACCTCCGGCAGGTACGGCAGCGCCTGGACGACGGTCTGCACGCCCTTGCGCGGCACGAGCCGCCCGATCGACAGCAGGCGCGGGCGCTGCGGCGCTCCGGACGCACCGGGACGGAACAGGTCCAGGTCGACCCCGCACGGCACGACCCGGGCCTGCTGGCGCGGGACGCCCATCCTCACCAGTTCCTCCACCTCGTCGGGGCAGGTGGAGACGATCACGTCGGCGGTCCGGCCGATGGTCCGCTCCGCCGGGATCCGGGTGGCCGGGCTGGTGTCCTCGATGCCCTGGTGGCGGCGCTTGACCGTGCCGAGCGCGTGGAAGGTGTGCGCGACCGGCACGCCCAGCCGCCGGGCGGCGTCGAGGGTGGCCAGGCCGCTCATCCAGAAGTGGCTGTGGGCCACGTCGGGGCGGTCGAAGGTCCACTGCTCGCGCAGCCAGCGGGCGAAGTCGGGCACGTACCCCACGATGTCGTCCTTCGGGATCGGCTCGGGCGGCCCGGCCGGCACGTGCGCGACCGTCACCCCGG
This sequence comes from Herbidospora cretacea, assembly GCF_001570605.1. Taxonomy (GTDB): domain Bacteria; phylum Actinomycetota; class Actinomycetes; order Streptosporangiales; family Streptosporangiaceae; genus Herbidospora; species Herbidospora cretacea. The sequence continues at coordinate 287,405 of NZ_BBXG01000005.1, read as the reverse complement.
GCGCGAACGGCACCCGCTCCGGGGTGTGCGGGTCGTCCCGGCGGGTGTAGACGGTGACCTCGTGGCCGAGCGCCGCGATCGCGGCCGCCAGCGCCGCCACGTGGACGTTCTGGCCGCCCGCGTCGGGCGTGCCCAGCCCGGCGAGCGGGCTGGCGTGCTCGGAGACCATCGCGACCCTCATCGAACCACCTCCCTGAGCAGCCGGTCCCAGTCGGCCAGGAACCGGTCGAGTCCATAGCGGTCGAGCGCCGCCGCGCGGGCCGCCTTCCCCGCCTGACGGGCCAGTTCGGGATCCTCGGCGAAGTCGCGCGCCGCCTCGGCGAGCCGGGCGGGGTCGGTCGACAGCACGCCCGCCTCCGGCGGCACCGCCTCGATCGCCTCGGTCGCGGCCACCGCCACCACGGGCATCCCGAGCGTCATGGCCTCCAGCAGCGACAGGCCGAGCGAGGTCCACCGGTACGGGTGGACGTAGACCCGCCGCCGCGACAGCTCGGTCAGCATGCGGTCGTGCGGGAGGTCGCCCTGGCCGTTCTCCAGGGTCTCGGTGGCGATGCCGAAGACGTCCACGGGCGCGAAGACGGGCAGCAGGTCGGTGCCGGCGACCCGGGTGCGGCGGACCGGCTCGTTGATCACGGCGGCGGCCCGGGGCAGTTCGCCGGTGTAGCGGTGGCCGGGGTCCGGGATGCCGTGTTCGATCACCGTGGTGGCGGCCCCGTCGTTGTCCCAGAAGAGGTCGTTGAAGTGCGTGACGTGCACCAGCGGCAGGCCCGCCCCGGCCATCGGATGGCGGGCGCGCACGTCGGGCGGGGTGTTGTGCTCGACGTACACGACCGGGACCTCGCGGCCCAGCCACGCCCTGAGCAGGTCCCTCTCGTGGGGACGTTGCAGGACGGCGACGTCGACGTGCTCCGCCCGCAGTTGGGCTGGGGTGACCTCGCGGGCGTTGCGCGGCCAGTCGTAGGTGCGGGCCCGGCCCCGGCCGTCGGGGCCGCGGTCCGGGACGACCGGCACCAGGTAGTCGTGGGCGCCGTGCACGAACGCCGTCATCCACGAGCCGTGCACGTGCCAGACCAGGATCCTCATCGCATGACCTCCAGAATCGCCTCGTGGACGCGCGCCGGGGTGACCGACGCGAGGCACGGGTGGCCCTCCACCGGGCAGACCGTGGCCCGGGTCCCGGCGCAGGCCGCCGCCTGGTCGCCGAGCAGCCGGTGGCGCACCCCGTAGGGGGCCCAGCGGACGGCCGGCACGGTCGGCGCGAACAGCGACACCACGGGCGTGCCGACGGCGGCGGCCAGGTGGGCCGGGCCGGTGTTGCCGGCGACGATGGCCCGGGCCCCGGCGAGCACCCCGGCCAGCTGGGCCAGGTCCGTGCGCCCGCCCAGGTCGGTGCCGTGCCGCCCGGCCACCCGGGCGGTCAGGTCGCGTTCGCCCGGAGTGCCGGTGACCACCACGTGGTGGCCGTGCCCGGCGAGCAGGTCGACCAGGGCGGCGCACCGGTCCGGCGGCCAGGCCCGCGCGGGGACCGACGTGCCCGGGTGCACGACCAGGTAGCCGCCCGGCAGGCCCGGATCCGGGAGCGGCCGGCGCACCGCCAGCCGGCGGCCCGCCGACGGATATCCGGCCGCCGTCGCCAGGCTGAGCGCCCGCTCGGCCTCCGGGATGTCGTCGGGCACGCGGTGGCGCAGGTCGAGCAGCGACCCCGGGTAGTCGTCGCTGATCGCCCCGATCCACGGCACCCCGGCCAGCCGCAGCACCAGCGCCAGCGGCAGCGGCGACTGGTGGAACGAGGTGAAGATCAGCGCCCGGTCGACGTCGTCGACCATCTTGATCAGCAGCCGGACGTGCTCAGGATCGACGGGCGCGGGCTCCGGCTCGATCCACGGCGCCGGCCACTCCAGCACCCGGTCGACGCCGGGCAGGAGGTCACCGGCGGCCCGCCCCCGCGGACCCGCCAGCAACGTCACCCGCCGGGCGCCCGCCGCCACGGCCCTGATCGCCGGGCCGGTCAGCAGCACGTCCCCGACGCTGTCGAGCCGGGCGAGCAGCACGTGTCCGTTCATCCCGCCAGAGGCTCCCGTTCCTCCGCGAACCAGCGGATCGTGCGGCGCAGCCCGGCCGTGGCCGGGACCTCCGGCCGCCACCCCAGCCGCTCGGCGGCCAGCGAGGTGTCCGGGCAGCGCCGGTGCGGGTCGTCGACCGGCCGGCCGATGTACGTGACGGGCGAGGCCGACCCGGTCAGCTCGCGCACCAGCCGGGCCAGGTCGGTCATGGTCAGCTCGGCCGGGTTGCCGATGTTCACCGGCCCGGCGAAGTCGCTGTCGGCGAGGGCGAGGATCCCGGTGACCGTGTCGTCGACGTAGCAGATCGACCGGGTCTGGGTGCCGTCGCCGGTCACCGTGATCGGGTCCCCGTCGAGGGCCTGCCGGATGAAGGTCGGGATGGCGCGGCCGTCGTGCGGGCGCATCCGGGGCCCGTAGGTGTTGAAGATCCGGACGATGGCCGTGTCGACGCCGTAGGCCGTCGTGAGCGACTCGGCGAAGCGCTTGGCCTCGTCGTACACGCTGCGCGGGCCGACGGGGTTGACGTTGCCCCAGTAGTCCTCGTGCTGGGGGTGTTCGAGGGGGTCGCCGTAGACCTCGCTCGTGGAGGCCAGGACGAAACGGGCGTCCTTCTCCCTGGCCAGGCCCAGCGCGTGGAGGGTGCCGATGCTGCCGACCTTGAGGGTCTCGATCGGGTAGGCGAGGTAGTCGGCCGGGGACGCCGCCGAGGCCAGGTGGAGCACCAGGTCCACCGGGCCGGCGACGTGCAGGAAGCCGGTGACGTCGCAGTCGACGAGCCGGAAGCCGGGCCGCTCCAGGAGATGGGCCACGTTGCCGGGCGAGCCGGTGAGCAGGTTGTCGAGGCAGATCACCTCGTCGCCCCGCTCGACCAGCCGTTCGCACAGGTAGGAGCCGAGGAACCCGGCCCCGCCGGTGACGACGGTCCTCATGCCGCTTCCACCTCCAGGTGGCGCCGGGCCGCGCCCAGCACCTCGGTGACGGTGATCTTCAGAAGTCCGGGATCGGGGGCGGCGCCGTGGGGGTCGCCGGTCGTGCCGTGCCAGATGACCTGGTGGGGTCCCGGCGGCGGGCCCCACAGGGCCGGGGGAGTGGGGCCGAACAGCACCACCGACGGGGTGCCGAAGGCGGCGGCGAGGTGGGCCACCCCGGTGTCGCCGCAGATCAGCAGCCGCGCGTCTCTGACCAGGTCGGCCAGTTCCCGCAGCGACGGCAGCAGCACCGACCGGCCGCCCGCCACCCGCCGGGCCAGGTCCCGCTCGCCGGGACCCGCGGTGACGACGGCGTCCAGCTCGGCGGCCACCTCGGCGAACCGCTCGGGCGGCCAGCGCCGGGCTCCGGAGGCCGCGCCCGGGTGGACGACGACGGGCCCGGTCCGGTCGCCGGACCCCAGCCGCAGGTCCGCCGGGTCGGCCGGGACGCCGTACCACTCCAGCAGGGCGCACCACCGGGCGACCTCGTGCGCGCCCGGGTCCCACGCGGGCCCGGTCGTGTGGCTCATCAGCAGGCGCGGGCGGGTGGCCCGGAGCGCCGCGACGCTCCGCGGCCCCCGGCCGTGCAGGTTGACGGCCACGTCGCACCGCCCGGCCGGCACCGGGCCGGGCCCGGAGACGTCCAGCCACGCGTCCGCCTCGCCGTCCAGGATCTCCCGGTACGGCTCCGGCGCCGCCAGCACCAGCCGGTGGGAGGGGAAGGCCCGCCGCAGCGCCCGCAGCGCGGGCACCCCCGTGAGCAGGTCGCCAAGCCCCAGCCCGCGCAGGACCAGCAGGTCTAGGGCCACGACGTCTCCATGGAATGGCACACCACCAGTTCCCTGATCTCACACCCGGCGGGCTGCGAGAGCGCGAACACGACGGTCTCGGCGACGTCCTCGGCCCGGTTGAGCGGCGCGTCCGGCCCCGGCTTGTACTGGTCGGGCCGCCCGTCGAAGAAGTGGGTGCTCATGCCGCCCGGGATCAGCAGCGTCACGCCGACCTTCCCGGCCAGTTCCGCCGCCAGCGCCCGGGTGAAGCCGACGACGCCGAACTTGCTCGCGCAGTAGGCCGTGGCGTCGCCGACGGCCTTGATTCCGAGCGTGGACGCGCAGGTCACCACCCTGCCCCCGCTCTCCAGGAGGGAGGGCAGCGCGGCCCGCACCACGGCGGCGGTGCCGAACAGGTTGACCCTGACGACGCGCTCCCACTCGTCGAGCGGCACGTCGCCCAGAGCGCCGCAGGCGTCGGTGCCGGCGGCGGTGAAGACCCCGTCGATCCCGCCTGCCCTCTCCGCCAGCGTCCGCACCGCGTCGCCGGTCGCCCGGCTGTCGGCCAGGTCGGCCCGGACGTGGTCGAGGTCGTCCTCGGGGGCGGCGCGGTCGATGACGAGAGGCCGCCCGCCCGCCTTGACGACGGCCCGCGCGGTGGCCAGGCCGAGGCCGGACGCGCCTCCGGTGATCAGGATGTTTCCCAGCATTGCTGCTCCTTCTGTCGTAGGGCGGCGGTGATGAGCCGGGTGGTCGAGCGGCCGGGCACGGTCTCCAGCAGCACCAGTTCGGCGCCGATCTCGGCCAGCACCGCTGACTCGGGGAGCGCCCGGCCCGTGTAGTCGTCGCCCTTGACCCACACGTGGGGCCGAACGGCCCTGATGACCTGCGCCGGGTCGTCCTCGTGGAAGACGACGACCCCGTCGACGTCCTCCAGCGCCGAAAGGACCGTGACCCGGTCGTCCTGCGGGGAGACCGGCCGCCCGGCGCCCTTCAGGCGGCGGACCGACAGGTCGGAGTTGAGGCAGACGATCAGCAGGTCGCCCAGCCGCCTGGCCCGGCGCAGCAGGTCGACGTGCCCGGCGTGCAGCAGGTCGAAGCAGCCGCCGGTGGCGACCACCCGGCCGCCCGCCCGGCGCACCCGGTCGGCGCGGCGCAGCGCGTCCGGCTCGGCGGCCGTGACGGTGGCGCCGACGCCGGACGCGCCTCCGGCCGAGACGAAGCCCGTCGCCGCCGAGGTCGCCGCGCGGGCGGCCTCCGCGCAGGTGTCGCCGCCGAGCAGCCGGTGGGCCACCGACACGGCGAACCGGTCGCCGGCCCCGCAGGTGTCGCCGTCCGGGATGGGCTCGGGCGCCGGGATGTGGAAGCCGCGGCGGTCGGAGCGGAAGTACGCGCCGTGCGCGCCCAGGGTGACCACGACCGCCTCGCCGCCGAGCTTGGCGAGCAGCAGGCGGGCGGCCTCGGCGGGATCGTCGGCCCCGGTGAGGGCGACCGCCTCGGCCAGGTTCGGGGTCGTCATCGTGCACCTCGGCGGCAGCGGGCCGTTCCGGTGCGGGTCCCACACCACCGGCCGGTCGGCCGGCAGCGCGTCCACCACCAGGTCGGCCGCGCCGCGCCCGTAGTCGGACACGAGAACGGTCCCGGCCTGGCGCAGCACCGACAGCGCCCGCTCCGTCAGCGGGCCGGCCACGCCGTCGCCGGAGTCGAGCCGGGCCAGGGTGGTCCCGCCTGCCCTGACGCGGGTCTTGCGCACGGTCGTGCCGTGCATGGGCAGCGGGACGACGACCATGCGGCGGGCCAGCATGCGGCGCAGCTCGTGGCCGTCGGGGTCGTCGCCGATCGGGGTGACCAGCACGACCTCGGCGCCCCCGGCCGCCGCCAGCATCGCGGCCAGCCCGGCCCCGCCCGGCCGCAGCCGTTCGGCGGCGTCCTCGACGACCGGCGCTCCCGAGTCGGGCGCGACCCGGTCGCTGCGCCCGTCGAGGTCGCAGTCGAGCAGGGTGTCGCCGACGACGACCAGCGGACCTCCCCCGTTCACGGCAGCGCCTCCTCCATCGCCTCGCACAGCAGGTGCACCAGCACCAGGTGCACCTCCTGGACCACCGCCGGGTTGCGCGACGGCACCGCGATCGCGTCGTCGCAGAGCCGGGCGAGCTCGTTGGGCGGCGGGCCGGTCAGCGCCCACGCCGTCAGGCCGCAGTCGCGGGCGGCCCGCGCGGCGGCGATCACGTTGGCGCTGGCCCCGCTGGTGGACAGGGAGATCAGCACGTCCCCGGGGCGGCCGTGCGCCTCGACCGGGCGGGCGAACATCTCGTCGGCGCCGTAGTCGTTGACGATGGCCGTCGTCGAGGAGGTGTCGGCGTGCAGCGCGATGGCCGCGTAGGGACGGCGGTCGGCGCGGAACCGGCCGACCAGTTCGGCCGTCAGGTGCTGCGCCTCGGCGGCCGAACCGCCGTTCCCGCAGGCCAGCAGCCGCCCGCCGTCGTCCAGGATCCCCGCCAGCTTGTGCCCCCAGACCCGGATCCGGGCCGTCTCCTGTTCCAGCCGGTTCAGCACGTCACTCAGATCGGTCAGGTGCGGATGCATGCGCGCCCCCCTTTCGTCAGCCGGACCCGCAGTTCGCCGCGCAGCCGGTGCAGGCAGGCGGCGGGCGGGATGGCCACGCTGGTCACGGCCATCCGCAGCACCTCCGGCGCGGTGCGCGGGCCCGGGGCGATCCGGCGCCAGGCGAACTCGGCGGTGAGCGCGGCCCAGACCGGCCAGGCCCACCGTTTCCGCGTCACCAGGGCGATCAGCCCGGCGACGGTGGTCAGCAGATGGCGGCGAAACCGTCCCGGCGCGCCGATCCTGGCCCGCCAGTCGCGCCCGTGGAGCCGGCGCATGAGCGCGTCGTCGGCGTTGCCCCGCTGCCGCCGCACGCTCGCCCAGGTTCCCTCGTCCCGGACGGGGTGGACGGTCGTCCGGCTCCCGGAGACCAGGCGGTGACCGGCGGCCAGCAGGCGCAGGGCCAGGTCGGCGTCCTCCCGGTAGGCGCGCGGGAACCGCTCGTCGAAGCCGCCGACCTGTTCGAGGGCCGACCGCCGGACCGCCATGTCGGCGGTGATCCACCGGGCGGTGGCCAGGCCCGCCGTGTTGCGCTCGGCGTCGGTCGGCCGCCGTCCGGGGTCGAGCGGCACGACGATCCGGCCCTGCGAGGCCGCCACATCGGGTGGCAGGCCCGCCAGGTCGGCCTCCAGCCTCTCGGCCCAGCCGGGGCCGGGCACCACGTCGTCGTCGAGGAAGACGACCCACTCCGACGCCGCCGCGCGCCAGCCCCGGTTCCGGGCCGCCGCGGGCCCGCGCCCACCGGACGCGACCACGGGGACGTCCACCGGCAGCGGCCCGTCGGCGGCGGGCCGGTCGTCGACCACGATGACCCGCATCCCCGCCGGGACGGCGTCCCGGAGGCCGGCCCGGCCGACGGTCGGGATGACCACGGTGATGTCGGTCATGCTGCCCTCCTGACGAGGTAGGGCCCCAGGGCCAGCACGTCGACCGGGGCCGACCCGAAGCACTCCAGGGCGTCGCGCGGGTCGTCGACCATGGGCCGTCCCGCCGTGTTCAGCGACGTGTTGACGACCACCGGCAGCCCGGTCAGCGACTCGAAGGCGTTCAGCATCCCGGCCAGCAGCGGATCGCGCCCGGCCGAGACCGTCTGGATGCGGGCGGTCCCGTCGACGTGCACCACGGCCGGGATCCGCTCCCGCCACACGGGGGCGACGTCGTGCGTGAACAGCATGTACGGGCTGGGCATCGGCCCCCGGGAGAAGATCTCGGCGGCCCGTTCCTCCAGCACCATGGGCGCGACCGGCCGGAACTGCTCCCGGCCCTTCACGTCGTTGAGCCGCTCGGTGTTGCGCGGGTTGCCCGGATGGGCCAGCAGCGACCGGCGTCCCAGCGCGCGGGGGCCGTATTCGCTGCGGCCCTGGAACCAGGCCACGATCCGGTCCTGGGCCAGCGCGTCGGCCACCGCCACCGCGATGTCCGGCGGCCGGGTGTAGGGCACCTGGGCGGTGTCGAGCCACGCCCGCAGTTCCGCGTCGGTGAACCCCCGGCCCAGGTCGGCTCCGGGCATCGCCGCGACCGGGTCGCCGTGTGTCCGGGCCAGGTGGAGGGCGCCGCCGAGGGCCGTTCCCGAGTCGCCGGCCGCCGGCTGGACCCAGACCTCCCGGAAGGGGCCGCGGTCGAACAGCCGGGTGTTGGCGACGCAGTTCAGCGCCACCCCGCCGGCCAGCGCGAGCCGGTCCATGCCGGTCCGGTCGTGCAGCCAGGCGGCCAGGTCGAGCAGCACCTCCTCCAGCCGGATCTGCACGCCGGCCGCCAGGTCGGCGTGCTCGGCCGCCCAAGCGCCGCCGGGTTTCACCGGCTTGGCGAAGACGTTCCAGTCGATCGGCCCGCTGCGGAACCCGCCGTCGCCGGTGGCGCCGATCAGCTCCCGCAGCGCGGGCAGGTGTTTCGGGGTGCCGTACGAGGCCATCGCCATGACCTTGAACTCGTCGCTGGACCGCAGGAAGCCGAGGTGCTCGGTGACCTCCTCGTACATGAGCCCCAGGGAGTGCGGCAGCGTCTGCGCGGCCAGCACGGACAGCTCGCCGTCGTGGTAGGCCCCCGCCAGGTGCGACACCGCCTCGCCGCGCCCGTCGCAGACCAGCACGGCGCAGTCGCCGAACGGCGCGGCCAGCCCGGCCGAGGCGGCGTGCGCCACGTGGTGCGGGACGTAGCTCACCTGCGCCGGGTCGAGCCCCGGCAGCGCGGTGGCCAGGAAGTTCGGGGCCCTCCTCGCGTACGTGGTCCGCAGCGCCTCCCACCCCTCGGTGTCCACGACCAGGCCGGGGTCGTAGGAGTAGGCGACGCCGTCGAGCTCCTCCGGCTGGAGGCCGGCCTCCTTCAGGCACCAGGCGGCGGCCTGTTCCGGCAGTTCCCAGGCGGAGAAGGGCACGGGACGCTTGCCGTGTTTGCGCCTGCTGAACCGCTCCTCCTCGGCGGCGGCGACGATCCGCCCGTCGACGACGAGCGCCGCGGACGGGTCATGGAAGATCGCGTTGATTCCCAGGAACCTCATGGGACCCGCTTTCACGTGAATGACATCACTCGGGAAGCGCTTCGCTGAGTAGCGCTTCTGGAGCGTCGGACACGTCCGCACGTGGTTTGGCGGCGTTGACATCGCCGGTCGGGGTCATGGGTAGCGCGAGACCATGCGCGCGATTCTCTTCGACCGGGACGGGACCCTGATCGACGACCTCCCCTACAACAACGACGCCAAACATGTCCGTCCGAGGCCCGGCGCCCGGATCGTCCTCGATCGTCTGCGGGCGGCGGGCATCCCGATCGGAGTGATCACCAACCAGTCGGGGGTCGCCCGGGGCCTCATCACTCTCCGTGAACTTTCTGAGGTCAACGCGAGGGTCGAGGAACTCCTCGGCCCGTTCGACGTGTGGGAGATCTGCGTGCACGGACCCGCCGACGGATGCGCGTGCCGCAAACCGGCCCCCGGCATGGTCCTGTCGGCGGCGGCCCGCCTGGGGGTGCGGCCCGCCGACTGCGTGGTGATCGGCGACGCCGAGAGGGACGTCGCCGCCGCGCGGGCGGCCGGAGCGCGGGGCGTCCTCATGACCTCCGATTTGGAGTCCGCCGTCCGCATGGCGAACTTTTTGCGGTGACTGCGGGGGTGCGTCATCGAATGCGGGGCAGGCGGACCGATATCAGGAAGGAGCCAGGAAGGAGAACGTATGACCACCGCACGCGAGATCATGAGTCCGAACGCGGAGTGCGTGAACTCCGACCAGACCATCGCCGACGCCGCCGAGAAGATGCGCAGCCTCGACGTCGGCTCCCTGCCGATCTGCGGGGAGGACAACCGGCTCAAGGGGATGATCACCGACCGCGACATCGTGGTGAAGGTGATCGCGCAGGGCAAGGACCCCAAGTCGTGCCTCGCCCGTGAGCTGGGGGGCGGGGAGGTCGTCACCATCGGCGCCGACGACGACGCCCGCGAGGTCCTGCGCACGATGGGCTCCCACAAGGTCCGCCGCCTGCCCGTGATCGACGGCCACACCCTGGTGGGCATGGTCGCGCTGGCCGACGTCGCCAAGGCCCTGCCGGAGACCTCGGTCGGCGACCTCATGGGTGCGCTGACCACCGACTGACGCGCCATCCGGGCCCGGCCGCACCCGGCCGGGCCACCCTGAAGCGAACAGGAAGGCCCCCCGATGAGGAAACTGAGCGCGGGCGCCGTCGGCGGCCTGCTGGCCACCGGCGCGATGAGCGTGGTCATGCTGGCCGGGCGCGGGATGGGACTGATGGACGAGCAGCCGCCCAAGCGCGTCGTCCGGGCCCTGCTGCCCGGGTCGCGCCACCGGCCCAAACAGGGGGAGAGGCCGCTCGCCCTGCTGGCGCACTTCGGCTTCGGGGCGGTCGCGGGCAGCGCCTTCGCCCTGGCGACCCGGCGGGCGTCCCCGTCCGCGGGCGCGGCCTACGGCCTGGCGATGTGGCTGGCCTCCTACCAGGGCTGGGTGCCCGCTCTGGGGGCCCTGCCCCCGGTGTCACGGGACCAGCCGGGCCGCCAGTTCGTCATGGCGGCCGGTCACGTCGTCTACGGCGTGACGCTCAGTTCCACCCTGAACCGCCTCGGCCCGCGTCCGTAGTGCCCGCGTCCGTAGTCAGAGCGTCCGCGACCTCGTCGAAGAGGGGGATCGGGCGCGAGCGGGCGGCCGGGCCGCATTCCTGTACGAGCGCGGAGATCCGGCGGAGTATCCGGTTGGGCCTGGCGATGACGACCCCGCCTCCATGGCTCACCGCCACGTCGTTGATCTCCGACAGCGCGCGGAACCCGCAGACGTCGCAGAAGTGCAGATTTCCGGCGTCCACGACGATGTGGCGGACGCCGGTGGGCGGCAACGGAAGCAGGATCGCCTCCAGCAGCGGGGCGGTGTGGAGATCGAGTTCGCCGTCGATCTCGGCGACGACGGTGTCCGTGACCACGGTGGCGATGCGCACCGCGAGATGTCTGGGCACGACCGTCTCGGCCAGGTCGGGAATAGTGGGACACATTTTCGAGGCCTCACTCCATTGATGCCGGCACCACCTGCCGAATCAGGTGCCTTGTGCGAGGAGATGCGGCGTCCAGGACCGGTAATGCCAGCTGGTATGACCAGCGAACCGCAGATCCACCTACAGGTCACAGCCCTTTTTCGGGCCGGCCCTGTGCCCCTGCCCGTCGTCGCGTCGCGCTAACCGCGTCTTGCGGCAAACAGAAATCCGGCAGCGCCACTCGCCGCCGCCAAGGCCTCCGGCCGGCGTTTCCCGGTGATGACGGCTCTGGTCCAGCGATCTGCGGGCGGCCTCGACGCTCGGGGGCAGGGTGCGGCGGCGGGCTAGCGCCCGGGGCAGGCGCGTGGCCGCCTCGCCCAGGCTCCGCCACCCGACCGGTCCGGCGCGCACGGCCGCCAGCGCGACGTCCGCCACCACCGGCCACGGGCGCCGCAGCACCGCCGTGAGCAGGGCGTTGCGGGCGGCCAGGACCTGCCGCCCGCGGGGATCGCGCAGGGGGGAGGGGTGGTGGTGGGCGACGACGTCCTCGACGTAGGCCAGGCCCCGGCCCGCCGCCGCCAGGTCGAGGGCGAGGCGCTCCTCCTCGCCGTAGAAGAAGATCACGTCGTCGAAGCCCCCGGCGGCGAGGAAGGCGCTCCCGCGCACGACCGCGCCGCAGGCGGGAAAGCCCAGGACGCTCGGCCCGGGAAGATCGGGTTCGACCCCGAGCGGAGAGCCGGCCATCGCCGCGCAGACCGGGTCGACGACCTCCTCCGGTCCGACCAGCAGACGCGCGGCGAGCACGGCCAGCCGCGGGTGTGCCTCCATGACCTCGGCCGCGCGCCGCAGGGCGCCCGGAGCCCACCAGGAGTCGTCGTCGGCGAAGGCGACGTAGGGCGTGGCGGCGAGCCGGACGCCGATGTTGCGGGCCCGCGCGCCCAGGTTCCGGCCCGGCTCGACGAGCCGGACGTGCGGGAAACGGGCGCGGATCGTGGCGGCGCTGCCGTCGGTGGAGCCGTTGTCCACCACGATCACCGGCGGTTCGTGACGGGGCAGCGAGCGCACCAGCTCGTCGTGCCGGTCACGGGTGATCACCACCACGGTCACCGGAGGCCTCACAGGCACTCGGCCGCCGGGAGGAGCGTGGCCCGCATGTTGCGCTCCATCATGCGCAGCGCCGCCTCCCCGAGGTCCTCGTGGATGGCGGCCACGCCGTCGACCGCCACCCGTACGGAGAACTCCCGGACGTAGGCGTCGAGCGCGCTGTAGAGCACGCACTGCTCGGTGACCTGCCCGGCCAGCACGACCGTGTCGATGCCCCGCGTGTGCAGGGCGTACTCCAGGGGCGTGCCGTAGAAGACGCTGTGCCGCACCTTGGGCACGAAGTCGCCCCCCTCCGGCGGCACGAACGGCTCCACCAGGTCGGGGCGCTTGCCCGCCAGCGCGCGGCGCACCAGGTCGTCCCGGGTGGCGCTGAAGTCGCCCTGGATGTCGTTGACGAAGATCAGATCGACGTCGTCCCGCCGCCCGGCGTCCTCGATCAGCCCGGTCAGCGGCGCCACGATGTGCTCGACCCTGGCGGTCAGCGCTTCGGCGTCGTCGTGGTCGTACGGGTTGAGCATGTCCATCACGATGACCGCGACAGCGGCACGGGAAGAGCGCATGCCTCAGGCGGTCCGGCGGTCGGACCGGGACAGCAGGACCCCCAGCGCGATCATGACGACGCCCAGGACGAGGTGGAGCCAGTTGTCGGCCGTGTTGAGCGGGACGAAGTTGGCGCCGCTCTCGTAGTTCACGAACAGGCCGTACACGAGCAGGACCAGGTAGATCACCCCGCCCCAGATGAGGAACGCGCGGGCGGCGGGTGAGGTGCGCGAGGCCGCCAGGCCCCACACGCCGAACAGCAGGTGGACGATGTTGTGCAGGATCGACACCTGGAAGACGCCGAGCAGCAGCGCCCCCGAATGGTGGCCCGCGAAGGTCATCGAGCCGTAGTTCGTGGTGATGCCGGGGATGAACCCCAGCACGCCCACCAGCAGGAACACCACACCCAAGATCAGCGCGGCCTGGCGGAGCGGGGACCCGGTCCGAGTAGGCATGTGAGTGGTCATGAGTTCTCCTGTGACGACAGGAAGTTCTCGACAGCGCTGTTTTTGTGCTGTTTTCCGGACGCTACCCGGCATTTCGGGCGGCAACCCACCCGGTTATCCCGGGATCCACCGGGCATGCACCCTGAACCAGCCCAATAGAGCGCTGCGGACGCCGTTCCTGTCTGTCTGACACCCACATGCTCCCTGCCATGAAGGAGCTCGCATGCTCGCGTTCTATGACCAGGATGAGTCGGAGTTCTACGGGCTCTGCGTGGCCGACCTGCTGCGGAGCAGGCCCGGGATGCGCCGCGTCCACGAGTTCGGGGCGGGCTCCGGCCACGCCATGATCGACGTCATCCGGCGGGTCGGCTTCCGGGGCATGATGCACGGATTCGAGCTCGACGAGCGATCCGCCACGTCGGCCCGCGAGCTCATCGCCCGAAGTGGCCTGGCCGGTCGCTACCAGGTGTGCCACGGTGACTTCTTCGCCGATCTGGATCCCGGCGACGACCGGGAATGCGTCGTGGCCAACCCCCCGTATCTCCCTCTTCTCGACGATCGGCCGGGTTTCCCGCACCTGTCCGGCGGGCACTCGGGCTCGACCATCAGCAAGCGCATCCTGTCGGCGGGGTTCGGCACCGTGCTCCTGATGATCTCCTCCTACGCCGACCCGTGTTCCGTGCTGGAGCACGCCCGGGACCGCGGCTACGTCCTGACCGGCTGGATGGTGCTGCCGCTGAAGATGGGGGAGTTCACCCGGCGGCCGGCCGTGCTCCGCAGGATCAACGCCATGGCGCTGGCCGGCACGGCGTTCGTGGCCGGGGACAAATATCTGCTGGCCGGAGGCGTGTGGGACCGGGCCGCGGAGGGCTCCCACGACCAGTCGGCCCTGCTGTCCCATGTGATGTCGAGTTTCGGGACCGACGAGGCCGATGGAGTGCCCGGTGTGATTGCGGCGCCCGAAGCCGGGTAGCGGCGGGGGACCAGCACAACAGTCGCGCTGCGAGCACTTCCTGTCGTACAGGAGCTCTCATGAACATCCCGGCATCCGATCGGACCCGTTCACCCTTACGCCGCGCCACGCTGACCGTCGGTGTGGTCTTCCTGCTCGTCGGCGTGCTGGGGTTCATCCCCGGCATCACGACCAACTACGACACGATGGAGTTCGCCGGTCACCATTCGGACGCCCTGCTGCTCGGCGTGTTCCAGGTGTCGATCCTGCACAACATCGTCCACCTGCTCTTCGGCGTCGCCGGGATCGCGGCGGCCCGGACCGCGTCCGCCTCCCGCGGGTTCCTCATCGGCGGCGGCGTGGTCTACCTCGTCCTGTTCGTGTACGGCCTGCTCGTCGACCACGAGGCCGACGCCAACCTGGTGCCCCTCAACACGGCGGACAACTGGCTGCACCTCGCCCTCGGCCTCGGCATGATCGCGCTCGGCGTGATCCTGTCCCGTCCCGGCCGAGACCGCGCATGACCGTCCCCGGCCACCGGCCCCCGGTCCGCGCCGATCTGGCCCGCCACGAGGGCGCCGAGGAGCTCCATCTCCGCGCCACCGCGTCCGGCCGCCCGATCGACGCGGTGACGATCAACGCGGGCAAGGCCCGCATGTCGCGCAGGATGTCGGAGCCGGGCGGCGGCGACTGAGCACGGTTCGGCGGCCCTCTCCGGGGCCGCCGACGCTCGCCCTCACCAGGTTGTCGTTTGCCCATGTCGTCGCGGGTAGGACCGGGACATGGTCCTTCGGCCGCTGATGTACCAGACCTGGTCGCACATCACCTTCGTGCACTGGCGCTACCCGGTCGCCCAGATCCAGGCGCTGCTCCCGCCGGGGCTCACCGCCGAGCGGCACGACGGGTCGGCCTGGGTCGGCCTCACGCCCTTCCTGATGGAGGACGTGCGACCGCCGATCGGCCCGGCGCTGCCCTGGCTGTCCCGCTTTCCCGAGACCAACGTGCGGACCTACGTCCACGACGAGCAGGGGCGCAGCGGCCTGTGGTTCCTGTCCCTGGACGCCGCCCGCCTGCCCGCCGTGGCGGCCGCACGGGCAGGCTTCCGGCTGCCCTACTACTGGTCCGCCATGTCGGTGCAGGTCGACGGTGACGAGATCACCTACCGCTGCCGCCGGCACGGCCGCGCGGGGAACAGGGGCGACGCCGACGTCGCGGTGGGCGAGCCCGTGGTCCCCGACGACCTGACCGACTTCCTGACCGAGCGCTACCGGCTGTTCACCGTGGTCGCCGGACGCCTGGCCACCGCCGAGGTCGAACACCCGAGGTGGCCGCTGCGCCAGGCGCGGGTGACCGGCCTGGCGCAGGATCTGGTCCAGGCCGGGGGACTGCCCGCGCCCGGCGAGCCGATCGCCCACACCTCGGCCGGCGTCCGGGTGCGCGTCGGCATGTGGCACTGGTGCTGATCTCTCAGCCGGCTTGCTAGCCTGACCCGTCCGGGAATAGGGGAGGTGTGATGCGCGCAGCGAGCGCCGGCGTGCCGGCCCTGGTGACGCTGCTCGTGACCACGATGGCCTGCACCCCGGAACGTCCCGTGGAGCGTCCGGCTGTCACGCCTTCGGCGCGGATCACCGAGAGCGTCCCGGGGGAGCAGTTGGCGCTCGCCGACGGCCGCCGGGTCGCGATGCGGTACGAGAAGGGTCGTGGCCTCGTCGAACAGCACTACAGCCCGCGGACCGGTCAGTGGTCGCACCCGCGCCTGATCTACGGCACCAGGACCGACCCCTGCCAGAGCATCGAACTCCAGGCCGGGAGCGGCACGGTCACCGCGATCGCCAACTTCGGCCGCTACTGCTCGGACGGCGAACCCCCCACCGAGTCCGTCGCCGCGGTGGCCACAGGGGATCTCGACCGGTGGGACCACCACCTCACCAGGAAGTTCGACGGCTGGGCGCGGGCCACCGTCACCGACGACGGGCGGAAGGTCACCTTCGTCCGCAACGCCACCCATGTCCGGGTGAGACTCGTCTGGACGGCGGGCGACGGCTTCTCCGACGCCGTGTTCACCTACTCCGAGTAAGACCCTCCGAGGGCCTCGGTGTAGCGGCGGGCGATGGTGCGGACGTGCGCGACCAGCTCGGGCGGGCCGTCCACGCGGAAGTCCATCATCAGCATGCTGAGGTAGATGGCGATGGTCTCCAGGGCGTCGGCGCCGGTGACCAGGACGCTGGTGCGGGAGTCGACCGCCTCGACGTAGCCGACGGCGGGGTTGATGCGGGCGATCACGGTCTCCGCCGGGGCCAGGACGGTGACGCGCGCCTGGACCTTCCACCCCGTCTGGGCCACCTCGCGCAGCACGAACGCGACCAGGTCGTCGTCGGGCAGCGAACGCGCGGCGAAGCGGCGGGACGCCGACCGGACCTCGGACAGCGCGGCCACGGGCAGCGCCCGCCAGGTGTGGGTGGACAGGTCGTAGGCGACCAGGAACCACCTGCGGCGCCAGCTGATCAGGCGGTAGGGCTCCACCTCGGTCTCGTCGCCGTCGTGGGCGGTCAGCAGGGTCGCGCGGTCGCGGATCGCGCCCGCGACGACGGTGAGGGTGGCGGCGGGCACGGGGGCGTCGGGCTCGCGGGAGCCGATCGTGGCGGGGCCGACCGCGGTGGCCGACCGCAGCGCGGACACCTTGCGCTGCAGGTGCTTCGGGAGGATCTGCTGGAGCTTGGCGAGCGCCTTGGTGAGGCTGACGTGGATGTCGGCGATTCCGGTGGAGCCGTCCTCGGCCAGGCCGACGGCCACCGCGACGGCCACCGCCTCGTCGTCGTCGAGCAGCAGCGGGGGCATCGTCGCGCCCTGCCCGAGCCGGTATCCGCCCACCGCGCCGCGCGTGGCGTGCACGGGATAGCCGAGTTCGCGCAGGCGCTGGATGTCGTGGCGCAGCGTGCGGTCGGTGATGCCGAGGCGTTCGGCCAGCTCGCGGCCGGTGTGGGCGCGGTCCTGGAGCAGCGACAGCAGGCGCAGCACGCGGGTCGTCGTCGGAGCCATCTCACTCCCGGGATCATTAGGAACGAAAGTAGCCTAATGGACCCATAGTCTGAGATCACAAGCGAGGACGCGATCGAAAGGCAACCTTCATGTACATCACCGACAGCGCCACGGTCACCTCCCTGCAGCCGGTCTGGCGTGGGGTGCTGGCCACCTCCTACCGGGCGCTGGAGAACAGCGTCGCCGGCGTCCGCGACGACCAGTGGGACGCCGCCACCCCGTGCGCCGACTGGACGGTCACCCAGGTGATCCAGCACGCCGCGGGCGACCAGCTCGCCTACGCCATGATGCTCGGCATCGGAGCCGGCCCGGCCTACGACCCCTTCTCGCCGTCGGGGGCCGTCGAGGGCACCGCCGCGGAACTGGTGAAGGAGGCCGTCGAGCAGACCGCCGCGGCGTGGGCCACGGTGTCCGACGACACCGCGGCCGTGCCGACGCCGTTACCGCACGGCGAGCTGCCCACCCCGGTCGCGGCGGTGATGTGCGCGCTCGACGCCGCCGTGCACGCGTGGGACGTCGCGATCGCCACCGGTCAGCCCTCCCCGCTCGACGACGAGCTCGCCGGTCACCTGCTCACCGCCGCGCGGGGCGTCGTCGAGCCGCTGCGCCAGTGGGGCGCCTACGCCCCCGTGGTCGAGGCGTCCGGCGAGCCGTCGGCCACCCCGGTCGCCGACGAGCTCCTCCGCCACCTGGGCCGCGTCCCCCGCTGACCCGGCGATCAGGGCCGGGCGTCCGTCCGGGCGCCCGGCCCGCCGCTCAGATCTCGCAGTTCTGCTCGGTCTCGCCCGTGCAGTTGTCGGTGTCGGCGCCGCCGTCGGTCGTGTCGTTGCCGCCACGGCCGTGCAGGAAGTCGTCGCCGGTGCCGCCGACGAGGATGTCGCGCCCGCTGCCGCCCCAGAGGGTGTCGCGGCCGGCCGAGCCGAAGATCTCGGTGAACCGGCCGACGGTGTCGTTGTTGACGATGTCGTCGCCCTGGCGCATGTTCACCATGATCGTGCTGGCGTTCTTGCAGCTGACGCCGCCGGAGATCGGCTGGCAGTCGGTGTCGGCGGAGGTGACGCCCGCGCCGGTCACCGTGATGGCGCCGCCGGCGCCCTCGGCCAGGGTGATCAGGTCGGATCCGGTCGTGCCGGTGACGGTCAGGCCGCCGAGGCTCACCGTCACAGGGATCGGCGATGCCGCCTGGGCGGGAGCGGACAGGGACGCCAGGCCGGCTAAGCCGGCGACGGCGAGGGTGAGGGCGGCGATGTGACGACGCATGGGAATCAGTCCTTCAAATCGGTGGTCCCGGCCCCCGTCGGGCCGATGACCCAAGGAAAGCGCCTCGCGCCGCTCCGGTCTGTGCCGAAGTGCGCGTCCCGTATCGGCACAACTACCTTTGGTGTACGCGGGTAGCATGATCGCCATGCTGAGCGAGAAGCGCAGAAACGACCTGCTCGCCCACGTGCGCACTCGCCGGACCGTCTCCGTCGAGGACCTGGCCGAGTTACTCGACGTCAGCGTCTCCACCGTCCGGCGCGACCTCGACGCCCTCGACGGCCACGGCCTGCTCCGCCGCGTCCACGGCGGCGCGATGGCCCTCGACGGCGGCCCCGACGAACCGCCGATCGCCGAACGTTCGATCGCCAACCCCGGCGAGAAGCGGCGGATCGCCGCCGAGGCGGCCAAGCTCGTCTCCCCGGGCGGCGTGATCCTCCTGACCGGCGGGTCGACCACCGCGCAGATGGTTCCCCACCTGGTCACCGTCCCCGGCCTGACGGTGGTGACCAACTCCGTCGCCATCGCGTACGCCATCGGCACCGCCTCCGCCACCACCCAGGTGCTCGTGCTGGGCGGGCTGATGCGCAACGCCGAGCTGTCGCTGCTGGGCCACCTCACCACGCAGGCGCTCACCGACCTCCGCATCGACGCCGGCTTCTTCAGCGCCTACGGCGTCGATCCCGCGTACGGGATGCTGGGAGCCCACCTGGCCGAGGCGGAGACCGACCGCAGCATGATCGCGGCCGCGACGCGGCTCGTGGTGCTGGCCGACCACACCAAGTTCACCCGGCGCAGCGCCGTGCGGATAGCGCCGCTCTCGGGCATCGACACGCTGGTGACCGACACGCGCACCCCGCCCGGCGCGGTGACCGCGCTGCGGACCGCCGGGGTCACCGTCGTCACGGCCTAGTTGTTCACACCTGAGGTTGTCCCCGTCCTGCGCGCTGTGCTCCTCTTGATTCATGACCTCTGTGCTGATCGCCGTCGACATCAGTGAAGAAGATCTGGAAACCCTCGAGTCGGCGAGCCTCCGGCCGACCGTCGTGTCGAGCAGGGCGCTGGACGGCAACACGATCGTGCAGGCTTTCGTCACCGTTTCACTCGCCTCGATTCCGGTGTTGCGCCACTGGATGACCACCCGCGTCGAGAAACACAAGTCGACCGTGGTGACTTTCGACGGGAAGAAGTTCGTGGGCCACTCGGCGGACGAGGTGGTCAAGATCATCAAAGCTCTGGAGAACAGGGTGCTCCAAGAAGGAGAGGGGAGAGCGGACAGTGATCACACTGGATGACTATCTGGTCACCACGCGCGGCTATCGCGGATTCCCCCTGGACGAAAGCAGGTTCGCGCCACTGCACGCGACCTACCGGAAACTCTTCGACTATTTCTGCGCGGAGATCCCGAAGATGATCCAGAAGGAGATCTCCGCCCCCCAGTTCAAGATTGTCTACACGGTCAGGGCGAGAACGGAGATCGTGACGCTGCCCGACCGCGACTACATCGTGTACGACCAGTACAACGGCCAGATCATCGGAAAGCTGAACAGGCTCCTCCTTGAGGAGAGGGGCCTGGAGCGACTCGACGCCTACCTCTTCAAGCTGGTGGCCATCCGGATCTTCGATCAGGGGGACACGGAGGGCGCGCTGGCATCAGCGATGCTGCACGCGGTCAGCAGTGCCCGTCTCCCGCCTGTCCGGCAGCAGGCGCCGACGCTGGACACCTACGCGCGGTGGATGCAGACGCTCATGAACGAGGCCTTCGCCATCGCACACGAGATGTGTCACTACTTATGGCGGGGGCCGCCGCTCATCCGCGCGGCGATGCGGGACTTCTGTGTGCCGCCGGCTGTCATCGGCGCCCGCCTGCGGGACCTCGACCAGCAAGACGTGGATGTGGCCGCTCTCGTCGAGGAGGGTTACAACAGGGATTATCGGGCCGCCGCCGAGCGGGCGGTCGCGGGCGCCACATGGTCGAGCGACGAAGAGAAAGAGAGGTTTCTTCGCGGGTCGGGCCAGCGGCAGGAGCCGCGGGATTTCGTCCACGTGAGTCACGCCGAGCGGGTGGCCGAGTTCATCGAAGACCCTCATCTGCTGGAAGAATTCGTCTGCGATTCGCTTGCCGCCGAATTGGTCGACCGCTGGTCGGCGAAGGAGAGCGAACCGGCCGCCCTGCTGGACTCCTTCCCGATGTCCCTGGCAGCCCTTCATCATCTGCGGCTTCTCCGCACTCTCGACGCGCTCGCGTTCGGCCGGGAACTCGACGAGCGGCATCTCCTGCGCGAGACCAGAGAGAGTCAGGCGCGGATCTCTCTTCTCCGGTTGTTCGGCGGGGGCTCTCTCTTCCTTCGTCAGGTCAACGCGTCGGACCCCGGCGGGGAATATCCCCTCGATCGGATGGAAGGCGAGCGGCGGCGGCTGAACGGGCTCTTCACCAGCATGAACGAGACCTACGCCGAGAACATCAACGATCACGTCCTGTTCTTCTTCCTGCGCCATGCGCGATCTGCGATGTCGAGAATCAGGGACGAAGGACTGATCGACGGTGACGCCGTGGACGCCGCCGGCACCATCGCCGCTCTCTGCGGTTTCGTCACCGCCGACGGCGGTTGACGCCGCGGTTCGCCGGAAGGCGTCATGGACACCGAGTGCCATGTCACACATTTAGCACGAGGTGGTGTCAAAGCCGTAACCTGATCTTGTCTGT
This sequence comes from Herbidospora cretacea, assembly GCF_001570605.1. Taxonomy (GTDB): domain Bacteria; phylum Actinomycetota; class Actinomycetes; order Streptosporangiales; family Streptosporangiaceae; genus Herbidospora; species Herbidospora cretacea. The sequence continues at coordinate 266,491 of NZ_BBXG01000005.1, read as the reverse complement.
TATGGGAGTTTTCAAGGAGATTTGGGCTAATTCCCGAGTCTCTGGAGGCTCTTAGTGCCACCGTTGCGAGCCGCCCTCGTCGCCGTGGGCCTGGTGGTGGCCCTCGCCGCCCCGGTTCAGGCGAGTGCCGCCCCTGCCATTTCCGTCGCGAACGGGCGCACCCAGCCCGTCTTCTCGTACGCCGACGCGATCCGCGAGTCCGTTCTGGTCGAGTCGACCGTGGACAGTGACTCCGACGGCGTCCTCGACCGCGTGCGGGTCGACATCATCCGTCCCAAGGAGTCGGGCGCCGACCTCAAGGTCGCCTCGATCATCGACGAGAGCCCCTATTACGACAACTCCGGCCGAGGCAACGAGGCGGAGCGCAAGGTCTACGACGCCGACGGGAACATCGTGAAGTTCCCGCTCTGGTACGACAACTACTTCGTGCCGCGCGGCTACGCCTTCCTGGCCGTCGACATGATCGGCACCACGAAGTCGACCGGCTGCCCCGACGTCGGCGGCAAGGCCGACGTGCTGGGCGGCAAGGCCGTCATCGACTGGCTGAACGGCCGCGCCACCGCGACCAAGCTCGACGGCGTCACCCCCGCCGTGGCCGACTGGAGCACCGGCAAGGCCGGCATGATCGGCAAGTCCTACGACGGCACGCTGGCCAACGGCGTCGCGGCGACCGGCGTCGAGGGCCTGGAGACCATCGTCCCGATCTCGGCGATCAGCTCCTGGTACAAGTACCAGCGCATGAACGGCGTGATCTACAACTTCAACTACCAGTCCTACCTCGGCAACGCCGTCGACACGGACCCGGACGCGAAGTGCGCCGCGGTGCGGGCGTACGCCGACGCGAACGACGGCGACGACACCGGCAACCACAACGACTACTGGGCCGAGCGTGACTACATCGCCGGCACCCTCGGCGACGTCTCCAAGGTCAAGGCCTCGGTCTTCGTCGTGCACACCGTCAACGACCTGAACGTCAAGCCGGAAAACTTCTCCGTCTGGTGGGACGGCCTGGCCAAGAACGGCGTGCCGCGCAAGATCTGGGTCGGCCAGACCCAGCACGTCGACCCGTTCGACTTCGAGGGCCAGCGCGACCGCTGGGTCGACAATCTGCACGCCTGGTTCGACTACTGGCTCGTCGGCGTCAGCAACGACGTCATGAAGCAGCCGCGCGCCGACGTGCAGACCGGCCGGACCGACTGGATCAAGCTGCGCGACTGGCCCGAGCCCGCCGCCCAGAACCACCTGTTCCGCCCGGCCGCCGACGGCACCCTGGGTCTCGTCCAGGCCCAGAACGGCGAGACCGCGACCTTCACCGACGTCCGCCAGTCGGAGAACGCGATGGTCGCCAACATCACCACCCCGGCCGCCGGCCGCGTCGCCTTCACCACCAGCGAGCTGTCCAAGGACATCCGGATGTCCGGCACGCCCGAGATCAGCCTCCAGGTGAAGCTCGACAAGCCGACCTCCAACCTCACCGCGCTCCTCGTGGACTTCGGCACCGACGAGCGGATCGCCTGGCGCAGCAACCAGGGCATCCGCAACCTGACCACGCAGAGCTGCTACGGCGAGTCGACCGCCGCCGACGACGGCTGCTACTTCGACGTCGCGACCAACATGGCGACCGCCGCCCTGGAGATCGTCGGCCGCGGCTGGATCGACGTGCAGAACCGTGAGTCGATCAGCGCCTCGAACCCGCTGCCCGTCGGCTCGTACGGCGAGGTCAAGTGGCTGACCCTGCCGCAGGACTACACCTTCAAGGCCGGGCACCGCATCGGCCTGGTCATCGCCGGCACCGACTCGACCTACAGCGGCGAGCCCGCCACCGGCGCCAAGGTGACCGTGGACCTGCAGCGCAGCCGCGTCCGCATCCCGCTGGTCCTCGCCCCCGGCGAGACCGTCACCGAGAACGACGTCCGCGCCCGCCGCGCGGCTCCGTGGGTCGCCCCCGCCGAGCCCGAGTGGCCCGCTCCGGACTACCGCTTCTGGTAAACGCCTGAAGCTCCACCCATGATCTGGCCCGGCGGGAAACATCCCGCCGGGCCTGCCATGTTCCTACACGGAGACCGGGCCGTAACGGGCCGCCCGCGCACCCGTGACGTGGGCCCAGTAGCGGTCGCCGTAGGACCAGTGCCACCACTCGGTCGGATAGTTGACCAGGCCGGCCTGGGTCAGCGCGTCGCACAGGAGGCGGCGGCGCCCGGCGGCCTCGGGGGAGATCGTCGTGGCGGCCGTGTGGCAGTCCTCGGTGTCGGTGTCGTTCACCTCCGTGCCGAGTGAGAGTTCGGTTCCGTCGGGCCCGAGCAGGGTCAGGTCGACGGCGGCGCCCGCCACGTGCGGGGCGACCTCGGGCGGGGAGATGTACCGGCCGGCCCGCTGGTGGTACCAGGCCTCGTCCCGGCCCGGATGGTCGAGGCGGAGCCGGTCGACGTGGGCGTCGAAGTAGGTTTTCTGGAGCCTGATCGGGCGCAGCCCCTCGACGACGAGGAACCGCAGCCCGGGGGGCAGCAGCGTCTGGGCGATGACGAGCCGGTCGACGACGCCGCTGCGGAGCCGCGCGTGGAACGGGTTCCCGGCGGCCTCGCGTGGATCGACCCGCAACGCCGGGACGTTCGCGAGGTCGAGCACCGGGTCGCCGTCCTCCTCGACCGGTATGCGGCCGATGACGGGATCGGAGAGCAGGATCATGTGCGCTCCCTTTCTGGATGTGCCGGAAGGCCGCCCGGGAGGATTCCCGGACGGCCCGCGAGGTGAGGTCTCAGTTGACGGGGATGTGGCCGTTCACGCCCCAGCTCGGGAGCTGGACCTGCTGGCCGGTGGTCGAGTAGGTCGCGTACCAGGCCCCGGTGGAGGGCCGCCACAGCACCCGGTCGGTCTCGCCGTCGCCGTTGAAGTCACCGGAGACCGGGATGTCGCCGTTCTGACCCCACGGAGTGGTCTCGTTCTTGACGCCGTTGCCGCTGAATTCCACGAACCACTTGCCGGTGGACGGCTCCCAGAGGGCGCGGTCGGACTTGCCGTCGCCGTCGTAGTCGCCGGGGACCGGGATGTGGCCGTTCACGCCCCAGCTCGGGAGCTGGACCTGCTGGCCGGTGGTGCTGTACGTGATGTACCAGGCGCCGGTCGAGGGCCTCCAGAGCGCGCGGTCGGCCTTGCCGTCGCCGTTGTAGTCACCCGGGACGGGGATGTCACCCGACTGGCCCCACGGGGTGGTCTCGTTCTTGACGCCGTTGCCGCTGAATTCCACGAACCACTTGCCGGTGGACGGCTCCCAGAGGGCGCGGTCGGACTTGCCGTCGCCGTCGTAGTCGCCGGGGACCGGGATGTGGCCGTTGACGCCCCAGCTCGGGAGCTGCACCTGCTGGCCGGTGGTGGAGTAGGTGACGTACCAGGCGCCGGTCGAGGGGCGGAACAGCATGCGGTCGGCCTGGAGGTCGCCGTTGTAGTCACCGGGCACGGGGATGTCACCCGACTGACCCCAGGGGGTGGTCTCGTTCTTGACGCCGTTGCCGCTGAATTCCACGAACCACTTGCCGGTGGACGGCTCCCAGAGGGCGCGGTCGGACTTGCCGTCGCCGTCGTAGTCGCCCTGGCGGAAGCGCGGGGCCGGCGGTGACGAGTCGTCGACGATGTTCTTGTAGCGGATCGGGCGGTAGTTCTGCATGCTCGACCACGACTCGTCGCCGCGCTGGCCGTGGGAGTTGGCCGCCGGGCCCTTGGCCCAGTCCATCTGCCAGCCGTTCCCGTCGGGGTCGCCGGTCCCGTTCAGCGAGTAGGTCCAGGCGCCCTGGGTGTGGTCGCCGCTGTTCTTCCAGCGGGCGAACAGCTCGATGTGGCCGTCCTTGAGGATGGCGTCGCCGGGTTCGAGGTCGTGCAGGCTGCCCAGGAAGATCTTGCCCGACCAGCTCTCGAAGTCGCTCGTGCTGTGGCCGCCCTTGCCGGCGTTCGCGGTGATGTGCCAGGCCATGGAGACCAGGCCGGAGCAGTCCGGGCCGTAGCGGTTGTCGCCCTCCACGTCGGTGTAGAGCGTGCTCGACGCGCGGGTCAGGTTGTACTTCACGCCGCTGTCGACCCAGTTCTGGGCGCGGGCGAGCACTTCGGAGCGGGTGATCTGGCCGCCGGGCGAGGAGTCGGCGTGGGCCGGGGCACCGGTCAGGACCGTGGCGAGGCCGAGCGAGGTGGCGATCATCAGACCGGCGGAGACGAGGCGGGGGATGCGCATTTTCTGAGCCCTTTCGGTGCGGTGTTTTCGTTGCACCCAAAGGTTCGGACGAGGCGCTGAAATCGCGGTGAAAGCCGGCGGAGGCCCTCTTTCAGCGCCCTCAGGACTCCGTCAGCTCGCCGAACTCGCGCGAGCCGTGGTCGCGGAAGACCTGGACGGCGCGGGCCCGGATCTCGGCCGCCGTCTCCGTCTCCCCCCGCGCCTCGTGCAGCAGCGCCAGGTCGCGTTCGGTGCGGGCCATCCACAGCGGCGCCTCCATGTCCTGCCAGACCTCCTTGGCGGCGGTCAGGCAGACGTCGGCGTCGCGGAGGTTGCCGTCGGCCAGGTGGAGTTCGCCGAGCGTGCGCAGGGTCACCCCCAGGCCCCAGCGGTCGCGCATCGCCCGGCAGGTCGACAGGGCTTGTTCCAGGGGGGCCAGCGCCTGGCGGCCGAGGCCCAGCCGCACTTCGGCCTTGGCCCGGCTGCGGACCGCATAGGCCTCCATCAGGGTGTCCCCGTGGTGGCGGAAGATGGCCAGCGCCTCCTCCGCCGGTCCGACAGCGGCGGCGTAGTCGCCGGTCGCGCGGTGGAACAGGCTCATCGTGCGGAGCGTGACGGCCTCGCCCCGGCGGCTGCCGACGCCGCGGTAGTCCGACAGCGACTCCTCCAGCGCGGCCCACGCGTCGTCGTAGTCGCCGCGCTCCAGCTGGATCGAACCGGCCAGGCGGCGGGCGTGGGCGTGCCCGACCCCGTCGCCGAAGTCGGCGAACAGGCCGGCGGCCCGGTCGAGGAAGTAGAGCCCGTCGGCCAGCCGGCCCGCCTCGCGCGACGTCGCGCCCAGCGCCGACAGCACGAACGCCTGGCCCCGGCGGTCGCCGAGGTCGCGGAAGGCGCCCAGGGCCTCGCCGAGGACCCGGTTCGCCTCGGGGAAGCGGTCCTGCTGGTAGCGCAGGCCGCCGAGCTCGGCCAGCATGGCCGCCACGCCCTCGCGGTTGCCCGCGTCGCGGGCGGCGGTCAGGGCGGCGTGGACGATCCGCTCCTTCGACTCGAACCGGGTCACGCCGAGGAACGACATCCCCAGCCGGGCCGAGGCGAACCGGACCACCATGGCGTGCAGCCCCAGCGCGGCGGCCCGTTCCAGACCCACGACCAGGGCGGGCTGCTCGACGTCGAACCAGTCGTAGGGGGCCTTGAGTACCTGCTCGACCAGCTCGGGCGGCGCGGCCGGGAGCTCCGCCGAGGGCCGCGGCCGGCCGATCTCGTCGGAGGGCGTGTGGATCGCCACCTGGTCGACCAGGGCCAGCCAGCCGCCGAGCACCCGGCCGACGGCCGCGTCGAGGGTCTCGGCCGGTTCCTCCGCCTCGGCGCGTTCGCGGCCGTAGATCCGCACCAGGTCGTGGATGCGGTAGCGCAGCGTGCCGAAGTCGTCGACCCGGCCGAAGTCCACCACCTGCGCGTCGACCAGCCGTTCGACGATGTCCTCGGCGACCGGCCAGGCCACGTCGCACAGCCAGGCGACGATCCAGGCGGAGAACTCCGGGACGCCCAGGTAGCCGAGCCGCCGCAGGGCCCGGCCGGCCTCCTCGTCCAGCCCCCGGTAGCTCACCTCGAACCCGGCCCGCACCTCCAGGTCGGCGATGGCCAGTTCGTCCAGCCGCCGCCGCTCGTCGGCCAGCCGGTCGGCGAGCACCCGCAGCGGCCAGCGCTGCCGGGTGGCCAGGCGGGCCCCGGCGATCCGGATCGCGAGGGGTAATCGCCCGCACATCTCGGCGATCTCGCGGGCCACCGCCTCCTCGGCGGCCACCCGTCCGGCCCCGACGATCCGGCCCATCAGCTCCATCGCCTCGGCCGGATCGAGCACGTCGAGGTCGGTGCGGCGCACCCCCGCCAGGCCGCCGAGCCGATTGCGCGAGGTGATCAGCACGGCGGCGGTGCCGCCCGGCAGCAGCGGGCGGACCTGCCGCTCGGTCCCGGCGTCGTCGAGCACGACCAGCGTCCGCCGCCCGGCCAGCAGGCTGCGATAGAGGTCGGCCCGCTCCCCGGTGGACTCGGGCAGCGCGCCCGGTTCGACGCCGAGCGCCTTGAGGAACCGGCCGAGCACCTCGCCCGGATCGGCCGGGGCGGCGGACATCCCGCGCAGCTCTGCGTAGAGCTGCCCGTCGGGGAACGCCTTGGCGACCTGGTGGGCGACGTGGATCGCCAGCGCCGACTTGCCGCTCCCGGACCGGCCCGCGACCACCGCGGCGGCCCCGCCCGACGTCAGCGCCGCGCCCAGCGCCGCGCTCACCTCGGCCCGGCCGGTGAAGTCGGCCGGACCCGGCGGGAGCTGCGCCGGCACGGCCACCCGGACCTGCTCACCCGGGGCCGGTCCGAGCAGCGCGGCGTCGCCGCGCAGGATCGCGTGGTGGAGCGCGGTCAGCTCGGGCCCGGGGTCGACGCCGAGCTCCTCCGCGAGCGACTCCCGGCCCTCGCGGAAGACGGCGAGCGCGTCGGACTGGCGGCCGAGCCGGTAGAGGACGGTCATGTACTGGCCGCGCAGCCGTTCGTCGGCGGGATGGCGGCCGACCAGCGCGGCCAGCTCCGCCACCAGCTCGGCGTGGTGTCCGAGGGCCAGTTCGGCGTCGAGCCGGTCGGCGGTCGCCGACAGCCGCAGGTGCTCCAGCCGGGCCGCCTCCCCGGCCAGCGCCGAATCACCGAGCCCGGCCAGGGCGGGCCCCCGCCACAGCGCCAGCGCCGCGCCGAGCAGCTCGGAGGTCTCGCGGGGACCGGCGGCATCGCGCGCGTCCGCGAGCAACCCCTGGAACAGGTCGGTGTCGAGCGAGCCCGGCGGGATCCGGGCCAGATAGCCCGAGGCGTGGGTGACGATCATGTCCTTCCCCACGGCCTGCCGCAGCGTCTTCACGTACGTCTGGATCGCGGCTCTGGCCGTCTCCGGCGGATCGTCGGGCCAGAGGACGTCGATCAGCCGGGTCGTGGGCACGACGTGGCCGTGCTCCAGGAGCAGCGCGGCCAGCAGTGTCTGCGGTTTGATTCCGCCCAGCCGAACGGCGGCCTGTCCGGCCACCACCTCGACGGGCCCGAGCAACCGGAACATCACGGGGTTCAGGATGGCAACCCGCCGCATCCCGGCACAAGGGATCGCCTCGCCGCTCCGGGCCAGGACTTGTTCGCTCCGCATTTCCCTCGGCGTCGCCGGGATGCACCAAGCTGCTGGCACGTTCCCTGTTCGAAGAGAGCCCACATTGCGTAAGAGCTGGCGGCGGACCGTCGCATTAGTCGTCCCGTTGTTGACCGCCGCGCCACTCCTGGTGACCCAGGCCCGGGCCGCCGACCCGGTTCCGTCGATCAAGGTGAACGAGGTCGAGTCGAACGGCGGCACCCCCGGTGACTGGGTCGAGCTGACCAACACCGGCGGCAGCCCGGTCGACGTGTCGGGCTGGATCGTCAAGGACAACGACGACACCCACATCTACCCGATCCCGGCCGGCAGCGTGATCGCCCCGGGCGGCTTCCTGCCCGTCGACGTCGAACTCGCCTACGGTCTCGGCGCCGCCGACTCCGCGCGCCTCTACTCGGCCGACGGCCTGACCCTGGTCGACTCCCACACCTGGGCCGCGCACGCCGCCAGCACCTACGGCCGCTGCCCCGACGGCACCGGCGCGTTCACCGACACCACCTCCACCAGGGGCGCGGCCAACTCCTGCGGCCCGACCGGCCCGGCCGCCACGCCGTGGCCCGGTGGCGCGGAGGTCGCCACGGCCGACGGCGCGAACGTGCTCGGCGGCAACATGAGCGGCCTGTACTACCGGGAGCCGGGCGAGCTGTGGGCGGTCAGGAACGGCCCCGGCACCCTCTACCGCCTGGAGTGGGACGGCACCACGTGGGCCCCCGCCACCACGCACCCCCTGAGGTTCCCGACCGGTCTCGGCGACCCCGACGCCGAGGGCGTCACCCTCACGAACGCAGGTCCGGCGGGCGGCGTCTTCGTCTCGACCGAGCGCGACAACGGCGTCAGCGGCGTCAGCCGCCCGGCCGTCCTCCGCTTCGACCCGACCGGCGTGAACACCACGCTCACCGCCACCAAGGAGTGGGTCCTCACCGCCGACCTGCCGACCGTCGGCGCGAACGCGGGCCTGGAGGCCATCACCTGGGTCCCCGACTCCTACCTGACGTCCAAGGGCTTCGTCGACGAGAGGACCGGCGCGGCCTACGAACCGGCCGACTACCCGAACCACGGCGACGGCCTGTTCTTCGTCGGCGTCGAGGGCAACGGCGGCGTTTACGCCTACGCCCTGGACCAGAACGGCACCGCCTTCACCAAGGTCGCCACGATCGCCAGCGGCTTCCCGGGCGTCATGGAGCTCACGTACGACCCCGAGATCGAGAAGCTCTGGGTCGTCTGCGACGACACCTGCCAGGGCCGCAGCGCCCTCTTCGACGTGAACGCCTCCGGGAGGTTCGCCTCGACGGTCCTCCACGACCGCCCGGCGGGCATGCCGAACCTCAACAACGAGGGCTTCGCCGTCGCCCCGCAGACCGAGTGCGTGGCCGGCCGGAAGCCGGTCCTGTGGACCGACGACGGCAACACCGGCGGCCACGCCCTGCGCACCGGCACGGTGAACTGCACCGTCCTCGACCTGGACGCCGATGACGACGGCATCGACGACGACGTCGACGTCAAGCCCGCCGACCCGGCCAACGAGACCTTCTCCGACCGGCCCGGGGGCACCACGTCGGGCAGGGTGCTGGCGCGCGGCGGCCGTACGGTGACCGTCTCCGACACCGGCCCGGCCGGTGTCCTGCTCACCGTCGGCGCGGGCGCCGACCCGGCGAGAACCCAGTTCGACGGCGTCTTCGGCACGGTCGAGTACACCACCGGCACCTACCGCCTGACCGCAAGCGGCAGGACCTCCACCGTCACCGCCCTGAGCGGCCGGGCCGTGGTGAAGGTGGCCGTGAACGGCACCCCGGTCACGCTGACCGTCGGCGCGGGCGGCTCGGTCACCCTGACCGAGGTCGCGGGCTCCGGCACGGTCGCGGCCGTCACCGGCATCGACCGGACCGGCGAGGTCACCCTCACCGCGAACGGCGTCGGGACCTGCGGCGACATCGTCGCCCGCAACGTCATCACGGCCGCCGCGGGCGTGTCGTCGATCGCGGGCACCCCCGATGACGACCTGATCATCGGCCGCTCGGGCGACGACCTCATCACCGGCAACGGCGGCGACGACTGCGTCTTCGGCCAGGGCGGCGACGACCGGCTCCAGGGCGGCAACGACGCCGACTCCTTCGACTGCGGCACGGGCGCCGACGAGGCCCGCCCGCTGCGCGGCGCGAACGTCAACGTCGAGGGCCGCTGCGAGACCTTCTGACCGGAAAGCGGCAGAGCCCGTGACCTGGGGCCACGGGCTCTGTCCGTACGGGGGTCAGGGGACCCGGATCTCTCCGTACTCGTGGGCGGTGCGGCCGTTCTCGTCGCCGTAGTGGTAGCGGCCCGTCATGATCGCCGCGCCCGGCGCGATGGAGGCGTGCTTGCTCTCCTTCATGTCGGCCGTCCACTGGCGGTAGAGGATCCGCAGGCTCTGGCCGCGCCATTCGAGCTTCTTGGCGTAGTAGGTGGTGGAGCCGTTCTCGTCGCCGTAGTGGGAGCGGCCGACGAGCGCGTAACCGTCGGGGACGGTGTACTTGCCGCCGCTCTCCTTCACGGTGACCTTGTAGGGCGTGTACAGCGCCTCCACCCGCGTCCCGTCGATCACGACGATGCCGCAGTAGTAGGTGGTGTTGCCGGTCTCGTCGCCGGTGTGCGCGCGGCCGATCATCACCTCGTCCTGCGGGCACATGAAGCTGCTGCCCGGTTCGCGGACCGTCCCGACGTAGCCTCGGTAGACGTTGACGTCGTGGTCCGCGGCGCTCGCCGGGGTCGCCGGGAGCAGGGCCAGGGCGGCCAAGGCGGCGGTGGCCACCGGCACGGCCTTCGTGAACATCGTGTTCTCTCCAGTTCCTCGTTGTCTCGACGAGAACTCTGGATCACGTCACTTGGGGCGCGTTGAAAGCGCTCTTGGAGCCCGCTGGGCGGTCCACTGGGAGACGTGTCACAACGGGGCGCCGGGCGGTGCTCTACCTATGTGAACGTCGTACAGGTAAGCGTCGGAAGGGACGTCGTCGTGGGGTCCGATCCGCCGGTCCGGGCCGACCTGGAGCAGGTGTTCCGGGCCGCCTATCCGCGTGTCGTCGCGGTCGCGGCCCGCGTGCTCGGGTCGCGGGACGAGGCGGAGGACGTCGCGCAGGAGGTGTTCCTCGCGTTCGGCCGCTCCACCGTGCCCGCGGGTGAGGCGGCCGGATGGCTGGCGGTGGCCGCCGCGCACACCGCGCTCAACCACCTGCGGTCGGGCCGCCGCCGGGCCGCCCGGGAGGAGAACGCCCCCGGCGAGACCGTCGCCCCCGACATCGCCGACGCCGTCGTGACCAGGGACGAGCGTCGCCGCGTCCGCGCGGCGCTGGCCACGCTGCCGCGCCGTCAGGCGGTCGCCCTGGTCCTGCGGCACAGCGGCCTCAGCTACGCCGAGGTCGCCGCCGCCCTCGATCTTTCTCCCGGCAGCGTCGGCACGATCGTGCGACGGGCCGAGTCCGCTCTGCGCAAGGAGTTGAACCGTCATGCGTCATCCGACTGACGGCACGCTGCGCCGGCTCCTCGACGAGCCGGACGGGGTCGCCGACACCGACCGCGCCCACATCGCCGACTGCCCGATCTGCCAGGACGGGCTGGATGGGGCCCGCGCCGACGCGGCCTTCGCCGCCGCCGCGCTGGACACCGCTTTCGAGGTGGACGTCGACACCGCCTGGACCCGCTTTTCCGCCGCCGGACCGCGCCCCAGGATGCGGGTGACGAGCCGCTGGCGCACCCGCCTGCGCAGCCCCGTCGTGGCCATCGCGGGCGCGGCCGTCCTGCTGACCGGCGCCGGAGCGGCCGCCGCCGCCGACTGGCTCCAGATCTTCCACACCGAGCGGATCGCCCCGATCACCGCGCCCCAGGCCGAACTGGCCAAGCTCCCGGAGCTGGAGGAGTTCGGCGATCTCCGGATCACCGAGAAGCTGTCGGTACGTCCCGTCGACGCCGCCGAGCTCAGGCTTCCCCGCGAGTTGCCGCGCGGGGTGACGGGCGAGCCCGGCTACTTCGTCATCGACAAGGCCGGCGGCACGTTCACCTTCTCCGCCGCCAAGACCGCCCGGACCGCCGCCAAGGCCGGCGCGACCGCCCCGCCCGCGCCGCCGGGCCTCGACGGGAGCCGGTTCATGCTGTCGGCGGGCCCGGGGGCGGCCGCCGTCTGGGCGTCGGAGCACGAGGTCCCCGCCCTGGTCGTGGCGCGGGTGACCGCGCCCACGGTGTACTCCTCGGGGGTGCCGTTCGCGACCGTCCGCGACTACCTGACGTCGCTGACGTTCATCCCCGACGACGTCGCGGCGCAGTTGCGCGCCTTCTCCGGCGGCGAGACGCTGCCGCTGTTCTCCTCGGTCGAGGAGAAGCAGACCTCACCCGCCGACGTCGGCGGGCGGCCCGCGACCCTGGTCACCACGGGCGGCATGAACGGCGTCGTCTGGGTCGAGGACGGGCAGATCAACGCTGTTGCCGGCGCGCTGACCGCCGATGAGGTCCTCACCGTCGCCAGGGAGCTGCGATGAACGCCGTCTGGGCCTCCGGCCTGCGCAAACGCTACCGGAAGAGGACCGCCGTCGACGGCGTGTCGTTCTCCGTCGCCCGTGGGGAGGTGCTGGGGCTGCTCGGCCCGAACGGCGCCGGGAAGACCACCGTCATCAAGATGATGCTCGGCCTGGTCCGCCCCGACGCGGGCGAGGTGATGCTGCTCGGCCGTCCGGTCAAGGACCCGAAGGCCCGCGCCGAGGTCGGCTACCTGCCCGAACTCTTCCGCTACCAGCCCTGGCTGACCGCGAAGGAGGTCCTCGACCTGCACGTGAGACTCGCGGGCGCGGCCGTGCCGGAGAAGGAACGCCGGGACACCCTCGGCCTGGTCGGGCTCGGCGAACGGACCGGCGACCGGGTCGGCGGGTTCTCCAAGGGCATGCAGCAGCGCCTCGGCCTGGCCGTCGCCCTCGTCGCGCGCCCGCAGTTCGTCGTGCTCGACGAGCCGACCAGCGCGCTCGACCCGGTGGGGCGGGCCGACGTCCGCGACATCGTGCTCTCCCTGAAGGAGCGCGGGGTGGCCGTGCTGCTGAACTCGCACCTCATCGGCGAGGTCGAGCGGGTCTGCGACCGCGTGGTCATCCTCGACAAGGGCCGCGTCGCCGCCTCGGGCACGCTGGAGGAGCTGCTCGGGCGCTCGGAGGTGCGGCTGCGGCTGGAGAAGCTCACCCCCGAGGCGGAGGCCCGTCTCGCCCAGGCCGGTCCGGTGAGCCGCGACGGGGAGACGATCACGGTCGCGCTGACCGAGCCCGGCGTGGACCTGATCCCCGACCTGGTGGCCGACCTGGTCGCACTGGGGGTGCGGGTCCACGCGGTCGAACCCGGCCGCGTCAGCCTGGAGGACCGCCTGCTCGACATCCTGGGGAGCGACCGATGACCGTACTGACCTTCGCGGCCCTCACCCTGCGGGAGGCGTCGCGGCGCAAGGTGCTGCGGGCGCTGGCCGTGCTGACGGTCCTGCTGCTGGGCCTGTCGGCGTGGGGCTTCCACACCCTCGTGACCAAGGAGTTCGACGGCGCGCAGCTGACCAGCGGCGAACTGCGGCTGATCGCCTCGCAGCTGCTCAACCTGGTCATGTTCGGGCTGAGCCTGATCGCCGCCCTCGGCACCGCCTTCCTCGCCGGGCCCACCCTCTCGGGCGAGATGGAGTCGGGCGTCGCCCTGTCGATCATGGCCCGGCCGATCCGCCGGTCGACGGTCCTGGCCGGCAAGTGGCTGGGCCTGGTCGCCTTCGGCGGCGGCTTCGTGGCCCTGGCCGGGGTGGCCCAGTTCGTGATCGTGTACGTCACCACCGGCTACTGGCCCACGAGCCCGGTGACCGGCCTGGCGCTGCTCGCCTTCCAGACGGCGGTGCTCCTGACGCTGGGGCTGCTGTTCTCGACGCTGATCTCCCCGATGGCGTCGGGCGTGGTCGCGGTCGGCCTGTTCGGCGCGACCTGGATCGCGGGCGTCGTCGGGGGAGTGGGCCGGGGGCTCGGCAACGACAGCGTGGCCGCCGTCGGGACCGTCTCGCAGGTCATCCTGCCGACCGACGGGCTGTGGCGGGCCGCGATGTACGCCTTCCAGGACTCCACCGCGCTGCTCCAGTTCGGCGGGCCCGCCGTCCGGGGCGGCTTCCCGTTCCTCAGTGACACGCCGCTGACGGCCGCCTATCTCGCCTGGACGGTCGCCTGGACCCTGCTGGTGCTGGGTCTGGCGGCCCTGGTGTTCAGGCGCCGCGACCTGTAGAGCGGCGCAGCCCGGCCCGGACCGCGCGCTGCGCCAGCGGGCCCATGTCGTCGAGGGCGGTCACCAGGTCGGCGAGCTGTTCGAGCGCCGCCAGCGCGCGGTCGGCGCCGGCCCGGTCGACGCCCTCGTAGAGCTCCAGCCCGACGAAACCGGCGGCGACCGCCCTGGCCAGGCCGCCGACGTCGACGAACTCGGCCAGCGGGCCGCCCGCCAGCACCCGCCGGACGACCTCCTCGATCTCCGTCACCCACAGTTCGAGGCCGATCGCGGTGGCCGGGGCGAGCTTGGGGTCGGTCTGGCTGCCCGCCAGCATCTGGGCCAGCACCGCCAGGTTGCCCGCGTCGCGCTCCTCGACGTGGAGGGCGCGCCCGAGGTCGAGCAGCTCCTTCATCGAGGTGACCGCGGCGAACCGGTCGCGGTAGGCGGCCACCCGCTGCTCCGCGGCGTGCCTGGACGCCTGTGCGAGCAGGTCGTCGACCCCGTCGAAGTGGTAGAACACCAGCGCCTGGTTGACCCCCGCCGCCGCCGCGATCGACCGGGCCGAGACGCCCGCGATGCCCCGGGTCCGCAGCGTCTCCACCGCTCCCTCGAGCAGCTTGGCGCGGGTGTCTCCCATCGGCTCTCCTCGCTCACAGGCGCGCCTGTTCGCGGCGCGGCTTCACCCTAGCGGGCACGCCGTGCTCGGCCATGTCGACGTAGGCGGCGGCGAAGGTCCCCCGGTAGCCGAACAGCGGCCCGAACCGGGGGTTGGCCACGGTCACCCGGATCCGGAACCGCCCGCTTCCCTCGTCGTAGGACTCCCGCACCACCGCCCGCCCGGTGATCAGCCGGGGCACCCGGCACGACACCCACCCCTCGGAGAACCGCAGCTCACCCGACCGGATGACCAGCCCGCCCGCGCCGTCGTCGGAGAACGCCAGGTCGGTGGCCAGATGCTGGCAGGACCCCAGGAAGTCGACGATCCGGCCGCCCGCCGCGTCGTAGACCATCGTCGCGTCGAACCGCCGCGTCCGGCGCGGCAGCTCGAAGGTCCGCACGAAGGTGACGGTCTCGCGGCCGTGCGAGTCGACGTACGGGAGATTCTCGATCCGGAACGGCACGTTCCGGCCGCTGTCGGGGACCAGCACGTTCCGCGCGGCCCCCGCCAGCAGGAACGGCCGCACCAGCGGACTGTGCCAGACGCGGTCCATCACCCCCGTCCCGACACAGCCCCGCCGCTCCTCGACGCCCACGTCGAAACGCCTCCGCAACTCGGGGTGCAGCCGCTCGAACACGGGCCCCATGGCCCGCCGGAAGATCGAGGTCATCGTCGCTCCTTGTCCCTGAACCGGCAGCGCCGGGCCGAGGGGGTGGTCGGGAGATGGGGGAGGGCGACCGCGGCCAGGGCGACCCAGAACGAGTGCGCCCACGCCACCGCGGCCACCCGGACGGCCGCCTCGGCGACCGCCTGGAGCAGGGCGAACTCGGGACGGCGGCCCCGTTCCAGCCAGAGCCGGAGCCGGTCGAACGACCACGCGGTGGCCCACCACAGGAGCGGCCGGACCATCAGGTCGAGGCCGGGGTGCCGGGGCGTGTAGTCGTACCGGGTCAGGAACCGCACGCCCGCGCGGACCGGCACGTAGCGCCAGTAGCCGGAGCCCGAGCGGATCGGCGAACGCGGGTCGCCGGAGGAGAACCGCAGCGTGGAGATCCCCCGCGACCGGTCGGCCACCGTCACCCCCTCGCCGGCGATCACGGTGAACCGGTAGCGGAAGCGGCGGGCGTCGATCGGCCGGATCTCGGTGAAGCGCAGGTCCCAGCGGGTGTGCAGTGCCGGGTCCTGGGTCAGCCGCCACAGCTCGCCGGGATCGGCGCGGACGAGCGTCTCGACGTACACGGCACCTCCCGTTTGAGCGGTCGCTCAAAACGGAGTGTAGATCGATTTGAGCGGTCGCTCAAGGGTGCAGGTCACGACGGGTTTTTAGGGAGGTGAACGAAGGATTTCACCTCGCCGAAACCTAAGGCTGGGCTGGGGCCGGATAGTGTTCCTGCATTCTCGACAACGTTGATCCCTTCATCGGCACCGCGGCCACCGACCTGCCCCCGGCGGGCGGTCTGGCCGCCACGTGGTGGTGGCCGAAACCGCAGGTGGGCAACACCCACCCCGGGGCCACCTCACCTCTCGGCATGGTCTCGGCCTGTGCCTACTCCGGTGCCTATCCGACCGGTTACGGTCGTTACGCCAAGAACACCGAAGGCGTGCCCGAGGCGATGTTCGACCGCCTCCAGGCCAGCGGGTTCACCCACTTCCAGCAGTCGGGCACCGGCGCGATCCGCAAGTACTACAACTACGTGCGGGTCACCCCGATGGTGCAGCCCCTCGACGACCTCGGTCAGTCGTGGCCGCTGCTCGACGAGGAGGCCTCGCCCGGCTACTACGCCGCCACCCTCGACACCGGCATCCGCTGCGAGGTCACGGTCGGCCAGCGGGTGGCGGTCCACCGCTACACCTTCCCGCAGCACAGCAGCGCCCGCGTGGTCGTCGACCTGTCGTGCGGCGGGCTGGCGATCGAGCTCGGCCGCACCGTCCCGCTGCGCGCGCAGGTGGAGAACATCGGCCACGGCCGGGTCCAGGGCACCGTCGTCATGGAGGGCGTGCCGCTGTCGGTCTACGTCGACGTCGAGGCCCCCGGCTGGCGCCAGATGCTCTGGTACGACCGGCGGCTGATCGACGGCGGCACCCGCCTCGACTTCGACAGCATCCGCCACACCACGCTGCGCCCCTTCGGCATGCTCTACATGGGCCCCACGACGGCCGGGCAGACCATCGAGGTCCGCATGGGCTTCTCGCTGCGCGGCTGCGACCAGGCCAGGGAGAACCTCGAACGCGAGTGCGGCACCGGCCAGTCGGCGTTCGACATCGTCAAGCTGCGCACCCGCGCCCGGTGGGGCGACCACCTCGACCGCGTCAAGGTCGAGGGCGGCACCCCGGCCCGCCGGACGGTCTACTCGACCGCGCTCTACCACTCCCTGATCAAGCCGTGCATCGTCGACGACGAGAGCCCGTTCTGGCCCTCGCCCGGCCCCTACGCCTTCGACGTCTGCACGATGTGGGACATCTACAAGACCCAGCTCCCGCTGCTCATGGCCATCGCGCCCGACCGCGCGGCGGGGCTCCTCGAGTCGCTGATCCGGGTCTGCGAGGAGGAGGGCAACTTCCCGATCGGCTACCGCATGGCCCGCGGCGCCGACCGGTTCTTCCGCCAGGGCAGCGCGCTGGCCCACACCGCCCTCGCCGACGCCCACGCCCTCGGCCTGCCCGACCTCGACTGGAGCTGGGCGCTCGTCCACATGACCGACGACCTGCGGCGGATGTACGGCGAGGACTTCTTCGAGCACGGCGTCGTCCACCCGATCACCCACACCCTCGACCTGGCCTACGGTCACCACCTGACCGCCCAGCTCGCCCGCGCGCTCAACGACACCAAGCTCGCCGACGACCTGGCCCGCCGCGCCAACGGCTGGGTCAACGCCTTCGACCCCGGCACCGGCCTGCTCCGTGACTCGGAGTTCTACGAGGGCGGCAAGTGGAACTACTCCTTCCGGCTGCTCCACGACATGGCCGCCCGCATCGCGCTGGCCGGGGGAGACCAGGAGTTCATCGCCAAGCTCGACCAGTTCTTCGGCTACGGCGCCGCCCCGGTGAAGCAGGCCGGCCAGCGCCCGCAGATCGCCGAGATGGCCGCCGGATACGCCCTCAACCGCTTCGAGGGCCTGAACAACGAACCCGACATGGAGGCCCCATGGGCTTATCACTACGCGGGACGCCCTGACCGTACCGCTGAGATCATCAACTCGGCGCTGACGTGGCAGTTCGGCACCGGCCCGGGCGGTCTGCCGGGAAACGACGACTCCGGCGGTCTGAGCTCCTGGTATGTCTGGGCGTCGCTCGGGCTGTTCCCGGTCGCCGGGCAGAACCTCTTCCTGATCAACGCGCCCGCGTTCGAACGGTCGGTCCTGAGGGTAAGAGAAGGCGAGTTCGTCATCGAGGCCAGTGGCCTCAACGAGGCGCCGATCAGCTCCGACGGCGCCGACCGCGAGCCCCCGGTCCAATACGTCCAGTCGGCGACCCTCGACGGGCGCCCGCTGCATGCCGCGCACCTGACCGCTGCCACCGTCCACCGCGGCGGCAGACTGCACCTGCGACTCGGCCCCGAGCCATCGGGATGGGGACGGGGTGTCCGCCCGCCGTCCCTGTCCGATCCCCCCGCGACACCGGAGGAGTTTCGATGACCCACCCCCGTCGCCGCCTTGTGATCGTCGTCAGGGCCGATCCGGTCATCTGCGGCCATTCCGGCGAGGCCCGTAACCTCGCCGAAGTGGCGCTGACCCGAGGTTACGACGACGTCAGGCTGCTGACCTGGCCCATTCCGGCTCTCCAAGCGGCCGGCCTGCCCCTCAAGCCTCTCGACCGGCTGCTGCCCTACAGCCCCGGCATCACCGTCGAACGCCCCGAACCGGTCGGCGACTACCGGGTTCCCGACGGCCGTCACCTGGCCGGCCTCACCGGGCGCCTGGTCGAACTGCTGGCCGAGCCGGTGCCGACGACCTGCCTGTCGATGTACACCGTGCCCCACGCCAACGTGGTGCTCGACGCCGTCAACGCGGCCAGGGCGGCGGGGTTCGCCCCCGACGTCCACACCATCGCCAAGGCGGTCGGCTCCGACGTCACCAACGTCATCCGCAACTGCCTGCGCGACAACCGCTTCGGCGCGGCCACCGCCCTGTTCACCACGTTCCTGTCCAACGACGAGGTCGTCGCGGTCTCCGACTACACCCGTGACGAGATCATCGACTCGGCCGCGCTGGTCGACGCCCAGGTCGGCACCTCCTTCGCGGAGCAGTGCCGCCGCCGGGTGACAGTCAGCTACCCGCCGATCGACTCCTCGGCGTTCCTCGACCCCGACCCCGCGCTGGTCGACGCCGCCCTCGCGCGCCGGGGCCTGGAAAGGGACAACTACCTGCTGTTCCTGTCCCGGGTCACGCCCGCGAAGGGCATCTTCGACCTGCTGGCCGCCTTCCGCCAGGCGCGCAGCCGGGAGAAGGTGAAGCTCGTGGTCACCGGCACCGGCACCGCCCTGGCGCAGGTGCAGGCGATCGCGGCGGGCGACGAGCACGTGGTCGTCCTCACCGACGTCGACGACAACGAGAAGCCCCTGCTCATGCGGGGAAGCGCGGCCTACGTGCTGCCGACCAAGCCCGAGCCCGACTTCGTCGAGACGTTCGGCATCGCCCTGGCCGAGAAGATGCTCGCCGGGGGCGGCCCGATCATCACGACCGACACCGGCGGGACGCTGGAGGCGGTCGGCGACACGGCGATCATCGTCGAGCAGGGCGACGTGGCCGGGATCGCCGCCGCCATCGACCGGGTGGTGCTCGACATGAACGGCACCGAACGCCGGGACCTGGAAGTGCGGGCCCGCGACTGGGCGATGCAGTTCGACCGCGAGGCCGTCTTCGACGACCTGTTCCCCGACACGGCGCTGCGCGCGAGCGCCTGAACCTAGAGATCGCGGCCCGGGGGCCTCTCCTCCGGGCCGTTCTCCTCGTCCCAGGTGTCGTCCCAGGTGACGCGGCCGCCGGTGATGAGGTCGGTGAGCCGGGACAGCGCGAAGTGGAAGCCGCTCTCCCGCTGCGCCGCCGACGGCAGCGTGTAGCGGACGGCGTTGGCCCCGTCGCTGGTCCGCACGTCCACGATCGGCGGCGTCGCGGGGAAGTCCTCGGGATAGACGTACTCGCAGTCGGCGGTGGTGCCGGACAGGTCGATGCGGCCGCGCCAGACCATCAAGCCCCGCCGCAGGAACGGCCGCAGGCCGGGATAGCGGGCCAGCCAGATCCGGTCCTCCAGCAGGACCGCCTTCCCGGCCGCGGTCCGCGCCCACGTCACGCCGCCGTCAGGCGGTTCCGGCCGGAGGCGGCCGGCGATCTCGGCGATCCGGTTGGCGACCGGGTTCGGGCCCTGGACGACCGTCACGTCGGCCGGGTCGATCTCCAGGAACCCCGGCCGGCCGCGCAGGAAGACGAAGTGACGCCCACCCGTCAGCCCGGCGAAGTCCACGGCCAGCGACGACAGCAGGAAGTCGTGCTCGTGGCCGGGGTTGTTGACGGTGACCGCGCCGGTCCGCTCGTCGCCCTGGCTCAGGGTGTCGAGGCCGTTGGGGTGGTGGCTGTGCCAGATGCCGAGGAAGTGCAGGTCCGGGACGTCCCTGGCGACCTCCTGGAACAGCCGGAACTGGTAGTCGGTGTCGGACAGGTGGTGGACGGCCGTCCGGTCCTTGCCGGGGCCGGCGTCGAGGTAGGCGACCACGATCACGCGCAGCTCGGCCAGGTCGTCACGCCACCGCTCCGAACCGGCGGAGAAGCCGCCCTCCACGAAGCCGACGAACTTGCCGCCGACCTCGATGCCGGGGTTGGCGCGGATCTCGTCGAGCGCCCGGGCGACGACGTCCTCGTGCAGCTCCAGCCGCAGGCGCACCAGGCCGGCGTCCTGCCGCGGCCTCCGGGTCAGGCCCCTGAAACCGGTCACGCCCGCTCGCCCCCGCACGTGAGCAGGCAGTCGTGCTGCGCCTGGACCAGGAGCCGCTTGGTCTGGTAGTGGGAGGTGAAGACCCCCTTCTCCGGACGGATCCCGATCGTCATCCAGTTGAAGTTGAGCCTCGGGACGTACCGCGACCGGCCCCCGAGCACGACGCTCCACGCCATGTGGGCCTGGAGCGAGGCCACGATCGCGATGTCGACGGCCAGGCCCGAGGTGGTGAAGTGGCTGTCGCCCAGGCCGTAGCGGTGGTGGCGCTCCTCCTCGGTGAGGTCGAGGACGTCTTCGAGGTTGGCCTGGTTGCGGTCGGCCACCAGCTGCATGCAGCTGAAGCAGCCGGTCTGGCCGGGGACGTACAGATAGACCTGGCCGCCGAGGCCGGTCCGGATGACCGAGCCGGTGAGGCAGGGCAGCCGCAGCTCCACGCAGCGGGCGTTGAGCCAGCCCCGGGCCACAGGGTCGTCGACGGCGCAGATCACCAGCTTGGAGGAGAGCGCCGCCGCGTCGAACGCCTCCGCCGACATGACGTCGGCCTGGTGCGCCCGCACCTCCGCGCCGGGATTGCGGTCGAGGATCCACTCGCGCGCGATCTCGACCTTGGGACGGCCCAGCGACGACCTGGGCGCCGGGTGCTTGACCAGGTTCACCGGCTCCAGCACGTCGGGGTCGAAGAGGTGCCACCGGCGCAGGCCGGACATGACGAGCGGCTGGAGCAGCGACGCGCCGCCGCTGCCCAGCCCGACGAGGGTGATCTCGGTGTCGCCCGCGTCGAAGCCGTCGAGCAGATGGTCGATGCGCCGGGTGTCCAGGAGGGTGGGGGTCACGTCAGTGCTCCTGCTCGTTGCCGGGCCAGTAGCCCTCGCGCTTCCACACGTCGAACTTGTTGAGCCACAGGGCCGACTTGGCCACCGCGACGGCGATGGAGAAGTAGCTCCGCCACTGGTCGTCGCGCATGAGGCAGAGGTGGCCGTCGACGTAGGAGTGGGGGCTGCGCGAGTCCCAGTCGACCGGGAAGACCTTCGGGATGACGTGCGGGTAGCGCTCGGGGAGCTTGATCTTCACCGGGTAGCGCCGGCCCGCGTTGGTGGTCAGCACGCCCCTGGCCCGGATCTTGCCGCTGCCCGCCTTCCGGGTGAGCGTGAACTGGGGGAAGTAGGCCTGGAGTCTCTCCTGCTCGACGAGGAGCCGGGCCCTGGTGTCACCGCCCAGGATGAGCAGCCCCTGGGGGATCACGAAGTCGTAGTCGGTCATCGGAAGTCGCCCTTGGCGTCGTGCATCGAGACCCCGCGTTCCCCGCTGGAGGCGGGATGGATGGTCCCGTCGGAGGCGATCACGATGGGGATGTCGTCCGACTGGTTGTCGAGGATCGTTTCGGCGTTGTCCGGCATGCCACACATCGTGCGACGATGTCCGCTTCGGGGGTGCTTCCCGCGCGCTTCCGATCGCCGACGCCGTCGCGTTCGTGACGGCGGGACCCGGCGGGCCGGCGGTCCGGGTGGTCGTCTGGCTCCGGCCCTGGTCCACCGGCTCGGTCGTCGTGGTGTCGGCCGAGCACCGGCTCGACCTTCCCCTGGCCGTCCACCGGCTGCGGGTGGAGCTGGTCAGTCCCCGCGACCGCCTGCTGGGGTGCGGCGGTGGGCGGCGAGCGACGCGAAGTCTCCCGTGGTGAGCCAGTCGGTGCCGCCGTCGCGGACGTCGCAGCCCGCCGACCTCAACCGGCTGACGAGCTTCTGCCGGAAGCCCGGCCCGTCGGTCACCCGGATGTAGTTGATCCCGCCCAGGTCGGTGACCGGACGGTGCTCGCCGACCAGCAGGATCACCGTCCGCTCGGGGTTCACTCCCAGGGCGATGCCCATCTCCAGCAGCACGTTGGGCCGGGCCTGCATGCCCTCCCGGGTCTCGGCCTCGCTCTCGAAGGGCTCGTGCAGCTCGGGATGCAGCCGGACGACGTCCTCGGGCGTCAGCAGCACCACGACGGCCCTGGCCTGGGGCAGGCAGACCCTGATCACCTGGCTGAGCGTCGGCGAGCTGTGTCCCGTCATGCCGACGAGCTGGTCCCACTCCAGGGGGTTGAGCCCGATCGCCCGCAGGAAGTCGAACAGCGCTTTGCGGGCCGGTTCGTCGCGGCCGTGGACGACGAAGACGCTGCGCCGGTAGTCGGTGTCGTCGGGCTTCGGCACGTCGGTGACCTTCTTCTTGGTGAGGGAGGGGGCCGCGCGTTCGCGGGCGGCCTCGGTGTAGCCGATGTCGTGTTCCAGTTGCCGCAGGAACCAGGCCGCCAGGTCGGTGTCGTCCGGGAAGGGGCCGCCGGAGGCGGCGAGGTTGTCGGCGGCGATGGTGACCGTCCGCCGCAGGTCCCGCAGGTCGGCCGGGACGAACCGGGCGTGGTCGCGGCCGGAGCCCCGCCAGACCCGCAGTTCGTAGCGGATCTTGGCGGCGTGCAGGAGGGCGCGGGCGAGCGGCGGGATCACGGTGTCGCCGCGCGACCACACCCACGCGCTCGCGACCTCGTCGAGCTCGGGCGGCGCCGCCACCACGAGGTGCCGGACCGCCCGGTCGTCGTCGGCGGTCGCGGTCTCCCAGCAGAGCAGGCCGTCGCGGGTGATGACAGGGGGTCCCGCGTCGTCGCGGGCGACGGTGGGGAGCAGCGGGGACAGCAGCGCGGTCAGCCGCTCGGCGGGCTCGTCGTCGGTCCGGGCTAGGTGGACGCGGACCTCGCCGAGCGGAGCGGGCAGGTGCCTGGCGACGAGCGCCGCCCACTGGTGGCCCAGCCGCCGCCACCAGACCCAGTCGCCGTTCTCGGGGGCCCGCGCGGCGGCGGGGGCGAGCGCCACGGACAGGTTGAGCAGGTCGTGGTGGCGGCGCAGGATGAGCTGGCACTCGCCGCCGGGCCGCTCCACGGCGGCCACCGCGACCTCGCCGTCGGGCGGCAGATCGGTGACCGACGCCGGGAGGGCAGGGGGCAGGCTGGTGGCGGAGATCGGCTCGGTCAGGTCGAGATGCGGTCCGCACGCGTCCCACAGGTCCCGCACACCCTGGTAGGAGGTGGACCGCAGGTAGAGGTGGGCGAAGAACTGCTGGTCGTGGATCACTCGTCGGCGTCCTCGGTGATGCGGTGGACGAGGTGGTTGACGAACTCGCGCACCTTCGGGGGCGGCGGCACGACCGGGACGTCGCCCAGCCGGTGCATCCGGTCGGGGCCCAGCAGGTCGAGGGCCTCCACGGCGGCGTCCACGGCGGCGGCGTCACCCCGTTCGTAGGCGGCGGCCATCGCCCCGGCCAGGTCGGCGACGCCGTCCCAGTGCGCGGCCGGCAGCTCCCACCCCAGGGCGTCGCCGAGGATCTCCAGCACGTCGGCCCGGATGGTGTCGTCAGGCATGCGGTCCTCGTCCGTCGTTGCCGAGGGTCTCGATGAAACGTTCCACGTCGTCCATCCGAAGCTTGGCCTGCTCCTCGGTACGGACCACGATCCGCAGCTCCGGGCTGGTGGGGGCCCGGCGGCAGGCGGCGAGGAAGGTGTCGACGATCATGATGACGAGCTGCTCCCTGGACAGTTCCGTCACCCGGGCCAGACCGGAGCCGATGATCGGGATCGCCACCGGCCGGTGCAGCCCGTGCACGGCGACCGAGGCCCACAGCGAGTTCAGCGCCCGCCGCAGGTCGGCCGGCGTCGAGCGCGCGACGAGGTCGTTGCTCTGCCTGCTGTAGGCGAGGGCGAAGATCCGGCGGCCGGGCAGCGGGAGGGGCACGACCGTGCCGAGCGGATAGCGGATCAGCTTGCCGCGCTGCTTGTCCTGCCGCTCCTCCCGGGACAGCCGCTCGACGCCGCGCAGCCCGTTCTTGAGCTGCCGGTCGAGCTCTCCCCGGTCGCCCGCGTAGATCCGGTGCAGCAGTTGCCCCTGCACGCTGTCCTGGGCGATGACCACGTCGTTCTCGGTGGCGGTGTCGAAGGTGTCGCTGAAGCCGGCCACGAGGTTGGCGTCGTTCTGGTCGAACAGGTCGCCGTGCTGGACGAGCAGGGTGACCCGCAGATCGCTGAACTCGCGCCGCAGCAGCACGTGCCCGCTCCGCTCCCGCATCCGCGCCCGGACCTCGGCCAGGGTCTTGGCCGCCGCCGGGTCGTCCGGCCGCTCCTCGCTGAGCCGCTCGGCGATCGGGAGCGCGAGGTCCGGGTGGCCGAGCTCCAGGTGGGCCCGGATCAGCTCCCGCCGCGCGAAGGTGTGCAGCTCGGTCAGCCGCCGGGCCAGCCCCCGCGCGAACGCCGCGTGGGGGATGTCGGCGAGGGGCCGCCCCCGCCACAGTCCCAGCGCCTTGGTGAGCAGCGCGGCGGCCATGGCCGGGGCGGCGTAGGCGGCGCGGTTGACGAGATCGGCGAATTCCAGCCAATCGAGCTGCTCGGCGTCCAATATGAGGCGATATGCGGATTCTGAGCCATGTGTTGCGAGCAATTGCTCGGTGCGGAGCGCGTGATCGTCCGGGAGCGCCTTGCGCAGCTCGACGATCCGCTTCTGGACCTCTGTCCGATTAGCGCGAGTTATTCGCCCATTTACGGGCTCGCCCCAAATGTCGCGATATAAAACCTCGGCCGAAACGGACTCTCCCTCGGCGGCGACCAGCCGGAGCAGGAGCTTGATCGTGTAGGGCTTCAGATGGACGTCGTCCTCGTCACGCCGCAAGATCGTGGGTCCCAAGACCCCAACCTGGATACGCGCCAATTACCTCTCCAGCGCAAAACGGTCCCAGTAACCCCGGTTCGGGGGAATCCATACTAGCCACACATAAGGGAAATGCCGATCAGCTTCTCATGGCCATTTGGATATGGGGGTGCGCGAAGAATGCATACAGAGGACAAGGAGACCATGTCGGTGGTCTACTAGACGTATGCAACTCAGAACAATGCGTGTCATGAGCGCAGACGACTGGTCCAAGACCCTGACCGAACTGGCCGAGGCCATCCGCACCTCCGAGATCCCGGGCGACCTGGGGGTCCGTCAGGTGACCCTGGAGCCGATGGTGGACTCCGAGGGCGAGGACGGGCTGTGGGCCTACATCGTCATGGACGGCGAGGCGGGCGAGGACGGCTGGGACACCATGGTGTGCCACGCCCTGGGCATGAACTGCAACAGGCTGGCGTTCGAAAACGGCCTGGACCACTACGTCTACACCAGGTTCTACTCTCCCCGGGAATGGGCGGACAGGGGCCGCGTCGAACCCGACCACGACGATGAGACGGGCACCGCGCCGCTGCCCGGGACGGAGGACGCGTGATGCGCGTCTTCAAGTCCGAGGAGTACCTGCACCTCGCCCGCCAGATCGCGGGCCGGGCCGGCTCCGGGGGATCCCGGACCGCGCACCTGCGCCGGGCGACCTCGACCGCCTACTACGCGGTCTTCCACGAACTCGTCGGCCAGGGCACGCGGCGCGTGGTGGGAGACGGTCGAGACGATCACCGGCACACCGTCAGCCGGTGGTACGCGCACGGCAACTTCCGCCAGACCGCCCGATGGGTGGAGGCCATCGCGAAGAAGAAGAGCGCGCCCGAGGCGGTGACCCGACTGCTCAGCCTCAACGGCCAGGTCGACCCCGACCTGACGTTGCTCTCCGAGTCGTTCAGCGAACTCCAGCAGCTCCGGCACGCCGCGGACTACGACCCCGGATACGACGCGGTCCGCGCGGAGACCCTCGAACACGTGACCAAGGCGAAGACGGCCATCGAGGCGATCCGCCGCATGGACAAGTCGGATGTCCACGCGTTCGACATGTTCCTGCTGCTCTCGCTCGGCGGTGAGCGGATGGTCAGGAACTCCTAGCCGCCCTGTTCGAACCGGGTACCAGGCACCCTAGGAACCACGCTGCCGATCCGCAGTGTGCCGACCGTCGTGCAGACGGGCGGGGTGCCGTGTCCCCGGAACGTAGTCTTCTCCCGTGACCTGGACGCTGGAGACACTCGCCGCCCACTTGGCGTCCCTGCGCATCGACGTCCACTCCATCGGCCGCGACCTCGACGAACGCTACTGCCTGGTGGAGCGCCCCAACGGCTGGCACGTCTACTACAGCGAGCGCGGCCAGCGATCCGGCCTGCGTGTCTTCGGTGACGAGGACGCCGCCTGCCGCGCCCTCCTGCGCGACGTCCTCGCCGACCACGGAGTCCAGGCGCGCCTGCGGACCGGGGGGAACCGCGGTTCCGGCGTCTGACGCCGAGGCGCTACCGGCTTTGGTCGGTGGTCGCCGCGACCAGCTGGCGGTGGCCCGGCATGGTCTCCTCGGGGAGGCCCGTCGCAGGGAACCAGCCCGCTTCGAGAATCTCGGTCGGGTTGAGGGCCAGCACGCCGCCGAGCAGCTCGCCCTCGTAGGCCACCTCGGCCCGCAGCCGGAACCCGCTCTCGACCCGCACCAGCCGGTTGACCTGTGCCTTCAGGCCGGTCTCCTCCATGACCTCGCGCACGACGGTGTCCTCGAAGGTCTCGCCCCGTTTGGCGTAGCCGGTGGGCAGGCCCCACTGGCGGCCTTCCGGCCAGAAGCGGTGCTTGAGGAGGAGGATCCGGCCGTCGTCGTCGCGGATCACGCCCACCACGCCGACCATGAACTTGGCCTGCGTGAAGTAGAGCAGCCGCCACTGGAGCGGCCCCCGCAGCGACTTCCAGAGTTTCGCGACCAGTGCTCTCATGACGTCTCCTTCCGTTTCGGGCGGGCCCTCAGGTGCATGCGCTCGCCCTGAGTGCCGAACAGGCTCAGGAACTCGACCGGTTCGTCGCCGACCGCCCCGAACCAGTGGGGGACCCGGGTGTCGAACTCCGCGGCCTCGCCCGGTTCCATGATCACGTCGTGTTCGCCGAGGAGGAGGCGCAGTCGTCCGTTGAGGATGTACAGCCACTCGTACCCCTCGTGCGTCTTCAATTCGGGCTCGCCCCGGGCTCCTGGGGCGAGGACCAGTTTGTACGCCTGGAGTCCGCCCGCCCGCCTGGTCAGCGGCAGCATGGTCATCCCGTTGCGGATGGTCGGGCGGAGATGGATGCGCGGGTCGCCGGTGGCCGGGGCGTCGACGAGTTCGTCGAGCGTGACGCCGTGGGCGCGGGCCAGCGGCAGGAGCTGTTCGAGTGTGGGCCGCCGCGCGCCCGACTCCAGCCGGGACAGGGTGCTGACCGAGATGCCGGTCGCCTCCGACAGCGCCGACAGGGTCGTCTCGCGGTCCCGGCGCAGCGCCCGCAGGCGGGGGCCGACCGCGTCGAGGGCTTGGCCGATGTCGTCCATCACCCCTCCAGTTTGCCAGATCGGCAACAACATTTGCGCTTTCGCCCGGCTCCGCCGCACATTGGACCCATGAACGACACCTACGACGCAGTGGTGATCGGGGGCGGTCCGGCGGGGCTCAACGGGGCTCTCATGCTGGCCCGGTCCCGCCGATCGGTTCTGGTCATCGACGCGGGCGAGCCCCGCAACGCACCCGCGGCGCAGGTCCACGGCCTGTTCGCCCTCGACGGCACCCCTCCGGCGGAACTGCTGGCCCGGGGGAGAGCCGAGGTCGAGCGGTACGGCGGCCACCTCGCCACCGGCTCGGTCGTCGACGTGGAACCGGGTTTCACGGTCGTCCTGGCCGACGGGCGGCGCGTCGGCGCCCGCCGCCTGCTGGTGACGACCGGTCTGGTGGACGTGCTCCCCGAGATCGCCGGCCTGCGGGAGCGGTGGGGCCGCGACGCCGTCCACTGCCCCTACTGCCACGGCTGGGAGGTCCGCGACCGGGCGATCGGCGTCCTGGCGACCAGCTCGATGGCGGTCCACCAGGTGCTGCTGTTCCGCCAGCTCAGCGATGACGTGGTCCTCTTCACCCACACGGCGGGCCCGCTCTCCGAGGAGCAGGCCGCCGAGCTGGAGGCGCGGGGCGTCCGGGTGGTGCCCGGCGAGGCCGAGGCCCTGGAGATCGCCGACGACCGGATCACCGGCGTCCGCCTGAAGGACGGCACCGTGGTCGCCCGCGACGCGGTGGCGGTCGCGACCCGGCTGGTGGCCCGGACGTCCTTCCTGGAACGGCTCGGCCTGAAGGCCGTGGAACACCCGATGGGCGTGGGCGAGCACATCCCCGCCCGGCCCGACGGCCAGACCGAGGTGCCGGGCGTGTGGGTGGCGGGCAACGTCACCGACCTGGCGGCCCAGGTGGGCGGCTCGGCGGCGGCCGGGGCGATGGCCGGAGCACGTATCAACGCCGACCTGATCGCGGAAGAGACCCGTCAGGCAGTACTGGAGGCCACGGCATGACCGAGCACACGCACAACCACCACCACCCCGACCACGACGAGGTCTTCGACCGGGACTTCTGGGAGAACAAGTACCAGACCGCCCACCACGCCGCGCTGCACCACGACCCCAACCCCTACGTGACGACCGTCGCGGCGGGCCTGACGCCGGGCCGGGCGCTCGACGCCGGGTGCGGCGCCGGGCCCGAGGCCATCTGGCTGGCCCGGCAGGGCTGGGAGGTGACGGCCGTCGACATCTCCTCGGTCGCGCTCGACCACGCCCGCGCGTTCGCGGCGAGGGAACCGGCCGAGGTCGCCGGGCGGATCACCTGGCAGCAGGCCGACCTCACCACCTGGGCCGCCCCCGCCGGGAGCTACGACCTGGTCTGCACCAACTACGTCCACGCCCTGGACGAGATCGTCCCCGCCCTCGCGGCGGCCGTCCGTCCGGGCGGGACCCTGCTGGTCGTCGACCACTTCGACATCCTGGCCGTGCTCGACCCCGCCGAATGGCGGCCGATCCCGCTCAAGGCGGAGCAGCGGGTGGTCATGGCGACGTTCGACGGCAGCGAGAAGGTCCTCGACGACCGCGTGATGGCGGCGGTCAGGGTTTCAGCCGGCGCGCCATGAGGTCGTCGAGCGCGCCCGTCCGGTCGGACAGCGCCGTCAGCGCGGCCAGGAGCGGCTCGGGGTCGGGCAGGCCGGCCAGCAGTTCGCCGGTCACCGCCCGCCGGGCCGCCCGTCCGGCCTCGACGGCCGCGTGGCCCCGCTCGGTCAGCTCGATGGCGCGCACCCGCTGGTCGTCTCCGGACACCCGCCGGGTGACGTAGCCGATCCGCTCCATCTCGGCCGCGACCTTGGACGCCCCCTGCGGCGTCATGCCGAGCAGCCCGGCCAGGTCGGTGACCCGGACCGGGCCGGTGAGCAGGTGCTGGAAGACGTAACCGTGGACCGGGCGCACGTCCGGATGGCCGGCCTCGGCCATCCGGGCCCGGACCCGCTCCTCGCAGGCGGCGGCGAGGGCGGTGAAGAGCAGGGTGAGGTCCGGCATCCCCGCATCCTCTAATGGCCAACTCCGGTTGGGCAACCGTGGTTGCGGGACAGCGCCGCGATGTGGCCGGGCAGCTCGCGCCAGACCTCCGGGGTGAAGAAGTGGCCTCCGGGCAGTTCGTCGTAGCGGAAGGGCCCGGTCGTCAGCTCGCTCCACTGGGCCCTGGCCTCCGGCACCACCACCGTGTCGGTCAGGCCGGTGAGGACCTGCAGCGGCACGCCGAGCCGGGTGCCGGGCCGGTGGAAGAAGGTGTCGCGGACCCGCAGGTCTGCGCGCATCAGCTCCAGCGCGAGTTCCCGCAGGTCGGGGTCGCCCAGGATGTGTTCGGCGGCCACGCCGTGGGTTCTGATCCAGGCGATGAGCTGCTCGTCGGTGTCGTGCTGCGAGGGGTACTTGTCGCGTTCGGTGAGGCCCCGGCTGGGCGCGTTGACCGACGACACGGCCACCGCCTCGGGGAGCGGGCCGCCCTCCCGTTCCAGGCGGGCGGCCACCTCGAAGGCCATCCAGCCGCCCATGCTGTGGCCGTACAGGACGAAGGGCAGGTCGGCGGCCGAGCGGACGGCGGCGACGGCGTCGCCGGACAGCTCGGTCCAGTCGCGCGCGTAGTCGGCGGCGAAGCGGCCCTCGCGGCCCGGGTAGCAGACCGAGGCCAGCTCGACCCCGGGCGGCATGACGGGGTCCCAGTGCAGGTAGGACGCGGCTCCGCCGCCGCAGAAGCCCAGGCAGATCAGGCGCAGGCGGGCGTCGGGGTCGACCCGCCTGCGGACGACGACGGTGTCCAGCACGTGATCACCTTTCCGTGGAGAGCGCGTCGAGGCGGGCGGCCACCCGGCGCCGGGACTCCTCGCCGAGCTGGTGGCCGAGGTAGTGCAGGTACCAGGTCAGGTACTCGGACCGCGCCGCCGCCGGGTGGGCGGGCGTGTCGAGGAAGAGCAGGTCGTGCGGGCTGATGGCGCGCACGGCGAACATCGGCACGGGCGAGGCCATGACGACGAAGCCGGGGTTGTGAACGCTGGCCACCAGGCTCTCCGGGTGGAACTCGCCCAGCATGAGCCCCCGGCGGACGAACTCCATCCGCAGCAGCCGGTGGCCCCCGTCGATGAACTCCCCGGCCCGCGCGGGGTCGAGCTCGGGGAACAGGCAGAGCAGCGCGCCGGTGCGGCGCGCCTGCGGCGTCGGGAACTGCTCGTGGAACAGGTCGATCAGCGCCCGGCCGGTCTCCTGCGCCTCCTCCGGCGACGACGCCGGGGTGTGCGCGCTGACCAGCCGGATCGTGTTGGTGCGTAAGGCGTTGCCCACCCTGGGGCACACCGCTCCTGGGCGCATGATGCGGGGATCGCGCCGGCCGACGAAGTCGCGCACCCAGTCGAGGGCGGCGGCGTAGCCGGGGAAACGGTCGAACAGGGTGTGGGCCCGGCCGGCGTCGGTCAGTGAACTCGCGATCAGTGGCACGGGATCTCCCCCTTCACTCTTCGAGGACCTTGCCGATGAATTCGGCGAGGTTGAGCTGCAGGCGGGCGACCCGGTCGCGGCGCGGCAGCGTCTCGCCCATCTGCTTGCGGGTGACGCGGGGTTTGATGCCGCGGACGTACAGGGAGCAGTCGAGGTCGCCGCACAGGTAGATGCCGACGGAGTTGCCCGCGCGGCCGGACGCGCCGGCGCGGGTGGCCACGAACAGGCCGAAGTTGCCGCCCTCCTGGACGGTGCAGCAGACGCCGCACATGCCGCTGCGCGGGGTGAGGCCCTTCTTCTCGGTGGTGCGCAGGGCCAGGCTGACGAGCCGGCCCTCGTGTTCGGCCACGAGGTAGGAGCGGTCGGCGGCGCGTCCGTGCCGCCAGGCGAAGAAGTCGAGGCAGTCCCACTCGACCTCCTCCAGCGGCGGCACCGACAGCTCCTTGGCCTGCCGCCGCGAGAGGTTGACGAAGGAGCCGCGGATCTGGCCGGGCGTGAGCGGGATCA
This sequence comes from Herbidospora cretacea, assembly GCF_001570605.1. GTDB lineage: Bacteria > Actinomycetota > Actinomycetes > Streptosporangiales > Streptosporangiaceae > Herbidospora > Herbidospora cretacea. The sequence continues at coordinate 235,051 of NZ_BBXG01000005.1, read as the reverse complement.
TGCGGGGACCTCGTCGCCGGTCTCCAGCAGCAGGTCCTCCACCTCGGCGGCCAGGTCGCGCAGCACCGGGTGGAGGAAGACCGACCGGACGGGCACCGCGAGCCCCAGCTCCCGGCGCAGCCGGTTGACCATCAGGGCGGCGGCCAGCGAGTGGCCGCCCAGCTCGAAGAACTGACTGCCGGAGCCCACCCGGTCGACGCCGAGCACCTCGGCCCAGACCCCGGCGAGCATCTCCTCCACCGGCCCCCGGGGCGGCTCGGCGTCGGTCTCGGCGGCCATGTCGGGGGAGGGCAGCGCCGCCCGGTCGACCTTGCCGTTCGGCGTGAGCGGCAGCCGGTCGAGCGCCAGCACGGCCACCGGGCGCATGTGGGACGGCAGCCAGTCGGCGCACCGCTGTCGTAGCAGGTCGGGGTCGGCGTCGCCGGTCACGTAGCCGACCACCCGGCCGGCCGACACCACCGCCACCGCCTCGCTGACGCCCGGGTGCCCGGCCAGCACGGCCTCGATCTCGCCGAGCTCCACCCGCATGCCGCGGATCTTCACCTGGTGGTCGGTCCGGCCGGCGAACATCAGCGACCCGTCCTCCCGGCGGTGGCCCCGGTCGCCGGTGCGGTAGATCCGTTCGCCGGGCCGGAAGGGGTGGGGCAGGAAGGCGGCGGCCGTCTTGGCGGGATCCCCGGCGTACCCCCGGGCCAGGCCGGTGCCCGCGATGTACAGGTCGCCGGTGACGCCGATCGGGACCTCGGCCAGCGTCCCGTCGAGGACGTGGATCTCGTTGTTGTCGAAGGGACGGCCCAGGCTGACCGCGCCCGGCTCCGCGAAGTCGGCCGGGACGGCGGTGTGGGTGGTGGAGTCGATCGACACCTCGGTGGCGCCCCACGTGTTGTCGAGCCGGACGCCCGGCAGCGCCTCGCGGAACCGGCGGGCGAGGTCGCCCGAGAGCGCCTCGCCGCTGGAGACCACGGTGCGCAGCGCGTCCAGCCCGGCGGCGCTCTCCTCGTCGAGGGCGTCCACGATCATCGCGAGCATGCTCGGCACGACCTGGAGGTGGACGGTGCGGCTGCGCGCGGCGGCGTCGAGGACGGCGCGCGGGTCGCGGTGCAGGTCGGGGGCGATCAGCCAGATCCGGCCGCCCTCGATCAGCGGCCAGAAGAGCTCCAGCGCCGAGTCGTCGAACGTCAGCGTCGTCTTGTGCAGCACCGTCTCGCCCGGCCGCAGGCCATGGTGGCGCTGCATGAACGCCATCCGGTTGACCCAGCCCCGGTGGGTGCTGGCCACCGCCTTGGGCGTCCCGGTCGAGCCGGAGGTGGAGTAGAGCGAGACCAGGTGCTCGGGTTCGACCCGGACGTCCGGGCGGGCGGTGTCCAGGCCCCGGAGGGCGTCCAGGCACAGCACGTGCTCCACCTGCGGCGCGGCGTCGAGCCGCTCGGAGGAGGTCAGGCACCACCGGGCGCCCGCGCCCGCGGCGATGGCGTCCAGGCGCAGGCGCGGGGTGGCCGGGTCGAGCGGCAGGTAGGCGCCGCCCGCCTTGAGCACCGCCAGCAGCCCGGCGACCAGGACGATCGAGCGGTCGAGGCAGACGGCGACGACCGCGTCGGGGCCGACGCCGAGGGCGCGCAGGCGGTGGGCGAGGTGGTTGGCCCGCTGGTCGAGCTCGGCGTAGGTGATCTCGCCGTCGTCGCAGGCGACCGCGACCGCGTCCGGCCGTTCGTCGGCGCGCGCCTCGATCAGGGTGTGCAGGGGGACGTCCGGGAAGGCCGCCTCGGTCCGGTTCCAGGCGCGCAGCCGGTCGCGTTCACCGGCCGGGAGCAGGTCGTGGTCGCCGACGGGCCGGTGCGGGTCGGCGAGCACCCCGTCGAGCACGGTCCGGTGGGCGGCGACGAACCGTTCGGCGGTGCTCCGGTCGAACAGGTCGGTGTTGTACTCCAGCTCGCATTCGAGCACCCCGCTGGGTGCCTGCGTGACGAACATGGTCATCTCGAACCGGGCGGCGCGGTTGTGGGTGTGCTCCATCTCGACGTCGAGGCCCTCCAGGGCGAGCCGCCGGTCGAAGGTGTTCTGGAAGGCGAACATCACCTGGACGAGCGGCAGGAAGCCGCCGCTGCCGCCGCTGCCCAGGGTCCGGATGACCTGCTCGAACGGCACGTCCTCCAGGGCCGTCGCCCGCCGGACGGCGGCGTCGAGGCGGCCCAGGAAGGCGGTGAACGGCTCGGCGGCGTCGTACCGGGAGCGGATCGGCAGGGTGTTGACGAAGAAGCCGATCATGGACTCGGTGTCCGGGTGCGGCCGGTTGGCCGACGGGATCCCCACGACCAGGTCGTTCTCCGAGGTCCAGCGGTGCAGGACGGCGGTGAAGACGGCCAGGGTGTAGGTGAAGGTCGAGACGCCCAGCGCGCGGGCGGCCCCGGCCAGCCGGGGCTCCAGGTCGAACAGCACCTCGTCGCCCGCGTGGGTGGGCCGGGGGCGGCGGGGCCGGTCGGGCCGCAGCGCGGGCGTGCCCGGTACGCCGCGCAGGATCTCCGCCCACTGCTCCAGCCGTCCGCCGGCCGTCTCCCCGACCGCCTGCCGCTCCCAGGCGGCGACGTCGGAGAACTGGGCGGCGAGCGGCGGCTCCGCGTCGGCCGCGCCGGTGACCGCCAGGCGGTAGCCGGTGGCCAGTTCGCGCAGGAAGACCATGTTGGCCCAGCCGTCGGTGACGGCGTGGTGGAGGGTGAACAGCAGCACCCACTCGCGCCCGGCGACCCGGAAGGCCCGGCCGCGCACGAGGGGAGAGCCGCCCAGGTCGAACGGGCGGCGGATCTCGGCGACCAGCCGTTCCGGGGAGAAACCGGGCTCCTCCTCGCACTCGACCTCGAACTCGGCGCGCACCCGCTGCACCGGCACGTCGTCCTCCAGCACCAGGTCGGTGCGGAGCGCCTCGTGCCGGGCGACCACGCGGCGCAGCGCCCACCGCAGCGCCCGCAGGTCGAGCTCGCCCTTCACCCGGTAGACCAGCGGCTCGTTGTACGCCGGGTCGCCGGGGTCGAGCTGGTGCAGGAACCACAGGCGTTCCTGGGCGAACGACAGGCGGGCCGGCCGCCGGGCCGCTGGGATGGGCGCGAGCCCTCCGGCGTCCCCGGTGAGCAGCCGGGCCAGCCCGGCCGGGGTGCGCCCCTCGAAGATCGCGCTCAGCGGGGCGTCGCGGGCGAACTCGGCCCGGACGCGCATGATGAGCCGGGCGGCCAGGATCGAGTCGCCGTGGTCGAAGAAGTCGTCGCCGGCGCCGAGGCCGTCTTCGCCGGTCACCTCGCGGAACAGTGTGACCAGCCGGTCCGTCACAGTCTGGGACATGAATCAGCTTTCTGCTCGGTCGAACAGCACGGCGGTGACGATCGAGCGGTCGATCTTGCCGTTGAAGGTCAGGGGCAGTTCGTCGAAGTGCTCCACCAGCGCGGGGACCATGTAGGCGGGCAGCGTGCGCCCGAGCGTCGCGGCCAGCTCGGCGGGCCGGTGCGGCAGCCCGGTGTAGGCCGCCCGCAGCTCCAGGCCCGACTCGCCGTCGTCATGGGCCCCCACGACGGCGTCGCGGATCCCCGGCAGCCGCCGCAGCGCGGCCTCGATCTCGCCGATCTCGACCCGCTGCCCGCGCACCTTGACCTGGTGGTCGAGCCGTCCGAGGTGGACGAGCGCCCCGTCGTGCTCGGAGACGAGGTCGCCGGTCCGGTACCAGGCGTCGGCGGGCGGCGTGGCCGCCTCCCGCCAGACCCGGTCGCCCGCGACGAACCGGCCGGCGTTGGCGGCCGGGTCGAGGTAGCCGGGGAAGCGCTGCGTCCCGCGCATGCAGAGCTCGCCGTCGCGCAGCAGGTACTCCATCCCCGTGTACGGCAGCCCGATCGGCACCGTGCCGTTGGCCGTGACCGGCCACCGCTCCGGGTCGCGGTCGAGCCGGTAGTCGCAGCACGCGGCCAGCTCGGTCGGCCCGTAGATGTTGTCGATCTCGCTGTCCGGCGCGGCCGCCCGCCAGGCGCGGGCCTGGGCCAGCGTCAGCGGCTCCCCGGCGAACATGCTGAACCGCAGCGTCGGCATGGTCCCGGGCCGGAGCGCGCCCAGCCGGTCGGCGGAGGAGATGACCGAGGGCACCGAATACCAGTGCGTGAGCCGGGTCCGCCGGACGAACTCCACCGGTTCGAGCAGCTCCGCGCGGGTCGGCACGACCAGCGCCGCTCCGGTGCCCCAGGCCAGGAACATGTCGTGCACCGACGGGTCGAAGGTCAGCTCGGCCGCCTGGGAGAGCCGCGCCCCGGGCCCGGCCGGGTAGCGGCCGATCAGGTAGCGGACGAACGGCACGACGTTGCGGTGCAGCAGCGGCACGCCCTTCGGCGTCCCGGTGGACCCGGAGGTGAACAGCAGGTAGGCGACGTCGTCGGGGGAGGCTCCCGGCCCGCCGGGCAGGTCGATCCCGCCCAGGCCGCCGGTCAGGTCGTCGTCCACGATCAGGTCGAGCTGCGCCTGCGCGGCGATCGTCCGGTTGCGCTCCTCGGGGAAGGCCGGGTTCAGCGGCACGGGCGTCGCCCCCAGCCGCAGGATCGCCAGGTAGCCCGCGTAGGCGGAGACCGTCCGGCCGCACAGCAGCCCGACCCGGCGGGGCGGCGCGCCGCCGCACTCCGACAGGATGCGGGTGGCGCACCGGTCGGACAGGGCGGCCAGCTCGGCGTAGGTGAGCCGGTCGCCGGCGACCTCCAGCGCGGTCTCGCCGGGGAACCGGGCGGCCGAGCGGGCGAACCAGTCGTACATGGTGGTGATGGTCATGAGCGTGCCCTCCTGCGCACCACAGCGGGACCTTCCGGGGGAGCGGCGGCGACGGCGGCGGCGAACCGGGCCAGCGTCGGCGCGTCGAACAGGTCGCCGACCGAGACCTCCCGGCCGAACTCCGACCGCGCCTGCGCGACCAGCCGGGTGGCCAGCAGCGAGTGTCCGCCGAGGGTGAAGAAGTCGTCGTCGCGGCCGATCGCCTCGGCGCCGAGCGCGCGCTGCCACAGCCCGGCCATCCGCTGCTCCAGCTCACCCCTCGGCGCCGCGAACGACTCCGCGGCGCCCGGCCCGGCGAGCCCGGCCAGCGCCGACCGGTCGAGCTTCCCGCTGGAGGTGGCAGGCAGCGCGGGGACGACGGTGAAACGGGCGGGGATCATGTAGTCGGGCAGTTTCCGGGCGAGCGCGTCGCGCAGCGCGTCGGGGTCGTGGCCGTCGCCGGCCACCAGCAGGGCGACCAGCGCCTGGCCCGCCACGGTGACGGCGGCCTCGATCACTCCCGGCCCCTCGGCCAGGCACGCCTCCACCTCCTCCGGCTCGATCCGGTAGCCGCGCAGCTTGAGCTGCGCGTCGGCCCGGCCGAGGAACTCCAGCTCCCCGTCGGTACGCAGCCGGGCCACGTCGCCGGTCCGGTAGAGCCGGGCCCCCGCCTCGTCGCTGAACGGGTCGGGCAGGAACCGGTCGGCGGTCAGGTCGGGCCGGGCCACGTATCCCCGGCCGAGGTGCGCGCCGCCGATGTACAGCTCGCCGGGCACGCCCGAGGGCGCGAGGTCGCCGTGCTCGTCGAGCAGGTAGAAGCGGGTCCGGTAGCCGGGGCGGCCGATCGGCGGGGCCAGGCCCTCGCTGATCTCGTCCATGACGTGGCTGCTGGCGGTGTTCACCTCGGTCGGGCCGTAGTGGTTGATCAGGCGGCAGCCGGGCAGGCCGGCGAACCACGACGCCAGGTCGGAGGTGACCCGCAGCGACTCGCCTCCGGAGATCAGCGACCGCAGCGCGAGCCGCCGGGGCCGCCCCTGCTCCCTGGCCCAGGTCACCACGTTGAGCACCCCCGAGTAGGCGGCGCCCCACCGTTCGACCTGCTCGCGTTCGAGCAGGTCGAGCACGGCCCCCGCGTCCTTGCGGGCCTCGTCGGAGTCGAGCACGATCAGCCGCGCCCCGGCCTGCCAGGCGGAGAACATCTCCAGGAACGAGGGGTCGAACGTGAGCGCGTTGTACTGGAGGACCGACCCGCCGGGCCGGACCGGGATGTCCTCGCCGTCCCACCCCATGAGGGCCGCCATCGCGGCGTGGCTGTGCGCCACGCCCTTGGGCAGGCCGGTCGAGCCCGAGGTGTAGTGGACGTAGGCCAGGCTCTCGGGGTGGGCGTCGCACGGCGGCGCGTCGGCGCGGGGTTCCAGGCCGCGCGGGTCGACCACGGCGACGCCGTCCAGCTCGGTCGCGGAGAGCACGGCGACCGCGCCGCTCCCGGTCAGCATGTGCCGCAGCCGCAGCGGCGGCTGGACGGGGTCGAGCGGCAGGAACGCGCCGCCCGCCTTGAGCACGGCCAGCACCGAGACGAAGGTCTCCGGAGACCGCTCGGCGACGATCCCGACGACGCGTTCCGCGCCGACGCCCAGCTCGCGCAGGCGGTGGGCGAGCGCGTTGGCCTCGCCGTCGAGCCGCGCGTAGGTGAGCTGCTCGCCGCGGTGCACCAGCGCGATCGCGTCCGGCGTGCGCGCCGCCTGGCGCTCGAACAGGTGGTGGACGAGCGTGACGTCGTGGGGCGCCCGGTCGGCGCCCTCGGCCAGGGCGATCAGCTCGGCCCGCTCGGCCGCGCCGACCATCGGCAGCCGCAGCAGCGGGGCGTCGGGGTCGTCGGCCGCCGACGCCAGCAGGGTCTCCAGGTGGGCGGCCAGCCGCCGGGCCGTCCCGGCGTCGAAGACGTCGTGGTTGAAGTCGACCAGCACCTCCAGCCCGGCGGCGACCTTGCGCACCGACAGCAGCAGGTCCATGTCGAGCGGCGCGTCACCCGGCGGCACCGGCCGCACGACGGCGCCGGGCAGCGTCAGCTCCGGGCCGGCCTCGTCCTGCATGGTGAAGACGACCTGGACGAGCGGGCTGTGGGTGGCCGACCGCTCGGGCACCAGGTGCTCGACGAGCTTGGCGAACGGCAGGTCGCGGTGGGCGAAGCCGTCCAGGACGTGGCGGCGGGTGGCCCGCAGATGGTCGCGGAACGTCGTCGACGGGGTGACCGTCGAGCGGGCGACCAGCACGTTCAGGAAGTAGCCGATCTGCTGCTCGACCTCGGTGGAGTCGCGGTTCGTGACGCCGGTGCCCAGCAGCAGGTCGTGCTCGCGGGAGTAGCGGTGGAGCACTCCGGAGAAGGCCGCCAGCAGGGCCATGTAGAGCGTCGCGCCCTCGGCCGCCGCGAGCCCGGCCAGCCGCGCGGCCAGGCCGGGGCCGATCAGGTGCCGCCACGTCCCGCCCCGGTAGGAGCGCACGGCCGGGCGCGGCCGGTCCTGGGGCAGGTGCAGCAGGGTCGGCGCGCCGGCCAGCCGGTCACGCCAGTAGGCGAGGTCGGCCTCCTGCCGTTCGGCGGTGTAGGTCTCGCGCTGCCAGCGGGCGTAGTCGGCGTACTGCACGGGCGGCCGGGCCAGGCGCTTGCCCTCGTAGGCGAGGGCCAGGTCGCGGTAGAGGACCGGCGCCGACCACTCGTCGAAGGCGATGTGGTGGACGTGCAGCCGCAGCCGCGTGCCCGCCAGCTCGGCCTTGACCATCGGCCCGGTGGCCAGGTCGATTCGGCCGCCCGAGTCCCACAGGTCGGCCTCGGTGACCTCCACGGGCACCTGCGCCGCGACCCCGTCGACCACCTCGATCCGGCTGCGCAGCACGTCGTGGACGGCGACGACCTCGGCCAGCGCGGCCCGCAGGGCGGGCACGTCGACCGGGCCCTCGATCTCGAACTCCTGGGTGATCGTGTAGAGCGGGTCGCCGGGGCGTACCTGCTCCATGAACCACATGTGCTCCTGGTTCATCGACAGCGGCGCGGGCGTGCCGGGGTCGTGCGGGACGATCCGCCGCGCGGGCCCGGCCGCGTGGGTCTGCATCGCCCGGGTCAGCCCGGCGACGGTCGGCTCCTCGAACAGCAGGCGCAGCGGGATGCCGTCGCCCAGCCGCGCCACCGCCTTGATGGCCAGCAGGGAGTGGCCGCCGACGGAGAAGAAGTCGTCGAGCCGCCCGACGGGACGTCCGAGGACGTCCTCGAACACCTCGGCGACCCGCCGTTCGGCGTCCGTCCACGGCTCCTCCGGGGCCCGCGGCTCGGTGAGGTCGGTCAGGTCGGGCACGACGTGGACCGCGGCGGGCAGCCACGAGCGCGGGAACCGTTCGGCCAGCAGGTCCGTGACGTCGGCGTCGCCGACCACGAACGCGATCAGCCGGCCGTCGCGGACGACGACGGCCGCCTCGCTCACCCGTTCGGTGAGAGCGCGTTCGATGAGGTCGGGGGCGATCGTGACCCCGTCGAGGACGACGGCCCGGTCGCGCGCCCCGGCGTACTCCAGGCCGCCGCCGGTCAGCCGCCGGGCCAGGTGGCCGCTGCGGACGCCGTCGAAGCACAGCTCGCCGGTGACGCCGGGCGGGACGGCGTGCCCGTCCTCGTCCAGCAGGAACGCCGTCCCCCCGGTCGCACCGGGGACGAAGGAGCGGGCGGCGGCGAGGTCCACCCGCTCCTCGCCCGGACAGAGGGCCAGCTCGGCCAGCGGCCGGTCGGGATCGGCGGCGAAGGCCGCCAGCACGGACACGTAGTGGCCGGCGAGCCGGGCGACGGTGGCCCGGTCGTAGAGGTCGGTGGCGTACTCGAAGGTCGCCCGCCCGGGGCCCACGTGGACCGACAGGTCGAACTTGGCGGTGGGCGTCTCGACCTGGACGGGCACCGCCTCGACGTCGCCGAGCGCGAAGGGCTCCAGGTGCGCCTCCAGGTTGCCCATCACCTGGAACAGCGGCGTCACCGAGGGGTCCCGGCCCGCGCTCACCCGGTCGACGACCGCGTCGAACGGCACGGCCTGGTGGTCCTGCGCGGCCAGCAGCGCGTCGCGGACCTCCCCGATGAGAGAACGGACGGTCCCGGCCACCGTCACCCGCAGCGCGACCGAGTTGACGAACAGCCCGACGGTCCGCTCGAACTCCGGCCGCTCCCGGTTGGCGACCGGGACGCCGACGACCTGGTCACGGCTGCCCGTGTAGCGCTGGAGCAGGACCGCCAGCGCGGCCAGCGCGACCATGAACGGCGTCGCGCCGTTCACGGTCACCGGCGGCAGCTCGACCGCCAGGGTGCCGCCGCGCCCCGACGGCCGCACGGGCCGGGGCCGGTCGCCGGGCGGCCGAAGGTCGGCGGGCGCCCCCGCGAGGGTCCGCGACCAGTAGGCCAGCCCGTCCTCGAACCGGCCGAGGGCGGCCGACTCGTACTCCCATGCCGTGTGGTCGCGGTACTGCGGGCCCGGTTCCGGCAGCGCCCTCCCGGCGTAGGCGGCGGCCAGCTCGTCGAGCACGACGCGCTCCGACCAGCCGTCGGACAGGGCGTGGTGCAGCACCAGCACCAGCAGGTGGGCGTCGTCGCCGATCCTGATGACGGTCTGCCGGGTCAGCTCGCCGCCGGTCAGGTCGAACGGGATCGCGGCCAGTTCCACGGCCCGCTCCCGCGCCCGTTCCCAGGAAGCGGCCGATTCCTCCGCCAGGTCGCCGGGCGGGCCGGGCGTCTGGGCCACCACGCCGTCACCGGCCTCGGTGAAGCGGGTGCGCAGCGCCTCGTGCCGCTCGTGGACGGTCCGCAGCGCGGCGCGCAGCCGGACGATGTCCAGCGGGCCGGTCAGCCGGAAGACGAGCGGCACGTTGTAGGCGGCGGACGGGCCGCCGAGGGTGTCGAGGAAGAGCAACCGGCGCTGGGCGAAGGACGCGGGCACCGTCTCGCCGGGCCCCACCCGGCGCGGCTCCGGCGCGGCGGCCTCGGCGCGGCGGCGGGCCATGATCTCCCTCAGCCGGTCCTGGCGGGAGCTCATGCGACCATCCCCAGACCGGTGCCGGTGGTCAGGTCGACGTCGGCCACACACCGGACCGGCCGCCGGTCGAGGGTGAGCGAGCCCTCCAGGTGGAGCGTTCCCCCGGCGACGACGGTCCGCTCGGGGTCGAGGGCGACGCTGAGGGTGGTGCCGCCCCGGGTCCCGGGGAAGGTCACCAGGACGTGGTGGAGCCGTTCGACCCGGTCGAGCAGGTCGCCGCCGACCATCACCGGGACGGGTCGCGTCATCCGCTTCACTGCTGCAACCTCCGCAGACGATTCCTGTCGACTTTTCCGTTGGGCGTCAGCGGCAGCGCCGCGATGGGCACCACCCGCTTGGGCACCAGATAGCCCGGCAGCCGCGCGCCGAGTTCGGCCCGCACGGCCGCCTCGTCGTAGTCGGGCGAGGTCTCGACGTAGGCGACCAGATGGGCCACCCGGCCCTGGACGGACGCCGGGACCACGGCCGAGCGCCGGACCCCAGGCAGGGTGTCGAGCACGGCCTCGGCCTCGCCGGGCTCGATGCGGTAGCCGCTGATCTTCACCTGGTCGTCGGCCCGGCCCTGGAACTCCAGGAGCCCGTCGTCGGCGCGGCGGCCCAGGTCACCGGTCCGGTAGAGGCGGGCGCCCGGCTCGCCCCACGGGTCGGGGAGGAACCGTTCGGCCGTCTGCCGGGGATCGCCCAGGTAGCCCCGGCCGACACCCGGACCGCCCAGGTAGATCTCGCCCTCGCGGGCCGGCCGCAGGTCGTCGCCGAGCAGGTGGAGGGTGGCCGAACCGGCCGCCTCGCCCAGGCACACCCGTTCGCTGTCGTGCGGGCTGGCCTCGACCGAGCCGATGGAGCACTCGGTCGCGCCGTACACGCTGACGGCCTGGGCCGACCCGGCGCGCAGGGCCCGCCACATCTCCGGGCCCGGCTTCTCGCCGCCGAAGACGGCCAGTTTGAGCGGCCCGTCGAGCAGGCCGAACTCGACCAGGAGCGAGAGCTGGGACGGGGAGCAGTCGACCACGTCGGTCCGCCGGGCCAGGAAGCTGCCGGGATCGCGCCGTTCCATCTCGCCGAACAGCACGAGCCGGTGGCCGAGCGTCAGCGTCGGCAGCACCTGGTCGATGAAGGAGTCGAAGGTCACGGGCGCGCCGCCGCCGACGCTGAGCGTGCCGTCGGGCGCGACCCGCCGGTAGACGGGCGCGAGCTGCGTCGTCACGTGCTCGGCCAGGCCGAGGTGCTCGATCAGCACCCCCTTCGGCACGCCCGTGGACCCGGAGGTGAACACGACGTAGGCGAGCTGACGCGGATGCACCTCGGGCAGCTCGCAGGAGTCCGAGGTCCCCGCCTGGACGGGGATCAACGGCAGCCCGTGGCCGTCGTCGCCGCCCACCAGGAACGCGGCGTCGGCCAGGGCCAGCTTCTCCTTGGTCCGGGCCGCCGGCTCGCCGGTGTCGAGCAGCAGGAACGCGGCCCCCGCCCGCAGCACGCCGAGCATCGCGACGATCAGTCCGGTGGTACGGCCGCAGCCGACCGCGACCACCGTCTCGGCCCCCGCGCCCCGCCGCAGCAGCCGCGCCGCCAGGTCGCGGGACCGGAGGTCGAGGTCGCCGAAGGTCAGCTCCCCGTCGGGGGCCTCGACGGCGACCGCGTCGGGGTCGCGGCCCGCCACCTCGTCGAACAGCCGGTGGACGGCGGTGAAGCCCGTCATCGGCGCTCCCAGTCGTCGAGGGCGGCGGCGAGAGCGCCCAGGGACCGGCGGATCAGCCCCTCGGGCATGCCGGTGGGGAAGCGGATGTGGCCGGGCAGCGCGGGCGCGTAGTTGGCCGAGGTGGTGAGCACCAGACGGTGGCGGTGCAGCGCGAAGTCGGCGAACGCCTCCACGTCGGCCACGCCGAGGTCCAGCCACAGCTGGCTGCCGCCGGGCGGCAGGGGCGTGTCGAGCCGGGTGCCCGCCACGGCCCGCGCGAACGCCGCGCGCCCCCGGCGCACCGCGTCCACCAGCGGGGCGTTCCCGGCGGCCAGCGCGGCGGCGACGGCGTGCTGGGCGGCGCCGTTCACCGAGACGATCTCCCACTCCAGCCGGGGCACCAGCCCGGCGACCACGCTCTCGGCGGCCACCACCCAGCCGACCCGCTCGCCGGGCCGCCCCAGGCTCTTGGACGCGGAGTTCACCACCGCCATCCGCTGACTCGACACGGCCAGGTCGATCGGGGCCGGGCACGGCGCGGGCCGGAAGTCGAAGGAGTCGTAGACCGCGTCGTAGAGGAGGAACACGTCCGGGTGGGCGGCCAGGTCGTGCAGCACCGGCAGGTACTCGGGCGCGAGCACGGCCCCGGTCGGGTTGTGCGGGAGGTTGACGTAGACGACGGTCGGGCCGTCGACGTGGGCCAGCAGCAGGGGCAGGTCGCCGGGCGTGCCGGTGAGGGGGAGCGCCCGCGGGGTCATCCCGGCGGCGGCCATCAGGTCGTGCACGCCGACGAAGACGGGGGTGGCGTGCAGGGCGCGGCGGTACCCCCGGGCGGCCAGGGCGCGCAGCACGAGCCCGATGGCGTGCATGCCGCCCGCGGTGACCAGCACGTTCGGCTCGTCGACGTGCGCGGCGGCGCTGACCGTGCGTTCCCGCTTCACCAGGGCCTCGACGAGCGCCGGGTGGCCCTGCGAGGGGGCGTAGCCGAACGGCGTGCCGGCCGGGGCGGCGGGCAGGCCCGGCGGGTGCGGCCACTGGGGCACGTTCTCGACCAGGTTGAGCCAGTCGTGCCCGGGGTTGGCGTCGGCGTGGCCGAGCCGGCGCTGGAGCGCGGAGATCTCGGTGATCACGGCTCGCCCAGCTTCCGCCGCAGGCTCAGCGGGCGCATGTCGGTCCACACCCGGGAGATGTGGTCCAGGCAGTCCTCGCGCGGGCCGCTGAACCCGGCGGCCCGCCACCCGGCGGGCATCTCGCGCTCGTGCGGCCAGATCGAATACTGCTCCTCGTCGTTGACCACGACCTCGTATGTCATCTGTCTCTCCCGATCGCCGTGCGGATGATGTCGAGCGCGGTGTCGACGTCCGGGCGGGTGACCCCCAGATGGGTGACCGCGCGTAACCGGCCGTGCCCGAACTCCCCGATGGACAGGCCGCCGTCCCGGCAGCGCCGGACGACCTCGGGCGGCGCGAGCCCGGCCACCCGGAACAGCACGATGTTGGTCTGGACGGCCGAGGGGTCGACCTCCACGCCCGGCACATCGGCCAGGCCCTTGGCCAGCAGCCGGGCGTGCTCGTGGTCCTCGGCCAGCCGTCCCGCCGTGTCGAGGGCGACCATCGCGGCCGCCGCGAGGATCCCCGCCTGCCGCATGCCGCCGCCGAGCATCTTGCGCAGCCGCCGGACCCGGGCGACGAACGCCTCGCTGCCGGCGACCATGGAGCCGATCGGCGCGCCCAGCCCCTTGGACAGGCAGAACTGCACCGAGTCGGCGTGCCCGGCCACCGCCGCCGGGGACACCCCCATGGCGGCGGCGGCGTTGAACAGCCGGGCCCCGTCGAGGTGGACGGGCACCCCCCGCTCGTCGGCGAACCGGCGCACCTCCTCGGCGTAGCCCGGCGGCAGGACCGCGCCGCCGCACCGGTTGTGGGTGTTCTCCAGGCAGATCAGGCCGACCTCGGCGAACTGGGGGTCGCCCTCCTCCTCGGGGAAACCGGCGGCGAGCGCGTCGAGGGAGATCCGGCCGTCGGGCAGGTTGGGCAGCGGCTCGTAGGAGACGCCTCCCACGACGGCCGCGCCGTGGGCCTCGTACAGGTAGATGTCGGTCTCGGCCCCCACGAGGACCTTGGTGCCGCGCGGGCAGTGGGCCAGGACGCTGGTCAGGTTGGCCATCGTCCCGCTGGGCATCAGGCAGGCCCGCTCCTTGCCGAGCAGGGCGGCGGTGCGCTCCTCCAGGGCGTTGACGGTCGGGTCCTCGCCGTAGACGTCGTCGCCCACCTCGGCGTCGGCCATCGCCCGCCGCATGGCGGGGGTCGGCAGGGTGAACGTGTCACTGCGCATCTCGATCATCGGGCCTCCACCACGAAGCGGATCTCGTTCTCCGCCGCGACCAGGGCCTTCTCCGTCTCGTCGCCGGTGGCGACGAGATGGCCCAGCCGCCCGTAGGCGTCCTTCGGCGGCCCGACGAGCGCGCCGGGCTCGGCCGTCACGGCGACCAGCACCACGCCGGGCACGGCCTGGGCCCGGTCCACCCCCTCGACGCGGACCAGGCGGCCCTCCTGCTCCGACCGCAGGAAGCGGATGCCGCCGCGCTCCTGCCGGTCGGGGGTCAGCTCGGGGTCGAGGCCGAGGGCCGCGCGCAGCTGCTCGCGCAGCAGGTCGACCCCGGTGACGCGGCGGATCAGCTCGGGGATCATGCCGCCGGCCAGCCGGGCGTTGACCTCGATGATCGCCGGCCCGGCGGCGGTCAGCCTGACCTCGGTGTGCGAGGCGCCGAGCCGGAACCCGGTGGCCTCCAGCGCTGCCCGCACGACCTGCTCCACCGACGCGGGGACCGCCGCCGGGAACAGGTGCTGCGTCTCGACGAAGCAGTTCCCGCCGGTCACGGTCTTGGCGGTGACGCCGACCAGGTGGTGCCGCCCGCCGTGGCTGAACATCTCGACGCTGTACTCGGGACCCTCCACGTACTCCTCGACCAGGACCGCCCCGGCGGTCGGCAGCCCGCGCGCGTTCACGGTCCGGGCCAGCACGGTCGCCGCGTGCGCGACCGCCTCCTCGACGCCGGAGCAGAGCACGACGTCCTGCGAGCCCGACTCGTCGGCGGGCTTGACCACACACGGCAGCCCGGCGTGCGCGACCGCCGCGGCCACCTGCCCCGGATCGGTGACGCGGGTCCAGCGGGGGTTCGCCGGTCCGGTGAGGGCCGCGCGCAGCCGCCCCTTGTCCCGGCAGGTCGCCACCGCCTCGGCGGAGTTGCCGGGCAGGTGCAGCCAGGCGGCCAGCTCGGCCGCGAACGGGACGGAGTAGTCGCTGGTGGTGGTCACCCCGGCCAGTTCGGCGCGGTGGAAGCGGCGCTGCAGCACCTCGCGCAGCGCGGGCAGCGAGGTCGTGTCGCAGACGACCACCTCGGCGCCGGTCTCCGCCAGGCCCCGGTACCTGTCCGGGCGCCCGGTCAGCAGCACGGGCTCGACGTCGAGCTCGCGGGCCAGCTCCAGGGCCCGCATGCCGGTCCCGGTGGTGTTCGACTCGACGAACACCAGGTGCCGCCGGTCGCGCGGGATCGCGCTCGCGTCGGCCCGCGACCAGGTCGAGACCTCGGTCCCGTACGCCACCTCGGCCGACCGCCCGGCCCGGGGGAGCGCGGCCACGTCGTGGTCGCCCCAGTGGCCGTCGTCGTAGACGGTCTCGACGTACCGGTCGCCGCGGTCGGGGAAGATGCCGACGATGCGGGTGCCCGGCCCGGACCGCGCGGCCACGTCCTTGAGCACCTGGTAGACCGAGCCGGAGGTGTTGCCGGCGAAGATCTGCTGCTCGGCGGCGAGCTCCCGGGTGGCGGCGAACGCCTCGTGGTCGTTGAGCCAGTGCACCTCGTCGATCAGCGTGTGGTCGAGGTTCTGCGGGCGCAGGCTGTTGCCCAGGCCGCTCTGGAGCCGTCCGGCCCGGTCGGTCTGGCCGAACAGCGCGCTGCCGACGCAGTCGACGCCCACCACCCGCAGCCCCGGGCACGCCGCGCGCAGCGGCCGGGCCGTGCCGCAGAGCGAGCCGCCGCTCCCGGTCGAGCCGACCAGCACGTCGATCGGCCCGAGGTCGGCGAGGATCTCCTCGGCCAGGTCGCGGTAGGCGCCGGGGTTGTCGGGGTTGCTGTACTGGCGCGGCCAGAACGCCCCGGGCAGCCCGGCCATGAGCTCCTCCAGCCGCTCCAGCCGGGCGCTCTGCCAGCCGTGGCTGGTCATCCGGTCGACGACGTGGACCTCGCAGCCGAGCGACCGCAGCTTGGTCAGCGTCAGCCGGTCGACCCGGGGGTCGGTGACGATGTGCACCGGGTGCCCCATCGACCGGCCGACCAGGGCGACGCCCAGGGCCATGGTCCCGGAGGAGCTCTCGACGATGGGGGCGCCCTCGGCCAGCGCGCCGACCCGCCGCGCGGAGCGGATGATGTTCCTGGCCACCCGGTCCTTCATCCCGAAGGGGTTGGCCAGTTCGAGCTTGGCGTACACCGCCGGTCCCGGCCGCCCGCCGAGGCGGAGCCGGACCAGCGGGGTGTCGCCGATGGCCTCGTGGATGTGCTCACGCAGCACCGTTGACCTCCGCTCGTAAATGGGTGACGGCCCGGTGCACGCTGAGCGGTCCGCCCAGCGCGGCGCACTGCCGCCGGATCTCGGCGATTCTCTGGTCGAGGTCGGGGTCGTCCCCGGCGAGCAGCACGCCCAGCAGGGTCCCGCTGTGCGCGGCGACCACCCCCAGGCCGCCGGCCAGGTCGGACGCCCGCCGGACCGCCGCGAAGGCGCGCCGTTCGCGGCGGGCGGCGTGCAGTTCGGCGCTCCGGGTCGCGACCCGGCCGATCTCGGCGACGTCGGCGGCCCGCACGGCTGCGGACAGCCGGTCGAGCAGGTGCGCGAACTCGACGCGGTCGGCCCGGCCGACGGTCGGCAGCCTGCGGTTGTACTCGACCGTGTCGACCTGGCCGCCCTCGTCGTAGCCGACGACGACCAGGTCGGGGAGGGGGCCGAGTCTGCTGTGCAGCCGCACCTCGCGGTGGTGGAAGACGACGGCGTCGTCGTACATCACGCCGTCGGACGGCTCGATGCCGCGCAGCAGCGCCTCGACCTCGGCCGGGGCGAAGGCCCCCTTCACCGCGTCGGCGACCGCCCGCGCGGTGGCCACCAGGTCGGCCGACGAGCTGGCCATGCCCTTGCCCTCGGGCAGGTCGCCGGTCAGGCGCAGCCGCCCGCCGCCGCGCCGGCCGAGCGCGGTCAGCGCCCGCCGGGCCACCACCAGCGACTTGCGCTTGTGCTCCGGGTCGGCGGTGAGCTCGTCGGCGTCGGGGAGGTACTGGAAACGCGCGGTGACCCCGGCGGTGATGGGCAGCGTCACCAGGAAGTGGCGGCCGTCGGGCAGCACCCCCTGGAGCAGTTCGCCGAAGGTGCCGCGCGCGTGCCCGAATCCCTGGGCCGTCACCGCGCCGTCACCCCGGCCAGCGTCCGGGCGCGCGACCGCCAGGCGTCGCCGAGGCGCGAGGCCTCCTTCTCCTGTACGGCCAGGACCTCCGCCACCCGGTCGGGACGCGCCGACCCGGCCGAGGTCAGCCGCGCCAGCGCCCCGTCGACGTCGAACACCCCGTCGAGCAGCCCATCGGGATCGGCCGGCGGGTGACCGTGGCGGGCGGCGATCTCCGCCAGCGCGGCCGGGTCGACGTCGCCGGGAGCGGCTCCCGCCTCCACCATCCGCCGCACGTACGCCCCGGCGATCACCTGGGCGGCGCGCCAGGGCACCCCCGCCGTCAGCGTCAGCCGGTTGGCCAGGCTGAACCCGCCGAAGAACTCCGCCTCGCAGGCCCGCCGCAGCCGGTCGGCCCGCCACTTCAGCCCCTCGAAGACCGCCGTCAGCAGCCGCAGGGCCGACGAGCCGGTCTCGAACGCGGCGCGCAGGTGGGCCCCGCTCTCCTTGGAGACCTCGACCAGGTTCGTGTAGGGCGTGTTCCGCTGGCCGAGCAGCACGTCCACGTGGAAGGCGGCCAGGTGGGCGCTGCGGCCGCGGACCCGTTCCAGCACCGGGTGGTTCTTCTTCTGCGGCATCGCCGCCGAGATGCCTGAGAGGGCGTCCGGCAGTTCGAAGAAGCCGTGCTCGCTGCCGCCCCACACCAGCAGGTCGGTGCACAGCCGGCTGAGCAGGGCGCCGACCAGGCTCAGCTCGGCCGTGACCTCGGCCGCCCACTCGCGTGAGGCGACCGCGTCGAGCGCCAGCGGCTCCGCCCGGGAGAAGCCGAGCAGGGCGGCCAGCCGGTCGCGGTCCCAGGCCAGCTCCTGGCCGGACATCGCGCCCGCGCCGAGCGGGCAGGCGTCGATGTCGTCGAGGAGCGCCAGCATCCGGACGGACCTGCGCTGGAGGCGGCCGGCCAGCGCCGCCAGGTAGAAGCCCGGCGTGATGATCTGGGCCGCCTGGTAGTGGGTGTAGCCCGGCATGGGCAGGTCGGCCGAGGCCGCCGCCGAGGCGCGAATCGCCGCCGTCAGCGACTCCAGTTCGGCGGCGAAGTCGCACAGCCACCGCTTGCCCGCCAGGAGCTGGGCGCAGGCCTGCAGGTCGTTGCGGCTGCGGTCGACGTGCCAGGCGGGGACGGGGCGGGGCAGCCGGTCGGCCACGAAGCGCTCCATGGCCAGGGCGATGTCGGAGAGGCTGCGCTGCCGCCACGCCTCGATCTCCCTGGGGGTGATCGCGTCGAGCGCGGCGGCGATCTCCTTGGCGTCGCCGGGGCCGATGACGCCCATCCGGACGTACTCGGCGGCCAGCGCCTTCTCGATGGCCACGTACCAGGGCAGCAGGTGCTCCGCCTCGAAGCGGAACTGGGGGTCCAGCACCTCGGTGCGGATGAGCTGGTGCGGGTCGTCGACGACCCGGCCGCTCAGCGGGGTCACGCCTCCTCCCCGACGACTTCCGGCTCCCGTACGGGCTCCAGGTCGGGGATGCGCTCCACCCGCCGGATGTGGGAGGCGGCCAGCACCACGGTGGACAGGAACATGCCGAGGGAGGCCAGGGCCAGCGCCCACGGGACCCCCACCAGCACGCCCAGCCCGCCGCCGAGCAGGACGCCGACCGGCACCAAACTCAGCACCGCCATCCGGGCGGCGGCGTTCATCCGGCCCTGATAAGTATCAGGCGTGATGGCCGCGCGGTAGGCGCGGACGTTGATGTTGTAGACGACGATCACGGCCGCGTCGATCGTGTACATGGCGACCAGCAGGGCGACCGCGACCGGCACCGGCATGAACGTGGCCAGCGGCGTGAGCAGCGAGGCGAGCGCGGCGACCGCCGAGGTGAGGATCAAGAGCCGGCCCAGCGGCAGGCGCGCGCTGACCGGCCCGGCCAGCACCGCGCCCAGCAGGGCGCCCGCCCCGGAGGCCGCGAAGATCACGCCGACCCAGAGAGGGGCGATGCCGAGCGTCTTGGTGACGAAGGTGAGGGACGCGGGCTCGGCCAGCGCCGTGAAGAAGTTGACGATCAGGGTGGCGAGGATCAGGGTGCGGACCGTCACGTGCCCGATCACGAACCGGACGCCCTCGGCCATGTCCGTCCAGATCGACTGGCCCTCCTCGACCTCGGCCGGCTCCTCCTTCTTCCTGATCAGCCCGGTGAACAGCGCCGAGAGCGCGAACAGTACCGAGTTGACCACCATGGCGACCGGCCCGGTGAGGAACTGGAAGGCGGCGCCGGCGATGGCGTGGCCGCCGATGCTGGAGGCAGACGCGCTCAGCTCCAGCTTGCTGTTGCCCTCGATCAGGTCGTCGCGGTCGACGAGGAAGGGCAGCAACGAGGCGCTGCCGATGTCGGACACCACGCTGCAGACGCCGATGAGGAACGCCAGCGCGGCCAGCAGCGGCACGCTCAGCCACTCCTGCCACCATCCGACCGGGATGGCCGCCAGCAGCAGGGCCCGCAGCGCGTCGGCGACGGCCACGGTCGGCCGCTTGGGCCGGCGGTCCAGCCACACCCCGGCGAACAGGCTGACCAGCAAATAGGGTAGGTGCCCCGCGGCCGCCAGCACGCCGACCTCGAACACCGAGGCGTCGAGCAGCTGGGTCGCCAGGAGCGGGAGCATCACCGCGATCATGTTCGCGGCGAACATGGACGAGGTCTGCCCCAGCCAGAGGTTGCGGAAGTCGGGCTGCCGCCACAGCCCGGTCGAAGTCATGGACACGGTGGCTCTCTCCGTCAGGATGCGGGGATGGTCTTCGGCCTGCCTGCGGCCCTCACGCGCCTGCGGCGCGGACGAGGAACCCCAGCTCCAGGCCGGTGGAGTCGACGCCTGCGTCGGTGGTGAGGCATGCGTCGACCACGCCCCCGGCCTCCTCGATGAGGCCCTCCCAGAAGGCGCGGCGCTCCAGCCGCTGCTCGGTGATCTGGTGCAGCAGGTAGTACGGGTTGTAGTAGGCCAGCCCCAGCCCGTGGCGGGTGACCCCCGGGTCGAGCGGCCGGTGGTCGACCTCGACGATCGCCAGGCGCGCGCCGGGCGCGCAGGTGATCGCCTTGCGCACGACCTCCGCCGTGGCCTCGCGCCCCTGCTGCTCCAGCACCTCCTGGAGCGAGAAGGCGGTGAGGAAGCAGGGCGCGCCGTCCCGGCCGGAGACCCCGGCCATGTAGTCCTCGGCGGTGGCGACGACGAACTCGACGGTGCGGTCGAGACCGCGTGCGGCGGCGGCGTGCCGGGCCCCCTCGATGTTGCCGGGGTCGGGGTCGGCCCCCACGCCGCGGGTGCCGTCGGCGCACAGGTCGAGCAGGAACGTGCCGTCGCCGCAGCCGAGGTCCACGACGGCGTCGGGCGGGGCGGGCAGGGTGGCGAGCAGGCGCCGGACCAGCGGGATCGCGTCGTAGCGGCTGATGCCGCAGCTGCCGCGCCCGACCATGGTGCCGTTCCTGGAGGCGAAGGCGCCCCGGTCGGCCATCACCTGCGGCAGTTCGAGCAGGGTGGCCCCGTAGCCGCCGATCAGCAGTTCGTACCAGGGGCGGAACGCGAGGAACTCGCGGCCCTTGGCGGTCAGCGCGGGCCGGTCCTCCGGGTCGGTCACGACCCCTTCGGCCGCCAGGTAGCGGAGCAGGCCGGTCAGCCGGCCGGCGTCCATGCGCAGCCGCGCGGCCAGGTCGCCGGGCTTGGACTCCGGCGTGTCGTCGAGGGCCTCCATGAGGCCGCTGGTCATGGCGAACTCGAGGACCTGCGCCAGGAAGAAATGGCGCACCGGTTGAATGGCGGAAATGAGGCGTAACTCGAAGTCGTGCGTCACGACTCTCCTTCTGGAATGCACGCAGAGATCGGCGTCCACGAATTGGATCCCCCGCGTGGAAGCGAACGTCGTAAAGAAGGCTCGAACCCCGTCGCCCGGCACGCTAGCAAACGGCCGGAGAATCCGGCAAGCAACCGGAAGCGCCAGAAAACATCGGTATGCCGATCACGGAAAAGCCGTCTTACCTGATCGAAAGCCCAGGCTGAGAGCTGTTTGTGTCACAGAGTCGAGACATTCCGAGGGCTCCCGGATAGTTGAATCCTGGAATATTCATAGGGGCGACGGGTGCGATATACGCAGGATATACGAGGGATATACGAGAAATGTAGGGGTGCCGGTCCGGGGTTTACGGGTCATTTGAAGAGCCAATTACCAGGTGTGTTACAGTCGGCCGCCATGAGGGAGTTACGCATCTCTTATTCGACCGAATCGTCAGTCGATCAAGCGGTGGTGGAGATCGCCCGCCGGCGTCCGGGAGACCCGGCCGTCACCCTCGGCGGCCGGACCCTCACCTACGCCGAACTCACCGCGCGGGCCCGCGCCTTCGCCGACGAGCTGACCGGCCTGCCGCCGCAGCGGATCGGCGTGACCGCCCACCGGACCGTCACCACCGTCGTCCAGATGCTCGGCGCCGCCCTGGCCGGGCACTCGTTCGTGCTGCTCAACCCGGACAATCCGGAGAGCACGACCGCCTACATCCGCGAGTCGGCAGGGATCGCCCTGGTGGCCGACCCCCTGACGGGGGAGCTGACCCGCGACGACCGCCACACGCCCTCCCCGGCGGAGGGCGAGGCCTACGTCCTGCACACCTCGGGCAGCACCGGCCGCCCCAAGGGCGTCTCGGTGTCGCGGGCCAACCTGGCCTACGCCAACGCCGCCCGCCTGACCGTCCACGCCGACCACGGCGAGCCGGTCTTCCTGCTGCTGTTCCCGCTCCACTTCGACGGCGCGATGACGCCGATCTGGGGGGCCCTGACCACCGGCGGCCACCTGGTGATCGCCGACGACGCCGAGCGCCGCGACCCCGACGCCATCGCCGACCTCGTCGTCCGCCACTCGGTCACCCACACGCTCACCGTGCCGAGCTTCCACGGCGAGCTGGTCCGCGTGCTGGCCGATCGGCCGCACACCCTGAAGGTCGCGATCTGCGCCGGGGAGGCCCTCACCCGGGGCGTCATCGATCAGCACTTCGCGTCCCTGCCGGAGGTGGCCCTCTGCAACGAGTACGGCCCGACCGAGTGCACGATCTGGGCCACCTACCGCTTCTACGACCGCCCGCACGACCCCCTGATCGGCCGGCCGATCCCCGGTACCACCGTCGACCTGCTCGACGGCGCGCTGCGGCCGGTCCCCGACGGGGAGGTCGGGCAGATCGCGATCTCCGGCCCCGGGGTGACCGCCGGTTACGTCGGCGACCCCGCCCAGACGGCGGCCGTGTTCGTCGACGGCCGCTACCTGACCGGCGACCTCGCCCGGCGCACGCCGGACGGCGAGCTGGAGTTCGTCGGGCGGCTCGACAACGAGGTCAAGATGCGCGGCGTCCGGGTCAACCTCGAGACCATCGAGGCCGCGGTCGCCTCGGCTCCCGGCGTCCTGGCCGCCGCCGTCACCTACGACGCGGCGACCTCGGTCTGCTGTGCCTTCGTGACCGGCGACGCCTCGGCCGTCCGGCAGACGGTGACCGCGCTGCTGGGGCCCGCCCTGGTGCCCGACCGGGTCGTGGCCGTCGCCACCCTGCCGCGCACCGCCCACGACAAGGTCGACAAGGACCGGTTACGCGTCCCCGGCGACGCCGGGCCGGCCGAGCGGATCGCGCTCGCCTGGGCCGAGGTGCTCGGGGTCAGCGCCGAGCAGGCGGTGTCCGGGGCCAACTTCTTCGCCCTGGGGGGCAACTCGCTGTCGGTGCTCAAACTGGCCCGCACGCTCAGCGGCCTGGCCGGACGCAGGATCACCGCCAAGGAGCTCTACCTCCACGCCACCCTCGGCGATCAGCTCGTCCTGCTGGGCGGTGAGCGGTGAACCCCGACGTCCTGCTCGACGGCGCGACCCACCGCGACGGCCGCGCCCACGAGGTCTGGGCGTGGATGCGGGAGCACGACCCCGTCCACTGGCACGAGCCCGGCGACTTCCCCGGCTTCTGGTCGCTGACCCGGCACGACGAGGTCAGGGAGGTGCTGCGCGACCCGGTGACCTTCAGCTCCGCCTCCGGCATCCTGCTGCGCCCCCTGGCGCAGGGCGCCGACCCCGGCGGCGGGCGGACGCTCGCGCTGGCCGCCCCGGCCCGCCACCAGGTGCTGCGCGAGGCGGTCGCCGGGTGGTTCGCCCCGCGCAACCTGCGGCGGCTCACCGAATCGATGGAGGCCGTCGCCCGGACGGCCGTGAAGGAGAGCCTCGCGGCCGGGCGCATCGACTTCGTCGCCGACGTGGCCGCCCGGCTGCCGGTCGAGGTCGTCTGCGCCTTCCTCGGCATCCCGCCCGCCGACCGCCCCGACCTCGTCGCGTGGGCGTGGGACGCGTTCTGCGCCGGCACCGCCACCGAACGCAGCCTGGCCCACCTGGAGATCCTCGAATACTTCACCGATCTGGCCCTCCACCGCCGCGACACCCCCGGGGACGACCTGGTGAGCGTGCTCACCCAGGTCACCGTCGACGGCGAGCCGCTCCCGATCGACGACGTCGTGCTCAACTGCGACAGCCTGTTCGTGGGCGGCACGGAGAACGTCCGGCAGACCCTGGCCGGGGGGATGCTGGCGCTGCTGGAACACCCCGCGCAGCAGGAGCTGCTGCGGGCCGACTTCGACGGGGTCGCCGCCACCGCCGTCGACGAGATCCTCCGCTTCACCACCTCCGGCCTGCACACCATGCGCCGGGCCACCCGCCCCGCCGACGTCGGCGGCCGGTCCGTCGCCGAAGGCGACCTGCTGGTCTGCTGGCTGCCGTCGGCCAACCGCGACGCCGCCCAGTTCCCCGACCCCGACGTCTTCGACGTGACCCGCACCCCCAACCGCCACCTGGCCCTGGGCATCGGGCCCCACTACTGCGTCGGCACCCAGCTCGCGAAGCTGGAGATCCGCGCCGTCCTGCGCGAGTTCCTCGCCCAGGCCCGGGACGTCACCCTCGACGGCCCCGTCGAACGGCTGGACTCACTCGTCGTCGGCGGCCCGCGCCGGTTGCCGCTGCGGCTGACCTGATCACGGGAGGATTCGTGGGCGAGACGTTCCCCGCATCGAAGGTCCAGGAACAGTTCTACGTGGCGCAGCAGGCGGTCGGCGACTCGACGGCCTACCACGCGCCCCTCTTCCTGGAGGTCCGGTCGCCCCATGACGAGGAGGCGCTCCGCCGCGCCGTCCTCGCGCTGGCCGACCGGCACGAGGCCCTGCGCACGCGCTTCCGCGCCGGCCCCGAAGGGCTCCTCCAGGTCGTCGACGACGAACCCGCGGTCGAGTGGGCCGTCGTCGACCACGACGACGCGGAAGGGCGGCGGCGGGCGATGGCCGAGCAGGCCGCCCGGCCCTTCGACCTGGAGGCGGGCCCGCTGTTCCGGGCCGGTCTGCTGCGCGCGCCGGACGCCGATCCGGTGCTGATGCTCTGCTTCCACCACATCGTCTGCGACGGCTGGTCGCTGCGCGTCCTGGTCGAGGAGCTGGCCGCCCTCCTGGAGGGGGCCGACCTCGACCCGGACCCCTACCAGTACGCCGACTACGCCCTGTGGCACAACGAGTGGCTCGCCGGGCCGGCCGGTCAGGCCAAGATCGGCTACTGGACGCGGACGCTCGCGGGCGACCTGCCCGTCCTGAGGCTGCCGGACGGGACCGGCGAGGGCGTCGTCCTGCGGCGGCCCCTGTCCCGGGAGGCGGTCGACCGGCTCCGGGAGCTGGCCACCGCCCACCGCACC
Organism: Herbidospora cretacea; assembly: GCF_001570605.1. Taxonomy (GTDB): domain Bacteria; phylum Actinomycetota; class Actinomycetes; order Streptosporangiales; family Streptosporangiaceae; genus Herbidospora; species Herbidospora cretacea. Next base: position 210,391 of record NZ_BBXG01000005.1, on the reverse strand, counting down.
ACCGCGCCGACGGCGCTGCTGACCGCCTACCTGGTCGTGCTGGCCGAGTACGCCGGGACCAGGGACGTCGTCGTCGGCGTCCCGGCCGCCAACCGGGGGAGGGCCGAGTTCGAGCGCACGGTCGGCTGCTTCGCCAACATGATCGCCGTCCGGGCCGACCTCAGCGGCGCGGCCACCTTCGACGACGCGCTCCGCGTGGTCCGCGCCGCCGCCCTCGGGGCCCAGGACCACCAGGAGGTGCCCTTCGAGGTCGTGGTCGGCGCGGTGAACCCGCCGAGGCTGCCCGGACTCACCCCGATCTTCCAGGCCGGCTTCTCCACCGAGGAGCCGGGCGCGGAGAAGGTCACCGGCCTGGTCCCGGTCGAGGCCGAGGTGGACGCCACCAAATACCGCCTCCAGCTCCACGTCGACCTGGACGCGCCCGCCGTGACGATCGAGTGCCTGGCGGGCGACCCGGCGTGGGCGCGGGAGTTCGCCCGCCGCTACGACGAGGTGCTGACCCGGGCCGCCGCCGACCCCTCGGCCGAGGTGTTCACGCACGTCGCGGCGGCTCCGTCGACCGCGCCGGAGGCCGAGGAGCGCGGGTACACCGGCCCCCGCGACGAGGTCGAGGAGGCGCTCGTCCGGTTGTGGCGCGAGGTCGTCGGCCGCGAGCCGATCGGGATCGACGACAACTTCTTCGCCCTGGGCGGCGACTCGATGCGCATCGTCCAGCTCGTGGCCAGGGCGGCGGAGGAGGGGCTGCGCTTCCGCGTCCGCGACGTGCTGCGCCACCAGACCGTCCGGGAACTGGCCCAGAAGACCACCCTCGCGACCGCGCCACGGCCGGTCCTGGAGCCGTTCGCGCTGATCGACCCGGCCGACCGGGCGGCGCTGCCCGCCTCGGCCGTCAACGCCTATCCGGTGACCGCGCTCCAGGCCGGGATGCTTTACCACACCGAGCTCGCCGGGGAGACGGCCGTCTACCGCGAGCAGGTGTCGATGCGCCTGCGGGTGCCCGCCCACTCCGAGGCGGCCTGGCGGGCCGCCGTCGCCGCGCTGACCGACCGCCACGACGCGCTGCGGACCTCGTTCGCCGTCGCCGGGTTCGGCGCGCCGCTCCAGATCGTCCACGACCGCCTGCCCGAACCGCCGGTCACCTTCGGGGACGTCCCGGACACCACCCTCGACCGCGAACGCGCCCCGCTGGCCAGGTTCCACCTCCAGCGGCTCGGCGACACCGAGGTGCGGCTGTCGACCGTCGTCCACCACGCGATCGTCGACGGCTGGAGCCAGCAGGTCCTGCTCACCGACCTGTTCACCCTCTACCTGGCGGAGCTCGGCGGGCCGCCGCCGACCCCGCCGCCGCGCGCCCGCTACGACGCCTACGTCGCGCTGGAGTCGGCCGCCGCGCGCGACCCGGAGCAGGCGGCGTTCTGGGCGGCCGAACTCGACGGGCTGACGGTGACCACCGTGCCGGCCCTCCCGGCGCAGGACGACACCCGGCCGTCGATGCGGATCTGGGACCTGCCCGGTGAGCTGTCCGACGGCCTGACCGTCCTGGCGGAGAAGCTCCAGGTCTCCGTGCGGATGCTGCTCCTGGCCGCCCACCTGCGCGTGCTGGCCGCGCTCAGCGGCGGGGACGACGTCGTCACCGGCGTCGTCTACAACGGCAGGGTGCCCGAGCCCGACGGCGACCGGGTGATCGGCCTGTTCCTCAACACGCTGCCGTTCCGGCTGACCCTCGGCGAGGAGAGCTGGGCCGGCCTGGTCGCCGAGGTGACCCGCAAGGACCTGGCGATCCAGCCGAACCGGCGCTTCCCGGTGACCGCGCCGCTGTTCGACGTCTACTTCAACTACACCCACTTCCACAACGAGAAGGACGCCCCGACCGGCGACGTCGAGATCCTCGACAGCGAGAGCGCCGAGCCGACCAACTTCCTGATGGGCGTGGAGTTCAACACCGACGCCGTCACCGGCCGGATCGGCATGGGCCTGCGCTACGACGCGCTGCGCATCCCCGAACCCGACGTGACCCGCTTCCACGGCTACTACCGCGCCGCCCTCGAAGCCCTGGTCGCCGCCCCGGACGCCCGGCACGCCGACGCCGAACTGCGCGGCCCGGCCGAGATCCGGGCGGTCGAGGACTGGAACCGCACGGCCACCCCCTATCCCGGGCCGCACGTCCTTCACAGGATCATCGAACAGCGCGCGGCGGCCACACCGGACGCGGTCGCCGTCCGGTTCCGGGACACCTCGCTGACCTACGCCGAGACCGACGCGCGGGCCAACCGGCTCGCCCACCGCCTGGCCGGGCTCGGCGCGCGGCCTGGCGACCGCGTGGGCGTGCGGATGCCGAGGTCGGCCGACCTGGTGGTGGCCCTGCTGGCGGTGCTCAAGGCCGGGTGCGCGTACGTGCCGATCGACGTGGCCGACCCGGAGGCCCGGGTGGCCGCGCTGGCCGAGGAGGCCGGGCTGCGGTTCGTGCTCACCGAGGCGGCCGACGACCCGGCGCTGCCGGGCACGCCACCCGCGACCGATCCGGGGCCCGGCGACCCGGCGTACCTGATCTTCACCTCCGGCTCGACCGGACGGCCCAAGGGCGTCGTCGTCTCGCACGGCGCGATCTGCAACCGGCTGCGCTGGATGCAGCAGGAGTTCGCCCTCACGCCCGGCGACCGGATCCTGCAGAAGACGCCCGCCACGTTCGACGTGTCGGTGTGGGAGTTCTTCTGGCCGCTGATGGAGGGGGCCACCCTCGTCGTCGCCGAGCCCGAGGGCCACCGCGACCCCGGCTACCTGACCGAGGTGGTCAACCGGGAGAAGGTGACGGTGGTCCACTTCGTCCCGTCGATGCTGCGCGCCTTCCTCGACGCCTCGGGCCCCCGGCGCTGTCCGGGCCTGCGGCTGGTCGTGTGCAGTGGCGAGGCGCTGACCCGTCCCCTGGTCCGCGACTTCCACGCCCAGTCGGCGGCCGTGCTGGCCAACCTCTACGGCCCGACCGAGGCGGCGGTCGACGTCACCTCGTGGCGCTGCGCCCCGGGGGAGGAGGGCCCGGTCCCCATCGGGCGGCCCATCGCCAACGTCGGCGTCCACCTGCTCGACCGCCGGGGCCGCGAGGTGCCCGTCGGGGTGCCCGGTGAGCTGCACATCAGCGGCGCGGGCCTGGCCGAGGGCTACCACGGCCGCCCCGACCTGACCGCCGAACGGTTCGTCACCCACCGCCTCGGCCGCCTCTACCGGACCGGGGACCTGGCCAGACACCGCCCCGACGGCGCGATCGACTACCTCGGCCGGCTCGACGACCAGGTCAAGATCCGCGGCATGCGGGTGGAGCCGGGCGAGATCGAGGCGGTGCTGGCCGGGCACCCCGACGTCGCCGGCGCCGCGGTCGTGCTCGACGGCGAACGCCTGGTCGCCTACCACACGGGCCGGGCGGCCACCGGGGAGCTGCGCGACCACTGCGCCCGGCTGCTGCCCGGCCACATGGTGCCGTCGGTCTTCATGGAGCTCGCGGAGCTGCCGCTCACCACCAGCGGCAAGATCGCCCGGGGCCGCCTGCCCGCTCCCCGGGACGAGCGCCCGGTCCGCCCGCCGCGCACCCCCACCGAACGCCGGCTGGCGACGCTCTGGGCGGAGGTGCTCGACACGGAGGTGTCCGCCGACCGGGCGTTCTTCGACCTCGGCGGCCACTCGCTGTCGGCCCTGCGGCTGGCCGGGCTGATCACCCGCGACCTCGGCCGCCCGGTGACGGTGGCCGACCTGCTCGCCCACGACACGGTCGAGCGCCTGGCCGCCCACCTCGACGGGCGTCCGGCCGGCTCGGCCGGGGTCGCCGTGGTGACCCTGAGGGAGGGGACAGGGGTCCCGCTGTGGCTGGTCCACCCGGTGGGCGGCTCGGTCTTCGGCTACCGCCCGCTGGTCGACGCGCTGCCCGGCGACTTCCCCGTGTACGGCCTCGCCCAGCTCGCCCCGCCCGCCGCCGACCTGGAGCGGATGGCCGACGACTACGTCCGCGCGCTTCCCGGAGGTCACGTCCGGCTGGCGGGATGGTCCTTCGGCGGCGTGCTCGCCTACGAGATGGCCCGCAGACTGGGCCACCGGGTCACCTCGCTCTGCATGATCGACTCCGGCTACCCGCGGGGCGACTTCGACGGTGACGTGGCCGAGGTGATGGCCGCCGACGACACCGGCGGCGACCCGGCGCTCTACGCGGCCAACCTGACCGCGCACCACCGCTACCGGCCGGGACGCTACGCGGGCGAGGTGCGCCTGGCCCTGAGCCGGGAGGCGGACGCGGCCGGTTGGGCCGCCCGGGTCGACGGCCCGTTCCGGGCGAAGGTGTTCGACGCGGACCACTACGAGCTGATGCGCCCGCCGGTGGTGGCGGAGGTCGCCGCCCTGCTCACTTGACGGCGTTCCTTCTTTGCTCAACCATGGTTGCACAATCGAGGTTGAGTAAAAGGAGAAGGCCGTGTTCAAGGACATCGTCGCCGCCGGTCCCGGGGGAGCCGCCCTCGCCGTCTACCGGGACGGGCGGCTCGTCGTGGACGAATGGGCGGGTGACTGGTCCCGCGACGACGTGGTCAACGTCTTCTCGGCCGGGAAGGGGGTGGTCGCGGCGCTGGCCCACCGTCACCTCGCCGACCTCGACCGGCCGGTGCGCGACTGGTGGCCCGAGTTCACCGCCGACTGCACGGTCGCCGACCTGCTCTCCCACCGGGCGGGCCTGCCCGCCGTCCGCCGCGCCCTGCCCGACGGCGCGCTGTTCGACTGGACGGCGATGACCACGGCCCTGGCCGCCGAACAGCCGTGGTGGCCGCCGGGGGAGCGGCACGGCTACCACGCCGTGACCTTCGGCTGGCTGGTCGGCGAGGTGCTGCGCCGGGCGACGGGGCGGACCGTCCGGCAGCTCGTCCAGGACCTGGGCATCGACGGCCTGAGCGTCGGCCTGCCCGAGGGGACCCCGGTCCGGGACGTCCTCCCCCCGGAAGCCCACGGCCCGCTACCCCAGATGTCCACGGCCGAGATCACCGTGAAGGCGTTCGCCAACCCGGCCGAGCAGCTGACGCCCGGCCTGCCGAACACCCCGCGGTGGCGGGCGGCGGAGATCCCGGCCGCCAACGTCCACGCGCATGCCCGCGCCCTCGCCGCTCTGTACGCCGACCTGCTGACCCGGCCTGACCTGGCCCGGATGATCGAGCCCCGGAGCGAGGGCCACGACGAGGTGCTGGGGTCGGAGACCCGGTTCGGGCTGGGCTTCATGCTCAGCAACCCGACCCGCCCGTTCTCCCCCAACCCCCGCGCCTTCGGCCACAGCGGCTCCGGCGGGGCGCTGGCCTTCGCCGACCCCGACGAGGGCTTCGCCTTCGCCTTCACCCCGAGCCGGACCCTGCTCACCCCGGCCGGGCCGGACCCTCGCTGGCCCGCGCTGGTCGAGGCCCTCTACCGCTGAGCCGGTTCCGCTGTGGTCTCCCCCTCGGGCGACACGGTCACCACTCCCCACGAGGTCCCCGCGACGTAGGGGAAGCGGCCCGGCCGGGTCGCGGTGAGCTCGCCGGTCGCGGGGTCGCGGCGCAAGCCCGTGTAGGCGTCGAGCAGGGACCATCCGGCCATCGCGCGGACGTAGTGGTCGCCGCACTCGATCTCGTTGAAGGGGTTGCGCCGGGTGCCGTCGTACCGTTCCCGCAGCCCGTCGAGGATGCGGAACGCCTCGTCGGTCAGGCCCTCGTACAGGCAGGAGGCCGCGACCTGGTACTCCACGCCGGTCCACACCTCGTCGCAGTAACGGAGGGGCACGGCGGGGCGGCCACCGTGCGGCCAGGTGCAGACCACCAGGCCCGTCTCGCCGCCGTCGGCGAACGAGCGGTAGCCGTGCGGCTCGAAGCCGGTCCGCAGGTTGTACCGGACGATCGACGACAGGGCGGTCCTGACCCGGTCGGCGGGCAGGATGTGCCCGAGGCCGAGCTGGTGGGCCCACCACTGGCCGAGGAGCTGGTCGGACAGGCAGCCCCGGCCGAAGTCGTGCTCCTCGCCGGTGTCGGGCTGGCCGTAGTACTCGCCCGTCCAGAGCAGCTCGTCGTAGCCGTCGCGCCCGAGCGTGAACAGCTTCGCGAAGCCGGTGGCCAGCGCGGGTTCGACGAGCCGGGCCATCTCCTCCATCGCCCGCAGCGCAGCGAGCCAGAGCCCGCCGACGAACATGTTCGGGCCGTGCAGGCTGATGTCGTAGGTGCAGGGCTGGTCGCCGCGCAGGATCCCGGTCCCGTCCGGGTCCCAGGTGCGGGCGACGTGCTCCATCAGCCGCCGCAGCGCGGGCCACTGCTCGCGGAGCCAGTCGCTCCCCGACCCGTCCAGAACCGATCTGTACGTCTTGAGCACCGCCCCCAGCATCCCGTCGAGCGCCGGCCGGACCGGCCCCCCGATCGCGACGTCGTGGTACTGCGGCAGGTAGAGCGGCAGGGCGACCCGGTGGGGGATCGACCCGTCGGCGGCCTGGACGGCGAACTCGGTCTCCCGCATGTCCCGCCCGAGCGCGGGGAACAGCCGGGCCAGCGCCTGCTCGTAGTTGAAGACGTGGTTGCAGTTCAGCGGGCACGACCCGCCGACGTCCCCGTTCCAGTTCCGGGTGGAGGCCCCGAGCGCGCCCTCGAACCCGTAGGCCCGCCCGTCGGCGGTCCGGAACAGCGAGGGCGACCGGACGAGCGTCCCCTGCGCCGAGATCACGTCCTTCAGCACCGGCGGCAGGTCGCTGTCGGCCACCGCCGACGCCCAGGTCCGCGACGCCGCGTCGAGGTGGTCGCGGTCGGCCAGGTAGGCGTCGAGCACGTCGAGCGCGCCCCCGAACCGCGTCGCGTAGTGGTTGCCCACCCAGAACCGGCTCCCGGCATAGGAAGGCGTCGGCCCGAACCGGTCGAAGTCGGCGAACCGGTTGGGGAACCACCAGGTGTGCACGACGTCGATCGTCGTCGTCTCGCCCGGCGCGAGCGCGAAGGCGGCGGCCAGCCCGGCGTCCCAGGTGAACCCGGCCGGGCTCGGCCCGGCGGGCGCCCTCATCGGCGAGGCCCCGTCGGCCAGCGCGGCCCGCAGCGCGGCGTCGGAGAAATCCCCGAGCTGCACCGGCGTCACCAGTTTCACCGTCTCGGCGAACCGCAGCAGCGCCTCGGCTCCCGTCGCGCGGGGGAGCGCGAGGGCGGGGGCGTCCGTCCAGAGCAGCATCTCGCCGTAGCCCTCGTCGGTCTCCCGGAGCGAGGGGTTGTCCATCAGCACACCGGTCTGCCCCGGCCTTCTGACCAGGCGGTTCACGTTCCCGCCGTAACCGGCTCCCCGGGTGCCGTCGACGGGGGTCACGCCGTCCCAGCCGACGCCGTTCTGGAGCGTGCCGAGCAGGAAGCCGTGCCGGAACTCGGAACTGGTGTTGGTCAGGGTGAACCGGTAGCGCACCAGCGGCAGCGAACTCGCGTCGGCGTCGAGCGGCACGAACGGCGTGAACGCCGACATCGACACCGCCACCGGGAGCCCGGAGTCCAGGTAGCCGACCTCCGCGAACGGGTAGGCGGCCCGGAACTCGGTGGCCTCCACGGTCGGCCACGACGGGAGTCTCCCCAGGTCGGGAACCTCGGCGTCGGAGACGTTGGGCGCCGGGTCGGGCGACGGCGGCACGGGATCGCTGCGCAGCAGCCGCACCACGTCGTCCGGGGGCTCGGTCGAGGACACCCGCAGGGCGAAGAAGCCGTCCGGCAGGAACCCGCGGTGGTTGGGCACCCCGCCGAGCTGCCACTGCCGCAACGCCCCGTCGCCGGTCAGCGCCACATGCCCGGTGCCGAAGCCGCCGAGAGGGAACGCGACCGCGCGCCGGGCCTCTCCGGAGTACCGCTTCACGGCCCCCGCCTTTCACGTTGTCTTGAAATCGATTTCAGGCACGCTAGAGGAGCTCATCAGGGGTGTCAAGCGCAGGTATGGTGTGGCGCTATGGCGACGATTTACGAGGTTGCGGCGCTCGCCGGGGTCTCTCCCGCGACGGTTTCGCGGGTTTTCAACGGCAACACCGTCTCCGAGGAGAAGCAGCGCCTCGTCCGCGACGCCGCCCAGAAGCTGGGTTTCACGCCCAACAAGACCGCCCGCCGGCTGCGGAAGCAGAGCTCGGAGATCATCTGCCTGCTGGTGCCGGACATCGAGAACCCGTTCTTCACCGCCCTGGCGCGCGGCGTCGAGGACCGTGCCCAGGAGTCGGGGTTCTCCGTGGTGCTCTGCAACACCGACGACGACCCGGCCAAAGAGCTGCGCTACCTGCAGATCGCCGCCTCCGAGCAGATGGCCGGCGTGATCCTCTCGCCCGCCTCCGACGAGGTCGACCTGGGCGCCATCGCCTCCCTCGGCCGCCCCGTCGTGGCCGTCGACCGCACCACCCCCTACCCGGTCGACGCCGTGAAGATCGACAACCGGGCGGCCGGCATCGCCGCGACGACGGCCCTGGTCGAGGCCGGTTTCCGGCGGATCGCCTGCATCGCCGGACCGGCCGGGATCGAGGAGACCGAAGACCGCTACCTCGGCTGGAAGCAGGTCGTCACCGCCCGCAAGACCCTGGTCCGCGACGGCTTCCTGCAGCACGCCGACTTCCGCGTCGAAGGCGGCCGGGCCGCCATGAAAGCCCTGCTCGACCTGGTCCAGCCGCCCGACGCGGTGGTCACCACCAACAACCTGATGGCCATCGGCGCCCTCCAGGCCCTGCACGAAACAGGCATCGACCCCGAGGACTTCGGCGTCGCCGTGCTGGGCGAACTGCCCTACCTGCTGCCGCCGCCGGTCAGCGTGGTGCAGGTCCGTCTTCCGGCCCGCCACCTGGGCCGGACCGCGGCGTCCATGCTGCTGGAGCGCATCGGCGGGGACACCCAGCCGCTCCGCACGGTCGTGCTCCGGGCGGAGATCGCCCGGCCGCCGTTATCGCTGTAATCGATACCGTCCCGTTACTTGCCTGATCAGGGGCTTCATGAGGTACGTTTCGCGGAGTGCTTGACGAAATCGATTTCTTGCACTTTCATGTGGCGCACGCCACACCTGCCCCACAGAAGAAGGACGCAGGCCTATGAACATCCCCCGCCGCAAGGTCGCGCTGGCCTGCGCGACCGCCCTGGCGGCGACGACTCTCGTGAGCTGCGGAAGCGACTCGGAGACGACGTCGACCGGTGCGAAAGCCCTGGAAATCGTCTACTGGAACTACGGCCCCGCCGCGGAGAGCGGCAACAAGGCCACCGCCGACGCCTTCACGAAGGCCCACCCCGACACCAAGGTCACCCTCACCCCCGTGACCGGGGAGAACTGGGGCACCTACTACGCGAACGTCGCCACGCTGATCGCCTCGGGCAAGAAGCCCGACCTGATGGTGATCTCCGGTGAGGGCGCCCAGTTCGTCCACAGCAACAACCTCGTGAAACCGATCAACGAATACCTGGAGAAGGACGCCGGGGCCAAGGCCATCACCGACGACATCGCCAAGGGCCTCATCGACGGTTTCACCGTCAAGGGCGACGTCCTCACGCTGAGCTACGGCTGGAACGACATGGTCGTCTACTACAACACCGACGTCTTCAAGAAGGCCGGCGTCGAACCGCCCAAGGCCGACTGGACGTGGGACGACTTCAAGGCGACCGCCAAGAAGCTGAGCGTCGACACCAATGGTGACGGCACCAACGACCAATACGGCTTCACCTGGGCCAGCAACGAGATCTTCCCCGGCATCATGCCGTGGGTGGCCAACGCCGGCGGCAACCTGACCAGCGACGACGTGTGCCAGGCCACCGCCGACTCACCGCAGGTCGGCAAGGCCGTCACGTTCCTCAACGATCTGATCAAGGAGGGCGTGGCCCCGGCCCCGATGCCGATGAGCGACGTCTTCACCCGCTTCCAGAACGGCCAGATCGCCATGTTCGGCGCGGGCCGGTGGCCGATCGCCACCTTCCTGCCCGCCGGGTTCAAGAGCTTCGACATCCAGCTCTACCCGAAGGGCGACACGTACAAGACGGTCTTCGGCGGAGCCGGATATCCGATCCTGAAGTCGTCGCAGAACCCCGACCTGGCCTGGGAATACCAGAAGTTCACCGTCAGCGACGAGATCGAGAAGGGCTACGTGGGCACCCCCGACAAGCCCGGCGACTCGATCCCCTCGCGGCGCTCGGTGGCCCACACGATCTCCCAGACCGGTGTGCCGCCCGCCAACAGCGACCTCTACTACGACAGCATCGACAACTACCCGACCCTCGTGCCCTACCCGGCCCCGGCCAAGTACAGCACGTTCGAGTCGACCGTCCTGCGCCACCTGCAGCAGATCTTCGCCGGGGAGACCCCCGTCGCCGACGGCCTCAAGGCCATGCAGGGTGAGCTGACGGGCATCGTCACCTGCTGAGCGACCGGGTCCGGCCCCTGAACCCGGACCCGGTTCCCCTCCCAAGGCGGACCACTTTGACCACCAAACAAGCGGCGACCCGGCCCCGCGGAGACGGGGCCGCGGCGCTGGCCTTCCTCACCCCGTCGATCCTCACGTTCCTGGTGTTCGTGCTGGCCCCGACGGTCGGCGTGCTGATCCTCAGCTTCTTCGACTGGAACCTGCTCAGCGACGGCACCTTCGCCGGCCTCGACAACTTCCGCCGCCTGTTCACCGACGAGCGCCTGCTCGGCGTCTACGGCTCGACGACCTACATGGCCCTGGTGATCCTGGCCGTGAACGTCGTCCTCGGCCTGCTGCTCGCGGTGCTGCTGGAGACCGGGATGCCCCGCTGGATCAGGGCGTTCTTCCGGCTGTCGTTCCTGTTCCCGTTCGTCGTGTCGGCCTCGGCGGTCGCGCTGATCTGGCGGTTCCTGCTCAACAAGGACCTCGGCCTGGTCAACTACCTGATCGGGCTGACCGGCCTCGACCGGATCGACTGGCTCGGCAGCTCCACCTGGGCGCCGATCTCAGTGATCATGGTCAACTCGTGGAAGACGATCGGCTTCTCGATCCTCGTCTACATCGCCGGGCTGCAGTCGATCCCCAAGCAGCTCAAGGAGGCCGCGATCGTCGACGGAGCGGGCGCCTGGACGCGCTTCTGGCGCATCACCTTCCCGCTGCTCTCGCCGACCATCTTCTTCCTCGTCGTGATCAACACCATCAACTCCTTCCAGATCTTCGCCGAACCCCGGGTCCTCACCCAGGGCGGGCCGGGCGACTCCAGCCGGACGATCGTCGAATACCTCTACGACCGCGCCTTCGGCGACTTCGACCTGGGGTACGCCTCCGCGATCGGCATCACGTTCGCGCTGGTCCTGGTCGTGCTGACCGCCATCCAGTTCTGGTTCTCGCGCAGATGGACGCACTACCGATGAACAACCGACCGACCGTCGGCCACGTCGCCGCGCGCCTGCTGACCTTCGTGATCCTCGTGGTCGCGGCGGTCGCCATCACCGCGCCGTTCCTCTGGATCTTCCGGGGCGCCTTCTCGGGGTCCGACGCCGAGCTCTACCGCCTGCCGCCGACCTTCCACACGGAGAACCTGACGCTGGGCAACTTCGGCGAGGTGACCGAGCAGGTGCCGTACTTCCGGTTCTTCCTCAACTCGATCATCGTGTCGGGGACCGTGACGATCGCCCAGCTCATCACCTGTTCGACCGCCGCCTACGCGTTCGCGCGGCTGCGGTTCCGGGGCAAGGGCGTGCTGTTCGCCGTGGTGATCGGGTCGCTGATGATCCCGATCCAGGTGACGATCGTGCCGCTGTTCCTGGTCATGTCGAAGATCGGCATGACGAACTCGCTATGGGCGCTGATCTTCCCGGGCATCTTCTCCGCGTTCGGCATCTTCCTGCTGCGGCAGCACTTCATGGCTCTCCCGTACGAACTGGAGGAGGCCGCCAAGATCGACGGCGCCTCCCGGTTCCACACGTTCGCGCGCATCATCCTGCCGCTGTCGGGCCCGTCGATCGCGACCCTGGGGATCCTCTGCTTCACCTACTGGTGGAACGACCTGCTGCTGCCCCTGGTGATGATCTCCGACACGGACAAGCAGACCCTGCCGGTGGGCCTGGTGCTCCTGGCCGGCCGCTTCTCGACCGGCTCCCTCGGCACCATCGCCGCCGGAATCGCGATGGCCATCGTGCCCGTCCTGATCGTCTTCATCGCGGCCCAGCGCTACATCGTCCAGTCGATCGCATCGAGCGGACTGAAGCTCTGATGAACCTTGTCGCAATGATCTGCGCGGCGCGAGCCCGGTTCTCGGGTTCGACGGAGCCGCCGACGTGGACGGCCTCGGTCCCATCGATGCGCGTGGGGCGAGCCGCGTTCTCGGTTTCAGCAGACCTGCCGGTGCGGTGGGTGTGGACTCAACCGATCTGCGCGGGGCGAGGGTTCTGATGGTCGCGTTTCTGAAACCTGCGTTCCTGCTGTTCTGGCGGGAACTGCCCCGGGCGGTGGTGGCCGGGCTGTTCTTTCTTCTGTCCTGTGTGCCGCTGATCGCCGGGCACCTGGCCTCGGGGCCGGGATGGATGATCGCGCTGGCCACTCTGCCGCCGTCGCTGGCCCTCACCTCCGTCGCCCGGTTCTGCGCGCTGGTCGCGCGGGGTGAGGGCCCGCGCCTGGCTGAGCTGCGGAGGTTCGACCCGGTGCTCGGGCTGTTCGCCGCCGGGTGCGCGGTGCTGACCGGTGTCACCGTGGTCGCGGGCGCGCTGGCGATGATCGTGCTGCCGTACGCCCTCGCCTACGGCGCCCTCCGCGACCGGCCCGGCCTGAAGGCTCTGCGGGGCGGCGCCATCCTGGTGGCGTTCAAGCCGCTCTGGGCTCTGACGATCGTCGCCCTCCACTGGCTCGGCGGGTTCGCCGCGGCCGCGTCCACCGGCGTGCTCGCCGTGGTGATCGTGCCGCTGCTGCTGGTCGTGACGGCCACCCAGACGCTCGGCCTGCTCGACGAGATCGACACCCTCCAGAGCAGGACATGGCCGGCCCGAAGGTGACGATCTACCAGGTGGCCGCCCATGCCGGGGTGTCGGCGGCCACCGTCAGCCGGGTCATCAACGGCGCGAAGGTCTCGGCCGGCACCGAACGCAAGGTCAAAGCGGCCATGGCCGAGCTGAACTTCACCCCCAGCCGCACCGCCCGCCGCCTGCGCGGCCGGTACTCCGAGGTCATCGCCCTGATCATCCCCGACGTGGAGAACCCGTTCTTCACCGCGCTGGCGCGCGGCGTGGAGAACCGGGCCCGCACCGGCGGCTACTCGGTCGTCCTGTGCAACACCGACGACGACCCGGAGCGCGAGCAGACGTACATGGACATCGCCCTCGCCGAGCACATGGCCGGAGTGCTGATCGCGCCCGCCGACGGAGCCAGCGACGTGGCGAAACTCCTCGCCCACGGCGTGCCGGTGGTGGCCGTCGACCGCAGCCTCAACCGCCCCGACGTGGACGCGGTCACCGTCGACAACCGCGCGGGCGGCTACACCGCCGCCGCCGGGCTGTTCGCGGCCGGGTTCTCGCGGGTCGCGTGCATCACCGGCCCGCGCACGGTCGACACGGCGGTCTCCCGCATGGAGGGCTGGCGCGCGGCCGGAGCCCGGCGCGGTGTGCCCGGGGTGCCCGGTGACCGGCTGCTGCGCTACGCCGACTACCGCGTCGAGGGAGGCCGCGCCGCGATGCGCGACCTGCTGGCGCTGCACGAACCCCCCGACGCCGTGGTGGTCGCCAACAACCTGATGGCCGCCGGGGCGCTGGACGTCCTGCGGGAACGCGGCCTCGAACCGCCCCGGTTCGGCCTGGCCGTTTTCGGTGATCTTCCCTACGCGTCGTTCGAACGCCGAGGCGTGCAGGTCGTCGACCTGCCCGCCCGCAACCTGGGCGAGGCGGCGGCGGCCCTGCTGCTGACCCGCATCGCCGGCGACGACGGCCCCGCGCGCACGGTCATCCTGCGCGACACGAACACCCGGGAGAGGTTGTGACGTTGTTCTTCGGTGTCGACATCGGCACCTCGTCGAGCAAGGGCGTCCTGGTCGACGGCTCGGGAACGGTCCTGGCCGCCTCCGTACGCCACCATCGGGTGAGCCGCCCCCACCCCGGCCACGTGGAGATGGACGGCGAGACCTGGTGGACCGAATTCGTCTCGCTGGCGGAGGAGCTGACCACCGGCCGCGAGATCACCGCCGTCGGCGTGAGCGGCATGGGCCCCTGCGCCCTGCTGACCGACGCCGACGGCGCCCCGCTGCGCCCCGCGATCCTCTACGGCGTCGACACCCGGGCCTCGGCCGAGATCCGTGAGCTGAACGAGCTCCTCGGCGGCCCGGACGCGATCCTGGAGCGCTGCGGCTCGGCGCTGTCGTCCCAGGCCGTCGGCCCGAAACTGCGCTGGGTCGCCGCGCGCGAACCGGAGGTCTGGGCGCGGGCCCGCCGCCTGTTCATGCCGGCCTCCTGGCTGCTCCACCGGCTGACCGGCGAATACGCCCTCGACCACCACTCGGCCAGCCAGTGCACCCCGATGTACGACGGCACCGGCTGGGACCCGTCCTGGGCGCCCCTGGTCGCCCCCGGCCTGGAGCTGCCACCCCTGCGCTGGTCCGACGAGATCGCCGGAACGGTGAAATCGAACGTTGCGGGCATCCCCGCCGGAACCCCCGTGATCACCGGCTCCATCGACGCCTGGACCGAGGCGGTCAGCGTCGACGCCTGCAACCCCGGCGACCTCATGCTCATGTACGGCACCACGATGTTCCTCATCGCCACGGTCGCCCGGCCGCTGCGCACCCCGGCGATGTGGGGCACCGTCGGCGCCTACGCCGGCTCCCACAACCTGGCAGGGGGCATGGCGACCTCCGGCGCGATCACCTCATGGCTGCGCGACCTGACCGGCGCCGACTACCCGGCCCTGCTCGCCGAGGCCGAGGCCGCCGGCCCCGGCGCCCACGGCCTGCTGATGCTGCCCTACTTCGCGGGGGAACGCACACCCGTCCAGGACCCCGACGCGCGAGGCGTCGTCGCGGGCCTGACCCTCAGCCACACGAGGGGAGACCTCTACCGCGCCGCGCTGGAGGCCACGGCGCTGGGCGTCCGCCACAACGTGGAGGCGCTGCGCGAGGCGGGCGCCGAGGTGTCACGGGTCGTCGCCGTCGGCGGCGGCGTCCAGGGAGGCCTCTGGACGCGGATCGTCAGCGACGTCACCGGCCTGCCCCAGATCATCCCCACCACCACCATCGGCGCCTCCTACGGCGCCGCCTACCTGGCGGCCCGCGCGACCCGCGGCGCCGCCATCACCGACTGGAACCCCCCGGCCGCCACCGTCACCCCCGTGCCGGACCCGGCCTACGACGAGCTCTACACCCTGTACCGCGACCTCTATCCCGCCACCCGCGAGGTCTCCCACGCCCTCGCGGCCCGGGAACGCCGCCTTTCCTCCGGAGGAGCACGCTGATGTACACCTTCCCCCCCGCCACCGAACGCCCGTCCGCCCCGCCGAACACCGCTTACTTGATCGCCAGCGGCGACCTGCGCCTGTCGGCCAACCTGGCGGGCTGGCCCACCCAGGTCCAGATGGAGGCCGACGTGACCGCCGCCTTCGCCGAACTCGGCTGGACGGTCGTCCGCGCCAACCCCGCCGACCCCGCGACCGGCCACGGCTTCATCTCCAGCCAGCGCATGGGCCTGGAGGTCTTCAAGACCATCCCCCCGGACGCCCCCCTGATCGTCGCCGAGGCCGTCTGGCAGTACAGCCACCACGTCCTCGCCGGCCTGCGCACCCACCGAGGCCCCATCCTGACCCTGGCCAACTTCGAGGGAACCTGGCCCGGCCTGGTCGGCCTGCTCGGCCTGAACTCGGGGATGACCAAGATGGGCGTGGCCTACTCGACGATCTGGAGCGTCGACTTCCAGGACGACTGGTTCAAAGCAGGCATCAAGACCTGGGTCGAGACCGGGACGATCCCGCACGACGACTCCCACGTGCATCCGCTTCCTGAACTCCCCGACTCGGCGGAGAAAGCCCTGGGCGTGGCCCTGGCCGAGCAGCTCCTCGCCGACAAGGCGATCATCGGCGTCTTCGACGAGGGCTGCATGGGGATGTACAACGCGATCATCGACGACGAACTGCTGAACCCGATCGGCATCTACAAGGAGCGCCTGTCCCAGAGCGCGCTGTGGGCCGAGATGCTTCGCACGTCCGACGAGGAGGCCGACGCGGTGGGCGCCTGGCTCCTGTCACAGGGCATGACCTTCAGACTGGGCACCGACGAGGCGACCGAGCTGACCGAGGCGCAGCTCAGGTGGCAGTACAAGATGTACATCGCCGCCCTGCGCATCAGCGACGACTACGGCCTGGACGCCGTCGGCATCCAATACCAGCAGGGCCTCAAGGACCTCTCGCCCGCCTCAGACCTGGCCGAAGGTCTCCTCAACAACGCGACCCGCCCCCCGGTCACCTCCCGCGACGGCTCCCGCGTCCTCTGGGACGGCGCCCCGCTCCCGCACTTCAACGAGGCCGACGAGGGCGTGGCCGTCGACGCGCTGATCACCAACCGCCTCTGGACCGCCATGGGCCTCGACCCCGCGACCACCCTCCATGACGTGCGCTGGGGCGAGGAGTACGACGGCCGCTTCGTCTGGGTCTTCGAGATCTCCGGCTCGGTCCCGCCGTCGCACTTCGAGAACGGCTACGCGGACGCGGTCGGCTGGCGCCAGGACCCGGTGTACTTCCCGCTGGGCGGCTCGACCATCAAGGGCGTCTGCAAGCCCGGCGAGATCGTCTGGAGCCGGGTGTTCCTGCAGGGCGGCGAACTACACGTCGACCTGGGCCGGGCCTCAGCCGTCTCCCTGCCCGAAGAGGAGACCGAGCGCCGCTCCCAGGCCACGACCCCGGCGTGGCCCATCATGCACGCCGTCTTCCACGGAGTGACCCGCGACCAGTTCATGGCCCGCCACAAGGCCAACCACCTGAACGTGGCCTACGCCCCCGACGCCGAAACAGCCGACAAGGCCTTGGTGGCCAAGGCAGCCCTGTTCGCCGAACTGGGCGTGAAGGTCCACATCTGCGGCGAGGCAAACCTGAGCTGACTCCCTTGACCAAACGCGGGAGGCCCTGGTCGGGGCCTCCCACACCTCGCGGGAATCAGCCGCTGCGCTGCAACAGGGCGGCGAGCATGTCCCGGATCTCCGTCTGCCCAGACTGCAGTTTCTCCTGCCCAGTCTTCAAGGCGTCGATGTCGCCGCGCATGGCTTCTTGCCCGGCTTTGAGCTCGTCGATATCCGCACGCATGGCGTCCTGACCCACTTTGAGCTCGTCGACATCACTCCGTAGTGCGTCTTGTCCGGCTTTGAGTCCGTCGATTTCGGCGTGTATGGCCTTCTGGCCGACCTTGAGACCTTCGACGTCGCCCCGGAGCGCGTCCTGGCCGGTTTTGAGGTCTTCGACGTCGCCCCGGAGCGTGTCGATCTCGCCGTGTAGGGCGTCCTGGCCCACCTTGAGGCCCTCGACGTCGCCGCGGATCGCGTTGAGGGCGTTCTCTATCCGGACCTGGCCGAGACACATCTTCACGACATCGGTTCTGATCTCGGTGATGTCGATCTTCATCACGGTCACGTCGCCCTGGATCGACGTGACGCGCTCGCCCACTGTCTCGACATCTTCGCGGAGTCGCCTGACGTTGAAGCGAGTCTCCTTGACGCTGTCGCGGATCACGCCCATGTCCTCGCGGATGTCGGGGATGTTCAACTCGGCCCAGACCATCCTTTCTTCGATGGGACGCTCAGACTTGCTGCTCATAGTAGTGACCGACTCCCGTCGTAGGTCTGTGCCGCCCATGACTGATCTGCGCTATCGCGTCACGCGTCCAGGCGCCGGACGATGTCCGCGAGCAGGTCCCGGATCTCGGCCTGACCGGCTCTGAGGTGGATGAGGTGGTCCCGGACGAGGTCCATGCCGCCGCGGATGACCGGCAGATCGTTCTCCCGGAGGACACGCACGGTGATGCGCACGGTGTCCAGGTTCCGCTCGATCTCCCGCTGGCTGGTCCGCAGGATGCCGAGATCGTCCCTGACCCCGGAGGTGTCGTTCCGCACGTCCCCGCAAGGACCGGTTTCCAGAGGGGAAGGCTGCTCGATGGGTGTCATGCGCGAGACCATATCTCATCATCGTCTGTATAGGTTTGCTACTTGTCTACATCGGGAAGACGACGTCGAGAACATCGTCGGCTCCACCTTCGGCTGATCGGCGCCGGTGGTGTGCGGGGCCGTCAGCGTAGGCGCAGGCCACGGCAAAACGTTGTTCATCTCCGCCGGGTGGACCACCCGTTCTCGTCAACGTGATCCACGTCGGAGGGGGCAGGCCCCTCCCTCGTGAAGGGCGTCCGATGACCACCGAGCTCAACGCCGGCCTCGCCGCGGCCTCCCCGGCCGCCGACGCCGCCTCCAGCCTCGGCACCGCCGCGGCCCGCAACCTGGCGACCACCACCAAGTCGGTGCCGCAGATGCAGGGCATCTCGTCCCGCTGGCTGCTGAAGGTCCTGCCGTGGGTGGAGGTCGCGGGCGGCACGTACCGCGTCAACCGCCGGCTGAGCTACACGATCGGCGACGGCCGCATCCAGTGTGTCAAGACCGGCGCCCGGGTCCAGGTCATCCCGCAGGAGCTGGGTGAGCTGCCGCTGCTCAAGGGCTACGCCGACACCGAGGTGCTGGCCGCGCTGGCGGACCGGTTCGTCCAGACCGAGTACGACCCGGGCGACCTGATCGTCAGCCCGGAGCAGGAGGTCGACCGCTTCCACATCCTGGCCCACGGCAAGGTCGACCGGCTCGGGGCGGGCAAGTACGGCCACCCGGTGAGCCTGGGCGTGCTGTCCGACGGAGCCTACTTCGGTGAGCAGGCGCTCCTCGACGAGCACGGCGTCTGGGAGTTCGGCTTCCGGGCCGTCACCCCCTGCGTCCTGCTGTCCCTCACGAAGGACGCGTTCGCCGAGGTGGCCGACCGCGCCGCCGGGTTGCGGAGTCATCTGGACGCCCGCCTCCACGCCGACACGCCCCACACCGACGCCGACGGCGAGGCCGCCATCGAGGTGTCCTCCGGTCACCAGGGCGAGCCCACCCTCCCGAACACGTACGTCGCCTACGAGACGCACCCGCGCGAGTACGAGCTCTCCGTCGCCCAGACGGTCCTGCGCGTGCACTCCCGGGTGGCCGACCTCTACAACGAGCCGATGAACCAGGTCGAGCAGCAGCTCCGCCTGACCGTCGAGGCGCTGCGGGAGCGGCAGGAGCACGAGATCGTCAACAACCGCGACTTCGGCCTGCTGCACAACGCCGACCACGGCCACCGGATCTCGACCCGCTCCGGCCCGCCCACCCCGGACGACCTCGACGACCTGCTCGCCGTCGTCTGGAAGGAGCCCACGGTCTTCCTGGCGCACCCGCACGCCATCGCCGCGTTCGGCCGCGAGTGCTCCAAGCTGGGGCTCTACCCCAGCACGGTGAACGTCCTGGGCCGGGAGGTGCCGGCCTGGCGCGGGGTGCCGATCCTCACGTGCAACAAGCTGCCGATCAGCGACACCGGGGTGTCGTCCATGATCCTGATGCGCACCGGCGAGGACAGCCAGGGCGTCGTCGGCCTGCACCAGACGGGGCTGCCGGACGAGTACGAGCCCGGTCTCAACGTGCGGTTCATGGGCGTCAACGAGCAGGCGATCATCTCCTACCTGGTCAGCGCCTACTACAGCGCCGCCGTGCTGGTGCCGGACGCGCTGGGCGTCCTGGAGAACGTCGAGCTCGGCCACCGGGACTGAGCGTGCGGCCCTTCGAGCTGCCCGACTTCTACCGCCCCTGGCCGCCGCGGCTGAACCCGCACGTCGAGGCGGCCCGCGCGCACAACCGCGCGTGGGCCGTCCGGCACGGCCTGATCGACGACGGCGTCTGGGACGCGGCCACGGCCGACTCCATCGACCTGGCCCTGTTCGCCGCCTACTGCTTCCCGGACGCCACCCCGGCCCAGCTCGACCTGCTGACCGACTGGTACTTCTGGGGGTTCTACTTCGACGACTGGTTCCTGCGCCACTACAAGTCGACGGGTGACGTGGTCGGGGCGGCGGCGTGGCTGGCCGACGTGCGCGCGTTCATGCCGGCCGACCTGGCGCAGCCCGTGCCGGAGGCCGCCGATCCGGTGCAGGCGACGCTGGCCGAGCTGTGGGCGCGGACCGTGCCGGGCACCACCGAGGGGTGGCGGCGGCGGTTCGGCGACAACACGTTCGCGCAGATGGACGACGCCTTCTGGGAGCTCGGCAACCTGGCCGAGGGACGCGTGCCGAACCCCGTCGACTACCTGGAGCGCCGGCGCGGCGCGGGCGCGGGCCGGTGGGTGGCCGACCTGATCGAGCTGGTCAACGGCACCCCGCTCCCCGATCACGTGTGGGCGTCGCGGCCGGTGCAGGTCATGCGGGACACCTTCACCGACGCGCAGGTGCTGCTCAACGACGTCTTCTCCTACCAGCGGGAGACCGAGCAGGAGGGCGAGCTCAACAACTTCGTCCTGGTGCTGCGCGAGTTCCTCGGGATGACCCCGCAGAAGGCGGCCGACACCGCCAACGACCTCATCACGTCCCGGCTGCTGCAGTTCGAGAGCACGCTGCTCACCGAGCTGCCGGAACTCCCGCTCACCCCGCAGGAGCGGGTGGCCGTGCTGAACGTCGCGCGGTCGCTGCAGGACGCCAACGCGGGGTCCCACGAGTGGCATCTGCGCTCGTCCCGCTACATGAACGAGGCGACCCGGGGAGCCGACCCGCGCGTCCCCGTCTGGCGGCACCCGACGGGGCTCGGCGCCTCGGCGGCCCGGCTGTGGGCGGGGCACCGGCCGGTCGACCGGCACGCCTCCTTCCACCTGCCGGAGACCGCGATCTCCGGGAAGAGCCCGTTCGCCGGGGGAGCCCGCACCGCCGCCGCCGACTGGGCGCGGCGCATGGGCCTGCCCTATGCGCCGCAGGCGGTGGCGTGGGCGGTCACGGCGCACCACCAGGTGTCCCGTGACCGGCTGGAGGTGCTCTCCCAGTGGTACGTCCTGCTCGCCGCCCTCGACTCCACCCTCGACCGGGTGTTCAAGGCGCGCGGCGATCTGACCGGCGGGAAGGCGTTCCTGAGAAGGCTGCCGCTGTTCCTCGGCGAGAACCCGCCACCGCCGCTCAACGCCGTCGAAAGAGGGCTGGCCGACCTGTGGGCGAGGGCCCCGCTCAACCCGGCCCACGTCGAGCGGCTCGTCGAGACCCGTGAGTGGGAACTGGGCAACAGCGCCCGCGGGCGGGTCCCCGACCCCGTCGACCACCTCCAGACCCGCCGGGCCGAGCACGCCGGCTTGATGGTCGATCTGATCCTGTACAGCCTGGGCCTCCCGGCCCCCCGCCGGGGCGCGCTGGAGGAGTGCTTCGCCGACATCGCGACGGCCCGGCGCGACCTGGTGACGTACCAAGAGAAGATCAGTGTCCCCACCGAGGTCAGCAACGGTGTGCTGGCGCTCCAGCGGCTGCTCGAATGCGACCTGCAGCAGGCCGCCGACGTGGTCGGCGACCTGCTGACCGCCCGCCGCGCCCAGTTCGACCGCCTCGCCGCCGACGCCCCGGCCGACTACGCCGAGGCGCTGCGCAGCTGGCTGGGCGGCGACCTCGGCGACCGTACCCGGCTGGGCATGTCGGGCCTGGGCACGAGAGGAGCACACGCGTGGCGACCAGCCTGACCACCAGCCTGACCACGGGTGCGGCCCGCACCCTGGCCACGACGACCAAGACCGAACCGCACACGGCGTCGACGACCCCGAGACACCTGCTCGGGATCATGGAGTGGACGGACGTCCCCGGCGGCGTCTACCGGCGCACCAGCACGCTCCGCCGCACGATCGCCCGCCGCGGCAGCTCCCAGCCGGGAGTGGTCGTCGCGGCCGGCCACGCGGGAGAGCCCGAGATCCCCGGCATGTACGTGGAATACGGACACCCCCCGCGCGAATACGAGCTGGCCGCCGCCCAGACGATCATGCGCGTCCACCGCCAGGTCGGCGACCTCTACAACGACCCGCACGACCAGTACGAGCAGCAGCTGCGGCTGACCCTCGACGCCCTGGCGGAACGCAAGGAACTCGACCTCGCCCGCGACCTGCTGGCGGCCCCGCCCGCCCGCCACCGCATCACCACGAGCGGGGGCCCGCCGACCCCGTTCGACCTGGACGACCTGATCTGCAAGCAGACGTCCCCGCGCTACCTGCTGGGCCACCCGCGCGCGATCGCGGCGTTCAGCCGGGAGTGCAGCCGGTCCGGCGTCCAGCCGTCGGAGGTCGAGCACCGGGGCCGCCGCGTCCTGGGCTGGCGCGGCCTGCCGTTCCTGCCGTGCGACAAACTGCCCGTCGCGGCCGACCACACGACGAGCATCCTCGTCGTCCGCCCGGGGGAGGGCCGCCAGGGCGTGGTGGGCCTGCGCCCGTCGCGGACCCCGGTGGTCCGCGAACTCGGCACCTCGGAGAAGGCCGTCACCAGCTACCTGGTGAGCGAGTACTACGCCGTGGCCGTCCTGATCCCGAACGCCGTCTGCGCGCTCGACGGCGTGCAGGTGACGCGTAATTCGACGCACTGAGGATTCCGTCACCGTCGTCACGTCCTCTCACGCGGAGAGTGAGCCTCCCGGCGTGAGAGGACGTGACGGAGATGGAGACCCTGCAGCGGGCGGTGTGGGCCGATGTGGCCAAGGGCGTCTGCATTCTGCTCGTGGTGCTGTGGCACACGGTCAACAAGAGCTACCTGCGGATCGAGTGGACGTCGGCGGGCCCGTTCCCGGCGCTGTGGGGCGTCTTCGGCGACGCGCTGATGACCTTACGCATGCCGCTGTTCTTCGCCATCTCGGGCATGTTCGCCCTGAGCGCCCACCGGAGGCCGTGGCGGGAGGTCGTCCGATCGAGGGTGGCGAAGTTCCTCTACCTCTATCTGGCCTGGATGATCGTCCACACCGCGGTCTTCTGGTTCACCCCGGAGTTCGACACCCTGAGCGCCCGCGGTGTCGGCGAGTTCGCCGAGCAGTTCCTCGTCACCCCGCCGAACCTCTGGTACCTGTACGCCCTGGCCCTCTACTTCACGGCGGCCAAACTGCTGACCCGGATTCCGGTCCCCGTCGTCCTGGGCGCGGCGGCCCTGCTGGCCGTCGTCACCGCCGCCGGCGTGTTCGACACCCCGGGAAACCGCGGCTCGCTGCTGCAGAACTTCGTCTTCTTCCTCCTGGGCCTGCACCTGCGCCCCTGGGCCGAACGCCTCGCGGAGTCCACAACCTGGCGCCGCGCCGGAGCCGTCGGTCTCCTGTACGCGACCGCGCTCGCCGCCATGCTCCTGCTGTCGGCCCAGCGCGTCCCGACCGTGTGGACCCTGGTCTCCCTGCTGGCCCTGGTCTCCGGCCTGTCGGTGACCCCGCTGCTGGGCCGGGTCGCCCTGATCGGTGAGGGCCTGGCCTGGCTGGGCCGCCGCACCCTCCCGATCTACGTGATCCACATGCCGCTCCTGGCCCTCCTGCACACCGGCGTGTCACCCCTGCTGGGCCCGTCGCCGCTGGTCGTCGCCGCGCTCTACCCGGCCCTGGCGACCACGGCCCTGGTCGCCGCCTGCCTCCTCGCCGACAGGGTCCTCCCGCCCTGGCTGACCGACCTACCGGCCCGCCGGGTGGCGCGGGCGGAAGTCGGGCCTTGACGACCTCCTGGAGTCCCGGCATCGTGACGGTCTGGCACGTTCCATTCCGGCAGTGTGGGAGGGCGTCGGTGTTCGGGAAACGCAAGAAGAAGGAATCCGAGAGACCCTCGCCCGCCTTACCCCTCCGAAGGTCCGGCCGCCTCGCCGGGGAGCCGCCCCCGGAGCCGCTCGCCGACGAGGCCGAGGAGAACGAGGAGGAGTCCGGCAGCGAGGCCGACGTCGACGAGGACGTCGACGAGGTGGTCGTCAAGCGGCCGCGCAAGCAGGCCGACGCCGACCTGCAGGCCATCCGGGAGGACGGTCTCGAGGTCTTCCGCAGCCGTCTGAGGAAGAAGCACCCGACCGCCAGACGGCTCGTCAAGGCGTGGGGCGTCAAGGACGTCGGGCCGGGCAAGGGGCTGCAGGCCTGGTACAAGAACGTGCACGGGATCAGCCCGGCCACCACCGCCCCCGAACTGCTGACGGCGGTCGGCGATCTGTCCGAGAAGGACGACGAGGACGTCTGGAACGCCTTCGGCGTGCTGCTCGGACACGACGACGACCCGACCCCGGACAAGATCCTGGCCAGCACCGTCGTCGGCCACGTCATGGACGGCGACGAGGAGGTCGAGAAGGAGATCCAGGGCTTCTACGAGGAGACCGGCCGGGACTTCGGCGACTACGACAAGGAGTTCTCCCGCCACGCCGGGCTGAAGATCTTCGGTGACCCGGAGACCGACCGGCCCGCGCTGTCGCAGGTCCGGCTGAACACCACCATCGAGGACCACACCCGCAAGCAGCTGTCGGTGGTCCTCGGGAAGCAGGAGGCCGGGGCGGAGATCGACACCCCGGAGCAGCGTCAGCTCGACCGGCTCGCGTGGGTGCTGGCCAACCTGAAGGCGAGCCGGGAGTGCGTCGCGGTCGTCCAGGTGATGAGCAACGACATCCGGCTGTTCGCCAACCGTCCCGACGCCCGCCTGACCCGTGACTTCCAGCGGCTGTTCGAGGCGGCCACGGCCGGGGCCGAGGAGGCGGAGGAGCTGATCAACCAGCTCTTCCGCGACATGGCGGGCCAGAAGCTCGAACAGCGCATCAAGAGCGGGCAGCGGATCGACGGTGCGGTGCTGAAGGCCGCCGAGCGGCGGCTGCGCAAGACGCTCGTGTTCCTGGCCGACCTGGACCGGCAGTGGGACGACCTGCGGGTGCTCGCCCACACGGCCGGGAAGTTCAAGGTCCACGCCGAGACGCAGGCGGCCGACGTCATGCTGCGGCGACGGACCGCGGAGCTCGGCGAGGAGGCGGGGGAGTCCGACGACGACGACCGGGGCGGCGACAAGGTCGCCCGAGCGCTCACGCTCAAGCTCGAAAGCGGCGAACGGGCCAAGCTGACCCGCCGGGTCACCCACGCGAAGCTCGCCATCGGCATCTCGAAGCTGTGCTGCTTCAAGTGCTGGCTCATGATGAAGGCGCTGGAGAGGAAGGGCCTCAAGCTCCCCGCCACCGGCACCCACCTGAAGACCTACGCCTCGGGCTGGCCCGCCCCCGTCTCGCTCACGAACCCGTCGGTGCTCCGCGCCTACCTGCAGATCAACCCGGTCCCGAGCAAGCGGAACACCCGCGAGAAGGCGCTGGCGGACGCCATCGCCGACCCCCGCAAACGGGGCGCCGTCATCAAGGCCATCACCGACTTCACCGCCGAGGGCCAGCAGGAGTCCGGTTACGTCTCCAGCGAGGACGAGTCAGGCATCGAGTTCGACCTGTGGGACAGCTACTACGAGGAGCCCGACGAGGCCGACGACGAGGCGGGCAGCGACGACGACGAGGACCCGCAGCCGCGCAAACGCGGCCGTTCTGCGACGCCGCTGAAACTCAAGAAGAAGAAGCCGAAGACCGCCAAGCGCCGCAAGACCGCCTCCAGCGGCGACGACCCACCGGCCAGGAAGAAGCGGGGCCCCGGTCGCCCGAGGAAGAAGAAGATCACCTTCGAGGGCCGGGGGAGAGACCGCGTCCGCCGGGACGATTCCCCGCCACCCCGGCGCAGGAGCCAGAAGGAACCCCGGGACGCCTCCCCGCCGAGCCGCCCGGTCCCCTCCCGCGCCCGCAGCCGCACCCCCGTTCAGCGCGACCAGCCCGACGGCAGCTCCGGGGACGAGGAGCAGACCCGCCCGGCGCCCAGGGGCACCGGCTTCGGCCGCCGGAAGTCCACCGGCACGGCGAAGCGGCCGGCGAAGCCGAAGGGCAGACCACGCAAGAAGTAGGCCCGCCGGGGGCTCAGGCCATGAGCCGGTCCTCGTGGCGTTCGACCAGGTGGCGGGCGGCGAACGTCAGCGGCTGCTCCTTCGCCTCGGCCAGGGTCAGCCACTGGTAGACGTCGCCCTCACCCTCGTCGAGCGCGACCGGCGGCTCGGTGCTCACCGTCGTCAGGTAGGTGTGCCAGACGTGCCCGTCGGCCCCCCGCCGGCACTGGTCGCCGTCGATCGGCTCGGTGGCGACCAGCGACAGGGTGAGGGCCCGCAGCCCGGTCTCCTCCTCCAACTCCCGGGCCGCGCTCACCTCCGGCGCCTCGCCCTGCTCGACGTGCCCCGCCGGGATCGTGAGGGCGTAGGGGAAGGCGATCCGGTTGAAGAACAGGAAGCGCCCGGACGGGTCGCGGACGAAGACCCCGGCCGTCTCGTGCCACATCCGGAGCGCGGTGTCGACGACGAGCGAGCGGTCGGCGACCTGGCCGCAGGTGGTGCAGCGGCAGTGGATGCGGCCGGACTCGGTGAACGTCTCGACCGTCTCGGCGTCGCAGTTCAGGCAATATTCGTGGCGCACGTGCCCAGTGTGGGGCATCGCCACCCGCCGGGCCACGCGCCCGCCCACGCACCGTGGGGAAAGTGTGAAGGTTTCGCGTAGTTCGTTGATCATGGTGCCGGTGCGTCACTAGCGTCCTCGCATCACCCCCCACGCGAGGAGTCACACATGATCACGGCACTGGTCCTGGCGGGCGCGCTGGCGGTCGCGCCGCTGTCCGCGGCGGAGATCAAGAAGGCGCTGCTCACCGAGAAGGACTTCGGCAAGGGGACGGCGGTGCTCGTGAGGGACCTGGACGGCGGGTTCCTGTCCATGTTCCGCGTCGACAATGCGCGCTGCATGGACGCGCTCAAGGCCTACGACGCCGCGTTCGGCGGCAAGCGGCCGACGGCGTGGACGATCGGGAAGGTGGCCGCGCTCCAGCAGGTCTTCACGGGGAACGCGGCCACGATCAAGACGCTGAAGGCGGCCGCCGCCAAGGTCGGGCCGGCCTGTGACGGGCTGGAGGGGTTCCGGGGCGGGAGCTCGTTCAAGCGGAAAAAGGTCGCCAACCTGGGGGACGCGACCTACGCCTTCGAGATCACCTTCGACCACATCCCCTGGGCGGGGCAGGGGCGCGAGACCTACGTGTCGGAGTTCGTGGTGGTGGCGTACAAGAGCGCGGTGGTCGTCTATCAGGGCCAGACGGGCAAGGGCGACCCGACGTGGCCGACGACGGTGAAGAACGCCAAGAAGGCCGTGGCCAAGGTCAAGAAGGTCTACGCCTCGCGCGGCTGAGTGATCAGGTTCAGGGTGTCGTCGACGGCGCGGTGGACCGCCTGGATGGGCCGGCGGCCCATGATCCAGGCGCGTAACCCCTGGTCGGCGACGGCGCGCAGGGTCGACACGACGGTCTCGTCCGCGCCCTCGACGGCCGATCGCATGACGTCGGCGAGCAGGTCGTCGAGGGGGGTGTAGATCTCGGCGGCGTGGGGGTCGCCGGTGGTCTGCAGGACGATCATCAGCCGGTAGAACTGCGGCTCGGCCTGGAACGCGCGGATCGCGTGGTGCAGGACGGACCGCAGGCGCTCGCCCTCGGTGCCCTCCGCCGGGGGGAGGCGGCCGAGGTCGCGCCGCAGGCCGTCCTGCCACTCGGCGAAGACCGCCGCGAACAGGTGCTCCTTCGAGGCGAAGTAGCGGTAGAGGGTGCCGAGCGCGACCTCGGCGTCGCGGGCCAGGTCGGAGACCTTCACCTTGTCGTAGTCGCTCCCCGACAGGCTGCGCAGGCCGGCCCTGACGATGCGGGCACGGCGTTCCCGCTGGTCCTTGCGGAGCAGGTCCGGCGTGGCCGGGCCCGGCACGTCGGTGACCATCGCGCGCTCTCCTGGTCAGGGGGATGTACCCGGCCGACTCTACCGGTCGGATGATCATGGCCTCAAGGAAAGCGCGCTTGTCGTACTGTGCGGTGCACAGTACTGTGTGGAGCATCATGGAACTCGAACTGCGGCGTGGCGTGATCGTGCTGGCGGTCCTCTCCCAGCTGAAGGCGTTCCGCTACGGCTACGAACTGCGTCAGGCCCTGGCCGAGCAGGGCATGGCGATCGAGGAAGGCACGCTCTACCCACTGCTGCGCCGCCTGGAGAGCCAGGGCACGCTGGTCAGCGAGTGGCGCACCGACGGCGGCTCACCCCGCCGCTACTACACGCTGAGCGACGACGGCCGGGCCCTCTACACCCGGCTGGCCCGCACCTGGCGGGGTCTCACCGCCACCATGGACGAACTCCTCGACGGTGAAGGGGCCTCATGAACGCCGCCGAACTCATCGACACCTATGTGGCCGACGTCGCGAAACGGCTGCCGCGCCGCCAGCGCGGCGACGTGGCCGCCGAACTCAGATCCATTCTTCTGGACGAACTGGGCGACCGCGCCGACCCGGCCGACGCCCGCCGGGTGATCGACGCCTTCGGCCGCCCCGAGGAGGCCGCCGCCCGCTACCGGCCGCCCCTCGTGGTGCTCGACCCGGCCGACACGCGCCGGTTCCTCCACTGGTCGGCGGGCGGCCTGGCGGTCATCTGGGTGCTCGGCGCGGTGTCGGTCGCCCTGGAGCCCGGCCCCACCCGCTCCTGACCTGGTGGTTCGACGTCGCCATCGCGTCGCTGTGGTGGCCAGGCATGCTGGTCACCGTGTTCGCGCTGGGGGCGTACACGAGAAGGAGATGGCCCGGGACGGCGCGGTGGAAGCCGCGCCCGCCCGAGTCCGACGAGATCAACCGGCTGGGCCACGCCGCCGCCTGGATCTTCTACGTCTGCGGCACGATCGCCCTGGTCAACCCGGGTGACGTGTTCCCCTGGCTCGACTACGACCCGGCCTTCCTCGGGCCGAGAGCGGTCGTGGTCCTGGCGCTGCTGGTCGCCTCCCTGGTCCTGTACGCCGTCGTCATCGCCCACGGCCGCTGGGACCGCCTGACCCGGCGCGTGGCCATCGGGTTCGACCTGGTGCTCGCGGTGGCGCTGACCCTGGCCCTGGCCACCGGCCGCGTGTTCGCCGAGGAGATGAGAGTCGACGAGATCAAGTGGTACGTCCTCGCCGGCACCCTGCTGATCGTGGCGGTCGACGTCACCCAGAAGGTACGGCGGGAACGCCGCTAGCGGCCCAGCTTCTCCTGTACGCGTCCACCAGCCACGCGTCGGCCCGCGCCTCGTCGGGGTGCTCGGGCAGCACGCTCACCGGGATGAGATCGGCCAGCCGCTCCTCCAGCCGCGCGGCCATCGCGAGCGCCTCGTCCCGGTCGATCTCGCCGGTCCGGACGGCCACGACGAGGTCCCGCCGGGGCATCGGCAGCGTGATCCTCCCGGTCTCCAGCAGTTCGGCGCCCTGCAGCCCGAGCCGCACCATGTGCCCGGCCGACTTCGCGCTCTGGCTCCGCTGCCGCTGGGCGCGCAGGTAGCCGATGAACCGCTCGCCGGCCCGCCGGGACAGCAGGAACGACGGCCCCTCGGCCAGCAGCTCCGCCCCGAGCGGGGTCACCTCGGCGTCCGGCGCGAACAGGGCCAGCAGCACGGTCGGGTTGCCGTCGAGGGCGAGGCGCGTCCATTTGCGCAGGCTGTAGACGGTCAGGTCGAGGTCGCCCGGACCCGACCGCACCCCTTCGGGCACCGAGCGGTGGATGTACTGCTCGAAGGTCCGCAGCCCGATCACATACTCCGGCGGTTCGACGCAGATGCCCAGTTCGTCGCGGTCACTGGCGTCGCCCAGGGAGGTGCCGTGGAGGCGGGAGCCGATCTCGCAGCGCAGGATCGTGCGCTCGGCCGCGATGGCGGCGAACTCGGGGGTGGAATGTCGGGTCCATCCGGTCATGGGGGCAAGCATGGACGGGTTCCTCGAAGGACGACGATCGTCGTAGTACGATGAGTCTCGAACTAGAGGGAATGAGGACCCCATGCTGTTCGAGCCCCTGACGTTGCGTTCGCTGACCTTCCCCAACCGGGTCTGGATGTCGCCGATGTGCCAGTACTCGGCCGAGACCGACGGCCCGGACGTCGGCGCCCCGCACGACTGGCACTTCGCCCACCTGGCCGCCCGCGCCGTCGGCGGAGCGGGGCTCGTGATGGCCGAGGCGACCGCCGTCTCCGCCGAGGGCCGCATCAGCCCGGCCGACACCGGCCTGTGGAACGACCGGCAGGAGGAGGCCTGGGAGCGCATCGCCCGCTTCGTCACCGGTCAGGGCGTGATCCCCGGCATCCAGCTGGCACACGCCGGGCGCAAGGCGTCCACGAACCGGCCCTGGCTCGGCGGCGGCCCGGTCGGGCCCGGCGACCACGGCTGGACGCCGGTCGCCCCCAGCCCCATCCCCTTCTCCGAGGCCCATCCCACCCCGGCCGAGCTGACCCAGGCCGAGATCGGCAAGCTGGTCGAGGCGTTCGCCACCTCGGCCGAACGCGCGCTGCGGGCGGGGTTCCGGGTGGTCGAAATCCACGGCGCCCACGGCTACCTGATCCACGAGTTCCTCTCCCCGCACAGCAACCACCGCACCGACGCCTACGGCGGCACGTTCGAGAACCGGGCCAGGTTCGCCCTGGAGGTCGTCGACGCGGTGCGCGCGGTCTGGCCCCAGGACCTGCCGCTGTTCTTCCGGGTCTCGGCCACCGACTGGCTGCCCGACGGCGAACCGGCGTGGACCCCCGGCCAGACCGTGATGCTCGCGGCCGAGCTCGCCGCGCGCGGGGTCGACCTGATCGACGTGTCGAGCGGCGGCAACGCGGCCACTCAGCGGATCCCGCTCGGGCCCGGCTACCAGGTGCCGTTCGCGCAGCGGATCAGGGCCGAGGCGGGGGTGCCGGTGTCGGCGGTCGGGCTGATCACCGAGCCGGAGCAGGCCGAGCGGATCGTCGCCACCGGCCAGGCCGACGCGGTCTTCCTCGGCCGCGCGCTGCTGCGCGACCCTTATTGGCCGGTCAGGGCGTCGGCCGACTGGCCCGCGCAGTATCGGCGCGGGGCGCCGTCACCGCGTTGACCACGCTGTCGAGCAGCCCGGGGAACAGCCGGTCGAGGTCGGCGCGGCGCAGGCCGTTGAGCTTGGCCGTGCCCCGGTAGACCTGGGTGATCACCCCGGCCTCGCGCAGCACGCGGTAGTGGTGGGTCGTGGTCGACTTGCTGACGGCCAGGTCGATGGCCGAACAGGGCACCTCCCGGCCCGACGAGGCCAGGAACCGCACGATCTCCAGGCGGGCCGGATCGGCCAGTGCGTGCAGCACCTCTTCGAGCCGGATCTCCTCGGCGGGCGGGTGTTCCAGGACTCTCGCTGTCATCCCCCGATGATAGTCCGATGAACGTCGGACTATCGAGTGAGCCGGCCTGCTCGCGCACCCGCGAATCGGCCCGGCCGGAAGCCGTCACCAAGCGTCGCCCGGGGTCTCGGAGCCGGGGCACAGGCCCGGCCTGTGCCCCGTCCGGTGAAGATCTCAGAAAAAGCGCCTGCGCGCGTGCTGTCCCTCGACCACCTCCCTCCGGTGGATCACCGGTCGAGCCGGACGCCGCCGGGCCCGACCGAGAGCACCGAACCGGGCGCGCCGGGGGAGCTGAACGGCACCCGCACCACCTCGCCGTCGAAGGCGGCGGCCCCGCCCAGCGTGCCGTGGGGGATGGCGGGTTCGACGACCTCGCCGGTCGACGGCGTGTAGATCGCCAGCCGGGACCGGGGGCCCCGCTCCACCCGCAGCGCGATCCGCCGGTCGTCGCCGCCCAGCGCGGTGACCTGCCCGGCGAGCCCCGGCAGGACCGGCCGGCCGCGCCAGCGGAGTTCGGGGGCCTGGTCCGGCGGCATCCCGACCAGACCCCCTGCCAGCACCCGCGCGCCGGTGACCGCGCCGGGCATCAGCTCCCACGAGCCGTCGGCGAGGTCCAGCACCACCGGGCCCGGCGCCCCCGGCCGGGTCAGGCCGAGGAGCCGGGGCGCGAGGACCACCCCCGGGCCGCTCGCGCCCGGCGGCAGGTCGGCGAGTCTCCTCAGCCCGTCGCCGGTCACGCGGTAGACCGCGTCGCCCGTCACCAGATCGCCCGTGTCGCCCGTCTCGCCCGTGCCGCCGGCGAGGTGCACGCGCGGCCCGCGACCGGCCGTCAGGGTCGTCTCCGTCGACGAGGTGACCAGCGAGATCCGGTGGCGGCCGTCGTCGTTGCGGCAGAGCAGCGCGCGCTCCCCGCCGAGGGGGCTGATCTGGGTGCCGGCGTCGCAGGCCGAGGCCAGCGGGCGCACCACCGCGCCGGGACCGGTGAAGTCCCACACCTCCGGGCGGAACACCTCGCCCCGGTCGGCGGCCAGGCAGGCGGCGTACCGGCCGTCGGCGGAGAACCGCCAGCTCACCCTCATCGTCTTCCCCTCCCGCCCGGGACACCGGGCGCCAGGGAACACGATGCTCAGGCCGGCTTGTGGGTGACTTGTGGGCTACTGAAGATCCAGTGGGCGGCCCATAAGCCCTTATCAGGGCAGGTTTTTCTGACCGTTGACGTCCTCTTAGCACACTTGTAACATTCGACCATCACTGCGCAAGAATCTTGCAAAGTGATGTTTGATTCCTATCTTTTCCTCGCAACTTCAGGGATGCACAGCGTCCGTGCTCCTGTACCCCCCGACCCCTGTAGTGCCATGCCGAGAGATAGAAGAAGGCGATGACGAGAAAGCACGGACCGTTACGGCTGCTGGCGGCTTTTGTCGCGGCAGTCCTCGTCGTGACCGTGGGGCCCCTGCAGCCGGTTTCCGCAGCCGGCGGCCCCAACCTCGCGGCCGGTAAGGCCACCTCCGCGAGCAGCACGAACTCCCCCTACCCCTCCTCCAACGTGGCCGACGGCAACCAGGACTCCTACTGGGAGAGCTCCGGCGGCACCTTCCCGCAGTGGGTCCAGGTCGACCTGGGCAGCGCCCAGAACATCGACCAGGTCGTGCTGAAGCTCCCGGCCGCCTGGGGCGCCCGGACCCAGACCCTCTCGGTGCAGGGCAGCCTCAACAACAGCAGCTGGTCGACGATCGTCGGCTCGGCCGGGCAGAACTTCACCCCCGGCAGCGCCAACACGGTCACCCTGAACTTCGGCGCCACCAGCACCCGGTACGTCCGCGTGAACATCACCGCGAACACCGGCTGGGCGTCGGCGCAGCTCTCCGCCCTGGAGGTCTACGGCGTCACCAGCTCCTCGGGCAACCTCGCCCTGGGCCGCACCCTGACCGCCAGCAGCGTCTCGCAGAACTACGTCGCCGCCAACGCGGCCGACGGCAACGCGAGCAGCTACTGGGAGAGCGTCAACAACGTCTTCCCCGAGTGGCTCCAGGTCGACCTCGGCTCCTCGGTCGGCGTCAACCGCGTGGTGCTGAAGCTGCCGCCGGACTCGGCCTGGCAGACCCGCACGCAGACCCTCGAGGTCCAGGGCAGCGCCAACGGTTCGAGCTTCTCCACGCTCGTGCCCTCCGCCGGGTACACGTTCAACCCGTCGACCGGCAACACGGTGACGATCAACTTCGGCTCCGCCGCGACCACCCGTTACGTGCGGCTGAACATCACCGCCAACACGGGCTGGGCCGCCGGTCAGGTCTCCGAGTTCGAGGTGTACGGCCCCGGCGGCTCCACCGACACCCAGGCGCCCAGCGCCCCCGGCAACCTGGTCTACACTGAGCCCGCCTCCGGCCAGATCCGGCTCGCGTGGAACGCCTCCACCGACAACGTCGGCGTCACCGGCTACGACGTCTACCGCGGCGGCCAGCTCATCGCGAGCGTGGCGGGCAACGTGCTGACGTACACCGACAGCCAGCCCGCGACCGCGACGGTGACCTACTTCGTCCGCGCGAAGGACGCCGCGAGCAACGTCTCCGGCAACTCCAACTCGGTCACCCGCACCGGCCAGTCGACCGGTGACACCCAGGCGCCGACCACCCCCGGCAACCTGGCCTACACCGAGCCCGGCTCCGGCCAGATCCGCCTCACCTGGACGGCCTCCACCGACAACGTCGCCGTCACCGGCTACGACATCATCCGCAACGGCTCGGCCGCGGGCAGCGTCTCCGGCTCCACGCTCGTCTTCACCGACACCCAGCCGGCCACCGCCACGGTGACCTACCTGGTGCGGGCGCGCGACGCCGCCGGCAACGTCTCGGGTGACAG
Organism: Herbidospora cretacea; assembly: GCF_001570605.1. Taxonomy (GTDB): domain Bacteria; phylum Actinomycetota; class Actinomycetes; order Streptosporangiales; family Streptosporangiaceae; genus Herbidospora; species Herbidospora cretacea. The sequence goes on along the minus strand of NZ_BBXG01000005.1, from coordinate 176,331 downwards.
CAACTCGGTCACCCGCACCGGCACCAGCCAGCCCGGCACCAACCTCGCCACCGGCAAGGAGATGGTCGAGTCGGGCCACGTCCACACGTTCGTCGCGGCCAACGCCAACGACAACAACCTGGACACCTACTGGGAGGGCGCGTCGGGCACCTGGCCGAGCCAGCTGACCGTCAAGCTCGGCGCCAACGCCAACATCACCTCCGTCGTGCTGAAGCTCAACCCCTCCTCCGCGTGGGGCGCGCGCACCCAGAACATCCAGGTCCTGGGACGTGAGCAGTCGGCCACCACCTACACCAACCTGGTCTCGGCGGCCAACTACACGTTCAACCCGAGCTCGCAGAACACCGTCACCATCCCGGTGACCGCGACCACGGCCGACGTGCGGATCAGCATCAACAGCAACACCGGGGCCCCCGGCGGCCAGATCGCCGAGTTCCAGGTGTTCGGCACCGCCGCGCCCAACCCCGACCTGGTCGTCACCTCGGCCACCTGGTCGCCGTCCTCGCCGGTCGAGACCGACTCCATCACGCTGTCGGCGATCGTCCGCAACAACGGCTCCGCCGCCGCCCCGGCGTCGTCGGTGAACCTCTACCTCGACACCACCCGCGTCGCCACCGTCGCCGTCCCGGCCCTGGCCGCCGGCGCGCAGACCACGGTGACGAGCGGCATCGGCGCCAGGAACGCCGCCTCCTACTCGGTGAACGCCAAGGTCGACGAGGCAGGCGCGATCATCGAGCAGAACGACGGCAACAACTCCTACGTCAACACCACGGCCCTGGTGGTCCGCCCCGTCGACAGCTCCGACCTGGTCGCCTCGCCGGTGGCCTGGACCCCGAGCAACCCGTCGGGCGGCCAGACCGTCAACTTCAGCGTCGGCATCAAGAACCAGGGCACCGTCGCGTCGGCGAGCGGCTCCCACGGCATCACCCTGACTGTCCTGAACGACTCGGGCACCGTGGTCCGCACGCTGACCGGCTCTTACTCGGGTGTCATCGCCGCCGGCGCGACCACCTCGCCGATCAGCCTCGGCACCTGGACCGCCGCCAACGGCCGATTCACCGTCCGCGTCGTGCTCGCCGACGACGGCAACGAGCTGCCGGTCAAGCGGGCCAACAACACCACCAACAACTCGCTCTTCGTGGGCCGCGGCGCGAACATGCCGTACGACCACCTGGAGGCCGAGGACGCCGTCCGCGGCGGCGGCGCCGGCGTGGTCGGCCCGAACCGCATCATCGGCGACCTGGGCGGTGAGGCCAGCGGCCGCCGCGCCGTCACCCTCAACACCACCGGCGCCTACGTCGAGTTCACCACCCGGGCCCAGACCAACACCCTGGTCACCCGCTTCTCGATCCCCGACGCGCCCGGCGGCGGCGGCATCAACGAGGAACTCAACGTCTACGTCAACGGCGCCTTCCACAAGGCCATCAACCTGACGTCCAAGTACATGTGGCAGTACGGCAACGAGGCGAGCCCCAACAACTCGCCCGGCTCCGGCGGCCCCCGCCACATCTACGACGAGGCCAACATCTTCCTCGACGGCTCGTTCCCGGCCGGCACGAAGATCAAGCTCCAGAAGGACGCCGCCAACGCGACCAACTACGCGATCGACTTCATCAACACCGAGCAGGTCGCCCCGATCGCCAACCCCGACCCGGCGAAGTACGTCGTGCCGACCGGCTTCACCCAGTCGGCCGTCACCGCCGCGCTCGACAAGGCCCGCATGGAGAGCGGCTGGGAGGGCGTCTACCTGCCCGCCGGCGACTACCAGGTGGCCAGCAAGGTCAACGTGTACGGCAAGGCCATCAAGGTCGTCGGCGCCGGACCCTGGTACACCCGGTTCTACGCCCCGACCAGCCAGGAGAACTCCGACATCGGCTTCGACGTCCAGTCGTCGGCGAACGGCACCTCCTTCAGCGGGTTCGCGGTGTTCGGCAACTACACCTCCCGCAACGACGGCCCCGGCAAGGTGTGGAACCTGACCGGCATCAGCAACATCTCGATCGACAACATGTGGATCGAGCACCAGATGGTCATGGTCTGGGGCACCAACGTCAGCAACCTGCTGCTGACCAACAGCCGCGTCCGCAACATGTACGCCGACGGCCTGAACCTGACCAACAACAGCAAGAACAACACGGTCAGGAACATCGACGCCCGCTCCACGGGTGACGACGCCTTCGCCCTGTTCAACGCGATCGACATCGTCCAGGGCGACAACACGGGCAACCTCTGGGAGAACCTCTCGGTGACCACCCCGTGGCGCGCGGCCGGCCTGGCGGTCTACGGCGGCCAGAACAACACGTTCCGGAACATCTACATCGCCGACACGCTCTGCTACTCGGGCATCACGGTCTCCTCGCTCGACTTCGGCTACCAGTTCAAGGGCTTCGGCACCCAGCCGACGACCCTGGAGAACATCTCGATCATCCGGTCGGGCGGCCACTTCTGGGGCGCGCAGACCTTCCCGGGCATCTGGATGTTCTCGGCCTCCAAGGAGTTCCAGGGCATCCGGATCAACAACGTGGACATCGTCGACCCGACGTACTCGGGAATCATGTTCCAGACCAAGTACAACGGCGCGGCGGAGTACCCCCACACCGACACCGTCTTCAACAACGTCTCGATCTCCGGCGCGCAGAAGAGCGGCGACGCCTTCGACGCGAAGTCGGGCTTCGGCATCTGGGTCAACGAGATGCCCGAGCAGGGTCAGGGCCCGGCGGTCGGTTCGGCCACCTTCAACAACCTGACCTTCAGCAACAACTTCCAGAACATCAAGAACACGACGTCGACGTTCACCCTGAACATCAACTAGTCCCTCACTGAGCGGGCGCTGCCGCCGGAAGGCCAACCTCCGGCGGCAGCGCCTTTTCTCATCCCACAGGTCTAGTCCCACCAGAACGACCAGGCGTTCCGCCCCATGATCTGCTCGGCGTAGTCGACGAGGGTGCCCGGCCCCTGCACGATGCTGTCCGGGCAGAACGTCCAGTGTTCGGCGGCCACGTGCACGGCGTGGAGCTCGGTGGTCGGCGGGGCGGCCACGCTCAGGTCGAGGGTGTTGAAGCCGACCCCGACCACCCGGGCCCCGAACCGGTCCTCCCACGAGCGGATGACGGCCGCCATCGGCACCGCCCACTCGTTGTGGTTGACCGCGCCCTGCCAGCCCATGACCGCCAGCGCGTCGGCGCCGCGCGAGGCCGCGACCAGGCCGAGGGGGGTGCCGTTGCGGGCCAGCTCCCGCGCGTACCAGTCGGCCACCACGTCGGGATGCGCGACGGGGACCCCGGGTTCGGCCAGACCGGGGGAGACCGGCCCGAAGGGCTCCAGATTGCCGATCTGGTCGTGGGAGGCGCTCTCGACCCAGTCGGCCCACACCTCGTCCATGAAGGCCTGAGCGTGGAACAGGTTGATGCGGTCGGCGTCGTCGGGCGCGATCTGGCCGACCGACCAGGGCTGCACCGACTCCTCCAGCAGCAGCGGCCACAGCCCCGACGTGGGGTGCTCGGCGCGTAACTCCGACCACAGCTCGCCCGACACGGGGTCGTCGCTCAGCCAGAAGGCGGGCCGCCGGTGGGGGCGCCCGCGCTCGAAGGTCGGGTCGGGCCAGACGGTCACGCCGGGGGGCAACTCCACGGTGAGCTCGCGCCGCACGCCGTCGTCGGCGAACAGCTCGCGTAGCTCGGGCGGTAGCAGCCCCTTCCTAACCGGCACGGCGAAAGAATAGTTCACACGTTGTTCGTACGGTTATCGTGTGGTCATGCCGGTTCCCCGACCTCTGCGGCCGGGCGACCCCCGGCAGGTCGGAAGCTACACCCTGAACGGCCTCATCGGCGAAGGCGGCCAGGGCACCGTCTTCCACGGTCACACCGAGAAGGGCGAGTCCGTCGCCGTCAAGGTCCTGCACGCCCGCGTCTTCAGCAGGCGCGACTTCCACAACGAGGTCGCCGCCGCCCGCAGGGTCGCCCAGTTCTGCACCGCCCGCGTCATCGACGCCGACGTCACCGGCGAGCGGCCCTTCATCGTCAGCGAATACGTCGACGGTGAGTCGCTGGAGGCCCTGGTCAGGCGCGAGGGCCCGCGCGACGCCGGTTCCCTCGACCGCCTGGCCGTCGGCACGGCCGCCGCGCTGGCCGCCATCCACAAGGCGGGCATCGTCCACCGCGACTTCAAACCGGCCAACATCCTGCTCGGCGCCGACGGCCCCCGCGTCATCGACTTCGGCATCGCCCAGGTCGTCGACGCCGCCGGGACCGAGGCCAGCCGCGTGCAGGGCACCCCCGCCTACATGTCCCCGGAACAGCTCGCGGGCCGCCGCCCGGGGCCGCCGTCCGACGTCTTCTCGTGGGGCGTCACGATGACCTTCGCGGCCACCGGCCGCCCCGCGTTCGGCAACGACAGCATCCCGGCGGTGATGAACCGCATCATCACCCGCGAGCCCGACCTGTCGTACGTGCCCTCCCGCTTGCGCGACGTCCTGGCCTCGGCCCTGGCCAAGGACCCCGCCGACCGCCCGACCGCGGCCGACCTGCTCGTGGCGCTCGTCCACGCCCACGACGAGGGCCACCAGGCCGAGGAACGTTCCGGCCGCCGCCGCTGGGTGCTGGTCGGCGCCGCCGCCCTGCTGGTGGGGGCGGGGGCGATCTCCTTCCTGCCGGAGCCCGCGCCCCGGCCCGTCGTCACGGTCGCCCCGATGAGCCTGCCCGTCGACGCAGGCTTCGGGCAGCCGGTCGGCGCGCCCTTCGGCGGCCACAAGGGAGAGGTCCTGTCGGTCGCCGCCGGAACACTCGACTCCCGGCCGGTGGTCGTCTCGGCCGGCCGCGACGGGACCACCCGCCTGTCCGACCTGACAACCGGGGCCGCGATCGGCCGGGCGCGCCCGGTGGACGCGCTCAGCATCTCGTCGGTGACCGTGGCGCGGGACATGGTGGTCTGCGGCGGTTACGGCGCCGGAGTGTGGCTCTCCGACCTGAAGTCGGGCCGCGCGATCCCCTTCAGGGCGAAGCCGGGCGACGTGCTGGCCCTCGGCGTGACCACGCTGGGGGAGCACACCGCCGTGGTCACCACTGGCCCCGAGTCGGTGCGGGTGACCGACCTGGCGTCCGGGCGGACGCTGCTGAAACGCGGCGGCGGCGCGACCGCCGTCGCCTTCACCATCGTCGAGGGCCGCGACGTCGCCGTCACCGCGACCCTCGACGGCCGGGCCGAGGTCTGGGACCTCTCCACCGGCGAGACCGTCGGCGCCCCGTTCCCGCTGCCCGGTGAACTGCTCGCCGTCTCGTCGGTGGACGCCCGCCCGGTGGTGGTCACCGCCGACGGCAACGCCCTGCACGTGTTCGATCTCCAGTCCGGTACGCCCCTGGGCCGCCCCTACAGCGGACACACCGACCGCGTCAGCGCTCTCGCGACGACCGAGCTGAACGGGCGTCCCGTGGCGGTCTCCGGGAGCTGGGACGGCACCGTCAGGGTCTGGGACCTGGTCACCGGTACACCGGTCGGCTCGCCGCTGACGGGCCACCGGGGCTGGGTGACGTCGGTGGCGGTGACGCTGCTCGACGGGTCACCGGTGGTGGTCGCCGGGGGCCGCGACGGAACGGTCCGTTCCTGGCGCCTCTAGCGTGGCGAACACGATGACGTTGTCGGCGTAGTGCCCCCGCGCGTCGTCGAACGCCCCGCCACACGTGATGAGCCGGAGCCGGGCGTCGGGAGAGGCGCCGTAGACCTGACGGGTGGGGAACCGTCTCTTCGCATACGTACGGGTGGCGTCGACCCGGAAGGTGAGCGTCTCGGCCGGGAGCCGCACCAGGATCCGGTGGCCGGGCCTGAGCCTCCCGAGGCCGGCGAACACGCCCGGCCCGGTCGTGGAGTCCAGGTGCCCGGCGATGACGGCGGGCCCCGGGTCGCCGGGACGCACGCCGTCGGCGTACCAGCCCGCGACCTCGGCCTTCTCCGGCGGGATCAGCACGCCGTGGGCGTCGAGCGCGAGCCGCTCCAGCCGGGAGCGGACCCCGATGGCGGGGATGACGACCTCGACGGGCTCGGCGTGCCTCTTCTGCGGCCGGACCTCCGCGACCTGACCGGGCACCGGCCCCCAACCGGCGGCCTCGGCGGCGGCCCGGTCGAGGGTGCCCGGCGCGGGCTGGGTGGTCTCCGCGGCCAGCACGGCCGGGGGAGCGGCGGGCTGGGCCGAGCATCCCGCGATCAGGAGCCCGGCCAGCACCAAGGAGATGTGTCTCATGCCCCGCTCGACGGGTTCACGTCGTTCTGCCGGAGGGTCGGCGGAGCCGTACAAGAAAAGCGGTTCCAGCGAGCACGACCGCGCCCGCGAGAGCGAAGATCCAGACAGGGGCGCCCTGGGGGGCGAGACCGCCCATACCGGTGTCGACCGCGCCTTCCGGGGTCACCCCGGGCGCGGCGGCGTCGGTCAGGGGGAGGAGCTTGAGCCCCCGGTCGCCGTCGAGGACGACGACCGTGTTGGTGGAGCCGGGCGTCAGCCGCAGGTCGGCGGAGGCGCGCTCGTCCCCGGCCTCGGCGGTGATCTTCTGCGTGGCCGCGTCGACCTCGGTGTACTCGGGGGTGTCCGCGAAGCGCAGATCCTCCTCCATGCCTCCGGCGGTGACCGTCACGGTCCGCTCCTTCAGCGACGCGGCGACGACGCGCAGCCCCGCCTTCCCGTCGGGAAGTTCCAGCGAATCGTCGAGAACCTGCAGGCGAATGCTCTCGTACGGCCCCATCCCCGCCACCGTGTACGCCTGCCCGCCCCGCACGCGGACGTTCGCCGACAGCACCGGAGGGGTCGACGCGGCGGCCCCGGCGGGCCGCATGGCGACGGTGTACTGCCCGGCGGTCAGGCTCTGGTAGGGCGAGACCCCGCCGTAGGGCACGGCGTCGAGCACGAGTTTCGGCCGGTCACCGCCGAAGGGATAGAGGTACACGTCCACGGCGGGCGTGTCGGGGGACAGGTGCGCGAGCCGGACGTGCCCGACCTGCGGGGCGGCGTGCGCGGGACTGGCCGTGACGAACATGAGCAGAAGGGCACCGGCGAACAACCGGGCCGCGCGCGGGAGATTCATCGTGCTCCGTCTATGAGGACAACGCGCCGGTGGGGCTCGGCGCTGCGTACCGTATGCGCAGGATTGTTGACGCTGCGTCCACCGGTCGAGCGATCTTCACCTCAATGGGATGAAACCGTGACTGTTGTGCCTCAAGAAACCGGATGATCCCGGAAACCGACGCGTCGGTCGGCTCGCCCCCGTCCACGGAGGAGATCTCCACACTCCGGTACGGCGTCTTCCGCGCGGACGCTCCGCTGTCCCCGAACCCCCGGACATAGAGCGTGTGCGACGCGGCGAGCGCCGCCAGCGACATCAGGATCCGCGCGTCCACCTCCCCCTCGGCGAGCTGCCGGGTCGCCTGCGGCGTGGCCGCCAGCCGCGGATGGGCCACCAGCTCCCGCCCGGCCTCCCGGCGGTCCCGCATGTCACGCTCCAGCGCCTCCGCGAACGTGCCCACTCCTTGCGGGGTGACCCGCACGACCCTGATGTCCCCCACCACGGCCAGCGGCTCGGGCGCGGTGATCGGAGCGAGCCCCGTCCCGAAAAGCGCCTGCAAGGCCGGCGTGACCACGACGACATCGGCGTTGAGCACGTCCTCCTGCCCCCGTAAGGGCAGGAGCCGGGAGGGTTCGACGTCCCGGGCCGCGAGGAGCGCGCACACGGGCGCGTCGCATCCGACGATCCCGGAGACCTGCCGTGCCACCCAGGTGGCCGCCTGTTCCCGCTGCTGCGCGGCGACGTCGACCTGCGTCATCCGCGCCGTGGGCGTCGCGACCTGCTGGACCGCCCGCGAGTTCACGAAGGCCCCCGCCACCAGCAGCCCCGCCGCCGCGAGCGCCAGCCCGCCGGCGGCACGCAACTGCCGCCCAGGAGGCAGGCCGAACAGCACCGGACCCCCTATTAACGTTCGTCCGTTATGCGCCTACGTCACCACAGGACCACGCGCAGTGGCAAGACTCTAGCGGGTGGATTTAAAGCCATAAACGGGCATATGAAAGGTCGTGACGTGGTGGCGACGACTGGTCGGCGACCTCAAGGCCCGCAACCACCTCGACACGTACGCCCTGACCATGGTGGTCTTCACGTTCGCGATCCTGTCGCTGGTCAGCGACGCGCTGGACGACGACCTGCGGTGGGCGGTGCTCCTGTCGGGCGTCGGCCTGCTGATCTACCGCCTGACCCTGGCCCCCGCCGCGACCCCGCCGGCCGACCTGCTGCACGACCGGAGCAGGTTCGAGGACAACCCCCTGACCCCTCTGCTCCGCGACGCCCGCGATGTACGGGTCTTCGCGCCGTCGGCGGTCAACTTCCTGTCGCCCCAGATGTGCGAGCTGCTCCGCAACACCGTACTGGCCCGGCGGAACGGATCCGTCCGGGTCGTGGTCCTCGACTCGGCGGAGACGTCCGCGATAGGCATAGCGGCGCGGCAACTCGACGACTCGCTGGAGTTCCCGATCCAGCGATTGCCGCAGTCCCTCGCCTCGACCGTCGAACGGATGAACCTGATCGCCGGATGGCGGTCCGAGGGGACGTTCGCCTATCGGGTGTTTCCGTACAACCCCGGGTTCTCCCTCGTGCTGGTGGACCCGGACACCCCACACGGGCGGTTGATCGTGGAGTTTCACGGTTTTCACAATCCGTCGACGTCTTCGCGCATGCATCTGGAGTTGGTGGCGGGGCGTGATGAGCGCTGGTATCGGTACTGGATCCAGCAGTTCGACCGGTTGTGGGAGGCGGCGGTCGTCCCGGAAATCTTGACGCGACGGGAAAAGCCGTGAGAGACAATAGTCGCGGAAGTACGTCAGGTCGGCACCGGCAGGGCGAAGGGGACCGCGATCACGTTACCTGAATTGGGACAACGGCCATTTCCGGCTTCCCTCGACGTCGAGGCCCTCCTGGCGAAGGGGTGGAAACCGCATGCCTTCCGCCAGTTCATTCTCAAGATTCACAGCCGTTGCGACCTGGCCTGCCGCCATTGCTATGTCTACGAAATGGCCGACCAGAACTGGCGCAACCAGCCCCGGCGCATGTCCGACGCGATCGCGAAAAAGGTGGCCCTGCGCATCGGCGAACACGCCTCCACCCATGGGCTGACCGAGGTCGACGTCATCCTCCACGGGGGCGAACCGCTGCTGGCCGGTCCCGATTTCATCCGCGACCTGGTCCGCGCGATCCGCCGCGAAATGGACACCGGAAGCGCGGTCAACGTCAGCATCCAGACCAACGGCATGCGCCTCGACGACGACTTCCTGAAGCTGTTCGAGCAGCTCGGCATCCGGGTCGGCATCTCCCTCGACGGCGACGCCGCCGCACACGACCGCCACCGCCTCTTCCGCGACGGCCGGGGCAGCCACGCCCTGGTCAGCGAGGCGATCCGGCGGCTCTCCCGGAGCCGTTACCACGGTCTCTTCAGCGGCCTGCTGTGCACGATCGACGTCCGCAACGACCCCCTGAAGACCTACGACGCGCTGCTGTCCTTCGACCCGCCGGCCGTCGACTTCCTGCTGCCGCACGGCAACTGGTCGACGCCGCCGCCGTTCCGCGACGCGGGCGCGTCGTCGACGCCCTATGCCGACTGGCTCATTCCGATCTTCGACCGCTGGTATCGCACCGCCGAAACCGAGGTCCGGCTTTTCACCGAGATTCTCCGCCTGATAACCGGGCGACCCTCACGCAGCGAATCGATCGGGCTTTCCCCGGCGTTGCTCGCGGTGGTGGAGACCGACGGTTCCATTGAACAGTCCGATATTCTGAAATCCGCGTATCACGGGGCGTCGTCCACTCCCCTGCACGTGTTGCGTGATCCTTTCGACGCCGCCCTGCGGCTCCCTTCACTGGTCGCCCGTCAGATCGGCATGGACGCCCTGTCGCCGGTCTGCCGTGAATGCGACATCGTGGCGGCGTGCGGCGGCGGTCTCTACGCCCACCGCTACGACGAGAATTCCGGATTCCGCAACCCGAGTGTCTACTGCCCGGACCTCTATGCCCTGGTCAGCCACATTCACCGGGTTTTCGCCGAAGACGTCGCGCGGATGAGAGGAAACAGATGAGCGTCCCCCCGCACCGAATCTCCGATGCGGCCTTCTCGGCGCTGGCGTCGGGAGGCGGGGGAGCCCCCGCCATGGACGAACTCCGGGCGGCCCAGTACAGCAGGCACCTCATGCTGCTGAAAGCCGTCGTCGAGACGTTCCCCGCGGTGCCGGTCGCGGCGGAGGCGTTCGCCGTCCTCGCCGACCTGCAGCACGAGGCCGGTGACGCGGTCGAGACGGTGCTGCGCTACCCGGCGGTCGGTGCCTGGGCCGCGCGGTGCCTGCGCGGCACGGCCGACCCGGCCCGGCTCGCCGCGGTCGCCCTGGCCGCGGCCCGGCTCGCCGGCCGTGAGTGCCTTCTTCCGGTGAGGTCGCAGAACGGCTGGGTGACTCTGCCGTCGGTCGGCGGTTTCCCCGCCACGGGCGCGTTCGAGCTGAGAGTCGGCCCCGACGGCGTCCAGGCGGACCGGCGCCCGGTCGACGGATGGCGCTCCCTCGCCCGCATCGCCGCCGGCGCGTTCACCGTCACCGTCGACGACCTCGACCCGCACCGCTGGCCCGACGAGGGCGTCGACCTTCCCCGCCTCGGCCCGTCCGAGCTGGACGTCTGGGAATCCCGGCTCGGTGAGGCCTGGGACGTCCTCGCCGAACGCCACTGGACGGTCCGCGACGAGGTCGCCACCACGGTCAGCGTGCTCACCCCGATCGGCGCGCCCTCCGCGCAGCCGCAGAGCGAATCGTCGCGCGAGGCCTTCGGCGCCATCGCGCTCTCGGCCCCGCCCGACGGCGTGTCCCTCGCGGAGACCTTCGCCCACGAGACCCAGCACGTGAAGCTCTACGCCCTCATGGACATGGTCCCCCTGACGGTTCCGGACTCGGGGGACCGCTACTACGCGCCCTGGCGTCCCGACCCGCGCCCGGCCGGGGGCCTGCTCAACGGCACCTACGCCTACCTCGGGGTGACCGGATTCTGGCGCCGCGAGCGGGAGACGGGGCATCCCCGCGCCGAACGCGAGTTCGCCCAGTGGCGGGAGGCGGCGTACGAGGCGACCCAGGTGCTGCTGGCCGGGAACGCGCTGACGCCCGAAGGCGTGCGGTTCACCGAGGGCATGGCGCGCACCCTGGAGCGGTGGATCGGGGAACCGGTGGACGCGGGTGTCCTCGACGAGGCCCGCCGGGTTCGGTCAGAGCGCCGGCGGGCCTGGGAGGAGCGCAACGAGATGTCGTCTAGAGCGGCTGAGGGTCGAAGTCCGTATTGATCCGCTCGTCGTTGACGGTGGCGAGGGCGTCGGGCTGGCCCATGCCGCCGAGGTCCTGGTAGCGGAGCAGGATCTCCTTCTTCAGGGTGTCGGCTTCGGCCGTGTCGCCGACGGCCCGCAGGTCGAGCGCGAGGTTCGCGGCGCAGGACAGCGTCATGAAGTGGTCGTCGCCGAAGAGGGCGGACAGCCGTTGGTACAGCTCCCGGCCGCCCTTCACGGCCTCTTCGAGCTCGCCGAGCGCCGAGAGGTCGGAATGGAGGTTGATCAGGCAGGTCAGGGTGTAGTCGTGGTCCCATCCGAGCCGGGCCGCCAACGCCTCCGCCGCGCTCTGGTTGATGTCTCTGGCCCGGGCCGCGTCGCCCCGCAACCGGATCAGAACCGCCAGGTTGCTGCTGATCACGTGGGTGAACGGATGGTCGGGGTCGAACACCTCCGGGTAGCGGGGGGTGATCTCCAGCGCCAGGCGGTAGGCCTCGTCGAGGTTCCCCTTCACCCGGTGGGCGTTCGACAGGTTCACGCAGGCCGCCATCGCGTCGGGGTGCTGCTCGCCGAACAGGTGCTTCAACCGGGTGTAGGTCATGTCGGCCAGCTCGAGCGCCTCGTTGATGTCGCCCCGGCGCCGCTGGGCGATCGACAGGTCCTTGGCCGCCACCAGCGTGCCGTGGTTGTCCCGCGACAGCTGCTGGCGGCCGTAGTCGAAGGCCTCCTGCGCGAGGTCGACGGCCATGTCGTAGTCGCCGCACAGGCGCACCGCGCGAGAGAGGGCGCTCCAGGTGCTCAGCACCATGGAGGGGTTCACGCCCTCACGCGCCGTGCTGAGGTCGCGCCACAGCACCTGGTACATGTCGCGGGCGGTGAGGTAGTCGCCGGTCAGTGAATGGTCGATGGCCAGGTTGTGACGGGCGCGGAAGACACCTCTGATGATCTTGACGTCGGTCGCGGGGACGTTGTGGTAGGTCCGCAGCAGCTCGCTGTCCTGTTCCCTGGCCCGCTGGAACTCACCGGCCACCCGCAGCGTGCTTCCGTAGCTGTTGGTCGCCCACAGCGTCTCGGAGTGGTCGGCCCCGAGCTCCCGGCGCATCGCCTCGAGTGTGTCGTGGTCGGTGCTGTACGCCTCGCCGTACTTGCCCATGCCGCGCAGGATGTTGCCGAGGTGCTTGCGGGCCACCAGGACGTCGGGGTGGTCGTCGCGGCCCTCCCGCTCGGTCCATTTGCCGATGAGCTCCTCCACCTGGGAGCGGGCCAGGTCGTAGTTCCCGGCCAGATAGAGGTAGCGCACGGTGTTGAGGGCGAACTCCCGGACGTTCGGGGTGGCGCACTCGGCCAGGGCCGAGTAGCCGATGTGGGGGACGAGGTCCTCGAACTCTTTCCACTTGGTGTTGTCTTCGGGGTCGTCGGGCGCCGAGTGGGCCAGCAGGAGGTGTACCTCGTGGCGGATGTCGTGTTGCTGGGCCGGGGTGAGCTCCTCCCGGAGCAGCGTCTGGATCAGCCGGTGCACCTGGATCGTCCGGGTGGACGAGTCGATCTTCGCGAGGGCGAACCGGCCGAGGCCACTCAGCGCCTTGGTGAGCCGGAACGGGTCGCCGAGGATCGACGCGATGCGCGGGGTCTCGGCCTCGGTGCCCCGGCGGAACACGTCGCGGGGGATCGGTTCGGGCCCGAAGAAGGCGCAGCAGCGCAGGATCTCGATCGCCTCGGGCAGCCGGGTGCGGAGCTGGTGCACCGACAGCTGCCAGGCCGCCGCCATCGACTGGGGGTAGTCGTCGGACTTGCCCAGCCGCATCAGGCCGGTGGTCTGCGACTCGAGCAGCTGGATGTACTCGTCGATGTCCATCGCCGTCTCGAACATGAGAGCGCCCGCCTGCTCCAGGGCGATCGGCAGGTCGCCGAGCTTCTCGGCCAGGACGTCGAGTCGCTCCTCGGGCATCTCCCTGCGGATGCGGTTGGCGAGGAAGACCTTGCTCTCCTCACGGTCGAACACGTCGACCCGCAGGCTCTGGACCTTGCTGCCCCACTGCGGGTTGCGGGAGGTGATGAGGGCGTGCCCCGGCCCCCCGGGGAGGTAGTCGCTCAGCGAGGCGGGATCGACCGCGTTGTCGAAGATGAGCAGCCACTTGCGATAGGGCTCGCCCCGCTCCAGCGCGCGTTTCACCGAACGGGCCGTCTCCTCGATGCCCAGACCGGCGCTGGAGGGCAGGTTCAGGTGGGGGGCCAGCGCGGCGAGGGAGGCCGGCACCAGTTCGCGTTTCTCGGAGGGGATCCAGTAGACGATGTCGTAATGGCGGCGGTAACGCCAGGCGTATTCGATCGCGAGCTGGGTCTTCCCCACACCGCCCTGCCCCTGCAGGGCGTTCGCCTTCGGTTCCAGCACCACCGAGCTCACCTGGGTGATGTTGTCGCGAAGGGCCAGCAGAAGATCCTCGCGGCCGGTGAAGTGAGGATTCTTCGGGGGCACCCGTTCCCAGACCAGTGGTGCCCGATCGGAAGTCGAGTGCGCTGCCTGGGAAAGCTCCACGAGAAACCTCCGCCACTGTCCCACCACGGGAACCTTGGATTATGCCGCAATACTAAAGCTTGATTCACCGCGCCGGTCATCACAGAATCGTAAGGAAGCATGGTGACGTTGCGGGGAGACCTCTTGTCGAGGGGCCGGTCCTTATACCGGGAAAAGGATGCCCGCAACCCGCCCTCAGGGTGCGAGGAGAACACATGCAGGAAAACCAGAACAGTGGGATTCCCAATTACAGCGCATTGTCGCTCGGGGATCTCATGGCCATGAGCGCGCAGCGTCCGGCTCTGGACTGGGTGCTCGCAGAGGGCGAGCCCGTCGCGAGGTTCCAGAGCAGCTATTGACGGACGCCGTCCGTAGGCGTGCAGTCGAGACGGGCCGGCCCACAAGCGATCAGAACCGATATATCGTGCCGGAGAGTGGCCGTGGGCCGGTTCGACCGCGAGGTGTTTCATTGCACGAGATGGACGAGCGTGACTGGGAACGTCTGATCTTCCAGTTGACCCGGGGTGCCTGCACGCCGTTCCTGGGGGCCGGAGCCTGCGCCGGAGTGCTCCCGTCGGGCTCCGAGCTCAGCGAGAACCTGGCCGACCAGTGGGACTATCCCTATTCCGACCGGGGAAATCTCACCAGGGTCTCCCAATACGGCACGGTGAAGTTCGGGGAGGCGGTGTACGTCAAGGAACAGATCTGCGAGGTGCTCACCACCGGCAAGATCCCCGATTTCGGCGATCCCGCCGAACCCCATGGCCTGCTCGCCCGATTTCCGATCCCGGTCTACCTGACCACCAACTACGACGACTTCATCGTCAGGTCCTTACGGGCGGTGGGCAAAGACCCCAGTGTGATGCTCTGTCCGTGGAATCCGGGGATCGCCTTCGACGAGGAACTGTTCCGGCGGAAGATCAGCTGGAATCCACAGCCCGACGCGCCCCTCGTTTACCACCTGCACGGCAGGCTCGGTCATCCGGAGTCGATCGTGGTGACCGAAGACGATTATCTCGAATTCCTCACCAATCTGGCCTTTGATCGGGCGTCGGATGAACCTACCATGCTCCCACCGGTGATTCTCGGCGCCCTCACCACCCGGTCGCTCTTGTTCATCGGTTACAGCCTGCAAGACTGGACTTTCCGGCTGCTTTTCAACAGCCTCAACCGTGCGGTACCGGGGATCAACCGGCGCAGGCACCTGAGTGTGCAGTTGTCACCGGAAGGCGGCGACGCTGAGGTGAAGATCCTGCGACGGCAGATGGAACAGCACTACGGCGAGTGGAAGGTCTCGATTTTCTGGGGGACGGCCGACGAGTTCTGCAAGCAACTTCTAGGGCGGTTGACGACGTGAATTGGGGCAGCGGAGGATCGGCGGCACACCAGCCCTACGTCGGCTTGCGAGCGTTCCGGGCCGACGACGCCTTCCGGTTCTTCGGCCGGGACCGCGCGGCCCATGACCTGGCCGCCCACTGGCAGGCGAACCGTCTCACCATCCTCCACGGACCTTCGGGCGTCGGTAAGACCTCCCTGGTCCAGGCCGGAGTGCTGCCGCTGCTCGACACGGAGACCACCGACACCCTCCCGGTCGGCCGGCTCTCCTACGGTTCCGCGTTCCCCGTCGTCGACGGCGCGACCTATCCGACCGCCGCACTGCCCCCGCAGCACAACCCCCACGTCTTCGCCCTCCTGTCGGCGTGGGCGCCCCAGGAGTCGCCGGCCCGGCTCGCCGGCCTGACGCTGGAGAGCTATCTGCGCAGCCGCCCGGCCCGGCAGGACCCCTACGGCGATCCCATGCTGGTGCTGCTGGCGATCGACCAGGCCGAGGAGCTCTTCGACGACTTCGCCCAGCGCCAGGTCTACCGCGAGTGGTTCCTCGACCAGCTCAAGCGGGCGCTCGACGCGGACAAGAACATCCGGCTGCTGATGTGCGTCCGCGACGACCACCTCGCCTCGTTGATGCCCTACGGCAAGAAGCTCGTCGCGAACGACCATCGCCGGGTCCGCCTCGACCCCCTCGACCAGGAGGAGGCCCGCGAGGCCGTCACCGGTCCGGTGCGCGGCACCGGCCGCCTCTACGAACGGTCGGCGGTCGACAGGCTGCTCCGGGACCTGTCCGCCGAGTCGGCCCCGGGAGACCTCCGGGCCGAGCCGGTCCGGCTGCAGGCCGCCTGCTCGATGCTGTGGCGCTCGCTGCCGCCCGGCGTCCGCACCATCACCGAGGCCCATGTCGGCGACGTCGCGGCCACCGACAAGCAGGTGACCGCTTTCTGCGAGCTCATGGTCCGGGAGGTCGCCGCCGAGCACCTCGAGGGCGACACCGCGCGGCTGATGTCGTGGCTGGCCCGCACCTTCGTCACCCAGCTCGTCACCCGGCGGAGGGTCCGGGTCAGGGAGAACGTCACCGCGGGCCTCGCCAACGTGATCATCGAAGCCCTCGTCCGGCGCGACATCCTCGTCCGCGACGCCGAATGGTGCGAGCTGTCGCACGACCGGCTCATCCAGCCCGTCCTCCAGGCGGCCGGGCCGGTCGACCTGTCCGCGTCCGGAACCGACCCCGACGGCCTGCTGGGCTCCGCCGAGCTCGCGCTCCGGGACCGCGACCTCGAACAGGCCAAGGCGCAGGCGCGCGAGGCGCTGACCCGGGTCAGGGGCGACCGGCGGCTGGAGGCGGAGATCCACACCTTCCTGGGCAACATCGCCCACCAGGAGCAGGAGTACGCCGCCGCGATCGAGCACTACCTGCGGGCCGCGGAGCTGTTCGAATCCCTCAGCGCCTTCGACGCCGTGGGGCGCCTGCTGGTCGGGATGGGCTGGTTGCGGCTCGCCCAGGGGCGTCCTGACCTCGCCGTCGACGAACTCAACATCGCGCAGGGCCGGTATCAGCACGACCTGAGCATCAAGACCGCGTTCGCGTGGGCCCTGTGGCACGACGGCGCACCCGACCTGGCCCGCGACACGGTCACCGGCGTCCTGGAAGAGGACGGCGACGCGCTCGACGCGCTCCAGGCGCGGGGCGAGATCCTGGCGAGCATGGGCAGGTCCGCCGCCGCCCTGGCGGACCTCGAACGGGCCAGCCCTCTGCAGTGGCCGTCCACCAAGGCCGCCCACGCGCTCGCCTCGGCCCGGCTCGCCGACGTGCAGGAAGTCACGCCGGCGATCCAGAAGGAGATCCGCGAGGCACTCGACGACGCCCCCGACAGCGGCCCCGTCTGGCTCTATTCGGCCTGGATCAACGTGGCGCAGGCGGCCCGGGAGACAGGCGACGAGACGGCGAGGGAGACGGCGCTGGCGACGGCCGGGGAACACGCCCGGCGAGCGTTGAAGGCCCGGTCCCCGAGCCTGCCCCGCCACCTCAAGGAGAAGGCGAGGAAGCTCAGCGGGGAGAAGTGAGCACGTCGAAGACGCGCCGCCACTGGGGCATCATGACCGAGGCGAAGACCGCCGCGACCAGGGTGAAGACGAGGATGAAACCGGTCGCGTCGTGTTTCGACTCGATCGTGGCCAGCCAGCCGCCCAGCGGCGCGGCCAGGCAGACCGCCGCGTGTGACGCCAGCCGGTGCACGCTCACCACTCTCACGAGCTTGGCGCGGGCGACGTTGCGCAGTTCGTAGGTCCTGATCGAGACGTTCATCAGCGACCCCGCGCAGCCGGTCACCAGAGTGGCGAGGCCGTAGTACATCGGATCGGTGAGTGTGGTGATGCCCAGGGCCAGCACCCAGATCCACATCTGCGCGACCAGGGCGCTGGTGCTCGGAACCATGTATTTCTGCACGACACTCAGCCGGGCCAGATTCGATCCGATGGCCCCCCCGATGCCGCCTCCGGCAAGGACGATTCCTACCAGGATGGGAGGTACGTCCGCCGATCCAGCGAGAAATATGACGATAACGGTGTTGATCGCCAGATTCGTGGTCGTGGTGGCGAAGACGGCGTTCTGCAGGAACGGATGTCGCCCCAGTTCCCTGACACCGGCCTGTATCTCGTCGGCGAACCGGCGCACGCTCAGCCGCCGTATGCCTTCCCGCAGTTGACGGCCCGTGTGCGCCTTGGGGCGCCGTCGTTTTCTGAGGTCGGCGATGGCGGCCAGGAACGCCCCGGAGAACAGGAACAGGACGGCGTTCAGGAAAAGCGCCACGGGTGCGCCGAAATGAAAGAGCAGGCCGCCGAGAGGCCGCCCCGCCAGTACCGCGAAATGGACTCCCGTCTCACTGGCGGCCAATCCCTTGGTCATGTTCTCTCGGGGGATCAAATTCGACACCAGTGCCGTCTCGGCGAGGGAATAGACGACTCCGAGCGCGCCTTCGAGAAGTGCCACGAGGATGATGTGAATTATGGTTACATTATGAAAGCAGGCGGGGATGACGACCGTGCCGATCGCGAGCGCGCGCATCATCTCCGTGAAGAGCATGATGGAGCGGGGGTTCAGCCGATCGGCCAGCACCCCGGCCGGCATGTAGAAGAGCAGGCCGGGCACGGTCAGAGCGAAAGTGACGAGCCCGACCTGTATCGGTGATGCGCCTTCGGCCACGGCGAGCAGCGGATAGATTATCCCCAGCGTCCGCGAGCTGATCGTCGAGGTTCCGATGCTCGCGATGGCCCGCAGGAAACTCGAGCGCTGCCGCTGCAATCGGATGTGACGTTTTCGCAGCTTGGCCCGCTGCCTTTTGTTGATCGGCGGGGCGGGCGAAGGAGAGTCCAAAGAACTCTCCTTTGCAGCCGTACGGACAATGGGCAGCCGAAAACACACCTATTGCCCGTGGGGCTGGTGCCGATTCGGGGTGAGGCCATGCCGAAGCAGGCCGGGAAACACCCGAGGTCTCGAAGCATACTGGTGATTCGATGTTCTGGTCGTCTTTTGGCCAACCACGGGGTGGCGTCCGGATGTTCGCATGCGGCCGGTCAAGGCCAACCTGCCATTGAATCGCCGACCGTCATCGATGTCCGGGAATTCGATTTCGATTCGGCAAAGATGCGGTCCGCCGCAAGCCGGTGCGAGCAGCAGGGAGACTGGTCACTCTTCCCTTCTTGGAACATTTGCGATGAGGAAGTACAAAGTACGGTAAGCGGGGGATTCGACAGCGTCGGAGGCGGGGGAGTGACCTTGACGGTGCAGGTGGAAACGCCCGAAGGCCGCAGGCTCGCAGTCGAGGAGAAGGGATCCGCCAGCGGACGTCCCGTGTTCCTCCTCCACGGCACCCCGGGCAGCCGGGTCGGCCCGGCGCCGAGGCCATCCGTGCTCTACCGCCTGGGCATCCGGCTGATCACCTTCGACCGGCCGGGATACGGCGACTCCGACCGGCAGCCCGGCCGGACCATCGCCAGCGGGGCGGCCGACGTCGCGGCGATCGCCGACCGGCTCGGCATCGAGCGCTTCGCCGTCGTGGGCCGTTCGGGTGGGGCTCCCCACGCCCTCGCCTGCGCCGCGCTGCTGCCCGGCCGGGTCATCCGGGCGGCCGCCCTGGTCGGCCTGGCGCCCAGGGGAGCCGACGGACTCGACTGGTTCGACGGCATGACGGCGTCCAACGTGCGCGAGTTCACGGTCGCGGGGGTCGGCCTCCCGGCCGTGGCGGCCAGCCTCGGGGCGGCGGCCGCGCAGATCCGGGCCGACCCCGCCAGCAAGATCTCCGGACTGACCCTTGAGGTCCCGGAGTCCGACCGGCGGACGGTCGCCGACATCGGCATCCGCCGCATGCTGCTGCGCAACTTCGCCGAAGGGCTGCGCGACTCCAGCGACGGCTGGGTCGACGACGTCCTCGCGTTCTGCTCCGACTGGACGTTCGACCCGGCGGCCATCCAGGTGCCGACACTGCTCTGGCACGGCGAGAACGACGTGTTCTCGCCGGTCAGCCACGCCCGGTGGCTGGGGCGGCGCATTCCCGGCGCGACGCTGCGCATCGAGCGGGGCGTGGCCCACTTCGGCGCCCTCGACATCCTGCCGGACGTCCTGGTCTGGCTCACCCAGGATTAGGTCGGCTGCGGTTCCAGATCCCGGTTGATGCGCCGCCAGCTCCGCAGCGTCGCGATCAGCGGATGGGTGTCGCCCAGTCTCTCGGCCATGAGATCCAGGGTCTCGGCCTGGAGTTCGCCGGCCTGGGCCGTACGACCGGACTCGAGCAGGGTGATCGCGAGGTTGGCCTGGCAGACGATGGTGTCGGGGTGGTCACCGCCGAGAGTCTTGACGAGGCTCTCACGCGACTGCCGGAAGAGCGTCTCGGCCCGTTGGTGCTCGCCCAGGTCCGACAGGGCGTTGGCGACGTTGATCATGCAGGTCAGGGTGAAGGGATGGGTTGGCCCGAGGTGGTCGCGGAAGGCGTCGAGGGTCTCCTCGCCCAACGCGAACGCCTCCTCGGGGCGGCCGAGCGCGCGCAGGTAGATGGCCGCGTTGTTGGCGGCGACCCGCGTGTAGGGGTGGGCGGGCCCGAACAGCCCGATGTACTGCTTCCGGGTCGACTCCGCCAGATCGTACGCGCCCGCCTTGTCCTCCAGCGCCGACCGGCACGAGGCGAGTTCGAGCAGCGCGGCCGGGGTCTCGGGGTGGGACGGATAACGCTGGACGAACATCTCGGCGATCCGTTTCGCGATGACGAACGCCTTCTCGTGCAGGCCCGCCTTGCGGAGAGAGACCGACAGGCTCTTCTCGGCCCGGAGGAGTTCGATGTGGTCGTCGTCCACGGCCTCGCGGTACTTGCCGATGGTCGTCGTCAGCCACTCGGCCGACTCGCGGTAGTGACCGGCCTCGCGCAGGTCGCGGCCGAGGTTCTGGGCGCTGCTCAGGGTGTCGGGGTGGAGGGGGCCGAAGACCTGGTTCATCCGCTCGTAGGTGTCCTGGTCGAGGTCGCGGGCGCTGAAGCAGTCGCCGAGCAGACGGTAGGAGACCGCGAGGTTGTTGGCCGCGTTGAGCGTCTTGTCGTAGTCCTCGCCGAACAGGTCCCTCCACAGGTCGTAGGTCTCGCGGGCGAGCGCGAGGGCCTTCTCGAACTCGCCGGACGCGCGCAGGTCCGCGCCCACGATGCCGCGGGTCAGCAGGGTGTGGGGGTGGTCGTCGCCGAGGAGTTCCCGCTGCTGCCTCAGGGTCCACTCGCTGAGCTTCAGCGCCGTCTGCGTCTTCCCCAGCCAGCGATGCGCGTTGCCGATGTTGGAGAGCAGCAGCAGCCGCTGCCGTTCGACCTGCCCGAACTTCTTCTCCCAGAAGTCGGCCAGCCGCTGGCCCAGATCGAGGGCGTTGGTGTACTCACCCCGCCGGACGTAGTAGCGCACCCGGTCGGTGAGCAGTTTGCGGGTGTCCTCCTCCACGCAGTTCTCGGCCTCGGAGGGCAGCAGGTGGGGCCAGATGATGTCGTAGCGCGGCCAGTTGGAGGGGTCGTCGACCTCGCCCTTCCTGGGCCGGGCGCCGACGAGGATGTCGTGCACCTCGTGGGAAGTGGAATCGGACTCTTCAGTGGTCATCTGATTGCGGATGACGGTCTGCACGAGCCGGTGCAACTGGATCGTGTTGGTGGCCGGGTCGACCTTCGCCAGGGCGAAGCGGGTCACCTCCCTGATCAGCCGCGCGATCATCACCTTCTCGCCGCGGAGGCCGGGGTCGTACTTCAGCAGCGAGCGCATCATCTCGTCGCTGTAGATGAGCTCCTGGGAGATGGGTTCCGGCGCGAAGAAGGCGCACAGTTGCAGCAGCCGGACCGCCGCCGGCGAGCGCTCCTTCAACTGCGCCAGCGAGATGTTCCAGGTCTGCGCGACCGGCAGCGGATAGCCGCGTGGTGGTTCGCTCAGCAGCAGTTCGGCGCTCTGCTTCAGCTGCGCCAGGTACTCCGAGGCCGGTACGGCCGTCTCCGCGAGCCAGGCCGCCGCCTGTTCGATCGCCAGGGGCAGATGACCCAGCTCCTCGGCGACGGCGAGCGCGCCTTCGCGGTCGAGAGAGGGAACCCTGCGGTTGAAGTGCTCGAGACTCTCGTCCTGGCTGAAGACGTCGACCTCGAGCGGTGCCGCGACGTCGGCCCAGGAACGGTTCCGGGACGTGACCAGGATGTGGCCGGCGCCTCCCGGCAGGTATTTGTGCACCTGCTCCGGGTCGCGGGCGTTGTCGAAGATCAGCAGCCAGCGCATCTGCCCGACCCGCAGCGCCTCCCTGGCCGCCTCGGCGCCGGCCACGACGCTGTCGCCGTAACGGATGTTCAGTTTCGTGGCCAGTTCGGCGAGGGCGGTGTTGATCAGGTCGGGCTGTTCGGCCGAGATCCACCAGACCAGGTCGTAGTCGGCCCGGAACCGGTGGGCGTACTCGAGCGCGACCTGGGTCTTGCCCACGCCGCCGAGGCCGTGCAGCGCGATGGTCTGCTCCGGCTGGGTGCTGGTCCGGTTGATGCCGACGAGCTGGTCGCGGAGGCTCTCCATCGCGGTGCTGCGGCCGGTGAAGGTGTTGTTCCGGGGGCCGACGTTCCAGATCGGCGGCACCGAACCCGGGAAACGCGAGCCCAGCTGCAGGTCGGTGGGGTAGCCACGCGGGTCGCGTCCCACGACGTGCAGCAGCGCTTCCGTCGCCTGCTCGGCGTTCATGCGGAGCAGGTCGATCGGCGGCTGGTCGTCGAACGGCGCGACCAGGCGCACCTCGGACACCCGCAGCGCGATCAACGACCGCGGGTTGAGCAGGTCGGAGGTCTGGCGCAGACCGTCGAGGTCCGAGACCACTCGCAGGTACGCCGGCGACAACACCGCCATGACCTGCATGTGCGGTTCGAGGGCCAGCTCGTTCGCGCTCGGGGAGAGGACCTTCGGCACGACTCTGGAGCCCGTGCGTTCCAGCACCGCCCTGATCCAGTCCACCCACATCCGGTCTTCGGGCACGTAGCTCAGCAGGACGTCGGCCTGGTCGGCGACGCGACGACGGGTGAAGGCGTCGAGCCAGCGGGTGCGGAGGGTCTCGTCGAGGGGAGGCAGCGCGGTCACGGCGCCTTCGGTGATCGCCCCGGTCAGCCGTTCGTAGGCGGCCAGCAGCGAGTTGGGCGACCCGGGGCCGTCCCCGAACGTGGCCAGCGTCTCCTCGAAGGCGTAGAAGCGCTTGTACGGGATCTCGACCGCGCCCCAGTAGCGATTGTGCTCCTCGGCGGTCATCGCCGCAGGCAGGTTGTCGAACCGGCTCCGGGCCAGCTGGCGGCCCGCGTCGAGTTTCTCCTTCTCGCCGTCGTCGATGCGCATCGGCACCGGCAGGATGCGGATGGGCCGGTTGCGGATGCGTTCCTCGATGTAGCGCGCCACTTTGGCGGCGCCCTCGATGGCCTGGTCGGCCATCGTGAAGCAGTCGACCAGGACGTCGGGCAGGTGCAGCGTGCAGATGTCGGCGATGTCGCTGCGCCCGGTCCGGCTGTCGATCAGGGCGTAGTCGTAGTTGGCCTTCATGTCGGCGCGCATGGCGTCGAAGAACAGCCCGCCGCCGAGCCGGTCGTAGAGGTTGTCCCAGTCGAACGTGGACACGAGCGAGGAGTAGTCACGGTTCTGCTGCCCGGCGGAGATGAAGTCGAGCGTGCCCTCGTTGGGGAACTCCCACTCCAGCGACACCGCGTGGGGTTCCACTTTGGCGTAGTCGAGGTGCCAGTCGGTGGCCCGCTGCTGCGGGCGGATGGCCGCCCAGACGTATTCGTTGATGATGTCGATGACCCCGGGCGTGGAGGCGATCACCTCATCGTCGAGAAAGGGATGGAAGAACTTGTGCAGGCCGGGCGATTCCAGGTCCCAGTCGACGACGAGAACTCGTTTGCCGTTCGCGGCCAGTACCCAGGCGGTGTTGGCCAGCGCCATAGTGCGGCCCGTTCCCCCCTTGTAGGAGTAGAACGTGATGATCTGGCCTTCGCCGTGACTCATCGGGACCTCCGCGGCCGTCAGTCTGTGCTTTCCGGGTTGCTGCCTTTCGGGGGATACGGCGTGGCCTTTCTCAGGAACTGATTGCCCGCCCGGTTCAGCGCGTCCGGGAAGGCCCGCCGGAAGTTCGAGAAATGGTCGATCGACTCGGTGGCCAGATCGGACCATCGCTTGCTGAGCGTCGCCTGCAGAGCGGCTTTCAATCGGGGCTCGTGCGACGCGGTCTCGGCGTCGTCGAGGTTCCACGGGATGATCACGCTGACCCAGGGGAGTTCGGCCTGGTCGAAGGCCGCCAGCGCGGCCAGGCAGTCGGGATCGTCCAGCGCCCACGGGTCGATGATCATGACGCCCGGACCCGTGGGTTGTTTGCCGGTGAGCAGATCAGGGGTGAAGTCGTACAGGGATCCGATCTCCGGGCGGAATCCCTGTGCCGTGGCCAGCTCCACCGCATAGGACCACAGAGACCGGGGCTGTTCCTCGCTGCGGAAGGGATTCCACTCCTCGGGCACACGTCCGTAGAAGTGTGGGTTGCGGCCCGGGGGGAGGGACTCCCGGCGCGGCGCGACGATGGTGAGGGTGAGCCCCTGAGCCGCGTCGAAGTCTTCGAAGGCGTTGTTGAGCGAGAGGAAGTCGAGCGGCTCGATCGGCTCGACCCGGATGTTCTCGCCCACCTCGACGATGCGCTGGGCCAGGGCGAGGGTGGCCACCTGATAATGGGGCCGGCGCGCGGTCAGTTTGGTGAGGCCGTAGAAACCGACGTCACGGTAGCGGGCTCCCAGGTCCTGGTGGACGAACTGGATCGACCGGGCGGCCTGGGGCAGCGCGTCCGCCTGCATCGGCGTCCACAGCGCGGGGATGATGGCCTCGGGACGGGGGCCGTCGGGCTGGTGGTCGAGCCGGTGGACGAAGGCCGTCCACTCCCGTCCGCAGTTCGGCCGGACGAAGTAACGCGGGGAGTAGAGCGGGACGAAGACCCGGCAGGTGGCCAGGGCCTCGGCTAATCGCTGATGCCAGAGATGGCCGGTGAGCAGCCCGGTGTCCATGAACCCCGCCATCGAGGGATCGGGCAGGTTGGTCAGTTCGAGGACGTGGTCGCACAGGTCCTTGAAGAGCTTGGCGACCCAGCGGTTCGTCTTGTGGTCTCCGTTGGGTGTGTGAGCATAGCTGAGGAAAAAATAGGGGCCGGGTGGCCGTGGAGTCGACTGCAGCGCCATCCCCCTCCCTCCTCTTGCTCACTATAGGAATCCGGTCCCGGATGGGTGAGTCCTTGAGCGGCTTGATTTCTCAGCCGTGGATTCCGTCCCGTCCAGATCACGGCGAAATCCACCTTTGAGCGAACCAGGAACAAAGGGAGGAAATCCGTCGGCAATCCTTGACGCATCGGCCCCGAGCTGGGCGAGGACACTGTCATCAAGGATCACGTCGGTGAACTCCTACCATTTCCGGACGTTATCGTCCCGCGCAACGCAACGGTAGAGCCCGTTCGGAGTAGGTGGTGGAGGCAGCGAAATACGGTCTGATGAAAACCAGCCCAATGGTCCACCTCGGGGCTTCGGATGTCACAACTGTGACTGGAAGGCCTCCAAATGGGCCTCCGCGGCGACCCGCGCCTGCTTCTCGACGTCAGGGGGAAGTTCCTCGGCGAGCCAGGGCGTGAGGGTGTCTCTCATCCGGGCCACGAAATCGGCGCCCAACTCGGTGAGCGCGCCGCTGCCGGCGAGTGTTTCGATCGCCTCCGCGGTCTGCGCCCGCCAGCGGGCGAACTCGTGGTGGGCGGGGTCGGGTTCGACGTGTCGTCGCCGGCGCCAGAAGTCGGCCACGGCGATGTGGGCGTAGGTGCCCTGAAGCAGCCCTTCGAGCGGCCTCGGGTCGGGACGCCAGGGTGCGTAGAAGCGCCGATGGTCGTTCTGGTCGTAGAGATCGAACAGATCGAGGATCGCACCCAGCTTGACGTGCTGGAACTCGTGGATCAACAGGAGCGCGAAGGTCGCGGGATCGGCGGGCAGCGCGGCGGCGACGGAGCCGAAGGCGTGACGGGCGGCCGAGCTGACGTCACCGCCGGCCGGATCAGGGCGGAGCGGCACGATCGTCGTGAGTCCGGCGCGGAGCCCCGGGAGGTATTCGGGGTAATCGGCCTCGATCAGCCGCCACGCCGCGTCGAACGACTCCTGCCAGCGGGCCAGTTCGTCAGAGCTCAGCCGCCCGGCCACCGGCCATTGATGACAGTCACGGTAGGGGTCGGCGTCCTCCAGGACGACGGTATGACCGCCCGAGGTGAGAGTGCGGACGGGCCGCCATTCGCGGTCTCCGTCGAGGAGCCGGACCTGGCCTCCGTCGATCTCGATCGAACCGTCGGTGCGGTCGGTGACCAGGGTGCCGACGGTGGGCAGGTGGATGGCCCCGTCCTTCACCTCGGCGCGGGTCTTCAGGCGGGCCCCCGCCCGGAAGGCCACGGCGGCGGTGATGTTGCGCAGATGGCCGACGAGCGCCTTGCCGCGCAGGCAGTCGACCGCCCACACCCTCACATAGGGGTGCGCGAAGACCGTGTCGGTCATACCGGGGGAGAGCTCTTCGAGGCTGTCCAGGGTCCTCAGCGTCTCCGGGTCGGCCGAGCCGATGTCGCTCAGCAGCATCCGGCGGATGCTGGCCTGTGATTCGGTGAGCGAGCGGACCTCGGCGTCACCGCCGAACCCGGTGGCGAACGACTCGATGGTCTTCCGAGGGACCTGGTGGGCCTGCATGAGCGTCGCCTCGCGAACGTGACTGATCAGTTTGAAGAGGTCTGCGCAGTAGACGCTCGGGTTGTCGAAGGAGTTGGCGCGGAATCGATGGGGATAGAGTCCGCCTCCACAACTGGACACGACAGGACACGCCTGACATTCCGCGGAGAGTCCTGCGATTCCGTTCTGCCGGGCATTGATGCCCGGATGCCCCGCAACCTCGTCAAGGGTGTTGCGGAAGACGTCGAGACCCGTGGCGGGTGCGCCGTCGAAGGCGACTTTCAACGAGTCGACCTGCTCGTAGGAGCCGTCGGTGTCGATGACGACCAGGCTGCTCGGCTCCACCCCGATGGCCTCACTCAGACTGGATTCTCCGTAGGTCGTCCGGATGATCGAGTCGAAGAGGCGGATCCGCACCGGGCGCTCGTCCTTCTCCCAGCGGTCGTAGATCGCCGACAGCCAATCGGCGTAGTCGGTCTGCGACTGCCGGGGAGGTGGTTCTTCCCAGGTGGCGTGCGGAAGCAGAAAGTCGATCTTCGGTGGGTTCAGGCGGAGGAGCGACTCGTAGACGCGGATGGGGTCGTTCTTCGTGTCGATCGTGCAGAGGATGCCGCTGAACAGATCCGGATTGTTCCGCTGCAGCAGTCCGATGCTCTTGACCACGAGGTCGTAACTGCTGCGTCCGTTGGCGTAGCGGCGATGACGGTCGTTCGCCTCGCGGTCGCCGTCGAGGGATATGCCGATCTGGACGGCGTGCTTCTCGAATACCTTGAGATATCGTTCGCTCAGCAGCACGGCATTCGTGTGAATTTTCACCCTGAGGGTGGCTGCCGGATTTATCTGGTCGGTCAGGATGGTAATGATTTCGTCGAGCCGCTCCGGGCCTGCCAGAAGCGGCTCGCCGCCGTGAAGAATGACCGAGACCTCGCTCAGACTGCGGCGTCTCGCGTGTTCGGCGATTCTCTCCGCGATGCGGGTGATGGTTTCGGGCGGGACCACCTTGGGTTTCTGCTGCCACGACTGATCGGCATGCTCATACACATAACAGTGGTCGCATGCGAGATCGCAGCGGGTGTGCACCTTCACCACGAATTGGCGAAGGGCAAGATGGTGCCCTGACATTCATTCCGTCCGGGTTGAGGTGGCTCAGATGGAGGCCTGGAAAGCTGCCACGGTCAGGGACGTCTCCCCGATGATCCGTCCACGCATCCCGGCCAGCTCGCGGTCGCTGCATTTGGCTACGGCCGATAGCGGCTCGTTGTGGAGGTTCAGGATTGCCGAGGTGATTTCGGTCCCGGTGTGGTTCATTTCTGGCCCCTTGATAGGACTGCGGCGGAGGCTGCATGCGGTGCCACCGCGTCGTTTGGAGTAGCGCCCCGGTCCGAGTTGCCTTACCCCAAGACCGGGAGAGCGATTCAGACATACCCGCAAAAAGGTCACGTGATGGGCTTAATGCGGCATGCCTTTGGAGCTGGATGTTCCTGGGTTCTGCATGGCTGGTGTCCAGATATGCCCACGCCAAGCCGGTGTGGTCTTTCCGGACGCCGCGCGGTCGCTCTTGTTCGACAAGGGGACAGCAGGAAATTTGTACCACACGAGATGTCGTGCTGACGCAACTCCTCGACCGGAACGCCGCGGAGCTGGAATAGGGGCGTGATCTGCGGTGGAAGTTAAGGGGCGGAACTCCGCCGGGCCGCCCCTCCGCCAAGGGGCGCCACCCCGGCAGGCAAGGGTGACGGGAGGGGTGGGGCGGGGGCCGCCACGGTCACGCAGAGAGGAAGACAACCGCTGTCGGTGCTGGCACGGAGCATTCTTTCCAAAAATGTTGGGGGCGTTTCTCCGTTCCGTCCCGCGGGGTCGCCGGGATTTTCGGGCATCGGTTTCCCTTTGATCTTGCGCAGTGGGATGGTTCCGCATCGAGTATACGGTGACCGTGCCCAGGATCAATGGCGAGAATTCAGTAGCCTATTCAAAGTCTGAACACCGAATTCGAGACCCTCGACCGGTACGCGCTCGTCCACTCCGTGGAAAAGGCCGAAGTAGTCCAGATCCGCCGGAAGCAGGAGTGGGGCGAAACCGTATCCTTTGATGCCGAGCCGGGCGAAAGACTTGGCGTCCGTGCCACCCGTCATCACATAGGGAACCGGCCGGGCGGTCGGATCGCCGGCCCTGATCGCCTCGCCCAGTTCGTCGAACAGCCCGGAGATCGGCGCCGACGGGGCGTCCTCGAAGTTGATGAACTCCTTGGTGATCCGCGGGCCCAGCAGCCGGTCGACGGTCTCCAGGAATTCCTCCCTGAATCCCGGAACGAATCTTCCGTCAATTCCCGCCTCAGCGGTCCCGGGAATGACATTGACCTTGTAGCCGGCCGACATCATCGTCGGGTTGGTGGAATTCCTGATCGTCCCCTTGAACAGTGCGGCCGCTTTCGGCGGCACCGCGGACAGGTCCGCCGGGTCGATCGGCATCCCCAGCACGTCGGACAGCTCAGCGATCATCGCCGACACGGCGGGCGTGAGGCGGAGCGGCCACTCGTAGTCCGCCACCCGGGCCAGCGCCCGCGCCATCTCCGCCACCGCGTTGTCGACGGGAGGCTTCGACCCGTGCCCCGCCACCCCGTGAGCGGTGACCTTCATCCACGCCGTCCCCCGCTCCCCGACCCCGATCGGGTAGACCCGCACCCCGGACGGCATCGTCGCGGAGAACCCGCCCGACTCGGAGATAGCCTCCGTACACCCCTCGAACAGGTCGGCGTGCTCGGAGACCACGTATCGCGACCCGAACTCCCCGGTCGACTCCTCATCGGCGAGAAAGGCGAGCACGAGGTCCCGCCGAGGCCGCACCCCCTGCCGCACCCACGCCAGCGTCATCGCCAGCGACCCCTTCATGTCCACGGCTCCGCGCCCGTGGACGTACCCGTCGGCGATCTCCCCGCTGAACGGATGCATCTTCCAGTCGGCCGGGTCGGCCGGCACCACATCCAGGTGCCCGTGGATCAGCAGGGCGTCGGGCGAATCGCCGGGCACCCGGCAGATCACGCTGGCCCGCCGGGGCGCGCTCTCCACCAGTACGGGCGACAGGCCCACCTCGGCCAGCAGGCCGGCGACGTACTCCGCCGCCTCCCGTTCCCCGGGGCCGGGGTTGGTCGTGTCGATGCGGATCAGCTCTGAACAGATCTTGGCGGCCTCGCTCATGATCCAAGCCTTACCTGATTGAGCATGCCCCTACTCACGCCACCCCACCAGAACCACGCCAAGCTCCGGATATGCGGAGGAATCTGCTGATTTATCAGGGCCCGGGCGCGCCCCCCACGCCCGAAGGCTGGCACGCCGAGAAGGTCGGCCTTCACGACCCCCGCGAGCTGTGCCGATGGATCGACCGGCACTGGACCGGCGGTCGCGTCGCGCTGGTCGCCCACGGCACGGCCGGTCTCCTGTTCCGGCGCGGTCCGCCTGGAGCGCACCGCCCTCCCGCCCGGCTTCCCCTGGCACCGGGTGATCGAACGGGAACAGGCCGGTCAGATCACCTACCGGTAGACCAGGAGGCGACGGACATGACCCTTCTCCTCGCGAAACAGGAGACAGAGCCGGCTACCACCGACCGCGGGAAGCTACAGGTAGAGGCCCGTCTCCTCCGGAACCTGCTCCGGCACGACCCCCGCCTTCAGCGCGAACATCTCCGCCAGCGTCAGCCCTCCGGGCCCCACCCCCGCAGAGGACCCCAGCCACGCCGAAGCCTCATCGGGCTGCATCCGCCCCACTTCGATCTGCGCCAGACACCGCCCGGGCCGCACCACCGCGGGATGCAACCGCTGCAGGTCCTCGTTGGTGGTGACGGCCACGAGAACATCCCGGCCCTGCCCCAGCAGGCCGTCGGTCAGGTTGAGAAGCCGGGAGAGCCCCTGCCCCGCGGAGAGCTTGGCCTCGGCCCGGATCAGCTCGTCACAGTCCTCGAGCACGAGAAGCCGCCACTTCTTCTCGTCGTGGTCAGGGCAGTCGCACCCGACCGCCACCTCCATCAGATACCCCGGATCGTTGAACAGCCGCTCGGGATCGAGCACGCAGTCGACCTGACACCAGGACCGCCACTCCCGCGCGAGTGTCCGCAGCAGCGTCGTCTTCCCCGTCCCCGGGGGGCCGTGCAGCAGCAGCAGCCGACCCGGAGCAGACCCGCCCCGCAGCGCCATCAGAGAATCCAGCTTCCCCAAAGCCAGCCGGGGGTAGTTGCGCCGCACGTCAGCCCACGCCGACGCCCCGATCGTCTTCGTCGAGCGGCGGCGGCCGTGTTCGGACTTCCAGAAGAAGCCCATCGTCACCTTGTCGTCGTCGACCGGCTTCGGTTCGGCGGCGTCCTTCACGGTTTCGGTCACCACGGCCGCGGCCAGGTCTTCGGTCACGGCGGTGACCGCGACCATCGCGCTGCCGCTCTTGTAGCGGACGACGCGCATGGTCCAGCCCTCGCCCTCGTACAGGCGGGAGTCGGGGCCGTCGTCCGACGACGCGGCGCGCACCAAGGTGCCGCCGGAGGCGGTCAGGGGTGCGTCGTCGCGGAGCTTCTCGACGCTGGCGGTCTGGGCCCACGGCTGTGCCCCGGTGGCGAAGGGGGACAGGGCGAGGGCGTCGATGATGTCAGCTGGGCTGTCGCTGTCGTCTACCCACACTTTCATCTCGAGCGGAGTCATGGGTCAATGATCCCGATCTGTCGTGGAGGGTGTCGACGCATTATCCGTTTACGCGTGGGACACGGGGGCGAAATCGGCCTCGCGTAGGAAGGTGAGACATGGCGATCGATCCGTTCGTACCGTGGGGTGTCGCAACAGAGGGTTCCGGCGGGCCTCGGCTGGCCGTCAAGGATGTCATCGACGTCGAGGGGCTGCCCACCGGGGCGGGCCATCCCGATCTGCTGGGGGAACCGGCCGAGCGGGACGCGGAGGCCGTGTCGCGGCTGCGCGCCATGAGTGTCTTCGCGGGCAAGACGCACACCGACGAGCTCGCCTGGAGCCTCGGCGGGACGAGTCAGCACTACGGCGCGATCGAGAACCCGGCCGCGCCGGGGCGGGTGTGCGGGGGGTCGTCGAGCGGGTCGGCCGCGGCTGTCGCCGGCGGCCGCGCCGATCTCGGGCTGGGCACCGACACCGCCGGTTCGGTCCGCGTCCCGGGTTCCTTCTGCGGTCTGTACGGCTTCCGCCCCACCCATTCCCGGGCTCCCCGGGCGGGGATCGTGCCGCTGGCGCCCTCCTACGACGTGCCGGGACTGCTGACGCGGGAGCTGCCGCTGCTCGAATGGGCGGCCGACGCGCTGCTCGACCCCGGCCCCGAGGTGAGGGCGCCCGAGCGGCTCTGGGTGCCGGCCGACCTCTGGAGCGAGCTGTCGCCGCGCGTGGGGGCGGCGCTGGCGCCGGCCATCCGGGGGCTCGGCCTGCCGGTCGACCGGACGCCGCTCGGGCTCGACGTCACCGACGCGTTCGCGGTCACCCAGGCCGCGCAGGCGTGGGAGTGTCACGGCGAGTGGGTGCGGGCGAACCGGCCCGAGTTCGGGCCGGGGGTGAAAGCGCGGTTCGAGCGGGCCGAGCGGCTCACGGCCGAGGAGGTCACCCTGGCCGCGAAGAACGTCGCCGAGGCGCGGGCGCGGCTGCTCGACCTGCTCGACGGGGCGGTCATGGCGCTGCCGAGCGCGCCCGGCGTCGCGCCCGAGCTCGGGCGGCCGTCGCGGGTGCGGGCCGCCACGCTGCGGCTGACGTGCCTGGCGCCGATCGCGGGGGCGCCGGCGCTGAGCGTGCCGGTGACCCTGCTCGACTCCTGCCCGCTGGGGTTGTCGCTGATGGCGGCGCCCGGGGGCGACGAGAGCCTGTTCGCGCTAGCGTCGGAGGTATGACCACAATTGGGTGGGACGAAGACGCTGTCGTCCTCATCGACCAGACCCGGCTGCCCGGTGAGCTCGTCCACCTGCGGATCACCACGGTCGCCGGGCTGATCGACGCCATCAAACGGCTGGCCGTGCGCGGCGCGCCCGCGCTCGGGGTGGCGGGGGCGCTGGGGGTCGCGCTGGCCGCCCGTACCGGCGAGCCGATCGAACCCCTGGCGGCGGCGCGGCCCACCGCGGTGAACCTGGCGTGGGGGGTGCGGGAGGCCGCCGCGGCGGCCGATCCGCTGAAGCGGGCGCTGGAGATCCGCGACGAGGACGTCCGGGCCTGCCGCGAGATGGGGGAGCGCGGCGCCGACCTGCTCGCCTCCTACGGCGCGAGCCGGGTGATGACCATCTGCAACACCGGCGCGCTGGCCACCGTCGAGCGCGGCACCGCGCTCGGGGTCGTCCAGACCCTGTACGAACGCGGCGCGCTCACCGAGGCCATCGCCCTGGAGACCCGGCCGCTGCTCCAGGGGGCCCGCCTGACCACCTGGGAGCTCCAGAAGATGGGCGCGCCGTTCCGGCTCGTCGTCGACTCCGCCGGGCCCTTCCTGCTGGCGCGCGGCGCGGCCGACGCCGTCGTCATCGGGGCCGACCGGATCGCCGCCAACGGCGACACCGCCAACAAGATCGGCTCCTACATGCTGGCCCTCGGCGCCCACCGCGCGGGGGTGCCCTTCGTCGTGGTCGCCCCGGAGAGCACCGTCGACCTCCGGACGCCCAGCGGCGCCGACATCGAGATCGAGGACCGGGGGAGCGCCGAGGTCACCTCGCTGCCGGGCATTGCCACCTACAACCCCGCCTTCGACGTGACGCCCGCCGACCTCATCACCGCCATCGTCACCGAGCGGAGGGTGGTCCGGCCCGCGCGCGGCGAAACGCTCATTTCGTGATCAAGAAACTGGCCGCATGCGCTAGCGTCTTGACGACTTCCGTCATGTTCCAGACATCAATGGAGATGATTCGCAATGCGCACAGAACCCCCCTTCCGCGCGGATCACGTCGGCAGCCTCCTGCGCCCGGCAACCCTGCTCCAGGCTCGTGACGACTACGCCAAGGGCGCCCTCGACGCCGCCGGACTCCGTGTCATCGAGGACGCCGCCGTCCGCGACGTCGTCGCGCTCCAGAAGGAGGCCGGTCTCCAGACCGCGACCGACGGCGAGTACCGCCGCGCCTCCTGGCACATGGACTTCATCTACCGCCTCGGCGGCATCAGCGTCGCCGCCGACGAGCAGATCGTGGTCAAGTTCCGCAACGACAACGAGAAGATCGAGTTCACGCCCAAGGGCATGAAGGTCGACGGGAAGATCACCCTCAACGAGACGATCTTCGGCGACGACTTCGCCTACCTGCAGAGCGTGGCCGGCGAGGGCCAGACCCCCAAGCTGACCATCCCGTCGCCCAACATGGTCCACTACCGCGGCGGCCAGGCCGCCATCGACCCGGCCGTCTACCCCGACATCGAGGAGTTCTGGACCGACCTCGCGGCGGCGTACCAGAACGAAGTGGCCCGGATCGGCGCGCAGGGCTGCACCTACCTGCAGTTCGACGACACCTCCCTCGCCTACCTCAACGACCCGGCGCAGCGCGCGGAGATCGCCGCCCGCGGCGACGACGCCGACCACCTGCACCTGCGCTACATCCAGCAGATCAACACCGCCATCGCGACCAAGCCCGAGGGCATGCGGATCACCACCCACATGTGCCGAGGCAACTTCCGCTCCTCCTGGGCCGCCGAGGGCTCCTACGACTTCGTCGCCGAGGCCCTGTTCGGGGAACTCGGCGTCGACGGCTTCTTCCTGGAGTTCGACGACGAGCGCTCGGGCGGCTTCGAACCGCTCCGGTACGTGCCCAAGGGCAAGTACGTCGTCCTCGGCCTCGTCACCACCAAGTCGGGCGTCCTGGAGTCCAAGGACGACCTCAAGCGGCGCGTCGAGGCGGCGTCGAAGTACATCGACGTCGACCAGCTCTGCCTGTCCCCGCAGTGCGGGTTCTCTTCCACCGTGGAGGGCAACTCCCTCACCCAGGAGGAGCAGTTCGCCAAGCTGCGCCTCATCGTCGAGACCGCACAGGAGATCTGGGGCTAGAGGGGCTATACCAAGGTCATGACCGTTGGGCATATCGGCCGTCGATATGGGCAAAGCGCCACTCGCGCCTTCCGGCGGCCAATATGCTCGGCGTCCTTTCCAACCTGTACTGGAGTCTCTTCGTGGCCATCTCGCTGGTGACCCGCGCGCAATGGGGAGCCCGCGCTCCCAAGGGGTCGTACTCCCCGCTGACGTCCACGAAGGGTGTCAAGGTCCACTACACGGGCGGGCGCGTCCCCCCGGAGATCGTCAACGACCACAACCTCTGCGTCGCGCAGGTCAGGTCCATCCAGAACTTCCACATGGACGGCAACGGCTGGATCGACATCGGCTACTGCGTCGACGAGCAGACGGAGATCCTCACCCGGAACGGCTGGAAGACCTATCAGGAGATCCAGCCGGGCGATCTGACGCTGACGCTCAACCACGAGACCGGCCTGTCCGAATGGCAGCCACTCCTCGACGTGTACGTCTTCCCCGCCCAGCCGCGGACCATGATCCGCATGGAGGGCGACCGGCACTCCTCGCTCACCACCCCTCAGCACCGTTGGCCCGTGGAGCGCTATCGGCGCCGGACCGGCACGGTCAGGATCAAAGACGAACGGGGCAAGTGGGCGGCGACCGGCCGGAGTCGCCGCGAGGTCACCTCCCGGGAACGCCTGTGGGCCACCACGGAGAGCCTCACCTACTGGGACCGGATCCCGATCGCCGCTCCCTGCGCCGACCTGCCGACCGAGGCCAAATGGTCGGACGCCTTCGTCGAACTCGTCGCGTGGTTCTGGACCGAGGGCCACGTCAAGCCCAACCGGGACAGGACACCCAGCACGTCCGTCGCGATCTATCAGGCTACGAGGAACGCGGCGAATGTCAGCCGCCTCCGGATCGCCCTGACCGAGGTCTTCGGCCCGGACTCGGGCGCGTTCCCCAGGCTCGGCCGGACCACCGACGGTGTGCCGCGATGGCGTGAAGCGCTCAACGACGACCTCGTGGAGTTCCATCTGTCCGCCGACGCGGGTCCTCACCTCCTTGAGGTGGCGCCCGACCGGGTCCCCACATACGAGTTCCTGCTGTCGCTCACCAAGGCCCAGCTCGGGCTGTTCATCGAGACCTCTCTCGCGGCCGACAACGCCGGTGAATACAAGCTCGCGCAGAAGAACCGGGCGGCCTCCGAGGCCTTCATGTTCGCCGTCCTGCTGTCCGGCCGCGGCGCGTCCCTGCGCCGCAGACCTCCCAACGGCACCTGCAAGACGGACATGTGGCAGGTGGCCATTCGCCGCCAGGAGTTCTTCAGCCCTCGTGCTGCCCGGCAGAGCAAGGGCGAATTCGAGATCTCGGAGGAGACGTACGAGGGGAAGATCTGGTGTCCCCGTACGGAGAACCAGACCTGGCTGGCCCGTCGTGACGGCTCGGTCTACTTCACCGGCAACTCGATGATCGCCTGCCCTCACCGGCGGGTGTTCGTCGGGCGGGGGCCCGACCATCTTCCCGCCGCCAACGGCTCCGGGCTGAACTCCGACCACTACGCCGTGCTCGGGCTCGTCGGCAACGCCGGGTTCGTCAAGCCCAACGACAACCTGCTGCACGCCGTCCTCGACGCCATCGAGCACCTCCGCAAGGAGGGCGGGGCCGGGACCGAGATCAAGGGGCACCGCGACGGCTTCTCCACCGACTGTCCGGGCGCGGCGCTCTACGCGTGGGTGCAGCGGGGCGCGCCCCGGCCCGGCGGCGAACCCGAGACCCCGCCGGGCGGGCAGATCCCCGCGTGGCCGGGGCGGCTGTTCACCTATCCGCCGGTCACGACCGGCGACGACGTCAAGCGGTGGCAGCAGCAGATGAAGAAGATCGGTTTCGACCTGGAGGCCGACGGCGCCTACGGGCAGCGCTCGCGCGACGTGTGCAAGACCTTCCAGCGGCGGGTCGACCTGCCCGACGACGGGATCGTGGGCCGGCGGACGTGGGAGGAGTCGTTCCGCTACACATTGTGAATTAGGGGCTGACCGGGGGGCTCTTCCGCCTGGGGTTCCACTTATCATCCGGAACATGAAAGTGGATCTGGCGGCCGGGTTCGAGCCCGGTTCCCGGGAGGAATGGCGGGCGCTCGCGCTCGGAGTGCTCCGCAAGTCGGGATATGAGGGCGACGACCCCGAGGGCCGCCTCTCCGCCCGCACCTATGACGGCGTGACGATCACTCCGCTGTACGACGGCCTGCCCGACGCGCCCCGCCTGGTGGGCGCGGCCGGGCCGTGGGACGTCCGGCAGCGGCACGCCGATCCTGACGCCCGGTCGACCAGGGAGGCGATCCTCGCCGATCTGGAGAACGGGGTCTCCTCGCTCTGGCTCGATCTGACCGCGCTCGACCCCGCCGACCTGCCGGTGGCCCTCGACGGGGTGCTGCTGGATCTGGCGCCGGTCGTGCTGGACGCGGGGAACCGGGCCGCCCAGGCGGCCCACGCCTTCCTCCAGCTGACCGGGAACCTGGAGGTGCCGGGCGGGAACCTGGGGTTCGCCCCGGACGACCCCGACCTTCCCGACTTCGCCGGCCGGGCCCGCGGGCGGCTGCGGCTCGTCGTGGCCGACGGGCTGGCCTGGCACGACCGGGGCGCGGCCGACGCGCTGGAGCTGGCCGCCTCGATCGCCCAGGGGGTGAGGGCGCTGCGGCGGCTCACCGGGGCCGGGCTGCCGGTCGAGCGGGCCTTCGAGCTGATCGAGTTCCGCTACGCCGCCACCGCCGACCAGTTCCTCACGATCGCCAAGCTCCGGGCGGCCCGCCGCCTGTGGGCGCGGGTGGCCGAGGTCGCGGGCGGCCCGCCGGAGATGGTGCAGCACGCCGTGACCTCGGGCGCGATGATGACGGTGCGCGACCCGTGGGTGAACATGCTGCGCGCCACGCTCGCCTGCTTCGCGGCCGGGACCGGGGGCGCCGACGCGGTGACGGTCCAGCCGTTCGACGCGGCGCTCGGGCTGCCCGACGCGTTCGCCCGCCGGATCGCCCGCAACACCCAGTCGCTGCTGGTCGAGGAGGCCGGGATCGCCCGGGTCGCCGACCCGGCGGGCGGTTCCTGGTACGTCGAGCACCTGACCGACGACCTGGCCGCCACCGCCTGGGACCTGTTCCAGCGGACGGAGAAGCACGGCGAGCAGGTGATCGAGGAGGCCCTGGCCGGCGCCCGCGAGAAACGGGCGAAGGACGTGGCCCGCCGCAAGCACCCCATCACCGGCGTGAGCGAGTTCCCGAACCTCACCGAGAAGGTCCCGGTCCGCCGGGAGGGCCGCGGCCTGCCGGGCGACCCCGACCGCTACGCCGAGCCGTTCGAGCGGCTCCGCGACCTCGCCGACCGGCAGGACACCCGGCCGGCGGTCTTCCTCGCGACGATCGGGCCGGTGGCCGTGCACACCGCCCGCGCCACCTTCGCCGCCAACCTGTTCGCCGCCGGGGGCATCGCCACCGTGACCGGCGAGGCGGCGGACTTCGCGCCGGGGCAGACCACGGTCGCCTGCATCTGCTCCTCCGACCGCCTCTACGCCGAGCAGGCCGAACAGGTCGCCGCCGCCCTGCGGGACGCCGGGGCGACGAAGGTGTGGCTGGCCGGGAAGGGGGAGTATGAAGGTGTCGACGCCACCCTCTTCGCGGGGTGTGACGCCCTGAGGGTCCTGGAGACCACGTTCGACGACCTGGGAGTGGAGCGATGATCCCCGACTTCAGCGAGATCCCGCTCGGGACCGGCGGCCCCGGGCCCGTCAAGATCGACGGCGACGTGTGGGAGACGCCGGAGGGCATCGCGGTCAAGCCGCTCTACGAGGCCGCCGACCTGCCCGGCTACCTGCCGACCTACCCGGGCCGGGCGCCGTTCCTGCGCGGCCCCTATCCGACGATGTACGTCAACCAGCCGTGGACCATCCGCCAGTACGCCGGGTTCTCCACCGCCGAGGAGTCCAACGCCTTCTACCGCCGCAACCTGGCGGCCGGGCAGAAGGGCCTGTCGGTCGCCTTCGACCTGGCCACCCACCGGGGCTACGACTCCGACCACCCGCGCGTGCAGGGCGACGTCGGCATGGCGGGCGTGGCGATCGACTCCATCTACGACATGCGCCAGCTCTTCGACGGCATCCCGCTCGACCGGATGTCGGTGTCGATGACCATGAACGGCGCGGTGCTGCCGATCCTCGCGCTCTACATCGTGGCGGCCGAGGAGCAGGGGGTGGCGCCGGAACAGCTCCAGGGGACGATCCAAAATGACATCCTCAAGGAGTTCATGGTCCGCAACACCTACATCTACCCGCCGGAACCGTCGATGCGGATCATCTCCGACATCTTCGAGTTCACCTCGCAGAAGATGCCGAAGTTCAACTCGATCTCGATCTCCGGCTACCACATCCAGGAGGCGGGGGCCACGCTCGACCTGGAGCTGGCCTACACGCTGGCCGACGGCGTCGAGTACCTGCGGGCCGGCACCAAGGCGGGTCTGGACATCGACGCGTTCGCGCCGCGCCTGTCGTTCTTCTGGTGCATCGGGATGAACTTCTTCATGGAGGTCGCCAAGCTGCGCGCGGCCCGGCTGCTGTGGGCCCGGCTGGTGCGCGACTTCGGCGCGAAGAACCCCAAGTCGCTCAGCCTGCGCACCCACTCGCAGACCTCCGGCTGGTCGCTGACCGCCCAGGACGTCTACAACAACGTCGCCCGCACGTGCGTCGAGGCGATGGCCGCCACCCAGGGGCACACCCAGTCG
The DNA here is from genome assembly GCF_001570605.1 of Herbidospora cretacea. GTDB lineage: Bacteria > Actinomycetota > Actinomycetes > Streptosporangiales > Streptosporangiaceae > Herbidospora > Herbidospora cretacea. Next base: position 137,204 of record NZ_BBXG01000005.1, on the reverse strand, counting down.
CTGCACACCAACGCCCTCGACGAGGCGCTGGCGCTGCCGAGCGACTTCTCGGCCCGGATCGCCCGCAACACCCAGCTCGTGCTCCAGCAGGAGTCGGGCACGACGCGGGTGATCGACCCGTGGGGCGGCTCCTACTACGTCGAGCGGCTCACCGAGGAGCTGGCCCAGAAGGCGTGGGCGCACATCCAGGAGGTCGAGGAGGCCGGCGGCATGGCCCGCGCCATCGACCTGGGCCTGCCCAAGCTCCGCATCGAGGAGGCGGCGGCCCGCACCCAGGCCCGCATCGACTCGGGCCGCCAGCCGGTCATCGGGGTGAACAAGTACCGGCCGGAGGCCGACGAGCCCATCGAGGTGCTCAAGGTCGACAACAGCTCGGTACGCAAGCAGCAGCTCGCCAAGCTGGACAGACTTCGCCAGGAGCGCGACCCCGAGGCCGTCGGGGCGGCGCTGGAGGCGCTCACCAAGGCCGCCGCGGGGAACGGCAACCTGCTGGCGCTGGCGGTCGACGCGGCCCGCGCGAAGGCGACCGTCGGGGAGATCTCCGACGCGCTGGAGAAGGTCTTCGGCCGCCACGAGGCCCGCATCCGCACCATCTCCGGGGTCTACCGGCAGGAGGCCGGAGCCGACATGAGCAGGATCGACGAGGTCAGGCAGGCCTGCGCCGCGTTCGCCGAGGAGCAGGGCCGCCGCCCGCGCATCCTGGTGGCGAAGATGGGCCAGGACGGCCACGACCGGGGCCAGAAGGTGATCGCGACCGGCTTCGCCGACCTCGGGTTCGACGTCGACGTCGGCCCGCTCTTCCAGACGCCGGAGGAGGTCGCCCGCCAGGCGGTCGAGGCCGACGTCCACGTGGTCGGGGTGTCGTCGCTGGCGGCGGGCCACCTGACTTTGGTCCCGGCGCTGAAGAAGGCGCTCGGCGACCTCGGGGCCGACGACGTGATGATCGTGGTCGGCGGGGTGATCCCGCCCGGCGACTTCGACGCGCTGCGCGCCGCCGGAGCCGACGCGATCTTCCCGCCCGGCACGGTCATCGCCGACGCCGCCCTCGGCCTGGTCAGCGACCTGCGGAACCGATGATCGCCGAAGGGGTGAGGAGGGGCGACCGGCGGTCGGTCGCCCGTGCGATCACGCTGGTCGAGTCGACCCGCGCCGACCACCGCCAGCAGGCCCAGGAGCTGCTCGCGGAGCTCACCCCGGCGGCCGGGAAGGCCCGCCGGGTGGGGGTCAGCGGGGTGCCGGGCGTGGGCAAGTCGACCTTCATCGAGGGCCTGGGCACGATGCTCACCGGCGAGGGCCACAAGGTGGCCGTGCTCGCGGTCGACCCCTCCTCGACGAGGTCGGGCGGCAGCATCCTGGGCGACAAGACCCGGATGAGCCGCCTGTCGGTCGACCCGAACGCGTTCATCCGCCCTTCGCCGACCGCCGGGACGCTCGGCGGGGTGGCGAAGGCGACGCGTGAGGCGATGGTCGTCGTCGAGGCGGCCGGATACGACGTGGTGCTCGTGGAGACCGTCGGGGTCGGCCAGTCGGAGACGGCGGTGGCCGAGATGGTCGACACGTTCCTCGTGCTGTCGCTGGCCCGGACGGGCGACCAGTTGCAGGGGATCAAGAAGGGCGTGCTGGAGCTGGCCGACGTCATCGCGGTCAACAAGGCCGACGGCGACTTCGAGCTGGCCGCCAAGAAGGCGGCCCGGGAACTGTCCGGGGCGCTGCGCCTGCTGAACTCCCACACGCCGGTCCTGACCTGCAGCGGGCTGACCGGGGCCGGGCTGACCGAGCTCTGGGCGCACATCCTCAAGCACCAGGAGACGACCGACCTGACGGCCCGGCGGCAGCGCCAAGCGGTCGACTGGACGTGGGCGATGGTCCGCGAGCGGGTGCTCGGCGACCTGCGCGACAGGACCCGGGAGGTCGCCCCGGAGATCGAGCGGCGGGTCCTCGACGGGGAACTGACCCCCGCCCAGGCCGCCGACCTGCTCTACAGGTCCAGTGACGACCCGCCGAAGCGGTCCTGAAGGAACCGCCCCTGATCCTTGAGGGCCTGCTCGTCTCCCGCGTGGACGGCGTCGGCCACCCGGCCGAGGCCGGTTCTGAGCAGGTCGAGCTGGCTCAGCAGCTCGTCGTGGGCGGCCTCCCGGCGTTCCAGCGGGAGCCGCCCGTAGGCGTCCAGGCTGGTCGGGAGGTAGTCGCGGATCGTCTGGGAGACCACGTGGAGGTGGTCGGGCGACTCGACCCGGCCGAGCACGCCGCGCAGCGTCCCGGCCAGCTCCACCACCCGGTCGATCACGTCGGGCGGCAGCCCGCGCAGCCGCCCGACCAGCCTGTCGAGCTCCGCCCGCAGCGCCTCGGTCTCCGCCCTGGCGAGGGACAGCACGACCCTCCGCCGGTCCGAGGGGGCCAGGAACGCGCCCAGGCCGTACAGACCGACGACCACGACGGGCCAGAGCGACCCGGCGACGCCCAGGAACACCAGGCCCACGCCGGCCAGCCCGCAGATCGAGCCGACGATGTTCCTCGTCGAGCCCAGGTAGGTCAGGATCCGGTCACTGGTAGCCACGGATCTCCTTGAACGCCTCGGCCAGCGAGCCGTCGCGGGCGTCGAAGACGGCGCCGCCGGTGAGCGTGGCGATCTGCCTCATCTCCTCGACGTCGCTGTCCCCGAACAGCACCACGAAGGTCCTGACCGCCTTCCTCTCCGCCGGGAGCGCCTGGTGGTAGAGCTGGAAGTCGAGGTACTCGGAGCCGTCGGTGTTCTCGCCGTCGGTCATCAGCACGATCGACGAGTAGTGCTGGGCGTCGACCGGCTGCTCGTAGGCGGCCCGCAGCGCGTCGTAGATGGCGGTGCCGCCACTGGCCGACAGGCCCTCGGCGTAGCTCTTGATCTGACCCAGGACCGCTTCCGGCCTGTCCGCGGGGATCCGGTAGTCCTGCTGCCCCTTCGTGTGGTCGCTGAAGGGCAGCAGGGTGACCTGCTCGCGGTTGCGGAACCGGGAGAAGGTGCCGTAGGCGGAGGTGTCGGCGCCGGTCAGCGTCGCCAGCGCGGTCCGCAGCCCGTCGATGCGGTCGCCCTCCATCGACCCGGAGGTGTCCAGGACGAACACCGCCCGCGCGGGCACCCGCACCTGGTTGAGGTAGGCCCCGATCAGCTCGTCGGCCGCCGACCGCCGGTTCGGGAACGGCAGCTCGACCAGCGACGCCGTGCCGAACTCGGGGGCGAGCCTCACCCCGGGAACGGCGGGCCGCCGGTGCGTGGCCGTCATGATCCTCCGCTGGGTCTCGGGTGTACGCAGCCACGACGTCAGCTCGTCGTACCGCTCCTTCCGCGACGACGACGCGAGCAGGGTCAGCGGGTAGTCGGCCGACACCACCCCGTCCGACGGGTAGACCAGCGTCAGCTTCTCCCGCATGCCGAGCAGCACCGACTCGTAGTTGACCAGCCCGTCCACGTCGGGCCGCGCGGTGTAGGCGTCGGCCAGCCAGCCCGACGAGCCGGAGGTGAGCTTCTGCGCGGAGAAGAACTCCTTCAGCCGGGGCGTCACCGCCGCGATGGTCTTCGCGTCGAGGGCCTCGCCCGCGTTCGACAGCGCCGCCGCCACCCCGACCAGCGCCGAGAACCCCGAGTTCGACGACGCCGGGTTGGTCATCCCGAACGTGAACCGGCCGGCCGAGGCCGCGGTCGCGATGTCCGACCAGCTCACCGGCGTGCCGTCCCAGCCCAGTTCGGCCGCCTTGGCGGGCTTGAGCCCCAGCACGACCGGTGAGTTCATGATCTTCGTCTGGGTCGACAGCTTCTCGCGCGCCCCGTCGATCAGCGACAGGTACCGGTTGGAGGAGAACCAGATCGCGTCGTAGTCCCCGGCGTCGCCCCGGGCGACCTGCTCGGCGCCGTCGAGGGTGCCGGTGTAGGTGAACTCGACCTCGATCCCCGAGTCCTTCAGCAGCGGTTCGAGGTCGGCGACCTCGCTGCCGGCCAGGATCCGGAACGGCTCGTCGCCCGAGCACGCCGTCAGTGACGCCGCGGCCAGCAGCAGCGCCAGCAGCGCCCTCATCGCTCGCTCCGGTCGAGGTACGTGCGCGCGTTCTCGATCTCCACCGTCAGGCTGCCGATCGTGGTGGCCATGGTGTCGACGGCGCGGGAGCGGAACTCGTCGATGGTGTCGATGGTGGCATAGACGTTGTCGAACGCCTTGCGCAGCGCGTCGAGGTCGACCGTCGTCGCGGCGGCCTGGGCCTGGATGCCGGCGGCCTGGCCGCGCAGCAGCTCGCTCGTCGACACGATGAGGTCGGAGGTGGTGGCGTTGAGGGCGGTGATCTGGTCGAGCACCAGCTTCTGCCCGGCCAGCGCCTGGGCCACCACGACCGCTGTCCGCAGCGCGGCCATCGTCGTGGTGGTGGCGCGGCCGACGCCCTTGATGAGCTCCAGGTTGTTCTTGCGCACCAGGTCGAGCGCCAGGTAGCCCTGCGCCGAGACGGCGAGCTGGGTCAGCAGGTCCTGGTGGCGCTGCCGGATCGCGAACAGGGCGTCGCTGCGCAGCGCGGTCACCCGTTCCTCGTCGGTCTCGCGCAGGATCAGCTCCTCGACCTCCGCGTCGAGGGCGGCGGCGAGCACGGCGTACTCCTGGAGTTTGACCATCGCGTCCCACAGCAGGCGGCGCTCGCCCTCGATGGCGGCGTTGTCCTTGCGCAGTTCGTCCTGGCCCGACTTGAGCGAGCGGACGATGTCGTCCAGGTGCTTCTGCGCGCTCTGGTACTTGGCGAAGTAGTCGCGCAGCCGGTTCGGCAGCAGGCCCATCAGGCGGCGGCCGGTGGCGGCGTTCTTCGGGTCGAGGTCGACGATCGTGCGGCGCAGCGACACCAGGTCGCCCGCGACCGGGCCCTCCGAGGCGCGTAACGGGCGTTTGAGCATCCGGTTCGACACCTGCGACGACGAGCCGATCTCGGTCGCGCCCATCGCGGTGATGTCGGCGACCTTCTGGGTGAAGCCGGGGGAGCGCGGGTCGATCGCGGCCAGTTCGGCGGCGAACGCGCGGGCCCGCCCGGCGAGCTCGGCGTCGCGCTCCTCCGACACCGGCATCATGCGGGAGGCCTGCTCCACGGGGACCGGCGGGACCGGCTCCGGCGGCGTGAGTACCAGGTCCATCAGGGGTTCCTCAGAGGTAGCGCTCTTCGATCATCGCGACGAGCTGTTCCAGGTGGTCGTAGGTGGGCGGCTCGACCACGTCGACCAGGTCGCGGGTGAGCGGGGTGCCCTGCGCGAGGCCGGCGAAGACGCCGGGGTTCGCGGTGCGGAAGCCGTGCCGGGCGGCGAGGGCGGCGAACTCGGGATCCTCGGTCAGCAGGCGGCCGACCTCGTTCGCGTCCTGGTCGAAGGGCACCAGCGTGTGCTTGCTGAGCACGGTCGGCGACGGGTAGAGCAGCCGCATCTCCGGCCGGACGGCGCCGTCGCCCGCGAACAGGTGGGCGGCGTACTGCGCCTCATAGATCATGATCATGGGCGTCTTGCCCATCCCCATGGCCAGGTAGTCCTCGAACGGCGCCTCGGAGGTCGACTCCGAGTAGCCCTGGTCGAGGAACAGCGGCGCGACCCGCTGCGCCACCTTCGCGTCGGCGCCCTGGATCACGTCGTCGCCGTTGGCGACATAGCTGGTCAGGGCCAGGTACATGGCGGCCGAGTTGGAGGTGCGGATGTCGGTCGTGGTGAGCAGGACCCGCTTCCGGGCCTGGTACGCCGAACCGGGCAGCGCGTCCCATCGGGTGCCCTCGGCGGTCATCTCCAGATATCTCTTGATGTCGAACGTCGTGCCGTCGACGACCCCCGCCCGCGTCAGCGCGGTCACGATCGGCTCGAAGGTCGCCACCGCCATGGGCGAGAAGAACGGCGCGAAGGTCCGGGTGGCCCCGCGCTCCTTCTTGATCTTCTCGGCGGCGGGCGCGCTCGACGGGAAGGCGAACGAATAGGCGCCGAGGTCCACGCTGGTGGCGATCTCGCGTGACCCGGCGGTGTCGACCTCGACCTGGAGGCCGTGCTTGGCGAAGGCGGCCTTGACCTCCGGGTCGTCGAAGAAGGATTTCTTCTCCGACCCGATCACGCCGCGGACAACGGTGACGCCCGACCCCTGATTGCCCAGGACGAGGGCCGCGACGACCGCTCCTCCCAGGAGGACGGCCAGTGCCACACCGAGCAGTCTTCTCCTCATCTCACCCCGAATTATGTGAGATGCTGCGAAAGCCGACGCGTGCCACAAAAAGAATTCAGGGCCCGTTCACCAGCCCTTCACGGGAGACAGTTTTCACCCCCGGTTCGGGTTTTCTCCCCCTCGGTTCGGCCGTGCTGCACCCCGACGCCATATTGCACCCCATATCCGCTGGTCCGGTGTGACGATGCTTGCGCTTTCGGATATCGGGGAGGCGATCATGCATCACGACCCGTTGTTGCCACCTGCGGTGGCACGGGCTCTCGACGACTACCGCGCACTGCTGGCCGAGCACGGCATCACCTGGGGCGAACCGCCGATCGGCTACGTGCGCATGCTGAGTTTCCTGAGGTTCCCGGACGAGGCCTATCAGATGTCCGGCGACACCGACCTCGACCGGGCCTTCCGCGACGCGGTCAGCGGCCGGGAGGCCCCCGAGGGGCTGACCGTGCTGCGGCTCACGCCGGGCGGCTACATCCTGGAGGCCCGCTGCAGCGCGGTCCTCTCCGTGACCCCGGTGGCGGGCGTGCTGCTGGTCGACTCCGCCCGTACGGCCCCCGCCACCGTCACCCTCGACGGCGCGGAGCACACCGTCGACCCCAAAGGAGCGCGGCTCGCCGAGTTCACCAGCGACAGCGACCTGCGCGTCGACGGCGAACGGGTCGACCTGTCGGTGCTCACCCGGGCCGCGGTCCCCGCCCGGCTGCGCCTGCGGGCCGGGTTCCCCTGCCGGTGGAGCGTCACCTCGACCGACGGTCAGGGCTGGTGGCCCGACGGCGCCCCGCAGCGCCGCGACTACCACGGCGTGCCCTACTTCCACGGCGACGACGTGGTGGTGCCCGTCCCGGCCGAGCCGCTGGTCGTCCGGGTGACCCGCGGCATGGAGTACGAGACCGCCGAGACCCAGGTCGTCCCGTCGCCCTGGCGCGAGACCGCCGTCGACCTCACCCCCGGCCGCCTCTACGACGCCGCCGCCCGGGGCTGGTACGGCGCCGACCTGCACGTCCACCTCAACTGGGCGGGCGACGTGGTGGCCGCCCCCGCCGAGGCCGCCGTCATGCAGCACGGCGAGGACCTGCACGTGCTCAACCTGGTCGCGGGCAACGTCGCAGGCCGCCGCGTCTACGACCGGGAGGCGCTGCACCACTGGGCCGGCCGCGACCTGCCGTGGTCGGATGCCGGTCACGTCGCCCGCATGGGCGTCGAATACCGCAACGACCTGCTCGGCCACGTCCACGCCTTCGGCCTGGCCGCTCCGCCGTCGATCTACCACACCGGTTTCCTCGACGACGCCGACTGGCCCCCGAACGGCGCCGCCTGCGGCGAACTGCGCGAACTGCAGGCGGTGCTGGGCTACGCCCACCCGTTCCACGGCCCGGTCAGCACCCCCGGCGACGTCATCGGCGACGCCCACCGCGACTGCAATGCCCGCGCCCTGGTCGTCGACGCCGCGCTCGGCCTGGTCGACGGCCTGGAGCTGCTGCACTTCTCGGACTTCTCCGGCACCGTCGAGGTCTACCGCCGCCTGCTCGGCGCGGGCAACCGCCTGGCCGCGCTGGCCGGCACCGACTCGATGCTGTCGTACACCCGGCAGGACACCGTCTCCAGCCCGCCCGGCTGGGAGCGCGTGTACGCGCGTCTCGGCGGTCCCCTCTCCGCCGAGGCGTACGCCCATGCCGTCCGCCAGGGCCGGACGTTCGTCACCACCGGCCCCTGGCTGGAGATGACCGCCGGGGGAGCCGAGATCGGCGACACCTGGTGCCTGTCGGCCGGGGACGAGATCGAGGTCGTCGCCCGCAGCGTCGGCCCCGAGGTCGAACGCCTGGAGATCCACACCGCCGAGGGCCTGGTCGCCACCGGCCGGGGCGGCGAGCTGCGGACCGTCCTGACGATCACCGAGCCGACCTACATCGTCGCCACCGCCTCCGGCGGCCCCCACCGCCGGTCGCTCCACCGCCGGGTTTACGCCCACACCAGCCCCGTCTACGTCGACGTCGCCGGCCGCCCGGTCGCCCGCGCCGAGGACGTGCGGTGGTGCCTCGAATGGCTGGCCCTGCTCGACCAGGCCGTCCGGGTGCACGCCCGGTTCGACTCCCCGAGCCAGCTCGCCGACCACCTCGACCTGATCGAGAAGGCCGCCCAGATCTACCGGTCCCGCCTCTGACGGAAAACGGTTTGAAGCCTGGCGACCAGGTCGCCTAGCGTGGACGACGTCACATCGCCTGCCTCCGGGAGATCCGTTGAAGCTCTAGAGCTCATGTCCGTTCCTCATCGACACATGACCTCTGGAGTTGACGCGCCATGTTGCGCTGTGACGACCTCTTCTTCTATTGGCCCGACGGCACCGCCGTCTTCGAGGGCCTCGACCTCGCCGTCGGACCCGGTGTGACCGGGCTCATCGGGGCGAACGGCTCCGGCAAGTCCACCCTGCTCAGGCTGGCGGCAGGTGAGCTGGCGCCCATCCGGGGCTCGATCCAGGTGTCCGGCTCGGCCGGATACCTGCCGCAGAACCTCCCGCTCGGCGTGGGACGCACCGTCTCCGACCTCATGGGCATCACCGCGGCCCGGCGCGCCCTGCACGCCATCGAGTCCGGCGACACCTCCGAGGAGCACTTCGAGAACGTCGTGTGGGACGTGGAGGAGCGCGCCCGTGCCGAACTCGACCGGCTCGGCCTCGACGACGTCGGCCTCGACCGGACCGTCGCCACCCTGTCCGGCGGCGAGACGGTGATGGTCGGCGTCGCGGCCGAGTTCCTGCGCGCCCCCGACGTGCTGCTGCTCGACGAGCCGACCAACAACCTCGACCTCGCGGCCCGCCACCGCCTCTACGACGCCATCACCTCCTGGCCCGGCACGATCGTCGTGGTCAGCCACGACCGGGTGCTGCTCGACCTCGTCGACCGGCTCGCCGAACTGCCCGACGGGCGGATCTTCGGGGGCGGGCTGACGGCGTACGAGGAGGTGCTCGACGTGGAGCAGGAGGCGGCCGAGCGGACGGTCCGCGCGGCCGAGGGCGACCTGCGGCGCGAGAAGCGCGACCTGGCCGAGGCACACGAGAAGCTCTCCAAGCGGGTTCGCTACGGCAAGAAGATGGAGGCGCAGAAGCGAGAGCCGAAGATCATCATGGGCGCCCGCAAACGCGCCGCCCAGGAGAGCGCCGGCAGGCACCGCATCATGCACGAACAGCGCCTCGCCGAGGCCCGCGACCGGCTGACCGAGGCCGAGGACGCGCTCCGCGACGAGGCCGAGATCCGCGTCGACCTGCCGGGCACCGCCGTCCCGCAGACCCGCAGGGTGCTGGAGTTCCCGCTCGGCGGCACGTTCGTCACCGACCGGGACGTCTCCGGCCCCTTGGAGGTGGTCCCGGAACGCCGCGGCCGGGAACCGTCGGAGCTGGTCGTCCGGGGCCCCGAGCGCATCGCCCTGCTCGGCCCCAACGGGTCGGGCAAGACGACCCTGCTGGAGGGCATCGCCGCCTGGCCGGAGCTGGTGCCGACGCGCTACCTGCCGCAGCGGCTCGACGTGCTCGACGAGACGGTCAGCGTCGCGGCCAACGTGCGCGCGGTCGCCCCCGACGCGACCGAGAACGAGATCCGCGCGGGCCTGGCCCGGTTCCTGTTCCGGGGTGACCGGGGCGACCAGATCGCGGGCACGCTGTCGGGCGGCGAGCGCTTCCGGGCCGCGCTGGCCCGCCTGCTGTTCGCGCAGCCGCAACTGCTGCTGCTCGACGAGCCGACGAACAACCTCGACCTGGCGAGCGTGCGGCGGCTCGCGCAGGCGCTGACGGGCTACCGGGGAGCGCTGATCGTGGCCAGCCACGACCTGCCGTTCCTCGACTCGATCGGCGTCACCAGACGGCTGGACCTCTGAAAACGAACGAGCCCCCGGCGGGAAGGCCGAGGGCTCGTCGGAGGTGCGGGGGTCAGCTGGAGAAGAGCATGCCCACCCAGCTGTTGCGGCGGTGGCCGTAGTGGTGGCCGCCGTGGTGGCCGCCACCCCAGGCGGGGCCGTGGACGGGCGGCGGCGGGGGCGGAGGCGCAGCGTAGTGCTGCTGGTTCCACTGGTTCTCCATGCGGCTCAGGGTCTCGAGCTCGCCGTAGTCGAGGAAGATGCCACGGCAGTTGTCGCACTGCTCGATGTGGACACCGTTGCGGTCAAGGGTCCGCATGTTGCCTCTGCACTTAGGGCACTGCATGAGGTTCATCTCCTTATGTGACGTGCACCGTTCACTCTAGGACAGCGGCGGTGTGGCCAGGATCCTCTCGCAGGAGGACATCAGAGCCGCCGCCGCGTCGTCAAGCGGTACGTCGTCTTCGCGGGCATTGGCCACCGCGACGGCCGCCAACTGGACGGTCAACGCGCGGGCCGGCCCGTCGAGTTCCCGCCACATGTCGTCCTCCGAGACGGCGGTCCCACCGGCGCGCAGGTAGGAACGGGTCAGCCGGTCCCAGCCCGCCGGGTCCATCAGGCCGTTGGCGAACCACGCGGCCGGGCGGGCCAGATCCCAGGCCGGGTCGCCCCAGCCGAGGTCGTCGGGGTCGATGAGCGTCCAGGCGCCGTCGTGGTGCAGCAACTGGCCGAGGTGCCAGTCGCCGTGCGTCAGCGCGCGCCGCCGCTGGTTCAGGTTCAGCGTCGGGTACGCCCGGCGCGGGACGTCGCCCGGTTCGAGGCGCGCCACCGCGCGGGTCACCCGCTCCGGGCCGCCCATCATCGGCAGGCCGTCGGGCACCGGCTGGCGGTGGAGCTCGGCCAGCAGCTCACCGGCCTGCTCCCACGGCGCGTCGTCGAGGTCGTCGGGGGTGAGCGGCCGCCCGGCGGGCCAAACGGTGACGATCCGGCCGCCGACCCGGTCGACCGACAGCGCGCGGAGCATCAGCCCGGCGGGCAGCTCGACCGCCAGGCGCGCCTTCAGCGCCGCCTCGTCGGTGTCGGCCTCGTGGGCCTTCACCACCACGTCGCCCACCCGGACGACGAGCACGCGGGTGTCCTTCAGGACCGTGGGAACGCCGCCGCCCGCGTGGCGCACTAGTTCGTCGAGGAGGGACACCGGGACAATCTAAGACATGAGAATCGGCTTCGGTGTGCCCGTCTCGGGCACGTGGGCGACCCCCCAGATCATGGCCCGGGTGGCGACCCGCGCCGAGGAACTCGGATACGACGAGGTCTGGACGTTCCAGCGGCTGCTCCACCCGGCGGCCACCGACATCGGCTCCGCCTACCGCAGCGTGCAGGACCCCATCGTGTCGCTCGCGTACGTCGCGGCGCTGACCTCGCGGATCCGGCTCGGCGTGGCCGTGCTGAACCTGCCGTTCTTCTCGCCCGCGCTGCTGGGCAAGCAACTGGCCACGCTCCAGGCGGTGAGCGGCGGGCGGCTCGACGCCGGGCTCGGGATCGGCTGGATGGAGGAGGAGTTCATCGCCTCCAAGGTGCCGCTGGAACGCCGGGGCAAGCGCGCCGACGAGTACATCGAGCTGCTCAGGCGGTTCTGGACCGACGACGTGATCGAGCACCACGGGGAGTTCTACGACGTGGTGCCCTCACGCCAGGACCCCAAGCCGGAGACCCCGCCGCCCCTTCTGCTCGGCGGCGGCGCGCCCGCCGCTCTCCGGCGGGCCGGGCGGCTGGCCGACGGCTGGATCAGCTCCAGCCGGATGCTCGACGACGACCTCCCGTCCATGATCGCCACGATCAAGGAGGCGGCCGAGGCGGCCGGTCGCGACCCCTCGGTCCTGCGCTTCGTCTGCCGGGGCGTCACCACGCCCGGCGACGACACGTCCCGGCTGCTGTCGGGGCCCTACGAGAAGATCCGCGAGGACGTCGAGGAGCTCGCCGGGCGGGGCATGACCGAGATCTTCCACGACCTCAACTTCAACCCCGCCTTCGGCGCGCCCGACGCCGACCCGGCCGCCTCCCTGGCCCTGGCCGAGGAGGCGATGGAGCGCCTGGCCCCGGCGGCTAGATGAGCCCGTAGGCCTGCGCGATCAGCTCGTAGGAGCGGATCCGGGTCTCGGTGCCGTGGACCATGGTGGTGATCATCAGCTCGTCGGCGTCGGTGCGCTTGCGCAGCTCGTCGAGGCCGGCCCTGACCTGGTCGGGGGTGCCGAGCGCGACGTTGGCCAGGCGGTCGCGGACGAACTCGGCCTCCATCGGGCTGAACTCGTACGCGGCGGCCTCCTCCGGGGTCGGGAACGGGCCCGGGGTGCCGAACCGCAGCCGCAGGAACGACAGCGCGCCGGGCAGCGCCTGCCGGTGGGCCTCCTCCTCGGTCTCCGCCGCCAGCGCCGAGACGCCGAGCATCGCGTAGGGCGCGGACAGCACCTCCGACGGGCGGAACGAGGTGCGGTAGATCTCCAGTGCCGGTTCGGTGTTGGCCGCGCTGAAGTGGTGGGCGAACGCGAACGGCAGCCCGAGCAGCCCGGCCAGCCTGGCCGAGAAGCCGCTCGACCCGAGCAGCCAGATCGGCGGGCGCTCCGGGCCGCGCGGGATCGCCTGGATGCGCGGGAACGTCCCGTCGAGGAAGGCGGTCAGCTCGCCCACGGCCTGCGGGAACTCGTCGGGGTCGACCTCGGCGCTGCGGCGCAGCGCGTGGGCGGTGGCCATGTCGGTGCCGGGGGCGCGGCCGAGGCCTAGGTCGATGCGGCCCGGGTGCAGCGCCTCCAGAGTGCCGAACTGCTCGGCCACCACCAGCGGCGCGTGGTTGGGCAGCATCACGCCGCCCGACCCGATCCTGATCCGCTCGGTCGCCGCCGCCAGATGGGCGATCAGCACGGCGGGGGAGGAGCTGGCCACCCCCGGCATGCCGTGGTGCTCGGCCACCCAGATGCGGTGGAAGCCCCACTGCTCGGCCTTCCTGGCCAGGTCGGTCGCCCCGCGCAGGGCCTCGGCCGGGGTGATCCCGTCGCCGACGGTCGCGAGTTCGAGAACCGACAGCGGGACCTCGGCCGTCCCGCGGGCGACGCCTTGGATGTTGTCCATGACCAGCGATAACCGGAGTCTTACTCCGTTTATTTCCTTCTGCGATGCTTGTCCCCATGAGCGAGCGCAAGCCTATTGAATGCTGGCTGTCCGACATGGACGGCGTCCTGGTCCACGAGGGGCAACCCGTACCGGGGGCCGACGAGTTCATCAAGAGGCTGAGCGCCTCGGGGAAACGGTTCCTCGTGCTCACCAACAACTCGATCTACACCCCGCGTGACCTTTCGGTCCGGCTCCGGTCGGCCGGTCTTGAGGTGCCGCCGGAGGCCATCTGGACCTCCGCGCTGGCCACCGCCGACTTCCTGGCCGGTCAGCGCCCCGAGGGCAGCGCCTATGTGATCGGCGAGTCGGGCCTGACCACCGCGCTCCACGACGCGGGCTACTACCTGACCGACCTGAACCCCGACTACGTCGTGCTCGGCGAGACCCGCACCTACAGCTTCTCCCACATCACGCGGGCGATCCGGCTGATCGAGAACGGCGCCCGTTTCATCGCCACCAACCCCGACGCCGTCGGCCCCTCCCACGAGGGCAACCTGCCCGCCTGCGGCGCGGTGGCCGCGATGATCACCAAGGCGACCGGCGTCGACCCCTACTTCGTCGGCAAGCCCAACCCGATGATGATGCGCAGCGCCCTCAACCGCATCGACGCCCACAGCGAGTCGACCGCGATGATCGGCGACCGCATGGACACCGACGTCGTCTGCGGCATGGAGGCCGGCCTCCACACGATCCTGGTGCTGACCGGCGTCGCCAAGGCCGACCAGATCGACCGCTGGCCCTACCGCCCGTCGCAGGTGGTGAACTCGGTCGCCGACCTGATCGACATGGTGTAGCTGCCCCATGTAGCTGTCACGTTCTGGCAGGTATGGGTGCCAGGGTGGTGGACATGCACACCATCTACCTGGAGCTCGGCAAGAAGAAGGTCTTCGCCAACTCGGTCGACTGGCCGGGCTGGAGCCGCTCGGCCAGGAACGAGGACGACGCGATCGAGGCGCTCCTCTCCTACGAGGAGCGCTACCGCGTGGTCGCCGACCGGGCCGGGCTGGTGTTCGAGCCGGGCGAGATCCGGGTCGCCGAGAAGATCACCGGCAACGCGACGACCGACTTCGGCGCGCCCGCGCTGCCGGCCGTCCTCGACGAGGAGCCGTGGGGCCCCGACGAGGCGGCCAGGAACGCCGCGCTGATGCGGGCGGCCTGGGGGGTCTTCGACGACGTCGTCGGGATCACCCCGGAGGAGCTGCGCAAGGGGCCGCGCGGCGGCGGGCGCGACCGCGACAAGATGGTCGCCCACGTCGTGTCGGCCGAACGCGCCTACGCCGCCAAGCTCGACGTGAGGGTCAGGGCGGCCGACGTCGCCGAGCTGCGGCCGAGGCTGCTGGAGGTGGTCTCCCGGCCGCTCGACGGCGACGACTACAAGTGGCCCGTCCGCTACGCCTCCCGGCGGATCATCTGGCACGTGCTCGACCACGTCTGGGAGATGGAGGACCGGACCGAGCGCTAGGAGACGTCCCGCCGCAGCTTCTTGACGTCGGAGCGGCGCTTCTTGTTCTGCAGGCGGCGCTCCACCTGGCCCTTGGAGGGCTTGGTCGGGCGCCGCTTCTTCGCGGGCGGCGCGATCGCCTCGCGCAGCGTCTGCGTCAGCCGCATGCGGGCCGCCTCGCGGTTGCGCAGCTGGGAGCGGAACTCCTGCGCGCTGATCGTCAGCACGCCGTCGACGAGCCGGTTGGCCAGCCGGGTCAGCGCGCGTTCCTTCTGGACGTCGGTCAGGATCTCGGTGTTGGCGATGTCGAAGCTGAGCTCCACCCGGCTGTCGGTCGTGTTCACACCCTGGCCGCCGGGCCCGGAGGAACGCGAGAACCGCCAGCTGAGCTCGGCCTCCGGAATCTCGGTCATGCCTCCCAGATTAGCCGTGCGTTCAACGCATTTTTCCGGCACTGTGGCCGGGTGACGATCGTCGGTGTGCACGGCATCGGGAAGTACAAGTACTTCGAACAGGGCGAGGGTTCCCCGGCCAGGGCGGCCGAGCTGATGCGGGCCAAATGGAACCGCTATCTCCACGACGGCGGATTGAGGTCCGCGCCCGTCGCCGAGGTCGCCTATTACGCCCACCACCTGCGTAAAGGCACTCCTCAGCCGCCGAAGAAGATGGCGCCGCCCGAGAAGATGGTCTTCACCGACTGGATGCGCCAGGTCGAAGACCATCGGGTCGCCGCCGCGGCGGGGGAGACGCTGACCTCAGTGGCCCACCGGCTGGCGGCCTGGCTGCTCGACCGGCTCGGCGAGGGCGCGCTGCGGTTCGCCGAGGACTTCTGTCCCGAGGTGGCCACCTATCTCGGGGGCGGCTCGCCCCGCACGCTCGCGCGGGACGCGGTGGCCACGGTGATCCGGCGGCGCGCACCGAGGGTGGTGATCGCCCATTCGCTGGGGAGCGTGGTGGCGTACGAGGCGTTCTGGGCGCACCCCGATCTGCGGGCCGAGCTGCTCGTGACGCTCGGGTCGCCGCTCGGGATGCGCAACGTGGTGTTCGAACGGCTCGCGCCGCTGCCGGTCGCCGGGATGGGGGCGCGGCCCCCGGGGGTGAAGCGGTGGATCAACTTCGCCGACAAGGACGACATCGCCGCCATTCCCACGGAGTTGCGTCCCGTTTTCAAGGGCGTGGAACGTGACTTTCCGTGCAACATCGACTGGCTCGACTTTCATACCGTCCGCAATTACCTGGGTTGCGGTGTCTTGAACTCCCATTTGCGGGACTTTCTGCAGTAAAAAGCTCGATAGGGTCGTCGCGTGCCGTACACCGAAGGGACCCGGGCCTTTCAGGTCGACCTGCGCGGAGTGGTCGATCTGCTCAGCCGGCATCTCTACTCCAGTCCGCGGGTCTACGTCCGTGAGCTGCTGCAGAACGCGTGTGACGCGATCACCGCGCGGCGGGCGGGTGATCCGATGGCGCCCGGGCGCATCCGGGTCGAGGTGGGCCCCGAGACGATCCGGGTGCACGACACCGGCGTCGGGCTCACCGACGACGAGGTGCACACGCTGCTGGCGACGATCGGGCGCTCGTCCAAGCGCGACGAGCTCGGGTTCGCCCGGCACGAGTTCCTGGGGCAGTTCGGGATCGGGCTGCTGTCGGGGTTCCTGGTGGCCGACGAGATCCACGTCGAGTCGCGGTCGGCCTCCGGCGGGCCGGCCGTCCTGTGGACCGGGCGCTCGGACGGCAGCTACGACGTCGCCACCACTCCTGCTCAGGGCGAGCCCGGCACCACCGTCACCCTGCGCCCCCGCCGCGACGCGGCCGTGTGGACGTCCAGCCGGACGGTGACCGAACTGGCCACGCTCTACGGCTCGCTGCTGCCCGTCGAGGTGACCGTCGACGGCACGCCGATCTCCGGTGACGGCGCGCCCTGGCAGGTCCGCCACGCCAGCCCGCTGCTGCGGCGGGAGGCGCTCATCTCGTACGGGAGAGAGCTCTTCGGCTTCCCCGCCTTCGACGTGATCGACCTGGAGGTGCCCGAGGCGGGGCTGACCGGGGTGGCCTTCGTGGTGCCCCATCCCGCCAACCCGGGGGCGCGCGACGCGCACCGCGTCTACCTCAAGGGCATGCTGCTGTCGGAGAAGCTGACCGGGCTGCTGCCCGAGTGGGCGTTCTTCGTGCGGGTCGTGGTCGACGCCGCCGAGCTGCGGCCGACCGCCTCCCGCGAGGCCCTCTACGACGACGACCTGCTCGAACACACCCGTGACGCGCTCGGCGCGCAGCTGCGCGAGTGGCTGGTGAAGCTGGCCGCCACCGATCCGGCCCGCCTGCGCGGTTTCCTCCGGCTGCACCACCTGGGCGTCAAGGCCCTCGCGCTGCACGACGACGACATGCTGCGGCTGGTCGACCGATGGCTCGAATACGAGACCGCCGAGGGCCCGATGACCCTCGCCCAGTTCCGGGTCCGCCACCCGCACGGCCGCTACACCACCAGCGTCGACGAGTTCCGCCAGCTCGCCGGGGTCTGCGCCGCGCAGGGCGTGGGACTGCTGAACGGCGGCTACGTCTACGACGGCGACATCCTCGCCCGGCTGTCGCGCATCGAGCCCGGCCACGGGCTGTCCCGCCTCGAACCGGCCGAGCTCACCACCCGGATGGCCCCCGTCGACCCGGCCGCCGAGCTCGCCGTGCGCGGGTTCCTCGCCACCGCGGCCGCCGCGCTGGCCCCGCTGGGCTGCGAGGTCGTCTTACGCGACTTCGACCCGGCGGCGCTGCCCGCCCTCTACCTGACCAGCCGGGCCGCCCGCCACGACGCGCAGGCCAAGGAGGCCGCCGAGGTGGCGGGGGAGATGTGGGCCGACGTGCTGGGCGCGCTCGACGCGGGCGGCGGCGAGAAGCCGCAGCTCGTGCTGAACCACCGCAACCCGCTGGTCCGCCGGGTCACCCGGCTGGCCGACCCGGCGCTGGCCGCGACCGCCGTCGAGGCGCTCTACGGCATGGCGCTGCTGCACGGCCACCACCCGATGCGGGCGGCCGACACCGCCACCCTCAACCGGTCGTTCCTGGGCCTGCTCGACTGGGCCGTCAATGGATGAGATCGCCGACCTCGTCGACCGGGCGCAGTCGCTGCCGTACGGCGAGGCGAAGACCACGCTGCTGGAGACGGCGCTCCAGCGGGCCGAGGCGACCGGCGACCGGAGCCTGGTCTGGGCGGTCCGGATGGAGCTCACCGAGGCTTACCAGTACGGCGCCGAGCACGCCAAGGCCTTCGCGGCGTTCGCCCGCTGCCTGGCCGACCACGACGCCGAGCCCGGCGGTTTCGGCGACTGGTCCCTGCACAACGTGCTGTGGCACTTCAAGTGGATCGTCGGCGACCTGCGGCGCTTCCCCGAGGTGCCGCTGGCCCGCACCCACCAGATGCTCGACGACATGGAGCGCCGCTACCGCGAGAGCGGCAACGGCATGCACGCCGTCTACGCCGCCCGCTGCGCGCACGCCGCCCACCTGGGCGACTTCGCCCTCGCCGACGACCTCTACCACCGCTGGACGACCACCCCCCGCGACATCCTGAGCGACTGCGAGGGGTGCGACCCGACGTCCAAGGCCTTCTACCTGACCCTGCGCGGCCGTGACGAGGAGGCCGTCGAGCTCGCCGAGCCGGTGCTGCGCGGCGAGCTGACGTGTCACGTCCAGCCGCAGAGCATCCTGACCACGCTGCTGCCCGCCTACCTGCGGACCGGCAGGTTCGCCGAGGCCGCGCACGCCCACCGGGTCGCCTACCGGGCGATGCGCGGCGACGCCAACGAGGTCGAGGAGATCGCCACCCACCTGTGGTTCTGCGCGGTCAGCGGCAACCTGGCCCGGGGGCTGGAGATTTTCACCCGCGAGCGCCCGCTGCTGGAGAAGGCCCCGAGTCCCGGCGCGGCGATGTGGTTCGCCGCCGCGGGCGCGCTGCTGCTCCGCCTGCTCCGCGAGCAGGGCCACGCCCAGCCCGGCGACGCGGCCGAGGAGGCAGCGCTCACCGCCAGGGCCCGGGAGATCGCCGCCCGGTTCGACGCCCGCAACGGGACCCCCGAACAGGGCCGCCGCGTCGAGGAGTGGCTGACCGCCCGGCCACTGGCCGAGCACGTGCCGCTCGACCCGCGCGCCCGGCACTCCCCGCCGCCCCTCCCTCCCGCGCCGCTGCCGCCCGCGCACACCCCCGAGGAACTGCTCGACCTGGCGGAGGAGGCCTGGCAGCGCGGCCGCCTCGACGACGCCAAAGCCGCTTGGGAGCGGTACGACGCCCTCGATCCCGTCCCGTCGCTGGAGGCGCGGCGGGCCGACGGCCGGGGGCTGACCGCCATGGTCGCCGGGGACACCGGTGAGGCGCTGGCCGAATGGCGGCGGGCGGCCGAGCTCCACACCGACGAGGAGCGCCGGCAGAGCTCGCTGGGCCGCCTCGGCCTGCTGCTCTGCCAGCTCGGCCAGGAGGAGGAGGGGCTGCCGCTGGTCGAGGCGTCGACCGCCGCATTGCGGAACCCGAACGCCGTGGTCCGCCTCGCCCACGCCTACCTGACGCTCGGCCGGGAGGCCGACGCCGAGCGGGTCCTGGCCGCCGCCCCGCCCTCGCCCGGGGGACTGCTGCTGCTGGCGGGGCTGCGCGGCGACGTCGAGACCGCCTCACGGGCCCGCGACGCGATGCGCGCCGCCGACGACCGCGAGGGCCTGGCCCGCGCCTGCGTCCGGCACGCCCACGCGCTGCTCGACGCCGGTGCCGATCACGAGGGCGCGCTGGCCGCCTACGACGAGGCCGTCGCGTACGCCCCCGTCGCCGAACGGGCCGGGATCCACCACGAGCGCGGCTCCCTCCGCCTCCAGCTGGGCCGGGTCCCCGAGGCGCTCGACGACCTGGTCGAGGCCGTCGCGCAGTACGTCGCCGAGGGCGAGATGGAGCCGGTCCGGTACGCCCGCCTGTCCCTGGCGGAGGCCTACGCCCGCCTCGGGCGGTTCGCCGAGGCGGAGATCACCGCCGAGGAGGCGCTCGACGCGTTCCGCGAGGCGGGCGACGCGGAGACATGCGCGAGCATCGAGTCGTTCATCGCGAACCTGACGGAGTGACGCCGGGCGTTCATTGACAACGGGTACGCGCACGTCTGTTCATTTTTGGTTCTCGCGCTGGTCAGAGCGGTAAAAGAAATCAGACAGACGCACGGTCTGCACTGTCGGGGTGCAGCGCAGATCGTTCATCTCCGGCGTGATCCTGGCCGCCGCCGCGCCCGCCCTCCCGGCTCTCCCCTCCCGCGCCCTGAAGACCGACCCCTTCGGCGTCGGCGTCGCCTCGGGAGACCCGGCCCCTGACGGCTTCGTGTTGTGGACCCGTCTCGTCATCGACCCCTACGGCGCCGACGGCCGGGGTTCGATGCCCTCGCGGGACATCGACGTGAAGTGGCAGGTGTCCACAGACGAGAGGTTCGCGACCGTCGTGCGGGACGGGACGGCCGTCGCCTCCGCCCGCTCCGCGCACAGCGTGCACGTCGAATTGACCGGTCTCCAGCCGGGCCGGGAGTACTTCTACCGCTTCCGCGCCGAGAACGCCGTCTCGCCCGTCGGCCGCACCCGGACCAGCCCGGCCGCGCTGTCGCCCCTCACGTTCGCCATCGCGGCGTGCGCCCACTGGGAGCACGGCTACTACACGGCCTACCGCCGGCTGGCCGAGCAGGAGCCCGACCTGGTCGTCCACCTGGGCGACTACATGTACGAATACCAGCCCAACGGCTACACCGCCCCGTTCGGCAACATCCGCACCCACTCGGGCGGCGTGAAGTGCGCGACGCTGGCCGACTACCGGATGCGGCACGCCCAGTACAAGAGCGACCCCGACCTCCAGGCCGCCCACGCGGTCGCGCCGTGGCTGGTCGCCTTCGACGACCACGAGATCGAGAACAACTGGGCCGCCGACGTCTCGGCCAGCAACGCCCCCGCCTTCGACCAGCGCCGGGCCTTCGCCTTCCAGGCCTATTACGAGAACATGCCGCTCCGTAAGGCCAGCGTCCCGAAGGGCGCCTCCATCACGATCAACCGGCGGGTGTCGTGGGGGCCGCTGGCCCGCTTCCACCTGCTCGACACCCGCCAGTTCCGCGACGACCAGGCGTGCGAGGACGGCGTGCGCGCCGGATGCGACGACCGACTCGACGGCTCGCGCTCCCTCCTCGGCAAGGGCCAGCACCAGTGGCTCGTGGACGGCCTGCGCGACTCCCCGGCCCGGTGGAACCTGGTCGGCCAGCAGATCGTGATGACCCAGAAGGACCTCAAGTACGGTCCCGGCCGCGAGGTCAACCTCGACTCCTGGGACGGGTACGCGGCCGAGCGCGACCAGCTCCTGCGCGGCATGGCGGGGGTGAGCAACCCGGTCGTGCTCACCGGTGACGCGCACATCCACCACGCGGCGGAGCTGCGCACCGACTTCGACGACCCCAGCACCAACGTCGGCGTCGAGCTGGTCGCGACCTCGATCGCCAGCGACGGCGACGGCTACCGCGACACCGAGCGGATGTCCGCGCTCCGCGCCGAGAACCCGCACATCAAGTATCTCGACCAGCGCCGCGGCTACATCCTGGCCCGCCTCACCGACACCGAGCTGACGGCCGACTTCCGCACCCTCGACTACATCAGCCGCCGGGGCGCGCCCGCCAAGACCTCGGCCCGGTTCACCGTCCCGTCGGGCGAGCGGAGGTTCGCGTGATCCTCGGCGTGGTGGCCCTCGCGATCCCGCTGCTCACCGGCCTCGCCCCGGCCTGCGGCACGGCCGGCCTGCTGGCCGTCGCCCAGCCCTACGCGACCGTCGACGGCCAGGTCAGAGCGGGCGCGGTCCGGATCTTCACCGATTTCGAGGAAGGCCCGCTGATCACCCAGGACGACCCCGAGCCCGGCGACATGTTCGGCTCGGCCCTGGCGACCGGCGACTTCGACGGCGACGGCTGCACCGACCTCGCGATCGGCGCCTCCGAGGAGGACGACGGCCCGCTGAACGGCGCCGACGGCCACGGCGTGGTCGAGATCCTCTACGGCCTGACCAGACGCGAGACCGTCAAGCTGCCCGGCAGTGGTGGAGACCGCTTCGGCGCGGCCCTGGCGGCGGGCGACCTCGACGGCGACGGCGACGACGAACTCGCCATCGGCGCCCCCGGCGGCGGCAACGTCTACGTCCACGGCCAGGGCAGGAAGCTGCGCCGCGTCAAGAACGACGGCGGCGCGGTCACCGACCAGTTCGGCGAGGCCCTGGCCACCGGCGACTTCGACGGCGACGGCACCGACGAACTGGTCATCGGCGCCCCCGGCGCCAACCTCATCCGCCAGGGCGAGGGCACCGTCACCCTCGTCGACGGGAAGCGGCGGCTGCTCTACTCCCAGGAGACCTACGGCGTCGACGGCCTCTCCGAGAGCTGGGACGCCTTCGGCGCCGCCCTGGCCAGCGGCGACTTCAACGCCGACGGCCACGACGACCTCGCGATCGGCGTCCCCGGCGAGGGCCTCAACCCCCTCCAGCGGGCCGGCGACTACGGCGAGGGCGCGGTCGACGTCATCTACGGTTCCCCGAGCGGCCTGAACCCCCGGACCACCGAGGCCTGGACCCAGAACGCCCTGGCCGGAGAGGCCGTCATGTACGACCGCTTCGGCACCTCCCTGGCCACGGGCGACCTGAACGGCGACGGCGACGACGAACTGGTGGTCGGGGTGCCGGGCGAGAACGCCGTCCAGGTGCTCCCGGGGACCAGGACGGGCGGCCTGACCAGGAACCACAACCTGCTCATCCCGGGCCCGAAGGGCGCCGAGTTCGGCGCGGCGGTGGCGGTGGCCGGCGGCGACCTGGTGATCGGCGCGCCGACGAAGGGCGCGCTGTTCCGCTACCGGGGGAGCGTCAGGAAGGGCTCCTACCCGGGCGTGGGGAAGAAGGGCGAGAAGCTGGCCGAGGGCGACGGCTTCTACGGTCACGTCCTGTCGTGAGAGGTGATCCGCCCGCCGGGGAGCGGCTCCCGCAGGCGGGCGGGGTGGAGCACGACCCCGCTGATCCTCGACGCGAGGGCCAGAGCGGCGGGGAGGGCGTTCTCGATCTGGTCGCCGGCCGAGGGGTCGATGCCGAGGTCGCGCAGATGCCTGTTGAGCCGGTCGGGGTCGGTGCCCTGGCGCTGGTGGGGGAACGCGGGATCGAACGAGGTGACCAGGCGCCCGTCGACGGCGTAGGAGAACTGGTCATGGGCGTAGTCGTGGCGGCCGACCGCGATGGCCTGCCCGCCGTCCCGGGACAGCGCGCGGAGCAGGTCGGGGTCGGTTCCCTGCCAGCCCCGGAGTTCCACCGCGACGGCCCACTCGCCGAGGCCGGCCACCAGGACGACGTCGCCCAGGCCGTTCGTCTGTTCGAGGTTCTCGTACACGTCCTCCTCGGTGAACGGCCTGACGTCCTGCGGCGCGACCCCGAAGCGGCGCAGCACCTCGTTTTCGGTCAGGCCGTGGACGAAGGTGAGGGTGTAGATCGGGTCCAGCGGGCCGGGACGGTCCTGCCAGGCGTAGTCCTGCGGCGTGGCGCGCCCGTCTTCCGGGTCGTGGGCGACGGCGCGCACCAGTTCGAGCCGGTCGGCGCCGGCGAGCGCCTCGGGGTGGGCGGCGAAGAAGGCGTCGACGATCTGGGTGGCGATCCGGCCCCGGTGGCTGACGGGCAGCCCTTCGGCCTTTGCCCACTCGCGGACGCGCCTGCTCAGCTCCCCGCTGAAGAGGACGCGCGAGACGCGTAACGGTGAGACTTCATGATCTGACATGGCGGACGCCCAGCCCTAGAAACGGATCCTGATCCCCACCAGGGAGATCAGCGCGGAGATCGCCATCATGCCCGCGCACGCGTACATGGAGAGCTGGAACGCCGAGTCGAACAGCGCGGGGTTGAGGTAGGCCTCGCCGGTCAGCCCCACCAGTGGCGGGACGGCCGCCACCGACAGCAGGCTGCCGGTGCGGGCGACGGCGTTGTTGACGCCGCTCGCGATCCCGGCGTGCCGCTGGGAGGCGCTGGCCAGCACGGTCGCCGTCAGCGGGGCGACCGTGGCCGACAGGCCCAGGCCGAACAGGGTGACCGGGGGCAGGACCTCGGTCAGATAGTGGGCGCCGGGGCCGATCCGGCTCATCCACATGAAGGCGATCCCCGAGACCAGGATGCCGAGCGTCATGGGCCAGCGCGGGCCGATGCGGCGGGCGAGCTCACCGGCGTACGGGGAGATGACCAGCATCAGCAGCGTCACCGGGACCAGGGCCGAGCCCGCCGCGAACGGCGAGAAGCCCGAGACGGTCCGCAGCTGGAGCACGAGCAGGAAGAAGACCACGCCCATCGCGGCGTACATGAACAGGGTGACCACGTTGACGGCGGTGAAGGTCCGGTTGGTGAAGATCGTGACCGGCACCAGCGCCTGGGGGCCTCGGTGGTGTTCGACGATCACGAACCCGGCCAGGATGACCGTGCCCAGGATCATCGGCACGTTCTCGGTCTCGATCAGGCCGTAAGTCAGCGCGGCCAGGCCGAGGGCCGCCAGCGCCGCGCCCAGCACGTCGAACCTGCCGGCCGCCTCCTCGTCACGGCTCTCCGGCACGTGGCGGGCCGCGATGACCAGCACCACCACGGCCAGCGGCAGGTTGATCAGGAAGACCCAGCGCCAGCCGATCGTCTCGACGATCCAGCCGCCGAGCAGCGGGCCGATGGCGGCTGCGGTGCCGCCCAGGCCCGACCACGCGCCGATGGCCCTCGGCCGGTCCCGCGCCGAGAAGGTGGCCTGGATGATCGCCAGCGAGCCGGGGGTCAGCAGGGCGCCGCCGACGCCCTGGAGGGCGCGGGCCGCGATCAGGGTCTCCATGCTGGGGGCCAGGCCGCACAGCGCCGAGGCGATCGCGAACCAGACCACGCCGATCATGAACACCTTGCGGCGGCCGAAGCGGTCGCCCAGGGAGCCGCCCAGCAGGATGAGCCCGGCGAGGGTCAGGGTGTAGGCGTTGATCGTCCACTGGAGGCCCTCGATGTCGGCGTCGAGCTGACGCCCGAGGTCGGGCAGCGCGACGTTGACGACGGTCCCGTCGAGGAGGGCCATGCCCGAACCGAGCACCGTGGTCACCAGGACCCAGCGGCCCTTGGCCGAGCTGAGTTGCACCGCTTCCGTCGTCACCCGACCAACATAGTCACGGAGGCGACCGCGACCGACATCGGGCAGCGGTCCTACCAGCGTCTTTCGTGCGGCGGAGATCTCACTCCGGCCGCCGTGCGGAGTGAAGGAGGGGCGCTTACCGCCAAACTGACGGAATTTTATTGGCAGATGTCATGCTTGTTGGTTCCGCCTTCAGATAGTCACGGTGTGTCAGTGCGGCATGTCATGTCGCCGCGCCAGCACCCGAAGGGGGTTCCATGACACGCAGTCGTGTCATCGCGTTAGCAGTCACCGCCCTTGCCCTCCCGCTCGTGACGCTCCTCCCGGCCGCCGCTCCGGCCATCGCGGCTCCGGCGCCCGCCTCCGCTCCGTTGAGCGACACGCGCCACTGGGACGGCAAGCTCGCGGACACCTACGACGGCAAGAAGCTCGACCTGCCCGCCCGGTACGAGCCGTCGAAGGCGCGCAAGACGACGGCCGCCGCGGCCGCGACGCCGCCGGTCGGCACCGTCCGCAACTGGCTGGCCATCGACGACACCCAGCCCAACGCGGCGCCCTACGCCAAGCCGTTCACGCTGCGCGGCGTCGGTGACAAGATCGAGGTGTGGGTCGCGAACGACCTTTCGTTCCCGGCCGGGGACTGCCGTGCGCAGATCCCGAACTCCACGACGATCACCGACGCCCAGGTCGCCTACTTCGTGAACGAGTTCGACACGGTCATGTTCCCGAAGGAGACCGAGGCGTTCTCCACCCCGCCCGACCGCGACGGGAGCAACGCCCGCATCCCCGGCGACTACACCGGTGACGGCGACAAGACCGTCGCGCTGATCGACAACGTCCGGGACGACAACTTCTACGACTTCCCGGCGTCGCCGACGTACATCGCGGGCTTCTTCTCGGCCGGCATCACCGAGCGCGTCGACCGCAACGTCATGACCGTCGACGCCTACGACTGGGCGCACCGCACGACCGACAACCCGGCCAACGAGCCGACCGACGACCTGTGCACCAGCCGCCCGGCCCGCCCGAACAGCTACGAGGGCACGTTCGCGCACGAGTGGCAGCACCTGCTCATGTACTACACCGACCCGTTCGAGGGGAACTGGATCAACGAGGGCCTCTCGGACTTCGCCCAGACCCTGACCGGCTACGTCGACGCCCGCAAGACGATCAACGAGTTCGGCGCCGACAGCCACATCTACTGCTTCCAGGGCTTCGGCAGCGTGCAGGCGCCGTACAACCCCAACCCCCGGCAGTGCGGCGGGCCGCAGAACTCGCTGACCCTCTGGGGTGAGGGCGAGCCGAGCGAGGTGCTCGCCGACTACGGCAACGCCTACGAGGTCATGCTCTTCCTGTACGACCGTTACGGCGCCGACTTCATGTCCACGCTGCACCGCGACGGCGAGCGCCAGGGTCTGGCCAGCCTCAAGGCCGCCCTGGCCGGGGAGAACGCCGACCTCTACAAGGTCCTGCACGACTACCAGTCGATGGTCCTGCTCGACCGGATCGTGGAGAACCGCACCGGCATCGTGCTGGGCGTGCCCAAGTCCCGGGTGACCTCGGCCTCGCTGAGCTCCACCGTGAACCTGGCCAACCCCGACACCTACGACACGCCCGGGGCCGCGCCCAACGGGGCCGACTACGTGACGCTCCAGAAGGCGAACGGCACGCCGTTCAAGGGCAGCGAGCTCAAGACGCTGAAGTTCACCGGCGCGACGGGCCTGCCCGCCCTGCCGCTGGCCTGGACGATCGTCAGCGACGACCCCGACCGGGCCGGCAACCCGGTCCTGTTCTCGGGCAACGAGGAGAACCTCAACGTCAGCGCGGTCACCCAGGTGACCGTCCCGGCCGCCGACCCCACCCTGCGCCTGCTCGCCAAGTACGGCGCCGAGGAGGGCTACGACTACGGCTACGTCGTCGTCTCCACCGACGGCGGGGCCACCTACACCCCGGTCGCCGGTGACCAGACCGTCGAGGGCCCGCTCGGCCCGTCGCTGAACGGCACCACCGCCGGCTTCGAGCCGCACACGTTCGACCTGTCGGCCTACGCGGGCCAGAGCGTCCTGCTCGGCTTCCAGTACGTCTCCGACGGCGGCGTCAACGAGGGCGGCCTGCTCGTCGACGACGTCACCGTCGGCGGCACCGTGGTGAGCGACGGCTCCAGCCTCGCGCCGTTCAAGTCGTTCACCGAGATCAAGCCGACGGCCGTGCACAACTGGAACGTCCGCCTCGTCGGCCTCGACGAGAAGCACCACGTGGCCGCCCAGGTCGAGTTCAACGGCAAGGGCACGATCAACCTGAACCGCCTTGAGCTCCTGCTCGCGCGGCCGTTCACCAAGGTCGTCGCCATCGTCGCCTACGACGAGCCGACCGAGACCGGCCAGCAGTACGCGCCCTACACCCTGACGGTGAACGGCGTGACCCAGCCCGGCGGCTGATCGGATGCCCCGTGACCCGCACGCCTGGGGCTAGGCGTGCGGGTCACGGCTTCAGGCCGGTCAGCCGGCAGAGCACGGTGAACCCGTCGTCGGTGCCCGGCCAGTGGGCGCGCAGCGCGTCCAGCCCGGCCCGCCGGACGACCGAGCGCAGCACGGCGGTGACGATGATCGCGTCGTCGGCGTACCCCAGGACAGGGATGAAGTCGGGCACGAGATCGAACGGAACCGCCAGGTAGCCGAGCAGGAGAGCCAGCCGGACCCGCACCCCGCGCGGCAGGTCACGGTCGGCGGCCAGCCGTCGGAGAAGCCGCAGGACGTCCGGCAGCAGCCGGACGGCCTGCCGGAGCAGATCCCCCCGCGGACGGACGACCAGCAGCGCGCCGATGAGGACCGCCCACGTCGCCAGCAGCGCGACCACGACCCCGATGGCCAGATCCCCGGCCCATGATCCCGTCACCAGCGCATGATAAGCGCGGGCCCGCCGCTACCCGAGGGTGTCCTCCACCCGGATCTCCCCGCCGTCGATCACGAACTTCTGGTTGGCGTGGTCGAGGCACTGCCAGAGGCGGACCTCGGTGCCGTTCTTGCGGCTGTTGGTGGTGTCGAGGCAGACCTCGCGAGCGCCGCCGAGGGTGTCCTTGACCTTGATCTGACCGGCGTCGATCACGAACTTCTGGTTGGCGTGGTCGAGGCACTGCCAGAGGCGGAGCCCGGTGCCGTTCTTGCGGCTGTTGGTGGTGTCGAGGCAGACCTCGCGAGCGCCGCCGAGGGTGTCCTTGACCTTGATCTGACCGGCGTCGACCACGAACTTCTGGTTGGCGTGGTCGACGCACTGCCACAGCCGGACCAGGGTGTTGTCCGCGCGGCTGTTGGTGGCGTCGACGCAGACGGGCTTAGCGGCGGCCTGCGCGGACGCCGCGACGGGCAGGGCGAGGCCCGCGCCGACGGCAGCCGTCAGGACGGCGATGGACAGCAGAGAACGAACAGACATGGATGCTCCTTCGGAGAGGGTGGATCCGAGCATGATCACCCTGCCGGGTCAGCCGTAGTCGATCAAGCACTCTGCGTGACGACACTCAGGTGTGGGGCGCGAGTGACCCTTTATGTCGCTGTTGCCCAGTGATTTGTCTGTGCCTTCTGATAGGAACTGGGCCCATGCTGACAATCCTCCCGGATGACATCCACCCCGATCCGTGGGATCTCTACGACCAGCGCTACGCCGGTCTGGATGTCTTCGTCTTCCCCCCGGACGACGACGATGAGAAGCTCCCGCCCGCCGGTTCGGTGGCGTGGCGGATCTCCGAGCCCGACGCCTACGACGCCGAAGAGGGCGCGTTCGCCGGGACCCTCCAGGTGTTCCTCGACCAGGTCGCGACCGAAGAGGTGCGGGCGCTGGTCATCGGGTGCTGGGAGCAGGCGTACGACACCGACTCCTCGGTGATCGTCAAGATGCTGACCGAGAACGCCCACCGCTTCCCGGAGCTGCGGGCGATCTTCCTCGGGGCGATCCAGTCGGAGGAGGCGGAGATCTCCTGGATCCAGCAGTCCGACGTGACCCCGCTGCTCACCGCCTTCCCCCGGCTGGAGCGGCTGGAGGTGCGCGGCGGCACGGGGCTGGCCCTGTCGCCGGTCCGCCACGAGGCCCTGCGGGTGCTGCGCTTCGAGACCGGCGGCCTGCCCGCCGAGGTGGTCCGCGCGGTGGCGGCCTCCGACCTGCCCGCCCTGGAACACCTCGACCTGTGGCTCGGCATCGACAACTACGGCGGCGACTACACGGTCGCCGACCTGGCCCCGATCCTGGCCGGTGACCGCCTGCCCGCCCTGCGGCACCTCGGGCTCCAGGACAGCGACCACCAGGACGAGATCGCCGCCGCCGTGGCCGCCGCCCCGGTCGTGGCCCGCCTGGAGGTGCTGTCACTGGCCATGGGGACCCTCGGCGACGAGGGCGCCGAGGCGCTGATCGCCGGGCAGCCGCTGAGCCATCTCAAGGTGCTCGACCTGCGCCACAACTACGTGACCGAGCCGCTGGCGGAGCGGCTGCGCGTGTTCGTGGGCGACGCCGAGCTCGACCTCTCGGAGCGCAAGGAGCGCGACGACTGGATCTACGTCTCGGTGGCCGAGTGAGCCACGAGTTCTTCAGCGACGTGACCGACGGCGTCTGGACCCTCGCGGCGATGGAGGAGGACGACGACGTCCTCGCGGAGATCGACGCCGTCCTGGAGCGGGGTGGCACCGAGCACATCGTCGCCGTCGACATCGACCAGTGGCCCGAGATGTACGAGTACGGCCCCGAACCCATCGTCGCGAAGCTGACCGCCGAGGCCCATCGGTTCCCCGCTCTGCGCAGGCTGGGTCTGGGGGACGTCGATCCGGAGATGTGCGAGATCTCCTGGATCCAGCTGGGCGACATCACGCCGCTGCTGACCGCGTTCCCGAACCTGGAGCGGCTGGACCTGCGCGGCAGTGACGGCCTGGCCCTGGCCCCGCTCCGGCACGACAACCTGCGCGTGCTCCGGGTGGAGTGCGGCGGCCTGCACGGCTCGTTCGTCCGGCAGGTCGCCGCCTGCGACCTCCCGGCGCTGGAGCACCTGGAGCTCTGGCTCGGCGTCGAACGCTACGGCGGGAACACCTCCGTCGGCGACCTGGCCCCGATCCTGTCCGGTGACCGGCTGCCCGCCCTCCGGCATCTGGGCCTCCAGGACAGCGAGATCCAAGATGAGATCGCCGCCGCCGTGGCGTCCGCGCCCGTCGTCGCCCGGCTCGACGAACTCGACCTCTCGATGGGCACGCTGACCGACACCGGCGCCGAGGCGCTCCTCGACGGCCAGCCGCTCAGTCACCTGAAGGTCCTCGACCTGCACCACAACTTCCTCAGCGACGCGATGGCCGACCGCGTCGAGAAGGCGCTTCCGGGCGTCGACGTCAGGCTGCATCCCCGCCTCTCGCCCCGGGACGACCGTTTCTACGTGGCGGTGTCCGAATGACTGAGCCGATCTCCCTCGCGCTGCCCGGACGGCCCGAGTCCCACGATGTCTACGAAGGCCGCTACGCCGGTCTGCTGGTGGTCTTCTTCGACGAGGCGGGCGAACACCCGCCCGGCGAGGTGGCCTGGTACCTGAACTTCTGGATGGACGACGGCGGGCTGGTCGCCGGCCTCGACCGCTTCTTCGAGCGGGTGGCCACCGAGGAGGTGCGCGCGCTCGTCCTCGGCTGGGGCGCCGAGAAAGCCAAGCCGATCGTGGAGAAGCTGACCGCCGAGGCCCACCGGCTCCCGGCGCTGCGCGCCCTGTTCTTCGGGGCGATCTCGTCGGAGGAGAACGAGATCTCGTGGATCAACCAGAGTGACGTCACGCCCCTGCTGACCGCCTTCCCGGAACTGGAACGCCTGGAGATCCGGGGCGGAGGCGGCCTGGAGATCTCCCCGGTCCGGCACGAACGGCTGCGCATGTTGCGGGCCGAGACCGGCGGGCTGCGCGGCTCGTTCGTGCGCGGCGTCGCGGGGTGCGAGTTCCCCGCTCTGGAACACCTGGAGCTGTGGCTCGGCGTCGACGAGTACGGCGGCGACTACACCGTCGCCGACCTGGCCCCTGTTTTGACCGGCGACAACCTGCCCGCCCTCCGTCACCTCGGACTCCAGGACAGCGACCGTCAGGACGACGTCGTCGCCGCCGTCGCCACCGCCCCGATCGTGGCCCGGCTCGACAGCCTCGCGCTGTCGATGGGCACGCTCACCGACGAGGGCGCCGAGGCGCTGCTCAGCGGCCAGCCGCTGACCCACCTGCGCCACCTCGACCTGCATCACCACTACCTCTCCGACGCCATGGCGGCCCGCCTGACCTCGGCCCTCGGCGGGGTCGACCTCGACCTCACCGAGCAGGAGAGCGCCGACGAGGACGACGGCTGGATGTACACCGCGGTGAGCGAGTGATCGTCGTCGGCACCCCCGGTGACCGCCGCGCCGACCTGTTCGGCGCGGCGGCGCGGGCCCATGGGCTGGGCGAGGTCACCGTGGTCCCGTGGACCCGTGTCCTGACCGGGGAGCCGCTCGCTCTCTCCGGGCTCGTACGCGTCGACTCGCCCGGCGAGAGCCCCGAGGCCGACGCCCTGCTCCGGGGCGAGGGCGATCCGACCCGGGCCGGGGGAGGGGCGACCTGGTACGCCCGTTTCACGGCCGGGCTGGGGCGTGTCGCCTCGGCGGGCGGCGAGTTGCTGGCCGACGTCGACGAGATCGCCACGATGTTCGACAAGCGCCGCTGCCACGCGCTGCTCGCGAACAAGGGCATCCCTGTCCCGGGCGGGACGAGCGTGACCTCGTACGAGGAGCTCAGGGAGGTGATGCGGGACCGGTCGTGGCCACGGGTCTTCGTGAAGCCCGCCCACGGCAGTTCCGCGTCGGGGGTGATCGCCTTCGAGACCGCCGGGACCCGCCT
The DNA here is from genome assembly GCF_001570605.1 of Herbidospora cretacea. GTDB lineage: Bacteria > Actinomycetota > Actinomycetes > Streptosporangiales > Streptosporangiaceae > Herbidospora > Herbidospora cretacea. Next base: position 105,536 of record NZ_BBXG01000005.1, on the reverse strand, counting down.
GCGGGCCGTGACGTCGGCCACGGAGGACCTGCGCAACTCGCTGGCGGTGCGGACGTACACGGAGGAGGGAACCGTGGCCCGGATCGTGGACACGCTGGCCCCCGACGGGCTCCACGTCGAGCGCTGGTTCCCGAAGGCCTCGGTGGCCGGGGGGTGCTTCGACCTGCGGGTGGTGACCGTGGCCGGGGAGCCGACCCACGCGGTGGCGCGGGTGAGCCGGGTGCCGATGACCAACCTGCACCTGGGCGGCAGACGGGGTGATCTGGGGGCGATCCGGTCCCGGCTGGGGGAGCGGTGGGACGAGGCGATGGACGTCTGCGCCCGGACCGCCGCCTGCTTCCCCGGCAGCCTGACGACCGGGGTCGACCTGATGATCGGCACGGACTGGCGGTCGATGGCCGTCGCGGAGGTCAACGCGTTCGGCGACCTGCTGCCGGGCCTGGGCGCGCTCGACGGGAGCGGGCTGACCACCTACGAGTGCGAGGCGAAGGCCATCGCGGCGGGGTGGCGGTCGTGCGCGACATGAACGCGGTCGTGGGGACCCACGACATCCTGCTCCTCACCCTCGACACCCTCCGCCACGACGTCGCCGAACGGCTGATGGCCGAGGGGCGGACGCCCGGCTTCGGGCGTTTCCTGACCTGGGAGAGGCGGCACAGCCCCGGGAGTTTCACCTTCGCCTCGCACGCCGCGATGTTCGCGGGGTTCTTCCCGACGCCCGTCACGCCGGGCCCGCACGACCGCCCGTTCGCCGCGGCCTTCCCGGGCAGCGCCACCACCTCGCCGCGGACCTGGGTCTTCGACGCGCCCGACCTGCCCACGGGGCTGGCGAAGGCCGGCTACCGCACGGTGTGCGTCGGGGGAGTGGGCTTCTTCAACCGGCTGAGCCCGCTCGGGTCGGTGCTGCCGGGGCTGTTCCAGGAGAGCCACTGGGACCCGTCGTTCGGGGTCACCTCACCCGATTCGTTCGAGCGGCAGCTCGACTGCGCGGAGAGGGTGCTGGACGGCGTACAGGACCCGGTCTTCCTCTTCCTGAACGTCTCGGCGATGCACCAGCCCAACCGGCTCTACCTGCCGGGCGCGGCCGACGACACGATCGAGTCGCACGCGGCGGCGCTCGAATACGTCGACCGGCACGTCCCCCGGCTGTTCGGCCTGATGACCCGCCGCCGGCCGTGCTTCGTGATCGTCTGTTCCGATCACGGGACCGCCTACGGTGAAGACGGTCATGTGGGACATCGGGTCGCGCACGACGTCGTCTGGACCGTCCCCTACGCCGAGTTCGTCCTCGACCGGAGCTCCGATGATCAGTCCGTATGAGAGTTACGTCTACGCGTACCCGCACAAGACCGCCTACCGCCCGCTCGACCCGCGCCACGAGCTGACCGAGGTGTGGCGCGGCGAGCGGGCCGGGTCGTTCTACGCCCACATCCCGTTCTGCGAGATGCGCTGCGGTTTCTGCAACCTCTTCACCCGGACGGGCGCTCCCGAGGACCTGGTGGCGGCCTATCTCGACGCGCTGGAACGCGAGACCCTCGCGCTGTCCGGCGCGCTCGACCCGGCGTTCGCCACCGCCGCGATCGGCGGGGGGACGCCCACCTACCTGAGCCCGTCCGAGCTCGGGCGGCTGTTCGACATCACCGGCAAGCTCGTCCCCTACGGCTCGATCCCGCTCTCCGTGGAGACCTCCCCGGCCACGGCGACCGCTGATCGGCTGGGCGTGCTGAGGGAGCGGGGCACGACGCGGGTCTCCATCGGCGTGCAGAGCTTCCTCGACGAGGAGGCGCGCTCGGCGGTCCGGCCGCAGAAGCTGGCCGAGGTCGAGCAGGCCCTCGACGCGATCCGGGCGACCGGCTTCCCGATCCTCAACATCGACCTCATCTACGGCATCGACGGCCAGACGCCCGCCTCCTGGCTCCACTCGCTGACGACCGCGCTGAGGTGGCGGCCCGAGGAGCTCTACCTCTATCCGCTGTACGTCCGCCCCCTCACCGGCCTCGGCAAGATCGGCCGCGACTGGGACGACCAGCGGATGGAGCTCTACCGCGAGGGCCGCGACTTCCTGCTGGCCCAGGGCTACGAACAGGTGTCCATGCGGATGTTCCGCCTCCCCGGCACCGGCACCACCACCGACTACTGCTGCCAGACCGACGGCATGGCGAGTGTGGGGTGCGGGGCGCGGTCGTACACGAGCACCCTGCACTACTCCCACGAGTACGCCGTCGGCGCCCGCCACGTCCGCTCGATCATCGACGACTACGTGCGGCGCGACGACTTCACCCAGGCCCTGATCGGCTTCCCCGTCCCGCCGGCCGAGCAGCGCCGCCGCCACACGATCCAGAGCCTGCTCCAGAAGGACGGCCTCGACCTGGCCCTCTATCGGGCCCGCTTCGGCGACGAGCCCGACGTCTCGGCGGTCCCCGGCCACTGGCTGGTCCGGGGCGAGGGGATGCTCCGGCTGACCGACGAGGGGCTCGCCCACTCCGACGCCGTCGGACCCGCCCTGTTCTCCGGCGAGGTCCGCGCCCTCATGGCCGGTCACGACGCCCGATGACCCACCTCACGATCCTCTACCGGGGCACGCTGGCGAGCTGCGACTACGACTGCGCCTACTGCCCGTTCGGCAAACGCCGCGACACCCCCGAGCAGCTCCGCGCCGACCGGGCCGCGCTCCGCCGCTTCACCGCGTGGACGCGCGACCAGGACCACGACCTGAGCGTCCTGTTCACGCCGTGGGGCGAGGGCCTGGTCAGGTCGTGGTACCGCGAGGCGATGGTCGAGCTCAGCCACCAGCCCAACATCCGCCGCGTCGCCATCCAGACCAACCTCAGCACCCGCACCACCTGGCTGGACGCCGCCGACCCCGAGACGCTGGCCCTCTGGGTCACCTACCACCCGACCCAGGTCGCCTACGACCGCTTCCTCGCCAAGGTCACCGGCCTGAAGGTCCGCCACAGCGTCGGCGTGGTCGGCGACCCGGCCCACCTCGACGACGCCCGCCGCCTGCGCGCCGACCTCCCCGCCGCCACCTACCTGTGGATCAACGCCGAGGAGGGCCGCGTCTACACCGACGAGGAGGCGGCCCGGTGGCAGGAGATCGACCCGCTGTTCCACTACAGCCGCTTCCCGCACCTGAGCGCCGGCCGGGCGTGCAGGACCGGCGACACGGTCGTCTCCGTCGACGGCGACGGCACCGTCCGGCGGTGCCACTTCGTCCCGTCGGTGCTGGGCAACCTCTACGACGGCACCTACCGGGACCGGCTCGGCCCGAAGGCGTGCCCGAAGCTGGAGTGCGACTGCCACATCGGCTACGTCCACCTCGAACCGACCGGCCTGTACGACGTCTTCGCCGGCGGGATCCTGGAACGTATCCCCCGATAGCCCGGGCCACAGGGGCACAGGGCTCTCACAGAACCGCCCAGGAAGCCCGCAGCCTGACGGCCCATGCTCGCCGCATGATCGAAGTCAGTGGCTTGAGCAAACGCTACGGCGACGTCGTCGCCGTCGACGACCTCACCTTCACGGTCGAGCCGGGCGCGGTGACGGGCTTCCTCGGCCCGAACGGCGCGGGCAAGACGACCACGATGCGGATGATCCTCGGGCTCGACGCGCCCTCCTCCGGCCGGGCCCGGGTCCTCGGGGCGCGGCTCGCGGACCTGCCGGAGCCGATGCGGGCGGTCGGGGCGCTGCTGGACGCGGGGGGCGTGCACCCCCGCCGTTCGGCCCGCGACCACCTGCGGTGCCTGGCGGTCAGCAACCGGCTGCGGCGGCAGCGGGTGGACGAGGTGCTCGACCTGGTCGGGCTGACCGCGGCGGCGCACCGGCACGCGGGCGCGTTCTCGCTGGGCATGCTCCAGCGCCTCGGGCTGGCCGCCGCGCTGCTGGGCGACCCCGGCGTGCTGATCCTGGACGAACCGGTCAACGGGCTCGACCCCGAGGGCATCGTCTGGATCCGGACGCTGCTGCGCGGGCTCGCGGCGGAGGGGCGGACCGTCCTGGTCTCCAGCCATCTCATGGCCGAGACGGCGGTGACCGCCGACCGGCTGATCGTGGTGGCGCGCGGGCGGATGATCGCCGACACCACCGTCGAGGCGCTGGCCCGGCCCGACGGGGTGCTGGTGCGCACCGCCGACCCCCGCCGCCTCGCCCGGGAGCTCGTCACCCAGGGCGCCTCCGACGTCGCCCCCGCCGGTGCGGAACTGCTGGTCAGAGGGCTGAGCGCGGAGAGGATCGGCGAGGTCGCCGCAGCAGAGGGCGTCGTCCTGCACGAGCTCACCCCCCGCCGCGCGTCCCTGGAAGAGGCCTTCATGGAGCTGACCCGATGACCGCCGCGATCCGCTCCGAGTGGGCCAAGACCTGGACGACCCGGTCGACCTGGGTCACCGTGGCCGCCATCGTCGTTCTCGGCGCTCTGTTCGCCCTCCTCTTCGGCTACGCCGCGGCCCTCGAATACGTCAGGGACGGCTCCACCGGGGCGGTCGCCCCCGACTTCCGGCCGCTGATCTTCGTGCAGATCGCCGTCGGCTACCTGGGCCTGCGGGCGTTCACCGTCGAACACCAGACCCGCACGATGGCGCTGACCCTGACCACGGTGCCCCGCCGGGGCCGGGTGCTGGCGGCCAAGGCCCTGGTCTGCCTCGCGACGACCTCGGTGGCCGGCACGGTGACCGGGCTCGTGGTGGTGTTCGTCAACCGGGCCGTGCTGACCTCGCGGAACGTGCCCGTCACCCCGCTGGGCGAGCCGGGCATGCTCCGGGTGCTCGCCGGGCCGGGGCTGCTGCTGGCCCTGCTCGGGCTGATCGGCCTGGCGGTCGGCTGCCTGGTCCGCAGCACGGCCGGGGCGCTGACCATCACGATCGTGGCCGGCGTGTTCGTCCCGGCGATGGCCTCGCTCTATCCGGAATGGCTGGCCCGGCTGATCCTGGGCTACTGGCCCGTCACGGCCGGGCTGCGGCTGCTCAGCCTGGACGGCGACCCCGACCTGCCGGGACCATGGGCTGGCATCGCCGTGACCTGCGTCTGGACGCTGCTCCTGCTGCTGGCGGCCTACGCGGTGCTCCGGCGGCGGGACGTGTGAGAAGGAGGTCTCATGGAGCGGCTGCTGGTCGTCGACGACGAGCCGACCGTACGTGAGCTGCTGTCGGCGACCCTGCGCTTCGCCGGGTTCGAGGTGAGCTCCGCCGCCACCGGCGCCGAGGCCGTCGAGGCGGTCCGCGTGCTGCGGCCCGACCTGATCCTGCTCGACGTGATGCTGCCCGACCTGGACGGGTTCCAGGTCGTCCGCCGCCTGCGCGAGCTGGCCAGGCCGCCGGTGCCGGTGCTGTTCCTGACCGCCCGCGACTCACCCGGCGACAAGGTCACCGGCCTGACCCTCGGCGGCGACGACTACGTCACCAAGCCGTTCGACCTGCCGGAACTGCTCGCCCGCATCCGCGCGATCCTGCGCCGCACCGGCGTCCCGCACGCCCACGCCGTCGTGGTCGGCGATCTGGAGGTCGACGTCGAGGGCTGCCACGTGCGCCGGGCCGGGGCGACGGTACGCCTGTCGCCCACCGAGTTTCGCCTGCTCAGCTACCTGGCCGACCACGCGGGCCGGGTGGTGTCCAAGACCTCGATCATCGAGGACGTCTGGCAGTACGACTTCGCCGGCGACACCAGCATCGTCGACACCTACGTCAGCTACCTGCGCAGGAAACTGGAGGCGACCGGCCCGAGACTGATCCACACCGTGCACGGCGTGGGCTACGTCCTGCGCGAGCCCCGATGACCTGGCGGCGCGCGTCGCTGCGCGCCCGCCTGCTGTCGATCACCTGCGCGCTGCTGGCGGCCGGGCTGCTGCTGACCGGCTCGATCGTGATCGGCCTGCTCAGAACCTCCCTGGTCGACCGGGTCGACACCCAGCTCCGGGTGTTCGGCGGCATCATCGCGGTCGTCCCGCCCGAGCTCACCGGCCGCGCCCCGGCGGGCCGGGTGGCAGGGAACGCCCTGTCCACCAACCTGGACCTGATCAACCGCCTGTACATAGCCGAACTCGGCCCGGACGGCCGGATCGGCCCGGAGATCCGCCTGCCGGAGGGACCCGGCGAACCGGTCCTGTCCACCCTCTCGGCCGAGAGCCTGGGCGGGCGGCCGTTCGAGGCGCGCGACTCGGCGGGCGGCGCCGACTGGCGGGTCCTCGTGGTGCCCCGGCAACGGACCGGGACCTCGGTCGTCGTGGCGGCCTCGCTCGACGCGGTGCGGGGGACCGTCGGGCGGCTGCGGATCACCTACGTCATCACCGGGGCCGCCCTGCTGGCGCTGCTCACGCTGGCCGGATGGTTCGCCGTCAGAGGCGGGCTGCGCCCGTTGCGGGCCATCGAGGAGACCGCCGCCGCGATCGCGTCGGGGGACCTCAGCCGCCGGGTCCCGGACGCCGACCCCGGCACCGAGGTCGGCCGCCTGTCGGCCTCCCTCAACGGCATGCTCGGTCAGATCGAGCAGGCCTTCGCGGCGCGGACCGCGTCGGAGGCGCGCCTGCGCCGCTTCGTCGCCGACGTCGGCCACGAGCTGCGCACCCCGCTCGTCGGCATCAAGGGGTTCTCCGAGCTCTACCGCATGGGCGGCCTGACCGAGGTCGGCCCGGCGATGGCCAGGATCGAGAGCGAGGCCGGGCGGCTCGCCCGCCTGGTCGAGGACCTGCTGCTGCTCGCCCGGCTCGACGAGGGCGGCGACGCCCTGCCCCTGGACCTGGCCCCGATGGACCTGCGCACCCTCGCCGCCGACGCCCGCCTCGACCTGCGCGCGCTGGCCCCCGGACGTCCGGTCGAGCTGACCGGCCCCGACGACGGCCCGCCCGCCTCGGCCCCGGTGCTCGGCGACGAGGCCCGGCTGCGCCAGGTCGTCACGAACCTGGTCGGGAACGTGGTCGCGCACACCCCGGAGGGCACCCCCGTGCGCATCGGCGTCGGGACCCGGGACGGCGAGGCCGTTCTCGTCATCGAGGACCGCGGCCCCGGGCTCACCGCCGAGGAGGCCGGCCGGGTGTTCGACCGCTTCTCCCGCGCCGACGAGTCGCGCAGCAGGTCGGGGCCCGGCGGCGCCGGACTCGGCCTGGCCATCGCCCGCTCCCTCGCCGAGGCCCACGGCGGACGCCTCGACCTGCGCACCGCACCCGGCGAAGGGGCCTCCTTCACCCTGGCGGTGCCTCAGGTCTCCTTCTCGGGCCGGTAGTTCGCCTCGTCGACCCCGAACGTCCACGCCACACCCTGCCGGGCCCGCTGCACCCACGGCGGCACCCGCAGGAAGTAGGTCCGGAACGTGCCGTCGGGCTCGGCGGTCGAGTTGACCACCTCGACCGTCACCACGTCTTCGTCGTCGGGCAGGCTGATCCGCCACAGGACGCCCGTCTCGTCGCGGTGGACGGGCGTCGCCCCCGACTCCGCCAGGTAGCGGTCGTAGCCGAAGTGTTCGAGCATGACCCGGCGCAGCTCGGCGTTGTCCTCGCCGCGGATGCGCTCGGGGGTCAGGTCGGCCATCGACGCCACGAAACCCTCGGGCACCGGCATGCCGTGCCAGGCCTCCAGCGCGAACCCGTCGGGGAAGACCAGCGCCGGGCCGTCGGACCGGTGGAGGCGGCCCGCCTCGTCGAGGTGCAGCTCGGCGGGGCGTTCACAGAGGATGGCCACGTCGGCGTAGGGGAACCACCAGCCGGCGTGCCGGGCCACCCGCGTGAGCCCGGCCAGGCCGGGGGCGTCGTCGAAGGCCGACAGCCAGGCGGCGTCGTGCTGCCCGAGCACCGCGTCGAGCGCGGCCTGCCGCAGGAGGTCACCGGCCTCCTCGCCGCCGAGCACCGACAGCCCCCGGCGGATCTCCTGGACGACCGTGTTCACCCTCGGCCACAGCAGCCCGCCGGTCGACTCCCACACGCGCGCCCACCCGACCCCGCCGGTCTCGCGCAGCCGGTCTGCCCGCGCCTGCTCCCAGGGCTGGGTGCGCACCTCCTCGCGGACGGAAGGGCCGAGCGGCCGGCCCAGCAGCCCCGCCGCCGACAGGATGAGCGACCCCAGCCCGGCCTTGTTCAGCGCGTCGACGGCCGCCTCGCCGCCGTGGTGGATCGCCGCCGCCGCCGAGGCGACGACGGGGGAGCCCGCCCACAGGATCACCGACGGCGCGGCCAGCCCCGCGGCGGCATAGGCCTCACGGACCCCCGCCTCGGCCTCGGCCCGGTCGCCCCGGCCGGTCGCGAAGGCGACGTCGGCCCAGGTCATCGTCGTCTCGACGTTCATCAGTCGGCCACCACCCGGAACGAACCAGGCACGTATTCACGCTGGCGGACGATCCTGAACCATCCTTTGGGCAGCGGGATCGTGGCATGTTCCTCGTGGACCAGCCGCCCGCCCTCGGGCAGGTGGAGGTAGCCGCGGTAGAGGGTCCCGGGGCCGTGGAGCGCGTGGGCGTGGCCGGTGGCCTCGCCCAGGGCCAGCACGATGCGGCCCTTGGGGTCACGTGGCTCGGCGACGAGACCGGGAGGCACCGACGCCTCCGGCACCGGCATGATCAGGATGTCACCCTGTCGGTACATGACCAACCTTCCGTGTTCGGGGGGTTGATCAGAAACTAGCGAGGCCCACCGACATTTCCCGGCCCCTCGCGGCGGACCTCCGCCAGGGCCTCCTCCAGGGAGTCGTACATCTCGATCAGATCGGTCATCAGCGTCAGCTCCATCCGGTGACGCAGCTGCGGCCGCGCCCCCGCCAGCACCAGCCGGGTGCCCCTGGCCTTGGCGGCCTTGACCGCCCGCACGATGAGCCCGAGCCCCGCCGAGTCCCAGAAGCGGACCTCCGCCACCTCCAGGATCAGCACCGACGGCGCGGGAGCGGCGAGCACGGCGTCTACGTCGAGGTCCAGAGCGGGCGTGGTCGCGGCGTCCATGTCTCCGGAGAGGCGCATCACCGCCAGTCGTCCGCCGGCGTCCCGTGAGGATTCCATGGCGGTCACCACCTTCCTCACCCGCGCGTGACGGGGCGTACCGGGAGCGGTTGGAAGCAGCTGATCGCACGTTGAGCACGCTGCCGCCGTCACCTACCCGGCCAGCGGCGTCTAATCTGCGGAGATCCGCCATGGGATGGTTCATACGGCCACATATGAGACGATTTCGGAAAGGCGACGGCGGAACGAGGAAGCCGGTGTGAATCCGGTGCGGTCCCGCCACTGTGATCGGTGTCGAGCCGAGAGCCAGAGACTCACGCGGTCGCCTCCTCACCAGCCGGGGCGGATCTCCCCGAGAGAGGCCGGGCGCCGGTGCCTGCTTCCCCCTCACCCGTCGGCCCGAGAAGGGTCACCGTCTGCCGGGACTGCTGCTGCGGCAGCAGCCGGAAGGTCCCCCGTCTCGACCACGACGAGCAGATACGCCGCCTCGCCGACGTCGCCGAGGTCCGGGTGACCGGCTGCCTCGACGTGTGCGACCAGGCCAACGTGATCGTCGTCCAGCCCACCCCGGAAGGGCGCGCCGCCGGTGGCCGCCCGGTGTGGCTCGCCTTCGTCAACGACGAGGGCGCGACCGCCGACGTCGCCGCGTGGATCCGCGCCGGCGGCCCGGGACTGGCGCCGTTGCCGCCGATCCTCGAACTCCACCGGTTCACCCCGCCGCGCGGCCATTTGAAGCCGACCGGCGATCGCTAATTGTGAGTACCTCGATCTTAGGCCGGTGATGAGTTTCCGCGTCACGCGGGTTTCCACCGCGCGTTTCGCGGCAACTTCGCTATAGCGTGCGGCACCGCCGAATTGTTGCCAATGGAGATGGGGAAGTAGCTCGACACAAACCATCGACGGCTTGCGCAAAAGCAAGCCAGTAACAGGGGGCGGCCGGAGCGACCTAGTGAGCTGGTCCGAAAATGCGTAAGCAGTAGCGCCAGATGCGACCGCCGATCTATTTGGCGGTTTTTCGCCAAATGATGGCCGATCGGCGGCTTCATCGTCAATGGACGTCTCGACCTCGACCTTCCGTAACCTCAGCCTAGAGCTCGCGCCCGCCTGGATAGGGCCGCCTACTGGAGAACCGAGAAGATGTCACGCAATAGGCCCGCAAGCTTAGGAACATCGCCCAACGTCATGGAGTCTGGCCTCCAGTCAAGATAAAATTGAAACTCACCCTTGTTTCCTGGGTGCCGGGTTGCGTTTGGATAGGCAGAGATCGCCTGATCGATTCTGCGATTGAAGATCGGTCGCATCCGCTCATTCGACACATTTTCAAGTGACATTCTCTGAGTGGGCCTAAAGTGCATGGAGAGATAGTCTGTGTACTTGCGCTGCCCGGATTTTTCCTTCCATTGCAGGCCGATTTCCCATGTCCTTGTAGCGTTCACGAATGAGTCCAGTGTTACAGGCGTAGCCACTCGCGTCATTTGGAAAATAAGTTCGCGAGAGTAATCCGCTGTTGAGATGTTGGCGCTACTGTCGGTATACGAAAGGGCCTGCCCGATTCCGTCTAGGCGGTGAATTATCTCCGAGAAATTGGAAATACGGTCGGATGGTTCAAATCTTGTGCATTCTCTGTAGAGATCAATGATGCCGGCTACAGCGCTGGCAGGGGCTGAGTGGACAAGCCTCTGGTTAAGGCGGTCTATATTGCTTTCGACCTTTAGGGGTTCGGGGTCCATATTTGTCAGGCAGAAGTGCATGAGCTGTCCAAATGAAAAAACATCAAGAGTCGGCGTCTTACTCCGAGCCGCCTTGGGGTCGAAAACCACATATTGCTCTGGTGCGGCGTAGTAGACGACTCCCATAGCGGTCTTAGTCGCCTTCTGGGTCTGCGTACTAAACCAGGCGAGATCAAAATCGGTGAGATAAGGACTGTACGTCCCGTCCTCTCCGTACCGGCAGATGATGTTCTCTGGCTTGATATCACGGTGAATAACGTCGTTCTCGTGAGCGTGAAGTACGGCCTCAGCGCATTTAAGGAGAATTGGAATGATATCTATGGGTTCGAGAAAAATGCCCACGGCAAGGTCGCGCAGATTTTTACCTTCAATATAATCCATTACGAACCCGGGAGGGCAGCTACTATAGTCGTGCACGCTTACGATACGGGGGTGATTTAGCATACGCATTGCCTCGTAGCCATTTTTGAAACGCTTCACCTTTTCATGATCGTGCAGTTCGTTGGAGTGATAAAGCTTATATGCTCCCGCATCTCCATTAGCATTGCGAAGCAGCCAGACTTTGCCGAACCCTCCGGAACCGAGCGGATGTTCTAACACGCCCCATCTAGTCCGAGTGCTGGACTCTACATTGCCTAGCTCACTTTGGAAGCGTAGGAGTGTTTCCTTTGCTAAGCGATATTGCTCGCGCCCAGGAAGTCCTTCGACTAGATCTTTCTTTGCGAACCAGTTGTTGATCTGCTCTAGCTTGCGACACGCAGCGAAATATCCTTCGGATCGCCATGTCTGCATGTCATAAGTCGCTCGAAGCTTGTTGTAGCTATCTAAATAAGCGTGCGCCTCGACCTCAATAGCGGCGTATTCCTGCTCGGGGCGCGGTGGTGCCAGTACGGGCGATAACCCTCTTCCTATAATCATCCTTCCGCGAACACGACCTCCGAATACCGGATCCTGCTCGTGCCCATCTCTATTGGCCATCTCCCGTGATACGACCTCATAGATGCTGTGCGCCGTGACAGAACCAGTGTGGTCCGCCGCTTCGCCAAGAAGCGCTGCGAGCAAATGATATGTGAAGATGCCATGGCCTAGGTTGGCAGCTTCCCAAGCGCGCTGGTCTCCTGTGCATGCGGCAATGACTACTACGGAAGGATCAGTTTGCCGAACTACCTGATTGATGTCGGAATTTGAGATCCGTCGGACAGCAAAATTGCTCGCAGGGAGTCTCGCCGCCTCACCGGCATGACAACAATCTAAGAGGAGCATTGTCTCTGTGGCACTGTCTGGTTCGGGCTCCAACATTGTCATTAGAGTTGCAAGTCCAACACCCTCATCGAATTCTCGGTTGTCGTAGGTTACGAGAAAGGTTCCGAGGTCATTTACGGCGCCATGTCCAGCGAAGTAGAAAACTATTTTTTCCGCACCGGACCGCTTCGCCTCCGCCATCCACTGGAAAATGGCAGCTTTAGTTACCTCCTCGTCAAGCAGTTTTGTAACGGAGAATCCGTATTCAGGAAAGGCGAGCAGTTCGCCGACCTCGTCCGCATCATGTCGGCAGCTGTCCAACTTCCCCCATCTAGTCGGATAGGAGCTAACGCCACACACGAGCGCAAGTCGAGAAGCCAAAGATTTCTCCTCAATATCTCATCGGCTCAGCATGGGGGGCGATCAACCGATTTGCCCGTTATGAGACTTATGCCCGATATGTCGCCATGCTGACTGGCCCATGGCTGTCAGTTTGGTGCATCAAGTACATTACGGTAAATGGGCGATTTTGAGGTTACCGGCACAAAGATTTCAGGCCGTTCTCAGGTCTGACCGGGGGGGTCGGCGGCGGTGCTGCATGCGTTCGGGTGGTTCCTGCCTAGCCTGATGAGCTTGATCGGCTTTGCGATCACCAGACTGGTGGAAGCGCTCAGACCGCTTCGACTGAGTTGTACTCTAACCCCCGTGCTGTGACCGGCAGAGGTTTCCGGTCACAGCACTACGTCCTCGATCGACTGCTGCTCGCGGATTCGGGCGCCATGCGGGGTGCTAGGTACCCAGCTTGGGAACTGGCCCATCGTATGCAAGATCGGCCAAACGGTCGCAGCGCCCGTGTATCCCGGCGGCTGCTCGGCATAGAGAAGAACGGCCTCGGCAGTAAGGTCGGTCAGGTCGATGCCGCCGGAGACGACCAGCACCGTACCGACGCTCCCGACCGCAATCTCGCGCGGGTCCGTGGTGCCCGGCTGCTGCTCGAGTCGCTGGCAAGAATCCTCCAGCACAGGATCGTCAGCGATCCGACGAAATCGGTCTGCGAAACGGATCAACCGGGTGGCGTTGACCGCTGCTGCGGTCGGCTGATTAACCTGCAGGGAGTAGGTCTGGACCGCAGCGGCGTTAATCCGAGCGTGTCCGTGACGTGGTCCCCGATAGCGCATCTATTGGATGAGCTGAATCGTTGAAGCAGACCACATTCCACCGTCCCTGCCAGGTCCACCCCGAAAATTGTCAGCCTAGCCAGCAAGTCGAGCATGCCCCGCCGATTGGCCGACCGGCCGTTGTGGTCGAGGCTAAAGTGCTCTGCGGCCAAGTCGGCGATCCGCTCGGTCCGGCTCTCGGATTGATCACCGAAAGGTTAAGGGAGACGGCTCGGCTGCGGCAGCGGTCCCGGCACGAGGGAGCGATAGGCCTATCGTCATCCAGAACGCTGGCATTGTCGGCAGGATTATGGTAGCAGCTCCGGTTAAGGTGAGGTGCAGGCGCATCTTCGGTCCAACTGCGCTATGGCTCACCCAACACCACCGCAATGTCGTCCGGGTTGTAGGTCGCTGACCAAAAGGTCGGCTGTCTCGGACGCTGATAATGCTCGGCAAGCTTGTCGATCAGGTACTTTAACCCTCCTGCGGTATAGAGCGCGGTGGTCGTGACATGGGCATGCCGCAGGCAGTCCAGCTTCTTCATAGAAGTCCGTCAATTAGGCCAAGTCCTGCGGCGAGACAGGCCCTGCTTGGCGCAGCCGCGACCTTTGGAGACCACCCACAGTTGCCCGCGCGTCCAGTCGACGTTGGATAGGTGCACCCCGAGCAGTTCGGAGGCTCAGACGCCCGAGGACATGACAGGCCAGCAGGGCGCGATCGCGGAGGCGGGTCACCTGCGCGAAAAGTTCCTGCCAGAGCTGGTCGGGGATCACTCGGGGTTGGCAAGCCACGACCTTCGGCCGCAGCCGTGCGCGTCAATGGAGGCGCGGAGTCTCCTGCGGAGACATGTGTGCCAGTGCTGTACGGCGTCACCCCACGTCCTCACCACCGAGGAGATGGCCGTCCACCTGCGCGAGGCCCTCCGGGTGGTGCCCGCCGACCGGCTGTGGGTCAATCCCGACTGCGGCCTGAAGACCCGCGGCTACCCCGAGACCAGGGCGGCCCTGGCCAACATGGTCGCCGCCGCCAGGACCGTGCGCGCCACCCCCTAAGAGGAGACGAAGTCCAGCAGGTCGGCGTGGAGGCGGTCGCGGTCGGTGTCGGGGAGGGCGTGGCCGCCGCCCTCGTACACCTTCAGGGTCGCGTCCTTGACCAGGGCGGCCGAGCGCTTCCCGCCGACCTCGAACGGCACGATCTGGTCGTCGTCGCCGTGGATCACCAGGGTCGGGACGTCGATCGCCGCCAGGTCGGGGCGGAAGTCGGTGGCCGAGAACGCCGCTATGCACTCGTAGGCGGCCCGGTGTCCCGAGGCCATGCCCTGGAGCCAGAAGGCGTCGCGGAAGCCCTGCGGCACCTGGCCCGTGCGGTTGTGGCCGAAGAACGGGCCGTCGGCCAGGTCGCGGTAGAGCTGGGAGCGGTTGGCCAGCTCACCGGCGCGGATGCCGTCGAACACCTCGATCGGCAGGCCCTCGGGGTTGTCGTCGGCGCGCAGCATCAACGGCGGCACCGCGCCGACCAGGACGACCCGGGACACCCGCGCGGTGCCGTACCGGCCGATGTAGCGGACGATCTCGCCGCCGCCGGTCGAGTGGCCGACCAGGGTGAGGTCGGTCAGGTCGAGGTGCTCGATGAGGCCGGCCAGGTCGTCGGCGTAGGTGTCCATCTCGTTGCCGAACCAGCTCTGCGTCGACCGGCCGTGGCCGCGGCGGTCGTGGGCGATGGCGCGGTGGCCGTGGGTGGCCATGAAGAGGGCGGCGGCGTCCCAGGCGTCCGCGTTGAGCGGCCAGCCGTGGCTGAACAGGACGGGCGAGCCGGTGACGCCCCAGTCCTTGTAGAAGATGCGCGCTCCGTCGTCGGCGATGAAAAAGGTCACCGCCCGAGCATGGCGAAGGTGATGCCGGTGACGCACTACGTGGGCCGCGTAGTCCGTCAGGCCGGCAGCGAGTTGATCTTGTCGGAGAGCTGGCGGCGGGAGGAGACGCCGAGCCGCTGGAAGATCTTGCGCAGGTGGTAGTCGACGGTGTTGGCGCTGATGAACAGGGTGGTGGCGATCTCGGGATTGGTGCGGCCGAGGGCGGCCAGCCGGGCGATCCGCAGCTCCTGCGGGGTCAGCTCGGAGGGGCCCGGGTCGACGGGGGTGGCGGCCGTCCGGCCGACCGCCTCCAGGCCGGTGCCGGCCCGCGCGACGAACATGTGCGCGCCGCTCTGGTCGAAGTGGGTGATCGCGAGCTGGAACTGCTCCCCGGCCTCCCTGCGGCGGCGGACGCGGCGCAGCCATTCGCCGTACACGAGATGGGTGCGGGCGAGGTCGATCCGGGCGCACGTCGGGGCGAGGGCCCGGAGCGAGGCGGTGAAGTGGGCCTCGGCGGTGGCGTCGTCGCTGACCAGGGCACGGGCGCGGGCGGCGACGCCGCGGCACCACGGCGAACCGGTGGCCTCGGCCCACTCCTCCAGGAGACCGGCGAAGGGGCGGGCGTCGTCCAGGTGGCCGCTGCGCACGGCCGCCTCGACGAAATCGGCGTACTGGGTGGGGGTGACCTGGAAGAACGGGTCGTCGACCAGCGGCTTGAGCCGCTCGCGGGCGTCGTGGTAGCCGCCGTCGGCGAGGTCGCGCAGGGCCAGCGCGTGGACGGCCGACGCGCCGACGCCCCCGAACCCGGCGGCGTTCGCCCCGTCGGCGATGGCCTGGACGGTGGCGCGCGGCGAGCCGGTCCACGCCATCAGGGCGGCGTTGATGACGTGTTCGGCGTCGTAGCCCATGGCCAGCCGCACCTCCCTGACCTGTTCCATCGCCTCCTGGGCGTGCCGGACGGTGCCGCCGGTGAGCTCGCTCAGCGAGATCACCCAGAGCAGGGTGTCGAGGACCTGGAGCGCGCCCGCCTCCCGCGCCGCCGCGGCGGCCCTGGCCAGACCGGCCCGCCGGCCCGCGTCGTCCCACAGGTAGGTGCCGAGGGAGGCGATGGCCGACCCCATGTGCATCATCTCGTGGTCGGGCAGCGCCAGGATCGCGTCGAAGGCGGCCCTGACCAGCGGCATCGCCTCGGTGTGGGGGCGGAGCATGAGGGCGCCCAGCCCGGTCAGGATCGTGGCGTCGGGGCCGCCGCCGGACGCCGCCGCGGCCTTGATGCGCTCGCCCAGGTCCCGGCGGGCGCCCCCCGGCGTCAGCCGGTCGACGGTGCAGCAGAACTCGAAGGCCTTCAGCAGCGTGCGCCGTTCGCGTTCGAGGTCGTGGCCGTGGAACGCCCCGGCGGCCCGGACCAGCTCGCCCGTCGCCGGCAGGACCACGGCCGGGTCGGCGGCGAACATGCCGAGCGCGCACCGCACGACCTGCACCCGCCCCCGCGAGACCGGGTCGGCCGCCGCCACGTCGATCCGGCCGAGCAGTTCGCCCGCGATCTGGACGGCCCCCACGGCCAGGGCCGCCTCGGCGGCGCCGGCCAGCCGGGCGTCCCGCACCGGCCCCGGCGGGGTCAGCTCGGCCGCCTGGCTGAGGATGCTGGCGCGGGAGGCGAACCCGCCCCGGCGGGCGGCCAGGTCGGCGGTGTGCTCCAGCCGGTCGGCGACGCGGGCGTCGGTGCCCAGGGTGGCCTTGGCCGAGTGCCAGGCCTCCTGCTCCACCATGCCCAGATCGCCCGCCGCCCTGGCCAGCGCCCGGTGGGCCCGCCTGCGGTCGGCGCTGGTCGAGGCGTTGTAGACGGCGCTGCGGACCAGCGGGTGGCGGAACCGGACCGACTCGTGCAGCTCGATCAGCCCGGCCGCGTCGGCGCGGTCGGCGACGTCCTCGTCGAGGCCGCACGCGCGGGCGGCGGAGGTGATCAGGCCGAGGTTGTTCGTGCTGTCGGCGGCGGCCAGCAGCGCCCACTCCCGCACCTGCGGGTCGGTCCGGCCGACCCGGTCGGCGTAGTGGGCCTCCAGACGGCGGCCGACCGGGATCGGGGCGGCCCCGAGGCCGAGCCCGGCCATGCCCCGCGCCTCCTCGGCGAGGTCGATCAGCGCGAGCGGGTTCCCGCCGGTGGCCCGGACGATGGCCGCCGCCGTCGCCGGGTCGATCGGGGTGGCCAGCGAGCTGCGCAGCAGCGCGGTGGCCGGCTCCTGCCCGAGGCCTTCGAGCGGCAGCTCGGGCACCCCCGCCATCCGGGCGGCCACGCCCTGCTCGTCCCTGGCCGTGAACAGGACGGCGATCGGCTCGACCGCGATGCGGCGGGCCACGAACGCCATCACGTCCAGGCTCTCCTGGTCGAGCAGGTGGGCGTCGTCGACCATGCAGAGCACCGGCGCCCGCGCCGCCGCCGCCGCGAACAGGCCGAGCACGCCCAGCCCCACCAGGAACCGGTCGGGGGTCGGGCCCTCGGCGACGCCGGACGCCACCCGGATCGCCTCGCGGTAGCGTCCGGACAGCGCGGGGAGGTGGGCGCTCAGCGGGATCGTCAGCCGCTGGACGGCGGCGAAGGGCAGCGCCATCTCCGACTCGAAGCCGTCGAGGCGGACCCTCGTCAGCCCGGCGGCCCCGGACGCGGCGGCCTCCAGCAGCGCCGTCTTGCCGATCCCGGGCTCCCCGGTGATCAGCAGCGATCCGCCGCGACCGTTGCGGGCACCGGTGACGAGCTGGTTCAGCCGCCGCCGTTCGTCCTCCCGACCCATGAGCTCGAGCACGGGAACGTACGTTAGAGCAGCGCGACACGCCCGGACCACACCCGGACCGCGCTAGGACGGACCGAGTGCGTCGCGCAACTGCCCGCGCGCGGTGATGCCGAGCTTGCGGAACAGCCGGTAGAGGTGGGTGCTGACCGTGCGGTGCGACAGGTAGAGCTGCTGGCCGATCTCCCGGTTGGACAGCCCGGCCGCCGCCAGCCGGGCGATGTGCAGCTCCTGCGGGGTGAGCCGGTCGACGCCGCTGGCCACGCGCAGGTCGCTGGCCTCGCCCGCCGCGCGCAGCTCCTGCCGGGCCTTCTCTCCCCAGACGAGCAGGCCGAGCGCGTCGAAGGCGTCCCGCGCGGTGCGCAGCGGCACCCGCGCCTCCTGGATCCGGCGCTGCCGCCGCAGCCAGACGCCGTGGGCGAGCAGCAGCCTGGCCCGGCCGATGGGCAGCGACGGCTGGTCGGCGCTGAGGGCGTCCAGATAGAGCCGTTCGGCGTCGGCGTCGGCGGCCAGGAGCGCCCGCGCGTGGCGCAGCCCCTGGTGCAGCAGCGGGACGGGGGTGAGCCCGCCGATCTCCTCCGCCTCCGCCAGCAGCGGCCTGATCTCCGCGCGCCGGGCGGGCGGCGCGGCCTCGACCAGGTCGGCGAGGGCCCACAGGCGGGTCACCGGGTGGAAGGCGACGTCGGCGGGGTCGAACAGGCGGCGCAGGTGGCCGTAGGCGTCCTCGTGCCGTCCGGCGCACAGCGCGATCACGCCCCGGCTGTGTTCGATGAGCGCGACGTTGGAGCTGTTGGCGCGGGCGCCGAGGATGCGCTCGCCCTCGGCCGCCAGCGCCATGCCGCGGGCCTCCTCGCCGAGCAGGCCCGCGATCATCGCCTGCCCGGCGCAGGCCGCGGACTGCCAGCGCGCCTGCCCGGTCTCGCGGGCCAGCCGCTCGGCCTCCTCACCGGCCAGCAGCGCGCCGGACACGTCGCCGCAGAAGAGCAGGCTCCACATCTGGGAGACCAGGGCCTGGGCCAGCAGCCCCAGCCGCCCCTGCGCCCGCAGGTCGGCGATGGCCGCGTTGAGGAACGGCACCGCCAGGTCGTACGCTCCCACCGCGCTCCCCGCCACCCCCAGGATCCTGGCCACCGGCGCGTCGAAGCTCCGGCCCCGCAGGGAGGCCAGCCGCTCCATCACCACGCCGCCGCTCTCGACGGGGCTGACGGTGGCGAGGATCTGCAGCAGCTCCGGGTCGCAGGGGCCGGTGGCCAGCCGTTCGGCCGAGGTGACGACGCGCTGGCGCAGGTCCCAGCCGGAGTCCGTCCACCAGCAGCGCAGCGCGGCGGCGCGCAGGAAGTTGAGGGCGAGCACGGGGTCGGCGACGGTCTCGGCGGCGGCGATGAGCCGCAGGATGCGGGCGGGCCCCTCGTCGCGGTTCTCCTCCAGCACCTCCTTCAGCCACGTCAGCCGGGCCCGCTGGCGGTCGCCCACCAGTTCGGGTTCGGCCAGCGCGACCAGTTCGGCGATCTGGTCGCGACGGCCCAGTTCGAAGGAGAGCTCGGCGGCGCGCAGCAGCCGTTCGACCCGGTCGCCCCGGTCCTCGCTGACCTCGGCGGCGCGGCGCAGCGCGGAGACCGCCACGGTGATCGCGCCCCGCCGCCGGGCGCGGGCGGCGAGCCGCTCCAGGTCGGCGGCGACCGAGTCGTCCTGGTGGGCGATGGCGGCGGCGCGGTGCCAGGTCCTGAGGTCGGCGTCGCCGGCGTGCGCCTCGGCCAGCGCCGCGTGGACGGCCAGGCGGTCGGCGGCCGGGGCCTTCTGGTAGACCGCCGACCGGACCAGGGGGTGGCGGAAGTGGACGCCGTCGCCGTCGGAGGTGATCAGCCCGGCCTCCACGGCGGGGGTCAGCGCGCGGGCGCCGACCGGCGCGCCGGTCAGGACGGCGGCGGCCTTCAGCGCCACGGTCAGATCGGGCCCGTCGTTGGCGGCGGCGGCCAGCAGCAGCAGCCGGGTCCCGGCCGGCAGCAGCGACAGGCGGGCGGCGAAGGCCCGCTCCAGGCGCGTGGTCAGCGGCAGGAACTCCAGGCTGCCGGTGCTCGCGGCGCTGAGCGCCCGGGGGAGCTCGACCAGGGCGAGCGGGTTGCCCGCCGCCTCGGCCAGCACCCGCCAGCGCATGCCCACCGGCAGCGCGGGGGCGCGCGCGTCCAGCAGCGCCTCGGCGTCGTGGGGCGTCAGCCCGCCCAGGCGCAGTTCGGCCAGGTCGCTGTCGTCGAGGCTGGTGGGGTGGCCGTCGCGGACGGCCAGCAGCAGCACGATCGGCTCCGACCTCACCCGCCGGGCCACGAAGCCGAGCACCTCGGTCGTCGGCCGGTCGAGCCACTGCACGTCGTCCACGACCACCAGGAGAGGCCGCCGGGCCGCCGCCTCGCCGAAGAGGTTGAGCACGGCCAGCGCGATGAGGAACGGCTCGGGGGAGGCCACGTCCACCATGCCGAAGGCGCCCAGCAGCGCCTCGCGCTGGCGGACCGGCAGCTCCTCGGCGGCGGCGAGGAGGGGGTGGACGAGCTGGTGGAGGCCCGCGAACGGCAGATGGGTCTCGCTCTGCACGCCGGAGGTGCTCGACACGGCCATCCCGCGCGCTGCCGCGTGCGCGGTCGCGGCCTCCAGCAGCGCCGACTTGCCGATGCCGGGGGCGCCCCGCACCACCAGCGCGTCGCCCCGCCCGCGGACGCCGTCGACGAGCGCTTCGAGGCGCGCGGTCTCGGGCCCGCGCCCGATCAGGGGGCTCACCGGCCGGATTGTCTCAGACATACGTCATGTGACGAATGTCCGGGAAGCAGGTCCCGTCCTAAGGTCGACTCCGGCGTCGACCCCTGGAGCCGTCATGCGCAGACCCGTGCTGGACCCCGCCGCCCGAGCGCTGGCCGACGCCACCGCCCAGCCGCCCTTCCTGTACGGCATGCCCCCCGCCGAGGCCCGCGCCGCCATCCGCGACCTCCAGCACCCGGAGTTCTTCGTCCCCGGCGTCACCCGGGAGAGCCTCCCGGACGCGGGCCTGACGCTCTTCCGCCCGGCGGGGGCCGAAGGCCCGCTGCCCGTCGTGCTCTACCTGCACGGCGGCTGGGTCTTCGGCGGCGAGGACAGCCACGGGCGGCTGGCCCGCGAACTGGCCCTCGGCTCCGGCGCGGCCGTGGCCTTCGCCGACTACACCCGCGCGCCCGAGGCCCGCTACCCGGTCGCGCTGCGCGAGGCCCGCGCCGCCCTCGACTGGATCCGCACGCACGGCGACGGCCACGGCCTCGACCCCGCCCGGGTCGCGGTCGCCGGTGACGCCGAGGGCGGCGCGCTGGCCGCCGCGCTGGCCCTGGTCGACCCGCACGGCCTGGCCGGGCAGCTGCTGCTCTGCCCGGCCACCGACGCCTCCTTCGACACCGGCTCCTACCGGGAGTTCGCCGAGGGCCACTTCCTGCGCGCCGCCGACATGCGCTGGTCGTGGGACCAGTACCTGCCCGACCCGGTGCACCGGACCGAGATGACCGCCAGCCCGCTGCGCGCCACCGACGCCGACCTCGCGGCGCTGCCCCCGGCCCTGGTCGTCACGGCCGAGGCCGACATCCTGCGCGACGAGGGCGAGGCCTACGCGGCGCGGATGCGGGCGGCCGGGGTCAGGGCCACCTCCGTCCGCTACGACGGGGTGATCCACGGGTTCGTCACGCTCAACGCGCTGCGCGGCACCCACGCCGCCGCGATGGCCATCGACCAGGCCGGGCGCTTCCTGGCGTCCGTCCTGCGGGAGAAGTGATCATGACCGCGAGACGCGTCGTCAGCGCCGCGGTGGTGGGCAGCGTCGTGGAGTGGTACGACTTCGCGCTCTTCGGGCTGGCCGCCGCCCTCGTCTTCAACGAGCAGTTCTTCCCCGCCGGCAGTCCCGTGGCGGGCACCCTCGGCTCGATGGCCGCCTTCGCCGTGGGCTTCGTCGCCCGGCCGGTCGGCGGCGCGGTCTTCAGCCACTTCGGCGACCGCCTCGGCCGCCGCCCGGCGCTCGCCGCCACGTTGCTGCTGATGGGCGTGTCCACGGCGGCCATCGGGCTGCTGCCCACCTACGAGAGCGCGGGTGTGCTGGCCCCGGTCCTGCTGGTGGTGCTGCGGGTGGCGCAGGGCTTCGGGGCGGGGGCCGAGTTCGCCGGGGCGCTGGTCATGGCGGCCGAGGCCAGCGAGCACCGGCGGCGCGGACTGTGGGCCTCGCTGCCCGGGGCCGGGGTGTCGGGCGGCATCCTGCTGGCCACGCTGGTCTTCACGGCGGCCTCGGCGCTGCCCGGCTTCCAGGAGTGGGGCTGGCGGCTGCCGTTCCTGCTGAGCCTGGCCGGAGTGGCGCTCGGCCTGTGGGTCAGGTCGCGGCTGCCCGAGTCGGAGGTGTTCGAGCGGCAGCGCGAGCGCGGGGTGAGCCGGTTCCCGCTGATGGAGGTGGTGCGCAGGCAGCCCCGCAGCGTGCTGCTGCTGTTCTTCGCCACCGCGCCCTACGGCGCGATGGGCTACCTCATCCAGGTCTTCGTGCTGTCGTACGTGAGCCGGACCCTCGGCGTGCCGGCGACGGTCGCCCTGATCGCCAACGTCGTCTCCTCGGCCATGGCCATCGTCGCCGGGCCGCTGTTCGGCCTGCTCAGCGACCGGGTCGGCCGCCGGCCGGTGTTCCTGGGCGGGGCGGTCCTGCTGGCGCTGTTCGCGTTCCCGATGTTCCGGCTGCTGGAGACCCGCGAGCCGGTGCTCATCGTGCTGTCGGTGACCGTCGCGTACGGGATCGGCATCACCGCCATGTTCGCCGCGCAGGCGGCGCTGTTCGCCGAGCTGTTCGACACCCGCCACCGGTACAGCGGCATCGCCGTCGTGCGGGAGTGGGGGGCGGCGCTGAGCAGCGGCCCCGCCCCGCTGGTGGCCACGGCCCTGGTCGCGGCGGCGGGGGGCGCGTCGTGGCCGATCTCGGCGCTGATCACGGGGTGCGCGCTGATCTGCTGCACGGCCGTCGTGCTGGCCCCGGAGACCCGCGACCGGGACCTGGACGAGCCGGTCGGCTCAGGAGCCCAGGTAGCGCAGGACCGCCAGGACGCGGCGGCTGTAGCCGGTCGTCTGTGACAGGGAGAGCTTGTCGAACAGGGCGTTGACGTGCTTCTCCACCGCGCTCTGCGAGACGTGCAGCGCTTGGGCGATCGAGGCGTTGGTCAGGCCCTGGGCCATCAGCTCCAGGACCTCGCGCTCCCGGGCGGTGAGCCGGGCCAGCGGGTCGGCGTGGCTGGTGCGGGCGAGCAGCTGCCGCACGACCTCGGGGTCGAAGGCCGCGCCGCCCGCGCCCACCCGCTCCAGCGCGTCGAGGAAGTCGCCCACCTGGGCCACCCGGTCCTTGAGCAGGTAGCCGACGCCCTCGACGTCGGAGCTCATGAGTTCGGCGGCGTACTTCTTCTCCACGTACTGCGACAGCACCAGCACCCGCACCTGCGGCCAGCGCCGCCGGATCTCCAGCGCGGCGCGCAGGCCCTCGTCGGTGTGGGTGGGCGGCATCCGGACGTCGACCGTCACCACGTCGGGCCGGTGGAGGGCCACCGCCTCGACCAGGGCCGTCCCGTCGCCGACGGCGGCCACGACGTCGTGGCCCTCCTCGGCCAGCAGCCGCACGAGCCCCTCGCGCAGCAGCGTCGAGTCCTCCGCCAGGATCACCCGCACGGGAGCTCCGCCTCGATCGTGGTGGGCCCGCCGGGCGGGCTGGTCACGGTGAGACGGCCGTCGAGCGCGGCCACCCGGCGGGCCAGCCCGGACATGCCGCCGCCCGCCGGGTCGGCCCCGCCGACGCCGTCGTCGTGGATGCGCACGACGACCATCCTGGCGCACCGCCGCACCTCGACCGTGACCCCGCTCGCGCGGGCGTGCTTGGCCGCGTTGGTCACCGCCTCGCTGACCACGAAATAGGCCGCCGTCTCCACCGGCTCGGGCGGGCGTCCGGGCAGGTCGCAGACGACCTTCACCGGCACGCCCGCCCGTTCGGCCACCCCCGCCAGCGCGTCGGCCAGCCCCAGGGCGTCGAGGCCCGACGGGTAGACCCGCCAGGCCACCTCGCGCAGCTCGGCCAGCGCCTCCTGCGCCTGCTCGTGGGCCTGGGCGAGCAGTTCCGGGCGGCCCCGGCGGGCGCGCCCGATGAGCATGGACAGCGCGACGAGCCGCTGCTGCATGCCGTCGTGCAGGTCCCGCTCGATCCGCCGCCGCTCGTGGTCGACGGCCGCCAGCGCCCCGGCCCGGCTCTCGGCCAGTTCGGCGATGCGGCGGCGCAGCGCCTCGGTCGGGTCGGGCCCGAGCAGGCGCAGCGCCAGCCGCCGTTCCAGCGCCCGCACGCCGACCAGCCCCGACAGGTCCAGGAACAGCAGCACGACCCCGGACAGCCCGGCGTAGGCGAGCAGGCCGGGGCTGAACGTCATGCCGTCGACCGGCAGCCCCCGCGACCACGACCAGGCGACGGCCACGGCCGCCCCCGCGCCGAGCACGAGCAGGAAGGCCACGAGCCCGCCGAGGATTCCGACCGGGATCCGGGCGGCCAGGTAGCGCAGCTCCCGCCCGCCGGGTGCGAGCTCCGCCGGGTCGAGCCCCAGCCGCCGGACCTCCAGGAGGGTCAGCCGCCGGGCCGCCGCCCGCACCCCCGGACGACCGGCGAACGGCAGCGCCCCGAGGAGGAAGACCAGGCCGAGCAGGGCGGTGACCGTACCGAGGACCACCGCCCCGAGCAGCCGCAGCCCTTCACCCGCGAGCCGCATGCCGCCCCTTGCGCCGCTCGGCGAGCCGGACGCCCGCGAACCCGAGCACCGCGATCCCGACGAGGGCGAGCACGACCTTGCTGCCCGCCCCGGCGTAGGTCTCGACCAGCGGCCAGTTCTCGCCCAGCGCGTAGCCGGCCAGCACGAAGATCGTGTTCCAGACCAGGCTGCCGAGCGTGGTGAGCAGGGTGAACGTGCCGAGCGGCATCCGCTCGACCCCTGCGGGGAGGGAGATGAGGCTGCGGAACAGGGGGATCATCCGCCCGAAGAAGACGGTCTTGCGGCCGTGGCGGAGGAACCAGGCCTCGGTCCTGTCGATGTCGGAGAGCTTCAGCAGCGGGATCCGGGCGGCCAGCGCCACTGTGCGCTCCCGGCCGAGCAGCGCGCCGATCCCGTAGAGGGCCAGCGCCCCCGCGACCGACCCCGCCGTGGTCCACAGCAGCACGTCGAGCAGCCGCATCTCGCCCTGGGAGGCGGTGAACCCGGCCAGCGGGAGGATCACCTCGCTGGGGAGGGGAGGGAAGAGGTTCTCCAGTGCGATCGCCAGCCCCGCGCCGGGCGCTCCGAGGCTCTCCATGAGTCCGACCAGCCAATCTGTCATGGGGCAGAGGCTACGAACGTCCAGGGTAGGGGCGGAATGAGGCGGGTCGCCGTTTCGTCCTGAGGAAAACCCCAGGGTCGAGCTAGGAGATCTTGCGGCGGTAGGTGGCCATCGCGAAGGCGTAGGCGACCACGAGGAGGCCCGCGCACCAGCCGAGGGCGACCCAGATGCCGGTGCCGACCGGCTGCTGGGAGAACAGGTCGCGCATGGCGTTGACGATGGAGGTCACCGGCTGGTATTCGGCGAAGAAGCGCACCGGGCCGGGCATGCCGTCGGTGGGCACGAACGCCGAGCTGATGAAGGGCAGGAAGACGATCGGGTAGGCGAACGCGCTCGCGCCGTCGATGGTTTTGGCCGACAGGCCGGGGATGACGGCGAGCCAGGTCAGCGCCAGGGTGAACAGGACCAGCACACCGGCGACCGCGAGCCAGGCCATCAGGCCCGCCGAGGAGCGGAAGCCCATGAGCAGGGCGACCAGCACGACGACCACGACCGAGAGCAGATTGGCCACCATCGAGGTCAGCACGTGGGCCCACAGCACCGCCGAACGGGCGATCGGCATCGACTGGAACCGCTCGAAGATGCCGCCCTGGAGGTCGAGGAAGAGCCGGTAGGCGGTGTAGGAGATGCCCGAGGCGACGGTCATGATCAGGATGCCGGGCAGCAGGTAGTTCACATAGGAGTCCGATCCGGTCTGGATCGCGCCGCCGAAGACGTACACGAACAGCAGCAGGAACATGATCGGCATGATCGTGGTCGTGATGATGGTGTCGACGCTGCGGGTGATGTGGCGCAGGGACCGTCCGAGCAGGACGGAGGTGTCGCCGAAGAAATGGGTGGTCATCGCGGGTCCTTGGGGTCGGCGCCGACGAGGGAGAGGAAGACGTCTTCGAGGGTGGGCTGCTTCTCCACGTATTCGACCTTGGCGGGCGGAAGCAGCCGCTTGAGCTCGGCGAGGGTGCCGTTCACGATGATCCGGCCCTCGTGGAGGATGGCGATGCGGTCGGCGAGGTGCTCGGCCTCGTCCAGGTACTGCGTGGTGAGCAGGACAGTCGTGCCGTGGGCGGCGAGCTCCTTGACGGACTGCCAGACCTCGATGCGCGCCTGGGGGTCGAGGCCGGTCGTCGGCTCGTCGAGGAAGATGACCGGCGGGTTCCCGATGAGGCTCATCGCGATGTCGAGGCGGCGGCGCATGCCGCCCGAGTAGGTCCCCACCCGGCGGCCGCCGGCGTCGGTCAGCGAGAACCGCCGGAGCAGGTCGTCGGCGATCGCGCCCGGGTCCTTGAGGTGTCGCAGCCTGGCGACCATCACCAGGTTCTCGCGCCCGGTGAGGATCTCGTCGACGGCCGCGAACTGCCCGGTGAGGCTGATCGACTCGCGCACCCTGGCGGGCTGGGCGGCGACGTCGAAGCCGTTGACGCGGGCCGCGCCCGCGTCGCCCGTGAGCAGGGTGGCCAGGATCCGCACGACCGTGGTCTTGCCCGCGCCGTTCGAGCCGAGCAGGGCGAAGATGCTGCCCCGCGCCACCTCGAAGTGCACGCCCTTCAGAACCTTCAGATCCTTGTACGACTTCTCCAGGCCGCGCACGCTGATCGCCTGCGCCGGTGGTGTGGTCATGGCTGGTTGCCCCCTAAAGGCTGGGTACTCGGTGTCGCTGACTACCGGTACAAAGTAACACTGACTACTGGTACATAGCAATGCTGAATAGCTGGCTTACGGGCATGGCGGCATGGCGGTCCGGCGGACCGCCTGGGATGGGACGGGGCTAGATGTCGAGGTCCTCGACGGCGGGCGGACGGCCCAGGCCGGCGATCAGGTCGTAGAACTCGCCGGGCATCCGGTCGCGCAGGTCGTCGAGCCTCTCGGCGACCTCCAGGGTCGCCTCGCCCTGGATGAAGCCCCAGTCGGAGTCGGCCAGCCCGAGATAGGTGCGCAGGGCCTCACGGGAGAACAGGCCCGACACCCAGTCGCCGAGCAGGGTCAGCCGACGTGGACGACCGGGCGGCGGGCCGGGTCGGGCTCGGCCTGGCGGAGCACCTCGCGGGTCAGCGGCGGGATGTCGCCGCCGCCGAAGACGAGGTAGCGCAGCAGCGCGCCGATCGGGTTGCCCTCGGCGGCCCAGTGGAAGTAGACGTGCGGGGTCTTGCCGGTCTCGTCGCGCAGGTGCAGCAGCAGGGCGGCGATGGCGTTGGCGACGGTCGTGCTCTGCGTGCGCAGGATCCGGAACCCGTGGCGCTCCTCGCCGACCACGCGCAGTTCCCCGGCGAACTCCGAGGCGTCGGGCACGGTGACCTCCAGGAACAGCAGGCCCTCCCGGGTGCGCAGGCGGTGCAGCTCCCAGGCCTCGCGCGCCTTGTCGACGTACTCCCTGGCCTCGCGGCCGTTGGGCTCGTTGGCGATGATGTAGAGCTCGCCCGCCTCGTTGACGAAGCGGCGGGCGGCGTCGTCGAGGCTGATGCTGGTGACGCGCAGTTCGGTGGAGCGGGTCGCCCGGGAGACCAGCGAGACCACCACGATGGCCAGCACGAACAGCAGCGCGATGACCAGGCCGTCGGGGCGTTCGATGATGTTGGCGACGGTGGCGTAGGCGAAGAACAGGGTGACCACGCCGAAGAAGAGCGCCGGGCGGGTGCGCCGCTTCGTCCACGCCGCCAGGGTGACGGCCACCGCCGCCGACAGGATGAGCGCGAGCACGCCGGTGGCGTACGCCCCGCCCTGCGACTCGACCTCGGCGCCGAAGACCACCGTGATGAGGAAGGCGATGGCGGTGAAGACCAGCACCATGGGCCGCGAGGCGCGGGTCCAGTCGGGGGCCATGCCGTACCGGGGGAGGTAGCGCGGCACGATGTTGAGCAGCCCGGCCAGCGCGGACGCCCCGGCGAACCACAGGATCGCGATGGTGGACAGGTCGTAGGCGGTGCCGAACCAGTCGCCGAGATACAGGTGGGCCAGGTAGGCCAGCGCCCGGCCGTTGGCCGAGCCGCCCTCGGCGAACTCCGCCGGGGGGATGAGCACGGTCGTGGCGAAGCTGGAGGCGATCAGGAAGACGCTCATGATGAGCGCGGCCGTGGTCAGCAGCTTGCGGGTGCCCCTGACCCGCTGGACGACGTCGCCCCTGACCAGCGGCATGACGGCCACGCCCGTCTCGAAGCCGGACAGCCCGAGGGCGAGTTTCGGCATCACGTACAGCGCGACCGCGACCATCGCCAGGGGGCTGGCGTAGTCGGAGTTCAGCGTGTCCTGCCAGCCGACCAGCTTCTCGGGCGCGGTCACCGCGTGTTCGACGGCGGTGCCCACCACGACCACGTTGAGCAGCAGGTAGACGGCCACCAGGACGACCGCGACGGAGATCGCCTCGCTGAAGCCGGCCAGGAAGACCCCGCCCAGCCCGGCGATGAGCGCCAGCGTCACCGGCACCTGCCACCCGGCCAGGGCCTCGGGCACGAACGGGTTGTGCAGGATGTGCGCGGTGGCGTCGGCGGCCGACAGGGTGATCGTGATGATGAACGCCGTGGCCACGAACCCGAGCAGGAACAGCACCAGCAGCTTGCCGCGCCAGCCCGGCAGCAGCCGCTCCAGCATCGCCAGCGAGCCCAGCCCGTGGGGGCTCTGCTCGGCCACCGCCCGGTAGGTGGGCAGCGCCCCGAACAGCGTCAGCGCGACCAGGACCAGCGTGGCGACGGGGCTCAGCGCGCCCGCCGCCAGCGCGGCGATGCCCGGCTGGTAGCCGAGGGTGGAGAAGTAGTCGACGCCGGTCAGGCACATGACCTGCCACCAGGAGTGCTGGTGTTCGGGCGACTCCTCGTCGTGTGACGGCCCGGCCAGTCCTTCGGGGCGTTTCAGGCCCTTCAGGAGCCATTGCCGCACTGTTCGGTCGCGGAGCGTGCCGGTCACCGGGCCACCTGTGCAATTTGGGGCAAGTAGGACGAGTGCACACGCTAGTGATGCCGCGTACCGATCCTCCGGAGGCGGTGCGTCAAGAAAACGTAAAAACTCAGGCGGTCTCCAGGAGCGGCGCGAAGGGGTCCTCGTAGCCGGCCCACGCGGCCGACCCCGCCACGGCCTCCTCCGGGGTCAGCAGGCAGGAGTCGAGCAGGGCGTGGATGCGGGCGCGGTCGAGGTCGGGCCCGACGAAGACCAGGTGCTGGACGCGGTCGCCG
This sequence comes from Herbidospora cretacea, assembly GCF_001570605.1. Classification (GTDB taxonomy): domain Bacteria; phylum Actinomycetota; class Actinomycetes; order Streptosporangiales; family Streptosporangiaceae; genus Herbidospora; species Herbidospora cretacea. The sequence continues at coordinate 76,328 of NZ_BBXG01000005.1, read as the reverse complement.
AGGGCCTCGGTCCAGTCGAGGGCGGCGGCCGCCCGGCGGGCGGGGGAGACCAGGTCCCAGGCGGCCTCCGGCAGCGAGGCCAGCCAGGGGCCCGCGTCCTCGACCGACATCGCGCCCGCCACGGCGTCCCAGCCGAGCAGGCGGTCGTGCCGGGTGGCCAGCCAGAACCGGCCGCGGGAGCGGACCGTCTCGGTGACCAGGTCGTCGAGGGCCTCGTACAGGCGGGCGGGGTGCAGCGGGCGCAGCCGGTGCCAGACGACGGTGGTGACCTCGCCGGTGCTCGCGTCGCAGGGGAGCACGGCGGTGGCGGGGTCGACGCGGTCGGCCAGCACGGGGGTGCGGAGAGCGGGCCCGGTCACCTCGGGCAGCGGGGCGGCGACCGGCGTCGCGGGGGCGAGGTGGGCCAGCAGGGCGCGCGAGAGGTCGTGGTCGTCCTCGTCGCCGCCGTGCAGGACCAGGGCGGTGGCGTACTCGACCTGCCGGGCCAGCACCTCGGCCAGGTGCCGCCGGTCGTTCCCGGTGCCGTGCACCGTCTCCGACAGGCGCTCGCCCCGGGCGATGTCGACGGGCAGATGGGCGGCGTCCAGCGCGGTCGCGACGCAGGTCAGCCGCAGCGTCGCGGCGGCCTCCTCGGTGTCGAGCGCCTCAGCCACTGTGCGCGGCTCGACCGCGTCCCACAGGTCCACGATCAGCAACGACGCCGCTCCGGCCCGCCGGAGCAGCTCCGGCAGCAGGTCCTCCCTGACGGTGCAGGTGACGCACCCGTGCGCCAGCCGCACCTCGGCGCGCTCCAGCACGCCGGAGGCGTCGCGCACGACCCGCTCGACCCGGCCGGAGGAGACCTCGCGCAGGTCGTGGTGGACGGCCACCGCGCCGGGGTGGGCGGTCAGCAGCCGTTGGACGGTGGCGGTGCGGGCCGTGGAGTGCAGACCGGCGACCAGGACGACGGGGGTGGTCATGGCGACCTCCTGAGTGGCGAATGAAAACAATTATCATTACCATCCTGCCATGGCCAGAAACGAGCTACGGCCGGTGATCAAACTGCGGTCGACCGCAGGAACCGGCTACACGTACGTGACCCGCAAGAACCGCCGCAACGACCCCGGCCGCCTCACCCTCAGCAAGTACGACCCGATCGCCCGCCGGCACGTCGAGTTCCGGGAGGACCGATGAGGTGCCAGCTGACCGGGGTCGGGCCCGTCTTCGGCAACAACGTCTCCCACTCCCACCGGCGCACCCGCCGCCGCTGGAACCCCAACATCCAGAACCGCCGCTACTGGCTGCCGGGAGAGGACCGGTACGTCCGGCTCACCCTCAGCGCCCGCGCGATCAAGACGGTGGACAAGATCGGCGTCGAGGCGGCCGTGGCCCGGATCCGCGCCCGAGGAGAGAAGGTCTGATGGCCAAGAAGAGCAAGATCGCCGCTGACGAGCGGCGCCGGGCGGTCGTGGCCCGGTACGCCCCCCGCAGGGCCGAACTGAAGGAGCTCATCCGCACCGGCTCCGCCGAGGAGAGGGCCGCCGCTGCCCGGGAACTGGCCCGCCAGCCCCGCGACGCCAGCGCGACCCGGGTGCGCAACCGCGACGCGGTCGACGGACGGCCGCGCGGCCACCTGACCAAGTTCGGCCTCTCCCGGGTCAGGTTCCGCGAGATGGCCCACCGGGGCGAACTGCCCGGCGTCACGAAGGCGAGCTGGTAGGCGTGGCCGTCCCGAAGCGGAAGACGTCCCGGAGCAACACCCGCCACCGGCGGGCCCGGTGGAAGGCCACCGCGACCGATCTCGTGCCCATCGTGGCCGAGGGCCGCCGCCTGCTGGTGCCGCGCCGCCTGGTCGCCGCCTACCGGCGCGGCCTCCTCTGACAGCTCGCTGATCTCCCCTCACCTGTCGTCCAGGCCACAGACCTTTGCCCCCGGCATCGGCCCGGGGTTCTAGCGTGGTGGGTGAGGGGGGTGGCCCGCATGCGGCCCGTGATCGGCGTCGAGGAGCACGTGTGGACCCCTGAGCTGAGAACGGCCCTGCTCAGTGATGACGGGTCCGACGCGGTCTACCGCAGGAACGGCCACGGCGAGCTCAACCGCCGTCTCCTCGACGTCGGCCCGGAGCGGCTGGCCCGGATGGACGCCACCGGCGTCGACGTGCAGGTGCTGTCGATCTCGACGCCCGGCACCCAGACCCTGCCGCCGCGGGAGGCGGTGCCGCTGGCCCGGGACGCCAACGACTTCCTGGCCGACGCCGTCCAGCGGCAGCCCAGCCGTTACGCGGCCTTCGCCACGCTGCCGATGACCGACCCGCACGCCGCGGCGGCGGAGCTGGAGCGCGCGGTCAACCGGCTGGGCTTCGCGGGCGCGATGATCTTCCCCCGCGCCGGGGGCGCGTTCGTCGACGGCGACGCCTTCCGGCCGGTGTTCGACGCGACCGCCGAGCTGGGGGTCCCGTTGTACCTCCACCCGGCGGTGCCCCCGCGACCGATCACCGACGCCCTGTATGGCGGATTCGACACCCCGACCGCCACCCGGCTGGCCACCGCGGGCTGGGGGTGGCACGCCGAGGCCGGGCTGGCCGCGCTCCGGCTGATCCTGAGCGGCCTCTTCGACCGCCATCCCCGGCTCCAGCTCATCCTGGGCCACTGGGGTGAGATGCTCGTGCCGTTCGCCGACCGGGCCGACCTGCTCAGCGAGGACGCCACCCACCTGGAGCGGCGGGTCCTCGGCTACGTCACCGGCAACCTCAACGTCACGGCGGGCGGGATCCTCAGCCACCGGATGCTCCGGCAGGCCGTCGACGTGCTCGGCCCCGACCGCGTGATGTTCGCCGCCGACACCCCGTTCGCCCCCGACGCCGACGCCCGCGCCTTCGTCGACGGCGCCCCGCTCAGCGCGCTCGACAAGGCCAAGTTCGCCCACGTCAACGCCGAGCACCTCCTCGGACTGAAGATCCCCGGCTAGGAGTCGTAGAGGTCCGACTCGCTCAGGGCCGGGGCGCCGTCGTCGTCGGTGCGTCCCAGCCGGGAGGCGGAGCCGAACATCGGGCCCCGCGCGCGCCGCACCCCGGCGAACCGCCCGAACCCGATCGGTCTCGGCACGTCGTCGTAGACGGCCTCCATGCCGCCCCTGATCGAGTAGGTCTCGTGCCAGAAGCCGGTGCCGCCCGAGTCGCGCAGGAAGTCCAGCCACCACTGCCGGTGGGGCTCGGACCGGGCGAACTCCAGCAGCGAGGGGAGGTCCCGCCAGTACTGGCGCATCCCCATGTTCATCGGGAAGAACGAGTAGTAGACCGGCTCGTGCAGCAGCAGCCCGTCGGGCCTGCTCGCGACCGACTCCTGGATCTTCCGGCCGAAGCCGAAGAAGGTCCTGATCCCGTACAGGTGGTTCACCCGCATGCCGAGGTACAGGACCATGAGGTCGGGATAGGCGGTCAGGTCGACGGTCTGCCGGGTCACTCGGGTGGGCATCCTGCACTCCTCGGGGTTCGGGTCATGCGCTGACGTTAACCCGGCCCACTTGACGATCCGTGAACCCGCCGTTCAGTGATCATCCACAGCCGCCGCCCACCATTCGACGTGCCCCCCAGTCCCGTCGAAAGGTCCCCCCCATGACGATGCACGCACAGGCGTACGCAGGCCAGTGCACCGCCGAGGAGAGGCGGCACACCGCCGCCGTCTCGCCCATCAGGAATCCCCGGCTGACCCTGTTCGCCCTGGCCCTGGGCACGTTCGCGATCGGCACCGGGGAGTTCGGCAGCAACGGCGTCATCCAGCTCTTCGCGGCGGACCTGGGCGTGTCGATCCCGGTCGCCACCTACGCCATCACCGCCTACGCCCTCGGCGTGGTGGCCGGCTCCCCGGCGATCACCCTGCTCGCCGCCCGGGTGAACCGGCGGACGCTGCTGCTCGGCCTGGTCGTGCTCTTCCTCGTGGGCAACGGGCTGTCCGCGCTGGCCCCCGGCATCGCCTCGCTCGTCGTCTTCCGGTTCGTGGCGGGCAGCGTGCAGGGGGCGTTCTTCGGCGCGGGGGCCGTCGTCGCGGCCTACGTCTACGGGCCGGGCCAGGGCGGCAAGGCCTTCGCCACGGTCATGGGCGGGCTCACCCTCGCCACCATCGCCGGGTCGCCGCTCGGCACCCTCATCGGCCAGCACGCCGGGTGGCGCGTCATGTACTGGGCCGTGGTCGCGGTCGGCCTCGCCGCCGGTATCGCCCTGGTGGCCTGGCTGCCGAGCACCGACGACCTGCGCGGCGGGTCGATCGCCGCCGAGCTGGGCGGCCTGCGCCGGGCCGGCGTCTGGCTGATGGTCGTCGTCGCGGCGCTCGGCATCTCCAGCATCTTCGCCGTCTACACCTTCATCGGCCCGTTCGTCACCGACGCGGCGCTGCGGGACCCCGCGCTCATCCCGGTCGCGCTGGCCGTCTTCGGCCTCGGCATGGCGGTCGGCAACCACCTCGGCGGGCGCGTCGCCGACCGCTTCGAGCACCGCGGCCTGATCTGGGGGTACGGCGGCGTCCTGGCCCTCCTGGTGGTCATCGGCGTGGCCGGGAGCGGCCTGCCGATCCTGCTGCTCTGCCTGTTCGGCGTCGGCGCGACCATGATGTTCGCCATCCCCACCATCCAGGTCCGGCTGACCGCCTTCGCCCCCGAGGCCCCGACCCTGATGGGCGCGCTCAACCTGGCCGCCCTTAACCTGGCCAACTCCCTCGGCGCGATCGGCGGCGCGATCACCATCGACGCCGGCTGGGGCGTCCTGTCCACCGTCTGGGCGGGCTTCGCCCTGACCTCCGCCGGTCTTCTCCTGTACGTCCTGACCGTCGCCCGCCGTTGAGACCCGGGCTCATCCGGCGAGCAGGGACAGGGCCTTGCGGAGGGCCGGGTCGCGGCCGGTCGCCAGGTCCAGCGCCGTCATCGGGGCGTGGTGGTCGGCGGGGACGCCGACGGTGTCGACGATCTGCTTGCTGGGGCCGAGGTGGCGTACCGACGGCAGCAGCAGGACGCTGCCGTCGTTCAGCAGCCACGGGCCGGCCGGGCCCGAGACGGCCCCGGCCGTGCGGGTCCCGACGATGGGGGCGATCGCGTGGTCGTGGACGGCCGCGCTGAAGTCCTCGCACGCCGACGCGCAGCGCCGGTCGGTCAGCACGACCAGCTCGGCCCCGAGCAGAGGCACGGTGTCGTCGGTCCTGTTGGCGGTGCACGATCCGTCGTACCGGCAGAAATAGCTCGTGATCTTCCCGTGCGCGAACGCGCCCAGCAGCCGCACGACCTCGTCGGGGGAGCCGCCGCCGTTGCCGCGCAGGTCGAGGACGACCTTCTTCGGGCCGCCGCGCAGCGCCGCGATCACCTCGTCGGCGGCGCCCCGGTAGAAGCCGGGGAGCCGGACGTACCGGGCGCCCGACACGTCCTTGACCGCCAGTGTCCGCTCCGGCCGTGTCAGCGGGCCCACCTTGAGCCGCACGGTCCTGACCTTGCCGGTCGTCGGGCGCTGCAGGGTGATCGTGAACGACGCCTGCTGCACCTGCGTGAGCAGCAGCGGGTTGAGCGTGTCACCCACCCAGACCGGCACCCCGTCGATCGCCCGCACGATGTCCCCGGGCCGGACACCGGCCTTGTCGGCGGGGCTGCCCTTGATCACCTCGGTGAGGAAGAACGGCGGCCGGGCCGCAGGGTCGAGCCCCGGCCCGCTGATCCCGGACGCGCCGACGATGCCGGTCCCCACCGGCCCCTCCTCCTCCGGCGGCGCGGGCACCTCGTGGTGGGCGTGGTTGTCGCGCAGCCCCGCGACCATCCCGTCGATCGCCGCCCGCAGCGCCACCGGGTCGCCCTCGCCGAGCGCCCCGGCCGCGGCGGCCCAGTCGGCGGCGCGGTCTCCGGTCAGCGCGGGAAGCTGGAGCCCCGCGACGTCCGCGCCGCGCCTCTGCAGGTTCACGGTGTACGCGGCGAACGCGTCCTTCAGCAGGTCCTGGGTACGCAGGCCGGGCCCGCCGTAGTAGTTGGCCAGGACGCAGAAGTACGCCTGCCCGAGCGTCTCCACCGTCGTCGGGGGAGCGGGGGCGGGCGGCGGGCCGGTGGGCCGGGCGCAGGCGGGCGGGGCCGTCGCGGCGGCCGGGGCGGGCGGGGCGACGAGGGTGGCCAGGAAGGCGGCGGCGACCGCCGTGGTCAGGATTCGCTTCATGCCGCCGAATGTCCCGGTTCCGGCGTTGCGCGGCGGTGAACGCGGTCGTTAACGCCGGTGCAACCCCCGGCCGGTCCGGACGGCGGCCGTCCGGACCGGTGGGCGTTCAGGGGGTCACGCGCGGGTCCACCGCTGGTTGGCGCTGCCGTTGCAGCTCGCCACGGTCACCGTGCTGGAGTTGCCGGTGCCGCCGACGGCCAGGCACAGGTTGTTCGCGGCGCTGGTGACGGTGCCGTTGGAGTTGAAGACCCACTGCTGGTTGCTGTTGCCGTGGCAGTCCCAGAGCTGGACCCGGGTGCCCGACCCGGCGCCGGTCGGGGAGTCCAGGCACTTGCCGAGGGTCTGGAGCTGCCGTCCCGAGCTGTAGGCGAACATCTGGTTCGGGTTGGTGTGGCAGTCGTAGATCTGCAGCAGGGTGCCGTTCGCCGAGGCGCTGTTCGGCGAGTCCACGCATCGGCCCGCCCCCTCGTTGCGCAGCCGGAAGGAGGTCCCGGGGCTGACCGTCGGGGTCGGGGTGGGGTTGGGCGAGGGGGTGACCGTCGGCGTGGGGCCGGTGGTCGGGGCGGCGTTGAGCGCGTTCAGCACGGCGGTGTAGGCGGGCTTCTTGTTGCCGCCGCTGAACAGCAGCGGGGTGTCGCCCGACCGCCAGGAGTCCTGGTCGCGGACGCCCCACACGGTGATGCCGGTGCACCGCGCCACCGCCAGGCAGTCGTTCACCACGGCGGCGTAGGTCGTCGCCGACGCGCCCTGGATGTCGAGCTCGGTGATCTGCACGTCGACGCCGAGCGCGGCGAAGCTGGAGATGGTCGTGCGGAAGTTGCTGTTGTACGGGCTGCCGCTGTTGAAGTGGGCCTGGAGCCCGACGCAGTCGATCGGCACGCCGCGCTGCTTGAAGTCGCGGACCATGTTGTAGACGCCCTGCGTCTTGGCCCACGTCCAGTTGTCGATGTTGTAGTCGTTGTAGCAGAGCTTGGCGGCCGGGTCGGCGGCCCGCGCGGTGCGGAAGGCCACCTCGATCCAGTCGTTGCCGGTCCGCTGGAGGTTGGAGTCGCGCCGCCCGCCGGAGTTGCCGTCGGCGAAGGCCTCGTTGACCACGTCCCAGGCGTAGATCTTGCCCCTGTAGTAGCCCATCACGCCGTTGATGTGGTCGATCATCGCCTGGCGCAGGGAGCTCCCGGACGTCTGCTCCATCCAGGACGGCTGCTGGGAGTGCCAGGCCAGCGTGTGACCGCGCACCCGCTTGCCGTTCTGCACCGCCCAGTTGTAGACCCGGTCGGCGGCCTGGAAGTTGAACTGCCCCCGATTGGGCTCGGTGGCGTTGATCTTCATCTCGTTCTCGGCCGTGATCATGTTGAACTCGGCGTTGGCGATCGAGGTGTACTGCGAGTCGCCGAGCCTGCTCGCGCTGATCGCGGTGCCGAAGTAGCGGCCGCTCTGCTGGGCCGAGGCGCCCAGGGTGCTCGCGGCGCTGGCGGGTGTGGACGTGACCACCACGGCCAGGCCGGCCGTCAGGACGCCCACGGCCCCGACGGCGAGGGCATTGCGCAATCGTAACCTCATGCCTGTACCTCCACAGAGCATCGATCGGCAGGTGAGTGCTCGTCAGTGTGAGAAATGTAACGAAACGTGTCAATGAAAGGTCGAAAGTTTCGGTACGTTTCGGGAGCCGCGACGCTGTGAACTGGGCTGATCCGGCGGCCTCCGGTGAAACTTTCCTCGCGGTGGTCTTAACGCCGGTGTAACCCCGGAAGCGGTACCAACGGGGCATGCGAGTCTTGGTGGTGGAGGACGAGCGCGACCTGGCCGACCTCGTCGGCGAGGGCCTGCGCAGGCACGCGATGGCCGTCGACGTGGTCTACGACGGCGCCGCCGCGGCCGAACGCCTCGCGGTGCACGACTACGACGTCGTCGTCCTCGACCGCGACCTGCCCGAGGTGCACGGCGACGACATCTGCCGCGACCTGGCCGAACGCGGCAGCCGGACCCGCATCCTCATGCTGACGGCCTCGGCCTCGGTCCCCGACCGGGTCGCCGGCCTGGGCATGGGCGCCGACGACTACCTGCCCAAACCGTTCGACTACGCCGAACTGGTCGCGCGGGTGCGGGCCCTCGGCCGGCGCAGCCGCGAACCGGTGCCGCCCGTGCTGACCCGCCACGGCATCGTGCTGGACACCCGCCATATGCAGGCCGCCCGCGACGGCCGCCACCTGCACCTGTCGCTCAAGGAGTTCGCCGTCCTGGAGGCGCTGCTGCGGGCCGAGGGCGCTGTGGTCAGCGCCGAACGGCTGCTGGAGCTGGCCTGGGACGAGCACGCCGACCCCTTCACCACGGTCGTCCGGGTCGTGGTCAGCCGGTTGCGCGGCAAACTCGGCGACCCGCCGTGCATCCGGACCGTGCCGGGAGCGGGGTACACGCTGTGAGGACGATCCGGGTGCGGCTCACGCTGACGTACACGGCGCTGTTCCTGCTGACCTCCGCCGTGCTGCTGGTGAGCGTCAACCTGTCGCTGCACCACCGGCTCACCGTCGAGACGCGCCCGCGGGCGCCGGTCGCGCCGCTCCCTCCCGGCCCGCCGCCCGCGCCCGAGCCGGGCGCGCTCATCGCGCGGGAGGTGGTCACCTACCAGTGGGAGGCGGCCGGGGTCGCCATCGTCGTGATGGCCGTGGTGTCGCTGGCGGTCGGCTGGTTCTTCGCCGGGCGCATGCTCCGGCCGGTGCACCGCATCACCGCGACGGCCCGCCGCCTGTCCCTGTCGAACCTGCACGAACGCATCGCCCTGGCCGGTCCGCGCGACGAACTCCGCGAGCTTGCCGACACCTTCGACGAGATGCTGGCCCGGCTGGAACGCTCGGTGGAGGGCCAGCGCCGCTTCATCGCCACCGCCTCCCACGAACTGCGCACGCCCCTCGCCGTGCAGCGCGCCGCCATCGAGATCGGGCTCCCCGACGACGTCGGCCCGATCAAGGGCAAGCTGCTGGCCGCCAACCGGCGCAGCGAACGCCTCATCGACGCGCTGCTCGTGCTCGCCCAGGCCGAACACGGGCTGGACGCCCCGGCGGTCGTCGACCTGGACGAGGTCGTCCGGTTCGCGGTGGCCGAACTCGACCACGGCGACGTGACGGTCACCACGCGCACGGAGCCCTGCGAGGTGCTGGGCGACCGGACCCTGCTGCACCGCCTGGTCACCAACCTGGCCGACAACGCCGTCCGCCACAACGTGCCGGGCGGCACGGCCGCGATCACCCTCGCGGGCGGGACGCTGCGCGTGGTGAACACCGGCCCGGTCGTCCCGCCGGAGAGGTTCGGCGACCTGTTCGCGCCCTTCCGCCGCATCGGCACGACCCGGACCCAGGGCGCCGGGCTGGGCCTGTCGATCGCCGCCGCCATCGCCGGCGCGCACGGCGCCTCGGTCCAGGCGAGCCCCCATCCGGGAGGCGGTCTGGAACTCGTCGTGGATTTCGCCGAATTCAGGAACGGGCAAAATTCCGGGAAATGAGGTGTGGCGCGGCGGAAACGCGCCTCTGATTGGCCGTCGAACGGCGCGGGTATTCGATTTTTCAGCCGCCCATTTTCGTCCGGGCGTGGGCTCCCGAATTGAGAGACAGGCGCGCTGACATGACCGTACAAGAGCCGATCACCTCGCCTCTGGCCCCGGTGAAGCGGGGCAAGGGAACCGTCATCGTGTCGTGGCTGACCACGACCGACCACAAGGTGATCGGCTATCTCTACCTCATCTCCGCGTTCGGGTTCTTCGTCATCGCGGGCGTGATGGCCCTGCTCATCCGGGCCGAACTGGCCCATCCGGGTCTCCAGATCGTCAGCAACGAGCAGTACAACATGCTGTTCACGCTGCACGGCACGCTCATGCTGCTGCTGTTCGCGACGCCGTTGTTCGCCGGTTTCGCCAATGTCGTCATGCCGTTGCAGATCGGCGCGCCCGACGTCGCCTTTCCCCGGTTGAACGCGGTCAGTTACTGGCTTTTCCTTTTCGGCGGCCTGATGGTGACCGCGAGCCTGTTCTCCGCGGAGGGCGCGCCGTCATTCGGCTGGACGGCTTATTCGCCGCTGTCGAGCGCGACCTACAATCCGCAGAACGGCGGCGACCTGTGGATCATGGGGCTGGTGCTGTCGGGCCTCGGCACGATCCTGGGCGCGGTCAACTTCATCACCACGATCATCACCATGCGGGCGCCCGGCATGACGATGTTCCGGATGCCGATCTTCACCTGGAACGTCCTGCTGACGAGCGTGCTGGTGCTCATCGCGTTCCCGGTGCTGGCGGCGGCGCTGCTCGTGCTGGAGGCCGACCGGAAGCTGGGCGCCCACGTCTTCGACGCCCCGACCGGCGGGGCCATGCTGTGGCAGCACCTGTTCTGGTTCTTCGGCCATCCCGAGGTCTACATCGTGGCGCTGCCGTTCTTCGGCATCGTCACCGAGATCATCCCGGTCTTCGCCCGCAAACCGCTCTTCGGCTACGTCGGCCTGGTCGGCGCGACGATCTCGATCACCGGCCTGTCGGTCACCGTGTGGGCCCACCACATGTTCGCCACCGGACAGGTGCTGCTGCCGTTCTTCTCGTTCATGTCGTTCCTGATCGCGGTGCCGACCGGGGTGAAGTTCTTCAACTGGGTCGGCACGATGTGGCGCGGCCACCTGTCGTTCGAGCCACCCATGCTGTTCGCGATCGGCTTCCTGGTGACGTTCCTGTTCGGCGGGCTCACCGGCGTCATCCTGGCCAGCCCGCCGCTCGACTTCCAGGCCCACGACTCCTATTTCGTGGTGGCCCACTTCCACTACGTGCTGTTCGGCACGGTCGTGTTCGCCATGTTCGGCGGCTTCTACTTCTGGTGGCCCAAGTGGACCGGCCGGATGCTCGACTTCCGGCTCGGCCGCTGGCACTTCTGGCCGCTGTTCATCGGCTTCCACACCACGTTCCTGGTCCAGCACTGGCTGGGCATCGAGGGCATGCCGCGACGGTACGCCGACTACAGCGCCGTCGACGGCTTCACCACCCTGAACGTGATCTCGTCGGTGGGCGCGCTCATCCTGGGCGTCTCGACCCTGCCGTTCCTGTTCAACGTCTGGTACACCGCGAAGTACGCGCCGAAGGTCGAGGTGGACGACCCGTGGGGCTTCGGCAACGGCCTCGAATGGGCGACGTCGTGCCCCCCGCCGCGCCACAACTTCCACCGCATCCCGCCGATCAGGTCGGAGCGGCCGGCGTTCGACCTCAAGTATCCCCACGTCAACCGGGGCATGCGCAGGATCCCCAGTGGATGAGGAGCGCGTCCTGGCCGAGATGGAACGCCACTTCCGCGCCCATGACCGCAGGTTCGCCGCCAGGATCGACCGGATGAACGCCACCGGCGCCAACGTGGCCCGTGGCCACTTCAGCCGGGACGTCTCCCGCCGGGAACTGGTGCTGCTGGTGCTGGCCACCCTCCTCACGGCCGCGCTGATGGGCGTGGTGACGTTCCTGGTCCACCGGGATCAGCCGAGCAGGCAGAACTCGTTGCCGTCGGGATCGGCCATGAGCACCCGTCCCTCGGCGTCGCCGAGCCGGGTCGCGCCGAGGGCCAGCAGCCGGTCGATCTCCACGTGGGCGATGTCGAAGTGCAGCCGGTTCCTGCCGGTCTTCACCGGCAGCGGCGGGCCGCCCCAGGTGATCTTCGGGCCGCCGTGCGGCGACCGGATGGCGGTCTCCTCGTCCTGGTCCCACACCAGGGGCCAGCCCAGGGCCGCGCTCCAGAAGTAGCCGACCGCCTGCGACCCGTCGCACGCGAGCGCCCCGATGAACCCGCACTCGGCGAGGAACGTGTTGGTCGCCTCGGTGACGCAGAACTCGTTGCCCTCGGGGTCGGCGAGCACGATGTGCCCCTCCTCGGGGCGCTGCCCGACGTCGATGTGCCGGGCGCCCAGGGCCAGCGCCCTGGCCACGGTCGCCTGCTGCTCCTCGTCGGTGTCGCTGGTGAGGTCGAAGTGCATCGGGTTCTGCCGGGTCTTCGGCTCCAGCGTCGGCAGGAACCGCAGCCGGAAGCCGGTGTCGTCGGCGGGCAGCAGCGTGGTGTCGCCGTCCGCCTTCCAGCCGAGGAACTCGCCCCAGAACCGGGCGAGCGCGGGTGGGTCGTGCGCGTCGATGGACAGCGCGGCAAGCTGAGGGGTCATCCGTCCGACGCTAGTCGCGGAGAATGCGGCGGTTCCACCGAATTTTCCGCGTCTAATCTCCGCGCCCGAGGGCGCGCAGGCAGAAGGCCGAGACGAACTCCTCGGCCTCCTCCAGGGTGCGGGCGCCCTCGGTCAGGGGGATGCGTTCCGAGCCCAGGACCGACAGCACCGCCCGTGCCGCGGCCTCCACGTCGGGGGTCTGGAACTCGCCCGAGTCGACGCCGGTCTGGATGATCTCCCGCAGGATCGCCTGCATGGGGGCGACGTGGGCGGCCAGGCGCTGGTAGGCGTCGGGGCCCAGGGTGGCGGAGAGGTCGGCGGCTCCCGGGTGGGGGTGGGCGACCAGGCCGGTGAGCTGGAGGCGGATGAAGGCGCGCAGCCGGACCGACGGCGAGGCGTCGGCGGGGAGGTCGCGGGCGTAGCTCTCGACGAAGTAGTGGGTGACCCGTTCGGTGAAGGCCAGCAGCAGGGCCGTCTTGTCGGGGAAGTAGTTGTAGAGGACGGTGCGGGTGATGCCCGCCTCGGCCGCGAGCTCGGTCATCGAGATCGCGTCGATGCCCTGCCGGCGGGCCAGGCGCGCGATCGCCTCCAGGATCTTCTCCTGGGTCCGCGCGCGGTGCTCGCCGATCGTGGCGGCCGAGATCCGGGGCACGTCAGGCCGCCACCGCGGCCACCCGGCCCAGGTCGCCGAGGACCTCGGTGTTGAGCTGGTAGGCCAGGCGGGTCTCGCGGATCATCCGCTGGCGGCCGGCCTCGTCGAGGGTCTCGCCGAGGACGTCGAGACGGCGGCGGTACTCGTCCTTGAAGCGGGGGAGGCTGCCGATGTCGAAGTGGTAGAAGTCCACCCCGCCCCCCTTGCCGTAGCCGTAGATCTTCTGCAGCTCCATCCGGATGAACTGGCCGCCGGACAGGTCGCCGAGGTACCGAGTGTAATGGTGGGCCACATATCCGCCCGGCCAGTCGGAGGCCTGGTTGATCCGGGCGACGAGGGTCTGGGTCGGCTTGCTGGGGGCGATGCGGCCGGCCCAGTCGTCGCCGTAGATCGTCCGGAGGTCGCGGACGAGCGCCTCTTCGCGGTAGAGCTCGGGGAAGACGAACGCCCCGGCGACCGGGTCGCCGGCCAGGCGCCTGGACGCGCCGTCGAGGGCCACGTAGGCGAAGTAGTGCTGGGCGACCATCTCGCCGTAGGCCTCGGGACTAAGCCTGCCCGCCATCAGGTTCTTCAGGTAGCTGTCGTCCTCCGCGGACTCGTGGTCGGTCCAGGTCGCGGTCCGCAGGACCTCGGCAAAACCCATCGCAGGCTCCTCAGCGTGTCGTTCATGACGAAGTGTCACAAACCTTCGCCGCGATCGTCAACAGGTTGATGACAGTGTGTCGTTAAACCTGATTACACGATTACGATCGCTCTCAGCGAACTCACGCAATCTTGGGAACACCATGGGACTCGCCTTAGTTGAGCGCATATAACTCAAGGCTGAGGAGTACGCATGACTGAGATCCTTCCCGTCCTGCCGCTGGACGACGAGGTCGTCCTGCCCGGCATGGTCGTCCCCCTCGATCTGTCCGACTCTGAGGTGCGCGCGGCCATCGAGGCCGCCCAGGCCACCGGGGCCAAGAAGCCCCACGTCCTCCTGGTTCCCCGCATCGACGGGCACTACGGGGCGGTCGGCGTCAGCGCCGTCGTCGAGCAGGTCGGAAGGCTGCCCGGAGGCGAGCCCGCCGCCGTGGTGAGGGGCGTGTCGCGCGCCCGCGTGGGCACCGGCACGACCGGTCCCGGCGCGGCCCTGTGGGTTGAGGCCACCATCGTGCCCAAGAGCACCGACGAGCCCGACGCCAAGGTGAGCTCCCTGATGAAGGAGTACAAGGCGCTCACCACCACGATCCTGCAGAAGCGCGGCGCCTGGCAGGTCGTCGACCAGGTCAACGGCATCGACGACGCCTCGGTCCTGGCCGACAGCTCCGGCTACGCGCCCTGGCTGTCGACGGCCCAGAAGCTGCTGCTCCTGGAGACCGCCGACGCCGGCGAGCGGCTGGAGAAACTCGTGGGCTGGGCCCGCGACCACCTGGCCGAGGTCGACGTGGCCGAGACGATCCGCAAGGACGTCCAGGAGGGCATGGAGAAGCAGCAGCGCGAGTTCCTGCTCCGCCAGCAGCTCGCGGCGGTCCGCAAGGAACTGGCCGAGCTGAACGGCGACCCCGAGACCGAGGAAGAGGACTACCGGGCCCGGGTCGAGGCGGCCGACCTGCCCGGGAAGGTGCGTGAGGCGGCCCTCAAGGAGGTCGACAAGCTGGAGCGCACCTCCGACCAGTCGCCCGAGACCGGCTGGATCCGCACCTGGCTCGACACCGTGCTCGACCTGCCGTGGAACGACCGCACCGAAGACGCCTACGACATCGCGGGCGCCCGCGCGATCCTCGACGCCGACCACACCGGCCTCGACGACGTGAAGGACCGCATCATCGAATACCTGGCGGTCCGCAAGCGCCGCGCCGACCAGGGGCTCGGCGTCGTCGGCGGCCGGCGGTCCGGCGCGGTGCTCGCGCTGGCCGGGCCTCCCGGAGTCGGCAAGACCTCGCTCGGCGAGTCGGTCGCGCGGGCCATGGGCCGCAAGTTCGTCCGGGTCGCCCTCGGCGGCGTCCGCGACGAGGCGGAGATCCGCGGCCACCGCCGCACCTACGTCGGCGCGCTGCCCGGCCGCATCGTCCGGGCGATCCGCGAGGCCGGGTCGATGAACCCGGTCGTCCTGCTCGACGAGGTCGACAAGGTCGGCGCCGACTACCGGGGCGACCCCACCGCCGCCCTGCTGGAGGTGCTCGACCCGGCGCAGAACCACACGTTCCGCGACCACTACCTGGAGGTCGAGCTCGACCTGTCCGACGTGCTGTTCCTGGCCACCGCCAACGCCCTGGAGCAGATCCCCGGCCCGCTGCTCGACCGCATGGACATCGTGACGCTCGACGGCTACACCGAGGACGAGAAGGTCGTCATCGCCCGCGACCACCTGCTGCCCCGGCAGCTGGAGAAGGCCGGGCTGACCGGCGACGAGGTCACGATCGACGACGAGGCGCTGCGCCGCGTGGCGGGCGAGTACACCCGCGAGGCGGGCGTGCGCTCGCTGGAGCGGGCGGTCGCGCGGGTGCTCCGCAAGGTCGCCGCGGCGGTCTCGCTGGGCGACAAGACCCTGCCGCTGACCGTCACCGTCGACGACCTGGTCGGCTACCTCGGCCGCCCCAGGCACGTGCCCGAGTCGTCGCTGCCCGAGTCGCGCCAGCGCACCTCGGTGCCCGGCGTCTCGACCGGCCTCGCGGTGACCGGCGCGGGCGGCGACGTCCTCTACGTCGAGGCGTCGCTGGCCGACCCGGAGACCGGCCAGACCGGGGTGACCCTGACGGGTCAGCTCGGCGACGTGATGAAGGAGTCGGCCCAGATCGCGCTCTCCTACCTGCGCTCGCGCGGCGCGGAGCTGGAGCTGCCGGTCGGGTCGCTGAAGGACCGCCAGGTCCACATCCACGTCCCGGCGGGCGCGGTGCCGAAGGACGGCCCCTCGGCCGGCGTCACCATGACGACCGCGCTGGCCTCGCTGCTCAGCGGGCGGCCGGTCAGGAACGACGTGGCGATGACCGGTGAGGTGTCGCTGACCGGCCGGGTCCTCCCGATCGGCGGCGTCAAGCAGAAGCTGCTGGCCGCCCACCGGGCGGGCATCACGACCGTCCTGATCCCGGCCCGCAACGAGCCGGATCTCGACGACGTCCCGGCCGAGGTGCTGGCCGATCTGGAGGTCCACGCCGTCAGCGATGTGCGTGAGGTTCTGGAGATCGCGCTTACTCCGGCGACGGTGGGGCAGTCGGCCGCAGCGTAACGCCGCAGGACCCGAAGGGGGCTCCCGGGACAGGGGAGTCCCCTTCGTCATGTCCTGATCTGCAAGGTCCGTGTCGTTGCGGCCAGCGCGCGGCGGCTCCCAGGATGGGGGCATGCGGGTCGTCATCGTCATCACCGAGGGGTTCCAGCACCTCGACCTGGCCGGTCCGGCCGACGTGTTCGCCACGGCGCGGCTGGTCTGCCGGGAGGCGGCGTACACGATCGAGGTGACCTCAGCCGTCGCCGGGCCGGTCCGCTCCTCCAACGGGCTGGTCACGCAGGTGGAGACCCCGATCGACCAGATCGGGGGGCCGATCCACACGCTGCTGGTCGCGGGCGGGCGCACCATCGACGACCACCTGCGCGACCCCGTCCTGGTCGAGGGGGTCCGGCGGCTGGCGGCCGGAGCGGCCCGCACCGGATCGGTCTGCACGGGCGCCTTCGTGCTCGCCGAGGCCGGGCTGCTCGACGGCGGGCGGGCGACCACCCACTGGCTCGCCGCCGACGACCTGAGCCGGAGATACCCGGCCGTCACGACCGACCCCGACGCGATCTACGTCAGGAGCGGCGACGTCTGGACCTCGGCGGGCGTCACCGCCGGCATCGACCTGGCCCTGGCGATGGTCGCCGACGACCACGGCCACGACGTCGCCCGGCACATCGCCCGGGGCCTGGTCGTCTACCTGCACCGCCCCGGCGGGCAGTCGCAGTTCTCGGCGCCGATCCAGGCCGTGCCGAAGACCGAGCCGCTGAAGGAGCTGCAGGCCTGGATCGACGAACACCCCGGCGAGGACCTCAGCGTGCCGGCCCTGGCCCGCCGGATGAACCTGAGCGAACGCCACTTCTCCCGCGTCTTCACCGACCAGACCGGCATGCCCCCCGGCCGCTACGTCGAGCTCGCCCGCACCGGCGCGGCCCGGCGGCTGCTGGAGACCACCGACGAACCGCTCGACGTCGTCGCCCGGCGCACCGGCCTCGGCCTGCCCGAGAGCCTCTACCGGGTGTTCCGCCGCCACCTGCGCGTTTCCCCCGGCGACTACCGTCGCCGCTTCCGGATCAAGGAGCACTAGATGCGCATCGCCGTCCCCCTCTACCCCGGCTTCACCGCGCTCGACGCGGTCGGGCCCTACACCGTGCTGGCGTTCGCGCCCGGCTGCGAGGTCACCTTCGTCGCCGGGGACACCGGGCCGGTCGCCGACGACCAGGGCAGCCTGTCGATCACCGCCACCGCGACCTACGACGACCTGCCCGACCCCGACGTGATCGTCGTCCCGGGCGGCCCCGGCACGGTCCCGGCGATGGGCGACGCCCGCCTCGTCGGCTGGATCAGGGCCGCCCACGCGACGACCAGGTTCACCACCTCGGTGTGCAGCGGCGCGTTCCTGCTCGCGGCGGCCGGGCTGCTGGAGGGCCTCCCGGCCACCACCCACTGGGGGTTCCGCGACCGGCTGGCCGACCTCGGCGTCGTCCCGGTCGCCGAGCGCGTCGTCACCCGGGGGAAGGTGGTCACCGCCGCCGGGGTGTCGGCGGGCCTGGACATGGCGCTCGTGCTGCTGGCCCTCCTGCGCGACGAGGAGACCGCCAGGGCGGTGCAGCTCGCGATCGAGTACGACCCCGCCCCGCCCTTCACTTCCGGCTCGGCCTCGACCGCCTCTCCTGAGCTGCGGGAACGCGCGCTGAGCCTGATCGCCGGGGTGTGACCTGCGGTTTCTAGTGAGCTTCAAGTCAGTCGCTACTCACCCGCTATCGGGACGGATTATTCCTTTCCTTGTCAAAATCCTCGTCCCGAGAGGAATCCGGAAATGCGATTCATCAAGAAGCTCCTGGTGACCGGTGGCGTCGCCGCCGCGCTCATCACCGGCGCCGTCGTCGCGCCGGCGACCGCCAGTGCGTCCCCGTTCGTCGGACACTGGGGTCCCTACTTCTCCGCCGACCACAAGGCCGAGGCCGAGGGCAAGTACGTCCTCGACCACGAGAAGAAGAAGGTCTGGTACTGGGAGAAGTTCAAGAAGCCCATCAAGAAGTGCTGGTGGAAGCACGGCGAGAAGAAGTGCAAGATCGTCGGCTGGAAGTGGGACAAGAAGTGGTCCTGGAAGTGGGAGTCCTACACCAAGATCACGGTCAAGGGTGAGCTCACCAACCACAAGCCGTGGGGCGACCACAAGTACAAGTGCGCCTGGGCCGTCTTCAAGATCGAGCACCTCGACGGTCACACGTCCTTCGAGAAGTTCAAGAACTGCCACAAGGGCGGCGACTGGATCGGGTTCACCGAGAGCGACGTGAACACCATCGACGTCCAGGTCTCCCGTGGCAACCACTTCGGCCCCAAGGGCTTCTTCGGCCCCTGGTCCCCGGTCTACGCGGCTGTCTGAGCTGCTGAAACCCCCCAATCGGTAGGCTGAGCGGTCTACTGAACGGCCCGCGCCACCCCGGCGCGGGCCGTTTCCCTTTGCACGCCGACGATCACCGAGTACCGTTCGGTCATGTATCCGGGTGCCGTCGCCGCTGTGAGCCCTGACAAACCCGCCGTGATCATGGCCGGCTCCGGCCGGGTGGTCACCTACCGGGAACTCGACGAGGAGTCCAACCGCCTCGCCCACCTGCTGCGCGAGGCCGGGCTGCGGCCCGGCGACCACATCGCGTTCATGCTCGAGAACCACCCGATGTTCCTGGTGATCGCGTGGGCGGCCCAGCGCTCCGGGCTGTTCTACACGGCGATCAGCTCCCGGCTGCGGGCGGGCGAGCTGACGTACATCGTGGAGAACTGCGAGGCCAAGGCGTTCATCAGCTCGGCGGCGTGCGCCGAGGCCGCCGCCGCGGTGACCGGCCCCCCGGTCAGGCTCATGCTCGACGGGACGGTGCCCGGCTTCCTCCCGTACGAGGACGCGGTCGCCCCCATGCCCGCCACGCCCGTGGCCGACGAGGTGCAGGGCATCGACATGCTCTACTCCTCGGGCACCACCGGGCGGCCGAAGGGCGTCAAGCCCGACTGGGTGGCCCGGCCGCTCGACGAGCCCGGCCCCCTGATGAAGCTGATCGGCTTCCTGTTCGCGCCCACGGCCGACAGCGTCTACCTGTCGCCGGCGCCGCTCTACCACGCCGCCCCGCTGCGCTACTCGCTCACCTTCCAGCGCTTCGGCGCGACCGTCGTCGTGATGGACCGCTTCGACCCCGAACAGGCCCTGGCCGCCGTCGAGAAGTACGGCGTCACCCACTCCCAGTGGGTGCCGACCCACTTCATCAAGTTCCTGAAGCTCCCGGCCGAGACCCGCGCCCGCTTCGACCTGTCCACGCTGGCCTACGCCATCCACGCCGCCGCGCCCTGCCCGATCCCGGTCAAGGAGCGGATGATGGCCTGGTGGGGGCCCATCATCCACGAGTACTACGCGGGCACCGAGGGCAACGGCTTCGTGTACGCCGGCCCGCACGACTGGCTCGCCCACAAGGGCACCGTGGGACGGCCCCTGCTCGGCAAACTCCACATCCTCGACTCCGAGGGCGAGGAACTGGCCCCGGGGGAGACCGGCGTCGTCTACATCTCCGACGGGCCCCGGTTCGTCTACCACGGAGACCCGGAGAAGACCGCCGCCGCGTACGACCCGAAGGGCCGGGGCTGGTCGACGCTCGGCGACATCGGCCACCTCGACGAGGAGGGCTTCCTCTACCTGACCGACCGCAGCTCCTACATGATCATCTCCGGCGGGGTGAACATCTACCCGCAGGAGGCGGAGAACCTGCTGGCGATCCATCCGAAGGTCGCCGACGTGGCCGTCTTCGGGGTGCCCGACGAGGAGATGGGCGAGCAGGTGAAGGCGGTCGTCGAGCCCGCCGACCCCGCGTCGGCCGGTCCTGAGCTGGAGGCCGAGCTGATCGCCCACTGCCGCGAGAACCTGGCCCACTACAAGTGCCCGAGGTCGGTGGACTTCCGGACGGAGCTGCCCCGGCACCCCACCGGAAAGTTGTACAAACGAATTTTGCGCGACGAATACTGGCCGGAGCAGCACAGATAAGGAAGCCGTTCGGTTTCGCCAGGTCAGACCCCTGATCGCTTAAGCGGGCCTTATCGAGGGTTTGCCATCTTAGAACCACCGGCCCAAGGAAGCCGGGAATCCGGTAAGGGGATGGCAGAGATGAGCGCTGACGAGCGGCGGGAGAACGAACAGGGGACCACCGAGGTCCTGGACGCACGGGGCTGGAGCCAGTTCGGCCGACGGGCCCCGCAGCACGGCGACTACCGGGCCGACCAGCCCACCCCACAGTTCGCGCCGCCCCCGCCACCGCAGGAGCCGGGCCCCATCCAGGGCCACGTCGGGGCGAACCCGATCGGGAACACCGCCGTCTACGGCCTCCCGCCCGTCCCGCCGGAGCCGCCCCGCCACCAGCGGTCCGACGGCCGCGCCTGGAAGAGGGGCGTCTCGGTGCTCGCACTGGCGGCCGTGGCATTGGGCGGTGGGGTCGCGGGGGCCCTCGTCACCAACGCGCTGGACGACGACGCGACGCCGGTGGCGGTCAGCCCGATCGCCAACAACGGCGCCCCGGTGAAGGCGCCCCCGATGGCCGGCACGATCGCGGCGGTCGCCAAGGCCGTGCAGCCGTCGGTGGTCATGATCACCGTCTCCTCGGGCCAGGGCCAGGGCGAGGGCTCGGGCGTGATCCTCTCGGCCGACGGGCTGATCCTCACCAACAACCACGTGGTCGCCGGCGCCGGTGCCAACGCCCAGATGCAGGTCAAGTTCAGCGACGGCCGCACCGCCCAGGCGACCCTGGTCGGCACCGACCCCACAACCGACATCGCGGTCATCCGCGCCACCGGCGTCACCGGCCTGACCGCCGCCTCACTGGGCGACAGCGACGCCCTCCAGGTGGGCGAGTCGGTCCTGGCGATCGGCAGCCCGCTCGGCCTCGAAGGCTCCGTGACCTCGGGCATCGTGTCGGCCCTCGACCGCACCGTCACCTCGGGCGGCGGCGGTGGCGGCGGCCCGCGGGAACTGCCCCCGGGCTGGGGCGACGGCGGTTTCGGCGGGCAGCAGGAGCAGCAGGCCGAGCCGACCACCACCATCGGCGGCATGGTCCAGACCGACGCGGCGATCAACCCCGGCAACTCGGGCGGCGCCCTGGTCAATGCGTCCGGCCAGGTCATCGGCATCAACACGGCGATCGCCACCTCGGGCGGCGGCAACGGCAACATCGGCGTGGGCTTCGCCATCCCGATCAACACCGCCAGGAACGTCGCCGACCAGCTCATCAAGACCGGCAAGGCGGTCCACGCCTACCTCGGCGTCGGCGTCGCCGACGCCACCGGCGACACCCCCGGCGCCCTGGTGTCGACGGTCGAGCCGAACGGCCCCGCCGCCAAGGCGGGCCTCCAGCAGGGCGACATCATCACCAAGGTCGACAGCACCCCGATCGACGCGGGCGAGACCGTCGTCGGGATCATCCGGGGCCAGGCCCCCGGCGACAAGGTGACCGTGAGCTACGTCCGGAACGGTCAGGCGGGTACGGCGACGATCACTCTGGAGGAGAAGACGACGAACTGACACGGGAGAGATCTCTCGGGTAAGGGACACAGGGAGTCCGGCGGCGCCCCCCAGCACAGGGGGGCGCCGCCGGTCTTTCCGTGTGTGCGGAGACGTGCCGGGGGCCCGCGTGATCAGGTGTCTCTGATCATGTTCTCGGCGTCCCAGAGCTCGCGGTAGTAGCCGCCCTCCGCCAGCAGCTCGGCGTGGGTGCCGCGCTGGACGACCAGCCCGTCTTCCAGGACGACGATCTCGTCGACCTCCTCCAGCCCGCGCAGCCGGTGGGTCACCAGGAGCGTGGTGCGCCCTCGGGTGGCGTCGAGCAGGTCGCCCGTCAGGGCGTCGGCGGTGGTCTCGTCGAGCGCCTCGGCCGGTTCGTCGAGCAGCAGGACCGGTGGGTCGTAGAGGAGGGCGCGGGCCAGGGCAAGGCGCTGGATCTGGCCGCCCGACAGGGTGCGTCCGTCCTCGCCCAGCTGGACGTCCCAGCCCGCACGGTCGGCGAACGCGTCGAGCCTGGCCTCCCGGACCGCGCGTTCGAGGTCCTCCTCCCCGGCGTGCGGGCCCGCGAGGCGGAGGTTGTCGCGGAAGGTCGTCTGGAAGACGTAGGGGTCCTGGGTGAGGCCGGTCATCATCGCGCGGGCGTCGTCGGCCGAGATCCGGCGCAGGTCGACGCCGTTGACGGTGATCGTTCCCGACACGATGTCGACGGTCCGCATCAGGGCCGAGAGCAGCGTGCTCTTGCCCGCCCCGCTCGGACCCACGACGGCGACCCGCCTGCCCGGCGTCAGGGTCAGGCTGACCCCGCCCAGCGCGGGCCGGTCGCCGTGGCGGACGACGAGGTCCTCGACGACCACCGTCAGCGGTCCCTCCGGCCGGGGCAGCGGCTCGGCGAGCGCGGGCACCGCCGGGGGAGTGGCCTCGATCTCCCGCAGCCGCCGCACCGCCGCGAGCACCCCGGTCAGCCGTTCCCCGGCCGCCGCCAGCGGCAGCACCGGCTCGAACGACACCAATGACACCAGCGCGAGCACGGCGGTCGCGATCGAGCCCGCGTCGAGCGCCTTGGCCACCGCCACCACGATCACCACGGTGAGCCCCTGCACCAGCACCCCGGCGGCCAGCGCGGTCGCGTTGACCCGGGCCTGCCCGCGCTCCAGCCCGGCCAGCCGGTCGTCGGCCGCCGCGGCGGCGCCGAGCGCCCGCCCGGTCGCCCCGTAGGCCGCGAGGTCGGCCGACCCGTGCACGAGGTCGGCGGTGCGGGCGGCCAGGTCGGCCCGCGCGGGCGCCAGCCGGGCGGTCCACCGCCGGGCCAGCGCCGCCGTCGCCGCCGGGAGCAGCACCCCCGCCACGGCCAGCCCGCCCGCCAGCACGACCGCGGCCAGGGGCAGCAGGAAGGCCGCCACGACCACGGCCGTCACCCCCGTGACCAGGGCCGCGACGGCCGGCAGCAGGCACCGCACCAGCAGGTCCTGGACGGCGTCGGTGTCGTCGACCATCCGGCTGAGCAGATCGGCGCCCCGGTGGGGGAGCGGCCCGGCCGGGATGAGCGCGTCGTACAGGCGCTCCCGGGTCGCCGCCTGGGCGCGCAGCGCGACGTCGTGGCCGGACAGCCGTTCGGCGTAGCGGAAGACCCCACGCGAGGTCGCGAACGCCCGGACCGCCACGATCGCGACGGACAGGGCCGCCAGTTCGGGCTGCTGCGCGGCCCGCGTGATCAGCCAGGCGGCCGAGGCGATGAGCGCGAGCCCCGCCAGGTCGGCGGCCGACCCGGCCAGCGCGGCCACCAGCAGCCGCCGGTTCCACACCACACCGGTCACTTGATCACCCCGTCGTCCACCCGGATCACGCGGTCGGCCAGGGCGATCATCGCCGGGCGGTGGGCGACGATCACCGCCGTGCGGCCTTCGGCCAGGTGGCGGGTGGCGGAGATGACCGCCGCCTCGCTGCGGCCGTCGAGGCGGGCCGTGGGTTCGTCGAGGAGCAGCAGCCCCGCCTCGGGGCGGCAGAAGGCGCGGGCCAGGGCCAGGCGCTGGCGCTGTCCGGCCGACAGGTCGGCGCCGCGTTCGCCGATGACGGTGTCGTAGCCCTCGGGCAGATCGGTGACGAAGACGTCTGCCTGGGCGGCGACCGCCGCCGCCCGGATCTCCTCGGGGGAGGCCGCGCCGTCGAGCGAGATGTTGCCCGCGACCGAGGTGGCGAACAGGTGGGGACGCTGCGGCACGAAGGCCAGTCGGCGGCGCCACCGCTCCAGGTCGAGCGTGGCCAGGTCGACGCCGCCCACCAGGACCCGGCCCTCCGACGGGGTGACGAAGCCCAGCAGGACGTGGAGCAGCGTGCTCTTCCCCGCGCCGCTCTCGCCGACCAGCGCCACCCGTTCCCCCGGGCCGATGGTGAGCGACACGTCGATCAGCGCCGGGTCGTCGCGGCCCGGATAGCGCACCGTCACGCCTTCGAGGCGGATCTCCGGGACGCGCTCGGTCACCACCCCCGGCCGGGAGACGGCGGGCTCGGCGCCCTCCAGCAGCGCGAACGCCTGGTCGGCGGCGGTGACGCCCTCCATCGCGGCGTGGAACCGGGTGCCCATCGCGCGCAGGGGCAGGTAGGCCTCGGGGGCCAGCAGCAGCACGAGCAGCGCCGTCGTCAGGTCGAGCGAGCCCGACAGCAGCCGCAGGCCCACCGGGACCGCGACCAGCGCCAGGGACAGCGACGCGATCAGCTCCAGGACCAGGGACGACAGGAACGCCACCCGCAGGGTCCGCATCGTGGCCGACCGGTGCTGGCCGGCCACGTCGTGGATCACGGTCGCCTGGTAGCGGGCCCGGCCGAACGCCCGCAGGGTCGGCAGGCCGCGCACCACGTCGAGGAAGTGGCCGCCCAGCCGGGCCAGCGCGGCCCACTGCCTCTCGGTCACCGCCTTGGTCGTCATGCCGACCAGCGCCCCGAAGATCGGGATCAGCGGCACCGTCACCAGGACGATCAGCGCGGTCGTCAGGTCGGCTGCGAACAGCCGGACGATCACCGCCACCGGGACCACCGCGGCGACCGCGATCGAGGGCAGGTAGCCGGTCAGGTAGGGGTCGAGCGCGTCGAGGCCGCGCCCGGTCAGGGTGACGAGCTCGCCCGAGCGGGTCTCGGCGGGGCTCATGCCCTGGAAGCGGCGCAGGAGCCGGTGGCGCAGCTCCGATTTCACCCCGCTCGCGGTGGCCCCGGCCGCCACGCCCTGGATCCAGCCGAGCGCGCCCCGGGCCGCGATCACCACGGCCAGCCAGCCCAGCACCCCGACGGCGAACCGCCCCGACAGCACCCCGGCCAGCAGTTCGGCCTGCACCAGGACCAGCAGCCCGGCCACCACCGCCGCGCCCAGGCACACCGCCAGGTGGCGGCGCGGCAGCAGCCGGACCAGATCCCTGTGCACCCCAGCCCCCCGGTCAGAAGTAGGTGATGAGGGGGCCCTTCGCGAAGGCCCGCCACACCCAGATCTGCGCCCCGGCCATGACCGGGACGAACGGCAACACCATAAACGTCAGCATGGTCAGGTTCTCGGACGGGGCCGCGTTGCCGACCACCTCCGCCGCCATGCCGACCAGCGGCACCAGCGCGGGTACGGCCGCCAGCGCCCCCGTGACCAGCAGCGATCCCCCTCCGGTCAGCCGCCAGGCGAGGAACCTGCGGCCGTGGATCACGAACAGGGCGGCGATGAGCAGGCCGTACAGGAGACCGACGACGGCGGGGAAGTGGGCCAGGCCGGCCAGGATGAGACCCCAGGCCAGGCAGACGCCGAGGGAGCCGAGCGCGATCGCGTACTCCCAGAGGGCGGGGACGGCGAGGCGGCGGCGGAACCACAGGCCCGCGTCGCGGAGCACCCACGAGACCAGCAGCAGCACCACGGCGGCGTAGTTGGCGCTCAGGACGGTCTCCAGCGCCGGGAACGCGCCGAACAGCACCCCGGCGAAGGCGATCAGCCACACCTCGTTGGCCAGCACGAACGGGCCGATGGCGCCGATCGCCCGCTCCCGGTCGGGGGTGACCGGCAGCAGCAGGCCGACACCGAGGTCGAAGCCCTCCAGGGCGAAGTAGCCGGCCAGCAGCAGCGACAGGACGGCGAACCAGAGGATGTCCATCGGGCGCTCCTAGTACGTCAGGACGGGTTCGGGCGCCGGACGTTCTCCCAGCGCGATCTCGTGGGGCCCCCGCCGGACGATCCGCACGATCAGCAGGTAGTCGGCGACCGCCAGCAGCGACAGCACCCCCACGAACCCGACGAAGGAGAGGGTGATCTGGCCGCTGGTCAGCCCGGGGGTGATGGCGTCGGCGACCTTCAGGCGGTCCCAGATCATCCACGGCTGGCGGCCCGCCTCCCGGGCGATCCAGCCGAGGACGGCGGCGAGGAAGGGCAGCGGCGTGAGCGCGATGATCAGCGGGTGCAGCGCCCGCCAGCGCGGCGCCCACTTCACCACGATGACCAGGAGGAGCGCGGCGAGCTGGAGCAGGTGCCCGATCATGATCATGAAGCCGAGCGCCGCACCCGCCAGCGGCTTGTCGGTGAACTTGTCGGGCTGGACGCCGGACACCGGGCCGAACTGGGCGAACCCGAAACCGACCACCGCCATCGTGCCGACGAACGCGGTCCAGATGCCCATCCGCATCGAGCGGCTGAAGAGCGCCTGGTCGGGGGTCTTGCGGAACAGGTGGTAGGCGCTCACGCTCATCACCACGAACCCGCCCACGGTCAGCCCGGCCGACAGCACGTGGGGCAGCGCCATCGACAGCGACGGGTTGGTCAGCAGCGCGCCGAAGTCGTCGAGGCGCAGCACGTTCCCGTCGCCGACCGCACCGGCGGGGTGCTGGAGGAACGAGTTCGCCACCATGATCCAGAAGGCGGACGCGTAGGCGGTGAGCGTGACCATCCAGATCGTCGCGACGTGGAGCCACTTGGGCAGGCGGTGCCAGCCGAAGATCCACAGGCCGAGGAACGTGGACTCGAGGAAGAACGCGATCAGCGTCTCCAGCGCCAGCGGCGCGCCGAAGACGTCTCCGGCGTAGTGGGTCAGGCCGCTCCAGCTCAGCCCGAACTGGAACTCCATCACGATGCCGGTGACGATGCCGAGCGCGTAGTTGGTCACGTAGATCTGCCCCCAGAAGCGCGTCAGGCGCTCGTCGAGGGTGCTGCCGGTGCGGGCGAATCGGGTGTGCATGATCGCCACAAGGGGGGCCAGGCCCAGTGTGAGCACGACGAACAGGAAATGCAGGCTCCCCGTCACCGCGAACTGCAACCGGGCCAGGTCGAGGACGTCCATGGAAGGCTCCTTATGTCTGGCTACATATAGAGAGCCTACATGTAGACTGGCTACATGCCACACCCGGTTAAGGTGAACACGTGAACCCCGACGCGCTCCGTGGGCATATGGACGCCCTCCTGCTGTCCGTGGTGGAGCACGAGCCCCTCCACGGCTACGCGATCATCGAAGCCTTGCGCGAGCGTTCGGGCGGCGCTCTTGACGTTCCGACAGGGACTGTTTACCCAGCGTTGCGCCGCTTGGAGCGGGCCGGTTTCCTCGCCAGCGAGTGGGCCACCGTCGGGGGCCGCAAGAGAAGGACCTACCGGCTGACCGACGCGGGCCGGGCCGAGCTCGCGGGGGAGCGCACCGCCTGGACCAGCTTCACGCGCGTGATCGGCAAGGTGCTCGACCCTCAGACCTGAGGCGTCCCCGTCGTCGTCAGGCAGCGCGCCGCGCTCCACAGCTTCCAGCCCCAGAACGTCAGGCTGAGCCAGGTCGCCACCATCCCCGGCGGGTAGTCGGCGAACGCGGTCAGCACGTTGGCCGTGTTCGTCAGGGCCGTGCAGAGCACCGCCATCATCGGCAGCTGCCACCACACCAGGAACCCGAGCAGCCGCGCCATCCGCCGCGCCCGCCGGGTCCGCCGCAGCCGCCAGAGCGCCAGGCCCCCGGCCAGGCCGGTGAGCAGCTGCAGGACGTCGACCGTCTTGGCCACCACGTCGAACCAGGCCGGCCGCATCGCGTAGGAGGGCCCCGCCGGGAAGACCTGCCACAGGAACGTCCACATGAGCGCGAGCACGGGGGTGCCCAGGAAGAGCAGCAGGGCCGTGTGGCGGACCTGGGCGGCGGTCAGCTCCTCCTGGAACTCCGGCGCCACCTCGGCGACCGGGCCGAAGTCGGCGACCGCCCTGGCCTGGGCCTCGCCGGGAGACAGGCCGTCGGCGGCGTAGGCCTCGGCCGCGTCGAACAGGCCGTCGCGGGCCTCGGCGAGGAGGTCGCGCTTGGCCTGCCGGGGCCCCCGGAGCGTCTTGGCCAGCCGGGCGACGTAGTCGTCGACGGCGGCCGTGTCGAATGCGGTGTCCATGGTCGTCCGACAGGCTATGCGGGGACCCGGGGGCCTCACATCAGGGCGATCCCTGATCGGTCCCGGACGAATGGGCCCAGGTCCCGCCCTGCGTGACGGCGGGGCGGGGGTGCCGGTTCTGCTGCTGCGGCGTGGACGACCACAGCACCGCCGCCACCGCCACCAGCCCCAGCAGCGCCACCCAGGTCAGCCGGCTGAGGAACGTCCGCCGGAACGGCGGCCAGCTGAACCGCAGCTGCCGCCGGCCCCCCGGACTGGCCGCGAACACGCAGTCGCGCAGCCGCAGCCGCTCGGCGCCGACCACACCGGGCAGGTGGCAGCGGGTCAGGTCGGCGCCCTCGACGGTCAGCTCGTCGGCGTCGAGGCCGGTCATCGACAGGACCCTGACCGGGCCGCCCCTGCGGCTGACCTTCGACCGGCCCCGGCTGGTCAGGCCGGTGAGATCGAGGTCGGCGTCGCCCGCCCGCACGGTCAGGCGGCCGAGCACCCGAGCCTCGGACAGGTCGACCGGGCAGCCCGACACGTGGAGCTCCACCGGGCCGGTGGCCCTGGCCTGGTTCAGCGCCAGGGCGCGCCCGACCACGGCGGGGGCCAGGAACGCCTTCGCCCCGAACCTGACCGACTGGAACCCTGCCGCGCCCTCGAACGCGGTCTTCAGGAACGACACCGGCCGGGAGAACCGGGCCCCCCGGAACGTCGCGTCGCCCTGGAACCTGGCCTGGTCGAAGGAGCTGAACCCGTGGAACTCGGCCCCCCGGAACGACGCGGAGCCGAAACAGGCCTCGCCGAAAAGGGCGTCACTGGAGACGCTGGCCTCGTCCATCGAGAGGTGGCCGCGGAC
Organism: Herbidospora cretacea; assembly: GCF_001570605.1. Lineage (GTDB taxonomy): Bacteria > Actinomycetota > Actinomycetes > Streptosporangiales > Streptosporangiaceae > Herbidospora > Herbidospora cretacea. The sequence continues at coordinate 47,430 of NZ_BBXG01000005.1, read as the reverse complement.
GCGGGAGCCGTACAGAGAAATCTCCCGGCTGAAACGCACGCCCTGAAATGAGACATTTCCCCTGAATCGGGTGCCGAAGAATGACGCGAGCGCCTCGAATCGCGCGTCGTCGAACGACGCGTCGCCATGGAAGGTGACGTCGCCGAAGCGGGCGGGGGAGGAGAACGTGGCCCGGTCGAAACGGGCCCGGCCCACGACGTTCTCCATCGCGGCCAGGATCTGGTCGAGCAGCCCGGGGGGCAGGGTCGTGCCGCGCAGGTCGAGGCACTGCCCCGGCCTCAGCGTGGCGAGATGGGCGTCGAGTTCATCGGCTTCCATGTGGGTCAGGCAGCGGTTGTGCGGCTGCCGCGACACCCCTACGCAGTCGGCGCTCGTGGCGCAGGTGCTCCAGGAAAGGAGTTGCCTCATGTCAAAGACTTACCCGCGAAAGGGAATCGACGCGATTTCTTTCCGGCGGTTTCGCGGTGTCCTGGCAAATGTGGCCACGGTGCCACACCCGGAAATGCGACGGCCCCGGGAAGGACTCCCGGGGCCGCATCTCATTCGTCGCCGAGCTGGGTGATGCGCGGAGGGCGCAGCGTGCTGAGGATCTCGTCGGTGCAGTTGCACGAGCCACAACCGGGGATCATGGTGGTCTCCTCGCTTCTTCGGGGCAGGGGTGGGACGCGGGACGTACCCCCGGCGTCGGCCGGGCAACCTGACCGGCGTGATAGGGCTTGGAATGCGGGGCGGCCCGGACGGGTTGCATCCCCATGAGGAAAGGAGTCGCGAGTGGCGACCATCGAGGTAACCGAGAGCAACTTCAACGAGATCGCCGACGACGGCATCGTGTTGCTCGACTTCTGGGCGGAGTGGTGCGGCCCCTGCAAGTCGTTCGGCCCGATCTTCGAGAAGGCCTCGGGCAAGCACGAGGACATCAAGTTCGGCAAGATCGACACTGAGGCCCAGCCCGCGCTGGCCCAGGGCTTCGACATCACGGCGATCCCGACCATCATGGCCATCCGTGACGGCATCGTGGTCTTCGCCCAGCCCGGCGCCCTCCCGGCCCCCGCGCTCGACGACCTGATCACCCAGGTGCGCGCCCTCGACATGGACGCGATCCGGGCCGAGATCAGCGCGGAGATGAAGAAGAACTAGCCCGGCCGGACGGAAAAGGCCCCCGAACCGGGGGCCTTTCGCGTTCCCGGGGTCAGTCGCCCCGGTAGAGCTCGGCCACGCGGAAGGCCAGGTCGAGCGACTGCGACCGGTTCAGGCGCGGGTCGCACGCCGTCTCGTAGCGCAGCGCCAGGTCCTCTTCGAGGATCTGGTGGCCGCCGCCGACACACTCGGTCACGTCGTCGCCGGTGAACTCGATGTGGATGCCGCCCGGGTGGGTGCCCAGCGCGCGGTGGACCTCGAAGAAGCCGGTCACCTCGTCGAGGACGTCGTCGAGCCGCCGGGTCTTGAAGCCGCCGCTCGCCTCGAACGTGTTGCCGTGCATCGGGTCGCAGATCCAGGTCACCACGGCGCCGCTCGCGGTCACCTTCTCCACCAGCGGCGGCAGGGCGTCGCGGACCTTGCCCGCGCCCATGCGGCTGATGAAGGTCAGCCGGCCCGGCTCGTTGGACGGGTTGAGCTTCTCGACCAGCGTCAGCGCCTCGTCGGCGGTGGTGGTCGGGCCCAGCTTGACCCCGATCGGGTTGCGGATCTTGCTGAAGAACTCGACGTGGGCGTGGTCGAGCTGGCGGGTGCGCTCGCCGATCCAGACCATGTGGGCCGACACGTCGTAGGGCAGGCCCGTGCGGCTGTCGATGCGGGTCATCGCGTGGTCGTAGTCGAGGATCAGCGCCTCGTGGGAGGAGTAGAACTCGACCGTGTGGAACTCCGCGGGCTCCGCGCCGCAGGCGGTCATGAACGCCAGCGCCTGGTCGATCTCCCGGGCCAGCCGCTCGTAGCGCTGACCGGCCGGCGAACCGGCCACGAAGTCCTGGTTCCAGGCGTGGACCTGGCGCAGGTCGGCGTAGCCGCCCTTGGTGAAGGCGCGGCCCAGGTTCAGCGTCACGGCCGAGGAGTGGTAGGCCCGCAGCAGGCGGCCCGGGTCGGGCACCCGCGACGCCTCGGTGAACTCGAACCCGTTGACCATGTCGCCCCGGTAGGCGGGCAGCTCCACGCCGTCGCGGGTCTCGGTGTTCTTCGACCGCGGCTTGGCGAACTGGCCGGCCAGCCGGCCGATCTTGACCACCGGCACGCGGCCGGCGTAGGTCAGCACGATCGCCATCTGGAGCAGCGTCTTGATCTTGTTGCGGACGTTGTCGGCGGTGGCGCCGGCGAACGTCTCGGCGCAGTCACCGCCCTGCAGGACGAACGCCTCGCCGCGCGCGACGGCCGCCAGCTCGTCTTTCAGCCGGTCGCACTCTCCGGCGAAGACCAGCGGCGGCAACCCGCGCAACTCGGTGACGACATCGTCGAGCGCGCCGCGGTCAGGCCACTCGGGCTGCTGGGCGGCGGGCAGGTCACGCCAGGTGTCGAGGTTGAGAGCGCTCACGACATTAGAGGTTATCGTTCCTTGTCCCGAAAACCGGCCTGCCATGTCCATTCAGTGAGATGAGCGTACGTGCTCGGGCAGGAAACCCAGCCCGATGGCGCGGCCCATGAGATGGCGCACGGGCGGCGGGATCCTCCGCGCGGCGGCGAGGATGGCGCCCGCGTCCGCGTCGCCCGCGAGGACGCGGGCGATGATCCGGTTCTGGATCTGCACCTGGACGGCCTGGGTGGCGGCCGTCGGATACCAGCGGCGGCGGCGCAGTTTCGCCAGGAGAGAACCCGGCACGGGGTCCAGCACCGGTCGCCGGTTGGCCTGCGCCCGCTGGAGCGGCCCGGTGACCAGGTTGGCCGCCGCGATGGCGTCCTGGATCGCCAGGTTGATCCCGACCCCGCCGATCGGCGACATGGCGTGGGCGGCGTCGCCGATGACCAGCAGCCCCGGCAGGTGCCACTTCGGCAGCCGGTCGACGATCACGGTGAGGAGCCGGACGTCGTCGAAGGTGAGCCCGGAGGGGTCGAGATAGGGGAGCAGGCCGGTGATGCCGGTCCGGAAGGCGTCGATCCCGCGCGCCCGGAGGCCGTCGTAGCCGCCCTTGGGGATCAGGTAGGCCATCTGCCAGTAGTCGCCCCGGTTGATCGACACCAGCGCGGTCCCCCGGCCCGGCCGCAGGAAGACGTCGTCGGGGTGCCCGTCGTGCCGGGGCAGCCGGAACCACAGCACGTCCATCGGCGCGCCGATGTCGACCGGCTTCAGCCCGACGGCGGCGCGGAGATCGCTCTGCCGCCCGTCGGCCGCGACGGTGAGGGCGGCCCGGATCTCCGTGACCCTCCCGTCCGACTCGGCCCGCACCCCGCGCACGGCGTCGCCCTCGCGGATCACGCCGACGGCCCTGGTCTCCATCATCATCCGGAAGTTCGGGTGTTTCCCGGCCGCGTCGGTGATCAGCTTCAGGAAGTCCCACTGGGGCACCATCGCCAGCCGCCGGAACCTGCCGGGCAGCCCCCGGAAGTCGGCCAGCGGGACGACCTCCTCGCCCGTGTAGAGGCCGAAGGAGGCGAACTCGCGATGGGGGATGGCGTTGAAGTCGTCGAGCAGGTCCAGTTCGTCGAGGACCTGGATCGTCGAGGGGTGGATCGTGTCGCCCCGGAAGTCCCGGAAGAAGTCGGCGTGCTTCTCCAGCAGCACCAAGTCGATCCCCGCCCGCGCCAGCAGCAGCCCGAGCATCGCCCCCGCGGGCCCGCCGCCCGCGATCACCACGGTGGTTTCCATGATGGTTTCCATGATTCCTTCCTACCCGGGCAATCCACGGGGCAGGCGGCGGCGAATGGGGTTCGTGAACGATGTCGTGCCGATAAGCGTCACGGGCCGCGGCCCCGAGCTCGACGAGCTGCTGGTGCTGGTCGCCCGAGGCGACGAGACGGCTTTCGAGCGTCTGTACGATAAATTGATCGCCTCCGTGTTCGGGCTGATCCGGCGGGTCGTCCGTGACCGCGCCCAGGCCGAGGAGGTCGCCCAGGAGGTGATGGTGGAGGTGTGGCGGACGGCCGCCCGCTTCGACCCCGCGCGCGGCGGCGCGATGTCCTGGGTGATGACCGTGGCCCACCGGCGCGCGGTCGACCGGGTGAGGTCGGCGCAGGCGTCGTCCGACCGGGAGAACCGGGTCGCCCAGATGGGCGCCGACGTCGCCTACGACCACGTGGCCGAGACCGTGACCACCCGGCTGGAGGGCGAGCGGGTGCGCCGCTGCCTCGACGGCCTGACCGAGCTCCAGCGGCAGGCCGTGACGATGGCCTACTACGGCGGCTACTCCTATCCGGAGGTGGCCGGCCTCTTGAAGGTCCCGTTGGGGACCGTCAAGACGCGGATGCGCGACGGGCTGGTACGACTGCGGGACTGCATGGGGGTGGAGAGGTGAACGAGGAGATCCACACCCTGTCCGGGGCCTACGCCCTGAACGCCCTGCCGCTGCGCGAGCTGGGCGAGTTCGAGGGCCACCTGTCCCGCTGTGAGACCTGCGCGATCGAGGTCAGGGGCCTGCGGGAGACCGCCGCCCGGCTCGGGGTCGCGGTCGCCGAGGCGCCTCCCAGAGCGCTGAAGGCGCGGGTCATGGCCCAGATCGCCGAGGTCCGGCAGGAACCGCCGGTCGTGGCCGGGGAACCGGCGGAGCCCGAGGTCGTCGTGCCGCTGCGGCGCGGGAGGGGCCGGTGGGCGCTGGCGCTGGCCGCCGTCGCCGCCGTGGCGGCGGTGTCGGCCGGGGTCGTCGCGGTCAACGAGATCCGGGCCAGGGACGCCTCGATCCAGGAGACGCAGAGCCTGCTGGCGGCCCCCGACGCGGTGGTCCGCAAGGTCAAGATGGTCGGCGGCGGGACCGCGACGGTGGTGGCGTCCGCGGCGTACGGGAAGGTCATGTTCACCTCCGACCTGCCCGCGCTCGACCCGTCGAAGACCTACCAGATGTGGGTCATCGGCGGCGAGCGGGTCAGGTCGGCCGGCACGATGGACGGCGGCGGCGTCCGGACGGCGACCGTGGGCCTGCCCGAGGGGACCGACCACGTCGGCGTGACGGTGGAACCGGCCGGAGGCTCGCAGCAGCCGACCACCGACCCGATCATGCTCGCGAAGGTCACGGCCTGACGCCGAAGGGGCGGCGCGTGCGCGCCGCCCCCCGGGCTCAACCGTGCGTGAGGACGCCGAGCGCCCGCAGCAGGCCGTCGGTCGCGCCGTTGCGGATGCGGGCGTAGTCGGCCTCGGGATACTGCCTCGGCCCGTCCTCCACCAGCAGGATCAGGTAGAGGTAGGCCTGGTACATGGCGAAGCGGATCCGCGAGGTCGGGGTGAAGCCCGCCCGGCCGCCGGACTCCTGGTAGCCCGCCAGCATGGGGTCGTCGCCGCTGAGGTCGCCGAAGATCGTCGGGGTGACGAAGTCGGCGAGCGGGTCGCCCCAGAAGGCGCGCTCGTGGTCGATCAGCGCCTCGATCGTCCCGTCGGGGTTCAGGAACACGTTCCCCGGCCAGACGTCGAAGTGGACCAGCGCCGGCGTGTGCACGTCGTCGAGGGCCGCCGCGTTGCGATGGAAGGCGCCGACCAGGTCGAGGATGGTGGCGGGCAGCCGCGTCTCCCACTTGACCGCGTCGTCGAGGACCGCCCCGACCATCTTGAGGAACGCCTCGCGCCAGGTCGCCCCGGTCAGCCCCGCGTAGGGGTAGCCGAAGACGCCCGAACCGGGGATCCGGTGGAGGGTCGCCAGGTGGGAGCCCACCTCGCGGCGGAGCGCCTGGTCCCGCGCGGGGTCGGGCGCCGCCCGGTTCCACGGTGTTCCCCGCAGCGTCGACAGGATGAGCCAGTCGCCGCCGATCTGGGGGTCGTCGAAGCCGGCGTGCAGGAGGTCGGCCAGCGGGAGGCCGGTGCCCTGGGCCAGGTGGTAGACCATGGCCTCGGTCCGGAGGAGATCCCGCTCGTAGGTGAGCAGCGGGAGGTCCGGGGGAGGCCCGACCTTGACCACCACCTGCGACTCGTCGTCGAGGGCCACCCGCCACACGGCGTTGGCGAAGCCGTCGGGCAGTTCCTCGGCCGAGACGACGCCGGCTCCCACGGCGCCGATCACGAGCGCGTCGAGTTCGGCGGCCGTCAGCGACCGCTTCGTTCTGCTGTCCATGGGTCAGGCCGCCGAGAGGGTCCAGCTCGCCTCGTGCGTGTCGCCGGGCTTGAGGACGATCAGGTCGGTGCCGCTGTTGAAGGCGTCGGGCGGGCAGGTCATCGGCTCGACCGCCACGCCCTGGTAGCCCAGGCCGACGCCGTTGCAGACCTGCACCCACGGGAGGGCCTCGTGGTCCCACGTCACGGCCACGCCGCCGCCCGGACCGGAGACCACGACACGGCCCTCGGTCAGGCCGGTGTAGGCGTGGTCGATGGACACCGTGCCGAGGGGGTGGGGGACGCGGAAGTCGAACTCGGTGCCGTCGACCGGGACCAGGTCGGTGGGGGCGAGCAGCTCGTCGGTCAGGAAGACCTTCCCGGCCGGGAGCGACAGGGTGTATTCGGTCACGTCGGGACCGGCCAGCAGCCACGGGTGGGGGCCGCAGCCGTAGGGGGCCGGGGCGTCGCCGATGTTCTCGGCCTTCAGCGTCGTCTTCAGGCCCGACTCGTCGAGGACGTAGGTGGTGGTCAGCGCCAGCCGGTAGGGGTAGCCCTGGTGCGGCTCCAGCGTGTAGGTCATCACGGCCGACGACCGGTGGTCCTCGATCGCGGTGAACTCCACGCACGACCAATGGGCGTCGGACACGAAGCCGTGGAGGGCGTGGCCCCGGTCGGGCTCGTTGACGGGCAGCTCGAAGCACTCGTCGGCGAACACGTAACGCGCCCCGACGACCCGGTTGGGCCAGGGGGCCAGCACCGTGCCGTTGTAGAACTCGATCGGCCCGTCGACGGGACGGCTCGGGATCAGGTCACGTCCTCCGTGCGTCAGGGCCGACACGGCCCCGCCGAGTTCGGTGAGCTCCGCGCGGTAACCTCCGCCGAGGAGGGTGTACTGGGGCACGGGGGGTGTCCTTTCTCCGAGATACAGGGTCAAGGGTATGCGCCATGTCACAGGCCCAGCTCGGCAGCCTCCTGGCCGCCCGAGTGGGAGCGCTCCCACAACCTAGTGTTCTATGGGTGGATGAGTCAACGAACAAATGCCAGGTCAACGCAGTTCGCCGGTTTCGATAAGGTCCCGGTACCACAGCGCGCTGTCCTTCGGAGTTCGCTTCTGCGTTTCGTAGTCGACGTGCACGACGCCGAAACGCTGGGAATAGCCTTCGGCCCATTCGAAATTGTCGAGGAGCGACCACACGTGATATCCCTCGACCTTCGCACCCGCTTTCATCGCGCGGTGCATGGCGCCGATGTGGCCGCGTAGATAACTCACGCGGTCGTCGTCGTGGACGCCGCCGTCCTCGGCCACCGAGTCGTCGGTCGCCAGGCCGTTCTCGGTGATGACGATCGGCACGCCCGGGTGGTCGCGGGTGACGCGCATCAGGATGTCGTGCAGGCCGTCGGGGTAGTCCTCCAGCCAGTTCGCCACCCTGACCGGGTGGCGGACGACGCGCCGCTGGTCGGCGTCCATGAAAAGCGGGGTGTAGTACTGCACGCCGAGCACGTCGACCTTCTCGCTGATGACGTCCATGTCTCCGTCCATGATCATGTCATGGCGGGTCATGGCCTCCTCCGGGTAGGTCCCGTTGAAGACGGGCTCCAGGTAGAGGCGGTTCTCGCGGGCGTCCTGGAGGCGGGCGGCCTCCTTGGCCTCGGGCGAGTCGTCGGCCGGGTAGGTCGGGTGGAGGTTCAGCGCGGGGCCGATCCGGCGGCCGGGGTGGGAGTCGTGCAGCACCCGCGCGGCCAGGCCGTGGGCCAGCAGCAGGTGGTGGCAGGCCACCAGGGCGCGGTCGTCGTCGCTGACGCCGGGGGCGTGGATGCCGGTGCGGTAGCCGCAGTCGACGACGGTCTTCGGCTCGTTGATGGTGAGCCAGTCGCGGACGTGCAGGGCGTCGAACATGATCTCGGCGTACTCGGCGAAACGGTGGGCCGTGTCGCGGTTCTCCCAGCCGCCCTCGTCCTGCAGGGCCTGCGGCAGGTCCCAGTGGAAGAGGGTCACCATCGGGCGGATCCCGGCGCCGACCAGGCCGTCGACCAGGCGCTTGTAGAAGTCCAGGCCCTTCAGGTTCGGGCGGCCGGTGCCGGTGGGCTGGATGCGCGGCCAGGCGACGGAGAAGCGGTAGCTCTCCAGGCCGAGGTCGCGCATGAGCCGGATGTCCTGCTCGTAGCGGTGGTACTGGTCGGCGCCCGGGTCGCCGGTGTCCCCGCCGTGGACCTTGCCGGGGGTGGCGGCGAAGGTGTCCCACACCGACACCCCCCTGCCGTCTTCCTTGGTGGCCCCCTCGACCTGGAAGGCGGAGGTCGCCGCCCCCCAGACGAAGTCGCGCGGGAAGCGTACGGGCGTCATGGTTCTCCTCGGTCGGTCTGCGGCGCAGGCGCCGGCGGCGCTGAGTGACATCAGCACAAATACACCACGACGCGTTATTCCAACCATCTGCGCGGTTCTTCCAGCAACCGTTTCACCGCTCCGAGGAAGAGCGCGGCGTCCCGGCCGTTCACGACACGGTGGTCGAAGGCGAGGCCGATGCGGACCGTCTGGCGGACCGTGAAACCTTCATCGGCCGGTTGGACCTCCTGGAGGGTCGAGGCGAGCGAGAGCGCCGCCACGTGGCCGGGATGGATGATCGGGACGGCGAGCTCCACGCCCGCCTCGGTGTGGAGGGTGACGGCGATGTTGGCGCCCTCCAGGTCGCGCTCGCGGAAGCTGCCGCGCAGCGCGGTCATCCGGTAGTCCATGAGCTCGCGGGCCACCGCGTCGAGCGGACGTGCGTCCGCGTCGCGGACGACCGGCACGAACAGGCCCTTGCCGACGTCGATGGTGACGCCGACGTGCGAGCCCCCGGCGAGCCGGATCCGGCCGTCGCCCAGCCACGTGGAGAACAGGTGCGGGAACTCGGCGCGCTGGTCGGCCACCGCCTTGACCAGCAGCTCCGACAGGCCGATCAGCGTCCGGGCGTGCTTGGACAGGTCGCGGGTGAGCTTGGCCATGTCGGTCACGTTGGCCTTGACCACGGTGAAGGCCGCGGGGATGGTCTGGTGCGACAGCACGACCACGTCGGCCGCCTGGCGCTGCGCCTTCGGCAGCCGGACGATCTCCCGGGAGTCGGACAGCGCCGCCACGTCCTCGGCGCGGACCACCTTCTTGCCCAGCGCGCGGACCCGCTCCAGCGTGATGCCGTGCCGCTCGATGAGCACCTGGGCCGGGCGGGTGATGACGACGTCGATCTCGCCGGACTCCAGCGGGGGGACCTCCGGCACGACCGGCTCCACGACGTCCACCGCGGCGCCGATGGCGGCGATGAGTTCGCCCGGCGCGCAGTCACCGGAATGGACCCGGATGACCAGTGTCCCGTCGGCCGGACTTTCGAGTTCCTCGGCCGTCTTCGAGGTCTCGATGACCACCAGGGGTTCGCCCTGCCGCACTTCCTGACCGTCGGCCGCGAGCCATTCGACGAGAATGTAGCTGTCGTCGTTGTTGTTCAGTTTCGGAATGCGGAATTCGGTCACCTGCTGATCGCCCTCTGAATGTGTGCGCGAATGTCGGCGGCCTGGACGGTGCAGCGGGCCTCGAGGTGGGCGGCCGTCGGGATGATCGAGTCGGGCGCGGAGATGTGCGTGATCGGCGCGGTGAGCCGGCCCCACAGCCGCTCGTGCAGCAGCCGGGCCACCTCCGCGCCCCACGTGCCGCCGGCCGTGCCGTCCTCCGCGACGTGCACCCGCCGGGCGGCGTGCAGGACGTCGGCGACCGGGGTCACGTCGAGCGGGTGGAGGCGGGCGGGGACCAGCAGCGTGCAGGCGATCTCGTCCTCGACCAGCAGGTCGCGCAGGGCGGTCAGGGCCCGGTCGGTCAGGCCGCCCGGGGCCACCAGGACGTCCTCGGTGTTCTGTTCGGCGCGGATGACCGCCCAGCCGTCGCGCACCTCGAAGGTGTGCAGGCCGTCGCCGCCGCTGAGCATCGGCTTGGTGTAGAGGACCTTGTCCTCGAAGAAGACGGCCGGGCGCCCGCTGCCGAAGATCTCGGTGAACAGGGCCTCGGCGTCGTGGAAGGGGCTCATCTCGTACACCGACAGGCCCGGGACGCCGATGAAGTGCTTCTGGAGGCTCTGGCTGTGGGTGGGGCCGTAGCCGCGCCGGCCGCCGGTGGGGAGGCGGACGACGAGCGGCACGTCCACCGGGCGGCCGTACATGGTGGTCGACTTGGCGGCGAAGTTCACGAGCTGGTCGAAGGCCAGCGTGGCGAAGTCGCCGAACATGATCTCCACGACGGCCCGGTCGCCCGCCAGGGCCAGCCCGGCGCCGACGCCGACGATGCCCCCCTCGGACAGCGGCGTGGACATCACGCGCGGGCCGAACCGGTCGGACAGGCCTTTGGTGATCTTGAACGCGCCGCCGTACGGATCGGAGATGTCCTCGCCCAGCACGTGGACCGAGGGGTCCTTCTCCAGCAGGGCGTGCAGGGACCGGTTCAGGTGCTCGGCGACTCTCATGACCACTCCGACAGGGGACGGGCCAGCACGTTCTCGACGGCGGCGTCGATGAACGCCCGCTCGATCTCCTCCAGCGCCGCGACCTGCGCGGGGAAGTCCCGCGCGTAGTGCGCGTACCAGTCCCCGGCGGCGGCCTCGGCCAGCTCGGCGGCGGTCCGGGTGTCGTCGCCCTTGCTGTGCGGGCCGGCCCGGTGGACCGAGACCTCGAACACGGCCGGGCGCTTGTCCCGCCGCACCGTCTCCAGCAGCCCGGACAGCTCGGCCCGCACCACGTTGACGTCGACCGACTCCACCCGGTGGTGGGCCACCCCGAACCCGGCGCAGCGGCCCGCGATCGAGCCCGCCATCTGCGCGGCCGTCGGGGTCGACTGGGCGATCCGGTTGTGCTCGACCACGACCAGGAGCGGCGCGCCCCAGACCTGGGCCATGTTCAGGGCCTCGTACACCGAGCCCTCGCCCCAGGTGCCGTCGCCGATGTACGCGCAGGCGATCCCGTCGCCGGTCCGCTTGTGCCGCAGCGCGACCCCGACCGCCACCGGCAGCGACTCGCCCTGGACGCCCGTCGACAGGAACCGCTCGTGGTAGATGTGCTGGCTGCCGCCGACCCCGTTGCAGAGCGCGCCCTCGCGGCCGGTGATCTCGGCCAGCAGGGCGTGCGGCTCGTCGTAGCGGGCCAGGAAGTGGCCGTGCCCCCGGTGGTTGCTGAAGACGTGGTCCTCCGGCCGGAGCAGGGCGCTGACCGCGACCGGGACGTGCTCCTGGCCCAGGCAGGTGTGGGTGGTGCCGTTCAGGCGGCCCTGTTCGAACAGGCGCAGCAGCGCCTTCTCGAAGTGCCGGATCCGCAGCATCCGCGACAGGTCGGCCTCGGACACCGGCGTCAGGGTGCGCTCCCGCACCGCTCCGATCATGACTGTGACTCCTTCGCGCGGGCCGCGGCCAGCGCCGCCAGGGCGGCGAGGCGGCGGTTGGGGCGCAGGGTGGTGAGGTGGGTCTCCAGGGCGCCGTCGTCGAGCGAGGCGATGAAGCCGAGCGCGGCCTTGCGCGACCGGCGGGCCAGGTGGCGGCGCAGGTCGTCGTCTCCGATCACCGGGTCGAGCGCGTTCAGCCAGGGGCCGAGGTCCTGCGGCGGGACGACCGGGACGGGCCTGGCCTGGCCGACCGACTCGTACCGCTCGATGCTCCGCACCGGGACCGAGTAGGGCACGCCGAGCTTGGCCTCCGACAGGCCGCCGACGGCGCTGGCGATCACCGGGACGCCCCGGGCCATGGCCTCGACGCAGGCGTACCCGAAGGTCTCGTCCCAGAGCGACGGCATGAGCAGGACCTTGGCCCGCGACAGGATGTCGTCGATGTCGTCGGAGGGCTGCCCGATCTCGATGTTGGGCCGTCTCCGCAGCTCGCCGAGGTCGTCGGGCGTGGTTCCCCAGGTGGGGACGGCCAGGAACCGGACCTCCGGCCGCGCGTCGGCGAGCCCGAGCAGGACGCTCAGCCCCTTGTAGCCGCACGGGTTGATCATCGCGACCAGGTCCCCGGCGGGGAGCTCCGGCGGATCGCCGTAGATGTGGGGGTAGATGAGCGTGGACGAGATCTCGCCCCACGTCTTCAGGTACGTCCCCGCGGCCTGGCTCACCGCCACGACCGAGGCCGCCCGCCGCACCATCCGCGTCCCGGCCGCGCTCGGGTAGAACGCGCCCGGACCGAACGGCAGCTGCTGGAGGGTGTGGGCCAGGTAGACGACCCGCTCGGGGGTGGCCTTCAGCGCCGCGCCGAGCACGATCAGCCCGGGGTCGTCGGAGGGCACCAGCGTCCAGTCGGGGGTGACCGAGGCGGCCACCTCGCCGATCTCCCGGGCCAGCAGGGAGGCCCGCGTGACCACGTGTGCCCGCACCCCGTTGTACACGTATTCCAGGACGTCGGGGGTGGCCGAGACGACCTCGGCGCCCAGCCCCTTGAGGTACGTCACGTGGTCGTCGGCCGAGGTGTCGCGCAGCGCGCCGCTCATCGGGGCCACCACGTGGCACTCGTGGCCGCGGGCCGCGAGCTGCTCCATCATGATGCGGTTGGACTTGTTCGCCCCGCCGTGGCTGGGCAGGTGGAACATGTTCTGGGCGAGCAGGATTCTCATGCGTCCGACAGCAGCTCGTTGATCTCGTCGTCCGACATGCCGTCGAGCTGCTTCAGCAGCGCGGCCAGCTCGTCGTCGTCGACGGCCGCGATCCGGCCCTGGTCGATCGCCTTCGAGGCCTCCGCGACGGTGAAACCGCTGGCGAACAGCACGTCGATGGGTAACTCGACGCCGAACTGCTCCTCGACCCGGGCCAGGAACTGGACCATCGTCAGCGACTGGCCGCCGAGTTCGAAGAAGTCGTCGTCGATCGACGGCGGAGCCTGGCCGAGCAGCTCGGTCCAGATCTCGGCGACGGCGGATTCGGTGGGGGTCATGCGGAGGTTCCCTTCAGTTCAGCGAGGCCGACGAGATCGTCGGGTTCCGCGTCGGGGGTGTCCCGGTCGAAGTTCCGGAGCGCCCGGTGCCGGAGGGCGAGCACGATCGTGACGGCCATGGCCAGGCCGCAGATCAGGTAGAGCAGGCCGATGCCGCGTCCCTCGCCGACCCCGATCACGGCGCCGACCGTGGAGGCCAGCGCGCCGTCCTCGCGCAGCAGCGGGACGAACACCAGCCCGGCCAGCCAGGCCTGCACGGCCAGGCCGATCGGCTGGGTCGACATGGCCAGCATCTGGTTGATGGCGATCACCCGGGCGTGGTACCGCTGGGGCACCTTCGAGTGGATGATCGTGATCCAGATGCCGTCGCTGATCGTCATGAACAGCGCCATCCCGGCCGCGCCCACCGCCACCAGCGGCAGCCACGGGCGCAGCCCCATCGAGAAGGCGAAGAGCGCCACGACCCCCACGGCCGCGAGCATCCCGAACATCCGGCGGCGGCGCGGGCCGCCCCAGATCGAGATCACGAACCCGCCCGTGACGGCGCCGGCCGCCGCGACCAGGGCCACCGTGCCGGTGTCGCCGAGGTCGCCCATCGAGAGCACCAGCGGCGAGATCATGGTGAACGCGGTGAACAGGAAGAAGTTGACGGCGAACATGGTGATCGCCATCGCCCGCAGGCCCGGCCGCCGCCACAGGTAGGTGAAGCCGTTGCGGATCTCCGCGCCGACCGACTCGCGCCGCGTCCAGGCCATCGCCTTCGGGAACGGCGTGAGCAGCGTGACGGTGACGGCGAACAGGTAGCAGACGACGTTGGCGATCAGGATCCCGTTCAGCCCGATCGCGGCCAGCACCCCGACCGCGAACAGCGGGACCATCAGGCGGCCGATGGCGTTGCCCAGTTGCAGGACGCCGCCGGCGTGGCCGAGGTAGTGCTTGGGGGCCAGTTGCGGCACGGCCGACGCCCAGGCCAGGCGCTGCACGGTGAGGGCGACGCTGAGCAGGACGAGGATGCCGTACAGCGCGGGCATCGGGAGGGTGTCGGTGAGCAGGAGCCCGAGCATGAGCGCCTGGAGGCCCAGGCACGCGCCGTCGCCGATGAGCATCGCCCGGCGCCGGTCGCTGCGGTCGACCAGCGCGCCGACCAGCGGCGACAGCACCAGGCCGGGGACCAGCGCGATGATCGCGAACAGGCTGAACTGGAGGAGCGAGCCGGTCTTCAGGTAGGCCCAGATCGGCACCGCGAACTCGGTCATCGCCGTGCCGACCATCGACACGGTCTGGCCGGTGGCCACCCGCAGGAACCGGCCGAGCGTGGCCTCCGCGGCGGGCTTCTCCCGGGAGACCGCCTCCTTGCGCCAGGTCGTCTCCCCGTGGGGGCCGTCGAGGTCGGTGTGGACGGTGGTGATGATCCGGGCCAGCTCCTCGGCCCGGTAGCGCAGGAAGTAGTGGCCCGCCTCGTCGATCACCACGAGGGCCGTCGTCCTGGCGGTGACGTGCCAGTCGCGGTAGCGCTCCTCGTAGAAGTCGGTGATCGGGTCGCGGCTGCCGACGATCGAGATCAGCGGGGCCTTCAGCGGGGTCGCGCCCTCGTCGATGAGCCGGGTGAAGTAGGCCTCGCCCGCCTTGGCGTCGGAGCGCATGGTGGTGACGATGCGCTCGACCTCGTCGGTGCCGAGGCCGTCGAGGTCGGCGCCGATGGCGCGCAGCCAGTTGGCCTCGGAGTTGTTGTTCCGCAGCCTGCGGTTGTTGAAGTAGTGCTTGTTCAGCAGGCCGCTCAGTCCCTTGGTCGGGACGGCGAACGGGAAGCTGCCGGCGATGTAGACGGCGTCGATCTCGCGGCCGGCCGCCTCGACGCGGCGGGCGATCTCGGTCGTGAGGGCGCTGCCGACGCAGTGGCCGTACAGGACCAGAGGGCCCTTGACCTTGGCCAGGATCTCTTCGCAGATCTTCTCGGCGGCCTCGTCGAAGGGGAGGACCTCCTCGTCGACGCCGAGTTCGTGACCGGGGAGGGCGACGGCCTGGAGCGCGACGCCCTTCGGTAAGGCCTCGGCGAGCGCCTGGTAGACGACCGCGCTGCCGCCGCCGTAGGGGACGCAGACGAGGGTCGTCGTGGGGGCGGGGATCGGCGGCGTCAGCCTCACCAGCAGGCCGCCGGAGTCCTCGGCGGGCCCGTCGACCAGGGCCGCGAGGGCGGCCACGGTCCGGTTGGCCAGCGCGTCGACGACGCTGATCGGCTTGTCGGGCATCGTCTGGCGGAGCTTGGCGATCATGCGGATGAGCAGCAGCGAGTGGCCGCCCAGCGCCATGAAGTCGTCTTCGACGCCGACCGCGTCGAGGTTCAGGACCTCTTTCCAGACCTCGGCGATCCTTCGCTCGGTCTCGGTACGGGGCTCCACGGCCGAGGTCGCGGAGGCGGCCGGCGCGGGGAGCGCCTTGCGGTCGACCTTCCCGTTCGCGTTGAGCGGCATCCGGTCGAGCTCGGTGAAGACCACCGGGACCATGTACTCGGGCAGCCGGAGCGCGCAGTGCTCGGCCAGGTCGCGGACGGGGTTCCCGGCCGGCACGTAGTAGGCCACGAGTCGTTCCTCGTGCACCGCCGCCACCGCGTCCCGCACGCCCGGATGGTCGAGGAGCGCGGCCCTGACCTCGTCGAGCTCGATGCGGTAGCCGCGGATCTTCACCTGGTCGTCGAACCGGCCGAGGAACGCGACGTTGCCGTCGGGCAGCCACAGGACCCGGTCGCCCGTCTTGTAGACGCGCTCACCCTCGAACTCCACGAACCGTTCGGCGGTCAGGTCCGGTCGGTTCACGTAGCCGCGGGTGACGCCGACGCCGCCGACGTACAGTTCGCCGGGGACGCCCGCGGGAAGCAGGCGGCGGTGCTGGTCGAGAACGAACATGCGCATGTTGGGCAGCGGCGCCCCGATGGGGACGACCTCGTGGTGCTGCCGGTGGGTGACCGGGTAGACGCACGTGCCGACGGTGGCCTCGGTGGGGCCGTACTCGTTGATCAGCCGTCCGGGGCCGAGGATCTCCAGCCAGCGGTCGGCCAGCGACCCCGGCAGGGCTTCGCCGGCCACGACGATCACCTCGGCCAACTGGGCGGCCTGGGCGTCGTCGAGCTGGTGGCCCAGGACCTCCAGATGGCCGGGGGTGAGCTTGATGAAGCTGAAGCGTCGGTCGCCGAGGAGGGCGCCGAGCTCGCCCATGTCGAAGTCCTGGTCCAGGACCGTCACGGTCTGCCCGGTCACCAGGGGCGCCCACAGGTTCGGCACGACCAGGTCGAACGCGACCGAGCCGAGCAGCGGCGCGCCGCCGGTCCCGCGCGCGGCGAGCTCCTCCACGGCCCACCAGACGTGGTTGACCAGGCCCCGGTGGGTGACCTGGACGCCCTTCGGCTTGCCGGTCGAGCCCGAGGTGAAGATCAGGTAGGCCAGGCGGTCGACGTCGAGCGGGACGTCCACGGGGGTGGCGTCGCCGTCGATCGAGGCGACCTCGACGACCGTGGGGCCGTCGAACCGGGAGACGTACTTCCGCTCGGTGAGCACCAGCGACGTGCCCGCCGTCTCCAGCATGTCGGCGAGCCGCTGCGGCGGGAACGCCGGGTCCATCGGGACGTACGCCGCCCCGGCCAGCCACACGCCGAGCAGCGAGGCGATCAGGTCGGGCGAGCGGTCCAGCAGCACCCCGACCGTGCTCTCCGGGGTGACGCCCTCCTCGACGAGGCGGCGGGCGATCTGGTGGGCGCGGGCGTGCAGATCGGCGTAGGAGGTGGGCCGGTCCCTGAAGAGAACGGCGGTCGCGGTCGAGTCGCGGTGCTCGGCCAGCAACGAAGGGAGCGCTCTCTCGGGATAGGACCGCGCCGAGTCGTTCCACGTGCCGATGATCGTGGCCCGCTCCTCCGGGGTCACGAGGTCGAGCTCGGCCAGCGTGGCCGCCGGGTTCGCCACGATCTGGGCGGCGAGGTGGTGGTAGTGGCGGACCATCCGCTCGACGTCGTCGTCGTCGAGCAGGTCGCGGCGGTAGGTGAAGTCGAGGCCGGTGACCTCGCCGTCGAGGTGGACCAGCAGCGAGAGCTCGTAGCCCTGGTGGTCGACCTCGTGGTCCCAGATCGAGGCGGTCAGGCCGGGCCAGTCGCCCCGCTGGTCGCGGAAGCCGCGCAGGGAGAAGCTGACCGGCAGCTTCAGGTCCACGGCGTCGGCCAGGACCGACAGCGGCAGCTGGTTGCTCAGCGCGCCGCCGACCGCCTTGCGGATCCGCGCCGCGACCTCGGGGAACGCCGGGTCGCCGGACAGGTCGCCGTGGATCGGCACCGCGTTGACGAAGCACCCGACGACGCCTTCGAGCTCGCGGCGGCGGCGTCCGCCGTTGGTGGTCGCCAGGGTGACCCCGTCGGTGCCGGTGTAGCGGGCCAGCAGCATCGAGAACACCGCCAGCAGGGCGGTGAACGGCGTGGTCCCCGGCCCGCCGGCGGCCTGCAGCCCGGCGAGGGTGCCGGGGGCCAGCAGGCTCCAGTTCGTGTGGGTGCGCCGCCCGTCGGGCACCGGCCGTTCGCGCCGCATCGGCAGGTCGACGGGGTCGGCGCCGCCGAGCGTGCCGCGCCAGTAGGCGGCGCGGCTCTCCAGCGTCTCCGGGGTGAGCTCGGCGCGTGACCAGGCGGCGTAGTCGGCGTACTGCACGGGGATCTCGGCCAGTGCGGCCGGGACGCCGAGCGCGTCCTTGTACAGCGCCGCCAGCTCGTCGGCGAGGATGCCCATCGACCAGCCGTCGGCGGCGATGTGGTGGCACACGACGAGCAGCGCGTGCGAGTCCTCGGCCAGCCGGATCAGCGTCGCCGCCACGACCGGCCCGGCCTCCAGGTCGAACCGCCGGGTCACCGCCCGGGCGGTGACCTCGCCGGCGAGGTCCGGGCCGCCGTGGTATTCCAGCGGCATGGGGAACGGGTCGAGCACGACCTGGAGCGGCTCCTCACCGGTGTAGACGGTGCGCAGGCTCTCGTGCCGCACGACCAGCGCGTCGAGCGCGGCGGTCAGCGCGGGCACGTCGAGGGGCCCGTCGAGCCTCAGTCCCAGCGTCGCGTTGGGCGCCGGGGCGGCGCCGCCGAGCTGCGCGCCGAGCCACATCTGGCGCTGCTCGAAGGAGCAGGCGTGAGGGCCCTGGTCGCGGGGGACCGCCGGGATCGGGGACTTCGGGCGCGCGGTGAGCAGGCGCGCGAGCGCGGCCTGGCGCGAGGGTGAGAGCCCGCCGAGGGAGCTACGAGGCGCGGACCCGGGTGTCGATGTGGACGTCACTGCCACGGAGTGGCCTTTCTTTGAACGGTCCAAGGCAACCCGAAAAAGGCCGGCGCGATAAGCGTCCACCTAATGTTGCGCTGAGTTGCGGAAACTTGCGGAACCCAATTAACCGTCATGGGAGCGCTCCCACCGCACTCCCAGAAGAGATTAAACGAATCCATTCGCCGTGCGCAAGTGCGCGGCGCGTCCCACTCTGAAATGTCGTCTTACCTGCGAATTACCGATGAGTAAGCTGACGCCCCTCCTTCACCGACTCCTTCTGCAGGTCAGGCATCCGGAAGTAGGATAGTATAGAACTTAAAAAAAGTCACGACCCTGAGCCTGCCCCACATTCCCCGATCGCGGGAAGCGGACGTTCCATTATGCGGGATCACCGTTGACAGGAACATGTCGCTACTGCTTCTTTGGTCTCATTCCGGACGGGCATCCGGGAAAGAGAGAGCGCTTTCTCAGTCGGAGTATCACCCACCGGCCGCCACCGATGCAAGGGAACAGAAACTTTCATGCGCAACTCACTGTCAGCCGAAATCCCGGGCGCGGGGCGGGTGGCGTGCCGAGGATAATCGCCGTCACGCACGGCACCGACGGCGACGTGATGCCCTTCGTCCGGCTCGGCTCCGAACTCCGCCGGGGCGGCCACGAGGTGACCCTGATCACCCACGCCCCCTACCGGGCGGCGGCCGCCGGCCTCGACTTCACCGCCATCGACACCGCCGAGCAGTACGCCCGCCACCAGGCCGACACCGCCCAGCTGATGGACACCAGGGGAGGCCTGGGCTGGCTCGCCTTCTACGAGCGCAACGGCCTGTTCGAACAGCTCGCCTTCGAGGTCAAGGCCATCGCCGAGCGCCACGACCCGGGCCGCACGGTCCTCGTCGGCCGGCACACCTCGGCCCTGTCGGTCAGGTTCGCCGCCGAGCTCCTCGGCTGCCCGGTCGCCTGGGTCGCGGTGTCGCCCATCCAGGTGATGGGCGCCCGCTTGGCCGCCCACATGTACGCGACCGAACTCGCCGAGGGCTTCCAGTCCGTCCGCGACGACCTCGGGCTGCCGCCCATATCCGACTGGTATGGCTGGTTCGCCGGCGCCACGATGGACATCGGCCTCTGGCCCCGCTGGTTCGACCAGGCCGGCGCGAAATCGCCGGCGCGATTCGAACTCGCCGGATTCGCGGTGCCCGACGCCGCCTCCCGGGGAGCGTTCTCTCCAGAGGTCGTGGCCGACCGCCCGATTCTCATCTCCGGCGGCACCGGGCGCATGCTCAACGAGGCCTTCTACCCGTCCGCGCTGAAAGCGGTCGGCGGATTACCGGCGGTAGTGGTGACGCCCTATCCCGAATTGCTGCCCGACCCGCTTCCCGAAGGGGTGCGCTGGTTCGATCGGCTGCCGTTCGACCAGGTCGTGCCGAAAGTCAGGGCGGTGGTGCACCACGGCGGCATCGGCACCCTCACCCGCGCGCTGATGGCCGGAACTCCGCAACTCGTGCTCGCGGACGGCGCCGACCGCCCCGACAACGCCGCCCGGCTGGCCAAACTGGGCCTGGCGAAATGGCTTCCGCCCGGGAAATGGCCCGAGGCGGGGGAACACCTGCGTGAGCTGCTCACATCGGGGGAGCAGCCCGCAGCTCCGGAGGACCTCGACCCGTCGGCGGGCATCACGAGAACGGCGGCCCTCGTTGCCTCGCTTCTCGGCCCTCCGCGTCCGAGTCGCCCGGTCCTCACGGAATCCCAGCGCGAAGCGCTCCGCCGTCACCTCAAAAGGGGATCCCGATGACCTGGCAACCACACGAGATACACAGCGACGGGCGGCCTCTGGCCGACTTCCTCCGCGACAACCCGATCGACGACCTGCTGATCGAGAAGAAGGCCCTGGTGTTCCGCGGCTTCGGCGTGACCGAGCCGGACCTGGACGCCCCGATGGACCTGCTCCTGCCCAACCGCCTGGCCTACGTCCACGGGAACTCCCCGCGCACCAAGGTCGGCCAGAACGTCTACACCTCGACCGAGTACCCGGCCGAGTACACGATCTCCATGCACAACGAGCTGTCCTACGCCGCCTCCTGGCCCTCGCGCCTGATGTTCTTCTGCGCGAAGGCCGCCGAGACGGGCGGCGCGACCCCGGTGGTCGACGGGGTGACCTGGCTGGAGTCCCTCGACCCCGGCGTGCGCGAGGCGTTCGCCAAGGGCGTCCGCTACACCCAGAACCTCCACGGGGGCATGGGCCTCGGCAAGAGCTGGCAGGAGACCTTCGAGACCTCCGACAAGAAGGCGGTCGAGGCCTTCCTCGACGCCTCCTCGGCGGAGTGGACGTGGCGGAACGACGGCGGCCTGCGCGTGACGCAGATCCGCCCGTCGACCACCCGCCACCCGGTGACGGGCGCGGAGGTCTGGTTCAACCAGTCGGACCAGTGGCACCCGGCCTCCCTCGGCGACGAGACGGCCCTGATGCTGGCGGAGATCATGCCGCCGGAGGACCTCCCGCAGTCGGTCCAGTACGCCGACGGCACCCCGATCCCGGCCGAGCACGTGATCCAGGCACGGGACCGGGGGCTGGAGCACGCGGTCGACGTCGACTGGCGGACCGGCGACGTGCTGCTGATCGACAACGTCCTGGTGGGCCACGGCCGGCGGCCCTTCACCGGGTCACGCCGCGTGCTGGTGGCGATGAGCTGAGCCGTTCTCGGGGACCGGGGATCTCCTCTGCGAGGAGAGACCCCGGTCCCGCCTGCACCCGGACGCAGGGATCCCACCCGTCAGCGGGCGACGGCCAGGCCGAAGGGCACCGGGCCGAGGGCGCCGAACAGCGGCCGCACCATCAGCACGAACGCCTCCGGCACCCGGGCCGTGGTGAGGTCACCGAGATCGAGCACCCATTCCGGGCGCCAGCCCAGGTCGGAGAGCAGCTCCGTGACCGTCGCCTTCGCCGCGGCGTCGTCGCCCGACACGAAGACCGCCGGGTTCGTGGACAGCCGCGCCGGGTCGGCCATGACCGAGGCCGGGCCCATCGTGTTCAGCGTCTTGACCACCCGGGTCTCCGGCAGGGCCGCCTGGATCGTCTCCGCGAGGCTGGTGGCGGGGTGGACCAGCGCGGTCGCGAAACCGTCGGGGCCCAGCTCGACCGCGTTGGCCACGTCGATCAGCACCTTTCCCGCCAGGTGACGGCGCAGCGGGGCGAGGATCCCGACGGAGTCGCGGCCCGGCGTGGCGTTCACGACCACCTCGCCCGCTTCGGCCGCCTCGGCGAGACCCGCGACGCGGACCTCCTCAGGCCAGTCGCCGCGTTCCGGCCGACGTGAACCGATGACCACGGTGTGCCCCGCCGCGATCCAGCCGCCGGCCAGGGCGCGGGCCACGTCGCCGGCGCCGAGAATGCCCAAGGTCGTCATGTGCGTCACTCCCGTGCGAAGGTGGAACCGTCGACTCCGACGCTAGGGACGACCGTCCCCAGCGGGAAGAACGCACCTCAAGGTGCCCTGGGCACGTGAAGGGACCCCCATGCCGACGCGGACGAGCGCGCAGCGCCGGGAGGAGGCCCGGGACGCCCACCGGGAGGCGGTCGAGCTCTGCCCTACCAACCGGGTGCTCGACCGGCTCGGGGACAAGTGGGTCGGCCTGGTTCTCGTGGAACTGGAGAAGGGCCGCAGGCGGCACAGCGATCTGGCGCGGGCGCTCGCCGGGGCGAGCCAGAAGATGCTGACCCAGACGCTGAGAGACCTGGAAAGAGACGGTTTCGTGTCGCGATCGGTGACGCCGTCGGTCCCGGTCAGGGTGGACTACGCCCTCACCCCGCTGGGGGAGAGCCTGCTGCCCGTCCTCCACGCCGTGACCCGGTGGGCCGGGCAGCACATCGATCAGGTCGACGCGGCCAGAGAGACCTACGACCGGGGCGCCACGGACTGAGGCGGGAAACGCTCAGATCGCAGGTGACGCGCCGCGCCGGGGGTCGAGCGTCAGGTCGACGCCCTGATCACCAGGTGGGTGTCGAGGATGACGACCGGCTGCTCCAGAGGTTCCCCGTTGATCCGGGAGACCAGGAGCTGGACCATCTGACGGCCCATCGCCTCGGTCGGCTGGTGGACGCTGGTCAGCGGCGGCTCCGTGTGGAGGGCCACCTTCGAGTCCTCGAAGCCGATGAGCGCCACGTCCTGCGGGATCGAGCAGCCGCGCTCCCGGAGCACCCGCAGCGCGCCCACCGCCATCGGGTCGGAGGCCGCGAAGACGGCGTCCATGTCGGGGTGGCGGTCGAGGAGTTCGCGCATCGCCGTCGAGCCGCTCTCCTCGGAGAAGTCGCCGTAGGCGACCCGCTCGGTCAGGCCCGTGGCGAGCAGGGCGTCGCGGTAGCCCGCGAGACGGTCGACGCCCACGCCCATGTCCTGGGGGCCGGCGATGGTCGCGATGCGCCTGCGGCCCTTGCCGAGCAGGTATTTGATCGCCTGCCGGGCCCCTGCCCGGTTGTCCATGTCGACATAGCTGTAGGGGTTGAGCCCCACCGGCCGGCCACCGAGAACGGTCGGGACGCCCAGTTCCTCCAGCCGTCCGGGCAGAGGGTCGGCGCCGTGGACCGAGGTCAGCAGGACGCCGTCGACGTGTTGCCCTGTCAGATAGTGCTCCAGGCGGTCGTGTTCGTTCCGGTTCTGGGCCATGCTCAGGATGAGCTGGAGGCCCGTCTCGGCCAGCGCCGACCCGATCCCCCTGATCAGGCCGGCGAAGTAAGGCTCGTCGAACACGCGCTGCTCGGACTCCGACACCACCAGGGCGATGGTGTCGGTCCGGTTGGTGACGAGAGTGCGCGCCGCCCGGTTGGGCACGTAGCCGAGTTCGTCGATGGCGAGCAGGACGGCGTCGCGGGCCTTCTCGCTCACCTTCGGCGAGCCGTTGATGACCCGTGAAACCGTTCCTCGCCCGACTCCGGCCCGCGCGGCGACGGCCTCGAGCGTCGGCCGCGCGACCGTGCGGCGGTCCCCGTTCATCAGTCCTGCCCCCTCACCACGTTGGAGCTATTGTGCCGGACCTCGGAGGCCCCCGTGCCGAATGGTCTCGGCATACCAGAGAGCGCTATCTTTCAGGATGCGCGCCTGGGTTGGATAGTCCACGTAAACGAGGCCGAATCTTTTGCCGTAGCCCCACGCCCACTCGAAATTGTCCATGAGCGACCAGGCGAAGTAGCCCTCCAGCGGCACGCCCGCCTCGATGGCCTGGTGACAGACCCTCAGGTGGGTGTCGATGTAGGCCTGACGTTCGGCGTCGTGGACGGTGCCGTCCTCGGTGAGCACGTCGTCGTAGGCCGCGCCGTTCTCTGAAATGTACAGAGGGACGGCGGGGTACTCGTCACGCAGCCGGGTCAGCACCTCGAACAGGCCCGTGCCGTCGACCTCCCAGCCCATCCCGGTGACCGGGCGGCCGCCGTTGACGAAGCCCACGTGCTCGTTGCCCGGCCACGCCGAGCCCGAGTCCGTCGGGGCCGCCGAGGCGGACTTGGGGCCGCCCTCGGCGCCGGTGACGGTGAAGCGGCTGTAGTAGTTGATCAGCAGCATGTCGAGCGGAGCCGCGATCAGCTCCATGTCGCCGTCCTTGATGTACTCCTCGGGCGCGATCAGCGGCGTCAGGTCGTCGAGGACGTCCTGCGGGTAGGCGCCGCGCATGAGGGCGTCGAGGAAGAAACGGTTCTGCATGCCGTCGATGCGGCGGGCGGCGTCGAGGTCGGCCTCGCTGTCGCTCTGGGGGCTGATCGCGTACAGGTTGACGCAGCCGCCGATCCGCGTGTCGGTGCGCTGGGCCCGCATCGCCTGGACGGCCAGGCCGTGGGCCAGGTTCAGGTGGTGGGCGGCCTTGATCGACTCCGCCGGGTTGCGGCGGCCGGGGGCGTGCTCGCCCGAGGAGTAGCCCAGGAAGGCCGCGCACCACGGCTCGTTGACCGTGGCCCAGTTGGACACCTGGTCGCCCAGGGCGCCGTGGGCGATAGCGGCGAAGTCCGCGAAGCGCTTCGACAGATCACGTGAGGGCCATCCGCCCTCGTCCTCGAGGGCCTGCGGCAGATCCCAGTGATAGAGCGTCACCCACGGCGTGATGCCGTAGGAGAGCAGCTCGTCGACCAGGCGCTTGTAGAAGTCGAGCCCCTTGGCGTTGACCTCGCCCTTGCCGTCGGGCTGGATCCGCGTCCAGGAGAGCGAGAACCGGTAGGCGGTCAGCCCCAGGTCGGCCATCAGCCGCACGTCGTCGCGGTAGCGGTTGTAGTGGTCGATCGCCACCGACGCGTCGTCGCCGCCGACGACCCGGCCGGGTTGCGCGGCGAAGGTGTCCCAGATGGAGCGGCCCCGGCCGTCGGCCGAGAGGGCGCCCTCGATCTGGTAGGCCGATGTCGCGCTGCCCCAGACGAAGCCGGTGGGGAACACCAGACCGGGGGTGTCGATCTGGGTCTCTGTGTTCTGGGTCACTCCTTGACCGCACCTTCCATGAGTCCGCCGATGATCTGACGGCCGAAAAAGACGAATACCAGCAGAAGCGGAATGATCGAGATGGTGGTGCCCGCGAAGATGAGCACGTAGTTCGTGGAATATCGGTCGTTGAGGGCCCGCAGCGCGACTTGCACAGTCGGATTGTCCGGCGTGAGCACGATGAGAGGCCAGAGGAACTCGTTCCAGATCAGCATGAATGTCTGGATCGCCAGCACCGCCATGCCCGGACGGACCGCCGGCACCGCGACGTTCCACCAGATCCGCAGGGTGCTCGCCCCGTCGACCCGCGCGGCCTCGACCAGTTCCCTCGGTACGGCCTGCCGCGTGTACTGCGTCATGAGGAACACCCCGAAGCCGTTCACCAGGAACGGCAGGATGACCGCTTTCAGGGTGTTCGTCCAGCCCAGCGTGACCATCATCTGGTAGAGCGGCACGATGCCCATCTGCTGCAGCGGCACCATCATGGTCAGCACGACCGACAGCAGCAGCAGGTTCCGGCCCCGGAAGGTGAGCGAGGCGAACGCGAACCCGGCCAGGGTCGAGATGATCACGATGCCGACCGTCACCGTGGTGGCGATGATGATCGAGTTGATGATGCCCGTCATGAAGTGGGCGTTCTCGGCCGCGAACACGGCCTGGATGTTCTCGCCCAGGTTGCCGGCCGGGAGCAGCGGCGGCGGCATGCTGTGCGCGTCCTCGTTGGTGCGGGTCGCGATGACGATCATCCAGTAGATCGGGAAGATCGACAGGAAGATCGCCAGGCCCAGCATCGCCTTGGTCATCGTGGTGGCGCGGAACGGGTCGAGCCCGTCGGCGCCGGCCCGCGACCGCCGCCGCGGCGGGCTCTTCGGGGCGCGGTGGGTGAGCGTCGTCATCGTGATCTCCCGATGCCGCGGACGATGGCGAAGTTGATCAGGGCGGTGATCATGATGAGCAGGAACAGGATCCAGGCCGCGGCCGCGGCGTAGCCGTACTGGAAGTCCCGGAAGCCCTCCTTGACGATGAACATGGCCACCGTCTGGAACTGGCCCGTCGTGCCGCCGGTCATCAGGCCGGCGCCGAACATCACCGGTTCGGCGAACAGGGTGAAGCCGCCGATCGTCGAGACGATGACGGTGAAGATGATCGTGGGCTTGAGCAGCGGGACCGTGATGCCCCAGAACTGGCGGCGCGGCGAGGCGCCGTCGATCGCGGCGGCCTCGTAGAGGTCCTTGGGGATGGTCTGCATCGCGGCCAGGTAGATGATCGCGTTGTAGCCGGTCCACCGCCAGTCGATCATCGTGGCGATGGCGATCCACGACGACCACTTCTCGTTCTGCCAGTGGATCGGGTCGACCCCGAAGCCGCCCAGGACCCAGTTGACCAGGCCGTAGTCACGGCCGTACAGCTGGGTGAAGACGACCGCGACGGCCACGACCGAGGTGATGAGCGGCGCGAGCACGCTCAGCCGCAGCACCAGCCGGCCGCGGAGTTTCTTGTTCAGTGCGTTGGCCAGCAGCAGCGCCAGCAGCAGCTGGGGAACCGTCGCGATCACGAAGATGCCGACGGTGTTGAGCACCGCGTTCCAGAACTTGTCGTCCACGAGCAGTTCGGAGTAGTTCTCGAACCCGATGAACGTCTTGTCGCCGGCGAGCTGCCAGTCGTGCAGCGAGACCCAGGCGGTGAAGATCAGCGGGAAGATACCGAAGATCGCGAACAGGATGAAATAGGGCGAGACAAAGAAATAGGGGGCGGCCCGCAGGTCCAGCCAGGAGAGCAGTCGCCGGCCGCCCGGCGGGCGCGCGTGCCGCCGCGGCCCGGGCGGCACCGTGCGGGTCCGGGCGCCCGCGTCGACGCTGAGGCTCATCGTCAACCTTTCGTGGAAGGAGCGGCCGGGGGTCCCGGCCGCTCAAGTAAGGACCGGCCCCTCGGTGAGAAGGGGCCGGTCAGGCGCGGCCGGGGGGATCAGCCCGCGGCCTTCACGCCCTCCTCCACGAAGCGGGTCCAGGCCTCGTCCCACTTGACCGAGCCCTGGTCGGCGCCCACGAGGACCTCCTCGACGGCCGCCTTGACCTGCGCGTGCTTCTCACCGAAGAACACCGGGGCCAGCTTCGCGACCGAGGCGGCGAAGATCGGGCCGCTCGGGGCGTCGTTGAAGTAGGCGTTCTTCGCGTCCGCGACGGTCGGGTCCTGCTGCGCCGGGATGGCGCTCGGGAAGTTGCCGCCTTCCTTGAACGCCGCGACCTGTCCGTCCTTCCCGGTCAGGAAGTTGAGGACGTCGGCGGCCTCCTTCGGGTGCTTGCTCTGCGAGGGGACCATCAGCCAGGAGCCGCCCCAGTTGCCGGAGCCGCCGGGCACCGCCGCGACGTCCCACTTCTTGGCGTTGGAGTCGCCGGAGGTGCCGGAGATCACGCCGAGCATCCACGAGGGGCAGCCCATGGTGGCGAAGCCACCCTTCTGCATCGCGGTGTTCCACTCCTCGCTCCAGGAGCGGAGCTTGGCGGTCAGGCCCGCGGTGCTGAGGGACTGGACGTAGTCGAACGCGGCCTTGACGCCCGGGTTCTTGTCGACCACGAGGCCCTGGTTCTTGTCGAAGTAGTAGAGGCCGCCGTTCTTGCCGGCCTCCTGGGCGAGCACCGAGTTGTACACGGTGTTGGCGCCGTCGACGAAGCCCGCGTCCGGGACCTTGGCCTTGAACTTCTTGCCGACCTCGAGGTAGTCGTTCCACGTCGGCCAGAGCTTGGAGACCTCGTCGCGGTTGGTCGGCAGGCCGGCCTTCTCGAACAGGTCGGTGCGGTAGCACATGGCCATGCCGCCGATGTCGGTGCCGAGGGCGAACAGCTTGCCCTCGGTGTTGACGCCCACGTCGTACTTGAACGCGGGGTAGTCGGCCTTACGGCTGTCGAGGCCGTACTGGCCGAGGTCGGCGAAGTACTGCGGGCGGGCGGCCATGAGACCCATGGCGCCCTCGTCCATCGCGATGATGTCGCCGGCGCCGCTGCCGGCCTCAAGCCACTGCAGGACCTGCGGCAGATAGGTGTCCTCGAACCGGTCCGTCAGGTTGACGTACTTGACCTGGACGTTCGGGTTCGCGGCGTTCCACTGGGCCACCGCGTCGTCGTAGGCGAAGTTCTCGCCGCCGCCGAAGGTGTTCAGCGTGATCTCGATCTTCTCGGCAGGGGCCGCGGAGCCGCCCGCGCTTGGTGCCGCTGCGGGTGCCTCGTCGCCGCCGCAGGCGGCGGCCGTGAAGGCCAGCGCCCCTGCGGCCACGGCCGCGAGCACACCGCGGCGCGTGTTGTTCATCATTCCGGACCCCTCTCAGGTGGTTCCCGAATCTGTGACTGAAGGTGGGCTCCCGGCCGACCCCCGACTGCTCAGCAGGTTGGGAGCGCTCCCACGAAGAGTCCACTATGGGCAACGCACCCGTCAATATGCCGAAACCTAACTGTTACTCCTGTAACGGTTAGCGACATCGAATGGGATTAAAAGGCACAAAAAGCGCATATCCGCAGTTGGGAGCGCTCCCAGTCCATACAGAACAAAGTGGCCCATCTCACAACGGAGATGGGCCACTTGTGGGCGCGGATCAGACGGTCGTCACGGCTTCGTGGAGGTCCAGGCGGGGGTTGCGGGCGTACCAGGCGTCCGGGCCGGGCTTGCCGATGTTCACCACGGCGAGCACCTCGTGGTTGCCGCCGGGGAAGAACTCCTTCTCCAGGGCGTCCTTGTCGAACCCGGCCATCGGGCCGGCCGCCAGGCCGTGGGCGCGCACGCCGACGATGAAGTAGCCCACCTGCAGGCCGCCGTTCAGCCGCGCCGACGCGACCCGGTCGTTCCGGTCGGCGAAGGCGTCCTTGGCCCCGGGGAAGTGCGGGAACGTCTTCGGCAGGTTCTCGTGGAAGTCGATGTCCACGGCGAGGATGGCCACGAGCGGGGCGGTCGACGTCTTGGCCTTGTTGCCCGGGCTCATGTGCTCGACCAGCCGGGCCCGCGCCTCGGGGGAGCGGACGTACACGATGCGGAGCGGCTGGTTGTTCATCGCGGTCGGGCCCCACTTGATCAGGTCGTAGATCGCGTGTGCGGTCTCGTCGGAGACGGGCTCGTCGGTGAAGGTGTTCGCCGTCCGCGCCTCGCGGAAGAGAAGGTCCTGGGCCGTGGCGTCGAGGACGCGCTCGGTGGAAATGGCACTCATGTGGGCCCACAACCTTCTTCGCTCGCAATATCTTCCCGAGCAACCAAATTTATTCGGTCAAGACTTCCTCAAGCCGGCCCAGCGCCCGCCGGACGACGGCCCGCTCGGTCGCCGACAGCGGGGCGTCGAAGTGGCGGTCGACCACCCGCGTGTGCACCTCGACCGCCCGCAGGAAGATCTCCGAGGCCTCCTCGGTCGGCCGGATCAGGGTCATCCGCCGGTCGCCCGGGTGGCGGCCCCGGGTGACCAGCCCGGCCCGCTCCATGCGGTCGAGCAGCCGGGTCATCCCGCCACTGGTCAGGGTCAGGTCGAGGGAGTTGATCGCGGTGCAGCCGTCGTGGTCGCGGTAGAGCCGCATCAGGACCTCGAACATCACGTGGGTGATCCCGATCTCCTCCTGCAGCGCCTTGTCGATCAGCTGGTCGAGGGCCGCCGCGACCCGGATGAGATGGCCGAAGCCGGGGCTCAGCCGATCACATGCGGCGCGTTCGCGGGCCGGGGTCCGATCCATTGCACTCCTGAGGGAGGGAAATCTGACCGTTCACCCAAAATGGTATCGGCGACCCGGCAGCCGGCGCCGGAGCACGCGTGCAGCGCGGCCAGCCGGCCCGACAGCCCGGCCAGCAGCGCGGGGTCGGCGGTGGCGGCCAGGTTGGTCAGCTGGAACGGGTCGGCCACCATGTCGTAGAGCTGGCGCTCGCCGGTCGCGTACTCGACGTAGGTGTGAGTCTCGGTGCGCAGCGCCCGGTAGGTGGGCGGGCAGCCGGGCGCGTAGTCGGGCTGGTCGAACTCCACGAGCACCGCGTCGCGCCAGGGCACCCGCTGGCCGCGTAGCAGCGGCACCAGCGACCGGCCCTCGACGAAACCGGGCACCTTCGCCCCCGCGAGCTCGGCGAACGTCGGGCCGAGGTCGACCGTCGACCCGAGCGAGGTGTCGACCCGCCCGGCCTGCACGCCCGGCCCGCGCACGATCATCGGGACCCGGACGTCCTCCTCGTAGGGCGTCGTCTTCCCCGACCGCAGCCGGTGCTGGCCCAGATGGAAGCCGTTGTCGGAGCCGAAGAAGATGTAGGTGTCGTCGAGCTTGCCCGCCCGCTCCAGCGCCGAGACGACCGTGCCCACCAGGTCGTCGAGGCCCGCCGTGGAGCGCAGCCGGTCGCGGTACATCTGGTCGATGTTGCGGATCACCCGCCGGGACATGCGGGTGCGCTCCTGCACCCACAGCGGCTCGGCCGACACGTCCTTCTGGTTGAACGACGGCGTCCGGGGCGCCCGCACCCCCTCGAAGTCGTCCGCGTGGCGCGGCGCGTGGTTGGCCGGGCGGTGCGGCGCGGTGGGGGACAGGTACAGGAAGAACGGCTCGCGGTGGCTCACGAACGAGGCGGCCTTGTTGGCGAGCACGTCGGTCAGGTAGTCCTCGGGCTGCTCGCCGCGCTCGACGATGATGCCGTCGTCGTTGAGGGCGTAGCCGTACTCGCGGTAGAGGTTGGTGACCGGGACCGCCCACTCGTCCCAGCCCGGCGGGATGTAGGTCCGCGGCACGCCCGCGCCCGGATACTGGTTCAGGTACTTGCCGAACAGGGCGGTCCGGTAGCCCGCGCCCTTCATCCAGGTGGCGAGCGTGCTGTCCTCCAGCGGCTTGAACCTCGGGAACCCACCGGAGGGCGCGCGGTTGCTGGTGACGCCGTGGCTGTGGATGTACTGCGAGCGCAGGATGGACGACCGCGACGGGCAGCACCACGGGTTCGTCACGTAGAAGTGGGAGAACGTGGTCCCGCTCGCCGCCAGCTTCGCGATGTTGGGGAACCGGTGGAGGTCGGCCGTGTCCAGGTCGTCGGCGAGGATGAAAACCACGTTCGGAGGGGCCTTCGCGACAGCGGCGGGCGTGATGGTCAGCGGCGCCGCCAGGAAGGCCATGGCGAGACCGCAGGCGAGACTCCTCTTCAGCATGGGGCAGATCATTGCCGGTGTTACACCTGCGAAAACGTACATTTAGCAGCGGACCGTGCACGAAACGTAGTGGATTCTCCCAACCGGTTGCACCGTGCCAAGGCCTCCGGGACAGTGATTCACATGAGATCCGGGGGTTCGCGTATTCGGCTGTTCACCCGTCGTTCCCTGTCCTGTTGCGATCGGCGGCTACCGTGAGCCCGTCGTGAACGGGTCCATGGAGAGTTCTGCGAGTAATGGCGGTTCGTCCGTCGCGTGGGTCGAGTCCCCGCTGCAGCTGCTCTGCGTCATAGAGGCGCAGCACGCTGGGCTGCTCGGCGACGACGCCACCGTCGTGCCGCGATCAGGTCTGCCCGCCCTCCGCCTCACCCGCAAGGAGATATCCCGGCTCGACCTGCCCTCCGGCCTGTCCTTCGCCGAGCCGACCGCGAAGATGCCCAAGCCCGGCCGCTCCTGGGCCGTCGGCGACGCCTTCTCCGGGCGCGTCCAGCTCAGCCTGCTGACCTCGCCGGTCCGGCGGCTGGTGCTCGTCGACGACGGCCTGGCCACGATCCGGCTGCTCGAACTGCTCGCCGAGCGCCGCCCGCTGCTGCGCGCCCGCGTCGTGCCCGGCGCCGCCCGCACCGCCATGGGGGCCGTGGCGGGGGTGCGCCTGCGCCGGCTGGCCCGCCGGGGGCGCCTGACCGTCTTCACCGCGCTGCCGGTGCCCGACGAGGTCGCCGACGCCGTCCGCGCGCTCGGCGCCGACGTGGTGAGACACGACTTCCCGTGGCTGCGCAGCCAGCCCGGCAGGCGCCCGCCGGCCGAGAAGACGGTCGTGCTGGGCACCTCCCTGGTGCGCAACGGGCTGATCCACCGCGAGGCCTACGTGAAGTGGCTGACCGGGCTCGACGAGCCGGTCGCCTACTACCCCCACCGCCGCGAGGACCCCAAGGACCTCGACCGGGTCCGCCGCATCGAGGGCGTCACGGTCTACGAGAGCGGCGCCCCCGCCGAGATGACCCTGCGCGACCTGCGGCCGGGCCAGCGGGTGCTCAGTCTCCCGTCGACGGCGGTCACTTCTCTCCGTATCCTGCTGCGGGCGCGCGGCGTCTCGGTGGAGACGGTCGACGTGCCGGACGAATGGTGGACCGCCTCAGCGGGCCCGTCGCTCCGCTCCCACCTCCAGCTGTTCGCACACGAAAGAGTCGCTCCTTGATCCGCGTTTTCGCCGTGGCCGATTCCGACTCCTACCTGAAATGGGCCGCGGGGCTCGCGGGAGGGGCGCCGGCCGACTGGCAGATCGAGCTCGCCGTGGTGCGCACCCCGATCGCCCCCTCGGAGTCGCAGATCGCCGCCGCCGTGAGCGGGACCCGGTTCCAGGACGTGCCGACGCTGGGCGCGCGGGCGCTGCGCAAGGCCGCCGAGCGGTTCCGGCCCGACGTGATCCTGGTCTCCTGCACCGGACCGGTCGTCGACGCCCTGGTCAGCGAGGTCCTCTCCGGGCTGCGGCCGCGGCCCGTCTTCGTGACCGGCCTGCCCGGCATCTCGGTCCCGGCGACCGAGAAGGCCTGGATCTACCGCAGCGGCTGCGACCTGTTCATCCTGCACAGCGGCCGTGAGGTCCAGGAGTTCGGCGAGATCGCCGCGCGGCTCGGCGGCGGCGGCCAGATCGCGCTGGCCCGGCTGCCCTACCTCGACCTGACCGGCCACCCCTCGGCCGGGGAGACCCGCGACCGCGTCGTGTTCGCCACCCAGGCGAAGGTGCCGATGAGGCGCGACGACCGCGAGAGCGTGCTGCTGGCGCTGAAGGCGCTCGCCCAGGCCCGGCCCGACCTGCGGGTGGTCGTCAAGCTGCGGGCCCGCGACGACGAACGCCAGACCCACAACGAGAAGCACCACTACGAGCGGCTCTGGAACACCATGGCCGCTGAGGGCCGGGTCCCGGCCGGCGCGCTGTCGTTCGAGGCCGGGCCGATGCACGAGCACCTGGCCCGCGCCCAGGGTTTCGTCACGGTCAGCTCGACGGCGGCGCTGGAGGCCATCGCCCAGGGCGTGCCGCTGCTGGTGCTGTCGGACTTCGGGGTCAGCGCCGAGATGATCAACCTGGTGTTCGAGGGGTCCGGCTCGCTGGGCACCCTCGACGACCTGGCCAGGGCCGACTTCCGCGCCCCGACGCCCGAGTGGTGCGCGGCCAACTACTTCCACGAGGCGGCCCGCAACGACTGGGCCTCCCGGACGACGGAGCTCGTCCTGGCCGCCCGCGCGGGCACGCTGGCGCCGACGTCGTCGCTGCTCGACGGCCCGCAGCACGCCGGGGCCCGGCGCCGTGCCCGGCTGCGCATCGAGGTGCCGCCCAAGGTGCTCCGCTACGGCTACCGCGCCAAGAAGAAGCTCAAGAAGCTGCTCAAGTAACGGGCCCCCGTCACGGGGCGTGAGCATCCGTTGACGGGGATTTGTTCCGGATGACATCGATCGGCAACGGCCCCCTCTTGCACTGAGGGCATGAGAGTCGACGGTACCGCCCACCCCGTGGTCGTGATCGGCGGTGGCCAGGCCGGGTTGTCGATGAGCCACTGCCTGACCCGGCTGGGCATCGGCCACGTCGTGCTGGAGCGCGGCCGCGTCGGCGAGTCGTGGCGCTCCCGGCGCTGGGACTCCTTCTGCCTGGTCACCCCCAACTGGCAGTGTGACCTGCCCGGATACCCCTACCAGGGCGGCGAGCCCGACGGCTTCATGGTGCGGGCCGAGATCGTCTCCTACCTGGAGGGGTACGCCGCCTCGTTCGCGCCGCCGGTCGCCGAGCACGTCACCGCGTCCCGGCTGACCGCGCTGGAGGGCGGCTTCGCGGTCACGACCGACCGGGGCGTGCTGACCGCCGGGCAGGTCGTGGTGGCGACCGGGCCCTACCAGACGCCGGTCCTGCCCCGGGTGGCCGAGCGGCTCGGTGTGCCGTCCCTCCACTCCGACGCCTACCGAAGCCCGGCCGGCCTGCCCGAGGGACCGGTGCTGGTGGTGGGGAGCGGGCAGTCGGGCTGCCAGATCGCCGAGGACCTGTTCCTGGCCGGGCGGACCGTCCACCTGGCGGTCGGCTCGGCCCCCCGGGTGGCGCGGCGGTACCGGGGGCGGGACGTGGTCGAGTGGCTCGACCTGATGGGCTACTACGACCGGCCGATCACCGAGTTCGACGACCCCGACGCCGTGCGGTCCCGCGCCAACCACTACGTGACCGGCCGCGACGGCGGGCGCGACATCGACCTGCGGGCCTTCGCCCGCGACGGGATGCGCCTGCACGGCAGGCTCACCGGGATCACCGGGGGCCTGCTGGAGTTCGCCGACGATCTGGCGGCCAACCTCGACCACGCCGACGCGGTGTCCGAGGGCGTCAAGGACTCCATCGACGCCTACATCGCCTCGAACGGGATCCCGGCCCCGGCCGAGGAGCGGTACGTCCCGGTCTGGCGGCCCCCGCCGGGGCCTTCGCGGGTGCGTGCCGAGGAGATCGCCTCGGTCGTCTGGTGCACGGGCTTCCGGCGCGACCACTCCTGGATCAGGGTCCCCGTGTTCGACGGCACCGGCTACCCCGCCCACACCCGGGGGGTGACGCGCTGGCCCGGTCTCTACTTCCTCGGGCTGCCCTGGCAGCACACCTGGGGCTCCGGCCGCTTCTCCGGGGTCGGCCGGGACGCCGAGCACCTCGCCGGGCACGTCTCCGCCCACCTCGCCGGGCAGGCCTCGAAGGACTCCGGCTACTACGTCCACCCCGAACTGCTGGGGACGTGATGATCCGCGACGCCCACCGCCACTTAGGCGTGCTCCCGGCCTATCCCTTCTACGGCGGCCCGCCGGTCCGGCCGGACGTCGGCGCCCGCGCCACCATCGGCGAGCTGCTGCGCGACCTCGACCGCGAGGGCACCGAGCGGGCGCTGGTGATCCCCAACTACGGCGTGCCCGACCCGGCCGTCGCCTTCTCCTTCAACGAGCTCTGCGTCGAGGCCGCCGCCCGGGACGACCGGATCAGGGCCGGGCTGTGGGTCTCGCCGCTGCCCGCCGACGAGGCGCGCACGCTGGCCGCGCTCGCCCTCGCCGGGGAGACCGGGGTGCGGGCGCTGAAGCTGAGCTTCCTGCTCGGCGGACGCCCGGCCGACCCCGCCTGCCGCTCGCTGCTCGACCGCATCTTCGCCGTGGCCCGGGACCTGAACCTCGTCGTGCACGTCCACACCTCGCCCGGCGCGGCCTCCGACGTCGACGAGATCGGCCACCTGGTCGAGCGGTACGGCGACGCCGTCGCCCTCCACCTCGTCCACTTCGGCGGCGGCGCGTCCGGCCACATCAAGCTCGCCGGGGGGCGGTTCTTCGACTGGATCGCGGCCGGCAAGCGCGTCTACACCGACCTCTCCTGGGCCATCGGGTTCGCCCCCCGCTGGCTGGCCCGGGAGATCGACCGGCGTGGCGTCGGCCACGACCGGCTGCTGTTCGCCAGCGACGAACCCTGGGGCGACCACCCCGGGGAGCACGCCCGGCTCAGCGCCGCCGTAGGGGACGGCGAGCTGGCCCGCCTGGTCTTCCACGACACCTTCGAGAGACTGTACGGATAGGGAGCACGTCCATGACCGAACTGACCGAGCTCGAGCAGGCCAGCCTCACCGAGATCCCCCACCCGTCGCTGCCCGACGGATCGAGCCTCTACGGCGAGACGAAGGTCTTCCCCGACTACAAGGCCGAGGAGGGCGAGTCGTACTTCACGCTCGTCCACGGCATCGCCCACGAGTCGTCGGTCAGCTTCGTGGCCATCCTCCAGGCGACCCGCGCGCTGCGGAAGGGCTTCGAATCGGCCATCTACTTCTACGGGCCGGGGTCGTTGAACTGCCTGGCCACCCGGGGGTTCCCGACGACGGGCAACTCGGCGTTCCCCGGCGAGCACAACATCAACAACTCGCTGAAGACGTTCATCGCCGAGGGCGGCAAGGTCTTCTGCTGCCGGTTCGGGCTGTCACTGCACGGCGCGCGCGAGGAGGACCTCATCGAGGGCGTGATCCCGACCCACCCGCTCGACGTGCAGGACGCGCTGATCCACTACTCCCGCAAGGGCGCCATCATCAACTCGACGTACATGTTCTGATGGACCACGTCTCGACCCGCGTCGACGTCGCCATCCGGGGGGTGCGGCTCGACGCGCCCGTGCGGCGGACCGGCGGCGCCGGCCCCTCCGACGACGGCCACCTCCTCGTCGACGGGCGCAACGCCGCCCTGCCGCTCGACCCGACGAGCCCCTACGTCGTCCGCGACGGACGGCTCTACCTGGGCGGCACCGACATGGGCGTGGCCGTCAGGCCGGTCCGCCGGCCCCGGTTCTACGACCTGACGACGGCCGACGGGGTGCCGTACGAGAAGATCGCCAAGCTCCACGGGGCCGACGTGCTGGCCACGACCGTGGTGCAGACCTGCGTGCGCTACGCCGAGGAGGAGCGCTGCCGGTTCTGCGCCGTGGAGGAGTCCCTGGCGAGCGGCGCGACCGTGGCGGCCAAGACCCCGGCCCAGCTCGCCGAGGTCGCCGCGGCGGCGGTCCGGCTCGACGGGGTCCGGCAGATGGTCATGACGACCGGCACCACCTCCGGCGCCGACCGGGGCGCGAAGGTGCTGGCGCGGTCGGTGCGGGCGGTGCTGGCCGCGGTGCCCGGCCTGCCGATCCAGGTGCAGTGCGAGCCGCCCGGCGACCTGGCCTGGATCTCGGAGCTCAGGCGGGCCGGGGCGCACGCCGTCGGCATCCACGTCGAGTCGCTCGACGACGAGGTCCGGCGGCGCTGGACGCCGGGCAAGGCCCGGACCCCGCTGGCGGACTACTGGGCCGCCTGGGACGAGGCGGTCCGGGTGTTCGGGCGGAACCGGGTGTCGACGTATCTGCTGATCGGGCTGGGGGAGTCGCCGGACGAACTGGTCGCCGGGGCGTCCCGGCTGATCGAGCACGGCGTCTATCCCTTCGTGGTGCCCTACCGGCCGCTCGCCGGGACCCTGGCGCGGCGTGACGGCGTACCGGCGCCGTCGAAGGAGCTGGTCCGCGACGTGACCGAACGCGTGGCCGCGATGCTGCGCGGCGCCGGGATGAGCGGCGCGGACCAGGGCGCGGGCTGCGCGGCGTGCGGCGCGTGCAGCGCGCTGGCGACGGCGGGCGGGTGAGGGGCGTGACCTCGGTCTGCGACGTGCTGGTCACCGGCTCGCCCGAGCTCGCCGCGCCGGGTCCCCTTGAGGTTCCCGCCCTGCTCGGGGGCGGGCGGACGCCGCCCCGGTTCGTCATCGAGGCGACCTCCGAGCGCGGCTGCCTGTACGCCTACCGCCTCCTGCGGCGGCGGGTCTTCGTCGAGGAGCAGGGCCTGTTCGAGGACGACGACCTGGACTTCCGCGACGAGGATCCGCGCACCGTCGTGCTGGTGGCGCGCAACCCCGCCGGGGTCGTCATCGGCGGGGTGCGGCTCGGCCCGGCGGGCGACGGGCCGGACATCGGGTGGTGGCGCGGCTCGCGGCTCGTCGTCGACCCGGGGGTGCGCGGCGCTCCCGGGGTGGGGCCCGCGCTGGTCCGGGCGGCGTGCGCGTACGCGGAGGCCGCGGGGGTGCTGCGGTTCGAGGCGGACGTCCAGGAACGGGCCGTGGGGATGTTCACCCGGCTCGGGTGGCGGGCGGTCCGGCCGGCGCGGGTGGCCGGGCGGCCCCACCGGACGATGCGGTGGCCCATCGGGCGGCTCGCCCGGGCGGCGGCCGGGAAGGCGGTCCTCGGGCCGCTGCTGCGCGGGCTGTCGCCCGGCGGGCGCGGCTGGGTCGGCGACGACGGCGCGCCGGTCCCCGGCAGCGACCTGGTGGCGGCGTGCGACGCGATCCTGCCGTCGATGGTCGAACGCGACCCCGACTGGGCCGGATGGTGTTCGGTGCTGGTCAACCTCAACGACCTCGCCGCCATGGGCGCGACCCCTGTCGGGCTGCTCGACGCGCTGGGGGCCCGGGACGCCTCGTTCGCGGCGCGGGTGCTGACCGGGCTGCGGCGCGCGTCGATGGCCTACGACGTGCCGGTCCTCGGCGGGCACACCCAGCTCGGGGTGCCCGCCGCGCTCGCCGTCACCGCGCTCGGACGCGCGCCCGCGCCGGTGCCGGGCGGGGGCGGGCGTCCCGGTCAGCCGGTGAGGCTCACCGCCGACCTCGGCGGCCGGTGGCGGACCGGCTACACCGGGCGGCAGTGGGACTCCACCTCCACCCGGACCACCGAGGAACTGCGCGCCATGCTCGGCGCGGTCGGGCAGGCCCGGCCCGCCGCCGCCAAGGACGTCTCGATGGCCGGGATCGCCGGGACCCTCGGCATGCTGGCCGAGGCGAGCGGCTGCGGCGCGGTGCTCGAACCCGCCAGGGTGCCCCGGCCCGCCGGGACGACCATGGGCGACTGGCTGACCTGCTTCCCCGGCTTCGCCGTGCTCACGGCCGGCGGTCCCGAACTGACGGCCGGGCCCGCCACGGGGGCCGTGTGCGGCGAACTCGTCAGCGGGGGCCGGTATGAGGGCGGGGTGCGGCTGCGCTGGCCCGACGGGGTGGAGACCGACGGCGTGCCGCAGCCGGTGACCGGACTCGGAACGGCCTGAGGAGGACGCATGACCATTCGGCTGGCGGCCGTCGCCGCCCCGTTCGGCCGGGACCTCGACGCGTGCTTCGCCACGATCGAGTCCCTGGCCGCGAGGGCCCGCGCGGAAGGGGTGTCGGTGCTGGCGCTCCCGGAGGCGTGCCTGGGCGGATACCTGGCGAACCTCGACGGGGAGGCCACCGGCCCGCCGGCGCTGCGGCGCGACGGCCCCGAGCTCAGGCGGCTGGCGGACCTCGCCGGAGAGCTGGTGATCTGCGCCGGATACTGCGAGGCGGACGGCGACCTGCGGTTCAACTCGGTCGTCTGCGTCACCGGCGACGGGATCCTCGGCCACCACCGCAAGGTCCACCAGCCGCTCCGGGAGAACCAGAGCTACGCGGCGGGCGACGGCTTCACCGCCTTCGACACCCCGGCCGGCCGGATGGGCATGATGATCTGCTACGACAAGGCGTTCCCCGAGTCGGCCCGGTCGCTGGCCCTCGACGGCGCGCAGATCGTCGTCTGCGTGTCGGCCTGGCCCGCCAGCCGCACCGACCCCGCGCCCGACCTGGCCGACGACCGCTGGACCCGGCGGTTCGACCTGTTCGACCAGGCGCGGGCGCTGGAGAACCAGGTCGTGTGGGTGTCGGCCAACCAGTCGGGCGCCTTCGGCGACCTGCGGTTCGTCGGCCGCGCCAAGGTCGTCGGTCCGGGCGGCGAGATCCTGGCCGCCACCGGCGTCTCCGCCGGGTTCGCGGCGGCCTCGCTCGACCTGGAGGAGACCCTGGCGACCGCCCGCCGGTCGATGGGGCACCTGCGGGATCGCCGTCCCGAGGCGTATGCGGCAGGATTCTGATCCGTGCTCCGCATCGCCGCCGCCTCCGCGCACTTCGGCCGTGACCTGGAATTCGACCTCCAGCGCGTGGCCAAGCTCATCGCCGACGCGCGCCAGGAGGGGGCCGGCCTGCTCGTGCTGCCCGACGCGACCCTGGGCGGCTACCTCGCCGACCTGCGCCACCCCGACCCCGGCGCGCTGCCGCCCGCCCTCGGCCCCGACGACCCGCTGATCAAGCGGGTCGCCGGACTGGCCGCCGAGATGGTCGTCTGCGTCGGCTACTGCGAGGCCGACGGCGACCTGCGCTACAACGCGGCCGTCTGCGTGACCGGCGACGGCGTGCTCGGCCGCCACCGCAAGGTGCACCTGCCCGCCGGGGAGATCGCCGCCTACGCGCCCGGCGACCGGTTCGACGCCTTCGACACCCCGGTCGGCCGGGTCGGGATGCTGATCGACTACGACAAGACCTTCCCCGAGTCGGCCCGCTCGCTGGCCCTCGACGGCGCGGAGATCATCGCCTGCCTGTCCGCCTGGCCCACCAGCATCACCAACCGGGCCCCGCGGATGGCCCAGGACCGCCAGTCGCGCCTGTTCGATCTGTACGACTGCGCCCGCGCCGCCGAGAACCAGGTGGTGCTGGCCTCGTCGAACCAGACCGGCGCGATGGGCGGGATGCGGTTCCTCGGCCAGGCCAAGGTGGTCGGCCCCGGCGGCGACATCCTGGCCCGCACGTGGTCCAAGGCCGGGCTCGCGGTCGCCGCCGTCGACGTCGCGGCCGAGATCGGGCAGGCCAGACGGGTGCTGCGGCACATCGGGGAACGCCGGCCCGACACCTACCGCTCATGAGGATCGCCCTGCTGACCTACTCGACGAAGCCGAGGGGCGGCGTCGTGCACACCCTCGCCCTGGCCGAGGCGCTCGCCGAACTGGGCGAGGAGGCCGAGGTGTGGGCGCTGGGCCGCGGCGGCGACCGGCGGTTCTTCCGGGACGTGAGCGTGCCCGTCCACGTCGTCGACTGCCCCGACGTGCCCGGCGAGACGGTGGGGGAGCGGGTCCTGCGGTCGATCGCCCTGCTCCGCGCGGCCTTCGACCGGTCGGGCTACGACGTCGTGCACGCCCAGGACTGCATCACCGCCAACGCGGCCGGTCCGTGCGTCCGGACGGTCCACCACCTCGACCACTTCACCACGCCCGAACTGGCCGCCTGCCACGAACGGGCCCTGGTCGAGCCGCTCGCGCACGTCTGCGTGTCGTCGGCGGTGGCCGGGGAGCTGCGCGACGGGTGGGGCATCACGGCGGAGGTCATCCCGAACGGCGTGGACGCCGCCCGGTTCGCGGCCGCCGACGGCTCCGCCTGGCGCGACCGCTTCGGCGCCTACGTCCTGACGGTCGGCGGCATCGAACCCCGCAAGGGCTCCCTCGACCTGCTCGAAGCGCATGCCCTGCTGCCGGAGTATCCGCTGGTCATCGCGGGCGGCGAGACCCTGTTCGACTACCGCGGCTACCGGGCGGAATGGGAGGCGCGCGCCCGGGACCTGGGCGTCGAGCCGGTCGTGCTCGGCCCGGTGCCCCACGACGACCTGCCCGGTCTGGTCGCGGGCGCGTCGGCGTTCGCCTTCCCGTCGACGAAGGAGGGCTTCGGCCTGGCCGCGATGGAGGCGCTGGCGGCGGGCGTCCCGCTGGTCGTCCGCGACCTGGCGGTCTTCCGCGACATCTTCACCGGCACCGCCCTGTTCGCCGCCGGGCCCGGCTCGCTCGCGGTGGCGCTGCGGGAGGCGGTGACCGTGCCGTCGCCCGAGCGGGCGGCGGCCGGACGGGCGCTGGCCGCCCGGCACACGTGGCGCCGGGCGGCTCTGGCGCATCGCGCCTTCTACCGGGAGATCGGTTAGGCGTCGGCCTCGCAGGCCGACTCGGTCTCGGCGGTGCACTTGTCGAAGCCGCCGACCCCGTTGGCGGTGTCGACGCCCCCGTTGCCCTTCAGGGTGTCGTCGTCGGAACCCCCGTTGAGACCGTCGCGGCCCGA
Source organism: Herbidospora cretacea (assembly GCF_001570605.1). Lineage (GTDB taxonomy): Bacteria > Actinomycetota > Actinomycetes > Streptosporangiales > Streptosporangiaceae > Herbidospora > Herbidospora cretacea. Next base: position 6,037 of record NZ_BBXG01000005.1, on the reverse strand, counting down.
ACCCCCGTTCAGGACGTCGATTCCCGAGCCCCCCAGCACGCTCGACTGGAACCCGGTGTTGTTGGAGAACGTGTCATTGCCCCCCAGGAGGGTGACGTCCAGGAACTGGATGGCGCTGGAGCACTCCGCCACCGTTCCAGCCTTGCTGCACCCCGCGCCGGCCACGATCCCCGACGTGGAGTCGACGGTCAGCTTCCCGAACTGGAAGCCGACGTTGACGATCTCCCCGTCACCGGTGCCGACGATGAACAGTGTGCTGCCCGAGATGTGCACGGACGTGTCCGACGCCGCCTGCGCCGGGCTTGTGACCAGCACCAGACCCGTTGCGACGAGCGCGAGGGCGGTGAGGACACGGTTTACGAGCGACATGTGAGATTCCCCGTCTGTGTGTCGTGTCGCTGACAGGGATCAGGAAATCGTGTGGCCGGTCGGCTGTCTGCGTAGAAATCCTCACGGCTCCAGGGATTCGGGGATCGAGTCGCTGTTGCCGTTCGGGCGCTCGGTCCGCCCGGCCGCGTCGTAGATCTTCACCCACTTGATCGAGGGGAAGCCCTTGAGCGTCGCCCGGATGTGGTCGGCGACGGTGAAGGTCGACCCGCCGCTGCGGACGTTCCCGGTGAGGTGGACCCGGGCGACCTTGCCGGTGACGGTCAGCTTGCTGAACCCGGTCGCCCCGGAGTTCACGAACCGCAGGCCCGCCTTCCGCTCCGCCTCGGTCGGCCCGGCGAACAGCCGCAGCAGCGCGCCATGGGCCGTGCCCGGCGGGATGACCGGACGCGACACCGCCTTGAGCTTCGGCTCCCGCGGCAGGTCGAGGAAGTGGACCTTCACCGGGACGGTGCGGTAATTCACGGTGAAGTCGACGACGACCCGGCTCGGCTTGGTCAGCGTGTACATCCGGAAGGGGACCTTCTTGGCCAGCCCCACCCCGAACGACAGGGTCGCCTCCCAGTCGCCCGTGTTGACGACCTGGATGACACCCGGCAGCGCGTACGTCCGGCGGGCCGCGCCGTAGGTCGACTTGCCCTGGTCGTCGTGGCCCCTGGCGTCGAAGAACCGCAGGGCGAGCTTGGCGCTCCCGGGGACCGGCACGGTGTGCCCCGACCCGTCGGCGATCAGCTTGGGCACGTATTCGGCGATCCGGGTGGGCGGCAGCCCGTTGCGGAACTCGAACACGAGACGGTCGACGCCGGGATGCCGGTCGGCCCGGACCGCGACCAACTGGGGCACCGTGTCAGCCGCTGTGTCGGCCGTCGCGGCGGGCGTCGCCGCCAGAGGGGCCAGCAGCCCCACGGTCAGCGCGGTTGCGGTGAGGACGGAACGTAAGGTGATCATGTTTTCTCCGGTGGTTTGTCACGTTCCAAGGAAGGGAGCCCGTCGGGCTCCGATTAGCTGACCTGTAAGACGTGGCAAACCGCCCAGAGGTTTGGTGAGTTCGCAAAGTGTGGCGCACCGGCCATCTCCCCCTCGGAGGCCGGTGCGCCGCCGCTCTCAGAACGTCCCGGTGAAGGCCCCCGGCTTGGTCACGCCCGCGCCCGGCCCGAACGTGTGCCGCACCCCGGTCTTGGTCGTGACGACGTAGCCCGTCGCCGTCATGGCGATGTCGGCCGCCTCGGCCGAGCCTTCGGGCAGGTCGCCCAGGTGCTCGGCGTCGCCGAAGGCGAACACCTTCCCGGCCACGTCGACCATCACGTAGCCCTTCCCGGACGCGGTCCCCGCCATGGCCACGATCGCGCGGTCGAAGGTCGTCGCGTTGCCGTACCACTTCGCCGCGCCGAACGGGTGCACCTGCCCGGCCGAGGTCAGCAGCCAGTAGCCGCCCGTCGTCACCTCGATGTCGACGAAGTCGCCGGAGTAGCCCTCGGGCGAGGCGGTGATCCACACGCCGGGCCCGTAGACCTGGCCCGTCGACGTCGTCACCAGGTAGCCGTTCGGGGCCGCGTCGATCGCCACCAGCTCACCCGTCGCGGTCGCGGGGCGGGCGACGGGGGGCGCGGCGTCCCCGTACGGGAAGATCTGGCCCGACGACGAGAGGAGCCAGTAGCCCGCGCCCGAAGGTGTCACGGCGGCGTCGGTGACCCGGCCCGAGACGGCGGGGGCCGCGCCCGGCAGGCCGCCGAAGACCTGTCCCGTCGAGGTCACCGACAGGAAGCCGGTCCCGAACGGCCGCCCGCCGCCGCCGTTGACCAGCGCCGGGTAGTCGGCCGGGCCGCCGCCCGTCGACAGGATGCCCATGTTCTTCTTCGCGTGGACGACGCCCGCCACGCTGTAGCTGGCCCAGAACGAGTCGAGCCGCCCGCCGTGCCAGCGCATCGGATTGCGCACCACCTGCGAGTTCTGGCCGATCGTCACGACGTTGCGGGTGCCGTCCTTGTTGACGGTGATCCGCTCGACCACGACCACGTGCCCGGCCGCGCCGCTGCGGTTCATCACCACCATGTCGCCCGGCACGATCGAGGTGATCGAGCCGTTGGCCTGGCGTTCCATGCCGAGCGCCGCGGCCCGGGTGAAGATCTGGGAGGCGATGGCGACGCCCGAGAAGATGCCGCTGTGCCAGCCGCGCCTCAGGTAGAAGCGCTGCGGCAGCTCGACGCACTGCCACCAGTTGTAGGAGACCCCGCCGACGTGCTTCTGGCCGGCGCAGCTCGTGGCGGTGCTGGAACCGCAGATCGGCACGCCGCCGCCGGCGAACCACTTGGCGCCCGCGAGCCTCAGCGGGGCCGCCGCCGTGGCGCCTGGGGGTGCGGCGGTGGCCAGCAGGCCGGCGGTCAGGCCGGTGACGATGATCTGTTGGAGAGGGGTGGACAACGTCCCGCGTCCTTCCGTGGATGACACGACGGGACGAAAGACTGCCGAAACCTCACGTCACAGTTTGCCTGGAATACCCCTTTGGTATCACCTGGAACCGGTTCAGCCTTTGACGATCTGCTTCAGCCGGGCGAGCCCGGTCTTGGGCGGCGGCGGGGGAGGCGGCGCGGGCTTCTCGATGAGGCCCAGCACCTCCAGGCGCTTCTTCTTGAAGTAGCGCACCGGCCCGTGGGCCCTCACGTAGGCGTCGGCGGCGTCGCGCAGCTCCGGGTGGGCGACGCTCTGCATGCAGTAGGCGACCGCGTCGACCAGGCCCTTCACGTCGGAGACGATCGGGTCGGTCAGCGAGCCGTCGGGCTCCAGCCGGGGCACCGTCGCGTCGACGACGGTGACGGGCACGCGGTTGCTGTTCTCGTAGGGGGCCAGGCGCTCCAGCACCAGCTGGGTGCCGACCGTGGCCACCGGCAGGCCGAAGAAGCGGCGGGCCGTCATCAGGCCGGTGGAGAAGCAGCTCACCACCAGTTCGGCCCGGCGGGTGGCGAACAGCACCTCGGCCGGCACGTCGCCGGGCGCGGTCACCAGCGACGCGCCCAGCCCGGCGGCGTAGGCGGCCAGCTCGCGGCCCTGACGGGGCCCGCTCGCCGGGTGGGGCTTGAAGACGATCGTGCGGTGGCCGCGCGCGACCACGGCCCTGACCATGTCGGCGTGGAGGCGGAACTCGTCGTCGGCGGTGAGGATGCCCAGCGCCGCGAGGTACTGGCCCAGGATGATCGCCTCGCCCTCGGGCTGCGGGCCGCAGGCGACCGCGACCCGGCCGACCACGTCGGCGAACGGGCCCGGCGGCAGCGGCTGCGACGGCACCCCGTGTTCGGTCAGCAGCAGCGGGTCGAGGCCGGGCACCAGGTCGAGGTGGAGCAGCCGCTCCAGGCGGCCGGCGATCTCGCGGGGGAGCACGTCGCGGGTGGGGCTGTGGGCCATCAGCCCGTCGGAGTAGACGGTGATGGGGTAGTCCTTGAACAGCCCGGCGATCACCCGCGCGGGCGGCACCACGATCGACTCCAGGACCAGCTCGTCGATGTCGCGCAGGCCCAGCGACCGGTGGAACATCCGCGACAGCAGCGGTGTCTCGATCGCCCGGGGCTTCCAGTCGGCCGGGTGGAGCGGCGCGATGACGTCGTTCCAGACGTGGACGCGGGAGAAGCGGTCGCGCAGCGCGTCGTATCCGGGGGTCTGGTCGAGCGGGAGGGCGATCTCCGGGATCGCGTCGTTGTTGGTGACGATCAGGACCCGCTCACGGGAGGCCGGGCCGAAGACACCGGCGTCGATGCCCGCCGCCAGCGTCATCGCGCCGAAGAACCGTGAGGCGTAGAAGACCTGCGTCACGAGACCTCCAGGAAGCGGGTGAGGTGGACACGCTGCTCCGGTTCGAGGGCCTCCACGCTCTCGCGCACCAGCGGCTCGGGCAGGCGGCGGACGCGGTCGGCGCCGCGCGCCTCGAACCTCGCCAGCATCTCGGGCGTGAACCGCTCACCGGTGGCCAGGTGGTGGGCCAGCAGGGCGCAGAACGTCCGCGCCGCCTTCGGCAGGAACCGCTCCTCGACCTCCTCGAAGATCAGGTCGAAGGCGTCGAAGAAGTGGAGCTGGCGCTCGTCGCCGATCTGGGTGAGCGACTGGGGCACGCCCCGGCGGTAGAAGACGCCCGAGATCGACACCGCCGCGAACGAGCGGGCCCGCTGGTGCAGCCGCCAGATCCACGGCCGGTCCTCGGCGGTGTGCAGGCCGCTCGGGAAGGTGAGCAGGTCGCCCAGCGTCTCGCGGCGGTAGACGCCGGCCCACGCGTAGGGGTAGTCGACCATCGTCTTGGCCCCGGCGGGCAGGATCGCCTCGCGCGGGTCGAGGACCACCCCGCGCCGGCCGGCCGGCGCGCGGTGGGTCTCCCTCTTCAGTCCGTTGACCTGGACGTGGTCGACGCGCACGAAGTCGCAGCCGAGCCCGTCGATGGCGCCGACCAGGGCGGCCAGGTAGCCCCGGCCGATCCAGTCGTCGGCGTCGAGGAACGTCACGTACTTCCCCGAGGCCAGTTTCAGGCCGACGTTGCGCGCGTCGGCCAGCCCGACCGGCACCTGGTTGCGGATCAGGTGCAGGCCGGGGAGCTCCTTGCGGAACTCGTCGGTGATCGCGCCCGTGTCGTCGGCCGAGCCGTCGTCGACCACGATGACCTCGAAGTCGGGACGCCGGTTGCGGACCAGGGACGTGAGCGCGTCGGCGATGTAGGCCGCGCCGTCGCGTACCGGGACGATCACCGAGAGCGTGATCACACGGTCACCCTGCGCAGGCGGGCACGGGGGGCCTCCTCGCCGGGGAAGACGCGCTTGACGCCGTCGCCCAGGGCCTTCTCGATGATCCGGATGTCGCGCACCAGGTGCTCCAGGCCGCTCGGCTCCAGGGAGGCGGCGTGGTCGGAGCCCCACATCGTGCGGTCGAGGGTGATGTGGCGCTCGACCGTGACGGCGCCGAGGGTGACGGCCGCCAGCGAGATCTGCAGGCCGCGCTCGTGGCCCGAGTAGCCGACCGGGACGCCGTAGCGCTCCCGGAGGGTGATGATCGTGCGCAGGTTGGCCTCCTCGGGAGGCAGCGGGTAGGTCGACGTGGCGTGCATCATGACCAGCTTCTGCGTGCCCAGGATATCGACCGCGGCGTCGATCTCCTCAAGAGTCGACATCCCGGTCGAGAGCAGGATCGGCTTGCCGGTCTCGGCCAGCGCGCGCAGCAGCTCGTGGTCGGTGATCGAGGCAGAGGCGACCTTGTGGGTGAGAACGTTCATGTTCTCCAGGAACTCCACCGACGGCACGTCCCACGGCGAGGCGAACCAGTCGATGCCCTTCTCCGCGCAGTAGAGGGCGATCTGCTGGTATTCGTCCTTGCCGAACTCGGTCCGGATCTTGTACTCCATGTAGGTCATCTCGCCCCACGGAGTCTGCCGGATCTGGGAGCGCTGCTCCATCGGCACACAGATCTCAGGAGTGCGCTTCTGGAACTTCACCGCGTCGCAGCCGGCCTCGACGGCCACGTCGATCAGCCTCTTGGCGATCTCGACGTCGCCGTTGTGGTTGATGCCGATCTCACCGATCACGTAGACCGGGTGGCCGGCGCCCAGCAGGCTCTCGCCGATGCGCACCGCCTTCGGCTCGACCGTCACGGCGCGGGGCCGGGGCGCGGGGGCCGGGGC
>NZ_BBXG01000004.1 GCF_001570605.1 Herbidospora cretacea | reverse complement strand
GTCCAGGACCATCCCGGCGGCGTGCTGATGCGCCCGGACAGTCGTGGAGTCCACGCTGATCAGTCCCAGATCGACCTGCCCACGAGCGGCGGCCTCGGCGATCATCGCCTGCATCAGGTCTTCGAAGACACCGGCCTTGGCCCAGGACCGGAACCGGTCATAGGCGGTGGACCACGGCCCGTACTCCACCGGCAGGTCCCGCCACGGGCTGCCCGTCCGGAACCGCCACATCACGGCATTGAACTGATGCCGCAGGTCCGGGATCGGGCCCCGCTCACCCAAGGGCAGGTGAGGCTCGATCAAGGACCACTCTGCGTCGTTGAGGTCTCCACGCGCCATGGCGATGACCTATCAGGACCTGCAGATCACCCGCACGCGAATCCCTCTGATCTCAACTCCGTACAGGCCCTAGCCGCGGCGCCTGTGACGGACCGGGGCCGCGCAGACCATGGCTGAGGAGGAACAGGGCTGAGGAGGACAAGGCGCGCACCGCCTTTCCCAGGAGCTGGAAATCCGGGACGCTGACGACCATCGTCACCACCCTCTTGGAGCTTGCGCGTCGGCAGTTCGAGCTTTCAGCAGCTCCTGCGGTTTCTCATCATCCCCGACTGGGGCGAGATCCTCGATCGCCGTTTCCCGCCGCCGGCGACACGTAGTCCCCCGTCCGGAAGCTGCCTCGCAGTCGGTGACCAGCCGGTGCTGGCAGAGGTTCCCCTCGGCACCGCCTCGGAGCACGTCCAGACGCAGCCGCAGGTGGCGCAGCGGATGACGCCATCGGCCGTGCTCCTGGGCGACGTCGGCCAGGACCTCGACGACCACCTCGAAACGCACTAGGCGGCCAGGAGTGTCACTCCTGACGGCAGGCCGCTCTGTGCGGCCCGTAGGTTCTCGGTCACGGCGGAGGTCAGGTCGATCAAGGTGACCTCCAGGGCTCCGGCGACGGCGGCGATCATCTCGCTCGACGGCTCCTTGACGCCGCGTTCCATCTCCGAGAGGTACTGAGGTGAGACACCGGCGCGGCGGGCCGTGTCCGCGAGTTTCTCGCCGCGTTCGTGGCGGATCTCCCGCAGGCACTCGCCGAGCGCCTCCCGCCACAGCGGCTCACCCGCGGGCTCCCGCTCGCTTCGATCGCTCACTCGCCGCAGGGGCGTGACAGAGGAGGCCATGCCTCACCATAAACAGCCATCGCGCCGCCGTCGCGGTGGCTTCGCGCACAGCACAACCGAAACCGCCGCCGCCACAAGCCGCCACAAGAGGCCGGTGAGTCACGGCCGCGAACGGCCCTGAACGGCAGAGGCGCGGCGGTCGAAGGCGTGCTGATCGTCCGGCGAGGAATCATGCGCCGCCAACCTTTGGCCGCCCTCGCGGCGTCGATACATGATGTGAGACCAGACGAGGACTTCCGGGAGTTCGTGGGCCGCCATCAGCGGGCGTGGATGCGCACCGCGTATCTGCTCACCGGAGACGCCCACCTGGCCGAGGACCTTCTCCAGAGTGTGCTGATCAAGGTGCTCGGCAAGTGGAACGGGGTGGCCCGGCTCGACCACCCCGACGCCTACGTCCGCAAGGCGCTGGTCAACCAGTCGATCTCGTGGCGGCGGCGCCGGAGCGGGGGCGAGATCCCCAGCGCCGATCCGCCCGACCGGTCCTATTCGACCGAGGACTCCTCGGTCACCCGGCTGATGGTGCGCCGGGCCCTCATGCGGCTGACACCCAGGCAGCGCGCGGTGATCGTGCTGCGGTACTACGAGGACCGTACCGAGAGGGAGACCGCCGAGATCCTCGGCTGCTCCGTCGGCACGGTCAAGAGCCAGTCCCACCACGCGCTCGCCGTCCTGCGCCAGTACACCGGCGTTCTGACCGACATCGAGGAGGCCCGGCGATGACCTGGTTGTCCGACGCGCTCGACGACATCGCCGAGCAGGCCCCCGACGTCGACCTGGCCGACCGGGTCATCGAGGCGCGGGGACGCCGCCGCCGCACGCTGACGGCGGTCGCCGCGGGGGTCATGGTCGTGGCGACCGTGGCCGGCGTCATGGCCGGGGTCCGGCTCCTGCACAGGGGCGAGGAACCGGCCCCGGCCGTGGACGTCGATCCGCCCAAGCGCGCGCTGGGGCCGGTCGTCCAGGGCTACCGGCTGCCCTGCAAGGAGCTCGAAGACCTGGCGGAGGACTGCCGGGGGGCCGGATGGCGGATCGTGGTCGGCACGGACAAGAAGGAGTATCCACTGGAGGACGCCCTGCCGGCCCGCAACGGCCCGCTGGCGATCAGCGAGAACGGCTGGACCATCGCCTACTACAGCCTCAAGGCCGGCACGGTCGTCACCCGCGACATGCGGGACGGGAAGGTGACGGCGGCGCCCGCGAAGATCCCGCTCGCCAAGATGGGCTCGATGGCCAAGCTGGTGATCAGCGACGACGGCCGTTACGTGGCCTTCTCGAAGGTTCCGGAGTTCAAGGACCCGGCGATGCTGTTCGACATGGTCAAGCAGCGCACCCGGCTGCTGCCCAACCGGATGGCGCCGATCTGGATGTCCGAGGGCGCCGACCGGATGACGCTGGTGTCCTACACGACCCGGCCCCAGCTGATGACGATGGCCAACCTGTGGGGGACGGCCTCCGCGTCCGACCAGACCGAGGTCAAGCTGGACCGCCACTACAACTTCAGCGCCGCCGCCGCGGACGGCACCACGATCGTCGCGCTGGAGACCAACATGACCCGGAACGACGAATGCGTCCCCGGCGACCTGGTGCATCTCGACGCGCGGACCGGCAAGGTGCTGACCACCATCAGGAACCCTCGCCTGCCGATGGAGGACCACAACGTCTACCTGCGGAACTGGCGCAGCCAACGGGAGGTCCTCGCCCTGGCCTTCCCCAACCGGACCTGCGGAGCGAAGGGCACCGCCATGGTCGCCTACGCCCTCGACGTGCACACCGGCAAGACCCGCAAGCTGCGCCACTACAAGGGAGACCAGTTCTGGTCGACGGCCTTCCCGGGCGTCGGCGGCACCCCCTGACCCGGTTCACAGACCCTTCCGCGATCGCACAGTTCGGCGGGAAGCGGGTTCTCGTCCCTGGAACAGCACTACACGCTCGGCGGGATGACCCACGAGTTCTCCCGCGTGGGGAGGTTCCAGTTCGGCACCGGCGTCGCGCTGCCGCAGTCGTGCGGCGAGGGCGCGTGCGGGACCTGTCGGGTGCGGGTGCTCTCCGGCGCGCACGAGACCGACGCCCGGGGGATGTTCTCCGCCGCGGAGCTGTCGGCGGGCCGGCGGCTGGCCTGCCAGACCCGCCCCACCGAGGATCTGGTGATCAGTCGCTGACGGCCGGCCGGTACTGCGCCGTCACGTCCGACACGACGACCTCCTCGGTCTGGTCGACGGTGCCGGCGATCAGCAGCGCGGCGGCCAACGTCGCCACCGCCGCGACGGCGCCCGCCCACCGGCGGGGCCGGGGCCGGACCTCGATCGGCCGCGCGGCGACCGGCTGCGCCACCGGTTCGGACGGGATGCCCAGGTCCAGTCGCGTGCGGGCGGCCCGCCACGCCGCCGCCGCCTGCTCGTCCAGGCCGCAGCCGATCACGAACGCCGTGAGGGTCTCCTGCCGGGGCAGCGTCTCGCGCTTCAGCATCCCGGCTGCGGTCGAGTAGGGCAGGTGGTGGCCGGCCCGCTGCGCATGGGACTGGATGTCGCGGTAGCTGCGTCCGGACCAGGCTTTGAGGCCTCGAAGCGCGGCCACGAACTCCGCGTCGGTGCGTGCGGCGGCGGGATCGGTACTCATAACCAGGCAGTACAGCGGAGCCGCACAGATCCGCACAAGCCGGAACAGCAGATCGCTTGTGGACGACCGGGCGGAGCGGCCAGCGTCGGTCGCATGATCTCCACCTGGTTCCACCTCGCCCTGGCCGGCGTCCTGCTGGCCCCCGCTCCGGTCCATCCGGGAATCGCGTCGTTCCTCGACCGGACGGTGCCGCCCGGCCCCGGCGGCACCGTGGCGGTGGCCCGCGACGGCCGGCTCGTGCACTGCGCCGGGTTCGGCCTGGCCGACCGCGAGACCAAGACCCCGGCGGGGTGTGACACCGCCTACGACGTCATGTCGATCACCAAGCAGTTCACCGCCGCCGCGATCATGAAGCTGCAGATGGCGGGCAAGTTGCGCACCACCGACCGGATCTCCGTCCACCTCGGCCCGGTGCCGGCCGACAAGCGGAAGATCACCGTGCGCCACCTGCTGACCCACACCTCCGGCCTGGGTGACCTCGGCGACGACTACGACCCCGTCTCCCGCGACACGATGACGCGCCGCGCCCTGGCCGCACCGCTGCGGTCGGCGCCGGGGACCCGGTTCCACTACTCCAACGTGGGCTACAGCCTGCTGGCGGCCGTCATCGAGCGGGTGTCCGGCATGTCGTACGAACGGTTCCTCGCCGAGCACCTGTTCGCCCCCGCCGGCATGCGCAGCACCGGGTACGTGCTGCCCCGCTGGGCGGCGGGCCAGGTCGCGGTCGAGTACGACAAGCACGGCACCAGGAAGGGACGGCCCACCGAGCACCCCTGGGCCGCCGACGGCCCCTACTGGTACCTGCGGGGCAACGGCGGCATGCTCTCCACGGCCCGCGACATGTACCGCTGGCACCGGGCCCTGGAGGGCGACCGGGTCCTGTCCCGCCGGGCCAAGAAGGAACTGTTCACCCCCCGGGTGCTCGTCGACCGGAAGTCCAAGCTGTACTACGGCTACGGCTGGGGCGTCTTCCCGCGCACCGAGCACGGCCGGGTCGTCGAACACGACGGCGGCAACGACTGGTCGTACGGCGACTTCGCCCGCTTCCTCGACCGGGACGTCATGGTGTTCTGGATCACCAATCAGGCGTACCGGACGGGCGAGTGGAACCTGGAGGATCTCAACGGCGAGATCACCGTGGGCCTCCTCCGCGCTCTTTGACACCGCGCGCGTGAGAGCGCGGCCGGGTCGGCCACAGGGCGGCGGCGGCGACGACCGCGCAGACCAGCACCAGCACGCCCAGCACGATCTCGAGAAACACGAGGACCCCTCCTCAGCCTCGCTGTGAGGACGGAGGTCTTCCCGCACCCCTCTCCCGGGGCCACCCCGCCGGGTCTCCTCATGATCGGAGCCGTGCTGTCGGCCGGGGCGTCGGACGGCGGGTACTCCCCTCCGCGCCCTTTCACTATCCATCTAGGCACAAACCTGGTCAAATGCCTGGAGCGAGCCCGAAAGTCCCCTTACCATGAACGGACGGGGGGAGTACTTCCCAAGAGCCGATCCGGTCAATACGGACGTGACCGAAACGTCCCCGGATGGCCGCCCGCGGGCCGGGCGAAGGAGACCTCGAACAGCCGAGCGCGTTCGAGGAGGCACATGCCCGCCCAGTCGACCATGTCAGCCGCCGATCTCCAGACGATCGGTTCACCGGCCCTGTGGGCGATCACCGTGGCCGCACTGGCCCTGCTGCTGACCATGGACTTCATCCTGACCCGGCGGCCGCACGAGGTGCGGATGCGCGAGGCCGTCGGGTGGTCGATCTTCTACCTGGCCCTGCCGCTGGTCTTCGGCCTCTACGTGTGGGGCGTCTTCGGATCGGGTGTGGCGGTGGAGTTCTACACCGGCTACATGGTGGAGAAGTCGCTGTCGGTGGACAACCTGTTCGTGTTCATGCTGCTGCTGTCGTCCTTCGCGGTGCCGGACGCGCTGGCCCAGCGGGTCCTGCTGCTGGGCATCATCGGGGCCCTGGCGCTGCGCGCGGTCTTCATCGCGCTCGGGGCGGCCGTCCTGCAGAGCGGAACGTGGGCGTTCCTGCTGTTCGGCGCGATCCTGATCCTGGCCGCCGGGAAGATCGTCAAGGACGCGGCGGGCGGGCACGAGCGCCAGGTCGACATCTCGTCCATGCGCACCGTCCGGCTGCTGCGCCGCCTGATGCCGATCACCGACGACTACCGGGGCTCGCACATGGTCGTCCGCGAGAACGGCAGGCGCGCCCTGACCCCGCTGGCCCTGGCCGTGGTGGCCGTCTTCGCCACCGACATCGTCTTCGCCGTCGACTCGGTGCCCGCCGTGTACGGCGTGACCCAGGACCCCTTCCTCGTCTTCGCCACCAACGCCTTCGCCCTGCTGGGCCTGCGCGCGCTCTACTTCGTCCTGATGGACGTCCTGACGAAGCTGCGCCACCTCAACCACGGCCTGGGCTGCATCCTGGCGTTCATCGGGATCAAGCTCGTCCTCCACTGGGCCCACGGCGTCTGGACCTGGGTGCCGGAGATCCCGACTCCGGTGTCGCTGCTGGTCATCGTGGCCATCCTGGCCGTCGTCACGATCACCAGCCTGCACGCCAACCGCCGGGCCGCCCTGGCCGCCGAACCTGCCGAACCGGCGGAACCGGCCGGGACGGCCCCGCGGCGGCCGGAGCCGACGTGAGGCCGTCCCGGGCCGGCCACCGGGATGTCTATCTCGGCTTCGGGGTCAGGACGTGCCGGCTCCGGTCGCCGGTCCAGGCCGCCTCCAGGATCGCGGTCAGGCTGGCGGTGTCGGTCGGGCCCGGGTGGTTCTGGATCAGGCGGGTGACGCCACTGGCCATCTCGGCGAAGCGCGGCAGGTCGGCGCGGGCCACCCCGATGTCGGCCAGCGTGGCGGGGATGCCGATGTCGGCCAGGAGCCCGTCGAGCCAGGTGAGGAACGCGTCGGCGGCCTCGGCGTCGGAGGCGCCGGTCACGTCGAGCCCGCACACTCTGGCCAGGGTGGCCAGCCGGTCGGCGATGGCGTCCCTGGCCGCGTCGAGCGCGTAGGGCAGCAGCAGCCCGACGCCCAGGCCGTGGGGGGTGTGGGTGGCCGCGCCGATGGGGTACTGGAGGGCGTGCGGAGCCCCGTTGCCCGCGTGGGAGAACGCGAGCCCGGCCAGCATGGACCCGTAGGACATGTCCGCGCGGGCCTCCTTGTCGCCTCCGTCCCTGACGACCCGGGGCAGGCTGCGGGCGATCCGCTCCGCGGCCAGGAGCGCGTAGTGATCGGTGATCGCGTTGCGGCCGAGGAAGACCTGCTCCACCGGGTCGAGCGGCCCGTGGGGCCGGGGCCGCGCGGTGTAGCTCTCCACCGCGTGGCAGAACGCGTCGATGCCGGAGTGGGCGCTGACGGTCGCCGGGCAGGAGTAGGTGAGCTCGGGGTCGACGATGGCGAAGTCGGGCACGATGTGGACGCTGGAGACGCCCACCTTCAGCGCGCGGTCGGGGTCGGTCAGCACCGAGACGGGGGTGAGCTCGGAGCCGGTGCCCGACGTCGTCGGGACCGCGACGAGGGGGATCGTCGGCCCCGGCACCCTCGACTCGCCGTAGTAGTCGCGCGGCGTGCCGCCGTGGCGCCGGATGACTCCGACGATCTTGGCGAGGTCGATCACCGTGCCGCCCCCGATGGCGAGGATGACGTCGGCGTCCACCTCGGCGGCGGCCGAGACGGCCAGGGCGACGTCGGAGAGCGGCACGTCCGGCGTCGCGTCGGCGAACACCCCGACGACGTCGGCCCTCTCCCGCACGGCGGCCACGATCCCGGCCACGCCCGGCTGCCCCACGAGAACCCGGTCGGTCACGATGAGGACGCGCGAGCCGCACTCGGCCACCACTCGCGGGATGTTCTGCGCGACGCCTTCGCCCACGATCAGCTGGCGTGGTCCGCGGACGGTCTCAAGCATGTCGGTGCCTCTCTGGAACGTCGGCGGTGATGTGGGGGGCGGACGTCCAGGTCACGGGAGGTCGATCGCCGCGTAGGTGACGTCGAGGTACTCGAGGATGCCCTCGTGCGACCCCTCTTTGCCGATCCCCGACTGCTTCACGCCTCCGAACGGAGCAGACGGGTCCGAGATCAGGCCACGGTTGACGCCGACCATGCCCGTCTCCAGCCCCTCGGTGAACCGGAGCGCCCGCTGGAGGTCACGGGTGAAGACGTAGCCGACCAGGCCGTGCTCGGTGTCGTTGGCCTTGGCCAGCACCTCCTCGTCGGAGGTGAACGAGATGATCGGCGCCACCGGGCCGAAGATCTCCTCCTCCAGGATCCGGGCGTCCTCCGGCACGTCGACGAGGACGGTGGGCGGGTAGAAGTGGCCGGGCCCGTCCGGGCGCTCGCCGCCCACCACGACCCGGGCGCCGCGGGCGACCGCCTCGGTGACGAGCTCGTCGATCTTGGCGACGGAGGGCTCGTCGATCAGCGCGCCGACGGTCACGCCGTCGTCCAGGCCGTGGCCCATCGAGAGCGCGCCCATCCGCTCGGCGAAGCGCGCGGTGAACTCCTCGCGCACCGGCTCCTCGACGTAGATGCGGTTGGCCGCGATGCACGACTCGCCGATGTTGCGCATCTTGGCCACCATGGCGCCGTCGACCGCGACGTCCAGGTCGGCGTCGGCGCACACGATCAGGGCGGCGTTGCCGCCCAGTTCCATGGAGGTGCGCAGCACGTTGTCGGCCGCCTGCCGGAGCAGCACGCGCCCGACCTCGGTCGAGCCGGTGAAGGAGAGCTTGCGGGTCCGGCGGTCGGCCAGCAGCGCCGAGACCACCTGGCCCGAACGCTTGGTCGTCACGACGTTGACGACGCCCGCGGGGACGCCGACCTCCTCCATGATCCGGGCCAGGAACAGCATGGTGAGGGGCGTCTGGGCGGCCGGTTTGGTGATCGTCGTGCAGCCCGCCGCCAGCGCGGGGGCGATCTTGCGGGCGCCCATGGCCAGCGGGAAGTTCCAGGGCGTCACGAAGACGCACGGCCCGACCGGCTTCGGCACGGTGAGGATGCGGTAGCCGCCGCCGGGAGCGGTGTTGTAGCGCCCCTCGACGCGGACGGCCTCCTCGGCGAACCAGCGGAAGAACTCGGCGCCGTAGGCCACCTCTCCCCGGGCTTCGGCCAGCGGCTTGCCCATCTCCAGCGTGATCAGCCGGGCGACCTCCTCCGACCGCTCCTTCAGCGCCAGGTACGTCGCGGTCAGCAGCTCCGACCGTCTCCTCGGCGGGGTCGCCGCCCAGTCGGCCATCGCCTTGCTCGCCGCGTCCAGGGCGGCGAGCCCGTCGTCGACGCCGGCGTCGGCCACCTCGGCGATGGTCTTGCCGGTGGCCGGGTCCTCCACGGGGAAGGTGGCTCCGCTCGCGGCGTCGCGCCAGGCGTCGCCGATCCGGAGCCGTCGGTGTTCGGGGGCCAGGACGTTCATGGGGTCTGTCATGTGCGTGGTCTCCTGTGATGTTCTGGGTGAGGTCCGGCCCGGCCTCAGCGACCGGCCTGGGACAGCGCCAGCCCGGTGCCCGCGTCGAACAGGTGCGCCCGGTCCAGGTCGATCGCGACGTTCAGCCGCTCGCCGGGCGTGCCGGTGACGGTGGGGCGTGCCTTGACCTTGAGGATCACCGTTCCCACCTGGACGTCGACCAGCGTCCGGTCACCGAGCGGCTCCAGGCCGTAGAGCTCGCCCGGCAACGACGCGTCGCCGCGCCGCTCGACGGACAGGTCCTCCGCGCGCAGGCCCAGCAGCAGCGGGCGGCCGTCCTCGGCCGTGGTCCAGCGGGGCCGCGGCAGCGTCCAGCCGTCCGCCCCGACCAGGCGGTCTCCTTCGGCGTGGCAGGCGAGCAGGCTGATCGCCGGGCTCCCGACGAAGCCCGCGACCCACTGGTTGGCGGGCCGCTCGTACACCTCGGTCGGCGTGCCGACCTGCTGCACCTTGCCCTCTTTGAGGACCGCGACCTGGTCGGCCATCGACAGGGCCTCGACCTGGTCGTTGGTCACGTAGATGAAGGTCCCGCCGAGGCTGCGGTGGATGCGGGTCAGCTCGGTGCGCATCTCGACGCGGAGCTTGAGGTCGAGGTTGGTCAGCGGCTCGTCCATGAGGAACGCGCGCGGGCTGCGGACCAGCGCCCGCGCCAGCGCGACCCGCTGCATCTCACCGCCCGACATCTGCGCGGGACGGCGCTGCAGCAGGCGTTCGATGTGCAGCAGGCTGGACATCTTCTCGACGGCGGCGGCGATCTCGCTGGAGGAGCGGCGGCGGGCGCGCAGCGGCGAGGCGATGTTCTCGTACGCGGTGAGGCGCGGGTAGAGGGCGTAGCTCTGGAAGACCATGGCCAGGTCGCGCTCGGCCGGGGGGGCGGCGGTCGCGTCCTTGCCGTCCAGGTGCACCGACCCGGCGTCGAGCTTCTCCAGGCCGGCGATGGCCCGCAGCGTCGTCGTCTTGCCCGCCCCGGAGGGGCCGAGCACGACGAAGAACGAGCCGTCGGGCACGTCCAGCGTCACCCCGTCGAGGGCCTGGACCTTCCCGAAGGACTTGCTCAGCCCCTGCACTGCCACGGTTCCCATCAGGCCACCAGCTCTTCCGTGCTCGCGTCGTAGACGGGCGGGGGCCCGCCGGTGTGCCGCAGCCCGACCGGCGCGTCGGCAGCGAAACGGACGTTCAGCGGCATGCGAACCCGTACGTCGCGCTGGTCGCCGTGGTCGACCACGTAGATGATCTCGTCGCCCAGCCACTCGGCCGAGACCACGCGGCCCGGGACCGAACCTTCCGCCCCCGGCTCGGTGACCTCCAGCGCCTCGGGCCGGACGCCCGCGATGAGGGAGCGGTCGCGGGGCAGGTTCGGCGGCGGGGTCAGGGCCAGCCCGCTCTTGCTGCGCAGCTTCCCGTCGGCCAGCTCCACCTCGATCAGGTTCATCGGCGGGGAGCCGATGAAGGCGGCGCAGAAGAGGCTCGCCGGGCGGTCGTAGACCTCCAGCGGCGTGCCGATCTGCTCGACGCGGCCCTTGTTGAGGATGGCGATCCGGTGGCCGAGCGACATCGCCTCGACCTGGTCGTGGGTGACGTAGACCATCGTCGTCCCCAGCTCGCCCTGGAGGTGCTTGATCTCCGTGCGCATGTCCGCGCGCAGCTCGGCGTCCAGGTTGGTGAGGGGTTCGTCCATGAGGAAGGCGCGCGGCCGGCGCACCAGGGCGCGGGCGAGCGCGACGCGCTGCTGCTCCCCGCCGGACAGCCGGTGCGGCCGCCGGTCCAGGAGCGGATCGAGCCGCATCAGCCGGGCGGCCTCGGCGACCCGCTCCTCCACCTCGGCCTTCGGCAGGCCCTCGGCCCGCAGGGGGAAGGCCAGGTTGTCGCGGGTGCGCAGGTGCGGGTAGAGCGCGTAGAACTGGAACACCATGGCGATGTCGCGCTCGCCCGGCGACAGGTCGTTGACCAGTGTGTCGCCGATGCGGATGTCGCCGCTGGTCTGCCGCTCCAGGCCGGCGATGGCGCGCAGCGTGGTCGTCTTGC
Organism: Herbidospora cretacea; assembly: GCF_001570605.1. Lineage (GTDB taxonomy): Bacteria > Actinomycetota > Actinomycetes > Streptosporangiales > Streptosporangiaceae > Herbidospora > Herbidospora cretacea. The sequence goes on along the minus strand of NZ_BBXG01000004.1, from coordinate 639,139 downwards.
CGCAGCCCGAGGGGCCGAGCATCACGAACAGCTCGCCGTCGCCGATCGACAGGTCGACGTGCTCGACCGCGACGGTCCCGTCGGGGTAGCGCTTGTGCAGGGTGGTCACCTCGATGCCCGCCATCAGCGTCGCACCGCCCCGAGCGTCACACCGGCGACGAGGTGCTTGCGCACCAGGTAGGAGAAGACGAGCACCGGCAGGGCGAACACGATGGAGGCGGCGGCCACGAGGCCCCAGTCCACGGTGGTTCCGCCGATGAGGCCGGCGATGGCGGGTGGCGCCGTCCGCACGGCGTCGCTGGAGGTGAGGAAGATGGCGAACACGAACTCGTTCCACGAGAAGATGAGGGCGAAGACCGCCGTCGCGGCGATGCCCGGCAGAAGTAGCGGAAGGGTGAATTTCCAGAACGCCTGCAAGCGGGTGTAGCCGTCGAGCATGGCGGCGTCCTCGTACTCCGCGGGCACCTCGTCGACGAACCCCTTCATCATCCAGATCGTGAACGGGACGTTGAAGGCGGTGTAGATGAGGATCAGCCCGAGCTTGGTGTCGAAGAGCCCGACCTGGCGGTACATGAGGAAGATCGGGATCACGACCACCACGGGCGGCATGAACCGGGTCGACAGGATGAAGAACAGCTGGTCCTTCTTGGCCTTCACGGAGAAGCGCGAGTAGGCCCAGGCCGCCGGGACGCCCAGCACCGTGGCCAGCACCGTGGAGACGCCGGCGACGATGACCGAGTTGAGGAACGCGCCGGACAGGGTCGTGGGGCCGCCGTCGGAGGCGACGAAGACGTCCTTGAAGTGGTCCAGCGTGACGGTGAAGTCGAAGAACTTGGCCGGGATGGCGTAGACGTCCCGGTTCTCCTTGATGGACGTCTCGATCATCCACAGCACCGGGAAGAGCATCACGGCGGCCAGCACGGCCAGCACCGCGACCTCGATCACGACGCGGCCCCGGCCGGTGGAGCGGCGGCCTGGGGGCCGGTGGTCCCGGACAGGACCTGGCGACACGGCCTCGTCGACGGAGACGGCCATCAGTCCTCCTTGAGCTTGTTCAGGTAGCGCATGTAGAGCTGCGCGAGGACGATGACGATGAGGACCATGAGGATCCCGTACGCCGAGGCGGTCCCGGTGTTGAAGCCCAGGAACGCGACCTTGTAGACGTGGAAGGACAGCGTCTCGGTGGAGACCCCCGGACCTCCGCTGGTGAGGATGTAGACCAGGTCGAACAGCCGGAAGGCCTCGATGGCCCGGAACAGCACGGCGATGAGGAGCAGCGGCCACACCAGCGGGAGGGTGATGGTGCGGAAGCGGAACCACTCCGACGCCCGGTCGATCGAGGCGGCCTCGTACAGGTACTTGGGGACCGCGGTGAGGCCGGCGAGCGCGATGAGCATGATGAACGGCGTCCACTGCCAGGTGTCGACGACGATCAGCGAGATCAGCGCCGTGTTCTGCTTGGTGAGCCACTCCACCTGCCCCAGGCCGATCGAGCCGAGCATGCTGTTGATCACGCCGAACTGCGCGTCGAGCATGAACCGCCAGAACAATCCGACGACGACCGGCGAGAGCATCATCGGCACCAGGAACAGCGTGGTGAGCACGCCCCGCCCGCGCACGCGCCGCGAGATCAGGTAGGCGATGGAGAAGCCCAGCACGGTCTGCAGGGTGACCGCGCCGACCACGTAGAGCAGCGTCGTGAAGGCCCTCAGGTGGACCTGCGCCGAGGTCAGGATCGCGGTGAAGTTCTCGAACCAGACGAAGGTGGCGGGCCCCCCGCGGGTGGCCGAGTAGTCGGTGAACGACAGGTACAGCGCCCACAGCAGCGGGAACACCGACATCGCGAGCAGCAGCAGCAACGCCGGCGAGATGAAGGCCACCGTGAGCAGGCGATCGCTCAGGTGGCGGGACCGCCCCGGTGCAGGCGGCGTCGTGGACGCCTCCTGCACCGGCTGGTCCGTCAGAGAGACGGGGTCACTCACAGTCCGCCGCCGCCCTTTTTGCCGGCGGAGTCCAGCACGCCCTGCTGCTCCTTGGCGATGTCGTTCAGCGCGGTCTTCGGGTCCTTGGCGCCGTTGAGAGCCGCGTTGACGTTGGTGTTCTCGATGTCGATGAGACGCGCGTACTCAGGCACGTTCCACATGTCCCGCATCCGCGAGACCGAGTCGGCGTACACCTTGTTGAACGGCCCGGCGTTGAGGAACTCGGGCGAGGACAGGGCGTCGGTCCGCGCCGGCACGCCGCCGGCGGCGGCCCACTTCTTCTGGATGTCGGCCTGCTCGAACCACTTCATGAAGTTCAGCGCCTCGGCCTGCTTCTCCGGGGAGGAGTAGGCCGACACGTGCATGCCCATGCCGCCGAGCGGCACCAGGTCGGTCTTCTGCTTCGGCAGGGTGGCGAAGCCCAGCTTGCCGAGGATCTCCTCGCGGGTCTTGCCGAGCGTCGACTGCTCGGGGTCGAGCAGGCCGCCGCTCGCGGCGATCCAGTTGAACGCGATGCAGGCCTTGCCCTGGGCGACCGCCGCGTTCACCTCGTCGATGAACCAGTTGCCCGAGCCGGCCGCGGTCAGCGGCTTCATCTTGTTGACCAGGACGTCCATCGCCTCCTGGCCGGCCGCGTCGTTGATGACGCCCTCGATCTTGCGCGCCTTGGAGTCCCACAGGTTGCCGCCGTAGACGCCGTTGACCGTGTTGTAGGTGACGGCCGCGGCGTCGGAGCCGTTGGCCTGGTGGAAGGCCAGTCCGCTGACGCCGGGGTTCTCGGTCTGGCACTTCTGGGCGGCCGCGATCATCTCGTCCCAGGTCGCCGGCGGCGTGTCGCCGATCAGGTCCTTGCGGTAGATCATCGTCCAGGTGTCGCCGAGCAGCGGCAGGCCGTACAGGCTGGCGTTCTCGTCGCGCTTGCCGGTCTCGGCCTGCGGGAACTGGCCGTAGGCCGCCAGGAGGTACGGGTTGTAGGCGTTGACGTCGATGTTCTTCTTGACGAAGTCGGTGATGTCGAGGATGTTGCCGTTCGTGACGGCCTCACCGATGTGCTGGGAGTCCAGGATCGGGATGTCGAAGTCGGTCTTGCGCGCCGCGAACTGGGTGAACATCGCGTCGTGCCAGTTGGCGTTCGGCACGACGTTGACCTTGACGGTGACGTTCGACCGCTCCTTGGTGTACTCCGCGTTCGCGAAGGCCTCCAGGGCCTTGGCCGGGGGCCAGTCGAACCAGATGAAGCTGAGCGTCAACGGGTCCTTGGTGAGCTCGGGGATGTCCGCCGGCGCCTTGGGGGAACTGGTGCTCGCGCCCTCGTCCCCGCCGCAGGCCACCACGGTCGTGGCCACCAACATGACCGCCGTCGCCAGCAGTCCTATTCGCTTGGGATACCGCATCTTCTTGCCTGCTTTCTGGGGGGTGGGGACCTCTGGAGCCGTGCTGCGTGCGTCGCCGAGCAGTGGCTGGGTGGTTCAGACGTGTTGCCGGCTGTCGCAGGGGCTGACCCGCAGACCGGCCTCACGAGAGCGATGGCGGCGGTTCCGCGTTTGGGTGAAGGATGGGTGGCATCCATCACCTTTCCTATACGATCTGAGGTGGGCGTCAGCATCCCCCAGCGTGGCGACCGATGTCAACAGGTTCCCGAGGGCGCAGGAAAGGACCTCACGTCACGATGGACGACGAAGTGATGATCGCGCGGCGCCATGGGGCCGTGACCGGCGGAAAGCCGCCAGGAAGATCGCGCGGCCGGCTCGCCGACGAGGTGTACGACACGCTGCTCGGACAGCTGATGTCGCTCCGGATCGAACCTGGTTCGCGCGTCACGATCGACGTCCTGGCCCGGGAGCTCGGGGTCTCGCAGACGCCGATCCGGGACGCCCTGAACCGCATGGAGGCCGAGGGCCTGGTCGTGCGGGTCCCCCACGCCGGCTACCGCATTCCCCCCCAGATCACCCGTCACCGGTTCGAGGACATGCTGGAGCTGCGCCTGCTGCTGGAGCCGGCCGCGGCGCGCAGGTCCGCCGAGCGCGCCACCTCCGAGCAGGTCGCCGGGCTGCGCCGCATGCTGGAGGAGATGGCCGAGCTGGAGGGCGGCGACGGGCCCATGGCCTACGGCGCCTTCGGGCTGCGCGACGCCGCCTTCCACGACCTGGTCGCCCTGAGCGCGGAGAACCAGGTCATCCGCGAGGCCCTCGCGCGCCTGCACACGCACGTGCACCTGTTCCGGCTCCTGCACGACACCCAGGTCACCCACCTGGCCATGGCCGAGCACGAGGACGTCCTGGCCGCGATCGCCGCGCGCGACCCCGACGCCGCCGCCTACGCCATGCGCCGGCACATCCTGCGGTCCGGCGAACGGTTCCGGCGGTTGTTCGACGAGGCCGACGACGCGGAAGGAATGGCGGCAAAGGCTTGACGCGCGGGCCGGGCCGAGGAATGCTAACTCAACCGGATCGGATCGGATCCGATCCACCTCACCCGTCCCAAATGCGAGGAGAAGTAGGTGCCCAGAGCGCTGCTTCTGACCGGCGACGCCGCCGAAGAGCTCGACACCATGTATCCCTACTACCGCGTGCAGGAGGGAGGCTGGGACGTCGACGTCTCGTCACGGACGCTGCGTGACGTCCAGCTGGTCATCCACGAGTTCGACCCCAACTCCGACGCCTACGTGGAGAAGAACGGCCGCAAGCTGCCGGTCGACGTGCCCTGGGCCGAGGTCGACGTCGAGCGCTACGACGCCCTGATCATCCCCGGTGGCCGCGCCCCCGAGTGGATCCGCGTCGACGCCGACGTCCGGCGCATCACCGAGCACTTCTTCGCCCGCAACCTGCCGATCGCGCTGGTCTGCCACGGCGCGCAGGTGCCGGCCGTGTACGGGCTGCTGAAGGGCCGCAAGACGGCGTGCTTCCCGCCCATCACCGGCGACATGGAGAACGCGGGCGCGACCGTCATCGACGCTCCCGACGTCATCGACGGAAACCTGGTCTCCTGCCGCGGCTGGCCGGACATGCCCCAGTTCGGCCGGGCGATGATGGACGTCTTCAACAAGTCCCTGTCGGCATGAGCTCAGCGGACCTGCCGACTGTGACGGAACCTGAGACCGTCACAGTCGGCGGATCCCCCGTCCATGTCATGGACGCCGGCACCGGCCCCGCGGTGCTGATGCTGCACGGCTCCGGCCCCGGCACGACCGGATCCGGCGCCTGGGCGGCGACCGCGCGGGCGCTGGGCGCGTCCTGGCGGTTCGTGGCCCCCGACCAGGCCGGCTTCGGCCGCACCCCGCTCCCGGCGGGTTCCCGGGGCGGGCTGCGGCTGTGGACCAAGCAGGCCGCGGGCCTGATGGACGCCCTCGGCCTCGAGCGGTACGCCGTGGTGGGCCACTCCATGGGCGGCGCGGTGGCGCTGGCCCTGGCGGCCGCGCGTCCCGAGCGGGTCACCCATGTCGTGGCGGTCTCGACGATGGGCGCCCCCGGCGCGCCGCTGTCCCCCGACCTCGACGCGATCTGGGCCGCCCCCGCCGGCCCGGCCGGGGCCCGGGACATGCTGAGCCGCCTGCTCCTGGACCAGGCGCTGGTGACCGAGGCGGCCGTGGCCGCCCGCGCGGCCGCGATGGAGGAGGGGGCGGACGCGTTCGCGTCGCTGTTCCCGCCCCCGAGGGCGCGCTGGTCCGACGACCTCACCCTCCCGGCGGAGACGCTGGCCGGGATCCGCGCGCCCGTGCTGCTCGTCCACGGCGCCCAGGACCGGGTCACCCCCCTCAAGGCGGCGCTGCCCCTGCTCGACCACCTGGCCGACGTGCGGCTGCACGTGCTCGGCCACTGCGCTCACGTGCCGGCGGTGGAGCACCCGGACGACTTCCGGCGCCTGCTGTCGGGCTTCCTGGCGACAGGCCGCTGAACGAACACGTCGGGTCCAGGCGAACTCGCCTGGACCCGACGTCTTTCTCCGGTCAGAAGATGGTCAGGCTCTGGTCCATCTCTGGCTGGCCTGGCCGTTGCACGAGGCGACGGTCACGGTGGCTGTGTTGCCGGTGCCGGTCGCGTTGAGGCACAGGTTGTTGGCCCCGCTGGTCACGGTGCCGTTGGAGTTGAACGTCCACTGCTGGTTGCTGTTGGTGTGGCAGTCCCACAGCTGCACGCGGGTGCCGGACCCGGCGTTCGTCGGGGAGTCCAGGCACTTGCCGAGGGTCTGGAGCCTGCCGGAGCCGTAGGTGAAGATCTGGTTCGGGTTGGTGTGGCAGTCGTAGATCTGCAGCAGGGTGCCGTTGGCGCTGGCGCTGTTGGGCGAGTCGACGCAGCGCCCGGCGGCCTCGTTACGCAGGCGGAAGCTGGTCGAGGGGGTCGGGCTCGGCGTCGGGGTGGGCGACGGGCTGGCGCTCGGCGACGGCGAGGGCGACGGGTTGGGGCCGGAGGTGCTCTGGAACTGGGAGATGAACCTCCAGACCTCGTTCTTGGTCCAGGTCTGGGCGCCGTTCTCGGTGTAGGTCCCGTCGACGGGGGCGGGCGTGTGCCCGTTGTCGTAGGCGGCCCAGACGACCGGGTATCCGGACTGGCAGCCCGAGTAGGCCGTGACGACGTGCCCCCGGCTGCCCGAACTCGGCTCGGGCGGGTTCTGGGCGGTGCAGCCGTTGTTGCGGACGAACCTGTCCCGCATCGTGCGTCCCTGCGAGATGTTCAGCACGTTGTCGGTGATGCCGTGCAGTCCCATGTACGCGATGGGCTGGTTGCCGCCGTTGCATCCACTGAGCTGCCCGCCGGCGAACACCGCGACCGCGCGGAAGACGTTCGCGCGGCTGCACGCCAGGGAGTAGCTCATGGCGCCGCCGTAGCTGAAGCCCATGGCGAACCGCAGCGAGGTGTCGACGCAGAGGTCGGCCTCCACGCGCGCCATGATGTCGTCGAAGAGGGTGACGTCCTCGCCGTTGGAGTTGGCCCAGCCGTTGTTGAGGCCCTGCGGCGCGATGAAGATCGCGGTGTTGTTCGACAGCTGCCGCTGGCCGTAGTAGGACCAGGAGGCGCCGCTGCCGCCACCGGAGTCGACGTCGTTCATGGTGCCGTTCAGCCAGTGGATGCCGAAGATCAGGCGATAGGGATTGTTGTTGTTGTAGTTCGCGGGGATGCGCAGAATGAACTGGCGATTCCTTCCGCTGGACTGAATGGTGTGCGTTCCGCTGCTGAGCGTCGGGTTCTTGCCGCATCCCGAGGTGCCTGCGAGCGCGGCGGCGGACGAGGCGCCCGTGCCGCTGGTGATCGCCGCGTGGCCCGTCGCCAGGACGACGGCGGCCGCGACAGCCACGGCCCCGAAGGTGAACTTATTCTTGAACATGTGCGATTCCCTCTGGCTGGGGGGACCGGGCCGACGACAAGGACATGTCCTGCGTTCCTCTCCATCAGCGGCATCGAATGCCGGGTGCGAAACCAGACTCGAAGTGGGAGCGCTAACTTTCGTCAGGACTTACCGGTATGCCGCCTGCACGCTGCCCCGGGCCGCTCGCGGGTGTCAAGCGGCTTGATACGCGCGGGGCCCGCGAAGTGCCCGCCTTCGGCGCACACCGTGAAACTTTCGCTGTGAGGGGCCGGTCGCGCGACGGTCAGAGGGCATTCGCATTGAGATGTGCGCTCGCCACGTGCGGAGCGTCCCGCACAGAAGTTTCGTCTGGTATCCGATAGTTTCGGCCGCCCGGGAGGGAGCCTGATGTCCGGTGAGCAGTTGTACGACACCATCGGCGCCGCCTACACGGTGACGCGGCGGACCGATCCGCGGATCGCCACGCAGATCTGGGCCGCCCTCGGCGACGCCCGGACCGTGCTGAACGTCGGGGCGGGCACCGGCTCCTACGAGCCCTCCGACCGCGTGGTCACCGCGGTCGAGCCGTCGGCGACCATGCGGGCCCAGCGGCCCGCGGGCGCGGCGCCGTGCGTGGCCGCCACGGCCGAGAGCCTCCCGTTCCGGGACCGGTCCTTCGACGCGGCGATGGCCCTGGCCACCGTCGACCACTGGCGGGACCCGGTCGCGGGCCTGCGGGAGATGCGGCGGGTGGCGCGCCGCGTGGTGGTCTTCACGCACGACGCGGGCGACCCCGGCCGGTTCTGGCTGACCCGCGACTACCTGCCCGAGCACCCCCGGCTGTGGGCCGGGCGGCCCTCCGTGGCCGAGCTGGCCGGCGCGATCGGGGCCCGGGTGGAACCGGTGTCCGTCCCGTGGGACTGCGCCGACGGCTTCTACGAGGCCTACTGGCGCCGGCCCGAGGCCTACCTCGACGAGCGGGTCCGCCGGGGCATGTCGGTCTGGGCCAGGGTCGGGCCGGCCGCCGAGCGGCGGGCGGTGCACGGCCTGCGCGACGACCTCGCCTCCGGCCGGTGGGCCGAGCGCAACCGCGACCTCCTGGGCCTCGACGCGGCCGTGCTCGACAGCCGCCTGCTCATCGCCTGAGACCTCCTCAGTGGCCGCCTCAGTGGCCGCCTCAGCCGTGGGCCTGCCTGCGGCTTCGCGCCGCCGGTCAGGACATCTGACCGAAACGTGTTTTCACAGAGGATGAAAAAAGACGTGACATTAGTTTCGCGCAACCTCTTGACCTAGGAGAGAGCGCTCTCAAAGATCGGTGGTGCCCCCCAAGGAAGGAACGAACCATGACGACCACCCGCCGACCGAACCTCGGCAGGCTGTTCGCGTTAGGGCTGTTACTGGCGACCTCCGTCGTGGCGACGGGCCCGGCCGCCACCGCTGCGGCGCCGACGGCCGACCTCGGCCCGAACGTCACCGTCTTCGACCCCGGCATGCCCCTTAGCACGATCCAGGCGACCCTGGACGCCGCGCACACCGCGCAGGTCGACAACGAGATGGGCACCACCCGCCACGCCTACCTGTTCAAGCCCGGCACCTACGGCACCGCCCAGCAGCCGCTGCACTTCAAGGTCGGCTACTACACCGAGGTCGCCGGCCTGGGCGCCTCGCCCACCGACGTCGTCATCAACGGCAAGGTCGAGGTCTACAACCGCTGCCTGACCCCGACCAACTGCATCGCGCTGACCAACTTCTGGCGCACCCTGTCGAACCTGTCGATCAACATCACCGGCAAGGGCTCGGAGGGCTGCCGCACCGGGACGAACTTCTGGGCCGTCTCCCAGGCGGTGTCGCTGCGCCGGCTCAACATCGGCGGCGGCAACCTGTCGCTGATGGACTACTGCACCGCCGGGCCGCAGTACGCCAGCGGCGGCTTCATCGCCGACTCCAAGCTCCCCTCCGTCACCAACGGATCGCAGCAGCAGTGGCTGACCCGCGACAGCGAGGTCGCCGGCTGGTCGAACGCGGTGTGGAACCAGGTGTTCGCGGGCACCGTCGGCGCCCCCGACGACTCCACGTTCCCGAGCCCGCCCTACACCACGCTCGACACCAACCCCGTCAGCCGGGAGAAGCCCTACCTGTTCGTCGACGCCGAGGGCGAATACCAGGTCCGGGTGCCCGCCGCGCAGCAGAACTCCCGCGGCATCACCTGGGCCAACGGCCTCACCCCCGGCTACACCCTGCCGCTCAGCGACTTCTTCGTCGCCAAGCCGTCGGACTCGGTCAAGGACATCAACAAGGCGCTGGCGCAGGGCAAGCACCTGCTGCTCACGCCCGGCGTCTACGACGTCGAGCGGACCATCGACGTCAAGCGCGCCAACACCGTCGTCCTGGGCATCGGGCACGCCACGCTCACCGCCGTCGACGGCGCGACCCCGGTCGAGATCGCCGACGTCCCCAGCGTCATCTTCGCCGGGGTCACCATCGACGCCGGCCTCAAGAAGTCGCAGGTCCTGCTGAAGGTCGGCAAGAAGGACAAGCGGAGCAACAACCCGGCCGACAACCCCACCACCCTGTCGGACGTGTACTTCCGCGTCGGCGGCCCCCACATCGGCCGCACCAACACCGCGCTGGAGGTCAACACCGACAACGTGCTCATCGACCACACCTGGGTGTGGCGCGCCGACCACGGCGTGGAGGGCTTCAGCGGCGACACCGAGCGGTGGAACACCAACGACGGCCGCAACGGCGCCATCATCAACGGCGACAACGTGACCGCGACCGGCCTGTTCGTCGAGCACTTCCAGCGCTACAACACCATCTGGAACGGCGAGAACGGCACCACGATCCTCTACCAGAACGAGCTGCCCTACGACCCGCCGACCCAGGCCGACTGGATGAACGGCGACGTCGAGGGCTACGCCGGCTACAAGGTCGGCAACGGCGTCCAGAAGCACCAGCTCTACGGCGGCGGCGTCTACGTCTTCAACCAGAACGACCCGACGATCCACACCGAGAACGGCTTCGAGGTGCCCGACCGGCCGGGCGTGAAGCTGCACCACATCATGACCGTCAACCTCAGCGCGGGCATCATCGACCACGTCGTCAACGGCGTGGGCGGCCCGGCCGACCTGACGCGGGTCGGTTCGCCGGTGTACATCACCGACTACCCCGCCCCGTAGTCCCCTCCCCCGGGTGGGCCGCCCGGCCCACCCGGGGGACACCTTCGTCCACCCCGTTGGTCCACCATGGCGGAGTGCTGCTCTTCGCGATCGTCATAATGGGCGCGGCCGTGCAGCGGCTCGCCGGGGCCGGGTTCGCGCTGGTCGCCGTACCGGCGCTGGTGCTGCTGCTCGGCGCGGCCGAAGGGGTGCGGCTGGCCAACGGCGCGGCGCTGGTGATCAGCGCCGCCGGGCTCGCGCTCACCTGGCGATCGGTGCGGCCCGCCGCGATGCTCCCGCTGGTGGCCGCGGCGGCGGCAGCCGTACCGGCCGGGGCCTGGTTCGCCCGCACGCTGCCCGAGCCCGCGCTGCTGTCCGTCACCGGAGTCCTGGTCAGCGCCGCCGCCCTGCTGGTCATGGGCGGGGTCCGGGTGCGGTCGCTGCGCGGCCGCCGGGGCGCGCTCGCGGCCGGCGCCGCGAGCGGGTTCCTCAACGCGGCGGCCGGCGTGGGCGGGCCCGCGATCTCCCTGTACGCCGTCAACGCCGGCTGGACGGTCCGCCAGTTCGTCCCCCACGCCCAGTTCTACGGCGTCGTCGTGAACGCCCTGTCCCTCGCCGCCAAGGGACTCCCCCGGCTCACCGGGCCGACGTGGGCGCTGGTCGGCGCGGGGATCGCGGCCGGGCTGGTCATCGGCGCGGTCCTGGCGTCACGGGTGCCGGAGGGCCCGGCGAGGCGGATCGTGCTGGCCCTCGCCCTGGCCGGCGGGCTCACCACCCTGGCCAAGGGCCTGTGGAGCTGACGATTGCCGGGAACCGACCCGTGGTGGCGTTCCATAATGGCGCCGTGACGGAGAGAGACAGTCCCAGCACAGTGTCGCGAGTGCCGGTGGTGGCGGTCCTTCTGGGGGCCGTCGCGATCATCGTCGGGGGAGATCTCGACCAGGCGGACAAAATGGCGAGCGTCATCGCCGCGGCCACCGGGATCGTCGCGCTGGCCCTCCAGGTGAAGGCCGCGCGCCGCCCGGAGGAGCCGCCCCGGCGTGCTCCGCTCGCGGGGCTGGCGCTGTGCGCCGTGGTGGCGCTGAGTGTCCTGGTCACGGGGTCGGCGCCGGTGCCGCCTGCCGTGCGGGCGGCCCTCCCGGCGCCGGGAACGGGGATCGACCATCCCGCCGACGGGGCCTTCCTGCCGACGTGTTCCGACGCGCGGGGAAACGCCGGGAGCCTTTCCGGTGAATCGATCTGGCTCATCAGCCGCAATCCGGACGGCACCCCCTATTTCGCCAGAGAGATCAGCGTTCCGGGCCCCTGGAGTTCCTCCATCCAGCTCGGCACGGAGACACCGATCGACGCGGGGGCGCGTTTCCGGGTCGAGCTGTACGCCGTCCCCGACGACACCGACCTCCCGGCTGACCCCACCCAGCCGGTCAGCCTGCCGTCGCGGGCCAGGAAGCTCGACGGCGTCACCGTCCGGAAGGACCCCGAACGGATCCGGTGCGCCTAGTCAGTCCCCAGGAGCCGCCGCAGAGTCAGCGCGATCGTGATCCGGGTCCGGGCCTGCGGCTCGCCGAGGTCCAGGCCGAGGACCCCGCCGAGATGGGCGACGCGGCGGGCGACGCTGCTGTGGTGCAGGTGGAGCAGGTCGGCGGCGCGGCGCAGCGAGCCGGTGGCGCAGTAGGCCTCCAGCGTCCGCAGGTCCTGCGGGCTGCCCGCCACCCGGTCCAGCGCCGCCACGTCGGCGCTGCCGCGCGCGGCCTCCGGCGGGATCTCGGCCAGCAGCGCCAGCGCGCCGAGGTCGCCGTAACCGATGACGGGCTCCGCCGGGCCGGTGAAACGCAGCGCGACCCGGGCCTCCCGCCACGCCCGGCCGGGGCTGCGTGCGGCCCCGATGCCCGCGCGGACCCCGGAGGGGAACCGCGCCACCTCCACGGTCGTCGCCAGGAGCACGCCCACCTCGGCGAGCGGCGCCGCCTTCACCGGGCGGGCCGGGCACACCAGCCGGGCGATCCGGTCCAGCGGCAGCGACGACCGCACGGCCACCACGCGCACCGCCACGTCCGGAGCGAACCCCAGCAGCCGCAGCGCCCGCGCCCGCGCGGCCTCGTCGCCGTCCGCGCTGACCACCAGCTCGACGAGGGCGGGATCGGCCATGGTGGTGCTGGCCGGGCCGTACCGCTCGACCACCGATGCGACGGCGAGGGCGAGCCGGTCGAGCAGCAACGCGTCCAGCGGTCCGGGCGAGGCGTCGCGCTCCAGCCACACCGAGCCGATCTCCTCCTCGTCGAGCAGGATCGGCGCCGGCATGGAGGGCTGGAGGGCGGGGGCGGACGCCTCACCGCCGTCGGGACGGAAGCGGATCACCCGCCCTGTGCCGTGGAGCCGTATCCCGGCCACGCACCCGGCCAGGCCCGCCGAGGCGCGGGCGAGCGCGGGCAGGTCCACCCGCCGCCGCATCAGCGTGTCGTAGAACATCACCACCCGGACGGCCCCCTCGGCCTGCGAATCCAGGTGCGACAGCCGTACGGCGAGTGCCTCCATGGCAGGAGGATAAGTCGCCCCCCGCCCGGAAAGCGGCGCTGATCCGGCGCGATCCCGCGACGAACGGCGGATGATCGCCGGGCCCGCCGCCGGGAGGATGACCGGCATGGACCCCGAACTCGACGCGTTCGTCCCGCTGATCCCCCGCCCGGACTACACCGACCCCTCCGCCGAACGCCGGATGACCGCCACCCTGGTCGCCTCCCTGCCCGCCCCGGACACCTCCGCCCTGCGGGTGACCGACCTGCGGGTGCCGGCCGCCCCCGACGTGCCGGTGCGGATCTACCGGCCGCGCGCGGCGCAGGGGGCCCTCGTCTGGCTGCACGGCGGCGGCGGCATCGTCGGCGACCTCGACACCGAGCACCCCACGGCGGCCCGCCTCGCCGACGCCTCGGGCGCGATGGTCGTCTCGGTCGGCTTCCGCCTCGCCCCCGAGCACGTGTTCCCGGCCGCCCTCGACGACGCCTACGCCGTGCTGTGCTGGCTGGCCGGCAACGCCGCCGACCTCGACACCGACCCGGGAAGGATCGCCGTCGGCGGCATGAGCGCGGGCGGCGGCCTCGCGGCCGCCCTGACGCTGCGGGCCCGCGACCAGCAGGGACCGCCGATCCGCTACCAGCTGCTCAACCAGCCGATGCTCGACGACCGGATGCACACCTGGTCGGCGCGCGCCTTCACCCGCACCCCCCGGCTCGACGCCGGCAACCTGGCGGCCATCTGGCGGGCCAATCTCGGCGGGCGACCCGCCACCCCGTACGCGGCCCCGGCCCGCGCCACCGACCTGTCGGGCCTGCCGCCCGCCTACATCGCCACGGCCGAGTTCGACCCGCTGCGGGACGAGGGCATCGCCTACGGCGTGCGCCTCCTCCAGTCGGGCGTCTCCGTCGAGCTGCACCAGTGGCCGGGCACCTTCCACGGCTCGCAGGCGATCCTGTCGGCGCAGGTGTCGCAGCGGCAGAACGCCGAACTCGGCGCCGCCCTGCGCCGCGCCCTCACCGGCTGAACGTGCTCGACACCAGGCAGAACTCGTTGCCCTCGGGATCGCGCATCACCTGGAAGGAGCCCTGGGCGTCCGACTGCAAAGGCCCGTTCTCCGCGCCGCCCCACGCCAGGACCGCGACGACCGCGGCGGCGATGTCGGGGACCTCGATGTCCAGGTGGGCCCGGTTCTTGCCGGTCTTGGGCTCGGGCACCCGCTGGAACGCGACGCGCGGCACCCCGTCCACGTACGACCACGAGGGGTCGCGGTGGACCGGGGGCGCGCCGAGCAGCCGGCCCCAGAACACCGCGAGCGGGGCCGGGCCGGCGCAGTCGACGACGAGCTGGGCGGGTGTGCCGAAGGGGACCGTCTCCATGCGGCGTAGCCTAGGGCCGCCGACGTGCCACACTCACGGGATGAGAGCCGCCGGATGTCTGCTGACCGTGGCGCTGCTCGCCGGCTGCACGCCCGCACCGGCGGCGCCCGCCCCGAAGAAGGCCGCGAGCACACCGGCGGCCACGCCGTCGGCCACGCTCGCGCCCCTGGCGGCCGGGTCGGAGAACTGCGAGCTCCCCGGCGAGACCGCCGACGACCTGAAGGCGGCCGACGCCCGCACCGCGTGGCGGTCCCTCTGGGTGGACGAGGACCGGGGGTCCCTGGGGCTGCTCGCGGCGGCCTCCGACGGATCGCTGTGGTCGACGTACACCCGCGAGAGGAAACAGGGCCGCGCCCTGGTGCTGGAGGACGGCGGAGTGCGCCGCTGGGACGGCTCCGGATGGGACACCTTCGAGATCCCCCCGGCCCGGCCGCCGCACCCGCAGACCGGCACGGCCATCGCGGCCGCCTCGGCGGACCGGGCGTGGATGTTCGGCGTGCTCAACGGCGCCTCACCCGAGGACACCGCCGGTTACACCGCCACCTTCGAGAACGGCGCGTGGCACTCCGAGCCGCTGGCCGAACCGGCCGCCCGCTCGGTCGGCTGGGCCCGGACCGCCGCCCAGGCCGTGGAAGGCGAGGCCTGGGCCGTGAACGGCAGGGCCGCCGTGTCCGGGACGGGGCAGCGGTGGCGTCAGCACACCCTGCCCGCGGCGGCCAGCGCGCTGGGTCACGGAGACGGCGCGTTGTGGGCGGTCAGCGGGGCCGACCTCGAACCCGCGGCGATGCGCCGGCAGGACGGGGCCTGGCGTCAGATCACCACACCCGCCTTCCCGCGGGCCGGGGAGGTGTGGGAGCCCCGCACCACCCTGACCGACGTCGTCGTGATCGGCCCCGACGACGTGTGGGCCGTCGGCGGCGTCTCCTGGCTCGTCGAAGGCGAGTACGACGACGACAACGAGCCCCTGGAGAAGGGCCACCCGCTCGCGCTGCACTGGGACGGCACCACCTGGACCTGCCACTGGGGCCCCGCCACCTCCACCCTCGGCCGGATGATCCGCTTCAGCCAGGCCGAACCCGACGGCCGGGGCGGCCTGTGGGTGGTCGGCCGGGACGACCTGCTCTGGCACCTGGACGGCCGGCGCTGGACCCGCCACCCGCTGCCCGCGCCGCCGGGAACGGAACCACGGATCGCCTCCCTGGCCTGGCGGCCGGGAAGCCGGGAGGTGTACGCGGCCGGATCGGTCACCTCCAGGGGAGCCGACAGCTCCGAGATCTCCCACGCCGCCCTCTGGCGCGCCTGAAGATCACCGGTCGCCCATGACCGCGTCGGCCGCCCGCCGCCCCGACACCAGCGCCCCCTGGATCGACCCGGTGTCCCGGTGGTCGCCACAGACGTACAGGCCCTCCCCCAGCCGGACGCGACGGCGCAACGGCATCGGCGGCGGCATCGCCGGCAGCGCCTCGGTGATCGCGTACGTGGCCAGATGACGCCAGCCCCGCACCTGCGCGCCGTAGATCTCCTCCAGGCGGTCCCGCACGCCCGGCTCGTCGCCGTCACCGGCCGTCCCCAGCACCGACGTCGCGATGAGCGCCTCCCCGCCGGCGCTGTACTCCGGAGCCGCGTCGGTCATGACCAGCGTGTCGGCCAGGACGCCGTCGGCGTCGATCACCTGGGTCGCCTCGCCGAGCGGCGAGCGGGACGCGGCGTGGTAGAAGGTGGTGACGGCCCGCATCGCCGGAGTGGGAAGATCGGGCAGCAGCGCCCCGGCGGAACTCGGGTCGGCGGCCACCACCACGGCGGCGGCCGGCAGCTCGCCGCCGCCGTCCAGGACCACGCCCGTGCCGCTCACCTCCCGCACCGGGCACTCCAGCCGCACGGCCCCGGCGGGCAGCCGGCCCGCAAGCTGCGCCGGGACCTCCCCCATGCCCAGCGCCGGCACGCCGATCGTGCCCCGCGCGAACGACCGCCAGATCAGATGGAAGACCCTGCTGGAGGTCTCCAGCTCCCGTTCCAGCAGCACACCGGCCAGGAACGGCCGGATCAGCCGCTCGACCATCACCGGCGACATGCCCCACAGACGCAGCTCGTCGAGGATCGTGCGGTCGCCGCCCCCGCGCAGCATCCCGGCCGGGAAGGTCATGTCACGCGCCGTCATGGCCGCCAGGACCGCCTTGTCGACCGGCGTGCCCAGATCGGCGGTCAGGCCGGTGAGGGCGTGCCGCGGATGCTTCCACGGCAGCATCACCCTCTCCTTGCCGCCCCCGTCGCGGAAGACGAGCATGCCGGAGTTGAACGCCCGCAGCCGCAGCGCCGCCACGTCCAGCACGCGCGGCACCTCCGGATAGCCGGTGTTCAGCACCTGGAAACCGCGATCGAGCCGGAAGCCGTCCACCACGTCGGTGCGCATCCTGCCGCCCACCCCGTCGGAGGCCTCCAGCACCGTGACGGGCACGCCCGCCCGATGCAGCCGCACCGCGCAGGCCAGCCCGGCCAGCCCCGCGCCGATCACGATCACCGGATGTTGGTATGCCATGAGCTGGTCGTACCCGACAGATCCCGTCGAATGCGACGCCCCACAGATCGGCATGGGCCGGCACCGGCGGCGGAGCGTCGACCGGCAGCGCGCCCGCGCCGGGGTGACCCCACCCCCGGCGCTCAGCGGAAGACCGCCACCGGGTCGACCGTCAACGTTCGCGTCCGGGCGTTCCAGGCCTGGACCTTGCCCAGGCAGGCGCGGACGTGAGAAGGCGGCGCGTGCGGCTCAAGGGGAACGAAGCTGATCGCCACCCGGGCGTCACCGCCGTAAGGAGCCTCGAAGGTCAGGCGCGGGCCGGCGTCCCCGGTGGACGCGAAGTCGCCGGTGACCCAGACGTAGTGGTCGCCCAGCCCGCTCAGCCGCGACGTCCGGCCGAAAGCCTCGGCGACGGCCGCGCCCGGAGCGACGGTCCCCTCCCGCAGATCCACCCGGAACAGGACGCGGCGCTTCTCCAGCCGCGCCATGACCGCACCCAGCGCGGCGACGGCCTCCGCCCGCGACGGCGCGTCGTCCTCCTGGGCGGGCGGCTCCTCCTCCTGGACATTCTCCCGCGCGACGGTCTCCTCGGCCGACAGCCCGGCCGTCAGCCCGGCCACCCCTACGTTCACCGCGAACGTCCGGTTCCGGGGCTCCCTTCGCCGCCTGCCCCGCCTGACCGCCAGCACCCGCGGCACGTCCAGGTAGACGCAGAGCAACAGATCCAGGTCGGGAAGGGACCGCCCGCGCCGGTCACGCCGGTGAACACCGGCCAGATGGACCGCCAACGCCGCCAGCCAGACGAACGTCACCGCCCACAGCAGCATCCAGCCCGCATTGACGCTCCGCCACAGCTCGTCAGTGACACCCACGGATCTCCTTGAGAGCGGCCGGCAACTCGCCGCCGTCCAGGGCCCGGCCCCCGGTCGCCTCCGCCACCCGGCGCAGATCCGAACGGTCGGCGTCGCCGAAAGCGATGGCGAACGTGGGAACCGCACCCGGGCGGCTCCGGTTCAGGAAGGCCTCCGCCGACATGCCGGCGTTGTTCCGGCCGTCGGTCATCAGGACGACCGACACCCGGCCGCCGCCTTTCAGCAGGCGGGCCGCGCGGGCGTAGGCGCGGTCGAGAGACGACCAGATCGCGGTACGGCTGTCGAAGCCGCCGGACGCCAGATGCCGCAGCAGCCCGTCCATGCCGCGAGGCGTCCCGACGGCGAAGGTCCGCTCGTCGAGGACCCGCCCGCCGAAACGCAGGACGGTGACGTCCTCACTCCGGCTGAACCGGACGAAACGCCCGCTCGACGACCGGTCCGCCCCGCCCAGCCCGGCCACGGCCGACCTCAGCGCCCTGATCCTCTCCCCCGCCATCGACCCGGAGAAGTCCAGCAGCAGCACCAGCCGCTCGGCCCCGCGCCGCCCCGGGGCGGCATAACCGGCCAGAAGGGAGTCCAGGACCTCCACCTCGCCGGGGAAGTAGACCGCGTTGCCGAGCGGGGCGGCCAGCCGGGGGTCCCGCTCGACGCGGGGAGACAGCGGCCGGCGCAGCGTCCGACTCATGATCTCCCGCTGGACGCGCTCACTCTTCAGCCACCCCACCACCTCGTCGTAGGCGGCACGCCGGGCAGGGTTCAGCAGCAGCACCGGATAGTCCGACACCACCGTGCCGTCGCGCGGATACACCAGTTCGAGCGGCTGCCGGAGCCGCCCGGCGGCGTTCAGCGACAGCAGCGTCGACTCGTGCGCGATCACACCCTCGGTCTCCTCCTGCCGCGAGACGAACTGGTCGACCACGTCACCGGACGTCGGCGCGCTGATGGTGTGACCCGTGAAGAAACCCCGGAGCCGGTCGCAGGTGACATCCTCGGGACGCAGCACTCCCCCTGTCCC
The DNA here is from genome assembly GCF_001570605.1 of Herbidospora cretacea. GTDB lineage: Bacteria > Actinomycetota > Actinomycetes > Streptosporangiales > Streptosporangiaceae > Herbidospora > Herbidospora cretacea. Next base: position 620,424 of record NZ_BBXG01000004.1, on the reverse strand, counting down.
GGCGGCGGCGGTCGCCACCCCGACCAGCGCGGCCAGCCCGCTGCCGCTCGTCCGCGGATCGGCCATCGCGAACCTGAAACGGCCCCGCGCGGCGGCGTCCGCGAGATCGGCCCACGTAGGAGCTCCCCCGCCCGGCGGACGCAACGCCGCGGCGGCCGACGGGGTCAGACCCACGACGACGGGCGAGAACATGACCGACGTGCTCAGCGGAGGCTCGCCACGGAAACCCGCGTCCTTCAGCCGGATCCGGAGATACCGATCGGACGACGGCCAGGCCAGATCGTACGCCGCCCCTCCAGGATCGAGCAGGTCACCGGGGGCCCGATAATCCATCGCGAGCTCGACCCCGGTGTCCCGCTCCAGTTCGTCCAGCAGCGGCTCCAGATCCGCGAGCTCAGCGGCGGCCAGGACCGTGAGCCGGACCGGCGGCTCGGCGCCCCACGAGCAGGCCGCCACGCCGAGGAGCACCCCGCACAGCAGAAGCCGGGCCCTCACGACGAGCCGCTCCCGGGGCAGCCGATCCTAACGATCATGCGATCCAGCAGAGCCAGGGCGGGCAGCCGCGTCTGGCTGTCGTCCGATCCCGCCATGACCGGCACCGGGATGCCCTGCCGCTCCAGCAGCTCCCCGAGCTCGGCCCCCGGCTCCACACCGTGCCGGGGATACAGACGGAACCCCAGCTCGGCGGCCCGCCCCCGCAGCTCGGGATCGTCGGTGATCAGCTCACCGAGCCGCTTGCCCGCGGGCGTCAACGCGATCAGCCTCGGAAGCGCGAGATAACCGTTCCGGGGATACATCAGCACCCGCTCCCGATCCACATCGACCGACCGCGCCCGCCGATCGAGCTGATAAGTGAAGAACTGGTGCTCGTACACCACCACGATCGGCCCCCGCTGCCGCCCGTCTGGTCCGATGTAGACCTCGAAGATCTCCTCCGAGGGCAGCCCCTGCTCGGTCAGCAACGGCTTGATCTTGTCGGCCACCACATCCGCCTCGGTGAAGCTCCGGACCACCCGATCGCCGTTCACCGCATACGCGACCATGCCCAGATAGGTGCCGGCCGAATTGCTCCCGCACACCTCAGGGGTGTTGGCCAGCACCCTGTTGCCGTTCGCCGGACCGTACCGGGTGATCCCCAGATCGTCCCAGCGCCGCCCGGCCCGCATCAGCCCGATGAAAGCGCTCAGATCGATCTCGTAATAGAGCGAGCCCTCACCCTCCAGCGGACGGGCCACCCCGTGATCCCGCAACGTCTCCGCGTAGTCGCGGAAGGTCGCCAGCACGATCGGACTCAGAAACGGACTGTACGGATCAGCCTGAAGCCGCTCCCTCTGACGCCTCTCCACGATCATCGTCGCGGCAGGCTGGCCCGAGAGGAAAGCGAAGTCGAAACCGTCGAGCGAATTCACCGCGATCGCACGGGAAGAGGCACTCGTCAGCTCCAGCCGGATACCGTGCCCCATCAGAATCCGCCGCACCTTCGGATCTTCGAGAAACTCCTTCTTGGACGCCAATTTCCCCCTGACCACCTGGACCCGGCTCAGCGGCAGCGCCCACTTGTCCTCGTTCACCAGCACGGCCGCGCCGGTCAACGGGAGCGCGGCCAGCGCCGCGACCCTCATCAGGAACGCGCGCCGCAGGTAGTAGGGCTTCGGAGACGGCGGGACCGTCAGTTCGGGTTCGTCGCCCGGGTCGGCGGACTCCGCCGCCCGCGACTCACCACGGAGCATGCTGCACACGGCAAAGCCCCCAAACAACACCCATCACCGCATATCGCGCCTCTTTTGGGAATAAGGCGAGAGCAGATTACCGACCACATGCGCGGACGGGCGGGAAAACGATAAATCGCCACAGGACACGAAATGCGATTTACCCCAAGCTGTCTCATTCACGGGGAAGAACTCTTTCAACCATGGAGCGATCAGCCAGACGGGCCCCGCGCTCTCATCGAACGCCACCCACCCCCTGACACGACACGACCCGCGTGGCGTGATCGCCAGACCTGGAACGGGGTTCGCACCCAGGAACCCGGCTGCCCGTCGGCCGGGGGAACGAGCGAGGAGGCCGATCGGGTCAGCCTTGGCGGCTGGGGAGCATGGCCAAAGCCTGCGAACGCTGTGCGACCAGGGCGTCGTAGGTGCCGTCGCGCTCAGCCCAGCGGTGCATGAGAACCCCCTTCACGAGAATCTCGCGAGGGGTGGGATCCTGCGAGAGCAGACGCATGACCTCGGAGGCGAAGTCGTCGAGCGGCAACGCGTGCGCAACCACCTTCTCCTGTCCCGCCCTGGCGACAGCCGGCGGGACGAGCTCGACGACACCCACCCCCGTGCCGTCAAGCTGCGCGCGCAGCGCCTCGGAATAGGCGTGCACCGCCGCCTTCGAGGCGGCGTAACTGGGCATGGGCGGGAACGGCAGGAAGGCGATGCCGGAAGTGACGGTGACGAAGGCGCCGAAACCCCGCCGGACCAAGTGCGGGGTGAAAGCGTCGACGACTCGGATCGTGCCGAGCAGATTGGTGTCGATCGTCGTCACCGCCGCCTCGAAGTGCGCGGGGTCCCGCACGTCCTCCAGCAGCATGACGCCCGACATCGTCACCACCGTGTCCAGCTCGGGGTACCGGGCGAGCACGACGTCACGCGCAGCCGCGACGGAATCACCGTCGGTGACGTCGACACGGATCGCGCCGAAGCCTTCATCGGCGAGTTCCGAAAGCGCCTCCGGGCTGCGGCCGCCAACTACCACAGCGCTGCCCGCCGCAGCGAACCGCCGGGCCAGCTCCCGCCCGATACCCGAGGTCCCGCCCACGACGAGAACAGTACGGTTGGAGAGATCCACAAGATCTTCCCTTCAATCCAGGGCGCCGCCGGCGTTCAAGCCCGCGGCGCAGGCAGTGATGCTCTCTGCCTCTTTCGAAACAGCGCTGTCGCAGTCTTGACCGCATCCGCCGGGTCTGGCAGGGCCCCCGCCTTCCCTGGTCCTCGCAGGGCCCCCTCTGGGACACGCGCACCGCACTACGGTGTCGGTATGAAGGACGCGGAAACCGGCAACCGGCTCGGCAGCTACCTCCGCGCCCGGCGCCAGCTGGTCTCCCCGGCGCAGGCAGGACTCCCACCCGGAGGCAACCGCCGCGTCCCCGGCCTGCGCCGCGAGGAAGTCGCCCTGCTCGCCGGAATCAGCCCCGACTACTACCTCCGCCTCGAACGGGGCCGCGACAACAACCCCTCACCCCAGGTCCTCGAATCACTCGCCCGCGTCCTGCGGCTCGACGACATCGAGCGGACCTACCTGCTCGGCCTCGCGGCGGCACACCCCAAGGCGCCGCGGCGCAAGCGGCCCGAACACGTACCCGGGCGCGTCCACGAACTCCTCGCCCACCTCCAGATCCCCGCCTTCGTCGAAGGGCGCGCCTTCGACGTCCTGGCCTCCAACCCCATGGCAGTCGCGCTCTCCCCCCGCCTGCAACCCGGCCAGAACCGGCTCCGCTCCCTCCTCCTCGATCCAGAGGAACAAGCCTTCCACCAGGACTGGACCAAAGCCACCGCCGACTTCATCGCCGCCCTTCGCACCACCATCGGGGACGACACCGACAACCCCCGGTTCGTCGAACTCGTCGGAGAACTCGCCCTCTCCAGCCAGCGCTTCCGCACCCTGTGGGCCCGCCACGACGTCCGCAGCCTCGAAGGAGGCACGACCACCGTCCACCACCCCGTCGTCGGCGAACTACGCCTCCACCGCGACAAACTCGCCATCGGCGACGTCATCCTCGTCGTCTACTACCCCGACAAGGACAGCGACAGCGACGAGAAACTGCGGCTCCTCGGCGCACTCTCACACCCCGAGTCCACCGCTACAGCACCCGGCAGACCGGCGGACGCCCCGCGCCCACAGACACCCTGACGAACACACGCCACCCCGGCGTCCCAAGAGGCGGTTATCGTCGTCGAACACGATCTGGGAGTTCGCCGACACCCGTGTGGCGACCTCGCGGTAGGGGCCGTCCAGCAGCGCAGCCCGAGGCCGCGGCGGCTTGGCGCACGATCTGACATGGATGCTCCTCAACCCCCTATGCGCTCCCCTGCGACGATTCCACCGGACCTTGATTCCACGAGCGCGCCCGCGCATGGACCACTGGTGCGTATCTCGTCCTGGCCGCCGCGCCACATCCTCCGGACCTCCTGAGTGCCGCGAGCACCCCTTGTCTGTGACGGGCAGCCCGGCCAGAGCGCGGCTTGGGCATTGGTGCTGGTTTTTGAGTTTGGTATCAAGATCAATTACGTAACAACCCGACGCCTTTACAAAGTAGATTTCTAAGCAGGTCGTCCGTGCTGATCTTTCGCCAGATGGAGTCGGCTCGAACGCGTCGGTTGCTCAGGAAGAGGTAGGGAGTGGCGCTCGTGTTCCTCGGCGGGCGCCACTCTCCTGGACGACCTGCGCAGCGAGGAGCTGGGCTCTGCGTCGGATGAGGCGCTCCCCCGCTTTCGACGGAACCGCCACCGAATGCGGCAGGTGGACCTGGGTCGAAGCAGAACAGCGATCCCCGGGCGAACCTTCGCGCACGGCGATGAGCGCCTGACTTCAGAATGGGGCGATGGCCAGACGGAAGCTGTATGTGGGCGCGGCGGTCCTGGCGGTCGGGCTCGTCGTGGCCGTGCCCTGGGCGGAGGACCTGCGCTTCGCGTACTCGTCCGAGGAGATGGAGGAGTTCGCGCGCACGCTGGAGGACGGCGTCGAGATCCGGGACGCCGACGTCGGGCTGCTCTCGTTCATGTTCATTCGTGAGGAGAACGGCCAGGTCGTGTTCTACCGGGGTCGTACATGGGGGCAGGACGGCTACGGCTACATCTGGAGCCCGGACGGCCGGCCGGCGGAGACCCGCCACCTGAAAGGGCCCTGGTACGGGTTCCGGGACGATGCGCACATGTGACCCGGCCCGCTGAAGATCATCGCGGCGGGAACCTCGCCACGGGGTGAAAGGTTCAGGACTGACCTGGTGGTTCGTCGGCCCAGGTTGCCGGGGGCGGGTCCTCCGGGGGGACGATCGGGGGTCGGTCTCCGCGTCCGGGGGGTGCCATGAGGCTCCTGCGCGTGCTTGTCGGGGTTGTACTCGTTTTCGGCCTGCTGCCGGGGGTGGCCTGGGCCGCTCCGGGATGTGTGGTGACCTACGGGGCGACCACGTGGCCGGGTGGGTTCACCACGGTGATCACCATCAAGAACACCGGCGACCGGGTCGACGGCTGGACGCTGCGGTTCGACTTCACCGCCGGGCAGACGATCACCCACGGCTGGTCGGCGCGGTGGAGCCAGTCCGGAGCGCGGGTCCAGGCCGAGAACGAGCCGTACAACCGGGTTCTCGCACCGGGCGCGACGGTGACCCTCGGCTTCAACGGCCGCTGGACCACCGCCAACCCCTCCCCCACCAGCTTCACCCTCAACGGCACCACCTGCGGCGGCCCCCCATCACCAAGCCCCTCCCCGAGCCCCTCCCCGAGCCCCTCCCCGAGCCCGACGCCCAGCCCCTCCCCTTCGCCCAGCCCTTCCCCGTCGCCCACGCCTGGGCGGGTCGACAACCCCTACCTCGGGGCGCGGGGCTACCTGAACCCCGACTACGTCGGGAACGTCAATGCCGCCGCCACCGCCGCCGGTGGTGAGGTCGGGACCGCGATGCGGAAGGTCGCGTTCCAGCCGACCGCCCTGTGGCTGGACTCGGTGGCGGCGATCGGGTCCGTCAAGGGTGGCCTGGGGTTGCGGGGGCACCTTGATCGGGCACTCGTCCAGGCCCTGTCGCAGGGGAACACGGATCCCGTCGTGGTCACGCTCGTGCTGAGCGACCTGCCGGGCAAGGACTGCACGTCGTGGTGGCCCACGGCGGAGTTCCCGATGACGGCGGCGGGGGTGGCGGCGTACCGGAGCCAGTTCGTGGATCCCATCGCGGCCATCCTGGCCGACCCCCGTTACGCCCCGCTCAGGATCGTCACCCTCCTTGAGCCGGAGACGCTGGGCAGCATGGTCAGCTGGCCCCAGGATCCCCCCTGCGTGGAGGCGCGCACCTCAGGGGTCTATGTCCAGGGCATCCGTCAGGCCATCACGGCCCTCAGGGCGGTCCCGAACGTCTACGTCTACCTGGACGCGGCCCGGTCGTCGGTCGCCGGCTGGACCGAGGTGTCGGGGCCCTTCGTCGAGCTGCTGGCCGACGTCGTCGAGGGGACCCCAGGGGTGGACGGGTTCGTCACCAACGTCGCCAACTACGTCCCCGTCGAGGAGATCTTCCTGCCGGACACCGCCAAGCTGGTCACCGGCCAGCCGCTCCTGTGGTCACGGTGGGTCGACTGGAACCCCCACATCGACGAGGACGACTACACCCGGTTCCTGCGGACCGCCCTCATCGGGGCGGGGTTGCCCGCCGACATCGGCATGCTGATCGACACCTCGCGCAACGGCTGGGGCGGGCCGGCCAGGCCGACCGCCGTCAGCGTCTCCTGGGACGTCAACACCTACGTCGACCAGTCGAGGCTCGACCGGCGCATCAACCGCTACAACTGGTGCAACCAGCTCAACGCGGGCATCGGCGAGCGTCCGGCCGCCGCTCCGAAGCCTGGGGTCGACGCCTACGTCTGGGCCCGGCCGCCGGGTGAGTCGGACGGCGCGAGCGACGGCCCCAACCGGTGGTGCGACCCCACTTACACCCCTCCGAGCGGGTCGTACCGGCCGTCCGGAGCCACGCCGGGAGGACCGGCCTACGGGATCTTCTGGCCGTCCTATTTCGAGACCCTCGTCAGGAACGCCTATCCCCCTCTCTGACCCTGGCCCCTGGAACTTTGCCTGCCGATGGGAAGTTTTGGCTGGTCATCGGGGTTCCTTGCCCATATGGACAGCAGTCGGGCAAAGGGAGGGCCGGTGGGTAGGCGACGGCCCTCGTTCCGCACGCGCAGGACACTCGCCACCGGCGTTCTCATGGTGCTCATGTGCCTGGGGCTGAGTTTCCTCTTCCTCATGTACGTGGGCGGCAAAGAGAGCGACAACGCGCTGCAGCAGGGCCTGTCGGCCTGGAACAGCGTCGAGTCGCAGATCCAGCAGAAGCGGCTGCCCTCCGTGCTGCCCCACGCCGACGACGAGGCGGTCCAGGTCCTGGACGCCCACGACAACGTGGTCGCGGCGAGCAGCCAGTTGGTCGGCCAACCGCCGATGGCCACTTTTCACCCCCCCGGCGACAAACTGGCTGCCACCCGGGTCCTGTGCTCCCCCGTGGGCCTGGACGGGTGCCGGACCGTGACGTCGATCAACGTCTACCAGCCGGACGGCATCTGGTCACTGTACGTGGCCACCCCCACCGTCCCCTGGTACGGCAACTCCACCGCCGTCCTCCTCGCGATCGGCACGTCCCTGCTGGTGACCGTGGCGGTCACCGGATGGGTGTTCCGGGACATCACCAAGGCCGTGAAGCCCGTCGCCGCGATCCAGCGGCAGCTGGCCGACATCACCGCCGCCCAGCTCGAACGCCGGGTCCCGGTGCCCGGCGTCTACGACACCTACGAGGAGGTGAAGGTCCTGGCCGACACGGTCAACGGCACCCTGGACCGCCTGGAGGAGGCCTACGAGCGGCTGCGCCGCTTCACCTCCGACGCCTCCCACGACCTGCGCAGCCCGATCACGGCCATGCGCCTGCAACTGGACGACGCGCTCGCCCACCCCGAGGACGCCGACTGGCCGACGGTGGCCACCACCGTGCTGACGGGAGTGGACCGGCTCCACGCGATCGTGACCGACCTGCTGACCCTGGCCCGCCTGGACGCGGGCGCGCCTCTCAGCAGCGAGCCGACCGACCTGTCCAGCCTGGCCGGGGCCGAACTGGACCAGCGGCCCCCTCGCGCGAAGATCGTCCGGCGTCTCCAGCCGGGCGTGTGCGTCGACATCGACCAGCTCCGCATCTCCCGGGTCCTGGTCAACCTCCTCGACAACGCCGAACGGCACGCCACGTCGCAGATCACCGTCACCGTGCGGGCCGAGAACGGGATCGCCGTCCTGGAGGTCCAGGACGACGGCGCCGGGCTCGCCGTCGAGGACCGGGAACGGGTCTTCGAACGGTTCACCCGCCTGGACGCGGCCCGCGCCCGCGACGCCGGAGGCACCGGGCTCGGCCTGGCCATCGCCAGGGAGATCGCCCAGGCCCACCAGGGCACCCTGACCGTCGAGGACAGCGACCGGGGCGCGCGTTTCGTGCTGCGCCTCCCTCAGCGCGGCCCCTCGTCGGAGCCTGTTCCCGAGGCCCCTCGTCAGGCCGCCGACGACCGTCCCGCCGGGAGGCCGAGCCCGGTCGGGCTGCTGAGCCGGGCCACGGCGACCCTCGTCAGGGACGCGCGGCGGGTGTCCAAGGGCGTCGGGGCCTAACGGACGAGTTCCGCGTGGTGGTGGACGATGGCCCAGCCGGTCGGCGACCGCCGCAGCACGTCGGTGACCCGGGTGTGCTCGGGCTCCTCCCCCGGCGCGACCGCGACCAGCACGTAACGGGCCACGGCGGTGTCCCCCCACACGTCGACGCGCATCTCGCCGGTGGTCAGCGACTCCAGCGGCGGCCGGGGCCCGGCGGCGTCCCGTTCGGCGCGGTAGGCGTCGAGTTCCGCGCGGGTGCGCAGAGGGCCGGGCAGGTGGGTCTCCCAGGTGGTCACCTCCGGGTGGAGGTGGCTGTCGAACCGGGCGCGGTCACCGGCCAGGAAGGCGTCGTACATGTCGTCGAGGGCGGCGGCGACGTCGGAGACGGTCATGAGAGGGTCCCCCCGTTCCGGTCGTCGCGGACGATCCGGCCGCCGGACATCACCCAGCGCACCCCCCGGAACGCCGACGTCGACTCCAGCGGGTCGGCGTCCATGGCGATCAGGTCGGCGTACTTGCCCGGCTCGACGGTGCCGAGGTCCGGCTCCGCCTCCAGCCAGCGGATCGGGCCCAGGGTCCCGGCGTGCAGCGCCCGGGCGGGGCCCAGGCCGGCGTCGGACATGTGCTCCAGTTCGCGGACGGTGGCGTTGGTGCCCTCGAAGTGCCAGAACGGGGGCATGTCGCTGCCGAGCAGCACCTCCACCCCGGCCGCCAGGGCCATCGTGTAGCTCTCCAGGTGGCGGGGGCCCGCGCCGAGCGAGCGCCGCTGCATCCACTCGGGCACGCCGAGTTCGTCGAAGAACGCCTTGCAGCGGGTGACCAGCAGGGTCGGCACCAGCGCGGTGCCCCGGGCGGCCATCGCCGCGACCACCTCGGGCGTGAGCTGGTAGCCGTGTTCGACGCAGTCCAGGCCGAGGTCCACCGCCTCGGCGATGACGGGGGCGGGGCCCGCGTGGGCGGTGACCTTGCGGCCCCAGGCGTGGGCGGTCTCGATGACGGCGGCCAGTTCGTCGGTGAAGAGCTGGCGGGTGTGGATGTCCTCGTGCTCGCCGGCGATGCCGCCGGAGATCATCACCTTGATCAGGTCGGCGCCGGCCTTGACCTGTGCGCGCACGCCCCGGCGGAAGCCGTCGGCCCCGTCGCACTCCAGGGTGTCGGTGCCCTCGTGGCCGTGGCCGCCGGTGGAGACCAGGGCGCGTCCGGCCGTGAAAACGCGCGGGCCGGTCACGCGGCCCGCGGTGATGGCGCGGCGCAGCGCGAAGTCGGCGTGGTCCTTCTCCGCGACGCAGCGCACGGTGGTCACCCCGCAGAGCAGGGTCCGGCGCGCGCCGTCGGCCATGTAGTGGGCCAGGTCGTGCGGGCCGAGGTTCTTGACCGCGTCGCCGCCCTCGCCGGGCAGCGACAGGGACAGGTGGGTGTGCATGTTGACCAGGCCGGGCGTCAGGAAGGCGCCGCCTAGGTCGACGCGCGGGTGGTCGCTCCCGGCCAGGGCCAGGATCTCGTCGGCGGGGCCGACGGCGGCGATGCGGTCGCCGCGGACCCACACGGCGGCGTCCCGCAGCGGGGCGACGCCGTCCAGGACGCGGGCGTCGGCCACCGTGCAGCCGGTCAGGACGGTCGAGTTCATGAAGATCGGCTCCCCTCGTCGGCGCGGAGGGCCGGCAGGACCTCGCTGCCGAGCTTCTCCACGGCCTCCCGCAGGTCCGGGCCGAGCGGCGGCCCGAACGACAGGTGGGTGGCGCCCGCCGCCCGCAGCGACAGGCAGCGTCCGACCACGTCGGCGGTGCTCCCGGTGATGCCGAGCGACAGCATCCGGTCGTCGACCAGGCGCGCGGCGGCGTCGAGGCCGTCGCGCTCCAGGACGGCCGTGACCGGCCCGAAGTCCTCGACCGCGAGCCCGGCCCGGCCGAGCAGGTAGGGCGCGAACGACGGCCCGTAGTAGGCGATCTTGGCGGCCATGGCGAGCCGGGCCTGGTCGTCGTCCCCGCCGGTCGACACCCAGAAGCAGGCCGGGATGTCGAGATCGTCCACCGACCGCCCCGCCTCCTCGGCGCCCTTGGCGATCTCGCCCCGCGCGGTGGTGAAGTGTTCCGGCGGGTAGAGCAGCGGCAGCACGCCGTCGGCCAGCCGTCCGGCCATCTGGAGCATCTTGGGGCTCATCGCACCCACGTACACGGGCACCGGATCGCCCGGCGGCAGCCGCAGCCCGGACAGCGGACCGAACCATTCCGGCAGTTCCCCGCGCTGCTCCTCGGCGCCGAGCAGGGCCCGCAGCACGGTGACCGCCTCGGCGGTTCTGGACAGCGGGCGGGGACGCCCGATCCCGGCCCAGCCGAGGAACTCGGCCGACCCGGCGGCGACGCCGAGCAGGAACCGGCCGCCGGTGGCCTCCCGCATGGTGGCGGCCATCATGGCGATCTCCGAGACGTGCACGGAGTAGGGGTTCATGATCCCGACGCCGAGCTTGATCCGCTCGGTCCTGGCGGCCAGGATGCCGAGCAGTACGGGGGCCGAGCGCAGGAACAGGTCGTTGGAGACCCAGAGCTGGTCGAAGCCGTGGCGTTCGGCCCGCTGCGCCAGGTCGACCAGGGTGGGGATGTCCAGGTCGTTGTTGACCCGCAGGGAGTACGTCACGCGCAGGCCGCCTTCGCGTCGATCTCGACCTCGACCAGGAAGCCCTCGCCGATGAGCGCGCCGACCACATAGGTGCTGTTGGCGGGGGCCACGTCGCCGAGCACCTCGGCGTGGGCGCGCGCGGCCTCCTCCCAGTCGGCGTCGGGGGTGAGCAGCAGGCGGGTCCGGAACACGGTCGCGCGCGACCCGCCCAGGGCCTCCACCGCCGCCACACCCCGGCGCAGGGCGTCGAGGGTCTGGGCGTAGGTGCCCGCGCCGTCGGCCGTCGTGCCGCTCACGGCGATGAGATCGCCCTCGCGGGCGGCGCGGGAGTAGCCGGCCTGCTCCTCCCAGCCCGAGCCGTCCTTGAACCGGGTGACCGAGGGGACCGAGCCCTGGGCCGGGTCGGTGTACTCCTCGATCCGGGTGACCCGGCCGTTCCGCACCTCGACGCGCATCATCGCGTCGACCGCCATCTCGGCGCCCTCCTCGCGGTCGCGGCCCCGGTAGACGCAGCGCTGCACGTAGCCGCCGGGCACCGGGTCGACGCGCACGTCGGTGGCGTGGAAGTTCTCGATCCCGGCGTCGATGAGGCGGACCGCGTCGAGGCTCTCGGCCTTGTCCCGCTCGACGCCGTCGTAGTTGTGCCAGACGCGGATGTCGTCGGCGTACAGGTCCTGGAGGCGGTCGACGTCGCCGGAGGTGATCGCGTCGAGGAGTTCGGCCGCGAAGGCGCGCATGTCGCCCGCCAGGGCGTCGGCCCTCTCCAGTTCGCTCGCGTCGCCCAGCAGGTGCAGGCGCTGGACGGCCAGCGGGATGTTGCCGTCGGACCACAGGGCGTCGTGGAAGGCGCGCAGGTCGAAGCCGTCGCGGTCGCGGCGGGCGGCGTCGGCCAGCAGGCGCGTCACCTGGACCTTCCCCACCTGGTACGACAGCCCCTGCCCGGGGGTCGCGGCGAAGAAGGCGGCCTCCTCCCTGGCGGTGCCGAGGTCGACCGGGACGAGTTCGTGCAGCATGCGGGCCGCGCCGTCGATGTCGATCTCGCCGAGCGCCAGGCGCACGTCCACCTCGACCCTGATCGCGCGCAGCCGCATGAAGTTGTAGACGATGGCCCGGGTGAGCGGCGCGTCCTCGAAGAGGCCGGCCTGGAGCATCATCTCCTCGTTGTAGAAGGCGATGCCCTCGTTGGGCACGGAGTCGTAGAAGCGCCGGTGGGCCGGGTCGGGGTGCCGCCAGGTCAGCGCGAGCTGCTGGTAGTGGACGCCCTCGTGGATGATCCCGGCCCGGGGGTCGGCGGCGTTGGCCCGGTAGAAGTAGGGCAGGTCGGGGCCGGGCACCGGGACGTAGCTGACGCCGTCCTGGTCGAGCCGGTTCTCGTCGGTGAGGTCGTCGCTGACGCCCAGCCAGCGCAGCGGCTCCAGGTAGTCGGGCCGGGGCAGGTTCCGGTAGTGCCGCAGCTCCGGCGGCTGCGACAGCAGGCCGCGCTCCTCGTAGAAGGCGCGCACCTCCAGCTCGGCGGCCCGTTCGGCCGCGCTCTGCTCCTCGGCGCTCGCCGGGGGCGGCGGCCATTCGAGCGGGCCCGACCTGGCCCGTTCGAACAGCTCGAACGCCTCGGCGCGGTCGCGCTCCTGGGCGGCCAGGGCGAGGATCTCGTCCGCCGACCAGGGCAGCAGGGCGACCTGGTGCAGGAAGAAGCCGAACGCCTCCGCGCCGACCGGCCGGTGGGGGGCGAAGGACGGCAGCCGCTCGGTCAGCCAGGCCCGCCAATCGGCGAGCGCCACCGCCGCCGCCTCGGCCGCCTCGGTGGCGTCGTCGCGGACGGCCGGGTCGAGGTGCGGCAGCAGCAGCGCGACGGCGGTCCGGAGCTGGCCGGCGACGTCCAGGCTGTCGGCCAGGGCGAGGTCGGCGAACTCACGGGTGGCGGTGCCGTCGAGGTTGTCCCTGGCCGTGGCGAGGGTGCCGGGGATCCAGCGCAGCCGTTCGACCAGGTCGGCGCTGCGGGCCGGGTCGAAGGGGGCGGGCGCGAGCAGCGCGTCGTAGACGTGGCCGACGGTCTGGTCGAGGTAGAACCAGGGGTCGCGCCGCCAGCTCCGTACGACGTCGAGCTCCCAGCGCGCCCGCGCGGCCGCCGAGCCGAGCAGCCGGCGCGGCACCTCGACGGCGGGGTCCGCCGACGGGGCGACGGCCGCCAGGTCGCTCTCGATCGCGGCCAGGAACCGCCGGTCCTCCTCGACGGTGACGGCGTCCCACTCCGGGCGCCACCCGGCGGGGCGGACCACCCGGGGGATGTCGTCGCGGCTACGCGGCGTGGTGGCCAGCCGCCAGGCCCAGAACCGCTCGGTCAGCTCCGCGAGCACGGGATGTCCTTCCATAGGGTCACTTCCCACAGGGTCACTTCGCCAGGACGCAGGCGGCCGACCGGCCGTCCCGCAGGATCGTGAGCGGCGGGTCGTCGTGCGCGCACGACGGCAGGGCCACCGGGCAGCGCGGGTGGAACCGGCAGCCGCCGGGGGGCCGGGAGGGGTCGGGCACGTCGCCGGGCAGCTCGACCGGCAGCACGCCCGCGCCGTCGGCCCGGGGCACCGCCGAGATGAGCGCCTTGGTGTACGGGTGGGCGGGCTCCGACCACACCTGCCGGGTCGGCCCGACCTCGACGACGCGGCCCAGGTACATGACCGCGGTGCGGTCGGCGATCTGCCGCACCACCGACAGGTCGTGCGAGATGAAGACCAGGCCCATGTCGAGCTCGCGGACCAGCTCGACCAGCAGGTTGGCGACCGACGCCTGGGCCGAGGCGTCGAGCGCGCTGATCGGCTCGTCGGCGATGATGCAGCTCGGCTCGGCGGCCAGGGTCCTGGCGATCGCGATGCGCTGGCGCTGGCCGCCGCTGAACTCGTGCGGGTAGCGCTTGACGGCGTCGGCCGGGAGGCCGACGCGTTCGAGCAGCTCACCGGCCCGGCGGCGGGCCTCGGTCTTGGACGTCCCGCCGAGCAGGTACCCGTCGCCGACCTGGTCGCCGACGAGGCGGCGGGGGTTGAGGGAGGCGTACGGGTCCTGGAAGACCATCTGCAGCCCGCGCATGCCGGGCGGGCGGCGGCGCAGCCCGAGCGGCGCGACCGGGCGGCCGTCGAAGCGGATCTCCCCGGCGGCGGTGGGCTGGAGCCCGACGACCGCGCGGCCCAGCGTCGACTTGCCGCACCCGGACTCGCCGACCAGCCCGAGGATCTCGCCCCGGGCGAGGGTCAGGTCGGCGTGGTCGACGGCGCGCAGCGGCGGCGCGCCGGTCCGGTGGTATTCGACGGCGACCCCGGTCGCCTCCAGCAGCGCGCTCATGCGGACTCTCCCAGCGGGTCGGGCGGGCAGGCCAGCCGGTGATCGGACCCGATGAGGACCGGCTCGGGGCGGTCCACCCGGCAGGAGTCGACGGCGAACGCGCAGCGCGGGTGGAACGGGCAGCCGTCGGGCACCGCGCCGAGCGACGGCGGGCTGCCCGGGATCGGCCGCAGCGCCGCCGCCCCGCCCTCCGGGTGGGGCAGCGCGTCGAGCAGGCCCCGGGTGTAGGGGTGGCGGGGGTGGGTCAGCACGGTCTCGCGCGGGCCGACCTCGGCGGTGCGGCCTCCGTACATGACGCAGATGCGGTCGGCCACGGCCGACATCACGCCCAGGTCGTGGGTGATCACGACGACCGCGAGGTCGCGCTCGCGCCGCAGCCGGTCGAGCAGCCGCAGGATGCCCGCCTGCACGGTGACGTCGAGCGCGGTCGTCGGCTCGTCGGCCAGCAGCAGCCGGGGCTCGCACGCCAGCGCCACGGCGATGGCGATGCGCTGGCGCATGCCGCCGGAGAACTGGGCCGGGTGGGCCCCCAGCGCCCGTTCGGGGTCGGGGATGCGTACCGTCGACAGCAGCTCGACCGCCCGGCCGCGCGCCTCCGACCTGCCGATGCCCAGGTGGTGGCGCATGTGCTCGGTCACCTGGGTCTCGATGCTGAGCATCGGGTGCAGGCTCGTGGAGGGGTCCTGCGACACCATCGCGATGCTGCGCCCGCGCACGTCGCGCAGCTCGCGCGGCTTCATGGCCAGCAGGTCGCGGCCCTCGAAGACGGCCCGGCCGCCGGTCCTGGCGGCGTGCGGGAGCAGGCCGAGCAGCGCCATCGCGGTCATCGTCTTGCCGCTGCCGCTCTCCCCCGCGATGCCGAAGACCTCGCCGGAGTCGACCCGGAACGACAGGCCGTCGACGGCCTTGCGGGGGCCGTTCCTGGTGGCGAGCCACACGGTGAGGTCCTCGACCTCCAGTAGCGTTCCCACGGTCACCCCCTGATCGCACGCGCGGTGCGCGGATCGAGGGCGTCCCGCAGCGTGTCTCCGACGAAGTTGAAGGCGAGCACGACGGTCAGGATGGACAGGCCCGGATACAGCCACAGCCACCACAGGTCGAAGTAGTCCATCCCGGACACCACCATGGAGCCCCACTCGGCCATGGGCGGCTGCGCGCCGAGCCCCAGGAACGACAGGCCCGACAGCAGCAGCACGGCGTTGCCCACGTCGAGCGCCGCCATGACCAGCACCGGCCCGGCGACGTTGGGCCGCAGGTCGACGATCATCGTGCGGACCGACGAGGAGCCGAGCAGCCGCCCGGCGGCGACGTACTCGGAGTTGCGGGCCGACATGACCAGGCCGCGCACCAGCCGGGCGTAGGAGGGCCAGGACACCACGACGACCGCGAGCACGGCGTTGCGCAGCTCGGGGCCGAGGGCGGCGGCGACCGCCATGGCCAGGATGATGCCGGGGAAGGCGAACACCAGGTCGGCCAGCCGCATGAGCGTGCCGTCGACCCAGCCGCCGAAGAACCCGGCCACCGCGCCGACGACCGACCCGATCACCGCCGAGAGGGCGACGAGCAGGAACGCCAGCGGCAGCGACACCTGCGCGCCGTAGACGACCCGGCTGAGCACGTCGCGGCCGAGCTGGTCGGTGCCGAACAGGTGCTGCGCCGACGGTTCGAGCAGCTTGTCGGCGATCTGGTCGAGCGGGCCGTAGGGGGCGAGCACGGGGGCGAGCAGCGCCACCAGCACCCACAGCACGACGAAGGCGGCGCCGACCAGAGCCAGGGGCTGCCGCCACGGGGTGCGGGATCCAGTCGTCATGAGAGCCTGATCCTCGGGTCGATGACCCCGTACAGCAGGTCGACGAGCAGGTTGATGAGGATGTACACGGCGGCGACGACGATGCTGACGCCCATGATGCCGGGCAGGTCGAGGTTGACCGCGCTGCGATAGGCGTACTGGCCGACGCCGGGCCAGGAGAAGATCTTCTCCACCAGCACGGCCCCCGACAGCAGGCTGCCGAAGGCGACTCCGGCCACCGTGATGATCGCGACCATCGCGGGGCGCAGGACGTGCCGGACGATGACCACCCGCTCGGGCAGGCCCTTGGCCCTGGCCGCGCGCACGTAGTCGTTGCCGAGGATCTCCAGCACCGAGGCCCGGCTGAAGCGCATCAGCATGCCGACCGTGTAGACGGCCAGCACGAGCGAGGGCAGCACCAGGTGGCCGATCGCCGACCACATGACGTCCCACTGTCCGGCCAGCGCCGCGTCCACCGAGTAGAAGCCCGTCGTGTACGGCGGCGGGCTCAGCACCGGATCCAGTCGTCCGGTGCCCGGCAGCAGGTCGAACTTGAACGACAGCAGGTAGAACGCGACGAGCGCGACCCAGAAGGTCGGCATGGACACCCCGCCCAGGCTGACCACCCGGAGCACCTGGTCGGGCCAGCGGTCGCGGTTGACGGCGGCCACGACGCCGAGGGCGACGCCCACGACGAGCGACAGCACGATCGCGAACAGCGCGAGCTCGATCGTGGCCGGCACGAACTCGGCCAGGTCCTCGGCCACCGGCCGGTGGCTCTGCTGCGACACGCCCAGATTCCCCTGGAACACGTTGCCGATGTACGTCAGGTACTGCACCGGGACGGGCTGGTCCAGCCCGTACTTGGCGCGGAACGCGGCCACCGCGGCCGGGTCGTCGACCGCCGACTGCCCCAGGTTGGCGGCGGCGGGATCGCCCGGGACCAGCTGGGTCAGGGTGAAGGCCACGAGCGTGATGCCGACGCACAGCAGCAGGGCGGCCGCCAGCCGCCGGACGAGGAACCGCAGCAGCACCCCGCCGGGGCGGGCCGGACGCCGGCCCGCCCCCGGGGTACCGCTTTTCGGCTTAGCCGAGCTCACGGACGTTGACCAGCCAGAGGGCGTTGGACTGGAGGTTGCGCACCGACTTGGCGCCGACCAGGATCTGGGCCGGCTGGATCAGCGGAATGATCGGGCCGGCCTCGTTCATCTTGTGCTGGATGTCGACGTACAGCGCCGAGCGGGCGGCGTCGTCGACGGTGGTGCGGGCCTTGGCGCCGAGCTCCTCCAGGTCGGGGGACGCGCCCTCGGCCCATCCGGCGCGCAGGCCCACGGTCTGGGCCGGCAGGAAGTTGAGGTAGTTGCTGGGGTCGGGGAAGTCCGGGCCCCACTGCCACAGGCCCATCTCCTCGGTGCCGCCCCGGTAGGACTCCAGCGCGGTCTGCACCGACGCCGGGGCCAGCTCCACGTTGATGCCGACCTCCTTGAGGTTGGCCTGCACGCGGGCGGCGAGGTCGCCGAAGTTGAGGCCGTTGACCTGCACGTCGCTCGGGTAGTTCAGCTTGACCGTCGGGTTCTGCAGGCCCGACGCCGCCAGCGCGGCCTTGGCCTTCTCGACGTCGCGCTTGATCCCGTCGGCGGCCGGAAGCGCGCCGAGGAAGAGCGAGGGGACGATGCCGGGCGCCTGCACGGCTCCCTCACCGGCCAGGTCGACGAGTCCCTGGTAGTCGACGCCGTACCGCACCGCCTCCTGGAACTTCGGGTTCGAGGAGATCTTGGAGATCTCCGGGTTGTCGTTGGCGAACAGGAAGAACACGTTCGGCGAGGCGCCGTTGACGACCTGGAGGTCGCCCATGCCCTTGGCCTGCTCGGGCGACAGGTCCACCGCGATCTGCGACTCGCCCTTCTGCACGTTGAGCCGCTGCACGTTGGCCTGCGTGTTGCGCACGACGACCTTGGAGTACACGGGCTTGGGGCCCCAGTAGTTCTCGTTCAGCTTCAGCACGACCTGCGAGGTGGTGCTGTAGCTCTCCAGGACGTACGGGCCGCTGCCCTGCGACTGCTTGTTGAAGAACGCCTCGGCGGTGTCGGTCTTGTCGGCGTCCTCGGCGTCCGTGGCGCCGTTCTTCTTGGCCACCGCCGAGTTGACGATCCCCAGGGCGGGGTTCGGCAGGATGAACGGGATGGCGGTGTTCGGCTCCTCGCTGGCGATCACGACGGTGGCGGGGTCGGGCGCGGTGACCGTGAGGCCCGCCATCAGGAACGACGGGTTGCCCTTGACGTTCTTCACGCGGTTGAGCGAGAAGGCGACGTCGGCCGAGGTGACCGGGGTGCCGTCGGAGAACTTCGCGTCGGTGCGCAGCTTGAACGTGAAGGTCTTGGCGTCGTCGGAGGCGGTGAACGACTCCGCGAGCGCCGGGACCGGCTTGGTCACGTCGCTGCCCTTGAAGGTGAGCAGCGTGTCGTAGATCGTCTGGTCGATCAGCAGACCCGAGGGCTCGTACATGCGGGCGGGGTCGGTCGTCTTGAGCTGGAAGGCGGTGTCGATGACGAGGGTCTTGCCGCCCTGCCCGCCGGGCGAGGACGGAGCGGCGGCGTTGCCACCGCCGCAGGCGGCGAGCAGGCTCAGGGCCACAGCGGCGGTGAGCGCACCGACAGACCGGCGGATCTTCATGAGGGACTCCAAGGCCGGGCTACGGGGGCCCGCTCAGACATATGGGGCGATGTCATGACTCTCCTGAGCGGCGGCGGCACGAGGCCACAGCCGAACGTGCAGCCTTACTGCACGTTGACCGGGCACGCTAGGCCGTGGGCAGCGACCGCGTCAAGACCCGTCACCGCTGATCACCTGCTCACAACTGTCTGTTGACGGCGAACATCGGCACCCTTACGGTGCTGCCCACGCGTGTAGTTAACCTGCACGTGACACTGCGATGGTAGGAAGGACGGCGTAGGTGATCGGAGATCGCTTGCACGAGCTGCGCACCGAACGGGGGATGAGCCTGCGCGCCCTGGCCGAGCAGGCCGGGGTCTCCCCGACGCTGCTCAGCCAGATCGAGCGGGGCGTCACCGAGCCGAGCCTGTCGACCCTGCGCCGCCTGGCCGGGGTCTTCGGCGCGTCCATCGCCTCGCTGTTCGAAGACCCGGCCGCGCCCGCGGTGTGGATCAGCCGGCCCGGCGAGCGCACCACCCTCGGCGCGCCCAACGGCCAGATCCGCTACGAGCGGCTGACCCCCGGCAACGGGCAGCTCGAGGTGCTCCACGCCGTGCTGGCCCCGGGCGAGGTCTCCAGCGAGGAACTGTGGAGCCACCCGTCCATGGAGTGCGTGTACGTCGTCTCCGGCACTCTCACCGTCCAGGTCGAGCGGTCGAGCTACACCGTCGCGGCGGGCGAGAGCCTGACGCTCGACTCCAACCGGCCGCACCGCTACCTGAATGACTCTGCGACCAACACGGAGATCGTCTTGGCCATAAACCCCCCGACACCATGACCGAGCCCGACATGGAGATCTACGACCTCCGGGTCACCGTCGAACGCATCGAGGGCCGGTCGGTCTGCGGCATGAACGTCGGCGACCACTTCGACCTGACCGACAGCGCCCACCTGAAGATCCCCGACGGCAAGCACTTCTGCGTCTACGCCCTGGCCTCCGTGCTGCCCTTCCTCGCGGCCAAGCAGCGCGACCTGGCGGCGGGCGACTGGCTGGCCCAGGACACCCAGTTCGCCTGCCCCGACCCGGAGGAGCGCCTGATCATGCAGGTCTCGCGCACCTGCCGGCGGCGGATGAACTCGGCGGACCTGACGTGACCACCGCGCGCACCGTGGAGATCGGGCTCGGCCTCCAGAGCGACAAGGGCGCGGGCGACTACGCGGAGCTGGCCCGCAGCGCCGAGGACCACGGCTTCGACGTGCTGACCGTCTTCGGCGACCTCATGTACCAGCCGCCGATCTTCCCCCTGCTGGAGATGGCCGCCGCCACCGAGCGGGTGCGCCTGGGCGTGGCCTGCCTGAACCCCTACTCGCTGGCTCCCTACGAGATCGCGGGCCAGATCGCCGCGCTCGACCTGGCCTCGGAGGGCCGGGCCTACCTCGGCCTGGCGCGGGGCACCTGGCTGGGCGCGGTCGGCATCGACCAGCAGCACCCGCTGACCACCCTGGAGGAGTCGGCGCAGGTCGTCTACCGGCTGCTGCGCGGCGACGCCGGAGGGTTCGAGGGGAAGGTGTTCCGGCTGGCCCCGGGCACCACGCTGCGCTACCCGGTGCACCGCCCCGACCCGCCGCTGCTGCTCGGCGCGTGGGGCGCGAAGGGCGCGGCGCTGGCCGGGCGCGTCGCCGACGAGATCAAGGTGGGCGGCAGCGCCAACCCGGACATGGTGAAGGTGATCCGCGAGCGGCTGCGGCCGGGCGCGGAGGCCGCCGGACGGGACGCCGAGGACGTCGGGATCGTGCTCGGCGCGGTCACCGTCGTCGACACCGACGGCGCGGCGGCGCGTTCGCGGGCGCGGGCGGAGGTGGCCATGTACCTCGCGGTGGTGGCCGGGCTCGACCCCACCCTGGAGATCCCGGCCGACCTGGTGGCCCGGGTGAAGGAGCTGGTCGACGCCGGCCGCCACGACGAGGCGGGCAAGCTCATCCCGGGCGACCTGCTCGACCTGTTCGCCTTCGCGGGCACCCCCGACCACGTCGCCTCGCAGGCCCAGGCGCTCATCGACGCGGGGGTGCGCCGGGTCGAGTTCGGCACCCCCCACGGGCTGAGCGACCGGCGCGGGGTGGAACTCCTGGGGTCGGCGGTGCTGCCCGAACTCAGGCGGACGAGGTCCGCGGCGGCGTGACGGAGTGCCACGGGAGCGGGGTCGACAGCACCATCGTGCTCGACGGCTGGCCGTAGGGCGCGAGGCGGTCGATCACGTGCTCGAAGGCGTCCATCGACTCGGCGGCGACCTTGAGGATGCAGCAGGCGTCGCCGGTGATGCGGTGGATCTCCAGGACCTCCGGCCATTCGGCGACCGCCGGGTCGCGGAGCATGCAGCGGGGGCCGTAACAGGACATCCGGATGATCGCCATCACCGGCCAGCCAGTCCGGGTGAGGTCGACCCGGGCGTGGTAGCCGGAGATGACGCCGGTCTCCTCCAGCCGCCGCACCCGTTCGGCCACGGCGGGCGGCGACAGGTGGACCCGCCGGGACAGCTCGCTGAAGGACAGCCGCGCGTCGACCTGAAGCTCGCGCAGCAGCGCCCAATCCATATCGTCCATGGGGACCTTCGGTTCGTTAAGCGGTTGAGCGGTTTGGCCGTGAAACCACAGGCCAGGGGTGAATCGTACCTTTAAGTGCTCCTTCTCGACAGATGACCGTTTGGTGGAGCATGAGGTCCGTGGAGAGCACGAACAGCACGCGCGCCGCCAGGGCCGCCGCCAACGGCGGGAACCCCACCCTGGAGTACGCCGACGGCCTGCCCTACGACGTCTACGTGCACGCCGACACCCTGCACTCGCTCCAGCAGACCATCAGCAAGGACCCGGGCGAGATGTCCTTCCTCATGGTCAGCCAGATCATGGAGCTGTACTTCGGCCTGACCTGCTTCGAACTGCGCGAGGCCCAGCGGCTGCTGCGCGAGGACGACGTCTGGGGCGCGCTCGCCCCGCTGAAGCGGGCCACTCTGGACATCGAGGGGCTCAACGCCGCCTGGCGCGGGCTCGACTGGATGACCCCGGCCGACTTCAACCGCTTCCGCGACCAGCTGGGCGAGGCCTCGGGCTTCCAGTCGGCCATGTACCGGCACCTGGAGCTCCTCCTGGGCCTGCGCAGCGCGACGCTGCTGCGGCCCTTCCACCGCCAGCCCGAGGTGTACGCCGCCCTCCAGGAGACGCTGCGCGCGCCCAGCCTGTGGGACGACGTCATCGCGGCGCTCGCCCGCCAGGGCTTCGCCATCCCCCGCGACCTGCTGGACCGCGACGTGGCCGTCGAGCACGAGGGCCACCCCGCCGTCGAGGCCGCCTGGGTCGAGATCTACCGGGAGAACACCCCCGGCAACCACCTCTGGTCGCTCGGCGAGGCGCTCACCGGACTGGCCGACGGATTCGCCGACTGGCGCTGGCAGCACCTCAAGGCGGTGCAGCGGACCATGGGCGAGAAGGCCGGCAGCGGCGGCTCGGCCGGGGCGAACTGGCTGCGCCGCAGCATGGCCCGCGTGGTCTTCCCCGAACTGTGGTCCGCCAGGACCCTGGTCTGAGGGGGCGGCGATGTTCACCGAGGCCGAGGCCCTCCGGCGCGACGCCGCCGACCCGGGCCACCGCGACCTGTTCCACGTTCCCCCCGCCGAGGGCGGCCGGTACGCCGAGACCGCCTACCTGGCCGGCAACTCCCTGGGGCTGCAGCCCCGGGCCACCAGGAGCGACCTGCTCGGCGACCTCGACGCCTGGGCGAGGCTCGGCGTCGAGGGCCATCTCGACGCGGCCCGTCCGTGGCTGCCCTACCACGAGTTCCTCACCGGCACCGCGGCCCGCCTGGTCGGCGCGCTGCCGTCGGAGACCGTGGTGATGAACTCGCTGACGGTCAACCTGCACCTGCTGATGGTGTCCTTCTACCGGCCGGCCGGCACTCGCACGAAGATCGTCATCGAGGACACGGCCTTCCCGTCCGACAGCTACGCGGTCCGCAGTCAGGCCCGCTTCCACGGCCTGGACCCCGACGCGACGGTGGTCCGGCTGGACCCCGCCGACGTGCTCAGCTACCTCGCCCATGAGGGCCACGAGGTCGCGCTGGTGCTGCTCGGCGGGGTCAACTACCTCACCGGCGAGCTCATGGACATCCCGGCGATCACCCGCGCGGGGCACGAGGCCGGCGCGCTGGTCGGCTGGGACCTGGCGCACGCCGCCGGGAACGTCCCGCTGGAGCTGCACGAGTGGGGGCCCGACTTCGCGGCCTGGTGCTCCTACAAGTACCTGAACGCCGGGCCGGGGGCGCTCGGCGGGGTGTTCGTGCACGAGCGGCACCTCGCCGACCCGGCCGTCCAGCGGTTCGAGGGGTGGTGGAGCACCGAACCGGCCACCCGTTTCGAGATGGCGCCGGTCTCCCGTCCCCCGGCGACGGCCGACGCGTGGCAGGTCTCCAACCCGCCGATCTACGCCATGGGCCCGGTCCGCACCTCCCTGGAGATCTTCGACCGGGTCGGCATGGCCGAGCTGCGCGCCCGGAGCCTGCGCCTCACCGGCTACCTGGAAGCGCTGCTCGACGAGCTCCCGGTCACCGTGGTGACCCCGCGCGATCCCGGCCGGAGGGGCAGCCAGCTCTCCCTGCGGATCACCGGCGGCAGCGCCCACGAGCTGGCCAGACGGCTGCGTTTCGAGTTCGGTGTGATCACCGACGCCCGGGAGCCCGACATCGTCCGGGCCGCGCCGGTGCCCCTCTACTGCACCTACCACGACTGCTGGCGTCTGGCCGACGCCCTCGCGCACGTCATCGAGGAGGTCCGATGAGCGATGAGATAGCGGTGGTCGGCGCCGGTCTGGCCGGTTGCCTGCTCGCCTGTTTCCTGGCCCGGCGGGGCCTGCGGGTCGCCCTGTACGAACGCCGTCCCGACCCCCGCGAGGGCGCCGTCGAGCGGGGCCGCTCGATCAACCTCGCCCTGTCGGAGCGCGGCCTCGACGCGCTGCGCCGGATCGGCCTCGACGAGCAGGTCATGGCCGACGCGCTCCCGATGCGCGGCCGGGTCATCCACCCCGTGAAGGGCGAACTCGACTTCCAGCCCTACAGCCACGACGGGCGGCGGGCGATCAACTCGATCAGCCGCTCGGCCCTCAACAACGCCCTGCTCGACGCGGCGGCCCAGCAGCCGGGCGTGCGCATCGCCTTCGACCACCGGCTGGCCGCCCTCGACCCCAAAACGGGCGAGATGACGTACGAGACCCCCCACGGCACCACGAAGGCCAGGGCGGCCGTGGTGCTCGGGGCCGACGGCGCGGGTTCGGCGGTGCGGGCCCAGCTGCTCGCGCACGCCGGGCTGACCGAGAGCCTCGACTTCCTCGACTACGGCTACAAGGAACTGCGCATCCCGCCCCGCGACGGCGAGTTCGCCCTCGCCCCGGGCGCGCTGCACATCTGGCCGCGCGGCACCTCCATGATGATCGCGCTGCCCAACCCCGACCGCTCGTTCACCTGCACGCTGTTCTGGCCCAACAGCGGCACCAGCAGCTTCGCCTCCATCGGCAGCCCGGCGGCGATCGAACGCCACTTCGCCGAGCACTACCCCGACCTGATGGAGCTCGCCCCCACCCTCGTCGAGGACTACCGGCACAACCCCGTCGGCCTGCTCGGCACCGTCCGCTGCGCCCCGTGGCACGTCGGCGGGAAGGCCGCCCTGGTCGGCGACGCCGCCCACGCGATCGTGCCGTTCTACGGCCAGGGCGCCAACTGCGCCTTCGAGGACGTCGTCGAACTCGACCGCTGTCTCGACGAGACCGGCGGCGACTGGACCCGGGCGCTGCCCCTCTACGAGGAGCGCCGCCGCGACAACACCGAGGCCATCGCCCGGATGGCGTTGGCCAACTTCGTCGAGATGCGCGACAAGGTCGCCTCGCCGGTCTTCCAGCTCCAGAAGAAGGTGGAGCACGCGCTGGAGCGGGCCCTGCCCGGCCGCTACGTCTCCCGCTACGAGCTGGTCTCCTTCTCGACCGTCCCCTACGCGCAGGTGTGGCGGCGGGTGCGCCGCCAGCACCGGATGGTCGGCGCGGCCGTGGGGGCGGGCGCGCTCCTCGCCGTCGGCGCGCTGCTCGCGGGGAGGCGGAGCGCATGACCGTGTGGACGCCTGACCTGATGTCCGGCCGCGGTGAGCCGGGCCTGCTGCGCAACTTCGTCGACGGCCGGTTCGTGCCGGAGGGGAAGAGGTTCGCCAAGATCAGCCCGGTCACCGGCGAGACGGTCTTCGAGGTCGCCGAGGCCGACGCCGGCACCGTCGACGCGGCGGTGGCCGCCGCCCGCCGGGCGATGCGCGGGCCCTGGGGCCGGATGGACGAGCGGGAACGCGCGAAGATCCTGAACGCCGTCGCCGACGAGCTCGACCGGCGCTTCGACGACCTGGTCACCGCCGAGGTCGCCGACACCGGCAAGCCCGTCTCGCAGGCCAGGACACTGGACATCCCGCGCGGCGCGGCCAACTTCCGGGCCTTCGCCGAGATCGCCGCGACCGCCCCCACCGAGTCGTTCGGCACCGCCGGCCGGGCGATCAACTACGCGGTGCGCAAGCCGGTCGGCGTGGTCGCGGTCATCGTGCCGTGGAACCTGCCCTTGCTGTTGCTGACCTGGAAGGTCGCCCCGGCGCTGGCGTGCGGGAACGCGGTGGTCGTCAAGCCCTCGGAGGAGACGCCCGCCTCGGCCACGCTGCTGGCCGAGGTGATGGCGGCGGTCGGCGTGCCCGACGGGGTGTTCAACCTGGTGCACGGCTTCGGCCCCGGCTCGGCGGGCGAGTTCCTCACCACCCATCCGGGGGTGGACGCGATCACCTTCACCGGGGAGTCGGCGACCGGCAGCGCGATCATGCGGGCCGCGGCCGACGGGGTGAAGGCGGTCTCGTTCGAGCTCGGCGGCAAGAACGCCGGGCTCGTCTTCGCCGACGCCGACCTCGACGCCGCAGTGGAGGGCTCGGTCCGCTCCAGCTTCACCAACGGCGGCCAGGTCTGCCTGTGCACCGAGCGGCTGTACGTGCAGCGGCCGGTGTTCGAGGAGTTCACCGAGCGGCTGGCCCGGCGGGCGGCCGAGCAGGGGTTCGGCTGGCCGTCCGACCCGGCGACCGGCACGATGCCGCTGATCTCCCGGGGGCACCGCGAGAAGGTGCTCGGCTACTACGACCTGGCCCGCGCCGAGGGCGCGACCGTGCTCGCCGGGGGTGACGTGCCGGTCTTCGGCGACGCCCGGGACGGCGGCGCGTACGTGCGGCCGACGGTGCTCACCGGCCTGGCGCAGGACGCCAGGACCAACCGGGAGGAGATCTTCGGCCCGGTCTGCCACGTCGCGCCCTTCGACACCGAGGAGGAGGCGTTCGCGCTGGCCAACGACAGCGTCTACGGCCTGGCCGCGACCGTCTGGACCCGCGACGTCGGCCGGGCCCACCGGGCGGGCGCGCGCCTCGACGCCGGGATCGTCTGGGTCAACACCTGGTTCCTGCGCGACCTGCGCACCCCGTTCGGCGGGGTCAAGGCGTCGGGGGTCGGCCGCGAGGGCGGCGTCCACTCGCTCGCCTTCTATTCGGAGCTCACCAACGTCTGCGTGGACCTCTCATGACCGACATCCAGCGCGCCGCCCGGCTGCTGCGCGACGCCTACGACACCGGCACCCCCTGTCCTCCCCTGCGCGGCGACCTGCTGCCGGAGGGGGACGTGGCCACCGCCTACGCCGTCCAGCAGACGCAGGTCGAGCAGTGGACCGCCGAGGGGCGGCGGCCGGTCGGCGCGAAGATCGGGCTGACCAACCCCGTCGTGCAGAAGGCGCTGGGCGTCTACCAGCCGGACTTCGGCGTGCTGTTCGCCGACATGGCGGTGCCCGACGGCGCGGAGGTCGCGCCCGGCCGGGTGCTCCAGCCCCGGGTGGAGGCGGAGATCGCCTTCGTGCTCGGCGCGGACCTGCCGCACGACCAGGTGACGGTGGCAGACGTGATCCGCGCGACCGACCACCTGCTGCCGGCCATCGAGATCGTCGGCTCGCGGGTGGCGAACTGGGACATCTCCATCGTCGACACCGTCGCCGACAACGCCTCCAGCGGCCTGTTCGTGCTCGGCGCCAGCCCGCGCCGCGTCGCCGACGTGGACCTGCGGCTGTGCGGCGCGGTGCTCGAACACGACGGCGAACCGGTCTCGGTCGGCGCGGGCGCGGCCTGCCTGGGCAACCCGGCGCACGCCGTGGCCTGGCTGGCCGGGACGCTGGCCCGCGCGGGCCGTCCGCTGCGCGCCGGTGACGTGGTGCTCTCCGGCGCGCTCGGCCCGATGGTGCCGGTGACGCCGGGTGCGGCCTACGAGGCGCGCATCTCGGGGCTCGGCTCGGTCAGGACCTGTTTCGGAGGGGTGGCATGAACACCGGAGTGGCGGTGATCGGGTCGGGCAACATCGGCACCGATCTGATGATCAAGGTGCTGCGCCTGTCGAAGACGCTCCGCATGGTCGCGATGGCCGGGATCGACCCCGCCTCCGACGGCCTCGCACGGGCCCGCCGGATGGGCGTGGCCACCACCGACAAGGGCGTCGAGGGCCTGGTCGCGATGCCGGAGTTCGCCGACGTCGAGGTGGTCTTCGACGCCACCTCGGCCGGGGCCCACCGGCACAACGACGAGGTGCTCCGCTCCCATGGCAAGGTCGTCGTCGACCTCACCCCGGCCGCGATCGGCCCCTATGTGGTGCCGCCGGTGAACCTCGGCGAGCACGTGGGCGAACGCAACGTCAACATGGTCACCTGCGGCGGCCAGGCCACCGTGCCGATCGTGGCCGCCGTCGGCCGGGTCACCCCGGTCGTGTACGGGGAGATCGTCGCCTCCATCTCCTCCCGGTCGGCCGGGCCGGGCACCCGCGCCAACATCGACGAGTTCACCGAGACGACGTCCCGCGCGATCGAGGTCGTCGGCGGGGCCGAGCGCGGCAAGGCGATCATCGTGCTCAACCCGGCCGAGCCCCCGCTGCTCATGCGCGACACGGTCTACTGTCTCTGCGCCGACGCCGACCGCGAGGCGATCGCCCGCTCGGTGGCCGAGATGGTGGCCGCGGTCCAGGAGTACGTGCCCGGCTACCGCCTCAAGCAGGAGGTGCAGTTCGACCCCGTGGACGCCCACGTCCCCGCGCTGGGCCGGAGGTTCGCCGGCCTCCAGGTGTCGGTCTTCCTGGAGGTCTCCGGCGCGGGCCACTACCTGCCCGAATACGCCGGGAACCTCGACATCATGACCTCGGCGGCGCTGCGCACGGCCGAACGGATGGTGACCCGGTGAACCGCCTCTACGTCCAGGACGTCACCCTCCGCGACGGCATGCACGCCATCGCCCACCGCTACACCCCCGCCCAGGTCGCCGAGATCGCCGCCGCGCTCGACGCGGCCGGGGTCGACGCGATCGAAGTCGCCCACGGCGACGGCCTGGCGGGCTCCAGCGTCAACTACGGCCACGGCGCGGCCACGGACGCCGAGTGGATCGAGGCCGCCGCCTCCGTCATGACCAGGGCCCGGCTCACCACCCTGCTGCTGCCCGGCATCGGCACCATCGCCGACCTGAAGGCCGCCCGCGACCTCGGCGTCACCAGCGTGCGGATCGCCACCCACTGCACCGAGGCCGACATCGCCGCCCAGCACATCGCCTGGGCCAGGGACAACGGCATGGACGTGGCCGGATTCCTGATGATGTCGCACATGGCCGACCCCGCCACCCTGGCCGGGCAGGCCAAGCTGATGGAGTCGTACGGCGCGCACTGCGTCTACGTCACCGACTCGGGCGGCCGGCTGCTCATGCGCGACGTCGCCGAACGGGTTGACGCCTACCGGCAGGTCCTCGACGAGGGCACCGAGATCGGCATCCACGCCCACCACAACCTCTCGCTCGGCGTCGCCAACAGCGTCGTCGCCGTCGAACACGGCACCACCCGCGTCGACGCCTCGCTCGCGGGCATGGGCGCGGGGGCCGGCAACGCCCCGCTGGAGGTGTTCGCCGCCGTCGCCGAACTCCACGGCTGGCCCCACGGCTGCGACGTGTTCGCGCTGATGGACGCCGCCGACGACCTGGTCCGGCCGCTCCAGGACCGGCCCGTGCGGGTCGACCGCGAGACGCTCTCGCTCGGCTACGCCGGGGTCTACTCCAGCTTCCTGCGCCACGCCGAACGCGCCGCCGACCGCTACGGCGTGGACGTCCGCGCCATCCTGGTCGAACTGGGCCGCCGCCGCATGGTCGGCGGCCAGGAGGACATGATCGTCGATGTGGCACTCGACCTGGGAGGAACCCGATGATCGGCGAGCTCGCCGACCGCCTCGACCGGGCGGCGCTGACCGCCACGGCCATCCCGCGCCTGGCCGCCGCGGCCGGTCTCGACCCTTCCGGGGCCTACGACGTGCAGCGCGCGCTCGTCGAGCGGCGGCTGGCCCGCGGCGAACGGCTGACCGGCGTGAAGATGGGCCTGACCAGCCGCGCCAAGATGGCCCAGGTCGGCGTGGACGAGGTCATCTGGGGCCACCTCACCGACGGCATGCGGATCGGCGACGGCGGCCGGCTCGACCTGACGCGGCTGATCCACGCGCGGGCCGAGCCGGAGGTCGCGTTCCTGCTCTCCGGCTCGGGCGTCGAGGCCGTCGCCCCGGCGCTGGAGGTGATCGACTCGCGCTTCGAGGGCTTCGACTTCTCGCTGCCCGACGTGATCGCCGACAACACCTCGGCGGCCGGTTACGTCGTCGGCCCGTGGCGGCCGGTGCCCGACGGGTTGGACAACCTCGGCGTGCTGCTGGAGGTGAACGGCCGGGTCGTCCAGACCGGCTCGACGGCCGCCATCCTCGGCGACGCCCGCCGTGCCTTCGATGCGGCGGTCCGCCTGGCGGGCGGCCGGGGCGTGGAGCTGCGCGACGGCTGGATCGTGCTGGCCGGGGCCGCCACGGCGGCGGTGCCGCTGCACCCGGGGGACCACGTCCGCGCGGTGGTCGAAAAGCTCGGCACGGCGTCGTTCAAGGCGGCGTCGTGAGCGGCCTGCGGATCGCGCCGGAAGCCGTCATGGCGGGAGTCTCCTCATGAGCGCGGGCAAGATCGTTCCTGGGAAGGCCACTCCCCGGGGCCGTTTTCCCCATCTGAAGATCGCCGGAGGGTTCGCGTTCGTCTCGGGGACCTCCAGCCGTCGTCCCGACAACACCATCGCGGGGGCGAGCGCCGACGCGATGGGGACCACCGCGCTGGACATCCGGGCGCAGACCCGGGCGGTGATCGAGAACATCGGCGACATCCTCGCCTCCGCCGGGGCGGGCCTGTCCGACCTGGTGCAGGTGACGACCTACCTGGTCAACATGAACGACTTCGGCGGCTACAACGAGGTCTACGCCGAGTACTTCGACGAGACCGGCCCCGCCCGCACCACCGTGGCGGTGCACCAGCTCCCGCACCCCCATCTGCTGATCGAGATACAGGCCGTGGCGCTACTCCCGGAAGGAGTCGACGAATGACCGACATCACGGAGCCGGTGAACTTCCCCGGCTGGATCGAGGGCAACAGGCACCTGCTCAAGCCGCCGGTCGGCAACAAGGAGATGTTCCCGGGCGGGTCTGACTTCATCGTGCAGGTCGTGGGCGGCCCCAACCAGCGCACCGACTTCCACGTCGACCCCTACGAGGAGTTCTTCTACCAGGTCAAGGGCAACATGCACGTCAACCTCATGACGCCCGAAGGGCCGCGCACCGTGCACGTCCGCGAGGGCGAGATGTGGATGCTGCCGGGCAACGTCCCCCACTCGCCGCAGCGGCCGGAGGCGGGGTCGATCGGCATGGTGGTCGAGCGGGTGCGCGAGGAGGGCACGCTGGAGAAGTTCCAGTGGTACTGCCTCGACTGCGGCAACCTGCTGCACGAGGTCGAGCTCCAGGTCCGCGACATCGTCCACGACCTGCCGCCGGTCTTCCAGGCCTTCTACGCCGACGAGACGGCCCGCACCTGCGCCGGGTGCGGCGCGCTCCACCCGGGCAAGGGCTGATGGCCGGGCCCGTCGTCGACGTCCACACCCACCTGGTGCCGAAGGGGTGGCCCGACCTGGCCGCCCGCTGTGGCGGCACCGGCTGGCCCTGGCTCCGCGTCGACTCCGAGCGCGCCGCCATGATCATGGTGGGTGAGACGGAGTTCCGCCCGATCGGGGCGGAGGCCTGGGACCCGGGCACCCGCCTGGCCGACATGGACGCCGACGGCGTCGACGTGCAGGTCGTCTCGCCCACGCCGGTCTTCTTCTCGTACGACCGCCCGGCCGGCCAGGCCGTCAAGGTGGCCCGGATCTTCAACGACCTCACGCTGGAGATGACCGGGCACGACCGGTTCGTCCCGTTCTGCCAGGTGCCGCTCCAGGACCCGGAGGCGGCGTGCGAGGAGCTCGACCGCTGCCTGGCCAACGGCCACGTGGGCGTCGAGATCGGCAACCACGTCGGCGACCGCGACCTCGACGACCCGGGCATCGTGATGTTCCTGCGGCACTGCGCGGAGGTCGGCGCGCCGGTCTTCGTCCACCCGTGGGACATGCCCGGCGGCCCCCGGCTCGACCGCTGGATGGCGCGCTGGCTGACCGGCATGCCGGCCGAGACGCACCTGTCGGTGCTGGCGCTCGTCCTCGGCGGCGTCTTCGACCAGGTGCCCGAGTCGCTGCGCCTGTGCTTCGCCCACGGCGGCGGCAGCTTCCCGTTCTGGCTCGGCCGCGCCGACAACGCCTGGCACCGGCGCGGCGACGTGGTGCGCGGCCGGTCGGCCCACCCGCCGAGCCACTACGTCGGCCGGTTCTCCGTCGACAGCGTCGTGTTCGACCCGGCGGC
Organism: Herbidospora cretacea; assembly: GCF_001570605.1. Lineage (GTDB taxonomy): Bacteria > Actinomycetota > Actinomycetes > Streptosporangiales > Streptosporangiaceae > Herbidospora > Herbidospora cretacea. Next base: position 588,820 of record NZ_BBXG01000004.1, on the reverse strand, counting down.
GCTGCGGCTGCTGGTGGACGTGATGGGCGACGACCGGGTCATGGTCGGCAGCGACTACCCCTACCCGCTGGGCGAGCGCCCGGCCGGCAAGGTCGTGCACGACGCGGAGTTCCTGGACGCGGCCCAGCGCGACAGGCTGCTGTCCGGCAACGCCCTGCGCTTCCTCGGGAGGACACCATGATCCTGGTGGCGCTCACCCCCGGCCTGACGGCCGACCCCGACCTGGTCCGGCACATCGCCGAGACCGAGTTCCGGCACCTGGGGGTCGAGGGCCGCGTGGTCACCGGCCTCGGCAAGACACTGGAAGAGACAGGCGACGCCGTGGTCGCGGTGGGCCCACCGGTCCCGCACCCCGCGCCCGTCGTCTGGTACGACCCCGCCGACACCGGCCCGGTCGAGGTCTCCCCCGGCTCCGTCCACCTGTACGGCCGGGGCCTCTGGGGCCTGACCTGGGCGATCCGGCACGCCTTCCACCGCCTGCGGCACCCCGCCGAGCGCATCGCCTACGGCCCCGGCGACGAGCAGTGGGGCGAGCTCCGCCTGCCGCCGCGCCACGACGGCGGCCCGCCGCCGGTCGCGGTGCTGATCCACGGCGGCTACTGGCGCTCGATCTGGGCCGCCGACCTGATGGACGCCCTCGCCGTCGACCTGGCCGGGCGCGGCTACGCCGCCTGGAACCTCGAATACCGCCGCCCCGACCGGCACGGCTGGCAGGCCACCGTCGCCGACGTCGAGGCCGGTCTCGACCGCCTGACCGGCCTCGACGCCCTGGACCTGGGCCGCGTCGTGGTCCTCGGTCACTCGGCGGGCGGCCAACTCGCCCTGCGCGCCGCCGCCGACGACCGGGCCCGGGTCGCCGTGGCCGTCTCCCTCGCCGGGGTGCTCGACCTGACCGAGGGAGAGCGCCGCCGCGTCGGGACCGGCGCGGTCGCGCACGCCCTCGGCGGCCCCTCCGCCGAGATCCCCGGGGTGTACGCCGCCGCCGACCCCCTGAGCCGCCTGCCCCTCGGCGTGCGCCAGGTCGTCGCCGTCGGCGCGGACGACGACCTGGACCTGCTCGACTTCAGCCGCCGCTACGCCGCCAAGGCACACGCGGCGGGCGACGACGTCACCCTCGTCGAACGACCGGGCGGCCACTTCGCGGTGATCGACCCGGCGTCGGAGATCTGGGCGGCGACCATGGACGAGGTGGACCGGGCGATCGGCCTCACCCGGGCGGGATGACCGGGAGCAGGGCCGGGCGTTTGGCCGTCCGGCCGTCGCCGGTGGAGCGGCCCCGGATCCGGCGCAGCGCCCACGGGCCGAGGAAGGCGGCGGCCCAGCGCACCTCGGCCCCGGTGCGGAGCAGCGCGTTCGGGCGGCGGAGCGGCGGCAGTTCACCGGCCCAGGTGAGGTCGCTGCCGGGCAGACCCAGCGCGTGGGCCGCCGCGGCGGCGATGCGCTCGTGGCCCAAGGGGGCGGCGTGGAGGCGGTCGCGGCTCCACAACCGGGCGTCGGTGGAGACGGGGTAGGGGAAGGTGTCCACCACGACCGCGCCGTGCCGCCGGGAGGCGTGGCGGAGCCGGTCGTTGAAGTCGAGGATCCGGGGCAGGAAGCGGCGGGCCATCGGAGCGATCTCGGCGATGTTGGGGAAGGTGAAGGTCAGCACGGTCGCGCCGACGCCGGTGAAGGCGCGGATCATCTCCTCGACCTCCCCCGCGACGACGGCCGGGTCGCCCCCCGGCCGGGTCATGTCGTTCATCCCGGCCATCACCGACACCAGGTCGGGCTTGAGCGCCAGGGCCGGAGCCACCTGCTGGGCCCGGATCTGGGCGGCCAGCCGTCCCCGGACCGCCAGGTTGGCGTAGTGGACGTCCGGACTGCACACGGCGAGGTGATCGGCCAGCCGGTCGGCCCAGCCCCGGTAGCCGGACACCTCGTCGCCGTCGCCCAGGCCCTCGGTCTGGCTGTCGCCGACGGCCACGAAACGCAGGTAGCTCATCCGGCCGCCGCCGATCTGGCCGTCCGGCGGTCGAGCACGTCCAGGGCCCATCGGCACCAGTGGCGGTTCTCGCGTTCGAAGGCCAGGCCGCGGGTGACCGTGAGGTAGGGGCCGATGCGGTCGGCGTGGTCGAGGAACTCCTCCTCGTCGCGGCCCGCGAGGATGCGGGTCCGCAGGCGTTCGTACCGGGCGATCTTGGCCTCGGCCCAGCCGAGGCGCTCCTCGATCGCCGCGCGCACGGCGGCGGCGTCGCCCGCGTCGACGGCCTGCACCTGGACGAACAGGTCCTCCCTGATCGCGCCGGGGCGGACCGGCTCCCTGGTGAAGGCGTGCAGGTCGCGGCGGCCCTCGTCGGTGAGGGAGAACAGGCGTTTGCTGGGGCGGCGGTCCTGGTGGACGAGCCGGGCGTGCACGAGTCCCTCCTCGTGCATGCGGTCGAGCTCGCGGTAGAGCTGCTGGGGCGTTGCCATCCAGAAGTTGGCGACCGAGGCGTCGAAGCCCTTGGCCAGGTCGTATCCGCTGGCCTCACCCTCCAGCAGGGCGGCCATGACGGCGTGGCGCAGAGACATGCTCAACACCATACCTAATCAATTAGTTGACTATGCGCTCGTCGGGCTCCGGGGTCGAGGACCGCACGAGGTTCTCGCGGAGCCAGGTCTCGGTCGTGCTCACGTGCATGAGGGCGGCGGCCTGGGCGAGCACCACGTCCCCGGCCTCCAGCGCCCGGTAGATGGAGACGTGCTCGGCGACCGTGCGGCCGGTCACGTTGCCCTCCAGGAGCCCCCGCCAGACCCGGGTGCGGACCGTGCGGCTGGCGATGCCGCCGAGCAGGGCGCACAGCGACTGGTTGCCGGTCGCCTCGAAGACGGCGCGGTGGAAGGCGTCGTCGTGGTGGGTGAGCAGCTCGATGTCGTCCTGCGCGCCGATCATGGCGTCGAGGTGCCGGTGGACCTCGGCCAGCTGGGCCGCCGTGATGCGGCTGGCGGCCAGACCCGTGGCCACCGGCTCGAACAGCCGCCGCACCTCGGTGATCTCCAGCAGGTCGTCGCCCTGCATCATCTCGACCGCGACGCCGACCCCCTCCAGCAGCAGCGCGGGCTCCAGCGAGGTGACGTAGGTGCCGTCCCCCCGCCGCACCTCCAGCACCCGGGTCGTCACGAGGGAGCGGACGGCCTCGCGCAGGAGGTTGCGGGACAGCCCGAGCGAGGTCGCCAGGTCCTGCTCGGGAGGCAGCCGCGCTCCCGGAGGGAGCATTCCATCCTTGATGAGCTGCCGGATGCGCACGATGGCCTGCTCGGTCAAAGACATAGGTGCATCCTGCACCAACGCTCCGCCCCGGACGCCATCCGAGATAGACATGTGATGTCTCTCCGTCCGCGCGGCTCCGCGAGACCCTCGAATACGCAGGCCGAAGCGTCGATACTGACTGCCTCTAGACACTGGCGGGGTTCCGGCCGTAGAAAGACATCCCATGTCCTGTGCTCCCAAGGAGTGATGATGAGAAGCAGACGCTTATCCGTGGCCGCGGCGTTGTCGATGACGGCCTGTCTGGTGGCGGCGTGCGGCGGGACCGACACCCCCGCCGAGACGACCGGCGGCGCCCCGGCGAAGCCGGTGATCGGGGTCGACTATCCCCGTTCCGACACCGACTTCTGGAACTCCTACATCAGCTACGTGCCGAAGTTCTCCGGCGAGCTCGGCGCCGACCTGAAGACCACCAACTCCCAGAACGACATCGCGAAGCTGACGGCCAACGTGCAGAGCCTCGTGAGCCAGGGCATCAAGGGCCTGGTCATGGCGCCGCAGGACACCGCGGCGGTGGCCCCCACGCTCCAGCAGCTCGAAGGCAAGAAGATCCCCGTCGTCCTGGTCGACACCCGACCCGACCAGGGCAACGCCTTCATGGTGGTGCGCGCCGACAACCGCGCGTACGGCGAGAAGGCCTGCCGCTACCTCGGCGAGAAGCTGAAGGGCGCCGGCAAGGTCGTCATGCTCCAGGGCGACCTGGCCTCCATCAACGGCCGCGACCGCACCGAGGCCTTCAACGAGTGCATGGCGCAGAACTACGCCGGCATCAAGGTCTTCGGCGAGGCCACGAACTGGGACGGCGCGGTCGCCTCGCAGAAGCTGTCGACGGTGCTCACCGCCAACCCGGACGTCAAGGGCGTCTACATGCAGTCGAGCTTCGCCCTGGCCGGCACCCTCCAGGTGCTCAAGCAGCGCGGCCTGCTGGTCCCGCCGACCGACCCCAAGCACGTCTTCGTGGTCTCCAACGACGGCATCCCGCAGGAGCTCAAGGACATCGCGGCGGGCAACATCGACGCGACCGTGTCCCAGCCCGCCGACCTCTACGCCAAGTGGGCGCTGGAGTACACCAAGGCGGCGATCGAGGGCAAGACCTTCGCCCCCGGCAAGACCGACCACGACAGCACCATCATCGAGGTCCGTCCGGGTCTGCTGGAGGACCAGCTCTCCGCTCCGCTCGTCACGCTCGACGGCGGCACCTACGGCGGCATCCCCAGCGTGAAGCACGACGACAAGTCGCTCTGGGGCAACAACCTGAGCTGAGAGGCACGGCGATGGACGCTTCCGTGAGCCCTTCGGCCGTCGCCGAGGCGGTGCGCATCACCAAGAAGTACGGCGAGACCGTGGCGCTGGACGGCGCCCACATCACGATCACGCCGGGCGAGGCCCATGCCCTCGTCGGGCGCAACGGCGCGGGCAAGTCGACCCTGGTCTCCATCCTGACCGGCCTGCAGGAACCCGACGAGGGCGAGGTCCGCTTCGCCGGACGCCCCGCCCCCCGCCTGTCCGACCGGTCGGCGTGGCGGGAGCGGGTCGCCTGCGTGTACCAGAAGTCCACGATCATCCCTGAGCTGACCGTGGCGGAGAACCTGTACCTGAACCGCCACGACCACAACGGGCTGCGCCTGGTCAGCTGGAAGAGCGTGTGGCGGAAGGCCGCCGACCTGCTGGAGGCGTGGTCGGTGGACGTGGACGTCCGGCTGCCGGCCAAAGAGCTCAACGTGGAGCAGCGGCAGTTCGTGGAGATCGCCAGGGCCCTGTCCTTCGGCGCGCGGTTCATCATCCTGGACGAACCGACCGCGCAGCTCGACGGCGCGGCGATCTCCCGCCTGTTCGACCGGATGCGGGCGATGCGCGAACAGGGGGTCACCTTCCTGTTCATCAGCCACCACCTGCAGGAGATCTACGAGATCTGCGACACCGTCACGGTCTACCGCGACGCCCGGCACATCCTCACCGCGCCGGTCGCCGAGCTGCCCCAGGGCGACCTGGTGGCGGCGATGACCGGCGAGGCGGCCGGGCTGAGCGACCGGCACGCCCGTCCGCCGGTCTCCGCGCAGGCCCCGGTGGTCCTGGACGCCCGCGGCCTGGCCGACGGCGAGGTGTACGCCGGCGTCGACCTGCGCGTCCGGGCGGGCGAGATCGTCGGGCTGGCGGGCCTCGGTGGCAGCGGGAAGACGGAACTGGCCGAGACCCTCGCGGGGCTGCGAGCTCCCCGCGAGGGCACGGTCGAGGTCGGCGGACGCCGGCCGCGCGCGGGCAGCGTGCCCGACTCGCTGGCGGCGGGGGTCGGGCTGGTCCCCCGGGACCGCCACCACCAGGGCCTGATCCCGCTGATGTCGATCGCCGACAACGCCACGATGACCGTGCCCGAACGGCTCGGCGCCGCGGGCCTGGTGAGCGGCCGCCGCCGGGACGGCCTGGCCCGCGAGATGATCACGAACCTGGCCATCAAGACCCCCGGCCCGGAACTGCCCGTGAACGGCCTGTCCGGCGGCAACCAGCAGAAGGTGGTGATGGCCCGCGCGCTGGCGAGCGACCCCCGCCTGCTCGTGCTGATCACCCCGACCGCCGGTGTGGACGTCCGGTCGAAGGAGTTCCTGCTCGCCAAGGTGGAGGAGATCGCCGGGAAGGGCACCGGCGTGGTGATCGCCTCCGACGAACTGGACGACCTGCGCCTGTGCGACCGCGTGCTGGTGATGTTCCACGGCCGGGTCACCACCGAACTGGCCGCCGGCTGGCACGACCACGACATGGTGGCGGCCATGGAAGGAGTCGACCTCGATGCCTGAGACCACCGCCGCCCCCGCCGAGACGGGCAGTCCCGCGCCTAAGGGGCCGAGGAGGCCACCGGCGGGGCTGCGCCTGGCCCGGTTGCGGGACCTGGCGCTCGTCCCGGCGATCATCGCGATCGCGATCGTCGGGCAGATCGTGCACCCGATCTTCCTGCAGGCCGACAACGTGATCAACATCCTGCAGACCATGTCGGAGATCTCGCTGCTGGTGCTGGCGCAGACGCTCGTGCTGATCGTCGGGAAGATGGACCTGTCGCTGGAGTCGACCTTCGGCCTGGCGCCCGGCGTGGCCGCGTGGCTGACGGTCGCGGTGGGGACCGGATCGGGGCTCGGGCTGCTGTCCGGCTTCTGGGCGATCCCCATCACCCTGGCGGTCGGGGCGCTGGTCGGGGTGGTGAACGCGCTGTTCATCGTCCGGTTCGGGCTCAACGGGTTCATCGTCACCCTGGGCATGCTGATCGTGCTGCGGGGTCTGCTCACCGGCATCTCCGGCGGGCAGACGTTCTTCAACCTCCCGGAGTCGATGACCTATCTGGGTTCGGCGATGTGGCTCGGCGTGCCCGCCTCGATCTGGATCTGCCTGCTGCTGTTCGCGGTCGGCGTCCTGGTCATGGGCTTCACCGGGTTCGGCCGCTCGCTGTACGCGATCGGCGGCAACGTCGACGCCGCGAAGGCCGCGGGCATCCGCACCGACCGGGTGCTGTGGATCACCCTGATCGCGGCCAGCGTGCTGGCGGCGGTCGGCGGCCTGCTGCTGACCGGGCGGCTGGCCTCCGTAGCCGCCGCCCAGGGCGACGGGGCGATCTTCACGGTGTTCGCCGCCGCCGTCATCGGCGGGGTCAGCCTCAACGGCGGCAAGGGCACGGTGTTCGGCGCGTTCACCGGCATCCTGCTGCTGTACATGATCCAGAACGTCCTCACCCTGGCCGGCGTGCCGGCGCAGTGGATCGAAGCGCTCAACGGAGCGATCATCCTCACCGCGCTCGCCCTCTCCCGGCTCACCGGGGGCAAGACGCAGGAGTGACCCTCCTCCCGGACCGCGTCCGGGCGCCTACGACGGCAGCGGGGGCGCCGTCGTGCCGAGGCGCCCGGACGCCTGGGTGAGGCTCTCCTCGACGCCCAGCACGTGCATCGCGGCGTGGATGCGGGCCCGGTCGGGGTCGCGGGCGAGCAGCGCGAGATAGACGGCGCGGTGCTCGCCCAGCGTGCGCTGCACGGCCTGCGGGTCGGTCATGCCCCGCCAGATCCTGGCCCGGACCGTGCGGCCGGACATGTTCGCGATCACGGCGGCCAGCACGGCGTTGCCGCAGTGGGAGGTGATCAGCGCGTGGAAGTCCTGGTCGAGGGCGACGAGCTTGCCGTGGTCGATCTCGGGCTCGGCGGCGAGCCGCTCGGCCTCCTCCAGCAGGCCGCCCAGGACGACGAGGTGCTCGTCGGGGATGCGGACGGCCGCCAGGGCCGTCGCCTCGGCCTCCAGGATCCGGCGCACGTGCAGGAACTCCCCGGCTCCGGCGTGCTGGTGGATGTCGGCGACGAAGCTCATGCCGTCGAGCAGCAGCGCCGGGGAGAGGCTGGTGACGTAGGTGCCGTCGCCCTGGCGCGTCTGCAGGACCCTCATGGCGATCAGCGCCCGCACGGCCTCACGCAGGGTGTTGCGGGCGATGCCGAGCTGGTCGGCGAGTTCCTTCTCGATGGGGAGTTTCTGACCGGGACGCAGCTCGCCGTCGACGATCATCTGCTTGATCGTGTCGATCGCGGTCTCGATGACTCCCACTTCGCCGTCCCCACTGCCGTCCCTACTGGCGGGCCCACTCCGCGCCATCAGGGTAGCGGTAGGCGTCGACGGAGCCCGCGTGCATGCGGGCGCTGTAGCCCGGGGCCCCGGGCAGGCGGTAGCGTCCCCGCTCGATCCGGACGGGGTCGGTGAAGTGCTCGTGCAGGTGGTCGACGTACTCCAGGACCCGTCCCTCCATGCTGCCGCTCACGCAGACGTAGTCGATCACCGACAGGTGCTGGACGATCTCGCACAGGCCGACGCCCCCGGCGTGCGGGCACACCGGCACGCCGAACTTGGCGGCCATCAGCAGGATGGGGATGATCTCGTTGACCGAGGCCAGGCGGCAGGAGTCGATCTGGCAGAAGTCGATCGCCTCCGCCTGGAGGAGCTGCTTGAACATCACCCGGTTGTGGCAGTGTTCGCCGGTCGCGACGCCGACGGGGGCGACGGCCTTGCGGATGGCGGCGTGGCCCAGGACGTCGTCGGGGCTGGTCGGCTCCTCGATCCACAGCGGCTCGTAGGCCGCCAGCCGGTTCACCCAGGTGATGGCCTCGGGCACGTCCCACACCTGGTTGGCGTCGATCATCAGGTTGCGGTCGCCGAGCTCCTCCCGGGCGATGGCCAGCCGCCGCAGGTCGTCGTCGACGTTCGCGCCGACCTTGAGCTTGACGTGCGTCCAGCCCTCGGCGACCCCTTCCCGGATCAGCCGCCGCAGCTTCTCGTCGTCGTAGCCGAGCCAGCCGGGCGAGGTGGTGTAGGCGGGGTAGCCGTGCGCCTCCAGGACGGCGACGCGCTCCTCACGGGTGGGGTGCAGCCGCGCGAGCATCTCGACGGCCTCGGCGGGGGTGAGCACGTCGGACAGGTAGCGGAAGTCGCACGCCGCGACGATCTCCTCCGGCGACATGTCGGCCACCAGGCGCCACAGCGGCTTGCCGGCCCGGCGGGCGGCCAGGTCCCAGGCGGCGTTCAGCACGGCGGCGGCCGCGAGGTGGACCACCCCCTTCTCCGGGCCCAGCCAGCGCATCTGGCTGTCGGCCATGATCTCCCGGTAGAGACCGCCCAGGTCGGCGGCCATCTCGTCCACGTCCCGCCCGGCCAGCCTCGCGCCGATCTGGCGGGCGGCGGCCACGCAGAGGTCGTTGCCCCGTCCGATGGTGAAGGTCAGGCCGTAGCCCGCCAGGTCGCCGTCATCGGTCGCGAGAACCACGTAGGCGGCCGAGTAGTCGCCGTCCGGGTTCATCGCGTCGGAGCCGTCGAGGGTGGCGGACGTGGGGAACCTGACGTCGACCACGTCCACTGAGGTGATCGTCGACATAAGAGACTCCAATTGATCCGATGAATATGGATTGAACGGTAGGACGAGACCCGCCCGACGTCAACAAATCAGCGAGTCCTTGATGGGCTTAACCCGATGAATCTGGCGAGAACGGCGGTGATGCCCGTTCTATTACGGATCATTTCTGGCAGATTTGCGCAATCCTGCTAAGGAATTGCAGATATATGCTGCCAAAATGATGATCACATCTGTTCGAGGCCGCCGGCCCCGGAAGACCGCGTACCTGCTGTTACTCGGGCTGCTGGGCTGGACGGTCACGACCGGCCCGGCGGCCGCCGACCCCGCGCCCTCTCCGAAGATCTCGGCCGAGGTCAGGTCGGAGGCGGCGGACGGAGGCGAGACCTCCTTCTGGGTGCGCTTCGCGCGGAAGGCCGACCTCACCGCCGCGACCGACCCCATGAAAGTCATCGAGGCCAGGAAGGCCGTCGCCACCGCGTCCCAGCGGGACGTCCTGGCCCTGGCCGACGACGCCGGCGCCGGCCACACCGCCTTCTGGATCTCCAACACCGTCCTGGTCACGGGCGACCGGGCCCTCATCGACCGGATCGCCGCCCGTCCCGAGGTGACCGCGATCGAACCCGACGAGCCGATCGAGCTGCACACCGCCGTCACGCGGCGGGCGGGGGCGATGGCCGGGGTCGAGTGGAACGTCGAGAAGATCCGCGCCGACGACGTCTGGAGCGGCTACGGCACCAAGGGCGAGGGCATCGTCGTCGCCAATATCGACACCGGCGTGCAGTGGGACCACCCCGCGCTGGTCGGCTCCTACCGGGGCGGCGCGGCCGGGAACCACGCCTACAACTGGTACAACCCCGAAGGCGGCTGCCCGTCCGCCGCGCCCTGCGACGTCAACGGCCACGGCACCCACACCATGGGCACGATGGTCGGCGACGACGGCGTCAACCAGGTCGGCGTCGCCCCGGGCGTGAAGTGGATCGCCGCCAAGGCGTGCCCGAGCACCACCTGCACCGCCGCCTCGCTGCTGCTGGCCGGTCAGTGGATGCTCGCCCCGACCGACGCCTCCGGCGACAACCCCCGGCCCGACCTCGCCCCCGACGTGATCAACAACTCGTGGGGAGGCATGGGCTACTCCGACTGGTACTCCGACGTCATCTACTCCTGGACGCAGGCCGGCATCTTCCCCGCCTTCTCCGTCGGCAACGACGGGCCGGGCTGCGAGACGGGCAGCTCCCCCGGCATCCAGCTCGGCGCGTTCGCGACCGGCGCGTTCGACGTGAACGACGTCATCGCGCCCTTCTCCAGCCGGGGCTCGGGCATGTCCTGGTACAAGCCCGACCTCGCGGCCCCCGGCGTCGACGTGCGCTCCTCGGTGCCCGGCGGCGGCTACGGCGTGGCCAGCGGCACCTCGATGGCCTCCCCCCACACGGCGGCCACGGTCGCGCTCGTCTGGTCGAGGGTGCCGAGGCTGCGCGGCATGGTCGACCTGACCCGGATCATCCTGAACGACAGCGCGGTGGCCATGCCCGACACCTCGTGCGCCTCGGCCGGCGACGTCAACGACACGTGGGGCAACGGCAGGCTCGACGCGTACGCGGCCGTGCAGCTCGCTCTGGCCGACCCGGTGGCCGTCGGGGCGGAACTCCCGCTGGTCGTGGGCTACAACGTGGGCCTGCCCGGCACCTCCGACCACTGGGGCTACATGACGGTCGACGGCGACCCCGCGACCTACTGGGAGGTGCCCTCCGACCGGGTCTTCGCCAACATCAACCTGGCGTTCGACGGCGGGCGGCGCACCTTCGACAAGGTGACCGTCACCCTCCCGGCGGGCGAACCGGCCCGCACGCTGCGGTTCGCGGTCCGCGCCGCTTACGAGGGGTACAGCGACTACGTCACGGTCCTGCCGGAGGCCAACCACTCCTTCAACCCGGCCACCGGCAACAAGGTGACCGTCACGCTGCCGCCCGTCCACGGCTGCTGCGTGGCGCTCCAGTTCCCGGCCGGGCCGTGGTCGCCCACGCTGAAGATCGCCGAGATCGAGGCGTTCTCGGCGACCGGCACGAACGCCGCCCAGGGCCGCCCGGCCACCGCCGGGCACGTGGCCTCGTTCACGCCCGGCAACGCCCTCGACGGCAACACCGCGACCTACTGGGAGAGCCCCAACAACGCCTTCCCGCAGAACTACACCGTCGACCTGGGCGCTCCGGTCAAGCTCCACCAGGCCGAGATGACCCTGCCCCCGGGCTGGCCGGCCCGCACCCAGACGATCGCCGTCTCGGGCAGCAACGACGGCAGCACGTACTTCCCGATCGTCGCCTCCCGCGCCTACGCCTTCGGCGCGTCGGCCACCACGGTCGGCTTCAACATGACGACCGCCAGATATGTCCGCCTGACGTTCACCGGCAACACGGGCTGGCCGGCCGGCCAGCTGTCCGAGCTGCGCCTGCTCGCGTCCTGACCGCCCACCCCCGCCGTGAGGGTGGAGCCCGCTCCACCCTCACACCCGGCGGCAGGCAGGATAGTTCGGCTGACCTGCGCTCGCACGGCGTCGAGGCCCAGCTGACCGACCTCGGGACGCCCGGCTACGGCGGCTCCCGGCACCTGGGCTCCCACCAGAGGACCACCGCGTCCGTGGTCCGCTGGTTCACCACGCTCTTCCCGTGAAGCCGCAGGTCGGTGCCGGTCGCGGGCCTGACTACGCTGTCGCCTGGAGCAGGATATTTCCGGACGTATGGCGAGGTGCTCGTGCCCGACTTCTGCGCGGTGCTGTTCGACCTGGACGGCACGCTGGTCGACTCCGACGCCGCGGTGGCCAGGACGTGGGCCGCCTGGTCCGTCAAGCGCGGCGTCGACCTGGAAGTGATCATGAAGGTCTCGCCGGGACGGCCGGGCGTCGAGACGATCGCCGAGCTGGCCACCGGCCTCACCCCCGCCGAGGTCGTCGCGGACGCCGAGGAGAACCTCCGTCTCCAGGAGGCGGACCTCGACGGCGTCGTGGCGATGCCGGGAGCCCTCGACCTGCTCGCCTCCTACGAGCAGCTCGGGGTCCGCTGGGGCATCGTCACCTCGTGTCCCCGCCCGCTGGCGCTGGCCCGGATGAGCGCGGCCGGGCTGCCCCGGCCCCCGGTCCTCGTCACCGCCGACGACGTCGTCCACGGCAAGCCCGACCCGTCCTGCTACCTCCTGGGGGCCGAGCTCCTGGGCGTCGCGGCACGTGACTGCCTGGTGGTCGAGGACGCGGCGGCGGGCGTCCACGCCGGCAGGGCCGCCGGGATGACGGTGGCGGGGGTGGGAGGCGTCGCGGGCGCCGACCTCGACCTCGCGAGCCTGCGGGACCTGACGACGGTCCGGGTGCGCCCGGCGCACGAGCCGCTCACCCGCGGTTGCACCTGACCGCCACCGGCCTCACCGTCACCGGCGAGATCCGGGCCACCGCGTGCCCGCCGCCGCCCTCGCGAGCCCGCCGCGCCCGAGCCGCTTTCGGTGGGCCGGCAGGAGAACGGTCATCCGTTCTGGTCCGCGTACCAGACGTCGTGGCAGACCAGGACCCCGGCCCGGCGCAGGCAGACCCGCACGGCGTGTTGGTAGCCGTCGACGGTGGGCGTGCGCGTGGGTCCGCCGAGGCCTTGGTAGCGCTGCTCGCAGTATGTCCAGCCGCCCGCGCGGACGGCTCCGTCGGAGGGCCAGTAGGTGGTGAACCTCGTGTTCGAGCGGTCGATCGAGAGGATCTCGTCCGAGCGGAGGTCGCGGTCGATCTTCGCGTACGCGCGGCTGTTCGTCCGGCCCGAGTAGAGGCGGACCGTGGTGCCGTGCAGGGTCACGGGGTAGCCGACGCCGGCCGAGTTCTTCTGGATCTGTCCGTAGGCGCTGTCCTCCCCTACTCCGCAGGTGGCCGCTTGAGCGGTGGGTTGCAGGGCGACGACCGCGGTTCCGGCCATCAGCAGAGCGGCCAGTGCGGCCCGTGCTTTGAGCATGTCGTCTCCATCCGTCGTGGCGTGCGGAGTCGACGATGGCAAGGGGCTAGCGGTGTGTGTTGTCGTCATGTGCGGTCTTCTTGGCGATCCGTGCACGACGGAAGGCGCCGGGAGCGACGCCGTAAACCGTCCGGAACGCCCTGCTGAACTGGGAGTCACCCATGAAGCCCCAGCGTGCGCCGATCATGCCGACGGTGAGATGGTCGCAGCGGGGATCGGCGAGGTCGTGGCGCGCGTTGGTCAGCCGCCGTCGCCGGATCCAGTCGGCCACGGTGAGCCCCTCCTGCTCGAACAGGGCGTACAGATGACGCAACGACACGCTCAACGCCGCCGCGACCGCCACCGGGGACAGGACCGGATCGTGCAGACGCTCCTCGATGTAGGCGTGCGCGCGGACGAGAAGCGACCGCCGACTGGGCGGCGGGCCGGGCGGCGGCTCCCCGGCGGCCCATTCCAGCAGTCCGTCCAGCAAGGACAGCAGCGTCGACGCGACGCGCGGCGAGTAGGCGGGCGGCAGTCCGGCGGGATCGGAGGTGAGCTGCCGCAACGACGCCGCGAGCAGCCCTCCCAGACCCGTCCGACCGGGCAGCCGCAGCGCCATCAGGCTCTGCAGCCGCCTCTCGGGAACGGTCAGCGCATCCCGGGGCAGCTGCATGACGATGCCCTCGGACACCTGTCCCAGCCGCCCAGTCCAGGCGCGGAACGGGCGTGAGGTGTCGTAGAGGACCAGATCACCCGCTCGCAGGTCGGCTTCCATGCGGTTCTGGTGCAGGCCGGAGCATCCGTGCAGGGTGAGAGACAGGTGCAGCGTGCCGGGGTCGCGATCGCGGATGAGCCGGGACGTTCGGCACGCCTCGAACGGCAGGCAGGTGACCCGCGACACCTGGACCTGCCCGAAGTCGGCCGATTCCATCCGCGCCCAGAACCTGTGGGCGACCTCGCTCGACGCCTCGACCGAGACCACCGACCGGCCCACGCTCTCCCACCAGTAGTCGAACCGCTCGGACACCGGCAGCTCGTCCAATCGGATCAGCAATGTCCCGCGCACCTCCGAAGCCCGTCTCGCCGACCCGGGCTTCCCCGCTGACGGAACCCGCAACGGATTCCCGCGATCCTGGCGCTGACGGGTCAGCCGGGGAGGGTCTCGACGCTGGCGAACAGTTCGACGAGGGCGCGGACGGGCGCGTGGGCCTCGGTGTGGTGGCGGAAGTGCTGGTCGAGGTTGAGCTGGTAGCGGTTGCGGCGGCCGACCCGGTCCCTGGTGAGGTAGCCGGCCTCGTGGAGGTCGGCCACGATGCCCTGGACCGCCCGCTCGGTGATGCCGATGACCTCGGCGACCTCGCGCAGCCTGACCTCGGGATTGCGGGCGATCTCCAGGAGCACCCGGGCGTGGTGGGTGAGGAACGTCCAGGAGGAACGGTCTTTTGCGGTGGTCATCGGAGTCACGCTCTCGGCCTCGGACGGGTCGTTCCTCCACCCTCGCACAGCGAACTGTCTTTCACGAATTCTTCTTCGGGTTTATGGTGGGTGGACGACTCCTGCCGTTGGAGGCCACTCCATGAAGGAGGAACGGCGGTGACCCCCTTGATGCTCACCCTGGACCAGCTGCCGGACAGCACCGTCGTCCACGCCGCTGGGGACATCGACGCCACGAACCGCACCTTCCTGGCCGACGCGCTCACGGAGGGCCGCCGGCGCGGCAAACCCCTCATCGTCGACTTCAGCGCCGTCACCTTCCTCGACAGCAGCGGCCTGCACGTCCTGCTCGACGCCCGGACGCGCACCACGCTCGGGAAGAGCGGCTTCCACCTCGCGGCCCTCCACCCACGCGTCCTGCGGCTTCTCCAGATCGCCGGGGTCGCCCACTTCCTCAACGTCCACGACAGCGTCGAGCAGGCCCGCACCGCCGTGGAGCGGTGGTCCGTCACGAAGTGAAGGACCCGGCCCGACGTCCCGGCCGGGTCCCGCAGCGGTGAGGGGTCAGTCGGTGGTCAGGGCGTCCATCAGGTCGCCGACCGACGTCTCGGGCAGCGCGCGGGCCACGTCGGCCAGCGCCACCATCCCCACCAGTTCGTGGCCGTCGATCACGGGCAGCCGGCGCACCTTGTGCGAGCCCATGGTGCGCAGGATCTCGCGGGCGTCGTCGTCGGCGCCGATGGTGACGACCTCCGCTCCGGAGAGCTCACCGGCCAGGCACGACTTCGGGTCCTTGCCCTGGGCGATCACCTTCACCACGATGTCGCGGTCGGTCAGCATGCCCTTGAGGCGGTTGTCCTCACCGCAGATCGGCAGCGAGCCGACATCCAGGCTGCGCGTCTTCTCCGCGGCCTCGGCGATGGTCTGGCCCGAGTTCACGCATTCGGCGTTCGGGGTCATGATCTCGCGTGCGGTTGTCATCGTTCTCCTTCCGATGACAACCCCGCTGCCCCCGTCCGCCGGGCGTACGCCCGCCCCGGTCAGGCGATGCGCTGGATCATGGTGTTGCTGATCTGGTAGCGGTATCCGGCGTCGAGCACCGCCCGGTCCTGGAAGTCGCTGGTGCCGAACGGGGTGCCGTACAGGTAGACGTTGGCGGCGGCCTCCTGGCCGGTGACCTCCTGGACGCGGCGGCGCGGCTCGGCCAGTTCGCGTTCCACGTCGGCGGCCGTGACGATGGCGCCGATCGGCGAGTGGCTGCCGGTGTGCGGGACCACGACGTGGCGGCGGCCGATCTCGGCGACCTCGTCCCAGGTGAGGGCCAGGCGATCGTACGAGAGCTCCTCCTCCACCAGGTCGATGTCATGGGCGTCGGCGAAGGCGCGCTGCTCGGCGGGCGGGCAGTCGACGAACCTGGTGATGATCGGGAACCACGCGGTGAGGCCCAGTTCGTCGCAGATGGGGGCGGCGACGGTGTGGTTGTTGCGGTAGCCCTCGTAGAAGACCGGGATGAAGCCGGGGCGGTCCAGGCCCCACTCCCCGGTCTCGTAGAACCGGTCGAGGTCGGCCACGGTCACGCAGGCGAACGCCTCCGCGTAGGCGGCGAGCTCCGCGCGGAGCTGGCCGGCGGTCGACGACGGGGTGTTGTGGTAGTTGACGACCCGCAGGTGGCGGCCCTCTTCCAGGGCGGTGCGGTAGGCGGCGAATCCCATGTCAGTCCTCGGTCGGGAAGAAGTGGACGCGGGCCACGACGGTGACGACCGAGGCCAGGGCCGCGAGGTCGTCGTCGGCCGCCTCGGGGCGGACCGACGTGGCGTACCGGCCGGTCAGGTCGGCCAGGGCGGGGCCGTCGGCGAGGTCGGCGGCCGGTCGCGCCGGGCCGCGCAGGTCCTCCAGCGCGAGGAACATCGGGATGCCCTCGCGTTCCAGGGCCCGCCGCTCGTTCTCGGCGAGGATCGCGCCCGGGTCGGGGTGCGGGGTGAGACTCATGGTCATCTCCTAGTGCAGGACGCACAGCAGGTGGGCGACCTGCGCGGCGACGGCGTCGCGGGCGGGCCGCAGGTACTTACGCGGGTCCACGGTCGCCGAGGCGGTCAGCGCGCGGCGGACCTCGGCGGTGAACGCCTTGTTCAGGTGGGTGGCGATGTTGACCTTCGTCATGCCCGCCGCGACGGCCTCGGTCAGCCCGTCGTCGGCGACGCCCGAGGAGCCGTGCAGGACCAGCGGCGCCGGCACCGCCGCGCGCAGTCCCGCGATCAGCTCCAGGTCGAGCACCGCGTCGCGGGTCAGCATCGCGTGGGAGGTGCCCACGGCGACCGCCAGGGCGTGCACCCCCGTCGCCGCGACATAGGCCGCGGCCTCGGCGGGGTCGGTCCGGGCTCCGGGCGCGTGCACGCCGTCCTTGCCCCCGATCTCGCCCAGTTCGGCCTCTACGAACACGCCGGTCCGGCGCACCACCTCGGCGGTCGCGGCCACGTTCTCCTCGTAGGGCAGCGCCGACGCGTCGAACATGACCGAGCCGAACCCGAGCGCCACCGCCTGGTCGACGAGGTCGCCCCGGGTGGCGTGGTCGAGGTGCACGGCGACCGGCACCGGCGCCTCCCGGGCGATCTCCAGGCACGCCGCCCCGATGGCGGCCAGGCCGCCGTGGTAGTCGACGGTGTTCTCGCTGATCTGCAGGATCACCGGCAGGTCCGCCCGGGCGGCGCCGGCCACGATGCCCTGGGCGTGCTCGACCTGGATCACGTTGAACGCGCCGACGCCGCGACCGGCGGCGTACGCGGCGGAGATGATCTCGGCGGTGGGGGTCAGCACTCTCGCTCCAGTGGTTCCGTGGTGACGACGGTGAGATTGGCCCGGTAGGCGGCGTGGTCGGCCTGACCGGCCAGGGGCGCCCTGACGGCGGCGGCCGACAGGGCGGCGGCGTGCTGGAGCGTCTCGGCCCAGTCCCAGCGGGCGACGACGCCCATGGCGATGGCCGCGACGGCGGCGTCGCCCGCGCCGGTCGGGTTGCCCTCGGCGAGCGGCGGCACCGCCCGCCACAGGCCGTCGGGGGTGTCGGCGTGCAGGCCCCGGGGTCCGTCGGAGACGACGGCGGCCCGCGCGCCGAGTTCGCGCAGCCGCATCGCGCCGTCGCGGACGGAGGTCGCCGCACCGAAGGTGCGGCTCAGCTCCTCGGCGTTGGGCTTGACGACGTGGGGCCGGGCGGCCAGCGCGTGCACCAGGGCGTCGCCCTCGGCGTCCACGATCGTCGGCACGTCCCCGGCCAGAGCGGCGAGCACCGCGTAGGCGTCGGGCGGGACGCCCGGCGGGAGGCTGCCGGACATCACGACGGCGGAGGCGCGCGGCAGCCAGGCGCCGAAGTCGGCCAGGAAGGCGGCCCACTCCCCCGGGGAGATCAGCGGGCCGGGCTCGTTCAGCAGGGTGACGTCTCCGGCCACGACCGCGACGGTGCGGCGGGTCTCCCCCGCGATGGGAGTGAAGGCGTTCGGCAGGGCGGCCGACGCGCCGAACCGGGCGTCGGCCAGGCCCAGCGCCGTCACCTCGTGGCCCAGCTCCCGCAGCAGCCGTGCGACGTTGAGGCCCTTGCCGCCCGCGCGGACCGCCACCTCGCCGACCCGGTTGGTCGCGCCCCGGCGCAGGTCGGCCACTTGGTAGGTGACGTCGTAGGCGGGGTTGAGCGTGACGGTGAGGATCACCCGACGACCCCCGGATCGGGCCAGGAGACGAAGACGTACCCGGGGTCGACGCCCAGGTCCGCGCTGAGCAGCGCGGCGGCCCGGCCGACCGCCGCGCGCATGAGCTCCGGATCGCGGAGCCGCCCGCGCACGACGGCCGTGACACCCGCGCCGTCGAGGGCGGCCAGCCGCTGGGCGACGACCGCGCCGGGCGGCAGGCCCAGGGCGTCGGCGACGGTGAGCGCGAGCCGGTCGGACAGGTCGCCGGGGACGGGCGCGGCGGTGGCGTACTGGACGAAGGGCACGGCTACTCCACGACGACCGAACGCGACAGGTGCTCGGGGGTGTCGCACTCCAGGCCCCGGTGGCGGGCGTAGGCGACGGCCAGGCGGTGCACCCTGACCAGCTCGGCCTGCGGGTCGGCGGTCGCGACGCGGAGCGTGGCGCCGGTCGCGTTCACCGCCTCGACGACGTCGGCGGGCAGCGGGCTGAGCGCCCACACGAGGCTGCGCGGCGAGGCGCAGGCGATCGGGCCGTGCCGGTATTCGAGGCTCGCGTACGACTCCGTCCACAGCCGGGCCGACTCGCGCAGCTTGAGCGCGCCCTCCTCGGCCAGGCCGCGCGCCCAGCCCGTGCCGAGGAAGACGACGTGGTCGTAGTCGGCCGGGTCGGCGACCAGCGGCTCGGCCAGCGCGGCGCGGGCGAGGTCCGGCAGGCTGGACACGTCGTCGCCGACGGAGGCGCGCAGCAGGGTCAGCGCGGAGGTGGCGTAGCGGGTCTGCACGACCGACTGCTCGTCGGCGAAGTCCATGACGATCGTCTCGTGCGCGGCCTCGGTGATCGGCGAGCCGGGGGTGCCGGTGATCGCGATCGTGCGGGTGCGCCGGGACAGGTCGCGGGCGACCCGGACCAGGTCGCTGGTGGTGCCCGAGCGGGACAGCAGGATCGCCGCGTCGTAGGCGTCGTCGTCGTCGAGTTCGGTGGCGATGGCGGCGCGGGTGCGGCCCCGGCCGAGCTGCTGGCGGCGGCGGGCGTAGCTGTCGAGGATGTAGTAGGAGGTGCCGCAGCCGACACCGAGCACGTTCGCGCCCGTTCCCGGCAGTGCGCCGGTCGCGGCGGCCAGCTCGATGGCGCGGCGCCAGGTGTCCGGCTGGCTCTCCACTTCGGCCTGCGTGCGCCGGGCCAGCTCGGGGGCGGTCGTTGCGGTCACTTCTGGGTCTCCTGAAGTTCGTGAACGGTGAGGGTGCCCGCGACTTCGAGCGCCTCGGGGAGGGTGGGCTGCGCGGCGGTGCCGCCCATGCCCTGGGTCGAGAGGGCGCCGCAGGCCGAGGCGACCCGGAGCGCGTCGGCGTAGGTGCTGCCGCGCAGGAGGGTGGCCAGGAAACCGGCGTCGAAGGAGTCGCCCGCGCCGGTCGTGTCGACGGGGGTGACCGCGGGGGCGTCCACGCTGAGCGCGGTGCCGTCGGGCAGGTTCAGGGTCGCGCCGTCGCCGCCGCGTTTCACCACCAGGCCGCAGGTGAGCGGGCCGCCGTTGGCGCGCGCGAGGTGCTCGGCCTCCTGCTCGTTGGGGAGCAGGTAGTCGAGGTGCGGCAGCAGCGCCGGCAGCCCGTGGTCGAAGGAGCGGGAGGGGTCCCAGTTGGGGTCGACCGAGGTCGTCCCGGCGAACTCCTTCACCAGGGCGGGCAGGCCCTCCCACAGGTCGTACTGGAGGAAGTAGGAACTGACGTGCAGGTGCCGCGCGGCGGCGAGCGCCTCGGCGGGCACGTCGGCGGCGGACAGGCGGCCGATCTCGCCGGGGAAGGTCAGCATCGAGCGGTCGCCGCGCGCCCCGAGGACCACCGTCATCCCGGTGCGCCGGCCAGGTCTGCGCAGGCAGTAGCGTGTGTCGACCCCGCGCTCGGCCAGCCGGTCGAGCACGAAGTCCCCGAGCCAGTCGTCGCCGACCACACCTGCCATGGCGACGCGGGCGCCGAGCCGGGCCGCCCCGCAGGCGGTGATCGCGCCGGAGCTGCCGAGGACGATCGCGGCATCCTCCACGATCTCCTCGACCTGCCCGAACGTCGGCCGCACGTCGCCGCACTCGACGATGACGTCCGCGTTCAGCTCCCCTGCCACGAGGAGGTCGAATTCCATGTCAGGTCACGTCCTGGTCGTCGGAGGAACGGGGATCCTGGCTCCGGCCGTGGTCGGCCTGGCCGCCAGAGGGATGGTCGTTTCTATCGTTTCGCGCAACAAACATCGCACTTCAGACATTGGCGACATAGTGGTCGCAGACGTTACAAATGTGCCCAATTTCGTGACGGCCCTGGGCGACCGGCGGTTCGACCTGGCGCTGGCGTATCTGCCGTTCGGCGACCAAGCCGCCTGGGACGTCATCGACGCCCGCGCCGACCGGGTCGTCCAGGTGCTGACCAGCGCGTACGCCGCGCCGGACGGGCCGGAGCCCCCGCTGCCCGGCCGTCCGCGGCTGATCCTCGGCTGGCATCCGAGCGGCCGGTGGCACACCCCGGAGGAGATCTCCGCCGCTGCCCTGGCGCTGACCGAGAGCGGGGACGAGGCGGTGCTCGGCGTGACCCGCCCATGGGACGGGCGTCCCGCCTGATCACCCACATCAACCTCCCGAAAACTCTCAAAAACGAGCAGATCTGTCATTTCAGGACCGTAGAGACGGCCGTCGTGACTGTCAAGTGACCTTTTTGCGATGTATTGACGTTTTCTGCGTGAAGTTGATAGGAACTCCACACCAGGCCGGAGCCCCAGGGAGGCCCCCATGAATTTCAACCGCCGCCAGTTCCTCCGCGCGGCCGGCATGACGGCCGCGGGCGCCGCCGCGACGAGCGCCCTCGCCGCCTGCGGCGGGGGCGGCACCGCCCCCAGCGCGCCCGCCAACGCCGCGAGCGCCGGCGCCGCCACCGGTGACCTGACGTTCTCCGTCTGGGGTTCGGACGCCGAGATGGCCGCCTTCAACACCGTCGCCCGCGCCTTCGAGAAGGCCAACGCGGGCGTGAAGGTGAAGGTGGAGCAGCTTCCGTACGAGCAGATGCGCACCACCCTCGACGCCCGGCTGCAGTCGGGGCAGGGTCCCGACCTGTTCCGCGTCACCTACAACGACATCGGCATCTACAGCTCGCAGGGCGTGCTGGCCGACCTGTCGGCGACGATCGGCGCG
Source organism: Herbidospora cretacea (assembly GCF_001570605.1). GTDB lineage: Bacteria > Actinomycetota > Actinomycetes > Streptosporangiales > Streptosporangiaceae > Herbidospora > Herbidospora cretacea. Next base: position 567,432 of record NZ_BBXG01000004.1, on the reverse strand, counting down.
GACTCGGGACAGTTCATCGACGCCCTCTGGGCCGGTGTGCAGTACCAGGGCAAGCCCTACGGCGTCCCCCACCACACCGACACGAGCGCGGTCCTCTACAACAAGGCGCACTTCGCCAAGGCCGGCATCACCGACGTGCCCACCACCCTCGACACCGCCTGGACCTGGGAGCAGTTCCTGGAGGTCGCCGAGAAGCTGAACGCCGCCGGCACCGGCGCGACCGCCGCCTTCGGCGTCAACTGGCAGCAGTACGGCGCCTACCGCTGGTTCAACTGGCTGTGGCAGGCGGGCGGCAAGGCGCTGGGCCCCGACGGCAAGAGCGTCGTGTTCGACTCGCCGCAGGCCCGCCAGACCCTCGAGTTCACCAAGTCGTTCTACGACAAGGGCCTGATGCCGAAGAACATGATGGTCAAGACGGCCAACAGCCCCGACCTGGTGTTCGGCTCCGGAAAGATCTCGATGGCGTTCGTCGGCGACTTCCTGCTGCCCGACATCAGCAAGACCGCCAAGGGCATCGAGATCGGCGCGACCTTCCTGCCCAAGGGCCCCGGCGGCGCCGCCTCCGACCTGGGCGGCAACGCGGTCGCCGTCACCACGCAGAGCAAGGCCCCCGAGGCCGCCGCCGCGTTCGCGAAGTTCCTCGCCGAACCGGCCAACATGCAGCTGTTCTGCGAGCAGACGACGGTGCTCCCGGCCCGCAAGGACCTGGCCGACGCCAAGCTGAACTACGCCGTCTCGCCCGACCTGATGCCGGTCTTCCAGCAGCAGGCCACCACCATGCCCGCCGACCTGGTCCAGTTCGTCACCCTGCCCGGCTTCTCCGGCGTGAACGACGCGCTGGTGCAGAACCTGGAGGGCTGGTTCACCGGCGGCCAGTCCGCCGACGACACCGTCGGCGCGATCACCACCGCGATCGAGAAGGCCCTGTCCGCCTAGAGGAGGCCCGGTGACTCCTCCGCCCCCTGAAGGGAGCGGCTTCTCGCTAAGCCGCTTCCGCAGCCCGGCGAAGGGCAAGCCCTGCCCTGAGAATGTTCTCGGCCGCGTTGACGTCGGCGTGCGCGGCATGCCCGCAGGCCGTACACCGGAACCCGGCCTGGGTGACGCGGTTGTCCGCCGCGCAGTGCCCGCACCGCGAGCAGGTGCGGGAGGTGCCGCGGGGATCGACTGCGATCACCTCTCGACCGGCACTCTCAGCCTTGTACGAAAGGATCGTCAGGAACACCCCCCAGCCCGCGTCGAGAATCGACCGGTTGAGCCCGGACTTCTGGGCGACGTGGCGTCCGGGTCGCTCAACCGTGCCGGACGCCGACCGGGTCATGTTCGCGACCTTCAGGTCCTCGTGCACTATCACGTCGTAATCGCGAATCAGGGCGAGTGCGGCCTTGTGCGCGCCGTCGAGGCGTTGCCGCCGCACCCTGGCGTGCAAGGCGGCCACGCGGGCGACGGCTTTGCGACGCCGCGCGCTGCCGCGCCTCTTGCGGGCCAGGTCCCGCTGAGCGGCGGCCAGCCGGTCGGCGGAGGCGGCCAGGTGGCGCGGGTTGACCAGGTGCTCAGCCACGCTGGTGGTCAGCAGCGACGCCACGCCCATGTCGATCCCGACAGCCGCACCCGTCGCGGGCAACGCCCGGCCGGGCACCTCATCACACGAAAGCACGAGATACCAGCGGGACCCCTCCCGCGTGACACTGATCGTCTTGACGGTGCCGAGAACGCGTCGATGCTGATGGACGCGCACGTGCCCGATCCCCTGAAGCTTCACGAAGGCGGCGGTGGGGTGCTCAGGCTGCGAGTCCCATCGGCAGCCGTCGCCGTCCTTGGGCCATTCGACCGTGTCGAACCGGCCGCGTCCCTTGAACCGGGGGAAGCCGGGGGTGCGGCCCTGGCGCACCCGGTCGAAGAAGGCGCGGAACGCCCGCTCCAGACGCCGCAGGGTGGCCTGCTGGGAGGAGAAGGACCAGCGGGCCTGGCCGGGGTCGGCGGCGCGGATGTGCTTCAGGTCGGCCGATTGCTCGCCGTACCGGATCGTCACGCCCGCTTTGGCGTAGGCGATGCGGCGGTGCTCAAGAGCGGCGTTGTACAGCGTGCGGTGGTCGTCCAGGCACGCGGCGAGCGCGGCGGCCTGGCGTGCGGTGGGACGCAGCAGGAACCGGAACGACCGGCGCACACCCACCCCCCACACTCCGTGATGACACGACCACGATACCGGCATTCGACGGTAAACCTCGGAAGGACATCCGCGATGCGCAGACCCGGTTGGTCAGGGCACGCTCGGGCCGTCACAGCCCTCCCGCTCCCGATTTCCCCGTCGCCTGAAGACGACGGTCCCGTCGGGAGAAACTGATGGCAACGGTCCGGACGCGGCGGGCGCGCGAGGCGCTGACCGGCCTGGCGTTCGCCGCACCGGCGGTGGCCGTCTTCGCGGTCTTCATGTTCTGGCCGCTGATCCAGGTCTTCTGGATCAGCCTCCAGCAGACCCGCGGTTTCGGCATCGCCAAATGGGTGGGGCTGCAGAACTACCAGGAGATCCTGAGCGACAAGATCTTCTGGACGGCGTTGTGGAACACCGCCCTCTACACCGCGATCTCGGTGCCGCTGTGCCTGGTCGCGGGCCTGGCTGCGGCGCTGCTGCTCAACAAGCGCATGCCCGCCCGGGGGCTGATCCGGGCGATCTTCTACCTGCCCGCCGTCATCTCCGGCGTCAGCAGCGCGCTCATCGGCGCGTGGCTGTTCAACGAGGACATCGGCCTGGTCAACCGCATTCTCGACGTCGTCGGGCTCGGCCCGGTGCCGTGGCAGTCCGAAGGCGTGCCGGCGCTGCTGTCGCTGGTGGCCATCAGCCTGTGGATCGGCATCGGCTTCAACATGGTCGTCTACCTCGCCGCCCTCCAGGGCATCCCGCGCGAGGTGTTCGAGGCGGCCCGCTGCGACGGCGCCTCCCGCTGGGCGACGCTGCGCCGCATCACCGTCCCGCAGCTCGGCCCGACCACGTTCTTCCTGATCGTGATCGGGATCATCAACAGCTTCCAGGTCTTCGACATCGTGTACGTCATGACCGGCGGCGGCCCCGGCAACTCGACCACGATGCTGGTCACCTACGCCTACTCCGCCGGGTTCGAGCAGCGGCAGCAGGGTTACGCCTCGGCCATCGGCGTCGTGCTCTATCTCATCGTCCTGGTCATGACGATCGTCCAGTGGCGTGTGAACAAGCGGAGGGACGTCGCATGACGCGCTATCGCCTGGCGTTCGCGATCACCGGGGCGGTCGCGATGCTGTTCCCGGTCTACTGGATGGTCGTCACCGCGCTCTCCTCGGCGGCCGACATGAAGGGCCCCGGGCTGCACCTGTGGCCGACGAGCATCCGGTGGGAGAACCTGACCGACCCGCTGAGCAAGTTCCCCTACGGCATGTGGGCGGTCAACTCGGTGTTCATCGCGGTCGTCGCCGTCGTGCTGACCGTGGTCATCAACCTGATGGCCGGTTACGCCTTCGCGAAGCTGCGCTTCCCCGGCCGGAACGTGCTGTTCATCCTCATCATCAGCACGCTGATGGTGCCGGTGCAGGTTGTGATGGTGCCGCAGTTCCACCTGGTGGTGGACTTCGGGCTGATCGGCAGCGACTGGGGCGTCATCGTGCCCCGGCTGGCCGAGGCGTTCGGGCTGTTCATGGCCCGGCAGTTCATGATGGCGATCCCCGACGAGCTGATCGAGGCCGCGCAGTGCGACGGGTCGAGCCAGTGGCGCATCTTCCGCACGGTCGTGCTGCCGCTGTGCCGTCCGCTGATCGCGGTGCTGGTGATCTTCACGTTCATGTGGCGGTGGAACGAGTTCGCCTGGCCGCTGATCGTGCTGAAGGACCCCGAGAGCTACACCCTCCAGGTCGGCCTGCTGTTCCTGAAGAACCAGTACGGCCAGGACTACGGCTCGCTGATGGCCATGTCGCTGCTGTCGATGATCCCGATGCTCGTGGTGTTCGCGCTGTTCCAGCGGCACTTCGTCGAAGGCATGGCCCGATCGGGCATCAAGTGAGGACTCCCCCGATGATCAACGTGCTGGTCACGCTCGACTTCGACGACGACTGGCTGGCCGCCGTGTCCGTGCCCGGGGTCCGGGTGCGCAGGCACCTGGCCCGCACGGCCGACGAGATCCCGGCCGACCTGCTGGCCGAGACCGACGTCCTCTACACCAACACCGCCTTCCCCCGCCGTGGCGCCGCGCCGAGGCTGCGCTGGGTGCAGCTCGACACCAGCGGCTGCGACCACGTGAAGGGCACCGACCTGTGGGACTCCGAGGTCGACGTCACCACCATCGGCGGCGTCTCCCCCAAGCCACTGGCCGAGTGGGTGCTGATGATGATCCTCGCCCACGCCCACCACCTGCCCCACATCATCGGCCTGGACCACTGGCCCGACCTGGACTACCGGTGGAACCGGCTGATGCCGCGCATGATCCCCGGCTCGACCGTGGGCATCGTCGGCTACGGCCGCATCGGCCAGGAGATCGGCCGGCTCGCGCACGCCTTCGGCATGAACGTCATCGGCATGCGCCGGGGCGGCACCCGCGCCGGGGAGCGTTTCAGCGAGGTCGCCGACGAGACCCCCGCCGAGGTCGTCGGGCCCGAGGGGCTGCCCGGCCTGCTGGCCCGCTCCGACTACGTCGTGCTGACCGTCCCGCACACCGACGAGACCCACCACCTGCTCGACGCCGAGGCGTTCGCCCGGTTCAGGCCGGGAGCCGTGCTGATCAACGGGGCCCGGGGCGGGGTCGTCGACGAGGACGCGCTGCTGGCCGCCCTCAGGAGCGGACAGGTCGGCTATCTCGTCTCCGACGTGTTCGCCGAGGAGCCCCTGCCGGGGAGCAGCCCCTTCTGGTCGGAGCCCAACGTCCTGATCAGTCCGCACGTGGCGGGGTTCGCGCCCGGCTATCGCGACCACGTCCGCGTCCTGTTCGGCGAGAACCTGCGGCGGCTGGTCGAGGGCCGCCCCCTGCTGAACCTCGTGGACCGGAAGGCCGGCTACTGATGCTGAGCGAGAGGCGCAGGAACGCACTGCTCGCCCACGTGCGCAGCCGGGGTTCGGTCGGCGTGGACGACTTGGCCGCCCTGCTCGGTGTGAGCGTCTCCACCGTGCGCCGCGACCTCGACGAGATGGACGAACGCGGCCTGCTGCGCCGGGTCCACGGCGGCGCGGTCGCCGTCGAGGGCGGCCCGGAGGTCGCCGAGACGCCCATGGTCGAACGCTCCATCCGCAACCTCGACGAGAAGCTCCGCATCGCCGCCGCGGCGGGCCGCATGGTGACGCCCGGCAGCGCGGTCCTGCTGACCGGCGGCTCGACCACGGCCCAGATGGTGCCCCACCTCGTCGCGGTGCCCGACATCACCGTGGTGACCAACTCGGTCGCCATCGCGTACGCGATCGGCATCGCCTCCGAGACCACGCAGGTGCTCGTCCTGGGCGGCCTGATGCGCAACAACGAGTTGTCGCTGCTCGGCCACCTGACCACGCAGGCGCTCAAGGACGTCCACATCGACGTGGGCTTCTTCAGCGCCTACGGCTTCGATCCGGCGTATGGGATGCTCGGCGCCCACCTGGCCGAGGCCGAGACCGACCGCAACATGATCGCGGCGGCCACGCGGCTCGTCGTGCTCGCCGACCACAGCAAGTTCACCCAGCGCAGCGCCGTGCGCATCGCGCCGCTGTCGCGCATCGACACGGTCGTGACCGACACGGGCGCGCCGGTCGAGGCGGTGACCGCGCTGGAGGGCGCGGGCGTCACCGTCGTCTCCACCTGAACCGTTTTCGCAAGGAGCACCATGAAGGTCCTGGTCCTGATAGGAGCGGGCTCGGCCGTCTTCACGAGAGGCCTGCTCGCCGATCTGATCTCGGCCGACGACCTCGGGGCGTGGGAGATCCGCCTCGTGGACGTCAACGAGGAGGCGCTCGGCGTGGCCACCCGGCTGGCCGGGCTGATGGTCGAGGCCCGCGGCGCGGGCGACCGCATCACCGTGCGCGCCTCGGCCGACCGCCGGGAGATGCTGCCCGGCGCCGACTACGTCGTGACCTGCGTCGGGGTCGGCGGCCGGCCCGCCTGGCAGGCCGACCACGACGTGTGCATCCGGCACGGGATCTACCAGCCGGTCGGCGACTCGGTGATGCCCGGCGGCATCTCCCGCCTGCTGCGCACCGTCCCGGTCATGGTCGAGATCGCCCGGGACGTCAGGGCGCTCGCCCCCGGCGCGTTCTTCTTCAACTACAGCAACCCGATGACCGCCAACGTGTACGCGATGACCCGCCACGCCGGGGCCGAGGTCGTCGGCCTGTGCCACGGCATGCACCACGTCCAGCGCGAACTGGCCGCCTTCGCCGGTCTCCCCTTCGAGGAGACCTCCACTTTGTACGCCGGCATCAACCACCTGACCTTCATCTACGACTTCCGCCACAACGGCGCCGACGCCTGGCCCGGCGTCCGGGAGAAGGTGGCGCGCGAGCTGGCCCTCCCGCCCGAGCCGCAGGACATCGGGTCCATCTGGGAGAACGGCAAGGCCTGGCACAACCCGTTCTCCTGGGAGATCTTCCAGCGCTACGGCGCCTACCCGGCCGCCAACGACCGCCACGTGCTGGAGTTCTTCCCCGAGCGCTGGGCCGGCGGCTCCTACTACGGCAAGACCCTCGGCGTGGACGCCTTCTCCGTGCCGGAGATCCTGGAGTGGGGCGAGAACCGCTACCAGGGCATGCGCGCCCAGGCCCTCGGCGAGGCCCCGCTCGACGAGACCGTCTTCGACCGCTCGACGGGCGAGCAGGAGCAGCTCATCGCCATCATCCGCTCGATCGAGCTGGACCAGCGGCAGATGTTCTCGGTGAACGTCCCCAACCGGGGCGCGGTGCCGGGCCTGCCCGACGACGCGGCGCTGGAGATCCCCGGCGTGGCCACCGCGCGGGGCCTGCGCCCGGTGTCGGTCCCCGACCTGTCGGCCCCGCTGACCGCGATCCTGGCCCGCCGCCTGACCTCGGTCCACCTGGCGGTCGAGGCGGCCATGACGGGCTCCCGCGACCTCGCGGTGGAAGCGATGATCGCCGACGGCGCGGTCACCGACCCAGAGTCCGCCGCCCGGCTCACCGACGCCCTGATCGCCGAACAGAAACGTTTCCTCCCGGCCTTCACCTGAGCCTTCACCCGAGCACGCCACCCAAGCGCCTCACCCAAGCATCCGGCCGAGCACGCCGCCCAAGCACTCATCCGAGCACCTCGCCCGAGCACGCCGCCCGAGCACGCCGCCCGAGCACCTCACCCAAGCACCCCGCTGAGCACGCCGCCGGAGTACCTCGTCCGGTCAAAGCAGCACCCGACCGCGGGGGCTGGCGCCATCTCGACACCTCCAGCTCTTCTGTCGCCCGTTTTATCCCGATATTTCGGGATTGGAGTTTGTACCTATGCGCATCGCCCGCTACCGCACGTCCGACGGCCGGATCTTCGCCGGGCTCGTCGAAGGGGACACCGTCGCCCCCGTGGCCGAGGAGTCCACTGCCTACATGGCTGACGCCGTCCGTGACCTGATCGCCTCCGGCGGGGACTTCACCCCGGCCGGACCGGCGATCCCGCTCGCCAGCGTGGAGTTGCTCAGCCCGGTGGCCCACCCGGAGAAGATCATCTGCATCGGCCTCAACTACGCCGACCACATCCGGGAGACCGGCCTGGACACCCCGTCCAAGGTGCTGGCCTTCGTGAAGACGGCGCACACCCTGACCGGCCCCTACGCCGACGTCGTGGTGCCGGCGGGGAGCACCGAGCAGCTCGACTGGGAGTCCGAGCTCGCCGTGGTCATCGGGCCCGACGGCGTCTTCGGCTACACCGTCGCCGACGACGTGTCGGCCCGGGACGCGCAGTTCGCCGACGTGCAGTGGTTCCGGGGCAAGAACTTCGACGGGTTCTGCCCGCTCGGACCCTGGATCGTCACCGCCGACGAGATCGCCGACCCCCACGACCTGGCCATCTCAGCCAGGGTCAACGGCGAGATCGTCCAGGACAGCCGTACCAGCGAGATGATCTTCCAGATCCCGCAGATCATCGCCTACCTGTCGGCGCACATGACCCTGAACCCTGGTGACGTCATCGCCACCGGCACCCCGCACGGTGTCGGCATGGGCCGCAAGCCCCCGCTCTGGCTCAAAGACGGCGACGTGGTCGAGTGCGAGGTCGAGGGCGTCGGCCTGCTGCGGAACACGGTGCGATTCAAGTGATCATCGACTTCCACTGCCACTTCCCCGGCGACGAGCCCACCCAGGACCGCCTCGACGCCGAGTACGAGCACGTCTGCGGCCCGGCCAAGCTGGAGGTGCTGCGAGCCAACTCCGCCCGGTACGCCGAGCGGGTCCGCACAGCGCGCAGCCTGCCGCCGACCGCGCCCGAGACGCGCACGACCGAGGACCTGGCCGCCGCATGGCGCGCCGAGGCCGACGACTTCGGCCTTGAGCGGGTGGTCTTCATGTCCGGCGGCGGCAACGACCGCCTGGCCTCGGTCGTCGCCGCCCACCCCGACCGCTTCGTGGGCTTCGCCAACCACCAGCCCTGCTCCCCCGGGGCCGCCGCCGAACTGCGCCGGGCCGTGGAGATCGGGCTGCGCGGCTACAAGGTCATCGCGCCCTGGGTGACCGTGCCGCTGGCCGACCGGTCGCTGTGGCCGGTGTGGGAGGTGGTTGAGGAGCACAAACTGCCCGTCGTGCTGCACTTCGGCCCGGTCAACGGCGGCGGCGGGCTCGGCTGGGCCCCCAACATGGACCCGCTGGCCCTGCACGACGTCGCCAAAGCCTTCCCCACCGTCAACTTCACGGTGGCCCACTTCGGCTGCGGCTACCCGGCCGAGCTGCTGCGCCTGGGCTGGTCGAACGCCAACGTCCACGTCGACAGCTCCAGCAACCACGAGTGGACCCGCTGGGTCCCCTACGACCTCGACCAGAAGGCCCTGTTCCGGAAGTTCGTCGAGACCTTCGGCCCCGAACGCATCCTGTTCGGCACCGACTCGTGCGACTTCCCCTGGGGATACATCAGGAAGTACGCAGAGGAGCAGGTCAGGATCGTCGACGAGCTCAACCTGTCGGCGCGCGACCGTGAGCTGATCTTCGCGGGCAACGCCGCGCGCCTGCTGGGCCTCGAACTGCCCGTCGCCACCACCAGGGAGACCGCATGAGCATCGCGAACGACCCCGACCGCGCCCCGGCGCGCTCCCACCTATACGCGATGGGCTGGACCGACGAGGACATGCGCCGCCCCAAGGTCGGCATCGCCTCCACGTGGACCGGCACCATGCCGTGCAACCTCACCCACCGCGAGCTGGCCGCCCACGTCGCCGAGGGGGTGCGCCGGGCGGGCGGCACGCCGATGGAGTTCAACACCATCGCGGTCTCCGACAACCTCACGATGGGCACCCCCGGCATGCGGGCCTCGCTGGTCAGCCGCGAGGTCATCGCCGACTCGATCGAGCTGATGGGCCGCGCCCACCAGTTCGACGCGATCGTGGCGATCGTCGGCTGCGACAAGACCGCGCCCGCCGCGATCATGGCGCTGAGCCGCCTCGACGTGCCGTCGGTGATCCTCTACAGCGGCAGCATGATGCCCGGCCGCTGGCGCGACCGCGACGTGACGATCCAGGACATGTGGGAGGCCCTCGGCGAGCGCAGCGTCGGCAAGCTGACCCAGGACGACGTCGACGACCTGGCCCGCCACGCCTGCCCCGGGGCCGGGACCTGCGCCGCGCAGTACACGGCCAACACGATGGGCGCCATCTGCGACTTCCTCGGCCTGTCGCCGTTCGGCGTGAGCGACATCCCGGCCGTGGCCCCGTCGAAGAACGAGGCCGCCGTGCTCGTCGGCGAGGTCGTCATGGACGCGCTGGCCCGCGACGCCCGCCCGTCCCGGGTGATCACCGAGGCGTCGCTGCACAACGCGATCGTCTCGGTCGCCGCGATGGGCGGCTCGACCAACTCGGTCCTGCACCTGCTGGCCGTCGCCCGCGAGGCCGGGATCGCGCTGGAGATCGACGACATCGACCGGATCTGCCATCAGATCCCGATCGTGGCCGGGGTGAAGCCGGCCGGTCCGCACAGCGCCGCCGACCTGTGGCGCGCGGGCGGCACGTCGCTGGTCGTGCGCCGCCTGCTGGAGGCGGGCCTGCTCCGCGAGGACGTCACCCTGGTCGACGGCCGCACCCTGGCCGAGGTGGCCGAAGCGGCCCAGGAGGCCCCCGGCCAGCAGGTCGTGAAGACGGTCGCCGACCCGGTGAAGGGCCCGGGGGCGCTGGCCGTCCTGCGGGGCTCGCTCGCCCCCGACGGCTGCGTGCTGAAGCTCGGCGGAAAGCCCGATTTCGTGTTCAGCGGCCCGGCCCGGGTGTTCGACGGCGAGGAGGCCTGCTTCGCGGCCATCCAGGAGCGCCGCATCGTCGACGGCGACGTGGTCGTCGTCCGGTACGAGGGCCCGGCCGGCGGCCCCGGCATGCGCGAGATGCTCTCGATCACCGGCGCGCTCGTCGGCCAGGGCGTGGACGTGGCCCTGGTGACCGACGGCCGTTTCTCCGGCGTCTCCCACGGCCTGGTCATCGGCCACGTCGCCCCCGAGGCCTACCGGGGCGGCCCGCTGGCCCTCGTCCGCGACGGCGACACGGTCGTCATCGACTCGGCCGCCCGGGTGCTGGACCTGCGCGTGGACGCGGCGGAACTGGAGGCGCGGGCCGCGGCGTGGACCCGCCCGGACCGCCCGGTCGAGCGGGGCGTGCTGGCCAAATACGTCGCCACGGTCGGCTCGGCCTCGGACGGCGCGGTCACGATCTGACCCGCTCGCCGGGTTCTCGCCGGGTTACGGTGGGGGGCGTGGCGCAGATCTGGAACGACGACGACGGCGAGCGCTGGGCCGCGGACGCCGACCGGCGCGACCGCGTGCTCACCTCGGTCGGGGAGACCCTGCTCACCGCCGCCGGGCTGCGGCCGGGAGAGCAGGTCCTGGACGTCGGCTGCGGCTGCGGAGCCACCACGCTCCTGGCCGCCGCCCAGGTCGCCCCGGGCGGGGCGGTCATCGGCATCGACGTGTCGGCCCCCATGCTGCGGGTGGCCTGCGCCCGCCAGGAGTCGGGCGGCCCGGCCAACGCGCGTTTCGTGCACGCCGACGCGCAGACCCACCCGCTGCCCGGCCCGTTCGACGTGGCGATCAGCCGGTTCGGCACGATGTTCTTCACCGACCCCGTCCGCGCCTTCACCACGATCGGCGGCGGGCTGCGCCCCGGCGGGCGGCTGGTCCTGGCGACCTGGCAGCCGCCCGGCGTCAACCCCTGGCTCACCCTCCCCGGTGAGGCGATCGGGCGGCACGCCACCGCCCCCGTCGACCTGCGGGACCGCAGCATGTTCACCCAGTCCGACCCCGTCGTGGTCGAGCCGCTGCTGACCCGGGCCGGGTTCCGCGACGTCCGTCTGGAGGGCGTGCGGGTGCCGCTCCACGTGGGGTCCGACGTGGCGGACGCGGCCGGATACCTGGCCGCGACCGGGCCCGTCCGGGCCCAGCTGGCCGCCGTCCCCGAGACCGGCAGGAACGCCGCGCTCGCCGACCTGCGGGCCGCCCTCGCCGGGCACGCCGAGGCCGACGGGGTCTGCCTGGAGGCGGCGATCTGGATCGTCACCGCGTCGAGATAGCCCGGTTACCATCGCGTATGACCAGCGAGACGCGGCGTCGCCGTGCGGAGCTCAGCGACTTCCTCCGCACCCGCCGGGCCCGGCTCACCCCCGGCGACGTCGGCATGGCGGTGGCCGGACGACGCCGGACGCCGGGGCTGCGGCGCGAGGAGGTCGCCGTGCTGGCCGGGGTGGGGGTGTCCTGGTACACCTGGCTGGAGCAGGGCCGCGACATCAACGTCTCGTCCGACGTGCTCGACGCGATCGGCCGCGCGCTGCGCCTGAGCGAGTCCGAACGCGCCCACGCCTACCTGCTGGCCGGCCTCAACCCGCCGACGACCCAGGGCCGTCGCGACGCCGAGGTCACCCCGGAACTGCGCCGCCTGCTCGACACGTGGACGCCGCCCGCGATGCTGCGCGACCGCTACTGGAACATGATCGCCGCCAACGACGCCGCGCAACGGACCTTCCGCTACGGCGACACCGACCACAACTGCCTGATCGCGTTCTTCACCAACGCCCGCTACCGGGCCATGCACGTCGAGTGGGAGTCGGCCGCGCCGGGTGTCGTGGCCGCCTACCGCGCCGACGCGGCGCACGCCCCCGGCGACCCGGAGTTCGCCCGCGTGGTCGCCGACCTGAGCGCGGTCAGCCCCGAGTTCGCCGAGCTGTGGGGCCGCCACGACGTGGGACCGCCGGTCCAGGCGGTCAAGGCGATCCGCCATCCCGAGGCCGGAGACCTGTTCTTCGACATGACCACCCTGGCCGTGGTCGACCACCCGTACTGGTACCTGGAGCTCTACAACCCGCGCTGAAGGTGGTGGTGCCACTCCCCTGTTCACCGCGCACTGTTCACCTCCTGCCTCCTTCGGCACGCTGGATCGCATGACTCACAGGTTCGACGGCAAGATCGCGCTCATCACCGGCGGCACCAGCGGCATCGGCCTCGCCACGGCGGACAGGCTCCTCGCCGAGGGCGCCCACGTGATCCTCACCGGCCGCGACAAGCCCCGGCTCGACGCCGCGGTCGAGCGCCTGGCGGGCGGCGACCGCGTCCTGCCCGTCCGCGGCGACACCACCAGCCTGCGTGACCTCGACGCCCTGACGAGCGAGATCGGGGTCCGGTACGGGCGGCTGGACGTCGTGTTCGCCAACGCGGGCACCGCCCTGTTCCAGCCGTTCGGCGCGGTCACCGAGGCCGACTTCGACCACGTCATGGCGACCAACGTCAAAGGGGTGTTCTTCACCCTCCAGAAGACCCTCCCGCTGCTGTCCGACCGGGCCGCGATCGTGATCAACGCGTCGTGGGCCCTGCACCGGGGCCTGGCCGGAGCCGACCTGTACGCGGCCTCCAAGGCGGCCGTGCACAACCTGGCCCGCACCCTCGCGGCCGAACTCGGCCCGAGGGGGATCCGGGTCAACTCGGTGAGCCCCGGCTACATCGAGACCCCGATGTTCCACGAGCACATCCCGGCCCAGGCCCACCCCGCCGTCGTGGCCGCCGTGCCGAGCGCCCGTCTCGGCACGGCGGGCGACGTCGCCGACGCGGTCGCCTTCCTCGCCTCCGACGACGCGTCCTACGTCAACGGCCAGGACCTGATCGTCGACGGCGGCCTGGTCGCCGCCGCCCGCTGACTCAGGCGAGCGTGGCCCTCGCTCGCGGTGCGGAGGGCGGCGGCGCAGGCGGCGACGGCGGGGTGGTCCCCCGCGCCGCGGCGGTAGGCGATCCTGGTCCGGCGCCGGGCCGTCAGCGGCAGCAGGCTCACTCCCCCGGGCAGCCGGGCCGCCCCGAGTTCGGGCACGAGCGCGACGCCCTGACCTGCGGCGACGAGAGTGAGGACGGCGGTGAAGTCGTCGACGTGGTGGCGGGCGCGGGGCGAGAACCCGGCCGCCTGACAGGCCCGCACGGCGACGGTGTGGCAGAGGGTCCCGGGCGCGGACATGATCCATTCGGCGTCCCGGAACCCGGCCACGGGGTCGGCGACCGGCGCGGTGTCCGCCGAGGCCGGGACCGCGAGGTAGACGGTCTCGTCGAGCAGCGGCGTGGAGTCGAGGGTGGGGTCGGGATCGACCGGGGCCAGGTCGTAGTCGTGGAGCAGGGCCACGTCGAGGCGGCGTTCGCGGAGCGCCTCGGGGGCGGCGGCCGGGTCGAGTTCGGTGACCATCAGGTCGAGGGCCGGGTGGTCGCGGGCCAGCGCGACCAGCGCCGCCGGGAGCAGGGTGTGGACCGCCGTCGGGAACGCGCCGATGCGGACGGCCCCGCTCAGGCCCGTGCGGGCGGCGGCCAGCGAGGCGGCCGCCGCCTCCAGGGCGGCCAGCACGGTCTCGGTGTGGCCGACCAGCGCGACGGCGGCCGGGGTGAGGGCGACGCCCCGTCCCGTCTTCTCCAGCAGCGGCACTCCGGCCTCCCGTTGCAGCGCCGCGAGCTGCTGGGAGACGGCCGAGGGGGTGTAGGCGTGAGCCTCGGCCACGGCGGCGATGGTGCCGAGCCGGGCCAGATCGCGGAGCAGCCGCAGCCGGCGGACATCAAGCATAAGTTCAGCTTACGGATCTCTTCACGAATCGGAACTGGTCCTTCACCTTCGCCTGCGCCCACGATGGAGGCATGACACTCGACGGGCTCTACGTCCCCTTGATCACCCCGTTCCGGGATTCCGGTGAGGTGGCGCTCGACGCGCTGGAGGCGCTCGCCCGGCGGGTGCTGGCCGACGGCGCGACCGGGCTGGTCGCCCTCGGGACCACGGGCGAACCCGGCTCGCTGGACGAGGAGGAGAAGCGGGCCGTGGTCGAGGTGGTGGCCTCGGTGTGCCGGGAGCGGTCGGCCCCGCTCGTCGTCGGCGCGAACACGGCCGAGGCGCTCGCCCGCCTCGGCGCGCCGGAGGCGGTCGCCGCGCTCACCGTGGTCCCGCCGTTCGTCCGCCCCGGCGAGGACGGCGTGGTCGCCTGGTTCGCGCATCTGGCCGCGTCGAGCCCGGTGCCCCTGGTCGTGTACGACGTCCCCCACCGCACCGGCCAGCCCCTGTCCGCCGCGACCCTGCGACGGCTCGCCGCCGTCCCCGGCGTGGCGGGGATCAAGTCCGCCACCGGCGGCATCGGCGACGCCGTCGTCGAACTGCTCGCCGATCCACCGGAGGGGTTCGCGATCCTCGGCGGCGACGACGCGTGCCTGTCACCGCTGCTCGCGATGGGCGCGCACGGCGGCGTGACCGCCTCGGCGCTGGTCGAGACCACCGGCTTCGCCCGGCTCGTCGACGCCTGGCGCGAGGGCGCCGTGACCGAGGCCCGCGACCTCGGCCGCCGCCTGTCCCTGCTCTCCCTGCGCCTGTTCTCCGCGCCGAACCCCACGGTGATCAAAGCGGTCCTGCACGCCCGGGGCGACATCCCCAGCCCCTCGGTCCGGCTGCCCCTCCTGCCCGCCGAAGCCCCGCCGGCCGTTGCCTGATCTCCCCTACCGGCCACCCCTCCCCCCGGTTGGAGCGGTGGCCGGCGTCAGGGGGGTCAGCGGTAGTTCGCGGCGATCACGTCGGCCTGGACGGCGTTCTCCGTGGCGTCGGTGGGGTAGCCGGCGACCATGGCGCCCTCGTAGAAGGTGCCGGCGCTGAGGTTGGCGCCGCCGTCGGGCTTGCAGCAGTCGCCGCCGCTGCCCAGGATGATCGCGCCCTGCTTCTTCATCGGGCTGTAGCCGTTGGGGAGCGCGCCGTCGTACAGGGTGTAGAGGCTGCCCGACTGGGCGTTGCTGCCCTTGATGGCGAAGCGGGTCGTGCCGTTGTTCTTCAGGGTGGCGGTCACGAACTTGTGCGGGAAGGCGCGCTGGTTGGGGTTCCACGACTGGCTGCCGCCGGGGAACAGGCCCCACTCCAGGTCGGCCTGGACCCACGGGCCCGAGCCGGAGCAGCCGCCGAACCAGCACTGGGTGCTGAAGTTGATGGCGTCCATGGCGCCGGCGGCGTCGGCCTTGCGGGTGGTCTCGCTGTTGCCGTAGTCGAAGCAGCAGCCGCCGTTGACGTGGGTGCCGCTGGTCACCATGTACATGCCCTCGGGGGCGCTGCCCGTCGGGACGCCGGTCAGGTGGCCGTCCCGCCAGTAGCTGTTGCCGGGGTTGATGTAGAGGGAGTAGGCCTTGTTGCCGCCGACGGTGAGGGACTCGGTGGTGGCGACCGCCGGGCGGCTCTGCGGGGAGCCGGGGACGACGCTCGACCCCTGGTACCACAGGTCGTTGCCGCGGCCCGACTGGTCGTACAGGACGGTGATGACGCAGGTCGTCCCGGCGCAGAAGGAGTCCTGCGCGGCGGCGTTGGCGACGCCGCCCGTGGTGAGCACGGCGATGTTGCGGGTGGTGTTGTCGGAGGAGCGCCTGACCTGGTAGAGGTTGCCGGCGTAGGCGTTGTAGAGCGCCCGGGTGGTGCTGTGGGCGGCGACGCACGGCGTGCCGCCGGAGGCGTAGATGTCACAGGGGCGGGAGCCGGGCGGAGGCGGGCTCGGGCTCGTCGTCGGGGTGGGCGACGGGCTGGGCTGGGTGCCGGTCGACCACTTCTGGTTGGCGCCGCCGTGGCAGGCCCAGATGTGGACCCTGGTGCCGTTGGCGGTGCCGTAGCCGGACACGTCCAGGCACTTGTTCGCGCCGACGGCGGTGATGCTGCCGTCGGAGTTGAACCGCCACTTCTGGTTGTTCTGGCCGTTGCAGTCCCAGATGATCACGGCCGTGCCGTCGGCCGTCCCGGCGGCGTTCACGTCCAGGCACTTGTTGCCGTAGACGCGCAGTTCGCTCGCGGTGGTGGTGGTCCACTGCTGGTTGGCCTGGCCGTTGCAGTCCCAGATCAGGGCCGTCGCGCCGTTGGCCGTGGACGCGCCGTTGACGTCGAGGCATCGGCCGGACGCGGTCCCGATCAGGGGCGTGGTGGCCGCGGTGGCCGGCGCCCACCAGGACAGCGTGGTGGCCAGGAGGGCCGTCAGCACCGCCACGACGGAAGCGAGGACGGCCTTCCGGGGGCGCGGTAAGGGGACGGGAGAAGGCTGCATTGTGGTGCTCCTTGAAGGGAGGGTCGCCCCCGCGAATGCGAATCGATTCGACACCCAGGCCGTGCCTGCCGAGGGAGAGGGCGCTGGTTTACAGCGAAGCAGATACGACGGCTGGACTCCTTGTCAAGACTGCTTCACAGCGGTCCGGCCGACGGGGATCGCGTCGCCGATCCCGTGCTAAGGCCGCTGCCACCCGACCCTTCAGTCGAACCGATTCGGCGAAAGTCGCGCCCGTATCGTCGTCGTAAGAGTACGACTGACCGGGCCGTTCGGCCAGGCCCGATGAGGGCGATCAGTACGACACATCTGAAAGATTCATTCAGATCGCCGACCTGAACCACTCCAGTTAAGGGCATGTCCGCAGCTCAACGGCGTACACCGCTGACAGTGGCCTACGCCACAGTGTGAGTCCGTTGAAATAAGCGGGCTTAAGGGCTTGACGATCACCGGCCGCCCGAACGTAATGGGTAACGAGATTCCCGAGGCGGCACACCTCCGGACACCAAGCAGGACCCCCGGCAACAGCGTGGCGGCGCGCGCCTTGCCCTGACTGATCCCCCTATGTCAGGAAGGAACACGCATGTCCCGACGTCCGTGGCTCAGGTTGCTGACCACGATCGCGCTCCTCACGCCGGGAGTCGTCGCGCTCACCGCCTCCCCGGCGAACGCGCTGACCATCTCGCCCTCGGACTACCAGCAGATCTCGCTCGCCTCCGGAGGCAACGAGCTGGGCGAGGCGATGTCCCTGGCCGTGATGCCGAACCGCTCGGTGATCCACACCTCCCGCGACGGCACGGTCCGCGTGACCGACGTCAACGGCAACACCAAGGTGGCCGCCCGGCTCAACGTCTACAGCCACGACGAGGAGGGCCTCCAGGGGGTGGCGGTCGACCCGAACTTCGCCACCAACCGCTACGTCTGGCTCTACTACTCGCCCCGGCTGAGCACCGGCACCGGCGACGCGCCCGCGACCGGCAACCAGTCGCAGTTCGACGCGTGGAAGGGTGAACTGTACCTGTCCAGGTTCACCCTGAACTCCGACGACACCCTGAACACCGGCAGCGAGAAGATCGTGCTGCGGGTCGCCAACGACCGCGGACAGTGCTGCCACGTGGGCGGCGACATCGACTTCGACGCCCAGGGCAACCTCTACCTGACCACGGGCGACGACACCAACCCGTTCGAGTCGAGCGGCTACTCCCCGCTGGACGAGCGCACCAACCGCAACCCGCAGTACGACGCCCAGCGCACCGCCGCCAACTCCAACGACCTGCGCGGCAAGCTCCTGCGCATCACCCCGCAGGCCGACGGCACGTACACGATCCCCAGCGGCAACATGTTCGCGCCGGGCACGGCCAACACCCGGCCGGAGATCTACGCGATGGGCTTCCGCAACCCGTTCCGGATGAGCGTCGACAAGGCGACCGGCGTCGTCTACCTCGGCGACTACGGCCCGGACGCCGGATCGTCCAACTCCAGCCGGGGCCCGAGCGGTCAGGTGGAGTTCAACCGGGTGACCGGTCCGGGCTTCTACGGATGGCCGTACTGCACGGGCAGCAACTCGACCAACGAGACGTACAACGAGTGGAACTTCTCCACCAACAGCACCGGCAACAAGTACAACTGCTCCGGCGGCGCGACCAACAACTCCTTCCGCAACACCGGCATCCAGACCCTGCCCGCGGCCAAGCCCGCGTGGATCAGGTACGCCGGTGACTCCGGCTCGCCCTCGGAGTTCGGCTCCGGCTCCGAGTCGCCCATGGGCGGCCCGGTCTACCGCTACGACGCCAACCTGAACTCCAACGTGAAGTTCCCGCAGACGCTCAACGGGCGCTTCTTCGCCGGCGAGTACGGCCGCCGCTGGATCAAGGCCATCGAGGTCACCTCCTCGGGCGGCTACGGCGAGATCTCCTCCTTCCCCTGGTCGGGCACCCAGGTCATGGACATGGCCTTCGGCCCCGACGGCGCGCTCTACGTGCTCGACTACGGCACCGGCAGCAACAACCAGGCCCTCTACCGGATCGAGTACATCGGCCAGGCCAACCGCAACCCGATCGCTCGGGCCTCGTCCGACAAGACCTCCGGGGCGGCCCCGCTGACGGTGCAGTTCTCCTCGTCGGGCAGCTCCGACCCCGAGGGCGGCGCGCTGACGTACTCGTGGAACTTCGGCGACGGCACCACCTCCACCGCCGCCAACCCGAGCAAGACCTACTCCACCAACGGCGCCTACACCGCCACGCTCACCGTCCGGGACCCGCAAGGGCTGACCGGCAGCGCGAGCGTGAACGTGACCGTGGGCAACACCGCCCCGGTCGTCACGCTCGGCAACCCCGGCAACGGCCAGCTGTTCGCCTTCGGCGACACGGTCCCCTTCCAGGTCAGCGTGACCGACCCGGAGGACGGCACCATCGACTGCTCCAAGGTGTCGGTGACCTACTTCCTGGGCCATGACAGCCACGCCCACCAGATCACCTCGCAGACCGGCTGCAGCGGCTCCATCACCGTGCCGGTCGACGGCGAGCACGACTCGGCGGCGAACATCTTCGGCATCTTCACCGCCTCCTACACCGACAACGGCGGCCTGACCTCCACCAGCAGCCGCACTCTCCAGCCGAAGCGCCGGCAGGCCGAGCACTTCGGCGCCATGCAGGGCGTGCAGACGACCGACAAGACCACCGCCGAGGGCGGCAAGACGGTCGGCTTCATCGAGGACGGCGACTGGATCTCCTTCACGCCCTACAACCTGAGCAACGCCACGAGCTTCACCGCGCGGGTGTCCTCGGCGGGCTCGGGCGGCCGGATCGAGGTCCGGGCGGGCTCTGCCACGGGCACGCTGCTGGGCACCGCGACCGTCGCCGCGACCGGCGGCTGGGAGACCTTCGCCAACGTCTCGGCGAACCTCAGCGGCGCGCCGTCCGGAGCCACGACGCTGTACCTCGTCTTCCGCGGCACCGCCGGGGGTTACCTGTTCGACCTGGACGCCTACACCTTCACCACCGGCACCCCCTCGACCGGCTGGACCGGCGCCGTGCGGCACACCGCCTCCAACCGGTGCCTGGACGTCAACGGCGCGTCGTCGACCAACGGGGCGCTGGCCCAGATCTGGGACTGCAACGGCCAGACCAACCAGTCGTGGACCAGCAACAGCACCAGCGAGCTGCGCGTGTACGGCAACAAGTGCCTGGACGTGAGCGGCGGCGGCACGGCCGACGGCACCGCGGTGCTCATCTGGGACTGCAACGGCCAGAACAACCAGAAGTGGCGTCTCAACTCCGACGGCACCTTCACCGCCATCGGCGCCAACAAGTGCCTTGAGGTGAACGGCACCGCCAACGGCACCAAGGCGCGTATCTGGACCTGCAACGGCGGCGCCAACCAGAAGTGGGCCCGCGTCTGAGGTCTTCCGCCCCATCACACAACCATTGAGGTGACGCCCGGCGCACACGCGCCGGGCGTCACGACGGAAGGAACCCACATGCTGCGACATCTGACCTCTGCCGCACGCGGGCACACGGGGGGCGGCGACCGAGGGCCATCGGCGCTGCGCCGCCTGGCGCTGACCGCGATGGCGGTGACCACCGCCGCCGCCGCGACCCTGGTCCCGGCCGTGCCCGCCAACGCCGCCGCCTTCAAGGTGCTGGTCTTCTCCAAGACAGCCGGCTTCCGGCACGACTCGATCGCCGTCGGCACCCAGGCGATCCGCGACATCGGCGCGGCCAACGACTTCACCGTCGACTCCACCGAGGACTCCAGCGCCTTCAACACCTCCAACCTGTCCCAGTACAAGGCGGTGATCTTCCTCAGCACGACCGGTGACGTGCTGAACGACACCCAGCAGTCGGCCTTCCAGTCCTACGTGGACGGCGGCGGCGGTTACGTCGGCGTCCACGCGGCCGCCGACACCGAGTACAACTGGTCCTACTACGGCCAGCTCGTGGGCGCCTGGTTCAACAGCCACCCGGCGATCCAGCAGGCCACCGTCCGCAACGAGAACCGGGCCCACCCGGCCACCGCGCACCTGGGGACGACCTGGGCGCGTACCGACGAGTGGTACAGCTACCGCAGCAACCCCCGCCAGAACGTGCGCGTCCTGCAGAACCTGGATGAGAGCACCTACAGCGGCGGCGGCATGGGCGACCACCCGATCACCTGGTGCCACCCGCAGTCGAACGGCCGCTCGTTCTACACCGGCCTGGGCCACACCCAGGAGTCCTACTCCGACTCCAACTTCCGCACCCTGCTGCTGGGCGGCATCAAGTACGCGGCCAAGGCGGCCAACGCCGACTGCCGCCCCGAGAACGGCTACACCGCGCTCTACAACGGCTCGACGACGGGCTGGCAGCAGATCGGTCCCGGCTCGTTCTCCAACAGCCAGTCCACGCTGACCTCCTCGGGCGGCATGGGCATGCTCTGGTACAGCACCAAGCAGTTCGGGTCGTACTCGCTCAAGCTCGACTGGAAGCTGACCGGCGACTCCAACTCGGGCGTCGTCGTGGGCTTCCCCACCCCGGGCAGCGCCCAGGGGGCGCTCGACACCGGGCACGAGGTGCAGATCGACGCCACCGACAGCGCGGACAAGACGACCGGCGCGATCTACGGCTTCAAGTCGGCCGACCTCGCCGCCCGCGACGCGGCCCTCAACCCGCCGGGCAGCTGGAACACCTACGAGCTGCTCGTGGAGGGTGAGCGGCTCCAGGTCTTCCTGAACGGCGCCAAGATCAACGACTTCACCAACACCGACCCGAACCGCTCGCTCACCTCGGGGTACATCGGCATCCAGAACCACGGCTCCCCCGACGTGGTGCAGTACCGCAACATCCGCATCAAGGAACTGACCACCGTGACGCCCTCGCCGTCACCCTCCCCCTCGCCGTCCCCGTCGCCGTCGGCGTCGCCCGGCACCACCAGCGCGCTGCGTGGCGTGGCGTCCAACCGGTGCCTGGACATCAGCGGGGCCTCCCAGGCCAACGGCGCGATCGTGCAGATCTGGGACTGCAACGGCCAGGCCAACCAGCGCTGGACCTCCACCGCCGCCAACGAACTGCGTATCTACGGCGGCAAGTGCCTGGACGTCAGCGGCAACAGCACCGCCAACGGCGCCGCGGTCAGCATCTGGGACTGCAACGGCCAGAACAACCAGAAGTGGCGCTTCAACTCCGACGGCAGCATCACCGCCATCGGCGCCAACAAGTGCCTGGACATCGTCGGCTCCGGCACCGCCAACGGCTCCCGCCTGCAGATCTACACCTGCCACGGCGGCAACAACCAGAAGTGGACCCGCGTCTGACCCGCGTCCGGCCTCGGTGTGACACCCCCGTGACACCGGTCTGACGCACCTGGGGAGCCGGCCGCCCGCAGCGGCCGGCTCCCTCCTTTCAGCGCCTGCGCCGGGCTCGCGGGCGACGTGAGAAGGCCGCGCACCCGACGGTGCGCGGCCTTTCCCGTGTGCGCTGGGAGGCTAGGCGTAGAGGAACCAGAAGCCGTGCTCCGGGACGCACTGGTAGGACGTCCACCAGCCCTCGGTGATGCCGAGGTTGCCCACCCGGTTGCAGTCCCAGTTGTAGTAGTAGACGTTGCGGAGTGTGGCCGCCTGCGCGGGCGCGGCGCCCACGGACAGCACGAAGCCGAATGCGAGCAGAGCGGAGACCATCAGTTTGCGCATGGCGCGAGAGTCGCACCCCGGCGACTCTCCGGCCAGCGTGCCGATCTTGTTCTCATGGTGACCTGGAGCGGTCCTCCCCTCGGGCTGAAAGGTTCACCGGGCCCCTATTCCACGGTGAAGGTGGCGCTGCCGCCGAAGGCGGCGGTGCCGTCGTTCTGCTCGACCCAGATCAGGCCCGACCGGTGGCGCAGGTAGTAGCCGGGGAAGTTGACCGACTCGTAGGAGACGCCGCTGCCCGACAGGCCGGTCCGGCGGTAGAAGGTCGCGTCGGAGCGGAACAGGGCGGAGTTGTCGTTGCGTTCGACCCAGCCCTCGTGGTTGCGGTGGCGCAGGTAGTAGCCGGGGAAGTTGGTCGACTCCAGCGACACCGTGCCCGATCCGGTCAGGCCGGTGACCTGCCGGAACTGGCTGTCGGCCAGCGGGGTGACGTTGGCCTCGAGCCGGGCGCGGTACTCCCAGTGACGTACGGCGAGATTTCCGGACATCAGCCGTACCGGGGTGGCACCGTCCGGTACGGGAATGCCGAAGTCGGGCGTGCCGTCGGAGCGCCAGTAGATCTTCTGGACCCGGGTGCGCCGGTTCGGGTCGTTGAGCGGGTCGCCGGAGATGTTCTGGTAGGACCGGTCGTGGTAAACCAGCAGGTCGCTCTGGCCGTCCTCCGAGACGGTGAAGGAGTTGTGGCCGGGGCCGTACTGGCTGGTCGCGGCGTTGGAGACGAAGACCGAGTTGGCGCTCTTGGTCCACGACGCGGCGTTGAGCGGGTCGGCCGACGCCGAGGCGGTCAGCAGGCCGAGACAGTAGTTGGCGTCGGTGGCGCTGGCCGAGTACGTCATGAACAGCCGGCCGTTGCGCTGGATCACCGACGGCCCCTCGGCGACCCGGTAGCCCCTGGTCTCCCAGGCCAGGGTGGGGATCGTCAGGCGGGTCGTGGCTCCGGTGATCTGCCAGGGGTTGCTGCCCATGCGGGCGATGTACAGGTTGGAGTTGGTGGAGA
Organism: Herbidospora cretacea; assembly: GCF_001570605.1. Classification (GTDB taxonomy): domain Bacteria; phylum Actinomycetota; class Actinomycetes; order Streptosporangiales; family Streptosporangiaceae; genus Herbidospora; species Herbidospora cretacea. The sequence continues at coordinate 544,110 of NZ_BBXG01000004.1, read as the reverse complement.
TGCCGGGTTCCTGCTGCGCCCAGATCAGGTAGCGGACGCCGTTGTGGACGAAGGTCGAGGCGTCCAGCGAGAAGGTGTCCCAGGGGGTGGAGATGCGCCCGCGTTCGGTCCACGTGCCGGTCAGGGGGTTGGCCGCGGTGCTCTCCAGGACGTACATGCGGATGCGCCACACGTCGTCGGCGCGGCCGGCGGCGAAGTAGACGTACCAGCGCCCGTTGATGAAGTGGATCTCGGGCGCCCAGATGTGCGCGCCCATCTCGCCCGAGCTGTGCTTGCGCCAGATGACGGTCTCCGGCGCGGTGGACAGGCCCTGGATGGTGGTGGCGCGGCGCAGCACGATGCGGTCGTACTCGGGCGCCGTGGCGGTGAAGTAGTAGTAGCCGTCGGTGTGCCGGAAGATGTGCGGGTCGGCGCGCTGGGCGGCGATCGGGTTGGTGTACTGCACCGCCGGGCTCGCCTGGGCGGGCATCGGGGTCAGCAGGAGCAGCGCCGCCACGGCGACGACTACGCGTAACAGTCGCATCGGAGGTCCTCTCAGGCCAGCGGGGTGGTCACGGTGAAGGCCGTGCCGGTCGCGTCCAGGCGCAGGCTGCCGTTCAGGAACTTCCCGGGCAGGTTGTACGACTCCAGCAGCGACCCCCGCGCGCAGAAGGTGGCGTCACCGCGGAAGATCGCCGAACCGTCGTTGCGCTGCAGGACGAGCTGCATGTTGTAGTGGCGCAGGTAGTAGCCGGGGAAGTTGATCGCCTGGAAGGAGTAGCACCCGGAGTGGGCCAGCCCCGCGCCGACCGTGAAGGTGGAGTCCTGCCGGGCCAGCAGCGGGCTGGAGGAGCTCACGTTCTCCAGGTAGGCCTGGTAGTCGCGGTGCCGGACGTACAGGGACCCCGACCGGATCGACCGGTTGCCGGTCGGCAGGGCGGTCGTGTCGCCGGAGTCCTCCCGCAGGACGGTGAAGTGGCGGGCCGTGCCGGACAGGCCGGAGAGCTCGGTCCGGCCGGAGAAGTTCGTCAGGTTGGAGCTGTCGGCGTAGTAGTAACGGCCGCCCGAGTAGTTGTCGAAGTAGAGACGCCACCGGTTGTCCGGCAGCCGGACGAGCGCGGGCCCCTCCAGCCCGGAGCCCCAGCCGGCCCAGTTGCCGGTGCCGACGAACGTCCACGGCCCGTTGAGGCTGGTGGCGGTGGCGTGCTCGATGTACTTGGTCGTCTCGTTCTTCAGGAAGTTGTGGTACGTCCCGCCGTCCTTGACCAGGAAACTGTCGATGTAGTTGGCCGGGATGCCGAGCGGCGTCGCCGCCGTCCACGCCGACAGGGCCGCGTTGGTGGCCGTGATCCGGTAGGGCCTGAACTGCCCCGCCGTCCCGGTCGTCGACGCCGAGAAGACGACGTGCACGCTGCCGTCGGAGTCGCGGAACCACTCGGGCGCCCACGTGCTGCCGGTCGAGCCGTTGAGCCCGACGGTGACATTGCGCTGGAAGGTCCAGGTCACGGCGTCGGCGCTGCGGGCGAAGCCGATCGTGTTGCCGGTCCAGCCGGTCGTGTAGACGAGGTGGTAGTAGCCGTCGGTGTGCTTGATGACGCTGGGGTCGCGGATCAGGCCGGAGGGCGGGGTGTAGGCGTTGGCCCGGATCAGGTTGTAGTTGGTGGCGTTGCCGGAGTCGTAGACGTACATGTTCGACTCGCTGGCGTTGGTGAACGCCGTCATGAGGTAGTGCGGCGCGGGGCCCGCGGCGTAGGCGGGGGCGGGGTGGAGGAGGGCGGCGGTGAGCAGCAGGGAGAGCAGCACTCGTCGGAGCATGCGACATCTTTCTGTTATCGCTAACATCGGGCACTCATGGCTAACCCGGGCCTTTTCCTCTGTCAACGTCCACCCGCATCGCCGCAGGCTCCCGGTCCCCGACCCTGAAATTTTCGACACCGGCCCCGGCTGTCGCGCGGCGGGGAGGTCCCGCCGCGCGCAGGGCATGACGTTCTAGACGCGGGTCCACTTCTGGTTGCCGCCGCCGTGGCAAGTGTAGATCTGCAGGCGGGAGCCGTTGGCGGTGCCGGAGCCGACGATGTCCAGGCACTTGTTGGCGCCGATGGCGGTGATGCTGCCGTCGGAGTTGAAGCGCCACTTCTGGTTGTTCTGGCCGTTGCAGTCCCAGATGCTGACCGCGGCGCCGTTGGCGGTGCTGTTGCCGCTGACGTCCAGGCACTTGCCGCCGTAGATACGCAGTTCGTTGGCGGCGGTGGAGGTCCAGCGCTGGTTGGCCTGGCCGTTGCAGTCCCAGATCTGCACGATCGCGCCGTTGGCCTGGGAGGCCCCGCTGATGTCCAGGCACCGGTTGGACGCCACACCGCGCAGCGCGCTGGTCGTGCCGGGCGACACAGAAGGCGACGGGGACGGGGACGGCGACGCGGACGGGGACGGACTGGGCGAAGGAGAGGGCGACGAGGTGCTGTCGAGGCCGAGGAAGGTGATGGCGTAGGCGAGCTGGCCGCTCATCGGGAGCTGGTGGCCGACGCCGCTGATGCTGATCCCCTCGATCGTGGCCTGGGCCGAGGTGACGCCGTAGCGGGTGCGGGTCCAGTTCGACTGCGGGCGGTCGGTGAAGGCGGGGGTCTGGCTGAGGCCGTGGAGGTTGGTCCACTGCTTGATCTCTTCGCCGAAGTTGTTGTAGTGGAGCGTCGTGTCGGTGGTGCCGTGCCACAGCTGCATCCGGGGGAAGCGGCCGGTGTAGCCGGGGTACATCGCCCGGGCCTGGTCACCCCACTGCTGCGCCGTCTTGATCAGCTGCCCGCCCGAGCACTGGCTGTTCCACAGCGACCCGTTCGTGGTGGCGAAACACCCGGCCGGGACCCCGGAGAACGCCGAGGCGGCGGAGAACACGTCGGGGTACTGGGCGGCCAGCACGTTGGCCATCATCGCGCCCGAGGAGAACCCGCTGACCACGATCCGCGCCGGATCGATGTTGTGGCGCTGGCGCGCCCAGGCGACCATCGCCATGACGCCGGTGGAGTCGCCGCCGCCGTCCCGCCGCAGCGCGGCGGAGGTCGACACGTCGAAGCACTTCTCGCTGCGGGTGACCTCCGGCACCACGATGACATAGCCGTACCGGTCGGCCGCCGTCGCGTAGTCGCGCCCGTTGCCGTTGAAGATCGCGCTCGCCGACCCGCCGCAGTAGTGGGTCAGCACCAGCAGCGCGGGCTGGGCGGCGACCCGGTCGGGCACGTAGATGTACATGTTGAGGTTGGTCGGGTTGGTCCCGAAGTTCGTCACCTGAGTCAGGGCGGCAGCGGAGGCCGACGGCAACCCGATGAGGGCCCCGACGGAGGTCAGGCACAGGACGAGGGCCGTCCGCACCGCTCTGCTCATGCGTCTCACAGGTCTTCCCTTTCGTTGCCGGCCGGCGCGGATCCGGCACGGGGTCAGGTCCGGATCCACTTCCGGTCCGCCGGGAGACCGCCGTCCCCCGCGGACCGGTTCGGGAGAGGGAGACGTCGCGCCACGGGCCGGTGGAGACGGCGGTGGAGCCGCGACAGAGAAGCGGGGAGCACGCCGTCTCCTGCCGGTGGGCGGTCGTATCGGTTCGATCTCGCGAGGATCTCAGGGTAGGAGGCGCTTCTCCGCTGTCAAGAAGGCGCGGGCCCGTACCCGCCCGGGGTCCCGGTGTTCCGACAGGCAGACGGGGAAGCCGCCCTGGGGCGGGCATGAAAGTTTCATACTCATCGGCCACCGGAGCACTCGGGTGGTCTGACTGAATCCCCCCAACCGCGCGACCGCTGAGGCGATTCTGAGCCGAGAGACAGCAGACGTCCACCATGGCTCATCGATAAGCCCGCTCATCGTAGCCCGGCGACGGAAGGGAACGGCACGCGAAACGAGTCGTTCATCTCCCTAACACGTGTTGTTGACAGCGCTGGAAGCGAGATCTACTCTGCGGTCGAATCGATTCGATAAATGGCTGTTCCGGGTGTTGCGACTCCCCGTGAAGCCACCTCCCTCACCTGTGCTCAGCACCCCCCGAATGAGGAGAATCCGAGATGAACGTTGGCGACATCGCCCGAAGGAGCCGCCGTGCGCTCGCGGCCTTCCTCGCGGTCGGCGCCCTCGTCGCGGTCCCCGTCGTGACCACCGCCACCCCGGCCCAGGCGGCCGACCAGTCGATCAGCGTCGACTTCTCCGCCGGCGGCGGCACACCTTCCTACCGCGCCTCCGGCTGGATCTACGGCATGACCGAGAACGCCGCGGGCCCGCCCACCCAGTACTTCACCGACGTGAAGTTCCGCTACATGCGGGCCGGCGGGGCGCAGCTCGACAGCCCCGGCGGATGGGTGTCGGGCAAGTACGACCGCCGCTGGAACGCCACCCGCGCCCAGTTGCTGCGCACCCGCTCGCTGGGCGGGGAGTTCATCCTGCTCGTCCACGACCTGTGGGGGGCCGACGGCTACCCGATCTCCCGCTTCCCCGGCGACAACGGCAACTGGACCGACTACGACAACTTCCTCACCCGCCTCATCGCCGACGTGCAGGCCACCGGCGCGCCGGTGCAGTGGGACCTGTGGAACGAGCCCAACATCACCCTGTTCTGGAACCGGCCCCAGTCGCAGTACTTCGAGCTGTGGCGGCGCACCTACCAGCGGATCCGGGCCGCGTTCCCCTCGCAGCTCATCGTCGGGCCGAGCTGCGCGTGCGTGCCCTCGACCGGTCACGCCTTCTGGAACGCCTACCTCGACTACGTCAAGGCCAACAACGTCGTGCCCGACATCATCAGCTGGCACTCCCTGCCGGGTGACCCGGTGGCCAACGTCGCGGCGGCCAACACGACGCTGAACTCCCGGAGCATCCCGCACCCGCGCCCGTACCAGATCAACGAGTACGGGGCCTCCAACGAGCAGAACCCCGCCGACGGCGCCTGGTACATCGCCCGCCTGGAGCGGGCCGGCGCCGACGGGCTGCGGGCCAACTGGGCGGGCGGCGGCAACCTCCACAACGACCTGGGCAACCTGCTCGTCCGCAACTCCGCCGGCCAGTACCAGCCCAAGGGCGAATGGTGGGCCTACCGCTTCTACGGCTCCCAGACCGGCCAGATCGTCTCCGTCACCCCCAGCGCCAACTACGACGCCTTCGCCACCAAGGCGCCCGGGACGGCCAAAATCCTGGTCGGCGGCGGCACCACGACCGGCAACATCGCCGTCAACCTCCAGCGCCTGGACACCACCAGCGGCATCGTGCAGAACAACCAGGTCCGCGTCGTCGCCGAGCGGATCCCCTCCAACAACGGCGGCGCCGTCACCGCCCCGGTCACCGTGCAGAACTCGCTGGTGACCCTGTCGGGCAACGCCACGACGGTCAACCTGCCGCACACCGCGATCGACGACGCCTACACGATCACCCTGCTGCCCCCCTCGACCGACCCGGGCAACGGCTCGACCTCGGTGCTGCGCAACGTCAACGCCAACCGGTGCCTTGACGTCGCCAACGTCTCCCAGGCCAACGGCGCGGCCGTGCACCTGTGGGACTGCAACAGCGGCGCGGCCAACCAGCAGTGGACGGCGACCTCGGCCCAGGAGCTGCGGGTCTACGGCAACAAGTGCCTGGACGCCTCCGGTCAGGGCACCGCCAACGGCACCTCGGTGATCATCTGGGACTGCAACGGCCAGACCAACCAGCGGTGGAACCTCAACTCCGACGGCAGCATCACCGGCGTCCACTCCGGCAAGTGCCTGGAGGCCAGCAACTTCGGCACCGCCAACGGCACCAGGGTCCAGCTGTGGTCGTGCACCGGCACCACCAGCCAGAAATGGAACCGGAGCTGATGCACGTGACGACCAGACTGGGCCGCCTGATGGCCGCCGCCGGGATCTCCTTACTCGTGGCCGCGGGCGTCCACGCGCCCTCGGCGCAGGCGGCCACGACCGGCCCGTGTGACATCTACGCCGCCGGCGGCACCCCGTGTGTGGCCGCGCACAGCACGACCCGCGCCCTGTACGGCGCCTTCAACGGCGCGCTTTACCAGGTCAGGCGCTCCTCCGACAACACCACGCGCGACATCGGGGTGCTGAGCGCGGGCGGGGTGGTCAACGCCGCCACCCAGGACTCCTTCTGCGCCGGCACCAGCTGCGTGATCACGATCCTGTACGACCAGTCGGGCCGGAACAACCGCCTCACCCAGGCCCCGCCCGGCCACTGGCCCGGCCCCCTGCCCGGCGGCTGGGACAACCTCGCCGACGCCAAGGCGGCCCCGATCACCGTCGGCGGCCAGAAGGCCTACGGCGTCCGGATCGAGCCCGGCACCGGTTACCGCAACAACAACACCAACGGCGTCGCGACCGGTGACCAGCCCGAGGGCATCTACGCCGTGGTCGACGGCACCCACTACAACCAGTGGTGCTGCTTCGACTACGGCAACGCGCAGACCGACGGCCAGGCCGACGCCCCCGCCATCATGGAGACCGTCTACTTCGGCGCCAACAAGCAGTGGGGCTACGGGGCCGGGGCCGGTCCCTGGATCATGGCCGACCTGGAGTGGGGCCTGTTCTCCGGGGTGAACGCGGGCTACAACAACCTCGCCCCGATCAACCACCGCTTCGTCACCGCCATCGTCAAGGGCGAGCCCAACCACTGGGCGATCCGGGGCGGCAACGCCCAGTCGGGCGGCCTGACCACCTACTTCGACGGGCGGCGGCCCAACGGCTACCACCCGATGAAGAAGGAGGGCGCGATCCTGCTCGGCATCGGCGGCGACAACAGCGTCTCGGGCCGGGGCACCTTCTTCGAGGGCGTGCTGACCTCCGGCTATCCCACCGAGGCCACCGAGAACGCCGTCCAGGCCAACATCACGGCCGCCGGTTACGCTCCTGCCGGCGGCACCCCGCAGCAGGGCGTCCAGATCGTCGGCGCCCAGTCGAACCGGTGCGCCGACGTGATCAACAACAGCAGCGCCAACGGCTCGGCCGTCCACCTGTGGGACTGCTCCACCACCACGGCCACCCAGCGATGGACCCGCACCTCCTCCGGCCAGTTCCAGGTCAACGGCGCCAAGTGCCTGGACGCCTCCGGTCAGGGCACCGCCAACGGCACCCCGGTGGTCATCTGGGACTGCAACGGCGGAGCCAACCAGCAGTGGACCGTCAACTCCGACGGCAGCATCACCGGCGTCCAGTCGGGCAAGTGCCTGGACGCCAACGCGGCCGGCACGGCCAACGGCACCCGGCTCATCCTCTGGTCCTGCAACGGACAGCAGAACCAGCGCTGGACCCTGCGGAGCTGACCCCGGCCCGCGCGGAGGTTCAGGGGCGACCGGCCCGGGGACGGGCCGGGCCGGTCGTCTCCCGCAGCGAGATGGGCGGCGCGACGAGCAGGTGCCGCGACGGGGCGTCGGGGTCGGAGATCCGCTGGATCAGCAGGTCGACCGCGCGCGCCCCGAGCTCGTCGGCCAGGATGTCGGCGGCGGTCAGCGGCGGGTGCAGGTTCTCCGCCCAGTGCCGCGCGGCGACCCCGGTGACCGAGAAGTCGCCCGGCACCGACAGCCGGGCGGCGGTCAGCGCCCGGTACATCCCCGGGACGGCCGCCTCGTTGATCGTGGCGATGGCGGTCAGCTCGGGATGGGCGGCCAGCAGGCGCTCCACGCACGAGCGGCCCGCCTGCGCGTCGTCGGCGCAGCAGACCTGCACGCCCTCCAGACGCCGCTCCGCGACCGCGCCGGTGAAGCCGAGCTGCGCCCGGTGACTGGGGCCGTATCCGGCCGCCACCAGCTCGGCCGAGCGGTTGACCAGGGCGATGTGCCGGTGCCCCAGGTCGGCCAGGTGGCGCACGCACCGGGCCATCAGCGTCTCGTAGTCGATGTCCACCCACGTCATCTCGTCGGAGCGGCTGGTGTGGCCGATGCCGACGAACGGCAGCCCGCTGCGCCGCAGCCGGGCGACCCGGTCGTCCTCCAGCCGGATCTCCATGAGGATGACGCCGTCGACGCGGCTGCCGCTCACCACCCGCTCGAAGGAGCGGTCGTGCTCCCCGCCCGACGGCGACAGCAGGATGTCCAGGTCGGCGCGGGCCGCGGCGTCGACGACGCTGGCCACGAACCCCAGCTGGACATCGGTGAGGCGCTGGCTCGCCGGGGGGATGACCAGCCCGATCGTGCGGGTCCTGCCCTCCTTGAGGGCCCGCGCCGCCGCGTTGGGGCGGTAGCCCAGCTCGTCGATGACCGCCTGGATGCGCCGCCGGGTCTCCTCGGCGACCGGCCGTTTGCCGCTCAGCGCGTACGACACCGTGCTGCGCGACACACCCGATCGCTTGGCGATCTCCCCGATGTTCACCGGCGCTCCTCCACCCACTCGGCTCCAACGCCCTCTCATAGTAGGTCGAATCGGTTCCCCCCGAGGAGTCGGCTCCCCACCAGGAAGAACCGCCTGCCAGCACAGCAGATCAGCGCCGACCCATTGACGCGCCCGCCACACCGCCTTACGTTCAGTCGAACCGATTCGAGGAATCGATTCGACCCCGCGCCCCCGGAAGGACGGCCAGACCCATGTCAGCATCCACAACAGCCGGATCACCCCGGCGCACCCTCGGCGCGGGCCTGGCCCTCCTGGCCGCCGGCTGCCTGGCCGCCTGCTCCGCCACCCCCACCCCGCAAGCGGCGGACACCCCTGCGGACACCCCGGCGGGCGGCGGGACCTACACCGTCTGGGACCCCTACCCCCAGTACGACAAGACCTCCGACTGGGTCAAACTCCTCGACACCTGCGGCACCCAGGCCGGCGTCACCATCGAACGCACCGGCCACGACACCAGCGACCTCACCAACAAGGCGCTCCTCGCCGCCCAGCAGGGCAACCCGCCCGACGTCCTCGTCGTCGACAACCCCGTCGTCTCCACCCTCGCCGAGGCCGGCGTCCTCACCACCACCGCCGAGAACAAACTCGACACCTCCGCCATCTCCCCCAACCTCATCGCGGCCGGGCAGAGCGGCGGCAACACCTACGGCGTCCCCATCGGCGCCAACACCCTCGCCCTCTACTACAACAAGGCCGTCCTCGACCAGGCCGGCGTCGACATCGCCACCGTCAAGGACTGGGCCACCCTCACCGCCGCCCTGGAGAAGGTCAAAGCCGCCGGCAAGAAGGGCATCACCTTCTCCGCCATCGGCACCGAAGAAGGCAGCTTCCAGTTCCTGCCCTGGTTCTGGGGATCCGGCGCCCAGCTCACCAAGCTCGACTCGGCCGAAGGCGTCTCCGCGGTGACCCTTTGGACCGACTGGCTGAAGAAGGGCCTGGCCCCCAACTCGGTCATCAACAACACCCAGACCACCAGCTGGCAGGAGTTCGCCGGCGGCGACTACGCCTTCGCCGAGAACGGCACCTGGCAACTCGCCAACGCCAAGGAGACCGGCTTCGAGTACGGCATCATCCCCGTCCCCGCCCGGGACGGCGGCACCGCCGCCGCGCCCACCGGCGGCGAGTTCGTCAGCATCCCCGTCCAGCAGGACACCGCCCGCTACGCCACCTCCCAGAAACTCGTCACCTGCCTGACCAGCACCGACAACTCCCTCACCACCGTCACCGCCCTGTCGTACATCGCGCCCACCGAGCAGGTGCAGACCCGCCAGAGCACCGACAACCCCGAACTCGCCGTCTGGGTCGAAGCCGTCAAGGCCGCCAAGGGCCGCACCGGCGACGACCTCGGCACCAAGTACCCGAAGATCTCCGAACCCCTGTGGGGCGCGGTCCAGGCCGCCCTCAGCGGGGCCAAGGACCCCCAGCAGGCCATGACCGACGCGCAGACCGCGGCAGCCAGCGCCACCCAGTAGGCCCTCGCCATGACCCGAACCGCCCCCGCGCCCACCCGGCGCCCGGCCTCCACCCGCGGTGGCCCCGTCCGACAGGGACCGGGCCACCGCAGGGCCGCCTGGGCGGCATGGGGATTCCTCGTCCCCATCACCGCCTACCTGCTGGCCTTCTACGCCTACCCGATGTACCGCAACCTCGAGCTCAGCCTCCGCCACTACACCGTGCGCTCCTTCGTCCAGGGCGACGCCCCCTTCACCGGATTCGCCAACTACCTGAAGGTCCTCACCGACGCCACCTTCGTGCCCGCCCTGTGGCACACCGTCGTCTTCACCGTCGTCTCCCTGGCCTTCCAGTTCACCCTCGGACTCGGCCTCGCCCTGTTCTTCGCCCGGCACTTCCCGCTGTCGGCCACCCTGCGCGCCCTGTTCCTCGTGCCGTGGCTGCTGCCGCTCATCGTGTCGGCCTCCACCTGGGCCTGGATGCTCAACAGCGACTCCGGGGTGATCAACGCCGCCCTCGGCGCGATCGGCGCCGGACCCGTCAACTGGCTCACCTCACCCGACTGGTCGCTGTGGTCGGTGACCATCGCCAACATCTGGATCGGCGTCCCCTTCAACCTCGTCGTCCTCTACTCAGGACTCCAGGCCATCAGCCCCGCCGTGTACGAGGCCGCCGCCCTCGACGGCGCCACCGGCTGGCAACGCTTCCGGCACGTCACCCTCCCCCTGCTCCGGCCCGTCTCCGCCATCACCCTGCTGCTCGGCCTCGTCTACACGCTCAAGGTCTTCGACATCATCTGGATCATGACCAAGGGCGGGCCCAGCGGCTCCTCCACCACCCTGTCCACCTGGTCCTACCGGCTCGGATTCGGCAACCTCGTGCCCGCCTTCGGCCCCGGCGCCGCCGTCGGCAACATCCTCATCGCCATCGCCCTGGCCTTCGGCCTGCTCTACATCCGCCTCCAGCGCAGGCAGGACCCCTCATGACCACCCCACGCCGCTGGTGGAAGACGATCATCGGGCTCGCCCTCACCGGCGTCATGCTCTTCCCGGTCTACTGGATGATCAACGTGTCGTTCACCCGCGACCGCGACATGCGCAAGAGCCCGCCCTCATGGTTCCCCGCCGATCCCACCCTCGACGGCTACCGCGCCGTCATCGACCAGCAGCTCCCCTACCTCGGCACCAGCCTGCTCGTCGGACTCGGGACCGTCGCCCTCACCCTGGTGATCGCCGCCCCCGCCGCCTACTCCCTGGCCAGACTCCGGCCACGCGGCGGCACCGCGCTCAGCTTCGCCCTGCTCATCGCCCAGATGATCCCCGGAATCATCATGGCCATGGGCCTGTACGCCACCTACCTCAACCTCGGCGTCCTCAACACCCTCCCCGGGCTCATCGTCGCCGACACCACCCTCGCCGTCCCCTTCGCCGTCCTCATCCTCACCACCTTCATGACCGGCATCCCCCGCGAACTCCTCCACGCCGCCCGCGTCGACGGCGCCGGAACCGTCCGCACCTTCTGGTCCATCGTGCTGCCGGTCAGCCGCAACGCCACCGTCACCGTCGCGCTGTTCACCTTCCTGTGGGCCTGGTCCGACTTCATCTACGCCAGCACCCTCGACAGCGGCGGCGACCACCAGCCCATCACCCTCGGCATCTACCACTACATCGGCAACAACAACCAGCAGTGGAACGCGATCATGGCCACCGCCGTCGTCGCCTCCATCCCCGCCACCGCCCTCCTCGTCGTCGCCCAGCGCTACGTCACCGCCGGCGTCACCGCCGGCGCCGTCAAGGACTGACCCCCCAGACCGGCCCCGAAAGGACCCCCACCACATGACCGCCGCCGTCACCGGCCCGGAGTTCTCCCTACGGGAAATCCCGTTCAGCTTCCGCGGATCCTGGTTCGGCTTCTCCCCCGTCACCGGCGAGAACACCTACGCCCAGGACGTCCACCTCGTCTCCCACCAGACCGGCATGCACCCGATCCTCCGCCTCGTCCCGGCCACCGAGAGCACCGTCACCGCCACCCCCCACCAGCTCACCTGGCACTGCGACCCCGGCCGCATCGACCTCGCCTACGAGACCACCGACACCGTCCGCGTCCGGGGCCACGGCGTCGACCTGCGGCTCCTCGCCGCCGACCCCGTCCTCACCCCCTTCAGCGGCCCCTACTTCTTCCGGGACCCCCGCGACGGATCAGCCGTCCTCACCGTCTACCAGACCGGCCGCCGCTACCGCGTCACCCTGCTGTCCGGACGCATCACCGAACACCACGGCGACCAGCTCCTCGGCACCACCCAGCGCGGCCTCGCCGTCACCGGCGACTGGGACGACTGGGAGATCGCCATCGAGGAGTACGAGACCGCCCGGCCCCCGTACACCAGCGACCACGACTTCGACCACATCGCCGCCGCCGCCCGGCGCGACTACCAGGACTACCTCGACACCGTCGCCCCCTGGCGCGACCACCGCACCCCCGCCGCCGAACTCGCCGTCTACGTCCTGTGGTCCGCCACCGTCCGCGCCGCCGGATTCATCACCAGACCCGCCGTCCTCATGTCCAAGCACTGGATGGACAAGGTCTGGAGCTGGGACCACTGCTTCAACGCCATCGCCCTCGCCGAAGGACAGCCCGCCCTCGCCTGGGACCAGTTCCACCTCCCCTTCGACCACCAGGAAGCCACTGGGGCGCTCCCTGACTCGGTCACCCACTCCGAGATCCTCTACAACTTCGTCAAACCCCCCATCCACGGCTGGGCCCTGCGCCACCTCCCCCCGCAGACCCCCCGGGAACGGTCCGACACCTACCGCCTCCTCCAGCAATGGACCGCCTTCTGGCTCGACGCCCGCCGCGTCCCCGGCCACGAACTCGCCCACTACCAGCACGGCAACGACAGCGGATGGGACAACGCCACCACCTTCACCCCCGAACGCGTCGTCGAGACCGCCGACCTCGCCGCCTTCCTCGTCCTCCAGATGCGCACCCTCGCCCGCCTCGCCACCGAACTCGACCGCCCCGGCGAGGCCACCCACTGGACGGCCGCCGCCGACCGCATGCGCGAAGCCATGCTCACCCAGCTCTGGCAGGACGACCGCTTCACCACCCGCAGCGCGAGCTCCGGCGACACCTGGAGCAGCCGCAGCCTCCTCGACCTCATGCCGATCGTTCTCGGCGAGGAACTCCCCCAGCCCATCCAGACCGCCCTCGCCGCCAGGATCAAGACCCACCTCACCGAATACGGCCTCGCCACCGAGCTGCCCACCTCGCCCCACTACCAGGACGACGGCTACTGGCGCGGCCCCATCTGGGCCCCCTCCACGATCCTCATCGAGGACGGCCTCCGCCGAGCCGGCCAGACCGTCCTCGCCGACGAGGTCAGCGCCCGCTTCCGCGCCCTGTGCGAGAAGTCCGGTTTCGCGGAGAACTTCGACGCCCGCACCGGAGCCGGACTCCGCGACCGCGCCTACACCTGGACCGCCAGCGCCTACCTGATCCTGGCCGCCGCCCACCTCCGCCGGACGCCCTGACCGGCGTGAGCCCCGGCTCCGGTCGTTCGTCACCCGAGCCGGGGAGTCCCCCGGGCATCCGGCTCCCGCGTCGGTGCGGGCTTTGTCGAAACGTACCAAGATCAATTTGGCATCGGCCGGGCGCCTTTACAATGTAGATTTCTTGGCGGATCGCCCGCGCCACAGCCACGCTCTCCGTAGGGGGAAATGTCACCACATAGGTAGCCCTGGGTGATGGATCATATGCCGACGGCAACCGAGCCCGAGGGTCATCATGTTTAACAAGCACACGAAGTCCCAGGTGAAGAAGACCCCCAAGAAAGTGATCACCAAGAAGAAGCCGAAGAAGGACGACACGAAGCAGCCCAAGATCGACAAGGCGCTCCTCAAGCTCGCCGCCGATCAACTGGCCCAGCAGCAACAGAACGTCCAGCAGCAGAACCTTCCCCCGCAGGCGCAGCAGCCCGTCGTGGTCGACCTGGTGACACCCGAAGAATCGATCGAGGAATCGGTCGACTCGATGGACGAGGATCCCGCCGCGGTCCAGGTCCCGGCCGGGCCCTCCCCCGCCGAGCTGGCGCGGCAGCTCCTGGCCCAGCAGCCGCCGTTCGGCTCGCTGGCCGACCTGGACACCTTCGTGACGCAGCACCCCGAGGCCGTCGCGGCCCTGCTCGATCCGCCGGACGGCGAAGGGGCGAAAGCGCTGGCCGAGGCGGCCCGCCGGGTCGTGCCCGACCTCCCCCACGAGCTGTTCGTCTCCGGGCGGGGCGGGCCGCTTCTGTGGAGGGTCATCGGCCGGGCGCTGAACCTGAGGTCCACACACCCGGTGGAGATGTACGCCGAGGCGGCGGCCTGCGTCCTGGACGTCCCGGCGGGGAAGACCAGGCCGGCTCCCATCGAGGCGATCAACCAGGCGGTGATCGCCGCCGAAGGCGACACGTGGTTCCAAACCGGCTTCAAGAAGATGGTCGCCGAGCACGCCGCGCAGGGCGTCTACGCGAAACCGGCCCGGGTGCGCGCGGCGCCCGTCAACAACGCGGGCGGCCACGCCGGATGGTGGGACTACCAGAAGGCGGCGAAGCGGCACATCAAAGCCCTCTTCCAGCGGCGCAGGCAGGAGCTGGGCGCCGGCTACCAGAAGACCCTCGCCGACATGGCCCAGGAGCCCACCCTGAAGGACGAGCGGCGCCGCGACCGGCTGGCCGACATGCTCTTCTGCTTCGACCCGGAGCGGTTCTGCGTCGCCACCCTCCAGGAGGGCCGCGACATCGCCCTGTTCGCCAACCACAACGCCTCGATGCTCGGGGTCAGCTTCGACCGGCTCCTGACGGCCTCCCGCCTGACGGGCCAAGCCCGCGAACAGGCGGTCGCCGAGCTGATGCCCTTCCTGCTCCAGGGGAGCAAGGACAGGGCCAAGTTCGACAAGACGCGTCGCCGCCTGCTCAAGACGCTCGACTACCTGGCCGAGACCGAGAGCGCCCACGGCCGGATGCGGGTGAAGGTCATCACGCCGGAGGATGCGGGCATCCACGCCGAGATGCAGGCGGCCACCGTCGCCAAGGCCATGCCGGGCGGCGGGGGCAAGCTGGGCATCTCCAAGATGTGCTGCCTGCAGTGCTGGGTGACGCTCACCAAGGGCGACCCCAAGCTGTTCGACCGGACGCTGGTCACCCACCAGAACACCTACCGCTGGCCGCCGCCGGCACTGCTCAACGACCCCGAGGTGCTCTGGAGGCTGTTCGACCTGGACGCGGCCGAGCCGTACAGCAGCGGCGACGACACGGCCCTGATCAAGAAGGCCATCCAGCAGGGGGCGACGAGCGCCCTGGTGAACGCCTACCACTACTGGAAGGAGGCCGGCGCGGACACCGGCTACCTGTCCAGCGGGGACGAGGGCGAGGACGCCGGCGACGACCCCCACTCCGCCGCCTACCAGGACTACCTGAGCCGCGAGGAGGCGCTGACCAAGAAGAAGGGCGTCACCCTCGTGCAGCAGGTGAAGAAGTAGCGCCTCCGGGCGACGAGGCGGGCCGGGAGCGGAGCTGCGACTTGCGGATCTTCCCCGAGCCCGTCTTGGGCAGGGCGTCGACGACGTCGAAGAAGACGGGAATCTTGTACTTCGCCAGGCGGGGGCGGAGGAAGTCGGTCAGCTCCTCGGCGCTGACGGCGGCGCCCGGCCGCGGCACGACGAAGGCCCGGCCCACCTCCCCCCACTTCGCGTCCGGGACGCCCACCACGGCGGCCTCCGCCACCGCCGGATGGACGAACAGCACGCTCTCGACCTCCGCCGGGTAGACGTTCTCGCCGCCGGAGATGTACATGTCCTTGACCCTGTCGACGATCGTCAGGTGGCCCTCGTCGTCCATGACCCCGATGTCGCCGGAGCGGAACCAGCCGCCCTCGGTCGTCGCGGCGGCGGTCGCCCCGGGGTCGCGCCAGTAGCCGGGGGTGACGTTCGGCCCCTTGATGAGGACCTCCCCGGGCTCCCCCGCCGCCGCCGCGGTCAGGTCGGGGCGGACCACGCGGACGTCGGCGAAGAAGACCGGCACCCCGGCCGACCCGGCCCTGCGCACGCTCTCCCCCGCTTCGAGGAAGGTCGCGCCCGGGGCGGTCTCGGTCAGCCCGTAGCCCTGGCAGAACACCAGGCCTCTCTCCTGGTAGGTGCGGATCAGCGCGACCGGGATGGCCGCGCCGCCGGACATGAGGGTGCGCAGCGACGACAGGTCGGCGCCGGCCCAGCGGGGTGACCGGGCGAAATCGGCGAACATGGCGGTGACGCCGAACATCCAGGTGACGCGGTGGCGCTCGACCAGGTCGTAGCAGAGCTCGGCGTCCCAGCCGGGCATGATCACCGAGGTGCCGCCCTTGAGGAACGTCGGCAGCAGCGTCTGGTTGAGCGCCGCCACGTGGAAGAGCGGCGCGCTGACCAGCGTCACCTCGCTGCTGGTCACGTCCACGCCGACCAGCATGTTGTAGCAGTTCCACACCAGGTTGGCGTGGCTGAGCATGGCGCCCTTGGGGCGGCCGGTCGTGCCGGAGGTGTAGAGGATCAGGGCGACGTCGTCGAGCCCGACCGGCACGTCGACCGGGCCGGGATCGCCCTGCTCCGCCCAGGCCTGGACGTCGTCGAGCGGCACCGTCGCGCACGACCCGGACAGCCCCTCGACGGTGGCCGCGCAGGCCGGGTCGTACACGAGGAGGTCCGCGCCCGAGTGGCCGAGCATGTAGTCGATCTCGGGCGCGGTCAGCCGGAAGTTCAGCGGGACGAACACGCCGCCCAGCAGGTGGGTGGCGAACATGGTCTCGGCGAAGGCGACGTGGTTGGGGCCGAGGTAGGCGACCCGGTCCCCCGCCCGGATCCCCGCCCGCGCCGCCAGCAGGGTGGCCAGCCGGGCCGTCCGCTCGTGGACCTCGGCGTAGGTGACCGCCCGGTCCCCGTGGACGAACGCGACGCGGCCGGGGCTCATCTGGGCGCGGCGGGCCGGCCAGCCGCCGAGGCCGGCGTTACGCATCGGTGGCGGCCGGCACCACCGGGGCGTCCGGGGCGAGGCCGCCGGTGCTGGTCTCGCGCAGCGCCAGCACGCAGACCACGGTCAGCAGGCAGCAGCCCGCGATGACCAGTGAGATCGTCGTCGTGCCGCCGCCTCCCGAGGCGGCGTCGAGCTGGGCGAACAGCAGCGGGCCGAGGCCCGCGCCCAGACCGGCGAGCTGGTAGCCGAGCGAGGCCCCGGTGTAGCGGTTGCCGGTCGGGAAGAGCTCGGCGTACAGCGCCCCGAGCGGGCCGAACATCAGCGGGTGGATGACCGCCTGGCCCAGGACCAGGGCGATCGTCAGCACGGCGACGCTGCCGGTGTTCACCATCGGGAACAGCGCGAAGGCGAACCCGGCCATGAGCAGCGCGCCCGCCAGCACGACCGGCCGGCGGCCGACCCGGTCGGACAGGGCCGACCAGGCGATGATGCTCACCACGGCCAGCGCGGAGGAGAGGGTCAGGCCGTTCAGAACCGCCTGCCGGCTGAACCCGGTGCGGACGCCGTAGGCGATGAGGTAGGTGGTCAGCGTGCCCTGGGCGACGAAGGCGGACAGCCCGACGCCGACCGCGAGCAGCAGCGTCCTGGGGTGGTCGCGGAGCACCTCCAGCAGCGGCACCCGGTCGGCGCGGCCGCCGGCCGCCTTGAACACGGGCGTCTCCTCGACCCGCAGCCGGACGAACAGGCCGACCGCCACCAGCAGGATGCTGAGCAGGAACGGCACCCGCCAGCCCCAGCTCAGGAACGCCTGTTCGTCGAGGAGGGCGGCGGTGCCGGTGAGCGCCCCGGTGGACAGGACCATGCCGAAGGGGGCGCCCGCGCCGGTGAAACTGGCCCAGAGCCCGCGGCGGCTGGTGGCGTGCTCGGCCGACATCAGCACGGCCCCGCCCCATTCGCCGCCGATGGCGACGCCCTGCACGATCCGGAGCGCCACCAGGAGCACCGGGGCCAGCACGCCGATCTGCTCGTAGGTGGGGAGCAGGCCGATCAGGGTGCTGGCCGCGCCCATGAGGATCATGGTGATGATCAGCATGCGCTTGCGGCCGAGCCGGTCGCCGAAGTGTCCGAAGATCACTCCGCCGAGCGGCCGGGCCAGGTAGCCGGTGGCGAACGTGCCGAAGCTGGCGACGGTGGCCACGAGCGGGTCGAGCGCGGAGAAGAAGACCTTGCCGAAGACCAGGGCCGACGCCGTGGCGTAGAGCAGGAAGTCGTAGTACTCGATGACGCTGCCCAGGAAACTGGAGCCCACCGCGCGGCGGAGCTGAACCTGGTTGGGGCGTAAGACCGACGGGTCCGTCATGTCCGAGCTCCTCAGTCCGGGATGCTTGCCCGGAGGTTAGGCATATTCGTGACGGACGTCAATCCTTTGCCCAACCTCAGCTGAGCCCGAGCAGTTTCGCGGCGTTGTCCTTGAGGATCTTCGGCCGGACCTCCGGCTTGATGTCGAGCTTGTCGAAGTCGGCCAGCCAGCGGTCCGGAGTGATCATCGGATAGTCCGAGCCGAAGAGCACCTTGTCCTTGAGCAGCGTGTTCGCGTACCGGACGAGAATCGGCGGGAAGTACTTCGGCGACCAGCCGGACAGGTCGATGTACACGTGGGGCTTGTGCGTGGCCACCGCGAGGGCCTCGTCCTGCCAGGGGAACGACGGGTGGGCCAGGATGATCCGCAGTTCCGGGAAGTCCACGGCGACGTCGTCGAGCAGCATCGGGTTGGAAAATTTCAGCCGGACGCCCCCTCCCCCGGGCAGGCCGGCGCCGATGCCCGTCTGGCCGGTGTGGAACAGCGCCGGCACGCCCATCTCCTCGATCGCCTCGTAGAGCGGGTAGGCGGCCCGGTCGTCGGGCGAGATGCCCTGCACGCTCGGGTGGAACTTGAAGCCCCGCACGCCGAAGTCGGCCACCAGCCGCCGCGCCTCGCGCACCCCCGCCTTCCCCTTCCACGGGTCGACGCTGGCGAAGGGGATCAGCACGTCAGGATGGGCGGCGCAGCTCTCGGCGACCTCCTCGTTGGAGATGCGCGGGTGGCCGGTGGCGTGCTCGGCGTCGACGGTGAACACCACCGCCGCCATCCGCCGCTCGCGGTAGTGGGCGGCCATCTCCGGGATGGTCGGCCGGGCCCCCTCCTTGAAGTAGGCCGCCGACGCGGCGACCAGATCGTCGCTCAGCGAGGCGTGCCCGTCGGCGGACACCTCCGCATGAGTGTGTACGTCAATAGCGACCAGTTCGTCCACATTCATGCGCTCTCCTTAGTCACATATCTGACTTCCGTCAATTATGTGCCTGACATCAGGCGCGTCTACGCTTCCGGTGTGACCATCGGCGGGGAAGACGAACCGGCGGCGCCGTCCACGCGCCCGCAGTCCCTCATATTCAGCTTTCTCGGCATCTACGCCCTCGACCACGGCGGCGCCATCGCCTCCGGCAGCGTCATCGAGGTGTTCGCCCGCCTGGACGTCTCCGAGGAGGCCGTCCGGTCCACCCTCGCCCGCATGGTCAAGCGCAACCTGCTGACCCGCCACCGGAGGGGACGCAAGGCCTACCTCGGGCTCACCCCCCACGCCGTCGCCGTGCTCCAGGACGGCCGCCGGCGGGTCTGGGAGACGGGCGCGGTCAACCGCGACTGGGACGGCACCTGGACCGTGGTCGGCTTCTCCCTGCCCGACAGCCGCCGCAGCACCCGCCACGACCTGCGGTCCCGCCTGATCTGGGCCGGTTTCGGCCCGGTGCAGAGCGGCCTGTGGATCGCTCCGGGGGCCAAGGACGTCACCGGCCTGTTCGACTCCCTCGACGTCGACGACCACGTCACGGTCCTGACCGCGAGCGCGTACAAGCCGACCGAGGCCGCCGACCTGGTCGCCAAGGCCTTCGACATCGAGCAGATCGCCCGGCGCTATCGGGCGTTCCTGGCCAGGTGGGACGTGCCCCGGCCCCTTCCCGACGCGCCGGACGACCTCGTGCGCCAGCTCCTGCTCCACACCGACTGGCTGCAGCTCGTCCGGCAGGATCCCCACCTGCCGGCCGAGCATCTTCCGCCGGACTGGCCGGCCATCAGGGCGGAGCAGGTCTTCCACACCCGCGCGGCCGGCTACGAACGCCCCGCCCGCGAGGTGGCCGACGGGGTCCTCGACATGCTCATCCCCTGACGCACGCGACGCCGTTGAGCGCGAACGCGGCCGGGGCGTTGTTCACGCCGCTGTAGGTGCCCTGGAAGCCGAAGCTCGCGTTGGCCTGCGGGGCGATGGAGCCGTTGTAGGGCATGTTGCGCGCGGTCACCTGGTTCCCCGACTGGGTCACGGCGGCGTTCCAGGCGCTGGTGACCCGCTGGTCGCCCGCCCAGGTCCAGGTCACGGTCCAGCCGCTGACCGGGGTCGTGGAGGTGTTGGTCACCGTGACGTCCGCGGTGAAGCCGTTGTTCCACGTGTTGGGGACGTAGACGACCCGGCATCCGGTGCCCGGACTGGGCGAGGGGCTGGGGCTGGGGCTGGGCGACGGACTCGGACTCGGCGAAGGCGAAGGCGAAGGCGAGGGGGACGGCGAGGGGGACGGGGACGGGCTCGGGGACGGGGACGGGGACGGGGTGCTGTTCAGGCCGAAGAACTGGATGGCGGCGGCGGCCATGCCGCTCGACGGCAGGCTGTGGCCCGCGCCCTGGATGCTGTACGCCTCGACCCGGACGGTGCCGGTGGAGTCGGCGTAGCGGCGGCGGTTCCAGTTCGGCTGCGGCGTGTCGGTGGAGGTGGGCGTCTGGCTCAGGCCGAACACGTTGGTCCACTGGTCGATCGCCTGCTGGTGGGTGGCGTAGTAGACGAGGTTGTCGTTGGTGCCGTGCCAGAGCTGGACCCTCGGCCTCGGGCCGCTGTAGCCGGGGTAGGCGGCGCGGACCAGGTCACCCCACTGCTGGGGCGTCTTACTGATCCGCCCGGAGGCGCAGTTGCTGGCGCCCGGCGACGGGATGTAGTCGGCCTCGTTCGGGAAGCACGCGAACGGGACCCCCATGAACGCCGCCCCGGCCTTGAAGACGTCGGGGTAGTTGCCGAGCATGATGTTGGTCTCCATGCCGCCCGCGGAGGAGCCGGTGACGTAGATGCGGTTGGCGTCGCCGTTGTGGCGCTGCCGGGCGTAGGTGACCATGGACAGCAGCGAGACCGGGTCGCTGCCGCCGTTACGGACCTGCGAGGCCGCCGACCACGAGTCGAAGCAGTTGCCCTTCTTCGACGCCGAGGGGTAGATGACGACGAAGCCGTACTGGTCGGCGAGGGTCCGGAACTCCGAGCCCGAGAAGAAACCCGGGCCGGAACCGCCGCAGCCGTGCATGGCGAGCACGATCGCCGGACTGGGTTGGACGGTGTCCGGCACGTAGAGATGCATCCGCAGGTTGCCGGGGTTCGATCCGAAGTTCGTGACCTCGGTCAGGGTGGCCGCGGCGGCCGGCTGCCCGATCAGCAGAACGGAGGCGGCGTAGAGTCCTGCGAGCACAGCGGTCAATCGTCTCATCGGCTCTCCTCTGGTCGATGTTCGCTCGATGTACGAGGCCGCGGCGCCGCCGACTCGTCCTGACTCCAGCCCGGTATAGGAGCCCGCCCATCGGCGGTCAAGCGACGGACCTGCGGGATCTTGGCGGTCGACGGGCGGGAAACCGCTGCTGGCGCTGGTTATCAAGCTGATTGTTATCAACTAGCTTGATATTGGGGCCGGAAACTTTCATCGGCCGTTATGGTCATCCGGTGACCTTGCGCCGCACCCCTCCGGCCCAGCAGCCGGTCAAGCCGGCTCCCCGTCTGAGCTACCTGGTCTACCGGCTGGAGCGCCGCATACGCGCCCGGCTCGACGAGGAGCTCGTCCGCCACGGCATCACGACGACCGAGTACATGGCCCTCGGCGAGCTGCACATGCGCGACGGCCTGTCCTCGGCGGAACTGGCCCGCATCGCCTTCGTCACGCCGCAGGCGATGAACATGGTCGTGCGGGACCTGGAGCAGCGCGGCCTGATCGAGCGCGACGCCCATCCGGACGGCGGCCGGGTGCTGCGCATCCATCTCACCCGGCAGGGGCAGGCCGCGCTGCGGAGCTGCGACCGGTCGATCGACGCCATTGAGGAGGAGATGCTCGCGGAGGTCGACGACGCCGCGCGCGCCACGTTGATGGAGGCGCTCACCGCCTGCACCCGCGCGCTGCGCCCGTGAGGCGGGCCCTGGCCCGGGGAGACACCCGGGCCAGGGGACTTAGAGGGTCCTACCGCCGGGTCAGGTGCGGGTCCAGCGCTGGTTGGAGCCGCCGGAGCAGCTCCAGATCTGGAGCTTGGCGCCGTTGGCCGTGGACTGGTTGGGCACGTCCAGGCACTTGTTCGCGCCGAGGGCGGTCAGGCTGCCGTCGGAGTTGAAGCGCCACTTCTGGTTGTTCTGGCCGTTGCAGTCCCAGATGATGACGATCGAGCCGTCGGCGGTGCCGCCGCCGCTGACGTCGAGGCACTTGCCGCCGTAGACCCGCAGTTCACCGGCCGCGGTGGCGGTCCACTGCTGGTTGCTCTGGCCGTTGCAGTCCCAGATCTGCGCCTGCGCGCCGTTGGCCTGGGAGACGCCGGTCACGTCCACGCAGCGACCCGAGCCGACGCCGCGGATGGGGCCGGTCGTGCCGGGGTTGGCGGAGGGAGAGGGCGTGGGCGAAGGCGAGGGCTCGGGGCCGCTGGCGAACTGGGAGAAGAACCGCCACACCTCGCCCTTGGTCCAGGTCGTGATGCCGCTCTCGCCGGTGGACCCGTCGATGGGGCCGGGCATGTGCCCGTTGTCGAAGGCGGCCCACACGACCGGGTAGCCGGACCGGCAGCCGGAGTAGGTGGTGGTGATGTGGGTCCGGCTGCCCTGGGCGGGCTCCGGCGGGTTCTGCGCGGTGCAGCCGTTGTTGCGGACGAACCGGTCGCGCAGCGCCCGTCCCTGCGAGATGCCCAGGACGTTGTCGGTGATGCCGTGCAGGCCCATGTAGGCGATCGGCTGGGTGCCGCCGTCACACCCGCTGAGCTGGGCGCCGGAGAAGACCGCGACGGCGCGGAAGACGTTGGCGCGGCTGCACGCGAGGGAGAAGCTCATCCCGCCGCCGTAGCTGAAGCCGGTGGCGAAGCGCTGGGTGGTGTCGACGCACAGGTCGCTCTCGATCCGCGCGATCATGTCGTCGACGAACCGGACGTCCTCGCCGCCGGAGTTCGCCCAGCCGTTGCCGATCCCCTGGGGGGAGACCAGGATGGCGCTGTTGTTCGACAGCTGCTGGAGGCCGTAGTAGGACCAAGGCGTCCCGCTCGTGCCGCCGGAGGCGACGTCGTTCATGGTGCCGCCGCGCCAGTGGAAGGCGAAGATCAGCCGGTACTGCCGGTTGGCGTCGTAGCCGTCCGGGACCCTCAGGATGAACGACCTGCTCTTGCCTCCGCTCTGGATGGTGTACGTGCCGTTGCGGAGCGTCGGGGTCTTGCCGCATCCGGCGGTCGCGGCGGCCACGGCCGCGCTCGGCGCCGCCGTGCCGCTGGTGGCGGTTGTGCCGAGCGCGGCGTGGCTGGTGGCCACGACCAGCCCGGCCGCGGCCAGCACCGCCCCGACGATCGATCTGTACCTTGACATCGCGTCCTCTGTTTCTTGTTCGGACCTCACGAGATCGCTGACGCCTTTCAGGGCGGACGATCCGCGGAGCCCGGGACGCGGCAGCGCAGCCCATGACCGGAGTGGCACCGCCGGACATCGGCTGGGCTGCGTATTTCAGTCTGATCACGCGCCGGGGAGAACGAAAAGCCTGCTCAACCGCAGGCCTTCGCGACGTTCGATCTGCCCTGATAGGTGTCGTGTAGCAAACACCGGGGACAGGGATGCCGTCAAGAGTATGAAATATCCGCCGCAGGGGCCGGCGATCGTTCCAAGGCCCTCCTTGCTGGGCGTTCACCGTTCGCCACACCGTCCGCTCGGGCGCGGGGTGATGAAATCTTCACGCCCGCCCCGCCCGGCCCCGGGACCCTCGGCCGTTCTCCGGGCACCATTCAGATAACCCGGAAACCTTGCCGGAGAAAACGAATGACGCGCTCGCGCAATTCACGGCGGAAAAAGCGGAGCCCTTCTGCGGTCGAAGGGCTCCGCGTTCTCAGATAAACGTCAGCCGGGCGGGAAGGCGCCGTTCTTGGCGACCGGCAGGGCGAGCTGGCTCGCACCGGACAGAACGGCCTGCTCCTGCGGGAGACCGGCGAGGACGGGGTTGATGTGCCGCAGCGTCAGGCCGACCTGGGGCAGGGCGGCGACGCTGAGGTCGAACTTCTCCAGGTCGATCCAGCGGACGATGTTCAGGATCTCGGACGGGATGTTGTCGCCGGCCTTCTGCACGGGCACGCACAGCTGGCGGGCGTAGAGGACCTGGGCCGCGTGGGTCGGGATGACCGGGGTCAGGACCGGGTTGAGCTGGCGCAGGGAGAGCTGCGCGCCCAGCGCGTTGTTGGGCTGGATGCCGTAGCACTTCAGGTCGATGTGCCGGATCAGCGCCAGCACATCGGCCGGCGGCACCACGTTGTTCTTGATCACCGGCACGCACAGCTGCTGCGGAGAGTTCATGGTGACCTGGGTGCGCGGGAGGCCCTGGAACAGCGGGTTGAGGTGGCTGAGCACCAGGCCGGTGTTCACCGTCGCGCCGCCGATCCGGTAGCAGGCCAGGTCGATGAACCGGATGAAGTCGAGCGCGGGCGACGGCGGCTGCTGGTTGTTCTTGGCGACCGGGACGCACAGCTGCTCGCGCGGGCCGAGCGTGACGGTCTCGACCGGCAGGTTGGCCAGCACCGGGTTGAGGTGCCGCAGCGTGAGCGTGGTGGGCGGCGGCTGGTAGTAGCTGGTCTTGAAGCACTCCAGGTCGAGGTACGCGGTCAGTTGCTTGGGGGTGGGCAGCGTGGCGGCGCTCGCGGGCGGCACACAGAGGAATGCCACGGAGAGCAGGGCGACGGCGGCGGACGCGATGCGGCGGAGCATCGGTTTGCGGCGCCCGTGGATTCCGATGACGGCTCGATCCATTGCGGCTCCAAAATTGAGGGGTCAGGCCTCTTCGACCCTGAGTGTGGGCCTTTGTGGACGCCTTTTCAATTTGCCGCCGCCAGGTTTTTCCACGACCGAATTCCGGCCCGCCCGGGAGGCGGTTTAACTTCATGCGGAAAGCGGTTGTTAGGCCTGTCGCGTGACGTTCCCGGGAATACCGCCAACGCTATGAATTCATTTCGCCCCGTATCTATCCGACGATTTCGGCAGTACGCTGATCAGTTCGTACAGGGCGTGCGCGGCGGCGATGCCGGTGAGCTCGGCGTGGTCGTAGGCGGGGCTGACCTCGACCAGGTCGGCGCCCACCACGTTCAGGCCGTCGAGCCCGCGCAGGACCTCCAGCAGTTCGCGGCTGCTCATGCCGCCGGCCTCGGGCGTGCCGGTGCCCGGCGCGAACGCGGGGTCCAGCACGTCGATGTCGAGCGAGACGTAGACCGGCCGGTCGCGCAGCCGGTCACGGACCCGCTCGATGATCTCGTCGAGCGAGCGGCGGGCGAAGTCGCGGGCGTGCACGGCGGCGAAGCCGAGCCGCCTGCTCTCGTCGAGGTCCAGGCGGGAGTAGAGCGGGCCGCGCAGGCCGACGTGCATCGAGTGGGCGTGGTCGATCAGCCCCTCCTCGGCGGCCCGCCGGAACGGGGTGCCGTGGGTGTACGGCGAGCCGAAGTAGGTGTCCCAGGTGTCGAGGTGGGCGTCGAAGTGCAGCACGGCGACCGGGCCGTAGCGGGCGTGGTGGACGCGGAGCAGCGGCAGCGCGATCGTGTGGTCGCCGCCGAGCGTGATCAGCTTGCGGCTGGTCCCGGCGAGTTCGGCGGCGGCCCGCTGGACCGTCTCCAGCGCGCTGCCGATGTCGAACGGGTTGACCCCGACGTCCCCGGCGTCGGCGACGAGCCGGGTGGCGAACGGCGCGGTGTCCAGCGCCGGGTTGTACGGGCGCAGCAACCGCGACGACTGCCTGATGTGCCCCGGGCCGAACCGCGCCCCCGGCCGGTAGCTGACCCCGGTGTCGAAGGGGACGCCCCAGATCACGGTGTCGGCCTCGGGCTGGTCCTGCAGCCGGGGCAGCCGGGCGAAGGTGTTCTCCCCCGCGTAGCGCGGCACGACCGTCGCGTCGACCGGGCCTCCCGGCGCGGAGCGCGGCTGGGCGAGCGCCGACGTGTCCGCGCTCACGCGCCTCCTCCCAGCCGGTCGAGGACCGTACGGGTGACGTGCTCGACGAACCAGTCGCGGTGGATCAGGCCGGCCACCCACTCGGAGGTGCCGGAGTTGAAGACGGTCCCCTCGCCCCGGGTGAAGGTCGCCATCATGGCCGAGCCGTAGCTGGGCCGGCGGGTGCCGTCGTCCCGCTCGACCCAGTGGGTGTCGCGGTACTCCTCGACCCCCGCCAGGCCGGGGTCGCCGAGCGGCACGGTTCCCCCGAAGTGGTCCTCCTCGTAGCGGACGGCGGGTCCCATCGCGATGATCTCCAGGTTGCCGGGGGCCCCGTCCGCGCCGGTGGCGAAGGGCAGCCCGTTCTCGACGACGTGGGCGCAGCCGTCGACCTCGAAGGTGGCGATCCGGGCGGGGTGCCCGCCGAGGAGGTCGCCGTAGTAGAGGTCGGTGCCGGCCAGCGTCCAGTGCTCGGGCCGGTAGACCTGGAGGCCGCCGTGGCCGCGCGGGGCGGAGGCGCCGTAGCCGGCGTACACCCCGGCGAACCCGGTCAGGCCGAGGGTGGCGGCGGCGGGGCGGCCGATGAGGGGGTGGTCCCAGTTCAGGGTGACCAGGTGCTGGTCGGGGGTGCCGAAGACCGGGTCGTCCTCGGGCACGTACTTGTGGCAGATCTGGGTGGTGCCCTCGATGCGCACCTGCCAGGCGAAGTTGGCGCCGAAGCGGGCGACGTTGCCGCCCCGGTCCACCAGGCCGTCGATCGCGTCGCGCATCTTCCACGACCAGTACTCGTCGTGGCCGACCAGGATGGCGCACTGGTAGCCGTCGAGGGCGGCCGGGTCGCGGTCGAGGTCGTCCTGGGTGAGGTAGTCCAGGACGTAGCCCTGCTGCTCGGCCCAGACGGCGAAGGGGCGTTCGTAGGTGGCCCAGAACGCGTCGGCGTGGTGGCGGCCGTAGTCGCGCAGCCGCGCCCACTCGTACACGGGGTAGCGCGGCTCCCAGAACGGGGGCACGTGCTCCTCGTAGCGGTTGCGCGGGGCCCCCGGCGGTTTGCGCAGGAAGCCGCGTGACAGCGGGCGGAGCTGGGAGAGCCGGGGCGAGGAGACGTCCACGGCCGGGTCGTCGCCGAGACCCCGGTAGGCGTTGGCGCCGCCCCAGTCGTTGTAGGACGTCAGCGTGCTGGTGGTCAGCACGAGCGCGTACGGCGTGCGCCGGCCGGGCTCGGCGGAGCGGACCACGAAGAAGTGCTCGTTCTCCACCACCCGCCCGTCGAGCTCGGCCCGGATGACCAGCAGGTACATGGCCGACGGCCAGTCATCGGGGATGGCGACGCGGGCGGTGACCGGCCAGCCGCAGCCCTCGGCGTAGGCGTCGTCGGGGGTGTCCGGCATGGTGCCGGGCAGGCCGGTCTGCTCGTGCACGACCTGCGGGTGCGCGCCGTCGCGGATGACGGTGAGCGAGTAGCGGGCGGCCGTGGTGTAGGCGGAGACCGCCACGGTCTCGCCGGGGCGGTAGGAGAAGCGGTCGGTGTAGCACCAGGCCTCCAGGCCCTCCCCGGTCGGCCGGGGGGACGGCCAGGCGGGCGGCGACCAGGCGGAGCGCGGGACGGGGTAGCCGCTCATTCGGCACCCGCCGGGATCGCGACGAAGATCTTCTCGGTCGCTTCAAGGGTGTGCCACCAGCCGTCGAAACCGGCCGGGACCAGGAAGGACTCCCCCGCGGCGAACTCGCGGCGGCCGCCCTGGGCGTCCTCGATCGCCACGCGTCCGCGCAGCAGGACGCAGACCTCGTGGTAGGGCCAGCGCGGGATCCGCACCGAGCCGGGGGTGCCCTCCCAGAAGGCGGCCAGCGCGCCGGGGACCTCCAGGCGGGCCCGGTGCTCGACCTCGCGCCAGCCCGGGGAGACCTCGGCGTAGTCGGCCGGGGGCGGGACGACGGTCACGCCGTCCCTCTTGGAGATCGTCTGGACGTCGAGAACTGTCATAGGGGGCGTGCCTCCTCGGCCTCGGACAGTGCCGGGCCGTCCATGCGCGGCGTGGCCGCGACCAGCGATCGGGTGTACTCGTGCCGCGGGTGGCGCAGCACGTCGTCGGGCCGGCCGCGTTCGACGATCCGGCCGCGGTGCATGACCGCGAGCTCGTCGGAGACGTAGCGCGTCACCGCCAGGTCGTGCGAGATGAAGAGCATGGTCAGGTCGAGCCGGGCGCCGAGGTCGCGCAGCGTGTTGAGCACGGCGGCCTGGACGGAGACGTCCAGGGCGGAGACCGCCTCGTCGGCGATGAGCACCTCGGGTTCGACGGCGAGCGCGCGGGCGATGCCCACCCGCTGCCGCTGCCCGCCGGACAGGCCGCGCGGGCGGGCGTCCAGGACGGCCGCGCCCAGGCCGACCAGCTCCAGCAGTTCGACGGCGCGGTCGGTGGCGGCGCGCCGGTCGGGGGCCCGGCGGTGCACCAGCAGCAGCTCGGTCAGGGTCCGCCGGACGGTGTGCATCGGGTTCAGCGCCGAGCTCGGGTCCTGGAAGACCATCTGGATCCGGGTGGCGTCGGCCCGGCCGCGCGGCGTGGGCAGCACCGCGCCGCCGAGCCGGACGGCGCCCGAGGTGGGCGCGGCGAGCCCGGCGACGACCCGGGCCAGGCTGGACTTGCCGCAGCCCGACTGGCCGACCAGGCCGAGGGTGCGGCCGCGCGGGATGTCGAGGCTGACGTGGTCGACGGCCGGTGACCCGCGCCCGTGGGAGTAGTCCACCACGACGTCGTCCACCTGGAGCAGCGGTGCGGCGCTCATGCGATCAGGGCCCTTCTGTCCAGCGGCGGCCCGCCGAGGCCGGCCACCCGCAGGCAGGCGCTCCTCGACGGCGAGCCGGGCACCTCGGCCAGGGTGTGCGCCAGCCGGGCGCAGGCGGGCACGGCGTGCGCGCACCGGGGCGCGAACCGGCAGCCCTCCGGCCGGTCGGCCGCGCCGGGCTGCCCGCCGGGGATGGCAGCCAGCGGGCGGTCCCTGGGGGTGTCCGGCGTCGGCATCGAGCGCAGCAGGCCCGCGCTGTAGGGGTGGGTCGGCCGGGTGAAGACCTCGTCGACGCGGCCGGTCTCGACGACCTGGCCCGCGTACATCACCGCGACGCGGTCGCACAGCCGCCGGACGACGCCCAAATCGTGGGTGACGAACACGATCGACAGCCCGCGCTCGACCCGGATGCGGTGCAGCAAGCGCAGGATCTGGTCCTGGACGGCCACGTCCAGCGCGGTCGTCGGCTCGTCGCACAGCAGCACCGACGGCTCGGTGGCCAGCGCCATCGCGATCATGACGCGCTGGCGGAGCCCGCCGGAGAGCTGGTGCGGCCACATCCGGGCCTGCCCCTCCGGATCGGGCATGCCCACCTCGGCGAGCAGGTCCAGCGCGCGGCTCCTGGCCGTGCGGCGGCTCCAGCCGTGGCGGGCGCGCGGCCCGGCGGTGACCAGGTCGCCGACCCGCATGGTGGGGTTGAGCGCGGTCATCGGCTCCTGGAAGACCATCCCGATCCCCCGGCCGCGCGCCTCGGCGAACCGGTAGGGCCGCAGCGCGCCGTCGCGCTCCAGCTCCAGGGTGCCGCCGGCCTGGCGGACGCCTTCGGGCAGCAGGCCGGTCACCGCGCGCAGGGTCAGGCTCTTGCCCGACCCCGACTCGCCGACCAGGCCGAACGCCTCGCCGGGGGCGACCTCGAAGCCGACGTGGGACACCGGGCGCAGCGGAGCCGAGGCGGGCCCGGTCTCCAGCACGAGGTCGGTGATCCGCAGGACGGGGGTCATCGCTGCAGCCTCCGCTCCAGGCCGCCGGCGATGAGCCGGACGGCGACGCCGACGAGGATGATCGCCAGTCCGGGCATCACCGACACCCACCACTGGTTGCGCAGGAAGGGCTGCCCCTCGGCGATCATCTGCCCCCACTCGATCCCGGGCGCCTGGATGCCGAGCCCGAGGTAGGACAGCGCCGCGAGATAGCTCAGCGCGAGCACGATGTCGGAGGCCGCGTAGACCACGGCCTGCGGCAGGGCGTTGGGCAGGACGTGCCGCAGCAGGACCCGGGTGTGCCCGAGCCCGGCGGCCTGGGCCGCCCGCACGTAGTCGAGCTCCCGCAGCCGCAGCACCACCCCGCGCACCAGCCGGGCGTAGGTCACCCACGCGCCGACGGCGGCCCCGACCAGGAACGATCCGCCGCCCGGCCCGAGCAGGAAGACCAGGACGATCAGCAGGATGTAGGAGGGGAACGCCTGGATCAGGTCGGCCAGCCGCATGACGGCGGTGCCGATCCAGCCCCGGGCGTACCCGGCGAGCGCGCCGAGCACGATCCCGATCACGGCCGGCACGGCCGCGCCCAGCAGCGCCAGCGGCAGGTCGGTCCCGGCCGCGACGAGCACGCGGGTGAGGACGTCGCGGCCGAGCTGGTCGGTGCCGAACCAGTGCTGCGCGGTGGGCGGCCGGAACCGGGCGGTCAGGTCGGTGAGCGCCGGGTCGTGGCCGGTCAGCGTCCCGGCCGCGAAGCTCGCGGCCAGCAGGAGGGCCAGCAGCACCGCCCCGATCACCAGGGCGGGGCCGCCGGAGCCGCGCCGGACCCGGCGGCGGCCGAGGACCTGGACGAGGGCCATCACACCTCCACGCGCGGGTCGAGGAGGGCGACCAGGACGTCGCCGACCAGGTTGACCGCCACGACGGCCAGGGAGAACACCAGGGTCAGGCCCTGGATGACGTTGAAGTCGCGGTTCTGCGCGGCCTGGGTCAGGCTCAGCCCGAGCCCCGGCAGCCCGAAGGTGGACTCCACGACGACGGCCCCCGACAGCAGCAGCGTGGTGAGCGCGGCCAGCAGCGACACCGGCGGCACGGCCGCGTTGCGCAGCACGAACCTGCGGGTCAGCGTCCAGCCCCGCACCCCGGCGGCCTGCGCGGCGGCGTGGTACTCCGAACGCCGCGCCTCCACGATGCCGCTGCGCAGGCTGGCCATCAGGACCGGCGCGACCGAGACGCTGAGGGCCAGGGCCGGCAGCACGGCGGCGCGCAGCACCGTGGCGGGGGTGTCGCCCCAGCCGCCGATCGGGAACGCTCCAGTCGGCAGCGCGACCCCGGCCAGCAGCACGATCCCCAGCCAGAAGGTCGGGACGCCGACGCCGAAGGCGGCCACCACGTTGATCAGCCGGTCGGCCAGGCCGTCGGGCCTGCGGGCGGCGAGCAGGGCCGTCGCGCCGGCGATGACCACGGTGAAGACGGTGCTGACGGCGAGCAGCACCAGCGTCACCGGCGTTCCGGCGGCGATGAGGGTGCTGACCTTCGTCGAGCCCGTCGCGGTGGTGCCGAGGTCGCCGGTCGCGACCCGGCCGAGGTAGTGGACGAACTGGAGCCACACCGGCTGGTCGAGACCCAGGTGGATCCGGATCGCCTCCAGCGTCGCGGCGCTCGCCCGGGGCCCGGCCACCTGGAGAGCGGGGTCGCCGGGGACCACCTTGAGCATGGCGAAGACGAGAAGGAGCAGCACCAGGGTCAGCGGGATCGCCTGCAGCAGCCGCCTGCCGACGAACCGGAACCGTCCGCGCCCGGTCACCGGGTCACGACCCGGTCCGGATCTTGACCGTGGCGGCGTCCCAGGACAGGAACGGCGTGGCGGTGAAGCCCTCGACGTAGCCCGCCACCGCGAAGGCCGTCGACATGTTGACCATGCCGATCACCGTCGACTGCGCCTGGGCGTCGTCCTGGATGGCCCGGACCGCCGCGTCCTTGACGGAGTCGTCGGTGGAGGAGGTGCCGGTGGTGAACTTCTCCTTCAGCAGCGCGCCGTCGGCGCCGGTCCAGGGCGACCAGGCGGCCACGACGAAGCTGATCGGGTCGAACACCGTGGGCGAGATCGCCGACAGGTCGCTGATGAGCATGTCGAAGTCGCCGCTGCTGCCCTGGGAGTAGACCGTGGCGCTGTCGCTGGGCTTGAGCGTCACCTCGACGCCGATCTTGGCGAGCTGGTCGCGGAGCAGCTGGGCCATGGTGGACAGCGTCGAGCTGCTGCCCTCGAAGCCGAGCGTGAGCGTGACCGGCTTCTGGTCGGCGCGCCGCGCCATGAGCGCCTTGGCGGCGGCCAGGTCATAGGTGTACGGCGTGGTGGGCGGCACCGAGTTGGGCACGTTGGTCGGCAGCATGCCGGCGGCCGGGACCACGTAGCCCTGCTGGACGCTGGCCAGCGCCTCGCGGTCGATCGCGGCGGAGATGGCCCTGCGCAGGTTGACGTCGGCCAGCGCCGGCCGCTTGGCGTTCAGCATGAGGTCCCTGGCCTGGCTCGGCTTGGGGATCCGCGCCTGCTCGGGGGCGAGCTGGTTGCCCTCGTCGGCGGTGAGCCCCTCGATCAGGTCGAGCTGACCGCCCTGGAAGGCCAGCATCTGCTGGGCGGCGTCGGCCGAGGTCTTGACCACCACGGTGTCGACGTGGGGCTCGCCCTGGGCGGCGCCGTAGTAGTGGGGGTTCTTCTTCAGGGTGATCGTCTCGGACGGGCCGGGGTTCTGCCAGGACACGAACGCGAACGGGCCCGCGCCGATCGGGTCGGCGAAGAACTTCTCCGGCGACTTCCCGGCGTAGCGGTCGGGGTAGACCGTCGAGGTGCACCAGGTCAGCAGGGCGGGCAGGAAGGTGTCGGGCCGGGTGAGGTGCACGACGACGGTGTGCTCGCCGGTCGCCTCGGCGCTCTTGATCATGTCGTAGTAGGAGCCGCTGGTCTTGCCGTCGCGCCACTGCTCGAAGGAGAAGGCGACGTCGGCGGCGGTGACCGGGGAGCCGTCGCTGAAGCCGGCGTCCGGGCGGAGCTGGAAGGTGTAGGTGCGGGCGGCGGCGTCGTAGTCGTAGGAGGCGGCGAGGCCGGGCTGCACGCCCGAGCCGTCCGGCTTGTTGGTGAGCAGGTTGCCGTAGATCATCGGCATCGTCGAGATGGACCCCGCGCCGTAGCAGGAGTCCCCGGACATGCCGTCCACGGCGACGGTGCGGCCGATGACGAGGTTGTTGTCCGCCTTGACGGCGGCGGGGCCGGAACCGCCGGCGGCGGCGCCGGTTCCCGAGCCGCAGCCGGCGACCAGCGCGACGGCGGCCAGAGCGGCCATGGCGGCGGCCGGCTTGGTCCATGTGTTCATCGAAGCCTCCAAGACATGCGCCGGCCTCGTACGGAGGAGACCCGGGCTGACTTCCGGCGCAAAGCTATCGACCGATAGGCTGAGGACACAAGACTTTGGGTGTTAGCCAAATATTAATTTCGGATGTCCTAAAAACCCTGGTTAAGCTACCTGACGTCACACCCCCCGGAGGACCGCCATGATGCGCACATGACCCGAGGCGGCGGAGCCACCAGAGACCGGATCCTCGTGGAGGCGTCGCGGCTGTTCGCCGAGCGCGGCTACCACGGCACGTCCACGCGCGACATCGCCGACAAGGTCGGGATGCGCCAGCCCTCGATCTACAGTCACTTCGCGACCAAGCACCTCATCCTGGCCGCGCTGCTCGACGCCGACCTGGTCCCCGCGCGGGCGCGCATCCGCGCCGCCCTGGACCTGCCCGGCCCGGTGGCGGTCCGGCTCCACGCCTACCTCCAGGTGGACGTCGCGGCGATCCTGTCGCTGCCCTACGACGTCCGCGGGCTGTACAACGACGACGTGCTCCGCGCCCCCGAGCTGGCCGAGCAGGCCCAGCGGCGGACCGAGATCCACGACCTGACGCGGAACCTCATCGACACGGGCATCGAGGGCGGCGAGCTCGTCCCCTTCGACACCGGCTTCGTCCAGCACGCGATCACCGGGCTGCTGCTGGAGGTGGTGCGCGAGCGCGGCGCGGCCCCCTCGACCGCGCCGGCCGCCCGCGCCCTCGACGTGGCCGACTTCGTCCTGCGCGCCACGCTCCTCGACGCCCGGCCGCTCGACGACGTCCGGGCGCGGGCCGGTGAGCTGGCCCCCCACATCACCGCCCTGGCCACCCTCGCCGTCTGACGCCGGGGTCAGGGGGTGGTCTGCACCCCGCGCACGCACGGCCGGTCGGCGCACTCGGCGACGGGCGAGCCGCCCGCGGTGTGGTCGAAGGCGAGCATGACGGCCAGGACGCCGAGCATGCCCCCCATGACGACCCGCTGCGCCTGCAGCCAGAAGGGCCGGCGGGACAGGAAGCCCGCGACGCCGCCCGCGACCAGGACGATCGCCAGGTTCACCGACGTCGCCACCAAGATCTGAAATGCTCCGAGGATGAAACCCTGAAGGAGTACATTTCCCCTGTCGAGGTCGATGAACTGGGGAATGACGGAAATATAAAGAATGGCGATTTTCGGATTGAGCAGATTGGTCATCAGGCCCATCGCGAAAAGCCGCCGCGGGGTGTCGTCCGGGATCTGCTGCACGGTGAACACCGACACGCCGCCGGGCTTGACCGTCTTCCAGGCCAGCCACAGCAGGTAGGCGGCCCCGACCAGGCGGATCCCGGTGAGGATCCCGGGGAACGTGGCGAAGAGCACGGCCAGGCCCAGGTTGGTGCCGACCAGGTAGACGAGGAAGCCGGTCACGACGCCGCCCAGCGAGATGACGCCGGCCCGGCGCCCCTGGCTGATGCTCCGCGACACCAGGTACATCATGTTCGGGCCGGGTGACAGCACCATGCCGAGGGCGATGGAGACGACGCCCAGCACCGCACTCTGTCCGACCATCGACGCCGCCTTCTGCTCTGAGGAGAACCGCTTTCTCAACATATCGACGGGATCCGTTCGAGTGCAATAATTAATATTGCACTCGGTGCAATGATGTGCTTGTATTTTGTCGCGGCTTTGTTCGTGCCGTGCACGGTCAGCGGGGAGGCCCTGAGAGGAGCACGAGATGGAGAGCTACCGGAGAGTGGCCGACGAGGTGACCGCGGAGATCGCGGCCGGGCGGCTGCGGCCGGGAGACCGGCTGCCCCCGCAGCGTGACTTCGCCCGGCAGCGCGGCATCGCCAACTCCACCGTCGCCCGCGTCTACGCGGAGCTGAACCGCCGCGGCCTGACGGTCGGCGAGGTCGGCCGCGGCACCTTCGTCCGGGCCTCGGTCCGGCATTCCGGGCCCGCCTTCACCGAGCCCGGCGACTCCCGGGTCGACCTGGAACTCAACTATCCCGTCGTCCCCGAGCAGCCCCGGCTGCTCGCCGACGGCATCAGGTCGCTGCTCCGGCCCGACGTCCTGCAGTCGTCCATGCGGCCGGTCGGCGCGGCCGGGACCCCGCACGCCCGGGACGCCGTCGCGGAACTGCTGGGCCGCCGGGCGTGGCGGCCCGATCCGGCTCGGGTGCTCTTCGCCGGCAACGGCCGCCAGGCCATCGCGGCCGCCGTCGCGGCGCTGGTCCCGCCGGGCGGGCGGCTGGGGGTCGAGGAGCTCACCTATCCCGTCGTCAAGACGATCGCCGGGCGGCTCGGGGTCACCCTCGTCCCGCTCGCCGTCGACCGCGACGGGCTGATCCCCGAATCGGTGGCCGAGGCGGCCCGCAAGGCCCCGCTGAAGGCGATCTACCTCCAGCCCACGCTGCACAACCCGCTGTCGGTCAGCATGCCCGTCGAGCGCCGGGCCGAGCTCGCCGAGCTGCTCCCGAGGCTGGGGATCCGCGCGGTCGAGGACGTCATCTGGTCGTTCCTCCGCGACGACCTGCCGCCGCTCGCCGCGCTGGCGCCCGACCACGTGATCCTCATCGACAGCCTCTCCAAGCGGCTCGCGCCCGGCCTGACCGTCGGCTTCGCCGTCGTCCCCGAGGCCGCCGTGCCGGGGGTGACCGCGGCGCTCCACTCCGGCGGCTGGACGCCGATGCGGTTCGCGCTGGAGGCGGCGGCCAAGTGGACGGCCGACGGCGTCGTGCGGTCGGTGACCCGCGACAAGACGCGCGACGCGACGGTCCGGCAGGAGATCGCCGCCCGGCGGCTGGGCGGGTTCACCCTCCACAGCGACCCCCGCTCCTATTACTGCTGGTGGGAGCTGCCGCCCCCGTGGCGGGCCGACACGTTCGTGGCCGCCGCCGCCAGGCACGGCATCGCCGTCACCCCGGCGGCGGCCTTCGCCGTCGGCAACTACCGGGCCCCCAACGCGGTCCGGCTCGGCCTGGCCTCTCCCCCGGCCCCGACGCTGGAGCGGGCGCTGGCCGCCCTGGCCGGGCTCGCCCTCTCCTCACCCGAGGACGTCCTCGCCGAATGAGGTGAGCAGCCGGGCGTGCTCCTGGAGGGAGCGCACCCCCACTTCTCCGCAGGTCAGCGCGTCGATGCCCTGGATGGCGGCGGCCAGCGCCTGGACGGTGGTCAGGCAGGGCACGCCCCGGGCGACGGCGGCGGTGCGGATCTCGTAGCCGTCCATGCGGCCGCCCGCGCCGTAGGGGGTGTTCACCACCAGGTCGACCTCGCCCTCGTGGATGAGGCCCACGATCGTGGGCTCGCCGTCCGGCCCGGGACCGTCGCGGTGCTTGCGGACGACGGCGGCCTCGACCCCGTTGCGGCGCAGCACCCCGGCCGTGCCCTCGGTGGCCAGCAGCGTGAAGCCGTGGTCGGCGAGCGCCCCGGCCAGGAAGACCATGGCCCGCTTGTAGCGGTCGGCGACCGAGATGAACACCGTGCCCTTGGTGGGCAGCGCGCCGTAGGCGGCGTTCTGCGACTTGGCGTAGGCGACGCCGAAACCGGCGTCGATGCCCATGACCTCGCCGGTCGAGCGCATCTCGGGGCCGAGCGCCGTGTCGGTGCCGCGCCCGGAGGCGTCCCGGAACCGGGTCCAGGGCAGCACCGCCTCCTTGACCGAGATGGGCGCGGTCAGCGGCAGGGTGCCGCCGTCGCCGCGGGGGCGCAGCAGTCCTTCGGCGCGCAGGTCCGCGATGGTCGCGCCGAGCGAGATGCGGGCGGCGGCCTTGGCCAGGGGCACCGCGGTCGCCTTGGAGACGAACGGCACCGTGCGCGAGGCGCGCGGGTTGGCCTCCAGGACGTACAGGACCGAACCGGCCAGGGCGAACTGGATGTTGATCAGCCCCCGCACGCCGATCTCGCGGGCGATGGCCTCGGTCGAGGCCCGGAGCCGCTCGATCTCGCCGCTGATCGTCATCGGCGGCAGCACGCAGGCCGAGTCGCCGGAGTGGATCCCGGCCTCCTCGATGTGCTCCATGACGCCGCCGAGGTAGAGCTCGACGCCGTCGTAGAGGGCGTCGACGTCGACCTCGATCGCGTCGTCGAGGAAGCGATCGACGAGCACCGGGCGGTCGGGGCCGATCTCGGTGGACTCGCCGATGTAGGAGGCGAGCCTGGCCTCGTCGTACACGATCTCCATGCCGCGCCCGCCGAGCACGTAGGACGGGCGCACGAGGATCGGGTAGCCGACCTCGTCGGCGATCGCCTTGGCCTCCGGGAAGGAGGTGGCGGTGCCGTGCTCGGTGCCGGGCAGCCCGGCGCGGGCCAGGACACGGCCGAACGCGCCCCGGTCCTCGGCGAGGTGGATCGCCTCCGGCGGGGTGC
The DNA here is from genome assembly GCF_001570605.1 of Herbidospora cretacea. Taxonomy (GTDB): domain Bacteria; phylum Actinomycetota; class Actinomycetes; order Streptosporangiales; family Streptosporangiaceae; genus Herbidospora; species Herbidospora cretacea. The sequence goes on along the minus strand of NZ_BBXG01000004.1, from coordinate 506,629 downwards.
CGGCCACCGGGACGCCGCCGTCCTTGAGCGCCTGCGCCAGGCCCAGCGGGGTCTGCCCGCCGAGCTGCACCAGGACCCCCGCGACCGGCCCGGCCCGCTCCTCCGCGTGGACGACCTCCAGCACGTCCTCCAGCGTGAGCGGCTCGAAGTAGAGCCGGTCGGAGGTGTCGTAGTCGGTCGACACCGTCTCCGGGTTGCAGTTGACCATGACGGTCTCGTAGCCGGCGTCGTGCAGCGCGAAGGAGGCGTGCACGCACGAGTAGTCGAACTCGACGCCCTGGCCGATGCGGTTGGGCCCCGAGCCGAGGATGATCACCGCCGGCCGGTCACGCGGCGCGACCTCGCTCTCCTCGTCGTAGGAGGAGTAGAAGTAGGGCGTGCGGGCGGCGAACTCGGCCGCGCAGGTGTCGACGGTCTTGTAGACGGGCCGGACGCCGAGCTCGTGGCGGATCCGCCGGACGTCGGGTTCGCCCAGGCCCCGCAGGGCGGCGATCTGCGCGTCGGAGAACCCGTGCCGCTTGGCGTGGGTGAGCAGGGCGGCGTCCAGGGCGGGCGCGTCCGCCACCTCGTCGGCGATCTCGCTGATGAGGAAGATCTGGTCGACGAACCAGGGGTCGATCCGGGTCGCCTCGACGATCTCCTCCCGGCTCGCCCCGGCGCGGACGGCCCGCATGACGGCGGTGATCCTGCCCTCGGTGGGCCGCCGCACGGCGTCGAGCAGCCCGTCGAGGGGACCCCGGGTGAAGGAGAACTGGCTGTCCTTCCGCTCCAGCGACCGCAGCGCCTTCTGCAGCGCCTCGGGGAAGTTGCGCCCGATCGCCATCGCCTCGCCCACCGACTTCATCGTGGTGGTGAGGGTCGGGTCGGCCCCGGGGAACTTCTCGAAGGCGAACCGGGGCACCTTCACCACGACGTAGTCGAGGGCCGGCTCGAACGAGGCGGGGGTCTGCCCGGTGATGTCGTTGGGGATCTCGTCGAGCGTGTAGCCGATCGCCAGCCGGGCCGCGATCTTGGCGATCGGGAAGCCGGTGGCCTTGGACGCCAGCGCGCTCGACCGGGAGACGCGCGGGTTCATCTCGATGACGATGATCCGGCCCGTCGCGGGGTCGACGGCGAACTGGATGTTGCAGCCGCCGGTGTCCACGCCGACCTCGCGGATGACCGCGATCCCGATGTCGCGCATGATCTGGTATTCGCGGTCGGTCAGCGTCATCGCGGGCGCGACGGTGATGGAGTCGCCGGTGTGCACGCCCATCGGGTCGAGGTTCTCGATGGAGCAGACGACGACCACGTTGTCGTTCCGGTCGCGCATCAGCTCCAGCTCGTACTCCTTCCAGCCGAGGATCGACTCCTCGATCAGCACCTCGGTGGTGGGCGAGAAGGTCAGCGCGACGCCCGCGATGCGCCGCAGCTCCTCCTCGTCGTGGGCGACGCCCGACCCGGCCCCGCCCATGGTGAACGACGGGCGGACCACGACCGGATATCCGCCGAGCCGGGCCGCGCCCGCCATGACCTCGGCCATGGACCGGCAGATCACCGAGCGGGCGGACTCGCCGTGGCCGATCTTGGCGCGGACGGCCTCGACGACCTCCTTGAACTGCTCCCGGTTCTCCCCCTTGCGGATGGCCGCCGCGTCGGCGCCGATCAGCTCGACGCCGTACTTCTCCAGCACGCCCGTCTCGTGCAGGGTGATGGCGGTGTTGAGCCCGGTCTGGCCGCCCATCGTGGGGAGCAGCGCGTCCGGGCGCTCCCTGGCGATGATCTTCTCGACGAACTCGGGGGTGCCCGGCTCCACGTAGGTGGCGTCGGCCATCTCCGGATCGGTCATGATCGTGGCCGGGTTGGAGTTGACCAGGATCACCCGCAGCCCCTCGGCCTTGAGGACCCGGCAGGCCTGCGTGCCCGAGTAGTCGAACTCGGCGGCCTGCCCGATGACGATCGGCCCCGAGCCGACCACCAGGACCGACCGGATGTCAGTGCGCTTCGGCACGGTGTCTCCCTGTCATCGTCTGGGTCATCGTCTCCCCATCATCGCCACGAAGTGGTCGAACAGGTGCCCCGCGTCGTGCGGCCCGGCCGCCGCCTCGGGGTGGTACTGGACGCTGAGTGCCGGCCGGTCGAGCAGCACGAGTCCCTCGACGACGCCGTCGTTGAGGCAGACGTGGGAGACCTCGACCCGCCCGTACGGCGTGGCCGTCGCGCCGTCGAGCGGCGCGTCCACGGCGAAGCCGTGGTTGTGCGCGGTGATCTCGACCTTCCGGGTGATCCGGTCCTGCACCGGCTGGTTGATCCCGCGATGGCCGTATTTGAGCTTGTAGGTGGCGAAACCGAGCGCGCGGCCCAGCAGTTCGTGGCCGAAGCAGATGCCGAAGAGCGGGGTGCCCCGCCGCAGCGCGGCGTGGACCACGCTCAGGTCGGCGGTGTCGGGGTCGCCGGGGCCGTTGGACAGGAAGACGCCGTCCGGCTCCAGCGCGTAGACCTCCTCGACCGTCGCGGTGGACGGCAGCACGTGCACCTCGACGCCGCGTTCGGCCATCCGCCGGGGGGTCATCGACTTGAGGCCCAGGTCGACGGCGGCCACCCGGAAGCGCGGGTGGCCGAGTGCGGGGACCACGTAGGGTGCGGCGGTCGAGACCTCCCGCGCCAGGTCGGCGCCGAGCATCTCCGGCGCGGCGCGGACCCGGCCGAGCATCGCGGCCGCGTCCGTGATCGCCGGGCCGGAGAAGACGCCGACCCTCATCGCGCCGCGCTCACGCAGGTGCCGGGTGAGCGCCCGGGTGTCGACGCCGCTGATGCCGACGACGCCCTGGGCCGTCAGGTCCTCGTCCAGGCTCCGCCGGGACCGCCAGCTGGACGGGACCCGCGCCGGGTCGCGCACGACGTACCCGGCGACCCAGATCCGGCCCGACTCGGGGTCCTCGTCGTTCATCCCGGTGTTGCCGACGTGCGGCGAGGTCATCACCACGACCTGGCGGTGGTACGAGGGGTCGGTCAGGATCTCCTGGTAGCCGGTCATGCCGGTGGAGAAGACCGCCTCGCCGAAGGTCTCCCCCACGGCCCCGAAGGCGCGGCCCCGGAAGACGCGGCCGTCCTCCAGGACGAGCACGGCCGCCGTCACCGGACGCACGCCTGGTGGCGGACGGCGGCCGGGGTCAGCGCCGGGGTCAGCGGCGCGCACTCCAGGTGGAACCGCTCGGCCGTCCGGACCACGGCCCGTTCGACGTCCCCGCTGGAGTCGCCCCGGAACCGGAACCGGGCCCCGACGTGCTCGTATCCGCCGACTTTCGGGATCACGTCGCCCACCGGCGCGATCACGTGCGCGTACGGCCCCTCTCCCGGCGTGGCCGGTTCAGGCAGGTCCCAGCCGACGACCCGGCACGGCGCGGCCACCGGCGTCGGCACCAGCAGCCACCCGCCGGTCCGCCACTCCGCCGGCACCGGCAGGTCCGGCCGCCGGCCGAGCTGGATGTCCACGGCGGCGCGCATCAGGTCGATGCCGTGGACCTCCCGCCACAGGAACGGGATCTCCGCGCCGCCGACCCGGTAGCCCGACTCCAGGAAGGTCAGCCGGGGGCCGCCGCCGGGGGCGGTCCCGACGAACACCTCGTGGTGGAAGACCCACGGCTCGTCGCTGAGCGCGCCCGCCACGGCGGCGGTGAACTCCTCCAGCGCCGGCAGCAGCCCGGCGTCGTCGACCTCGACGGAGCCCAGGGCGTCGCCCCTGGTGAAGCCGACGCAGGTGTTGACGTAGCGGGAGGCCCGCCAGGGGCCCAGCCGGTCGCCGGTCCACAGCCCGTCGACGTGGTAGACGGCGTCGCCGCAGAACTCCTGGACCAGCCGGGGTTCCGGCGGCAGGCGGCGCAGCGCGGCCAGGTCGGCCGCCGAGCCGAGGCGGACCACGTCCCTGCTGGCGGTGCCGTTCCTCGGCTTGACGATCAGCGGCCAGCCGTGTTTCTCCGCGAAGGCCAGCACGGCCTCCTCGTCGGGGGCGTCGGCGTAGGCGGGGGCCGGGATCCCGGCGGCGGAGATCACGTCGGCCATGACCAGCTTGTCGCGGAAGCGGGCCAGCCGCCGGGTGTCCTGCCCGCCGCACCCCACGTGCTCCCTGAGCAGCGCCGCGATGTCCAGGTCGCCCTCGTTCAGGGCGACGATCCGGGCCGGGGGGCCGTACAGGGCGGTCAGTTCGCCGAGCGCGCCGAGCACGTCGGGGACGCGGTCGGTGGCCGGGACGACGTGGACCGCCGCCGCGGCGGCCGGCACGGAGGCCACGCCCAGTTCCGTGGTGACGTAGCTGACCCGGTGGGCGTCGTGGTCGACGTAGTCCTGGTAGAGCGCCTGCCGGTCGCGCCAGCGGTGGATGATCACGATGTGCTCGCCGGGGTGCTCGCTCATGCGTCCTCCGTCCTGGACAGGTCGTGGATGCGCCGCACGGCGTAGGTGGCCGAGACCACGGCCGCCCGCGCCGAGCCGAGCGCCTCGCAGGCCGACTCCAGGTCCCCGGCCGGCAACCGGCTGACCACGTCGGCGGCGCAGTCGATCAGGTGCAGGGCGGCCTGGGTGAGCGACTGGTCGGCGGTGGAGCGTTCGGCGACGAGCCGCCGGGCGGTCCGCAGCTGGGTGACGGAGTCCGCCATCTCGGCGGAACCGATCGTGGTCACGGCCTCGTCCGGAAGTGGATCCTGTCGTTGGCCCGGTCGCACCGGGCCACCGCGTCCGCCGCGTCGGCGCCGGAGGCGATCACGTAGCCGGAGACGCAGTCGGCCACGGTCAGCAGCGGCGGCACGGTGTCCCCCGCGTTCTTGCCGATCACCGCCGCCACCTCGACGTCGGTGAACTCGTCGAGGTAGGGCAGGAAGACCAGCGGCACCTCGCCGGGGGGCACGGTCCTGACCACGTCGGCCGCGTCGTCGTCCACCTCGACGGCCGTGATCGTGCCGGGCTCGGGGGTGAAGAACCGGACGGCAGCGCCGCCGCGCGGTTCCGGCGAGGTCTCCGGCAGCGGGTCGATCCCGAGCGGGACGGTGAGGAACATGCGGTTGAGGTCGAGCCCGAAGGCGCGGCGGACCAGTTCGGGCGCGCCGCTGCCGGCCAGCCGGGCGTGCGACTCCAGCACCCTCGGCCCCTTCGGGGTCAGCACGAACTCGCTGTGCGAGGGCCCCTCGGTCAGCCCGACCGCGTCGAGCAGCCGCCGGGTCAGCTCGAACAGCTCCTCCCGGTGGGGGGCGGCGACCCGGCTGGGGGTGCTCACCTCCCACTCGACGTAGCGGTCGTTCATCCGGTATTCGGAGTAGCCGATCGGCAGGTGCCGCCCGCCGAAGGAGAAGGAGTCCACGCTGACGACGGGGCCCTCCAGGTACTCCTCCGCGATCACCAGCGTGACCCCCGCCTCCGCCAGCGCCCGCCACGCCCGCTCGGCGTCCTGCCGCCCGGCGACCGGGTGGATGTGCAGGCTGGCCACGCCGTCGGCGGGCTTGACGATGACGCGGTCGCCGATCTCGGCCTGGAACCGCACGACGTCCTCGACGCTCGTGACGTGCCGGTAGCGCACCGGGCTCAGGTCGTGGCGGTCGAGCAGCTCGCGGGTGAGGACCTTGTTCTTGAGGGCGCGGGCCGTCGCCTCGCTGACGCCGGGCAGGCCCAGCGCGTCCACGACGAACCCGGTCGACTCGCCCGCGGGCTCGGTCGTGGTGAGCACCCGGTCGAAGGGGCGCTCCTCGTGCATCGGCTTGAGCACGTCGAGGATGGCCTGGCCGTCGGTGATGGAGACGTGCACGACCTGCTCGCAGTGCTGGAGGACCGACTCCTCGTAGGCGCCCTTCTCGTGGAAGAGCACGACGTCGACGCCCAGCTCCTTGGCGCCCGCCACGGGAGCCGGCCGTCCGCCGATCACTGCCACCCGGTACGTTCCCGGCATCTCTACTCTCCTTGGATTCGTGGTCGGTGGGGCTCAGGCGACGTAGCAGCGGCGCAGCCAGCGGGCCGCCGACGCGGGCCCCGGCGTGAACTTGCGCCTGCGGTGCAGCACCCGGTAGTTGTCGAAGGCCATGAACACGCCCGACTCCAGCACCAGCTCCTCGGCCGGCACCGTCCCGAGCGCCTCGCACCAGCGGTCGAGCGCCTCGACGGCCGCCGAGGTCAGGCCGGTGGTGGAGCCCCGGTCGTAGCGCACCCGGTAGCGGCCGGCCGCGTCGAAGCTGAGCACGGAGGTGTTCCTGAGCGGCTGCGTCCGCTCGCCGTCGTTGGAGGCGGGGGCCCTGACCTCGAACTCCGGGGCGGTCAGCCGGTCGACGGTCTCCTGGTCGAGCCGGATGACCACGTCCTCGACCGCCGTCAGCTCGGTCGGCACCCGCTCCTCGTTGCGCAGCGCCATGAAGGTCAGGTACTGCGGGATGAACGGGCGCGGGTCCGAGCCGGGGATGCCGAACGGCTGGTGCGGGTTGTCGGAGTGCCAGAAGAACTCCGAGTCGGCGCCCCAGGAGCTGGTCAGCCCGGCCGCGGCCGGGTTGGGCACGACGTTGCGGATGAGACGCCCGTCGTTCTCGAAGTCGACCGCGAACGGCGTGGTGCGCAGCAGCCGGATCAGCCCCAGGTGCAGGGCGTTGGTCACCGCGAGCTCGGGCTCGTCGCCGAACCCGTTCACCGGGGTCGCGGGCAGGTTCTCCTGCGTGGGGAGGTTGGCCACCACCAGGGCGTGGCTGCCCGAGTCGGTGAACAGGTCGATCCCGTGCAGGACCTCGCCGGGGAGGTATCGGCGCAGAGCGTGGGCGCCGATGCCCGCGAGGATCGTGTCGTCGATGTCGGAGTCGAGGGAACTCTTGGAGACCCGCTCGGTGATCTCCTTGCCCAGGATGTCCCGGACCCCGTCCTCGATCTGGTAGCGGAGTATCCGCCGGAAGTTGGTCATCGCTGCCTCCGGTCCGAAGGGATCCAGTAGGTGGTCGCGTCCGCGTCCGCGCGCCGCGACAGGGGGTCGCGCACCAGCCGGGTGAGCAGCCCGGCCGGGGTGACCACCAGGTGGTAGAGCAGGAAGAGCAGGAAGGTGCGCATGTCGTTCCGATCAGTCCAGGGGGATTTCGGTACGCCAGTCGGACTGCTCCGACCACTCGGGCTGCTCGCTCTTGTCCAGCAGGAACCCGCCGATCGCGAGCATGTCGATGTCGGTCCGCATGAAGCAGACGTAGGCCTCCTCGGGCGTCCGCACGATCGGTTCCCCGCGGACGTTGAAGGAGGTGTTGACCAGCACCGGGCAGCCGGTCCTCGCCTTGAACGCGGTGAGCAGCCGGTGGTAGGGCGGGTTGCTCCGCCCGTCGACGGTCTGGACCCGCGCGGAGTGGTCGACGTGGGTGACCGCCGGGATGGTCGAGCGCCGCACCTTGAGCAGGTCCAGCCCCGTCGCGCCGGACTCGGGGACCTCCAGCTGCTGCGCCGCCGCCACCCGCGCCACCACCAGCATGTACGGGCTCTCCTGGCGGAGGTCGAAGTAGTCCTTGGCGTCCTCCGCCAGCACGGCCGGCGCGAAGGGGCGGAACGACTCCCGGAACTTGATCTTCAGGTTCATCGTCGACTGCATCCGGGCGTCCCGGGGATCGCCGAGGATCGAGCGGGCGCCGAGCGCGCGCGGCCCGAACTCCATGCGCCCCTGGAACCAGCCCACGATCTTGCCGTCGGCCAGCCCCTCCGCCACCTGCGCGGCCAGCTGGCCGGGGTCCAGCCGCCGGTGCGGGATGCCGTTGGCGGTCAGGTAGGCGCCGATCTCCTCGTCGTCGTAGGCGGGGCCCAGCAGCGACCCGGCCATCGCGTCGTGCCCGGTGCCGAGATGATCGCGGGTGGCGCCGCGCTCCATCGCGACGGCCTGGGCGGCTCCCAGCGCGCCGCCCGCGTCGCCCGCGGCGGGCTGGACCCAGACCTCGTCGAAGATCCCCGCGTCGATGATCTTGCCGTTGGCCACGCAGTTGAGCGCCACCCCGCCGGCCAGGCAGAGCCTCGACTCTCCGGTCCGCTCACGCGCGGTCCGGGCGAGCCGGAGCATCACCTCCTCGGTGACCTGCTGCACGGAGGCGGCGAGGTCGAACTCGCGCTCGGTGAGCCGCCCCTCGGGGTCGCGGCGCGGCCCGCCGAAGAGCTTCTCGAAGGCGCCGCCCGTCATGGTCTGGCCGCGCAGGTACTCGAAGCGGCTCACGTCCAGGCGGAAGGTGCCGTCGGGCTTGATGTCGATGAGCGTGTCGCGGATGAGGTCGGCGTAGCGCGGTCTGCCGTACGGGGCCAGGCCCATCAGCTTGTACTCGCCCGAGTCGACCTTGAACCCGCAGAAATAGGTGAACGCGGAGTAGAGCATCCCCAGCGAGTGCGGGAACCGCAGCTCGGACAGGGGCGTGAGCTCGGTGCCCCGGCCGTGCCACAGGGTGGTGGTCGCCCACTCCCCCACCCCGTCGACGCAGAGCACGGCGGCCGACTCGTACGGGCTGGGGAAGAACGCCGAGGCGGCGTGCGACTCGTGGTGGCGGCGGACCGAGACCTCCGGCACCCGCCCCCGCCCGAGCTTCCGGAGCTCGCGGTGCACGGTCCGGTCGGTGTGCCGTTTGCCGTTCCTGGCCAGCCAGGGCGGCAGCGCGTCGCGGAAGAAGGGGAAGGCGGTCGGGGCCGCGCCCGCGAAGGTGGCCAGCACCCGGCGGAACTTCAGCCGCGGGTCCTCGTAGTAGGCGACGGCGGAGATGTCGTCGAAGCTCACCCCGGCCTCGTCCAGGCAGTACTCCACCGCCCTGGACGGGAACGCGGCGTCGTGCCGTTTCCTGGTGAAACGCTCCTCCTGCGCCGCCGCGACGGGCACGCCGCCGGCGACCAGGGCGGCGGCGCTGTCGTGGTAGAAGGCCGAGATGCCGAGAACGAGATCGGACATGGTGCTGCTCCTCTCCGTACGAGTCTCCGTACGAGGGTTCGATGGCGGGACGCGCGTCACCGACGGCCGGCGAACGGGAAGAGCGGCGTGCCGCGGCGGGTGGCACGGCGCGCGGCTCTGCGTGCGCCCCGGCCGCTGGGCGGGTTGAGCGATCGGTAACCCGCCCGGACCCGCTCCCAGGTCTCGGCCCGGGATCCCGGCCCGGGGGCCTCGGGCAGGCCGGCGAGGAGGATGTCGACCGCGTCGGCCGCCCACGCGGAGTGGCCGGTGGCGACGTTGTCGATCGTGTTGTGGATGTCCACGAAGCGCGTGTTGAAGCCGTAGCGCTTCAGCGCCAGCCGGGCCCTGCGGTAGGTGCCGCCCACCCCCGACAGCTCCATGGCCAGGTTGAGGCCGAGGACCTCGGGGAGGAAGGTGCGGGGGAACCGCCCGACGCACAGCCAGTAGACGGGCAGTTCGAAGGACTCGTCCCGGAAGCCCGGCCAGCGCGCGAACTCGGGCGACGCGGTGGGCGGCAGGTCGACGTCCATCTCCTTGAGCACGGCCCGGTAGATGAGCGGATGGTTGAGCTTGGCCAGGCCGTTGCCGAGCTCGTCCCAGTAGGTCTGGAAGAGGGCGTGGCCGATGTCCGACGACGCGAGCTCGTGGTCGGTGAAGCCCTGCAGCCAGCTCCCGTCGATCAGCGTCAGCGGCGCGGTCTGCACGGTGTCGTCGACGACGTCCTCCCGCGAGGGCAGCGGGACCTCGGCGTTCTGCTCGAACTCCGCGCCGTGCCGGTCGTGCTGGGTCTGGAGCCAGGGGCGCAGTCCCTCGCGTCCCCAGACCGGGGGCAGCGGCATCGCGCCGCCGTCCATGCCGTAGCGGGAACGTGCCAGCCAGCCCTGCACGTACTCCAGGCACCAGGAGCGGAGCGCCGGGGTGTCGGTGCGGACCATCAGCAGGTGGTAGGCCTCCCGCACGTCGGCCGGGGCCCTGCCCGCGGACCAGGGTCCGGCCCGCAGGGCCCGGGCCACACCCGCCGCCGTCGCCGGGGTGGCCCGGCCGCCGCCGGTTCCCGCCGTCTCCGCCGGGGCGGGGGCGGCCGGGAGGGAGTCGATCCAGCGGCGGATGACTGTGAGGTCGTCGGGCGAGAACACCCGGAACATCGGCCCGCGCTCGCCGACCAGGCCCTTGACCAGCGCGCTCGCCTCCGAACGGCCGGGCTTGACGAGCTTGCTCCGCGACAGGGCGGCCAGCAGGCCCGACGGGTCGGTCCGGGCGTCGGTCAGCCAGGCGGCCAGCGTCCGGCCCTCCAGTTCGAACCCGTGGTGGTAGACCGCGCCCTCCCTGGCGCGCAGCCGCATCAGGTCGGCCATGTCGTAGGCCGGGTCGGACGAGGCCGTCAGCTCGGCGTGCAGCGCCTCGGCGTGGTCGCGCAGCGCGGCCAGCGCCCAGGAGAAGCCGAGCAGCACGGCCGCCTCCGCGGCGGGTCCCTCCCGGGCGACCAGTTCCGCCACGACGGCGCGGCTCTCGTCCACCGGCGGCGGGTCCTCGGGCCGCCGGGCCGCCGACGGGTCGACCACGGCCCAGTCGGCCGCCACCGGCAGCGCCTGCCTGACCATGGTCAGCGCGGGCAGCAGCCCCACGGTCCGCAGGCACAGGTCGGCGCCGAGCAGCTCGCCCCGGAAGTCGTCGGGGCGGCGGCTCATCACCAGCAGCAGGGCCGGGATCGTGTACGCGCCGTCGGCGACGCGCGGGTCGCCCGCCAGCCGCGCGAGCGGCACCGCGTTCTCGGACAGGCGTAACCGCCGCAGCAGGTCGAGATAGGCGTCGCCGCGCGAGGCGCCGGGGTGCCCGACGCCCACGTCGGACGCGTACAGGGCGAGGATCCGCAGCACGAGGGCGTCGTCGGCGTTGCCGGGGGCGCTCAGCCACTGGAGCCACGCCCCGGAGGCGAGGGCCAGCGGCGCGCACCCCAGCGCGGCCCTGCGGACGAGGACGCGGCGGCCCTCCTCGTCGGCCGTCCGGTCGGCCAGTTCCCGGAACCTCGCTCCCTCTTCGGCCGCCCAGCCGGCGGCCCGCCGCAGCAGGTCGTCGAGTGCCGCCGGGCCGTCGGGAACGTTCCGGCGCAGTTCCGCGCGGACCTCCTCGACGAGTTCACCGGCGGGGACGTACGCCTCGGGGTCGGCGGCGCGGGCGTACAGCCAGCGGGCCGCCACGTTCGTCTCCATCATCACTTTCACCTCCCGGTCTGGACCTGGGCCGGTCTCAGAACATGGGGTAGATGGACGCGTCGTTCTTCTTCCTGGCGCGCTTCTTGCGCCGGAACACCCTGTCGACGATCTTGCGCAGGAATGACATGCCGAATGACTCCTCGGATGGGGTGGGACAGGTCAGGAGAGGCCGAGCGTCGCGGCCAGCAGGCCGGCGACCACGTCGTGGCCCCTGTCGGTGTAGTGGGCCCGGTCGACGTAGATCCAGTCGTCGCCGGTCACGGCGTCGGCGACCACGGGGTTGAGGTCGTAGAAGCGCACGTCGCGCTTCTCGCAGCCGACGCGGATCGCCTCGGCGAACTCCCGGGCGACCTCCGGGGTGGAGATGTCGCCGTAGAGCTCGTCCCAGGTGCCGAGCTTGGAGATGCGGTCGATCTCCTCGAAGAGGAGCTTCTCCTCCGGCGACCACGTCTTGCCCGTCCACAGGAACATCGGCTGCAGGACGTAGGAGATCCGGGCGGCGGGCCCGGCCACCCGTCGCCACGTGTCGAGATGGCGCAGGGTGAGCTCGGCCGCCGAGTCGATGACCTGGCCGATGTCGTGGCGCACGTCGTCGAAGGTGGCGACGCGCGACCGGGTGGACCGCTCGGCGCGCTTGCCGAAGACCTTGGAGTGCTTGCGGTTGCGCTCCTTCAGCTCGTCCATGGCCTCGAAGTACTCGCCGCAGAAGAAGAAGGCCCCGTGGTCGCCCTGCTGCCACTCGGGCAGCCGGCCGACCGTCAGGTCGTTGAGCCCGCTGAACAGGACGACCTCGTCGATCTCCGGCAGCAGGTGCCGGTAGAGCGTGAAGAGCAGGACCTCCTGGGTGGAGTTGTAGCAGCGGCCGCTGAAGTTGAGCCACGGGTGGGACGGCGCGTACCTGCTCCACAGCAGCGACGCCAGGGTGTGGCGGTCGTCGGTCGCGCCGATGCCGAGCGCGCTGGAGCCGCCCGTGATCACCCGGACCGGGCCCGGCCCCTCGATCGCGGCGGCCGAGGCCCGCTGACCGTCGGGGCCGACGGAGAAGCGGAAGCCGTGGCGGTCGGTGTTGATCGTCGGGGAGGTGAAGTGGGGGTGGTGGAAGTACATGAGATAGGGCTGGTAGTTGAGGTCGGCGGGGTCGAAGAACCTGTCGTACTCCCGCATCTGCGGGGTCAGTGCCTCGCGCTGGAGTCTCACGGGCTGCACACTCCTTCGGTCAGGGCCGGAACAGGGGGCCGCGGTGGAGCCGGTGCTGGGCGGCCTGGGCCAGCGGGCGCACGACGAGCCGGTCGACGTTGACGTGCTGCGGGAGCCCGACGACCAGGGCCACACACTCGGCCACGTCGTCGGCGGTCAGGGGGCGGTCGACGCCCTCGTAGACGGCCGCCGCCCGCGCGGCGTCGCCCCGGAGGCGGTTGAGCGCGAACTCCTCGGTCCGCACCATCCCCGGCGCGACCTCGACGACCCTCACCGGCTCGCCGTTCAGTTCCAGCCGCAGCGTCTCCACCAGGGCGTGCTCGGCGTGTTTGGCGGCGCTGTACCCGCCGCCGCCCTCGTAGTTCACGGACGCGGCGGTGGAGGTGATCGTGACGATCGTGCCGCCCGCCCCGGCGCGCAGCAGCGGCAGCAGCGCCTGGGTCACGTGCAGCGTGCCGAGCACGTTGACCTCGTACATGCGCCGCCAGTCGTCCGGGTCGGCGGCGGCCACGCTCTCCGCGCCGAACGCGCCGCCGGCGTTGTTGACCAGCACGTCGCAGGCGTCGAGGCCGGCCGCGAAGCGCAGCACCGCGTCCTGGTCGGTGAGGTCGAGCGGGCGCACGCGGGCTCCGGTCTCGTCCGCGAGCGCCTCCAGCCGGCCGGTGCGCCGGGCCACCCCCACGATGTCGAACCCGTCTTTCACCAGGCGGCGGACGGTCGCCGCACCGATGCCGCCGCTCGCTCCGGTGACCACGGCCACACGGGACACAGACATCACCACTCTCGGTAAATATCGCTGTCAATACGGCGTCCATGGATATGAACATCGCCGTCAAAGGAAATATCAGAATGTCGCGCGCGCAGCACTGCGCGTCCCGATCGAGGCATTCATTGGCCCGATCGCGCTCATCCTCAATCAATGAAACATATGACGCTCAGGTGAATTGCACCGAGGTTCTTCGGTGCATTCATCCTCCATCGGCAGGTGCCCCTCCAGGCCGATCCGGGAAGCCGGTGACCATCGGGCGACACCCCGCAGCAGGTCTCGTGTGCAAGGGAATCCCCCGAAGTCGACTGATGGCTTTCCGCACCGGGCGGAGGTCGTTCACGCTGGTAGGGGCAGTCTCGTCAAGGTCGGCCCACCAGCGTGCGGGCGAGGTCCAGCACGCACTCAATTGCCCGCTTTCGTATTAGACTGACCGAGTTTGGCGCTGTCAATAGACGCAGTTGTTTCGGTCTTCTCCCGCTATGACGGAAGCTGTCACAAATGCCGCCGGTGAGCACCGAGGAGGGATTTTCACGATCGGAAAACGATGTCCCGGCCTCGCGGGCAAGCCTCCCGGCGACCCGATTCAGGCCCATCCCGGCGGACGGCCGAATCGCCGCGCGAAATGCGTTGACGCCGTCCGGCCGTCCGGGGAAATCGCCGCGGAGCGCGGCCCGCCGGTGAAATCGGCGTCACGCTCCGTCACGTTCACTCTGCCCGCACGACGCGGGTGTGTCCGATCTCACACAACCCTAAAGACCTCTGTGAGAAGTCTCACTCCGGACGCGGGCCAGGAGCAGGGCGATGTCGTCCTCGGCCGGGCCATCGCCCACGATGTCGCCGATCACGGCCGTGCAGACCTGTTCCAGGGTCGCCGACTGCGGCGCCGCGCGGGTGAGGGCGGCGGCGAGCCGGGCCATGCCCTCGTCGAGGTCGGCCTGCCGCGTCTCGATCAGGCCGTCGGTGTAGAGGGCCAGCAGGGCGCCCTGCGGCAGGTGGAGGTCGTGGGACCGGAAGGCGCCCAGGCCGACGCCGATCGGGGTGCCGGCCGACAGCTCGGGGAACGTCACCTCCCCCGACGGGGCCACGACGGCGGGCGGCGGGTGCCCGGCCGTGGCCATGGCGCAGTGGCCGGTCCGCGGGTCGTAGATCGCGTACAGGCAGGTGGCGCCCATGGAGTCGAGGCCGCGCACGTCCTCGGCCATCAGGTGGTCGAGGTGGGTGAGCACCTCGTCCGGAGCCAGGTCCAGGTAGGCCAGGGCCCGCACGGCGGTGCGCATCCGGCCCATGGTGGCCGCCGCGTTGACGCCGTGGCCGGTCACGTCGCCGACGACCAGCGCGATCCGGTCGCCGGGGAGCTTGATGACGTCGTACCAGTCGCCGCCCACCCCCTCGCGCGCGTCGGAGGGGAGGTACCGGGAGGCCACCTCGACGGCCCCGCCGCCGCACAGGTCGTGCGGGAGCAGATCGCGCTGGAGCGCCAGCGCGGTCAGCCGCTCGCGCGTGTACTGGCGGGCGTTGTCCAGGCACAGCGCGGCACGCGTGACCAGCTCCTCGGCCACGACGAGATCGTCGCGGGAGAACGGCGCGGGGTTCTCGGTGCGGGCGAACACCGCGACGCCGAGCACGTCGCCGCGCGCCTCCAGCGGGACGACGATCAGCGAGTGCATCCCGGTGGCGTGGACGACCCGGGCCCGGTCGGGGTCCAGGTCCAGCCAGGTCCCGGGCGAGGTGTCCAGCACGGGCTCGAAGTGCGCTTTGCGCGACCGCAGGACCTCCATGAACGGCGATCCCGGCGGCACGAACACGGCCTCCTCGCGCTTCCAGAGCGACTCGGGCGCGCCGTCGCGCACGGTGGCCACCCCGGCCCGCCGGAAGTGAGGGCCGGGGGTGTCGGCGGACCGGCGCAGCGGCTCGGCGCCGGGCAGCATCACCTCGGGCAGGTCCACGGTCACGAAGTCGGCGAGGACCGGAACGGCCAGCTCGGCGAGTTCCTGGGCGGTGCTCATGACGTCCAGGGTGCTGACGAGCCGGACCCCGGCCTCGCGCAGCAGTTCGAGGTGGTCGCGCGCCTTGCTGTCGCTGAAGTCCAGCGCCACCGAGCACACGCCCAGCGTCCGGCCGTCCGCGCCCGTCAGGGGCAGCAGCGAGACGGACAGCACGCGCTCCCGGCCGCCGTAGGACCAGTGGGCCTCCCGGTCGATCGTCGGCCGGCCGTCGGCGAGCACCCCGCGCACGGCGTCCCGCACCGACTCGTTGTCGATCCCCGGCACGACCTCGGTCAGGGACCGGCCGATCCGGTAGTAGGGGTAGCCGTCGCGGAGCTGCTCGGCCGCCTCGTTGAACCAGACGCAGCGCAGGTCCCGGTCCCAGATGGCCATGGCGACGGGGAAACTGCCGATGAGCGACTCCAGCAGGGCGCCGGTGTCGGTGGCCGGGCCGATGGCGACCGGGATCGCCGACAGCAGCCACGACTCCCGGCCGCCGTCGGCGTCGTCACCCAGAGTGAGCGGAGCGGCCTCGGCCCGGACCATGACGACCTCGCCGTCCCGCCGCCGCACCTCCATCATCCCGGTGCGCGGCAGGGGCACGCGGGGTTCGTCGGGCGGGAGGAGCGTGTCGATGGGGCGGCCGACGATGTCGGCGGCGGGGTAGCCGGTGAGCTCCTCCGCGGCCCGGGTCCAGCCGATGACCGCACCCGCTTCGTCGACGACGGCGACCGCGGGCGTGACTTTCATGCCATCACCCAGCTTCGGTGGGGGACGAGGTCCACTGCCAGGAATGTCAGAATAACTGCGCTTACCTGCGGTTATTCAGCCTTGGTTAAGCCTTGTGACGACATATACGGTCACGTGATACTGCAGGTGGCGCTGAGAGGCCTTGGAGGGTTATTTTCGCAAATGGCCTTGCGGGCGCCCTACTCTTCGCCGATTCGGCGGTTCCGCTCGACTTTCGTCCCGCCGCCACGGCGGCCGGGGTCCGGGCGCGCCAGATGATCAACCCGCCTTAGGATCTGCCGCTCGTCCCGGATTAGAAGACGCATGACCGCCTTACATGGGCTGCGTGCGGGGCGCAACCTTGCGGCTCGCCTCAGCGAGGCAGCCGAGTTCGACGCCTTCCACCTTCATGGGCTGGGTAGCGCCGACGGCAGGGTGGTCGGGCTGATCATCTGTTCGATCCGTAAGGGCTTCGCACCCGGTCCCCACAGCTGACCTAGTCACGCGCCGATAGCTGCCCACCAGTCGCGGCCTGGAATTCAGGTGACGACGACCGGTTCGGCGTTGTTCGGCGCCGAACCGGCCGACGCCCAGCTCAATGGGCCGATCGGCCCGCTGGTTCCGTACAGTTCGGCATCCTCCCCACAACCCTCTGCCAAAGGCAAGGCTGAGGCCACCTGAAGAGGGGAGAACCCGATGAACAGCGGCCTGACTCTGCGCAGCGCCTTCATCCTCGGCTGTTCCGGCGTGGCTGGCTCAGTGTCCGGCACCGCGGCGGACGCGATCGCCGAAGGGCTGGCACATCCCGTGCCGGGGCTCTGCCAGCTCGTCACCGCGGCAGGGACGCTTTGGTTCGCCGGGCGGCTCGACCGGCTCATCGTCAACGACGAGCCTAGGACCCGCGCAGACCAAGGTAGGCGAGCTCACGATTCGTGAGCAGGTTCACCTGGGTGGAGTCCCACCGTTCCACCGTTCGCTTTCCGTGTTCCCGGCACCAATCCCACAGATCCAGTTCGATAGCGAGGCGCACAACGAGGACTTCAGCGGGCGAGGGTTTCGGGCGCTCGATCAGTTCGGTCAGAAGCCGCTCACGGTGGATCGCCAGAAGGTCATGACCTTCGGCTGGGATACCGAGGAGCGTCAGAAAATCCCGGAACAACCAGAGCCGCTTGACGTCCGGACCGTCGAGGATCCGGTAGGCGGATGCGAGCAGCGCGATGCGGGTGTCCAAATCGAGCGGTGCTATCTGGTGCACCTTCGTCGTGAAGAGGGAGATGACCTTCTGTACCAGTGGCGGCGGAAGCCGGGTCGCCTCACTTGCCATCCGTCGAGAGACGAAGGGGGCGATCGGGCTGTTCGCCAGGATGAGGGCCTCGGAGGCGGGCTCGAAGAAGTCGAGGCAGGCCTCGTATCTCTCCTCCAGTTCCGGGCTGGGCGCTGGCGGTGCGAGAAGCAGGGACACGACCACGTTCGCGGCCGATTTGAGCTCGCCGGGACAATTGATGTTGTACAGGTAGAGGAGGTCGGTGTGTTTCTCATGAAGCGGAAGGACCGCTTCCAGCGACAGCTCCGTGTCGGCGTCATGGAGGAAACGCGAGCGGCGCAACGCGTCTGGCAAGACGAACCGAGGCCCGCGTTCGAACTCTTTCATGATCCAGCCGAGGTTGCTCACTGTTGGGGGGACGTCGGATTGGCCGAGGTGGAGCGCGAGGTCCCTCCCGCCCCCTTTCCGGCCAAGCCTGTTCTCCAACGGAACCACCTTTACGTATCCCGTGAAGATGTCCCACACGCTCTGCGCAAGCTGCGATTTCCATAGTCCGGTGTCGCGTCGCCATCGATCAATGGGATCCTCATCCTCGCTCAGCAGTCGCCCATAGGTCACGGTCCGTTCCTGTGCGATCACCGTAAGGAGAAGATTGGCGCTGTAACAAGCGTGGCGGTAAACCGGCGGCGGGAGCGCAGGCTTGTAACCCTGCCCGGGCCCCGGAGGACGTTCGGCCATCGCGTCGCGGTATAGGTCGGCGATGGGCGCCTTGTCCTGGAGCAGGTCCTGAAGGTAGTCAACGACCTGAATCCGTTCAGTGAGCGGTGCGAAGGACAGTAGTTCGAAGAGGAGGCCGCTCGCGGATTGATCCAATGCAGTTTGGGCGATCTTGCGCGCGATCAGGAACTCCCCGAAGGTCGCGTGCAGGAATTCGTACCACTGGTGCTCACTGCCGTCGGTGAAGACCGCCTTGGCCTCATGGATGAAGAAGAACCGCCCGAAGAGCAGCCGGGCCGGAGGAGGCTCGGTGGTCGTGCCAGGTCTCCTGAGGAACGTCAGGTCATAGTCGGCGTCCTGCGCACTGACTCCCTGCTGACCACGGTTGTACATGGCCATCGCGATCACCGACAACAGGTCCATCTCGTCTTCGACCCTCCCGGCCAGTTCGCCGGGGGGGAGGCTCCGCTCGGCTTTGGTCAACTGGCGGAGGAGAAAGAGCCGTAGAAGCCTCTCATAGAGGTCGACCCGCCGGAGCGGCCCGGACTGTTCGTCGGCGTCTTCGTTACGGACGGCGTGGTAGAGCGCCAGCATCAACAGCAAAAGCGGCTGAGCCGCCAGATCGGGATAGTGTTCAAGGAACCGGTCGGAAAGCGGCTCCATCCCGCTCCGCGTGTAGAAACCCCGGTTCACGGTGTTCCACACCTGGGTCCAGCGTTCGATCCGTGACGCGGAGAAGGGCTCCAGCCGAATGACGACGCTGCCCTCGGGAATCTCCGCCTGATCGGCGACGACGGTACGACTGGTGACGATCACGGCGACCGGACGGCCGTTGTCGGCCGACTCCTCCTGAAACTCAGCGATCATGTCAAGGTAAGACCAGTGCTCCCCTCCGGCCTGGAGAAGCTCGTCGAAGCCATCGAAGATCAGCACGGGTAGTACGCCGTCACAGTCCTCCGCGACCTCGGCCCATCCGACCCGGCGATGACACAAGCTGGTGAGCGCCTGCTCTAACTGGTCGAGGATCGGTGCGTCGGCTTGGACCGCCCGCAGTTCGATGCGCAGCGGCAGGTAGTCCTCCGGTGGTAATCGTGCGACCAGGAGCTTGGTGAGCAGCGACTTCCCCGCGCCGGGATCCCCAAGGATGATTAATGGGCGCTGCGCCTTCGGCGATCCGGTGAGATGTCCGGCCAGGAAGCCCTGGATCTCCTCACGGAGGGGGCGTCCCTGCCACCAGGAGTCCTGGTGGGGGGCACTCCCCACATCATGGACCGCAGTCCGGAAACCGGGGTTGACATAGCCTGCCGAGAGCCGGGGAACCCGGGGCCGGCGCGCATCGTCGGAGAGCGCCTCGCCTCTCCAGATGGGCCGGTCCAGCTCGCGACGGTAGATCGCGGACAGCTTCGCTGGCCAGCGACGGGGTGGCCGGTCACGCGCGAAGGCCTGCAGGAGTGTCCGCAGGCCGTCCAGCCCGAAATGCTGACGTGTGAGCTCGCGGTGCAACGCCTCCAGCCTGTCCCGGGTTGACCGTTCGGCCCGCTCGAACGACAAGCGCACAACGTCTGGTCCGTCCTGCATGCTCGCCCAGACGAACAGCTCCGGGCATCGAGCGGCGAGGTCGCCGAGACGCTCTTCGTAGCGGACCGCCGCTCTGCCGCCGAGCTCCTGTGTCATCGAGATGTCATCCTCGCCGCCGACCCATATTCTCGGCAGCCGTTCGACGGCCATGATGTAATGCGAGCGGATCCGCTCGTGGTGGTCGATGTAGGTCACATCTGCGACCGGCATCGGTGCCGAAGCCATCTCAGCGTCGAGCGCCGCTTGGGCCAGCTCTCCAAAACGGACGTCCGCCTCCGTGCAGAGCCACTCCAACACGCTCAGGTCAGCGAGTGCGTCCACGAGGATCACCGAGTGGGCGGCGTGCAGGATGCGAACTCGGTGCAGCAGACACGACCGCCTGACCTTCGCGCCGACCTGGTCGAGGAGATCACTGACGACCGCCGTCAACTGGTCACGGAAGGCCGGAATTTCGTCTATGGAGATCTCGCTAGCCTGCAACTGCGCAGCCTCTGAGATCGGCTGCTGCCGACCGCCCGCAAGGATCTCGGCCGCCTCGGTGAATCCGAGTGTCTCCCCGCTTTCCAGGCGGCTCCAGGGTGAGAGAAAGTACCTCTCGGACTCGTAGGCGTCGGAGCAGACCGGGCATTCCAGGTTGTTCGGGCGCAGAGGTTCCCGCTGCGACGTCCTGTTCTTCGCGAGCTCCCGGACCAGTTCCTCCAGCCGGTGCCGCCAGTATGCGAGCTGATCATCGAGCTCATCGGTACCCGCCTCCGGATCCCCGGCTCGCACCGCAGCAGTGACGAGCTTCCGCACGACATCCCAGTCAGGCGCGCCAGCCCGGCGCCCGTTCACCATCTCGGAGGCGGCCGGCTTGCTGAGGTTCAGCATCCTTTGGATATCGGGCAGCTTGAGGCCGCTAGCGCGGGCGAACTCCCACAGAGGCCGCCAAAACGCTGTGACAGGGGTGTAGTCCGGCACAGCTCGCCATCTCCTCCACGTCCAGGTGTCCTGTCCAGGTGTCCTGGGATGAAGAATAGGGATTTCCCCCCTTCCGGCAGGACTGTTCGAGGAGGGGCCGATCAGCGTCATCCAGAGCCGGGTAGCTCGGCAGCGCGGACCAGGAGGACACGCGAGATCACTGGCGTACAGCAGCCCGCCCGGAACTACCAATCGAGGTGCCACCCGACACGAGAGGACCTTCAGCAGGTTTGTCACAACGAAAGTCACATGGTCGCCCTTGAAAGATTTGCGCCGGACGACTTCGCGCAGTGCGGTGTCCTCCACACGTGCCGTCACGGTCTGAGCGTTGCGCGTCGGCTCTAAGTTCATCGCTGCAGCTGCCTCGACAGCCGTATCCACCAAGTCTTTGGGCGATCCACGCCAAAGGCATGGATGCACGGTCGCGGCACTCGGCACCTAATCCGGCGTTCCCACATCGAGGAACTCGCGCAGCGAGCGCGGCGGCCGGCCCAGGAGGTCGGCCACCGTCGTGGTGGTGGACGCCCAGCGTCCGTCCCCGATCTGGGACATGAGGGCGGCCAGGTCGGCGGCCGTCCCGGCGGGCAGGCCGCGTTTCTCCAGATGGACGGCGGCCTCCTCGACCGGCAGGTCCACGTAGCGCACGGGCCGGCCGAGCGCCCGGGTGAGCTCGGCGGCGATCTCGTCGTGGGTGAGGGCCTCCGGGCCGGTGAGCTCGTAGGTCGCGTCGGGCCCCACGGGGCCGGTGAGCAGCCTGGCCGCGACCGCCGCGATGTCGCGGGCGTCGACGTAGCCGACGCGGCCCTTTCCGTACGAGCCGAAGAACCGCCCCTCCTCGTCGACGTCGGCCGCCAGGTTCTGCATGAAGCCGACGGGCGCGAGGATCGACCACGGCACGCCCGAGGCCTTGAGGTGCGCGTCGGCCTGCCCGTGCATGCCGAAGCCGAGCAGGCTGCTCGACGTCGCGCCGCGCACCGAGACGGTCACCACCTGGGCCACACCCGCTGCCGCCGCGTGGTCGACGACCCCCTGATGGGCCCGGACGAAGCCCGGCCACAGCGAGCTGTTGAGGAAGAGCCGGTCGCCCGGCTTGAGCGGGATGCTCTCCGGCCGCTCCAGGTCGCCGACGACGAAGTCGCAGCCCAGCGCCTCGCCCTGGTCCGGGCGGCGGACCACGGCGCGGGCGGAGCCGCCCAGTTCCCCGATCAGGGCGCGCCCGATGGTGCCCGTCGCACCGGTGACCACGATCATCCTGGAACCTCCTAAGCGGAATGTGGGCTTCCTCTTCTATACTAAGCGGAAGACGGTCGTCCACTTCAAGGAGAATCATGCGCGCCGACGCCCGCCGCAATCGGGACAAGATCCTGGAGGCGGCCCGCGACGCGGTCGCCGAGCGCGGCACGGACGCGCCCATGGAGCTGATCGCCCGCCGGGCCGGGGTCGGCGTCGGCACGCTCTACCGGCGCTTTCCCGACCGGGGTGTGCTGCTGGCGGCGCTGGCGGAGCAGTACGTCCACGAGCTGATGGACGCCCTCGACGACGCCGCGGCGGCCGAGCCCGACGCCTGGGCGGCCATCCGCGCCTTCGTCGTGCACAGCGTGGCCAAGAGCCGGGGGGCGCTCGCCGCCGCGCTGGCCGGGGCCGCCGCGCCGCAGGGCAGGCAGGCCCTGGTGGAGCGGCTCGACCAGTTGGTGCGCCAGGCCCAGGCCGACGGCGCGATGCGCCCGGACGCGGGCACCGGCGACGTCATGGAGGTGCTCAACGTGTTCGCCTGCCACCCGGGCGTCATGCCCGAGCACTTCCTGGCCCTGATCCTCGACGGCCTGGGCCGCCGCTGATCACCCGAGGTTCGGCGGGAGGTCCGGGGCGCACGAGGTCGTCCTGGCCGCCGGGTCGTCGTGGCCGGTGCGCGCGACGAGGGAGACCGCGCCGTTCGGCTCGAAGACCGCCAGGCGCACGTCCGCGAGGTCGGTGACGCCGTGCTGGCGCAGGACGATGTCGAGGTCGGGCCGGGTGATCCCGCAGCGGCGCAGGGCGGCGGGCAGGACCACGCCGTCGTGGACGAGCAGGCGCGGCTCGGGATCGGCCACCCGGCGGACGCCGGGGAGGAAGCGCAGGTAGACGACGGCCACATGGGCGGCCAGCAGGGTGACGAGGGCGGCGGTGCCGACGAGCCAGGAGGCGTCGGTCGCCGTCGCGGTCCGCCCGATGAGCGCCCCGACCGCGACGGCGGTGACGAAGTCGAACGGCGCGAGCTCGGTCAGCGCCCGCCGTCCGGTGAGCCGGAAGGCCACGACGGCGGTGAGGAACAGGGCCAGCATCTTGACGGCGGCCAGCACCGCCCGCTCGGGGTCGCCGACCAGCGCGTCGGACACACCGTTCATTCCCGATCCTCCTGAAGTTGATCTACCCGGCGCGGGTAGGGGGAAAACGGGCCCGTCCGGCGGCAGAGGAGCGACGATGATCCACCCCCAGGTGCTCGTGTTCGACGTGAACGAGACCCTCATCGACATCGGGGCGATGGACCCGCTGTTCGAGAGGGTCTTCGGCGACGCCCGGGTCACCCGCGAGTGGTTCGGCCAGCTGGTCACCTACTCGATGGCGACGACCCTGTCCGGCCGGTGGGAGGACTTCTTCACCCTCGGCCAGGGCGTGCTCCGGATGGTCGCCGACGTCCACGGCGTCGAGATCACCGACGGGGACGTCGAGGACGTCCGCACGGCGATGCTGACCATGCCCGCCCACCCGGACGTCGAGCCCGGCCTCACCCGGCTCAGGGACGCCGGGTTCCGGCTGGTCACGCTGACCAACTCGCCGTCGAACCCCGGTGGGCGGAGCCCGCTGGAGCACGCGGGGCTGGCCCCGTTCTTCGAGCGCCGGTTCACCGTCGAGACCGCCCGCGCCTACAAGCCCGCGCCGCAGGCCTACCACCTGGTGAGCCAGGCCTTGGGCGTGCCGCCCTCGGCGTGCCTCATGGTCGCCTGCCACGTCTGGGACCTCATGGGCGCTCTCGGCGCGGGCTTCGGCGCGGGGCTGATCACCCGGCCGGGCAACGCGCCGCTGCCCCTGGCGTCCTCCCCGCAGCCTGACCTGGTCGCACCGGATCTGCCGGTCCTGGCCGACCTGCTCGCCGGAACCGCGTGAGAGATTTCTCCGGGGCCGTGTCGATCCCCGGGCCGCCCGTTCGACGTGGGGGTGGGAGGGCCGAGTGGCGGCCCGTCCGGAGGGCGAGGAGAGCGCGATGGCGAAGTACATGCTGATCATGCGGGGCACCGACGAGTCGAACGCGGCCATGATGGCGTCGATCGACGAGGCGATGGCCGCGACCGGCCGGTTCATCGAGGAGATGATCAAGGCCGAGGTGCTCGTCGCGGCGGAGGGGCTGGACGATCCGAGCCGGGGCGCGGTGGTGGACTTCGGCGGCGAGGTCCCGGTGGTCACCGACGGGCCGTACGGCGAGACCAGGGAACTGTTCGGCGGCTACTTCCTGCTCGACGTCGCCACCCGGCGGGAGGCGGTCGAGTGGGCCACCCGGTTCCCGGCGGTCCGCGGGTCGAAGCTGGAGGTCCGGCGGGTGGCCGAGGCCGACGAGGTCCCGGGCAGCGAGCGGATCTGATGGCCGCGGCGGACGTCGAGGCCGTCTGGCGGACCGAGTCGGCGCGGATCGTCGCCGCGCTGACCCGGTTCACCGGCGATTTCGGGCTGGCCGAGGACGCCGCCCAGGAGGCGGTGGCCGAGGCGCTGGTGTCGTGGCCGCGCGCCTCCCCGGCCAACCCGGCCGGCTGGCTGATGGCCACCGCCCGGCGGCGGGCGATCGACGCGATCCGCCGCCGCACCGCCTTCCAGGACCGGTACGCCCTGCTGGCCACCGCTCCCGAGAGCGAGGATATCGACCCCGACGGGATCGGCGACGACATCCTGGCGCTGATGTTCGTGAGCTGCCATCCGGTGCTGTCGCGGGAGGCCCGGATGGCGCTGACCCTGCGCGTGGTCGGCGGCCTGACCACCGAGGAGATCGCCCGCGCGTTCCTGGTGTCCGTGCCGACCGTGCAGGCCCGCATCACCCGGGGCAAGAGGACGATCGCGGCGGCGGGCGTCCCGTTCGAGCTCCCGCCGCCCGGCGAGCGCCGGGAACGGCTGGCCGGGGTGCTCGGCGTCCTGTACGTGATCTTCACCGAGGGCTCGACCGCCACGTCGGGCGAGCGGCTGACGCGCCCCGGCCTCGCCCACGAGGCGATCCGGCTGGCCCGCGTCCTGGCCACGCTGCAACCCGGCGAGCCGGAGGCGCACGGCCTGCTCGCGCTGTGCGAGCTGACGGCCGCGCGCTTCCCGGCCCGCACCGCCCCGGACGGCACCCCGATCCTGCTCGAAGACCAGGACCGGAGCCGGTGGGACCTCCCGGCGATCCGCCGGGGCCTGACCGCGCTGGCGAGGGCGTCGGCCCGGGGCCTGGGACCCTACGGCCTCCAGGCCGCGATCGCCGCCACCCACGCCGCGGCCCCCTCGGTCGAGGCGACCGACTGGGACCGGATCGTGCTGCTCTACGAGGCGCTCGGCCGGGTCGCGCCCTCCCCTGTGGTCGAGCTCAACCGCGCCGTCGCCGTGTCGATGGCCTCGGGACCGGCGCGGGCGCTCCCCATCGTGGACGAGCTGGCCGCCTCGAACCGGCTTCCCGGGTCGCACCTGGTCCCGGCCGTACGCGGCGAGCTGCTGACCCGGCTCGGGCGGCGAGCCGAGGCCCGCGCCGAACTGGAGCTGGCCGCCCGGCTCTGCGCCAACGTGCCCGAACGCTCCGTGCTGCTCCGCAAGGCGGCCGCGCTCGGCGACTAGACCTTCGGAAGGGAAGGGTCGGGCGTCCACGGGGACGGCGCGGTGATCGCCCAGCGTTCGTGGTCGCGCCACGCCCCGTCGATGAAGAGGTAGGCGGGCGACAGGCCTTCGTACCGGAAGCCCAGGCGCCGGACCAGGGCGAGGGACGCCGTGTTCGCCGGCTGGATGTTCGCCTCCAGCCGGTGGAGCCGGAGATCCTCGAAGGCGTGCCGCAGGGCGAGGGTCAGCCCCTCGGTCAGGTAGCCCCGCCCGGCCGACGGGGCGAAGGCCGCGTAGCCCAGCGACGCGCCCTGGTAGCGGCCCCGGATGATCGAGTTGATGTTGACCATGCCGGCGGCGACGCCGGTCTCCCGTTCGCGGATCAGGAAGCCCCGGTTGACGCCGTCGTCGAAGCGGCGCATCCAGGCCGTGAAGTCCCCCGCGGTCAGGGGGAGTTGCATCCACGGCATGTGGAGACCGACGCTGGCCGTGGTGAGCGAGCAGAACTCCTCCTGCTCGGCGAGGGTGAGCGGGCTCAGTTCGACCCGGAGGGGCATTTCGGACATGAGCTGACCTTAGGGGGTATCGGCCGCCTCGGTCAGGGCGACCAGCAGGGCCGCGACCGCCGGCGGGTCGGGGGGATCGCCGTAGGTGGCGGCGAAAATGCGGCGGGAGAAGCCGGTCAGTTCCGTCGTGTGGACGTCCGGGTGGCGGTGGGCGCGCAGCGCGAGCCCCGGCAGGGTGGTGACCCCGATCCCGGCGGCGACGAGGGCCTGCACGACGACCATGTCGTCGCTGAGCGAGGCGATGCGGGGGGTGAAGCCCTCCCGGCGGCACACGGCGGACAGCTCGTCCTGGCATCGCCCGCACCCTCCGATCCAGGGCGAGTCACGGTGCCCGGCGAGGCTGTCGCCAGGCCGGCGGCTCACGAGGTGGATCGGGTCGTCGGTGAGGTGGACGAGCCGGAACCCCTCGTCCTCCTCGACCGGCGCGCCGGCGTGCCGGAAGACCAGGGCGATGTCGATCTCGCCCTGGCGCAGGAGGTGCAGCGCCTCCAGCGGATGCCGGTCGATGAGGATCAGTTCGAGCCCCGGGTGGGCGCGCGCGAGCGAGGTGGCCGCCTTGGGCACGATCGTGCTCAGCGACGAGGCGTTGGCGGCCAGGCGGACCCGCCCGGTCCGCAGGCCGACCTGGGCGGCCAGTTCCGCGCCGGCGGCGTCGACCCGTCCGATGATCTCGCCGGCCCGGACGGCGAGCAGCCGTCCCTCCGGCGTCAGCCGGATCCCCCGTCCGACGCGCTGGACGAGCCTGGCACCGGTGACCGCCTCCAGGCGGGCCAGGTGGTGGCTCACCGACGACTGCGAGTAGTGCAGTTCCCTGGCCGCCTCGGTCACGGACTCGTGCCGCGCCACCGCGGCCAGGACTTGCAGATGGACGAGGCTGAGCATTCATCGAGGATATCGATGGGACAGCCGTGATTTCCGCATTGGACGTCATGAATGGACGAGCACCATGCTGGTGCCCCCAGGCCGATCACCCCGAAGGAGCACGCCGATGTCCGCGCTGCGCGTCCACAATTTCTCCGTCTCGCTCGACGGTTTCGGCACCGGCGACGGCCAGGCCGCCGACGCGCCGTTCGGGCACGCCGGGGAGCGGCTGCACGAATGGATGTTCGCCACCCGCTTCTGGCACCAGATGAGCGGCGGACAGGGCGGCGGCCAGGGCGGCGAGGGCGGTGCCGACCACGCGTTCGCCGCGTCGCACACGCCCGGAATCGGCGCCGAGATCATGGGCGCCGGCAAGTTCGGCCCGCCCGGCTGGCAGGACGACCCCGCCTGGCGGGGCTGGTGGGGCCCCAACCCGCCGTTCCACTCGCCGGTCCTCGTCCTCACCCACCGGCCGAGGCCGTCGATCGAGATGGAGGGCGGCACCACCTTCCACTTCCTGGACGCCTCCCCCGCCGAGGCGCTGGAGCAGGCCGCCAAGATGGCCGGCGGGCGGGACGTGCGGCTCGGCGGCGGGGCCACGGTGATCCGCGGCTTCCTCGCCGAGGGGCTGGTCGACCACATGCACGTGGTGCAGGTCCAGATCCTGCTCGGCCGGGGTGTCCGGCTCTGGGACGGGCTGGCGGCGCTGGAGGAGACGTACGGGATCGAAGCGGTGTCGACGCCCTCCGGGGTCACCCATCTGACCTTCACGAAGAGACGCTGACGGCCGGCCCGGACGGGTTCCGGACCGGCCGTCAGGCGGGACCTCAGGGAGCGGAGACCCCGTCGAGGACGCCCACCGCGTCGGTGCCCGGCGTGACGACGAGCTTGCGGGTGAGGGTGTACGAGCCGCCCGCCGGGACGTCGACGTTGAACCGGCTCATCACCCAGTTGCCCGCGGCGTACACGTCGAAGGCGCTGACGGGCGTGCCGTAGACGAGGCCGAAGACCTGCGGGTCGGTCCCGGTCATGCCGATGTACGGCTTGGTCGGGACGTAGGCCGTGTCGGTGCCGGGCACCACGATGCCCGCGCCGGGGATGACACTGGCCTGACCGGCCGCGTCGTGGTCCATGGCGTCGCCGGTCCACACGTCGAGCGGGGCCGGGCCGGAGTTGGTCAGCTCCGTCGCGACGGTGGCGAAGTCGTCGCCCGGCTTCAGCGTGTACGTCGTCGTCGCCGTCAGGCCGGCGATGCCGCTGACCGGGCCGGACACCCGGACGACGGCCTTGTCGCCGGTCGCCTGGACGATCTTGACGTCGGTCGCCGCCACGGTCCGGACGTCCCACGCGCTGCCGCCGGTCGGCTGGGTCGCCGAGACGTAGGGCAGGTTGATCCAGTCGAACTGGTCGGCCCCGCCGCGCACGGCGACGTCGACCGGCTTGCCACGCGTGCCGCCGGACAGCTGCGAGTCGTTGTACGCGTCGGCGATGGCCATCGAGAGCCTGTCGTTCTCGAGCATGACGTCGCCGGGGCCCGCCTCGACCAGGCCGGAGCCGATCTGCTTGCCGTAGCTCGCCTCGACCGTGACCGGGCTCAGCGTGACGTCGGCGACGCCGTTGCCCTCGGCGGGCACGGTGACCGTGGTGGTCGCGGTCTGGTAGCCGAGCTTGGACACCCGGACGTCGTAAGGACCGGCGGGGGCGTCCACCAGGTACTCGCCCTGGGCGTCGGTGGCGGTGGCGGCGATCACCGCGCCCGCCTTCTCCAGGGCGACCCGCGCGCCGGGGACGGGGTCGCCGCCCGCGGTGACCGTGCCGGCCGCGCGGGCGGCGTCCGGGACGGTGTCGTCGTGCAGGTCGATCTCGCCCGCCCACTTGGCGATGTTGCGGGCAGGGTCGCCACCGGCGGTCGCGTAGTCGGTCAGGTGGTAGAAGCTGAACTGCTTCGTCGCGCCGGCGGCGAGCGTGGCGTCGTAGTAGAGGCCCTCGACATAGCCGTACGCGCCGACGGCGGCCGGGGTGTCGAGCGCCCAGGCGAGACCGTGGGCGGCCTGGCCGTTGGAAGTGGCGGCGTCGGCCCCGACGTAGACGTACCTGCCGGTCCAGCCGGTGGTCTTCAGGCCCGGGTTGGTGCCGGCGAAGCCGGGGATCCGGCCGTTGTCGACCGAGCTGTCGGGGTCGATCATGTAGTTGAAGTAGCCCTGGTAGCCCGTCGTGCCGGTGTTGGTCAGCTTGACCGTCATCTTCACGATCGGGGCGCCGGGCAGGGTCTCGTACCGGACCTGGGCCTTGATCGCCGGGTTCGCCCTGTACTGGCCGTCGCCGACCACGGCCGCGCCGTCGACCGACAGGTCGGGCAGGTCGATCAGGTCGTTCGGCCGGTCCCACGAGTCGGGCGGGGTGAGGCTCGGACGCAGCAGCATCTCGCCCCAGTCGAGGGTCTCGGCGCCGTTGGCGTCGTTGAGCAGCAGGTCCGACAGGTGGCCCTGGCCGAGGCCGCCCGCGCCGTTGTTGGCGGCGGTGT
This sequence comes from Herbidospora cretacea, assembly GCF_001570605.1. GTDB lineage: Bacteria > Actinomycetota > Actinomycetes > Streptosporangiales > Streptosporangiaceae > Herbidospora > Herbidospora cretacea. The sequence continues at coordinate 477,561 of NZ_BBXG01000004.1, read as the reverse complement.
ACGGCGTGATCGACGCCCGGACCTTGTCGTTGGCCAGGTAGTAGTACTCCTTGCCCGCGACGAAGTCGGTCCGGGTGCTGCCGTTGCCGTAGTCGGGCGTGTACGTCGACTTCCCGGCGACCGGGTGGGTGACCTTGATCAGCTTGAGGTCGGCCTTCTCGTTCCCGGTCGCGCCGACGGTGACGGCGACGGCCGAGCGGTCGTCGGCGATCAGGCCGCGCTTGGCCGCGGTGACGTTCCAGGTCGCCGCCGCCAGGCCGAGGGTGTAGCGGCCCTTGGCGTCGGTGCTGGTCACGGCGGTGTCCTGCCCGGCGGCGACGGCGGTGACCTTCGCGCCGGGGATCGGGTCGCCGGTCTCCTCGTCGGTGACCGTGCCGGTCACGGTCGCCCAGCGCGGCGCGGACTCGCCGCCCGGCACGTAGGCGTAGAGGTTGCCGTCCCAGGCGCCCGCGACGACGGTGTTGCCGCTGACGGCCGGGCCCGCGCCGACCCAGGTGCCGATCTCGTGGCTCCACAGGATCTGGCCGGTGTCGGTGGCCAGGGCGTAGAAGCGGCCGTTGTTGGCGCCGACGAAGAGCGTGTCACCGGCCACGACCGGGCTGGACATGACGCCGCCGTGGTAGATGTCGCCGGGCAGCGCCCGCTCCCAGAAGACGTTGCCGGTCTGGGCGTCGAGGGCGACGACCGCGCCGCTCGGGAAGCCCATGTAGACCACGCCGTCCCTGACGGCCGCCGCGCTCGGGGTCGAGCCGCTCGACACGAGCGAGGAGCGCGGGCTGGTGTAGGTCCACAGCGTCGCGCCGGTCTTGGCGTCGCGGGCGACCATGCCGTTGTTGGCGCCGATGAAGACCTTGCCCTCGGCGGCGGTCGGCACGCCGTCCTGCCAGCTGCCGAGCGCCTCGGTGCCGGTCCACTTGCGGGCGCCGGTGGCCAGGTCGTAGGCGAGCACGCGGTCGGCGGTCTCGTTGCCGACGAACACGGTGCCGTCCATGACGGCGGGGGTGCCGTCGCTCATGGTCGCGCCGGACATCGGGGAGGCCCAGATCTGCTTCCCGGTACGGGTGTCGAGCGCCTTCAGCACGCCCTGGCTGCCGATGCCGAAGCGGGTCTGGTACGGCCAGAGCACCGTGTGGCCGGAGACGGCCGGTGAGTAGTAGCCGTAGGTGCGCTGGTTGTTGGGGGCCGGGGCCTGCTCGGGCACGGCCTTCCAGCGCAGCTCGCCGGTCTCGGCGTCGACGGCGTACAGCTCCGAGCCGAGGGTCGGCGCGAAGACCAGGCCGTCGCCGAACGCGAGGCTGCCGTGGATCGACTGCGGCACCTCGACGTTCCACAGCTCCCGGCCGTTGCGCAGCCGGATGGCGTGGATGCGGCTGTCGCCGTCGCCGTTCTCGTCGCGGGTGCCGGCGTACACGACGCCGTCGTGGATGACCGGCGAGCCGGTCAGGAAGGTGCCCTCGGAGCGGAAGCTCCAGGCCAGGCGGCGGCCCGGCTCCTGCGCCGGGGCGACGCCGGTGTGGCCCTGGTCGCCGTGGTGCTGGGTCCAGTCGTCACCGGCGACGGTCTTCAGCTCCGGCTCGTCGGTGAGGGTGAACTCGGCCGACTTGGTCCACACCTTGCCCGCCGCGTCGGTCACCTGGACGTCGATGCGGTGCGCGCCGGGGGTCTGCCGGCTGTTGGGCAGGTTGCCGTGCCAGGTGAACTCGCCGCTGCGGTAGAGCGGACGCCAGTTCTTGTCGCCCGCGATCTGGAAGCGCGCCGAGACGACCTCGTCGCCGGTGTCGTAGGCGTTGATCTGCACGTCGGGCATGCCCGCGGCCGGGACCTCCGAGCCGGGGGCGGGGTTGACGATGGTGACGCGCTCGTTCTCCCCGTACATGCGGAAGGGGTTCTCGAAGCCCGGACCGGCCATGTGGATGTAGCGGAAGCCGCGCGGCGCGTTGTCGATCGTGTACGAGCTCGACACGGTCTGGATGTGCTTGGCGGTCGAGGCGAAGGCCGATTTGTTCTCGACGTGGTTGGAGTGCTCGTGTCCGACCAGGATGAGCTGCGCCTTGTACTGCTCCAGCACGTCGCCGAAGGCGTCGTAGGTCGACGGCGAGCCGAACGGGACGTTCATCGGCTGGTGGGTCAGCACGACCACCTCGATGCCGTCGCTCACGTTGGCGGCGAGGTCGTCCTTGAGCCAGCCGAGCTCCTCCTCGAACGGGGCGGAGCCGTTGTTCTCCAGGACGACGAAGTGCCGGTTGCCGTAGTTGAACGAGTACCACTCCGGGCCGACGTTCCTGCGGTAGTTCTCGATCCGGTCGGCGTAGGCCGAGCCGCTGCCGTACTCGTGGTTGCCGACGGCCGGCCAGACGCCGACGGCCGACTGCTGGGTGCCGCGGCGGTAGGTGTCGAACTGCCCCTGGCTGGCGTCGTTGGTGAGGTCGCCGCTGACCGCGATGAAGCGCAGGTCGGTGCCGGTGGAGTTGATCTCGCGGATCTGGTCGGGCAGCTGCGCGTTGACGTGCGGGTCGGCGATGTTGGCCCAGGAGAAGGTGTCGCCGTCGGACAGCTCGTCGCGGACCAGCGCGAAATCCGCGACCGGCGTGGCGTCGTCGGCGAGCTCGCCGAGGTTGGCCCAGAACCTGGGCTCCTTGTACTGGTCGAGGCCGAACCGGTAGCCGCGGGGCTGGCCGGCCCACACGATGTCGGTCCTGCGGCGGTCGGTGGAGATCGTCAGCGCGTAGGAGCCGTCGGCGGCGGTCGTGGTGGTGACCGTGCCGTCGGAGACGCGGACGTTCGCGAGGCCGGGCTCGCCGGTGTCGCGTCTGCCGTCGCCGTTGGCGTCGACGTACACGACGCCCCGGACGGTGGCCTCCGGCGGGTCGACGGCGTTGGCGGCATATGTGGTGAGCGGACCCGCCACGACACTGAGGGCGAGCCCCAGCGTGACGGTGTACAGGACGACTCGCGCCCTATTTAACGCGTACAAATCAGGATCTTTCAGGTGAGGAGCGGGGACCGCTCGACGAACCAGACGAGACCGGCCCCGGCGACGGCCACAGCGGCCCCGACGGTGCCGAGCATGAGGGCGCGGGCGGCGAGCGGCCCGGTCGCGGCCCGGCGCAGGAACAGCAGCGCCGGGAAGGCGAGCGCGATGAGCGCGAGCTGGACGAGTTCGATCCCGACGTTGAAGGACACCAGGTCGGCCAGCGTCGGCAGCGACAGCGGCCCGTCGACTCTGAGCGCGCCCGCGAAGCCGAGCCCGTGCATCAGCCCGAAGGCGAAGACCACCGGCAGCCGGTGGCTCGACCTGGGCGAGAGCAGGTTGTCGAGCGCGACGAAGGCGATCGACAGCGCGATGAGCGGCTCGACGATCCACCCGGGCACGCCGACCCAGCCGATCGCGGCCAGCACCAGCGTCACCGAGTGGGCGACCGTGAACGCCGTGGCGACCTGGACGACGTCGCGCAGCCGCCGGGCGCCCAGCAGCAGCGCCAGCAGGAACAGCACGTGGTCGAGCCCGAAGATCAGGTGTTCGGCGCCGAGCAGGACGAACCTCGGGATCTCGGCGAACAGGTCGCTCTCCCCCACCGTGACGCTCGTCTTCGCGGCGTCGAGCAGGGTCGAGCCGCGCACGCCGTCGACGTCGTAGGCGACCATCGTGCGGATGTCGTCGACGACGCCGTCGGAGGCCTGGAAGACGTCGCTGCGCACGGCGAGCGCGCCGGAGGCGGGGCACTCGTAGGCGAGCCCGACCCGCACGGCCCCGGAGTCGGCGAGCTCGACCCGGCCGCCGTCCCGCGCGGTGCACGCGATCGAGCTGCGGCTCAGGCGCAGCGCCCGCCCGACGTAGGCGGCCACGTCGGCCGCGTGGGCGTCCAGCGAGACGCGGCGCACCTCGGCGGGCACCTCGTCGACGGCCGCGCCGTTCCCGTCGGGGCTGGCCACGACACCGTCGAGACCCAGCAACCGGCCCAGGACGTCGTACTCGACGTCGACGACGGCCGCGACACCGCCGGCCTCGCCGCGCACGTCGACCGCGACCGAGGTCGTGCGGACGTGCGCCAGGGCCGGGGCCGCGGCGAGGAACGTGACGGCGAGGGCGGCCGACACGGCCGCGAGACAGCGCAGGGGAAGCACGTCTCCCAACCCTGGAGGGAGCGCTCCACGCCGGGCAACGGGACGGCGGGCCTGTTCACCGACCCTTCCGCAGGCGGTTACCTACTGGCCGAAAGATGGGCTTCTGGTGGCCGGAATCCGGTTTCGGCGCATCTCAGGTGTCGCGCGCGCGGAACAGCGCGAACGCCGCCGCCAGCAGCACCACCGTGAACCCGGCCATCACGCCGAGCCCGGTCCACGGCGCCACCCGCCCGGCGTTCTGGACGGTGGTCGTGATCTGCAGCCCCGCCGAGATGGGCCAGTAGGTCGTCACCCAGTCCCCCACGGCGTCGGGCAGCAGCCGGGGCCCGATGACGGGGATGATGAAGTTCACCGCCACCAGCACGGTCGTGGCGGCCATGGTGGCCCGGATCAGCATGCCCAGCGCCACCCCGACCAGCCCGACCAGCGCCCAGATCAGCCCCATCCCGACGACCGCCCGCAGCACCCCCGGCTCGGAGAGCGAGGCGGCCGGGGCGCCCCCGGCGGCGATCACCGTCTGCCCCAGCGTGTACGCCCCGAAGCTGGACACCAGCCCCATGGCCAGGGCGATCACGCCGTAGGTCACCACCTTGGCCGCCAGCAGCCGGCCGCGCCGCGGCACCACGGTGGCGCTGGTCCGGATCAGGCCGGTGGCGTACTCGTGCGTCACCGTCAGGACGCCCAGCGCGCCGACGGTGAGCTGGGCGAACAGGAACCCGCCGTACATGCTGATGTAGGTGGCGTCGAACGGCGCGCGCCCCGCGCGGAAGCTCTCGGCGGCCCCGTTGGCGGTGAGGGCGCCCGCGCCGACCATGAGCACCACAGCGGACAGCAGGGTCGGGATGTTGGCCGGGATCGTGCGGAACTTGGTCCACTCCGAGCGGACCGTGTCCGCGAAGGCCGCGCTCATGCCGCGCTCGTCTGGAACTCGACGCTGTCGCGGGTCAGATCCATGTACGCCTGCTCCAGCGACCGCTGGGGGGTCAGCTCCGTGAGGACGACGCCGGTGTCCAGGGCGGCCCTGCCGACGTCCCCGGCCTCCAGGCCCGTGACGATGAGCGCGCCGTCGGCGCCCGGCGTGACGGTGGCGCCCGCCTCGGTCAGGCGGCCGGCGAGGCGTTCCGGCTGGTCGGCGCGCACGAGGATGTTCTGGCCCTGCCGGACGAACTCGGTGACGCCGATGTCGGCGATGAGCCTGCCCCTGCCGATGACGACGAGATGGTCGGCCGTCTGCGCCATCTCGCTCATGAGGTGGCTGGAGACCAGGACCGTGCGGCCCTCGGCGGCCAGGCCGCGCATCAGTTCGCGGATCCATTTGATGCCCTCGGGATCAAGCCCGTTGACGGGCTCGTCGAACAGCAGCACCTTCGGGTCGCCGAGCAGCGCCACCGCGATGCCGAGCCGCTGCCCCATGCCCAGGGAGAACCCGCCGGCCCGCCGGCGGGCCACCGACTCCAGGCCGACCAGGGCCAGGACCTCGTCGACCCGTGCGGCGGAGATGCCGTTGGTCTGGGCCAGGCACAGCAGGTGGTTGCGGGCGGTGCGGCGCGGGTGCACCGCGCGGGCGTCCAGCAGCGCGCCGACCTCGCGCATCGGGCGGGACAGGCCCGCGTATTCCCGGCCGTCGACCGTGACGCCGCCGGCGTCCGGGCGGTCGAGGCCGAGAATGGCCCTCATGGTGGTCGACTTGCCCGCGCCGTTGGGGCCGAGAAACCCGGTGACCTGGCCGGGCCTGACGGTGAACGTCAACCCGTCCACCGCGGTTCTGGTGCCGTAACGCTTGGTCAAGCCGATGATCTCAATCAATGCGCTGAACCTTCGAGACGGATGGACATCGCGACCGTGCGCACCCAGTCAAGATCTTCACAGGGGAAACTGTCTACTTAGAACCCGATGCCGGAATTTCGGCTTTTTCATTTCGGCGATTCGGCTTTCTTCAATTGACTTTCGACATATCGAGTACCATGAATTGACTATCAGGAACCTGATACCTAAGGCGGGGTCGTCATGAAGGTCGTGGTGATCGGGGCGGGGATGGGCGGGCTGGCGCTGGCCCAGGCGCTGTCGCGCGGCGGGATCGAGGTGGTCGTCCACGACCGTGACCGGGCCGTGGAGGCCACGGGGGGATACCGGCTCCACCTCGACCACCTGGCCTGCGCCGCGCTCCGCCGCCGTCTCGCGCCGGGGCACTATCAGGCGCTGCTGGCCAGTTCGGCCGGGCGGCGGGCGTTCACCCGGTTCGCCTTCGCCGACCACCGGATGCGGCTGCTGTTCGCCGAGGCGCAGGACCTGGCGGCGGAGACCCTCATGATCGGCCGGGTCACGCTGCGGCGGCTGCTGGCCCACGGGCTGGGTGACGCGCTGCGGCTGGGGTCGGAGTTCACCGGGCACCGGACCCACCCCGACGGGACCGTCACCGCCCACTTCGCCGACGGCGGCACCGAGACCGGCGACCTGCTGGTCGGCGCCGACGGGGTCGGGTCACGCGTCGCCCACGCGCTGGCCGGGCGGCCGACGTCCGCGCCCGCCGGAGTCGGCGGCATCGCCGGCCGCACTCCCCTGACCGCCGGCACCCGACCGCTGGTCCCCGCGCTGCTGACGCCCGGCCCGGCCCTGGCGTTCGGCCCCGGCGGGGTGGGGCTTTTCCTGACCGTCCACGACCCCGCGTCAGGCCCCGCCGTCGACCCCGCCGCCTGCACCGAGGTCGCCGCGATCACCGAGCCGCCCTCGCTGGTCTGGGGGGTGCTCGCGCCCGACCGGGCCTACCCGGACCGTCCCCGGGAGCTCGACGCCGCCGGGCTCGTCGGGGCTGCCGGCGCCCTGCTCGGCGGCTGGAGCCCGGACGTCCGCGCGCTGGTGCGGGCCGCCGACCCCGCCTCGGTGGCGTTCTTCGGCTTCCACGCGGCCGACCCCGACGCCGACCTCACCCCCTGGCCGGCGGGCGCGGTCACCGCGCTGGGCGACGCCGTCCACGCGATGCCGCCCACCGGCGGCATGGCCGCGGCCACCGCGATCCGCGACGCCGACCTGCTCGCCGAGGAGCTGCTGCTCGTGCGGGACGGCGAGTCCACGATCCCGCTGGCGGTGCACCGCTACCAGAAACGGATGGCCGCCTACGCCGGGGAGGCCGTCCGCACGTCGATCCAGCCGCTGCGATGGCTGGAGCGGCTCGCCACCCCGGCCGGGACCCGGGCCGCCCGGATCGCCCTGCCGGCGGTCGCCGCCGCCACGCGGCTCGGCCGCACCCTCACCGGCGCCCGCCATGGGTGAACCGGACCTCCCGCTCTGGGAGCTGATCCAGACCTCCTACGTCGTCACCCGGGGCTTCGCCGACGTCTTCGGCGCGGTCGGGCTCACCCCGATCCAGTTCGGCGTGCTGGCCTCGCTCGCCGACGGCGACGACCTGAGCCAGGCCGAGCTCGCCCGCGTGATCATGGTGCGCCCGCAGAGCCTCGGCGAGGTGGCCCTCTCCCTCGTCGGCCGGGGCCTCGTCGAGCGCGACGGGCCGGGCGGACGCGGCCGCCGCGCGGCCCTGCGGATCACCCCGGCGGGACGGGAGCTCCTCGGCCGCGCGCTGCCCGCGGTGGCGGCCTTCAACGCCCCGGAGAACATCGGCCTGTCGGAGGCCGACGCCGCCGAGCTGACCCGGATGCTCCGCGCCGTCCGCGCCGCCCTGTCCTAGCTCTCCTGATAGGTGCCGATGACCGACAGCAGCCGCAGCTTCTCGTGGCTCTCGCTGCCCGGGACGGCGGTGTAGACGAGCAGCATGTGGCCGTGGTCGGGGTCGACCAGCGACTGGCAGGCCAGTTCGAGCGCGCCGAGCTCGGGGTGGACGAAGTGCTTGACCTCGCGGGGGCGGATGCCGACCTCGTGCCGGTCCCACACCTCCCGGAACTCCTCGCTCCGGGCCAGCAGCAGGTCGGCCAGGTGGGCCGCCCGGGACCCGGGCCCCCGCAGCGTGGCCAGGCCGCGCAGGCCCGAGGCGAACATGCGGCTGAGGAACTCGTGGTCGCGCGGCGCGTAGAGCCGCCGCGTGGCCGGGTCGGTGAACCAGCGGTAGCCGATGCTGCGGGCCGGGCCGGTGTGGACGGTCAGGTCGCCGGTGAGCGCGACCCCGAGCGCGGTCTGCCGCAGGGTCTCGCCGAGCTCGGTGACGATCTCGGCGGGGGTGTCGTGCAGGCGGTCGAAGATGCGCAGCAGGCCGGGGCCGATGTGCTCGCCGAACGCGCCGCGCGCGGGCGGGTTGTGCCCGGCGAGCCGGAACAGGTGGTCGCGCTCGTCGAGGGACAGGTGGAGCCCCTGCGCCATGGAGGCGATCATCTGCTCGGACGGCTGAGGCCCGCGCTCCCGCTCCAGGCGCGAGTAGTAGTCGGTCGACATGTGGCAGAGCAGGGCCGCCTCCTCCCTGCGCAGCCCGCTCGTCCTGCGGCGGCGCCCGCGCGGGAGGCCGACGTCCTCCGGTTGCAGCGACTCCCGGCGGCGGCGGAGGAACTCCGCGAGCCCCGTCCGGTCGATCACCATACGTGCCTCCTTGGGTGCTGCCCCCCTTTCTACCGGCCGCCCACCAGCGCATCCACGGCCCGCCGATCCCCCTCTGGGGAGTCATGGGGGGATCGGCGGGCCCTGAATACCACCGGCGACATCGGCGACGGTGGGGACATCGCCACGACGTCCAGGAGTGAACCCATGCCACGCAGACCCGTCGACATCAGCGTCCCCGACCTGTCAGGAAAGCGCGCGGTCGTGACCGGGGGAAGTGACGGCATCGGGCTCGGCCTCGCCACCCGGCTCGCCGCGGCCGGGGCCGAGGTGGTGCTGCCCGTCCGGAACCCGCGCAAGGGCGAGGCCGCGATCGCCGCGATCCGCCGGGGGAACCCGGACGCGGACGTGCGGCTCCGCGAGCTCGACCTGTCCTCGCTCGCCTCCGTCGCGGCCCTCGGTGAGGCGCTGCGGGAGGAGGGACGGCCGATCCACATCCTGATCGACAACGCCGGCGTGATGACCCCGCCCGACCGGCGGACGACCGCCGACGGCTTCGAGCTCCAGTTCGGCACCAACCACCTCGGGCACTTCGCCCTCGTGGGCCACCTGCTGCCGCTGCTGCGGGCCGGCCGGGCGCGGGTGGTCTCGCAGCTCAGCATCGCCGCCAACCAGAACGCCATCAACTGGGACGACCTGAACTGGGAGCGGTCCTACCACGGCATGCGCGCCTACAGTCAGTCCAAGATCGCGTTCGGCCTCTTCGGCCTCGAACTCGCCCGGCGCAGCCAGGCGGGCGGATGGGGCCTGACCAGCGCTCTCTCCCATCCGGGCATCGCGCCGACGAGCCTGCTCGCCGCCCGGCCCGAGGTCGGCCGCGCCGAGGACACGATGGGCGTCCGGGTGATCCGGGCCCTGTCGGCCCGCGGCGTCCTCGTCGGCACGGTCGGGACCGCGCAGCTCCCCGCTCTCCTCGCCGCCACCTCCCCCGACGCGCGGAACGGCGGCTTCTACGGGCCGAGCGGGTTCCGCCAGCTGGGCGGCCCGCCCGGCGAGCAGCGCCTCTTCTCCCGCCTGCGCGACGCCGAGGAGGCCCGGCGCGTCTGGCGGGTGTCGGAGGAGCTGACGAAGGTGTCCTTCCCCCACGACTGAGGGACGGTGGGCCCGGCGGTGCGCCGGGCCCACCGTGGTCAGGCCGTCATCGCTGGAGGGTCAGCAGGCCCGGCCGGTAGGGCAGCAGACCGTAGTCCACGCCGTTGGAGCTGGGGCTGCGGCCCTGGTAGAGCAGCTGCAGGTTGCAGGGGTCGACCGTCATGGTCTGGTCGGCGCTGGTGCGCAGGAGCTCACCGTGGCTGATGTCGTCGGTCCAGGTCGCGCCGCTGTTGGCCTTGCCGGCGAACGGGTTGGACTCGGTGGCGGCCTGCGGCGTCCAGGTGCCGCCCAGGCTGGTGGCGGTGAAGGACCGGAAGTACCGGCCCCGCGAGCCGATCGCCTCGACGATCATCAGGTAGCGGTTCTGGCCGGCCAGCTTGTAGACCTGGACCGCCTCGAACAGGTTGTTCGTGGTGTCGGTCATGATGGTCTGGTAGCTGGTGCCGAAGCTGCCGGGGAAGTTGCCGATCGGCATGCTGGCCCGGTAGATGCGGCCGTTGTCACCGGCGAAGAACAGGTACATGTTCTGGTCGTCGCCGATCAGCGCCTGGTCGATCGGACCGGTCTGGGAGTTGGAGATGCTGCCCGAGAACAGCGTCTGCGGCGAGGACCAGCCGTTGGCGTTGGTCGGGTTGGTAGAGGTCCGGTAGGAGAAGGCCGGGCCGCCCCACTGGTAGGCCAGCACCCAGATGCTCTTGGGCGCGAAGTAGAACAGCGACGGCGCGACGGTGCCCGAGTTCATCGCGTTCTGGGTGGCCGAGCCCATCTGGTTGTAGTTGCTGAACAGGGAGAAGTTCATCGAACCCCAGCTCGACCCGAAGTCGTGCGTGGTGGCGTAGACGAGCTGCTGCCCGTTGTAGGGGGCGACGGTGAAGTCCTTCAGCGAGACCCAGCCCGACCTCGGCTGCGCAAGCGCGCCGGTGGAGGTCCACCGGTAGGAGGACGGAAGGTTGCACGTCGGCGTCGGGGTCGGCGTCGGCGAGGGCGTCGGGGTGGGTGAGGGAGTCGGCGTCGGGCTCGGGGTCGGGGTCGGGGTCGGCGAGGGGGTCGGGGTGGGGCTGGGCGAGCCGCCGCAGGTCACGCCGTTCAGGGCGAACGACGTCGGCGCCGGGTTGCTGCCGTTCCACGAGGCGTTGAACCCGAAGCTGGTGCTGCCGCCGGAGGCGATGGAACCGTTGTAGGGCATGTTGGTGGCGGTCACCGTCGAGCCCGACTGGGCAGGCGTGGCGTTCCACATCTGGCTGATCTGCTGACCGGCCCCGAAGGTCCAGGTCAGCTGCCAGTTGCTGACCGCGTCACCGAGGTTGTTGATGGTGACGTTGGCGCCGAAGCCGCCCGGCCAGCTCGACGAGACGGCGTAGTCGACCCGGCACGCGACGGCGGCCTGGGCGGGGGTCGTGGTCAGCAGACCGGCTCCGGCCAGCAGGATCGCGACCGCTCCGATCACGGGGGCGCGGCGCGGGGACCGCCGGGCCGCCGTGGTGGCGGCCGGGCGTGGTGAACGGGATCGCCAGGGCAGGCGCATCTGGATTCTCCTCATCGTGATGTCCGTCAGGAAGCGGTGCAGGTGGCGGTGGGGGTGGCCGCGGCGCCGTTCGCGGTGAAGCCGAAGCTGGTGGAGCCGCCGGCGGGGATGGAGCCGTTGTAGGGGGCGTTGACCACGGTGACGTTGGACCCGGACACGCTCTGCTGGCCGCTCCAGAGGCTGCTGAAGGTCTGGCCGCCGGGCCAGGTCCACCGCACGGTCCATCCGCTGACCGCCGCGCTGCCGGCCTGGACGGTCACCGCCGACTGGAAGCCGCCCGGCCAGGTCGTCGTCGTGGTGATCGTCGCCGTGCACCCGCCCGGAACCGGGCTGGGCGTCGGAGTCGGCGTCGGAGTCGGGGTCGGGGTCGGGGTCGGAGTGGGCGTGGGAGTCGGTGTCGGCGTGGGCGTCGGGGTGGGCGTCGGGTTCGGGGGGGCCGCGTTCAGGGCGTTCAGGACCGCGTCGTAGGCGGGCTTCTTGTTGGCGCCGCTGAACAGCAGCGGGGTGTCGCCCGACCGCCAGGAGTCCTGGTCGCGGACGCCCCACACGGTGATGCCGGCGCAGCGGGCCACCGCGAGGCAGTCGTTCACCACGGCGGCGTAGGTCTGCGGCGAGGCGCCCTGGATGTCGAGTTCGGTGATCTGCACGTCGACGCCGAGGGCGGCGAAGCTGGAGATGGTGGTGCGGTAGTTGCTGTTGTACGGGCTGCCGCTGTTGAAGTGCGACTGGAGACCGACGCAGTCGATCGGCACGCCGCGCTGCTTGAAGTCGCGGACCATGTTGTAGACCGCCTGGGTCTTGGCCCACGTCCAGTTGTCGATGTTGTAGTCGTTGTAGCAGAGCTTGGCGGCCGGGTCGGCGGCCCGCGCGGTGCGGAAGGCCACCTCGATCCAGTCGTTGCCGGTCCGCTGGAAGTTCGAGTCGCGGCGGCCGCCGCCGTTGCCGTCGGCGAAGGCCTCGTTGACGACGTCCCAGGCGTAGATCTTGCCCTTGTAGTGGCCCACCACGCCGTTGATGTGGTTGATCAGGGCCTGCCGCAGCGCGGAACCGGACAGCGACTGCATCCAGCTCGGCTGCTGGGCGTGCCAGGCGAGCGTGTGGCCGCGCACGCGCTTGCCGTTCTGCACCGCCCAGTTGTAGATCCGGTCACCGGCGTTGAAGTTGAACTGGCCGCGCGCAGGTTCGGTGGCGTCGAGCTTCATCTCGTTCTCGGCGGTGATCATGTTGAACTCGCGGTTCGCGATGGTCGTGTACTGCGAGTCGCCGAGCCGGTTCGCGCTGATGGCGGTGCCGAAGTACCGGCCGCTCTGCGCGGCGGCGGCGCCGAGCGTGCTCGCCGCCGCTCCGGCCGGCGTGGTCGGCACCGTCAGCGCGGTGACCACGCCGAGCAGGCCGGCGACGGCGGCGATGAGAACCCGGGGGTTCCCCAGACGTCTTGGTGCAGTGCCCATGGCTGAGTGCTCCAGAGGAATCACGGATAGCGGATGGAGGGGGGTCACCCCGCGATCGACGCCGCGTCCCGTGATCGGGGAACGCACACCACATGGGCGTCACGGCCGGTCCCGCCACGCACCACACATGGCAGGAGGCCGCCTCGGGGAGACGTGTCGGTCACACCACGGTGCAGGCGACGCCGTTCAGGGTGAAGGCGCCCGGCTCCGAGGTGTTGCCGGTATGGGTGGCCTGGAAGCCGACGTCGATCGTGGCTCCGGGGGCGAGCACCGCGTTGTGGCTGACGTTGCGGGCGCTCACCTGGCCACTGGACGGCGAGTAGCTCGCGTTCCAGCCTGAGGTGATGGCCTGCCCGGAGGGCAGGGTGAAGACCAGCGTCCAGCCGTCGACCGGCGAGGTGCCGGTGTTGGTGATGCTGATGTTGGCGGTGAAGCCGGTGTTCCAGGGGTTCATCGTGTACGCCACCCGGAACTGCCCGGTGCCGCCGCTGGGCGACGGGGAGGGTGAGGGGGTCGGCGTGGGCGTGGGGGTCGGCGACGGCACGGGGCCCGCGCTGGTCACGAAGGTCGTGATGCTCCGGGCGGGGAGCGTGATGGTGAGGGAGCCGTTCGCCATGGCGACGGTCCCCTGCGGGGCGACGGTCCGGCTCGCGTCGGTCAGCCACCAGGTCGCGGCGGTCGCGGCGCTGCCCGACAGGGTGAACTGCTGGCTCACGCCGGAGGTGTTCTTGTTGACGGCGACGATGACGATCGTCTCGCCGCTGCGGTAGGCGGAGACGTAGACGTTCGACGCCGGGTTGGCCGTCGCGTCGATCCGCACGTAGCCGGGGCGGACGAACCTGGCGAAGTGGGCCATCATGGCGCCGCGCTTGCTGATCGTGCCGTCTTCCCGCATCGGGCTGTAGCTGCGCCGGATGTACCACCAGATGTAGGTCTGGAACTCGGCGTCCACCATGGCCCGGTGGATGTGCTCCCCCACGTCCAGCGCCTGCGGCCAGAGGTCGGCCGAGTCGCTGCTGTTGGGGTAGTACACCTCGGTCATCCACAGCTCCTTGCCCGCGCCCCGCTGCTTGAACAGGGGATACGGGAAGTTGGAGTAGGACGTGCCGTAGAGGTGCGCCCCGAGGATGTCGACGTTGGCGAGCGCCGTGGCGTCGTTGAGGATCGGGTCGGAGACGCTCTTCACGTACTGGAAGGACTCGGGGGCGATGACCCGGGTGCTGATCGAACCTGCGTTCTCCCGTAAAAATCGGAGCATTTCGGCGGAAGTCCACCAGGTCCAGTCGTGGGCGTAGTCGGGCTCGTTCTGCACCGAGATGGCGTAGAGGTTCACCCCGTTGTTGCGCATGTGGGTGGTGAAGTCGTTCAGGTGCTGGGCGTAGGCGGCGTAGGCGTTGTACCTGAGCCGCTTGGCGTTGGTCTGGCTGCCCCGGGTGAAGGTCTCGATCATGGAGGCGGGCGGGTTCCACGGCGAGGCGAAGACGATCGCCCCGAGTTCGACCGCGCGCCGGGCCGTGGCCAGGTCACGGCTGAAGTCGGCCGAGCTCTCCGGCACCGGGATCCGCAGGACCGAGAAGCCCAGGCGGCCCTCGCCGGCGCCGAACGCCGTGTCCCGCTGGGCGGCCGTGAGGTCGCCGATCCAGGCCGCGTGGGCCATCCCGCCGAAACCCCGGATCGTCTGCCGCTGCGCCGACGGATTGACGACCGCCGTGGCGGCGGCCGCCTCGGTCGCCCCGACGACCGAGGCCGCGACCGTGACGACCGGCAGGGCTCCCATCGTGGTCAGGACGGCCCGGCGGCTCAGCCGTCCCCGCTCGCCGTCCTCTGGTTGATTCCGATCACGTGTCATGACTTCTCCTGTCGCCCGCGGGTTTCGAGATGTTGGCGTTAACATTTCGGACGTCCCGCGGAGGGGTGATATCCCGGCAGAGTGTGGTCCGGCCCCGGCAGGGGGTCAACGCGCGTCACCTCGTCAGGCGTGCGAACTACGCGAAGTTTCACCGACCCCTGAATATTTCAGGAAAGCCGCCGCCGGGCGGCCCGCCTGTTCGACGTCGACGGCGAAGACCGCTCCCGCCAGAGCCGGGGCGGGGGACAGTCCGTGGGCGGCGGAGGTGACGAACAGCCGCCCGCCGGCGAGGCAGACGCTCGTGGGCTGAGGGGTCGGCACGTCCACGACCCGGTCGAGCCGCCCCTCGGGCGTGTAGCGGCGCACCTGGGAGCCGCCCCAGACCGCGACCCACAGGTGGTCGTCGGCGTCGACGGTCATGCCGTCGGGGCCGCCGTCCCGGATCGTGGCGAACACGGCGGGCGCGCCGAGGTCCCCGGTGGCCGGGTCGACGTCGTGCCGGTCGATCCGGCCCTCGGCGCTGTCGGCCAGGTACATCGTGCGGCCGTCGCCCGAGAACGCGGGGCCGTTGGGGATGGTCAGGCCGGTGCGCACGGGCGTGACCGCCAGGTCGGGGCCGACCCGGTAGAGGACGCCCGCGCCGGGCGTGGAGTCGTAGGGCATCGCGCCCGCCCACATGCGCCCGGCGGGGTCGCAGACCGCGTCGTTCATCCGGGAGCCGGCCGGGGCGGGCCGGTCGATCCACTCCACCGAACCGTCCCGCTCGTCGAGCAGCGCGAAGCCCCGGCCCGCCGCGGCCAGCCACAGGCCGGGCCGGCCCCGGACCGGGGCGACCGCCCCGAGCGGGACGTCCAGCCGGAACAGCTCCTCGGCCGGGCCGGGGCGGTCGGCCGGGACGGTCAGCAGCCGCCCGGCGAGGATGTCGACGAAGACCAGCCGCCCGTCGACCCAGCGGGCGCCCTCACCGAGTTCGCAGTCGATCGCGCACCAGACGTCCATGTCTGTCTCCTCATCGCAGGACGGAGCCGGGCAGGCCGTCGAGCAGGCCCAGCTCGGAACGGGCGGGCAGGCCCTCCCAGTCGCCGGTGGAGGCGACGGCGAACGCGCCGACCGTGACCGCCCGCCCGAGGCGGCCGGGCAGGTCCAGGTCGTCGAGCATCCCCGACAGGTACCCCGCGACGAACGCGTCACCGGCCCCGACCACGTCGGCCACCGCCACCCGCCGGGCCGGGAGGTGCGCGGTCTGCGTCGCGGTGTGGCCGGTCGCGCCGTCCGCGCCGCGTTTGACGACGACGTCGCGCACCCCGGCGTCGAGCAGCGCGGCCACCCGGTCGCGTTCGGTGGTCGCGGCGGCGGGCGCGACGAGGTCGAGTTCGTCGTCGGAGGCGACGACGACCGTGAGCGAGGACGCCAGCGGGCGGAGCGCCGCGGCCGCCGTCTCCCGGTCCCACAGGCGGGCGCGGAAGTTGACGTCCAGGCAGACGGGCACGCCGGAGCCGACCGCCGCCAGGACGGCCGCCCGGACCGCCTCGGCCGGGCCCGGCCCGAGGGCCGGGGTGACGCCGGTGACGTGCAGGATCGCCGGTGGCGGGTCGAGCGCGGGGAGCACGTCGCCGGGTGACAGGAACGACGCGGCCGAGCCCGCCCGGTGGTAGATGACCCGGGTCAGCTCGCCGACCCGGCGCTCGAACAGCACCAGGCCGGTGGGGCCGCGCCGGTCGGCGCGGGCGTGGGTGAGGTCGACGCCCTCGGCGCGCAGGGTGCGCAAAACGAGTTCCCCGGTCTCGTCGTCGCCCACGAGCCCGGCCCAGCGCACGCGGTGGCCGAGCCGGGCCAGGCCGATCGCGACGTTGGACTCCGCCCCGGCGACCGACAGCC
This sequence comes from Herbidospora cretacea, assembly GCF_001570605.1. Taxonomy (GTDB): domain Bacteria; phylum Actinomycetota; class Actinomycetes; order Streptosporangiales; family Streptosporangiaceae; genus Herbidospora; species Herbidospora cretacea. Next base: position 461,102 of record NZ_BBXG01000004.1, on the reverse strand, counting down.
GCATGCCGCCGCCGAGCCGGATCGGCCCCTCGGCCCGCAGGGAGGCCATCGTCTCCCCGAAGGTCAGCACGCTCACAGGCTCTCCCGGAACGCGCGGGCGCGCGCCCGCAGCGCGCCGAGGTCGCCGCCCGCCGCCGCGTCCCCCACGAGGGGGGAGCCCACGCCGACCGCCACCGCCCCGGCCGACAGGTAGCCGGCGGCCTCGGCCGTGCCCACCCCGCCGACCGGCACGAACGGCACACCGGGGAACGGGTCGCGCAGCGCCCGCAGGTGCCGCACCCCGCCGAGCGAGGCCGGGAACAGTTTGATCGCCGTGGCCCCCACGGCGAGCGCGTTCACCACCTCGGTGGGGGTGAGCGCCCCCGCCAGCACCGGCAGCCCGAGCGCGGCCCCCTCCCCGACCGCCGCGCTGACCGCCGGGGTGACCAGGAACGACGCCCCCGCCTCGGCCGCCTTCCCGGCGTCGGCGGCGGTGACGACGGTGCCCGCGCCGAGACGCGCGCCGGGCCCCAGGGCGGCCCGCGCCTCGCGGACCACCTCCAGCGCCCCGGCGGTGACCAGCGAGACCTCGATCAGCCGCACTCCCTCTCCGGCGAGCGTGAGCACCGTGGCCAGCGCCGCGTCGCGGTCGGGCCCGCGCACGATCGCCAGCAGCCGGTGCTCGGTCAGGTCCGAAAGGAAATCGGTCATCAGCACATCCCATTTCGATCGGCCATGAGCGGCCAGGCCGCCCCCGGAGTCCGGCGCGTCATCAGGTCAGCCTCTCCGCGGCCATGACGAGCCGCCAGGTCAGTTCCCCGGAGGCGGGCACCTGTGCGGCGTCGTCCGGGCCGGCCTCCGCCAGGTCGAAGACCGTGCCCAGCATGGGTTCGACGCCGATGCTCCGATAGGGAGCGCCCTCGGGGAATCCGCCCAGGTTGCGCCAGAGCGCGGTGCCCACCGGCACGCCCGGCGGCGCTTCCACGCGCAGGCGGAGCAGGTCGGTCCCGTCCTCGACGGCCACCGACGCGCAGGCCAGCACCGCCCCGGCGGCCGAGCCGTCGGCCGGTCCGAGGCGGTCGAGCCCCACCCCGAACGGGTCCGGCCAGCGCCCCTCCACGAACAGCGCGCCGGGCGGCCACGCCGTGTCGAGCAGAGGCGCGGCCTCGGGGTAGATCCGCACGGGGGTGCCGTCGGGAGCCACCAGCCGGGCCTTCTCACTCAGGTCGAGCAGGGCGTGGGCGGACCAGACGAAGCGGAAGCCCGGGTCGGCCGACAGCCGGTAGGTGGCCACCACCGCCCCGGCCTCGTCGCCGATCGTGCGGACCAGCTCGAAACCCTCACATTTCGCCGTCGCCTGGGCGGGCGTGCCGGTCCAGGGGCGGCTCCAGGCGTCGCCGTGGTCGGGCAGGCCCCGGACCGTCGGCACGCACTCCTCCAGCCCTCCGGCGTCCACGAACGCCGAACCCGGGAGGGCCACGGCACGGGCGGGGTCGGGGCGGGACCACAGCCACTCCCGGCCGCCGCCGGACAGCGACGTCCACCGGCCGCCGAGCGCGAGGTCGAAGCGGGCCGACAGGGGGATCGGGGTCACCATTCGGCCACCGCGCCGTCCTCGTGCCGCCAGACCGGGTTGCGCCAGGCGTGGCCGGCCTTGTCGACGCGCCTGACCTCGGCCTCGTCGATCTCCACTCCGAGGCCGGGGCCGAGGGGGCGGGCGACGTGGCCGTCGGTGAAGCGGAACACCTCGGGGTCGGTGACGTAGTCGAGCAGGTCGGCCTCCTCGTTGTAGTGGATGCCGACCGACTGCTCCTGGATGAGGAAGTTGGGGCTGGCGAAGGCCACCTGGAGGCTCGCGGCCAGCGCGAGCGGGCCGAGCGGGCAGTGCGGGGCGAGCCGGGCGTCCCACACCTCGGCGAGCGCGGCGATGCGCCGCACCTCGGAGATGCCGCCCGCGTGGGACAGGTCGGGCTGCACGACGGCGACCCCGGCCTCCAGCACGGGCCGGAAGTCCCACCGCGAGTAGAGCCGCTCCCCCACCGCCACCGGCACGCCGCTCGCCGCCACCACGCCCGGCAGCAGGTGCGGGCGGTCGGGCAGCACGGGCTCCTCCGCGAACAGCGGGTGGAACTCCGCGATGAGCGGCAGGATGCGGCGGGCGTCGGCCGCGCCGATCCGGCCATGGAAGTCCACCGCCAGGTCGCGGTCCGGGCCGAGCGCCTCCCGGGCCAGCGCGATCCGGTCGACGACACCGGCCACGGCGGCGGGCCCGGCGAGCGCCGGCATGCGCCCCGAGGCGTTGATCTTGACGGCGGTGAACCCGGCCTCCGTCCGGGCCGCGATGCCCTCGGCCAGCGCGGACGGCTCGTCGCCGCCGGTCCAGGCGTAGACGCGGGCGCGGTCGCGGACGTGGCCGCCGAGCAGGGCGTGCACCGGCACGCCGTAGGTCTTCCCGGCGATGTCCCACAGCGCCTGGTCGAGCCCGGCCAGGGCGCTCGACAGCACCGGGCCGCCCCGGTAGAAACCGCCGGTCGCCATCACCTGCCAGTGGTCCTCGACCCGCAGCGGGTCGCGGCCGACCAGATACTCGGCCAGCACGCCGACGGCGGCGCGGACGACCTCGGCGCGGCCCTCCACGACCGGCTCGCCCCAGCCGACCACGCCCTCGTCGGTCTCCACCCGGCAGAACAGCCAGCGCGGCGGGACCAGGAAGGTCTCGATCTTGGTGATCTTCACGCCGAGTCCTTCACCGCGGTCCAGCCACCGTCGACGACCAGCGTGGTCCCGGTGATGTACGAACTCTCCGCGCTCGCCAGGAACGCGACGGCCGCGGCCACCTCGTCGGGGCGGCCGAACCGGGCGGCCACGGTGGCGGCGACGCTGCGGCGGCGGTCCTCCTCGCCGATCCCCTCCCAGGCGGCGGTCATGATCGGGCCGGGCAGCACCGTGTTGACCCGGATCGCGGGCCCGTAGTCGACGGCGAGCTGCCGCCCGAGGGAGACCAGCCCGCCCTTGGCGGCGGCGTAGGCCGGATGTCCGGCCATGCCGACCAGGGCGTGCACCGAGGAGGTGAGCACCACGGCTCCCCCGCTCTCCCGCAGCAGCCCGGCACACGTGTGCACGCCCAGGTAGGCGGCCTTCAGGTTGACCGCGAGCTGCCGGTCCCAGTCGGCCTCGGCCAGCTCGTGGGCGGCGGCGCGGACCGAGGTGCTGGCGTTGCTGTGCAGCACGTCCAGGCGGCCGAACTCCGCGCGGGCGAGGTCGGCGACGCGCCGCCACGTCGCGACGTCGGCCACGTCACCGGTGACCCACACCAGACCCTGTCGGGCAGGTCGCTCGGCCACGTCCACCGCGATCACGCGGGCGTCCTCGGCCAGGAAGCGCTCCACCACCGCCGCGCCGATGCCCGACGCCGCCCCGGTCACCACGGCGACCTTCTCCGACAACCATCCGCGTCCCATGGCCTTAGTCAACAAGTGTTCCCTTTCAAAATGAATGTCCGATTCACGTCACCACCTGGACGATCCGCCATACTGGGCGCATGCCGATCCAGGAGGGGTTCCGCAACCAGCGGCTGACCGTCGTGCCGCGCCGGGTGGTGGCCGAGGCGAGCGCCCGGCCGGTCACCCGGCGGCTCATGGTCACCGACACGGGCTACTACCCCGTCGCCACAGACCACCTGATGAGAAGGCCCAACGGCATCGAGGAGGCGGTCTTCATCCTCTGCGTGGGCGGCCTCGGATGGGCGTCCGTGGGCGACGTCCACTACCGGATCGGCTCCAACGCCGCCCTGGTGATCCCGCGCGGCGTGCCGCATGCCTACGGCGCTTCTGCGGAGACACCCTGGACGATCTGGTGGTGCCACCTTCGCGGCACCGACCTCCCGGAGCTGCTGGAGGAGATCGGCGCCGGGCCGTCGCGCCCGGTGGTGTCGATCCGGCGGCTCGACCGGGCGGTGGCGCTGCTCGACGAGATCGTCACGATCATGGAACGCGACCACTCCCCCGCCGCGCTGACGGGCGCGGCCGGGGCCGCCTGGAAGCTGCTCACCCAGATCGTGCTCGACCGGGTGATGCCCGTGCCGGGCGACCCGTTGCAGCGCGCGATGGCCTACCTGGCCGAACGCCTCGACACCACCGTGCGGGTGGCCGAGCTGGCCGCGCTGGTGGGCGTCTCGCCCTCCCACCTGTCGGCGCTGTTCCGCCGCGCGACCGGCGGCGGGGTGCTCGCCCACCACACCACGCTGCGGATGGCCCAGGCCCGCAACCTGCTCGACACCACCGACGCCACGGTCGCCGACATCGCGCGGGAGGTCGGCTACGCCGACCCGTTCTACTTCTCCCGGCACTTCCGCCGCCTGCACGAGACGAGCCCGACCGACTACCGCAACCGCGCCAAGGGCTAGCCGGGGATCACACGGCGACCACGCGGAACAACACCGAGCGGTCGACGTCCAGCGACGGGGCCTCCACCCGCAGCGCCCGGCCGGGCAGGGTGACCCCGTCGTGCTGCCACGGCGGCAGCACGCCACCGGGCGGCGAACCGGGATACACCGCCTCGACCCGGTAGACGCGGTCGTCGTCCAGGCCGGGGAAGCCGATGCGGCCCGGCGGCCAGACGGCGGGGCGCTCGACCACGCTGAAGGCGTAGAGGGCCTCGGAGCGGTCGGCCGCCACCACGCCCTCCAGCCGGAAGGCCGGGTCGGGAAGGTCGGCGTGCACGACGTCGCCCGAGTGGAGCAGCTCCCGGTGCTCCTTGTGGAAGGCGACCCAGCGGGCCAGCGCGGCGAGGCTCTCCTCGTCGGCGGTGAGGAGGTTGACCTCGACGCCGAGGTGGCCCCACAGCGCCTTCTCCGCGCGGTAGTCGAGGGGGTGCACCCGGTGGGTGGTGTGGGAGTCGGCCGCGCCGATGTGGGTGCCCTGCATCTCCGGCGGGACCAGCAGCCCGGTCCAGCGCTGGATCTCCAGCCGCTCGTGCGGGTCGTTGCAGTCGCTGGGCCAGACGCGGTCGGTGAACTCCAGCACGCCGAGGTCGATCCGGCCGCCGCCGCTGGCGCACGACTCGATCTCCAGCCCGGGGTGGGCCGCCTTGAGCTCGGCCATCAGCCGGTAGACCTGCTCGACCTGCCGCCGCACGCCCGGCCGCCGCCCGGCGTCGAGCAGGTAGCGGTTGTGGTCCCACTTGATGTAGGCGATCTCCAGCGCCCCGACGAGCTCGCTGATCCGCTCGAACACGTGGGCGTACGCCTCGGGGTGACCCAGGTCCAGCACGTGCTGGTGGCGGGAGGGCAGGCCGGGGCCGTGGCCGGCCTCGAAGACCCAGTCGGGGTGGCGGCGGGCCAGCTCGGAGTCGAGGTTGACCATCTCGGGCTCGAACCACAGCCCGAAGTCCATGCCCAGCTCGCGCACCTTCTCCGCCAGCGGCGCGAGCCCGTCCGGCCAGACGCCGGGGTCGACCGTCCAGTCGCCCAGCGAGCTGGTGTCGTCGCGGCGGCCGAGGAACCAGCCGTCGTCGAGCACGAACCGTTCGGCGCCCGCCGCCGCGCCGCGTTCGGCCAGCGCGGCCAGGGTGTCGAGGTCGTGCCGGAAGTAGACGGCCTCCCAGGTGTTGAGCACCACGGGCCGGGGCGGCCGGGGCGTCTCCCGCAGGTGGCGGTGGAAGCGCCCGGCGAGCTCGTCGAGGCCGACGCCCCACGATCCGTACTGCCAGCGGCTCTGGAACGACTCCCCGGGGCCGAGCACGACCTCGCCCGGCAGCAGCACCTCACCGGCGGCGAGGTGGCGGGTGCCCGCCGGGGTGAGCTCGGCGGCCAGCACCTGGTTGCCGCTCCACGCGAGGTGGGTGGCCCACACGAGGCCGTGCCGGAACCCGAATCCGCGCTCACCGGCGACCAGCAGCAGCGTGTGCTCCAGCCCCGGCTTGCCGCCCCGCGAGGTCCGCACCCACTCCCCCACCTGGAACGGCCTGCGCTGCGGCACCCGCTCCAGCGCCCAGCGGCCGGTCAGGTCGAGGATCTCGGCCGCGTCGGAGGGCACCGGCAGCGCCAGTTCCATGGACCCGATCCGGTACGGCTCCGCGTCCTCGTTGGCCACCCGGGCCCGCTGCCGCACCAGCCCGCTGACCGGCAGCACCTCGATCTCGATCTCGATCGTGAGACCGAACTCGGGGTCACGGGCCGTCGAACGCAGCACCGGGCCCTCGGCCGTGTGGGCGGCGTCGCGGAAGTAGGGCGCCCAGCGGCGGCCGTCGCTGTCGCCGGCGAGCCCCGGGCGGCCGAGCCAGCCCTCGTGGAGCTGCGGCAGCACCGGGACGGGCTGCGGGTAGGTGACCGCGCTGTCGCCGACGGCGGGCAGCGCGGCCCGCTGGAGGTCGGCCAGCGCGTCCGGCCCGAGGTCGCCCAGGTCGGGGCCCCAGTGCAGGACGCGCGGCAGGCGTCCGCCGTCGACGGCGACGACCACGCTGGTGCCGCCCGCGCGCAGGTGGATCGGGTTCATGAGTCCTATCCTTTGAGCCCGCTGCTGGCGATGCCCCGGAAGAACTGGCGCTGCAGCAGCAGGAAGACGAGCACGAGAGGGATCGAGCAGATGAGCGCGCCCGCCATCAGCGTCGGGTAGTCGGTGCCGAACTGGCCCTGGAGCCCGGCCAGGCCGACCGGCAGGGGCCGGTTCTCCCCCGACGGGGAGACGATCAGCGGCCAGAGCAGGTCGTTCCACGAGTAGAGCCCGGTCAGCACGGTCAGCGCGGCCAGCGTCGGCTTGGCCATCGGGAGCATGACGTGCCAGAAGACCTGGAAGGGGTTGGCCCCGTCGAGCCGGGCCGCCTCCTCGTAGTCCTGCGGCATGTTCAGGAAGGCCTGCCGCATCAGGAAGGTGCCGAACGCGGAGAACATGCCGGGGATGGCCAGCGCCGGGAGCGTGTCCAGAAGCCCGAAGTCGCGGATCAGGCCGTACTGGCCGATCAGGAAGAGCTGGCTGGGCACCATCAGCATGGCCAGGAACAGCCCGAACAGCGCGTCGCGGCCGGGGAAGGGCAGCCGGGCGAAGGCGTAGCCGGCCAGCGCCGCGACCGCGACCTGGCCGACGACGCGCAGCACCAGCGATCCGGTGGAGACGGCGAACATCGACCAGAACGGCACCGTCGAGAAGAACGTCTCGAACGCGTGCAGGCTGAACTCCTGAGGCAGGATCGTCGGCGGGACCCTGGCCACCTCGGGCGTCGTCTTGAACACGGTGAGGATCTGCCAGGCGAACGGCACGACCATGATCAGGGACGCGATGACCAGCAGCAGGTGGATCGGCCACGTGCGGCGCTCACCCATAGAAGACCCACGATCTCTGGAGCCGGAACTGGAGCGCCGTCGCGATCATGATGACGATCAGCAGCACGATCGCGACGGCCGCGCCGTATCCCTGCTGGAACTGGACGAACGCCTTCTCGTAGAAGAGGTAGACGATCGTCTTCGAGTCGGCCAGCGCGGTGTTGTTGACGCTGCGCAGCATGATGAAGATCAGGTCGAACATCTGGAGCGCGGCGATCACGGTGAGGATCGTCACGAAGAAGATGCTCGGGCTCAGCAGCGGCACGGTGATGTGGAAGAACTGCCGCATCCGGCCCGCGCCGTCGAGCGCCGACGCCTCGTACACGGCCTTCGGGATCGCCTGGAGCCCCGCGCCGAGGATGATCAGGTTGATGCCCAGGCCCATCCAGATGCCGACGGCGGCGAAGGCGTAGATGGTGAACCGGGGGTCGGCCACCCAGTAGTGCCCGTCGATCCCGAACCACGACAGCACGTAGTTGAGCAGCCCGAAGTCGCCGTTGTAGATGAACCGCCAGACCATGCCGATCGCCACCGGGAGGGTGACGACCGGCAGGAAGAACAGCACCCGGTAGACCGTCCGCCCCCGGCCGGCCTGCTCGATCAGCGCGGCCAGCACCACCGCCAGCGGCACGCCGAGCAGCACGATCGCCGTGTAGAGCGCCGAGTTCCCGAACGCCTGCCAGACCGCGCCGTCACGGGCCAGCTCGGTGTAGTTGTCCAGGCCCACGTACGTGGCGGGCCCGAACGCCGGGACGTCCTGGAAGCTCTTGAGCAGCGTGGACAGGAACGGCCAGAGGTAGAGCGCGACCAGGCCGAGGGTCGCGGGCGCGACGAACAGCAGCGCCCATCCCACGCCCGGCCTGTTCGCGCTCTTCACTGAGGACGTCATTGCTTGGCGAGCACCTGGTCGACGGCGGTCTGGTACTCCTCGGCCGCCTCCTCGACGGGCTTGGCGCCCTCCCAGGCCGGGGCCAGGTACTGCGCCGCCAGGCCCTGCCACTCGGCGGTGTTCCCGGCGACCGGCAGCGGCACGCTGTAGTCGACGGCGTCGAGGAAGACCTGGAGCTTGAACTCCGGCATCGCGTCGAGCCACGGCTGCTGGGTGCCCTTGTAGGCCGGGAGCACGGTGCCGGTGGCCGCCTGGATCTCGGCCGCCTTGGTGCCGCCGAGGAAGGCCAGGAACTTCTTCAGCTCCTCGGGGTGCTTGCTGCCGGCGTACCCGGCGTTGCCGATGCCGCTGGTGACGGTGGCGCGCTTGACGCCCTGCGGCAGCGGGGCGACGTCGACCTTGCCCTTCAGGTCGGCGTTGTTGTGGAAGCGCAGCGCCCAGTAGGCGCCGGAGAAGTACATGGCGACCTTCTGGCTCTCGAACATCGACACCGCCTCGGTGTCGGAGAGCTGCTTCAGCGTCGGCGACGAACCGGCCTCCTGGAGGTCGGTCCAGAACTTCAGCCCGGCCACCGCCTCGGGGCCGGCGAAGTCGGAGGCGGTGCCGTCCGGCTTGATGATGCTGCCGCCGGCCTGGAGGATCGTGTTGTAGTAGCCGCCCTGCGCGTCGATCGGGGCGGCGATGCCCCAGACGCCCTTGGCCTTGTCGGTCAGCTTCTTCGCGGCGTCCTGCACCTGCTGCCAGCCCCACGTGTCGTCGGGGTAGCTCACGCCCGCCGCGTCGAACAGCGCCTTGTTGTACCAGATGCCGTTGGTGTCGAAGTCCTTCGGCAGGGCGAAGATCCTGCCCTCGTACGTGTAGGAGTCGGACACGGCCTTGGGGTAGGCGGTCATGTCGATCCCGGCGGTCTTCACCGTGTCGGACAGGTCGATCAGCGCGCCGCCCTTGGCGTACTCGCGGAAGTGGTCGGCGAGCATCCAGAAGGCGTCCGGCGCGGTGCCGCCCGCCGCGCCGACCTGGAGGGTCGACCAGTACTCGGGCCAGGGCAGGGTCTGCACCTTGACCGTGATGTTCGGGTTCTCCTTCTGGAACTCGGCGGCGATCTGCTCCATCGCGGGGGCCTGGTCCTCGCTCCAGTTGGCGTAGGTCAGGGTGACCTTCTCCGCCGGGTTCGCGGCGCCGGGGGTCTCGCCGCCTCCGGAGCAGGCGGTGAGGAGGGTCGCCGCCACGGCCAGGGCGGCCGTCCAGGTGTGTCTCATGTCGTACCTCTTCAGTTGGTGCTGGGGGGCTGGTTGACGTGGACGAGGGGCTCGACCCAGTCGACGTGCGCGGAGTCGTCTCCCGAACCGCGCAAAACGAGCGTGCGGACGCCCGAGACGTCCAGGTCGAAGGGGATGACCGGCTGACCGGCGGTGACGTCGGCGGTGAAGATCTCGCGGTCGTCGGCGAGCACCGCGACCCTGGCGTGGCCGGCCGACTCGTCGTCGACGCCGACCGCGCCGGTGAGGCGGGCGGCGTGCCCGCCGAGGTGGAAGCGCGCCTCCGAGGGCGGCGCGGTGCCCAGGCCCCGGGCGAACTCCTGACCGGCCACCCGCAGCGGGCCGCCGTCGCGGGGGTTGCCGCCGCCGTTGGACTGGTCGCGCTCGACCGGGCCGTCGGCGTTGACGAAGGCGATCATGGGCAGGTCGGAGAGGGCGTGCCCGCCCTCGGTCAGCGGGCTGACCACGCGGGTGTGCGCGACGACCGGGACGCCGTCGTCGCCGTCGCGTTCGACGGTGACCACGCCGAGCCGCCCGGGGAGCAGGCCGCGCGCCCGGACCAGCCACTCCGTCCCGGTACGCCGCTCGGCGGTCCAGCCCGGGGGCGGCCGCAGCCGGTCGCCGGGGCCGGTGGTGAGGGTGGCGGTGCCGTCGGCGTCCAGTTCGACCAGCGGCGCTGCCTCCGGAGGGGTCAGGCGGGGCCTCGGCCGGGCGCGGAACAGGTCGGTGCCCGCCGGGGCGACGACGGCGGCGAACCCGCCGTCACGGGCGATCTTCACGTCGAAGGAGCCGGTGGCCGTGGCCTCGGTGAGGTCGTCGCCGACGATCCACACCTGGGCGTCCGGTCCGGCGACGGCGTCGAGGGGGACGTGGATCGTCCGGGCCTCGCCGGTGCCGATGCCGCCGACGAACCAGCGGTCCCCGGCCCGACGGGCGATGACGGCGTGGGTGTCCGGGTCGCCCGCCAGCAGCACGGTCTCGTCCCAGGCCGGGGCCAGCTCCGCCAGGAAGCGGGCGGCGGCGGGGCGGGAGGCGTAGGCGTCGACGTGGTCGGCGAAGTGGGTGATGCCGCATTCGAAGGCCACCGCGAGGCCCAGCTCGTGGCCGTCGCCGGTGGTCCGGCCGGCCGCCCCGAAGGCGACCGGGGTGGCGTCCATCGCGCCCACGACGTTGCGGGTGAAGGGCTGGATGACGTTGTGGGAGGCGGTGAGCGCCTGGTTCTCGAAGAAGACGTAGTATTCGGCGCCCCTGATGGCCTCGTAGCCGATGACCTGGGGGAAGGTGCGGGCCCAGCCGCGCGGGATGACCGAGCCGTGGAAGTTGACCATGAGGCCGAGCCGGGCCGACTCGGCGAGGATCGTGTCGTACCAGCGGTAGCGGTCCTTCGACTCCGACTCCATGAAGTCGACCTTGATCCCGGCCACTCCCCACGACCGCCACAGGGCGAGCCTGCGCAGGTCCTCGGGGCTGTTGAGATCACGCCAGATGGTCCACAGGTGCACCTGGACCCCCCGCAGGCTCGCGTACGCGACGATCTCCGGGACCCAGGTCTCCTCCCACCCGCAGTCGATCAGCAGGTGCTCCCAGCCGAGGTCGGCGGCGACGTCCACGAAGTGCTTCTGCTTGCCGAGCTGCGCGCCGGAGTAGAAGTCCGACCACCACGACCAGGCCGCCCGGCCCGGCCGCACCCAGTCGGCCGCCTCCAGCTCGGGCGCGGCGGCCGGGGCCAGCTCCTCGACGAACAGCGAGGCGACCAGCTCTGCCGGGGTCCCCACGAGGAGGACCCGCCACGGGGTCACGACGCCCCGGGTGACCTCGACGCTCTCGTCGGCGAGGGTGAGGCGCAGCGCCCCGTCCCAGCGCACGTGGGCTCCCGCGAACCGGCCGTCGATGCCCGACTCGGTGATCAGCAGATGGGACTCGGGGCCGAGGCGGGTCAGGAACGGCAGGCCGTAGGCGGCGTTCTCCAGGTCGGCGGTGTCGACGCCGTAGCGCGGGGTCTCGTACCAGGTCTGGTAGTCCAGCACCCAGTTCCGCGACCCGGCGGGCAGCGGCACCGTCGTGTGGTCGGCGGTGACCGCGGCGACGCCGTCGAGGAGGGGCAGCGCGTAGCGGACGGCGACCCCGTGGGGGCCGCTGCGGGTGATCGCCTGCCAGACCACGCCCTCCTCGCGGAAGGTGTGGACGCTCTCGTGGTGCTCGTAGTCGTGCGTCCCGGCCGCCTTGCCCGACCGCAGCGTGAACCGGTCGCGGACCACCCGGTGGGTCAGGCCCACCTGCTCGGGGGCCGCGCCCAGCCGGAGATCGCCGAGCGAGAACCCGAGCTCGACCCCGTCCAGGACGGTCGCCGCGCCCCGGCTCACCGTCAGCCGCACGCCCGCGCCGGTGACGGTGATCACCGCGCGTGCGCCGTTCGTCTCCTCGTTCAACACCTTCTCCATCACAAGCCTCGCTCTTGAGCCACGGCCGAGCATAAGTCCAGGTCAGCGCAGCGAAGGCAGGGGTGTGCCGCCGGCTCTGGCGCGCCCCGCCTCCAGCCGGCCCGGCAGGGCGCGGGTGCGCCTCACTAGACAGATGAATGCGGGTGAAGGAAACCTACGGGCGCTCTGAGCGTGGCCGGAATGGTGGAACCGTGGGATCGGCTGGACGATCCGACTATGAGCGGGGAGAGGTGTCCGGCGGCCTCACGTGGGGCTCTGCCGGGCTGGACGCCGATGACGCCGACGTGGGCGGGGTGACGCTGATCGTGGACATGACGATGGCGGCGGGCCGCTCGATGCGGCCCGCCGCCATCAACGGGATTACGCGAAGGGCAGGCGGATGACGGTCTGGTTGCCGATCCCGACGTTGGTCGTGGTGGAGCCGATGGCGCTCCAGACCTCGACCCGCACCGAGCCGTTGGCCAGGTTGCCGAGCGCGCCGGTGGCGGACTTCACCCCGGCCGCCTGCGTGTAGTGCTCATAGCCGCTGACCGGGTCGGTGGCGAAGTAGGTGTAGGTCTCCACCCGGTCCCAGCTTCCGTTGCCGGTCAGGTCGTAGGAGACCCTGACCTGCGTGGCGTTGCCGACGTTGGTCCCGGCGTCCACGAACACGTCGAACGTGGTGGCCGCGCCGTTGTAGGTCGCCGTCAGGCCGGTCGCGTTGTAGACGGCGGCGTTGGTCGGGACGCCGTCGCGGTTGCCGTTGGCGGCGGCCAGCGTGACCGTCCCCGCCGCGCCCGTCGTCCCCGGCAGGGTGCCGTTCGACTGCGGGTAGCGGTTGGCGGAGAACGTGCCGGTCGAGGGCGACGGGGAGGGGCTGGGTGACGGGCTGGTCGGGCAGCCGCCGCCGAAGACCTTGAACTCCCACAGCGAGTAGCCCCACGCGGTGCCGCGCGCCGTGCCGTAGACCCGCACGTAGCGGCCCGACCCGGACACCGTCAGCGTGTCCGTGCCGCCGTCACCGGTGGTGGTGCTGTAGACGTCGGCCCAGGTCGTCCCGTTGGTCGAGGTCTGGATCTGGTACGACCGCCCGTAGGCCGCCTCCCAGCTCAGCTGGACCGACGAGATGTTCTGCACCGAACCCAGGTCCACCTGGATCCACTGCGGGTCGCTGAACGCGCTGGCCCAGCGGGTGGCCGCGTTGCCGTCGACCGCCAGACCGGCCGTGTAGGCGGCCTCGACGCTCGACGAGGTGGCCGGGCGGCCCTGCGAGAGCAGGGTGGTCGCGCACGGACTCGGCGAGGGCGACGGAGACACGGGCGGCGACGGGCTGGGCGAGGACGTGCCGCCGCCGGACGCGTTGCCGCCGCTCCAGGTGAACAGGCCCGAGGTGACGGTCTTGCCGGCCGGCGCGGTCAGCGTCGTGCCGTTGGAGAAGGTCACCGTGAGGGGGCTGCTCGTGATGTTGGACGCCACGTAGGTCCGCGTCCCGTTCTTGACGAAGACCTTCGCCAGCGGGTGGTTGGCGGTGACCGTGGTGTCCACCGTGCCGAGCGAGGCCAGGTTGCGCAGCCAGTGGAAGGTGTGCGCCTTGCTCTCGCCCTCCTCCGAGGTGAAGTTCGGGTTCGCCTGGAACGCGGCCAGCGCGGCCGGTCCGTCGGCCAGGGCCCGGAACTCCAGGATGATGTCCTGCCAGACCGTCGGCGGGCCGCCGTTGTTGGTGACCAGCTCGTTGTAGTTGACCAGCACGTTGGCCGGCCACTCGCCCAGGTAGAAGTGCCCGCCGGTGATCGGCAGCATGTTGATGCCCTGGATCATCTCGGGCTCGCCGCTGAACCACGTGGCGTACGCGCCGCCGGAACCCCAGACCATGCCGACCGTGTTGTGGCCGAACGTCGACGGGAAGTTCTGGTTGCGGACGTCGAACCAGTACTCCTGGATCGCCGCGCTCTGGGTGGCGTAGATGAACACACCGGCGTCGCGGACGGCGGTGTTGCCGGTCGCCTGACCCCACTGGATCAGGGCGTTGGCGAAGTTCATGCCCTCCGACGACGACTCCTGGTTGTTGCCGGAGCCGAACGCGCCGTGCCCGGCCGCCCAGTCGTGGCCCGCGTAGATGTCGAAGTCACGCAGGTACGGGAAGCGGGTGTCGCCCCGGTCGTAGTTGTTGGCGTCCCGGATGAGCAGGTCCACCATGCCGCCGTACTGGGCGTTGGTCGCCCACGTCGGGTCGAACTTGGCCAGCGTCGCGGCGGCGGCGATGTAGTAGCCGTAGTGGAAGTGGTGGTCGTTCAGCTCCAGGTCCGAGCCGTAGGAGGCCGGGTAGCCGAGCAGGGTGCCCCAGGGCTGGTTGTAGTAGAAGACCCGGCTGGTCTTGCCCGGGGTGGCGGTGAACCAGTCGTTCAGCCTGGTCCTGATGCGGTTGAGCGCCGAGTCGCGGACGGCGGTCAGGTTGAGCTGGTCGGCGATCTCCGCGATGCGCGCCGCCCGGCCCAGGCCCTTGCCGGTCCAGTAGGTGTCGTCGCCCAGGCCCGCCGTCGGGTCGCCGAGCTCCGCGTTCAGGTAGTTGGTGATCGTGGTCAGGTCGCCGCCGGAGTTGTCGCCGACCGCCGGGATCTCGGGCAGCACGCCCTGGAACTTCATCGTGGTGCTGAACGAGGCGCCGGTGACGATCTTCATCTGGCCGCGTGCCGAGATGTAGGTCTGCGCGAGCGGGGTGGAACCGGTCAGGTAGTTCCACTGGTGCGGGTAGAGCGCGATCACGGTGCCGCTCGCGCTGCCCTCACGCGCGGTGGTGGTGAAGGTGTACGTGGTGCTGACGTTGGAATTGCCGGGGTTGTACGAGTAGGACACCCGGGTGCCGGTGACGTGCGCGTGGGCGTACTGCCCGAAGGTGCTCGCCAGGCTGGTGCGGGTGGCCGCCGGGGTCGACGGCGTCGTCGGCAGCACCGCGACCGAGAAGTAGTTCTGCCCGTTCAGCGTCGAGGAGATGCTGTTGCCGCTGACCGTCCACGACGAGCCGCTGGGGGCGAAGCCCAGGTAGTCCTTGCCGTTGACGGTGAACCCGATGGTCCCGCCGCTGTTGGACCACACGGTCGGGGTGCCGCTGGTGGTGATCTGGGCGTTGCCGCCGGTCTTGGTGAAGTAGGCGAACGGCAGGCCGTGACCGATGGTGGCCCGAAGGGTCCGCGTGCCGTCGCTCCAGTAGGGGCTGACCGTCCAGTCGGTCCAGCCGTCGACCTTGGCGTCCGGGGAGTTCAGCCCCGTCACGCCGACCAGGATGTCCTGCACGTACGGGTAGTGGTACTCCCCCACGCCGGTCGCGGAGCCGCTGATCGCGGCGACCGTGTTGTAGGAGAACCCGAGGCCCCCGGCGACCGTGTCGAACGAGATCGGGTGGGCGTGCAGAGGCTCGCTGTAGGCGCAGTCGAACTTCTTGAACAGCAGCGACGACCACCAGTCGTTGGTGGGCACCGCCCCGGCCGGGGCGTTGGCCGTGACGTAGGCGCGGGGGTTGGTCGACAGCGATCCGCACCCGGCCGGCAGCGCGCGACCGGCGGGAAGCGTCTCGGTGTACGACCCGGCTCCGACCGTGGCCGCCTGCGCGGTGGGCGCGCCGGCCACGAAGGCGAGCATCGCGGCGATCATCGCCAGCACCACGCTGACCACGACCGGCCGCGACACGGCTCGGCGGGCGGGCGTGCCGGGTAACTGAGCCCTGATGGGCTGGTCCATTCTTCCTCCGAGGGGGACTACCAGGGGGGGTGTGGGAGTCGAGGTGTGGACGGGGTCGGTGCTGCAGCGGGTGAGGTCCGGGGCGCTTCCACGAGTCGGGTGCCCGCCGCTACGCAGAGAGCGCTCTCTGCGCGGAAACTAGTGCCCGGAACCGCTCTCGTCAATGTTTCTGACTGATTGCCCGGAGGTTAATCGCTCCGATGAGTGCCATGGCGATCCGGTGTCATGCGGCGACGGGCCTTCGGAACGCGGGTGGCGGAGCCTCCGATTGAGGTCGCGACCAGGGACGATGCCGACTCCCCCACGTGGGGCGACGCGAGGCGCTCACGGAATGCCGGCCGCCCCGCCCCGGCTCCGTGACGACGGAACCACAGCCGACCGAACGAGAGCGCTCTCTCTCGTGGGCACGTTACGCCCTCCGTCGGCGGGCTGGTGCGGGAGCAGACCGGGAGGTTTCCTCTCGGCTGTTGACGGGGCCATGACGGTCTTCGCCTCCGCTCTTCGCATTGGTGGCGTCCGTGGAGCGTGACGCCAGGGTGAGGTAACGCCTCGTACACGTCCACGCAGATCGGCTCCTGAGGGCCATATGCATAAAGTGGCTGGTAGAAGACCTGAGCCGGTCGCAATCCGAATCAGATGGGGGCGGTTGCCCATGGCTAAGTTGCTCTTCGTGATGCCCGCCGCGGCGTACTGGACGCTCAAGGACGGCACCCGGCACGCCACCGGATACTGGGCCGAGGAGTTCGCGGCCCCGTACAAGGCGTTCACCGAGGCGGGCCACCAGATCGTGGTCGCCACCCCCGGCGGGGTGATCCCGACCGTCGACATGATGAGCCTGCGTCCCGACATGGCGGGCAGCGCGCAGGCCGCGCTGGACCTGGAGGCCGTCATCCGGTCGGCGGAGGAGTTGCGGCACCCCATCCGCCTGTCCGAGGCCCGCCTCGACGACTACGACGCCGTCTACCTGCCGGGCGGACACGGGCCGATGGAGGACCTGTGGGCCGACGCCGACGCGGGGCGGCTCCTGACGGCGGCGCTCGCCTCCGGGAAGCCTCTCGCCATCGTCTGCCACGGGCCCGCGGCGATGCTGTCGACGAGGGTGCGCGGCGAGTCGCCCTTCGCGGGGTACCAGGTCACCGCGTTCACCAACGAGGAGGAGGAAGGGGTCGGGCTCGCCCCCATGGCCAGGTGGCTGCTGGAGGACGAACTCGTCAAGCTGGGCGTCGACTTCACCAAGGGGCCGGCGTGGAAGCCGTACACGGTGGTCGACCACAACCTGATGACGGGACAGAACCCGGCGTCGGCGAGCGTGCTGGCCGAACACATGCTCAAGGTCCTCACCTAGCCCGACCGCAGCCGGGCCCGGCAACCGGCCCGGCTGCACTTCTCGCCGGAAACCAGGACGTGGGTCCGCCTCCCACGCCTTGATCCTGGGTGATGAGCCTGCCACGACCACCTTCATCCCCTCCATCAGCGCCTTCGTCCGATGGATCTACGCCGACCACCACACCGACGTCCAGGCGCTCCTGGAAGGCGCTCTCGATGACGTCGAGTGGACGGAAGGCCCGATATTCGATGTCACGGGACCACTCGTCCTGTTCGACGCGGGGGAATCCGGCCTGGGTGTGGTCCCCGAAGAAATCGACGAACAATACGGGGATTCCCGCGAAGGGTTCGACGCTCTCCGTTTCGACATCGCGCCGGGGCTTCACCGAGTCCGGTACGCCGACGTGCACCCTGGCGAGAGAACCTGTTTCGGTGTCTGCCGTCTGGTCCCCTTGGAAAACTGATGTGAGCCGCACACAGCGGCGACCGGTGATCAGGTGAACGCCGTGAGGAAGGCGCGTGCCTACTCCGGATGAGGTAGCGGAAGGACGATCTCTCCTCCCCGTGCCGTAGAGGTGGCAGCCCCCGCAGCGGGACGACCGGCGGCGGCGGTCCGGCGACGATGGCCGCCATGAGAATCCCAGCCAGGTATGTCCACGGGGCCGCGCTGCTGGCCACCGGGCTGCTCGCCGGCGCCTTCGGGTATGGCGCGGCCAATGTGGTGCCCACGTTCCGGGCCGTCCCGCTGGACGTGCGGCTGACCTTCCACACCGCGATGATGGAGGTCAACGAGCCGATCATGCAGAGTGCGATGGCGCTGGCGATCCTCACCTCGTTCGGTCTGGCCGCCGTCTCGCGGGGGCTGCCTCGCCGCCTCGCGCTCGGGGCCGGTGTCTTCACGGTGGCGTCGCTGCTGGTGACGGTGCTGGGGAACGTCCCGCTGCACGCCCACATCAGGAAGTGGGCCGCCACCTCCGCACCGGCCGACCACGCCGGGATCCTGGAGCGGTGGGAGCTGTTCCACACGATCCGGACCCTGACCGGCCTCGCCGCCTTC
The DNA here is from genome assembly GCF_001570605.1 of Herbidospora cretacea. Classification (GTDB taxonomy): domain Bacteria; phylum Actinomycetota; class Actinomycetes; order Streptosporangiales; family Streptosporangiaceae; genus Herbidospora; species Herbidospora cretacea. The sequence continues at coordinate 443,119 of NZ_BBXG01000004.1, read as the reverse complement.
GCACTGATCATCAGCATCGCCGTCGTCGCCCGGCCCACACCCGCGCCCGCAGCTCAGTGAATCACCTGAGGCGAACGAGGACGCTCGGCCGTCACTCCCCTGCGACCAGCTCAGGGTCCACGATCACCGCGATCTTGCCCAGCACTCCGCCGCCCGCCTTCAGTGCCCGCAGGCCCGCGTTGATCTCCTCGACGCCGCTGTCGACGGTCCGGCTGACATGCGGGACCACGACCCCGCGCTCCGCCCACTCCATCGCCAGGTCCATGCCGTGGCCGAGGAACACGCGCGCCGCCCCGTCCAGCGTCGCCGGTTCGGAGAAGTAGCGCAGCAGGTTGACGTTGACGTACCGCGCCCCACGCTCGTCCAGGATCGTCTTCACGGGGCTGGGTGTCTCGGTCACGCGGGTGGTCCGGCCGGGTCCGACCCCCAGCACGACCCAGCTCCCGCCCCGCCGGACGGTCTTCGCGGTCTCCTCGAAGCTCTGCTCGCTGTACGTCGCGTCGAAGACGACGTCGACGCCGCGCCCGTCGGTCAGGCGGGCGATCTCGGCGGCCACGTCGTCACGGCGGTGGTCGAGGACGACGTCGGCCCCGGAGTCCCGGGCCAGCGCGACGGACTCCGGCCTGCCGCCGCTGCTGATGACCGTCCGGGCCTTGCAGGTGCGGGCGGCCATCTGGACGGCCAGATGGCCGACGCCTCCCCCGCCGCCCGGGATGTAGATGACGTCGCCGGCCTGGACATGTTCGTACAGGCCCGCGAAAGCCGACAGGAAGCACATCGGGAGCGCCGCCGCGTCGCGGAAGCCGAGCGAGGGCGGTTTGCGGGCGGTGAGGAACTCGCGGGCGACGGCGTAGGCGCCGCCGGGTGTGGCGGACCAGCCGCCGTCGCCGTTCAGGTCGGCCATGGCGGCCACCTCGTCGCCGACGGCCACGCGGGTCACGTCGCGGCCCGTCTCGACCACCACACCGGAGACGTCGAAGCCCAGGGCGACGGGAGGTGTCCGGCACAGGAAGTTGAGTTCGGCCAGCTTGTATTCCAGCGGGTTGAGCGACGAGGCCGCGACCCGGATCAGGACCTGGTCGGCAGCCGGCTCCGGGACGGGGACCTCGACCGCTTCGAGCGGCAGCCCGGCCCGGTCGCGGGCGTAGCCGACGCCGGTGAACGTCTCAGGCCTCATGCCGCGCCTCCTCGGAACGCGCCGCCAGGAGCAGGTCGGGGACGGGCACCTCCAGGTGGGCGAGGAGGGCGGCGACCTTGCGGTCGAGCTCGACGCCGACGGCCGCGATCCCGGGATCGCCGAACGAGGCGAACTGGTCACTGGGGCGGTCGATGGAGAAGCGGGTCGCTCCCCGGGCGTCCTCGTAGATGGTGGTGCGCAGCGGCGCGTAGAGCAGGACGCCGGGGTCGTGGTGGAACATCCGCTGGGCGATGGTCTGGTTGCCCATCAGGTACTGGACGCTGCGCCACCCGTCGCCGGAACCGCGCATGATCGCGGTGTTGTCGAGGCTCCAGAAGATCATGAATCCGTGGGGCGCCTGCTCGGCGACGGCTCTCCGGACGGCGTCCCAGTCGGTGGCGGAGTAGCGGCCCGGGTCGAGCGGGGGCACCGCCCGCTCGTACCTCTCCCGGAAGACCGGGAACGGCATCCCGGTGTCGACGGTCAGCCGGTGGACCTGGCGGGTGACCTCCTCGACAGGAGGCGTCTGCATGGTCTTCATGATGATTCCCCCTTCCACCTGCGACGTTACGCTGTAGACTTTTCGTATGCAAGCCAGCTCAGACACGAAGAAGGTGCCCGCTCCCTGCCCCATCGGCCGCGCCGCCGACGTGCTGGGCGAGCGGTGGACCCTGCTGATCCTGCGCAACGCCACCCTGGGCACCACCCGCTTCGACGCCTTCCGCGCCGAACTCGGCATCGCCGACAACATCCTGTCCAACCGGCTCGCCCGGCTGGTCGAGGCCGGGCTGCTCACCCGCTCGCCCTACCGCGACGGGCGGCGGACCCGGCACGAATACCGGCTCACCGCCGCCGGGGCCGAGGCGCTGCCGATCCTGCACGCCCTGGCCCTCTGGGGCGAGCGGCACACCGAGCCGCCCCGGCCGGTCCTGCCGATGCGGGTGGTCCACCGGCGGTGCGGCCAGGCCGTGACCCCCGGCCAGGCGTGCGATCACTGCGGCGAGACGGTCCGGCGCGAGGACGAGGCATGGGTCCGCCCCTGGGTCTCCCCCGAGCCGATCCCCCTGGCCGGACCCCTGGCCGGACCCCTGGAGGGCGGCGCCTGACCGCCCGTCACCACGCGCGGTGGCCCGGGTGCTGAGAGTTTCATGGGTCACCTGCGCCTTCCTCCGGTGGGCGGCGCACATCCTCGCCTGCCCTCCGCCGCAGGTGGACCATCCGGGCATGAAGCTGAGACTTGCCCTGATCGCCGGAGTCCTGCTCGCGATCGGTACGACTCCCCCGGCCCACGCGGCCGACACGACCCCGCCGACCCGACCGAGCGGCCTGACGTCCTGCCCGCCGCCCGGCGTCCAGTCGGGGGTCGTCGGCATCTGCTGGCAGCCGTCCACCGACTACGGAGGCTCGGTGGCCGGATACGACATCTACCTGCTCACCTCCACCGGTTTCGTGAAGACCTCCTCGCCCACGAGCAGCCCGGCCGTCGTCAGCGGGCTGGTCCGGGGGCGGGCCTACACGTTCTACCTGGTCGCCCGGGACCTGTCCGGGAACGTGAGCGGGCCCTCGCCGTTCATCACCCTCACCGCGACCACCGGCATGGTGCCGTCCCCCACGCCGTCACCGACCGGCGACACCGAGCCGCCGAGCCGGCCGCAGAACGTGCGGGACCTGTGCGTGTTCGACTTCCCCGGCACGGCCTTCTGCTGGGACCGGTCGACCGACAACGTGGCGGTGACCGGCTACGACGTCTACCGCGAGGCGGCGTCCGGCTGGATCAAGGTCGGCAGCACGGGGGCGCTGAGCACGTTCTTCGTCGAGACCGGCATGGTGACGGGGCAAAGTTACACGTACACGGTGGTGGCCAAGGACGCTGCTGGCAACGTGAGCGCGCCCGCGACCCCGGCGTCGATCCTGGCGCGGCCCGGCCTGCCCACACCGACGCCCACGCCGACGCCGACCCCCAGCCCCACGCCGACGGCCGGGGACTGCGAGGTCTCCTACAACGACGTGGCCTGGACCACCGGCATGAGCGCCTGGCTGGCCATCAAGAACACCGGCACCGCGACGTTCGCCGGATGGACGCTCGAGTTCGACTTCCCGCACGCCGGCCAGCGCCTCACCAGCAGCCACAGCGCCACGTTCTCGCAGTCGGGTCAGCACGTGACCGCGGTGAACTTCCCCTGGAACGCGCAGATCCAGCCGGGCGCCTCGGTGATGCTGGGCTTCAACGGCGCCCACACCGGCCAGAACCCGAAACCGACGGCGTTCACGGTCAACGGGCTGACCTGCACGATCAAGGCCTGAGGCGGCGGGGCGCTGAACAGCGGCGTAATTTACGTTGCCTCAGCGCCCTTCTTCCTGTTGCCAACAGGTAACTTCTGTGAAACTTTCACGGATGCGGGGGCTCCAACGCCCCCGCCCATGGCCGAAAGCGCTGGCCGGGCACTGTCCCGGCGGCGCTGACCGGCTCTGCGGCAGGTCGCTTGTTGACGTCAAATCCAGCTGTCAGATGTACTCCGCGAAACGTGGCCGCGTGTTAGCGATAACAGGCCACGGATCGAGTTCCGGAAGATGCCTTCACGTCCGCTCCCCGAAAGGCCCCCTCCGTGCCCTTGAACCTCGAGGCCACCCCCCATAACCGGCGGCAAATGTTACCGCTAACAGCCACCACGATCGAGATTGGGTGAGTGCCCCCATGTCCCTGAGCCGTCGCCAGCTCTTCCAGGCCGCGGGCGCGACCGCCGCCATCTCCGCCGCCGGTCAGGTCGTCGGCGCCTCGCCCGCCGCGGCCGCCCTGCCCTGGGCACGCGCCGACATCGGCGTCTCCGCCTACGAGTTCGACCTCGGCCAGGTCAGGCTGACCTCGGGCCGCTGGCTCGACAACCAGAACCGCACCCTGGCCTACCTGCGGTTCGTCGACGTCGAGCGGTTGCTGTACGTCTTCCGCGCCAACCACGGCCGGTCGACCAACGGCGCCTCCGCCAACGGCGGGTGGGACGCGCCGAACTTCCCGTTCCGGTCGCACATGCAGGGTCACTTCCTCACCGCCTGGGCCCAGGCCTGGGCCGTGCTCGGCGACACCACCTGCCGGGACAAGGCCAACTACATGGTCGCCGAGCTGGCCAAGTGCCAGGCCTCCAACGGCTACCTGTCGGGCTTCCCCGAGTCGGACATCACCGCCGTGGAGAACCGGACCCTGTCCAACGGCAACGTGCCCTACTACTGCATCCACAAGACGCTGGCCGGGCTGCTGGACGTGTGGCGGCACATCGGCAACACCCAGGCCCGGACGGTGCTGCTCGCGCTGGCCGGCTGGGTGGACACGCGGACCTCGCGGTTGTCGTCGAGCCAGATGCAGTCGATGCTCGGCACCGAGTTCGGCGGCATGAACGCCGTGCTGACCGACCTCTACCAGATGACCGGCGACTCCCGCTGGCTGGCCACCGCCCAGCGCTTCGACCACGCCGCCGTCTTCAACCCGCTGGCCTCGAACCAGGACCAGCTCAACGGCCTGCACGCCAACACCCAGGTCCCCAAGTGGATCGGCGCGGCGCGCGAGTACAAGGCGACCGGCACGACGCGCTACCGCGACATCGCCGCCAACGCCTGGACGATGACCGTCAACGCGCACAGCTACGTCAACGGGTCCAACAGCCAGGCCGAGCACTTCCGCTCCCCCAACGCCATCGCGGGCTACCTGAGCCGCGACACCGGGGAGGCGTGCAACACGTACAACATGCTGAAGCTCACCCGGGAGCTGTGGATGCTCTCCCCCACCCGGGCCGACTACTTCGACTTCTACGAGAACGCCCTGATGAACCACCTGATCGGCCAGCAGAACCCGGCCGACTCACGCGGTCACGTCACCTACTTCACCCCGCTCAACCCGGGCGGGCGGCGGGGCGTCGGCCCGGCCTGGGGCGGCGGCACGTGGAGCACCGACTACAACTCCATGTGGTGCTGCCAGGGCACCGGCATCGAGACCAACACCAAGCTGATGGACTCGATCTACTTCCACAACGGCACCACGCTGTTCGTGAACCTGTTCCAGCCCTCCACGCTCGACTGGTCGCAGCGTGGCATCACCGTCACCCAGACCACCTCCTACCCGGTCACCGACACCACGTCGTTGCAGGTCACCGGCAACGTGAGCGGCTCGTGGACGATGCAGATCCGCATCCCGGCCTGGACGCAGAACGCGACGATCAGCGTCAACGGCGTGCAGCAGGCCGTCACCGCCACCCCGGGCAGCTACGCGGCCCTGACCCGCACCTGGACCTCCGGCGACACGGTGACCGTCCAGCTCCCGATGCGCGTGATCATGAAGGCCGCCAACGACAACCCGAACCTCCAGGCCGTCGTGTACGGCCCGGTCGTCCTGTCGGGCAACTACGGCAACACCTCCCTGTCGGCGGCGCCGGCCCTGACGCCCTCGACGATCACCCGCACGAGCACCTCGTCGCTGGCCTTCACCGCCAACGGCTCGATCAACCTGGGGCCCTTCTACGACGCGTACAACCACAACTACGTCGTCTACTGGGCGGCCAACGGCGGCGGCACCGGCGGCGGCACGGCCAGTTTCCGCCTGATCAACGCGGCCAGCGGCCTGGCGCTCGGCATCCAGAACATGTCCACCGCCGACGGCGGCCTTGCTTTGCAGTGGACCGACAACGGCACCGCCGACCACGACTGGGTGCCGATCGTCGACGGCAACGCGCTGCGCTTCCGCAACGTCAACAGCAACAAGGTGCTCGGCGTCGAGAACATGTCGACGGCCGACAACGCCCGCGTGCTCCAGTGGGCCGACAACGGCACCGCCGACCACCGCTGGACGATCACCGACAACGGCGACGGCGCGGTCAAGATCCGCAACGTCAACAGCTCCAAGTTGCTCGGCACCCTGAACGGAAGCACCGCCAACGGCGCGCAGGCCGTCCAGGACCCAGACAACGGCAGCGGCGACAACCTGTGGCGCTTCGTCCCCAACGGCGCGCGGCGCATCCAGAACGTCTCCACCGGCATGGTCCTCGGCGTGACCAACATGTCCACCGCCGACGGCGCGCTCGTCCTGCAGTGGGGCGACACCGGCACCGCCGACCACCTGTGGACGGCGATCGTCGACACCGGCGGCTACCTGCGCTTCCGCAACTCCAACAGCCAGAAGGTCCTCGGCGTGGAGAACGCCGCCACCGCCGCCGGGTCCCGCCTGCTCCAGTGGGCCGACAACGGCGCGGCCGACCACCGCTGGCGCCTGCGGTACGGCTCCAACGCCGCCTTCCGCATCCAGTGCGCCAACGGCGGCCGGGTCCTCGGCCTGAGCGGCACCGGCCAGGGCGCGCAGGCGGTGCTCAGCGACGACAACGGCTCGACCGCCAACCTCTGGAGATTCCTGTGATCGTCTCCAACCCCCCTGAGGAGAGCACTGTGAGTACGACCCGAGCCCGTGCCCTGACGACCGAGAAGACGGGGTGACCGGGATGTCCGAACTGTCACGCAGGCAGATGCTGCGATTCGGCGCGGCCGGCGCCGGCGCGGCCCTGGTGCCGTTCCAGTGGACGGCGGTCGCTCGGGCCGCCGCCGCGCCGCCGCCCGGGGCGGGCGACATGGCGCTCTGGTACGACGAGAGCGCCGGCACCGACTGGCTGCGCGCCCTCCCGATAGGCAACGGACGCCTGGGCGCCATGGTCTTCGGCAACGTCGACACCGAGCGGCTGCAGCTCAACGAGGACACGGTCTGGGCCGGCGGGCCGTACGACCAGAGCAACACCCGGGGCGCCGGATCGCTGTCCCAGATCCGGCAGCTGGTGTTCCAGAACCAGTGGAGCCAGGCCCAGAGCCTGATCGACCAGAACATGCTGGGCCGCCCGGCCGGTCAGCTCGCCTACCAGACGGTCGGCAACCTGCGCCTGGCCATCGGCAGCACCAGCGGCGTCTCCAACTACAACCGCTATCTGGACCTGACCACGGCCACCACCGTGACCACCTACACCCAGAACGGGATCAACTACCGCCGGGAGATCTTCGCCAGCGCGCCCGACCAGGTGATCGCCATCCGGCTCACCGCCGACCGGGGCGCGTCGATCAGCTTCTCCGCGACGTTCGACAGCCCCCAGCGGGTCACCCGCTCCAGCCCCGACGGCGCGACCGCGGCGCTCGACGGCGTCTCGGGCGACTTCGAGGGGATCGCCGGCCAGGTCCGCTTCCTCGGCCTGGCGCGGGCCGTCGCCGACGGAGGCACGGTCAGCAGCTCGGGCGGCACCCTCCAGGTCAGGTCGGCCAACAGCGTGACGGTGCTGGTCTCGATCGGCTCCAGCTACAAGAACTACCGCGACGTCAGCGGCGACTACCAGGGCATCGCGCGGGGCCACCTCAACGCCGCCGCCGCCCGGTCGTGGGACGACCTGCGGTCGCGCCACGTGGCCGACTACCAGCGGCTGTTCAACCGCACCACCCTGGACCTGGGCCGGACGTCGGCCGCCGACCAGCCGACCGACGTGCGGATCGCCCAGCACAACAGCGTCAACGACCCGCAGTTCTCGGCGCTGCTGTTCCAGTTCGGCCGCTACCTGCTCATCTCGTCGTCCCGGCCGGGCAGCCAGCCGGCCAACCTCCAGGGCATCTGGAACGACTCGCTGACGCCCTCGTGGGACTCGAAGTACACGATCAACGCCAACCTGCCGATGAACTACTGGCACGCCGACACGACCAACCTGTCGGAGTGCTTCGACCCCGTGTTCAGGATGATCAGCGACCTCGCGGTCACCGGCGCCCGCACCGCCCAGGTGCAGTACAACGCCGGCGGCTGGGTCACCCACCACAACACCGACGCCTGGCGTGCCACCTCAGTCGTCGACGGCGCGTTCTGGGGGATGTGGCAGACGGGCGGGGCCTGGCTGTCCACGCTGATCTGGGAGCACTACACCTTCACCGGCGACCTGGACTTCCTGCGCACCTACTACCCGGCGATGAAGGGCGCGGCGCAGTTCTTCCTCGACACCCTGGTCCAGGAGCCCAGCCTGGGCTATCTGGTCACCAACCCGTCGAACTCCCCCGAGCTGGGCCACCACAACGGGGTGAGCGTCTGCGCGGGCCCGACGATGGACAACCAGATCCTGCGGGACCTGTTCAACGGCGTCGCCCAGGCCAGCCAGGTCCTCAGCGTGGACGCCTCCTTCCGCACCCAGGTGCTGGCCGCCCGCGACCGGCTCGCGCCGATGAAGACCGGCTCGCGCGGCAACATCATGGAATGGCTGTACGACTGGATCGAGCCCGAGACCAACCACCGGCACGTGTCCCACCTCTACGGCCTGCACCCCAGCAACCAGATCACCAAGCGCGGCACCCCCGCCCTGCACACCGCCGCCCGCCGCACCCTGGAACTGCGCGGCGACGACGGCACCGGCTGGTCCCTCGCCTGGAAGATCAACTACTGGGCGAGGCTGGAGGAGGGCTCGCGCGCCCACACGCTGCTGCGCCTGCTGGTCACCACGTCGCGCCTGGCGCCGAACATGTTCGACCTGCACCCGCCGTTCCAGATCGACGGCAACTTCGGCGCCACCTCCGGCATCGCCGAGATGCTGCTCCAGAGCCACAACGGCGAGCTGCACGTGCTCCCGGCGCTGCCGTCCGCCTGGTCCGCCGGCAAGGTGGCCGGGCTGCGCGGACGCGGCGGCTACACCGTCGGCACGACGTGGAGCTCCGGCAAGGCCACCGAGATCCTGGTGACGCCCGACCGCGACGGCACGGTGAAGGTCCGGAACGCGGTCTTCACCGGCACCGTCCAGGTGGTCGACACCGGGACGGGCGGGGCGGTCACCTTCACCAAGCCCGAGTCGGACGTCGTCCAGATCACCGGCGCGGCCGGGCGCACCTACCGCCTCACCGGGACGGGCTCGACGAACCCGACCCCGACCTATGTGCGGATCACCAACGGGACCACCGGCCTGGCGCTGGACAGCGGCGGCAACGTCGCCTCCGGCTCCAACGTCAAGCAGTGGAGCGCCTCCGACGGCTCGACCAACCTGCACTGGCAGCTGGTCGACCTGGGGAGCGGGTGGTACCGCATCGTCAACCGCACCAACGGCATGGTGATCGACAGCTACGGCAACACCGCCAACGGCGCCCCCGCCCGCCAGTCCGCCTGGAACGGGAGCAACAACCAGCAGTGGCGGCTGGCCGCGGCCTCCAACGGTCGCAACCAGATCATCAACCGGGGCACCGGCACCGCCCTCGACGGCATGGGCAACGCCACCGCCGGGTCCACGGTGGGGATGTGGGCGCCCAACGCCAACGCCAACAACCAATGGACCATCACGGGCGTCTGACCTGACGGTCTAGCCCTTGGTGATCACGCCGCAGGCGAGGCGGCCACCGGAGTCGCCCGCCTTCAGCGTCTCGGCGTCGGGGCCCTTCACGCCCGCCTGGTTCTGGTAGCGGCCGGGGATGTTGGAGTGGTTGTCGGCCAGCGCGTGGATCATGATCGAGCTGCCGTCGGCGTCGAACAGCTGGGCGACCCGGAACCGGTCGGTCACGGCCGAGGCGGTTCCGGTGCCGTCCGCGGCGACCAGCAGGTTGGGCAGGTCGCCGGTGTGGTGGTCGTGCACGTGTGAGCCGAGGTCGAAGTGGCCCCCCGCGCTGAAGAAGGCGCTACCCGTGGCGGGGTCCTTCGACAGCGGGTCGCAGACGCCCTTGGCGTGCACGTGGAAGCCGTGGTACCCGGCCGGGAGGCCGGTCACCGAGACCGTGACCTTGGACTTGCCGTCACCGGCGTCCTCCACCTGGAGGGTGCCGACCGCACGGCCCTCGACGTCCTTGATCACGGCGCCGGCCGGGCCCCGGCCGCCCTGCCCCAGCTTCATGGCTCCCAGCGCGGAAGCACCGATCATGACGGCGCCCACGGCCAGCGGGACGATCACGGTCAGACGGGCGTTGGACGGCATCAGCGGTCTCCCCAGGTGGCGATCTCTCCAAGATCAGAGAGATTCCCCCCGAAATGTCCGCTTCCCCGATACCTCAGGCAAAGGTTTTCAGCGCTGGAGGCGGGGAGCCTCGCTGGAGCCGGTGCGGCGGACCAGCCACGCCTCGGTGATGTGGGTGAACATCGCCTCGGAGGCGCCCGAGGGGTCGCGTCCGGCGATGCGCTCGAAGATGCGGCGGTGGCCCAGGTTGGAGGCCACGCAAAGGGACCGTTCCGTTCGGCCCATGTAGCGAGCGGTGTTGATCACCTGGCTCTCCAGGGAGCGGACGACCGCCCGCGCGATCCGGTTGCCGGAGGCCTGCATGATGGTGTCGTGGAAGGCGCGGTCGTAGTCGGCGTAGGCGGCGGGGTCGGCGACGAGTTCGTCCATGCGGTCGACCAGGGCGTGTAGCCGCTCGACGGTCTCCTCGGTGGCGACCCGGGCGGCGACGTGGGCCATGTCCGACTCCAGCAGCCGCCGGGTGACGACCAGGTCGTCGAGGACCACGATGCCGTCGTCCTGCGCGATGGTCGCGTTGAGGACGAGCTCGTCGAGCATGTTCCACTCGGTCGGAGGGGTGACGATCGTGCCGCTGCCCTGACGGACCTGGACCAGGCCCTTCTCCTGGAGGACCTTCACCGCCTCCCGAACCACGGTGCGGCTGACCGAGAACGTCTCGCAGAGCGCCGGTTCCGGGGGCAGCGGGGTTCCGGGAGGATGGACACCGCGGACGATGCGGTCGACCAGTTCGCCGGTCAGGGCCCTGGCCAGGTTGGCGGGCCGTTTCGTCCACGCCGGGGACGGGGTGGCGTTCAGAAGCGCCTCTTGAGATGCCGACATGTCCCCTCCAGATGACCGCAGCCAGCGCGCGGCTCTGCGGCCAGTGTAAACGATCGGCATACATCAGACGTCATATGACTCCTGTGTCATGCGATACACTCTGGTCGCCGTCCCGCTGAGGATCTCGGCCTGGTCCGCCGCCGACAGACCGGCGTCCGCGAGCAGCGTCCTCGCCGTGTCCGTCCAGGCCGGAAGGGTGCCGGCCAGGAGACAGACGGGCCAGTCGGAGCCGAACATCAGCCGCGCCGGGCCGAACGCCTCAAGGGCGACGTCGACGTAGGGGCGCAGGGCGGCGGCGTCCCAGGTGGTCCATCCGGCCTCGGTGATCATGCCCGACAGCTTGGCGGTCACGTTCGGCTCGGCGGCCAGCGTACCGAGCAGGTCGGCCCACGGCTGCAGCCGCCCCGACTCGATCGGGGGTTTGGCCAGGTGGTCGAGGACGAAGTTCACCTCGGGGAGGGCGCGGACCGTGTCGATCGCGGCGGGCAGCTGGACCGGCGTCACCAGCAGGTCGTAGCCGAGACCGGCCTCGCCCACGTGGCGCAGGCCCTCGCGCACGTCGTCCCGGCTCAGCCAGGCCGGGTCGGGTTCGGCCTGGACCAGGTGGCGGATGCCGCGCAGCAGCTCCCCGCCGGGCGAGGCGCGCAGCGCGTCGAGCTCCTTGGGCAGGTCGGGGCGGGTCAGGTCGGCCCACCCGACGACCGCGCCGATGGTCTGCGAGGCGGCGGCCACCGCCAGGAAGTCGCGTGTCTCGTCGGCGTCGGCCAGGACCTGCACCAGCACAGAACGGCTGATCCCCGCCTCACCGGCGGTCGCGTCGTAGTCGGCGGGCGAGAAGTCCCGCTGGATCGGGCGCACCTCGGGTGCCGCGAGCCAGTCGTGCGCGCGGCTGGTCAGGTCCCAGAGGTGGTGGTGGGCGTCGATGACGGTCATAGGGCGTCGAGGGCCTCTCGGGTCAGGATCCGCAGGGGTTTTCCGGTCAGGGCGGCCAGGCGGGCCAGGTCGTCGTACTCGGGTTTGACGCCCCCCGGGCCCTGTTTCATCCGCACGCTCTGGCCGTAGAGCTCGACCGTCCGGACGGTCCGGGGAAGCGCGACCTTCTCCACCGCCGTGCGGCGCAGCCCGAGGGTGCCGGTCTCGGCGAACAGGAGGTTCTCCAGCTGGTCGGCCAGGTCGACGGGGGCGAGCACGTGCAGGACGTGGGCCGGGCGGCCCTTCTTCATGATCGCGGGGGTGACCCACGCGTCGGCGGCCCCCGACTGGAGGGCGCGCTGGATGACGTGCCCGAGGACCTCGCCCGTGACGTCGTCGAGGTTGGTCGACAGCACGACCTGCTGATCCGGCGAGGCGACGGGGTCGCCCAGCATGGCCACCGTGACGTTGGGGCGGTCGGCCAGGCGGCGGGTGCCGGCCCCGTAGCCGACGGCGTGCAGCTCCATGGGCGGGGCCGCGCCGTAGAGGGTGCCGGCGGCGCGCAGCAAGGCGGCGGCGGTGGGGGTGACCGCCTCCTGGTCGCCGCCGCCGCGCACCTTCGCGCCCCGGAGCAGGGCGAGCGTGGCGGGCGCGGGCACCGGGAGCACGCCGTGGCGGGTCTCGACGCTGCCGCTGCCCAGGGGCAGCGGCGCGCAGTACACCTGGGTGACCCCGAGGTCGGCGAGCGCGGCGGCGCAGCCCACGATGTCGACGAGCGTGTCGTGCCCGCCCAGTTCGTGCAGGTGGACGTCGTCTGCGGGCACGCCGTGCAGCGCGCCCTCCACCTCCGCGATGGCCTTCAGCGCCTCTTCGGCGACGGTCAGTCCGGTGCGGGCGGCCATCGCGATCAGGGTGGAGGCCGGGCGTTCGGTCGCGTCGTCGTCGACCTCGACCCGGACGCGCACGGCCATGAGGGGGCCGGTGCGGACGTCCTCGATCTCCAGGCGCCAGCCGGTCAGGCCGGTCCGGGCGACGGCCCGCCGGACGGTGTCCGGTGAGGCGCCGGCCGACAGCAGCGCGGCGAGCAGCATGTCCCCGGCCAGGCCGGTGAACGGGTTGAGGTAGAGGATCATCGCGTCCGCCTGGTGAGCCGGTAGGCGGCGAGCGCGGCGCCGAACCCCGAGTCGATGTTGACCACGGTGATCCCCGCCGCGCAGGAGGTCAGCATCGCGAGCAGCGCCGTCACCCCTTCGAGGGCCGCGCCGTAACCGGTGGACGTGGGGACCGCGATGACCGGCGTCTCGACCAGCCCGCCCACGACGCTGGCCAGCGCGCCCTCCATCCCCGCGACGACGATGACGCTGTCGGCGTCGCGGAGCGTCTCGGTCTCGGCGAGCACCCGGTGGATGCCTGCCACCCCCACGTCCCTGACCAGGGTCACGGTCAGGCCGAGGGCGGTCGCGACGGCGGCGGCCTCGGCGGCCACCGGGCCGTCGGCGGTGCCGGCCGTCACCACGGCGACGGTGTGCCCGAGCGGCGCTGCCGGACGCCACACGATCAGCCGGGCGTCGAGGTCGTAGGCGCCGCCGGAGACGTGCGCGAGCACGCCGGCGGCGGTGCCCGGCCCGGTCCGGGTCACCAGGACGGGGCCGTCGTTGCGGTCGAGCAGGACGCGCACGATCCCGGCGATCTCGCTCGCCTTCTTGCCCGGCCCGTAGACGATCTCCGGCACTCCCTGCCGCGCCTGCCGGGCGAGGTCCACCCGCGCGTATCCGAGGTCCACGGCTACTCACCCACCAGGTAGGGGATCGTCATGGGCCCTTCCGGCAGCACGCACACGCTGCCGGGAAGGTCGCGGACGGTGGCCGCGATGTCGTGGGTCTGCTCCAGGTGCGCGGCGGCCAGGTCGGCGTCGCTCAGGAACGAGGTGTGCACGACGACACGGGCCCGCCGCTGGATGCGCGCCTGGATCTGCACCTGCCACTGGTCGGGGATCGTGTGCGTCCGGCCGGTGATCTCCTGGAACAGCGCCTCGGGCGAGGCGGCGGAGGTCAGCGTCTCCCGGTAGGGGCCGTGGTCGGGGAACCCGTCGCGGCACTCCGCCGCGCAGACGATCACCCCGCCCGGCCGCACGATCTGGGCGGCCGCGCTCATGCCCTTCACCGCCTGGTAGAGGTTCTGGTCGAGGGGGAACCCGGCGTTGGTCGTCACCACCACGTCGAACGCGGCGGGCACCGCCCGCATCGCGGTCTGGCGGGCGACGGCCGTGGCGGCGGCGTGCATCGGCAGCAGGTCGCCGCCGAAGGCCTGGACGATCTTCTGCTCCCGGTTGAGCACGACGTCCAGGGCGAAGGTGACGCCGGTCCCCTCGGCGATGGCCCGCACGTCGTCGTGGACCGGGTTGCCCTCGATGACGCCCCAGGCGGCCCGGGGGTCGCCGATGCGGGCGGCGTCGTGCAGGGTGAGCACGGTCTCCAGCGCGGCGAGCCCCGGGGCGACGAGTTTCGGCCCGCCGGAGAACCCGGCGAAGAAGTGCGGCTCGACGAAGCCCGTGGTGATCCGCACGTCCGCGTCCACCCATTCACGGTTGAGCCACACCGGCACGTCCTTGCCGAAGCGGCCCATCCACCGCAGGGAGCTCTCGTCGCGGGAGTCGTGGTTGACGATCCGCACCGCGTCCACCACCGCGTCGCCGAACATGGCGCGCAGTTCCGGTTCGGTGTTGCCCCGGTGGGTGCCGGTGGCGACCAGGATGACGACGTCGTCGAGGTCGACCAGCCCGTCGAGCTCGGCCAGCACGGCCGGGATCATCAGGTGCCGGGGCTGCGGCCGGGTGTAGTCGCAGGCGGAGATCGCCACCGTCTGCCCGCGCCGGACGCGGTCGCGCAGCGGTGGCCCCGCGACGGGTTCGCGGAGCGCGCGGCGCAGCTCGGCCGCCTCGTCCGCCGCCGCCGGCCGGGCCACCGGGGTGACCACGGTGGTGCGGTCGTCCGGCAGGTCGATCGTGAGCCCGCCGATGCCGTAGGCGAGGTCAACGCGCACGCCGGCCCTCCTTTCGCTCGGCGGTGAGGACGGCGCCCACGGCGGGCCGCTCCGGGTCGGGCGCGCCCCGGGGACCGGCCCGGTTGACGATCCGGCCGGCCTCCAGCGGCAGGTCGGCCTCGGCGACGGTGATGTTCCCGCGCACCACGTTGCCCCGGCTGCCGTCGCTGATGCCGGTGATGTCGGGGTTGGTGACGTAGTTGCCGACCAGGGTGAGGTCCCCGGTGGGGTTGCCGTTCTGGTTGTTGGCGTGGGCCCACGGCCCGGCGGTGCGGGCGAACACGTTGCGGCTGACGCTCAGGTGGCGGGCGGCCTCGTCGAAGTAGAGCCCGTAGTGGCCGCTGCCCTCGCAGTAGTTCTCCTCGACGACGCTGCGCGGCATGGCCGACAGGAAGTAGATGGAGCTCGCGGCGGCGAGGGTCCGCACGACGTCGCGCACGTGGTTGCCCACGATGCGCACGTCACTCAGCGTGGTCGGCGTCTCGTAGACGGGCTGGAAGTCGTACAGGCCCCGGGTGACGTACTCGGGGTTGCCGCCCGGGTCGTTGGCGCCCCAGCCGTAGCCGACCGCGATGCCGGTGTAGGGCAGGTCGGCCACGTAGTTGTGCTCGACGGTCAGGCGGGTGACATAGCTGGCGAAGACGCCCGCGTGGTCGAGGTATTCGAGCGCGGTCGCGTGAACGCGGTTGTCGCGGAGCGCGATGTCGCTGTTGACCATGCGGGGATCCGCGGGGTGGTGCGCGTCGGGGCGCACCCCGCCGATCATGATCCCGCCGCCGGCGCTCGCGGTGAACGTGCACCCCGTCACCGACACCCGGCGCGCGCCGAGCCCGACGCCGGTGGCGTGGGCGTTGGCGTCGTTGCCGATGCCGAGCGCCATGGAGCCCAGATTGACGAAGGTGCTGCCGGCGATGGCGACGTCCTCGGCCGCCGACACCTGGACCGCCGAGGGCGACTGGTGCCAGCCGTTCCGCGACCCCTCGAAGCCCCGGCCGCCGAGCCTGCACGAGTCGAAGGCGTCGGCGGGGCGGTGCTCCTGGACGCCGCTGATGAACACGCCGGTCTGCTGGTTGGCGTACCCGTCGGAGGAGCTGGGGTGGAGCCAGGAGGTGCCGCTGAACGTGAGCCCCTCGACACGCAGGTTGCGGGCCGGGGCGTCGTAGGTGCCGCCGATCTGGAGCAGGGACTCCAGCCTCGGCAGCTCGACCCGAGCCCGCGCCATGTCCTGGCCGGGAAGCGGCTTGTAATAGAGCACCCCGGCGGTGGTGTCGAGATACCACTCGCCCGCCTCGTCGAGGAAGCTCCTGGAGTTGAGCAGGAAGTACGCCGGGGCGCGCATCGGCGCCTGGACGGTGTCGTAGCCGTAGGTGTTGTTGTCCCAGCCCGGCTGCCGCATCACGACCGTGGACCCGGTGATGCTCTCCACCGGGGAGAACCGGTTGGTGAACGCCAGCATCGCCTGGAACTCGATGCGCCTCTGGTCGGGCAGGCCGGCCAGGTGGGCCAGGGCGGGGTTGTCGAGGGTGAAGCCGGTCGCGGTCAGCGTGATGTCGGTGCGGGCCAGCCGGAGCCGGGCGCGCCGGGCGAGCTTCCCGTCGACGTAGAGCTGGCGGGTGTCGAACCCGGTGCCCACCTGGGCCTTGTGGACACCGGGATCCGACTCGTCGGGCTCCCAGCCGGTGACGGGGACGGCCCCGCTGATCACCGGCCTGGCTCCGGGCGCCGCCGCCCAGGTCACCGTCGCGCCGTCACGGCCGGAGTCGGCGGCGTCCAGGCGCAGCGGCGCGGTCAGCCGGTGGACCCCGTCGAGGAGCTCGACCGTCACGTCGCCCTCACCCCTCGCGACGGCCGCGCGGACGCGCCGCTGCGCCTCCGCCGGCGTGGCCAGTGGCTTGTCCCGGCTGCCCGGCCCGTTGTCGTCGGCGTCCGCGGCCCCGGTGGGCGCGACCACGAACGACGGGACGCGGGACATGGGAGGGGGAGACACGGTGGTTCCTTTCTTCCTGCACGCGGAACGCTCAGCGGTTGTGGTGCAGGTCCATGAGCGAGGAGTTCAGGTGCGGGCCGTGGGCCTCGGCCAGCAGGCGCAGACCGGCCCTGGCCGGCCGGACGGCGGGGCTGTCCGCCGACCGGGTGCCCGGCCGGCCGATGATCGCCGTGATCGCCTCCTCGTCGATCGAGATCCCGGCCCCCGGCTCGTCGCCCAGGATGAAGGCGCCGTCCTCCACCGACGTGTCGACCGACAGGCCGACGGGCGGATGGAGGTCCTGGAGCTCGCTGGCCATGTGGTTCGGCACCGCCGTCGCGGCGTGCAGCAGCGGGACCAGGGTGGTGCCGATCGGGCTGACCGGCAGGTCGTGGGCGTGGGCGAGCAGCGCCACCCGGAGGAAGTGGGAGACCCCCCACACCGCCGCCGTCTGGACGATGTCGACCGCCCCGGCGGCCAGCAGCGGGCGGAACTGCTCCAGGCCCGTGAGGTTCTCGCCGGTGGCGACGGCGGCCCGCACTCCCCTGCCGACCGCCGCCAGGCCCTCGGCGTCCCAGCGCCGGACCGGTTCCTCGATCCACGTCAGGTCGAGGGTGCGCTCCAGCTCGGCGACGTAGCGGACGGCCTGTTTGCGGGACCACGCCTCGTTGGCGTCCAGCATCAGGCTCGGCCGGGCCCCGCCGCCGGCGCTGGTGAGCACGTCGCGCACCAGGGTCAGGCGGCGGCGGTCGCGCTCGACGTCCAGGCCGCCCTTGAGCTTGGCCGCGCGCAGGCCGTGGGCGGCGTACTTCTCGTACAGGGCGACGAGCCCGTCGTCGTCGACGCCGATGTCAAGGCCGGAGGCGTAGGCGGGCAGCTTCCGGTCGTTCCCGCCGAGCAGGCGCCAGAGCGGTTCGCCCGCCGCTTTGGCCTTGATGTCCCACAGGGCGGTGTCGAGCGCCCCGATGGTGCCGAAGACCACGCCCGCGTGGCCCGCCTTGAAGGCGCGCCGGAGCATGCGGTCGTACAGCGCCGTGACGGCGCGCGGGTCCTCCCCTTCGAGTGCGGGGAAGATGGACTCGATCTCCGCGTGCGGCCCGATGCCGACGCCGGTGATCCCGATGTCGGTCTCCACCATGACGATCGGGACGGGGACGACGCCGTCGGCGTACAGGCCGTTGGCGTCGCCGACGGGCCGTCCCCATTCCTGGATCGTGGTCAACGTGCGATACCCCGAGATGCGCATGTCAGCCCTTCGTGGAACCGGCGGTGACACCGTCGGCGATCTGGCGCTGGAGGAACAGATAGACCAGCAGGACGGGTACGGCGGCGATCAGGACCCCCGAGGCGAACGTGGGAATGTTGTCGGTGTACTGACCCCGCAGGGACGTCACCCCGACCATGAGCGTGCGGTGGTCGGCCGACGGCATCATCAGCAGCGCGATGAGCACGTCGTTCCAGCAGAACAGGGCGTCCAGGATGCCGACCGACAGCAGCGCGGGCCGGCCGATGGGCACCATGATCCGGCGGTAGACGCCGTAGACGGTGTTGCCGTCGATGCGGGCCGCGTCCACGATCTCCCTGGGGACCGACCGGTAGTAGCTGGTCATCAGGAACACGGTGAATGGGAGGAACTGGGCCACGTAGGCGAGGATCAGTCCCGGATAGGTGTCGATGAGGCCGGTGTCGGCCATGACCCGCGAGAGCGGCACCATGATCACCTGGAACGGGATGAACAGCGCGGCCAGGCAGCCGATGAACAGGGCCTTCGACCCCCGGAACGGCAGCCTGCTCAGCGCGAAGCCCGCCATCGAGCCCAGCCACAGCAGCAGGAACACCGACGCCGCCACCACGAAGAGCGAGTTGGCGAAGTAGCGCGCCATGCCGACGCTGTTCCACGCCGTGGCGATGTTGTCCCAGTGGAGGGAGTCGGTCAGCGAGAACCGGTCGAGGACGTACTCACGCCGGGTCTTCATCGCCACGTTGGCGGTGAAGATCAGCGGATAGATCGTGGCCAGGGCCAGGATCGCCATCGGAACGGCGACCACCCACTTGCCGAGGCGCCGCATCAGTCCTCCCGTCCGGCACGGCGCAGCACGCTGATCTGCAGCAGGCCCACCACGAGCATGATGAGGAACAGGACCGTGGAGGCCGCCGAGGCGAGCGCCGGCCGGTTCATCTGTCCCTGTTGAATCCAGATGTAGTACTCCGGCAGGTAGGTCGACCCTTCGGGCCCGCCGCTGGTCATCACGTAGAGCAGGCCGAACATCGAGGTCAGCATGCCGATCATCGTGGTGACGAAGACGAACTGGATCGTCTGGCTCAGGCTCGGGATGATCACGTGCCAGATGCTCTGGCGCAGCGAGGCGCCGTCGACCCGGGCCGCGTCGAGCAGCGAGGCGTCGAGGGTGGCGAAACCAGCGAGGAACACCACCAGAGCCATGCCGAACGTCGCCCAGATCTGCACCCCGACGACGGCGAACTTCGCCACGCCGGGGTCGCCCAGCCAGTCGACCGGGCCCAGGCCGATCGTGCCGAGGACCTCGTTCAGCGGTCCGTCGAAGGCGAGCATGAGGTTGAAGATGGCCCCCACGATCACCGGGGACAGCACCGCGGGGAAGAAGTAGACGCTGCGGAAGATGCGGTGGCCCGGCACCTTCAGGAAGATGAACGTCGCCAGCAGCCCGGGGATCGCGACGGCGACCGGCAGGAGCAGCACCAGCAGCCCCACATTGGCCAGCGCGGTCTGGAACAGCGGGTCGTCCAGCAGTTCCAGGTAGTTGGCCAGGCCGACCGGCGTGCCGTTGGCCTCGCCGTCTCCGGTGAAGGAGAAGTTGACGCCCAGCGCGAGCGGGTAGAGCCGCAGCGCCACGATGATCAGCACGGCCGGGGCGACCAGCACATAGGGAGCGAAGCGTTCGGAACGCCCTCTGCGGCGGGCCGCGCCGTGGCGCGACCTTTCTCTCGGACCTCCCCCGGCGGTCCGCCCCCTCTCAGTGGGGCGGACCGCCGGTGAAGTGTTCTTCGTCGGCACCGGCTCAGTTCTCCTGGTCGGAGGCGGCCAGTTCCTCCACCGCCTCGTCGACGGTGGCCGAGCCGCTCAGCAGCTTCTGGGACAGCCGGCCCATCAGGTCGATGGTCTTGGAGTCCATCGCGACGTGCAGCGCCGGCTTGCCCGCCTTCAGCTGCGCCACGATCTCACCGACGACGGGGGCGTCCTGCGGCGCGGAGATGGTGGTGTCGGACGCGATGGCGCCCGCCTCGGCGGAGAAGGACGACAGGGCGTCGGTGGTGGTCAGCGACCGGACCAGGTCGGCCGCGGCCTTGGGGTCCTTCGTCCACTTGGCCACCGCGTAGCCGATGCCGCCGTCGTAGGGCAGGCTCGGCGTGGCCCCTTCGGTGACGACCGGCGGGAGCATGATGCCGACCTTGTCGGGGCCGATGAACTCGCCGAAGTCCTTCCAGTGACCGATGTCGGACATCAGGCCGATGATGTGGGCGGCCTTGGCGGTGTTGAAGACCGAGAAGATGTCGGTGAACATCGCCGTGGAGTTGGCGCCCTCGTTGTTGAGCTTCTTGTCCCCGGTCTCCTTGAACATCTCGAAGATCTTCTTGACGTGGGGGGACTTCCAGTCGCGCTCGCCGGCGATCCACTTGTCGTACTCGGCCGGCGTCAGGACGCCCGAGCCCATGCCGGAGAGCCAGAACTGCGGCCCGATGCCCTCCTTGTTGCCAAGGGCGAAGCAGGCGGCGCCGGTGGCCTTCTTGAGTTTGTCGCAGTTGGCGAGGAACTCGTCCCACGTCGTGGCGGGGGCGGTGATGCCGGCCTTCTCGTAGAGCGCCTTGTTGTAGTAGATCGGGTGGCCCTGGAGGGTCACCGGTGCGCCGTAGGTCTTGCCCTCCTTGACGAAGGCCTCCCAGCCGGCCAGGCGCGACTTGTCCTCGGCGACGTACTCGTCGATCGGGAGAAGCGCGTCGACGCGGTCGCGGATCTGGCCGCCGCCGTTGAACATCATCACGTCGGGCCCGGTCTTGGACTGGATCGCCGTGCCGAGCAGCGTGTAGTACTGCTCGAAGGGCTGGGGCACGAACTCGACGGTCACGTTGGGGTGCTTCTTGGCGAAGTCGGCCTTCGCCTTCTCTATGTACGTCTTCGCATACGGCTCGCCGGACTTCCAGTCCCAGACCACGAGCTTGGTCGCGGCGGCGGCCGGGGCTCCGGACTCGGCAGGCGCCGACGCGGGCTTCGAGGCACTGCCGCAGCCGGCAACGGTTAACGCTAGCACCGTGACTGCCGACCACAGGATTCGCTGCTTCATCGTTGTTCACTCTCCAGGCGGCGACCGGCTGGCCCGGCCGTCCATGTGAGGGGAACGTAATTCGTATGACGTCTGACGTCAATAAGTAGTACACATGTTGATGCGCAACCGTGGTCCGGCGCGAGGAGGCCCTACAGGAGCGGCAGAAGCGCGTTGAGCCGTCCGGAGGCGAATCCGGACAGGTCGAGCGAGCAGAAGGCGAATCCGGCCGCGCGCACGGAGGCGTCGATCTCGTCCCGGAGCCCGGCGGCCCTGGAGATGTCGGCCCGCGGCACCTCGACCCGGGCGAGCGCGCCCTGGGAGTGCGCGCGGACCCGGCAGACGGCGAAGCCGAGATCGCGCAGGGCCTGCTCGGCGACCTCGACGCGGCGCAGGATTTCCGGCGTGACGGGGTCGCCGTAGGTCACCCGGGAGGCCAGGCAGGGCGCGGCGGGCTTGTCGGCGGTCCGCAGGCCGAGGTCGCGGCTGAGCGCGCGGACGTCGGCCTTGGTCAGCCCGGCGTCCACGAGCGGGGCGACGGCGCCGCGTTCGGCCGCCGCGCGCTGGCCCGGCCGGTGGTCGCCGAGGTCGTCGAGGTTGGTGCCCAGGGCGATGCGCGCCCCGAGGGCCTCCGCCAGCGGGGCGAAGGAGTCGAAGAGCGCCGACTTGCAGTGGTAGCAGCGGTCGGCCCCGTTCGCGACGTAGGCGCCGTTCTCGCCCTCGTGGGTGGGGATCTCGACGTGGGTGAGGCCGTGCTCCCTGGCCAGCGCGCGGGCCGCCGCCGCCTCCGAGGCGGCCAGGCTGGGCGAGACGGCGGTCGCGGCCACCGCGCGGCGGCCCAGCACCCGGGTCGCCACGACGGCCAGGAGCGCGGAGTCGGCGCCGCCCGAATAGGCGACCACGAGGGCGCTCTCCTGCCGCAGCCGGTCACTCAGCCGCTCACTGAGCCGGTGCATCGCCTCGTTCATGGGGACTCCTCGGGTGGGGGATCAGTCGGTGGACGAGAAGATGCGCTGCTGGATCCCCAGGCGGTAGTCCTCCAGGGTGTTGTCTATGTGGGCCGCCGCGGCCTCGGCCGCCGCCTCGGCGTCGCCGACGCGGATGGCCCGGAAGATCGCCTCGTGCTCCTCGACCGCCTTGGCGGCGTGGCCGCCGATCGAGCCCGCCAGCCCGATGATGTTCGACTGGGCCTGGAGCCGTCGCGCCTCCCGGACGGCCACCTGGAGGAACATGTTGTGCGAGGCGGTGGCGATGGCGGTGTGGAAGCCGTCGTCGCCCTCGATGAACAGGTCCTCGCGCCCGGTCTCGAACCCGTGGCGGCAGACGCCGGCGGCCTTGTCGATCTCGTGGAGCTCGGCGGGCGTGGCCCTGCGGGCGGCCAGGCGGCTGGTCTCCATCTCCTGGGTGCGCCGGAACTCGAAGAGCATGTAGACGTGGTCGAGGTCCGTGGGGAGGAAATAGGGGGTCCATCGGCCCGCGCCCAGCATGCCCTCGTCGTCGGCCACGTAGAGCCCCCTTCCCTTGTGCGCCCGCACCCGGCCGAGCGCCGAAAGTATCTTCACCGCCTCGCGGACGACCGTGCGGCTGGTGCCCAGGCGCTGCGCCAGTTCGATCTCCGTCGGCAGGCGATCACCCGGCCGCAGGCGCAACTGGGTGATCAGCTCAAGCACCTGCTCCGCCGCGACCTCGTATCCGGGCCGGTAGACGGCCGTCGTAGGGGGACTCTTGACCACATGGTCGGTTTCCTCTGCCACGGGTAAAGAGTACGACTCATCGGGGGCCGGACGCCGAGACCGGTCCCCGATGAATCCAGGAAAAAAGGATCAGCTCCGCAGGCTCCAACGCTGGTTGGCGCCTCCGTTGCAGGCCCAGAGGTTGAGCCGGGTGCCGTTGGCGGTGGCGTTGCCGGGCGCGTCCAGGCACAGCCCCGACTGCGCGCCGGTGATGGTGCCGTTGGAGTTGACCGTCCAGCGCTGGTTGGCCTGGCCGTTGCAGTCCCAGATCTGCACCAGGGTCCCGTTGGCGGTGCCCTGGCCCGCGGCGTCCAGGCACTTGTTGCCGAACACCTGGAGCTGGCCGGACGACGTGAGCGTCCATCTCTGGGTGGCCGTGGTGGTGGAGCAGTCCCACAGGTGGACCGCGGTGCCGTTGGCGTTGGTGTTGTTGAGCACGTCGATGCAGCGGTTCGACTGGGCGCCGACGATCTGCGCCGTCTGCGGCTGCGGGTTCGTCGTGCCGCCCTGCGGGCCGGCCGCGGCGATCACGGCCTGCGCGCCCGAGGGCCACTGGCCGTTGCTCACCACGACGTTGTTGTTGACGACGTTGCCCCGGTCACCGTTGGTCACGTTGGTCGAGCTGCTGCTCGTCCAGTTGCCGGTGACCGTCCAGTTGCCCATGTTCTCGCCGCCCCAGTAGTTGGCGGTGGCCCACACCCCGATGTTGGAGAAGACGTTGTTCCTGACGGTGTAGTACTTGGACCCCTCGTCGAAGTAGACGCCGAAGTGCCCGTTGGTCCGCAGGCAGTGGTTGTCGCTGATCACCGCGCCCGGGTTCCACGACAGGGTGTAGATGCAGCCGCCGTCGTTCATCTGCTGCATCACGTCGTGGACGTAGTTGCCGATGAGCCGGTTGTTGGAGGCGGTCGTGGGCGTCGTGTAGCGGGGCTGGTAGTTGTACAGGCCCCGGTTGGCGTACTGGGTGTTGCCGCCGGTGTCGTTGGCGCCCCAGCCGTAGCCGATCGACATGCCGGTGTAGGGCATGTTGTAGACCTCGTTGTAGGAGACCGTGGCGTCGGCGACGTAGGTGGTCAGCACCGACACGATGCCCCGGTAGTCGAGCCCCAGGTCGTGGATGCGGTTGTTGCTGATCGTGATGTTGCGGTTGGTCATCCGCTGGTCGCTGGGGTGGTGGGCGTCGGCGCGCACCCCGCCGACCACGACGCCGCCCGCCGAGCTGCGGGCGATCTCCGACCGGGTGACGGTGATGTTGCTCGCGCCCAGGCCGACGCCGCTGGTGGTGGCGTTGGCGTCGTTGCCGATGCCGACGGCGGTCTGTCCCAGGTTGAGGAACTGGGAGTCGCTGAAGGTGATGTTGTCGGCGGCCGAGACCTGCACGGCGGCGGGCATCTGGTTCCAGTTCGGCCGGGCCGCCTCGAACTGCGTGCAGCCGTTGTGGCAGGTCGAGAAGCCGGGCCAGTTCCAGTTGCCGTAGATGTAGGAACCGGTCTGCTGGTCGACGAAGCCCTGGTTGCTGCTCGGCCCCAGCCACGTCGTGCCGGTGAAGGTGATCCCGGTGAAGGTGATGTGGTGGGCGGGCGCGCCGTAGGTGCCGCCCACCGACACGAGCGACTGGAGCACCGGCATCTCGACGCCGAGGCTGCTCATGTTCTGGCCGGAGGCCGGGATGTAGTAGAGGACCCCGGTGCCGGTGTTCAGGTACCACTCGTTGGCGGCGTCGAGGAACTCGTAGGCGTTGGCCAGGTAGAGCGGCCCGGCCCGGTGCGGCTGGGTGAAGGTGTCGTAGCCGAAGTTGTTGTTGTTCCACGCCGGCTGCTGCATGGTGATCTGGCCGCCGCTGATGCTCTGCACCGGCGAGTAGCGGTCGGTGAACGACCCCACGCTCTCCATCTCGACCCGGCTCTGGTTGGCCAGGTTGTTGAGGTAGTTCAGGGCGCTGCTGGTGAACCGCATGCCGGTGCTGCTCGCGGTGAAGTCGGCCCGGTTCACCTGGGTGCGCGCCCGGATCGCGGCCGCTCCGTTGACGTAGAGCTGCCGGGTGTCGACGCCGGTGCCCACGTTGGCCCGCCAGATGTTCCTGGACGAGTCGGCCAGCGTCCAGCCGGTGACGGCCCGCGCGCCGCTGAACACCGGGCGGGCCGAGGGCGCGGCCTGCCACACCACGCGGTAGCCGTTCGTGCCGGAGTCGGCGGCGGTCAGCCGCAGCGGCGAGGTGAGCCGGTAGACCCCGTCGGCGAGCTGCACGACGATGTCGCCGGACATCCCCGCGACGCGGGACCGGACCGCGGCCTGGGCACCGCTCAGCGAGCACGGCTGGGCCGAGGTGCAGTCGGTCCCGGTCCCGGACGGGGAGGCGTAGAGGGTGGTGGTCGCGGCGGCGGCGGGAGAGACCGGCGCCGTCAGGGTGACCGCGACGGTCAGCCCGAGCGCGGTCGTTCCGGCTGAGAGAAGCCTTCTCAGCGCGGCGAGGGACGAGGGGAGCATGGAGCCTTCATTCTTGGTGGGAGCGTCCGGGCGGGGGCCCGGCTCAGGTGCGGGTCCAGCGCTGGTTCGTGCCGCTGCCGCACGTCCAGATCTGGAGCTTCACGCCGTTGGCGGTGGAGTAGTTCGGGACGTCCAGGCACTTGTTCGCGCCGAGGGCGGTCAGGGTGCCGTCGGAGTTGAAGCGCCACTTCTGGTTGTTCTGGCCGTTGCAGTCCCAGATGATCACCGCCGCGCCGTTGGCGGTGGAGCCGCCGGACACGTCCAGGCACTTGCCGCCGTAGACCCGCAGCTCACCGGCCGCGGTGGCGGTCCACTGCTGGTTGCTCTGGCCGTTGCAGTCCCAGATCTGCGCCTGCGCGCCGTTGGCCTGGGAGACGCCGGTCACGTCCACGCAGCGGCCCGAGCCGACGCCGCGGATGGGGCCGGTCGTGCCGGGGTTGGCGGAGGGAGAGGGCGACGGGGTCGGGTTGGGGATGGTCGGCTGGCCGATGCTCCCGGGGACGGTCTGCAGCGCCGCGTACCAGGCGGCGGCCATCTTGTCGTAGCCGCCGGCCGTCGGGTGGATGCCGTCGATCAGGTCGGCCGTGGTCAGCTTGCTGTACATGTCGACCAGGTGGACCCGCTTGCCCGCGGAGACCTTGCTCCAGACCATGTCCGGGATGGTGGCGTTGAACGTGCGGACCGCGGCGTTCTGACCCGAGTTCGACAGCGGGATGATGGTGGCGACGAACACGTCGGCGTTGGGGACCGTCGCGGTGATCTTGTCGACCAGCGCGGAGAGCCGCTGGGGCGCGCTGGAGACGTTGTAGTTCTGCAGCACGTCGTTGGTGCCGATGTGGAGGAGCACCGTGCGCGGGTTCTGGGTGCGCAGCCAGCCCGTGATGTTGGCGTCGATCTGGTCGATACGCCAGCCGGGATGTCCCTGGTGGTCGTGGTCGCCGAGCGAGCCCGGCCCGTTGAACTGGCTGCCGACGAAGTCGATCGTGTAGCGGCCGGCGGCCAGGCGCTGCCAGAGCCCGATGCGGTAACCGCCGGGGACCTGGGTGCCCTCCGTGATGGAGTCGCCCAGCGGCATGACGCGCACTCCGCCGTTGGACTCGGCGTGGGCGGTGACCGGGATCGTCGCCGAGAAGGCGACCAGGGCCACGGCTCCCAGCGCCAGGGTGAGTAATCGTTTCCATGCGGGCATGCTTCGGCCTCTCTCGGGGACGGAGCCGCGCTGCGTGAACCCGGCCGGTCGGCGTGGCACCGCCGACCGGCTGCCGGGTTCCCTCAAGACCCAGGCGACGCGCTTCGGCCGGGTCAAGAAGGACGGCCGAAGAGCGCCTCAAGTGCACAAGAGCCTGACCGCCGGGCACGTCGGCGAATGCGACGTCCGCCGGGCACCCCGCGTCAGATTGTCACGTCTGCACAGGTCAAGGAGGTGTGAACGCTAACATCGCGCAGGCCGCACCGACCCCTTCCTCGCTTCTCCGGGGACACCGTTGTTGGTGCTGCGTAGCCAACACGAAACAAAGAGGCGTCGTCAAGAGTATGAAACATCCCGGCGGAAGCCCCGAGGCGCCACCTGCCGCTTCACCCGCCGGAGGGCTGAAAATTTCGGGTCGGGAACCCGGAAAGATCGCGAGCGGTGGACCCGGAATCCTCGCCCGCACCGGCCTGACGGGTTTCCTGCAGGTTTCAGGGATCTTGCGAAGGGGCCCTTGTCTGGAATGACGCACCACTTTACAGTCACACCGAAGCTCCCAAAAAATCTTCCGTAACTTACGGGCCCCCTCCCCCGACGACGTTCCGGAGCGCCGACGCATGCCTCTCGCATCTGTTAGCGCTAACACCTTGGCCTTCACCTCCGTGTCTGGAGTTCGATGTCCCGCCCCACCGCCCCACGGCTCCGCCTCCGGCGGGCCGCGCTCGCGTTCGTCACCGCACTGACCTGCCTCACCACGATGACCCCCACCGCCACGCACGCCGACTCCTGGTCCCCCGCCCCTTCCTTCACCTCTTCCGACCGGGGCGACGGCACCCACTCCGTGCCGCTCCTGCGCTCCGACGTGCCCGACATCAGCGTCGAGCGTGTCCCGGCCGCCGAGAACGACGAGGGCCGCGACCTCTATTACATGATCAGCACCACGATGCACCTGAGCCCCGGCGCGCCGATCATGAAGTCGTACGACCTGGTGAACTGGGAGATCGTCAACTACGTGTTCGACCGGGCGAGCATCGGCGACGCGTTCTCCCTGCGCAACGGCCAGAACTCCTACGGTCAGGGCCAGTGGGCGTCGTCCCTGCGCTACCACGACGGCATGTACTACGTCGCCTTCAACACCAACAACCTCGGCGGCGCCTACCTCTACCGGACCGACGACATCGACGACGGGAAGTGGGAGCGGACCGCCCTCGGCCGGGGCCTCCACGACCCGTCGCTCTTCTTCGACGTCGACGGCACGGCCTACATCTTCTACGGCTCGGGCGGGACGAGCGCCGTACGGCTCAACTCCGATCTGACGGCCATCGCGCAGGACTACCCGAACATCTTCACGGCGGGCGACTACGCCGGCCGGCCGTTCATCGGCGGGCTGTTCGAGGGCGCGCAGTTCTACCACATCGACGGCTGGTACTACGCGGTGATCATCACCTGGCCGTCCGGGCAGGGCCGTCAGGTCGTCATGTTCCGCTCGCGGGAACTCCTCGGGCGCTACACGGCGGCGGGCGGGGTCAACACCTACGAGGCGCGCGGCGTGCTCAACTCCGACGGCTTCGCCCAGGGCAGCCTGGTGCCGATCGCGCGCGAGGGCGGCCGGACCGACTGGTGGGGCATGTTCTTCCGCGACACCTTCCCCGTCGGCCGCATCCCCGCGCTGATCCCCGCCACCTGGCAGGACGGCTGGCCGACCTTCAGCGCCGCCCGCGTGGACGGGGTGTTCGGCAAGCCGATCCGGCTCACCCCGGAGCAGGAGACCTTCGAACGGCAGAAGGCCGTCGTCGCCTCCGACGACTTCGCCAACGACGCGCCCGAGCGGGCGTACACGGACGAGCAGTGGACCGTCCCCGAGCCGCCCGGCGTGGACGAGTCGCTGATCGGCGTCGAGCTGTTGCAGAACCCCGGGTTCGAGGGCGAGACGACCGCTCCGTGGGCGGCCCAGTTCGGCGCGGCCCTCAGCCGCGACACCGGTGACCCCGCCGCGGGCACGGCGGCGCTGAAGGTGGGAGGCCGCACCCTCAACGGCTCGGGCCCGAACCAGTTCCTCAACGGCAAGATGCAGCACGGCGTCACCTACACCGTCTCCGCGAAGATCAAGTACACCTCCGGCCCGGCCACCGTGCGGTTCAACCTCGTCGCCGACTGGGGCGGCGGTGTCCAGGTCATGACGTTCGGGACCGTGCCGATCGGCCAGTGGACGACCGTGACGGGCCGGTTCACCGTGCCGTCGACGGCGAACCTGGGCAACTTCAAGTTCGCGGTGGAGACGCCGTGGGCCAACCCGCAGCCCGCCTCCTCCAGCGTCGAGTACCTGATCGACGACGCGTCGGTCGTCGGGCTCCCGCCGACGGCGGAGTACCCCACCGAGGCGGAGATCGCCCCCAACGGCTCGCGGCTCGACCCGGTCTGGGAGTGGAACCACGCCCCCGACAACCGTCTCTGGTCGCTCACCGACCGGGACGGCTGGCTGCGCCTGACCACGGGCAGGCCGGTGACCGGCCAGTACGTCTACACCAAGCTGTCCAACCGGGCCGAGCTGACCTGGCTGGAGGAGGCGCGCAACACCCTCACCCAGCGCACGTTCGGGCCGCGCCAGTCGGCGGAGACGCGGATGGACGTCTCCGGCATGAGGAACGGCGACGTCGCGGGGCTGGCCGCGTTCAACCGGGGGTTCTCCTACGTGGCGGTCAAGCGCTCCGGCGGGGTGAACACGCTGGGCGTGGTGAACCGGGGACAGCCGTTCGGGGTCGACCTGGACCAGGCCGCCCTAGAGGCCTTCGTCCCCGGCACGACGGTGCCCCTGGGCGAGGCCACCGAGGTGTCGGTGAAGGCCGACCTCGACTTCGCGTCGCCGGCCGGGCAGTTGTGGACGACCTTCTACTACAGCCTCGACGGGCTGCGGTGGACCCGGCTGGGCGACCGGGTGGGCCCGCAGACGCTCGACGGCAGCCTCGCGCACTTCATGGGGCACCGCGTCGCCCTCTTCACGTACGCGACCCAGGAGAGGGGCGGGCACGTCGACTTCGACCACTACCTGCTCAGCGACACCCTGACCGCGCAGAACCTGCCGCTCGACACCACCGGCCTGGACGCGGCCATCGCCCACGCCGAGACGCTCGACGAGCACGCCTACCCGGCGGACGCCTGGGCGGAGGCGCGCGAGGCCCTCGCGGCGGCGAAGGCGGCCCGAGCCGGTGAGTTCGGCACCCAGAACCAGATCGACGCCCCGGAACGCGCCCTGAGCTACCGGCTGGCCAGGCTCGGCGTGCTCAAGGACGTGACCGCCCCCGTGATCGAGGTCTCGGGCGTGGAGGACGGCGGGGACAGCGGGGATCTGGAGATCGGCTGGACGGTCACCGACGAGGGGTCCGGAGTCGGCACGGCCACCGCGACCCTCGACGGGCAGCCGTTCCAGCCGGGGACCCTCACGCTCTACGAGCTGGATCTGGGTGAGCACGTGCTGACCGTCACCGCCGCCGACAAGGCCGGCAACACGGCCGGGAAGAGCGTCCGCTTCACCGTCACCACGTCGGTGGAGGACGTCTCCGCGTTGATCGACCGCTTCGCGGACGAGGGGAAGACCAACGCGAGCAGCGCCGTCCGCCTGCACAAGGAACTCGACCGCGTCGTCGCCGCGATCGCCGAGGACAAGGACCCGAAGAAGGTCGTCAAGGTGATCGAGAAGTTCAAGAGCGGCGTCAGGGACCACCGCGTCGAGGCCGACGACATCGTCCGCACCACCCTGCTGCGCGACGCCGACGCCCTGATCGTCCGTTGGGGCGGCACGCCCCGGGCCTGACCACCGGTTCAGCAGAAGATCGAAGAAAGAGGAGAACATCTCGTGAAATTACGCTCGCGCTTCGCCGCGATCGTGACCGCCGCCGCGATGGTGGGCGGGTTGTCGACCCTCGTGGCGGCGCCCGTCCAGGCGGCGGGCCCGGAGCTCATCGTGAACGGGGGCTTCGAGAACGGCCTCACCGGCTGGTTCCCCAACAACGGGAACGCCACCGACACGGCCACGCTGGCCCCGACGACGGACGCCTACTCGGGTTCGGGCGCCGTCGTGGTGACCCAGCGGGCCACCACCGGCTCGGGCCCGATGCAGGACCTCTCCGGCAAGGTGCAGGCGGGGAAGACCTACTCGGTCACGGCGCGGGTGAAGTACGAGAACCCGGCGAGCCCGGCGACCAAGCAGTTCTTCATCACCATGCACTACGGCGGGGGGACGTACACCAACCTCGGCACCGTGACGACCCCGCGGGGGCAGTGGGGCCTGATCCAGGGCACGTTCACCATCCCCGCCGCGCAGAGCGTGGCGACCGCGCGGATCTTCGTCGAGACCCCGTGGACGCAGACGCCCTCCTCCGCGCCCGACACGCACCTCATGGACTTCAAGGTCGACGACGTGAAGCTCTCGGAGTTCACGCCGTCGACCACGATCGAGGCGCTCGGCAAGAACCCCGGTGAGGGCAACCCGCTCATCTCGCACAAGTTCGGGGCCGACGGCAACGCCTTCGTCCACGACGGCCGGGTGTACCTCTACATGACCAACGACACCCAGGTCTACAACCCGGGCCCGAACGGGATCTCCCCCACCAACACCTACGGCGGCATCAACACCATCACCGTCATCTCCTCCGACGACCTGGTCAACTGGGTCGACCACGGCGAGATCCCGGTCGCCGGGCCGAACGGGATCGCCCGCTACGCCGGCAACTCCTGGGCCCCGGCGATGGAGAGCAAGATCGTCGACGGCGTGGAGAAGTTCTTCCTGTACTTCGCCAACAACGGCGCCGCCACCGGCGTCATCGTCGGCGACTCTCCGCTCGGCCCGTGGCGCGACGAGCGCGGCAGCCTGCTGATCACCGGCGCGACGCCGGGCGCGTCCAACGGCGTGAACTGGCTCTTCGACCCGGGCGTGTTCATCGACGACGACGGCCAGGGCTACCTGTACTTCGGCGGTGGCGGCGACGACAACTCCGACAGCTACGAGAACACCAACCACCCCAAGTCCACCCGGGTCATCAGGCTCGGCGAGAACATGACGACCACCGTCGGCTCGGCCGAGGTCATCGACGGGCCGCTCATGTTCGAGGCGGGCCACGTCTTCAAGCGCGCGGGCAAGTACTACTACTCGTACTCCTCGAACTTCGGCTTCGGCGGCCCGATCGACCCCGCCGGTCCCCCGACCGGGGCGATCGCCTACATGGTCGCCGACCACCCGATGGGGCCCTGGACCGCCGACAAGTACAAGGGCGTCATCTTCCGCAACCCCGGCAACTTCTTCGGCGCGGGCGGCAACAACCACCAGTCGGTGTTCGAGCTCGGCGGCGAGTACTACTTCACCTACCACGCCCAGACGCTCAACCGCCGCATCACCGGCGGCGCGACCCAGGGCTTCCGCAGCCCGCACATCGCCAAGCTGGAGTTCAACGCCGACGGCACCATCAAGGAGGTCCTCGGCACCTACGACGGCGTGGCGAAGATCCGCGACCTGGCGCCCTACCGGGTGATCGAGGCCGAGACGATCGCCTGGCAGCAGGGCATCGCCACGAAGAAGATCGACGGCGCGTCCGCCGAGTTCGGCGCGCAGGCCCCGAACCTGGTGCTGCACGACGTCGACAACGGCGACTGGACCTCGCTCGCGTCGGTCGGCTTCGGTGACGAGGGTGCCACCGCCGTCACCGCGAAGGTCCGCCCGCTCGCGGCCGGCTCGAAGATCGAGGTCCGCCTCGGCAGCCGCACCGCGCCCGTGGTGGCCACGATCCCCGTCGAGGCCCCGCTCAACGCCTGGACGGAGCTCACCGCCGAACTCGACGGCGTGACCGGCGTCCACGACGTCTACTTCACCTACAGCGGCCCGGCGGGCACGGACCTGTTCGAGATCGACTCCTGGGCCTTCGAGAGCCAGGCGCCGGACGAGACCGGTCCCGCCGTCGAGGTCTCGGGCGCCGAGGACGGCGGCGAGTACGGCGACAGCGGCGACCTGACCCTGGGCTGGACGGCCGACGACGCCGAGTCCGGCGTGAAGACGGTCACCGCGACGCTCGACGGGGAGCCGGTCGTCTCCGGCACCGCGCACGCCCTCTACGAACTGGCCCTGGGCGAGCACGTCCTCACGGTCACCGCCGACGACAACGCCGGCAACCGGACCGTGAGGACCGTCCGCTTCACCGTCACCACCTCGGTGGAGGACGTCTCCGCGCTCATCGACCGGTTCGCGGCCGAGGACAAGACGAACGCGAGCAGCGCCGTCCGGCTCCACAAGGAGCTCGACCGCGTCGTCGCGGCCATCGCCGAGGAGAAGGACGCCAAGAAGATCATCAAGGTGATCGAGAAGTTCAAGAGCGGGGTGAAGGACCATCGCGTCGAGGCCGACGAGATCGTCCGGACCACGCTGCTGCGCGACGCCGACGCCCTGATCGTCGGCTGGGGCGGCACGCCCCGTACGTGATCGCTGGGCCCCTCCGGGCGCCGGGCCGTCCTGGCGTCCGGAGGGGTGCTTCGGCTTAAGGTTGGTGGCATGGCGTTGCGGTTGGTACAGGTGAATTTCAAGGCGCGGGACGACGCCGCGCTCGGCCGCTTCTGGGCGGAGGCGCTCGGCTGGGGCGTCGAGAGCGAAGAGCCCAGTGTGACCAACGTCGAGCCCATCGGGTTCCACTGGCCCGACCCCACCGCGGTCTGCATCGACTTCGTCGCCGTGCCCGACCCCGAGACGGTGCGCTACCGCACCCACCTCGATCTCGCCACCACCTCCGAGGCCCACCAGGCCGAGCTGCTCGCCCGCCTGGCGGACCTCGGCGCGAAACCCGCCGACCTCGGGCAGGGCGACGTGCCGTGGGCGCTGCTGACCGACCCCGAGGGCAACCTCTTCCGGGTGCTGGAGCCCCGCGAGATCTACCGGGACACCGGGCCGATCGCCGCGGTGGTCGTCGACTGCGCCGACCCCCGGGCGATGGTCCGGTTCTGGGGCGAGGCGATCGGCTGGACCGTCCACGAGCTGACCGGCGATCTCGCGCGGCTGCGCGCCCCCGAGGGCGTCGGCCCCTATCTGGAGTTCCACCGCGTGCCCGACGGGGCGGAGGTGTGGCACCGCGTCCACATCGACCTGCTGCCCAACCCCGTCGACGCCAAGGCGGCGCAGATCGCCCGCCTCCAGTCGCTCGGCGCGACGTTCGCCGACGTCGGCCAGGGCGACGTGCCCTGGACGGTCATGGCCGACCCGGCGGGCAACGAGTTCTGCGTCCTCGGCCGCCGGGAGTGACGCTCAGCCCTGGGCGGGGTGCGGGTCGCCGAGGTACGGGAACCGGTCGAGGGTGTCGGTGTGCGGTGACAGACCGGTCGGCGGCGCCTCGTTCCTCGTGAGGAAGGCGACGCGGATGTCGATGACGTCCTCGGTGAAGGTCCGGCCGTTGGGATAGGCGGCGGGCCTCGACGGGTCGAAGGTCAGCACGTCGGGCAGCATGCCCTCGTCGTCGAGCGCGGCGGCCGCCTCCTCGGGCGAGTAGCCGCCGGTGTGCCCGAGCAGGTGGACGAACTGGTCGGTCCACCGCTCGCGGTCGTTGGCCGGCTCACTGGCGTTGTACTCCTCCTTGGTGTCGTCGGTGTTGAAGAAGCTGCTGGTCGACGGGTGCCCGGCCCGGTCGGCGTGGACGAGCTCGCCGTCGCGCCGGACGCTGCACCGGCCCCAGATGTGCAGCACGGGGTCGGGCCCGAGTTCGGCGGTCGGCAGCTCGACGGCCATGGAGAAGACGTTGGCCGTGGTGTTGGAGTCGACGCCGGTCCACGGCGACTTCCCGCCCAGGTGCGGCGCGGTGAAGTTGCGGTTGCCGCTGGTGTCGAACAGGTTCTTGATGCCGTCGAAGTCGAAGAAGAACGCGTCGCTGCGGCTGCCGGCGGCGACCAGGTAGTCGCCGCTGGTGACGACGTTGGCCGTCGGGCCGAAGGAGACGTCGGCGGCCGAGACGATCTTCGTGCCGGTCGCCTCGGGGCTGCGGGACTCCTCGCCGGTGGCCATGAACACGTCGTAGGTCTGCGAGCCGTCGGCCGCCGGGGGCGAGAACACCCAGCTGAAGGCGATGTCGGTCAGGTAGTCGCCGTCGTTGTCGATGTTCAGCCGGTAGACGGCGTCGGGGTGCAGGGCGTCCGCGTTGGGGTTGGCGTTGAGGATGATGACGGTCCTGTCCGGGTCGCCCGGGGCGGTGAAGGCGTAGAGGTCGCACAGGTCGAGGCGCTGGTCGCCGAGCGGCGGCCCGAGGCTGAGACCGGTGAAGTGGTTGGACATGTCAGGCTCCATTGCTCGATGATCTCCACGATCCTGTTTCTGCAGGTTAAGCGGCGATCGCCGACGAACTGAGCCTTGCCGCGGCGTGTCAGGCGAAGTAGTGACCCTCTTTGAGGTCGGCCACCAGGCCGGGGTGGACGGGACGCCAGCGGAGCAGGTCACGGGTGATCCCGGCGGCGGCGGGGCCGTCGATCCCCCAGAAGCCGCCGAGGAAGCCGACGTACTCCCCCGCCCGCTCGGCGGTGACGGACACGGCGGGGACGCCGAGGTGCGCGGCGAAGGTCTCGGCGACCTCGCGGATCGGCACGCCCTCCTCGCCGACCGCGTGCAGCACCGATCCGGCCGGGGCCGACTCCAGCGCGAGGCGGAACACCCGCGCGGCGTCGTCGCGGTGGACCGCCGGCCAGCGGTTGGCGCCGTCGCCCACGTAGGCCGCCGCGCCCTTGCGGCGGGCGAAGCCGATCGCGGCCGGGACGAACCCGTTGTCGCCTGCGCCGTGGGTGGCGGGCGGCAGCCGCACGACGGAGGATCGGACCCCCCGGCCGGCGAGTGCGAGCGTGTGACGGGCGTTGTCCAGCCGCCCCCGCCCACCGGCGAGCGGGACGTCGCGCTCCCCCGGGCCGGCCAGTCCGTCGCGCTCGGTGGCGGTCGCCCCGGGCGGGAGCCCGAGCACGCCGAGGATGCCGGAGGCGATGACGAGCGGCCTGCCGGTCCCGGCCAGCGCCTCGCCGAGGGCCTCGATCGCGGCCCGGTCGGCCAGGGTCGCCCCGGCGTAGTCGCCGGAGAAGGCGATGTCGTGCTTGAACGCGAGGTGCACGACCCCATCGGACGAGGCGGCGGCCTCATGCAGCACACCGAGATCGTCGAGCGATCCGGGCAGGGCCTCGGCCCCCGCGCGCCGCAGGGCCGCGGCCGCCGCGTCGGAACGGGCGAGCCCGACGACCTGGTGACCGGCCGCGATCAGATCGGGGACGAGCCCGCGACCGACCCAGCCGGACGCTCCGGTGACGAGGACACGCATGAGAACCTCCAGAAGCCATTTCTTGTACGATCGTGATAGAAATGATTTCTAGTACAGTCGTACAGGAAATGTCAAAGGAGGCGGCGATGGCGGGACGGCCCATCGACCACCGGCGGCGGGCCGACCTGCTCGACGCGGTGGTCGACTACACGGTCGAACACGGCTTCTCCGACCTGTCGTGGCGGCCGGTCGCCGCCGCCCTCGGGGTCTCGACCACCACGCTGGTCCACCACTTCGGCGCCAAGGAGCAGATGCTGGAGGCCATCCTCGGGCGGCTGCGCGAACGCCTCTTCGCGGCGACCAGCGACCCGTCGGGCGAGCGCCCCGGCCTTGCGGCGGCGGCCCGGACGGTCTGGATTCGCACGTCCGGCCCGGAGCGGGAAGCGGAGTTCCGGCTGTTCTTCGCCGTCTACGGCCGCGCCCTCCAGGCGCCGTCGCAGTTCACGGCGTTCCTGGACCACGTCGTGGCCGACTGGATGCGCGCGCTGGTCGACGCGCAGGGGCCGGACGCCGATCCGGACACGGCGGCGCGCACCGCCACCCTGGTGATAGCGACCCTTCGCGGCCTCCTGCTCGACCTGCTCGCCACCGGCGATCGGGAGCGGGTTCAGGCGGCGGCCGAGAGCTTTCTCGGCACACTCGACCGCTAGGATCGGCGGCGTGGATCTGGCCGCCACCGCCGCCCTGCTCGGGGTTTCCGTCGAAGACGTCGACCGTGTCCACCGGCTCGCCGGTGACCTGCCCTCCGCGCCGCCGCCCGACCGGGCCGACGCGCCCGCGCTCCTCGAACGGCTCGCCGTGCGGCCCGACGACGCCGCCGAGATCATGGAGGGCTGGCCCGATCCGGGTTCTCCGCTGTGGACGCCGGAGCTGCGCTGGCTGCTCGACCGCTCGACCGCCCTCGTCCGGGCCGATCTCGGGGGCGGCGGCTGGCTGGTGCCCGGTCCGGAGCTGCCGCGCGAGCGGGGGCCCGCCTTCCGGCACCTGTACGTCTACGGCTACCTCGCCCTGATCGACGTCGTCCGGGGCTACCACCGCGACCACGGCGTGCCCGACGCCGTGTCGTGGGCGACCCTCGCCGACCTGGGCCGCAACCTCGCGGTCGACCGGCGGATGAACCGCGAGGGCTGGCCGGTGATGCAGAGCTGGCTGACGCTGCACGTGCGCGGGGCCGTCTACGAACTGGGGCGGCTCCAGTTCCACCGCGGCGGGACCACCCTCGACCTGCACATCCCCGAGTCGGGGCCGCTCACCCCGGAGGCGATCGACGCCTCGCTCGACCGGGCCCGCGCGTTCTTCCCGCGCCACTTCCCCGGCGAGGACCACACCGCGTTCGGCTGCGGCTCGTGGCTGCTCGACCCGCAACTGCTGGACTACCTGCCCGAGGACTCCAACATCGCCCGCTTCCAGCGGCGGTTCGAGCTGGAACCCTACGAGGAGCCCGAAGGGATCGACGCCGACGTCGAGGTGCTGCGGTTCGTGTTCCGCACCCTGACCACGCCGCTCGACCGGCTGCCGCGCGACACCGTGCTCCAGCGGGCGCTCGTCGACCACCTCAAGGCGGGCCGCCACTGGCGGTGGCGGCGGGGGCGCTTCCCGGTCTAGGGCAGGCCGACCGCGTTGGCGGCGTCGGCCTCGAAGTACTCCGTCGTGGCGTAGGGGCCGGCGTGGCCTTCGAAGAAGTCCCGGACGCCGTCGACCGAGTCGTGGACGATGACGTTCACCGCCCGGGTGCCGTCGGCGCTGGCCACCGCGAACGTCCACCGGGCCCCGCCGGGGAGGCGGCCGTGGGCCTGCTTCAGGGCGTTCCAGAAACCGTCGGTCTCGGAGACGGCGGAGACGGCCATGACGTGCATCCGGGTGTCCTTCTCTTCGGTCCGGGGGTTGACCCGGCAGTTGATGTGCAGGTACCGGGACGAGCCGTTCTCGACGTCGTAGATCGCGAGGGTCTGCGGGTCTTCGAGGGGGTCGCCCGACGGCATCAGGAAATGGGTGTCGCTGATGGGGAGCAGGGTGTGGTCAAGGTGGTCCGGCCTGCCGAGGAGCCGCGCCTCCATGGGGTTCAGGGTGAGTCTCAGGTGGAGCCGGCCGTCTTCGGCGGTCACGTCGTAGCGGGTGCCGGGGCGTGCGTAGACGCCCTCGTAGCGGGAGAGGTCAAGTTCCAGGGCCGGATCGGGTCGCGGCAGGTCGGGGACGGTGACGGCGCCGAGGTCGGTGAGGATCTCGTTGAACACCGCACGGTAGAAGGCGTCGCGCGGACCGGCGTTGGCCAGCATCGCGACGGCCAGGCCCGGCTCCGGCAGGATGCGCAGGCGGGCGCTCTGGCTGATGGCGCTGCCGTCGTGGGCGTAGACGGTCTGGCCGTGCCAGTCGCAGACGATGAGGCCGAGCGCCCATTCCGGCCCGAACGTGTACGGGTCGGGGACCGGGACCCGCGACCCCGTCATCTCGCGGATGGCGCCGGGGGACACGATCCTGGTCCCGTTCGGCGCGACTCCCTCGTTGAGGAAGACGGACGCCATCGTGAGCAGGTCGCGGGCCGTGGTGTTGACGTTGCCGGCCGGGCCGAAGGAGCGGGGCAGGCGGCCCAGCGGTGAGACGATCGGGCCCTCTTCGAGGGATCGGACCAGGTGGCCGGTCGCGGCCCGGCCGGGGGCGACGTGTTCGCGGCGGCTGCTCGTCGAGGTCAGCCCCAGGGGGCGGAACAGGCGGTCGTCGATGACGTCGTCCCAGCGCCTGCCGTCGACGACCTCCATGACGCGGGCGAGGATCGCGTAGCCCAGGGCCGCGCTGTAGCCGTGGGTGTGGCCCAGCGGGTGGACCTGACGGGCATCGGCGATGTTGGCGACCATGCGTTCGTAGACGTCGTCGCCCTCGCCGGGATCGCCGAAGTCCTCCTCGATGCCACTCGTGTGGTTGAGGAGGTGGCGCGGGGTGACCCTGGCGCTGACCTCGGGGTCGGCGACCCGGAAGCCGGGGAGGTAGGTCCGCACCGGTTCGTCGAGCGCGATTTTCCCCTCGTCGACGAACCGCATGAAGGTGAGGGCGGTCCAGGTCTTGGACACCGAGCCGCACTGGAAGACGGTGCCGGTCTCGACGGGCTCGCCCGTGGTGACGTCTGTGACGCCGACGGCGAGGTCGGTGATCTCCCCGTCGCGGAGGACGCCGATGGCGGCGCCGGGGATCCGGTAGTCGGCGAGCAGCTCGGCGATCCGGTTCACATCCACAAGAGGACCTCCTTTCCAGATGCGAAAAAGCTACGTTGCGTTTCAATGGACGTCAATCCGAAAAGACCGTTTTCCCTGAATAGTTGCGACAGCATTGCCACTGAATGCAATTCAGCTCTTGTGCCGTTGCAATGTAATGTGGGTGAAAGCGAACCGGCGGGAGGCGGGCCGATGCCCGGAGGAAGGCTGACCCACGACGATCGGCGGCAGATCGCGGTCTGGCTCGACGACGGGCTGGGATACGCCGAGATCGCCCGGCGGCTGGGCCGGCCCACGTCCACGATCAGCCGCGAGGTGGCGCGCAACCGCGCGCCCGGCGGCTACCTGGCCGACCGCGCCCAGCAGGCGGCCGGGCAGCGCGCCCGCCGTCCCGGGCCGGTGCGGGCCGCCGAGCCGCCGGCCGAAGGGCGCGGGCCCGCCTTCGTGGCGCGGTTCGCGACGCTGCTGGCCGGGACCGGCTTCCCCCGGATGCCCGCCCACGTGTTCGTCTCCCTGCTCACCTCCGACTCGGGGGGCCTGACCTCCGCCGAACTGGTGCGCCTGCTGCGGATCAGCCCGGCGTCGGTGTCCAAGGCCGTCGGCTACCTGGAGGCGATGGACCTGGTCCGCCGCACCCGGGGGAACGGCCGCCGGGAGCGTTACGTCATCGACGACGACGTCTGGCTCCACGCGTTCAAGGCCGACACCGGGGCACACGCCGAGGTCGCGGCGGCGGCGCGCGAGGGGATCGAGATCTTCGGCGCCGGGACGCCCGCCGCGGCCCGGCTGGACCGGACGGCCCGCTTCTTCGAGTGGATCAGCGAGCAGATGGGCGACAGCGGCCTCACCGACGCCGCCGCGCGCGACGCGCTGACGGTGCTGGCCGGGCTGGTCCACGCCGCCCGGCCGCTCACCGCCGGCGACCTCGCCACGGCGCTGGACTGGCCCGGCGACCGGGTGGCGGGCGCGCTCGACGCGATCGGGCGCCGGCCGGTCATCGCCGACCCGCTCGCCGTGCAGCGGCTCGGCTCCGGAGCCTACGCGCTCACCCTCCGGGCGGATCGCCTCAGCCCCGCCCAGCGGGCCGCGCTCAGGGGGATCTAGCAGCACGTACACGGGAAAACGCGTTGCCGCCGGAGGGCCTCGCACGTAGGGTCTTGCGCCCGTGGTCACAGTTGTGGAGCGAGTCCTGCCCGCCCGGTTGGGGCGGGGATTCCGGTGGTTGCTGGCGTCGAGCTGGCTGACGAATCTCGGCGACGGCATCGCGGCCGCGGCGGGCCCGCTGCTGATCGCCTCGCTGACGGGCGACCCGCTGATGATCTCGCTGTCGGCGCTGGTGAGCTGGGCGCCTCCCCTGCTGTTCGGCCTGTACGCCGGGGTGCTGTCGGACCGCCACGACCGGCGCGGGATCGTGCTGGTCGCGAACGCGGTGCGGGCCGTGGTGCTGGTGGCGCTCGTCGCGCTCATGGCGACCGGGACGGTGACCGTGGTGACCGCGCTGGCGCTGCTCGCGCTCCGGG
Source organism: Herbidospora cretacea (assembly GCF_001570605.1). Classification (GTDB taxonomy): domain Bacteria; phylum Actinomycetota; class Actinomycetes; order Streptosporangiales; family Streptosporangiaceae; genus Herbidospora; species Herbidospora cretacea. Next base: position 402,475 of record NZ_BBXG01000004.1, on the reverse strand, counting down.
CCGTCGCCGAGGTGTTCGCCGACAACGCGACGGCCACGCTCACGCCGATGATGGTCGGCCGGGACGACCTCGTCATCGCCAACGCCCGCCTGGGCACCGGGTTCATCACGCTCAACCAGCTCGCCGGGCCGCCGGTCGGCGCGGCCCTGTTCGGCCTGGGGCTGGCCTGGCCGTTCGCCGGGCAGCTGCTCCTGGTGGCGGCGGCGATCGTGCTGGTCTCCCGCATCACCCTGCCGCCGCGGGCCGCCGCGCCCCGGGCGGGCGCGGGCCGGGAGCTGGTCGCCGGGTTCCGGTGGACCCTGCGGCACGCCGCCGTCCGGACGCTGGCGCTCACCATCCTGATCTTCAACTTCACGTTCGGCGCGGCCTGGTCGGTGCTGGTCCTGTACACGCAGGAGCAGCTCGGCCTCGGCGCGCTGGGCTTCGGGCTGATGACCACCATCGGCGGGATCGGCGGCCTGCTCGGCACCGGCCTCTACGGGGCCATCACCCGCCGGGTGAGCCTCGGCGCCCTGATGCGGATCGGGCTCGTCGTCGAGACGCTCACCCATCTGGGCCTGGCGCTGACCCACTCGCCGTGGATCGCCGGGGGCATCTTCCTGGTCTTCGGGGCGCACGCGTTCATCTGGGGCACGACCTCGGTGACCGTCCGCCAGCGCGCCGTGCCGGCCGAGCTGCAGGGCCGGGTCGGCAGCGTCAACACCGTCTGCGTGTACGCCGGCCTGGTGGTCGGCTCGCTGATCGGCGGCGTCCTGGCCACCCGCTTCGGGGTCGCGGCGCCCTTCTGGTTCGCCTTCGCCGGGTCGGCGGTGTTCCTGGTCGTGCTGTGGCGGCAGCTCATGCTGATCGCCCACGACGACTGAACGGAGGGTGAGCGCCGCGCCGAGCCGGTTCAGCAGCCCCCGCCTGGTCCGGAAGGGGGCGGGCGGGGGGACGTCCACTCCGGCCGGCACCCGCACCACCCCGGGGGGCCTCCTGGTGGTGGCGGACCGGCCGCCGTTGCGAGGGTGGCACCATGACGACCAAGCAGCGAGTACTGATCACCAGGGTGGCGCTGGCGGCGCTGGCCGCGACGGCCCCGGCCGCCTCCGCCACGCCTGCCGCGCCGGCCACCCGACCGGCCTGGACGGAGTGCGCGGGCCCCGGAAACATGCAGTGCGCCACGATCGACGTGCCGGTGAACTGGGCCGAACCCGGCGGGCGCACGGTCACGCTCGACCTGGCCCGATTACCCGCCACCGAACCCGCGCGCCGGATCGGCGGCGTGCTCGGCGTCCCCGGCGGCCCCGGCAACGACGGGATCGAGGACCTGAAAATCGCCGCGGCCCACCTCACCGACCTGCGGCGCAGGTTCGACCTCGTCGCCTACACGCCCCGCACCCGCGTCTGGCTCGACCGGCTCCCGCCCGCGTGCCTGGAGCCGGGGACCTCCCTGTCCGAGCCCCGCGACCGGACCGCCTACCTGGCGCTGGCCGCCACGATGACCAGGGCCTTCGAGCAGTGCCGGCAGGCGGACACGACCGGCCTGTTCGCCCACCTGGACTCGCTGTCGGTGGCCAGGGACATGGACGCGATCCGCCGGGCCCTCGGCGAGGAGCGGCTGAGCTTCATGGCCAACTCCTACGGAGGGGTGGCCGCCGCCGCGTACACCCGGCTGTTCCCCCGGCGCGTCCGGGCCATGTACCTCGACGGGGCGATCAACCAGGTCGACGGCTGGCGCGACCAGACGCTGCGGACCCTGCCGCTGACCGAACAGGCCTTCACCCGGTTCGCCGCCTGGTGCGGGGAGACCACGGCCTGCGCCCTGCACGGCGAGGACGCCGGGGAGGTCTGGCGCGGGCTCGTCCGCGACGCCGACCGCGCGCCCGTCGGGGGCGAGCTGACCGGGTGGCATCTGCGGACCTTCGCCTTCCTCGGCGACCCCGGACCGGGTGAGGCGCACTGGCGGGCCTGGGCCGACGCGGTCGACAGGGCGCGGAACGGCGACGGCTCCGGCTTCGCCGATTTCGCCCTCGGCAACGCGCGGGTCTGGGCCACCCCCGGAGTCCTGGCGATGACCTGCGGCGACGGCCGAGGCTACCGCTCCTACGCCGAGATGCGGACGTTCCGCCGCCAGGCGGAGGACATCTCGCCGAACTTCGGCTCCGTCGCCTTCGACGGGCTCGGCTGCGTCGGCTGGCCGGAGCCCGTCGTCAACCCGCCGCGCCCCCTGCCGACGCGCGGGCTGCCGCCGTTCCTGGGAGCCGGCAGCGCGTGGGGCGACTACGCGTGGACCGAGAGCTTCACCCGGATGGTCCCGGGATCGGTGACCGTCAGGTACGACGGCCCCGGCCACGTCCTGTACCTGTCGGGCAAGCAGTGCCCGATCCGGCACACCACCGCCTACCTCACCGACCTGACGCTCCCCCCGGCCGGCACCACCTGCCCGGCCGGGTGACCGGTCACGGCACCAGCCCGGTCTCGTAGGCGATGATGACCAGGTGCACCCGGTCGCGGGCGTCCAGCTTGGCCAGCAGCCGCGTCACGTACGCCTTGACCGTCGCCGCGCTGATGAACAGCTCCGCCGCGATCTCCCCGTTCGACCGGCCGCGCCCGATGAGCGTGAGGACCTCGCGCTCGCGTCCGGTGATCCCGGTCAGCGCCTGGGGCACCGGACGGCCCGCGAAGGCGGCGATCAGCCTGCGGGTCACCCCCGGCGCGATCAGCGCGTCCCCGGCGGCGACCACCCGGACGGCGGCCAGGATGTCGTCCAGGGCCATGTCCTTCACCAGGAACCCGGACGCGCCCGCGCGCAGCGCGCCGTAGACGTTCTCGTCGTCGTCGAACGTGGTCAGCACCACCACCTGGGCCGCCTCCGGCGCGCGGGTGATGCGGCGGGTCGCCTCGATGCCGTCCATGCCGGGCATCCGGATGTCCATCACGACCACGTCGGGCGCGAGCTCGGCGGCCAGGCGGACCGCCTCGGGGCCCGTGCCGGCCTCACCGGCGACCTCCAGGCCGGGCGCGTCGGCGATCACCAGGCGGAGCGCGGTCCTGATCAGCGGCTGGTCGTCGGCCAGCAGCACCCGCACGGTCACCGCGCCACCACCGGCAGCCGCGCCGCGACCCGGAAACCGCCGTCCGGCGCGGGGCCCGCGGTGAGGTCGCCGCCGAGCAGGGCCGCCCGCTCGCGCATCCCGGCCAGCCCGAACCCCGGCACGAGCTCCCCCCGGACGCCCCGCCCGGTGTCGGCGATCTCGACGGCCAGTTCGGCGTCCCGGTAGTCGAGCGTCACCACGCACGAGCCGGTCGCGGCGTGCCGGGCCACGTTGGTGACGGCCTCCTGGATGATCCGGTAGGCGGCCGTGTCGACCTCGGGCGGCAGCGGCCGCCGCCCGCCGAGCTCCCTGACCTCCACGTCCACCCCGGTCGCGCCGAGCCGCCGCAGGTCGGCCAGCCCGGCGGCGGGGGCCGGATCGCCGTCGCGCAGCGCGACGAGCATGCGGCGCAGGCCGGCCAGCACGTCGCGCCCGGCCGCCTCGATCTCGCCGAGCGCCCGCTCGGCCTCGGCGGGCCGGGTCCCGATCACGCGCCGGGCCGCCCCCGCCTGGAAGGCGATCACGCCGATGGAGTGGGCGACGGTGTCGTGGAGTTCGCGGGAGATGCGCAGGCGTTCGTCGGTGACGGCCTGGGCGGTGGTCCAGGCGGCACGGTCGGCGGTGTGCTCGCGCGCCTGCCCGACGGCCCGGCCGAGCAGCCAGCCGATCAGCGAGAGCAGCGCCAGCACGTAGTAGGAGACCAGCGGCGTGTACAGCAGGCAGACGACCTGCACGGCCACCGCCGCCGCCAGGGCGATCAGGGCGACGCGCCGGGTGGCGACGGCGGCGATCCGGTAGAGCCCGAAGGCGACCACGGCGAACTGCGTGAACGGCAGGACCCCGATGGAGATCCGGATCCCCAGCGGGATCGTGACCAGGAGGAGCCCGAGCCCCGGCAGCGGCCACCGGTCGAGCAGCAGCCCGCCCGCCACGACCAGCACGGTCGTGACCGCCATCACGACGAGGTCCGGGGCTCTCACGGAGCCGCCCCGGGACAGGACCATGACGAGCAGCCCGACGGCCCAGGGCACGGTCGTCCACAGGGCTGATTTCAGCTGGCGCATGGCCCTGATCGTAGGTTCGCGTCGCGGTCCGGGAATCGGACCGTGGTCGTACACCCGGCGTCCGATGTGTCCCGCCGGGGGCTTTCGGCATCGTCCACCTTCATGAAGCGTCTGCTGTGGGCCCTGCTCGTCGCCGTGCCGGTCAGTGGCCAGGGGATCCCCGCGCCGCCGCCGACCCCGCCGGGGTTCGACGCGGCGCACCACGACCGGACCAGGGCGGACATCGGCCGGGCGGCCCGGCTCGCGGCCGAGCGGGGGAACCTGATCAGGGCGGCGTCGCTGCGCGCGATGGCCGTGCCGGAACGCGTGTTCCTGGCTTTCGACGGCCACGACGGCGGGCAGGCGGTCGAGCTCTTCGGCCGGCTCCCGGCGCGGACCGTCGCGGTGATCGTCCCCGGGGCGGGGACCACGCTCGACGCCTACGGGCGGCTGCGGGGCGGCGCGCTCCGGCTCCGGGCCGAACTGGGCGCCGGGTCGGCGGTGGTCGCCTGGCTCGGCTATCCGGCTCCGCGCCTGGTCAGCCTCGGGTCGGTGACCACGGCCCGCGCCGACGCGGCCGCCCCGCGCCTGCGCGCCTTCGTCGGCGGGCTCGCCGCCGCGTTCCCGCGGGCGAGGATCTCCCTGCTGTGCCACTCCTACGGCGCGGTCGTCTGCGCGCGGGCCGCGCCGGGGCTGCCGGTCGACAACCTGGTCCTGTACGGCACCGCGGGCGTCCCCGCCGCCTCCGCCGCCGCGCTGCGTTCCCCGGCGACGGTCTGGGCCGGGCGTGGCCGCCGTGACTGGATCGGCGACGTACCGGCGATCTTCGGGCCCGACCCGCTGGCCCCGGGCTTCGGCGCGCGCCCGTTCGACGCCGGGGACGCCGGGCACGGCGACTACCTGCTGGGACGGTCGCTGAAGGCCATCGCGGGGATCGTGGCCCATGCGTGACCCCGTGCGTGATCGGGGTGTCGACGCGCTGCGCGCCGTCGCGATCACCGGCGTCGTGTGCGGCCACTGGCTGGTGACGGCGCTCGTCGCCGACAGCGGCACGATCAGGGTGACGAGCCCGCTCAAGCACCTGCCCGGACTGGCCCCGGTCTCCTGGCTGCTCCAGACGATGGCGCTGTTCTTCCTGGTCGGCGGGATGGTCGCGGCCCGGAGCACGACCCCTCTGCGGCTCCGGCTGGTCCGGCTGGTGCGCCCGCTGCCCGTGCTCGCCGCCGTCTGGGGGGTGACGGTGGCGGTCATGCTGGCGCTCGGCACCGAACCGGCGACCGTCATGGCGCTGGCCAAGCTGGTGTGGTCGCCCTTGTGGTTCCTGCCGGTGTACGGGGCGCTGATGGTGGTGACGCCGCTGGTGGCGCGGCTGCATCCGGGCTGGCCGCTGGCCGTGGTGGCGGTGGTGGACCTGGCGCGGTTCGTCCTCGGCGCGCCCGGCTGGGTCGGCTGGGTCAACGTGGGCGCGGCCTGGCTGGTGCCCTACTGCGTCGGGCTGTCGTGGCGGCGGTTGGACGGGTGGGCGCTGCTGGTCGGCGGGGGCGTGGCGACCGGTGTGCTGATCACGGTCGGGGGTTATCCGGCCGCCATGGTGGGCGTGCCGGGCGCGGCCCTGTCCAACCAGTCGCCGCCCACGCTGGCGGCGGTGACGTTCGGGCTCGCCCAGGCCGGAGCGGCGCTGCTGCTGCTCGGGCCGCTGCGCGCGGCGATGCGGCGGCCGGCGCTCTGGGCCGGGGTGGCGGCGGTGAACCTGTCGGCGATGACCGTGTTCGTGTGGCACCAGACCGCGCTCGTCGCGGTGACCGCGCTCACCCTGCCCGCCGCGCCGCTGGCCGGGCTGCACACCGTGCCCGGCGACCTCGGCTGGGTGGCCGCCCGGCTGGCCTGGCTGCCGGTGTTCGCGATCGCCCTGCTGGCCTGCCGGGTTACACTGCGGGGGTCGCGTTGACTCTCGTCGATGGCCCGGGCGTGCCGATGAAATCGCCCACATCATGATCATTAACGGAGGAGCTCCCCTCCCGCGCCGGTGAGCGGCCGCTCGGTCCGGATCCGGACCCCCAAGGACCTGCGCGGCCAGCGCCGCCGGCGTCCGCCCCGCTGCCTGGGTCACCTCTTCGCCGCGCCGCTGTGGCCCCTTCACCACGCCAATCTCGGCACGCTGCTCCGGACGTGCGACGCCGTCGGGGCGTGCCTGGCCGTGCCGAGGCTGCCGTGGGTGCCCGAGGCGCTGGCGCGCGGCGACACCCTGCGGCAGCCCGCCTGCGTGCACTGGGTGCGCCCGTTCCGGTGGCTGGCCGGGCAGCGGGAGGCGGGGGCGCGGGTGATCGGCGTCGAACTGGCCGAGGACGCGGTCAGGCTGGCCGATCTGCCGATGGCCCGCCAGCCCACCGTCGCCGTCCTGGGCCACGAGCAGGACGGCATCCCGCCGGAGGCGCTCGACCTGCTCGACGACGTCGTCGAGATCCCCATGATCGGGACGGGGGCCAGTCTGAACGTCGCCGTGGCCGGGTCGCTGGTGCTCTACAAACTCGCCGGGATGATCTAGCGGCGTTTGTCGGTGCCGAGATCTATCGTCCCGATCATGACCTCAGGCACCCCCACGACCCTCTGGGCGGAGATCACCGATCTGGTGCTCCGCAACCAGGTGACACCCTTGGCCGATCGGCTGATCGCGCTCAGCGAGGCGGAGCGCGGCGAGATCGCCGCGCTGCTGCCCGGCCTGGTGAAGGAGATCCGCCGTCGCCTCCCCGAGCGGCGCGACTCGTGGGAGGCCGACCGCATGCTCGACAAGCGGGCCGGGGCGCTCGCGCTGGCCGGGGTCGGCTGCATCGGCGGCCCGGCCGCCACCGTGACCTGGCTGACCAGCCGCGACGTGAACCGCCGCTGGGCCGACGACCTCGACGTCGCGGCGGTCGTGCGGGTGGCGGCGGCCCGGCCGGAGAAGTGGCGGCTCGACGTGGCCGACCGGCTGGCCCGGCGCGTCCGCCGTCCCGCCGACCGCATCGCCCCGCTGGCCGTGGCGCTGCTGCGCGAGTCGGGCGCGACGCCGCCCGGCCACGACCCGCTGCTGGCGGCCTGGCTGACCGCGCCGAGCGTGGCCGGCGACCCGCTGACCCCGCTGCTGCTGCCGCGCGTCTTCGACGCCGACGGCGCGGGCCGGGCCCTCCGCGACGAACGGCTCGACCCGACGCCGTCGCGCTGGCTGGCCGCCGCCCGCGACCTGCCGAGAGACCGGGCGCTCGACGGCTGCGTGAGCCGGTTCCTGCGCGGCGGCGACGTCCAGGACCTGCGTTTCTTCGTCCGGCTGCACACCTTGCTCGACCCCACGCCGCAGGAGGCGGCGGCCCGGCTGCGCGACTATCTGCGGCTGCTGCCCTCGGCCCCCGGCACGGTCGCCGAACTGGCCGCCGGGCAGGTGCGGCAGGCGATGCCGCTCGACCACGCCGATCTGGTGGAGGCGGTCGAGGCGCTGACCTTCCGGGCCGAGGCGAAGCTGGCCGCGACGGGCCTGCGCTGGCTCGACCAGTCGGTCAAGAAGGCTCCGGAGACCGCCGCTGACCTGCTGCTTGCGCTGACGACCGCCTACGCGCACAGCTCGTTCGACGTGCGCAACCGCGCCGCCGAGCTCACCCTGAAGCACGCCGGGGCGTTCGCCGGCCACGCCGGGACGATCCTCGACGCGCTGCCCCACCTGGGGGCCGAGCTGGGCGCGACGCTGGCCGCGCGGTTCGGCGGGGAGGCCCCGGCCGACGACCCGGCCGAACGCAAGGAGTTCCCGCCGCTTCCCGACGTGCCGGAAGCGGGGCGTTTCCCCGAGCCGTCGCTGTCCCCCGGCGACGACGTGCGATGGGTGGGCAGGGAGCGCTGGCTGGCGGCCTTCGTGGCCGGGATCGCCGACGACCGGTCGAAGGTGCGCGATGCGGTGAGACCGTGGCTGGAGGAGTCCTGGTCCTACTGGCGGTCCGTCACCACGCGCACCGACCTCGACGAGTGGCGGCTGGCGCTGGCCGACGAACTGGTCGACCCGGGCCGCGACCTCCCCCCGGTCGAGGAGCGGACGGTCTGGGTCCAGTGCACGTCGTCCCATGTGTTACGCCAGGTCACCCGGGGCGAGCCGGTGCCCGAGGAGACCATGCCCGTCCCGAAGCGCTCGGTCCGGCAGCCCAACTACGTCTACGCCGACGAGGTGACCCCGCGGACCGTCGTCGTCACCTGGACCACCGTCGAGGGCCCGGCCAAGGCCGTCGCCACCGAGAACGGGCGGCCCCTGCCCGTCGTCGACGGCATGGTCATGGTGGAGACCGGGAGGCACGCGCTCGACGACCTCGACCACATCGCCCACAAGCTCCTGGCGTTCGGCGTCGACCCTGACCGGGCCGACGCCATGCGCCGGTCGCAGCCGGTGCCGCCACCGGGTCCCGACGAGCCGGTCGTCGCGGTGACGATGTTCCACACGCTGGGCCACCACCGGGTCCTGGAGCCCGAGAAGCTGTCCCCGTCCGAGGAGTGGCGCCGCCGCCACCGCATGCCCCACCCCGGCGCCGTGCCGCCTCCGCACGAGTTCCTCATCCACCGCCATCTCGAACTGCTGACCGCGCTCCGCGACGACGCGCTGCCGCCCGTCCTGCTGGCCACGCCCACCTGGCTCGACGGCCACCTCGACCCCGACGTGCTCGTCACCCGGCTGGAGACCTGCGCCGCCGCCGGAGTGGAACCGCTCCCCGCCGACCTGGCCCAGGCCCTGATGCGGCTGCCCCGGGGCGGCCACCCCGCCGCCGCTTCACGCGCCGCGGCCATCGACTCCGACGCGGCCCGCTCGGTCGCGCGGTGGCTGACCGAAGGCGGGCTGCCCGACCCGGAGACCGGTTTCACCTGGGCCCACCGCTCCGGCGGGCAGTGGGTCGAGCTCGGCGACGACGAGCCGGCCGACTTCACCACGGCTCGGCTGATGCCGGTGCTCAGGGCGCGGCCCACCGGCCACTCGTTCATCGACGAGATGCTGCTGGGCCGGCCACGTGACAGCGCCTCCTCGGTGGACTCGGCCGAGGCCTGGCCGGCGATGACGCCCGGCCACCGCGAGGTCGTGTCGGTCCATCTCCTGCCCCAGGTGCTGCGCGGCCGGTGGCAGCGCTGGGCCCAGGTCGCCGCCCTGCCGGGGCTGGTCACGGCCGACGGACCGCTGGGCGAGGCCACCGCCGTGGTCCTCGCCGTGCTGCTGGCCGAGAACGCCCGCGACGAGGTGATCCCGATGACGCTGCGGCTGGCCGCGAAGGGAGAGCTGCCCGCCGAGTCGATCGGACGGCAGATGGCCCTGGCCATCCGGCGCACGTCCTGGCTGGAGATCCGCCCCGCGATCGCCGCCCTCACCGACCTGGCCGAGCGGGGCGGGCACCACGAGGTGTGGCGCATGGTGCGCGCCATGCTGCCCGGACTGCTGCCGCGCGAAGGGCGGCGCATCACCGTCAGCCACGCCGGCCTCGTCGCCTTCGCGGCCGACGTCGCGCGGTGGACCGGCGCGCGGGGGGAGATCCCGGAGATCGCCGAGTTCGCCGCGAGCCGCCGCAGCGCCCGCTTCATCCACGAGTGCAGGCGTCTGCACGCCCAGCTCACCTGATCCCGGGGAGGCCCCGCCCGTCCGCCAGCCGTTCGACGACGGCCCGCACGCCGCCGTTCGCCTCGGCCCACCGGCTCACCTGGCAGGCGGCCTGGGCGTACACCTGCGGATCCGCCGACGCCGCGCTCAGCCAGTCGCCGAGCGTGGCCGGCAGCGGCGGGCGGGGCTCGACCATGCAGCGGTCACCGGCCGGGGCGAGGTAGCGGGGGTCGTCGGCGGCCAGGACGGCGAGCCCCTCGTCGAACCACTGGGGGACCTCGATCCCGTCGAGGCGGGCGTGCAGCTCCACGTGGGTCAGCTCGTGGGCGGCGATCACCGGATCGACGCCGCGCGGAGACAGCATCACCGCCCGGTTCAGCACGGCCACGCCGCGCTCCCCGCCGCCCCCGATGCGCCGGTAGCAGTCGTCCGACAGGCACACGAGGACGTCCGGGGAGGTCACCCTGCCGCCGAAGAAGCCGCGCACCCGCGCGTCGGCCCGGTCGACGACCTCGATCACCTGCCCGCGCCGCTCGGCCGTCAGACCGGGCTCGGCGTAGACGCCGGGGCGGAGCCGCTCCAGGCCGTAGCAGCCGGGGCAGGTCACGGCCGCGACGGCGGGGAACCAGATCGCCGTCCCCACGACGGCGGCGACCGCGAGGAGGACCGCGACGACCGCGCCCCCGATCCACCGACGGCGTGTCATCATTCCTCCATGGTCGCCGGAAAGGCCTGCGGCAGCCTTTCATCCGGATCATGAGGCGGCAAGGGGCGCGGCCGCCGACCCATGCCTGCAGGCAGTGGACGAACCGGGTCAGGTCTCGTGGCCGGTGATGTGGCGCATGTAGAGGTCCGGCCGGGCGAGGAAGCGGCGCCAGTCGTCGACCAGGGGAAGCTCCGCCCACTCGCCGACCCGTGCCCCGTGGTCGCCCAGTTCGACGATCTCGGCGCCGGGCAGGCCCGTGAGGACGGGCGAGTGGGTGGCGCAGATGATCTGGCCGCCCTCGCCAGCGACCCGGTGCATCAGCCCCGCCAGGCGCAGGCAGGAGTGGAAGGAGAGGGCCGCCTCGGGTTCGTCCATGAGGTACAGGCCGGGGCCGTCGAGCATGTGGTCGAGGACGGTGAAGAAGCCCTCGCCGTGGGACTGCGTGGTGAGGTCGTCCGCCCAGAAGCCTCTTCCCTCCTGGGTGATGACGCCCCGGGCGAGGTTGAAGAGCGTTTCGGCCTTGCCCGACCCGTTCTCGCCGACGAGGAACGTGACGGGGGCGGTCAGCGGCAGGCCTCGGTCGGCGAGTGGCGGACCACGGGCAGGGCGGCGCACCAGGACTCGGGGAGTCGCCGGGCGCTCAGTCGGGTGATCAGCACGGAGGGTCTCTCGTTTGTCGGTGGGAAGATCTATTGTCCCGGCCATGACTTCAGCGACGCAGGCGTACACCTACGCCGCGCCCTCCTCCCTGGTCGACGGCCGCCTCGGGCTGGCCACCTCCGGCGGCCGGGCCCTGACCGGGCCCGCTGTGGCGCCCCGGTTCTTCAGCGGCGTGGTGACCCAGGCGGCGCCCGCCGCCGCCGCGCTGCTCGGGGTGGCCGATGTGGCGCTGGCCCGCTACCACCAGCCCCAGGCGCGGACCTGGGTGCGTGACCCGGTGGTGACGTGCGACGGCGACCGGTTGCGGTTCGAGTCGTTCTCGGCCTGCGGCGGCGTGTACGCCCGGCTCGACCTGCTGGGCGGCGCGCTCGACGGCGAGGTGTTCGACCGGGGCACCACCAACGTCGACGTCAACGCGCCGCTGCGCGAGGCGCTGGCGCGCATCGGCGCCCGTGACCCGCTGCACCTGGGGGTCGGGCTCGACGAGCTGGTCGTGACCACGATGGACGGCGCGGTGGTGGAGAAGAAGGTGCCGCTGCCCGAACGCTGGCTGCGCGGCTTCGCCGAGGTCCAGGTCATCGCCTCCGGCATGGACCAGCGCGGCGAGCTGGCGGGCCTGGCGGCGGTGCGGTTCCTGCGCGGCCTGCCCAGGAAGGGCACCCTGTGGGTGACGCAGTCCGGGCGCGAGCTGAAGGCCGCCGACCGTCAGGCGCCGGGTTCGGTGCGGCTCGCCGCCCCGAACCGGCTCGGCACCCTCCTGCCGCTGCTGCGCTTCGCGAAGACCCTTCGCGTGTACGGTCCGGGCGACGCCGCCTCCAGCGCCTGGGAACTGGAGCTGCCCGGGATGCGCTACACCCTGGTGCTGTCGCCCGAGCGCTGGCGCGGCTTCTCCGGCGAGGGCGCGGTCCTCGACGACCTGGCCACCGACGAGGCCGAGAACGACGCCGACGTGGTGGGCATGCTGCTCAACTTCGAGCCCGAGGTCGAGATCGGCCTGCTGGCCGACCGGGCGGGCATCCCCGCCGACCGGGTGCGGGCCGCACTGACCCAGCTCGGCGTCGCCGGGCGGGTCGGCTACGACCTGGCCGAGGCCGCCCACTTCCACCGCGAGCTGCCCTACGACAAGGACAACGTGCTGCTGCTCAACCCCCGCCTGGCCAAGGCCCGCAAGCTGGTCGAGGCGGGGGCCGTGCAGTTGGAGGGCGAACTGGCCACCGTGCGGACCTCGGGCGGGGCCCGGCGGGTGTCGCTGACCGACGGCTCCTGCACGTGCGAGTGGTGGTGGGACCACCGGGGCTCGCGCGGGCCGTGCAAGCACGTGCTCGCCGCCCGGATCGTCGCCCGCGCCGCCGTCGAGGTCTCCCGATGAGCCTCTGGACGGAGATCACCCAGCTGATCACCGACAAGTCTGTCACCCGGCTGGCCGACCGGCTCGTCACCCTCACCGAGGAGGAGCGCGCCGAACTGGGCGGGCACCTGCCCGGCTTCGTCAAGGAACTGCGCGCCCGGCGGGGCCTCGACTCCTGGGACCTCGGCCTGCTGCTCGACGACCTGGCCGGGACGCTGCTGCTGGCCGGGATCGGCGTCATCACCGGCCCGGCCGCCGCCGTGACCTGGATGACCAGCCGCGACGTCAACCGCCGCTGGGCCGAGCTCGACATCGAGACGGTCTGCCGGGTGGCGGCCACCCGGCCGCCGCAGTGGCGGCGCGACGTCGCGGTCCGGCTGGCCCAGCGGATCCGGCGGCCCGCCGACCGCCTCGCGCCGCTGGCCGTGGCGCTGCTCCGCGAGTCCGGCGCGACGCCACCCGACCACGACCCCCTGGTGGCCGCCTGGCTGGCCGCGCCCGCCGTCGAGGATGACCCGCTGCTTCCCGTGCTGCTGCCGCGCGTCTTCGACGCCGACGGCGCGGGCCGCGCCCTCCGGGACGAGCAGGGCGGGAAGCTGCCGACCCGCTGGCTGGCCGCCGCGCTCCGCGAGCTGCCCAGGGAACGGGTGCTCGACGGGTGCGTGAGCCGGTTCCTGCGCGGTGGCGACGCCCAGGACCTGCGGTTCTTCGTCCGGCTGCACACGCTCGCCGACCCCACGCCGGCCGAGTCCGCTCCCCGGCTGCGCGACTACCTGCGGTTGCTGCCGTCGGCTCCGGGGCCGGTCGCCGAACTCGCCGCCGGGCAGCTGGGCGGGGCCGGGCAGCTCGACCACGCCGACGTGGTCGAGGCGGTCGAGGCGCTGACCTTCCGGGCCGAGGCCAAGCTCGCCGCGAGGGGCCTGCGCTGGCTCGACCAGACGATCCGTGCCACACCTGACGTGGCCGCCGACTTCGTGGGCGCGCTGACCACGGCGTACGCGCACACGTCCTTCGACGTGCGCAACCGCGCCGCCGAGCTGACCCTGAAGCACGCCGGGCTGCTCCAGGACCACGCCGGGGCGATCCTCGACGGCGTCCACCACCTGCCCGCCGGGCTGGGCGCGAAGGTCGCCGAGCGGTTCGGCGGCGAGGCCCCGGCCGGGGACGTGCCGGAGTCGAAGGAGTTCCCGCCGCTGCCCGAGGTGGCTGCGCCGAAGCGCTTCCCCGAGCCGTCGATCTTCCCGGACTACCACGAGCGCTGGATCGGCCAGGAGCGCTGGCTGGCGGCCTTCGTCGCCGGGATCGCCGCCGACCGGAAGAAGCTGCGCCGCAAACTCAAACCCCACGTCGACCAGGACAGCGGCTCCTGGCGGTCCGGGGACCTGCGCCTCGACCCCGACGACTGGCAGTCGGCGCTGGCCGCCGAGCTCGTCACCCCCGGCAGCGCGCCGGCGCTACCACCCGTCGCATCGCCCGTCGACTCGCACGAGGAGTGGCGGCGGCGGAACCGGCTGCCCCGCCCGAATCGGGTCTCGCCGCCCCACGACTTCCTGCTGCACCGGTACGCGGAACTCGCCGAGGCGCTCCGTGACGGCGCGATGCCGCCGGTGCTGCTGGCCACGCCGACCTGGATGAGCGGCCATCTCGACCCTGACGTGCTGGTCGACCGGCTGGAGATCTGCGCCGCCGCCGGGGTGGAGCCGCTCCCTGCCGACCTGGCGCAGGCGCTGCTGCGGCTCCCCCGGGGCGGCCATCCGGCGGCGGCCGACCGGGCCGCGGCGATCGACTCGGAGGCGGCGCGTTCAGCGGCCCGCTGGCTCGCCGGGGGCGGTATGGCCGATCCGGAGTGCGGCGTCGTGTGGCGGCACATGGTGGGCGCGTCCATGGTCGAGTTCGGCGACGACGAACCCGAGCACTTCACCGAGGTCGGGGTTCAGCCGAGGTTGCGGGTGACCGCCCCGACCGGCCATCGGCTGATCGACGAGGTGCTGCTGCGCGAGCCGTTCGACTGGTGGGTCGGCGGTTCCGGCGGCCTGCTCCGGTCGTGGCCCGCCGTGCTGCCCTCGCACCGCGAGGTCCTGGCGGTCAACTTCCTGCCCTTCGTCCTGAGCGGCCGCTGGGGCAGCTGGTCGACGACGGCCGACCTCACCGGTCTGGTGATCAACCAGGGCCCGATGGGCGAGGCCACCGGGGTGATCCTCGCCCATCTGCTGTCCGGCGGGGTGCGCGGCACGATCCCGCTGATCCTCACCATGGCCGCCCAGGGCGAACTGCCCGCCGAGGCGATCGGCCGCCAGCTCGCGCTGGTGCTGCGCCGGACCTGGCGGGAGACCCGCCCCGCCCTCGCGGCCCTCAGCGAGCTGGCCGACGCCGGAGGCCACCACGAGGTGTGGCGCATCCTGACGGGCCTGCTGCCCGGGATGCTGCCCGGCGAGGGCCGGCGCATCACCGCGACCCACGCCGACCTCGTCGCCTTCGCCGCCGACGTGGCCCGCTGGACCGGCGCGCGCGGGGAGATCCCGGTCGTCGCCGAGTTCGCGAAGAGCCGCCGGACGATCCGCTTCGTCCACGAATGCAAACGCCTCCACGCCCAGCTCACGGACCCGACGCCATGACCTCGCAGGCGGCACCTCGCTTGTTCGCGTCGCCGAAGGGCCGGTGTCATGACGTGGTGGGCCCTCCGCACCGATGCGCTCGATCTCGACAACGAAAGGCCCGTTTCATGACCCGCAATAGGCGAGCGTTATGAGCTCAGGTGGCGTCCTCGCGGAGATCACCGGTCTCGTGCTGAACCGCGACGCCGAGGGGCTGGCGTTGCGGTTGCCCACGCTCTCCGAAGCTGAACGGGCGGCGGTGGCCGCCGGGCTGCGGGGGCTGCTCGACGTCGGCGATCCCTTCGCCGATCGGGGCGAGGTGCTGATGATGGTCGGCGTGGCGGCCGTCCCCGGGCCGGCCGGGGCGGTCACCTGGCTGATGCGGCGCGACCTCAATCCTCGATGGTCCGCCGCGCCGCGTCCGCGACTGCTGGTGAAGGCGGTGTCCGGTCGTCCGGTGGCGTGGCGGGCCGATCTGGCGGTGCGGCTGGCGAAGCGCGTCCGCCGTCCCGACGACCGGGTCGTGCCGCTGGCGCTGGAGCTGCTGCGGGCCGGGGAGGTCACCCCGCCCGACCACGATCCGCTGGTCGCGGCCTGGCTGGCGGCGCCCGGTGTCGCCCATGATCCGCTCACGCCGCACCTGCTCCCGAGGATCTTCGACGCGGCCGGGGCGGGGCGGGCGCTGGCCGGGGAGACGCTCACGCCGAAACCGTCGCGGTGGCTGGCGCTGGCCGGGCGGGAGCTGCCCCGAGAACAGGTCGTCGAGGGGTGCGTGCGCCGGTTCCTGCTCGGTGGCGACGTCCAGGACCTGCGGTTCTTCGCCCGGCTGCACGCGCTCGTGGCGCCCACGCCGGAGGAGTCGGCCGGGCGGCTGCGCGACTACCTGCGGCTGCTGCCCGCCGCGCCGGGGCCGGTGGCCGAGCTGGCCTGGCAGCAGGTGCGCCACGCGCGACTCGACGCGGCGGACGTCGCCGAGGGGATCGAGGCGCTGACCTTCCGGCCGGAGGCGAAGCTCACCGTGAAGGGGCTGACCTGGCTCGACCGCGAGCTGGCCGCCTCCCCGGAGCGGGTGGCCGACCACGTCACCGCGCTGGCCAACGCGTATGCGCACGCCTCCCATGAGGTGCGCGACCGGGCGGTCGCCCTCACGCTCAAGCACGCCGCCCACCTCACCGACCCCGCTCCGATCCTGGAGGCGGCCGAACTGCTGCCGCCCGCCTCGGCCCGGCCGCTCTTCGAGCGCTTCGCCGGAGGCTGGACCGGCGACTTCACTCCCGGACGTCTGCCTCAGGTCTCCGTTCCCGGACCCTTCCCCGTCACGGGGCCGGACGGCGGGCCGCCGGAGGACATCGGCTGGATCTCCGTCGAGGCGTGGCTGGCGGCGGTCGTGCGGGAGGCGCGCGCCGACCCAGCCTCGCTGCGGGAGACGCTGGGCCTGCGGTTCGGCGAGCATCTGCGGCCGGTGCTCTACGACGCACCCAAATGGGACTCGCCCCGCGACTGGTGCACGGCGCTGGCCAGGGAACTGGTCAATCCGGGCGAGGATCCGGGACCGCCGGGGGCGCGGCGGGAGCCGTACCGGAGACCGATCTCGGAGGAGCAGCGGACCGACGCGGAGAACGCCTTCCCCGGCCTGTCCGGGGACCTCGGGCAGGCCCTCTACGGCGGCATGGTGGGCATCGCGGCCAGCGCCCTGCAGTTGTTCCCCGGCCTGCGCACGATCTTCCCTTTGCACGATTTGCCCGACTACGTACGAGAACAGATCGACCTCTACGACCCGGCGTCGCGGCCCGCGCCCGAGCCCTGGAACCGGCTCCCGCGCGTGGGGCAGAGCGCCCGCCCGCACTTCTTCCTGCTGGCCCGCCTCGACGAGCTGCTGCGCGCGGCGAAGGGCGGCGCGCTGCCCCCGGTCCTGCTGGCCACGCCCACCCGCGCCGACGGCCACCTCGACCCGGAGGCGCTGCTCGACCGCCTGGAGATGTACGCGGGCCGCGAACCGCTCCCGCTCGACCTGGCCCAGGCCCTCCTGCGGCTCCCACCCGAACCCCGGCCCGACCTGGTCGAACGCGCACGACGCGGCGGCTCGGCGGAGGTGGCCGGCCGGTTCGAGCGGGGCGCGCCGCCGCCTCCGCTGGTGGAGCTGACCTGGACCCTCGACCTCGGCTCGCGCGTCGTGCCCTGCGACGACGACGTCCTCGACCAGCGCGGCATCGTCAACGTGAGCTGGCGGCCCGTCGGATCCACCGGTCTCGATCCGCTCGACGCCCTGCTGACCGTGCCCGAGGCACCCCCCTACCACCGGGGGTCACGCCACTTCTGGGCCGCGATGACACCCCACCACCGGGAGCTCGCGGCGGCCCACCTGGCGGCCGGCCTGATCGGCCGGTTCGACCCGCCGGACATCGCGATCGGCGACCTGCGTGACCTGGCGCTCGCCGAGGGCCCGTCCGGCACGGCGACGGCGCTGGTCCTGGCCTACTTCCTCACCGTGGAGGGTGACGACGTGGTCGACCCGCTGCGCGGGCTCGCGGCCAAGGGCGCGCTGCCCGCCGCCGAGACGGGCCGCCTGCTGGGACTGCTGGGCCGCCGCACCCGCTACGAGGCCGACCCGGCGCTGCCCTCGCTGGAGCTGGCCGCCCGGCAGGGCGCGCACGCCGAGGTGTGGACGATCCTGCGCCACTTCCTGTCCGTCTTCCTCCCGAGGGAGGGCGAGCGGGCCCGGCCGCTGCACACCGAGGCCGTCATGCTGGCCATCGACGTCGCCACGTGGACCGGCGCGCGGGGGGAGATACCGGAGGTGGCCGTACAGGCCAGGAGACGGGGTTCGACCTCGCTGGGCCGCGCGTGCCGCGGCCTTCACGAGCTCCTGACCCGACCGGCGTCCCCGGACGGCGACGCGACGGTGTCCCCCGTCACCAGGGGCAGCTCGTCGTCCCAAGCCAGCTGATCGCCGTTGATCGCCACCTCGGCCCGGCGGCCCAGGCTCAGCCCGGCCGCGGCGGCGCCGAGGGTGGCGGCCCGGACACGTCGGCCGAAGGCCATGACCTCCGGCGCGGGCCGGGCGCGGGCCTCCGCGTAGTCGCCGGGCGAGTTGACGTTCACGACCGACTCCAGCGCCGGGTCGTGGCGGGCCAGGTCGGCGTCGGCCAGCAGTTCGTCCTCGCCGAGCCGGGCCACCTCGCAGTGCTCGAAGAGCATGCCGGGCCGCAGGTCGCCCTGGGCCAGCAGGTCCCCGACCAGGCCCGCGAGGGAGGTGCGGTAGGCGGCGGCGAGCGGCTGCCGGAAGCCGCGCGCCACCGGCAGGGCGACGTCCGCCCCGGCGGGCAGCGCGCGCAGGACCCGGCGGACGAACGCGGGGTGGAGGAAGGGCATGTCGGTGGAGCACACGAAGGCCGTCGCGGCCCGGCCGGCCACCGCCGCGAGCCCGACGGCCAGCCCCTGCATGGGACCCAGCCCCTCCACCGGGTCCTCGGCCACCGCGACGCCCGCCGGGAGGCGCGGGAGTTCCTGCCCCGGCGCGGCCACCACGACGACCGGCCCGTCGACCGTCCTGGCCAGCAGGGCGGCGGCGCGGTGGAGCAGCGTCGACCCGTGCCACTCCAGCCACGCCTTGGACTCGCCCATCCGGGTGGAGCGCCCGCCCGCGAGCACGACGCCTGCCGCTGTCTGCATCTGCGCATGCTAGACCGAGCCCAAAGTCGCAGGCCCGGCTCGGCCCGTCGGCCGAGGTGGCGACGGCGGGCCGTTCGTAGCCTCGGACGCATGACATTTCTCGTGACCGGGGCGACGGGGAAGGCCGGACGCCACGTCGTCGACAGCCTGCTGGCCGAGGGACGGCAGGTCCGCGCGCTGACCCGGACGCCCGGGAAGGCGGCCCTTCCTCCGCAGGTGGAGGTGGTGAAGGGGGACCTCACCGACCCGGCCTCGCTGCGCGACGCGCTGTCCGGGGTCGTCGGCGCGCATCTGCTGACCACCGGCGGCGACGACTACGCCACCCTCACGACCGGGCCCGAGCTGGCCGGGCTGTTCGCGGAGGCGGGCGTCCGGCGGGTGGCCCTGCTGTGGAACGGGCAGGCCGGGCCGGTGGAGGAGGCGTTCGCCGCCGGGCCGGTCGAGTGGACCCGCCTGGAGGCGACCGACTTCATGGGCAACACCCTGCAGTGGCTCCCCCAGATCGAGGAGGGCCGGGTGGAGGAGGTGTTCGGGGACGTTCCGGTGGCCGTCGTCCATGAGGCCGACGTGGGGGCGGTGTCGGCGCGCGTGCTGATCGACGGGGGGCACGCGGGGCGGTCGTACACGATCACCGGGCCGGTCGCCCTGACGGCGCGCGAGCGGCTCGCGGTGGTCGGGGACGCGCTGGGACGGCCGCTGGAGTTCGCCGAGATCGGCGAGGTCCGGGCGCGGGAGAGGTGGCGGGCGGCGGGGCACGGCGCGGAGCTGATCGAGGTGCTCGCGGCGTGGCATCGCACGCCCCATCCGGCCACGTCGGTGGTGCGGGAGCTGCTGGGGCGGGAGCCGGTGCCGTTCGAGGAGTGGGTGCGCGACCGGTTCGTCAGGACGTCCCGCTTAGCCGGAGGGCGAACAGGTCGTCGAGCACGACCCCGGTCAGCGACGGCAGGACCAGGTCGGCGGCGGCCAGGTCGTGGCCGGCGGTGAGGGGGCCGGGCACGGCGACGCAGCGCAGGCCGGCCGCGCGGGCGGCGGCGACGCCGGTGGCGGTGTCCTCGATCGCGACCGCCCCGGCGGCCGGGGTCCGCAGGCCCGCCAGGGCGGCCAGGTAGACGTCGGGCGCGGGTTTGCCGGCCGCGACGTCGTCGCGGCAGAACACGGCGGAGAACGCCGGCAGCAGCCCGACACGCTCCAGATGCCCCGTCACCCATTCGCGGTTGGCGCCGGAGGCGACCGCGGTCCGGACCCCGGCGGCCCGCGCCTGGGCCAGCAGTTCACGCACACCCGGCAGCACCGGCAGGTCCAGGGCGAGGACCCTCACCCGGGCCCGGATCCGGGTGATCGCCTCCAGCGGGTCGCCGCCCGCCTGGCCGAGCAGCTCCGCCACCCGGTCGGGGCGCAGGCTGGGCAGCCCCAGCGCGGCGGTGAAGGCCTTCTCGTCGAAGGGGACGCCGAGGTCGGCGCACTCGTCACGCCATCCGGCGACCACGGCCGCCTCCGTGTCGAGGATCACTCCGTCGAAGTCGAAGATGAGCGCGTGGTTCTCCCCCGCCATGGTGCCTCCGAATCCGACATGAGGTGCGCGGCTGTTAACATACGCCCCGTTCGCCGGGAGACCTGGAGCGCCCTGCCACGCCGGCGTCCGCGCGGATTCAGCGACGCCGTAGCGCGAGGGCCAGCGACCGCGCCCACGGCTCGGCGAACGACGGCTCCTTCGACATATGCCGGGCGATCCGCTCCCGCACCTCGCCGGTGCGCCCCCGTTCGACGAAGGCGACGGCCTCCGCGAGCGCGTCGAGGGTCCAGTCGTCATGGGTGGGCACGGTGACCGACGCGCTGGCCCAGCGGTCGTGCCGGAACGAGGCGGTCAGTTTGCGCTGGCTGTTGCCCAGGTAGCACCAGGTCCCCCAGTCGACGGACACGTTGGTGACGTTGCGGCGGGGCAGTTCGGCCGTCCAATCGGCGTTCTGCCACCAGCGCCGCGTCTTGGGGCTGGTCTTCTCGCGGCCGGTGATGCCGAGGAAGCGCAGCTTGAGGCGGATCACGTCCCACGACTCGCGCTCGTCGGCGGTCCAGTCGCGGAGGAGGCCGTACAGGTGGGTGAAGGTGGCGCCGGAGTCGACGAGGTCGGCCAGCACGTACGGGGTCCTGCGCCGGGCCAGCGCGTGGGGGGTGAGCCCCAGGGCGGTCATGTTCGCGCGGAGCTGGCGGATCTCGTGCGGGACGAGGGTCCCCGGCCGGGGGGCGGAGAAGGGCAGCAGGCGGACCCGGTCAGGGCGGCCGGTGGCCGACAGCGCGCCCGAGAGCACGTCGAAGACGCTGTCGGCCGAGCGCCCACCGAAGTGGACGTCGCCGTCGCCGCTGCGGGCCAGCACCTTCGCGCCGCATTCGACGATCGCGTCCAGGTGGGGCAGGTCGGGCTCGGGTCGTCCGTCCAGGAGGGCGCCGAGGTGGTCACGCCGGATCAGGTCCCAGCGGAACGGGAGGTTCGGGGTGGGCATCCCGGCCATGGTGCCGCAGACCGACCACGCCCCACCACACCATTACGGGCAGGTGCAGCGCGTACCCGGCCTGCTCCAGCGCCGCCGACGGCCCCGCGAGCCCGGCCGTCCAGGGAAGGACGACGGCGGCCAGCCCGGACAGGGCCGCCGCCGTCCCCGCCGATCGCCACCGTCCGGAGAGCGGGAGCAGCGCGGCGGCGGTCGCGGCGACCCACAGCAGACCGGCCAGGTTGACGGCCCACTTGGCGGTGAGCAGGACCGGCAGCGCCGCGCCGGGGTCGGCGGTGAGCTGGGTGACGGCGAGGTTCCCCGCGTCGTGCAGCATTCCGGCCAGCCCGGCGGCGGCGAGCAGCCCGCCCGCGAGCCCGGCCCTGGCCAGACCGGCGGCGGTCAGCGCCAGCCAGCCGAGCACGTCGAGGGCCAGGGAGAGGAGGTGGAGCCCGGTCCGGTCGTGGACGGCCTGGAGCGTCGCCCCGAGATCGGCGGGATTCAGGGTCAACCCCGATGGCACCGCCACCGCCGCTCCCGCGACCATGGCGGTGAGGGACGACAGCAGCAGCACACCGGCGAGTCTGGACATGTCGGTCATGCCGGGACGGTAGAACTCTGACGCACGGACAAGGTCAAGCATGTGGCGTATCGGGCGGCTGGCCCACATGGCGGGGGTGTCGGAGCGCACCCTGCGCCACTACGACAGGACCGGGCTGCTCAGGCCCGCCGCCGTCGACCACCTCACCGGCTACCGCTGGTACGGCGTCGCCGAGCTGACCCGCCTCGAACGCATCCGCGCCCTCCAGCGTCTCGGCCTGTCGTTACGTGACATCGCCGACCTGCTCGACGCCCCGGAGACGGAGACCCGCCGGGCCGTCGAGGAGACCCTCACCCGGCTGCGCGCCGAGGCCGCCGCCCTGACGGCCACGGCCGCCGAGGCGGAGCACTACCTCGCCGAGCCCCTGTCGGTCGTCCCCCGGATCACCACCGCAGGAGCGCGCCGTCTCACGGTGCGGCGGCTGACCGTGACCGACCCCTCAGAACTGGCCGCCGTGTGCCCGGCGACACTGCTGACGTGGCTCGACGGCACCTTCGCCGCCGCCGTGGCCGACGAGGGCGGCGAACGCCTCACCCTGCCCGCCCGTCAGGTGGTCAGAGCGGTGGTCCCCACCCCGGAGGGGGTGGTGCGGGCGGGCCACGACCTGTTCGCCTGGCTCGGCCGCCACGACCTGAAGATCACGGGACCGGCCCTGGAGGAGCACCTCGCCGACGCCGACGGCGGCCACGCGGTCGTGCTCGACATCCCCGTCTGAGGACGGTCAGGTCGCCGGGGAGACCCACTCCAGCGACAGGTCGGTGGCCTTGCGCTCGGCCCTGATCTCCATCGCCCCGCCCAGGATCGTGGCGTGGTCCATGACGACCAGCGTCCCCTGGTCGTCGTAGGTCGCCCGTTCGCTGACGAAGACCGGGCTGCCGGCCGGATGCCGCAGCAGCTCCGCGACCTGGACGGTGAGCAGGGCCGGGCTGACCCGCTCGGTGGCCCTGTGGACCCGCACGCCCACCTCGGCGAGGGCGGTGTAGAGCGGGACCTCGGTGAAGTCGGCCGCCTTGATCGCCGAGGCGTGCGGCTCGGCGATCCACGAGATCTGGTGGACGGCGGGCCGGTCCATGAGGTGGCGCACCCGTACGAGCCGCAGCGCCCGGCCCTCGCCCAGCGCGCGCGGCGCGGGCCGGAGCGCGGCCGAGAGCACCTCGGTCCGCAGCGGGCAGCCCTGCCCGCGCAGGTCGTCGCCGAGACTGCGCAGCGAGTCGAGCGGGTATTCGGCGCTGGCCTGCGCCACGTAGGTGCCGCGACCGGCGCGCTGGACGATCAGGCCCTCGGCGCTGAGGACCTGCAAAGCCTGCCGCAGCGTCATCATCGTCACGCCGTAGGAGGCGCTGAGCTCCCGCTGCGCGGGCAGCGCCTCGCCCGCGCGGTAGCGGCCTGACTTGATCTTGTCGGTCAGGTCGTCGGCGATGGCGCGGTAGCGGGGTGTACTGCCCATCTGGCTCCCTGGTCGAGGACGCGTCGAATGCTCGCCACATATTCTCCCAGCTCGCCCGCGCCCGCACCGTCGAGAAGCCGGCGCATCAGCGCCGAGGCCACCACCACGCCGTCGGCGTGCCCGGCCAGGTCCGCCGCCTGCGCCGGGTTCGACACCCCGAAACCGAACAGGACCGGCCGGTCGGTGAGCTCCTTCAGGTCCCGGCCCAGCCGGGCCGCCGCCTCGGGGACCTCGCCGCGCTCGCCGGTGGTGCCCATGCGCGTCAGCGCGTACACGAAACCCCGGCTCCGCTCCGCCACCTCGCGCAGCCGCGCCCGCGACGACGACGGCGCGGCCAGCAGCACCAGGTCCACGCCTTCGGCCGCCGCCGCGTCCGCCAGCTCGCCGACCTCCTCCAGCGGCAAGTCGGGCACGATCAGCCCGCCCACCCCGCTCGCCCGCAGCTCCGCGCAGAACTCCGCGCCGCTCCGCTGGAAGACCAGGTTGCTGTACGTCATCGCGACCAGCGGCACCGCCACGTCGAGCGCCGCCACCTCGCGCAGGATCCCCCTGACCGTGGCCCCGGCCGCGATCGCCCGGTCGGAGGCCTCCTGGATCGTGACCCCGTCCAGCATGGGGTCGGAGAACGGGAAGCCCAGTTCGACGGCGTCGGCCCCGGCGTCGGCGTAGGCGCGGACGACGTCCGTCCAGCCGGGAGCGATGCCAGCGGTGACGTAGGGCACCAGCAGCCGCCGGCCCTCGGCGCGGCGGGCGCGCAGGAACTCCTCCAGCGGCGCGGTCACAGCATCTCCCTGATGGACGCGATGTCCTTGTCGCCCCGGCCGGACAGGGTCATCATCACGGTCGACCCCGCCGGGATCTCGCCCGACTTCGCGGCCCTGATCACCCAGGCCAGGGCGTGGGACGACTCCAGCGCCGGCAGGATCCCCTCGGTGCGGGCCAGGCACCGCAGCGCCCGGACCACCTCGTCGTCGTTCACGGTCACGTAGCGGGCTCGGCCGCCGTCGCGGAGATGGGCGTGCTCGGGGCCGATGCCCGGGTAGTCGAGCCCGGCCGCGATCGAGTGGGCCTCCTTCACCTGGCCGTCGTCGTCCTGGAGGACCAGCGAGCGGAAGCCGTGCAGCACCCCGGCCCGGCCGAAGGTCGCCGCCGCGCCGCCCTCGGCCTCGACCCCGACCAGCCGGGCCGTCGTGTCGACGAAACCGGCGAACGTGCCCGCCGCGTTGGAACCGCCGCCGATGCAGGCCACCACGTAGTCGGGCACCCCGACCGGCAGCGCGGCGGCGCACTGCACGCGGGCCTCGTCGCCGATCACCCGCTGGAACTCGCGCACCATCCACGGATAGGGGTGCGGGCCCATCACCGTGCCGATGCAGTAGTAGGAGTCGTCCACCGACGACACCCAGTGGCGCATCGCCTCGTTGCAGGCGTCCTTGAGCGTGCGGCTCCCCGTCGTGACCGGCACCACCTCCGCGCCCAGCACGTTCATCCGCAGGACGTTGAGCTCCTGCCGCTCGATGTCGCGCTCCCCCATGAACACCGTGGCCTCCAGGCCGAGGAGCGCGGCGGCCGTGGCGGTCGCGACGCCGTGCTGGCCCGCGCCGGTCTCGGCCAGCAGCCGCCGCTTGCCCATCCGGTGGGCGAGCAGCGCCTGGCCGACGACATTGTTGATCTTGTGGGAGCCGGTGTGGGTCAGGTCCTCGCGCTTGAGCAGCAGGGTGATGCCGAGCTCCTGGGACAGCCGCCAGGCCGGGGTCAGCGGGGTGGGGCGGCCGGCGTACACGGTGAGCAGGGTGTCGAGCCGGTTGCGGAACTCGGGGTCCTCCCAGGCCTCCCGGAACGCCGCCTCGATCTCGTGACAGGCCGGGATCAGCGACTCGGGGACGTACCGCCCGCCGTAGCCGCCGAACCGGCCGGTGACGCCGGGGTCGCTCATCGCGCGGGCGGGCAGCGCCACGCCCCGCCGGCCGGACCAGGACATCTCGCCCATGATCGCCTTCTCTCTGCAGACTGTTCTAGAACAGTACCCCGAGAAGCACTGTTCTAGAACACTACGGAAGGAGATTCCTGGGCGAGCCGCGCGAGGTGATGGTCGAGCAGCGCCGTGACCTGCTCCGGCGTGCAGTGGCCGACGGGTGCGGGCGGGGGTGCCGGCCGTGGCCGTGCCGGTCATGCACGACCAGCCGTTCCGGGCGGCCCGGCTGACGGCGCCCGGCGTGGCTCCGGCCGCGATCCCGTTCCGCCGGCTGACGCCCGACCGGCTGGCGGCCGCGCTCACCACCGCCGTCACCGACCCCGGGGCTGGCGCCGGCGGGCCGAGGCCCTGTCGGCCCGGGTCGCGGCGGAGGACGGCGCCGCCCCCGTCGTCGAGGCGGTGAACCGGTCGGCCTGGTCGTAAGGAGTGTTGTCCAACTGCGGGGCGAGAACGGCGCGGGATCGTGGTTGACCGCCCTCGGGGGCGGTTCTAAGGTCCAGTAGAAGTTAGGAACAATTACTAACTCCGCGCTGTCGTCGTCCCAGGAGGAGCACATGGCAAGGCTGACCCCCGCCGCGCTCGCGTTGACGTTGGTGACGTCCGCGATCGCCGCGCCCGCGCGGGCCGACGTGGCTCCCCCGCCCGCGCCCGCGCACGTCCGGGTGGACCAGGTGGGCTACTGGCCGGCCGAGAGCAAGCACGCCTACCTGATGACGGGCGGCAAGGCCGGCCGTTTCACCGTGGTCGACCACCGTGGCCGGACCGTGCTGACCGGCCACGCCGGGGCCGACCGGGGCGCGTGGAACGGCGCCTACCCCCACGTCTACGACCTCGACCTGTCGAAGCTGCGCACGCCGGGCCGCTACCGGGTCAAGGCGGGCGGCGCGACGTCGTCGGAGTTCCGGATCGCGCCCTCGCGGACCCCGGCGGGCGACGTGCTGACGTTCTTCGGCCTCCAGCGTGACGGCGCGGACGCGCCGCGCAGACCGAGCCACCTCAACGACCGCGCCGCGTCCGTCTACGACTGGCCGACCTTCACCGCTCCCGACACCGACCAGATCAAGGGCGAGCTGAAGAAGGTCGGCGGCCCGGTCGACGTCGAGGGCGGCTGGTTCGACGCGGGCGACTACCTGAAGTTCACCCACATCCTCGCGTACGTCGACACGCTCCTGCTGGCCGCGCAGCGCGACGGCCATAGCGACGACCCGGCCCTGCGGAACGAGGCCGCCCACGGCCTGAAGTACCTCGACAAGATGTGGGACGAGAAGTCCAAGACCCTCTACATCCAGGTCGGCGTCGGCGCGGGGAACGAGGAGGGCACCTTCGTCGGCGACCACGACATCTGGCGGCTGCCCGAGGCCGACGACGGCGACACCGCCGAGGGCCACCACTTCATCCGCGACCGCCCCGTCTTCCGCGCCGCCGCCCCCGGCCGGCCGATCAGCCCCAACCTGGCCGGGCGCACCGCCGCCGCGTTCGCCCTCGCCGCCCAGCTCGAACCCGACCGCCGCCGCGCCGCCCACCTGCTCGAACAGGCCTCCTCCGTGTACGCCATGGCCAAGACCGAAGACGTCGGCCAGCTCGTGACCTCACTCCCCCACGCCTTCTACCCCGAGGACGTCTGGCGCGACGACATGCAGCTCGGCGCCGCCGAGATGACCCTGGCCGCGCAGCGCCTGCGCGACCCGCGCGCCGGGAGGTGGCTGGCCGACGCCGCCCGGTGGGCGCGCGGCTACCTCGACGACGACCAGGGCGACACGCTGAACCTCTACGACGTCAGCGCGCTCGCCCACGCCGACCTCGTCAAGGCCATCCGGGCGGCGCGCGCCCACGGCCTGGCCGTCTCCGAGGCCGACCTGCTGGCCGGGCTGAGGGCGCAGCTCGACATCGGCGCGGCGCGCGCCGCGAAGGACCCGTTCCGCGCCGGGGCCGAGCACGACCAGTTCGACGCCGTCCCGCATGCCTTCGGCCTGGCCGCGACCGCGCAGCTCTACCGCCGGGTGACCGGCGACCGCGCCTACGACGCCTTCGGCACCCAGCAGCGCAACTGGGCGTTCGGCGCGAACCCGTGGGGCGTGTCGTTCGTCGCCGGGGCGGGTGAGAACTCCATCGGCTGCCCGCACCACCAGATCTTCAACATCACCGGCCGGCCCGCGACCGGCGCCGTCGTCAACGGCCCCAACAGCGCCGGACTGTTCGACGACGGCCTCGGCGAGCACTTCGAGGAGATGCCTCCCTGCCCGCCCGACGGCGTCGACCGCTACGCCGAGTTCACCGGCCACGGCAGCCGTTTCGTCGACGACGTCCGCTCGTGGCAGGCCTCCGAGCCCGCCGACGACTTCGCCGCCATCGCCCTCTACGCGCTGACCCTGACGTCGAAGTGAAACCGCCGCTGCACGGGACGCCCAAGCTGATGCGGGCCATCAACAAGGGCCGGGCGCTCCGGGTCCTGCTGGAGCGCGGCCCGCTGACCCGTCCCCAGATCGGCGAGCTCACCGGCCTGTCCAAGCCGACCGCGTTCCAGCTGCTGGCCCGCCTCCAGGAGGCGGGCCTGGTGGTGGCCGACGGCATCCGGGCCGGTCAGCCCGGCCCGACGGCGGAGATCTACCGGATCAACCCCGACGCCGCCTACGTCGCCGCCCTCGACGTCACCCGCGACCGGATCAGCGTCCGGATCGCCGACGTGACCGGGCAGATCAGGGGCGGGCACACCGTCGCGGGGGGCGGGCCCGCGCCCCTCGTCGAGCGGCTCGCGGCGGCCGTGGCGGCGGCCGGTCCCCCGGGCCCGCTGCGCCGGGTCGTGATCGGCGTGCCCGGCGCCATCGACCCCACCACGGGCCTGCTCTGCTACGCCACCGACGAGGACCTGCCCGGCTGGCGCGTCCCCGACCTGCTGCCCGCGCTGCGGGAGGGGCTCGGCGCCGAGGTCGACGTGGAGAACGACGTGAACCTCGTCGCCCTCGCCGAACAGGCCCACGGCGCGGCGGCCGACTGCCCCGATTTCGTGCTGCTCTGGGCCGACGAGGGCCTGGGCTCCGCGCTGGTGATCGGCGGCCGGCTGCACCGGGGCTTCTTCGGCGGCGCGGGCGAGGTCGGCTACATGCCCACGCCCGGCGTCCCGACCGCCCGCGACGGCGGCCGGTACGGCCACCACGGCTACCAGGCCCTGGTCGGCGGCCCGGCGGTCCACGACCTGCTGCGCACCTACGGCGTCGAGGCCCCCGACTTCCGCCGGGCCGTGGCCGCGGCCGTCGACCTGGCCGGGGGCACCGGCCGGGCGGCGCAGGAGGCCGCGGCGGGGCTGCGGCTGGTGGCGTCCCGGCTGGCGGTGGGCCTGGCGGCCGTCGCGTCGGTCGTCGACCCCGGGCTCGTCGTGCTGGCTGGCGGGCTGCCCTCGGCGGGTGGGGAGTACCTGCGTGACCTGGTCGAACGCGAACTGCACGCGCTCACCCACTCCCGCCCCCGGGTGCGGCTGTCGGCGCTCGAGGGCAACCCGGTGCTCGCGGGGGGCGTGGATCTGGCGCTGAGCTCCGTCCAGGAGGAGCTGATCGGGCTGCCCGTCTGAGCTCTCAGCGGGGGGCCAGGATGCGGAGGTGGAGCATGGCGGCGAAGCGCTGTTCCGGGTCGGTGAGGTCGATCTCGCCGACCTCGGTGACGCGCCTGAGGCGGTAGCGCAGGGTGTTGGGGTGGATGAACAGGTCGCTCGCGGCCTTGGTCACGTCGCCCAGGGCGTCGAGCCAGGCCTCCAGCGTCTCGACCAGGCCCGCGTTGTTGCGTTCGTCGTACTCCATCAGCCGGGCGATCGCGCCGCCGGGGCGCTCGCCCCGGGCGGCGGCGAGGTCGCGGAGCTCCAGGACCAGGGCGAGGGTCTGGACGTCGTCGAGCCGGGCCACCCGCAGGCTGGTGTGGCCCTCGCGCATCACCCGCAGCACCCGGTCGGCCTGGGCCTTGCCGTGGACGATGGCGCTGATGTCGGAGCCCGCCGGGGCGACCGCGACGATGGCGTGGAGGTTGCCGTCGACGCGGTCGACGAAGTCGGCGGCCAGCCGGGCGGCCCGCTGTTCGGGGCTGCCCGCCGTGACGACGACCGGGAGCAGGCCGTAGACGGTGCCGCCCACGGCGGCCACCGCCGACGACGGGACCGTCGCCGACAGGTGGACCGACAGGGCGTCGGCCAGGCGTTCGAGGTCGGAGTGGGCGTGGTCGTCGCCGGTGAGCAGGGCGGCGCTGACGATGACGAGGCGGCGGGCCGACAGGCCGAGGCGGGCCAGGGCGTCGCGGGCGCCGGCGCCGCCTTCCAGGACGGTGCCGATGAGGTCGGTGCGGAGCCTGCGCTGGACGTCGGCGCCGGCCCGCAGGCGCAGCAGGTGGAGCGCGACCAGTTTCGAGGCGTCGAGGAGGGCTTGGGTGCGTTCGCCGTCGACCTCGCCGTCCATGGCGGCCCAGATCGAGCCGAGGACCTCGTCGCCCGCGCGGACCGCGATGGCGACGCGCTGCACGGTGGTCTCGTCGTAGCCGAGGTCCTGCGGCCTGACGACCACGGGGGTCTGGTAGCGGTAGAGGTCGCGGAAGACGCCGAGTTCGGTCAGGCGGTTGGCGTAGCGCTCGGGGACCTGGCGGCCGATGACGGTCTCCACGCGGGAGGGGTCGGCCTCGTCCTGGCGGCCGGAGAAGGCCAGGACGCGGGAGCTGCGGTCCTCGATGGTGATGGGGGCGTCGAGGAGGGCGGCCACGGCGTTGGCGACCGCGAACAGGTCGCCGGACGGCAGGCCGCCGAGCGACTCGTGGCCGATGACCCCGATGTCGCCCTCGGAGAGCATGGTGCGGATGAGCGCGGTCAGCTGGGCCCAGGTCGCGCCCCGGCGCAGGCCGATCAGCGCGACGCCGCTCTCCTCGACCGCCGCCCGCACCTCCGGGGTGAGCGCGACCGGGGCCCGGACGACCAGGCCCACCGTGGCGTGGCCGCCGAGCGAGCGCAGCAGCGGGGCGAGGGTGCCGGCGGCCGGGTCGACGCCGACGCCCAGGACCAGCGAGCGGGGGGCGAGGACGGGCTCGTCGAGCGGGTCGAAGATCGCCAGGGCGCTGATGGCCTCGGGCTGCCCGACGTCGCCGGCGACCAGTTCCAGGAGGGTGGAGCCCAGGTCGTCGAGGACCCTGCCGAGGCTGGCGCGCGGTCGCTGACTCACGCCCGGAGTATAGGCGAGCACCTCAGAAGCTGATCCACTCCACCGACGTGGTCACGCTCTCCAGCAGCTCGGGGATGGGGGCGACGCCCAGGCCGGGGCCGGTGGGCACCGCGACGTGGCCGTCGGCCAGGACGATCGGCTCGGTGATGTCGGTGCGGTAGAAGCGGTCGGAGGCCGACACGTCGCCGGGCAGGGTGAAGCCGGGCAGGGCGGCCAGGGCGATGTTGGCGGCGCGGCCGAGGCCGGTCTCGACCATGCCGCCGCACCAGACGGCGATCCCGTGGGCGGCGGCCAGGTCGTGGATCTTCCTGGCCTCCAGGTATCCGCCGACCCGGCCGGGCTTGATGTTGATGATCCGGCACGCCCCCAGCGTGATCGCGGCGGCGGCGGTCTGGGCGGACACGACCGACTCGTCGAGGCAGATCGGGGTGGCCAGGTGCCGGGCGAGCTCGGCGTGGCCGAGGACGTCCTCCTCCTCCAGCGGCTGCTCGATCAGCAGCAGGTCGAATGCGTCGAGCCTGGCCAGGTGGCGCGCGTCGCGGAGGGTGTAGGCGGTGTTGGCGTCGACCTGGAGGAGCACGTCTCCCCCGAACCGCTCGCGCACGGCGGCCACCGGGGCCACGTCCCAGCCCGGTTCGATCTTCAGCTTGATGCGGGCGTAGCCCTCGTCCAGGTAGCCGCCGACGGCGGCCAGCAGTTCGGGGATCGAGTCGTGGATGCCGACCGACACCCCGCTCGGCACCCGGTCGGCGACCGCGCCGAGTTCGCGGCCGAACGAGCGGCCGAGCGCGCGCAGCTCCGCGTCGAGGATCGCCATCTCCACCGCGGCCTTGGCCATCCGGTGTCCCTTGTACGGATGCAGCAGCCCCGCCACCGCCGCCGCGCCGGACCGTCCGATCGCGGCCGTGCCCTCCGGCGAGGCGAGTCTCGGCAGCAGGAACCGGCGCAGCACGTCCTGCTGCGACTCGACGTACTCGGCCGAGTAGAGCGGGTCGCTCAGCGCGACGCACTCCCCCCAGCCCTCGGCGTCGTCGGTCACCGCCTTGAGCAGCAGGATGTCGCGCTCGGTCTGGGTGCCGAAGGAGGTGCGGAACGGCGACACCAGCGGCATCGAGACACGGCGCAGTTCGATTCCGCGCAGCTTCATGAGGTCTCCAGTTCGACGAGGTAGCCACGGCCGGGGTCGAAGTCGACGACGCGGCCCCCGGCGGCCATCAGCGGCTCCAGCTCGTCGCGGACCCGCCGTCGCCAGGCCACGGCGGCGGCCGGGTCGTCGAGGCGCAGGGACTCGATGTCGGCCGGGGCCGCGACCCGGCGGCTCGACGGGCCGCCGGCCGGGCGCTCGAAGGGTGTGCCCGAACAGGCGGCGACGACCCTCGGCGAGAGCAGGTCCCAGCGGACGAGCAGCCGGTCGGTGTCGTCGGCGCCGTTGATCGCGTCGTGCATCGCGCCGTAGAAGTTGGTGAGGTACTCCACCGGGAGCGCCCCCAGCTTGACGATGTTGAAGTAGGCGTTGCGGCCGACCAGCGGGTCGAAGGTCCACTCGATCGTGGGGATGTCGCGGGCCAGCGCCCAGGCGCGCTGGTGGAGCTTGAGCGCCCGGCCGACGCCGCGGCCCGCCAGGCCCGGCGCGACCCCGGCGACGTGGCTGTGCAGGGTGCGGGCCGCCGGTTCCTCGTGGAAGCCGATGCAGACGCCGACGAGCCGGTCGCCGTCGTAGGCCCCGGCGGCGTAGTTGCCCGCCCTGGCCAGCGCGCGGAGGAACTCCACCGTGATCAGCGGGCGGCCCCAGATCTCCTGGAGCAGGTCGATCATGGCGTGGGCCTGGGGCAGGTCCCGGAGTTCGCGGATCTCCACGCCCGCCTTCTGGGCGCGGTCGCCCGCGTCCCGGGCCGCCAGGTCGAGCAGGCTCACGGCGCCTCCCGCAGCAGTTCGGCCACCAGTTCCCGCAGCAGCAGGGTGCGGTCGGCCAGCCGGCCCACCAGGACGTGCTCGTGGTCGGCGTGCGCGCCGCCGCCCACCGCGCCCAGGCCGTCGAGGGTGGGGGTGCCGGCCCCGGCGGTGTAGTTGCCGTCGGACGCGCCGCCGACCGCCGTGCCGGTGACGGGCGGCAGTCCGAGCCGGGCCGCGAGGGAGGCGGCCCGGTCGAACAGCGCCCGGCTGGCCCGCTCTTCGAGCGGGGGCCGGTTGATCCCGCCCCTGATCTCGACCACCGCGCCGGGGTCGAGCGGGGTCAGCTCGCGCAGCTCGCGGTCGACCCGGAGCTGCTCGTCGTGGCTCCACGCGCGGACGTCCACGGCGAAGAAGCCGCGGGCGGGCACCGTGTTCACCGTGGTCCCGGCGGTGACGACCGTCGGGGTGACGGTCGTCCCGGCCGCCGGCCGGGCCAGCTCGGCCGTCGCGAGGGCGAGCCGGGCCAGTTCGAGGGTGGCGTTGACGCCCTTCTCCGGCTCCAGGCCGGCGTGGGCGGCGCGGCCGGTGACGTGCACCTCGTACATGGAGGTGCCCTTGCGCGCGGTCTTCAGCGCGCCGCCGCCGGCCGAGCCCTCCAGGACCAGCGCGGCCCTGGACCGGCGGGCCTCCTCCTCGATCAGGGCGACCGAGCTCGGCGAGCCGATCTCCTCGTCGCCCGTCACGAGCAGCGTGACGCCGGTCGGGTCGGGCAGGCCGGCGACGGCGTGGACGGCCATCACCAGGCCCGTGAGCATGTCGAAGCAGCCGGGGCCGCGCACGACCCCCTCCTCCACCGTGTACGGCCGGACCGCCAGCGTCCCGACCGGCCAGACCGTGTCGTGGTGGGCCAGCAGCAGTACCTGGCGGTCGCCGTCGCCGAAGCGCCAGCGCAGGTGGGAGCAGCCGTCGACGGTGAGGCGCTCGGGCGGCACGCCGAGCCGCGCCGTGCCGATGGCCGCCACCAGGTCGGCCGACCGGGCCACGGCGGCCTGGTCGGAGGAGGGGGACTCGCACTCGACGAGCGCCCGGAGGTCGGCGAGGAACGTTCCGATGCCGGTGAGCACGGTCAGCCGAGCCTCTTCGGGGTCGCGCGGGCGCCGTAGTGGACGTACTCCTCGCCGGTGGGCAGCGAGTAGAAGGTCACCGGCAGCCACGACTCCATGCCCTCGGGGCGGACCGCGTAGACGGCGGGTTCGACCGGGGTCATCTCGTAGGTGGTGACGGGGTCGCCCTCCAGCTCGGCCAGCGGGCCGGTCAGCGTGGTGCGCAGGATCGGCTTGCCGTCCTCCTCGAGCACCTCCACGCGGACCGACTCGCGCTCGTAGACGCCGAGGTGCGGGGTCAGGTCGGTGGTGACGGGCTCGGCCGGGGGCTCGAACGGCTCGGGCAGCCGCACGCCGGTCAGGGCGGCGAAGATCTCGTCGTAGAGGTCGACGTAGAGGTCGTGGGTGTTGCCGCCGTTGGTCATGAGCGCGACGGCGACCCCGGCCTCCGGGAGCACGCGCAGGAACGCGGCCTGGCCGATGGTGTTGCCGTCGTGGCCGTAGGCGCGGTGGCCGTGCCAGTCGCAGCGGAACCAGCCGAGCCCCCATGAGTCGCCGAGCAGGCGCTTCTCGGGGCAGTCGGTCTGGTAGGCCGACATCGCCGCGGCGCTCTCGGCCGACAGCACGCGGGTGCCGTCGGCGGCGACCCCGCCGAGAAGGTGCATCCGGGCGAAGGCGAGCACGTCGGCGACGGTCGCGGTGATCAGCCCGGCCGGGCCGACCGCGCGGGGCAGCCCCCACACCGGCGCGACCACCGGTTCGTCGCCGCCCTTGACGTGGCCCATGGCGTGGCCGAAGACCATCGCCTCCTCGGGCAGGGTGGTGGTGTGGGTCAGGCCGAGCGGGGTGAACAGCTTCTCCCGCATCGCCTGGTCCCAGACCTTGCCGGTGACGGCCTCGATGATCCGGCCGAGCACGGAGTAGCCCGCGTTGCAGTAGGACCAGGTGGCGCCGATCGGGTGGTTCTGCGCCGAGTCGGCCAGCAGGGCGACGTACTTCTCCAGCGCGTCGTCGCCCCGGCCGGTGTCGGTGAACAGGTCGCCGTCGATGCCGCTGGTGTGGGTGAGCAGGTGCCAGACGGTGACGGCGGCGGTGGTCTCCGGGTCGCGCAGCTTGAACTCCGGCAGGATCTCGGCGACTGGCGTGGCGAGGGTGAGGGCGCCCTCGTCGACGAGCTGCATGACGACGGTGGCCGTCCACACCTTGGAGATCGAGCCGATCTGCCAGACCGAGTCGGTGGCGGCGGGCTGGCCGGTGCCGGCGTGCAGCACGCCGGTGGCCAGGGTGACGAGCTCGTCGTCGCGCAGGATGCCGAGCTGGGCGCCGGGGACGCCGTGCTTGGCGGCGAGTTCGTCGAGGCGGTTCTGCCAGTGGGCCTGGTCGATGCCGGTGGTCGTGGTCACGTCTGCTCCTTCAGAGGGAGGGCGGCGGCGAGGAGATGGCGGGTGTAGTCGTGTCGTGGGTCGCCGAGGACGCGGGCGGTGGGCCCCTGTTCGACGATCTCCCCGTCGTGGAGGACCGCCACGTGGTCGGCGACGTACCGGACGACGGCCAGGTCGTGGGAGATGAACAGCATGGACAGGCCCAGGTCGCGGCGCATGTCCCGGATGAGGTTGAGGACGGCCCCCTGGACCGACACGTCGAGCGCGGAGGTGATCTCGTCGGCGAGGATCACCTCGGGCCGGGCGGCCAGCGCGCGGGCCAGCGCGACCCGCTGGCGCTGCCCGCCGGACAGGCGTCCGGGCAGGTCGCCGGCGCGGGCGGCATCCAGGTGGACGAGGGCGAGGAGCCGGGCGATCTCCGCCTGCCGGGCCTTCTTCGGCAGCCGCTCCGGCAGCGCCTCGGCGATGCTCTCCCCCACGGTCATGCGGGGGTCGAGGGAGGAGTAGGGGTCCTGGAAGACCATCTGGACCGGGCGGCGGCCCCGGTTGGGGACCGGCCTGCCGTCGAGCAGGATGTGGCCGCCCGTCACGGGGGCCAGGCCGACGGCGGCGCGGGCGAGGGTCGACTTGCCGCAGCCCGACTCGCCGACCAGGCCGACGGTCCGGCCTGCGGGGACCTCCAGGCTGACGCCGTTCAGGACGGTGTGCGCGCCGTACCGTACCGAGACCTCGTGGAAGCTGAGCACGCTCACACCCGCACCTCCGCGGTCTTGTGGCAGGCCACCCCGGCCAGGAGCGGAGGCGCGACGGCGCGGCAGTGGTCGTCGGCGAGCGGGCAGCGCGGCGCGAAGGCGCATCCGGCCGGGGCCGACATGGGGTCGACGGGCAGCCCGGGGATGACGGCGAGCGGCCGGTCGAGGTCGGTCTCCAGGTCCGGCACGGCCGCGACCAGCGCCCGCGTGTACGGATGGCGCGCCCGCGCGCGCAGGTCCCCGGCGGGCAGCTCCTCGACGACGCGGCCCGCGTACATGACCAGCACCCGGTCGCACACGTCGGTGACGACCGAGACGTCGTGGCTGATGAGCAGCAGCGCGGCCCCGGTCTCCCGGCGGACCTCGGCGAGCAGTTCGAGCACCTGCCGCTGCACGGTGACGTCGAGGGCGGTGGTCGGCTCGTCGGCGACGATGAGCCGGGGGTTCCCCATGAGGCCCATGCCGATCATGGCCCGCTGCCGCATGCCGCCGGAGAACTCGAAGGGGTACTGCCGGGCCCGCCGCTCAGGTTCGCGGATCCGCACCGCGCGCAGCCGGTCGACCGCCCGCGCGAAGGCCGTCCGGCGGCTCATGCCCTGGTGGAACCGGCTCACCTCGGCCAGCTGGGGGCCGACCCGGTGGGCCGGGTTGAACGACGTCATCGGGTCCTGGAAGACGACCGCCAGCGAGGTGCCCAGCCGCCGGTGGTCCTCCTCGCCCGCCACGACCAGGTGATTCGCCTCGACGCGGACCGGCGGTTCGAGCAGCCCGGCCACCGCCAGCGCGGTCACCGACTTGCCGGAGCCCGACTCGCCGACCAGTCCGACGGCCTCGCCCTCGCCGACGGTGAAGGTGACCCCGCGCACGGCGTGGACCGGGCCGGGCATGGTCACCCGCAGGTCGTCGACGGACAGGACCGCCCCGGGGACGGGAGCGGTGCGCACCGAGGGCCCGCGGGCCGGGCCGAGGGGGCGGACCCTGCCGGGGGCCGCCGCGAACGCCTCGCCCGTCAGGTTGAAGGCCAGCCCGGCGAGCACCACGGCGATGCCGGGGCCGAGCGCGGCGAGCGGGTGGACGTAGATGCCGTTCAGCCCGTCCTGCATGAGCTTGCCCCAGTCGTAGTCCGGGGCCTGCACGCCCAGCCCCAGGAAGGACAGCCCGGCGAAGGTGAGGAGCACGCCGCCGGCCGCCATCGTCGCGTTGACGACGAGGGGTTCGGCGATGTTCGGCAGCACGTGCCGCAGCAGGATCCGGATCCGGCTCACCCCGGCGATGCGCGCCGCCGCGATGTAGTCGCGCTCGGACACGGCCGCCACCAGCGTGTGGCAGAGCCGGGCGAAGGCGGGCGCGCCCGCCAGGCCGACCGCGAGCGCGGCCCCCCGCGCGCCGACGCCGAAGACGACGGCGAAGAACAGCACGAGCAGCAGGCCGGGGAAGGCCACCAGCACGTTGACGGCCGAGGTGATGAAGCGGCCCGTCCGCCGCCCGACCAGCACCGGCGCGGCCCCCAGGACGATCCCCAGCACCAGGCTGATCGCCGTGGCGGCCAGGGCCAGCAGGATCGAGAGCCGGGCGGCCACGAGCACCCGGGCGAACAGGTCGCGGCCGAGGTTGTCGGTGCCGATCCAGTGCTGCGCCGACGGCCCGGCCAGCAGGTTCCCGGTGTCGACGACGGTGGCCTGGTCGCCCCAGAGCACGGGGCCGAACGCGGCGACGAACACCACGGCGCCGAGCAGCCCGAGCCCGGCCACGCCGACGGGCCTCATCAGCTCTCTCCGATCGCCGAACGCGGGTCGAGCAGCGCGAGCACCACGTCGACCAGGGTGTTGATGAGCAGGACGCCGACGCCGTACACGAGCACGGTGCCCTGGACCAGTGGGTAGTCCTTCGCGACGATCGAGGTGACGATCGAGGAGCCGAGGCCCGGCCAGGCGAACACGTTCTCCACCAGGACCGTCCCGGCCACCAGCGAGCTCAGCAGCAGGCCGCCGATCGTCAGGGTCGCGGTCACCGCGTTGGGGAGGGCGTGGACGGCGTACACGCGCAGGTTCGTGAGCCGTTTGGCCCGCGCGGTGCGGATGTAGTCGGCCTCCATCACCGCGAGCATCTCCACGCGGACGATGCGCGACAGCACCGCGGCCGGGCCGATCGCCAGCGCGAGCACCGGCAGCACGTAGGAGGAGGGCCCCTCGCGGCCCGCGACGGGGAAGACGTGGGTCTGCACGGCCAGCAGGTAGACGAGCCCGACGCCGAGCAGGAAGTCGGGGATCGCGCCGATGACGACGTTCGTGCCGGTGAAGGCCAGCTCCGCGCGCCGCCCTCTGCCCCGCCGGGTGATCACCGCCATCACCACGCCGACGGGCACCGCGACCGCCACCGAGAGCAGGAACGCGGCCACCGCGAGCTCGGCCGTGGCGGGCAGCCGCTGGGCGATCGTCTCGCCGACCGGGAGCCGGGTGGAGATCGAGGCGCCCAGCTCGCCGCTGAACAGGCGGCCCAGGAACGCGGCGTACTGCTGCCACAGCGGGTCGAGCAGGCCGAGCTCCTCCTTGTGGGCCAGCACCAGGTCGGCGGGGGCGGTCGGGCCGAGCGCGGCGCGGACAGGGTCGCCCGGGACCAGGTGGATCATCAGGAACGACGCGGTCACCAGCACCCAGAGCGACACCAGCAGCCGCCCCGCGCGCCGGAGCGCGAAGCGCGGCCACCTGCTGGTCACGGGGGTCTTCATGGTCAGCCGAGCATCCGGATGCTGGTCGGGACGATGCTGCCGACGACGTCGAGCTCCACGCCCTTGAGGAAGGTCGGGACCACGCTGTTGGCGAACGGCACCACGTCGGCGGCCTGGTAGAGCGCCTGCTCGGCGGCGAACCAGTCGGGGCAGCCCTCGGCGCCGTTGGCGCCCATCGCCTTGGTGGCGGCGGCGAGGTAGCCGTCGTTGTCGATGGCGGCGAAGTTGGTGCCCTTCGGCGCGGCCGGGCCGGACAGGAACGGCATGACCTGGTCGGGGGTGCTGACGTTGAGCGGCACCCAGGCGACGTCCCAGTCGCCGGTGCCGAAGACCGTGCCGGAGAGCTGGGTCTGGTTCTGCGCGACGGCCTTGGCCTCGACGCCGACCGCCTTCCAGGCCGCCACGGCCAGTTCGGCCGCGCCGCTGCCCGCGCTGCCGAGCCCGCTGTCGTAGATGAGGGAGACCGAGAGCGGCTTGCCGTCCTTGGCCCGGACGCCGTCGGCGCCCTTCGTCCACCCGGCGGTGTCGAGGGCGGTCCCGGCCGCGGCGGCGTCGAAGGCCGGGAGGTGGCCGGTGACGGCGTCGCCCGCGCAGCCGCTCGGGGCGAGGGTGGCGAACTGGGTCGCGGGCGCGCCCTTGCCGGAGGTGATGGCGACCTGGAGCTGCTTCAGGTCGAGGGCCTGGGTCAGCGCCATCCGCACGGCCGGGTCGGCGGTGGGGTGGCCCTTGCCCTGGTTGTACCACTGGAGGCCGACCAGCGCCTGGGTGCCGACGGACTTCAGGCCCGCGCCGGTGAGGCGGTCGGCGTCGGGGCCGATGACCTGGACCGCGTTGACGGTGCCCGAGAGCAGCTCGTTGGCGGCGGTGGTCTCGTTCGCGACGATCCTGACGACGACCTTGGCCGGCATGCCCTTCTCGGCCGTGGTCGCGCCGCCCGGACCCCAGGTGTAGCCCTCGCGGAGGGTGTAGGTGTAGTGGTCGGACGGGACCGCCTCGGTCAGGACGTACGGGCCGGTGCCGTTGGTGGCGGCCTTGAGGCTCGCCCGGTTCTTCATCCCGGCGTCGCAGACCATCGCCAGGTTGGACAGGCCGTTCAGGGCGAACGGCGCGGGAGCGGCCAGTTTGACGGTGACCTTCGAGCCCGAGGCGGTGGCGGTGGCGCCGGCCGGGAGGTAGACGCCCAGGAACGGGCTCTTGTTCTCCGGGTCGCCCACATAGGTGAGGTTGTCGACCACCGTCTGGGCGGTGAACGGCGCGCCGTCGGCGCAGGTGACGCCGCTCTTGATGTCGAAGGTGAGGGTGGTGCCCTCGGCCGTCCAGGCGCTCGCGAGCTGGGGCTGGATCGTGCCGTCGGCGGCGACGGAGACCAGGCTGTCGTAGGCGTACTGGGTCATCCCGAACAGGGCGCTGACCGCCGAACCCTGCGGGTCGAGGGCGCCCGGGTCGGAGGCGATGTCCAGGGTGAAGGTCTTCCCGGCGGCCGGGGCGGCGGACCCGCCGCCGGCTTCACCGCCACCGCCACCTGCGCCGCAGCCGGCCAGGCCGATCAGGGCAAGAACCGCGATCAGGGGACGCATTCGGTTCCCTTTCTGAGACGGGCGACCACACGGCCGTAGTGGACGTACTTCGCGAGGCCCGCCTCGTCGCGCCCGATGAAGGCGAAGACGGGGTGGACGCCGCGGATCGGCTCGGCGGAGATCAGTGAGTCGCCGTCGAGGTGCACCAGCCGGAGGCTCAGGGGCTGCTCGCCGATCTCGGCGATGACGTCCTTGGGCACCCGGTCGAGCCGGATGGAGCCGTCGGCGTCCTGGCTCACGGTGATGTCGTAGATCGTGTCGGAGTACTGCCCCAGGTAGGGCGCGGGGTCGATCGGCTCCGGCTCCGCCGGGGGCGTCGGGCGTCCCGGGAGGGTGATGCCGGTCAGCTCCCTCAGCAGGTGGGCGAGCACGTCGTCGAAGATCCCGAAGACGTCGCCGCCGTTGGTGAGCAGCGCGATCGCCACCCCGAGGTCCGGCACGACCCGCAGGAAGGCCGCCTGGCCGATGGTCCCGCCGTCGTGCCCGACGACGGCGTGGCCGTCGTGCTCGGCCAGCGCCCAGCCGAGCCCCCAGGCCTCACGCATGGTGCCGAGGTCGGGCACCTTCACCTGCGGTTGCCACATGGCCGCCACCGTGCCGGGCCTGAGCAGGCCGCCGCCGTCGGCGAGGTGGGCCGCGACGAAGCCGAGCAGGTCGCGCGCGGTCATCGCGAGCATCGACCCGGCGGGCGCGTTCGACCTGGCCAGCGCCCACGTAGGGGTCGGCCCCCGCACGTGGCCGACCGCGACCCGGTGCACGATCGCCTCGTAGGGGCTGGGCGAGACGTGGGTGAGCCCGAGCGGCCGGACCAGCCGTTCGACCAGCACCTCGTCGAACGGCCTGCCGCGCAGCACCTCGACCAGGCGGCCGAGCACCACGAACCCGGTGTTGTTGTACGAGAAGACCTCGCCCGGCGGGAAGAGCTGCGGGATGTCGTGGAGCGTGGCGACGTAGCGCTCGACCGCGTCGGCGCCCCGGCCGGTGTCGGTGAAGACGTCGCCCTCGAAGCCCGCGACGTGGCAGAGCAGCTGCCGCGTGGTGATCGACGGGTCGCCGCCGGTGAACTCCGGCAGGTAGCCGCGGATCGGCACGTCCAGGTCGACCAGGCCGTCGTCGACGAGCTGCATGACCAGGGCGCTGGTCCACAGCTTGGTGATCGAGCCGATCTGGAAGACCGCGTCGGGGGTCGCCTCGACGCCGGTGGCGGTGCTGAGCACCCCGGCGGCGGCGGTGACCACCCGGCCCTCGGCCAGCACGGCGACCGAGGCGCCCGGCACCCCGCGTTCGGCCAGGACGCGGGCGAGGTGCCCGTCCAGCCAGTCCTGCGCGCTCTCCGGCGACATCATGTGCTGAGGCTAGATCGCGGACCGACCGCAGTACTCGGCCGATCGGACAACCCCAGCCGGTCGGGGTTGTCCGATCGGACAAGCGGCCTAGGTCCAGACCTCGGCCGCCACCCGGCGGAAGTTGCCGCCGAGGATGCCGCGCACCGTCTCCTCCGGATAGCCGCGCGCCACCAGCTCGCGCTCGACCAGCAGGGTCGTCTCCGGCTCGACGAACCGGATCACGCCCCAGCGGGTGTACTCCTCGGGGAACAGCTCGGGGTTGTCGGCCAGCTCCGTCATGATGTCCTCGGCGTCGAAGGAGTAGTCGCTGCCGATCCCGACGTGCTCGGGCCCGACCAGCTCGACGGCGTAGTCGATGTGGGCGAGGAAGGCGTCGAGGGTCGCGGTGTTGGCCCCGAGGAAGATGCCGACCCCGGGGATCCCGATCACGCCGCCGGTCGCGGCGCACTCGCGGGCCTGCTCGTCGGTGATGTTGCGGGGGTGGTCCCACAGGCCGCGCATCGCCGAGTGGGAGTAGATCATCGGCTTGCCGGAGGCCTCCGACAGGTCCAGTCCGGTACGGGTGCCGCAGTGCGACCCGTCGACCAGCATGCCGACCTCGTTCATCCGCCGCACCAGGTCGCGGCCGTAGGCGGTCAGCCCCGAGTCGACGGCGTCGAGACAGCCGCCCCCGGCGGCGTTGCCGTTGTTGTAGCTCGGCAGCAGCGACTTAACGCCCAGGTCGTAGAAGGTCCCGACCATGTCGAGGTCGCCGCCCAGCGGGCCGGAGTCCTCCAGGTCGAAGGCCACCACGATCCGGTCGCCGGGGACCGCCGCGTCGATCTCGCCGACGGTCGTGGCGAGCGCCAGGTCGGGGTGGGCCTCGATCGCGCGGGTGAAGTGGTCGATGTACGCGAGCGAGTCCTCCCGGGAGTGCGGCGCGTAACCGACGTTGACGCACACGTACGCCCCGCCGGGACGGCGGTAGCGCAGGAGGTCGGCGACGTCGGCGTCGAGGGTGAGGGGCAGGCAGGCGTGCTGCTCCCAAAAGGCACGGTTCATGCGCACATCATGCGTCCTCAGCGCGCGGGCAGGATCTCGTCGTACTCGACCAGGAGGTGGCGCGGGCCGCGCAGCAGCGCGCTCGGGCGGTACGGCGGCGGGTCGGTGACCAGCCTCGGGTTGCGCAGGCGGCGGACCAGTTCGGTCAGCGCGATCTGCGCCTCCAGCCGGGCCAGCGGCGCGCCGAAGCAGTAGTGGACGCCGCCGCCGAAGCCCAGGTGCTCGTTGCGGGGCCGGTCGAGCGAGAAGGTGTCCGGGTCGGCCACGTGGCCGGGGTCGCGGCTGCCCGCCGCCAGGGCCAGCACGATCGGAGCGCCGGCCGGGATGGTGACGCCGCCGACGGCGATGTCCGCCAGGGCCACCCGCGAGGAGATGAACTGGACCGGCGGTTCGAAGCGGAGCAGCTCCTCCACCGCCGGGATGATCAGCTCCGGGTCGTCGTGGACGCGGGCCAGCACGTCCGGGTTGCGCAGGAACGTGAGCATGCCGTTGGCGATCAGGTTGATCGTGGTCTCGTGCCCGGCGATCAGCAGCAGGACGCCGGTCCTGACGATCTGCCCCTGGCTCATCCCGCCGTCGGCGATGAGGCCCGACAGCATGTCGTCGGCGGGTTCGCGGCGGCGCTCCTCGACCAGCCCCTCCAGGTAGCGGTCGAGCTTGTCGGCCACCTCCTGGCG
Organism: Herbidospora cretacea; assembly: GCF_001570605.1. Classification (GTDB taxonomy): domain Bacteria; phylum Actinomycetota; class Actinomycetes; order Streptosporangiales; family Streptosporangiaceae; genus Herbidospora; species Herbidospora cretacea. The sequence goes on along the minus strand of NZ_BBXG01000004.1, from coordinate 359,588 downwards.
TTCGCGTTCCCGCTCGGCGTCGTCGTCGTCGCCCGGCCCGATCAGCTCGATCAGCCGGTCGGCCCAGGCGTGGAACGTCGACTCGTCCTCGCGGGGCACGCCGAGCAGGCGGCAGATCATCGCCACCGGCAGCGGGTAGGCGACCTCGTCGACCAGGTCGGCCCGCTGCCTGCCCGCGAGGGCGTCGACGAGTCCGGTCGTGATGGCCAGCATGTCCGGCCGCAGCGCGTCGATCTTGCCGGGGTTGTGCGGCGGGCCGAAGTGGCGCATGGCGAGGTGGCGCAGCCGGTCGTGCTCGGGCGGGTCGAGGCCGATGAAGGCCGGGTCGCGCAGGGAGCGGCGGGTGGAGCTGACGCGCGGGTCGTGCAGGAGGGCGACGATCTCGCGGTAGGTGCTGACGACGTACGTGCCGTCGTCCTGGCGCGCGACCGGGGTGGCGCGCAGCTCGTCGAACAGCGGATACGGGTTCGCGCGGTGCGACGGGTCGAGAATCCGCTGGAAGGGGCAGGTCATGACGTGACGCCTCCGGGCGTGTGGATCAGGGAGACCCGCCGTTCGGCCGGGTCGTGGCCGGTCACGACGACGGTCGCCGCGGCCCCGGCGGACAGCCGTTCGGGCACCCGCGCGGGTTCCGCCTTCGCGTCGCCGGGCGGGAACGGGGCGGCCTGCTCGATCAGCCGCTGGTAGTGCTCCAGCCACATGCCCTGGTCGAAGGTGACGGCGGCGGTGATACGGCCCTGGTAGCCGTAGGCGGCCACGAACCGGCGCTCGGCCGTCGAGCCCTGCACGATCGCGATCTCGTCGGCGAACGTCGGCACGCCGACCGACTTGACGTTGACCCCGAACTGGCTCGACCAGAAGACCGGCACGGCCAGGTGGGGCCAGCGGTGGGCCTGGTCGCTGATCATGTTGTGGGCCGCGATCTCGCCCTGGGCGACCGCGTTGCCCCAGTGCTCCAGGGTCATGAACTGGTACTGGTACACCGGGTGCGGGAACCGCGCGATGTCGCCCGCCACGAAGACGTCGTCCAGGACCAGGCCGTTGACGTCGATGGCGCGGCAGCCCGCGTCGCAGGTCACGCCCCACACCCCGGCGGCCAGCCCCGAGCCGCGCAGCCACTCGACGTTGCGGACCGAGCCGAGCGCGACGACGGCGACGTCGGCCTCGATCGTGGTCCCGTCGGACAGGCGGGCCCCGCGCAGCCGGCCGTCGGCGTCGCCCTCCAGGGCGGTGACGGTCGTGTCGCAGCGCAGGTCGACTCCGTGGTCGCGCTGCATCTGGGCGGCGACGTCGCCGAGCACCCCGCCCAGGGCGCCGAACAGCGGCGCGGGCCCGCGCTCCACGAGCGTCACCGGCAGGCCGAGCTCGCGGCAGACCGAGGCGATCTCGCTGCCGGTGAAGCCCGCGCCCAGGATCAGCACCCGTTCCGGCCCGGCCGCCAGCGCCTCGCGCAGCGCGCCCGCGTCGTGGGCCGAGCGCAGCGTGTGGACGCCCTTCAGCGCGGCCTCGGCCTCGTTCTGCCACGGACGGGCGCGGGTGCCGGTGGCCAGCAGGACCCGGTCGAACCCGACCTCGCGGCCGTCGGCCAGCAGCACCCGTTTCGCCGCCACGTCGAGCCCGGAGGCCGGGGTCCCGGCCAGCCACTCGGCGTCGAGCTCGCGGACCCGGGGCAGCCGGGTGTGCTCGGGCGGGACCTGGCCGGTGAGGACCTGCTTGGACAGGGGCGGCCGGTCGTAGGGCTCGCCCTCCTCCTCGCTGACCACCGTCAGCGGCCCGGCGAAGCCCTCCCGGCGCAGCGTCTCGGCCGCCCGCGCCCCGGCAAGCGACCCGCCGACGATGACGATCTTCCCCGTGTACGTGCTCTCCCCCGGCTCCGTGGGGGCCACCGAGTCGAGGTGGATGGCCTGGACGGGGCAGGCCGCCGCCGCCCGCAGCAGGTGTTCGCGCTGGTCGGCGGCGGGTTCCAGGTCGTACAGGAGAACTTCTTCGCGCATCCGGAAGACCTCGGGCGCGAGGAACACGCACTGGCCGTAGCCCTGGCACCGCGTCAGATCGACGACCACTCTCACGAGGTGCGCGTGCCCGCCCGCGAAGCGCCACATGTCCAGGTCACAGCGTTCTTTTCCGGTTTTTTAGTACGATGCGGATCATGTTCCCTCCTGAGTCGTTCAGCCCGCAGGCCAGTGACGAGGCCCTGGAGGACCTCCGGACCCGCCTGCGCGCCACCCGCTGGCCCGACAGCCCCGAGGACGCCGGGTGGTCCATCGGGACCGACCTCGGCTACCTCCGTGAGCTGGTCGCCTACTGGGCCGACGGGTTCGACTGGCGGGCCCAGGAGGCGGCACTCAACGCGCTGCCCCGCTACCGCGTCGAGGTCGGCGGCCTGCGGATCCACTACGTGCACGCCAAGGCGGTCGCGCCCGCCGGTCCGGTGCTGCCGCTGGTGCTCACCCACGGCTGGCCCGACTCGTTCTGGCGCTACTCGAAGGTCATCCCGCTGCTGACCGACCCCGGCGCGCACGGCGCCGACCCCGCCGACGCGTTCGACGTCGTGGTGCCCGACGTGCCGGGTTTCGGCTACTCCGACATCCCGAGTCCCGCCCTGGACGCCGTCGCCGTCGCCGAGCTGTGGGCCGACCTCATGTACTCGCTGGGCTACCCGCGGTTCGGCGCGGCGGGCGGGGACATCGGCAGCCATGTGAGCCGCTACCTCGCGCTCGACCACTCCCATCGGGTGGTGGCGGTCCACCGCACCGACGCGGGGCTGCCGATCTTCCTCGGCGACCCGGCCGAGCTCGCGCCCGAGGAGCGCGCCTGGATCGAGGAGGCCACGGCGTGGGGCCGCGACGAGGGCGCCTACGCCGCCGTCCACCGGACCAAGCCGCAGACGGCGGCCGTCGGGCTCAACGACTCGCCGGCCGGGCTGGCCGCGTGGATCGTCGAGAAGCTCGAATCGTGGAGCGACCGGCGGCTCACCAGGGACGAGATCCTCACCAACCTCACCATCTACTGGCTCACCGGGACGATCGGCTCGTCGATGCGCATGTACCGCGCCAACGCCGCGATCCCGCCCGCGCAGCACGCCCGCAGGGTCGAGACGCCGTCGGGTTTCGCGATCTTCGCGGGTGACGTCGTCCGGCCGCCCCGGGCGTGGCTCGACCGGGTGGCGAACACCGTGCGGGCGACCGAGCCCCCGCGCGGCGGCCACTTCGCGGCCTTCGAGGAGCCCGAGCTCTACGCCGAGGAGCTGCGCGCGTTCTTCCGCCCCTACCGCTGACGGGTCAGGCTGCCCACGCTGAGCAGGAAGTTCCCGCCGTCGGCGGCCGTCCCGGCCAGGATCGACGCCTGCCGCTCGCCGTCTCCGGCGACCGTCCAGAACGTCAGCCTGGTGCCCTGGCAGGTCTGCTCGGCCGGGTCGAGCCTGGCGGTGTTCCCGCGCGCGGTCAGCCGCCACGCGCAGCCGTCCTCGGTACGGGCGGTCAGCACGTTCCCCGGCCCCTTGGCGAACGTGACGACCCCCTGCCGCGGCGTCTGCGTCATCCGGTCGGGATAGCGGGTGGTGAGGATGTTCACCCGAGTCGCCGGGTCGGCCGGGTCGTACCGCCAGCTTCCCGCGAACCGCACCGTGGGCCCCTTGGCGGCCCTGGTCCGGCTGCCCTCCTCCAGCCGGAAGGCGTAGTCGCCGGTGGGCTGGTGGCTGACGGCCTCGATGGTCTCGCGCTCGCGGTTCCCCGCCACGGTGACCGACCACCGGGTGATCGTGTACGAGGACCCGATGACCCGGTTGAAGCAGTTCTGCGACGGCGGGTCGAGCTCCAGCGAGGCGCGGCGCACCGCGAACGTCCAGGTGCATCCCTGGTCGGTGCGGCCGGTGACGCCGGTGGCCGACCGGGTGAAGACGATGTCACCGATCTGCGGGACGTGGATCGGCGGGACCGACCCGATGACCGCGACGTTCCGCATGGACGCGCGGTCGGGCTGGTCGTAGTTCCACGTCCCCAGGTACTGGTGGACGGGCGGGTGCGCGGTGGGCGTCCCCAGCGCGAGCACGGTCGCGATCAGGGCGGTGAAGGAGATCATGGGGCCCGACCCTACGAAGGGAGCCGGACCCCGCTCATCGGCGCTGAGCGGTATTCCCGCGCTACTCCGCGTGCCGTAGGGCGGGACGAGTCCGGGACCTCGCCCCGCCGGCTAGTTCGTCACTGCGTGGAGGTGTACGACACGAACGAGGCGTTGTTGGCCCTCGTCGTGCTGTTCCAGCAGACCACGTTGCGCACGTACGCCACGCCGCCGCTGGTGAGCCACACCGTCTGGAGGTTGCAGTACGCCGGCGTGTTGCCGAACGCCGTCACCTGCACGTGGTCGATCGGATATCCGACCTTCGGGAAGGTGACCAGCCGGAGTCCGAGCCCGGAACTCTGGACCGTGTTGACCGCGCCCTGGGAGTTGTAGTTCACGCCGACCGGCGCGGGCGCGTACGGCCCGGGGTTGGCCGGGGTGTGGTCGAAGGTGTACGCGAACGCCTTCGGCGGCACCCAGCGGCCGTTGATGTTGCGTTCCCGCTGGTAGGTGAAGCTGAAGCCGGAGTTCTGCGCGGCGTTGGCCGCGTTGAAGCAGCGCACCTCGGCCTGCTGCGCGGCGGTCCCCGGCGACCACGCCACGACCTTGCACCTGGCCGGCACGAGATCGTTGACCGCGGTGACCTGGATGTTCCCGGCGGGGGCGGTGAAGCCGAGTCCGGGCAGGGTCACCTTGTACCAGCCGACGCCGAGGACGGAGACGATGTTGGCCGCCCCCGCCGAGTTGTACTGGCTGATGATCCCGGCGTTGTAGTGGATGTAGCCGAAGGCCGCCGTGGCCGGTCCGCCCATCGCCCCGGAGCTCTCGGAGTAGGTGACGGTGAACGGCACGGCCTGCGGGGTGCCGGTGCCGAACTGGTGACACCGCACGAGGGCGACGATGTCGGTGCCGACCGGCATCCACTTGGCGACCTGGCAGATGACCGGCCCGTCGTACACGGCGGTGGCGTGCACGACGCCGCCCGGCCCGGCGATCTGCGGGAACCGGACGACCGTCTCGCCCGGCACGCCGGGGGTGACGCTGACGTTGAACCCCGCCGGCCAGCTTCCAGCCTGGTGGGCAAGGCTGGGGACCCCCGACGGGATGTTGACGTAGGCGTACCCCCACCGGTTGGGCACGGCGGCCTGCGCCGGGGCGGCGGCGACCTGGACGAGGCCCAGGGCGACGAGCACGCCCAGCAGGACCCTCGATAATCGCGACATGGGTTTCCTTTCGGTGTGAACAACTTGTCACGCCGTTCATAAATCAGAAACACAGGTGCGAGAAAGAGGGGTCCCGCCTGGTGAGACGCCTATTCTGAAAGGTTCATGAATAACGCTGTCAACCCGATCAAAATGGGGTTTCATTCGGCGGCCATAACGCGAATGGGCGACCCGGCGCGCCAGGCCGCGATGTCCTCGACCGCCTGGGTGTACATCGCGCGGTATCCCGCTTCGGTGACGTATCCGAGGTGCGGCAGGAGCACGGTGTTGGGCGTGTATCTCAGCGGGTCGCTCAGCGGCAGCGGCTCGATGCCGTAGACGTCGAGCCCCGCCCCGGCGATCCAGCCGCCGTTCAACGCGGTGACCAGGGCGTTCTCGTCGACGATCGGGCCGCGCGAGGTGTTGACCAGGATCGCCGAGGCCTTCATGGCGGCCAGTTCTGCCCTGCCGACCAGACCGGTGGTCCGGTCGCCGAGCTTGAGGTGGACGGACAGGACGTCGCTCGCGGCGAACAGCTCGTCCTTGGGCACCCAGGTCGCCCCGGCGCCGGCGGCCCGCTCGGGGGTCAGGTTCTCGCTCCACGCGATCACCCGCATGTCGAAGGCCTGGCCGATCCTGGCCACCTGCGTGCCCAGCCGGCCGAGCCCGAGCACGCCCAGGGTGGTCCCGGCCAGGTCGGCGCCGAGGGTGGTCTGCCAGCGGCCCTCGCGCAGCGCCCGGTCCTCGGTGACGACGTGGCGGCGGCAGGCCAGGATCAGCGCCCAGGTCAGCTCGGCGGTGGCGGAGCTCTTGGCCGATCCGGTCGCGGTCGTGCCGCTGACCGTGACGCCGTGGGCGGCGGCCGCCGCCAGATCGATGGCGGCGTTCACCATGCCCGTGGTCACCAGCAGGCGCAGGTCCGGCAGGCGGGCGAAGGTATCGGCCCGGAACGGGGTGCGTTCCCGCATCGAGACGACGACCTCCGCCCCGCGCAGCGCGTCGGCCAGGTCGCCGGGGCCGGCGATGTGCTCGTGCAGCACCTCGACCTCGGCGTCCGGCAAGGAGTCGAAACCGCCCAGGTCACGGGCCACGCGCTGGTAGTCGTCCAGTACGACGATCTTCATTCCGTCATCGTACGAGTCAGCACACGATGAAGATGCTCTGCCATCCCACAGGGGTGCGCTGCTCGGCGTTGCGGGCGCTGTCCAGGGTGAAGTGGGCCACGCCCTGCGCGTTGGGCTGGTTGTACATCCGCCCGCTCTGACCGTCGCCGTACCACTTGTAGGAGCCGTGGAACGGGATGTTCGACATGCCGCACGCGCTGATGACGACGCTCCGTCCGGCGAAGCCGGGGAACTCGTAGGCGACGTACTGCGAGGCGAGAGCGGCGCCCGCGGTGCCGAGGGTGAAGGCGGCGGCGAGCGCGGAGGTGAGAATGATCTTCTTCATGATGATCACTCTAAGTGATCTTCCTGTCTCCGGAAGTGATGTCGCCCGCCGTGTCGAGAACGCGGTGACGGCTCCGTCCTGGGTGAGGAACGCGACACCACGACGAGAGGGACCACCGTGCAGGCGTACGAGATCACCGAGATCCTGAACCGGCCGCTCAGCCGGGAACTGCTGGCCCGCGACCTGACCCGCCTGGCCTACGTCGCCCAGGACGGCACCCCGCGCACGATTCCGATCATCTTCGCCTGGAACGGCGCGGAGATCGTCATGAGCACCCCGAAGAACGCGCCGAAGCTCGCGGCGCTGCGGGCGAACCCGATGGTCGCGCTGACGATCGACACCGAGTCACACCCGCCCAAGATCCTGCTCATCCGGGGCCGGGCCGAACTCGACTACGTCGACGGCATCCCCGACGAGTACCTCCAGACCACCAGCACCTACGAGATGACGCCCGAGCAGCGGGTCGAGTGGGAGGCCGAGGTGCGCTCCCTCTACGTCGACGGCATGGTCCGGATCGTGGTGACCCCGACCTGGGCCAAGCTGATCGACTTCGAGACGACGCTGCCCAGCGCCGTCGAGGAACTGGTCCGGCGGCGGGCCGAGCGCCCGGTTCCGCCGTCACCCTGAACCCGGCCACAATGGGCCTGTCCCACGGAGGAGAACGAACATGGCCAAATACCTGCTGCTCAAGCACTACCGGGGCGCGCCGGCGGCGGTCAACGACGTGCCGATGGACCGGTGGACGCCGGAGGAGCTCGCCGCCCACGTGCGGTACATGAACGACTTCGCCGCCCGGCTGGAGGAGACGGGCGAGCTCGTCGAGCACCAGGCGCTCCGGCCGGAGGGGACCTTCGTCCGGGGCGACGGCGAGGGCCGCCCGCCGGTCACCGACGGCCCCTTCGCCGAGACCAAGGACCTGATCGCCGGATGGACGGTGATCGACGTCGACAGCTACGAGCGGGCGCTCGAACTGGCCGGCGAGCTGTCCGCCGCCCCGGGCGCGGGCGGCGAGCCGATCAACGAATGGCTTGAGGTGCGGCCGTTCCTGACCTGCCTGCCCACGGTCATCGAGTGAACGAGGCGCTGCTGCGGGAGCTGGTGCCCGTGGTGATCGGGGTCCTCGTCCGCCGGGGGGCCGACTTCGCCTCGGCCGAGGACGCCGTGCAGGAGGCCCTGGTCGAGGCCGTGCGCGGCGGGGCGGGCGAGTCGCCGCGCGACCCCAAGGGCTGGCTGGTCACGGTGGCCTGGCGCAAGTTCCTCGACGCCGCCCGCGCCGAGACCTCGCGGCGGCTGCGCGAGATCCGCGTCGAGAGCGAGCCCGCGCCCGGCCCGGGTGAGGCGGCCGACGACACGCTCCGGCTCTACTTCCTGTGCGCCCACCCGTCGCTGACCCCGGCGTCGGCCGTCGCGCTCACGCTGCGGGCGGTCGGCGGCCTGACCACGCGGCAGATCGCGCGGGCCTACCTCGTGCCGGAGGCGACCATGGCCCAGCGCATCAGCAGGGCCAAGCGGTCGGTCTCCGGGGTGCGGTTCGACCAGGCGGGCGACGTCGCCACCGTGCTGCGGGTGCTCTACCTGGTCTTCAACGAGGGCTACTCCGGTGACGTCGACCTCGCCGACGAGGCGATCCGGCTGACCCGCCAGCTCGCCGCGATGACCAGGCACGAGGAGGTGGCGGGCCTGCTCGCCCTGATGCTGCTCCACCACGCGCGGCGGGCGGCCAGGACCGCCCCCGACGGGAGCCTCGTGCCGCTGGCCGAGCAGGACCGGGGCCGGTGGGACACCCGCCTGATCGCCGAGGGCGTCGACGTGCTCCAGGCCGCCCTCGCCCGCGACCGGCTCGGCGAGTTCCAGGCCCAGGCCGCCGTCGCCGCGCTGCACGCCGACGCCCGGTCGGCGCAGGAGACCGACTGGGTGCAGATCGTCGAGTGGTACGACGAGCTGGTGCGCCTCACCGGCAGCCCGGTGGCCCGTCTCAACCGGGCCGTCGCGGTCGGCGAGGCCGACGGCGCGCGGGCCGGGCTGGCCGCCCTGGCCGAGCTCGACCCCGCGCTCCCCCGGTACACCGCTGTCGCCGCCTACCTGCGCGAACGCGACGGCGACCCGGCCGCGGCGGCCCGCCTCTACGCCGAGGCCGCCCGGCAGGCGGCCAGCCTGCCCGAACGCGACCACCTGACGCGCCAGGCCGCCCGGCTCAACGCGCGGCTGCGCGCCTCCTCATGAGACGGCGGTCCCCTCCAGCTCCACCATGAGGCCGGGGATCGCCAGCCGGGTCACGCCCAGCATCGTGGTGGGCGGCGCGGCCCCGGCGGCGCCCAGCCGCGCGGCCAGCACGCCGTAGTGCTCGAGGAGCAGGTCGGCGTCGGTGGTGTAGACGGTGAGCCGGACCAGGTCGGCCAGCGACATGCCGGCCTCGCCGAGCACGGCTTCGAGGTTGTCGAGGGTCAGCGCGAGCTGCGCCGCCATGTCGCCGGGGTGACACGGTCTGCCGCAAGCGTCCATCGCGGCCTGCCCGGAGAGGTAGAGGGTCCGGGTGTGGCCGGAGACGATCTCGCCCTGGTGGTAGCCCAGTGCCGCCGACCAGGCCCAGGGGTTGACCGCGGTTCGCTTCGTTGTCATGGCGATCAGCCTCCCGGGAAATCACGACATCCTCTGTCGTGTATTTCTCTAGAGTCTCCGTATGCGCGCCGACCGGCTGGTCTCGCTCGTCCTGCTGCTCCGGCGCTACGGCCGCCTGTCCGCGGCGGCCCTGGCGCGGGAGCTGGAGGTCTCCACCCGGACCGTGCTGCGCGACATCGAGGCGCTGTCGGCGGCCGGTGTCCCGGTCTACGCCGAGCGCGGCCGCCACGGCGGGTTCGCGCTGCTGCCGGGGTTCCGGACCGAGCTCACCGGGCTGAGCCACGACGAGGCGCTCGCGCTGCTGGTCGCCGGATCGCGGCGCGGCGCGCAGGCGTTCGGCCTCGGTTCGGCGCTGGCCTCGGCCATGCTCAAGGTGGTCGACGCGCTGCCGGAGAGCTACCGCGACACCGCCGCCGGGGCGGCCGAGCGGCTGCTCATCGACCCGGAGACCGACCTCCTGTCCCGCCGCCTCACCGACGAGGAGGCCCCCGGCGAAGTCGTGGCCGGGGTCCTGCGCGCGGTGTTCGCCGGGCGAAGGCTGCGCATCCGCTACGCGGCGGCCGGTCAGCCCCCCGAGTGGCGCACGGTCGACCCGATCGGCCTGGTCACGGTACGCGAGAAGGGCTACCTGCTGGCCACGCGGTCGGGCGCCGACCGCACCTACCGGCTGTCGCGGATCTCGGCCGCCGAGGAGCTCGGCGAACCCGCCCAGCGGGCCGACCGGGTCGACCTCGACCGGGCCTGGCAGGAGCGCGGCACCCGGTTCCGGGCGGGCGGCGACCAGGTCACCGTGGAGGTCCGGGTCGACCCGGTGCGGCGCGAGGACCTGGTCGGCACGGCCCTGGCCGTCGTCGCCGAGGAGGCCGAGCCCGGCGGGTGGCTGCGCCTGGAGGTGACCTTCCAGGACCACCGGCACGCCGAATGGGCGCTGTGGCAGCTCTCCACGAACGCCGAGGCGCTGACCCCCCAATGGCTGCGCGACCGCCTGCGCGACCGCGCCGCCGCGATGGCCGCCCGCTACTGAGCGTCTGTCAGGATGAGCGGCATGGCCACTGAGAACGCCGCCAAGCTCGCGGTGCTCATCGACGCCGACAACGCGCCGCCCACGATCGTCGAGGCCCTCCTCGCCGAGGTGGCCACCTACGGCACCGCCCACGTCAAACGCGCCTACGGCGACTGGACCGGCACGAGCCTGCGCGGCTGGAAGGCCCAGTTGCTCACCCAGTCGATCCAGCCGATCCAGCAGTTCGCCTACACCACCGGCAAGAACGCCACCGACGCGGCGCTGGTGATCGACGCGATGGACCTGCTCTACACCGGCCGCTTCGACGGGTTCTGCCTCGTCTCCAGCGACAGCGACTTCACCCGCCTGGCCGCCCGCATCCGCGAGTCGGGCCTGACGGTCTACGGCTTCGGCGAGCGCAAGACCCCCAAGCCGTTCGTCGCGGCGTGCGACAAGTTCGTCTACCTGGAGAACCTGGGCTACTCCTCCACCCCGCTCGCCGAGGCCCCCGTCGCGCAGACCCCGCGCGTCTCGACCGCCAAGCTGCGCGGCGACACCGCGCTGGTCAACCTGCTGCGCCACGCGGTGAAGGCGGCCTCCGACGACGACGGCTGGGCGGGCCTGGCCGCCATCGGCCACATCATCACCAAGCAGCAGCCCGACTTCGACGCCCGCACCTACGGCTACACCAAGCTCAGCGACCTGCTCGCCGCCTCGACCCTGTTCGAACTCGACCGCCGCACCCTGGGCGAGGGCAAACCGGCGGTCGTGTACGCCCGCGACAAGCGCCACCAGACCAAGCCCCAGCCCGAATAGTCCCGGATAGATCACTCCGACCCCCTCAACCGTGCGGGCAAGATCGGTCGTCGAGATGCTCGATCCCGCACACGTTGTGCCATTGCCTGGCACGGGCGGGACGGATACGGGAAACTGTTCCAATGCCTGCTGAGCGCACCCAAAGTGACCAGTTCCGTGGTGCCCGCATCCACCTGAGCGACCTCTCCGGCCTCGAGATTCGCGATTGCGACATCACCGGCCTGAAGATCGTGGACTGCTATGGGGGCGACGTCTCCCTCAGTGGCGGCTTCGAGCGTGTCGTTGTCAACGACGTCGACGTGACCGCCTACGTCGAGGCCGAGCTCGACCGGCTGCATCCCCACCGGGTGCTGGCCCGTGAGGCCACGTCCGCCGCCGAATACCGGGCCGCTTGGGATGCCATCGAGAAGCAATGGGAGGAGACGCTCGACCGCGCCAGGCGCCTGCCCGAGGCGAAGCTGCACGAGCAGGTCGACGGCGAGTGGTCGTTCGTCGAGACGCAGCGGCATCTGCTGATGGCCAGCGATGCCTGGATCGGCAACGCCGTGCTCGAGGAGGACGCGCCGTACCACCCGTTGGGTCTTCCTGCCGGCGGGATGCCGGCCGAAGCATCGGCGAAGCTCGGGTTCACCCTCGATGCCACCCCGACGCTCGAGGAGGTACTCGCGCCGCGGCTCGCCCGCATGGCCACGATGCGCCGGGTCGTCGACGAGCTCACCGAGGCCGAGCTCGACCGGGTATGTGGCCGCAAGCCGGCCGACCCCTACCCGGACAAGGAGTACGTCGTGCGCCGCTGCCTCACGGTGGTGTGCAAGGAAGAGGCCGAGCATCACCGGTATGCGGTCCGCGACCTCACCGTGCTCGAGGCCGGTGCCCGCACCGAGTGAAGGCGCGTCCCGGCAATGGACGGCGATCTCGCGATCCTGCGCTTGACCGGCCCATCGTGCTGTCGGAGCCCCTCATCGCACCCGCACTGCCCAGCCGGGGCGCGGTGCCGACCGGCGAGGTACAGCGGCAATGTGGGAGATGGTCGGCGGTTCATCCACCTGCCTTCAGCCGGAACGCGAGGCGGCGGGGCGCCTGCACGCAATAGCTGTCCGTCACCAGCTCGGCGACCTCGACCCAGTCCGTCTCGTCGTCCAGCACCATTCCCACGACATTCACCCCCCAGTCGGCCCGGAAGAACGGAGGGCCGGCATGCGCCAGCGCGGCCAACTCCCCGGGCGGCGCCCGGAAGGTCATCAGGGTGGCCGGATCGTCCACATCGATGTACGCCGACCCCCTCTCGTCGGTGGTGTAGACGTGCAGGAACGTCCCCCGGCGGATCCGCCACCGCAAGCCGATCCACGCCGGCTCCTCGTACGCCTCGGGCAGCTCCCCGCAGATCACCCGGAGCCGGCCCACAACAGCGGGTGGAACGTCCGCGATGTCGCTCATCTGTACCTCCCGCGCCCATCCTGCCCGCCGGGTAGGACATCAGCACATCAGAGCCTCCGGGGCAGCGCCGACGTCATAGGACTGCCGGGCCCTGGACGCGCGATCCACGTGGCCGATCTTGACGCCCTGGATGGCACGCCGGTGCTGGACGTCGAACCGTACCTCCGCGAGTTCGCGCCGATCGACGCCCAGCGGCCAGAGCGATCAGTTGCTTCGCAGAGCTCATGCGTCGATGTGTCCGGCACTTCCTCCTGATCAGTGATCTTGCGGAATTCGTCGGTCACCGCGACGGCGTCTGCCGCGTGAGAGCGGCGCACCCGAACAGTCACCCGAACAGTCACCGGCCCGCGCCGCCAGGGGTGATCAGGCCGGTCTCGTAGGCGACCACCACAGCCTGGGCCCGGTCGCGCAGGCCGAGCTTCGACAGGATGCGCGCGACGTGGGTCTTCACCGTGGCGACGCTGAGGGTCAGCCGGTCGGCGAGTTCGGCGTTGCTCAGGCCGGCGGCCAGCAGGCGCAGCACGTCGAGCTCCCTGGGGGTGAGCCGGGCCAGGTCGCGGTGGAGGGCGGGGTGGGCGTGGTCGCGGCGGGCGAACCGCTCGACCAGGCGGCGGGTGATGGCGGGCGCGAGGAGGGCGTCGCCGGAGCGGACCAGGCGGATCGCGGCCACCAGGTGCTCGGGGGTGACGTCCTTGAGCAGGAAGCCGCTCGCCCCGGCGGCGAGGGCGGCGTAGACATAGTGGTCGAGGTCGTAGGTGGTGAGGATCAGCACGCGGGTGTCCCCCGCGCCGCCCGCCATGATGCGCCGGGTGGCCTCCAGGCCGTCCACGCGCGGCATGCGGATGTCCATGAGCACGACGTCGGGCCGGGTGCGGCGGACCGCGGCGACGGCCTCGTCCCCGTCGGCGGCCTCGGCCGCCACCTCGATGCCGTCGGCGGCGAGGATCATGCGGAAGCCGGTGCGGACGAGGGCCTGGTCGTCGGCGATGACGGCGCGCAGCCGCTCGGTCATGGCATGCCCCACGGGAGGCGGGCCGCGAGCCGGAACCCGCCGTCGGCGGTCCGCCCGGTCTCCAGCGTGCCGCCGTAGACGGCGAGCCGCTCGCGCAGCCCCATCAGCCCCCGGCCGCCGGGGGCGCGCAGCCCGGCGCTCCGCGCCCCGCCCGTGTCGGTCACCTCGATCTCCAGCCACTCGTCGTCACCGCCGATCCGCACGGAGGCGGCGGCCCCGGGGACGTGCTTGATCGTGTTGGTGAGGGCCTCCTGCACGACGCGGTAGGCGGCCAGGTCGACGCCCGGCGGCAGCGGGCCGGGCGGGGACACCTCGGCGCGGACCGGCACCCCGGCGGCGCGCACCCGCTCCACCAGGGCGTCGAGCCGGTCGAGACCGGGCTGGGGTTCGAGCCCGTCGGCGGGCCCGTCGAGACGTTCGCCGCCGGGCCCGGCGAGCAGGCCCATGACGTGGCGGAGTTCGGCCATGGCGGCCCGGCCGCCCGACTCGATCGCCAGCAGCGCCTGTTTCGACAGCTCCGGCTCCACGTCGACGACCTTGCGGGCCGCGCCGGCCTGGATCACCATCACGCTGACATTGTGGGTCACCACGTCGTGGAGCTCGGCGGCGATCCGGGCGCGCTCCTCCGCGACGGCTCTGCGGGTGGCCTCCTCGTGCGCCCGCCGCAGTTCGCCCAGCCGGCCGACGAAACTCGCGGCCACGCCGACGCCCAGCAGCACCACGAACGGCCCCAGCCAGCTCGGCAGGGGCGCGACGTCCCGGAACGCGACCCCCGCGAACACCACCGCGAGCACGAGCCCGCCCACCGCCAGGAACCGGTTGCGGCCGTGCACGATCGCGCCATAGGTGGCGACGGCACAGGTCAGCACCGTGATCCAGGTGACCGCCGCCTGGGTGGCCAGCGCGGCGGCCAGCACCACCCAGAAGGTCAGGAGCGGATACCGGCGACGCGCCGCCAGCGGCAGCGCGGTCAGCGCCACGAGGAACAGGGGCGGGCTGCCGGGCCCGGTCCCGTCCGGGAGCTCCGGGATCTCCGGGATCTCCGGGAGCACGGGAAGCGGCGGAGGGAGGGGGTCGGGTTCGGGCTGGAGCGACAGGTACTCGGCCGAGCCGCTCAGATCCTTCGCCACGGCCATCACGACGAACGTCAGGACCAGCGCGACCGCCACGTCGGCGGCCACCGCCCAGCGGGACGGCCGGGCCCTCTCCCGGTCTGGGCCGAGCAGGAGCCGCCACCAGGACGGTCGTTCACCGGTTTCCACCGGGACATCATCACGCGGGCCCGGCCGTCCCGCATCGGCGTCCGGACCTACATCGCAGGGATGACCCGGCCGCCCCTCGGTCCGGGGAGGTACCCGATGTCGGTGTCCAGGCCGACGCGCGCCCGAGGGGGCGGCGCCTAGGTTCGGTGCCCTGCCTCATCGGATCACCGTCTCAGGAGGACATGGCGTGACCGCTGTCCTGGAAGCCCACGCGCTGGGCAGGAAGTACGGCCGGCGCTGGGCGCTGCGCGAGTGCACCGTCGCCGTCCCGGCGGGCCGCGTCGTCGGCCTGGTGGGACCCAACGGAGCCGGCAAGACCACGCTGCTGAAGCTGGCCTCCGGCCAGCTCGGGCCGACCACGGGCGACCTCGCCGTGCTCGGCGGCCGGCCCGGGAACACCCCCGCCCAGCTGGCCAGGGTCGGGTTCGTCGCCCAGGACACCCCGGTCTACCCGGGCCTGACCGTCGCCGAGCACCTGCGGCTGGGGGCCCGGCTCAACCCGCGCTGGGACGCCTCCCTGGCCCGGGAGCGCGTCGCCCGGCTCGGCCTCGCGCCCGGCCGTCGGGCCGGGCGGCTGTCGGGCGGCCAGCGGGCCCAGCTCGCCCTGACCCTGGGCCTGGCCAAGCGTCCTGAGCTGCTGATCCTGGACGAGCCGGTCGCCGCCCTCGACCCGCTGGCCCGCCGCGACTTCCTGGAGGGGCTGGGCGAGGCCGCCGCCGCCCACGGGCTGAGCGTGCTGCTCTCCTCCCACCTGGTCGCCGACCTGGAGCGGATCTGCGACCACATGATCGTGCTCGTCGGCTCCCGCGTCCGGCTGGCCGGGGACGTGGCCGGGCTGCTGGCCTCCCGTCCCGGGCTGGGCCTGGAGGACGTCGTCCTGGCCGCGATGCACGAGGGGGCGGGGCGATGATCTGGCTGACCTGGCGTCAGTTCCGCGGCTCGGCCGCGCTGACGGCCGCCGTCCTGGTCGTCCTCGTCACCGCGCTGGGCCTGACCGGCCCGGATCTGGCCGGCGAGTACGCCGCCGGGATCGCCGCCTGCGTCCCGGCCGAGACCTGTCCCGACTTCTTCGACCGGTTCTTCGGCGCGTACGACCTGCTCTTCCTGGGCCTCACCCTCGTCGTGCTGCTGGTCCCGGCGCTGATCGGGCTGTTCTGGGGCGCGCCGCTGGTCACCCGGGAGCTGGAGGCGGGCACGCATCTGCTGGTGTGGAACCAGAGCGTCACCCGCCGCCGCTGGCTGGCGGTCAAGCTCGGGATCGTCGGCCTGGCGGCCGTGGCGGCGGCCGGGGTGTGCGGCCTGGCGGTGACCTGGTGGTCGGGGCCGCTCGACCGGTCGGCCGTGCCGGAGATGGCGCAGATGGCCCCCGTGGTGTTCGGGGCGCGCGGCATCGCGCCGATGGGGTACGCCGCGTTCGCGTTCGTCCTCGGGGTGACCGTGGGCATGCTGGTCCGCCGGACGCTGCCCGCGATGGCGCTCACGCTGGCCGTCTTCGTGGCCGTCCAGGCAGCCGTGCCGCTGCTGGTCCGGCCCCATCTGATGCCGCCCGTCACCGGGACCTTCGAGCTCGGCCGGGAGAACGTCGACGGGATCGCCGCGGAGCGGGGCGGCTCGCTCCACGTCTTCCTGCGGACGTCGGCCGTCCCCGGCCATCCGGGCGCCTGGGTCCTGTCGAGCGACCTCGCCGACCCGTCCGGGCGGCTGGGCGCCGGAACCGCCGAGGGGCTGGCGGGCCCGTCGTCGACGGTCGCCCGGTCGATCCCGATCTCCACGACCTCGGGCCCGTGCGGGCCCTCGATGGGGGCGGCGACCCCGGGAGCCCACCCGTGCCTGGACGCGATCAACCGGCTCGGTTACCGGCAGCAGGCCTCCTACCAGCCCCTCGGCCGCTTCTGGCCCTTCCAGTGGATCGAGACGGGTCTCTACGCCCTGCTCACGCTCGGGCTGGCGGGGTTCTGCCTGCGGTGGATCCGGAGCCGCCTGTCATGAACGCCGTGAAGATCGCTGTGAGGATCGCTGTGAGGATCGGCGGGGCCGGTCTGGTCCTGCTGCTGGCGGCGGCCTGCACCGCGCCCGCTCCCCCGCGCGGCGAAGCCGGAACCCCGGCCGGCACGGCCTGCGCGCCGCCCCAGGGTCCGCCGGAGCCGGAGACGCCCACCACGATCGACGTCGTCGAGCAGGCCTACTTCTGCGTCCCCGGCACGCCCGAGCTGCTCACCGCCGGGTTCGCCGCTCTCGTGCGGAGACTCAACCGGGACGGCCGCGACCTGCCCGAGGCCGCCATGCCCGCGCTGACCGGCGACCGCGCGGCCGACTGGGCCGCCTTCGAGACCAGGTTCCGGGCGATCGGCGACCGGCTCCCCGCCCGGCGCGAGGAACTGGCCGCCGCCGTCCTGGAGGGGATGGTGGCGGCCCTCGGCGGCCACGCCCGCTGGGAGCGCCGGCCTCGGGTCCCGCCCGACCACCACGACGGCGACGGCTACGGCCTGGGCCTGCGGACCAGCGACCCGGCCCTCCCCCCGCTGTTCGTCACCGCCGTGGACGGCGGCCCGGCGCGGGCGGCCGGGCTGCGCCCCGGCGACGTCGTCGAGAGCGCCGACGGTGAGATCGACGCCGTGTATCCGGACGCCCGGCCGGTGCGGCTGCGGCTGCTGCGCCCGGACACCGGCCGCCGCTGGAGCGTGACGCTCACGCCCGGCGTCTACCCGAGGGACCCGGCCGGTCTGCGGGTGGTGCGGGCGGAGCTGCTCGGCGACGTCGTCCACGTGAGGATGACCGGGTTCCCGCCCGGCGCGGCCGACCGGGCGCTGAGGGCGGTCGCCCGGCTGCGCGCCGGACGGACGGCAGCCGGTGTGGTGCTGGACCTGCGCGGCAACGGCGGCGGCAGCTCCGCGGAGGCGACCCGGCTGCTGAGCGCGTTCGTCCACGGCGCGGTCACCGCCTACCTGTGCGCCCCGGACGGCGCGTGCGAGAGCGACTGGACCGACGACACCGTCGCCCTGCTCGGCCTGCCCCTGGTCGTGCTCGTCGACCACGGCTGCGCGGCGGCCTGCGAGCACGTCGCCTCGGCGGTCAGGGACCTACGCGCGGGCCCGCTCGTCGGCACCAGGACGGCCGGGGCGGTTCCCGGCGCGTCCCGGCAGGTCCTGCTGCGGGACAACACCGTGCTGAGCCTGCCGACCCGGCACCACCTGGGCCCCGGCCGCGAGGTGGTCGACGGGATCGGCGTGCCGCCCGACCATCACGTGCCGCCGACCGCGCGCGACGCCGCCGCCGGGCGCGACCTCGCCCTCGACCGGGCCCTGACCCTGCTGCACCAGTGAACGGACCCCCGATGAGACGACTGCTGGCCGCCGCGATCCTGGCCGCCACAACCCTGGTCACCACGGGCCTGACCGCCTGCTCCGCGCCCGAACCGCCCAGGGCCGCCGCCTCCTCGGCCGCGCCCGCCGGTCCGGTCACCCTCCCGGCCCCGACCGGCGGCCGTCCGGTCGGCAGCACGGTCCTGCACCTGACCGACGCCTCCCGTCCCGACCCCTGGGACGAGAGCATGCGCGCCAGGGAGCTCAGGGTCACCCTCTGGTATCCGGCCGAGAAGCGGGGCGGCCCGCCCGCGCCCTACATGTCGCCCGAGGAGGCCGAGCTGCTCCTGGCCGGATCGGGGCTGGCGGTCACCCGGGCGGAGACGCTGAGCGGGACGCGGACCCATTCCGTCAGGGACGCCGGCCCCGCCGGGCGCGGGCTGCCGCTCGTGGTGCTCTCCCCCGGCTTCACCAAACCGGCGAGCACCCTCACGTCCCTGGCCGAGGACCTGGCCAGCCGGGGCTACGCCGTCGCCGCGATCGACCACACCCACGAGAGCCACGCCACGACGCTGGCCGACGGGCGGGTCGCCGGGTGCCTGGCCTGCGACTTCTCCGACGACCCGGGGTTCCGCGCCGGGCTGGTCCAGGGCCGGGCGGCCGACGTCTCCTTCGTCCTCGACCGGCTGGCCGCGACGTACCCCGGGCTGATCGACCTCGGCCGGACCGGGATGGCGGGCCAGTCGATCGGCGGGGCCGCCGCCGTCGCTGCCATGGTCGCCGACCCGCGCGTCCGCGCCGGGATCGACCTGGACGGCACCACCCACGCCCGCGTCCCCGCGCGCGGCCTGTCCCGGCCCTTCCTGTTCCTCGGCACGCCGGAGCACGTTCCGGGCGGCCCCGACCACTCGTGGGACCGCGACTGGAAGGCGCTGACCGGCTGGAGACGCTGGCTCGTGGTCGCCGGGGCCGAACACCAGACGTTCACCGACATCCCGCTGCTGGCGGACGCCATCGGCCTGGACCCCCTGCCCGGCATGCTGCCGGCGGCCCGTGGCGCGGAGCTGACCCGCGCCTACGTGGCCGCCTTCTTCGACCTGCACCTGAGAGGGCGGCGACAGCCCCTCCTGGACGGGCCGTCGCCGCGCCACCCGGAGGTGACCTTCGGGCCTCAGTAGGCCACGATCACCTGCTCCTGGCGGCCGAGACCCTCGATCTCCATCGTCACGACGTCGCCGACCTTCAGGTAGGGGAAGCGGCCCGACAGCGCCACGCCCTCGGGGGTGCCGGTGCTGATCACGTCGCCCGGCATGAGGAGCATGTAGTGGCTCAGGTGGTGGATGATCTCCGCGACGGAGAAGACCATGTCGGCGGTGCTGGAGTCCTGCCGCGCCTCGCCGTTGACCCACGACCGGAGCTGGAGCTTGGTCGGGTCGATCTCCGAGGCGGGCCGCAGCACCGGCCCGAGCGGGTTGAACGTCTCGGCGCACTTGCCCTTCGACCACTGGCCGCCCGACTCCTCCAGCTGGAAGGCGCGCTCGGACAGGTCGTTCGACAGGGCGTATCCGGCGACGTAGTCGAGCGCCTCGGAGGGGTCGTTCAGGTAGCGGGGGGTGCGCTTCATGACGACCGCGAGCTCGACCTCCCAGTCGGTCTTCACCGAGTTCGGCGGCAGGATCACGTCGTCGTCGGGGCCGATCACGCAGCCGGGGTGCTTGAGGAACACGATCGGGTAGGGCGGCGGGGCCGCGCCCGACTCGGCCGCGTGGGCGGCGTAGTTCATGCCGATGCACACCACCGCCGGGGGCCGGGCGACGGGCGAGCCGATGCGCCGCCCGGCCGTGTCGATCTCGGGCAGTTCCCCGGCCTCCAGCGCGGCGGCGACGCGCTCGATGCCCTCGGCCGCGAAGAAGTCGCCGTCGAGGTCGGCGGTGAGCGGCGTCAGGTCGTAGTCGCGGCCCTCGTGGCGGACGGCGGGGCGCTCGGACCCGGCGGGGCCGTGGCGGAAGAGTTCCATGTTCCTTTTCCCTTACGCGTCCTGCCGGCCCATCCGCAGCGCGAGCTGGTGGACGGTCGACCGGACGCTGTCGATGATGCTGGAGAGGACCTCGGGTGTCCCGCGCACCTCGGGGACCGCGACGCCGACGGCGGCCCGGCCTCCCCCGCGGTGACCGCTGAAGGGCGCGGCGATGCAGAACACTCCGGGGGTGTATTCGGAGCTGTCGACGGCGTAGCCGTTCGCCCGGACCTCCCGGACGGCGGTCAGCAGCGCGGGCAGCGAGGTGATCGTGTGGGGCGTGAAGGCGGTGAACTCCACCCCGGCGAACCGTTCGGTGATCTCCTCGTCGGACAGCTGGCTGAGCAGCGCCTTCCCCACCCCGGTCGCGTACGCCGGGAGCCGGGCGCCCACCCGCGAGGCCAGCCGGAGCTGGTGGTCGGCGTCGACCTTGGCGATGTAGACGTTGTCGACGCCGTCGAGGGTGGCCAGCTGCACGGTCTCGTTGAGGGCGTCGCGCAGCGCCTCCATGTAGGGGAGGGCGACCTTCTCCAGGTCGGCGACGGCGACGTAGCTCTGCCCGGCCTGCCACAGCCGGATGCCGACGCGGAACCGGCGCGTCTCGGCGTCCTGTTCCAGGAACCCCCGGGCGGCCATCGTCACGAGCAGCGTGTAGGTGCTGCTCTTGGGGATCTCCAGGCGGCGCTGGATCTCCGTCAGGGTCAGGCCGTCGCGGTGGTCGGT
The DNA here is from genome assembly GCF_001570605.1 of Herbidospora cretacea. GTDB lineage: Bacteria > Actinomycetota > Actinomycetes > Streptosporangiales > Streptosporangiaceae > Herbidospora > Herbidospora cretacea. The sequence continues at coordinate 338,687 of NZ_BBXG01000004.1, read as the reverse complement.
CAGCAGGTCGAGGATGGCGAGGGTGCGGTCGGCCGACTTGACGAGGGCGGGTTCGGCCTGGGGAGACACGCGCCCCATTGTCCGAGCCGGTTCCATATGTTGTCAATGTGTTCACATATGTGAACTCACAGGTTGCGCAGGACCGACACCACGATGCCCAGGACCACGGCCTCGTCGCCGTCGATGACCTCGAACGCCGGGTTGCGGGGTTCGAGGAGGACGTGGCCGTCGCGGCGGCGGAACACCTTCACGGTCGCCTCGCCGTCGATCATCGCGGCGACGATCTGCCCAGAGTGGGCCTCGGGCTGCTGGCGGACCACGACGATGTCGCCGTCGCAGATCGCCGCGTCGACCATCGAGTCGCCCCGCACCCGCAGGCCGAACACGGTCCCCCGGCCGGTGAGGTCGCGCGGCAGGGTCAGCATGTCGTCGACGTGCTGCTCGGCCGGGATCGGGACGCCCGCCGCGATGTCGCCCACCATGGGCACGCTCACCAGCTCGGCGGCCGGTCGCGGCTCGGCCCCGCGCAGGAACAGCCGCACGTCGATCGGCCGGGTCATCGCGCCGCCCCGGCGCAGGAAGCCCTGCTCCTCCAGGGCCTTCAGGTGCCTGGACACCGACGAGGACGACCGCAGCCCGACCGCGTCGCCGATCTCGCGGGTGCTGGGCGCGTAGCCGTGCCTGACCACCCAGTCGCGGATCGTGACCAGGATCCGCTGTTGACGCGGCGACAGCGCCGCGGCATCGAGGTGGTCGAACAGGTCGGCGTCGTCGTAGGCGGTCACCCGCCACATGCTAGGGCCCGGCGCGCTCGGCAGCGCTCAACGACTGGCGCGCGAAACCATTCATGCGAATTAATCATTATTAGCGCAATGAGTGAAATATGTCTCACTCGGCCATTTCTGTGATCGTTTCAATGGAGGCCCATCCCCTCACGAATTCCGGGATCCCCATGCGCATGCGATCGGCGGCACTCGCCGCAGTCCTCGCGTCGGTCCTGCTCGGCGCCGCTCCGGCGGAGGCGGCGCCGAGCAGACCGGACGACATCAACACCGACCTGTCCACCGCGACCAACGTGACGAATTCCTTCTGGGCCCGTAACTGGAACACCTTCTTCACCGGCGCCTACCGGCCGCCCCAGGTCTTCGGCTCCTTCCGGCGGGGCGTGCGGCAGCCGCCCGCCTGCGGCGGCAGCCGTACCGGTTTCGGCAACGCCTTCTACTGCGTGCCCGGCGACTTCATCGCCTGGGACTTCGACCTCATGGCCGCCGGGTACCGCTCCGGTGACGCCTGGGTCTACCTCGTCATCGCCCACGAGTGGGGGCACGCCGTCCAGGCCAGGATCAACCGCGCCCTGGTGCCCCGCCACCAGGAGTTGCAGGCCGACTGCCTGGCCGGCGCGGCCCTGTTCGGCGCGGCGGCCCAGAAGACGCTCACCTTCGAGGAGGGAGACGTGGCCGAGCTCCGCGCCGCCCTGCGCCGCATGGGCGACCGCACCCCGTGGACCGACGTCAGCGACCACGGGTCCGCCGAACAGCGGGTCGCCTTCTTCACCCGTGGCGCCGAGGGAGGCGTGCGCGCCTGCCTGCCCGCCGCTTCGGGGAGCCGCACCCCGGCCCGCCGATAGGACCGGCGCGGCGTGCTCGTGGGCTCACGTGACGGGGACGATCTCCGCCGCCACGAGCACGCCGTCCTCGACGCGCAGGACCCCCAGCGTGCCGTGGGGCTGGCGGCGCTTGTCGGTGGGCGAGCCCGGATTGAAGATGCGCAGCCCGTCTCCGCTGTCGTCGAGGGGGATGTGCGAGTGGCCGTACACGACCAGATCGGCGTCCGGGAACCGGGCCTTCATCCGGGCGATCCGCCCTTTGGCCGGGCCGCTGTCGTGGATCATGGCCACCCGCAGACCGCCGAGCGTCAGCTCCAGCGTCTCGGGGGCCTCGACGTCGGGGCCGTCGTTGTTGCCCTTGACGACGTGGACGGGCGCGAAGGCGGCCAGCTCGTCGATCACCCAGCCGGCGCAGACGTCACCGGCGTGCAGGATCGCGTCGGCTCCGCGCAGGTGCTCGGCCACCCGGGGCGGGCACGCCTTCCAGAAGCGCGGGGCGTGCGTGTCGGACAGGACGACGATCCTCATCGTCCCATGATGGGCTCGACGCGGGCTGATCGTTGACATCTATCCCTATATTTCCTACCTTTTTACTTAGGAATTGGAGGAGATGCCGTGACCACCCACGCCCCCGCCTTCGCGAGCCCCGCCGACGTCGACGCCTTCGGCCCCTACGGACCGGGCCGCCTCGACCGGCGGACCGACCGCCCCGTCTACCCGTTCCAGGACCGGATCACCGCCGACGGCTCCAGCGGATACCCGGCCGAGCCGGGCCGCTACCACCTGTACCTCGCCCACGTCTGCCCGTGGGCGCAGCGGGTGGCGATCATCCGCGACCTGGCCGGGCTCCAGGACGTCGTGTCGCTCTCCTACGTCGACGACGCCCGCGACTCGCGCGGCTGGGCGTTCCGGGAGAACTGGGGGCCCGACCCGGTCAACGGCTTCACCTTCCTCGCCGAGGCCTACGAGGCCACCGAGCCCGGCTACCCCGGCCACATCTCCGTGCCGGCCCTCTGGGACCGCCACACCGGCCGCGTCGTCAGCAACGACTTCCCGGTGATCCCGTTCGACCTCGCCACCCAGTTCGCGGCCTTCGCCACCGCCGGAGCCGACCTCTACCCGGAGGACCTGCGCGCCGCGATCCAGGCCCTGGACGAGGAGATCGCCCGCGACGTCAGCGCCGCCGGCCACCAGGTGGCCAGGGCCGCCACCCAGGAGGAGTACGAGGAACGCCGCGCCCGCGTGACCGAGGCGCTCGACCGCCTCGACGCCCGCCTCGCCGGCTCCCGCCACCTGTTCGGCGACCGGCTCACCGAGTCGGACGTGCAGCTCTTCGTCGCCCTGGTCCGATACGACCTGCTCACCAACCCTCTGGCCGGGATCGGCGAGGAGCGCCTGACCGACTACCCGCACCTGTGGGCCTACGCCCGCGACCTGTACCGGATCCCGGCGTTCCGCGAGACCACCGACTTCGCCGCCTTCCGCCTGACCACCCGCCCCGCCTACGTCGGCGACGGCCCGGCGCGCGTCACGGTCGAGCCCCGCCTGGCCGACTGGGACGAGCCGCCCGCGCGAGGTTGACGCCGCTGGCGATGACGCCGATGTGGCTGAAGGCCTGCGGGAAGTTGCCCATGAACGTGCCCGTCGAAGGATCGATCTGCTCCGGCAGCAGGCCGACCGGGCTGGCGCGGGCGCACAACGACGCGTAGAGGTCCTCGGCCTGGTCGAGGCGGCCCTGCAGGATCAGGTTGTCCACCAGCCAGAAGCTGCAGAGCAGGAACGCGCCCTCGTCGCCGGGCAGTCCGTCGGGCGAGTGGTCGTGCAGATACCGGTAGAGCAGGCCGTCACCGGCCGACAGGCGCCCGGCGATCGCCTCGGTGGTGGCCACCATGCGCGGATGGCGGGCCGGCACGACCTTCCGCAGCGGCAGCGCGAGCAGGCTGGCGTCCAGGCTGCCGCCGCCGTCGAGGTGCTCGCTCAGGCATCGGGCCCTCTCGTCCCAGGAGTGTTCGAGGATGTGCTCCCGCAGTCTCCCGGCGGTGGCGCGCCAGGCGGCGATCGGCCCGGACAGGCCCAGCCGCCCGCCGATGGCCGCGGCCCGGTCGAGGGCCACCTGGCACATCGCGGCCGAATAGGTGAAGGTCCGGCCCTCGCTGCGCACCTCCCAGATGCCCTGGTCCGGCTGCCGCCAGCGGTGCGCGGCCGATTCGGCCAGCTCCGTCAGCCGGGACCACAGGGCGGGCTGGAGGTCGCGGCCGGGCGTCAGCCACTGGTCGGCGCAGTCGAGCACCTCGCCGTACACGTCGTGCTGGCGCTGGTCGGCGGCGCCGTTGCCCCACCGCACGGGGGCGGAGCGCCGGTAGCCCTCCAGGCCGGGGTCCTGGATCTCCTCCGGTACGGGACGACCGCCCGGCGTGTACATGATCAGCGGATGACGGCTCTGTTCGAAGGCGTCGAGGACCCATCCGAGGAAGGCGTCGGCCTCCTCCTCGAAACCGACGCGGCGCAGCGCGAACACGGCGAAGGCGGCGTCCCTGATCCAGGTGTAGCGGTAGTCCCAGTTGCGGACGCCGCCGATCGGCGCGGGCAGCGAGGAGGTCGGCGCGGCGACGAGCGAGCCCTCGCCCCAGTCGTCGCACAGCTTCAGGGTGATCACCGACCGCCGGACCAGCGCCTCCTGCGGCCCCCGGTAGTCGCACTGGGCCATCCAGCGCCGCCACGCCTCGGCCGTCTGCCGCAGCATCTCCTCGGGTTCGAACCGGTGGTGGCGGTGGATGTGGCCCCAGGACAGCACGAGGTCGAGCCGGTCGCCCTGCCTAAGGTCGTGCGCCGTGCGCAAACCGTTCAGCGGACGGCTGGAGCGCAGGTGCAGCCGCAGTTCCGGCCGCTGGAGGGAGCGCACCTCCAGCCCGCTCGCCATCGCCCTGGTCTGCCCGCCCCCACGCGGCTCCAGTTCCACCCGCAGGCGCACCGTCCCGGCCACCACGGCCACCGAGCGCACCAGCTCGCAGCGCCCGCCGCCCGCGTCGTCGCTGAGGTCGGCTCCCGCCCGCAGGGCCAGCGCGTCGGTGATCCGGACCAGGCCGGCCGGGCCGCGCAGCTCGGTCACCAGCACGGCCGTGTCCGGCTCGTAGTACTGCCGGACCTCACGCAGGTCGTCGACGGTGACCGTGAAGTGGCCGCCCCGGGCGTGGTCCAGCAGACCGCACAGGAGGGGTTCGCTGTCGAAACGGGGCAGGCACAGCCAGGGGATCGACCCGTCCGCGCCCACCAGCGCCGCCGTCGTGCCGTCGCCGATGAGGCCCAGGTCCTCCAGCCTCGGGTAGCCGTCGTGGCGGTGGAAAGGCCGGAACGGCGGATCGAGATCGAGCATGGCGGACCTGCTCCCTCCACCCCGTCCGGAATTCGCCCATAACGGTACGAATACGGCGATGTCTACCCGCGCGGCGCCCGTTCAACCAGTTCGTCGACGGTGCCGGACATGATCGTGCGGAGGTGCTCGGTGATGTGGTCGAGCGGCCAGTCCCACCAGGCCAGGGCCAGCAGGCGCTCGACGTCCGCGTCGTCGTGGCGGCGGCGGATGAGGCGGGCGGGGTTGCCGCCCACGACGCCGTAGTCGGGGACGTCGTCCACGACGACCGCGCCGGAGGCGACGATCGCGCCGTGGCCGATGCGGACGCCGGGCATGACCGTCGTCCGGTAGCCCAGCCAGACGTCGTGGCCCACCACGGTGTCGCCCCGGCCGGGGAGGCCGGCGATGAGGTCGAAGTGGTCGGACCAGGAGCCGCCCATGATCGGGAAGGGGAAGGTCGAAGGGCCGTCCATGCGGTGGTTGGCGCCGTTCATGATGAACCGCACACCCTCGCCCAGCGCGCAGAACCTGCCGATGACCAGCCGGTCGGGGCCGTAGTGGTAGAGCACGTTGCGGGTCTCGAACGCGGTCGGGTCGTCGGGGTCGTCGTAGTAGGAGAACTCGCCGACCTCGATCAGCGGCGAGGTGATCAGCGGCTTGAGCAGCACCACTCTCGGCTGGCCGGGGATCGGGTGCAGGACGGTCGGGTCGGCGGGCACGGTCGGCACGGGGACTCCACTAATGCGACAGATGATGCATTAGCATGCTGCCATGACGCCGCCCCCCGAGCAACCGGACCACCGTCCATGACTCCCACCGCCCGGCCCGGCGGCCGGACCGCCCGGGTCCGCGCGCAGGTCCTCGACGCCGTCCGCGCGGAGCTGGGCGAACACGGCTTCGACGGGCTGACCCTGGAGTCCGTCGCCGCGCGCGCCGGCGTGCACCGCGCGACGGTCTACCGGCGCTGGGGCGACGTCGGGGGGCTGCTCGCCGACGTGCTCGACGCGGCGGGCGACGACGACTGGCAGCCCCCCGACACCGGCTCCCTCGAAGGCGACCTCACGGCGCTGAACGAGGAGATCCAGTGGGCGCTGACGGTGCGGCCGTCGATCATGGCGGCGCTGATCGCCGCCTCGTTCCGCTCCGAGAAGGCCGCCGAGGCGCAGCGGCGGCTCTGGGACGACCGGTACGCCCAGTGCGAGGTCATGGTCGACCGGGCCGTCGAGCGTGGGGAACTCCCGCCAGGCACCGATGCCCGGCGGCTGCTCGTCGCCGCCACCGCGCCGGTCTACCACCAGCTCGTGCTGCTCCGCACGCCCCCCGACCCGCGCCTGCCCGCCGACACGGCCAGGACGGCCACCCTCGCCGCGACCGCCGGAGCCTTCACGACTACTCTCCGTGCCTGAAGTCTGTTTTCAACGACGGAGAGTGACGCCATGACCAAGACCTTCGTGACGGCCCTGCTCATCCTGGGCGCGGCCGGGATCGCCGCCCCCGCCCACGCCGCCGACGACCCGGACTCCAACTTCGGCCCGGGGGTGAACGCGGCCGGCAACTGGAACTTCTCCGCCGCCTCTGTCTGCTTCCAGGAACTGGCAGTGGTCCCGGTCGGCGCACCCTGGACCGGCAACCAGACGAACCACTGCGTCAACGGCAACGTCCTCAACCACAGCGGCCAGTAGAGACGAGGTCAGGGCCGGGGGTCACCGCATCGGCCTGGCCGATGCTCAGAGGAACGAGGCGACCAGCTCGGCGAACTCCTCCGGCGTGGCGATCCGCACGCCCAGGCTCTCGGCCTTGGTCCGCTTGGAACCGGCCTTCTCCCCCGCGACCACCAGCGCCGTCTTGGCCGACACGCTCGACGACGCCTTGCCGCCCGCCCGTTCGATCAGCTCGTTCATCTCGTTGCGCGACAGCGCCTCCAGCGATCCGCTCATCGCCCCGGTGACCACCACCGACATGCCCGCCAGCGGGAGATCCGAGACCTCGTCGGCCGTGACGTCGCGGGCCTCGACGCCCGGCTCGGTCATGTTGACCCCGGCCGCGATCAGCTTGTCGATGAGCGGGGCGACCTCGATCAGTTCGGCGACCACGACCGGGGCCTTCTCCGGGCCGATCCCCTCGACCTCCTGGATCGCCTCGGCGGTGGCGGCGCGGATGGCGTCCATCGTCCCGAAGTGGCGGGCGATCCGGCGGGACATGCTGCGGCCGGTGCCGCGCACGCCCAGCGCGCAGAACACCCGGCTGAGCGGCTGGCCCTTGGCCCGTTCGAAGGCGGCCAGGAGGTTGTCGGTGCTGGTCTCGCCCATGCGCTCCAAGCTCAGCAGCTGGTCGCGGGTGAGGAAGAACAGGTCGGCGAAGTCGGTGATGAACCCCACGTCGAGCAGCTGCTTGATGCGGTTGACGGCCAGGCCCTCGATGTCGAGCTGGTCGCGGCCCGCCGCGTATTCGATCGAGGCGATGGCCCGGCAGGCCCGGCCGCGCACGCAGCGCCAGCGCTCCTGGCTGCTGTCGATGGCGTCGCCGCACGACGGGCAGACCTCGGGGATCGGGATCGGCCGCTCGTCGCCGGTGCGCAGGTGGACGACCGGCGCCTCCACCCGGGGGATCACGTCGCCCGCCTTGTAGACGGTGACCGAGTCGCCGAGCATCAGGCCGCGCCGGGCGATGTCGGCGGCGTTGTGGAGGGTGGCGTAGGTGACGACCGACCCGTCGAGCTCGACCGGCTCCAGCACGGCGCGGGGCGCGATGATGCCGGTGCGGCCGGTGTTCCACTCGACCGCCAGCAGCTTGGTGATCTTCTCGGTGGCGGGCAGCTTGTAGGCGACCGCCCAGCGGGGGGCCCGCGAGCTGAACCCGGCCAGCGCCTGGTCGGCGGCCAGGTCACACTTGATCACGATGCCGTCGATGCCGAACTCCAGCTCGGCCCGCGCGGCGGCGATCTCCTCGACCCGCGCCTGCACCTCTTCCAGGGTGGACACCAGCACCCCGGCGACCGGCGTGACGGCCGTGGTCTGGACGCCCTGGCCCGACACCCACTCCATGATCTGGCTGTGCGGCAGGTCGCGCAGGCGGGCGGCCAGCTCCGACTCGTCCATCGGGAGCGCGCCGTAACCGAAGAAGGTCAGCTCGCAGACGTAGGGCCGGTCCTTGGTCCGCAGCGTCCCCGCCGCCGCCGAACGCGGGTTGGCGAAGGTCGTGCCGTCGTGGGCCTGACGTTTGTCGCACGCGTCGGCGAACTGGGCCGCGGTCATCATGACCTCGCCGCGCAGTTCCACGGTGACGGGTTCGGCCAGCCGGTCGGGCAGCCCCACGATGGTGCCGATGTTGTGGGAGACGTCCTCACCCGCGACACCGTCGCCCCGGGTGACCAGCTGGACCAGCCGCCCGCGCCGGTAGCGCGCCGAGACCGCCAGCCCGTCGAGCTTGGCCTCCACGCTCCACGCCTCCACCGGACGGCCCAGCCGCCGCTCCAGCGAGGCCGCCCACGAGACCAGCTGCTCGGCGCCGAAGACGTTGTCGAGGCTGAGCATCGGCACCGTGTGGGGCACGTCGCCGACCACCGCGCCCCCGGCGACCTTCCCGGTCGGCGAGGTCGGCAGGACCTGCTCGGGATGGTCCGCCTCGTAGGCCTCGATGCCCCGCACCAGCCGGTCGTAGGAGTCGTCGTCAAGCGTGGAGGTGCCGTCGCTGTAATAGGCGGCGGAGGCGTCGACGGCCAGCTGAACGGCCTCGGCATAAGCGGTCTCATCTGGGATCATCGTCATCGGGGGCGTTTCGCTCATGATCCCATCCTCTCGAACGGCACTGACATTTCCCGCCTCACGGAGCGGCCGTCCGGAACGAGGAACGGTAGGACCGAGGGGTGACGCCGACGACCCGTTTGAACCTCTCGCGGAAGGCGGAGGCCGAGCCGAAACCGGCCCGCGCCGCGACGCGTTCGACCCCCTCGTCGGTGGTCTCCAGCAGGAACTGGGCGCGCCGCACCCGGGCCCGCAGCAGCCACTGCACCGGCGTGGTGCCGGTCTGCTCGCGGAACCGCCTGCTGAACGTCCGCCCGCTCATCCCGCCGCGCCGGGCCATGTCGGCCAGCGTGACGTCGCGCGCGAGGTTGTCCTCGATCCACGACAGCACCGGGTCGAGCTGCGACCCCCTCGGGACGCCCGGAGGGGCGTGCGGGACGAACTGCGCCTGCCCGCCCTCCCGTTCCAGCGGCACGACCGACAGCCGGGCCGACATGGCGGCGACCGCCGAGCCGAAGTCACGCCGGACCAGGTGCAGGCACAGGTCCAGCCCGGCGGCGGCCCCGGCCGAGGTGAGGATCTGGCCGTTGTCGACATACAGGACGTCGGGCCGGACGTCCACCTGCGGGAACCGGCGGGCGAGCTCGTCGGCGGCGGCCCAGTGGGTGGTGGCGCGCAGGCCGTCGAGCAACCCGGCGGCGGCCAGGGTGAACGCGCCCGCGCAGATGGAGGCGATCCGCGTCCCGGCGCCCGCCGCCGCGCGCAGGGCGTCGAGGACCTCGGGGGCGGGGGGTGGGGCCTCCTCCGAGCAGCCCGGCACGACGATCGTGCCGGCCTCGCCCAGCGCCGCCAGGCCGTGGGGGGCGATGAGGGTGAAGGCCTCGCCCTCGACCCTCGGCGCCGGGGCGCAGACCATCACCCGGTAGGGCCGGCTCCCGTCGGCCAGCCGCGCCCGGCCGAAGACCTCGACCGGGGTCGCCAGGTCGGCCGCCACCACATGGTCCAGAGCCAGGACCGCCACCGTGTGCATGCCGCCACGTTAGGCGAGAACCCGGCGAACATTGGCGATCCATCCCCTGGGGCGGCCCCGAGGGCCGATCTACCCTCGCCACCCATGGACATCATCGTGCCGGTCGTCATCGGGCTGGTCTTCGTCGCCGTCATGTCGCTCATCCCGGAGCCGCGCCGCCGCCACGTCAACGCCGTGCTGGTCGGCGGCGCGGGGGCCGCGTATCTGAGCGGCGGCGGCCTCGGTCCCTGGGAGCTGCTGCTGCCCGTCGTCATGACCTACGTCGCCTACCGGGGGCTGTCGAGCTGGACGTGGATCGGGGTCGGCTGGCTGATCCACACCGCCTGGGACGTCGTCCACCACGTGCAGGGCAGCCCGATCCTGCCCTTCTTCCCCGACTCGTCCTTCGGCTGCGCGCTCTGCGATCCGGTCATCGCCGTGTGGTGCCTGACGGGCGGCCTGTCGATCCGTCAGATCGGCCAGCGTTCACGCCGCCAGGCGGCGTCCCAGAACATCCACTCGTAGCGGGCCGTGGTGACGAAGTGTTCCCCGGCCCTCGCCCGCTGCGCCTCGGTGGCCTCCGCGCCGGCTCTGTCGGCCAGCTTCACCACGCGGCGGACCGTGTCCTGGAAGGCCTCGTTCGCGTACGCCTCGATCCAGCGCCGGTAGAGCGGATCAGGTGAGGACCGGGCGAGCAGGTCCTCCCCGACCCTGGCGTAGATCCAGTAGCAGGGCAGCACCGCCGCCAGCCCGTCGAGGAACGACCCGCCGTAGACGGTGGCCAGCACGTAGCTGGTGTACGCCCGCGTCGTCGGCCCCACCGGCTGCTCCGCCGCCTCCTCGGCCGACCCGCCGAGGTCGGCCATGAAACCGGCGTGCATCTCCCGCTCGGCCGCGATGGCCCCGGCGGCGTCCCCGGCGAACGCCTGGGTGGTCTCGTCGTCGGGCGCCCTGGCGGCGCACACCGCCAGGGCGCGGGCGTAGTCGCGCAGGTAGTGCGAGTCCTGGACGACGAAATGACGGAACGCCTCGCGCGGCAGCGTCCCGTCGGCCAGCCCGGTGAGGAACGGGTGGCCGAGGATCGCCCGGTAGGTGGGGGCGGCGGAGTCCCACAACTGATCGCTGTACACAGACCTTCTCCCTACGCCGGCATGACCCGGTCAGGTTCCGGCGGTCTGCGGCCGCCTCAGCCGCACTCTCAGCCCGGTGCGCCGGGCTCCCGCGATGTCGTGATCAAACCTAACCCACGTCCGCCACCGGGCCGAGGCTGACCAGCCCGCTCGCCGCCCCGGCCAGCTCACCCGACGCGGGAGCCAGCGCCGCCCGGGCCCGGCGCAGCGCGGCCGCGTCTCCCCGCCGCCGGGCGGCCAGCGCCAGCAGCGCCCACATGGCCTCGGCGAGCAGGTCGCAGGGCGGGTCGGGGACCGCGCCGAGGTCGGCGTCCGCTTGCAGCAGCGGGCGGACCCACGGTTCGTAGGGGCCGTAGAGGGCCGGGTCGTCCGGTTCGGGCGGGCGGCCGTGGCGCAGGCGCAGGCACAGCGAGGCCAGTTCCGGCAGGCCACGGCTCAGGCCCGGCATCCCGGCCGTGCCGAGCAGGCGCGCCGCGTCGAGGTAGGCGGCCCGCTGCGCGGTGAAGGAGGCGGCCGGGTCCTCGGCCAGGCGCAGCGCCCGGTACCAGGTGGTGAACACGGTCGTCAGCGGGCGGTCGTGGCGGGCGGCCAGGTCGTCGAGGCGCGCGGCGTGCCCGTCGGCCACGCCGAAGTCGGCGACGGCGCACGCGGACTGCAACCCGATGAGGTGTCCCAGGATCTCGTGACTGGCCAGGCCGTGGCGTACGGACAGATCGAGGATCTCCGCGCCGACGAGCGCGCGCCGGCCCGACAGCCCGGTGTGCCCGAAGCACTGCATGTAGACGCCGTTCAGCGCGAACACCAGCAGGGCCGGGTCCTCCAGCTCGCGCGCGATCCGCTCCGCCTCCTCGGCCGCCGCGCGCGCACGGGGCGAGCCGTCGCCGCGCGACTCCACAGCGACGGTCGCCAGCAGCCGCGCCCGGGTGCCCGGCGGCGTGCCGGGCGGGAGCCGGTCGAGGGTCCGCAGGGCCGCCGCGACGACCCGCGCGGACTGGGCGGGGTCGTCGGAGCGGGTCCAGATCGCCGGCACGTCGTAGGCGCCGATCACCCGCGCGGTGAGTTCTGGATCGCCCAGCTCCTCGGCCGCCTCGACGGCGGCGGCGCGGTGTTCCCGGGCGGCCGGCAGGCCGTCTCCGCCGGTCACCGCGAGGCCCCGCATCAGCCCGACGGCCGCCTCCAGCCTCGGCCCCGCCCCCGGCGCGGCACGGTCGTGCGCGGCGGTGGCGCCCGCCCACACCCGGGCCGCCGCGTCGCCCGGAGCGGCCAGCCCGGCGTCCTGGCGCAGGACGGCGGTCTCCAGGTCGCGCAGCGCGGGCCCGGGGTCCAGGCCGAGCCGCCCGGCCAGCTCGGCGCGGGCCTCGCGCAGCACGGACAGCGCGTCGGCCTGGCGGCCGGTCCGGTAGAGGGCCAGTGCCAGCAGCCGCCACGGCTCCTCCCGCCAGGGGTGGGCCCTGGTGTGCGCGACGAGGTCGGGCACCGCCTCGGCGGCGCGGCCGAGGTCCAGCAGCGCCCCGGCCCGCCGTTCGACGGCGCGCAGCCGCAGCTCCGCCAGCCGGTCGCGCTCCGGCCGCGCCCAGGGGGCCTCGGCGAAGTCGGCGTAGGCCGGGCCGCGCCACAGGGCGAGCCCCGCGTCGAGCGCGGCCAGCAGCCGCGCGGGCGGCTCGGCGGCTCCGGCGGCCCGCTCGAAGTGCCGGGCGTCGACGTCGGCGGTCCGCAGGGCGTAACCGGGCCCGGCGGTGACGATCAGGGCGGCGGGCGTCCGGGGCGGCCGGTCGGGCTCCAGCGCCCGGCGCAGCGCCGCGACGAAGGTGCGGATCGCGCCGGCCGCGCCCTCCGGCGGGTCCTCCCACAGGTCGGCGGCGAGCACCGCGACCGGCACCACCCGGCCCCGCGCGACGACCAGCCGCGCCAGCACCTCCCGGTGCCTCGGCCCCTTCAACGGGATCGCCGCCCCCGCGGCGTCCCACGCCTGCACCGGTCCGAGCACCCCCACGGAAACGGACACCCCGCCACGCTAGCGCTGACCGGATGCTCATCGGCGCACGCCAGCCTGGACCCGTGATCGAGAACTTCACCTACCACCGTGTCCCCGTCGCCGACGGGGTGTCCCTGTCCACCGCCGTGGGCGGCTCCGGCCCCGCCGTCGTCCTGCTGCACGGCTTCCCGCAGACCCACCTCATGTGGCGGCACGTGGCCGCCGACCTCGCCGCCGACCACACCGTCATCTGCCCCGACCTGCGGGGCTACGGCGCCAGCGACAAACCCGCCGACGGCTACTCCAAACGGCGGATGGCCGCCGACGTCGTCGCGCTGGCCGCAGCGCTCGGCCACGAACGGTTCGCCCTGGCCGGCCACGACCGGGGCGCGCTGGTCGCCTTCCGCGCCGGGCTCGACCACCCGGCGGCGGTCACCCACCTGGCCTGCCTGGACGTCCTGCCGACCCTCGACATGTGGGACGTCCTGCGCGGCGCCTCCGCCGCCGTCGGCTGGCACCTGTTCCTGATGGCCCAGCCCCCGGGCCTGCCCGAGAGGATGATCGCCGCCGACCCGGACGCCTTCTTCGCGCACTTCCTGGACCAGTGGGTGAACGACCCCGCCGCCATCGACGCCACCGCCCGCGCCGCCTACCTGGCCGCCTCCCGGGAGGCGATCCCGTCGATCGTGGCCGACTACCGCGCCTCGGCCGGGATCGACATCGACCACGACACCGCCGACCGGGCGGCGGGAACGACGCTGGCCATGCCGGTGACGGTCGTCCAGCAGGACTGGGGCGCCGCCCTCGGCTACGACGCCGCCGCGCTCTGGCGGGCCTGGGCCCCCGATCTCCGCCACCACACCACCCGGGCCGGCCACTTCATGGCCGAGGAGGCCCCGGCCGAGATCGTCCAGCGGCTGCGCGAACTGCTGGCCCGCTGACCGTATTTTCTTGAGGACCGATGTCAAGAACGCCGTGCCGGTGACGACTCACCTCCGAACGACCGGCAAAGGGAGATGACATGAAGTTTCTGTTGATCATGCACATCAACGAGCAGATCTGGGACGCCCTCACCGAGGAGGAGCGCCAGGAGGTCATGAGCGGCCACGGCCCGTTCATGGAGGCGATCACCGCGTCCGGCGAGATGGTCAGCACCGCCGCGCTGGCCAACCAGACGCAGAGCGCCGTGGTCCGGGTCCGCGACGGCGTCCCGGCCGTCACCGACGGCCCGTTCCTGGAGGCCAAGGAGTACCTCGGCGGCTTCTACATGGTCGACGTCGAGTCCCGCGAGCGCGCGCTGGAGCTGGCCGCGCTCATCCCCGACGCCGCCATCCCCGGCCTGGGCGTCGAGGTCAGACCGGTGGTCTTCACCCAGTGAAGTTCCTGCTGAACCTCTACGTCGAGCCGACGGAGGAGGCGGCCCTGGCCGGGGAGCTCCTCTGCGGCCAGGTGTTCGCCGACCCGTCCATCACCGCCGCCGTCCGGTCGCACGACGGGGTGGCGGCGGTGACCGAGGGGCCGTACACCCCCGGTTCCGACCAGCCGACCGGCTGCTACCTGATCGACTGCGACAGCCGGGAACGCGCGCTGGAGGTGGCGGCGCTGATCCTGGCCGGCCGCGACGGCGGCGTCGAGGTGCGGCCGCTGATGGACTCGGCCGGGATGGAGATGTGAGCGCGCCCCCACGCGTGGAGGACCTGCTGCGCGACCTCGCGCCGCAGGTCCTCGGCGTGCTGCTGCGCCGCCACGGCGGGTTCGAGGAGTGCGAGGACGCCGTCCAGGAGGCGCTGCTCGCCGCCGCGACCCAGTGGCCGGTCGAGGGCCTGCCCGACAGCCCGAGGTCCTGGCTGGTCACCGTGGCCTCGCGCCGTCTCGTCGACCACGTGCGCAGTGAGCAGGCCCGCCGCCGCAGGGAGCTCACCGTCGCGGCGATGGAACCGGAGGGCGCCGAGCCGTCCGGCCACGACGACACCCTGAATCTGCTGTTCCTGTGCTGCCACCCGGCGCTGTCCCCGGCCTCCCAGGTCGCCCTCACCCTGCGGGCCGTCGGCGGCCTCACCACCGCCGAGGTGGCCAGGGCCTTCCTGGTCCCCGAGGCCACGATGGCCGTCCGGATCAGCCGCGCCAAACAGAAGATCAAAACCGCCGGGAGCTTCGGGCACGGCGGCTTGGACGCCGTCCTGCACGTCCTCTACCTGATCTTCAACGAGGGCTACACCGCCAGCAGCGGCCCCGACCTGCACCGCGCCGAGCTCACCGACGAGGCGATCCGCCTCACCCGCGCGGTCCACCGCTCACGCCCCGACGACGGAGAGGTCGCCGGCCTGCTGGCCCTCATGCTCCTCACCGACGCCCGCCGCGCCGCCCGCACCGCCCCGGACGGCGCCCTGATCCCCCTCGACGACCAGGACCGGGACCGGTGGGACCGGGCGCTGATCGACGAGGGCACCGCCCTGGTCACCGACGCCATGTCCCGCTCACCCCTGGGCCCCTACCAGCTCCAGGCCGCCATCGCCGCCCTGCACGTCCAGTCACCCACCGACTGGGAACAGATCCGCATCCTGTACGTCGTCCTCCAGCGCCTGGCCCCCAACCCGATGGTCACCCTCAACCACGCCGTCGCCGTCGCGATGACGCGGGGCCCGCAGGCCGGGCTCGACCTGCTCGAAGACCTCGACGACGACCCCAGGATCGCCCGCCACCACCGCCTCCACGCCGTCCGCGCCCACCTCCAGGACCTCGCGGGCGACCACGAGGCCGCCCGCGAGAACTACCTGCTGGCCGCCCGCCTCACCACGAGCCTCCCCGAACAGCGCTATCTGCGGGAGAAGGCCGGATGACGTCACGGCTCACCAGGGGATGACGCCGTCGTCCTCGAAGAAGCCGCCGGTCGGGCCGTCGTCGGGGAGGGTGGCCAGCCGGATCGCGGTGGCCGCGCCCTGCTCGGGGGTGCGGGGGCCGAGGAAACCGGTGAAATCGGTCGCGACCAGGCCGGGGCAGGCGAGGTTGACCAGGATGTTCGTATCGGCCAACTGGCGGGCGTACTGCACCGTGACGGCGTTGAGGAACGTCTTGGACGGCGCGTACGCCGCCATCACCGGGCCCGCCTGCCGGGTCAGCGAGGCGACGCTGCTGGAGAGGTTGACGATGCGCGGCGACGCCGAACGCCGCAGCAGCGGCAGCATCGCGTTGGTCACCCTGATGACCCCCAGCACGTTGGTCTCCACCACCGCCCGCACCACGTCGAGGTCGAGCGCGGTCGGGTCCTGCTCCCATCCGGGGCCCGTCGGTCCGGAGATGCCGGCGTTGTTGACCAGGACGTCCAGTTCCTCGATGAGTTCCGCGGCGGAGGTCGCGCTCGCGTCGCTGGTCACGTCCAGCGGCACCCCGAAGGCGTCGACCCCGGCGGCGCGCAACCTCCCGACGGCGGTCTCCCGGCGGGTCTCGTCGCGCGCCCCCACCCCCACCCGGAAACCGAGGGCGCCCAGTCCGGCCGCGATCTCGTAGCCGATCCCCTTGTTCGCGCCGGTGACCAGCGCGGTTCTCGTCTCGCTCATGCGGTCGATGCTGGCGCGCGGGCGAGCGGCGCGGCCAACACCGATCCGGTGCCCTGTCATACCCTGGCGGTATCACCCGAGTAGGGTGAGGCGCGTGGACACCCTGGAGACCCGCGAACTGCGCTATTTCGTCGCCGTCGCCGAGGAACTGCACTTCGGCCGCGCCGCCGAACGCCTCGGCATGGCCCAGCCGCCGCTCTCGCGCGCCATCCAGCAGCTCGAACGCCGCCTCGGCGTCACCCTCCTCGACCGCGACCGCCGCGGCGTCTCCCTCACCGGCGCGGGAGAAGTCCTCCTGTACGAAGGCCGCGCCGCCCTCGACGCCACCAGCGCCGCCGCCCGCCGCACCCGCCGCGCCGGCGGCGTGGACCACCCCGACCGCCTGGTCCTGGCGGTGAAGGCGGCCGGCTCCCACGAACTGGTCCAGAGACTCCTCGACGCCCACGCCGCCCAGCCGGACGCGGCCGAACTGGAGGTGCTGCCGTGCGGCATCTGCGAACAGGAGGAACTCCTCCGCGACGGCCGCGCCGACGCCGCCCTCATGCACGCCCCCTTCAACAACCTCGCCGGATTCGACAGCGAGGCACTCATGTCCGAAGGTCAGATCGCCGTCGTGCCCACCGGGCACCCCCTCGCCACGCGCCCGGCCCTCACCCTCGCCGAGGTCGCCGACGTCCCCGGCCTTCCCATCGCCCGCTGGCCCCGCGACGGCGTCTACCCGCCGGGACCGGGCCCGGAGGCCCGCGACCTGACCCAGCTGGCCCAGCTCATCGCCCTCGGCCGCACCCTGGCCGTCGTCCCCGACTCCGCCCGCGCCTGGTTGTGGGCCGACCACACCGCCGTCCCCCTGACCGACGCGCCGCCTGTCGTCACTCACATCGCCTGGCCCGCCCACAGCCGCTCCCGCGCCCTGGCCGCCCTGGTCCGCACCGCCACCCAGCTCTGATCATCAGCGCCCGAAGCGGCGGTCGCGTCCCGCGTAGGCGCGCAGCGCTCGCAGGAAGTCGATCTCGCGGAAGTCGGGCCAGTGGCACTCGCAGAAGTGCATCTCGGCGTAGGCCGACTGCCACAGCATGAACCCGGAGAGACGCTGCTCCCCACTGGTCCGGACGATCATGTCGAGCGGCGCCTGCTCTGCGGTGTAGACGTGCCGGGAGATCAGCTCCGCGTCGAAGCCCTCCAGGATGTCGTCCAGCGCCCTGCCCTCGGCGAGCTGCTCCGCGATCGCCGACCGGACCGCGTCGGCGATCTCCCTCTGACCGCCGTAACCGATCGCGACGTTGACCCTCGCTCCGCCCACGCGCCCGGCGGTCCGGTCGGCGGCCTCCTTGATGGCGCGCGCGGTGGCGACGGGAAGGAGGTCGAGGGTGCCGATGGGGGTGACCTGCCACGGATTGCCGGGGGCCGCGAGCTCCTCGATCACGTCCTCGATGATGCCCAGCAGGGCGGTGAGCTCGGACTCGGACCGGTTCAGGTTGTCGTCGGAGAGCAGGTAGACGGTGACCTGCTCGATGCCGTAGGCGTCGCACCAGCGGAGGAACGCCGGGATCTTCGCGCCACCCGCGCGGTGGCCGTCGGCCGGGTCGCGGAGACCGGCCGACCTCGCCCAGCGGCGGTTGCCGTCGACCATGATCCCGATGTGGCGCGGCATCAGCTCCGGGGGGAGCCGCCCGGCCAGCCGCCTGACATAGATCAGGTCCAGCACTCTCCTCAGCATCCGGCCATCGTCGGCCGTCCTGACCGGGCGGACAAGCGAGTGCACGGGATCTGCGCAGGAAAACGACACGTTGACGGGCGGCGGCGGGGGTGGGTGTAATGGACGCGGTGTCGCGTGACTCCGGCCAAAGAGCAGTGGGCCGGCCGGTGATCGGGCGAACACCCCGAACCAGGGAGACCGCCGTGAGTTCCATGCTCCGCGCCCTGTAGACGCCTCAGCGCATCCCCTTTCACACCGCAGCCGGCGGTCGCTCCGCCCTGCGCACCCGCTGCCGGGTGCCGAGGGCCGCAACCTGCGTTCATCACCATCGGTCGTTCCGCAGTCATCGCTGCGTTCGCAGAGTCTTGGAGACGTACATCCGCATGCCCACGTCGTTCAATCAATCGGTCATCGAGGAATTCCGCGCCAACGGGGGAAAGGTCGGCGGCCCGTTCGAAGGCGGGGATCTGCTCCTGCTGACGACCACCGGCGCCAGGTCGGGAAAGGAGACCACCGCTCCCCTGGGTTACGTCCGCCACGGCGACTCGCTGCTGGTCGTCGGGTCGAACCTCGGCGGCCCGCGCCATCCCGCCTGGTACCACAACCTGCTCGCCCATCCCGTCGTGCGGGTGGAGATCGGCGCCGAGAGCTTCGAGGCCCTCGCGGTCCCCGCCGAGGGAGCGCGGCGCGAGGAACTGTTCGCCCACGTCGTGGGGGTGTCCCCCGGATACGGCGACTACCAGGCGCGGACCAGCCGGGTGCTGCCGGTCGTGGTGCTGGAGCGCGCCGAGCCCGACGGCTGGGAAGCCCCCCGCGAGGTCGCCACCCTCGCCGACAAGCTGCTGGAGATCCACACCTGGTTGCGGAGCCAGCTGCGCCACGTCGGCGCGGAGGTCGACGCGCACCTCGCCGCGCGAGCGGCCCACGACGGCCTCGGTGAACCGCCGCCCCCGGGCCTCGGCCTGCAGATCCGCCAGCGCTGCCTGGCGTTCTGCCAGTCCCTGGAGTTCCACCACACCAGCGAGGACGGCCACCTGTTCCCCGGGATCGCCGCCCACCATCCCCACCTGGCGGACACCTTCGCCCGTCTCGCCGACGAGCACCGCGCGGTCGCGGGCATCCAGGCCGAACTGGTCACCCTCCTGGCCGGCATCGGCGCCGCCGACCCCGAGCGCTTCCGCGCCGAACTGACCCGGATGTCGACCGCGCTGAACGCCCACCTGGACCACGAGGAGGAGTCCCTCCGTCCGATCCTGAAGGAGGTGCCCTGGCCGCCGAACACACAGAAAAGCTGATCGCGTCCACAACGAGCTGGACAGCGCCCGGCTTCAGGTGAACGCGTGTTACAGCAGGTCGCGGCAGTTTGTGCGCCGGGCGGTGATGACGTCTGACCGCCCGGCGCCTTTACAAAGTAGATCTCCGGCTGGGGCTTTACTTCGCCCCGGACCGTCGGGTTATAGTTCCGGCGTAGGTCATGAGTGCCAGCGCACAGCCCCGGCTTGCTGGCCGGCAACCCTCGCGTCCGCGGCGGGGTGCCCCGGGTGAGGACCTGGTCCGTCGCGGGGTGCGGCGGGCAAGCGCGTGGCCCTCTGGAGGCACTTGTGTCCGCCGTGTTGTCCCTCGACGTCCCCGTTCGCGACGGCGAGCTGGTTCCCTACGCCAATCTCGACTACGCCGCCAGCGCGCCGTGTCTGGAGGCGGTCAGCGTCGCCGTCGCCGAGGCGCTGCCCGCCTACTCCAGCGTGCACCGGGGCGCCGGGTACGCCTCCCAGCTGACCACCGCCCGCTACGAGCGGGCGCGGCACACGATCAAGGCGTTCGTCCGGGCCAGGACCGACGACGCGCTCGTGTTCGTCCGCAACACCACCGACGCGATGAACCTGCTGGCCAGGAGCCTGCCCGAGGGGACCACGGTGGTGGTCTTCGACACCGAGCACCACGCCACGCTGCTCCCCTGGGCCGCGCCGGTGCGGCTCGCGCCGCCCGCCTTTCCCGGCGAGGCGCTCCGGGCGGCCGACGAGGCGCTGGCCGCGATCGAGGGGCCCGCGCTGCTGGTGGTGACCGCCGCCTCCAACGTCACCGGCGAGCTGTGGCCCATCGCCGGGCTGGCGCACATCGCCCACCGGCACGGCGCGCGGATCGCGGTCGACGCCGCCCAGCTCGTGCCGCACCGGCCGGTGAACATCGCCGCTCTCGACCTCGACTACGTCGCCTTCTCCGGGCACAAGCTGTACGCCCCCTTCGGCGCGGGGGTGCTCGTCGGGCGGCGTGACTGGCTGGCGAACGCGGAGCCCTACCTGAAGGGCGGCGGCGCGGTCGTCACTGTGGGGGTCGCGGTGGGCGAGCGGACCGAGTGGCAGAGCGACGTCGAGGCGCGGCACGAGGCGGGCACGCCCAACGTGCTCGGCGCCATCGCGCTGGCCGCCGCCTGCGACCACCTGACCCTGACCGGCTGGGACGGCCTGGTCGAGGAGGAGGAACGCCTGCTCACCCGGCTCCGCACCGGGCTGGCCGCCCTCGGCAACGTGCACGAACTGGCGCTGTGGCCGGCCGACCACCCCCGCGTGGGCATCGTCTCCTTCGTCGTGGACGGCCACACCGCCCGCGAGGTCGCCGAGCGGCTCTCCGCCGACCACGGCATCGGCGTCCGGGACGGCAAGTTCTGCGCCCACCCGTTCGTCCGGCACCTGCTCGGCGTCGGGCAGGGCGGCTGCGACGAGATCGGCGGCGCGGTCCGGGCCTCGATCGGCATCGGCAGCACCGAGGAGCATGTCGACCGCCTGCTGGCCGCCCTCCGCACCTTCCAGCCCTGATCAGGCCGACGGGCTGATGCCCGAGAAGGCCAGGCCGAGGAGGCGGTTCGCCTCCTCGGCGGGGTCGGGGTGGTTCTCGGTGGCCAGGGCGATGCCGGTGATCAGGGCGATGAGGTCGGCGACGGTGACGCCCGGCGCGAGGGCTCCGGCGGCCTGACGGACCAGGGGTTCGCCGGCCTCCAGAAGACGGGAGGTCGCGCAGTGTTCGTGGGCCGGCCCCGGCTCCAAGCCGCAGTCGCGGTTCAGGGCCACGGCCAGGCCCCGGATGGTGGCCGCCGAGGTGGTGACGGCGGTCAGCCACTCCAGCAGCGCGGCCCGGGCGTCGGGGCGGCCGGTCAGGTCGGCGGCGTGGGCATGGAGCGACTCCACCCGTTCGCGGAAGACGGCGGCCAGGAGCGCGTGCCGGTTGGGGAAGTGGCGGCGTACCGTGCCCGACCCCACGCCGGCGAGGCGGGCGATCTGTTCCAGGGAGGCGTCGGCGCCGTTGAGGGCGATCTCCTCCGCTGCCACCGAGAGCAGGCGCGCGTAGTTGCGCTGGGCGTCGGCGCGCATGGGCTCACCTCGGGGATTGCTAAACGGCGGGGCCCTCCGTATCGTACCGGAACATAACCGGCGGGGTCCGCCGGTTAAACCTCTGGGGAGTTCTCATGTCGTATGTCCTGGTCACCGGTGCGACCGGCCGGCAGGGCGGGGCCACCGCCCGTGCCCTGATCGCGGCGGGGGTGCCCGTCCGGGCGCTGGTCCGCGATCCCTCGACGGCGCGGGCCAAGGCGGTGGAGCAGCTGGGCGCCGAGCTGGTGACCGGCGACCTCACCGACCCCGCGTCCCTGGCCGAGGCCGCGCGCGGGGCGCGGGCGGTGTTCTCGGTGCAGATGCCGCCGATGACCGAGGGGCCTTCGGGGACCGTCATCGACTTCGACGGCGAGCTGGCCCAGGCCGTCAACCTGATCGAGGCCGCGCGGAGCGCCGGGGTGCCGCAGTTCGTGCACACGTCGGTCTCCGGCGCGGGGCAGCGGGTGACCGTCGAACGGTGGGCCGGGATGGACCCCTACTACGCTACCAAGGGCGCCGTCCAGGACCGCGTCCGGGAGGCGGGGTTCACCTACTGGACGCTGATCAAGCCGGGCTTCTTCATGGAGAACTTCCTGCCCGAGCTGGCCTATCTGTTTCCCCGCGGGGTCGAGGGCGGTCTGGCCACCGTGATCAAGCCGCACACCAAGTTGTCCCTGGTCGCGGTCGACGACATCGGGCGGGCCGCCGCCGCGGCCGTCGCCGATCCCGAGCGGTTCCACGGGATCGAGCTGGAGCTGGCGAGCGACCGCCGCTCCATGACGGAGATCGCCAAGGCCCTCTCGGCCGCGCTGAGGACCGAGGTGGCCGCGCCCGACCTGACCGAGGAGGAGGCCATCGCCAAGGGGATGCCCGCGTGGGCGGCGGTCTCGCACGAGCGCACCGGCGTCGTCGGCCAGCCCGCCCGGCCGGAGTACGCGCGCGCCTTCGGCATCCCCCTGACCACCTTCGAGGAGTGGACGCGCGCGTACCTCTGACGACCTGGTCCCTAGCCCTCGATCATCTGGTCGCGCAGGGTGGTGCGCACGTCGCAGTTGGCCAGGGCGAACGAGTCGGCCAGCGCGATCAGCTCCTCGTCGGAGACGTCGCGGAACAGCTCGGCGTACTCGTAGGCGAGCGGCTGGGCCACCGTCAGGTTCAGCAGCAGGGTCCGGACCCAGTCGTACTGGCCCCACGGGTAGGGGTCGAAGCCGGGGAACTCGTCGGCGATCATCTTGTAGTAGGGGCCGGTCACCTCGGCGACGCCCGTGCCGTCGCTCCCCCACTGGTCGGCGCCCAGGCGCACCTTCTTGGCCACGAAGTCCCCGAACCGCTTCATGTACGGGGAGTCGGGACGCACCGTCACCAGTCCCTGGCGGCCCAGGTCCTTGTACATCCAGATCGACCAGCCGGCGTCGTCGCGCTTGAAGATGTCGAGCTGGTCGGCCAGGAGCTGCCGGAGCTCGGCGTCGCGGGGCTCGTCGCCGGTGTAGATGGGGCCGAACTCGCCGACCCAGACGGGGGTGCCGGTGCGGCGGGAGTACTCGGTGCGCTCGGCGTACTTCTCCTCCAGGGTGGACTTGTCCCAGTATTTCCCGGCGGTCTCGCCCGGATAGGGGCCGCCGCCGCCCAGGCCGGGGGCGGCGTAGTCGTGGGCGGCGTACACGGTGTTGTCCCACGGCTCGTCGAAGACGTCGAACTCGGTGGAGTAGGTGTTGCCGTCCAGGAACAGGATGTGCCGGTCGTCGATCGCGCGGATCGCGTGGACCAGGCGGGTGTAGAACGGGCCGACCACCTTGCGCGACTCGTCGGCGGGCTCGTTGATCGGGTTGTAGCCGGCCACCCAGGGGTTGTCCTTGTAGTGCTCGGCGATGTGCTCCCAGATCTTGACCACGCGGTCCTGGAAGTGGGGGTGGTCCCAGAACAGGGGGCGGTGGGTGATGTTGTCGGAGTGCCAGTGGTGGTTCTGCGAGCCGGGCAGGGCGTGCAGGTCGATCACGGTGTAGATGCCGTGCTTGGCGCACGCCTCCACGGCCCGGTCGAGGTGCCGGAAGCCCTCGGTCTTGAACTCGAAGGGCCGCTCGTCGTCCTCGAAGTGGCGGTAGTTGACCGGGAGGCGGACGCAGTTCATGCCCATCTCGGCCAGCAGCTTCGCGTCGTCCTCGTTGAAGAACGCGGTCAGGAGGCGGTCGAAGAACAGCTCGTACTTCTCTTCGCCGAGGACCTCGCGCACCGTGCTGCGCATCAGCGACTCGTTGGCCGCGTAGCCGGTGATGAAGTTCTCCATGTTCAGCCAGCCGCCGACCGCGACGCCGCGCAGGCGGATGGACGTGCCCGACTCGTCGACGAACCGGCGTCCGTCGACCCTGAGGAAGGTCATGGGGGAGGTAATCCTTTACTTGACGGCGCCTGCGGCCAGGCCGCGTTCGAACAGGCCCTGCAGGCAGAGATAGGCGACGATCTCGGGGATCGCGGTGATGACCGCGCTGGCCAGCACCTTGGTCTGGTCGTTGCTGAACTGGCTGACGAAGAACTGCGGCAGCAGCGTCACGGTCTGCTGAGCGGGGTCCTGGATGAGGACCAGCGGCAGCAGGTAGGCGTTCCACGAGCCGATCAGCGTCAGCACCACGATCGCCGCGGCGATCGGCCGCGTCATCGGGATGATGATGTAGCGGAAGGAGGTGAACGTGCTCGCGCCGTCGATCCGGGCGGCGTCGAACAGGGCGTCCGGGACACCGTCGACGAACCGGCGGGCGATCAGCACCGTGAACGGGATCTGCAGCGCGGCCAGCGGGAGCACGACGGCCCAGTAGGTGTCGTACACGCCGAGGGCCAGCGTCGTGGCGAACAGCGGGGTGAGCAGGACGACCTCGGGCAGCGTCAGCGCGGCCAGGATCATCCAGAAGTAGACCTCCTTGCGGCGCACGCGCAGCTTGGAGAAGCCGAAGGCGGCGAGCATCGTCAGGACGTACACGATGACGATCGTCGAGGCGGAGATGATGACGCTGCTCTTGAAGAACGTGCCGATCGTGCCGACCTCGAAGACGGCGCGGTAGTTGCCCCAGCCCTCCCCCGCCAGCGACCCCTGGACCATGACGACCAGCGGGAACAGGTAGGGGATGACCATCGCGGTGGCCAGGATCTGGAGCAGCAGCCTGGCCGACGGGCGGCGGGCCTCAAACACCGCTCTCACCGTCCTTCCGGTTGGAGCGGGCGGCGACGGCGATGGCGCCGAGCAGGGCCAGCACGAGGAGCATGATCGACAGGGCGGCGCCGTATCCGACGTGGGCGCTGGGGATGCTGATCCGGTAGATGTAGGTGCCGAGGAACTCGGTGGCGTAGTTGGGGCCGCCGATCGTCACCAGATAGGGGATGTCGAAGGTCTTCAGCGCCCCGATCACGCTGAGCATGGCGAGCGCGACCGTGGTGCTGCGGACGCCGGGCCAGACGATGCTGACCAGGGTGCGCAGGTTGCTGGCGCCGTCGGTGCGGGCGGCCTCCAGCACCTCGGGGTCGATCTGGCCCATCGCGGCGTAGTAGAGCACGAAGGTCAGGCCGGTGAAGTTCCAGACGGTGATGAACATGATCACCGGCATCGCGGTGCTCGACTGGGCCAGCCAGGGCTGAGAGAGGAAGCCCAGGCCGATGTGGTCGAGGAACCAGTTGAGCTGGCCGTCGGCGGCGAACATCTGCCGGAACACCGGCGCCATCGTCGCCGGGGCGATCACCACCGGGGTGAAGACGATCACTTTGTAGAGGGTGGCGAGCTTCACCTTCGAGTGCAGCAGCGCCGCGAACACGAAGCCGAGCGCGGTCTGCGCGGTGAAGGTGACGACGAAGAAGATGATCGTGTGCCAGATGGCCTGCCAGAAGATCGGGTCGACCAGGATGTCCTGGTAGTTCTGCAGGCCCACCGAGGTCGGGGTGGGGCTGGTGCCGTCCCAGTCGAGGGTCGACAGATAACCGGTCTCGCCGATGCAGTAGTAGAGGATGCCGACCACGAAGACGAACGCGGGCAGGATCCAGGGAAGGCCGGAGGGGCGGATCGCCCCGCTCCGGGAACGCTGTCCCGGAGCGGAGGACCCGGAAGGACGGCGTGCCCCGGTCTTCGATGTGGTCGTGGAGGTCAAGGGTTCCGTCCTCGGGGGTTACTTGATCTTCGAAGCGGTGTCCTGCAGCGTGGCCGCGGCCTCCTCGGGGGTGGCCTCGCCGGCCGCCACCGTGGTGGACGCGACGCCGATCGCGGTCTGCAGGTCGGCGACCACGGTGGCCAGGCGCGGCTCGTCCGACTTGCCGGCGTCGGAGATCAGCTTCTCCAGCGCGGGCTTCTGCGCCTCGGGGTTGACCAGCTTGACGGCGTCCCAGTTGGGCTGGGCGCTGACCAGGGCGGGGATGTCGTTGAGGATGTCGGCCACCGCCTGCTGGCCCTCGGCGGAGGTGCCGAGCCAGGTCGCGAAGGTCGTCGCGGCGGCGATGTTCTTCGACTTCTGGTTCACGGCCAGGCCGAAGTCGGCGTCACCGTAGAGGGAGCCCACGTTGCCGGTGCCGGCGATGTCGGGGAAGGCGATGGGGAGCTGGGTGAACGGCTTGGGGTCGGCGACGCCGGCGCCGGAGATGGCGGCCGTCATGCCCTCCACGGTGGAGTACTGCATGTACCAGCTGCCCATCATGACCATGGCGTACTTGCCGGACATGAAGCCGTTGTTGGCGTCGGGGTACTGCTGGGTGCCGAGGGCGCCCTCCTGCATGATCCCGTCGTCGAACAGGCCCTTCCACAGGGTCAGCGCCTTGACGATCGTCGGGTCGGTCCAGGGCACCTCCTTCTTGAGGGCCTTCTCCCAGACGCCCGGCTGGACGTTGTTGGAGATCGCCTGGAGGGTGTCCTCGTTGAACGCGGTCTGGGCGGCGCCCTGCACGAAACATCCGACGTTGTTGGCCTTGAAGGTCGCGCAGACCTTCTTCCACTCGTCGTAGTTGGTCGGCGGCTGGAGCTTGTACTTGTCGAACAGGTCCTTGTTGACCCAGACCGTGCCGGAGAAGACCGAGCCGACCGACAGGGCGGCCAGCTTGTCACCGTTCTTCAGGCTCGACACGCCGATCGGAGCCAGTTTCGACTCCCAGTCGGCGCCCAGCGCCTTCTCCACGGCCGGCTTCAGGTCGAGGGCGTTGACGCCGTAGATGTCGACGGAGCCGTTGGCCGCTCCCGGGGCGACGTCGAAGACGTCCGGGCCGACCGACGAGGCGAGCGCCGGGCGGATGGCCGCGTCGTAGCCGTCGATCGTGAGCTTCTTGAAGGTGACCTTGATGTTCGGGTAGACCTTGTTGAAGGCCTTGATATAGGCGTTGGCGGGCGCCGCGTCGGGCGTCCACCCCCACCAGGTGATCTCGCCCGAGTCGGCAGGCCCCTGGTCGGCGCCCTGGGCGCCGTTCTGTGCGGGTGTGCCGCCGCCGGCGCATCCGGCGAGCACCAGCGCGCCGCTCATGAGCGCCGCGGCGAAGCCGAGGGGACGACGCTTCCAGATCCGCGAAGATCCCAGCATGTGATCTCTCCTTGCGCGTGATAGGCACGCACCGTGGTACTGACGCCGTTCCGCGCCCCGTTCGACGAGAGCCGGATCAGGCAAGGCTTCCGAAAACTTCCGAAAGTTTCGAAAGCGGTCTCGAAAGAGAGAAACACCGAGCTCTCGGCAGTGTCAAGAATTTCGGCTAAATTGTTTCCGTTGAGTTTCGAAACTCTAGATCTCGCATGACCTGTCGCCACCGCTCCCCCGAGCTGCCTCTTTGCGAACGTGTCCATGTTTCCGCAGTTCAAAAGCGCTCTGGACGGCACCGGCCCGGCCGGTGCTACGGTGTGAGAAAGTTTCGACAGATCGAATCTACGCATGATGAGGTGTCGTGCCGAAGCGGGCCACAGCCAGCCGCGCCGACCGGGTGACCATCGCGGTGGTCGCACGGGAGGCGGGGGTATCCGTGCCAACCGTGAGCAAGGTGCTCAACGGCCGTGACGCCGTGGGCCCGGACACCCGCAGACGCGTGCAAGCTGCGCTGGAGGCCACAGGCTACCAGCGAAGGGCCAGGTCAGAGCCACGCAAAGTGGGTCTGGTCGACTTCGTGATCACCGAGCTCGACACCGCCTGGGCGAGCGAGTTGCTGCGCGGAGCCGAGCAGGAGGCCTACCGGCTGGGCGCCCGGCTGGTGCTGACGGTCACCCACGACCGGCAGGCGAACCCGCGCGAATGGCTGCCGGCCCTCGCCTCCCGTCCCACCGACGGCGTGGTCCTGGTCGGGTCGGGCACCCAGCATCTGTCGGCCGCCCGGCTGCGCACGATCGACGCGCCCTTCGTGGTCATCGACCAGATGGGCGGCTACGACAAGGACATCCCGACGATCGGCGCCACCAACTGGGCCGGCGGCTTCACCGCCACCGAGCACCTGATCGGGTTGGGCCACCGGCGGATCGGCATGATCACCGGACCCGACGGCATCCCCTGCAGCCTGGAGCGCCTCGACGGCTACCGCGCCGCGCTGCGCCGGGCCGGCCTGCCGGTCGACGAGGGCCTGATCAGGCCCGGCGACTTCTACCCCGAGAGCGGCCGGCTGGGCGCCGCCGAGCTGCTCGGCCTGCCCGAACCTCCCACCGCGGTGTTCGCCGCCTCCGACCAGCAGGCGGCCGGGGTGTACGAGGAGGCGCGGGTCCGCGGCCTGCGGATCCCCCACGACCTCAGCGTCGTGGGCTTCGACGACACCGAGGTCTGCGAGTGGACGGCCCCGAAACTCACCACCATCCGCCAGCCCCTGGCGCAGATGGCGGTCCTGGCCGTGCGCGACGTGCTGGAGGGGGAGCACCCGGCCGAGGAGCCGCTGCGGCTGGAGCTCTCGACCAGCCTGGTGATCAGGGACAGCACGGCGGCACCGCCCGAAACTTCCCCGAAACAGCCTTGACGTCCCGGAAAGACGGCTCTACGTTGTCACCGAACGATTGGAGTTTCGGAGAATTCCCGAAACTTTCTTAAAGGAGTCCCAGTGCCTCTCGTGCAGATCGACCTCGACCGTTCCCTCGCCGAACGGCTGGGCCCGCAGATCAGCGAAGGTGTTCATCAGGCACTGGTCGACGGTCTCGGCATGGACCCGACCGACAAGTTTCAGATCTTCCGCACGCACGCGCCCGGCGAGCTCGTCGCCGACCCCGGATACAACGGCGTGGACCGCCGCGACCTGATCAGCATCCAGATCCAGATGGTCCACATGTACGACGTGACCACCAAGTGGGCGACCTTCGACCTGATCGCGAAGAACCTGGCGGACCTCGGCATCCGCAACGACGACCTGTTGATCAGCGTCGTGGAGAACGGCTTCGAGGACTGGTACGCCGGCAAGTCCCGCAACTAGGAGTTCACCATGAAGGTTCTCTACATCGGCGGCACCGGCACGATCAGCTCGTCGTGCGTGGCCGAGTCGGTCGCCCAGGGTCAGGACGTGTACGTCCTGAACCGCGGCAGGACGAGCAAGCGCCCCCTCCCCGACGGCGTCACCGCCGTCACCGGCGACGTCTCCAACCCCGCGTCCCTCAAGGCGGCGTTCGAGGGCGCCGACTTCGACAGCGTGGTCAACTTCCTCAGCTTCGGCGCCGAGGACGCGCAGGCCATGGCCGACCTGCTCGACGGCCGCGTGGGCCAGTACGTCCACATCAGCTCCGCCTCGATCTACCACAAGCCGGTCCGGCAGTGGCCGGTCACCGAGTCGACCACCCGGCGCAACCCCTACCTGGCCTACGCCCAGGACAAGATCGCCGCCGAGGTCGTGCTGGAGCGCGCCTACGAGGAGCGCGGCTTCCCCGTCACGATCGTCCGCCCGTCGCACACCTACGACGACGCCAACCCGCCGCTCCCCGGCGACTGGACCGCCTGGGACCGCATCGCCCGCGGCGACGAACTGGTCGTCCCCGGCGACGGCACCAGCCTGTGGACGCTCACCCACGCCCGTGACCTCGCGGTCGGCCTGGCCGGGCTGATCGGCAACTGGCAGGCGATCGGGGAGGACTTCCACATCACCTCCGACGAGTCGCTGACCTGGGACGAGATCTACGGCGTCATCGCCCGCACCGAGAGGGTCGAGCCCCGGCTGGTGCACCTGCCGTCGGAGTTCCTGCCGAAGGTCGCGCCCGACTGGTTCTGGTCCACCCTCATCCTGGGCGACCTGGCGCACACCGCGGTCTTCGACAACAGCAAGATCAAGCGCTTCGTCCCGGCGTTCCACGCGACCACGACGTGGTCCGAGGGAGCGCGGCGGCTGCACGCCTGGCGGGCCGCCAACCCCGAGCTGACCCGTCCCGACGCCGGCACCGACGCGGTGCTGGGCCGGCTCGTCGAGGCGCACCACACCGCCGTGGCCGCGATCACGGCTCCGGCGTCCTGATGGCGGAGGTCTGGCTGGAGGTCGGCGGCGTCCACCTGGAGGGTGTGACCTGGGACGACGTCGCCGGCTGCGTGCGGTTCGTGGACATCCCGCGAGGCCGCGTCTACGCCGGCGCCGACTGGGTCCACCTGCCCGCGCCCATCACCGCGGTGCACCTGACGACCGACCCGGCGACCCTGCTGGTCGCCGACGGCGACGGCATGGCGCTGGCCTCGGGCGGCTCCATCACCGCGCGCCTGGCCGCCCCGCTGGCGAACCGGCCGGAGATCCGGATGAACGACGGCAACGTCGACCCGGCCGGCCGCTACCTGGCCGGGAGCATGGCCTACGCCTTCACCACCGGCGCGGCGGAGCTCTACCGTCTCGACCGCGACCGCTCGCTGCACACCGTCCTCACCGGCGTGACGTGCAGCAACGGCATCGACTGGTCGCCCGACGGGACCCTCTGCTACTACGTCGACACCCCGACGAGGAAGATCGACCTCTTCGACTACGACGTGACGACGGGGGCGATGACCAACCGCCGGACCTACGCCGACACCTCCGACCTCTCGGGCATGCCCGACGGCCTCACCGTCGACGCCGACGGCGGGGTGTGGGTGGCGTTCTGGGGCGGCGGCCGGGTGGTCCGCTACTGGGAGGGGCGGCCCGACCTGACGATCGAGCTGCCGGTCACCCAGGTGACGTCGTGCGCGTTCGGCGGCCCCGGCCTGGACGAGCTGTACATCTCCACGTCCACCGAGGAACTCTCCCCCGCGCAGCTCCGCGACCAGCCCGCCGCCGGTGCGATCTTCCGGGCCGAGCCCGGCCACCGCGGCCGACCCGCGAACAGGTATGTGATCTGACCATGGACAGACGGCCTTTCGGTCGTACCGGCCTGAGTGTGACGCCGATCTGCATCGGCACGAGCCCGCTGGCCAGCATGCCCGACCTCTACGGCTACGCCGTCGACGACGCCCGCGCCGAGGCGACCGTGGGGGCCGTGTTCGACGGCCCGGTCAACTTCCTCGACACCTCCAACAACTACGGCGCCGGGTCGGCCGAGCGCCGGGTCGGGGCGGTGATCCGGCGGCGCGGGCTGCCGGAGGGGTTCGTGCTGGCCACCAAGGCCGACGCCGACCCGGAGACCGGCGACTTCTCCGGCGAGCGGGTCCGCCGCTCGGTCGAGGAGAGCCTGGAGCGGCTGGGACTGGACCATGTCCCGGTCATGTACCTGCACGACCCCGAATACCACGTCACCTTCGAGGAGGCGATGGCCCCGGGCGGCGCGGTCGAGGCCCTGGTCGCACTGCGCGACGAGGGCGTGGTCGGCCACCTCGGCATCGCGGGCGGGCCGGTCGGCCTGATGCGGCGGTT
Organism: Herbidospora cretacea; assembly: GCF_001570605.1. Taxonomy (GTDB): domain Bacteria; phylum Actinomycetota; class Actinomycetes; order Streptosporangiales; family Streptosporangiaceae; genus Herbidospora; species Herbidospora cretacea. The sequence goes on along the minus strand of NZ_BBXG01000004.1, from coordinate 307,486 downwards.
CGTCGGCACCGACGTGTTCGACGCCGTGATCAACCACAACCGCTGGACCCTGGTGGACCGCTCGGCCGGCCCGCTGATGGACGACGCCGCCGCCAAGGACATCGCCTTCGTCAACGGCGCGCCCTACGGCGGCGGCATGCTCGTCAAGGGCCCCGACGCCCAGCCCCGGTACGCCTACCGCGAGACCGGCGAGTCGATCCGCGCGGCGGTCCGGGCGATGGCGGCGGCGTGCGCAGAGCACGACGTGCCCCTGGCCGCCGCCGCGCTCCAGTTCTCGCTGCGCGACCCCCGCGTCACCTCCACCATCGTCGGCGTCTCCGAGCCCGGACGGATCGCCGCGACGCTGCAGCTCGCCGACACCCCGATCCCCGCCGAACTGTGGGACGAACTCGACCGGCTCGCGCCCCCCTCGGGCGGGTGGCCCGCATGATCCGCCGTATCAACCGGAGAGACACATGACGACCGTGACCACGCCCGTCCCCTGGAAAGACGCGGGACGCTCCCCCGAAGAGCGGGTCGAGGCGCTGATGGCGCGGCTGAGCCTGCCCGAGAAGATCGCCCAGCTCTACGGTGTGTGGGTCGGCATCGACAACACCGACGGCGAGATGGCCCCCCACCAGCACGAGTTCACCGCGCTGCCGATCCCGTGGGACGACCTGGTCAAGGACGGCATCGGCCAGCTCACCCGGCCGTTCGGCACCACCCCGGTCGACCCGGTCAAGGGCGCGGCGACCCTCGCGGCGGCCCAGCGCTCCCTCATCGAGGCCGGACGCTGGGGCGTCCCCGCGCTCGTGCACGAGGAGATCCTCACCGGCGTGGCCGCCTGGCAGGCCGGCGTCTACCCGAACCCGCTGTGCTGGGGCGCGACGTTCGACCCCGAGCTGGTCGAGCGGATGGGCGCCCAGATCGGCGCGACCATGCGCCGCCTCGGCGTCCACCAGGGCCTGGCCCCGGTCCTCGACGTCGCCCGCGACCTGCGCTGGGGCCGGGTCGAGGAGACGATCGGCGAGGACCCGCACCTGGTCGGCGTCATCGGCAGCGCCTACGTCAGGGGCGTGCAGTCGCAGGGAGTCGTCGCCACGCTGAAGCACTTCGTGGGCTACTCGGCGTCCAAGGGCGGCCGGAACCTGGCCCCCGTCTCGGCGGGCCGCCGCGAGGTCGCCGACGTGCTGCTGCCGCCGTTCGAGATGGCGCTCCAGGCCGGTGCGGGGTCGGTGATGAACTCGTACTCCGACATCGACGGCACCCCCGTCGCGTCCGACGTGACGCTGCTGACCGACCTGCTGCGCGACACCTACGGCTTCACCGGCACGGTCGTCGCCGACTACTTCTCGGTGGCGTTCCTCCAGACGCTGCACCACGTGGCCGAGTCGCCCACCGACGCGGCGCGGCTGGCGCTGACCGCCGGGATCGACGTCGAGCTGCCCACGGTCAACACGTTCGGGCCCGCGCTGGTCGAGGCGGTGGAGAAGGGCGAGGTGGACCTCGCCCTGATCGACCGCGCGCTGCGCCGGGTGCTGCTCCAGAAGGTCGAGCTGGGCCTGCTCGACGAGGGCTGGAGCGCCGACCCGCCCATCCTCGGCGAGGACGACCCCGTTCTCGACGGCCCCGAGGTCCGCGCCCTGGCCGGTGAGCTGGCCCGCCGTTCGGTCGTGCTGCTGCACAACGCCGGGGAGGCGCTGCCGCTGGCGCCGGGCGCGAGGCTGGCCGTGGTGGGGCCGCGCGCCGACACCGCGCAGGCCATGATGGGCTGCTACTCCTTCCCGATGCACGTCGGCGTGCACCACCCGGAGACCGAGATGGGCGTCGAGATCCCGACGCTGCTCGACGCGCTGCGCGCCGACTTCGACGTCGTCCACGCGCAGGGCGTGCCGGTGACCGGCGGCGACGACGAGGGCATCGCGGCGGCGGTCGCGGCGGCCGAGGAGTCCGACGTGGTCGTGGCGGTGCTGGGCGACCAGGCGGGGCTGTTCGGGCGCGGCACCTCCGGCGAGGGCTGCGACGCCCCCGGCCTGGCGCTGCCCGGCCGTCAGGAGGAGCTGCTGGAGGCGCTGCTGGCCACCGGGAAGCCGGTCGTGCTGGTGCTGCTGGTCGGCCGCCCCTACGAGCTCGGCCGCCAGATCGACCGGCTCGCCGCTGTGGTCTGCGGGTTCTTCCCCGGCGAGGAGGGCGCGGCGGCGCTGGCCGACGTGCTGTCGGGCCGCGCCAACCCGGCCGGGCGCCTGCCGGTGAGCTTCCCCCGCGACGGCGGCAACCAGCCCGCCACCTACCTCGGCGCGACCCTCGCGCAGAAGAGCGAGGTCAGCAACGTCGACCCGACCGCGCTGTTCGCCTTCGGCCACGGCCTGTCCTACGCGCCCGTGACGTGGGGCGAGGTCACCGGCTCCGGCGAGTGGGCCACCGACGGCACCTTCGACGTGACGGTGCGGCTGCGCAACGAGACCGCGCGGGAGTCCTCGGAGGTCGTCCAGGTCTACCTGCACGACCCGGTCGCCGAGGTGGCCCGGCCGCTCCAGGCGCTCGTCGCGGCGCAGCGCGTCGACCTGGCCCCCGGCGAGAGCCGCGAGCTCACCCTGACGCTGCACGCCGACCTGACCTCCTACACCGGGGCGTCGTGGCGGCGGCAGGTCGACCCCGGCGCGGTCGAGCTGCGGGTGGGCGCGTCCAGCGCCGACATCCGGGCCACCCTCGCCGTCACGATGACCGGCCCCCGGCGGCACGTCGGCTTCGACCGCGTCATGCAGGCGACCGTCACCTCCGCATGACCGAACGTGACTGACCGTGACCGAGAAGGAGTCCCCCATGTCCGAACCGCTGCGCTGGGCGATCATCGGCACCGGCGGCATCGCCCGCGCCTTCGCCGACGACCTGCGGCTGTCCGGCGCCGGTGAGCTGGTCGCGGTCGGCTCGCGCACCTCGGCCCGCGCCGAGGCGTTCGCCGCCGAGACCGGCGCGCCCCGCGCCTACGGTGACCAGGCCGCGATGCTCGCGGCCGACGACGTCGACGCCGTGTACGTCGCCACGCCCCACCCCGCCCACCACGCGGGCGCCCTGGCGGCGATCGAGGCGGGCAAGGCCGTGCTGGTGGAGAAGCCGTTCACCCTCAACCGGGGCGAGGCCGAGGACCTGGTCGCGGCGGCCAAGACGCACGGGGTGTTCCTGATGGAGGCCATGTGGACGCGGTTCCTGCCCCACATGGTCCGCATCCGCGAGCTGCTCGCCGAGGGGCGGCTCGGGGACGTGCGGCTCGTGGTGGCCGAGCACGGGGTCTGGTTCCGCCATGACCCCGTCCACCGCATGTTCGACCCGCACCTCGGCGGCGGCGCGCTGCTCGACCTGGGCGTCTACCCGGTGTCGTTCCTGTCGATGGTTCTCGGCACGCCGGTCTCGGTGACCGCCTCGACCCAGTTCGGCGACACCGGCGTGGACGGCCAGACCTCCGTCATCACCGGCTACGCGAACGGCCGCCAGGGCGTCGCGACCAGCAGCATGGAGGCGTTCCTGCCCAACCACGCCTCCATCGCCGGGACGGACGCGCGCATCGACATCGACCCCTGGTGGTACCGCCCCACGTCGTTCACGCTGACCGCGCGGAGCGGCGCGGTCGAGCGGTTCACCTTCGACGTGCCCGGCAACGGGCTGCGCTTCCAGGCCGAGGAGGTCGCCCGCTGCGTGCGGGAAGGCCTGCCGGAGAGCCCGATCCTGACCTTGCAGGAGACCTGCGAGATCATGGGCACCATGGACGAGGTCCGCGCCCAGGCGGGGCTCGTCTACCCAAGCGAGACGCGGACGGCCGAAGGCCGGCCGTGGCTCGCGCCTTGAATCTGCCTCAACGACACGAGTGAGTGCTGGAGCGGACCACCAGCTTGGTCGACAGCTCGACCCGGCCCTCGGTCATCTCGGTGCCGTCCTGGTGACCGAGCAGTGAGCGGACCGCCAGCGCGGCCATCTTCGCGATGGGCTGGCGGACCGTGGTCAGCGGCGGGGCCATCCACTGCGCCATCGGCACGTCGTCGAACCCGACGACGCTGACGTCGGTCGGCACCCGCAGGCCCCGCTCCTGGATGGCGGCGTAGACGCCGAGGGCCTGCTCGTCGTTGCCGGCGAAGATCGCCGTGGGCGGGTCGGCCCGGTCGAGCAGGATCCCCGCCTTCTCGAAGCCCGCCCCGTAGTGGAAGTCGCCGTGGTGGACCAGGTCGTCGTCGAGCGTGATCCCGGCCCGCTCGACCGCCGCGCGGTAGCCGGCCAGCCGCGCCTGGCTGCACAGCAGCCGCATCGGGCCGGTGATCATGCCGATGCGGCGGTGGCCGAGCTCCAGCAGGTGCTGCGCGGCGACCATGCCGCCGCCCCAGTTGCCCGCCCCGATCGACGGGATCGAGCCGTCGGCGTCGCCCACGGGGTCGACCAGGACGGCCGGGAGGGCGAGCTTGGCGATGTGGGAGCGGTCGGCCGGGTTCAGCTCCGACAGCGCGAGGATGACGCCGCCCGGCGCCCGGTCGGCGATGTCCTCCAGCCACTGCTGCCCGTGGCCCGGCCCGCTGTCGAGCACCGACACCACGACGCCGACGCGGGCCGACCGCGCCTCCTGCTCGGCCCCGCGGATCACCTCGGCCGCCCACGGCGAGTTCACGTCGCTCACCACCAGCTCCAGCAGCCCGCCCCGCCGGGGGGCGACCCTGGGCAGCGGGAGATGCAGCGGGCGCTTGGTGCGCTTGGTGGGGACGTATCCGCGGGTGGCCAGCAGGGCCTCGATCTGCGACCGGGTGGCGGGCGCCACGTCCGAACGGCCGTTGAGCACTTTCGAGACCGTCGCCCGCGACACCCCCGCCTCGGCGGCGATGTCGGCGACGGTCACGCGAGAATCTAACGAGTCGGACACCAACCGATCGTACCGAGGTCAGTGCGAATCGCGCGGCACGTCGCTCCCGCGACCACCGGTGAGGAAGTCGAAGTCGGCGCCGCCGTCGGCCCCCAGCACATGTTGCCGGTAGAGCCATCGGTAGCCGGAGACGTCGTCGTGGTCCTCCGGCGTCCATTCCCGCTTTCGCAGGGCGAGCTCCTCGTCCGGCACGAGCAGGGTCAGGCTCCGGTTCGGCACGTCGAGTTCGACGCGGTCACCGGTCCGCACCAGCGCCAGCGGTCCGCCGACGGCCGCCTCCGGGGAGACGTGCAGGACGACCGTGCCGAAGCCGGTGCCGCTCATCCGGCCGTCGCTGATCCGCACCATGTCGGTCACGCCGGCGCGCAGCAGCTTGGCGGGCAGCGGCACGTTGGCCACCTCGGGCATGCCCGGGTAGCCCTTCGGCCCGGCCCCCCGGATGATCAGGATGTCGTCGGCGGTCACGTCGAGGTCGTCGTCGTCGCAGACCGCGTGGTAGGCCTCCGGCGAGTCGAAGACCAGGGCCCGGCCGACGTGGGTCATCAGCGCGGGCGTGGCCGCCGACTGCTTGATCACCGCTCCGTGGGGGGCGAGGTTGCCGCGCAGGATCGCGGTGCCGGTTCCGGCGGGCTGGAGCGGCTCGGTCATCGGGCGGATGACCTCGGTGTTCCAGTTGACCGCGGTGGCGACGTTCTCCCCCATGGTCCGGCCGGTGGAGGTGAGCGCCTCGGCGTTCAGCAGACCGGCCTCGTCGAGCTGGCGCAGGACGACCGGCAGGCCGCCCGCGTAGCAGAAGTCCTCCATCAGGAACCGGCCCGAGGGCATCAGGTCGACGATGGTCGGGACGTCGCGGGCCAGCGCGTCGAAGTCGTCGAGCAGCAGGTCGACGCCGAGCCGGCCGGCCAGCGCGGTCAGGTGGACGATCGCGTTGGTGGAGCCGCCGATCGCCGCGTTGGCGCGGATCGCGTTCTCGAACGCCGCCCGCGTCATGATCTGGCTCGGCTTGAGGTCCTCCTCGACCATCGTCACGATGCGCCTGCCCGCCTCCTGGGCGACCTCGTAGCGGCGGGAGTCGACGGCGGGCCAGGAGGCCGAACCGGGCAGCTGCATGCCGAGCGCCTCGGCCAGGCACGCCATCGTCGAGGCGGTGCCCATCGTCATGCAGTGGCCGTTCGAACGGGCCATGCAGCCCTCGGCGACGTAGCCGTCCTCGACGCTCATGCGCCCGGCCTTGATCTCGGCCTCGAACTTCCACACGTGGGTGCCCGAGCCGACGTCCTGCCCCCGGAACTTGCCGTTGAGCATCGGCCCGCCGGTCACCATGATCGCGGGCAGGTCGACGCTGGCCGCGCCCATGAGCAGGCCCGGCGTCGTCTTGTCACAGCCCGACAGCAGCACGACACCGTCGAGCGGGTTGGCCCGGATCAGCTCCTCGGCCTGCATGGCGAGCATGTTGCGGTAGAGCATCGCGGTCGGCCGCAGCAGTGTCTCACCGGTCGCCATCACCGGGAACACCAGCGGGAACCCCCCGGCCATCCAGACGCCGCGCTTGACCGCGTCGGCCACCCGGTCGAGGTGGGCGTTGCACGGCGCGAGCTCCGACCAGGTGCTGGCGATGCCGATGACCGGCCGCCCGTCGAAGACCTCCGCCCCGAACCCCTGGTTGCGCATCCAGGAGCGGTAGAGCATGCCCGAGCGCCCCTCGGCCCCGAACCAGTGCTGACTGCGCCTCTTCACCTGATCCCCCCGGTGTGGACGCCCCGTCCTTCAAATGGGGGAAGAAACGCGGAACGGTGCGGCACTTTGGGCTCCCTGTACTGTCGGCCGGCGTCGGTAAACTTTTCAGCATGTCCCGCTACCGGCTTGCCCCGACGCCGGTCCAAGAGGTGGCATTGGCGGAGCATTGCAGGCATGCGCGATATGTCTGGAATCTGGCGGTTGAACAGCACTCGTGTTGGCGGCCGGGTGGGAGATCCGCGCCGGGATTCGCCGAACACTGTCGCCAGCTGACCGAAGCGCGAGCCGAATTCGCATGGTTGCGCGCGGGTTCCATCGTCGTCCAACAGCAAGCACTCAAGGACTTCGCCCAAGCGATGGCGAATTTCTTCGGAAAAACGCACCGCAAGCCGACGTGGCGCAAACGCGGGCAGAGTGACGGTTTCCGCATTGTCGCGGTCAAGACGGGCGACGTCCGCCGCCTCTCCCGCAACATCGGAGAGGTCCGCGTTCCCAAGGTCGGTTGGGTCCGCTTCCGCTGGTCGCGTGCCGTACCCGAGGGTGTGAGATCGTTCCGGGTCAGCCGCGACACGGCGGGGCGCTGGTTCGTGGCCTTCGCGGCGATCCCTGAACCCATCGCCGCGCCTGGGACCGGTCAAGTCGTCGGAGTGGATCGCGGCGTGGCCGTCAGTGCGGCGCTCTCCAGCGGCGAGATGACCAGCGCGCCGACCTTGCGCGACTCGGAGAAAGCCCGCCTGCTGGGGCTGGTCCGCAAGCTGGCCCGCGCAGAGAAGGGCTCGCATCGGCACCGCAAGGTCAAAGCCGCAATCGGGAAGCTGAAGGCCCGCGAAATCGACCGGCGCAAGGACTGGATCGAGAAGACTTCCACGGATCTGGCTCGCCGTTTCGACATCATCGGCGTCGAAGATTTGAACGTCTCCACCATGACCCGGTCGGCCAAAGGGACGATCGAAGCGCCCGGGAAGAACGTGCGCCAGAAGGCCGGGCTCAACCGGTCGATTCTCGCGGCCGGCTGGGGCCGGCTCGTCACCCGTTTGGAGCAGAAGGCCCCGGGCCGGGTCGTCAAAGTCAATCCGCGTTTCACGTCGCAGACCTGTAACACCTGCGGTTATCGCGCACCGGGAAACCGCGAGAGCCAAGCGGTATTCCGGTGCGCAGCTTGCGGGCATCAGGCGAACGCTGACGTCAACGCGGCCAGGAACGTCCGTGACATCGCCGCGGGGCTCGCGGTGAATGCGCGCCGAGGCGACCCGGTTGCGGGGCCGGAGAAGCGCGAACCTCAACTTGTCCTCCTTTCCGGGTGAGATGAGTTGGATCCCCCTCCTTCAGGAGAGGGAGGAGGTCAAATCATCCATCCGGCGTCGACTATCCAGTTCTGTCCGGTGCACATCGCGCTGTCGTCGGCGGCCAGCCACAGCACCATCCGGGCCACGTCGGACGGCGCGAGGTTGTCGGGGAGACACTGCACCTCGGCCAGTTTCTCCCGGACCTCGGGGGTGACCCAATGGGTGAGCTGGCGCTCGGTGAAGACCCAGCCGGGTATGACGCAGTTGACCCGGATGTGGTCGGGCCCGAGCTCGCGGGCCATCATCCTGGTCAGGCCCTCGATGGCGGACTTGGAGGAGACGTAGGCGGGCAGCCCGAGGAGGCCGACGTGGGGGCTGACCGAGCCGAGGTTGACGACCGAGCCGCCGCCGAGGGAGCGCATCCCGGCGAGCACGGCCTGGGTGGCGAAGAACTGGTGGCGCAGGTTGACCGCGATCCCCTGGTCCCACTCGGCGGGTTCGAGCGTCTCGATCCCGGTGCGGGTGTCGTTGGCGGCGTTGTTGACCAGGACGGAGATCGGGCCGAGGGCCTGTTCGACCATGACGATCGCGCCGCGCAGGGCGTCGATGTCGGTGACGTCGGCGTGGATGTAGAGGGCCCGGTCCTGGAGCTTCTGCGCGCCCTCGTCGTCGATGTCGACGAAGGCGACCTTCGCGCCCTGGGCGGCGAGCTGGGCGACGAACTCCGCGCCCAGGCCGGTCGCCCCGCCGGTGACGAGGGCGACCCGGTCGCGCAGGCTCGGGTAGGTGGCGTATTCGGTCACGGCACGATCACCCCTCGGCCGACGGCGCCCCCGGTCAGGTCGGCGAACGCCTCGTTGATCTGGTCGAGCCGGTAGCGCCTGCCGATCAGCAGGTCGAGCGGGAGGCGTCCGGCCAGGTAGAGGTGGAAGAGCTTGGGCAGGTCGATGAGGGGGTTGGCGGAGCCGTAGAGGCTGCCGACCACCCGCTTCTCGCGCTGGACGAGCAGGTTGACGGGGACGTTGAAGGTCTGGCCGACCTTGCCCAGGCCGACCGCGACGAGGGTGCCGCCGGGGCGGAGCACCTCGAACGCCGACTCCAGCGTGCTCGGCCGGCCGATGGCCTCGATCGCCCATTCGGCGCCGCCGGGGCGGATCTCCTGGACGGCCGCCACGACGTCCACCTGGGAGGCGTCGACGGTGTGGGTCGCGCCGAGGCGCTCGGCCGTCTCCAGGCGTTCGGCGACGACGTCCACGACGATGATCGGGTTCGCGCCCGCCAGCACCGCGCCCTGGACGGCCGACAGGCCGACGCCGCCCGCGCCGAAGATGACGACGGCGTCACCGGCGCACTCGCCGATGGCGTTGAGGACCGCGCCGACGCCGGTGATGACCGCGCAGCCCGCGATGGCGGCGATCTCCGGCGGCACCCCGTCGGGGACCGGCACGACGGCGCGCTCCGACACCACGGCGTATTCGGCGAAACACGAGACGCCGAGCAGGTGGTGGACCTTCCGGCCGTCGGCGCTGAGCCGGGTGGTGCCGTCGAGCAGCCCGCCGGAGCCGACCATGATCCCGGCGGCCTCGCACAGGGCGGGCCGCCCGACCAGGCAGTTGCGGCACTGGCCGCACCTCGGCCGCCACATCAGGCAGACGCGGTCGCCCGCCTTGTGGCGGGTCACTCCCGGGCCGACGGCCTCGACGACTCCGGTGCCCTCGTGGCCGGGGACGACCGGGAGGGGGCAGGTGAGGTCGCCCGCCAGGTAGTGCTGGTCGCTGTGGCAGACCCCGGCCGCCTCGATCCTGACCAGCACCTCTTCGGGGCCCGGTGGGGCGAGGTCGAGGTCGCGCACCACGAGCGGCGCCCCGACCCGTTCCAGCAGCGCAGCTCTCATCTGACCCCGTCCCTCCATGTGCCGAACTCGATCGCAGTAAACGTAGATGTAACCGAACGAACCGGTCAATAGTTTCGAAACTTTCGAGATCGCGGCCCGTGATCCCGCGTGGATAGCCAGGTAGGAGCCGTCTGGACCGGCGCGAAACTTTCTCGTCCACTGCTTGACATTCGGTGGATCGCAGCGGGATGGCGATCAGGCACGGTGCAGCAGCACGATCTTCCCCCGGGCATGGCGGGTCTCGCTGAGCTCGTGCGCCCTGGCGGCCTCGCCGATCGGGAACGCCGCAGCGACGGGCACCCGCAGCCGCCCCTCCCCGGCGAGTTCGACGGCGACCGCCAGGCCGTGCCAGGCCAGCGGGTCGGCCGCGCCCGTCTCCGACTCGGGCGCGCCGTGGGACAGGTGCACCCCGTGGTCACGCGCCGTGACGTCGGCGATCGTCACCACGCGCGCCGGGTCGCCCGCGACGGCGACCAGGTCGGGGAGCGCGCCTCCGGCGCAGTCGACCACGGCGTCCACCCCGCCGGGGGCCATTGCGCGGACCCGGTCCACCAGTCCGGGGCCGTAGGTGGTCGGCTCGGCTCCGAGGGAGCGCAGGAAGTCGTGGTTGTGCTCGCTGGCCGTGCCGATGACCCTCGCGCCCCGGGCCGCCGCGAACTGGACGGCGACCGACCCCGTCCCGCCGGCCGCGCCCTGGATCAGCACGGTCTGCCCCGCGCGGACGGCGAGCCGGTCGAGGACCCGGGCGGACGTCTCGGCCGCGCCCGCCGCGCCGCCCGCCTCGGCCCAGCTCCAGGCCGCCGGTCTGGCCGCCCACGCGACCAGGACCGCGAAGTCGGCGTTGGCGCCGCGCCGGGCCGGGTGGACCGCCCCGAACACCGCGTCGCCGACGTCCACCCCGGTGACGCCCGCGCCGATCTCGTCGACCACCCCGGCCGCGTCGAACCCGGTCCGGAACGGGAAGGCGACCGGCAGGACGTCGCGCATCCGGCCGGAGCGGACCGCGATCTCCCCGGGCGACACCCCCGAGGCCCGCACGGCGACGCGGATCTCCCCCGGTCCGGCGTGGGGTTCGGGGACCTCGGCGACGTGGACGACACCGGCGGGGCCGTACTCCGTGAACTGCACTGCTCTCATGCCGGCGAACGTAACGGAACACCCCGTCCGTTTGACTAAAGTGAGAGCGATGACGGCACAAGTGGGAACGAGGCTCCGCTCCGACGCCCGTGACAACCGGGAGCGCATCCTCGCGGTCGCCCGTCTCGCCTTCGCCACCGAGGGGCTCGACGTGCCGATCCGGGAGATCGCGCGGCGGTCCGGGGTCGGGGCCGCGACCGTCTACCGCCACTTCGAGACCAAGGAAGCGCTGCTGGCCGAGGCGTTCGCCGAGCAGATGACGGCGTGCTCGGCGGTGGTGGAGGAGGGGCTGGCGGCGGCCGATCCGTGGCTCGGGTTCCGGCTGGTGGTCGAGCGGCTGATGGAGATGCACGCCCTCGACCGGGGCTTCGCCCGCGTGTTCACCTCGCAGGTCTCCCAGAGCGTCTTCGCCGCCGACCGCGACCGCACGCTGCGGATGCTGCTCGACCTGGTCCGGCGGGCCAAGGAGGCGGGCCCGCTGCGGCGCGACTTCGTGCTGGAGGACCTCGTCCTGGCGCTGATGGCCAATGACGGCATCCGCGCCGAGTCGCCCGAGATCCGGGCCGCCGCGTCCCGGCGGTTCGCGGCGCTGATGATCCAGTCGTTCATGGCCGACCCCGTCCCGGCGCCGCTGCCGCCGGCCGTCCGGCTGCCGCTCACCCGGGGCTGACGCCGGCGTCAGCGCGGGACGAGGAGCCCCCGGTTGAAGGCCTCGGCGACGGCGGCGGCGCGGTCGTTGACGCCGAGTTTGGCGTAGACGTTCAGCAGGTGGCTCTTGACGGTGGCCTCGGTGATGAAGAGCCGGGCCGCCGCCTCCCGGTTGGTGTTCCCGGCGGCGATCAGTTCGAGGACCTCGATCTCGCGGGGGCTGAGCGGCGGCGGCGGGGTGCGCACCCGGGTCAGCAGCCGCGCCGCGACCGACGGCGACAGCACGCTCTCGCCCCGGGCGGCGGCCCGCGCGCCGCGCAGCAGTTCCTCGCGCGGGGAGTCCTTGAGCAGGTAGCCGGTCGCGCCGGCCTCGATCGCCGGGAGCACGTGGGAGTCGGTGTCGTAGGTGGTCAGCACCAGGACCTTCGAGGTCACGCCCGCCTTGGCGAGCTCGGTGATCGCGGTCAGGCCGTCGGTGCCGGGCATGCGCAGGTCGAGCAGGATCACGTCGGGCCGCAGCTCGGCGGCGAGCCGCACCGCCTCCGCGCCGTCGCAGGCCTCCCCCACGACTTCGAAGCCGGGCGCGGCGGCGAACATGGCGGACAGGCCGTCGCGGACGACGGGGTGGTCGTCGGCGATCAGCAGCCGGATCATTCGGGCCTCCAGGGGACGCAGGCGGAGATCCCCGTCCCACCGCCGATCTCGGACTCCACGCGCAGGCTGCCCGCCAGCCCTTCCACGCGCTGGCGCATGATGGCCAGTCCGAACCCGCCGCCCGGCCGGGAAAGATCGAAACCCTTTCCATCATCCCGTACGTCCAGAGCCACCTCCCCCTCCAGGTACGACAGCGTGACCCCCACCCGCGTCGCCCCGGCGTGTCTGGCCACGTTGGCCAGCGCCTCCTGGGCGGTGCGCAGCAGCGCGAACTCGGTGTCGGGGGCCAGCGGCAGGACCGTGCCGGTGGTGGTCACCCGGACCGGGATGCCCTGCAGGGCCGACCAGCGCGCGGAGACGTCCGCCAGGGCCTCGCTCAGCCGGGCGGTCTCCAGGGCCGCCGGCCGCAGGGCGTCGACCGAGCGGCGGGCCTCGTTGAGGCTCTCCCTGGCCAGGCCCTTGACCGCCTCGAACGGCCGCCGCCAGGGGTCCGGCACCTCGTGGAGCTGCTCGGCGGCCTGGAGCTGGGTGATGATCCCGGTCAGCCCCTGGGCGAGGGTGTCGTGGATCTCCCGGGCCATCCGCTGGCGTTCGTCGAGCGCGCCGGCCTCGCGGGCCTGGACGAGGAGCTGGGCGTGCAGCCCGGCGTTCTCCTCCAGGGCGGCCTCCAGCCGGGCCACGGCCTCGATCCGCTGCTCGCGCTCCAGGTCGGCGAGGTGCAGCACCCAGGCGGTCGTGCCCATCATGACGACGTTGACCGCGACGATGACCACCGGCAGCAGCAGGCCCGGCGCGGGCGACGCCTGCGCCAGCCCCGACACCACCGCCGTCAGGCCGACCCCGGCCAGGCGCCACGGCCAGCGCAGCATGGTGAAGGCGTAGATGTAGGGAACCGGGGTGAACAGCCCGAACAGCGGGTTCCGCACCACCATGACGGCGGCGATCACCAGCAGCCCGGCGAAGAAGAACGGCCTCTCACGCCAGCGGTAGAGCAGGAGCATCCACGCCGCCGCCACCCCGCACAGGGCGAGGTCGGCCGCCGGATATCCGGCGGCCGCCACGAACCCGGCGAGCGCCGCGATCAGCGTGAACGGCACCACGGCGATCAGCAGAAACGGCACGTCCTACTCCCAGCGGAACCAGCGGACGGCGACGACCGCGCAGATCGCCGCGTAGGCCACCAGGATGGCCAGCGGCTGCCAGGAGGGAAAGCCGCCCAGGTAGGAGTCCTGGAATGCGGCCATCCCGGCCCCGAGCGGGGTGTAGGCGCTGACGTTCTGCAAGATCGGCGGCATCTGCGCGATCGGCACCCACAGGCCGGCGAAGAACATCATCGGGAAGAACAGCAGCGTGCCGATCGCGGTGGCCGCCGCCCGCGACGGCACCAGCGCGGTGACCAGCAGCCCGATCGACAGCAGCGCGGCGGTGGCCAGCAGCCAGGCCACCGCGAACCCGAGCGGGTGGCGCGGCGGTTCGACCCCGAACCCGAGCCCGGCCACCAGGAGGAACAGCGCCATCGCGACCAGCGCGATCACGAAGTTGGCGACGAGCTGGGCGGCCAGCACCCTGACCGGCCCGACGGGGGTGGTCCGCATCCGGCGCAGCACGCCGTTCTCCCGGTATCCGGCGAGCGTGGAGGGCAGCGCGGTCATCGCCAGGATGGCGACGTTGAACAGGATGAGCACCGGCACGTAGACGTCGAAGACCGTAAGGTCGGCGGTGATCGGTTCCCGTAACGACGGGATGCCGCCCAGGATGACCAGCACGACCAGCGGGCAGGCGACCCCCCAGACGAGCGCGGCCCGGTCCCGGACGCAGAGCTTCCCCTCGACGGCGATGAGCCGCCACGTCGCGCTGTTCATTCCGCGTCCTTCCGTCCGGTCAGTTCCACGAATGCGTCCTCAAGGCCGGCCTGCTCGACCCGGAGCCGTTCGGCCACGATCTGGTGGCGCGCCAGCACGGCCATGACCGCGTTCAGCGCGCCGTCGCCGCCGGTCACGACGACGAACTCGCCCCGGCCGCCGACGCCCGACACCTCGGGCAGGTCGGCGAGGAGCCCGGTGTCGAACTCCCGGGAGGGCCGGAACCGGATGCGCTGTTCCGCCTGGGCCCGCTCGGCCAGCCCGGCGGGGGTGTCCACGACGACGACCCGCCCCCGGTCGATCAGGGCGATGCGGTCGCAGAGCCGTTCGGCCTCCTCCATGAAGTGGGTGACCAGCACGATCGTCACCCCACGCGCCCGCACCCCCTCGATCAGCTCCCAGGTGTCGCGGCGCGCCTGCGGGTCGAGCCCGGTGGTGAGCTCGTCGAGGATCGCGACGTCGGGGCTGCCGACCAGGGCCAGCGCGATCGACAGGCGCTGCTTCTGGCCGCCCGACAGGTCGGCGTACCGGGCCTTCTCGGAGAGCCCGAGGTCGTGGAGCAGGCCGCGCCAGTCGGCCGGGCGGGGATAGAAGGAGCTGTAGAGCTCCAGCGCCTCGCCGACCCGCAGCCGTCCCGGGAGCATCCCGGCCTGGAGCTGGACGCCCAGCCGCCGGGTCAGCTCGGCGCGGTCGGCCAGCGGGTCGAGCCCGAGGACCGAGATCGTGCCCCGGTCGGGTGCGCGGAGGCCTTCGACGCACTCCACGGTCGTCGTCTTCCCGGCACCGTTGCGGCCCAGGATGCCGAAGATCTCTCCCTTGTCGACCGTGAACGACACGTCGTCCACGGCCACCTTGTCGTCATAGCGCTTGTGGAGGTGGGTTACCTCGATCACGGGTGGCATGGCTCAAGAGTGCTCTCACCAGGCCCTTCTCCGGCACCGCCCAACGGTCGGGACCTCGGACCAGCCGATCGGCTGATGGCGCGCCGGGTTCGAGCATGCTCCGGGGGGCAGGGGGACCGTCCACTCAGGTCCTAGGGGGAACTCAGTGAACAAGAAGAACCCGGTCGCTAAGGCCGTCGACAAGGTCATCGACGCGGTGGCGGAGGACACCGACGTAGCGGAGATCCCCGGTCGTCCCGGCGTCGAGCCGCCCAGCCTGGCCGAACCGGTCGAGCCGCGCGGCCCGCTGCCGCCCAAGCCCGACCAGCGCGGGCCCGACCCGTTCACGCCGACCGGGCAGCCGTCCGGGGACACCACGGAGTCGCGGGCCCAGGGCGGGTCGTTCCTGACCACCGCCACCGGGACCCGGCTGCCGGACACCGACCACTCGCTCAAGGCGGGCCCGCGCGGGCCCGTGCTGCTGCGCGACCACCACCTGCGCGAGAAGATCACCCACTTCGACCACGAGCGGATCCCCGAGCGGGTCGTGCACGCCCGGGGCGCAGCCGCCCACGGCGTCTTCCGCGCCTACGGCACCGCCGCCCAGGTCACCAAGGCCGCGTTCCTGGCCAAGGACGTCGAGACGCCCGTTTTCGTGCGGTTCTCCACCGTGCTCGGGTCGCGCGGGTCGGCCGACGCCGTCCGCGACACCCGGGGGTTCGCGACCAAGTTCTACACCTCCGAGGGGATCTTCGACCTGGTCGGGAACAACATCCCGGTCTTCTTCATCCAGGACGCGATCAAGTTCCCCGACGTCATCCACGCCGGCAAGCCGCATCCCGACCGGGAGATCCCGCAGGCGCAGAGCGCCCACGACACGTTCTGGGACTTCGTCTCGCTGCACACCGAGGCGACCCACCACACGATCTGGAACATGTCCGACCGGGGCATCCCCAGGTCGTACCGGATGATGGAGGGGTTCGGGGTCCACACGTTCCGGCTGGTCGCCGACGACGGCGGCACGGTGCTGGCGAAGTTCCACTGGAAGCCGAAGGCAGGCGTCCACTCCCTGGTGTGGGAGGAGGCGCAGATCGTCAACGGCGTCGACCCCGACTTCCACCGCCGCGACCTGGCCGACGCCATCGAGGCGGGCGCCTGTCCGGAGTGGGAGTTCGGCATCCAGGTCTTCCCCGACACGGGCGACCAGACCTTCGAGGGCATCGACCTGCTCGACCCGACGAAGATCGTGCCCGAGGAGCTCGCCCCGGTCCAGCCCATCGGCCTGATGACGCTCAACGCCAACCCGGTCAACTACTTCGCCGAGACCGAGCAGGTGGCCTTCCACGTGGGCCATCTGGTGCCGGGGATCGACGTGACCGACGACCCGCTGATGGCGGGCCGCCTGTTCTCCTACCTCGACACCCAGATCACCCGCCTGGGCGGCCCGAACTTCGACCAGCTCCCGATCAACCGCACCCACGCCCCGGTCAACGACATGCAGCGCGACGGCATGCACCAGACGGCCGTCCACGCCGGGGCCGCGCCCTACCGGCCCAACTCGCTCGACGGCGGCTGCCCGTTCCAGGCCCCCGGCGGATACGTGGAGGTCCCGTTCCCGGTCGAGGCGGGGGCGCGCGGGCGGGTGGCGCCGGCCTCCTTCGACGACCACTTCAGCCAGGCGCGGCTGTTCTGGCTAAGCATGTCGCCGGTCGAGCAGGCGCACATCATCGCCGCCTACACCTTCGAGCTGAGCAAGGTCTTCGAGCAGGCGATCAAGGAGCGGCAGCTCCAGATCCTGGCCCGGATCGACCCGTACCTGTGCGAGCAGGTCGCGCTCGGCCTCGGCCTGCCCGCCCCGGAGGGCAAGCCCGAGGCGCACGTCGAGCCGAGCCCCGCGCTGTCGCAGGTCGGGCGGGCGTGGCCGGCCGAGGGCCGGATCGTCGGCATCGTGGCCGGTCCGGATCTCGACGCGGTGCGGACCGTCCGCCAGGCGGTCCTCGACGGCGGCATGGTGCCCCTGGTGATCGCCCCGGTGGGCGGCGTCCTGCCCGGCCCCGGTGAGCCGGTGACGGTGCAGCGCACCTTCGCGGCGGCCCGGTCGGTCGAGTTCGACGCCATCGTGGTGGCAGGGTCGCCCGCGCCGGCGGCCGACGCGGTCGGCGCGCGCGACGCCAAGGCGGGCCTGGGCGGCCCGGTCGACCCCCGGATCACGCTGATGCTGAACGAGGCCTACCGGCACGGCAAGCCACTGGGCGGCTGGGGCGGCGCGGAGGAGGCCTTCGCCGCCGCGGGCGTCGCGCCCGGCTCCCCCGGTGTAGTGTCCGACGACGACCCGGCGACCGTGCTGGCCCGGGTCACCGAGCTGCTCGGCCGCCACCGCGTCTGGGACCGCTTCCCCGGCGCCCTGACCTGACCGGCGGCCCCGCCGTCTGGAGGTGTCCGGCCGATGATGCGCTTTCCCGACGCGGCGGCCTGGGAGGAATGGCTGGCGGCCAACCACGCCGGTGAGGGCGTCTGGCTGCTGATCGCCAAGAAGGGGTCGCCGCTGGTTTCGGTCACCATCGGCGAGGCGCTCGACGTGGCCCTCTGCCACGGCTGGATCGACAGCCAGCGCAAGGGCCACGACGAGCACAGCTACCTGCAGCGCTTCTCCCGGCGGCGCAAGGGCAGCCCGTGGTCACAGGTGAACGTCCGCAAGGTGGAGGCGCTCATCAAGGCGGGGCGGATGCGTCCGGCGGGGCTGGCCGAGGTCGAAATGGCCCGCGCCGACGGACGCTGGGACGCCGCCTACGTGAAGCAGAGCGAGTTCACGGTGCCCGACGACCTGGCGGCGGCGCTCGACCCGGACCTGCGGGCGGTCTTCGACGCGCTCGACCGGACGGCTCAATACCTGCTGATCCTTCCGCTGCTCAAGGCGCGCACCCCGAAATCACGGGCCGCACGGTTGGAGAAGGCACTCGGTGAACTTCGTACCGGCTCGGCCCCCTCTGCCGGGAAGACCTGAAGGATCAGCCCGGCGACCTGCTCAATCTTCCGGCGTTTGCGAAGAAGACGCCCAGTCGTTATCGGGCGTTATAAAGGGGCCGCCGGGGCGCCTGGGACGTCTGTGACCAGGTAATATGTCGCATGTCACATGACTTGACAGGCGTCAGTCGACCTTTCTACTATCTTGTCCGTTTTATTGCGTTCCATTACCGTCCGCAGTGGTTTTTGTACTCCCTCGGACGGGCTCTCTCCCGAGCGCCCCCGTCCCCTCCGCCTGGAGGCGTGATGCGGTTCCGCGCGAATATGCGCAGCAAATCCCCGTATGTCGCGGCGTTGGGTGCCGCGGTCCTGGTGGCGGCCGGCCTCACCCTGACGCCGACGGCCTCGGCCCAGTCGGCCGCGGCCGACTGCTCCACCGACCCGAGCGCCCACGTCGCGTCGGTGCCGACGCCCGAGCAGTTCTTCGGGTTCCCTCTCGGCACGGGCCAGACCCGGATCCTCACCACCGCTGAGATCCAGAACTACGTCGCCGCCGTCGCCGGCGCGTCCGACCGCGTTCGCACGGGCACCCTGGTCAAGAGCGTCCTCGGCTCCGACCTGCCCTACGCCATCGTGTCCAACTCGGCCAACGTCACCGATGCGCGGCTGAAGAAGCTCGTCGACGACATCGTGTCGCTGCGAGACCCGCGCACCCTGAGCGACGCCAAGGCCGCGAAGATCGCCGCCGAGAACCCCGCGATCGTCTGGGTGGCCGGCAACGTCCACGGCGGCGAGAAGAGCGGCGCCGACGCCTCGCTCAAGACGCTGTACGAGCTGGCCTCCGGCCTCTCCTGCGACGTCGCGAAGCGCAACGACAACCTGATCACGGTCATCCTGCCGACCCAGAACCCGGACGGCCGCGACGCCAGCCGCCGGCAGAACGAGTACGGCTTCGACCTCAACCGCGACTGGTTCGCGCGCAGCCAGCCGGAGACCGACGCCAAGGTCGCGATGCTGCGGGAGTACCCGCCGCAGGTCTTCATCGACGCGCACGAGATGGGCGGCCGGCAGTACTTCTTCCCGCCGAACGCCGACCCGATCCACCACGAGATCGCCGACCAGCCGGTCGACTGGATCAACCGCATCGGCGAGGCCAACAAGGCCGGCTTCGGCTTCAACGGCGCCTGCGGCGGCGCGGTGACGGTCGAGTGCTACTTCAACTACGCGACGTACGACCTGTTCTACATGGGCTACGGCGACACCGTCCCGGCGGCCGGCTTCGGCGCGGCGGGCATGACGTTCGAGAAGGGCTCCACCTCGGCCGTCCCGGACCGCGTGCAGCAGCAGTTCAACACCCAGTGGGCGACCACGGGCTGGGCCGCGGCCAACAAGCACGAGATCCTGAGCAGCTACTTCCAGATCTGGAAGACCGCGCTCGCCGAGGGCGCGCAGGGCAAGCTCGAGCCCAACGAGGTCGTGCAGCCCACCAACACCGTGCAGTTCCCGGTGCCCGAGCAGACGGTCCGCTCCTACTTCCTGCTGCCGGACCGGCAGATCGGCGACGTGCGCAAGCTGGTCGAGCGCCTGCGGAACATGGACGTCGAGGTCTACCGCCTGACCAAGCCGCTCACGGTGCCGAACGCCAAGATCTTCGGCGGCCGGTCGGAGACGAACAAGGTCATCCCCGAGGGCGCCTACTACATCCCGATGGAGCAGCCGCAGAAGCACTGGATCCAGGCGACGCTCGGCGAGGACCCGTACACCCCGTTCCCGTACTTCTACGACGTCTCCTCCTGGAGCAACCCGCTCCTGGCCGGTGTCGACACCGTCTACTCCGGTGACGTCGTCGCGCCCAAGGCCGACCTGGTCCGGAAGATGGAGGGCGGCGTCGCGCAGGGCGCGTCCAAGAAGGGGTCCTACTCCTACCCGCTCGACTCCTCCTCCGCGTCCGAGCTGACCTTCAAGCTGCTGAAGCAGGGCGTCGCGCTGAAGCGCGACCTCACCACCGGCGTCGTCAGCTTCTCGCCCGCCGAGGTCGGCCGCGCCGAGCTCGACGAGCTCGCCACCTCGCTCGGCGTCACCGTCTCGGCCGGGAGCTCCGCCCCCACCGGCACGGCGCTCGTCAGCCCGGACCTGGGCCTGTTCAACGGCACCGGCATCAGCACCACGTCGGGCTCCTACGGCGAGGCGCGCTACGTGCTCGGCGCCCGCTGGGGCATCGACCTCAAGCCGGTCGGCACCGCGGACATCAACAACAACACCGCCGCCTTCACCGGCCGCACCGTCCTGCTCGTGCCGGACGGCAGCAACGCCACGGGCGGTCTGACCGCCCAGGGCCAGGCCAACCTCAAGGCGTGGGTCGCAGGCGGCGGCACCTACATCGGCCTGCGCAACGAGGGCACCCGCGTGGCCCGCGCGGCCGGTCTGACCAGCACCACCGAGAAGACCAAGCCCGCCGGTTACACCGTCGTCGGCTCGCACTTCCGCGTCGACACGGCGACCTCCGACCCGGTGGGCCTGGCCCGCCCGGCCGAGGACTTCCAGTTCAACAACGGCGACCTGATCCTCACCCCGAGCACCACCGGGACCAACGTCCTGACCTACCCGGCCGACGGCACCTTCTGGTCGAACGGGTACACGGTGGGCGCGGACGCCCTCAAGGGCAGCGTGTCGCTGACCAACGAGCCGACCGGCGCCGGGCACGCGGTGCTGTTCGCCTACAACCCGCTGTTCCGCGCGTACAACGAGAACGGCATCCACCTGCTCGCCAACGCCATCCTCCAGCCGAAGGGCACCGCCACCGCCACGCAGAAGCGTGCGGCGGCGCGTTCGCTCGCCCCGGCCGAGGCCGCGGCCGAGGCGCAGCCGGAGGCGGCCAACCTCGGTGGCGAGTGGCGTCCGATCCAGATCCAGGTGGCCGACGCCGACCTCGCCCGCACCCAGGGCGTCGTCGCGAAGTACACCGGCACCGCCACGGTCGCGAAGGCGGACGGCTCGTCGTACCTGACGATCCCGAACCCGGAGGGGCTCGACATCCACGAGCACCCCTACCTGCGTGACCTGATCAACGACCTGAACGTGGCGGGCATCCCGCTCCGCTCGGTCGTCGGTTAAGCCTCACCAGCAGTACGGAAAGCCCGGCCGGTGCCACCCGGCCGGGCTTTCTGGTTTCACGCCTGTCAGTCGATCGCCTGGTAGACGGTCGTCCAGAAGTCGTGGATGAGCCGCGCCGGGTCGGGCACCGACATCCCGACCTGGGTGAGCAGGACGCCGGTGAGCCCGTTGACCGGGTCGGCGTAGGCGGAGGCTCCGCTGCCGCCGTCCCAGCCGAACTGGCCGACGGGCGCGTAGTCGCCCCGGTAGGTCCGCACCGCCATGCCCAGGCCCCAGCCGCCGTGCTGCCCCTGGCCGAAGGACAGGTGGACGTTCTCGGTCGCCATCGCGTTGCGGGCGGCGCTCTGCGCGGGCGTGAGCCGGTCGGTGGTCATCAGCTCGACGGCGGGCCGGGACAGGATCCGCTCACCCTCGTGGACGCCGCCGTTCAGCAGCATCCGGAAGTAGGCGTGGTAGTCGCCGGCGGTGGAGACCAGCCCGCCGCCACCGCCCTCGAACGCCGGAGGGCTGCTCCACCGGCCGCCGTCGGCGGCGTCCCACACGTGGAACTCGCCGCTCGCCGGGTCGGGCGCGTAGAGGTCCGGCAGCCGGCCGGCCTTCTCGGCCGGCACGTGGAAGCCGGTGTCCTCCATCCCGAGCGGCCCGAAGACGCGCTCCCGGAGGAAGTCGCCGAACGACCGGCCGGTGACCCGGGAGACCAGCACGCCGAGCAGGTCGCTGCCGATGTGGTACTGCCAGCGCTCGCCGGGCTGGTGCATCAGCGGCAGCTCGCCCAGGCGGCGCATCCACTCGTCGGGGCCGGGCATCGGCGTCGGCCCGTCGGGCGTGAGCCCCTGCCCGAAGACCGCGTCCATGATCGGCGCGCCCAGCGCGGTCATGTCCATGCCGAGCCCGAACGTGCAGGTCAGCACGTCGCGCACGGTGATCGGCCGCCGGGCCGGCACGGTGTCGTCGAGCGGCGCGTCGAGCCGCGTCAGCACCCGCCGGTCGGCCAGCTCGGGCAGCCACGGCAGCACCACGTCGTCGAGCCGCAGCCGGCACTCGTCGAGCAGCACCATCGCCGCCGCCATCGTCACGGGCTTGGAGGTGGACGCCATGCGGAAGATCGTGTCCCGGCGCATCGGCGCGCCGCCGCCGTGGTTCATCGTGCCGAGCGCCTCGACGTGGGTCTCACCGTCCCGGCCGACCAGGGCCACCACGCCGGGGATGCGCCCGGAGTCGACATGGCGCGCCAGCACGTCGCGCATCCGGCGCAGACCCTGGCCGGAGAAGCCTCTGCTCATCGTGAGCCCCTTTGCGTCTTATCGTTCACGAATCTGCGAACGGTCGCAAAGCTACATTGCGTTCACGAATCCGTCAACGCCAAAAGTGCTGCAAGAGCGGACTTTTGCAACAACTACGAAGGTGAACGCAATAGCTTCATTGCAATGAGCTACTGGTGAACGTCATCCGGCCGGCGGGCGTCCCGGGCGGCCTGGCCGCGCTTCCACTCCTCGATCGCCCGCCGGTGGGACTCGCCCACCAGGACGAGCAGTTCGGCGGAGGACTCGAAGCGGGCCCCGGCCGGGGTCCCGGGGCCGAGGATCGCCGCGCCGCGCCGCGAGGCGGCCGTGATGGTGTCGTTCATCTCCAGCGCCGCGAGGAGGGAGCGGAGCCAGAACTCGTCGTCGATGACGTAGCGCTCGCGGCGCTCGCCCGGCGGGCGTTCCCGCGTCAGCATCCCCTGCTGTTCGAGGAAGGTGACGGCGTGGGAGACCGACGCGGGGCTGATCCGCAGCCGCCGCACCAGCTCGGCGGCGGTGAGGGCGCCGGAGTCGGTCATGTGCAGGCAGGTCAGCACCCGGGCCATCATCCGGGGCAGCCCCTGCCGGGTCAGCAGATCGTTGAAGAAGCCGGTGAACTCCTCGACCGCCTGCGGATCACGCCCGTAGCGGTCCTCGGAGGCCGGCGGCGCGGCGGGCCGCTCGGCCTTCCGCCGTCGCGCCCGCTCCCGGGTCGCCTCGGCCGCCCGGTCGGCCCGGTAGCCCTCGGGCCCGCCGTTGCGCGTCACCTCACGCATGACCGTCGAGGCGGGCCGGCCGAGCCGCTTGCCGATCTCGGTGTAGCCGAGCCCCGCGGCCAGGCCCTCGGCGATGGTCTGCCGTTCCTGGCCGGTCAGTCTGCCTCCGGGCATCGGCGCTCGACTCCTGTCTGGGCTCATTGCACGAGGAGCCATGATTGTCCATTGCACGTCGCGCCGCACGCCTCCGGCCGGAACACCGGGTTCTCATGGACGCCATTCGTGACATCCGTTTTGGGAGGACGGCAATGATTCGTATCGCCACGCTCGCCGGTGTGATCGCCGGTGGGATCACCCTGGCCACGCTCACCGTCGCGGCCCCCGCCGCGCAGGCGAAGGACGGCGACATCTGCATGTGGAGCGGGCGCGACTTCAAGGGCGCGTCGTGGTGCTGGAACCCGGGCAACGGCTACGTCGACGTGCCCCCGGCGCTGCACGACAACGTGGGCTCCTTCCGGGCGGGCTCCGACGGGTGCTTCATCAACTGGATCCACGTGCCCGACCGCAAGGAGACCCGCGCGGTGCGTGACGGCGACTTCCGCCATGTCTACGACGACGACTTCGGCCGCAAGATCGACGCCGTCGCGCCCACCTGCTAGCAGTCGCACTTACAGCAGTCGCAGCAGTCACAGCACCCGTCGCACCCGCTGCAGTCGCAGTTGCAGACGAAGCGGTCCCAGCAGGACTTGTACCGCTCCTCGTCCCACGGGGGGCGGTACAGCCCGCAGGTGCAGCAGACGGCGGTCGTGCACAGCAGCGAGACGAGCCCGCCGGGGTCGGGCTTCACCCGGGGATCCTTGTTCGAGGCCTCGTGGAAGGTCCGCTCGACCGACCGTCCCGTCTCCCTGACCAGCAGCGCCCTCACCAGCCCGCGCCGCTCCAGGTCGAGGTCGGCGACCGCCAGCCGCAGCCCCTCGACGGCGTCGTCGCAGTGCCCGCGCGCGGTGGCCAGGTCGGTGCCCGAGGCGACGAGCGGGTTGTAGGCGCCCTGCGCGCGGTCGTCGTCGAGGTCCTCGACGGCGTCGAGCAGATGCGCCAGCCGCCCGAAGTACCGCCCGGCCTCCTCCAGCGCCGCCCGGTTGCCCGGCTTCCCGGCCAGCACCGCCGTGTGCCCGAAGGCCGCCGCGACGGCGTCCTCGGTCGGCGCGGTCAGCCGCAGCAGCGCGGTGCCCGGCCGCCGCTCCAGAAGGGCCTGTTCCCGTACGGCGGCCAGCAGCGGCCCCGGATCGAAGGCGAGCGCCGAGGCGGTGCCCGTCCCCGCCGCCGACCACCGGTCGGCCAGCCGCCCCGCGCCCGCCGCGACCAGCCTGCGCCGGAAGGGCCCGTCGCCGTCCTCGACGTGGTCCCTGAGCTTCCCGGCGGCGAGGATCAGCGACACCGAGGCGGCCAGCCGCACGCCTTCGGCCTCGCTGATGTCGGCCCCCTTGAAACCGCGCAGCGCGCAGGCCTTCGCCCGCCTGCGCCTGGTCACCGGCGTCTGCGCCTCGGTGAGCACCGAGACCAGCAGGCCGTCGTAGTTGGTGACGAGGCGGGCGGCGTGCCCGTGCTCGTCACGAAGGGCCACGCAGAGGCCGCACAGGTGGGCCATCCACTCCGCGAACAACCCTCCGCACAGGTTGTGGCGGCAGGGGCGAACAATCCCGAACACGATGATCCTTCCCGAAAAATTCGGGATCAGCCTGCCAGGCCCGACTTGCACCCCGCTTGGATTCGGCCGGGTCAGGCCTCCGGGACGGCGCCGAGGATGACGGCGGCGGCCTGGGCGGGGAGGTCCTCGCCGGTGCTCAGGTCGCGCAGGATCGCGTAGGCGCTCTCGTCGCCGGGGAGCAGGGCAAGCGCGATCCGGTAGCGGACGCCCCGGTCCGCCTCCATCGGCAGGCGCGCCCGCAGCGCCCCGGCGGACGCGCCCAGAGTGGCGGCGGCGCGGACGCGGAGATCCGCGTCGTGGAGGGCGCGGTCGAACTCCCCGGCATGGGTCCCGGGAGCGGCGAGGGAGGCGAGGGCTTCGAGGGCCACCATCCGGACCGGTGTCCGGGCCGACTCGTCGGGGTCGTTAAGGTCGTCCCGATCGTCGAACTCGCCGGGGTCCGCAATCAGCGCCGCGACGGCCTCGGCGTCGGTCGCGTCGCCGTGCCGGGCCAGGCGGCGCAGGGCCTGAGCTCGGCGGGCGGGATCTGGCGCGGTCAGGTCGTGTTCCACCATTCGGTTACCCCGTTATGTCTATCGGTTTGGTAGGATATAGTCCGCTTCGTGACGATCACTACCGCACCCGCAGGTGTCTCGCTGCGCGGCGTCGGCCGGGCCTTCGGCGACCATGTCGTGCTGCGCGACATCGATCTGGACATCGCTCCCGGCGAGGTGGTCGCGCTGCTCGGCGCGTCCGGCTGTGGTAAGTCCACGCTGCTGAGGATGGTCGGCGGGCTCGACACGGCCACGTCGGGAACGGTCCGCGTCGACGGCCACGACGTCACCGGGATCGACCCCCGCTGCGCGGTCGTCTTCCAGGAGCCCCGCCTGCTCCCCTGGCGGACCCTCGCGGGCAACGTCGCCCTCGGGCTCCCCCGTGACCTGCCCAGGAACCAGCGCGACAGCGAGAGCCGCCAGTGGCTCGGCGAGGTCGAGCTCCAGGGCTTCGCCGACCACCGCCCCCGGCAGGTGTCGGGCGGCATGGCGCAGCGGACCGCGCTGGCCCGCGCGCTGGCCCGCAAGCCCGGCGTCCTGCTGCTGGACGAACCCTTCGCCGCGCTCGACGCCCTGACGCGGCTGCGCATGCAGGACCTCGTCGAGGACGTCCAGCGGCGGTCGGGCACCACCGTCATCCTCGTCACCCACGACGTCGACGAGGCGTTGAAGCTGGCCGACCGGGTCGTGCTGCTGGGCGGCGCTCCCACCGGAGTGAGCGTCGTCCTGGACGTGCCGGGAGACCGGCCCCGCGACCATCATCAGCCGGAACTGGCCGCGCTGAGGTCCGAACTGCTGGCAGGCCTCGGCGTGCCGCGACGTACCCCCCTGGAAAGAGAGACCCACGCACGATGAGCAGACTCCGGATCACCCTGACCCTCGCCCTGGCGGCCACCCTGGCGACCGCCTGCGTCAGCGGCGAGGACGCGACCGGGCAGCCCGCGGCCGAAGGCGGCGGGGCGCAGACCGAACTGCGGCTCGACTACGCCTACTACAACCCCTCCAGCCTGGTCATCAGGGACCAGAAGTGGCTGGAGACCGAGCTGGCCGCCAAGAACGTCAAGGTCACCTGGACGCTGTCGGCCGGCAGCAACAAGGCCAACGAGAACCTGCGCGGCAACGTCATCGACCTGGGCTCCACGGCCGGCGCCGCCGCGTTCCAGGCCCGGTCGAACGGCACGCCCATCAAGGCCGTCGGCATCTTCAGCCAGCCCGAGTGGGCCGCCGTCGTGGTGGCGAAGGACTCGGGGATCACCGACGTCGCGGGGCTCAAGGGCAAGAAGGTCGCGGCCACCAAGGGCACCGACCCCTACTTCTTCCTCCTCCAGTCGCTGCACGAGGCCGGCCTCGCCGCCACCGACGTCGAGGTGGTCAACCTCCAGCACGCCGACGGCAAGACCGCCCTGGAGCGCGGCGACGTCGACGCGTGGGCCGGGCTCGACCCGCTGATGGCGCAGAGCCAGATCGACGCGGGCTCCAAGCTCATCTACCGCAACCCGGGCTTCAACTCCTACGGCTTCCTCAACGCCAGGGAGGCGTTCATCACCGAGCACCCCGATCTCGTCCAGGCGACGGTGAACGCCTACGAGAAGGCCCGTGACTGGATCCAGAAGAACCCCGACGCCGCCGTCGAGCTGCTGTCGAAGGAGTCGAAGGTCTCCCCCGACGTCGCCAAGCTGGTGCTGACCGAGCGCACCAACCTGACCGTCAGCCCGGTTCCCGGCGCCGACCAGCGCGCGGTGCTGGAGCGCATCCTCCCGACGCTCGTCGAGGAGAAGCAGGTCAAGACCGAGCAGGACGCCAGGACCGCGCTCGACACCCTGCTGGAGCCGAAGTTCGCCGAAGCGGCGGCCAAGCCGTGACCTCACCCGGCACGACCGGCACGACCGGCTCGTCCGAGCACACGGACGAGCCGGGGCCCGCGGCGGGCGGGGCGAGGAGGGCGCGCGCCCCACGGCCGCGGTGGCGGTGGTCGTCGGTGGCCGCCGCGCTGGCGCTGCCCGTCGTGCTGCTGGCCGTCTGGCAGGCCGCGGCCTCGTCGGGGGCCTACTCGACCGCGCAGCTCCCGCCGCCGCTCTCCGTCCTTTCGGCGCTGGGCGAACTCGCGGGCGACGGGTCGCTGTGGACGCACATCGGCATCAGCGTGCAACGGGTGATCATCGGCTTCGCGGCCGGGGCCGGGCTCGGGTTCCTGCTGGGCGCGGTCGTCGGGCTCTCGGCCCGCGTCCGGGCGTTCGTCGCGCCGAGCGTCGCGGCGCTGCGGGCGGTGCCGTCGCTGGCCTGGGTGCCGCTGCTGGTGCTGTGGCTCGGCATCGGCGAAGGGCCGAAGATCACGCTGGTGGCGATCGGGAGCTTCTTCCCCGTCTACACCACGATCTCGGCCGCCCTCGCGCACGCCGACGCCCATCTCGTGGAGGTCGGCCGCGCCTACGGCCTGCGGGGCGGCGAGCTGCTGGGCCGCATCATGCTGCCCAGCGTCGCCCCGGCGATCTTCTCAGGTCTGCGGCTCGGGCTCGCCCAGGGCTGGCTGTTCCTGGTCGCGGCCGAGCTGATCGCCTCGTCGATGGGCCTGGGCTTCCTGCTCACCGACAGCCAGAACACCGGCAGGACCGACATCCTGCTCATGGCGATCCTGCTGCTCGCGGCCCTGGGCAAGCTCTGCGACGTGGTGCTGGGACTGGTCGAGAAGCGGGTTCTGCGCTTCCACAAGTGACAGGTAGTCGCCGAGCCGCGCCGCCGCGCGCAGCGTGGCCAGCCCCTGGCGGGTGAGGCGGCGGCGCCAGTCGTCCAGGGCGTGGACGAGTGAGGCGGTGCCGCCCGCCGTGCGGATCTGCCGCGTCACCGTCGCGATGTGCGCGAGCGGGTAGCCGCCGCGCCGGAGCAGGTGGGCGAGCTCGGCGTCGCGGACGTCGTCGGCGCGGAAGACGCGGTAGCCCGTCGCCGGGTCGCGGGCCGGGTCGAGGATCCCGGCCTGCTCCCATTTCCGCAGCGTCGCGGGGGTCAGCCCGAGCCTGCGGGCGAGCGCGCCGATGGTCCGCACCGCCGGGTCGGCCCGGCCCTCGGTCAGGTGGTGAACGGCCCCGCGGACGACGTCGAGCGTCTCCCGGTCGCGCAGGAGCTGGGCGTGCCCGCGATCGACGATGGCCAGGGCGTCGTCGAGCCGGTCGCCATGCACGGCGTTCATGATGTCGGCGGCGGTCGCGTGCCCGTAGGCGGGGACGAGCGCCAGGAAGGCGCGCAGCGCCGCCGCGTGGGCCTCGGTGTAGATCCGGTAGCCGCTGGGGGTCCGCCGCGCGGGCGGCAGGCACCCGGCCTGCTCGTAGTTGCGCACCGCCTGGGTCGAGAGGCCGTGTTCGCGGGCGAGGTCGGCCGGTCGCATGGTTGGAGACTCTAGCGGCACCGACCAGGCAGAAGGTGCGGAAAAGTCTCAACCGGACGTTCAACGATACGATTGCGGGACATGAGTCAGGACATCCGCGACGTCGTCCCTCCGTCATGTGAACTGCTGGGCCTCGGCGAGCCGGCCCACACCGAGCCCGCCTTCGGGTGGCTCCGCAACGACTTCCTCGCCCGGCTGGCGGGCGAGGGCTTCCGCTCGATCGCGCTGGAGACAGGCCGCACCGCCGCCCTCCTCGTGAACGATCACGTCCAGGGCGGCGGCCAAGACCTGGACACGGTCATGCGCGACGGTTTCACCCACGGCTGGGGCGAGAAGGACCACTTCCGCGCGCTCGTCACCTGGATGCGCGAGCACAACGAGAAGCGGCCGGAGGCCGAGCGCCTCACCTTCCACGGCTTCGACGCCGCCACCGAGAACTACAGCGCGCCCAGCCCGCGCCGCCACCTCGAACACGCCCGCGACCACCTGGGCCTCGACGTCGACCTCGCGGCCCTGCTCGGCGACGACGAGCGCTGGCACCGCACCGAGGCGGTCATGGACCCCGCCGAGTCGCCCGGCGACTCCCCCGGCGCCCGGCAGGCGCGGGTCGTCGCCGACGACATGCTCGTGCGCCTCTACGCCCAGGCCCCCGACAGCCCCCGGGCCGACTGGATCCGGGCCAGGACCCACCTCACCACCGGCATCGGCCTGCTCCGCTACCACGCCGAGGCCGCGGTCCCCCGCGCCGATCCCCGCGAGCGGATGGTCCGGCTGCTCGGCGTCCGGGACGCCCTGATGGCCGAGAACCTCTTCGACATCCGGGACGCCGAGGCCCGCAGGGGCCGCACCCTCGTGTTCGCCCACAACGCCCACCTGCAGAAGAACCCGAGCACCTGGCGGATGGGCGACAAGGCGGTGACCTGGCACGGCGCGGGTTCCATCGTCGCCGCGCTGTGGGGCGACCGCTACGCCTTCATCGCCGGCGGCCTCGGCCGCAGCCGGGCCGTCGGCCTGGCGGACCCCGCGCCGGGCACCTACGAGGCCCGGGCCGGGTTCTCCACGTGGGGCCTCACCACCGAGATGCCCGAGGGCGTGACCCGGACCGACACCACCCCGCCGCAGGGCTACTTCCCGCTCACCTCCGCGACCCTGACCGGCGCCGACGCCCTTCTCCACGTCGCCGACGCGAGCAGCGTGGCTCCCGCCTGAGGGGCTTTGGGAGGATGGCCCGGAGGAACCACCCAAAGGAGCATTTAGTGCACATCGTGCGGTTTATCGGTCCGGTCACCGGCGAGGCCACGATCGGGCTCGACGACGGCGTCCACATCACGGAGATCGGCGGCTCGATCGGCGAACTGCTCCGGCTGACGGTGGCGGAGCTGCGCGACCGGTGCGCCGCCGCCGACGGCCCGCGCCACGACCGGTCCTCGGCACGCCTGCTCCCGCCGGTCGACGACCGCATGGAGGTGTGGGCGGCCGGGGTGACCTACGAGCGGTCGAAGACGGCCCGCATGGTGGAGAGCGAGAAGGCGGCCGACGTCTACGACCTGGTCTACGACGCCGACCGGCCCGAACTGTTCTTCAAGTCGGCGGCCTGGCGGGTGACCGGCCACGGCCAGCACGTGTCGGTGCGGGGCGACTCGGAGATCGACGTGCCGGAACCGGAGCTGGGCCTCGTGGTCAACCGGCACGGCGAGATCGCCGGATACACCGTGGTCAACGACATGAGCTCGCGGACGATCGAGGGCGAGAACCCGCTCTACCTCCCCCAGGCCAAGATCTACCTGGGCGGCTGCGCCACCGGGCCGGCGATCCGGCCGGTGTGGGAGGTGCTCGACCCGTACACGCTGGGGATCGAACTGACGATCACCCGCGACGGCGGGCGGGTCTGGAACGGGCAGGCGAACACCGGCCAGCTGCACCGCAGGCTCGACGACCTGGTCGGTTACCTCTTCCGCGAGGACGTCTTCCCCGACGGCGTGGTCCTGGCGACCGGGACCTGCCTGGTGCCGGAGCTGCCCTTCACCCTGAGGGCGGGCGACGAGATCGCCATCTCGATCGGCGAGGTGGGCACGCTCACCAGCACGGTCGTCGCGGGGAAGGCCGCGATGCCGGGCTTCTGACCGGGCCAGAACGCAGTTCAGGCCAGCACGGTGAAGCGGCCCTCAAGGCCGGTGATGAACAGCAGCCGGGCCATCCGCGGCGTGACGCCGGTCAGCGTGAGGGCGACCCCGATCGCGCGCGCCCGGCGCTGGGCGTGGAGCAGCACGCCCAGCCCGCCCGCGCCGCAGAAGGTCACCGCCGACATGTCCAGCACCAGGGAGCCGGTGCTGCCGTCGAGGGCGCCGAGGATCTGCCGGCGCAGAGCGGCGGTGGTGAAGATGTCGATGTCCCCGGACAGATGCAGAACGGTCGGCACCCCGGTTTCCAGGACGGTCATGACGTAACTCCCTTGCGGACGATTGGATGGCGGATGATTGCCTGCCGGCCGGAGATCGGCCCGCCGCCAGGACGGGCGGTGAAAGGGCCGCTCAATCCGGCCGGCAGGCGGCACAGGGGTTAGACCAGTAATTCGGCGGCGAGGCCGGACAGGTCTGTGGCGTTGGCCCTGGTCTCGGTGCCCGGCGGGACGACCAGCAGGGTCACCTGCTCGAAGCCGTCGAGCGTCAGGGTGACCATGCGCGGATCGGAGT
Source organism: Herbidospora cretacea (assembly GCF_001570605.1). Classification (GTDB taxonomy): domain Bacteria; phylum Actinomycetota; class Actinomycetes; order Streptosporangiales; family Streptosporangiaceae; genus Herbidospora; species Herbidospora cretacea. The sequence continues at coordinate 276,118 of NZ_BBXG01000004.1, read as the reverse complement.
GGCGGAACCAGCCGACGCGGATCTGCCGCCCGCGCGCCGGGATGCGGTGGGGGATGTCGTCCCAGGCGTCGGCGTGGAGGCTGACCCGCATCGTCGCGCGGCCCATCCACTGGTCGACCGCGGCGATGAGGCCGGGCAGTTCGGCCCCGGCGTCCCGGGAATAGGGCCACCAGACCCCGTCGGCCACGGCCCGCCGATCGAGCGCCGGGTCAAGGCTGAACCGGACGGCCTGGTCGATCTGCGGCATCGCGGACGCGACGGAGGGGAGTGGACTTCGCTGGGTGGTGATGGACGGCGTCATGTTCGCCTGGCCCGTCCAGCCCCGCGAGGGGGCCGGTCATGGTTCGCCGGGGGCGACGCCGACCTGAATGCCAACGCTCGAAAAGACCTCGGTGTCTCCACATTACCTCACTACTTCCGGAAATCCGTGTTTCCGGAAGTAGTATGTGGGTGTGACTTCCGGAAAGACCCGGTCTCGGGCCGTCCCGCTGTCGGCCGCGCACGACGCCGTGCTGGCCGGGTACGCGGCCGCGCTCCAAACCGCCCCCCTGGCCGGCTCCACCCGGGAGAAGTACCTCTCCCGCCTGCGCGGATATCTGTCGTGGCTGGCCGAAGAGACCTTCGACGGCGACCCGCTGACGGACGCATCCACGGCGACCGGAGCGGTCAGGGCCTTCCGGCGCCACCTCAAGAGCGCCCACCGGGCGCCCACGACGATCGACACCTACCTGTCGGCCCTCGACGACTTCTACGAGCGCCGCGGTGTCGGCAAACCCCAGGCCCGCCGCGAACGCGACATCCGCCGCCCCGTCCCCCGCTCGCTCGACGCCCGGCGCGTGCGCCACTACCTCGCCCGGGTGCGCGCCACCGCTACCCCGCGCGACCGGGCCATCGCCCTGCTGCCCTACCTGGCCGGGCTGCGGATCTCCGAGGTCGTCGGCCTCGACCTGACCGACGTGGGGCCCGACGGGCTGAGCGTGCGCGGCGGGCGGACCCGGCTGGTGCCCGTCCACCCCGACCTGCGTCAGGTGCTGACCGCCTGGCTGGAGGCCCGCCCGAGCTGGAAGGGCGCCGCCGGCGACCCCGCGCTGTTCCTCAACCACCGGGGCTTCCGCCTGAGCGACCGCGCGGCACGCGACATCATCACCGGCTTCGCCGACCCCGACGACCCCTTCAGCCCGCTGGTGCTGCGCCACACCTTCGCCACCCAGCTCCTCCGCGACGGCAGGGACCCGGTCGTGGTCGCCGAGTTGCTCGGGCTCGAATCCCTCGACAGCACCCGCCGCTACGGGCCGCCGGTCAAATCGGGCAAGGAAGCGGCTCTGGACGCCCTGATCACCTGAGCGGAGACCGCAATGGCACAGCCGTGGGGCGGGCGGCTCTGGCAGGCCGCGACCTCTTCACCCCGATGTCCCTCCGTGTCGCGGCCACGCTGCGGCTCGCCGACCTGATCGCCGCCGGGGTGACGACCGGCCCGGAACTGGCGGCCCGGCTGGGGGTCGCCGAAGATCCTCTTGTACGCGTCCTCGACCACCTCGTCACCGCCGGGTTCCTCCGCCACGAGCGCGGCTCCTACGCGCTGACCGGCGACGGCGAGTGGCTGCGTGACGACCACCCCGAGGGGGTCAGGGCCCAGCTCGACCTGACCGGGGCCATCGGCCGGGCCGACCTGTGCGCGGTCGAGCTGCTCCACACCGTCCGCACCGGCGAGGCGGCCTTCCCGCAGCGCTACGGGCAGGGCTTCTGGGCCGATCTCGCCGCCCACCCGGAGATCGCCGCGTCGTTCGACGCCTCCATGGGCGCGCAGGAGGTCGGCGAGCTCGCCGCGGCCTACGACTGGGCGGCGCTCGGCGAGGTCGTCGACGTGGGCGGCGGCGACGCGACCCTGCTGATCGGCCTGCTCCGCGCCCATCCGAAGCTGCGCGGCGCGGTGGTCGACCTCCCCGGCCCGGCCGCCACCGCCACCGAGGCGCTGGACAAGGCCGGCCTCGCCGATCGCGGGCGCGCCGTGGCCGGGACGTTCTTCGACCCGCTGCCCGCCGGGGCGGGCGGCTACGTCCTGTCCCGGGTGATCCACGACTGGAGCGACGCCGACGCGGCCCGCATCCTCGCCAACTGCGCCCGGGCGGCCGGGCCCGGCGGCCGGGTGATCGTCGTCGAGGAGGCGGTCGGCGGCGTCAGCACGGAGATGAACCTGCGCATGCTGGCCTACTGCCTCGGCCGCGAGCGCACCGTCGACCAGCTCGTCGACCTGGCCCGTGGCGTCGGGCTGGCCCCCGGCGTGATCGTCTCCACCGAGCGCCGGCAGATCGTCGAGTTCCGGCCCGTATGACATTCGTCATCCGGCGCGGGCTGATCGGCGGCACTACAGCCGGGGGCCACGCCGGGCGAGGCTGGCGGCATGCTGGAACTCACCGATCTGACCAAGAAGTACGGCGAGGTCACCGCGCTCGACGGGGTGAGCCTGCGCGTCCGGGAGGGCGAGAAGGTCGCCCTGCTCGGGCCCAACGGGGCGGGCAAGACGACGCTGCTGTCGATCGCGCTCGGCCTGCTCGCCGCCGACTCCGGCACCGCCCGGCTGCTGGGCCGCCCGCCCCGCGAGACGCTGGCCGCCGGGCTGGCGGGCGTGCTGCTCCAGGACGCCGGGCTGCCCGAGGAGGTGAAGGTGGCCGACCTGGTCGCGGCCGTCGCCGGGATGTATCCCACGCCGTCGGCGCCCGACCTCGGCGACCTGGCCGGACGCCGCGTGACGACCCTGTCGGGCGGCCAGCGGCAGCAGGTCCGGTTCGCGCTCGCGCTCGCGGGCGACCCGGCGCTGCTGATCCTCGACGAGCCGACCGTCGGGCTCGACGTCGACGCCCGGCGGGCCCTGTGGCGGCGGATCCAGGGCCGGACCGTCGTGTTCGCCACCCACTATCTGGCCGAGGCCGACGACCACGCCGACCGGGTGGTCCTGCTGTCCGGCGGCCGGATCGTCGCCGACGGCCCGGTCGAGGAGATCAAGGCTCTGGTGGGCGGCACGGAGGTGCGCCTCACCCTCGACGCGATGGACGCCCCCACGCTGCGGTCGCTCCCCGGCGTGCGGGACGTGGTGGTCGAGGGCGCGTCGGCGACCCTGCGCACGGGCGACTCCGACGCGACCCTCCGCGCGCTGTTCGCCGCGTTCGACGGCGTCCGGAACGTGCGCACGTCCGGGGCCGGCCTGGAGAGCGCCTTCGTCAGCCTGACCGGTGAGGAGCGGTGATGCGGTCATTCCTGGGGTTCGAGGTCCGGCGCTCGCTGTCGAGCCCGGTCAACCTGGTCTTCCTGGCCGGGTTCCCGGTGCTGCTCTACCTGCTGTGGACGAAGGTGCTCGACCTGGCGTCCGGGCCGGTCTCGATGGTGTCGATGGCCACCTACGGCGCGATGGGCGGGGCGCTGTTCATCGGGGGCGCGATCGCGATGGAGCGGGCGAGCGGGTGGCTGCGGCAGCTCGCGGTGACGCCGCTGCCCGCCCACGGCTACATCGTCGCCAAGCTGGTCGCCGGGATGCTGGCCGTGCTGCCGAGCGTGGTGATCGTGCTGGCGGCCGGGGCGCTGCTGGGCGGGGTGCGGCTGCCGGCCGGCACGTGGCTGGTGCTGCCCCTGCTCATCTGGATCGGGGTGGCGCCGTTCGCGGCGCTGGGGGTGGCGTTCGGCTACTCGTTCCGGGGCCAGTCGGCCAATATCGTGACGATGGTGGTGTTCTTCCTGCTGGCCGTCCTCGGGGGGCTCTGGTTGCCGGTGTCGCGGATGCCCGAGGGGCTGCGGGTGGTGGCGGAGCACAGCCCGGCCTACCAGGCGGGGTCGCTGGGGTGGCGGGCGCTCGACGGGCTGCCGCCGACCGGGACCTCGGTGCTGGTGCTGGTCGCGTGGACGGCGCTGTTCGTCGTGCTCGGGGTGTGGCGCTACCGGAGGACCGCGTGGAGGTGAGCCGCGGGAGGCTGCTCCTGGCCCGCGCGGCCTCGCTGGTCTGGCTGGGCGTGCTGGGGTGGCCGCTGTGGCAGGTGTTCCGGGCCGGGCCGCCGGCCTGGGAGATCGCCGCGATCGTGGTGCTCACCGGCGTGTTCGCCCTGTCCTGGGGGCGGATCATGTGGGGGGTCTTCAGCGTGCAGGGGCCGGACCTCCGCGCCGCCGGGGTGCTGCTGGTCGCGGTGCTGGCGCTCTATCCGCTGCTGGGGGCGCCGTGGGCGTACACCTCGTGGATCCTGGTGGTCTCGGCGCTGGGGGCGCTGCCCTTCTTCCTGGCCGGGGTGGCCGTGACGGTGGCGGTGAACGTCGCGGCGCTGGCCGCCTTCGGCGAGGGGTTCGTGTGGTGGGTGCCCCTGGCGACGGCGCTGGAGGCGGGGGCGGTCCGCGCGCTGACCCACATGCGGGAGCTGATCGTCCAGCTCGGCGAGGCGACGGCGGAGAGCGAGCGGCTGGCGGTGGAGAACGAACGGCTGCGCTTCGCCCGCGACCTGCACGACATCCTCGGCCACACGCTGACCTCGATCACCATCCGCAGCCAGCTCGCCGCCCGGCTGGCCGCGACCGACCCCGGCCGGGCCGCCGAGGAGATGGGCGGGGTCGAGCGCGCCGCCCGCCAGGCCCTCGACGACGTGCGCGACGCCGTGGCCGGATACCGGGCGGTGTCGCTGCCCGAGGAGCTGCGCAACGCCGAGGCCGCGCTGGACCTCGCCGGGATCGCGCTCACCGTCTCGGGCGCGCGGCCGGTCCCCTCCGGCTCCGAGTCGCTGCTCGCCTGGGCCGTACGGGAGGCGGTGACCAACGTGCTGCGGCACAGCGGGGCCACCCGGTGCTGGATCACCGTCGGCGCCGGATCGCTGGAGGTGCGCGACGACGGCCGGGCCGGCGCGGAGGTCACCGCGGGGGCGGGGCCCGGGACCGGGCTGCTCGGGCTGGCCGAACGGGTCGAGGCGTCCGGCGGCGTCCTGGAGGCGGGCGCCCTGCCGGAGGGCGGCTACCGGTTGCGGGTGGAGGTGCCGTGATCCGCGTGCTGATCGCCGACGACCAGGACCTGGTCAGGGGCGGCCTGGCGGCGCTGCTCGGGCTGGAGCCCGACATCGAGGTGGTGGCCGAGGTGGCCAGGGGCGACGAGGTCCTCGCGTCGGTGGCCGCGCACCGGCCCGACGTGGTGCTGCTCGACATCGAGATGCCGGGGCTGTCCGGGCTGGAGGTGGCCGAGCGGCTCGCCGGGACGCGGGTGGTCATCGTGACGACGTTCGGGCGGCCCGGTTACCTGCGCCGCGCGCTCGACGCGGGGGTGGCCGGGTTCGTGGTGAAGGACGCGCCCGCCGCCGAACTGGCCGCCGCCGTCCGGCGGGTGGTGGCGGGCGAGCGCGTCGTCGATCCGAAGCTCGCCGTGACGGCCCTGGCGGTGGGGGCCAGCCCGCTGACCGTGCGGGAGGGCGACGTCCTGCGCGCCGCCGACGGCGGGGCGAGCGTGGCCGACATCGCCCGCGCCCTCTTCCTCACCGAGGGGACGGTGCGCAACTACCTGTCGTCGGCGATCGGGAAGACGGGCGCCCGCAACCGGGCCGAGGCCGTCAGCGTGGCCCGATCGCACGGCTGGCTCTGAGACCTGCGCCTATACCGGGCGTATACCGGCCTGCCGGACGCTCGGACCGGGTTCCGTCCCGGCGTTCCCACCGCTCGGGGCGGGACCGTCCCTCAGCCGTCGAGGAGTCGTTCGGTCTCGCGCCACAGCCGGGCCTGGAGCTCGGGGTCGCCGGCCGGCGGGGCGGGCCGGATCAGGCGCGCTCCGGGGACGGAGTAGTAGCCGCCCGTGTGCCCGTCGAACCCGGGATCCACGGCGAGGCGGACGATGAGGTCCGCGCCCCGGGTGGGGTCGCCGATCGACAGCCGGGTGAGGAGTCTCTCCAGGGTCGCCGCGAAGGGCAGTTCCCGGCCCAGGCCGGTGGTGTTGAAGCCGGGGTTCAGGCAGGTGGCGGTGACGCCGGTGCCGGTCAGGCGGCGGGCGAGTTCGAGGGTGAACATGATGCCGAGCAGCTTGGACCTGCCGTAGTGGGCCGACGATCCGCGCGCGGTGAACGGAACGGTCTCGGTCAGGTCCTCCGGCAGCCGGAGCCCGCCGTGACGGCGGGCGGCCTCGGAGGCGACGTTGACGATCCGGGCGGCCGGGGCCCGGCGCAGCGCGGGGAGGAGGTCGCGGGTGAGCGTCCAGGGGGCGAGGTAGTTCACGGCGACCATCTCGGGATGGCCGTCGGGGGTGGTCCGGGGGGTGAAGGCGTGCAGACCGGCGTTGTTGACCAGCACGTCGACGTGGTCGTGGCGGGCGGTGATCTCCCGGGCGACGCGGCGCACGTCGGCCAGGCGGGTGAAGTCGGCGAGAAAGACCTCAGCCCCCGTGTCGGCGCGGAGCCGGTCGGCCTTGGCGGGATCGCGGGCGACGGCCAGGACGCGGGCGCCCCGCCGGGCCAGTTCGAGCGTGGCCAGGCGGCCGAGGCCGCTGGTGGCGCCGGTGATGACGATAGTTTGCATATACCCATCACTTTAGAGCGATATGGTTTGCATGTGCAAACCAGACGGGAGCTCGAACTCGCGCTGGGCGAGCAGATCAACGCCCTGCTGAGCGCCGGCCGCGCACTGAGCGAGCGCAGCGCAGCCCACTTCCACGCGGGCCTGCAGCCGGCCGCGTTCCACATCGCGCGCTGGCTCTACGCGTTCGGTCCCGCCCGTCCCAGCGCGATCGCCGAGGCCGTCGGCATGGACCGCAGCTCCACCAGCACCCTGATCGGCAGGATGCGGTCACTCGGGCTGCTCGACAGCTCGCCCGCGTCAGACGACCGGCGCAGCGTCATCGTCGGGCTCACCGAGGAGGGGCGTCAGCGGGTCGCGGCCACGCTGGAGGAGCGCGGCAGGGAGTTCCAGGCGCGCACCGAGAACTGGCCGGACGAGGATCTGGCCCGGCTCGCCGACCTGCTCGGCCGGCTCACGAAGGGTGAGCGCGGTAGCGCAGGCCGTCGACCAGGAGGGTGACCATGCGGCGGCTGTAGGCGGCGCCGTGCTGGGAGAGGGTGGCGACGGCGTAGAGGAGGTCCTCGGGGGTCACGTCGGCCTGGATGTCGCCGCTCGCCGCCGCCGCGTCGAGCAGGCCGCCGAGGGTCGGGCCCAGGCGGCCCATGAAGTAGCCGGGCAGCGACTCGAACGCCGGGTCGCCCGAGTGGAGGGCGCTCGCGAGGCCGCGCTTGGTCGCCAGGAACTCGGTGTAGCGCAGCAGCCACTTGGCCAGGGCCTCCCCCGGCGGGTTCGCCGCGCTCAGCGCGGGGGCGGCGTCGGCGGTGGCGTCGACCTCCCGCCGGAAGACGGCCTTGACCAGGTCGGAGCGCTGCGGGAAGTGCCGGTAGAGGGTGCCGACGCCGACACCCGCCAGGTCGGCGATCTCCTTGGCGGGGGCGTCGACCCCGGACGTGCCGAAGACGGTCTTGGCGGCCTCCAGCAGGGCGTCGACGTTGCGCTGCGCGTCGGCGCGCAGCCGGCGCGGCGCCTCGGTCTCCGTCACGGCACTCCTTCGGGTTTGCATAAGCGGAAAGCCTTTCCATATAGTTCCGGAAAGACGTTCCGCTTAATCTACCCTCTGCCAGGAGTGATCCGCATGCGATACCGCCCGCTGGGCCGGACCGGCATCAAGGTCAGCCCCTACGCGCTCGGCGCGATGATGTTCGGCGCGGCCGTCGGCAACCCCGACCACGACGACTCGATCCGCATCATCCACCGGGCGCTCGACGCGGGGATCAACCTCGTCGACACCGCCGACGCCTACTCGCGTGGCGAGTCGGAGGAGGTCGTGGGCAAGGCGCTCAGGGGACGCCGGGAGGACGTCGTCCTGGCGACCAAGCTGAGCCTGCCGATGGGCGACGACCCCAACCGCCGGGGGAACTCGCGGCGCTGGATCATGACCGCGGTGGAGAACTCGCTGCGCCGCCTCCAGACCGACCACATCGACCTCTACCAGATCCACCGGCCCGACCCCGACACCGACGTCGAGGAGACCCTGTCCGCGCTGTCCGACCTGGTGCGCAGCGGGAAGGTGCGGGCGATCGGGTCGTCGGCGATGCCCGCCTCCGACATCGTCGAGGCCCAGTGGACCGCCGAACGGCGCGGGCTGGTGCGGTTCCGGACCGAGCAGCCGACCTACTCGATCCTCAACCGGGGCATCGAGAGCGAGGTCCTGCCGGTGGCCCAGCGTCATGGGATGGGCACGCTGGTGTGGAGCCCGCTCGCCAAGGGGATGCTGACCGGCCGGATCCGCAAGGGCCGGGAGACCGACCTGCGGCGGGCCGGCCGGTTCCGTTCGTTCGCCGACGAGCGGCGGCTGGACGCCGTCGAGCGGCTGGTCCCGCTGGCCGAGGAGGCGGGGCTGCCGCTGACCCATCTGGCGATGGCGTTCGCGACCGCCCACCCGGGCGTGAGCAGCGCGATCCTGGGGCCGCGCACGATGGAGCACCTCGACGACCTGCTCGCGGGCGTCGACGTCGTGCTCTCCGCCGACCTCCTCGACCGGATCGACGAGATCGTCCCGCCGGGCACGGACGTCGGCGCGCCGGACGAGTCGGCCTACCTGCCTCCGGCGCTCGTGGACCCCGCCCTGCGGAGGAGGGCCGCTTGAGGAGCCGGGCGGGATCAGCTGGTCGGGTGGCCGGCCAGGCGGAGCCGTAACGGAAAATGCTCGAAAAAGGGCCGGTCCGCCATCGCGGACCGGCCCCCTTCTCACGGAGATCAGTCGTCGTCGGTGACGACCAGGCGGGCGAAGCCGTCGCCGATGGTCGCGCCGGCCGAGACGCCGGCCACGACCTGGTACGACTGCGCGGCCGCCGCCTTGACCGTGTTACCGGTCACCGGGACCGTGAAGGTCCCGCCGGTGGAGCCCGCCGGAATCGTGACGGACGCCGCCAGCGACGCCACCACCGGGTTGGTGCCCGCCGTGAGGGCCTGCACCGACACGGTCACCGGCTGGGCGGAGACCCTCGACAGGGTCAGCGGGATCGTGGCCGTGCCCGGCCCGTTGCCCTCCACCACGGTCACGTCGCCCACCGACACCTGCGGCAGCGTGGCGATGGTCTCCTCGCCGACGCGGTAGCGGGTGAACGACAGGTCGGCCAGGTAGACGCCGCCGGTCGCGGACGCGCCGGTCAGCGACACCTCCTTGATGTCCTTCTTGTCGATGCCGCTGAGCCCGGACAGCGGCAGGCGGACCGCCCGCAGCCAGGTCTTCGGCAGCGGCGAGGCCAGTCCGGGCAGCGCCTCCAGCGCGGGGCTCAGCGAGGAGACCGGCACGGTGACGCTGCGGTCGCGGCCGTCGACCAGGGTGAGCGAGAGGTCGAGCGGCTGCGCGGCCGGGATGTTCTCGTCGCGGGCCACCCGGAAGGTCAGGTATTCGGCCTTCGAGATGTTCCGCTCGGCGAGCGGGACGGTGAGCCTGCCGGTGGTGTCGGTCCAGGCGAACCGCATCAGCGAGGTCGCCGTGGCGTTGGGCAGGTACGTCGCCGGGGTCCACGACGGGGCCTGCGAGGTGGTCAGCTTGGTCGCGCACGACGGCAGCCCGCTCTGCGGCGAGCGGTCGAGCATGCTGGCGCAGACGACGCCGGTCGCCGAGCCGCTGACCGTGGCCGTCGTCGACCCGGAGAAGGTGTCGACGTCGATCCGGCTGGAGGCCGGGGCCTGGGCGACGGAGTGGACGACGGCGCGTCCGGCCGAGGCGACCGACTTGCCGCTGCCGTCGAACAGCGGCATCAGCGCGGTCTCCTGGCCCTGGACCAGCCGGAAGAACCCGGCCATGAGGGCGGTGCCCACGTTGTACTGCTCGCTCGCCGACAGGCGCGAGGGCGCGCGGTTGCCGCAGACGGGGTCGTTGTTGTTCGACCAGTCGTCGGAGGCGGGGGCGGTGGCCACGCCGGGCGTCCACTCGGTGTTGAAGAAGTTGTGGTCGGTGCCCATGACCATCTGGACCGACCGGAAGGCGGTGTCGCCGGGGACGGCGTAGAGGGAGTCGTCGTAGAAGTGCTGTCCCTGCTGGTTGGAGACGTCGCCGTCGCAGTACGGCAGGATCGTCAGCGTCGGGATGCCGGGCAGCGACGCCCGTGCGAAGTCGGTCGGCGCGAGCGGCAGCACGGCGCGCACGCCGTAGGGCTTGGCCCGGCCGGCGTTCATCAACACGGCCTTGGCCACGCCCTCGCCGCCGCGCGAGTGGCCCATCATGCCGATGTTGTCCATGTCGACCCGGCCCTGGAACAGGGCGACGAGCTGGGGGTCGCCCTTGCCCTTCTCGGCCTCGTTGATGAGGTCGAGGTGGCGCATGACGACCTCGCCGCGCGCCAGCGCGCCCCGGTCCTCGGAGAAGTTGGCGTCGAAGGCGTTGACCGCGTTGGCCGAGACCGAGACGACGATGTAGCCGTGGCTGGCCAGCGCGTCGGCCGGGCCCTTGTAGCCGGTGTAGCTGTCGATCGGGATCTGCGGCGCCGGGCAGGGCCAGGCGTTGTTGCTGGTCCGCCGGGTCGCCGCGTCGTAGCAGGCCGAGTGGCGGCCGTGCAGGAACAGCACCAGCGGGCGGCGGCCGGTCGCGTTGACGGGGGCGTAGACGCGGGCCTTCAGCTCGCCGAGCCGGCCGCCGAGACCTTCCAGGGCGATGGCCTGTGCGCCCAGGTCGTAGTCGGTTTCGGTGACCGCGAACGGTCCGGGCACCCCGGGGTCGGTGGGGATCGTCGTCGGCTGCGGGTCGGCGGGCGGGGTGTAGATCGCCCGCGACCGCGCCTGCGCCGACGACTCGACGACGCCGTTCCAGGCGACCTCGACGGTCTGCGCGTCCGCCGCCCGGGGGTCGCCGGTGAGCAGCGTCAGGGTGCGGCCGTCGGCGCTCTCGGTGGCGAACCCGAGCGACTGCCCGTCGACCGCCAGCTCAGGCACGGCGTCCCGGACGGGCAGTGGCTCGTCGAGCGTCAGTGTCACCTTGTATCCCCCGTCGACCTCGTCGACCGACCAGGAGTCGGTCGCGGTCGCGGGATGGGGCAGGGAGAACAGCCCCGTAACCACCGCAAGGATCGCGGCAGCCCTAGAAAGCCTCATGGCATTCCTCTCGTGCACTTATGTCACGCAAGCCACACAAAGCTCACGAAACAGCACGAGTTAAACTTTCAACTATTGTCTCAGCATTAACTCCCGTTGCAGCGGAGTAAACGATCACCTACAAACCGGGATCCGGGACCGTTACAACTCCTTCGTCGTCACCAGCTTGGAGTCGGGCGCCTTGACGGAGACCTTGCGGCCCCAGCCCTGGTAGCGGGTCTCGACGGTGACCGGCGTGTCCTCCCAGCTGCCGGCGGGCGGGAACGTCGTGCGCAGCCGCAGCGGCAGCCCGTTGGCCCCGATCGTCAGCTTGTAGGTGACCTTGGAGCTGTCGAACCGGATGGGCATGGTGGCGTCGAACCAGGGCGAGACCCTGCCCAGGTAGCCCATCGTGAGCGTGCCGGAGTAGGTGCCGCCCGACCGCTTGCCCTCCTTGATGAGAGCCGCGAGCGTGCTCGGCTCGGCGGCGTTCACGACCTGGCCGAACCACCCGTTCGTCCCGCCGGTCATGCCGCCCTTGGCCTGCTTGAACCAGCGCTTGCCCTTCGGCAGCGCGCCGGTGTACTCACCGCCCGAGCTGTAGGTGACCCCGCCGATCCGGATCGTCCGCCCGTCGCGGGCGAGGTCACGCAGACGGCTCACGCCGTCCTTCGTGTACGTCGCCGTGATGTCGGAGGCGGCGATCTTCCCCCGCCCGAACCCGAGCTTCCCGGTGCGCCGCATGAGGGTGACGGTGGGCCTGCCCTCGATCGGGAGGTGGGTGACATCGGTGAACGTGACGCCCTTGCCGGGCAGCATGAGCGCCTTGAGCGCCTTCACCGGGTCCTTCGGGGCGGCGGCGGCCTGCGCGGGGGCCGCCGCGAGCAGCAGCGCGGCGACGGTGAGAACGGAGATCGTTGATCGCATCGGACGATGCTGCCACGAAGAAGATCGATTTGTGGCGATCTCCGGATCAGGTTCTCGCCCGGCTCCGCCTGGCCGCCTCCACGGCCGCCCCGGCCAGGAGGGTGAGGACTCCCCAGTAGACCAAGGTCGTCCAGCCACCGTGCGCCCGGCTCTCGACCGCGTAGACCAGGCCCGGGAGCAGGTAGACGGCCGCGGCCAGCGCCCACCGCGCGTCGCCCGCCGCCCTGCCCGCGAACAGGACGACGACCAGGGCGCCCGCCTCGGCGCCCGCCTTGAGCAGTCCCAGGCCCCCGGCCCCGGCGAGGACCGCGCCCCAGTAGGCCACCGGCAGCAGCAGCCACCACCATGACCGCCTCGGTCGTTCACGTTTCCAGGCGAGCACCAGCGGACCCGCCACGAGCAGCCACATCGCCAGAATGGGGCCGAGATCGCCGTGGACCGGAGCCCACGGAGGGATCGGCCAGTGGTTGATCCCCAGGGCCGTCAGGGTCAACGGCCCGCTCGCGTTCAGGGCCAGCGGCAGCGCCAGCAGGGCGGCCTGCCACATCCATCCGAGAGTGAGCGCCACCAGGATGCCGACGACCGCCGCCGCGTACCACGGGCGGAGATAGTCGATCCGGAACGGCGCGTTGATCGCGAACTGGTTGGCCGCGACCAGCAGGAGGCCGAGCTGGAGGCCGTCCGCCCACCACCGCACGCCCGGCGGCCTGGCCGCCCGGACCCTGGCTCCCAGCCCACCCGTGACCAGCGAGATCGCCTCGCGCAGCGGCGGGCGGCGCAGGCCGGGCGGGGCCGCCTCCAGGAGGGTGCCGACGAGTTCGTCTCCGTGCCGCTCCCGGTAGGGCCGGGGATAGGCGGCCAGTAAGCGGCGGTAGCGCTGTTCGAGGGTCATGCGCCCGCCAGTCCGATCCGATCGATGGCCACGGCGGCGGCACGCTGGAGCCGGGCCGCCTCGGCGCGGACAGCCGCCAGTCCCTCTTCCGTGATCCGGAAGTAGCGGCGGGGCCGCCCGTTGACGACCTCCTCCCGGTCGACACGCACCCATCCGGTCTCGGCGAGCCGGTCGAGAGCGCCGTAGAGCGTGCCGACGGCCAGCCGCACCTCACCGCCGGACTGCTCCTGCGCCTGCTTGATGATCCCGTAACCGTGGAGCGGTTCCTGGAGGAGCGCGACCAGGATGAAGTAGGTCGCCTCGGTCATCTTGCCCATACCGGGGACTATATATCGGCAGCCGAAGTATTGCTCAGACCGCTCGTGGACGAACTCACCGCCCCAGCCCGGAACGACCAGGCCGCCTCCGGGCCGCACCCCAGATTCCTGCGACCAGCCGCATCTCCCCTGCGACCCCACCCCCGAGTTCCTTGACCAGCCGCATCTCCCTCCAGGGCTGCACCCCGGAGTCCCGTGACCAGCCGCATCTCCCCTCCGGCCGCACCCCGGAGTTCCTCGGCCAGCCGCATCTCCCTCTAGGGCTGCACCCCGGAGTCCCTCGACCAGCCGCATCTCCCTCCGGGACTGCACCCCCTCAGAGTCCCGTGACCAGCCGCGTCTTCCAGCCGGGGCTGCATGCTGGTTCTCGTCACCTACTGCGCCTCCCAGCAGGAGTTGGACGCCCAGGTCATGTCCCTGCGGGCCCACCCAAGGGTCTGTCACCTGCCGCGTCTCCAGGCGCGGCTGCACGCCGAGATCGTGTCAGCAACCGCGTCCTTTAGCCGGGATCGCACTTCAAGGTCCTGTCACCAGCCGCGCCGCCCGGCCGGGGGCTGCACCGCTGGGTCCTGTCACGCGATGAAAACCACCCGGGCCACCTCGTCAGGGGCGGGGCCCGCCTCGGCGAGCAGGTCGCCGGTGGCGGACCAGATACCCGATCGGCCGGAGGTGCGGTCGAAGCCGCCGCCCGTCGGGCCGGCGAAGGCCGCGGTGGCGACCCACACGCCGTGGTCGGTTGCGACCCGGCGGGCGCGCTCGCCGTGCAGGCCGGCCTCCCGCTCGGCGTGGACGACCCCCGCCACATAGCCGTCGATGCCCAGGGCGGCCGTGGCCGCCGCGTGCTCCGGGATGCCGGTGTCGCGGCAGACAGCGAGCCCGAGCCGCCATCCGTCGACCTCGATGACGGCGTGTTCGCCGGGCACGAAGCGGGCGGCCTCGGTCTCGTGCAGGCAGACCTTTCCGTAGACCACCCGCGCGCCGTCGCCGTCGACGGCCAGGACCCCGATGTGCGGGCCCGGCACGGGCGCGCCGACCAGGGCGATCGTCCCGGTCGCGGCGCACGCGGCGACGATCGGGGCCAGCCGCTCGTCGCCCGGGGATACGGGGACGGCGTCGAGCTCGTAGCCCGTCAGGGACATCTCGGGGAACACCACCACCCGCGCGTCCGCCGCCGTCACGGCCTCCGCGTGAGCTACCGCGTTGGCCGCCACGTCGTGAGCCACACACCTCGGCTGGGCCACCGCGACGCTCAGCGCCCGCTCCATCACGCCTCCCTCTCAGTCCGGTTGCCGCACTCCAGCATCCGCCCTATCACGCGGACCTCCCGGCCAGATCGACGCGATCCAGCGCCCCCACCATCACGCCACCGCTCCGCCAGGTCGACGCACTCCAATGTCCGCCGCGTCACGCTCGTCTGTCGGACAGGTCGACGCATTTGAGGGCCCGTCGGATGACGTCGGCGAAGGGCTCGCCGGCCGCTGGGGCCAGCCAGTGCCGGCCGGCCACCCGGATCGCCGCGACCACCGCCGCGGCCGTCGCCTCGGGGTGGAGGCCGGTCTTTCCGGTGCGTTCCGCGATCGCCTCGGCCAGCGGGCCCTCGGCCACCGTGAAGGCGCGCAGGGCCTCGGCCTCCAGTTCGGGGGTCAGCATGATCATGCGCAGGCCGGCGCGGTCGGGTTCGGGGTCGGTGAACAGGGCGACCATCGCCTCGGTCACCGCCACGTCGAGGGGCTCGTCGGCGGGGCGTGCCCTCAGCGCGTCGCCCGCGCGTCTGGCCTGGTCGGCGTGGTGGCCGCAGATGGCCTCCTCGCGGCTGGAGAAGTAGTTGTTGTACGTGCGGGCCGACACCCCCGCCGCCGAGGCGATGTCGTGGACCCGGACGAGCGCCAGCCCGCCGGGCCCGAACTCGATCGCGAGCCGCAGGGCGGCGGTGGTGATGGCCTCCCGGGTGGCCTGCTTGTTGCGGGCCCGCAGGTCGTTCATGAAGGGAGCATATTCAGCTCACGTAGCGGCCGACACAGTCGGTGAAGGCGCCGTCGGCGACCGCGCAGTCATAGGTGAAACGCTCCTCGCCGCCGGAGCCGGTCGTGAAGTCGTAGCGGGCGACCACCCGGTCGCCGCCCGCGCCGGGGGTGACGTCGAGCAGCGTGTACCGGCCGCCCGCCTCGATCACCTCCGGGACCAGGAAGCGGTCCATGATCTCGGCGCGGCCCGAGTAGACACGGCCGACGCTGTCGAACCGGGCCGACTCCGCGAACATCGCGCCCACCCCCTGCGCGTCGCCCGCGTTGATCGTCTTGACGAAGCGATCGACCAGGGCACGTTGATCGGATGGGATGCTCGGGGCGGGTGCCGGTTCTCCGGTCGAGCATCCGGCCAGCAGGGCCGCCGCGACTACGCCGGTCATCAGTCTCCTCATGAACGTGAGTCTGCGGACGCGGCCGGGAAGTCGTCCAAGACCTGCTGCCATAACCGATGGCTATGGCAGCGCGGCCAGGAACGCGTGGACCGCCGGACGCCGGTCGGCGGCTCGCCAGGCGATCGCTAGTTCGGCCGGGGGCAGGCCGGTGACCGGGCGGCAGACCACCCCCGGTCGCCGGTAGAGCTCGGCGTTGCCCTCGGCCAGCAGGGCCACGCCCAGCCCCCCCGGCGACCGCCTCGAAGACCTCGTCGGCCGAGGTCACCTCCCCGCCGACGATCGCGCGGGGCCGGACGCCGAGCCCCAGCCAGAAGTCGCGGAGCCGTCCGGAGGAGGCGGGCAGCGCGAGGAACGGCTCGTCGTCGAGGTCGGCGAGGTCGATCTCGTCGTGGCCGGCCAGCCGATGGCCCTCGGGCATGGCGGCGAACGTCCGTTCGGTGGCCAGCACGCGGACCTCCAGCCCGTCGGGCACGGGGAGCCAGAGGTAGGCCAGGTCGCTCGACCCGCCGGCGAGGCCGCCGCTGGGGTCGTCCCACGTCACCAGCCGCAGCGAGACGGCCCAGCCCGGCATGCGGTCGGCGAACCGCCGCAGGGTGCCGCGGTGGAGGTCACGGCCGACCGAGGTGTGCATGCCGACCACCAGCGTCCCGGCCGGGACCGCCTCGCGGGCGGTCTCCACCCCTTCGGCCCACTGGGCCAGCAGGTTCCGGGCGACGGGCAGCAGGGCGAGGCCCTGCGGGGTGAGGGAGACCCCGGCGGGTTCCCGGGTGAAGAGGGGGAAGCCGAGGTGGCGTTCGAGCGCGCGGATCTGCTTCGACAGCGCGGGCTGGGAGACGAAGAGCCGTTCGGCCGCGCGGGTGAAGTGGAGGTCGTCGGCGACGGCGACGAAGTAGCGGAGGTCACGCAGGTGTGCGTCCATAGATCTCGGCGAGGGCGGTGAAGGCGGCCTTGGGCTCCCACCGTAGACGGTCGCCGAGCACCTTCACCACGCCCGGACTCGCGACGTCGAACTCCTCCGGCAGGTCCCACCGGGCGAAGGTGTACCAGAACGCGCCGTCGACCCCCTCCTCGTCGAGGATGGTCAGCACCTCGCGCAGGTAGCGGGCTTGCTCCTCCTCGTCGCGGACGACCTCCTGGGAGAGCCCGACCGCCCGCCCGTCGTCGCCCCACTTCACGATCGCGTCGCCGCGCTCCCCCGCGTCGGCCGCGCCCCGGTAGGTCACGCAGCCGAACTCGTTGACCGAGACGGGCTTGCCCAGCGCCCTGCCCTGCTCGACCAGGGCCCTGACCGTCTCGCGGTAGGTCGCGGCGGTGGCGGCCGACCGGTAGCCCGCGTCGGTGGCGACGATGTCGAACAGCGTCCAGTCGACCTGTTCGAACGGCAGCGACGAGTAGGTCACCCGGCCGCCGAACCGCTCGCGCACCAGCGCCACCGCCTCGGCCAGGAACGCCCGCATCTTCGCCGGCACCTCGGCCATCCCGGCGGGCAGCAGGGACAACCGCTCGCGGAAGGTCTCCCCCGGCAGGAATCCGTCGGTCATCATGCTCACCTCCGACCCGGTGACCATGACCACCTCGGCGCCCGACAGCCGCAGCGTCTCGGCGTGGCCGGCCAGGTCGGCGATGACGCCGAGCAGTTCCTCGGCGGTGATGTCACAGGTGAACGGCGACAGCCACACCTCCAGCCCGGCGCGTGCGGCGGCCGAGGCGGCGATCTTGAGCCGCTCCGGGTAGTGCCCGCTGATCCGGACGGCGGTGCAGTGGAGCTCGTCGCGGATGACCCGCATCTCCGCCGCCACGACCTCGGGGTCGAACGGTTCGTGGGTGGTGTGCCCGGCGGCCCGGCCGTAGGAGTCGGCGAAGCCGGTGTCGTAGTTGACGCCTCTGGTGTCCACGCCGCCGAACCTACCAAAGATTGCGTGTCACGCACTAGATGCGTGACACGCAATTCCTCAGGCGTGGTCGAGGGCCCATTCGAGGGCGGTGTCGGCGATCTCCTCCCAGCCGCGCTCGGCGGGCATCAGGTGGGCGCGGCCCTCGTACTCGATGATCTCGGTGATCGTCTTGGCCGACTTGTAGTGCCTGGCGTTCGAGCGCTGCACCTTCGGCGGCATCAGGTTGTCGAGCTCGCCCGAGATGAACAGCAGCGGCGCGCGGTCGTCGTTGTGGTAATTCACCCAGTTGTCGTCCTTGCCCGGGTGGATGTTGGCCAGCGCCGAGCCCCAGAAGATGTGGCCGCTGGCGGGGATGTGGTAGCGCTCGTAGGTCGCGCGGGCCTCGTCCTCCGGGAAGGTGTTGGTGAAGGCGTAACGCCACTGGTCGAAGGTGAAGCCGACCGCGCGGTGCCGGTTGGCCGGGTTCTTCAGCACCGGGAACGTCGCGCGCAGCTGCGAGATCGGGATGACCTGCACGCCCTCGGTCGGCGCCGAGTTGATGGCCACGCCGCAGGCGCCGTAGCCGTGGTCGAGCAGGATCTGGGTGAAAACCCCGCCGGCCGAGTGGCCCATGAGGATGGGCGGGGTGTCCAGGCCGCCGACCAGGGTCTCCAGCGACTCGATGATCTGGGGGACGGTCACGTTCTCGATCGGGGCCGGGTCGGCGTTCAGCGCCTCCACCTCGACCTCGAAGCCGGGGTAGGCGGGCGTCAGCACCCGGAAGCCGCGCGCCTCGTAGCGCGCCTTCCAGTGCTCCCAGCTCCGCGGCGTGACCCAGAACCCGTGGATGAGGACGATCGTGTCGGGCTTCATCAGCGTGAACCTCCGTGGGGATGTCGTGATGACCCGATCGTGCTGCGGCGGGCCCGGTCCGCGAATCCCGTGAAGTACGTAGTCTCTGAGCGGCCAAGGCCCGGGACGGCCGGCGGCGGGAGGTGACGCCGGACTTCTGGAAGATCTTGTGGGGGTGGTGGTCGACCGTGCCGGCGCTGCGGAAGAGCTGCACGGCGATCTCGGCGTCGGTCGCGCCGCCCCTGGCCGTGGTGGGCGACCATGCGTTCCTGCGGCGTCGGTCAGGGATCTGCCGGTACGCGCGGTCGAGGCCGGCTCCCGCCGGGCGCGGTCGGCGTAGCCGGAAGCGCCGATCCGCTCGTAGATCGTGGCGGCGTCGCCGCACGGACATCCGGACTCGCGTTGGTCACCGCGCCTTCGGCCGGTCCCGGCGAGGAGCGGCAAGCCGCCCGCTAAGGGACCGGCACAGAACTGGTCATCGCCGTGCAGGCGCGTCCGGCCGAGGGCCGTCATCGGTCAAATCCCGCTACGGAAACCCCACACACGTCCGCTGGTGATCGCAGCCCATGATCGCCAACGGCAAGGATGACGGCCGACGTCGTGAAAAGCAAAGGAAGGAACCCCATGAAGCGCTTCCTGCTCGGTTCGGCCGCCGCCGTGTCGGCCGTCTTCGGACTCCTGGCCGGTGCCGCTCCCGCCCAAGCGGCGGAGGGTCCGGTCGTCGTCTTCCGGAACGAGCTCCTGCCGCTCTCCGTCTACAACGACCCCTCGGGCTGCCACCAGCTGCCTCTCGCCGCAACCGTGGTCACCAACCAGACCAACGGCAACATCACCGTCTACATCGATCCGTTCTGCACGATCGCCGCCAGGCCTTTCTCCACCATCACGCCGGGCCATGGCGCTCACGTCCTGCCGACGGGAGGAAGCTTCGCGGTTTCCTAGCGAAAGACCGCCGCAACCGCCGTGCCCGTTCACCAGGACCCACCCCGGAGAACGGGCACGTTTCACCAAGCTTTGCACCGGATGGATCAGCGGAGCCCTTTCCTGGGGCAGCACGGAAAGAACGGGGACCGCCGCAGGTCGCCGGGCATGTCCGGTCTCCCCGGCCGGACACATCACGCCTCGGCATCCACGCCGACACCCTTTCCGCGCCAGCATCTCCGACGCCGCCCGCCCACAATCAGCGCTCAGCCGCAACGCCGACGGCCGGCAGGCCCGGCAAGTCGGCGCGGTGTCTCCGCGATCCAGCGGTGACTACGGCATCTCGTGGAATGCGCTCTTGGTCGCCGGCCCGGCACGTGACCGTCCCGGCGACTCGATCGAGACCGGCCCACGATGGTCGCGGCTGCCCAAGACGCGCGAACCCGTCACCCGGAAGCCGATCGGCCACGCCCTCTGTCATCATGTGCCGAAATCCGCGGAAGGTCGGGGGCTCATGGTGCTGCTGGACGTGCTGCTGGGGGCGGCGGACGAGGCCCCGGACCAGGTCGTCGTGCACGTGCGCGGCGACGGCACCGAACACGTCGTCACCCACCGCGAGCTGCGGGACGAGGCGCTGCGGGTGGCGGGGGCCCTCCTGCGGGCCGGGATCCCGCTCGGCACGCCCGTGCCGCTCGTCGCCGATCGGAGCGAGGACTTCCAGCCGCTCTTCTGGGGGCTGGTCGCGGCGGGGCTGGTGCCGGTGCCGCTGGCGCCCGACCCGCGACGGGTCCGGCCGGTGTGGGAGTCGCTGGGGAGGCCGCCGATCGTGGCCGACGTGCCGCCGCTGCCGGAGGCGCGGGTGCTCACCGCCGACCGGTTGCGGGCCGGAGAGAGGGCAACTGACCTGCCGGTACGCTCCCCGCACGACCTGGCCTTCCTCCAGTTCTCCTCCGGCAGCACCGGGAACCCGAAGGGCGTCGAGCTCACCCACGCCGCCGTGGTGGCCAACCTGGCGCAGATCCGGGCGGCGGCCGAGGTCACCGCCGACGACGTCACGGTCAGCTGGATGCCCTACTTCCACGACATGGGGCTCATCGGCACCCATCTCGTGCCGCTGGCCGCGCGGATGAAGCAGGTCAAGATGGGGCCGCTGGCCTTCGCGAAGCGTCCGGCGCTGTGGCTGGAGACGGCCGCGCGGCATCGGGCGACCGTGCTGACGGCGGCCAACTTCGCGCTGGCGCTGGTCGAGCGGCGGGTGCCGGCCGAGGTCGTCCGGGCGCTGGACCTGTCGAGCGTACGGCTCGTGCTGGTGGGCGCGGAGCCGATCTCGCCGCGCGTCTGGCGGGCGTTCCTGGCCGCGACCGGCCTGCCGCCGCACGTCCCGCAGCCCGTCTACGGCCTGGCCGAGGCGACCCTCGCGGTCACCGTGCCTCCCCTGAACGAGGTCGCGACGCCGCTGGTGCTCGACCGTGCGGCCCTGGCCGACGGGCGGGTCGAGTTCACCGGGCCGGGGGCGCACGCGGTCGAGCTCATGGACGTCGGCCTCCCGGTCCCGGGCTGCGAGATCCGGATCACCGGCGGGCGTGAGGTCGGGCCGATCGAGGTCCGGGGGCCGCAGACCGCGCGCGGCTACCACGGCGGCGTCCGGTTCTCCGAGTGGCTCGACACCGGGGACCTGGGGTTCCTCCATGGCGGCAGGCTGTGTGTGACGGGCCGGGCCAAGGACGTCGTGTTCGTCAACGGGGCGACGTTCCACGCCGCCGACCTGGAGGAGGTCGCGTCCGGGGTCAGCCCGGGACCGGTCGCCGTCGTCGGGTCGCCGGGGCCCGAGGGCGAGCGGGTCGTGGTGTTCGTGCGGGCGCCGGCGTCGGCCGAGGCGGTCGGGCAGGTCCGGCAGCGGGTCGCCGGGGCGTGCGGGCACGACGACGTCAGCGTGGTGGCGGTGCCGGCGACGGCGTTCCCCCGGACGACGAGCGGCAAGCTGCGGCGGGCGGTGATGCGGGCGCGGTTCGAGGCCGGTGAGTACACCCCGGCCCCCCGGTCGAGGGCCGACGTCGAGGCGGCGATCACGGCGATCTGGGCCGACGTACTGGGCGTCACCCCCGGGCCGCATGACCGGTTCGCCGCGCTGGGCGGGTCGTCGCTGAGGGCCATGCAGGTCCTCGCCGCCGTGGAGGACCGGTTCGGGGTGGCGCTGACGCCGTCGGACGTCCGCGACCACGACACCGTCGCGGCCCTGGCCACGGTCGTGCTGGCCCCGCCGTCCCGGACGGCCGCCCCGGCCGCGAGCGTGAACGGCGGGCTGGTCGCGATCACCGGGATGGCCTGCCGGTTCCCCGGCGCGGACACCCCGGAGGAGTTCTGGGAGCGGCTCGACGGCGGCTACGACGCCGTCACGCCGATCACCCGCTTCGACCACGACGGCCACGGCGGTTTCCTCGACGACCCGGCCCTGTTCGACGCCGGGTGTTTCGGCCTGTCCGACGAGGAGGCGGCGGCCACCGACCCGCAGGCCCGGCTCCTGCTCGAACTGGCCCACGAGGCGCTCGAACGCGCCGGGTACGCGGGCTCCCGCCGTCGCCGCCGCCGGGTCGGCGTGTTCGCCGCGTCCGGCGAGAGCGGCTACCGCGAGGTCCTCGAACGCGCCCACGGCGCGACCGGCCTCCCGCCCGAGGCGCTGACCGGCAACCTGCCCAACCTGCTGGCCGCCCGGGTCGCGCACACCCTCGACCTGACCGGCCCGGCGCTGGCCGTCGACACCGCCTGCTCGTCGGCCCTGGTCGCCCTCCACCTGGCCCGGCGCAGCCTCCAGCAGGGCGAATGCGACCTGGCCGTGGTCGCGGGCGTCAATCTCAACCTCACTGCGGCCGGATATCGCGCTCTGAGCAAGACACAGGCGCTCTCGCCCACGGGCCGCTGCCGCGCCTTCGGGGCGGCGGCCGACGGGTTCGTCCCGGGCGAGGGCGGCGCGGCGCTGGTGCTGGCCCGGCTCGACGACGCGGAACGTTCCGGCGACACCGTCCTGGCGGTGCTCAGGGGCACGGCGGTCAACAACGACGGCCGGTCGCTGAGCCTGCTCGCGCCCAACCCGCTGACCCAGCGGGAGGTGATCGTCCAGGCCTACCGGGAGGCCGGGGTCGACCCGGCCGAGGTCACCTACGTCGAGGCCCATGGCACCGGGACCCCGGTCGGCGACCCGATCGAGCTCCGCTCACTGCGGCACGCCTTCCCCACCGGCTCCCGGCTGCTCGGTTCGGTGAAGACCAACGTCGGCCACCTGCTCAACGCCGCCGCGATGCCGAGCCTGGTCAAGGTCGTGCTGGCCCTCCAGAAGGGCAGGGTCCCGCCGTCGCTGCACGCCGACCCGCCCGCCGACGGCCTCGACGGGTTCACGGTCCCGGCCGAGACGGCCGACTGGCCGGAACCGAGGACCGCAGGGGTGAACGCCTTCGGCTTCGGCGGCACCAACGCCCACGCGATCCTGTCCGGGGCCCCCGAGCGGCCTGCCCGCCACACCGCGGGTGAAGGCCTGAGCCTGCTCACGTTGTCGGCCCGCAGCGCGCCCGCGCTGCGGCAGGCGGCCGCCGACCTCGCCGCCTTCCTGCCCGGGCACGACGAGGCCGACGTCTGCGCCTCGGTCGCCCAGGCCCGCGACGAGGGCCCGCACCGCCTCGCGCTGGTCGCCGACGGGACCCTGGCCGACCGGCTCCGGGACGCCGAGGGGCGGATCGCCGGGCCGCGCCCCCGGCTGGTGTTCCTGCTGCCCGGCCAGGGCGCGCAGGGGCCGGGCGCGGACCTCTACGCCGGCGCGCCGGTGTTCCGGCAGGTCATCGACGAGGCGTCCGAGCTGGTGGGCCCGGTCGGCGGGCGCACCCTGAAGGACTGGTGCGTGGACCGCGCCGCCGAGGTGGTCCGCACCGATGTGGTGCAGCCGCTCATGGTCGCGTACGGGATCGCGCTCGCCCGCCAGCTCCAGGCCTGGGGCGTGACCCCGGACGCGGTCGCCGGGCACAGCGTGGGCGAGATCGCCGCCGCGTGCGTCTCCGGCCGGCTCACTTTGGCCGACGCCGTCACCTTCGCGGCCGAACGCGGCCGGTTGATGCACGACCTCTGCCCGCCGGGCGCGATGGCCGTGGTCCCCGGCGGCACCGACCTGCCCGGCGACGTGACCGTGGCGGCGGTCAACGCACCGGGCCAGGTCGTCGTGGCCGGGCCCCAAGAGGCCGTCGACGCGCTGGAAGGACGCCGGATCGACGTCGCCTGCGCCTTCCACTCACCCCTGATGGACCCCGCCCTCGACCCGCTGGCCGAGGCCGCCGCCCGGCTCACCGTCCGGCCGCCGGTCCTCCCCCTCCTCAGCACGGTCACCGCCACCTGGAACCCACCCCTCGACCCCGCCTACCTGCGGGACCACGCCAGGCAGCCGGTGTGTTTCGCCGACGCCGTCAGCCGCCTGGTCGCCGCGGGATACGACACGTTCCTGGAGCTCGGCCCCTCCCCCGCGCTGGGCGGCGCGATCAGAGCGGCCTCGGACACGGCGACCACGATGGCCGCCGGTCACGACGGCGGCGCGCGGGACCTGATGGCGGCCGTGGGCGCGCTGTGGCAGCGCGGCTTCCCGATCGACCGCACCGCCATGGACCGGGGACGGGCGCGCGTCGGCGTCCCGACCTATCCGTTCCAGCGGCGGCGTCACTGGCCGTCGTCCCGGCTGCTGCACCGGCTCGTCTGGCGCGAGCAGCCGGTCGAGGACGCGACCATCGCGGTCGAAGGGCTCGCCGAAGCGCTCCAGACGACCGGCGTGACCGTCCTGACCAGCGGAGACGTCACGCTTCTGGTCGCGGGCGCGCCCTGCCCGGCCCGTTCGGCCGACGCGCTCGACGACGCGCACCGCGCGATGACCAAGGCCCTCCTCGACCTCGACGCGGCCCGGGTCCTCGTCGTCACCCAGGACGTCCACGTCGACCGGCCCGAGCAGGCGGTCCTCCACGGGCTGGCCGCCGCGTCGGCCGAGGAGAGCCGCACCGAGGTCAGAGTGGTCGACCTGGCCTCCCGTGAGCCCGTAACGGACAGGGTCGCCGCGATCGGACGCGAACTCGCCGCCCGGGGCGGCGGGCTCGTCGTCTGGCGTGACGGGCGGCGGCTGGCGCGGGAGCCGGAGGCCGTCGTGCCGGCCCCGAGGGAGCTGCCCCCGGACGGCGTCTACCTGATCACCGGCGGCGCCGGTGGGGTCGGGGCGGCGCTGGCGCGGGACCTCGCCGACCGGGGGCGGCCCACGCTCGTGCTGGCCGGGCGGTCGCCCCGCCCACCGGCCGGCCTCCTCGCCGACCTGCGCGGACGCGGCGCCACCGTCGAATATCACGCCGTCGACGTGTCGAAGGACGCCGACGCGCTGCTGCGGGGGCTCCCCCGCCTGGACGGGCTGTTCCACGCCGCCGGTGAGGTCCGCCCCGGCGCCCTCAAGGGCAGGTCGCCGGAGGCGGTCGTCGAGGCCATGGCCGCCAAGACGCGCGGCGGCTACCTGCTCGCCGAGGGCCTGCGCCGCCACGGGCTGACGCCGGTGGTGTGCGTGGCGTTCTCGTCGGTGTCGTCGGTGCTGCCGGGCCTGGCCGGGGGGATCGGCGAGTACGCCGCCGCCAACGCCTACCTCGACGCGCTGTGCGCGGCGGAACGCGCCGCGGGCATGCCGTGGACCGCCGTGAACTTCGCCGCCTTCGCCGAGGTGGGCCTGGCCGCCCGGGCGGGTCTGACGAAGGGCGCGCTCGACACGTCGGCGGCGCTGGCCGCGCTCCGCTCGGCGATCGGGACGGATGCCGCGCAGGTGCTCGTGGCCGATCTCCAGGTCGTCCAGGAGCGAGGGGCCGACACCCCGGGCGGTGAGGTGCGGAGTGTCGTCAGACGGCTGGTCGAAGCCGCGCTCCAGCGGGACGGGATCGGCGACGACGAGTCGTTCCTCAGCCTCGGGCTCGACTCACTCACCGCCGTCGACCTGGTCAAACGCCTGGAGAAGGAGCTCGGGCGGCCTCTGCCGATCACCCTGTTCTTCGAGTTCCGCACTCTCAGGGAGCTGGTGGCCCATCTCGACGCCGACGGGTCGTTCCCGCTCACGCCGGTGCAGCGGGCGTTCCGGACGCAGCAGCGCCTCTATCCCGAGATCTCGGCCTACGGGTATGTCCGCCAGACCGTCACCGGCCCCCTCGACCCGGACCTCCTCCGCCGCGCGCTGGAGCACCTGGTCGACCGCCATCCCCTGCTGCGCCTGCGCCTCCACCCCGACGACACCCAGTCGGCCGGGGCCGCGGCGCTCCCCTTCTTCGAGGTCCGCGACCCCGGCGACACCGATGACCTCGACGCCCTGGAGTCCGAGCTCCGCAACCGCCCCTTCGACCTGTCCCGCGAGAGCCCGCTGAGAGTGGTCCTGGCCGGCCCGCACCTGATCATCGTCGTCAGCCACCTCGCCGCCGACGGCTTCAGCCTGAACGTCCTCGGCGAGGAGCTCTGGACCGTCTACACCGCCCTGGCCCAGGGCCGCGCCCCGGAGCTCCCCCCGCTCACCACGACCTTCGCCGAGTACGCCGCCGCGTCGCCGCCCGCGAGCGCCGGCGATCTGGCGTACTGGACCGAGGTCCTGAAACACACCCCTGACCTGCGCCTCCCTTACGACGGCGACCCGGGCGGACCGCCGCTGGACACTTTCCAGGTCGCGCTGACGAGTGAGCGGTCCGCCGCCCTGCGCGCGCGGGCCGCCGCCCACGGCGTCTCGCTGTTCCACCTGCTGCTGGCCGGATATGTACGCCGCCTCGCCCGCTGGACCTCCGGCGACGAGGTGGCCGTGAACGTCGCGCGGGCCCGCCGCGAGATCCGCCTCCCGGGCGTCGACCGCCTGGTGGGCCCGCTGGCCGACACCCTCCCGCTGGTGACGGGCGTGCGTCCCGGCGAACCGCTGGAGGACCTGGCCGCGCGGCTGCGGGACACCTGGCGGGACGCCGAACGGCACGCCACCCCGACCGGCGTCGACCTGGCCCGCCTGCTGCCGGCCGCCGAGGGTCCCCGCACGGCGAGCCCGGCGTCGTTCAGCTTCGCCCGGTTCCCGGTGGCGACCGACCCGGCCTGCCCGGTGGAGGTCACCGTCACCGCCGCCGGAACGGCGTCGGCCGCGACCAGGCTCAGCCTGCTCTGCTGGGAGTCGGGCGGTGAGCTGCGGTTCACCTGGAACTTCCCGGCCCGCCTGTTCCGCCGCGACACGGTGCGGCGGCTGGCCGCCGAATACCTGGACGAACTCAGCGCGACCCCGGAACGGGAAGGCCTGGCGGCCCGGCTGCGCGCGCAGTTCCGCGCCACCCCCGACGCGGTCGCCGTCGACACCGGCACGGTCCGGGTGACCTACGCCGAGCTCGACCGGCGCTCCGCCGCGCTGGCCGCCCGCCTGCGCGGCAAGGGCGACCTGATCGGCCTGATGACCGAACCCGGCGTCGACACGGTCGTCGGCCTGGTCGGCATCGTCCGGGCGGGCGCGGGCTGGGTCCCGCTCGACGCGACGCACCCGGAGGCCCGCCGCCGCGACCAGCTCGCCCGCTGCGGCGTGACCACCGTCGTCACCGACGTCGACGCCGACCCCGAGGGCTCCTACGACGCCCCGCCCAGCGACGGCGTCGCCTACGTCATCTTCACCTCCGGCTCGACCGGCCGCCCCAAAGGCGTGCCGATCACCTACCGGGCGGTGGAGAACTACCTCGACTGGGCGATCGGCACGTTCGGCTACCGGCGGGGCGACCGCCTGGCCCAGACGGCGTCGATCTGCTTCGACGCGTCGGTCCGCCAGCTGCTGGCCCCGCTGCTGGTCGGCGCGACCGTGGTGACGTTCACGCGGGAGGAGGTCCGCGACCCCGGCCTGCTGGCCGGGCGGCTGCGCGACGTGACGGTCTGGAGCTCGGTGCCCAGCCTGTGGTCCCGGCTGCTGGACGCCGGCCCGTTCGAGCACCGGCTGCGCTGGATCCACGTCGGCGGCGAGGCGCTCCCGCCGGAGCACGTGCGGCGCTGGTACGACCTGTTCGGCCCCGGCGTCCGGATCGCCAACCTCTACGGCCCCACCGAGGCGACGATCAACGCGACCTGCCACGTCATCGACGAACGCCCCGCCGACGACGTCACCGCGATCCCCATCGGCCGCCCTGTCGCGGGCATGTTCGTCGACGTGGACGAGTCGGGCGAACTCCTCATCGCCGGGATCGGCCTCACCCCCGGCTACCTCGACGAGCCCGGCCGGTTCGTCGAACGCGACGGGGTGCGCTGGTACCGCAGCGGCGACCGCGTCCGCCGCGACGCCGACGGCGACCTGGTCTTCCTGGGCCGGATCGACGCGCAGGTCAAGGTGCGCGGCCACCGGGTCGAACCGGGGGAGATCGAGGCGGCGCTCCACACCCACCCGGAGGTCGCGCGGGCCGCCGTGGTGCTGACGGGCGAGCGGCTGAGCGCCTTCGTCGAGCCGCGCCCCGGCTGCGACCCCGATCCCGGGGCGCTGCGCGGGCACCTGGGGGCGGTGCTGCCCGCGTACATGATCCCGGCCCGGATCGCGATCACGCCCGCGCTCCCGCAGACCGGCACGGGCAAGATCGACCGGCGGGAACTGCACGGGACGCCACCCGCGACCCCGACCGAGGAGCGGGTGGCCGAGGTCTGGCGCGCGCTGCTGGAGGTGCCCCGGGTGTGCCGGGAGGACGACTTCTTCGCCCTCGGCGGCGACTCGATCATGATCCTCCAGGTGTTCGCCCGGCTCGGCGAGCAGTTCGCCACCCTGCCGCGCCCGACGGTCGTCTACGAGCACGGCACCCTGGCCGCGCTGGCCCGCGCGATCGACGACGCGGAACCCGCCGAGGCCTTCCCGGCCGACAGGAGCGACGGCCCGTTCCCGCTGACGCCCGCCCAGAAGGGATTCCTGCTGGCGGGTCAGTCGTGGCTGGCCACGCTGCGGGTGCGCGGGCACGTCGACCGCCCGCGCTTCCAGCGCGCCGTCGACGCCTGCGTGGCCCGGCACGGCATGCTGCGCACGGTCTTCCCCGGGGACGGGCAGCAGGAGCTCCCGGCCGGGCTGCGGCTGCCCGTCGTCTTCGAGGAGGCCGCCGACCCCGCCGGGAGGATCGCCGAGGAGAGGGCCAGGGTCTTCGAGCCGTGGGCGTGGCCGCTGCTGCGCCTGCGGCTGATCACGGTGGCTCCCGACGAGCACGTGCTGGTCGTGCACGCCCACCATCTGATCGGCGACGGCTACAGCGCCGCGCTGCTCGCGCGGGAGCTGCTCGCCGCCTACGACGGGATCGACCTCCCGGTCCCGCGCAGCACCTTCCGCGATCACGTGGCCCGGCTTCCCCAGGCAGAACAGGCGCGGGAGGCGTACCGGAGACCGGTGGTGGACCCCGGCCCGGCCCGCTCGGCGGCCTTCACCGTCGACGCCACCGCGCTGCGCCGGGCCGCCGCCGAGGCCGGCACGACCTTGTTCGTGGCTGTGCTGGCCGCCTACCGGCGCGCGCTGGCCGCCTTCACCGGACAGGACGATCTCCTGCTCGGCGTGGCGGTGACCGGCCGGGACAGCGCACCGCCGGACGCCCACCTGGTCTTCGGGCCCTATGCGAGCGCCGTCGCGGTCAGGCCCGTCTCCGGTGAGCTGCGGGCGATGGCCGACGCGGTGACGGCCGCCCGCACGGCCGGAGTCGCCGACATCAGGGCGGCGCGGTTCTTCTTCAGCCACCTCGACTTCACCGCGCTCGGCCCGCTGGAGGGCCGCGAACTGAGCCTGACCTGGGACCTCGACGCGGAGATCGCCCCGGTCGGCGCGGAGACCTTCCTCGCGGTCCGGCCCTCCGTCGATGGCCTGCGGGACGGCCTGCGGGTGGTCCTCCGCGCGACCGTGGCCGGCTTCGACCGCCTCGAACGCCTGCTCCGCGCCGAACTGACGACCCTGGACGCCGCCCTGGTCGGATACCTGCCCTCCCCCGGCGATCTGCTCGCCCTCGCGGGAGCTCCCCCGATGCCCCGCGAGGACCTGCGCGCTCTGCTGTTCCCCAGCGGCCGCTTCCGGCTGGCCGAGGAGCTCACCACCCCGCTCGGCCGCTCGGGCTTCGTCTGCCTGCCGCTGTTCGCCGACGAACTGGCCGCCGCCCCCGACCTGGCCGCCAGAACCGCCGAGGCCGTCGAGTACGCCGCCACGCTCGGCGCCCGCAAGGTCTCGCTGGCCGGGATGATCCCCTCCCTGACCGGCTACGGGTTCGACGTCGCGAGGCGGACCCGGGTGCCCGTCACCACCGGCCACGCCGCCACCGCCGTCTCGGTCGTGCTGACCGTGCGGGCGGCGCTGGCCGGGCGGTCGTTGCGCGACCTGACCGTCGCCTTCGTCGGGCTGGGGTCGATCGGCCGCTCCTCGCTCGGCCTGCTGCTGGCCGTGGAGGACCGGCCGGAGCGGCTGCTGCTGTGCGACCGCGCGGCCCGGCTGGAGGGACTCCACCCGGACGCCGAGATCTGCGGCGTGGACGCCGTCCACGAGGCCGACCTGATCGTGGCGGCGGTGAGCGGCCACGACGTCGTGATCGACGTCGACCGGCTGCGGCCCGGCGCGATCGTCGTGGACGACTCCTTCCCCCACTGCTTCGACGTCGCCAAGGCCCTGGCCAGGGACGACGTGACGATCGTCGGCGGCGGTCTGCTGGCGCTTCCGGGGATCGAGCGGCGGCTGGCCGAGGACGTGCCCGCGCCCTGGCTGCCGGGGACCATCGCGTCGTGCCGCCTGGAGTCCCTGATCGATCTCCCTGTGGTCCACGGGCTGGTGGAGCCGGACCAGGCCCTCGCTCACTGGGAGGCCGTGCGGGCGGCGGGCGTGGAGGCCGCCCCGCTCCACCTGGGCGGGAAGGTTAGGGTGAAGGAGTAGAACTCCCAGCGTGGAGGCGTGTCCATGATCGAGCGGCTCAACCTCGAAGGACTCCGCTACGCGCAGGCGGTCGCCGAGACCAAGTCGTTCAGCGCCGCCGCCCGTGCCTACGGCGTCACCCAGCCCGCCCTGTCCAACGGGATCGCCAAGCTGGAGGAGCGCCTCGGGGGCAAGCTGTTCGACCGGTCGCCGCGGGGCGTGACCCCGACCGCCTTCGGGGCCAGGATCCTGCCGCTGATCGACAGCGCCCTGGTGGCGCTGGGGTCCGTCGCGGCGGAGGCGCAGCGGCTGACCGAGCCCGGCGAGCCGAAGATCCGCATGGGCTTCTCGCCTCTCTGTTCCCATCTCGTCGCCCGGACGTTCGGCGTGGTGCGCCGCCGGCCCGGTTTCCGCGACCTGCTGGTGCGTGAGGCTCTCATCCATGATCTCCAGCAGAGCCTGGCCTCCGGTGAGCTCGACGTCATCCTGATGCCCGCCGTCGCCCCCATGCCCGGCTACGAGCACCGCGTGGTCGACACGGACACGGTCGTCGTCGTCGGCTGCGGCGCGGGCGCCCCGATCGAGCTCGGCGAGGCGAGCAGGGAGCAGATCCTGCTGGTGCCCGTGCAGTGCGGGCTGACGATGTTCATCAGGCGGCTCTTCCGCTCCCACGACCTGCCGCTGCGGCCCTATCCCGGGGAGGTCTCCAGTTACCGCGTCCTGGAGCAGTGGGCCGCGCTCGGCCTCGGAGCGGCGCTGATCCCGCTCGCCAAGCTCAGCTCGCCCGGCGTGCCCCACCGTCCGCTGACGGACGGGGGCCATGAGGTGCGGATCTCCTTCGAGGCGGTGTGGGGCGTCGACTCGGCGCTCGGCGACGAGCTCGCCCGGCTGACCCGAGAACTCGCCAGCCATAAATGAGGCTTATGTCCTGATTCGCCAAGATCCTCTACCGGCGTCCGTCTCCACGTCCTACCGTCGGAAGCATGGACTTCACCAACAGGAAGGTCATCGTCATCGGCGGGACGAGCGGCATCGGCCTCGCCGTCGCGCGGCGCGTCCTGGCGGGCGGCGGCAGCGCCGTCGTCGCCGGCCGGACCCGGTCACGCGCCGACCAGGCGGCGGCCGACCTCGCCGTCCACGGCAAGACCCACGGTCTGGCCGCCGACCTGACCGACTTTGAGGCCGTCGACCGGCTCCGCGCCGACCTGACGGAGTGGCACGCCGACGCCACCCTCCTGGTGAACGCCGCCGGCGTCTTCGCGCCCAAGCTCTTCCTCGACCACACGCCCGAGGACTTCGACCGCTACCAGATCCTCAACCGGGCGTTCTTCCTGATCACCCAGACGGTCGTCCAGAACGTGATCGACCGCGGGGAGCGGGGGGCCGTGGTGAACATCGGCTCGATGTGGGCGCGGCAGGCGGTCGCCGCCACGCCGTCGTCGGCCTACTCGATGGCGAAGGCCGGGCTGCACGCGCTCACCCAGCACCTGGCCATGGAACTCGCGCCCTACGGGATCCGCGTCAACGCGGTGGCACCGGCCTTCGTCCGGACCCCGATCTACGAGGAGTTCATCCCGAGGGAGCGGGTCGACGCCGTCCTCGACAGGTTCGACGGCTTCCACCCGCTCGGCCGCATCGGCACCCCGGACGACGTCGCCGCCACCGTCGCCTTCCTGCTGTCCGACCAGGCCGACTGGGTGACCGGCGCCGTCTGGGACGTGGACGGCGGCGTCATGGCCGGTCGCAGCTGAGCGCCACCAGTTCTCCGTGGTGGCGAGGCTGCTCCACCTCGTCGAGCACGGCCACGGCCAGGTCGGGGTAGCCGAACGACTCGTCGGCGGGCACCCGCGAGCCGCCCGCGCTGACCCGCCCGGTCGCGGGGTCGTCGTGCAGGAAGACCGGCGGCGGGGCCAGCACCACCCAGTCGAGGTCCGACCGCCGCAGCAGCTCCAGCTCCTCGGCATGGCCCTCGGTGAAGGCCCGCGCGTCGGCGGGGAAGCCGGGCGTGAGGTAGAGCGGCACGCCGTCGGCCGTCTCCAGCGTCGTCCCGATCCCGATCACCACCAGCCGGCCGGTCTCCGCGCCGGTCAGGCCCTCGATCAATGCGGCGGCGGCGCGGGGGAAGAAGGCCGGGTCGAGCTGCGAGGCGGCCATGACGGCCGCGTCGTGCCCGGCGGCCAGGGACGCCACCGAGGCGGCGTCGGTGACGTCGGCGACGTCCCGGAAGGCGGCGGTGACCTCGTGGCCGCGCGCCCGCGCCTCGGCCACGATGCGGCGGCCGGCTCGGCCGCCCGCTCCGAAAATCACGATTCTCATGGGGCGTGACGCTAACCGGCCACCCCTCGGTTTCTGCAACGATACTGAGGTGGCTGAGCCTCTGGACCCCGACATGTTCACCGGGTGCGCGCCCGTCACCGCCCCGATCCGGATCGGCGACAAGTGGACCGCCAAGATCATCCGCTGTCTCCAGGACGGGCCCCGCCGGTTCTCCGAGCTCAAGGTCCCGCTGACCGGCATCACCCCGAAGGTCCTCACCGAGTCGCTGCGCGCGATGGAGCGCGACGGCCTGGTGACCCGGACCGCCCATCCGGGGATCCCGCCGAAGGTCGTCTACGAACTCGCGCCCCTCGGCCACTCCCTGGTCGGGCCGCTCGACACGATGTGCGCGTGGTCCCGGGCCAACCTCCCGCAGGTGCTGTCGGCCCGGGAGTCCTACGAGTCCCGCTGAGGCGTCAGTTCCCCCGGCCGCCCTGTCCGCCGCCCTGTCCGCCGCCCTGGCCGTCCCACGGGTTGACGTCCTGGCCACCGCGCGGGCCGCCCTGGTCGTTCCGGCCGGGGCCGTTCTGGTCGCGCGGGCCGGGGCCGTTCTGGCCCTGGTCGTTCCGGCCGGGATCGACCGAGGTCACGCCGGGGTCGTCGGGGCCGGGGCCGAAGTCGTCCGGCGGGCCCTCGCCGTACTCGTCCCAGGGCTCGTCGCCCCAGAAGTCGTCGTACGACCTGACCGCGCCGAACCGCTCCTGGTTGATCGGGGTGAACGGGGTGGCCGGGACGCCCTCCAGGGCCGCCAACATGGTGGCCTTCCAGATCGGGCCGGGGACGGTCGCGCCGAACACCGAGCCGTACCAGCGGCCGCCGATCGTCACGTTGTTCAGCCGGTGGGTGCTCGCGCCGCGCGGGTCGGCCAGGCTGACCGCGCCGGCCAGGTCGGGGGTGAACCCGGCGAACCAGGCGCTCGACTGGTTGTCGTTGGTGCCGGTCTTGCCGGCCGCCGGGCGGCCGATGCCGCCGACGCCCGACATCGTGCCCTTGGTGAAGACGCCCGACAGGATGTCGGCCGCCGCGTCGGCCACCTCGGGGTCGATCGCGTCCTGGCACTTCGGCTCGAACGTCGTCTTCTTCCCGTTCCGGTCGGTGATCGCGGTGATCGCCATCGGCGGGCAGTACTTCCCGCGCGCGCCGATCGCCGCGTAGGCGGTGGCGACGGTGACGGGGTCCATCTCGTTGATGCCGAGCGTGAAGGTCTCGAACTCCTGGAGCTTCTTGCCGTCGGCGCGCTTGATGCCGAGCGACTTGGCCGTCTTCACCGTCTCGCAGAGGCCGACGTGCTCCTCCAGCTTCATGAAGAACGTGTTGACCGAGCCCCACGTGCCGGTCTGCAGGGTGGTGTGGCCGGGCGAGCCCTCGTCGTTGGTCACGGCGTGCGAGGGGTCGCCCACCGCGTTACCGGCGCAGTCGGTGAACGCCGAGGGCGACGGCGCGTTGTAGGAGGCGCCGACGTTGAAGCCGTCGCTCAGCCGCATGCCCTGGTTCAGCGCGGTGAGCAGGGTGAACGTCTTGAACGTCGACCCGGCCTGGACACCGCCCAGGCCCCCGTGGGCGCGGTCGGCGACGACGTTGTAGTCGAGGTTGTTCCGGCTGGCGGCCATCGCGCGGATCGCGCCGGTGCCCGGTTCGACGAGCGCCTGGGCGGCCACCGGGCCGTCCTTCCTGCCGACGTAGGCCTCGATGCCCTTCTGCGCGGCCTGCTGCATCTTCGGGTTCAGGGTGGTCCGGATCGTCATGCCGCCCTGCTTGAGGGCGCGTTCGCGGTCGGCCCGGGTCTTGCCGAAGGTCTTGTCGGCCAGGATCTCGGCGGAGACGT
Source organism: Herbidospora cretacea (assembly GCF_001570605.1). Classification (GTDB taxonomy): domain Bacteria; phylum Actinomycetota; class Actinomycetes; order Streptosporangiales; family Streptosporangiaceae; genus Herbidospora; species Herbidospora cretacea. The sequence continues at coordinate 241,799 of NZ_BBXG01000004.1, read as the reverse complement.
ACTGGCAGAAGTAGCGGTAGTCGCTCGTCTCGCAGCCGCCGGGGATCGGGACGCCCTTGTAGCCCAGCTTCGACTTCTTCGCCTTCGCCGCCTCGGCGGGGGTGATCTTGCCGAGTTCGGCCATCCGGTCGAGGACGACGTTGCGGCGGGCCAGCAGCGCGTCGCGGTTGGTCTTGCCGCCCTCCGGGTCGGTGGAGGTGGGCAGCCGGACCGCCGCCGCGAGGGTCGCCGACTGCACCAGGTTCAGCTTCGACGCCGAGACGCCGAAGAAGCGCTTGGCGGCGGCCTGGATGCCGTGGGCGCCCGCGCCGAAGTAGGCGATGTTCAGGTACTTCCCGAGGATCTGGTCCTTGGTGTACTTCTCCTCGACCGACAGCGCGTAACGCAGCTCGTTGAGCTTGCGGACGTAGCTGGGGGCGAGGGCCGCCGCCTTGGCCTCGTCGGTGGTGGCGCTGTTGAGCAGGACCTGCTTGACGTACTGCTGGGTGATGCTGGAGCCGCCCTGGGCGACGCCGCCCGCGTTGAGGTTGGCGGCCAGCGCCCGGATGGTGCCCTCCAGGTCGATGGCGCCGTGCTGGTAGAAGCGGTCGTCCTCGATCGCCACGATCGCGGTGCGCATGATCGGGGCGACCTGGCCGATGTCCACGTTCTCGCGGAACTGGTCGTAGAACTGGGCGATGCGCTTCCCGTCGGCGTCGAGCAGGGTGGTCTTCTCCGCCAGCGGGGGCTCGCTCAGCTCCATCGGGCTGAGGTCGATGGCCTCGACGGCGCCGCTGAGGGCGAGCCCGACCGGGACGCCGATCCCGGCGGTGAGCACCCCCGCGGCGATGCCGGCGACGAGCAGGGCGGGCATGTTGCGCAGGCGCATCAGAGTTTCCCGAGGCCACGGGCCGCGATCGTGGCGGCTCGGGCGATGACGGAGTCGTCGGCGGTGCCGTTCCTCGCGGTGCGGTTGGTGTAGATCGCCATGATGATCGGTTTCTTCGAACCCTTCGGCCAGATGATCGCGTAGTCGTTGGCGGTGCCGTAGGTGCCGCCCGTGCCGGTCTTGTCGCCGATCCGCCAGCTCTTCGGCAGCCCCGCGCGGATCCGCTTGTCGCCGGTCTCGTTGGCCACCAGCCAGCCGGTGAACTTCCGGCGGTCGCCGGCGTCGAGGGCGTTCCCCACGGTGAGGACCCTGAGGTCGGCGGCGATGGCGGCCGGGGTGGTGGTGTCGCGGACCTCCGCGGGGCTCCACTGGTTGAGGCCGGGCTCGGTGCGGTCGAGGCGCGAGACGTGGTCGTTCAGGCCGCGGAAGTAGCGGGTCAGGCCCTTGGGGCCGCCGACCTCCTTCAGCAGGAGGTTGGCCGCGGCGTTGTCGCTCTTGGTGACGGCGGCCCTGGCCAGCTCGGCCACGGTCATGCGCGAGCCGACGTGCTTCTCGGTCTCCGGGGAGTAGGCCAGCAGGTCCTTCTTCTTGATGAGGATCCGCTTGCCGAGGATGTCGGGCTCCTTGTCCAGGACGGCCGCCGCCAGCACGCCCTTGAAGGTCGAGGCCAGCGGGAAGCGCTCACCCGAGCGGTAGGCGACCGTCCTGCCGGTGGCGGTGTCGACGGCGTACACCCCGATCCGGCCTTTGAAGGAGGTCTCCAGCGCGCGCAGGTCCGCGACCGCCGAGGTCTGCGGCGCAGTCACGCCGCCGGTGAGCAGGGCGAGGGACATCACGAGAGGAAGCATGCCGGTGAGTCTGTTCTGTCAGCGTAAATACCGTCAAAGACACTTGAAGCCTACATTATGCATTCATGGCATAATTCCAGTTCGTGGACCTACTGGCGGCCTGGAGAGTGTTCGTCAACGTCAGCGAGCGCGGCAGTTTCACCGAGGGCGCCGCGGCCTCTCAGGTCCCCCAGCCGGTGGCCAGCCGCCGGATCGCCGCCCTGGAACAGCACCTCGGCGCCAAGCTGTTCGACCGGTCCGCGCGCGGCGCGCTGCTGACCGACTTCGGCCGCGACCTCCTCCCCTCGGCCCAGCGGCTGGTCCGGCTCGCCGACGACATGGAGTGGGAGGCCGGCCAGGCGCTGCTGAAACCGCTCCGCCTGGCGGTCCCGGAGATCTGCGCCGTGCGCGACCTGGCGCTGCTGACGGTGGAGGCGCGCGAGGCCGGCGTCGACCTGGAGGTGGTCGGCGCGGGCGCCGGGATCAGGGCCGAGCTGGCCCGGTCGCGGGAGGTCCGGGCCGCCCTGGTGGGCACGCCGGAGGACGGCGCGACGTGGGTGGTCGAACTGGGCCTGGCCGGCGTGCCGGGTCCCCCGGGTCCGGTCGTGTACGTGGAGAGCCTGCGCCCCGTCCGCGCCGACAGGTCCGGCCGGCGGAGGAGGATCTGGACGCAGCCGGAGGACGACGTGCCGCACATCCGGGACCCCCTCTTCCGGATCAGGGACGCCGCCGGCCTGCTGCCCGCCCAGGTCGTCCTCGCCCCGTCGCTGACGACCGCCGCCGCCGAGGTGATGGTCTCCACCGACCTGCTGCTCTGCTCCCCCCGCCAGGCCGCCGAGCTCGGCCTGGACTGGCGGCCGATCGGCGAGATCCGGCTCGTGCGCGGGTACGCTGTGGCCGCCGCCATCGGGGACGACGCCGAGCGGGTGCGGGGATGGCGTCGGGTGGCGGCCTGTCTGGGGGTCGACACGTGATCCGTGAGCTGCGCCGGATGCTCGACGACGGCGGGTTGCGAGGGTCGTTCCTGGTCCGCGACCTGCGCACCGGCGAGGAGATCGGGATCGACCCCGACGTCGAGTTCACCACGGCGTCGCTGGTCAAGATCCCGCTGGCGGTGGCCACCCTGGAGCGGATCAGGCGCGGCGAACTCGACGGCGCGGCCCGCCTGACCGTCGGCCCCGGCGCCCGCTTCTCCCCCGGCCCGACCGGCGTCAGCCGCTTCCGCCACCCGGCCGAGATCGCCGTCGACGACCTGCTCCTGCTGACCATGACGGTCAGCGACAACACGGCGGGCGACGCCCTGTTCGACCTGACCCCGCCCGCGATGGTGGCCGCCCTGCTGGAGGAGTACGGCCTGCGCGGCATCTCCGTCCGCCACACCCTGCGCCACCTGACCGACAGCCCGGTCGAGCACCTCGGCGGCCACCTGGCCCACGTGCTGGCCATCGAGGGCGCGACCGCCGGACGCGGCCACCCGGTCCCCCAGCTCGACGTGACCCGGGCGTCGTCGGGCACCGCCCGCGCCTTCGCCGACCTGCTGGAAGCGCTGTGGCGGCCGTCCAGGATCGACCCGTGGGTGGCCGAACGGGTGCGCGGCCTGATGGCCGACAACGTGCTCCGCCAGCGCCTGGCCCCCGACTTCGCCTCCGACCTGACGACGTGGTCGTCCAAGACCGGCACGATGCTCAACCTGCGCCACGAGGTGGGCGTGGTCGAACACGCCGACGGCCAGGTCTACGCGGTGGCCGCGATGACCGAGTCACGGGTCGCGGCCGTCCGCCAGCCGGGCGCGGAGGCGCTGATGGCCCAGGTGGCCCGCGCGTTGAGAGACGAGATCCGCTCATCCCGTGACCCCGGCGCATGACCTGACGTCGGGCTGTCGCAGCCGTGAAGGCGGCCGGTCCTAGCGTCGCGCCATGACTCTCCTCCGACCTGGTGATCCCGGCTTCGACCCCTTCCGTCACACTTTCGGCCCCGGCGGCTCCCCCGCCCTGGTGGCCTCCTGCGCCGACGCGGCCGAGGTCGCCGACGCGCTCCGGCACGCCAAGGCGCACGGCCTGCGGGTCGCCGTCCGCTCCGGCGGGCACAGCCTGGCCGGGCTGTCGACCAACGACGGCGGCCTGGTCATCGACCTGTCCCCTCTCGACCAGGTCGAACCGCTCGGCGACGACCTGGTGCGGGTGGGCGCGGGCGCCACCTGGGGCGCGGTGTCGAAGGCGCTGGCCCCGCACGGCCTGGCGGTCTCCTCGGGCGACACCTCGAACGTGGGCGTGGGCGGGCTGCTGACCGGTGGCGGCCTGGGCTGGTTGCTGCGCAGACACGGCCTGACCATCGACCATCTGGTCGCCGCCGAGGTCGTGACGGCCGACGGCGGGGTGCTGAGGGTGAGCGCGGCGGACCATCCCGACCTGTTCTGGGCGGTGCGCGGCGGCGCGGGCACCGCCGCGATCGTGACCCGCGCGGAGCTGCGCGCCCACCGTGTCACCGAGGTCGCCTTCGGTCAGATCGGGTACGCCGCCGCCGACGCGGAGCGCGTCTTCAAGGGCTGGCGTGAGGTGCACCGCGCGGCCGGGGACGGCCTGACCAGCGCGGTGGCGCGGGTGCCCGGCGCGACGATGGTGCTGGCCTGCCACGCCGACGCGGGCGCGCTCGACGCGCTGACCACGCTCGCCGAGCCGACCAGCGTGGACGTCAAGGTGGTGCCCTACCCGGACATCCTCGAAGCGGCCGCCCCGCCGCCCGACTGGCAGCCCCACATGCGCAACCGCTTCCTGCGCGAGCTGACCGACGACCACATCCGCGCGATGCTCGCCTTCGCCGAGGCCACCCCGATGGCGGGGGTGTCGGTCCGGGGCCTCGGCGGCGCGATGAACCGGGTGCCCGCCGGCGCGACCGCGTTCCCCCACCGCGACAGCGAGGTGATGGCCCTGGCCGGGCTGCTCGGCACGCCCGATCAGCACCCGGCCCGGCTGCCCGCCTTCGACGCGCTGTGGGCGGCGCTGGAGCCGGAGGCCACCGGCGCGTACGTGGGTTTCCTCAGCGAGCTGAGCCAGGACGACGTCGCGGCGATCTGGCCCGGCGCGACCCGCGAGCGGCTGATCGAGGTCAAGCGGCGGTACGACCCGGCGAACGTGTTCTCCGGCACCGCGAGCGGCACGCTCTGATCCCAGCGCCGGTCAGAGCGGCACCCCGCTCTGGCCCGGCGCGAGCAGCCGCGCCCGCAGCGACTCTGTCATCGACGTCAGCCTCCGGGCGACCCTCGGCCTCCCGTGCCCGGCCGCCCAGCCGGGCAGGGCGTTGAGCACCTCGCAGTGCCAGTCGAGCCATCCCGGGCAGGCGTGGTCGACCCGGTCGAGATACCAGGCCAGCAGGGCGTCGATCCCGGCCTCCCGGTCGTCGGGCGCGATCGGGCGGCCGGCCGCGAACTCCCGGACCAGCGGCGGCACCCGATAGTGGCCCGCCGGGGTCGGCTCGGCCAGATGCCCGGCGACCAGCGTGTCGAGATGGTTCTCGGCACGTTCCGGCGACAGCCGCAGCATGGCGGCCAGCCCGCCCGGGTCGATCTCCCCGGCGGGATGGAGCCCGCCCGCGAACCGCAGCACCCGCTGCGCCGGGGGGTCGAGGGCGTCGTACGACCAGGAGATGGCCGTCTGCACCTCGGTGAACGGCTCGGCCGGGAGCGAGCGCAGCGGCAGGCCGGGCCGCCGGGTGACCCGTTCGCCGACGACCCGGACGGCGAGCGGCAGGTGGTCGCACCGGGCGACCAGCCGCCGGGCCGCCTCCGGCTCCCGGGCGACGCGTTCGGGGCCGACTACCCCGGCCAGCAGCGCCAGCGCGTCGCCCTGCCGCAGCGGGCCGAGGACGATCCGGCGGGCCGTCCCGGCGACGACCAGGTCACGGAGCTGGTCGCGGCTGGTCACGACGGTGACCGCGCCGCGCCCGGGGAGCAGCGCCCGGACGTGCGCGCTGTCGCGCGCGTCGTCGAGCACGACGAGCAGCCTGCGCCCGGCGGTCCGCGACCGGAACAGCGCCGCCGCCTCGGCGAGCTCGGCGGGGACGTCGGTGACGCCCAGGCCGCGCAGCATCGACCGGAGCGCGGCCGGCGGCTCCACCGGCGGACCGGCGGCGCGGCCGCGCAGGTTCACGTACAGCTGCCCGTCGGGGAAGTCGGCGGCGGCCGCGTTGGCCCAGCGCACCGCCAGCGCGGTCTTGCCGACCCCGGCCGGGCCGACGACGGCCGTGACGTCCTGCCCGGCGAGGTCGGCCAGGTCGCTCTCGCGGCCCTGGAAGCCGAGCACGTCGGGCGGCAGCTCTCTCGGCACGGGAATCGGCGGCACAGGGATCAGCACAGGGATCGGCACAGGGATCGGCACAGGGATCGGCACAGGGATCGGCGCGGCCGTCCGGAGCGGCTGTCCGGCCAGGATCGCCTCGTGCTGTTCGCGCAGCTCGGGGCCGGGCTCGATGCCGAGCTCGTCGCGCAGGCGCCGGAAGGCGGCGCGGTAGGCGTCCAGGGCCTCGGCCCGCCGCCCGCCGCCGTGCAGGGCCGCCATGAGCTGCGCCCAGTAGCGCTCGCGGAGCGGGAACTCCGAGGTCAGCGCCCGCAGTTCGGCGATCAGCGCGAGGTCGTGGCCGAGCCGCAGGTCGAGGTCGATGCGGCGCTCCAGCGCCCGCTGGTGCTGCTCGGCGACGACCGGCACGTCGAGCTCCCGCAGCGCGCCGGACGCGACGTCGGCGCAGACCGGCCCCCGCCAGAGCGCCAGGGCCCGGCGCAGCAGGTCGCGCTCGCGTCCGGGATCGCCTTCCGAGGCGGCCTCGGCGAGCAGCCGCCGGAAGCCGAGCAGGTCGAGCCTTTCGTGGTCGAGCTCCATCAGGTAGCCGCCGCCGCGCGTGTGGATCTCGGCCCCGTCCCCGAGCCACCGGCGCAGCCGCACGACGTGGGTCTGCACCACCCGCCGGGGGTTCCCCGGCGGGTCGTCGTCCCACAACCGCTCGGCGAGCTGGTCGATCGTGACGAGCCGGCCCGCCCGCAGCAGCAGCGTGGCGAGCAGCGCGCGGTTCTTCGCCCCGGGAACCGGGCCCTGGTCGACGCTGAGCGGCCCCAGGACCCCAAAACGTAAGACAGCCATCCGCACCCCCGCATATATGCTGTAAATCAAGTTTATGGAATAAACGGGAAAAGGGAAGTTATGGCTGACCTCGATGCGACCGCCGACCTGCTGTGGCGCGCCAAGCCCGTGAAGGAGGCCCGCCCCCGGCTGTCCGCCGACATGATCGTCGGGGTGGCGGTGTCCATCGCCGACGACGAGGGCCTGGCCGCGCTCTCGATGCAGCGGGTGGCCAAGGAACTGGGCTGCACCTCGATGGCCCTCTACCGCTACGTCACCGGCAAGGACGAACTGGTCACCGCGATGGCCGACACCGCGATGGGCCGGCCGCCCGCGCCGTCCGGCGACGACTGGCGGGCCGAGGTCGAGGGCGTGGTCGAGGCGATGTGGCGGATGTTCCTGGCCCATCCGTGGGTGGCCCGGGTGCCCGCGACCGGCGCGCCGCTCGGGCCCAACGGCCTGGCCTGGTTCGAGGCGCTGCTGGCGCCGCTGTCGCGGACCTCCCTCGACCGGGCCGAGCTGATCCCGATGGCGACCTTCGTCACCAGCGCGGTCCGCGACCTGGCCCGGGTCCAGCACGACACCGACACCGCCGCGGCGGCCGACTACGGCCGGGTGCTGGCCCGGCGCGTCACCCCCTACCGCTTCCCGGTCCTGATGAGCCTGCTCGGCGCGCCCGAGGAGAGCGACGTGACCCCGGTGGTGACCGTCGGCCTGCGCCGCCTGCTCGCCGGGATCACAGGATGACCAGCAGCAGCGCCGCCACGAGCAGCGCGAGCACGACGAGCGGCACGGTCAGCTTGACGGCGCTGTAGGGGCGTCGCCCGCGCACCTCGCCGGTGGCCCCGTCGACGGTGAAGCGCCAGGTCTTGCCTTCGACCAGATAGTCCCCGGTCCAGTACGGCAGCAGGACCAGATCCCCGTCCATCGAGGGATACCGGGTGTCGACCGAGTGCAGTCGCCGCTCGTCGCCGCCGATGTCGGCCCGGCAGGCCGCCCGGACACGCCGCGCCACCGAGGTCTTGGCCTGGTGGAGCGCCTCGTCGGGCGGGACGGTGTAGCGCGGCGTCGCCACGCCCGACAGGTATTCGGCCTGGAACGGCACCGGCTTGCCCGGCAGCGTCACCGGCCGCCGCTGCTCCGTCGCCGGCACCACGACGTCGGCGAACCGCCGGGCGACCGTGCCGCTCGCGCGGCTCCAGCGGGTCCGCCGGACCGACCGGGTCCTGGTCTCCCCGCCGCTCTCGTAGGTCTCGACCTGGTAGTAGTGGTCGCCGCGCCGCCCCGTGTAACGGCTCACCGTCTCCAGGTCGAACACCCACGCCGGGACGAACGTGGCCGTGACAGACGCGGTCTCCGACATCCTCGCCGGTGATCCGGGCGCGAACCACAACGTGGCGGCCCAGTCGTCGAGGGCCTTCAGGGCGCGGGACCGGTCGATCGCGAACGGCACCAGCGCGCCGGGCCGCACCTCGCCGCCGAGCTCCCGCACGATCGGCGTCGCGCAGGCCGGGCACCGCGAGGACAGCAGGGAGGGCGTGGACGCGGTCGCGCACCGGGGACAGACCACCCGCTGCTCCTCGGCGGGGGTCACGGGCAGGTGCCCGCGCAGCGTCTCCACCGGCCGCCGCACCGCCGGCCCGGTCGTGAGGAGAGGCTGGAAATCCTGGCAGTACGGGCAGCGCATCCCGTCTGCCCCCGGGACGTACTCGGTCACGCCGCCACACAGATCACACAACATAAGGCCTCGTCAGCCCCCCGATGTCGATGTCGAAGACCTCCAGCCCCGCCTCGGCGAGGTCCCGGCTGACGGCGGCGGCCACCTCGTCGGGCAGCGCCGCGTCGTTGAGCGCGTCGAGCACCGGCCGCGTCGCCGACCAGGCCGCGAGCGTGCTCGTCAGCCGCCGCAGCAGCGGCCCCCTGATCGCCTCGGCCACCTGCTCGGCCTCGACGAGCGGCTGCCCGGCGACGATCTGGTTGAGGAAGCTCGTCGGGTCGGCGACGCGGAAGGAGAAACTCCCGTGGGCGGCGACCATGACCGGTCCCACGTCGGGGTCGCGCAGCGCGACGGGCCGCCGGGTGCCCCATCTCAGGCCGGTGAACCTGCGGGTGCTGACGAAGTGGACCTCGGCCTTGTCGGGGGAGCGGAAGCCGTACCGGAAACCGAGCAGTCTGCTCTTCACCGGCACGTTGGCGGTCTGGAGGGTCTGGGTCCCGGCGTGACACTCCCGGATGATCTGACCGCCCCGCACGAACAGGGCGACCTGCCACTCCCGGACGATCAGCTTGGTCCCGTTCTTGAGCTCGTCGAACGGCCGGTGGTACCGCCAGGCGACGACCCCCGGCCGCCCGCCGTTCCATTCGACGATGTCGATCAGTTCCCCGCGTATCAGGCCCATGTCGCTCCCGCTCCCGTGGACTCACACCCCAGTGGGAACAGAGAACCGTCCGGATCCGGACGGCAGGGCTAACCTCCGGGATAGACACCCCAACCGGCATGCGAGGGGATACGGCGACGGCGCGTCGCGGACGGCCAGGGGAGACGCGCCGAAGGCCCAGCTCAGCCGCCACGGGCTCGCGAGTCCCGAGAGCCCGAAGTCATTCTCACTGTGAGATAACGGCCTGCTCCAATGAACACCTTCCGGCCGGGCCCGCCGGTCAGGTGACGCCCTCGGCCCCCAAGAGCGCGAGCGCCATCTCCTGGACCGACCGGGTGAAGCGCCGCGGATCGCCCGGCGGGGTGAGGTGCCGGATCAGCGCGCCGTCGAAGAGCGCCAGGATGCCGTGCGCGAGGAACCCGGCGTCCAGGTCGGGCCGCGCCTCGGCCAGGAGGCCGCACAGGTGGCCGTGCCAGAACAGGTAGCTCGGGTCGGTGTACTTGTCGTCGGCGCAGGCCTGCCCATGCGCCGACAGCAGCACCGCGTTGCCTTCGGCGATCGCGCCCAGCCCGTCGAGGAAGGCCAGCATCCGCTCACGCACCGGCCCGCCCGGCCCCAGCGGCGGCGCGCCGTCGCGCACCGCCTCCCTGAGCTCGGACGACCGCTCCTCCAGCAACGCCCGCAGCAGCCCGGCCCGGCTGCCGAACCGCCGGAAGACGGTCCCCTTGCCGACCCCGGCGAGCGCGGCGACCCGATCGAGGGACACGTGGTCGCCCCCGCCCTCGGCGAGGAGCCGCTCGGTGGCGCGCAGCACCGCGACCCGGTTCCGGGCCGCGTCGGCGCGTTCGCTCATCCGCTCGCTCCCCGTTGATTCGGACCACTGGTCCGGATATCGTAGCGTCCGCGCCATCCGGACCGATGGTCCGTTTTTCTGCCCGTACGCGACCTCACGGAGCCCTCCCGATGACCATGCGCGCCCTCGTCGTCGACCCCGACGCCCCCGGTTCCCTCCGGCTGGGCACCGCCCCCGTCCCCCGCCCGGCCCCGGACCAGCTGGTCGTGGAGGTGCGGCATATCTCCCTCAACCGGGGCGAGGTGGCCTTCGCCCACCGGCTCCCCGCCGGGACCGTCCACGGCTACGACGCGGCCGGGGTCGTCGTCCGCCCCGCCGCCGACGGCACCGGCCCGGCAGCCGGCACCCCCGTCGCCGCCTTCGGCCCCGGCGCGTGGGCGGAGCACCTGGCCGTGACCACGGACGCGGTCGCCGCCGTCCCGGAGGGGGTGGCGCTGTCCGACGCCGCCGCCCTCCCGATGGCCGGCCTGACGGCGCTGCGCACGCTCCGCTCCCGCCCGATCCTCGGCCGCCGCGTCCTGATCACCGGCGCGTCCGGCGGCGTCGGCCGCTACGCCGTGCAGCTGGCCGCCCTGGGGGGTGCCCACGTCATCGCGTCCGTCGGCTCCCCCGCCCGCGCGACGGGCCTGACCGCGCTCGGCGCCCACGAGGTCGTCGTCGGCCTGGAGGGGATCGACCAGCCGGTCGACCTCGTCCTCGACACGGTCGGAGGGCCTCAGCTGACGGCGGCGTGGGCGCTGCTCGCGCCCGGGGGCGACGTGCAGGCCATCGGCTGGGCCTCGGGCGAACCGGCGGTCCTCGCGCCGAACTCCCTGTTCTCCCTGGGCCGGGCCAAGACCATCACCAGCTTCGGCGACGTGGCCGACCCCGGCCCCGACCTGTCCACCCTGCTCGGCCACGTGGCGGCGGGGCGGCTGTCCCCGGAGATCGGCTGGCAGGGCCCGTGGGACCGGATCGCCGAGGCCGCCGGGGCTCTGCTGGGCAGGCGGGTGGCGGGCAAAGCCGTCCTGAAGGTGACCTGACCCACCACCGGCCGGAGGTCATCCGTCCTGGTGCGCCTCCTCCTCGGCTGCGGAGGTCGTTCCGGTGGTGGCGAACCGCCGGCAGTACGCGGTGGGGGTGACGCCCAGGTGCCGGTCGAAGACGCGGCGGAGGGTCTCGTCGCTGCCGAATCCGCTGTCGCGGGCCGCCGCGGTGACGCTGTGCCCGTCGAGGAGGAGCCGCTGGGCGTGTTCGAGCCGGACCCGCTCGACCCAGCGTGCGGGGGTGGCGCCCAGTTCGGTGTGGAACAGGCGGGTCAGGTGCCGGGTGCTGACGGCCGCCGTCCCGGCCATGGCGGGCAGCGTGTGGTCGGCGGCCGGGTCGGCCAGCACGGAGTCGATCAAAGTCCGCAGGAGCTCGTTGCGCGCGGGCGGAGTGGTGGCGGCGGTGAACTGCGACTGACCGCCCGGCCGCCGCATGAAGACGACTAGTTCCCGGGCGACGCGGCGGGCGGTCTCGGCTCCGTGGTCGTCCTCGACGAGGGCCAGCGTCAGGTCGATGCCCGCGCTGATGCCCGCCGAGGTGATGTAGCGGCCGTCCCGGATGTGGATCGCGTCCGGCTCGACGCGCACCCGGGGATGACGGCGGGCGAGGGTGGCGGCGTGCCGCCAGTGCGTGGTGGCCCGGCGTCCGTCGAGCAGGCCGAGCCCGGCCAGGACGAAAGCGCCGGTGCACACCGAGGCGACCCGCGTCGCGCCGGCGGCCACGGCGCGGGCCGTCGCCAGCAGATCGGCTTCCACGGGCCGCGCGGCCAGGCGGTCGCCGCCGGCGACGAGCACCGTGTCGACCGGGCCGGCGTCGCCGGGCGTCACGACCCCGCTCAGCGGCATGCCGGTCGACGTGGTGACCTGTCCGCCGGACGCGGAGATCAGGACGAGGTCGTAGGGGTGACCGTCCCGGCTCGCCTGGTGCAGGACCTCGGCGGGGCCGCTGACGTCCAGCATCGTCACGCCGTCGAACACCACGAAGCCCACCCGATGGCTCATGTCCGAATCTGTGGTTCGTCCGTCACAAAAGACATGGCCCCCACTCTACGCCTCTCGTGATCCTGGAACTCAGGCCACCTGGACGAGGAAGCGGAGCACATCATGAGCAAGGCGATCGCAGGCGTGCGGATCCCCGACAGCCCCCTGGCGCGAGAGGCGACCGAGCTGGTCGAGGAGGTGGCCTCACCCCTGCTGTTCGACCACTCCCGGCGCGTGTTCCTGTGGGGGTCACTGCGCGGGCGTGATCAAGGGCTTCACTTCGACCCTGAGCTGCTGTACGTGGCCGCGATGTTCCACGATCTCGGGCTGACCGCCCGGTTCGGCACCACCGGGCAGCGGTTCGAGATCGACGGCGCCGACCAGGCGCGCCGTTTCCTGCACCGCCACGGGGTCAGCGGCCCGGAGGCCGACGTGGTGTGGACGGCCATCGCCCTGCACACCACGCCGGAGATCCCGCTGCACATGGCCCCCGAGATCGCCCTGGTCACCCGGGGGGTGGAGCTCGACGTGCTGGGCATCGGCTACCACGCGGTCACCGAGGAGACCCGCGAGGCGGTGGTGGCCGCCCATCCCCGCCCCGACTTCAAGAACCGGATCCTGGCCGCGTTCACCGAGGGGATCGAGAAGCGCCCCGAGACGACGTTCGGCAACGTCAAGGCGGACGTCCTGGCGCACTTCGTGCCCGGCTTCGTCCGGAGCGACTTCGTCGAGGTGATCAGGAATTCCCCCTGGCCCGAATAGGGACGAACTCCGCGACCACCCGGGTGAACTCCTCAGGCTGTTCGAGATGGCCCATGTGACCGCTCTCCTCCAGCACGGCCAGCCGGGAGCCGGGGATGAGCTCGTGGGCGAGGCGGGCCCAGCGCGTACCGCCGAAGAAGTCGTGCACACCGGAGACGATCAGCGTGGGGACCGCGAGCGAGCGGAGCTCCTCGCGCACGTCGAACGGCGCGGGCTCCTCGCCGCGCATCGGGTCGATCCACGCGGTGAGGGCCGCGCGCATCGGGTCGAGGTCCCGCTCGTGAGTCCAGTAGTCGGCGAAGTACGCGGGCAGGATCTCGCGCAGTGACGTCGTGTACGCCTCGTCGTCCTGCGCGGACAGAGCCCGCTGGAACGCCGCGGGGATCTCACCGGCCTCGGGGCGGTGCGGGAGACGCTGCGGGAAGGCGGCGATGCGGGCCATCGCGTCGCCCCAGAACTCCTCCCCGGTGACGGGCGAGGTGGAGTAGAGGATCGCCCCGGCGACGCGGCCGGGGTGGTCGAGGGCGTAGCGCTGGACGACGAAACCGCCGTGCGAGTGGCCGAGCAGGAAGACGGCGGGCTCGCCCAGGTGCTCGACGACGCCGTGGAGGAACCGGGCGTAGGTGCCGATCCGGTAGTCGCGGGGGTCGTCCAGGCGGCCGGAGGAGCCGGTGCCGATCGGTTCGAGGTAGACCATGGTCAGGTGCTCCTCCAGGGCCGGCAGCCGCAGGTACTCCCAGGCGATGCCGGGGCCGCCCGAATGCACCACGCAGACGGGGCCGCTGCCCGCGACGTGGAAGACCTGGCGCACGCCGTCGATGGTGATCTCGTGGGTCATCGTCATCCCTTACGTTCCGTGCCGGGCCCCGGAGCGGGGCCCGGCTGACGTGAACGGGATGCGGCGGCAGGGGATGAAGTTCGGCCGGTTCCGTGTGGCTTACGTCACGCGCGGGTGGAACAGCCGCAGCCGCCGGACCCGCCCCTCGCGGAAGTGGTGCAGCCACACCAGGCTGGGCGGGCAGTGCCCGGGGTCGCCGGGCGGGCTGATCAGGTCGGCCCGCCAGATGCTCAGGCCGGGACCGGCCACCACCTCGACCAGTCGCTGCCGGACCCCCGCCGCCAGGTCGGCCTCCATGCCTCGGACGGCGAAGGCCCGGCCGTCGTCGGCCCGTTCCCCGCCCGGCCCGACGAACTCGACGTCGGGCCGCCAGTGGTCCCGCACCACGTCGGCGAACGCGCCGCGCCGGGCCGCCGCCAGCATCTCCTCGGCCTCCCGGCGGCGGGCCCTGGTCAGCGCGGCGGCGTCGTCGTGGGCCGCGTCGGCCGTGTCCACCAGGGCCGCCGCCAGCTTCGCCCTGGCCTGGCTCAACCGGCTGCGGACGGTCCCGACGGGCACCTCGCACAGCGCGGCGATCTGGTCGTAGGAGGAGACGTCGCTGAAGTAGCGCAGCAGGGCGGCCAGCCTGACCGGTTCGGAGAGGTCCGCCATGGCGCGCCAGACCCAGTCGCGCAGGGCCCGGCGCTCCAGCAGCTCCTCCGGGGTCGGGTCGCGCGAGGGAAGCTCGCCGTCCGGGAGCGGCACGGCGCTCGCCGTCCGCAGCCGGGCCCGGCACGCGTTGCGCGTGATCGCCCTCAGCCACGGGCCCGCGGCGTCCGGGTCGCGCAGCTCGTCGATCTTCCGCACGGCGACGAGCATGGCGTCCTGCACCGCGTCCTCGGCGTCGGGCCCGTGCCCCAGGACGCCCAGCGCGACCGCGTGCATGCCAGCCCGGTGCCGGGAGAGCAGCAGCCCGAGACCGGTCACGTCCCCCGCCACGGCGGCCCGCACCAGCTCCGCGTCCGAAAGTGACACCTTGCCCCCCTTTCAGGCCTCTGACCTGGGCAAGCCTAGGGCCGCGGTGCCCTCACACGTCGAGCAGGGCGGTGAGCATCGAGAGATACGGCGCCACCCGAGCCGTCGCGAAGAACGGCGGTCACGATCCGGACCGGACCGGAGTCGTCATCGGCCCATCCTGACCCGCCGTTCGTGCGGAGAATGAACGTGGGCGGAATCGTCACCCTCCCCATTCGCGTGAACGGCAGACCTCAGCGGAGTGATCAGTGCGTGCAGCGCTCGCCATCATCGCCTTGGCTGTGACTCTCCTGGCCGGCTGGTCCCTCGTCGCCTTCCCCATAGGGGAGGGCGACGAACTGGGCGGGCCGAACGGCCGGCTCGGCGTGGAGTTGTCCAACGACGGCACGGTCTTCCTGGGTGTCCGCGACATCGATCTGCGCGCACGTCAGGCGACCATCAGCGCGGACCTGCAGCTCCGGTTGCCGGAGGTGGACGGAGAAGCTCTGGGAACGATGAGAGTCAGGTCAGGCGCGACGGGGGTGGCCACGGCGGGCACCACCACCGAAACGATCTCCACGCAGATCCGTCTGAGCGACATGTACGCCACCTTCGCGCCGCTCCCGGATTTCAAGGT
Organism: Herbidospora cretacea; assembly: GCF_001570605.1. GTDB lineage: Bacteria > Actinomycetota > Actinomycetes > Streptosporangiales > Streptosporangiaceae > Herbidospora > Herbidospora cretacea. The sequence goes on along the minus strand of NZ_BBXG01000004.1, from coordinate 226,529 downwards.
GCCGCTGACAGGTTCCATGACCGCATATCCGCACGACCGCTACTCCGCAAGATTCCAGATCGAGATCACCGTCCCCGACAGCGTGGAACTCCCACCGCTGGCCGACGGCACCGAGCGGAGTTCTCCGAAGACGCTCATGCTCTACATCTCCACCATCCAGCTCAACAACAATCTGAGTGACTGGACCCTCCCGCGCTTACGCGACAGCGCCTTCGGTTACTACGTGGACACCGGCGGCGAGGTCGCAGGCACCCGGCCCGGCAGCAACGCGATCCACCGGCTGCGCCTGGACACCGCCGTCCAGATCGACCTGACCCGACGTCCCAACGCACTCGTGTTCGTGTACGCCATCCTGGCGACCCCCATCCTGCTCATCCTCGCCCTCGCGTTCGGCCGTCAGAGCAGGAACACCAGCTCCCTGGAGCTGGCGGCCGCTCTGCTGGCGGTCATCTCGCTGCGTCAGGTCCTGGTCCCGTCCGACATCTCCGCATTCACCATCCTGGACAAGCTGCTGGGGATCGAGATCGCGTTCATCACCGCCGTGACCCTCTACGCCTACGCACGCGAACGCTGATCGCCGACTCGCCTCCGCCCATCCGCGACCGCCCGACCGCCAGCGCCCCCGCCGCCCACAGGGCGAGCACGCCCAGCCCGGCCCACGGGCCGATGGGCGGCAGCCCTCCCTGGACGGCCAGCCCCGCTTCCATCGGCGAGACCCAGGCGAGCCGCTCCTGCCAGGCGGGGTCCCGGATCATCCGGATGACCAGCGGGAACCCGTACAGGATCCCGAGCGCGACCCCCATCGCGACGGCCGGGTCCCGGACGGCGGCGGCCACGCCCAGCGCGAACAGCGACACCAGCACCAGGTAGCCGATCGACCCGAAGAAGGCCGTCGGCGTGACGCCCGGCCCGACGAGAGCCGACAGGGTGATCGCGACCAGCGCCCCGGCCAGGGTGACGCCCCCGGCGAGCAGCGCCTTCGCGGCCAGCAGCCGCCCCCGGGCCGGGACGGCGAGGAAGCTGACGGCGATCATGCCGGTCGCGTACTCCCCCGCCATCACCCCGACCGCCAGCGCCACGGCGGCGAGCTGCCCGGCCTGCACGCCCGCGAGCGAGACCCGCGACGGCAGGACGTCGCAGCACGGGACGAGAGCCGTCGCCGCCGCCCCGGTGCCCACGGTCAGGGCCACGAGGAGGAGGACGAGCCACGGCAGACCGGGCAGGGTCCGGAACTTCGTCCACTCGGCCCGGATCACGCGTCCCTCCGGCGCAGCAGCACGATCGCCGCCGCCAGCGCGACCGCCGCGTAGGCGCACATCACCGCGAACCCGCCCAGCGGCGGCAGCGGGTAGTAGCCGAGAGCGGGGATGTAGTAGTCCTCCACCTGCGGATACGCCGGGATGCTCTGCTGGATCGCGAACCCGGCCGCCGGGGTGACCCGCAGCAGCCATTCGGCCGCCGACGACGGGATGACCGAGGCCGTGGCGAGGATCTGCGGCAGCAGGACCAGCACGATCGCGGTGATGACCGCCGCCGCGCTCCGCCGGAAGATCGCGCCCAGCGCCAGGGCCAGCACGGCGGTCACGGCCAGCAGCGCCGCCGTGCCGACGATCACCCGGACCTCGGTGAGCGCGGTGACCGGCGCGATGTCGTTGTTCCGGTCGCGCATGAGCCGGATCCCGACCGGGACCGCGACCGCCGCGGCGACGAGGCCGCCCGCGAACGTCACCGTGCCGACCACGGCGGCCTTGGCCAGGAGCACCCCGCTCCGCCCGGGGCTGGCCGCCAGCGTCGCGCCGATCAGGCCGCGCCGGTATTCGGCCGTCACGTACAGCACCCCGACCACGATGACGGCGATCAGGCCGATGGACGCGCCGGTCAGCGTCCGTTCGAGGACCGCGCCGCCCTCCATGCCCGCCGGCCCGACGTCGCCCGACCCGGTGAGCTGGACGGTGCTCCCCCACTGCCGGGCCGACCCGACGGACAGCGGCGGCGCGCCGGTCTCACCGCCGACGTCGTCGTGCGCCCACGTCCCGGACGCCCCCTCGACGGCCACGTCCTCGAATTTCCCGGTGACGTTGGTGAGGCGGCACGCCCCGATGGTGCCGCCGAGCGTGCCCTGGGAGAGGGTGACGTCGCAGGGTGAGGCCGCGAACAGCCCGATGAGGGCGGGCCCGGGGAAGGGCTTCTCGACGATCACGTCCCACGATCTGCCGTCCGGTGACGACTCGCCCTTGAGGGTGCCGCCGGTCCGGGTCAGCCGCAGCCACCGATCGCCGCCGGCCGCGAGGTCGCCGACGAAGTCGTCCTGGACGCGGGTGCCGTGCTCGCCGGTGACCATGACGGCCGTGTAGGCGGAGCCCTGGCGCAGGTCCCGCTTGACCATGAGGCCGACCTTCGCCCAGGGCACCACGCCCGCGACGATCTCGTCGTGATCGGGCGGCGGATAGGTGATGACGCCGCTCAGCCCGGCGACCCTGACCGTGATCGAGCCGTCGCCGGGAAGGGCCTGGTGGTAGTAGGAGAACCGGTCGTTGACGGCCTGCCCGCCGGGCCCGATCGGGGTCACCGGGCAGACGTCCCCCTGGGGCCCGTCGCACGACCGGACCGTCCCGGCCGCGCCCAGCAGCCCCACGCCCACGGTGAGCAGCACGGCGGCGATCGACCCGGCGACCCAGCCGCGTACCGTGCGGAACTTGGTCCATTCGGACCTCAGCAGCGGGATCACCGGAACTCCACGCTCTCTCGGGTCAGCTCCATGTAGGCCTCCTCCAACGTCGCCCGATGGGCGCTGACCTCGGCGAACGGCACCGCGGCGGCGGTCAGCGCCGCCACCGTCTCCGCGCCGGACAGCCCCGCCACGGTCACCGCGTCGCCGCCGGTCACGGTCACGGTCGCGCCCGCACGGGCCAGCGCCTCCATGGCCTCCTCGCGCGCGGTCGTGCGCAGGGTGACCCTGCCGTCCGAGGCGGCCGCGATCAGGTCGTCGACCGCGCGGTCGGCGACGACCCGGCCGCGGCCGGCCACGATCAGGTGCCCGGCGACATCTTGGAGTTCGCTCATCAGGTGGCTCGACACGAGCACCGCCCGGCCGCCGGCCGCGAGTGAGCGCAGCAGGCCGCGGATCCACGCGATCCCCTCCGGGTCGAGCCCGTTGAACGGCTCGTCGAACAGCAGCACCGGCGGGTCGCCCAGCAGCGCCGCCGCGAGGCCGAGCCGCTGCCGCATCCCGAGGGAGTAGCCGCCCGCCCGGCGGCGCGCGGCCGTGGCGAGGCCGACCTGGCCGAGGACCTCGTCGACCCGGCGCGCGCCGAGCCCCTGCGACTGGGCCAGCCAGAGCAGGTGGTTGCGGGCGGTCCGGCTCGGCTGCAGCGCCGACGCGTCGAGCAGGGCGCCGACGTGGGTCAACGGCCTCTTCATGCTCGTGTACGCCACCCCGCCCACCAGCGCCGATCCCTCGTCGGGCCGGTCGAGGCCGACGACGATCCGCATCGTGGTCGACTTGCCCGCCCCGTTGGGGCCGACGAACCCGGTGACGACGCCCGGCCGCACGGTGAAGGTCATGTCGTCGAGCGCCTGTGTGGGGCCGAAGCGTTTGCGCAGCCCCGTGACGGTCACATCCATGCTCCGGAACCCTAGGGTCGCGCCCTCGGCCCCCGCGTCGCGCGGCGGAGCGGTCTTCGGGTAGCTCGTACGAGGGATGTCCGCCCACCCCATAACGGGCAGAATGACCTGCGTGAACGGGCGTGCCGTCGCAGGTGTCCTGGTGGTGGTGGCCTTCGGGCTGGGGGTGTCCCAGTCGATGGTCCTGGCGTTGGTGGGCCTGGCGACGACCCTGCCGCTGGTGCTGCTGTGGCCGCAGCGGACGGCCGCCGCCGTGCTGGTCACGGCGGCGACGGTGCTGTCGGTGACGGCGTTCCGGGACCCCGCGTACGCCGGCCTGGCCGCCACCATGATCGCGCTGTTCCGCCTGGGCGAGACCTCCGAGAGGGCGGCGCTGGCCTGCTCGGCCGCGGGTCTGGCGCTGATCGTCCAGGCGCCCGTGCTGGCCCTCGCGCCGTCGGCCGCGATGGCCGGGATCACCTGGCAGGCCAGGAGGAAGGCCCGGGTCAGCGAGGCGGCGCGGGACGTGATCGAGGAGAGCCTGCTGCGCCGCAGCGCGGCCGGCGAACGGGCCAGGATCGCGCGCGAGCTGCACGACGTGGTGGCCCACCACATCTCGATGGTGGCCGTCCAGGCCGAGACGGCCCGCCTGGCGACCCCCGGGCTGCCGCCCGCCGGGGCCGACCGGCTGCGCGCGATCGGCGACGCCGCGCGGAGCGCGCTGACCGAGATGCGCCGCCTGCTCGGCGTGCTCCGCGAGGACACCGGGCAGCCCGAACGCGCCCCCCAGCCGGGCCTGCGCGAGCTGAACGCCCTGGTGGACACGGCCCGCGCGGCCTCCGGCGGGGCGACCCGGCTGATCCTGCGCGGCACGCCGATCGCTCTGGACCCGGTGGCGGAACTGGCGGCGTACCGGATCGTCCAGGAGGCGCTGACCAACGCCCGGCGGCACGCGCCGGGCGCGGCGGTCGACGTGGAGTTCGCCTACGGGGCGGGTGCGCTGCGGGTGGTGGTGCGGGACAACGGGCCAGCCGTCGACGACCCGGTCGAGGGGCTGGGCCTGGCGGGCATGCGGGAGCGCGCCTGCGCGGTGGGCGGGACGCTGCGGACAGGAGCGGTGAGAGGCGGCGGGTTCATGGTCGAGGCGACCCTCCCCGGGAGGACGGCGTGATCAGGATCGTCATCGCCGACGACCATCCCGTCGTCCGGTCGGCGTTCGCCGACCTGCTGGCCACCCAGCCCGACCTCGCCGTCGTCGGCACCGCCTCCGACGGCGCGGAGGCGGTGCGGGTCTGCGCCGCGACCGCGCCGGACCTCGTGCTGATGGACGTCCGGATGCCCGTCATGGACGGCATCGAGGCCACCCGGCGGCTGTCGGCGAGCGCCCGGGTGCTCATCCTCACCACCTTCGACCTCGACGAGTACGTCTACGACGCCCTGCGCGCGGAGCCGGCGGCTTCCTGCTCAAGGACGTCACCGCCGAGCGGCTCTTCGACGCCGTCAGGGTGGTGGCCGCCGGGGAGGCGCTGCTCGCGCCCACCGTCACCCGGCGGCTCATCGGCGAGTTCGCCCAGCTCCGGGCCAGAGTGTCGCCCAGGGTGTCGATCGAGGGGCTGACGCCCCGCGAGACGCAGGTGCTCCGGCTCATCGCCGAGGGGCTGTCGAACCCGGAGATCGCCCAGCGGCTGACCGTCACCGAGGAGACGGTGAAGACCCACGTCAGCCGGGTGCTCGGCAAGCTGGGCCTGCGCGACCGGACGCAGGCCGTGGTCGCCGCCTACGAGTCGGGGCTGGTGGTGCCCCGGTTCAGGGGATGACGTCGAAGGTCGCCATCATGGCCATGTCCTCGTGTTCGAGGTTGTGGCAGTGGAAGACGTACCGGCCCGGATGGCCGTCGAACTTGGCGATCACCTCCATCGTCTGGGCCTCCCGGAGTTCGACCGTGTCCTTCCAGGCCGGGTCGGGGACGCCGTCGGCCATCACCTGGAAGTGCGCCAGGTGCAGGTGGATCGGGTGGCTGACGTCGCTGGTGAAGCGCCAGATCTCCGTCGCGCCGAGCTTCACCGTGGCGTCGACCCGGTTGGCGTCGTAAGGCTTGCCGTTGATCAGCCAGCCGGTGCCGCCGTGCAGGCTGCCGCTGGAGAACTCGAAGTCGCGGGTCACCGTGGCCGAGGCGGGGTCGATCCGGTCCACCCGGGACAGCGCCGACGGGATCGACGAGTCGTCGGGGGCGTCGCGGTCGACGTCGAAGCGCATGACGGGGCCGTCGCCGGCCAGGTCGCGCAGCTCGACCCGGTCACCGATCCGGTGGGCGGCGAAGTCGACGATGAGATCGGCCCGCTCGCCGGGCGAGAGCCGGACGGAGTCCAGGGTCCTCGGAGCCGGGAGCAGGCCGCCGTCACTGCCGATCTGGACGATCGGGCCACCGGTCGACAGCTCGTAGGGACGCGCGTTCGACGCGTTGACGACGCGCAGCCGATGACGGGCGCGGGCGACCCGGAGAACCGGCCACGGCGCGCCGTTGACCAGCGTGACGTCCCCCAGCACGCCGCCCATGTACGCCTCTTTGGCCCCGGGCTTCCCCGGCCGGCCGGGGTAGGGCATCGTGCCGTCGGCGGCGAACGACCGGTCGCAGATCACCAGCGGGATCTCGCGCTCGCCCTTCGGGAGCGGCAGCGCGTCCTCCTCGTCGTCGCGGACCAGGAACAGACCGGCCAGACCCCGCCAGACCTGCGGCCCGGTGTAGTCCATGCGGTGGTCGTGATACCAGAGCGTGGCGGCCCGCTGCGTCATCGGATAGTCGTATTCGCGGGTAGCCCCCGGTGGTACGAGATCCAGCGGGTGCCCGTCGGAGGCCGCCGGGGTGTGGCCGCCGTGCAGGTGCAGGACGGTCGGCACGCCCAGGCCGTTGGTCAGCCGCACCACGGTCCGGCGTCCCCGCCGGGCCTCGACGACCGGGCCGGGGAACACGCCGTCGTACCCCCAGATGGGCGTGCGCAGCCCGGGGATGATGCTTGCGACCGCCTGACGTGCGGTGATGTCGTAATAGTCGGCGTCGCCGCGCCGGGTGGGCCGGGCGAACGGCCGGAGGGGCAGCGGCACGGCGAACGGCCGCGGCAGGGGGGCGGTGCTGCGCAGGACCTGCGGCACCGGGGTGCCCGCCAGCAGCGAACACCCCGTGACGAGGGCGAACCCGCCCAGGCCGACGACGGCCAGGGCCTCTCGCCGGGTGAGCCTCATGCCGGGGCGTGCTGCCGGGCCGGGTAGAGGGTGCTCAGCACGTGCACCACCCCACCGAACATGATCATGCCGATGGGCACGTGCAGCGCCTTGAAGTGCGCGAACCCCAGATACATCTGCACGAAGACCAGGAGCAGGACCATCACCCCCGGGACGATCTGCTTCCGCTCCCTCGTCATGATCGCGACGACGAGCGAGCCGATCGCCGCCAGCAGCACCAGGATCGCGGTGGCCCGGTGGATGCCCCGCCCGCCCGGCGACGCCAGCAGCAGGCCCGCCGTGATGCCCTGGATGAGCAGGGCGGCGGCGAGGATCAGTGCCATGACGCGCCGCGCGCCCAGATAAGCCGTGTTCATCGGTGGTCTCCCCACGTGAGAAGTCAACGCCGCCAAGCGTCGCCGCCACGTGGGCCGGGCGCGTCGTGCGCGGGTGGGCGGCCCGGCTACATCCCGGGGAGTACGCGGTAGTGGTAGCCGTGCGACACCGTGAACCCGGCGCGGGCGTAGAGGGCGCGGGCGGGCGGGTTGTCCTCCTCGACCTGGAGGTAGAGCCGCCGCGCGCCCTGGCCGCCGGCCCAGGCCGCCCCGGCGGCCAGGACGGCCGAGGCGATCCCGGCGCGGCGGTGGCGCGGGTGCGTGACCATGCAGAAGACACCGGCGTAGCCGCCGTCGACGGCGAAGACGCCCATCCCGGCGGTCTCACCGCCGACGGTGGCGGCGAAGAGGGCGACCGGTTCGGGGATCCGGAGGATGACCTCAAGCGTGGCGGCCCGGTCGTCGAGCGCGGCGAAGACCTCCGGCCAGCGGGCCCGGTCGCCGACCCGCTCGGCCGCTCCCTCGTCGTCGAAGCCCGAGGCCGGGGCGGTGAGGATCAGCGTCGGGGCGTCGCGGTGGTAGCCCCGGGCCGCCAGTTCCGCGTCGAGCTCCGTGTAGGTGTCTGACGGGCTGACCTGCACGGTGACGGCCCGGCCGAGGGCGCGGTAGTAGCTCTCCACCGCCTCGATCGACGGGCTGGAGCCGTGGAGGGGCAGCGCGGAGTTGATCCGGCGGCGGGGCACCGAAGGGGTGTGTCGGAGCAGCCAGCCGTCGCGCTCCTCGGTGTGGGCGGCCGGCCACGCGCGGGCGGCGCTGCGTTCGAGCGTCCACCACTCGGGCTGCTGATCCATGACGGCACCATACAAGCCGGTCATGTCTAATGACCTTTATGGAGATCGGGTGTGACGAATCGGGAGCGGAGGGCGAGAAGCTCATCGGCGGGGTGACCGACGTGTTCGCCCACGCGAGCATCGCGCTCACCCTCGACGAGGCCGCGGCCTGCATGGACGAGGTCCGCCACCGCGCCCCCTCCCCCATCACCGAGTACAAGTCGTTCGTCATCCGGCGGGCCAAGCACCGGCTGGCCCTCCAGTGGCTGCTCGGCCCGACCGGCCCCCTCCAGGGCCACGCGCGCGTCCACCTGACCGACAAGACCCTCTACATGACCCGCCGCATCACCGGCCTGGTCGGCGAGGACGGCGACCGCCTCTACCGGCTGGCCCCCGACGCGTTCGGGGCCCGGTGGCGCGACCTGCTGGAGGGCTTCAACGACCTCATGCGCCCCCACTCCGACCGCTCGATCGCCGAGGTGTTCGCGCTGGTCGACGACCTGGCCCTGACCCACGGCGAGGCCGGTGACGTGATGCGCCGCCTGGCCAAGGCCCGGCCCCAGGTCGAGGACCTGCGGACCCGCCTGGCCGCGAACCCCACGACGGCCGCGCCGCTCGACCCGCTGCTGCCGGCGATCGTGCGCGCGGTCGAGTTCTGGGGCGGCGGGCGGCCGGTGACGATCGTGCACGACCGGCAGACGACCCTGACCGAGGAGCGCGTCGGCCTGCTGCGCCGGGCCTGCCCGCTGGACGGGCTGCGCCTCGTCGAGTCCCACCTCGACGCCCGGATCCAGGTCGCCGACCTGCTGGCGGGCATCGTCCGCGGCATCGCCGCCAACGACCTGCACGGTCAGGGCGACCCGCTGATGACGGGCCTGCTCGCCCCTTACGTCGACGATCATTCCGTCTGGATTTGAGAAAGCCCCGGCGGCGTCGGGCCGGGCGGCCGGCGCGCCGTCCCTACTGTCGGCGGCATGAGACGACTGGCCCTCGCGATCCTGCCGCTCGCCGTGTTCGCCGCGATGTCCCCGGCCTCGGCCGACGCCCGGCCGTCACCCGACCGGCAGACAGCGTACTACCTGGTCAAAGCGGGCAAGCTCAACTTCTTCCAGCAGCTCGCCCTGTCCGGCCGGGCCACCATGATCGAACCGTCGCTGCCGCGCATCCTCGACGAGTACAAGTCGATCAGGATCGACGGCGTCGACCTGAAGACCTACCTGCGCAACGTCGACCCCAAGTCACCGGCCGACCCGGCGCTCGACCCGCTGCTGGCCAACCCCGACTACCGCGCCGGGCTGGCCGAGGTCCGCGCGCTGCCCACCTACCCGAAGCTGCTGCGCCTGCTGAAGAGGCACGTCAACTGACGGGATCGATGTGGATCTTGGGTGGCCGGCCGGGGTCCCGCTTCCCGGCCAGCGCCCCGGCCACGTCGTCGAGCCCGATGGTCGCGCCGACCAGCGGCGTGGGGTCGACGGCGCCGGAGGCGTACCGCTCGATGGCCCCCGCGAGACCCCCTGACGCGCTGAGCACCCCGGTGACCTTCAGGTCCTTCAGCGCGATCACCCGCGTGTCGACCAGGCTGGGCTCCCCCGCCAGGCCGATGTAGACCACCCGCCCGCCGGGCTCGACGGTCTCGGCGGCGAGGGCGGGGAGCGCGGCGGCGTTGGAGGCGTCGATGACGGCGTCGAACGGCAGGTCGGGCACTCCGGTGTGGCAGGTGAAGCCGAGGGATTCGGCGAACCCGGTCGACAGGCCGAGCAGGTGGACCTCCGCGCCCTCGGCGACCGCGAACATGGCGGCCAGCAGGCCGATCGTCCCCGGGCCGAGGATCAGCACCCGCTCCCCCGGTCCCGCCCCGGCGGCCCGGACGGCGCGCAGCGCGTTCCCGCCGGGTTCGACCATCGCGCCCGCCACCGGCCCGACGCTGTCGGGCAGGGCGTGCAGCGCGAAGACGGGGACGGGCAGGAACTCGGCCAGCGCGCCCGGGTAGCCGTACCGGATCCCGATCTCGAACCTGTCGGCGCACAGGTGCTGCCTGCCGCTCCGGCACCGGGCGCACTTCTGGCAGCCGAGCATGGTGTCGCCGGTCACCCGCCGTCCGAGCCACTCCTTCGGGACGCCCGCGCCGAGCGCGGTCACCACGCCGCACCACTCGTGCCCGATCCGCAGCGGATAGCGCGCCTGCCCGTCGTGCAGGTAGGCCATGTCCCCGGTGAAGAACTCCGCGTCGGTCCCGCAGACGCCCGCGCGCTCCACCCGCACGATCACGTCCCCGGGCTCGGGCACGGGCGGTTCGACATCCCGGACCTCGCCTTGGAACGGCCCTGTGATCACGAACGCGCGCATACCACCATCATGCTGGACATCTCAGACATCACCTATGGGGTGTTTTCGGGCAGACCGAACCGCAAAGAGTTCTTTGCAAAGGTCTTTGCAAAGAACTCTTTGCGTTTTATGGTGGTCCTCATGAACGAGTCCGTCTTCCTCGACGCCAAGGGCCTGCGGGCGCTGGCCCACCCGGTCCGGGTCCAGCTCCTCGGCCTGCTGCGGCTCTACGGCCCCCACACCGCGACCGGCCTCGCCGAGCGCCTCGCGCTCACGTCCGGCGCGACCAGCTACCACCTGCGCCAGCTCGCGGCGGCCGGGTTCGTCGACGAGGACGTCGACCGGGGCAACGGCCGCGAACGCTGGTGGCGGTCGGTCCACCGGGGCACCGAGTTCAACGACCGCGACCTCGCCGAGCAGGAGCCCGAGGCGGCGCTGATCTACCTCCAGTCGATCGCCGGTTCCCAGGCCCAGCGCGCCCAGCGCACCGTGGCCGCCTCCCAGACGATGCCCCGCGAGTGGCGCGACGTCTTCGACCTGAGCGACTGGTCGCTGCAGCTCACTCCCGAGGAGGCCCACGGCCTCGTCGAGGAGCTGCACGCCGTCGTCCGCCGCTACCGCCACGAGGGCACGCCCGCCCCCGACGACGCCGAGCGCGTGGTGGTCGTCATCCACGCCCTGCCGGAGCCGTCATGACCCGCTCGTGGCGCCCGGTCGCGGGCCTGTTCGCGGCCTCCCTCGTCGCCCTCACCGGCACCCGCGTCTCGTCGATCGCCATCCCGTGGTTCGTGCTGGTCACCACCGGCAGCGTCACCCAGACCGGGCTGGTCGCGTTCTGCGAGATGGCTCCGTACGTGCTGGTCAAGGCCCTCTCCGGCCCCGTCGTCGACCGGGTCGGGCCGCGCCGGATGTCCTGGCAGGCCGACGCGGTGAGCGCGGCGGCGGCGACGATGATCCCGATCCTGCACGTCTCGGGGTCACTGTCGTTCCCGCTGCTGCTGGTCCTGGTCGCGGTCATCGGCGGGGTGCGCGGCCCCGGCGACCTGGCCAAGGAGATCATGGTCCCCGAGGCGGCCGAGCGCGGCCGGATCCCCCTGGAGAGGGCGGCCGGCCTGGCGGGCGTCGCCGAACGCCTGGCCTCCACGGTCGGCCCCGCCGTCGCGGGCGTGCTGGTGGCCCTGACGGGCCCGATGATCGGCCTGGTCGTCAACGCCGTCTGCTTCGCCCTCGGCTCGGTGATCGTCGCCACCGTCCTGCCGAAGGACATGGGCCACCGTCCGGCCGAGACCGGGCCGAAGTCCGGCTACTGGCGCAGCTTCGGCGAGGGCTTCGCGTTCCTGAAGAACGAACGCCTCATGCTGACCATCACGGTCATGGTCGGGATCACCAACCTGCTCGACGCGGCCTTCGCCTCCCTGCTGCTCCCGGTGTGGGCCAAGGAGAGCGGCGGCGGCCCCGCCGCCATCGGCCTGGCCTCCAGCGCCATGGGCATCGCCGCGGTCGCGGGCGCCCTGATCGCCGCCGTGGTCGCCCACCGCCTGCCGCGCCGCCTGGTCTTCTTCCTGGGCTTCCTGGTCATCGGCGCGCCGAGGTTCCTGATCCTGGCCGTCGACGTGCCGTTGTGGGCCGTCATCACGGTCTTCGCGATCGGCGGCTTCGGCGGCGGCTTCCTCAACCCGATCATCGGCGCGATCTACTTCGAGCGCATCCCGAAGGCGATGCTGGGCCGGGTCAACTCCCTCAGTGACGCCGTGGCCTGGGCGGGCATCCCCCTCGGCGGCCTCCTGGCGGGCGCGGCGGTGGCCGCGACCGGCCTGGTCCCGGTGCTGGTGTTCTGCGGCGCGGCCTACTTCCTCACCACCACCCTCACGGGCCTGCGCCCGGAGTGGCGCGAGATGGGGTCACGGCCCGTGGTCGAACCGGACCGCGCCGGTCAGGAACAGCGCACGCCGTAGATCAGCAGGCCCAGGCGGCCGATTCCGGGAGGGACCGGCTCGCCCGGCCGTCCTCGCGACCTGGCTACGTCCAGTGGCCGGGCCGATCGAGGTCGAGGCGGGTCGTCCGGTCACCCCGGGCGGCGGCGACCTGGGGGCGGGTCAGGAACAGCGCGCCGCGCAGGTCCGCGCCCCGGACGTCGGCCCCCCGCAGGTCGGCCCCGAGCAGGTCGGCCGTGCGCAGGTCCGCGCCGCGCAGGTCGGCCCCGATGAGGAGCCGCCCGCGCAGGCTGACGTTGCGCAGGTCCTGGCCGCGCAGTTTCGCCCCGGCCAGGTCACGGCGCATCTCCCGGGACCGGCCGCGCACCCGCTCGCTGATCTCCCCCAGCCGCGCCCCGACCCGGCCGCGCAGCTCGCCGATCTGGAGGGGGTCGATGACCGGGGACGCCGCCAGCGCCTCGGTCTCCTTGAGCAGGTCGGCGGTGTGGCCGTGCCGAGAGGCCTCCTCCAGGTACCAGAGCAGCTCGTGCAGCTGCCGGATCAGCGGGAACAGCGCGACGTCGAGCCGCGCCCTGGTCACCCGTTGCCCCGCGCCGAAGCAGTCGAAGGTCACGCAGCCCTGGTAGCCGCTCTCGCGCAGGCGGTCGTGGATGCGGCAGCGGAAGTCACCGGTCAGATTGGCGCAGGGCTTCCCTGCCGGTTTGTCGACGGCGAAGTCGGCCGATCTCGTGAACGGCAGCTCCACGCAGCACAGGCCGGCGCAGGAGGCGCAGTCGGAGTGCAGCTCGGTCACACGTGCTCCATGACGATCACGGCGGTGGTCCGGGGTTCCAGGGCGCGGAAGACGTGGGGCACGTCGCCAGGGTAGGTGATGTAGTCACCGGGCCCGAGCTCCACCGGCCCCTCGGTCGGCCCGACCAGGGCCCGCCCGAGCCCCATGATCACGTGCTCCAGCGTGCCCGGGTTGTGCGGGTCGGAGGTGCGCGCCTCGCCCGGCTCGGCGTCGATGCGGAACAGGTCGCGCCGCGCCCCGGGCGGGCAGGAGGCCAGCAGCGTCGCCGCGTAGTCGGCCCGCTCCGAGTGGGTGACCGGCCCCTCCCCCGCGCGGATCACCCGCACATGCGGCCGGGGCGGATCGATCAGCCGGCTGATCGGCACCCCCAGCGCGACGGCGAGCGCCCACAGCGTCTCCACGCTGGGGTTCCCGCCTCCCGCTTCGAGCTGCGACAACGTCGACTTGGCGATCCCGGCCCGTTTGGCGAGCTCGGTCAGCGACAGGCCGACCCGGTCGCGTTCCCGACGGATCGAGGCGGCGATGAGCGTGATCAACGCGGCGGAGGTGTCCAAGCCGTTCGCTCCACAAGTCCGATTGTTCGCCTTGACGAACGATGTCCGTAGTGTTCATTCTATTGGCCATGCGTTCGATATCGCGAACAGCGCTGCGGGACATCGCCCTGGTCTGCGTGGCCGACGCCATCGTAGGGGCGTCTTTCGGCGCGATCGCCGTCTCCGGGGGCTTCGACCCATGGGTGCCGGTGGTGATGTCCTTGATCGTGTTCGCCGGCGGCGCCCAGTTCGCCGCGATCGGCATCCTGATGGGCGGCGGCGGAGCCGTCGCGGCGGTCGCGACCGGCCTGATCCTCAACGCCCGCCTGCTCCCCTTCGGCTTCGCCGTCGCCGACGTGGTCGGGAACCGCCTGCCGGGAGTGCACCTCATCACCGACGAGACCGTGGCCTTCGCCCTGAAGGGCGCGGGCCCCCGCGAACGCCACGACTACTTCTGGACCAGCGGCCTGGCCCTGTTCGCGGCGTGGAACGCCTCGGTCGTGGCCGGCGCGCTGGCGGGCGCCGCGATCGGCGACGTCGGGGCCCTGGGCCTCGACGCCGCCTTCCCCGCCGTCCTGGTGGCGCTGATCATGCCCGCCCTGGCCGACCGCGGCGTGCGCGTCCCGGTCCTGACCGGCGGCGTGATCGCCCTGGCCGCCTCGACGGTCCTGCCGGCCGGGCTGCCGGTGCTGCTGTCCCTCCTCGGCCTGCTGGCCCGGCCGAAGGAAGCCTGAGCCGCCGCGCGACCGATCGTGATCATGGACGATCCCCCGCCACCCCCACATGCCACCCCGACCGAAAGGGACCCGAGATGGACATGCCGATCGCCGCGATCGTGGCGCTCGCCGCCGGAACGCTCGCGTTCCGGCTGGCGGGCCCTCTCCTCCGTGGTCGGGTACGACTTCCGCCCCGCCTGGAGGCCCTGCTGTCCACGGCGGCCCTCGTGCTGCTGTTCGCCCTGGTCGTCACGTCGTCGTCCGGCGGCTGGGCGCGGCCCGCCGGGGTGGTCGTGGCGGGGGCGCTGGCCCTGCGGCGGGCGCCGTTCCCGGTGATCGTCATCGGGGCGGCGGCCACCACCGCGCTGCTGCGGCTCATCGGCGTGCCGTGACTCGGGCGTCGAACTCCTCCGTCGTCGGCAGGAACCACGTCTGGTCGCCCCGGTTGCACTCCCGGACCAGGTCACGGAAGGCGTCACTGGCCGCGACGTGCCGGGAGACGTCCCCGATGACGGCCAGGCGCAAGCCGTACTGGACGAACTTCTGCAGGACCGCGCCCGCGAGCCCGGTCCGCAGGGAGAAGAACGCGTCGGACAGCCGCTCGGCCGGGACGACCACCCAGGTCACCCCCTGCCCGAAGGTGGCCCCGATGACGTCGAGCGCGTCGGCCTCGGTGGCGATCGGCGGGCCGTCGGCGGGAAGCGTGAAGTGCATGATCACTCCTGGGTGAGGCTGTCGACGATGGTGAGCAGCGCGGCGGCGTCGGCCGCGCCCCCGATGACGATGATCTTCAAGGAGGCCCTGACCTCGTCGTAGATGGCCTCGACGCGCAGCTTCCCCTCCCCGCCGGAGTTGGCCGCCGCGATCAGCGCGTTGGTCAGCCGATCGGTCCGCTCCCGGCTGATCGCGTCGACCTGGACGACCGCCGACACCTCCACCCCCCGCTGCCGCCGCACCGCCTCGGGCACGACCGGCTGGCCGGTGAAGGCCTCCAGATCCTCACGGGTGATGCGATATTGCTTGCCGATGCGGACGGCCTTCAGCTTCCCGTCACGCACGTAGTTGCGGACGGTCTTGACGTGAAGACCCAGAAGATTGGCGACCTGTTCGACGGAATAGGGCTGCATGTTCCCTATTATAGGGAACAATAGGGAAGGTTAGCGCCGAAACGAGAACGCGACCAGCACGACCCCCACGAAGGCGAGCGACAGGTTCGCGAAGACCTCCCGCCCCTCGAAGACCTCCAGCCGCTCGAAGATCCAGCGGTTGGGCGCGTTCAGCAGCACGCCCATCACGGGCTGCGCGGCCAGATGATCGACGGTGCCGCTGACCCCCATCGCGAACAGCAGCAGACCGAGAAGCCGGGGACCTTTTCGCATGCGCCCGACGCTAGACGCGGCGACGGTCACCCCGCCTCGGCCGAAGGTCGCCGGACGGCCCGACTTTCGGGTAGGACTGCGGGAATGACCACGGTCCTGTGCGTACCGCAGTGGCAGGGCTCAGCCCACGCGCGAGCCCCCCGCCTGACGGAAGGCGCCCACCGCGCATCCGCCCTGATCACAGCCGACACGGTGGTGACGGTGCCGACCCCCGGGACGACCCCGAAGTCCGGCGGCATCCGCGCCCGGGACACGTTGATCGAGGTCCAGCGCCGGACCTTCGAGGCCCTGGAGGGCGTCGACGACCGGATCATCACCGTCGGCGGCGACTGCGCCGTGGACATCCCGTCGATCGCCACCGCCCACGACCGCTACGGCGACGCGCTGACGGTGCTGTGGATCGACGCGCACCCCGACGTCTACAGCCCGTCGACCCTTCCGTCGGGGGCGTTCCACGGGATGGTCGTCCGGGCGCTGCTGGGCGACGACGAGCTGGCCGGGCTGACCCCGGACCGGCCGCTGAAACCGAGCCAGGTGATCATCGCCGGCGAACGGGCGGGCGCGGACTCGGAACACGCCTACCTGCGGGAACAGGGCATCCGCCGGTACGGCGTCCCCGACCTGCACCGGGCCTTCGAGGGACTGACGGGGCCGGTCTACGTCCACGTGGACCTCGACGTGCTGGATCCGGAGGTGTTCGGTTCGACGTGCTACCCGGAACCCGGCGGGGTGCACCCCGACCGACTCGCCGACCTGATCGCCGGCCTTGACGGCGTGATCGGCGCAGCCCTCACCGAACACGCGCCCCTCAACCAGATCCCCCACGAAGACAACGTGATCCGAACCGTGTCCGAGGCTCTGAACAGCGCATTCTGACCAGAATGGTCCGACCAGAGCGTCCCCACCAGACCATCCCGAACAGACCGTCTCGATCAAACGTCTTGACCCGCGCGATCCGACCGACGTGTCCCGCCCCTCCCGACCGGCGCGTTCTGAGCAGCGCGCCCCGACCAGACCGTCCCGACCAGACCATCTTGACCGGCGCGTCCCGACCGGACCGTCTCGACCGGCGCGATCCGACTGACGTGTCCCGCCCCTCCCGACCGGCGCGTTCTGAGCAGCGCGCCCCGACCAGACCGTCCCGACCAGACCATCTTGACCGGCGCGTCCCGACCGGACCGTCTCGACCGGCGCGATCCGACTGACGTGTCCCGCCCCTCCCGACCGGCGCGTTCTGAGCAGCGCGTTCTGAGCAGACCATCCCGATCAGACCGTCTTGACCGGCGCGATCCGACTGACGAGTCCCGCCCCTCCCGACTGGTGCGTTCTGAGCAGCGCGTTCTGAGCGCTCGCCTGCAGCGCGCGATGTCGTTTGCTGGTCTGTTGAGACCAAGCGCGTCCTGCTACCAGGGTTCCGGGCGGTTCGATCCACTTTGGCCGCCCCCAATCCCTCTCCGTCTCCCGGTCCCACTCCGACCCGGCCGACGCTGCACCCGCCCGACAACGACCGCGCCGGACACCGACTCTGATGCCGCTCCGCACCCAGCCTCACGCGTCCCCGGCCGCCACCGCCCCCGGCCTGGTTCAGACCCGGGCCTACCACCGGAGACCTGTGGCCATGGCCCGCGCGCCGGTCGAGGAGCGGGGGATGGAGATGCTCGCCCTCGACCAGACCGTGCCGGACCCCGGCCTGCCCGTGGTCGAGGTAGTCGTACCGGGATCACACCACTTGTGGTGGCAGCTGACCGCGGCCGGCTATACGACCTGCCCGCCCAGCTCGGCTTGGTGCCCAAACCGACCCCGACCCGACTCCAACCCCCGGCTCAATCCGACCGCCGGCACCATACAAGCGCACCTTCCGCGTCACCGTCCCCGCAGGTAGGCGAGCACGGCCAGCACCCGCCGGTGATCGTCTTCGGCCGGAGGCAGGTCGAGTTTGGCCAGGATGCTGGCGATGTGCTTCGCGACCGCCGCCTCGGTGACCACGAGCGCGCGGGCGATCGCGGCGTTGGAGCGGCCCTCCGCCACCAGACCGAGCACCTCGCGCTCCCGGGGAGTCAGCCGGGACAGCGGTTCCCGGCGACGGTTGAGCAGTTGCCGCACCACTTCGGGGTCGACGACCGTGTGCCCGGCCGCGACCCGTTCCACGGCGTCGACGAACTCGCGCACCTCACCGATGCGATCCTTGAGCAGGTAGCCGATGCCCACGCCACCCCCGGAGTCGAGCAGTTCGGCGGCGTAGGTCTGTTCGACGTACTGACTCAGCACCAGCACCGCCAGCCGCGGGCGGCTCGCCCGCAGCGTGAGCCCGGCCCGCAACCCCTCGTCGGTGAAGCCGGGTGGCATGCGGGCGTCGGCGACGATGATGTCGGGCTCGTGTTCGGCCACGGCGGCGATGAGCGCCTCGCCGTCACCGACCGCGGCGACCACGTCATGGCCGAACCGGTCGAGCAGCCCGACGAGCCCTTCACGCAGCAGCACGCCGTCTTCGGCCAGCGCTATCCGGAGACGAGGCACGCCAGATCTCTCCGAAAGCGGCACACGGCACCTCCACACGGGAGACATAAGGCCTCCACCGGCTTCCTCCGCATGTGCAGCGCGGAATCTCCACGCAGGCCATCCGGACGCGGACCTGAAACCTCCATCGGTCTCCTCCGAATCCGCGGCGCGGCATCCCCCCACGGGCGATCCGGACACGGACCTGAAGGGGACGCGGAATCCCCCACGGGCCATCCGGGCGGACCTAAAGGGGGCGCGGCATCCCCAAACCGGCTATCCGGACACGGACCTAGATGAGACACGGAATCTCCACCCGTAACGAGGTCGGACCGCCGGGCGGGCTCGACAGGGTCATCACGCCGTCGGTGACGGCGACGCGGTCGGCCAGGCCGGCCAGTCCCGATCCTCCGGCGGGGTCGGCTCCGCCCACTCCGTCATCCCGGACCTCCACCACCAGCGCGCCGTCCCGCAGGCGCCCGTAGACCAGGCCGTGGCGGGCCCCGCTGTGCTTGGCGATGTTCGTCATCGCCTCGGAGACGACGTAGTAGGCGGCGGCCTCGATCGGCGGGGGCAGCCGGCCGGGGAGTGAGACGTCGACGTCGACCGGGATGGGCGATCGCCCCGCCACGTCTTCCACGGCCGCGCCGAGCCCTCGGTCTGTGAGCACCTGAGGGTGGATGCCGCGGATGAGTTCCCGCAGCTCGGCCAGGGCGCGTTTGGCCTCCTCATGGGCGTCGGCGACCTGCGTCTCGGCGGGCGAACCGGGCGGCAGGTCGAGACGGGCCAGGCCGAGCTTCATGCTGAGGGAGACCAGCCGCTGCTGCGCGCCGTCGTGGAGGTCGCGCTCGATGCGGCGGCGTTCGGCTTCGAACGCGTCGACCAGCCGGGCCCGCGAGCGGATGACCTCGGCGTCGCCGGGCGCGATGACCGCCCGCGTGATCATGGCCCGGGTGCCCGCCCAGGCCACCAGCATGTACGCCGAGAGCGGCACCAGCAGCACTCCGCCCAGCGCCAGCGGCAGGCCGTCGGCCCAGTGCAGGCTCGGCTGGAACGGCCCCGACATCAGCAGCGCCGGCAGCCAGAAGGCGGAGGAGACCAGCCCCAGGTCCATCCAGCACAGCACCGACAGCGCGACGACCGTGAACCCGAACTCGCGCCAGGTCGCCTGCTCCCGTGCCCGGGTGAAGACCCAGGCCCGGACTCCCCTCTCCGGGGGTTTCACGTGGGGGTCGTCGACGGGAACCCGGTCGACCAGCCGCAGCCGCCACCGCTCGAACGCCGCCGCCGGCAGCGCCAGCAGCACCAGGACGAGCAGGGCGGCGGCGGCCGCGGTGCCCGTGCCGTAGAGGTAGGCCGTGTAGATGAGCAGGCACGCGGTCACGGCGTAGACCGCGCTGGCCAGCAGGTAGGCGAGCGCGCGCCACGGCCACGACGAGCTCAGGAACGCCAGTGGCCGGCGCGTCATCGCCGTCATGGCGGTCTGGATCAGCACGCCCCGACCGTAACCGATCAGCCCGGCGGGGCACGGTAGTGCCAGGACTACCTTCGTCTCTCGCCGCAGCACCAATGTGCCGCCGGGGCCGAGCGAGTTCGCTGGACCCCATGAAGGTTCGATTGGAAGCGGTACGCCGCACCTACGGCACAGTGACCGCCCTCGACGACGTGACGGCCACCTTCGACGCGGGCACCCTGACGGCGATCATGGGCCCGTCGGGCTCGGGGAAGTCGACACTGCTCCACTGCGCGGCCGGGCTCGACCGCCCGACCGGCGGGACGGTCGTCATCGACGGCACCGACCTCGGCTCCCTGAGTGAACACGGCCTGACCGTGCTGCGGCGCGAGCGGATCGGGTTCGTCTTCCAGGCGTTCAACCTGGTCTCGGCGCTGACCGCCGAGCAGAACGTGGCGCTGCCGCTGCGTCTGGCCGGCCGCCCGGCCGCCCCCGAGCTCGTCCGCGGGGCCTTGGCGCGGGTCGGTCTCGCCGACCGCGCCCACCACCGGCCGAACGGGCTGTCGGGCGGCGAGCAGCAGCGGGTGGCCATCGCGCGAGCGCTGATCACCAGGCCCGCCGTGGTCTTCGCCGACGAGCCGACCGGCCAGCTCGACACCCAGACCTCACGCCAGGTCCTGGGGATGCTGCGGGCCCTGGTCGACGACCACGGCCAGACGATGATCATGGTGACCCACGACCCGGTGACGGCCTCCTGCGCCGACCGGGTGATCTTCCTCGAAGACGGCCGCGTGGTCGACGAACTCACCGCCCCCCTCACGGCCGAGGCCGTCGCCGCCCGGATGGCCGCGGCATGTTGAGCTTCGCGACCGTCCGGGAGCGGTGGCACTCCTTCGCCGGAGGCTTCGTCGTGCTGCTCCTCGGCATGACGCTGGTCTCGATGAGCACCCTGGCCCTGACCTCGTCCGGCCCGGAGGTGCCCGGCCGGTTCGCCGGAACACCCGTGTTCGTCTCGGCCCCGCAGACCGATCGCCAAGACGGCGACTTCGCCCCCGACCGGCCGTGGTCACCCCAGCAGGTCACCGCCCTGCTCGACCGCCTGGCCATGATCCCCGGCGTGAGACGGGCGATCCCCGACCGGACCTTCTACGCCCAGCCGGTCATCTCAGGCCGCCCCATCGCGTCCGACCGAGGCTACGCCTGGTCGACGGCGATGCTCGCGCCCTACCCGCTGACGGCGGGCACCGCACCCGGCCGGGGCGAAGTGGCGCTCGACCGGTCCCTGGGTCTTCGTCCGGGGGCACGGGTGTCCGTGCTGACCGTGCGCGGTCCGGTGACCTACACCGTGTCCGGCACAGTCGACGGGCCGGGGGTCTACCTGAGCGACGCCGAGGCGGCGCGCCTCTCGGCCGGGATACGCGCGATCGGCCTGGTCACCGAACCGGGAGCCGACATCGCGGCGGTCGCGAAGGCCGCAGGGGAAGCTTCGGCCCACGTGGGGCGATCAGTCCTCACCGGAGACGCCCGGAGCGCGTTGGAGTCGCGGGACGACGAGCGGACCCGCTGGATCGGCCTCCAGGTCCTCACCGGCATGGCCGTGCTCTCGGGTTTCGTCTCGATCCTGGTCGTGGGGTCGACGTTCGCGGTCGGGGTGGCGCATCGCCGCCGGGAGTTCGGACTCCTCCGTGCCGTCGGCGCGACGCCGGGCCAGATCCGGCGGATGGTCTACGGCGAGGCGCTCGTCGTCGGCGTCGCCGCCACGGCCGCGGGGGTGGCGGCCGGCGCGTCACTCGCCCCCGTGCTGGGCGCGGTGCTGGTCGACGTCGGTTTCGAGCCCGACGGCTTCACGGTGAGCCTGTCGCCGCTCCCCCTCGCCGGCTCGTTCGTGGCCGGGGTGGTCGTGACGCTGGTCGCGGTGTGGTCGGCGTCCCGGCGGGCCGCGCGGGTGCGCCCTCTGGAGGCGCTGCGCGAGGCCGAGGTGGACGACCGGCCGATGCCGCGCGTGCGGTGGATCACCGGGCTGGCCCTCTGCGCGCTGGGCGTGGCCTCGGCGCTGGGCTCCGACCCCGAAGGGTCGTTCGTGATGTCGGGCCTGGTCGCCGCGATGGGGGTGATCGCCGGTCTGGCGCTGCTGTCCCCCGTCGTGGTCCCGCCCGTGGCCCGGCTCGTGTCGTGGCCGTTCGCCCGAGGGCGGGGTGCGGTCGGCCTGCTCGTCCGGGAGAACGCCCGGACCGCCGTCCGCAGGACCGCCGCCACGGCCACCCCGGTGCTGGTCACCGTGGGCTGCGCGGTGCTGATCACCGGGATGGTGCAGACGACCGCCGCCGGGTTCGCGGCCGTCCGCGCCACCACGATCCGCGCCGACGCGGTCGTCGTCCCCGACGGGACGCCCGGCCTGACCGACGCCTCCGGTGGTGAGTCGTCCCTGTTCAGCGCCCTCTTCGAGCCGAACGGCGACCCTCTCAGCACGATCGGGGCGACCCCCGAACTCCTGGCCCGCGCCGGTGACGCCACGGGCCCGCTCGACGCCCTCCGCCACGACGACCGGATCCTGGTGGCCGACTGGCTGGCCGAGGATCGCGGCCTGAGGCCGGGCGCGACGATGCCGGTGACCTTCGAAGACGGCACCTCCGCTCGCCTGACCGTCGCGGGCACGGTCAAGGACGCCGGCGCCGACGTGCTGATCTCCCGGGGCCTGCTCCGGAGACACGACCCCGTGGTCCTCGCCGAGGAGGCCTACGTCGTCGGCCCGGCCGCCGACCCCGGGGCGGGGGCTCGCGTGGTGGACGTCGCGACCTACTCGGCCGAGGCCGACGCCGAGGAGGACCGGCTCGTGTGGATCGCGACCCTGCTCCTCGTCGTGGTCTCCACCGCCTACGCGGGTGTGGCGATCGTGAACACGATGGTGATGTCGGCGGCCGGACGCGTCCGCGACCTGGAGGTCCTGCGGCTCTCGGGCGCGACGCCCCGGCAGGTGCGCGGCACCCTCGCGGCCGAGTCGGCGCTGGTGGTGCTGCTGGGCGCCGGGCTGGGGGCGGTGGTCGCGCTGCCCGCGCTGCTGGGCATCCGCGGCGCCTTCGCCGAGGCCATGCGGGCGGACGTCCCTCTCGTGATCCCCTGGCCGCTCATCGGGGGTGTGGTCGCCGCCTGTCTGGTGCTGGCCGCCGGGGCGTCCGTGCTCGCGGCGAGGATCGGGGGCGCCACCTGAGCGACGTCGGCGCGTTCCGTGCGGTTCACCCCGGCGTCCCCCGGGTGCGGAGCCAGGCGCTCCGCACCCGGGAAGGCAGGTGGAAAGGCTCCCGCACACCGGGCATACTCACGCTCGTGCAGCCACGGTTCGCCTTCCTCGATCATCCCGGGCCTCTCGCGTTCGCCCATCGGGGCGGCGCCGCCGAAGGGCGGGAGAACACGATGGCCGCCTTCGAGAAGGCCGTCGCGATGGGATACGCCTACCTGGAGACCGACGTCCACGCCACCGCCGACGGGCAGCTCGTGGCCTTTCACGACCACACCCTCGACCGGGTCACCGACCGGCGGGGGCGGATCTCCCGGCTGCCCTGGCGCGAGGTCGCCAAGGCCCGCATCGGCGGGGTCGACGAGATCCCGCTACTGGAGGACCTGCTCGGCGCCTGGCCCGACGTGAAGGTCAACATCGACGTGAAGGAGTCGCCGGCGATCGTGCCGCTGGCCCGGGTGCTGCGGCGCACCGGCGCGTCCGACCGGGTCTGCCTGACCTCGTTCTCGGACATGCGGCTGGCGCAGGCGCGGCGGGCCTGCGGGCCGCGGGTGTGCTCGGCGATGGGGCCGCGGGCGATCGCGGCGCTGCGCACGGCCTCGGCCCGGGGCGGCTACGGGCGGATGCTGGCCGGGCTGGCCCGCTCCGGCGTCCCGTGCGCGCAGGTGCCCGTCGGGTGGCGCGGGCTGCGCGTGGTCACCCCGGCGTTCGTCCGCACCGCCCACTCGATCGGCATGCAGGTCCACGTGTGGACCATCGACGACCGCCCCACCATGGAACGCCTGCTCGACCTCGGGGTCGACGGGATCATGACCGACAACATCACCGGGCTGCGCGAGGTGCTCACCGCGCGCGGCCAGTGGCCCACCACCTGAGGCAGATTCCAAGCGCGACACGCTTGGCCCTCCTGAGAGCGAGCAGCAATGACTTCCCCCCAGGTCATCGACGAGAGCCCGACGGCCAGAACCCGCGAACAGAAGGGTTGGTACTGGTACGACTGGGCCAACTCGGCCTTCCCGACCACGGTCATGACCGTGTTCCTGGGGCCCTACCTGACCGACATCGCCGAGACCGCCGCGAACGGGGCGCCGTTCGTCGACGTGATCGGCTTCGACGTGCGGCCCTCGGCCTACTACTCGTTCGTGGTCGGCGTGGCGGCGGTCTGCCAGATCGTGGTGATGCTGATCGCCGGGGCGCTGGCCGACCACACCGGGCGCAAGAAAGAGATCATGGGTTTCTTCGCCTACCTGGGGTCGGCGGCCACCCTGCTGATGTGGTTCGTCGCCGACGGGGCGTACATCCTGGGCGGGGTGCTGTTCATCATCGGCCAGACCAGCTTCGCGGCGGCCTTCGTCGTCTACAACTCGTTCCTGCCGCAGATCTCCACGCCCGAGGAGCGCGACCGGGTGTCGGCGCGCGGCTGGGGGTTCGGCTACCTGGGCGGCGGGCTGCTGCTGGTCGTCAACCTCGGGCTGTTCCTGAACGCCGAGGCGCTCGGCATGGAGACCGGCACGGCGGTGCGGCTCGCGCTGGCCTCGGCGGGCCTGTGGTGGGGCGGGTTCACGATCATCCCGCTGCTGCGGCTGCGCAACCGGCGCGGGCAGGCGCCGGCCGGTGAGGGCGCCGGCCGGGCCGTGGTGCTCAGCGTGCGGCAGCTCGGCCTCACCGTCCGCGACCTGATCACCCGCTACCCGCTGACGCTGGTGTTCCTGCTCGCCTACATCGCCTACAACGACGGCGTGCAGACGGTGATCTCCTTCTCGGCCACCTACGCCGACCAGGAGCTGCGCCTCGACGAGACCACCCGCATCGGGGCCATCCTCATGGTCCAGTTCGTGGCGTTCTTCGGCGCGATCCTGCTGGGCCGGGTCGCGATGCGGGTCGGCACCCGCAAGACGGTCCTGTGGTCGCTGGTGGCCTGGTGCGGGGTCGTGGCGGCCGCCTACTTCGTGCCTCCGGAGCAGCCGCTGCTGTTCTTCGCCCTCGGCTTCGCGATCGCGATCGTGATGGGGGGAACACAAGCACTGTCGCGGTCGTTGTTCTCCCACGTGATCCCAAAGGGGCGGGAAGCGGAGTATTACAGCCTCTATGAGATCAGTGACAAGGGTGCGACGCTCATCGGATCCTTCACCCTGGGCCTGGCCCTGCAGCTGACCGACAGTTATCGGTACGGCATCGTCTCGCTGGTGATCTTCTTCGTGATCGGCGGGGTGCTGCTCGCTTCCGTCAACCTGCCGAAGGCGATCAGGGCCGCGGGCAACGACGTGCCAGAACGGATTTGACGGCGAATCGGTTCACGAGCGCCGGAAAAAGCGCGATTGGATCACGTCTTGGGTGGGAATCCACACACGGTATCAGGCGTTGTACATGGTGGAGACCAACCCCTCTATAGCTGTTGTCGTATAGGGGGATCTCAGGAGGCTTAGAACATGGGCGAGCGTGCACTTCGCGGTACCCGGCTCGGCGCGACCAGCTACGAGAACGACCGCAACACCGATCTGGCACCCCGCCAGGAGGTGTCCTACACCTGCCCCAGGGGTCACCACACCACCGTTCCGCTGGCCGCTGAGGCCGAGATCCCCGCGAGCTGGGAGTGCCGTCACTGCGGCTCCCCCGCTCTCCGGGTCGACGCCGAGCAGCCCCAGCAGAAGAAGGCCAAGCCCCCACGCACCCACTGGGACATGCTGCTGGAGCGCCGCTCGATCGAAGACCTCGAAGAGGTCCTGAACGAGCGACTGGCCATCCTGCGGGCACAGCGGCGCAAGAGCGCGTAGGCCCCGACCCACCACCGACGCGAGGGCGCCTTCCGGATCATCCGGAAGGCGCCCTGTCGCGTTAGGACGTCAGCCACATGGCGTCTTCATGGTCATCCGTTTCCGTCCGGCGGGGGTCTTCGGCAGCTCCGGCTCCACGGCCAGCAAGGTGATCGCCTGCCCGGAGACGGCGCCCGCGGGGAGGGTCTTGCCGCCTTGGCGCTGGACGGTCGGGCGAGTGATCACCATCTGCTGACCCTGCAGCGCATAGCTGCCCGGCTCGAAGATCAGCTCCTCGCGGAAACCGTCGCCGTCGACACCGACGGTGATCGCCGGTTGGCCGGCGGCGGTGTAGCGGGCGTGCGTGGCCGAGATGCCGGGCAGTCCGGCCGCCAGCCTCAGCAGGTCGGCCGCGCGGCCGGGGTGGAAGTTCGCCGACGCGAGGAGACTGAGAACCTCCCGGAACCGCAAGGAGGGCGACCCCGAACGCGTGACCTCGGCCCGCAGATCGGGTGACCACCTGTCCGGGTCGCGGCGGGAGCAGAGCTCCGAGAAGAGCACTTCCTGGCCCATCCCGTTGAAATACAACCACGGACCCCGGCCGTCGGCCGGGAGCCAGTTCTCGCTCCATCCGGACGTGACCTCACCTCCGGGCGTCTCCCAGGACCGATGGGTCAGGCCCTCGTGGAAGAACTCGCCGGGCTTCGCCTCCAGTCGCAGCGGCCGGTTGAGCATGGCGTCGGCGGCCTTCAGCAGCACCTGCCGGGCGTCGAGGCGCGCAGGCGGGTCGGGCGGCGGCGGGAAGGCGGCCGGGACCGGGCGCAGCAGCACCGCCGCCGTCACGCCCACCAGCGCGGTCGCCAGCGCCGCCAGCAGCGGCCCCAGCCGGTTCCGCCACCCCCGGGGGCGGCTCCTCGCCGCGGCGGCCACGAACCGGGCACGGGCGTGGGCCAGGTCGGTCTCACCGGCCGGGGGGCGTTCGAACAGGGTCTCAAGATCACGCATCGACGGCCTCCGGGGTCGTCCATCCATCGGCGCCGGCAGTGGACAGCGGACCCCTCGCAACGGTCCTGAGGTCACGCATCGGGCGCCTCCAGCGCGGCCCTGACCCTGGTCCGGGCGCGGTTCAGGCGGGAGCGGACCGTCCCGACCGGGATCGACAGGGCCAGCGCCACCTCCCCGTAGGTGAACTGGGCCCACGCGACCAGCAGCAACACGTCGCGGTCGCCGGATTTCAGCGCCGCCAGGGCACGCAGCAGGGGCCGGTTCACGGCGAGCGTGGTCACGCCCTCCTCGACGAGGGCGGCGATCGTCTCGTCCGGGCCGCTGCGGGCGTAGGCGCGGTAGCGGGCCGTCTCCCTGCGGCGGTGCTTGCCGATCAGGTTGGACGCGATCCCGTAGAGCCACGGCCGGGCGTCGGTGTGGTGACCTGAGTAGACGTGGCGGCGGCGGAAGGCGTCCAGGAAAGTGTCGGAGACGACGTCGTCGGCCGCGTCGGGGCCCAGCCGACGGGCCACGTAGGCGTGTAAATGGGGTGCGTGCCGGTCGAACAGGGCGGCGAAGCACTCGGGCTCGGCCAGGGAACGCTGGATGAGGTCGTTGTCCCCGGCCGTCGCAATGGCATCCCTCATGGGATCCTCTCGGGCGGTGCGGCTTGACGTCCAGCTATCACCGCGAGCCGCCCGGAGGGTTCACGTCAGTCGTCGACGACCTCGCCGCGCACCACGTTCTCGCGCGGGCGGTCACGGCGGGCATCCTGCGGGGGCAGGCCCGTGATGAACGGCGCGTAGGGCGAACGGGCCGCCATCGCCTTCACGCGGCGTCCGAGGAACCAGGCCGCGCCGCGCCGGGCGAACGGCCGGGTGAACGGAAGGATCATGAAGAAGCCGAAGATGTCGGTGAAGAAACCGGGGGTCAGCAGCAGCGCGCCGCCCGCCACGATCAACGCGCCGTCGGCGAGCTCCTTGTCGGGCATGCGGCCCGACTCGATCGCCTTCTGCAGCGCGCTCCAGGCCCGGCGGCCCTCACGCCGCACCAGCCAGCCCCCCAGCAGGCTGTCGGCGATCAGCAACCCGACGGTGGTCCACCCACCGATGACCTCACCGATCTGGATCAAAAGCCAGATCTCCACAACGGGCACCACGAGAAACGCCAGGAAAAGCCCGATCCGCAGCATTCGCCACACCTCCACACGCGAGCCTACGGGGGTTCCAACGCACCCGCGCGGAACCCGGGTTCCCCGCTCAGCCGCAGGCGTAAACCTCGTCGAGGCGACGACGGAACCGCTGGCCACATCGCTTCGCCCATCCAACGAGCGGCGTAAACCTTACCGCCAACGGCGAAACCACCCCACCGGACCGGCGGCGCACCCAAGCTACCCACCACACCACCCATGCCCGCAGCGTGGGCCATTCCCCCACGCCGGCGTGTCACGCCGCCTCGCGTCTCAGTCGCAGCATGACATTCCCACTCGTAGCGGGAACCGCCCCCGCCACACCGCCTCGCCGACGCCGATCAAGGCATGACACCGCTGGTGCTGGCCACCGCTGTCACCGCGGCACCGGGATCATGATTTCAAGCCCGCATCAGGGCGACGCCGACCCAGGCCAGGGACGTCCACGCATGGAGGGGGCCATACCGCCCCGTGAATCCGACTGCGGCGCGGCCTTACCGCCGGCGCCGCAACCGCCCCGGCAGGCCCGTGACGCCCCACACGCTGATGCGCCACAGCGCCTCGGTCATCACGTCGCGGCTCATCTTGCTCTGCCCGACGGCCCGGTCGACGAAGGTGATGGGCACCTCGGTGATGCGCAGGCCCTCGCGGACCGTGCGCAGGGTGAGGTCGACCTGGAAGCAGTAGCCCTGCGACTGCACGCCCTCGACGCCGATCTTGCGCAGGGTGGTGGCGCGGTAGGCGCGGAAGCCGGCGGTCGCGTCGCGGACCGGCATGCCGAGCATGATCCGCGTGTACGTGTTGGCCCCCCGAGACAGGAACTCCCGCGACGTCGGCCAGTTGACGACCTTCCCGCCGGGCACCCACCGCGACCCGATCGCCAGGTCGGCGCCCCCCTCGACGGCCGCGAGCAGCTTGTGGAGCTCCTCGGGCTGGTGGGAGCCGTCGGCGTCGATCTCGATGAGGACGTCGTAGTCGCGGTCGAGGCCCCACTGGAAGCCGGCGATGTAGGCGGCGCCCAGGCCCTGCTTGCCGGGCCGGTGGAGGACGTGGACGTGGTCGTCGCGCTCGGCGATCTCGTCGGCGATCTTGCCGGTGCCGTCGGGGCTGTTGTCGTCGGCCACCAGGAGGTCGGCGTCGGGCAGCGCCGAGCGCAGCCGTTCGACGATGCGCGGCAGGTTGTCGCGCTCGTTGTAGGTGGGAACGATCACGAGCACGCGCCCAAACGTCCGGTCCATCGGCTCCTCCTAGTCCCGCCGGCTGCGCCGGGCGGCGACCCCGGCGGCCGCTGCGGCGACGACAGCGCCCGTTCCCGCCAACATCATTATGATCTCGGGCCAAACACCTACCCGAGTCGCGAGGGTGTCACGCGTGCGCACCTGAGCCGTCACCACGGTGCTCGTCGCCACGAGTTCGGGCGTCTCCCACAGGATGTCCCCGTCGGGGGCGACGTGGGCGGAGATGCCGGTCGTCGCGACCGGGATCACCGCGCGGTTGTGCTCGACCGCCCGGATCCGGGACATGGCGAGCTGCTGCGGCGGCAGGCTGGACAGTTCGTAGGTCGCGTTGTTGGTCTGCACCACCAGGGGCGAGCCGCCCGCGCGGACGGTCCCGTTGACGACGGTGTCGAAGGCCACCTCGTAGCAGCTCACGGCCCCGACGGTGACCGGCCCGACCTTGAGGTCGCCCGGCTTGTCACCGGGGATCGACTGCTTCCCGACGAGGGCGGCCCGCTCGAACAGCGACAGGACCAGGTCCTTGTACGGCGTGAACTCCCCGAACGGCACCAGCTTCTGCTTGTCGTAGTGGGCGCCGGGCCCGGTGACCGGGTCCCACACGATGCTGCGGGTCGCCCGCGCGTCGTCGCCGAGCGACACCACGGCCCCGACGAGCACCGGCACGCCGATGTCCTTCACGGCGGCGTCGATGATCGAGTAGGCCTCGGGGCTGCGGTAGGGGTCGATGTCGGTCGAGTTCTCCGGCCAGACCACCAGGTCGGGCCTGGGGTACTTCCCGGCCCTGACCGCCTCGGCCAGCCGGTGGGTCTCGTCGGCGTGGTTCTTGAGCACGACGGCGGGCTCGGTCGCGGAGAAGCCAAGCCCTTCCCTGCCGGGCACGCTGCCCTGGATCACCCCGATGTTCACCGTCTTGCCCTCGTCGACCTGGAGGGGGATGAGCATCCCCACCACCGGTAGGGCTATCACCCCGGCCGCCGTCAGTGCGACCACGCGCTCGCGGTAGTCGCGGGTGAAGAGGTGGACGCCCAGGTAGGCGAGCAGGCAACCGGTCAGGGCGACGGTGAAAGTTACAAACGGGGCGCCGCCGAGGGAGGCGTACTTCAGGTAGGGGGACGTGCCCTGGGAGAAGGCCAGGCGGGCCCACGGGAACCCGCCGACGGGGAACGTGCTGCGCCCCCACTCCTGGAGCACCCACAGGCACGCCACCCAGAGCGGCCACAGCCGCATCCGGATCACCAGGGAGACCAGGAGGGCCTGGACGGCCCAGAAAACGCTCTCAATGGCGACCAGGGCCAGCCAGGCGTCTTCTCCGATGGGCCGCACCCACGCCATGGCGGGGAGCATGAAGGCCAGGCCCGCCAGGTAGCCGATCCACAGGGCCCGGCGGGGACGCAGGCCGTACACCGACAGGACCACCGGGGCGACGCCGAGCGGGGCGAGGAACCACCAGCCGAGCGGCGGGAAGGCCAGGAAGATCAGCAGGCCGCCGGCGACGGCGAGCGCCGCGCGCGCCCACGTGGGTGGGGCGAACGCCGGGGCGGTCGACCGTACGGTCGCCGTTGCGAGCACGCGTCTCCTTGAACCAGACCGAATGGGGCTGGTCGGAACGCTACCGCGCCGGACGGCGGGCCCCAAAACAGGAAAGCCCGCGTCAGGAATCGGCCGGAAGAACAGCGATGGTCCTTGAGTTCTCCTGTGGCCACAGGAGAACTCAAGGACCATCCGGCTACGCACAGGGCACGGGTGCCACGTGCCCAGGCCCAACTCACGAGACGGTTCAGAGTCTCGAGCGCCCTTCGGACCGGTTCCGTCCCGTCGGCGGCGGGCGCGGAGTTCCGTTGTCTACTGGGCGCTGAAACTCTTCCCGGGTCCAACCCCCCACCCGGATGGAGTGCCCCGCCCCGACAAAAACGCCGGCGCCGCGCCTGGCTGAGCTACAGAGCGCCCCGAAGTGCGGGTGACGCTCGTCACGGACGCGGAATCCGACGATGTCTGAGGACGGCCAACCGGTCAGTCCCGTGCTGGACTCCGCAGCAAACTACCGACCTGAGCGCAGATGTCAACCAGCTCCCCAGCAGCGGGAACGCCAAGTTTTCGCAGGTGGGACAGGCTGGTACAAGGGCCGCTATCGGAGGCTGGCCAGCACGTCGGGCAACGGGCCGGTGTGGACGACGCAAAGGCGCTGGGTCGCCCTGGTCAGGGCCACGTAAAGGTCGCTGGCGCCGCGCGGCGACTCGGCCAGGATCTTCGCCGGTTCGACCACCACGACCGCGTCGAACTCCAGGCCCTTCGCCTCGGTCACGGTGAGCACCGCCACCTCGGCGTCGAGCGCCTCGGGACCGGTCATGTGGGGCATCCCGACGTCGAGCCCCACGGGCACGATCACGACCAGCCGGCCGTCGGGAACCTTCTGCTGCTCGATGATCCCGGGCAGGTCAGCGGCCAGATCGGCGGTGCGGACGGCGGTCGGCTTCTCGCCGCTCTCGCGGACCGAGTCGGGGGCCTTCAGCGCCGGGTCGACCAGGGTAAGCACGTCGGCCGCGACCGCCATCAGCTCGGCGGGCGTACGGTAGTTGACGGTCAGGTGGGACTCGCGCCAGCGGCCCTGGACGTAGGGGTCGAGCACGCTCTTCCAGCTCGGCGCGCCGGCCGCCGAGCCGGTCTGGGCGATGTCGCCGACGATCGTCATCGACCGCGACGGGCAGCGGCGCATGAGCGTGCGCCAGGCCATCGCCGACAGTTCCTGGGCCTCGTCGACGATCACGTGCCCGAAGGCCCACGTCCGGTCGCGGGCGGCGCGCTCGGCCGTTGTGAGATATCCCTCTTCCGCCTGCTGGCGTTCGGCGAAACGCTCGGCGTCCATGATGTCGGCCAGGCCGGTCATCTCCAGGACCTCGCGGGCGTAGGCGAGCTGCTGCTCGCGCTCCTCCTCGGCGCGGCGGGCGGCCCGCAGCACGCCCTCGTCGATGTCGCCGAGCAGTTCGGCCGCCTCGTCGAGCAGCGGCACATCGGCCTCGCTCCACCAGTGTTCGCCCTTGCGCGGCGGCTCGCGGAGCAGCAGCGCGGCCTCGCCCTTGCTCAGGCCGGCCGCCAGCAGGCGCTCGGTGGAGGTGAACAGGCCGATGAGGAGCTGGTGGGGGGTCAGGTAGGGCCACAGCTTGTTGAGGGCGGCCTTCACCGGCTCCTCGGTCCGCAGGTCCTCGCGCAGGTCGGCGAAGTCCTCGTCGGAGAGCATGCCCCGGCCCAGGCTGCGGGCGGCCTGCTTGGTCAGCGTGTTGAGCAGGTGCCGCACGAACACCGCGCGGGCCTGGTTGTGCGGGCGGCGCGACTTGACCGCGCGGTTGCGGGCCGCCTCGAAGGTCTGCCGGTCGAGCCGCAGGGTGTAGCGGTCGAGCCGGATGTCGACGGGCTTGCCGGGCATGCGCTGCCGGTCGGCGATGGCGCGGGCGAGCACGTCGGCCATCCGCAGCCCGCCCTTGAGCGCCGCGGCGGCGGCCGGTTCGGCGCGCCTGGCGGTCACCCCGGGGAACAGCTCCCCCACCGTCGACAGCAGCACGTCGGTCTCGCCCAGCGACGGCAGGACCTGCTCGATGTAGCGCAGGAACGTGAGGTTCGGCCCGACGATGAGCACCCCTCGGCGCTCCAGCCTCTCTCTGTACGTGTAGAGCAGGTAGGCCGCCCGGTGGAGCGCGACCACGGTCTTGCCGGTGCCCGGCCCGCCCTGCACGACCATCACGCCCGACAGGTCGCCCCGGATGATCCGGTCTTGTTCGGCCTGGATGGTGGCCACGATGTCGCGCATCCGGCCGGTGCGGGTCTCGGAGAGGGCGGCCAGCAGGGCGGCCTCGCCGTTGAGGGTGGCCCGGTCGGCGGCGGTCAGGCTGTCGAGGTCGAGCAGGTCGTCGTCGACCGAGACGACCGTGCGGCCCTTGATGTGGAGGTGGCGGCGCCGGGTCACGCCCATCGGCGCGGCCGGGGTGGCGCGGTAGAACGGCTGGGCGACCGGGGCCCGCCAGTCGATCAGCAACCGCCGCTGCTCGTCGTCGGTCAGGCCGATGCGGCCGATGTAGAACCGGGTCTCCTCCTCGCCGGGCGCGAGGTCGAGGCGGCCGAAGCACAGGCCGCGCTCGACGGCCCACAGGCGGGCCAGGCGCTGGGAGTACATGACGGCGAAGTTGTCGCGTTCCGACCGGTTCTGGTGGGTGCCGAACGCGCCCTGGGCGAGCACGCCGTCGAGCTGCTCACGGGTGCGCACCCGCAACTGGTCGAGCCGGTCGTAGAGGCCGGCGACATAGTCGCGTTCACGGGTCAGCTCGGGCGCGGATGACTGTGGCATAGGCCGATAGATTCTACGCGTACCGCGAAGGCCCCCGGTCACGATGCGGTTTCGGGCGATTGACTTATTTGGAAGGTTTCTTTACTTTCTCCAAAGTGAGCCAGCCGACCCCCGGAACCCCCAGCCTGCTGCGGGCCATCAACGACCGCGCGGCGCTGCGGGTCCTCCTCGACCGGGGCCCGCTGACCCGCCCCGAGCTCGGCGCCCTGACCGGGCTGTCCAAGCCGACCGCCTCCCAGCTGCTGCTCCGCCTCCAGGAGGCCGGGCTGGTGGTCCTCGACGGCATCCGCGAGGGCCTGCCCGGCCGGACCGCCGAGCTCTACCGCATCAACGCCGGGGCGGCCCACGTGGCGGCCCTCGACGTGACCCGCGACCGGGTCGAGGTCGCCGTGGCCGACCTCACCGGTTCGGTCGTCGGCACGTCCACCCTGCCGACCCCCGGGCGGGCGCAGGGCGACGTGGTGGACAAGGTCCGCACCGCCCTGGCCGAGGCGTGGCCCCACCGGGTCAACCGGGTGGTGATCGGCATCCAGGGCGCCGTCGACCCGGGCACCGGCCGCCTCGGCTACGCCGCCCACATCCCGGGCTGGCACATCCCGGACCTCGTCCGGACCCTCTCGGAGGGTGTCGGCACGCCGGTCGACGTGGAGAACGACGTCAACCTGGTCGCGCTGGCCGAACGCGCCCACGGCAAGCACGGCGACTTCGTGCTGCTCTGGGTGGACTCGGGCATCGGCTCGGCGATCGTGCTGGGCGACCGCCTGCACCGGGGGGCGACCGGCGGGGCCGGGGAGGTCGGCTACATGCCGGCCGTCGGCGCGCCCACCGCGCGCGACGTCGGCAAGCGGGTCGACCACGGCTTCCAGGCGCTCGCCGGGGGCCAGGCGGTGCT
Organism: Herbidospora cretacea; assembly: GCF_001570605.1. Lineage (GTDB taxonomy): Bacteria > Actinomycetota > Actinomycetes > Streptosporangiales > Streptosporangiaceae > Herbidospora > Herbidospora cretacea. Next base: position 192,286 of record NZ_BBXG01000004.1, on the reverse strand, counting down.
GCGGCTGCTGCGGGCGCGCGGCATCCGTGGAACGTCCGCGGCGCAGGCCGTGGAACGCGCCGTCCAGGTCGTCGAGGACGGCGGCCGGAACGCCGATGAGGCCGCCGAGGGGCTGCGGGAGATCGCCCGCCGCCTGGCCATGGGGCTGGCGTCGATCACGGCGGTGCTCGACCCCGAGGTCATCGTGCTGGCCGGAGGGATGCCGCTGGCGGGCGGCGAGACGCTGCGCGCGATGACCGAACGCGAACTGCACGCCCTCACGCTGCCCCGGCCGCCGCTGCGGCTGTCGGCCGTCGGGGGCAACCCGGTGCTGGCCGGGGCGCTGCACCTGGGGCTGGACGTGGTCCGGGACGAGGTCTTCGGATCGAAACTACAAGGAGGATGAGTGAAACTCGCCGTTGTCGGGGGCGGCTCGACGTACACACCAGAGCTGATCGACGGCTTCGCGCGGCTGCGCGACGAGCTGCCGCTGAGTGAGGTCGCCCTGGTCGACCCGGACGCCCACCGGCTGTCCCTGGTCGCCGGGATGTCCCGCCGCATGCTGGCCCGCGCGGGACACCCCGCCGTGGTGACCGAGCACGCGGAGGTCGGGCCGGGGGTCGAGGGGGCCGGGGCGGTGCTGCTGCAGCTGCGCGTCGGCGGCCAGGCGGCCCGGAACGTGGACGAGACGCTGCCGCTGGAGTGCGGCTGCGTCGGGCAGGAGACGACCGGCGCGGGCGGCCTGGCCAAGGCGCTGCGGACCGTCCCGGTCGTGCTGGAGATCGCCGAGGAGGTCCGCCGCCGCGCGCCGGGCGCGTGGATCGTCGACTTCACCAACCCCGTCGGGATCGTGACCCGGGCGCTGCTGGACGCCGGGCATCGGGCCATCGGGCTCTGCAACGTGGCGATCGGGATGCAGCGGCGGTTCGCCGGGCTGCTCGGCGTGCCCTGGCAGTCGATCGGGCTGGGCCACGTCGGCCTGAACCACCTCACGTGGGAACGCTCGGTGACCGTGGACGGGCGCGAGGTGCTCCCCCGGCTGCTCGGCGAGCACGCCGCCGCGATCGCGGCCGAGGTCGGGGTGCCCGAGTGGATCCTGCGCGACCTCGGGGTCGTGCCCTCCTACTACCTGCGCTACTTCTACGAGCACGACAACGTGGTGGCCGAGCAGCGGGTCAAGCCGTCGCGGGCGGCCGAGGTGGCCGCGATGGAGCAGACCCTGCTCGACGTCTACGCCGACCCCGCCAGCGACACCAAGCCCGAGCTGCTGGGCAAGCGCGGCGGCGCCTACTACTCGGAGGCGGCGGTCGCGCTGATCGCCTCGCTGGCCGGGGACCGGGGCGACGTGCAGGTGGTGAACACCCGCAACGGCGGCACGCTGCCGTTCCTGCCCGCCGAGGCGGTCATCGAGGTGCCCGCCGTGATCGGCGCGTCCGGCGCCACGCCCCTGGCCGTCGACCCGGTCGAGCCGCTGTACCGGGGGCTGATCGCGAACGTGTCGGCGTACGAGGAACTGGCCCTGACCGCGGCCCTCGGCGGCGGGGAACGCCGCGTGCGGGACGCCCTGCTCGCCCACCCGCTGGTCGGCCAGTCGGACCTGGCGACCGGGCTGGCCTCGCGCCTGGTCGAGGCCAACCGCGCCCACCTGTCGTGGGCCCGTTGATGCGGACGATCCTGGCGGTCGACGGCGGCAACAGCAAGACCGACGTCGCCCTGGTCGGCGAGGACGGCGTGGTCCTCGGCACCTGGCGTGGCGGCCCGTTCACCCCGCAGAGCAGCGGCGTGGTCCCGGCCGTCGACGTGATCGAGAACGCCCTGCCCGGCCGGGGCCCCTACGCCGACCACGTCTTCGCCTACGTCGCGGGCGCCGACCTGCCGATCGAGGAGGTCCGGCTCCGCGACGAGATGGCCCGCCGCGGCTTCGCCCCCGAGATCGTCGTCGGCAACGACACCTTCGCCCTGCTCAGAGCGGGCGCGAGCGGCCCGTGGGGCGCGGCGGTGGTGTGCGGCGCCGGGATCAACGCCGTCGCCGTCGGCCCCGACGGCCGGGTGGCCCGCTTCCCCGCGCTGGGCAGGCTGTCGGGCGACTGGGGCGGAGGCGGCGGCATCGCCGAGGAGGCCCTCTGGCACGCCGTCCGCGCCGAGGACGGCCGGGGACCCGCCACCGCCCTGGCCGACGTGGTCCGCCGGGTCTTCGGCAAGGCGACCGTCGAGGAGGTGGTCGTCGACCTGCACTTCGGCGACCTGCCCTACGACCGCCTCCACGACCTGGTGGCCCCGCTGCTGGAGACCGCCCGCCACGGCGACCCGGTCGCCCGCGAGGTGATCACCCGGCTGGCCGACGAGATCGCCGTGCTCGGCGTCGTCGCCATGCGCCGCATCGGCCTGCTCGACGGCCCGTGTGAGGTGGTGCTCGGCGGAGGCGTGCTCACCGCCCGCGACCCGTTCCTGACCGGCCTGGTCGAGGCCCGGTACGCCGCCCAGGCCCCGCACGCCAAACTCGTCGTCGCCGACGTCCCCCCGATCGTCGGCGCGGCCTTCAAGGGACTGGACGCCCTCGGCGCCGCCCCCGAGGCCTACGACAACGTCCGCGCGGCCTTTCAGACGGCGGGCGGCCGGTAGTCGAACGGGGTGGAGAGCACGACCGTGGTCCGGGTCGACACGTTGGCGGCGGCCCGGATCTGGTTGAGCAGCTCCTCGAGGTCGTGGGGCGAGCCCACCCGCACCTTGAGGATGTAGCTCTCGTCACCGGCCACGCTGTGGCACGACTCGATGGCGGCCAGGTGGCGCAGCCGGTCGGGCGCGTCGTCGGCGGCGGCCGGGTCGATGGGCTTGATCGACACGAAGGCGGTCAGCGGCAGCCCGACCTCGTCGAAGTCGACCAGCGCGGCGTAACCCTTGATCACGCCGCGTTTCTCCAGCCGCCGCACCCGTTGGTGGACCGCCGACACCGACAGCCCGGTCTCCTTGGCCAGATCGGTGAAGCTCATCCGTCCGTCGGCGGCCAGCAACGCGACGATCCGCCTGTCGATCTCCTCCATTGCGCAAACGGTACGGCAATCAGACGATCACCAGATCCCTGGACGAGTTGTTGAGGCGGGAAACCCCGTCGTCGGTGCAGATGACGATGTCCTCGATGCGGGCGCCGTGTTCGCCCGGCAGGTAGATGCCCGGCTCGACCGAGAACGCCATGCCCGGCGCCAGCACCTCGTCGTTGCCCGCCACGATGTAGGGGTCTTCGTGGGACTCCAGGCCGATGCCGTGGCCGGTGCGGTGGATGAACAGGTCGCCGTAGCCGGCCGCCGCGATCACCTCGCGGGCCGCCGCGTCGATCGACTCGCAGGTCACCCCGGGGCGGACCGCCTCGCAGGCGGCGTCCTGCGCCTCCCGCAGCACGGCGAAGTAGCGCGCGTAGTCGGCCGGGGGCTCGCCCACGCAGTAGTTGCGGGTGGAGTCGGAGCAGTAGCCGGTGGCCATCGTGCCGCCGATGTCGACCACGACCGGCTCGCCGGGCCGGATCACCCGGTCGGACACGTCGTGGTGGGGCGAGGCGCCGTTGGGGCCCGAGGCGACGATGACGAAGTCGATCGTGACGTGGCCGGCGGCCAGGATCGCGTCGGCGATGTCGCGGCCGACCTCGCGCTCGGTCCGGCCCGCCTTCAGCAGCGTGGGCACCAGCGCGTGGACCGCGTCGATCGCCGCCCCGGCCTCGGCCAGCGCCGCCGCCTCGGCGGCCGACTTGCGCATCCGCAGGTCGCGCAGCACGGTCGAGGCGAGCACCTGCTCGGCCCCCGGGAGGGCGGCGCGGAAGCGCAGCGACTGCATCGCCCACATCCGGTCGGCCAGCGCCACACTGCCGACCTCGCCCAGCCTGCGGGCCACGACCGCGTAGGGGTCGTCGGTCTCGTCCCACGGCACGAACTCCACGCCCAGCCGCCCGGCCGCAGACGTCTGGGCGGCGGGCAGTTCGAGGCGCGGCACCATCATGAAGGGGTCGCCGCCGTCGCCCGGCACGACCAGACAGGTCAGCCGTTCGAGCGCGTGGGCGTCGTAGCCCGACACGTAGCGCAGATCGGGGCCGGGGGTCAGCAGCAGGGCGCCGACGCCGGACGCCGCGGTGGCCGATCGCACCAGGTCGAGGCGGTCGGCCGAAAACACGTCAAGGGACTCCGTTGTCACAGCGTCATACTAGAAGTGGCGTGGATCGGCGAAAAACCCGGCAGCTCGTCCAGACCGATGCTACGCTCCGCACAGGGCCGTTTACGGCTCGTCCCCCTCCTGTCACTTCTCACCCCGTTTGGACCATGCGTTTCCCGAGAGCGAGCCTCACCATGACCGGCGGCGCCGGTGGCGAGCAGCCGCCCCTGACCTCCATCGAGGAGTCTGCCCTCGTCGGCGCCCACACGGCCGCCGACATGGTCGCCTCGATGCGAGACCGGCTCGACCGGACCGAGGCGCGCCTCGCGGAACAGCGCGAGCTGACCTATCTGCTGCGCGACGCCATCCTCCCCGAGCCCGGCGCCGATCTGATGCTGCCCAGCGCCAGGGTCGCCGTGCGCTGCGTGCCGATGGAGGACCGCCCGGTCGGCAGCCACCACCGGCAGGTCGCCGGGGAGCCCGAGCAGCTCTTCAACGTGCTCGGCGGCGACTGGTGGGAGGCGAGCAACCTGCCCGACGGGCGGGTCCTGCTGGCCGTCGGCGACGTGTCCGGCCACGGCATCCCCGCCATCGCCCACATGGCCCAGCTCCGCCACGGCCTGGCCGCGCTGGCGATGACCGGCCAGGGCCCCGGCGCGATGCTCGGGTGGCTCAACACGCTGACGATGACCCGTCTCGACGACACCACCGCCACCGCCGTGGTCGGCCTGTTCGACCCCAAGACGCTCCGGTTCACCTGGGCCGGCGCGGGCCACCCGGTGCCGGTGCTGGTGCGCGGCGGGATCGCCCGGCCGATGGTCGCCCCGCCCGGCGTGCTGCTCGGGGCCGCCCTCAAACCGGCCTACGGCGTGGCCAAGGTCCAGCTCCGGCCGGGCGACGTGCTGCTGATGTTCAGCGACGGGCTGATCGAGCGGCGTGACCGCGACATCGACGAGGGCCAGGCGCAGGTGCTCGCGGCGGCCGGGTCGCTGACCGTGGCCGACCTGCCCACGACCGTCGACGCGATGCTGAAGACCGTCGGCGGGCCCAATCCGCGCGACGACACGTGCCTGCTCGCGGTGGGGGTGCTGGGAGCATAGACGGGTGCTGATGCTTCTCGACACCCCGTCGCTCTACTTCCGCGCCTACTACGGCGTGCCGGAGTCGATGACCGCCCCTGACGGCATGCCCGTCAACGCCGTCCGGGGCCTGATCGACATGATCGCCACGCTGGTGAAGGCGCACTCCCCCACCCATCTGGTCGCGGCGATGGACGCCGACTGGCGGCCCGCGTTCCGGGTGGCGGCGATCCCGTCGTACAAGGCCCATCGCGTCGCCTCGGGCGACGAGGAGGAGATCCCCGACACGCTGGCCCCGCAGGTTCCGGTCATCGAACAGGTCCTCGCCGCCGTGGGCATCGCGTCCTTCGGGGTCGAGGGGTACGAGGCCGACGACGTCATCGGCACCCTCACGGCGACCTCTGCGCAGCCGGTCGAGATCGTCACCGGCGACCGGGATCTGTTCCAGCTCGTCGACGACGCCAAACGGCGCCGGGTCCTTTACACAGTAAGGGGAATCCGGAACCTGCAGACGGTCGACGAGGCGTGGGTGACGGCGAAATACGGCATCCCCGGCCAGGCCTACGCCGACTTCGCCACCCTCCGGGGCGACCCCTCCGACGGGCTGCCCGGCGTGGCCGGGATCGGCGAGAAGACGGCCGCCTCGCTGATCACCCGCTTCGGGTCCCTCGACGCGCTGCTCGCGGCGGTCGGCGACGAGGGCTTCCCGGCCGGGGCGCGGAACAAGCTGGAGGCCGCCCGCGACTACCTGGCCGTCGCGCCCGCCGTGGTGAAGGTGGCCCATGACGTGCCGATCCCCTCGGTGCCGTTCGAGGTGCCGGCCAAGCCCCACGACCCCGAGGCGCTGGTCGCCCTGGCCGACCGTTACGGGCTCGACAGCCCCCTGAACCGGCTGCTGACCGTGCTCGGGAAGGGCTGAACCGCTACGTTGAGGGACGTGCCACACCGAAAAATCCGGATACCCGACGCCGGACCGCCGCGCCTGAGCGAGGGCTTCGACCGGGTGCGCCGGGAGTTCGACCTGCCCGACGAGTTCCCCCAGGCGGTCCTCGACGAGGCCACGGCCACGGCCTCCCGGCGGTTCCGCCTCGAAGACCGCACCGATCTGCCGTTCCTGACCATCGACCCGCCCGGCTCGATGGACCTCGACCAGGCCCTCTGCCTGGAGGAGCGCCAGAACGGCTACCGGGTCTGGTACGCCATCGCCGACGTCGGCTCCTTCGTCCGCCCCGGCGGGGCGATCGACCGGGAGGCCCGGCGCCGGGGCGAGACCGTCTACCTGCCCGACGGGCGGGTGCCCCTCCACCCGCCGGTGCTGTCGGAGGGCGCGGCCAGCCTGCTGCCCGGCGAGGTCCGCCCGGTGGCCCTCTGGTGCGTCGATCTCGACGCCGAGGGCCAGGTCGTCGGTTCCGACGTCCGGCCGGCGCTGGTGCGGAGCCGGGAACGGCTCGACTACGACTACGTGCAGACCCTCGTCGACACCGGCCGCGCCGACGGGACCCTGCGCCTGCTCTCGGAGATCGGGCCGCTGCGGCTGGAGATCGAGCGTGCCCGCGGCGGGGTCACGCTGCCGACCCCCGACCAGGAGGTCGTCCGGGCGGGTGACGGCTACCGGGTGGAGTTCCGCTCGCCGCAGCCGTGCGAGGAGTGGAACGCGCAGATCTCCCTGCTGACCGGCATGTCGGCGGCCCAGATGATGCTCGACGCCGAGGTGGGGATCCTGCGGGTGCTCCCGTCGGCCGGGCCGGCCGACGTCGGCAAGGTCCGCCGGATGGCGCTGGCCCTCGGCGTGCCCTGGCCCGAGGGGGCGGGCTACGGCGAGGTCGTCCACGGTCTCGACCCGAAGATCCCCGGCCACGCGGCCTTCCTCCACGAGTCGACGGTCCTGCTGCGCGGCGCCGCCTACGTCGGCTTCGACGGCGATCCGCCCCCCGACGCCCTGCACGCCGCGGTCGCCGCGCCCTACGCCCACGTCACCGCTCCCCTGCGGCGGCTGGTCGACCGCTACGCCACCGAGGTCTGCCTGGCTGTGGCCGCCGGCGAACCGGTGCCCGAGGAGATCGGCCAGGCGCTGACGGAGCTCCCCGCCCAGATGGCGGCGGCGACGAGGCGGACGTCCGGGGTCGAGCGGGCCTGCGTCGACCTGGTCGAGGCGTTCCTGCTGCGCGACCGCATCGGCGAGACCTTCGAGGCGGTCGTCGTCGACGTCGCCGAGAACGGCAAGGGCGGCCAGATCCAGATCTCCGAACCCGCCGTGATCGCCCGCTGCGACGGCGCCGACCTCCCCCTGGGGCAGCGGGTCTCCGCCCGGCTCCTGCGCGCCGACACGGCCACCCGGGAGATCCGCTTCACCTGGGAACACCCGGCGACCGACTAGATCCGAGGTCCTGCCCCGAGTCCTCCCGGTCCGGCCGGGCAGTCCAGGATCCGTCCGTCGCCCGTGCCGACCAGCAGCCGGCCCGGCCCGGCGACGGTGAGGGCCGTCGGCAGGACGGACACCGCTCCGATGGTCAGGGGGCCACGCCCGCGCACGGTCCCGGTGTGAAGGTCGAGCACGACGATCTCACCGTCGTCGTAGGCGACGTAGACGGCGTCGTCGCCGGCGTCCAGCGCCGTGGCGGGCCGGTCGGTGCGGAAGATCCAGAGTGGTGCCTCCACCGCATGGACGTTGCGGCGAGGTTCCCAACCCTTGCCCAGTCGGGTCACAGCGGCGCGGGCGGCCTCGCGACCGTCGGGGCGCGGTGCCGGGATCCGAGGGCCGACCAGGTCGTAGGAGGTGACCGATCGGGGAGGCACCCTGCCCCAGTCGGTCCGCCGCACCACCGCGACGTGCCCCTCAGTCCACGCGTCCGGGTCGTCCCAGTCATCCGGGGGCGCCATCACCACCCGTAAGGCCTGGTCGTCGAGCCACTCCAGGCCGAGGATCTGTCGGCCCGACGCGTCGTAGCCGGGCAGGTGCTCGATGAGCGGCGCGGCCACACCCGTTTCCAGGGACAGCAGGAACAGTTCCCCGCCGAAGTGGTAGCCGCCGTCGTACTGGCCAGTGCCGATCGCGAGGAGTGGAAGAGTGGGGTGGAAGGCCATCGCGTGGACCTTGTGGCGCGAGTGGACCAGGGCCCGGCAACTCAGGTCGCGCGTGTCGTAGACGCCGACGGGGACAGGGCTGCGGAAGTCCGCGGCCCCGGCCACGGCGAGCAGGCCACGACGCTCGTCGGTGACGGCGAGGGCGGGCTCTCCGATCTCGGCGAAGGGGCGGTCGCCGTACACGATCACGCTGGCGATCTTGCCAGAGAAACGGACAGGGCCGCTCGCGTGATCGCGGGCGGCCCTTGGCGCAGTCGTCAGGTCACTTCCTGAGGCTCCAGGTGGTGCCGTATCCGCCCAGGTGCAGGGCCAGGAAGACGGCGCCGGCGATGGTCAGCGTGGTCACGGTCAGGACCGCGCCGACGGCGTAGCCGCCGATCGCGAAGACGAGGGCGACGAGGAACAGGAGAGCGGCGAGGAGAGCGAACATCCGGACCTCCAGAGGCGGGGCTTGTACTTAGCGGATTTCCGCCGCGTTATATCCGGAATCTCCCTTTGGAGTTACGGTGGGCGAACAGACCACCACTCGCTCCTGACCGGCCGGTCAGTTCAGGTCAGCGACGAGTAGGCCACCACTCCGCGCCGCATGGCGTCGATCGCCTTCACCGAGGTCTCGCGCACCTTGCTGCCCTGGGGCGCGGCGTCGCGCAACTGGCCGAGCAGGTCGAGCAGCTGCTTGACCCACCGCACGAAGTCGCCCGCCGCCAGGTCGTTGTCGGTCAGCACCGCGTCGAGGGTGTGGCCCTTGGCCCAGCGCCAGGCGGCCCAGGCGAAGTTCATGTCGGGCTCGCGGGTGAACGACAGCTCGTGGTCCTGCTCGACGGCCTCCAGGTCGGCCCACAGCTTCACCATCGACGCCAGCGCCTCTTTGGCGGCTCCGGCGGGGATGCGGGGGCTCCTGTTGTCGTCGGACTGGCGGGATTCGTACACCAGCGAGGAGACGCAGGCGGCCAGTTCGGCGGGGTCGAGCTTCTCCCAGATGCCGCCGCGCAGGCACTCGGCGGTCAGCAGGTCGAGCTCGGTGTAGAGCTTGGCGAGGCGGCGGCCCTCGTCGGTGACGGTCTCGCCCTCCAGGTAGCCGAGCTCGTCGAGGATGCCGCAGACGCGGTCGAAGGTGCGGGCGATGACGTGGGAGCGGCCCTCGACGCGGCGGCGCAGGCCCTCGGTCTCGCGCTGCAGCTTGTAGTAGCGCTCGGCCCAGCGGGCGTGGTCTTCGCGCTCGTCGCAGCCGTGGCAGGGGTGCTGGCGCAGCTCGCGGCGCAGGCGGAGGATCTCGTCGTCCTCGGCGGCGTGGTCGCGGGCGCGCACCGGCTTGCCGAGGTCGACGTCGCCGAGCTTGGCGTGCATGGTGGCGACCAGGTTCGCCCGCTCCTTCGGGCTGCGGGCGTTGAAGTTGCGCGGGACGCGGATGTGGTCGACCGGCTCGACCGGCACCGGGAAGTCGGCCGGAGTCAGCTTCTTGACCTGCTTGCCGACCGTCAGGACCAGCAGCGACGGCCCCTCGCCGCGCACGCTCACGCCCGGGTCGAGGACGACGGCCAGCCCGGCCCGGCGCCCGCCGGGCACCCGGATCACGTCGCCGACCTTCAGCACCTCCAGGCTCTGCACCGCCTGGGCGCGCCGGGCGGCGCCGCGCTGCCTGGACAGCTCGGCCTCCCGGTCGGACAGCGCGCGGCGCATGGCGGCGTATTCGGGGAAGTCGCCCAGGTGGCAGGTCATCGCCTCCTTGTAGCCCCGGAGCGCGTCTTCGTGCTTGCGCAGCTGGCGGGCGAGCCCGACGACCGCGCGGTCGGCCTGGAACTGGGCGAAGGAGTCCTCCAGCAGGGCGCGGGCGCGCTCACGGCCGACCTGGCCGACCAGGTTGACCGCCATGTTGTACGAGGGCCGGAAGCTCGACCGCAGCGGGTAGGTGCGGGTGCTGGCCAGACCGGCGACCCCGATCGGGTCCATGCCGGGCTGGTAGACGACCACCGCGTGGCCCTCGACGTCGATGCCGCGGCGGCCGGCCCGGCCGGTGAGCTGGGTGTACTCACCCGGGGTCAGGTCGGCGTGGGTCTCGCCGTTCCACTTGTCGAGCTTCTCGATGACGACCGAGCGGGCGGGCATGTTGATGCCCAGCGCCAGGGTCTCGGTCGCGAAGACCGCCTTGACCAGGCCCTTGGTGAACAGCTCCTCGACGACCTCCTTGAAGGCCGGGAGCATGCCCGCGTGGTGGGCGGCCAGGCCGCGCTCCAGGCAGTCGCGGAAGTCGAGGTATCCCAGCACCGCCAGGTCTTCGTCGGGCAGGTGGGCGGTGCGCTCGTCGACGAGCTGGCGGATCTCGTGGCGCTCCTCGTCGGTGGTGAGCCGCAGACCGGCGTAGAGGCACTGCTTGACGGCGGCGTCGCAGCCCGCGCGGGAGAAGATGAAGGTGATCGCGGGCAGCAGGCCCTCGGCGTCGAGGCGCTCGATGACCTGGGCGCGGTCGTGGGGGGTCCGTCTGGGGCGGTTGTAGCCGCGTTTGCCGCGGACCTGGTTGAGCCGCTGCTCGTCGCGGGAGATGCGCATCAGGTTGGCGTTGATGCGGGTCGCGCCGTCTTCGCTGGCGAACAGGTCGTAGATGCGGTTGCCGACCATCATGTGCTGCCACAGCGGCACCGGGCGGTGTTCGTCGACGATCACCGTCGTGTCGCCGCGGACCGCGCCGAGCCACTCGCCGAACTCCTCGGCGTTGGACACCGTGGCCGACAGGGCCGCGACCCGGACCGACTCGGGCAGGTGGATGATCACCTCTTCCCAGACGGCGCCCCGGAAGCGGTCGGCCAGGTAGTGGACCTCGTCCATCACCACATAGCCGAGGCCCGACAGGGTCTGGGACCCGGCGTAGAGCATGTTGCGCAGCACCTCGGTCGTCATGATGACGATCGGGGCATCGCCGTTGACGCTGTTGTCGCCGGTCAGCAGGCCCACGTTGGCGGCGCCGTAGCGGCGCACCAGGTCGTTGAACTTCTGGTTCGACAGGGCCTTGATCGGCGTGGTGTAGAAGCACTTGCGGCCCTGTTCGAGGGCCAGGTGGACGGCGAACTCGCCGACCACGGTCTTGCCCGATCCCGTCGGCGCCGCCACCAGCACGCCGTCTCCGGCCTCCAGTGCCTGGCAGGCGTCGAGCTGGAACTCGTCGAGCTCGAAGTCGTACAACCCGCGGAACGAGGTGAGCGCCGGGCCCGACTCGTTCTGCTGGTCACGGAAGGCGGCGTAGCGTTCCGCAGGCGTGCTCATGGCGTCAACCCTACCGATATTCCTGTTACGGCCGTGTCATCACCGTCAGCGCACCTGCACGGGCCGTGCAGGTCAGCGGGGTGGGTCCGGCGCGTTCCCCGTCGGCGTAGGCGATCACGCCGGGTGCCTCCAGCGTCACGGAGGCGGCACGGTGGACCTCGACCGCCGGGTGTTTCGTGTGGGTGCCCAGGAACACCTTCGGGAAGGCGCGCAGGAAGGCGGCCTTGGGCAGCGCCTTCAGGATCACCACGTCGAGCAGGCCGTCGTCGGGCCGCGCGGTGGGGCAGACCTTCATGCCGTTCCCGTACGACCGCGTGTTGCCGACCGCCACCAGCATCGCGGTGACCTCGGCGGCGGGGTGGTGGTCGAGGGTGATCCGGAACGGGATCGGCTCGAACTCCCTCAGCTCCCGCAGCACGGCGGTGACGTATTTGGCCGGGCCGGTCATGGCGTTGGCGCGTTCGTTGACGCGCGAGTCGAAGCCGCAGGCCAGCACCCCGGCGAACCACCTGTCGCCGACCGTGGCGGCGTCGATGACCCGGGGCACTCCCCCGGTGACCAGGTCGGCGGCGCGTAACGGGTCGCGCGGGATCCCGAGGTCGGCGGCGATGTCGTTGCCGGTGCCGAGGGGGACGATCGCGAGCGGGACGCCCGTGCCGGCCACCGCCTGGACCGCCAGGTGCACCATGCCGTCACCACCGCACGCGACGACCACCGAGGGGCGCCCGCGCACGGCGGCGCGGGCCTGCTCCAGCGTGTCGCCGGGCGAGGCGCCCGAGATGACGGCGAGGTCCCGGCCGGAGGCGCGCAGCCGCGCCAGCACCGATTCGAGACGGGCCATCCCCCGGCCGCCGCGGGCGGCCGGGTTGGCGAGGACGGTTATCCCGCTCACTCGGCGGGGGTGCCGTCGAGTTCCTCTTCCAGCGCCTTGGCCTTGACGGCCGCGGCGGCGTCGGCCCGCTTGTCGTGGACGAACATGAACGCCTCGGCCAGGAAGAACAGCCCGATCATCGGCAGCGCGAGCGCCAGCATGGTGAACGGGTCCTGGCTCGGCGTCGCGACGGCCGCGAAGACGAACATGCCGAACACGACCATGCGCTGGTGCTTGGCCACGGTCTCGTAGCGGAGCACGCCGAGCAGGTTGAGGAAGGCCAGCAACAGAGGCAGCAGGAACGACACGCCGAAGATCAGCAGCATCATCATCAGGAACGTCAGATAGTCGTTGACGTCGATGAGCGGCACCGCGTTCTCGGGCACGAACCCCAGCAGCAGCGACAGGCCCTTGTCCATCGTCAGGTAGGCGAGCGTCGCGCCGGCCAGGAACAGCGGGACGGCCAGGCCGAGGAAGGTGTAGCTGTAGCGCTTCTCGTTGCGGTAGAGGCCGGGCGTCACGAACGCCCAGATCTGGTAGAGCCAGATCGGCGAGGCCACCACGAGGCCGAACATGAAGGCGACCTTGAGGTTGATGAACAGACCGCCGGTGACGCTGCCGACCACCAGGCTGCACTCTTTACCGCCGCCGAGCCGGTAGGCGTCGGGCAGGCGGCAGAACGGCCCGGTCATGAAATCCCAGATCGGATCGAAGAAGACCAGCCCGACGATCGTCCCGACCACCACGCCGATGATCATCTTGAACAGGCGGTTCCGCAGTTCGCGGAGGTGGTCCATGAGCGACATGCGCCCATCGGGGTCGTCGGTCGCGGCCGAGGAGGCCTTCTGCGTCGACGACCTCTTCAACAGGGCCATCCCATGATCCTGTCTCGGGAGAAGGTGCGGCGGAGGTCAGTTCTTCTTGTCGGACGGCTGGACGCCGGGCTGCGAGGACGCGCGGAGCTTCGCGTTCTCCTCTTCCAGCTGGCGCAGCCGGTCTTCGACCGAGGGCGTCGGCACGGCCGGCGGGATCTGCGCGGGCGGGGCCGGCGCCGGCTGCGGGGTGACCGTCTCGGCCTGCGCGGTGACGACGGTGTCCTTGCCGTCGTCCTCCTCGCGCATCTTCTGCGTCTCCTTCTTGAACAGACGCATCGACTGCCCGAGGGCGCGAGCCGTGTCGGGGAGTTTCTTGGCGCCGAACAGCAGGATGATGATGAGCCCGATGATGATGAGCTCAGTGGGTCCCAGGCTTCCCATGACACGTCCTTAAGGGGCGGGTGATGCACGTCCTTGCCCGATCGTACGCTGCGATGGCAGTGCTCATCACCCTTCGGGGGGACGAATCGTCCGCATTCGGGCCTTGGTTCGCTCGATTTCGGCCCCCAGTCCCCGTGCGGCCACCAGGACGCGAACCGTCAGAAACCCCACGACCACCAGGCCCGCCGCGCCCAGGCCCGCGTATAACCAGATCACACGCTTCCCTCGTAGTTCGCCAGGGTCCGCTTGGCCGTCTCGGCGACCCGCGCGGCCAGGGTCTCGGGCCGGACGACCCGCCCCGAGTCGCCGAGCCGCAGCGCCAGCCGGACGAGCCAGCCCTGGTCACGGGCTCGCAGCGCCACCCGCTGACGGCCCTCGCCGAGCTCCTCGACCTCCTCGACGGGGTAGTACTCGGAGATCCACCGCCCGGCCGGGGTGACCTCCAGCTCGACCAGCTCGTCGGTCTCGGAGGGGCGGAAGACGCCCTGGGTGACGTCCATCGGCTCGGCCTCGGCGGGCGGGTCGGCCGCCACGTCGAGGACGGCGACCTCCTGGATTCGGTCGACCCGGAACATCCGCATCGCCTCGGCCCGGTAGCACCAGCCCTCCAGGTAGTGGCGGCCGTCGACGAGGGCCACCCGCAGCGGGTCGACCTCACGCGGGGTGATCTCGTCGCGACCCGGGGTGTAGTAGACGAGCGAGAGGCGGCGGCCCCGGCGGGCCGCGTCGGTGACGGTGGCGAGCGCGCCGGGGGCGGCCTCGACCTCGACGGTGACCTGGTTGCTGATCGCGGCGGCGCCGTCTCCGGCCGACTGCTCCAGCTTGGCCACGACCCGGCCGAGGACCTCGCCGCCGGCGAACTCGGGCAGCTCGCCCAGCATTCGCAGCGCGACCAGCAGGGCGCTGGCCTCGTCGACGCCGAGCTTGAGGGGGCGGGCGATCGTGTCGGCGTTGTCGATGAGGATCTCGCCGCCGTCCCAGGAGACGTCGATCAGGTCGCCGGGGGTGTGGCCGGGCAGGCCGCACATCCAGACCAGCTGGAGGTCCTCGATGAGCTGCTTCTCGTTGAGCCCGAAGACCTTGGCCACCTCGGGCACGGAGGCCCCGGGGTGGGACATCAGGTAGGGCACGAGGGCGAGCAGCCGGGGGAGCCGGTCGTTCAATGCAGGGCACCCTTCAGGCGGCGGATCACGGCTTCGCGGGCGTCCGGAGGTCCGTCGATCACGGCGTCGGGGCCCAGGCTGGCCAGCCAGCCCGCGAGCCTCTCGGGGTCGGTGAAGACGATGTCGGCCTCGTCCCAGCCGTCGCCGGGCCGGACCTCGCGCGCGAGGTGGCGCAGGCCCTGGCAGGTGCCGGGGCGGACGCGCACCGTGGCGGTGCGTTCGGGACCGGGGTCGTCTCCGCCGTAGGCCACCAGCGCCCGCAGGTCGGTGCCCTCGGGCACCTCGACCGTTCCCGGGCGGCCGGTCGGGGTGACGTCGCCGACGATGCGGCTGAGCCGGAAGACGCGGGTGCCGTCGCGGGTGCGGTCGTGGCCGACCACGTACCACCGGCCGCGCCGGGACAGCACGCCCCACGGCTCGACCACGCGCTTGAGGACCGACTCGCTGCCGCCGGAGCGGTAGTGGAAGGTGACGGCCCGGCGGTCGCGCACCGCCTCCCACAGCGGGGTGAACGCGGCGTCGCGGGTGTCGACCCGCAGCTCCAGCGGCCCCTCGGCCAGGTCGGTCTCGACGCCGCCGGCCTTGAGCTTGAGCATCGCCCCGCCGGCCGCCTCGGCCAGGCTGGCCCGCTGCCACACCTGGGCGGCCAGGCCGAGCACGGCGGCCTCGTCGGGCTCCAGGGTGATCTCGGGGAGCTCGTAGGACTGCTTGACGATGCGATAGCCGGGGTCGTCCTCCCACGGGTCCTTCTGGACCTCGATGGGGATGCCGATCTCGCGGAGCTCGTTCTTGTCCCGCTCGAACATCCGCTGGAAGGCCTCGTCGTTGGCCGGGTCGTACCCGGGCACCGCGAAACGGATCTGCTCCGCACTCAACGGACGTGTGGTCGACAGCAGGCAGATCACCAGATTCAGCAACCGTTCCGTCTTCCGCCGCGACATCGGCCCTCCCTCCTGACTCGAACGCTACCCTTTTCCGGTGATCAGATGGCGCAGGGGCGAGGTCCGTGAGATCAGGCGCGAATGGCCCGGCGCACTCGAGATCGAGGTCGCCGTCGACGACGGCACTCGATGCCGGGCGCTGGCCTATCCGCCGCTGGTGGGCCGCCCCGAGCCCGGCGACACGGTGCTGCTCAACACGACCGCCCTCGCCATGGGCCTCGGTACGGGAGGTTACGCCATGGTGGTGGCGATTCCTGACCGTTTGCCACAAGATCCCGCAGGACCGGGCCATCTCGTCAAGGCCCGTTACACCCCCCTGCAGGCCACGGTTCTGGGCGCCGACGAGCAGGACTCCCCCCACCACGCCGTCCTGGAGGAGGCCGACTCCCTCGACGGGATGCCCGTCGTGGTCGCCGACCTGCACTCGGCCCTGCCCGCGATCCTCTGCGGCCTCTACCTGGAGCGCCCCGGCGCCCGGGTCGCCTACGTGATGCTCGACGGCGGCGCGCTGCCGGCGTGGTTCTCGATGGCCTGCGCGAAACTCCGCGAGATCGGCTGGTTGACAGGCGTTGTCACGGTCGGCCAGTCGTTCGGCGGCGACCTGGAGGCGGTCACGACCCACACGGGCCTGCTCGCCGCCCGCCACGTCCTCGACGCCGACCTGGTCGTCGTGGCCCAGGGTCCGGGCAACCTGGGCACCGGGACGAAGTGGGGCTTCTCCGGCGTCTCGGCCGGCGAGGCGGTCAACGCCGCCGGCGTCCTGAACGGCCGCCCGGTGGGCGCCCTGCGCGTCAGCGAGGGCGACCTGCGCGAGCGCCACATCGGCGTCTCCCACCACAGCCTGACCGCCTACGGCCGGGCCGCCCTGACCAGGGCCGACATCGTGGTCCCCGAACTCGGGGGCGACTTCGGCGCCCGCGTCGAGCGCCAGGCCGCCCCCCTGGGCGAGCGCCACAACCTGGTGAAAGTCAAGGTCGACGGCCTGTACGAGGCTCTCCAGGCCTCCCCTGTGGGCCTGTCGACCATGGGGCGCAAACTCGACCAGGACCTGGCCTACTTCCTCACCTCGGCCGCGGCCGGGCGGCACGGGGCCGCTCTTCTGCCGGCCTGAGTCCTCCGCGTCACCGGGCGAACCCCGCGCGCCCGGTTTGCGCCGGAGACGGCGCGGCCCGGAGCGGCGGGCGGCGCCGGGGTGGGCGGAGCCGTAACGGAAAGAAGGCTTTCACGCCCTGTCCCCGTGGGGATCGTAGAACTCCTTGAAGGTGAAGGCGTCGGGGGTCGGGCCCTTCTCGCGCAGCAGGGTCAGCCGCGACCAGCCCTCCTTCAGCGACGGGATCTCGCCCTCCTCCACCCACCACATCACCGTGTAGGGCTCGGCGACGCGCAGGAACCACTCGCGGCGGCGCTGGAGGACCGCCAGGTGGGCCGACTTGTAGACGAAGTTCCACAGCGTCTCGCGCGACTCCCAGATCGAGAAGTTGATCAGCAGATGGTCGCCGAACTCGTGGACGATCGTCTCCTCGGGGTCGTCCTCGTTGGCGATGGCGCGCCAGACGAAGCCCGGCGCGGCGTCGGCCAGCGTGTTCACGGGTTCGAGGGCGGCGACGAACTCGGTCAGCAGGGGGTCGTCGACGGGCGCGCGCATGTGCGCGACGTTGAACTGGGCCAGATGCATGACCTCACCGTCGCAAAGCCGGGTCTTCTATGTCAACTTTGATTTGTTTTAGAATCCTCTTGGGGGAAGACGACGCAGCACTCCCCCGGCCGGGGATCGAGCCGGGCCGGGCCCGGGTCACCGCGTCCTTCGAGAAGGCCCTGGCAGAGGGACAGGTTCATCGAGCACACGAGGAGGGGCTGCTCCTGGGCGAGCACGTGGAAGGGGCAGTTGCGCAGGCGCAGCGTCCCGTCGTCGTCGTAGGGCTCGTAGCCGCGCTCCCGGAGCAGGTCGGCCAGGCCGGTGGCGGCGCTCTCCGCGCCGAGACGGGCGCCGATGCGGTGAGCGGCCTTCTCGGCCACCTCGTCGGCGCCGAGCAGGTCGACGACCTCGGCCAGGACCAGGGCCAGGGTGCGGTAGTCGCGCGGGGGCACGCTCACCTGGCGCTCCCCCGGGGCCCGGCGGTAGACCTTCGCCGGGCGGCCGCTGCCGGGGCCCTTCTTCTCGGTCAGACGGGCGAAATCGGCCTCCAGGAGGCCCGACTCGACAAGCTTGTCAAGATGAAAGGCCGCCAGGGGGCGCGCGACGCCGGCCGCTTCCGCGGCCTCGTTGCGCCCGACCGGGCGGCCCTGCGAGGTGACGTATCGGTACAGTTCGCGGCGGACGGGGTCGTTGAGGGCCGCGACCGCCGCGAGATCGTCCATCGGTTTCCTAGAGAGCGCCGAGCACGTCGACGACGAACACCAGGGTGTCGGTGCCCTTGATGCCGGCGTCGGGCTGGCCGGCCTCGCCGTAGCCGAGGGCCGGCGGGATGGTGATGACGACGCGGCTGCCGACGTTGACGCCGGTCAGACCCTGCTTCCAGCCGGGGACGACCTGGTCGAGCGCGAACGAGGTCGGCTGCTTGCGCTCCCAGGAGCTGTCGAACTGCTTGTCGGTGCCCCAGATCTTGCCGGTGTAGTGGACCATGACGGTCTGCTTCTCGGTGACCTTCGGGCCGTCGCCCTTGATGACGGTCTTGACCGTCAGGTCCTTCGGCGGCTGGGCCGTCGTCGTGGTGGTCAGCGTCGGGGCGCTGTCGTCACCCGGGTTGACCAGCTTGACACCCTCGATGCCGGGGTCGGTGGCCTTGCCCTTGGCGGCCTTGGCGGTGGCCGAGACGACGTCGATGACCAGGACCTGGGAACTGGTGGTGAAGTCGGTGCCCTGGGTCTTGGCCTGCTCGACCACGGCCGGGTCGATCGAGTCCTTGCCGACCACGACGAGCACGCGGCCACCGGGCTTGCTGCCCAGCAGGCCGTCGTAGAGCGCCTTGGGCATCTGCTGCTGGCTGATCGGCACGAACTCCGACTGGCCCGAGTCGTAGGCGGAGCCGGTGGCCTTGTTCTCCTTGCCGTCCCACGTCCAGACGCTGACCTTCGCGACCAGCGTGTCACCGTCGGCGGCGGCGGCGCCGTCACCCTCGGAGATGACCCGGGCGGACGAGGTCAGCGCCGGACCGCCCTTCGGGAAGGTGACGCTGGGCTTGCTGCCCGGGTCACCCGCGACCTTGATGTCCTTCGGGTCGGCGGCGGGACCGACGGGGGCGGCCGCGGCGGCGCCCGACGAGGCGGCCGCACTGGGTGCGGCGCTCGTGGCGGCGGCGGAAGGGCTGGCTCCGGTGGCCGTCTTCTGAGCGGTGCCGCACGCGACAGCGGTCAGCATCAAAGGAAGAGCGGCGGCGGCGATGGCCGTGCGGCGGCGCATGTGAAAGTCCTCAAGGATATGACAGCGGGTTCGGGTCACACTACCCGAACCCGCCGTCTCCTCGACGTAAGGAGATCACATTCCAGCGATCAGCTTGTCGACCCGTTCGTCAACACTACGGAAAGGATCCTTGCAGAGGACGGTCCGCTGGGCCTGGTCGTTGAGCTTGAGGTGGACCCAGTCGACGGTGAAGTCGCGCCGCTTCTCCTGGGCCTTGCGGATGAACTCGCCGCGCAGCCGGGCCCGCGTGGTCTGCGGCGGAACCGACTTCGCCTCGAAGATCTTGATGTCGGACGCGACCCGCTCGACCGACCCGCGTTTCTGCAGCAGATAGAACAGGCCCCGCTTGCGGTGCACGTCGTGGTAGGCCAGGTCGAGCTGGGCCACCCGGGGTGAGGAGAGCGGGAGATCGTACTTGTTTCTGTAACGTTCAATCAGCTGGTATTTCGTGACCCAGTCGATCTCCCGCGAGACCAGGTCGAGGTCGCCGGTCTCCACGGCGCGCAGGGTGCGCTCCCAGAGTTCCAGGACCCGCTTGCTGATCTCGTCGCCGCCGCGGCGGTCGACGAAGTCCTTGGCCTTGCCGAGGTATTCCTGCTGGATCTCCAGCGAGGAGGCCTCGCGGCCGTTGGCCAGCCTCACCCGGCGGCGGCCGGTCATGTCGTGGGAGACCTCGCGGATGGCCCGGATCGGGTTCTCCAGCGACAGGTCGCGCATCACCACGCCCGCCTCGATCATGCGCAGCACCAGGTCGGTGGCGCCGACCTTGAGGAGCATGGTCGTCTCGCTCATGTTGGAGTCGCCCACGATGACGTGGAGCCGGCGGAAGCGCTCGGCGTCGGCGTGGGGTTCGTCGCGGGTGTTGATGATGGGGCGGCTGCGCGTCGTCGCCGACGACACGCCCTCCCAGATGTGCTCGGCCCGCTGGGAGACGCAGTAGACGGCGCCGCGCGGGGTCTGCAGCACCTTGCCGGCCCCGCAGATGATCTGCCGGGTGACCAGGTAGGGGATCAGGACGTCGGCCAGGCGGCCGAACTCGCCGTGGCGGCCGACGAGGTAGTTCTCGTGGCAGCCGTAGGAGTTGCCCGCGGAGTCGGTGTTGTTCTTGAAGAGGTAGATGTCCCCCGCGATGCCTTCTTCGCGGAGGCGCTTCTCGGCGTCGACGAGGAGTCCCTCGAGAATGCGCTCGCCCGCCTTGTCATGGGTGACCAGCTCCACGACGTTGTCGCACTCGGGGGTGGCGTATTCAGGATGGCTGCCGACGTCGAGGTAGAGACGCGCGCCGTTGCGGAGGAAGACGTTGCTCGATCGGCCCCAGGACACCACTCGCCGGAACAGGTAGCGGGCCACCTCGTCGGGGGACAGCCTGCGCTGGCCCCGGAATGTGCAGGTGACGCCGTACTCGTTCTCCAGCCCGAAGATGCGACGATCCATCACCTCACCCTATTCCCAGATCCGTCGTGTGCGGTAGGAAACTCATGGTCGTCTCATTCCCCGCGAACGTCAGTAATAGATCTGGACGACCTTCACGATCTGGCCACTCTTCACGGTGATGAGCGCGGTGGGCTCCCCCTGCCCGGCGAGCTCGATCAGCCGGGCGCGCGGGCACGGCTCGGTGCCCAGGGACGCG
Source organism: Herbidospora cretacea (assembly GCF_001570605.1). Classification (GTDB taxonomy): domain Bacteria; phylum Actinomycetota; class Actinomycetes; order Streptosporangiales; family Streptosporangiaceae; genus Herbidospora; species Herbidospora cretacea. The sequence goes on along the minus strand of NZ_BBXG01000004.1, from coordinate 171,488 downwards.
GAGTTGATCGTCTGGTCGTCGCCCTTGCAGCCGACCGCGCTGAGGAACTGCACGCTCTGGGCGATCGGGGCGGCGTAGGTCATCCCGCCCTCGGGGCCGACGAAGTCGCCGCCCGCGTAGCGGACCGGGACGTACCGGGCCTCGCCGTCGCCCCACGAGATGAGCCGGCCGCGCAGCACGCCGTCGGCGCTCGGCGTGACCTGGCTGAAGTCGTGCCCCTCGTCGTACTGGAACTTGGCGGCCTTGATCTTCGGGATCCGGCCCGAGATCGGGTCCTCCTTGTCGACGTCGGCGCTCACCTGGGGCGTCTGGGCCGGGGCCGCCGTCTCCGTGGGCACGGCCTCGGGGGTGGCGCTGGCCACCGGGGCGGCGGGGGTCGCCGTCTCGGTGACCGTGACGGTGACCGCCGGGGCGGGCGCGGCCGCCTCGGGAGTGGAGGAACAGGCAGCGAGCGGGAGGACGGCCAAGGCCACGAGGGCCCGCCGGAATGTGATCGTCATAGCGGGACGAGCCTAGCGAAACCTGACTTATGGCCGGGTCAGATATCGGCACGGGCCGGCCATCGCCGCCACACCGCGACGTGCAGGAGCACCGCTGTGCTCAGGGCGTTCAGGGTGACGTGGCTGAGCCACCCCCACTCGTGCTCGGGCGGCACCCCTAGCGCGCGGGCCAGCAGCGGCAGCGACCACGCCAGGAGCACGGCCAGAGTCGCGGCGATGGACAGGGAGATCGTCCGGCTCACGGCGAGGTTCCGGGTCACCCGGATGGCCGGCCACCATTCGAACAGCAGGGCCACCACCAGGACGCAGCTGATGCCGGTGCCCGCCACGGCGGTGATGCGGCCCCCCGGCCAGCCGAGGAGGGCGGAGGCGAGCCAGTAGGCGGCCCATCCGCAGGCGATCACGGTCACGTTGGCCACCAAGGAGCCGGGTCCCCCTCCGGGCGATCCGGGCGAAGGGCCAGCCGCGCACAGCCGTGTAGAAGATCATCTGCCAGAGGCCGATCGACACGAAGAAGGCGGCGTACTCCGCCCCCGGGACCCCCAGCGAGCGCACCACGACCAGCCAGGCGGCCAGCCCGAGCGCCCAGCTCAGGGCCAGCGCGACCAGGCCGGAGGGGATCCGGCCGAACCGGTCGAGCGGCCGGCGTTCGCAGACCAGGGTCAGTTGCAGCATGATCGTGAAGATGCAGCCGCACAGGTGCACCGTGGCCGGATAGGTGCCGATGTGGGCGGGACCCGGCGCGAAGACACCGACCAGTTCCGGCCCGTTGACGACGAACTGTCTCGCCACGGTCAGCACCACCCCGCCGGCCACGACGATCACGGTGTCGTACAGGCCCGACCACTGGCGCAGGAACATCACGCCCGGCCAGTCCTCCCACCAGAACGCGATCATCGCGAGGACCGGCAGGGCGAAGGTGATGATCGGCCCGAGCACGAGCAGCGAGTGCACGGCCCCGTTCGCGCCGATCGCCAGCAGCACGGCGAGCGGGACGACGAAGAGCAGGCCGATCAGCCCACGCCGGGGCTGACCCGCGACGGCGTCCGCCAGCGCGGCGGGGCTGAGCGCGTCGGGATGGCTGATCGCCGGACGGTCGCCGAGCTCCCGGGCGGGCGGCGTGGCCGTCGGCGTCACCGGCCGTTCAGCGGACATCGTCCGACCGGAGTCGCGCGCGTCATGACGCCTCCTCCCCGTGGGTGCCGTTCTTCCCGAACGTAGTGGCGACAGTGGCAACGCAGCCGAAACAGCGGGCAATCTCGGCTTTGCCTCCCTGGTGCGGTCGGGTGGCCGGCCATTCCGGAGGCGTAACGGAGGAAAGGCCCTTCACACGCCACGGGGCCGCCTGCCGGTGTGCGGCGGGCGGCCCCGTGAGGCGTCGGTGTCTCTAGAGCGGCGGTTCGGAACCGGTGTCGATGTCGCCCTCGGGCGCGGTCGGCGGGGGCTTGCGGCCGCCCTCGGGGGTGGCCGGCGGGCTCTCGGGGGTGGCTGCGGGGGTGGCGTCGGCGAGGAGGCGCTCCAGGCGGGGGCCGCTGAGGCGCAGGAACTTGCGGTGTTCGCGGTTGCGGTCGAGGACGGCCACCTCCAGCTGGCCGGCGCCGGGGCGTTCGCCGCCCGGCTCGGTCAGCGCGGTGAGGGCCGCGTCGAGGGCCTCGGCCAGGGGGGCGCCCACGCGGTAGCGCTCCTTCAGGCGGGTCGCGACGGTGTCGGACTGGCCGCCGATGACGGCCATGCCCTGCTCGTCGAAGACCGAGCCGTCGAAGGTGAGCCGGTAGATCTGGTCCTGCTCGGCCGTCTCGCCGACCTCGGCGACGACGATCTCGACCTCGAGGGCCTTGATCGAGTCGGTGAAGATCATGCCGAGCTGGCTGGCGTAGACGTTGGCCAGGGCGCGGGCGGTGACGTCCTTGCGGTTGTAGTTGTAGCCGTTGACGTCGGCGTAGCGGATGCCGGCCTGGCGCAGGGTCTCGAACTCGTTGTAGCGGCCGACGGCGGCGAAGCCGATGCGGTCGTAGATCTCGCTGATCTTGTGAAGCGCCTTGGACGGGTTCGGGGCCACCAGCAGGATGCCGTCGGCGTACTGAACCACGACCACGCTGCGGCCTCGGGCGATGCCTTTCCGCGCGTATTCCGCGCGGTCGCGCATGATCTGCTCAGGCGACGCGTATGGGAACGGCATGGACACCTGTGGGTTCCTTTCTAGCGCAGCGGGGCGGTCGGCCCGTCGGGGTCGGTCATACGGCCCGCGAGCAGCGACTCGACCAGGGTCGCGATCTCCTCGTCGGGGAGACGGCGGTAGCCGTCGGCGGTGATGACCACCACGACCGGCCAGATCCGGCGGGTCACGTCGGGACCACCCGTCGCCGAGTCGTCGTCGGCCGCGTCGTAGAGCGCCTGAAGGCAGGTGAGGACGGCCTCGTCGGGGGCGGCGTTCTCGCGGTAGAGCTTCTTGAGGGAGCCGCGCGCGAAGATCGAACCGGACCCGATCGAGTGGTAGAGCTGGTGTTCGTAGGGGCCGCCGCCGACGTCGTAGCCGAAGATGCGGCCGCCGTCGATCCGCTCGTCGTAGGCCGCGAAGATCGGGACCACGACGAGGCCCTGCATCGCCGCGCCCAGGTTCTGGCGGACGAAGGTGGCCAGCCGGTTGGCCTTGCCGTCGGTCGACAGCGAGCGGCCTTCGAGCTTCTCGTAGTGTTCGAGCTCGACCTGGTAGAGGCGGGCCATCTCGATGCCGGTCGAGGCGGTGCCGGCGATCCCCATGCAGGAGTATTCGTCGGTCCGGAAGACCTTCTCCATGTCCCGGTTGGAGATCATGTTGCCCGAGGTGGCGCGCCGGTCGCCGGCCATGACCACGCCGCCGGCGCAGGTGACCGCGACGATGGTGGTCGCGTGGGGGATCTGGTCGCCGACGGGCGCCGGCAGCGCCTCACGGCCGTCCGGCAGCATTTCCGGGGCGTAGCCCCGCAGGAAATCGGTGAAGGACGAGGAACCCGTATTGGTGTAGAGGTTGTTCATCCAGGCCTGCTGAGATGCCACGCGACTCCCTCCTAGGTCGTGTTGTTTACGCCGACCCTACTCATGTGACAGCGCTGGTTGCACTCTTCCCGATCAGCTGACCGCGAACCAGCTTCGGACCAGTTTCATGATCGGAGTTTTTCGGCGCAAACGACTCGTCGCGGCCCGCGGAGGATCCCGCGGCCGCGACGAGGACGGCTGTCTGTGAGTCTGCCGAGCGTGGCGAGGTGGGCGTCGGCCCCTTTACTCGCCACCCTTCTGCACGTAGGACCGGACGAACTCCTCGGCGTTCTCTTCGAGGACCTCGTCGATCTCGTCGAGGATCGAGTCGACGTCGTCGCTGAGCTTCTCGTGGCGCTCCTGGACGTCGCTTCCGGACTGCTCCTCGACCTGCTCGGTCTCGGTCTCCTGCCGGCCGGTCTGCTTCTGACCGCCGGTGTCCTTGCTCGCCATCGGTGATACCTCCACTCGGGGGACGTGTCTGTTCCATATCTTCCCCGAACCGGCCGACAACTCGCCTGAATCGCCGTGCGATCTTCGGCGGGGTTGACCGGATAGCCCTACTATCCAATAATCATCGGACAGTACCGCTATCCAATAGATCGGGGCTCGCTCGGATGTCTCCCTCCACCCTTACCACCGCCGGGATCCTGCTGATCACGGTCTCCGGCGTCGCCTTCGGTGGGGCCAGTCTGCTCGCTCACATACTCGGACGTATACCCGGATATCTGGACAATCCAGTCAGAAGAGGACTTTGGCGTGCCGGACACGCCCACGCGGGGGTCCTGGTGCTCTTCGCCCTCGTGTCGCTGATCTACCTCGACCAGGCCGACCTCTCCCCCGGACTCCGCGCGCTGGCGCAGTGGCTCATCGTCGCCGCGCCCGTCTTGATGCCGCTCGGATTCTTCCTGTCGGTCGTCCGGCCGAAGGACACCCGGCCCAACCGCCTCATCTGGCTGACCGGGCTGGGCGGGGCATCGCTGGCGGCGGGTACGATCATCCTGGGAATCGGGTTGCTCTAGATCTCCCGGATACGGAGCGAAACCGCCGCCGGACCAGCAGAATATTGAGCGCATGGGGAGCTCGGACTCGGGTCAGACAGGTGGTTGGTTCAGATCGGTAAGCACACGGCGCCTGCTCACCATGAAGGCACCGGGTCCGCCAAGGGCGGGCCGCCGGCCAAGCCTCAGCGTCCGAGGCCGCCGCTGCTCGGCGCCCGCTACCAGCTCTCCATCCCGGTCCGCCGCGACAGCTCGGGCATCATGTGGCAGGCCCACGACCTGCTGCTCAAGCGCGACGTCGCGATCAAGGAAGTCCAGCCGCCCCAGCGCACCGACCGGCCCGACATGGAGCTGGCCCGGCGCAAGGCGCTCAACGAGGCCCGGTCGGCGGCCCGGCTGAGCCACCCGGCGATCATCACGGTCCACGACCTGCTGGAGGAGAACGGCCGCCTCTGGATCGTGACCGAGTTCCTTGAAGGCCTGACCCTCAAGCAGACCATCGAGCATCTGGGCTCGCTGCCGGTCCACTGGTCGGCGTGGATCGGCTACCAGCTGCTGGCCGGGGTGCGCCACGCCCACGACGCCGGGGTCGTCCACGGCGACATCAAGCCGGGCAACGTGCTGCTGACCGGCGACCGGGTGGTGCTGACCGACTTCGGCATCTCCGCGCTGGAGTCCGAGTCGACCGCGCGGGCCGCCCGCTCGGTCGACTACATCGCGCCCGAGCGGATGAGCGGCGGCCCGGCCAGCCCGGCCGCCGACCTGTGGTCGGTGGGCGCGACGATCTACGCCGCCGTCGAGGGCCGCCCGCCCTTCCCCGCCACGGGTGCCACCGTGCTCGGGCTGACCACGGCCCGCGACCCCGATCCGCCCTCGAAGGCGGGCGGGCTGCGGCCGGTGCTGGAGGGGCTGCTGCGCCGCCGGGCCCGCGACCGCCTGGCGGGCAAGGACGTCTCGATGCTGCTGGCGGGGGTGCTGCACCGCGAGGGCATCGCGGCGGCGACGCCGGGGCGGCGGGCCGACTACCTGCCGCCCGACGCCTTCACGATGTGATTCACGATGTGATTCACAATGTGATTCACGAGGTGGCTTCCAGGTCGCCCTCGGAGTCCAGGAACGCCTGCTGGAGGGCGGCCATGATCTCGGGGTCGGGCTCGGCCCACATGCCGCGTCCGGCCGCTTCGAGCAGGCGTTCGGCGATGCCGTGCAGGGCCCAGGGGTTCGACTCGCTGAGGAACTTGCGGTTCTCCTCGTCGAGGACGTAGGTGGCGGCGATCTTGTCGTACATCCAGTCGGCGACCACGCCGGTGGTGGCGTCGTAGCCGAACAGGTAGTCGACCGTGGCGGCCAGTTCGAAGGCGCCCTTGTAGCCGTGGCGGCGCATCGCGGCCAGCCAGCGCGGGTTGACCACGCGGGCGCGGAAGATGCGGCTGGTCTCCTCGGTGAGGCTGCGGGTGCGCACCGCCTCGGGGCGGGTGGAGTCGCCGATGTAGGCCTTCGGGTCGCGGCCGGTGAGGGCGCGGACGGTGGCGATCATGCCGCCGTGGTACTGGAAGTAGTCGTCGGAGTCGGCGATGTCGTGCTCGCGGGTGTCGACGTTCTTGGCCGCGATGTTGATCCTCCTGTACGCCGCCTCCATGTCATCCCGGGCCGGGACGCCGTCGATCCCCCGGCCGTAGGCGAAGCCGCCCCAGACGGCGTAGACCTCCGCGAGGTCGCGGTCGTCGCGCCAGCTGCGGCTGTCGATCAGGGGCAGCAGGCCCGCGCCGTAGGCGCCCGGGGCCGATCCGAAGATGCGCAGCGTCGACCCGTCGGCCTGGACGTGGTCGCGGACGTAGTTGCCCTCCTCGTCCAGGTCGGCCACCAGCCTGACCGCGTCGTCCATCAGCGCCACCACGTGGGGGAAGGCGTCGCGGAAGAAGCCGCTGATGCGGACGGTGACGTCCACCCGGGGGCGGCCGAGTTCGGCGGCGGGGACGACCTCCAGGCCGGTCACCCGGCGGGAGGCGTCGTCCCAGACCGGGCGGACGCCCAGCAGGGCGAGCACCTCGGCGATGTCGTCGCCGGAGGTGCGCATGGCGCTGGTGCCCCAGATGGACAGGCCGACCGAGCGGGGCCACTCCCCCGTGTCGGCCCGGTAGCGCTCGACCAGCGACTCGGCCATCGCCTGGCCGGTCTCCCAGGCCAGGCGGCTGGGCACCGCCTTGGGGTCGACGGAGTAGAAGTTGCGGCCGGTCGGCAGCACGTTGACCAGGCCGCGCAGCGGCGAACCGCTCGGCCCGGCGGGGATGTAGCCGCCCTCCAGGGCGTGCAGGACGTTGGTGATCTCGTCGGCGGTGCCGTCGAGGCGGGGGACGATCTCGGAGGCGGCGAATCTCAGGATCTGCCGGACCTGAGCGGTTTCGTGGAGATCGTCTGCTCTCTCCGGATCCCAGCCCGCGGCCTCCATCGCGGACACCAGGGAGCGGGCCTCCGCCTCGACCTCGTCCACGTCGGCGCGCGCGTCGCCGTGCTCGGTCAGGCCCAGGGCCTCCCGCAGGCCGGGGAGGGCCTGGTCGCCGGCCCACATCTGGCGGGCGCGCAGGATCGCCAGGACCAGGTCGACGCGGGGTTCTCCGGTCGGCGCCTGGCCCAGGACGTGCAGGCCGTCGCGGATCTGGACGTCCTTGACCTCGCACAGCCAGCCGTCGACGTGCAGCAGGAAGTCGTCGAACTCGGCGTCGTGGGGGCGGTCGTCGAGGCCGAGGTCGTGGTCGAGGCGGGCGGCCTGGATGAGCGTCCAGATCTGGGCGCGGACCGCCGGGAGCTTGGCCGGGTCCATGGCCGCGATGGAGGCGTGCTCGTCGAGGAGCTGCTCCAGGCGGGCCATGTCGCCGTAGGTGTCGGCGCGGGCCATCGGCGGCACGAGGTGGTCGACCAGGGTGGCGTGGGCGCGGCGTTTGGCCTGGGTGCCCTCGCCCGGGTCGTTCACGAGGAAGGGGTAGATCAGCGGGAGGTCGCCGAGGGCGGCGTCGGGGCCGCAGGCGGCCGACAGGCCGGCCGACTTGCCGGGGAGCCATTCGAGGTTGCCGTGCTTGCCGACGTGGACGACGGCGTCGTAGCGCTGCGAGAGCCAGTGGTAGGCGGCCAGGAAGTGGTGGCTCGGCGGCAGGTCGGGGTCGTGGTAGATGGCGATCGGGTTCTCGCCGAAGCCGCGCGGCGGCTGGACCATGACGACGACGTTGCCGTCCTGGAGGGCGGCCAGCACGATGTCGTCGCCGTCGACGAACAGCTCGCCCGGGGCGGGGCCCCAGTGGCGCTCCATCGCCTCGCGGAGGTCTTCCGGGAGGGTGTCGAAGTGGGCCTTGTAGACGTCCTTGTGGATGCGGACCGGGTTGCCGGCGAGCTGCTCGTCGGTGAGCCAGTCGGGGTCCTGGCCGCCCGCCGCGATCAGGGCGTGGATGAGGGCGTCGCCGTCCTGGGCGGCCACGCCGGGGAAGTCGCCGACCTGGTATCCGGCCTCGCCCATGGCCCTGAGCAGCCGGACCACGCTGCGCGGGGTGTCGAGGCCGACGGCGTTGCCGATGCGGGAGTGCTTGGTCGGGTAGGCCGACAGCATGATCGCCACCCGGCGTTCGGCGACCGGGATGTGGCGCAGGCGGGCGTGCCGGACCGCGACCCCGGCCACCCGGGCGGCGCGTTCGGGGTCGGCGGCGTAGACGGTCAGGCCGTCGGGGTCGATCTCCTTGAACGAGAACGGGACCGTGATGATCCGGCCGTCGAACTCGGGGATGGCGATCTGGGACGCGGCGTCGAGCGGGGACAGCCCGTCGTCGGCGGCCTCCCAGGTGGCGCGGTCGGTGGTCAGGCAGAGGCCCTGGAGGATCGGGATGTCCAGGTCGGCGAGGGCGCCGACGTCCCACGCCTCGTCCTCGCCGCCCGCCTGCGCGGCCGCGGGCCGGGTGCCGCCCGCCGCCAGCACCGTGACGATCAGGGCGTCGCACTGCCGCAGTGTGTCGATCAGGCCGGGCTCGGCGGTGCGGAGCGAGGCGCAGTAGACCGGGAGCGGGCGGCCGCCTTTGTCGCGGATGGCTTCGGACAGGGTCCGGATGAAAGCGGTGTTGCCGGCGACGTGGTGGGCCCGGTAGTAGAGGATCCCGACGACCGGCGTCGCATGTCCGGAGATTTCCGGACCGCGCGGAGCGCTCGGCTCGGCGGCGTCCGCATCCGCGTCTCTCCAAGCGCCGAGGCCCCATGACGGCAGGGCGGCCGGTGGGGCGAAGCCGTGGCCGGTCAGGAGCAGCGTGTCGCTGAGGAAGTGGTGCAGTTCGGCCAGGTTCGACGGGCCGCCGTGGGCCAGGTAGGCGTGGGCCTCGGCGCACACCCCGCTCGGGACCGTCGAGAGTTCCATCAGCTCGGCGTCGGGGGCCTGTTCCCCGCCCAGCACGACCACGGGCTTCCCGCTGCCCAGGAGGAGGTCCAGGCCCTCTTCGTAGGCGCGGCGGCCGCCCAGCAGGCGGATGACGATCACGTCGGCGTCGGCGAGTAACGACGTCGGGTCGGGGGTCCGGGAGGGGTTCGCCAGGCGGTAGGGGGCGCCGCTCGCGCGGGCGCTCAGGAGGTCGGTGTCCGATGTGGACAGCAAAACGATCATGGCGAGGCCCTCCCTCGGGGTCCGCGCCCCGGGTCGTGTGTCCAGGTGACGGCCGAGTCTCCTGGCTCCCGGATCAGGGCTCACCCCGGCCTTCCCTGTGACAGTGGCCGTCGGTGGGGTTCGCTCCCCGGTGACAGTGGCGGGACCGCGCCGGATTCACACCGGCTTCCTCGTTTGTGCCGTCGCCCGATGAGACTACGGGACTCCCCCGGCTTGCAAGACCCACGGGGGGCTTTACCATCCTCGACGTGGCCATTACCGGACATTCCTCGCGTGACGCCTGTCCCGGCGCGTTACAGGTCCACCCCGCCGCCGACGGGCCGCTCGCCCGGGTGCGGCTGCCCGGGGGCGACCTGACGGGGGCGCAGCTGGCGGTGCTGGCGACCGCCGGTGGTGGGGTGCTGGAGCTGACGTCACGGGCGAACGTCCAGGTCAGAGGCGTCAAGGACCCGGCGGGGTTCGCGGCGGCGGTCGCGGCGGCGGGGCTGCTGCCGTCGGCGTCGCACGAGCGGGTGCGCAACATCGTCGCCTCACCGCTGTCCGGCTCGGCCGCGTTCCGGGGGATGGTGCGGGACCTCGACGCGGCGATCTGCGCCGTGCCGGAGCTCGCCGAGCTGTCCGGGCGGTTCCTGTTCGCGGTCGACGACGGCTCGGGGGACGTGGCGGGTCTCGGCGCCGACGTGGTGCTGATGTCCCGCGGTGAGCACTTCGCCGTCTTCGCCGCAACCACCGACCTCCGGTTACGGCTACCGCCCGCCGAGGCGATCCACGAGGCGGTCCAGGTCGCGCAGACCTTCCTGAGGGTCTCCGACGGCGCGTGGCGCATCCCCGAGGGCGCTTTCCCCGGCGTCCCCGCGAACCTGCCGCAGCCCCGGACCAGCGGTTACGTCGGCGACTTCGGTGAGACGACCGGCGCGCTGGTCCCCCTGGGCCGCCTGACTACACGGCAGGCGATGGTCCTGGCGGAGGCCGAGTGGCTGCGGATCACCCCGTGGCGCACCGTGCTGGTCCCGAAGGGCACCCGCCTGCCCGAGGGGCTGATCACCGACCCGGAGAGTCCCTGGCTGCACGTCACCGCCTGCACCGGCTCCCCCGGCTGCGCGAAGTCGCTGAGCGACGTCCAGCGGGACGCGCGGCCCATCGGCGTCCCCGTCCACTGGTCCGGCTGCGCGCGGAAGTGCGGCCGGCCCCGGGGCGAGGTCGTGGACCTGATCGCCACCCCCACCGGCTACCAGCGGAGTGCATCGTGACCTACATCAAGGACGGCGCGGAGATCTACCGCCAGTCCTTCGCCACCATCCGCGCCGAGGCCGACCTGTCGGCCATGCCGCCCGACGTGGCGCGGGTCGCGGTCCGCATGATCCACGCCTGCGGCATGACCGATCTGCCGGGCGACATGGCCTGGTCGGGCGGGGTGGTCGCGGCGGCCCGGAAGGCGCTGGACGCGGGCGCGCCCATCCTCTGCGACGCGAACATGGTCGCGGCGGGGGTGACGCGGAAGCGGTTGCCGTACCGGAACGAGGTTCTGTGCACCCTCGCGGACCCGCGGGTCCCGGCGCTGGCGGCGGAGCTCGGGACCACCCGCAGCGCGGCGGCGCTGGAGCTGTGGCGCGACCGGATGGGCGGCGCGGTGGTCGCGGTCGGGAACGCGCCGACGGCGCTGTTCCGGCTGCTGGAGATGGTCGCCGATGGCGCGCCGCGACCGGCGGCGGTGATCGGGATCCCGGTGGGGTTCATCGGCGCGGCCGAGTCGAAGGACGCGCTGGCCGCCTCCGACCTGGAGTTTCTGGTGGTTCGCGGTCGCCGTGGCGGCAGCGCGATGACGGCGGCGGCGCTCAACGCCATCGCCAGTGACGAGGAATGATGACCGGAACGCTCTACGGCGTGGGCCTCGGCCCCGGCGACCCCGAACTGGTGACCGTGAAGGCGGCCCGGCTGCTCGGCGAGGCCGGGGTGATCGCCTACCACAGCGCCCGGCACGGCCGCAGCATCGCCCGCTCGGTCGCCGCCCCCTACCTGCGCGAGGGCCAGATCGAGGAGGCGCTGGTCTACCCGGTCACGACCGAGACGACCGACCACCCGGGCGGCTACCAGGGCGCCCTCGACGAGTTCTACGCCACCTGCGCCACCCGGCTCGCCGCCCATCTGGACGCGGGCCGCGACGTGGTGGTGCTGTGCGAGGGCGACCCGCTGTTCTACGGCTCCTACATGCACCTGCACAAGCGCCTGGCCGCGAGCTACCCGACCGAGGTGGTCCCGGGCGTGACGTCGATCAGCGGCGCGGCGGCGGCGCTGGGCCGCCCGCTGGTCGAACGCGACGAGACGCTGACCGTGCTGCCCGGCACCCTCCCGCAGGACGAACTGGCGGCCCGCATCGGCGCGGGCCCGGTCGCGATCATGAAGCTGGGCCGGACCTTCGCCAAGGTCCGCGCCGCCCTGGAGGAGGCGGGCCGCCTCGACGAGGCCTGGTACGTCGAACGCGCCACCACCGGCGCGCAGCGCCTCGCGCCCCTGCGCGACGTCGACCCCGAGTCGGTCCCCTACTTCTCCCTCGCCCTGCTGCCCTCCCCCGTCGGCGCCCCGCTCCCGCTGCCCGAGCGCCCCCGCCACGACGGCCCCGGCGAGGTGGCCGTCGTCGGCCTCGGCCCGGCCGGACGGTTCTGGCTGACCCCCGAGGCCCAGGACGCCCTGGCCACCGCCGACGAGCTCGTCGGCTACGGCCCCTACCTCGACCGCGTCCCGCCCAACCCGCGCCAGAAGCGGCACGCCACCGACAACCGCGTCGAGGCCGAGCGCGCCGAGCACGCCCTGTCCCTGGCGCTCGCCGGGTCGCGGGTGGCGGTGGTGTCCTCGGGCGACCCGGGCGTGTTCGCGATGGCCTCGGCCGTGCTGGAGGCGGCCACCCAGGAGCGGTTCAGGCAGGTCCCGGTGCGGGTGGTGCCCGGCCTGACCGCGGCCCACGCCGTGGCGGCCCGGGTCGGCGCCCCGCTGGGGCACGACTATTGTGTGGTGTCGCTGTCGGACCAGCTCAAGCCGTGGGACGTGGTCGCCCGGCGGATCTCCGCCGCGGCCGCCGCCGACCTGGTGCTCGCGATCTACAACCCGGCGTCCAAGACCCGGACCTGGCAGGTCGGGGTGGCGCGGGACCTGCTGCTGGAACACCGCCCGGCGGAGACGCCCGTCGTCATCGGGCGGGCGGTGGGGACCCCTCAGGAGAGGATCGTGGTGACGACTCTGGGCGACCTCGACCCGGCGGAGGTCGACATGCGCTGCCTGCTGATCATCGGCTCGTCGACGACCCGGGTGGCCGATGGCGTGGTGTTCACGCCCCGGCGCTATCCGGCATGAAGCGCGTCTTCATCCTCGGGGGGACGGCCGAGGCGCGTGAGCTGGCGGCCCGGCTGCATCCCGAGAACGTGGTGGTGACCTCGCTGGCGGGCCGGGTGAAGGAGCCCCGGCTGCCGGTGGGGGCCGTGGTCATCGGGGGGTTCGGCGGCTCGCTCGGGCTGGCCCGGTGGCTCTGGGAGCACCCGGTCGACGTGGTCGTCGACGCGACCCATCCGTTCGCGGCCCGGATGTCCGAGGCGGCGGCTGAGGCGGCGGCGATGACGGGGATCCCGCTGGTCGGGCTGCGGCGTCCGGGGTGGGCGCAGGAGCCGGGAGACGACTGGCGGTGGGTGTCGTCGCTGGAGGAGGCGGCCCGGTCGCTGCTGGGGAGGCGGGTGTTCCTGACGACCGGGCGGCGCAGCCTGCCGCTGTTCGACGGCGTCCCGGGGGTGTGGTTCCTGGCGCGGTCGGTCGATCCGCCGGAGGATCCGGTGGCGATGGAGGTCGTCCTGTCGCGGGGGCCGTACACGCTCGAAGGGGAGATCGCGCTGATGCGGGAGCACCGCATCGACACCCTGGTGACCAAGGACAGCGGCGGGGAGCTGACCCGCGCCAAGCTGCGGGCCGCCCGTGAACTGGGGATCCCGGTCGTGATGGTACGCCGCCCGCCGGTGCCGCCCGAGGTGCCCTATGTCGAGACGGTCACCGAGGCGGTCGACCAGATCCACGCCCACGAGTGACGACATTTCCGAAATATCGCCGGGCGTGCCCTTTGTGTAGCCTTAACGGGAGCGGGCCACCGAGTAGAGGTGGCTGTCGGGGAACTGCCCGGCCGTGAGGACCCGGCCGACGATGATGACCGCCGTCCGCCTCACCCCCGCCGCCTCCACCATTCCGGAAATGTCGCCCAGCGTCCCTCTGATGATGACTTCGTCGTCGCGGGAGGCGTAGGCGACCACCGCCACCGGGCAGTCCGCGCCGTAGACGGCCGTGAGCTCCTCGGTCACCGGCCCGATGCGCTGGACGGCCAGGTGGAGGACCATCGTCGCCCTCGACGCGGCCAGGGTCGTCAGGTCCTCCCCCGGGGGCATGGGGGTGGCGCGTTCGGACGTGCGGGTGAGGATGATCGTCTGGGCCACGCCGGGGACCGTCAGCTCGCGCCTGAGGGAGGCCGCCGCCGCCGCGAAGGCGGGCACGCCCGGGACCACCTCGTAGGGCACCCCGGCGGCGTCGAGGCGGCGCATCTGCTCGGCCATGGCGCTGAAGACCGACGGGTCGCCCGAGTGGAGCCGGGCGACGTCGAGGCCCCGCTCGTGGGCGGCGGTCATCTCGGCGAGGATCTGGTCGAGGTTGAGGTTCGCGGTGTCGACGATCCTGGCCCCCTCTGGGCAGCGGGCCAGGAGTTCGGCGGGGACGAGCGAACCGGCGTACAGGCAGACCGGGGACGTCTCGATCACCCGCTGCCCGCGCACGGTGACGAGGTCGGCCGCGCCGGGGCCGGCGCCGACGAAACGGATCACGTGAGGTCCTTCCTGACCGACCAGATGGTCACGGGCATGGCGGGCCGCCAGCCGGTGAACCCGCCCACCGGGGCCGCCCGGCTGACCGACAGGCGGGTCAGGTCGCCGCCCCGGTCGCGGTGCCACCGGGCCAGGACCGACTCCGACTCGACGGTGACGGCCGTCGCCACCAGGCGTCCGCCCGGCTTGAGAGCCTGCCAGCAGGTCTCGGGGACGCCCTCGGCGGTCAGGCCGCCGCCGATGAAGACGGCGTCCGGGGGTTCCAGGCCGGCGAGGGCCTGCGGGGCCGCTCCGGTGACGACCTTCAGGGCCGGTACGCCCAGCCTCGCGGCGTTCCCCGCGATGCGGGCCGCCCGCGCGGGGTCGCGTTCGACGGTCACCGCCCGGCACGACCGGTCGGCGCGCATCCACTCGATCGCGATGCTGCCCGCGCCGCCGCCGACGTCCCACAGCAGCCCGCCTGGCTGGAGGAAGGCCAGGACGACGGCTCTGACCTCGCGTTTGGTGAGCTGGCCGTCGTGGTCGTAGGCGTCGTCGGGGAGGCCGGGGACGATCGGGAGCGGGTCGTCGGCGACGCACTCGACGGCCACGACGTTCAGCGGGTCGTGGTCGTCGCGGATCGGGCCGACGCGCTCCCCCGGCCCGCCCAGCTGTTCGAGGACGGTGACCGCGCTCCGGTCGTACCCGCACGCGGACAGGGCCTCGGCCACGGCGGCGGGAGAGCCGCTCCCCTCACTCAGCACGACGAAGCGGCGGCCGGGCGCGAAGACGGCGGCGAGCGGGCGGCCGACCATGCTGACGACGGTCACCGACTCGACCGGCCAGCCGAGCCGCGCGCACGCCAGCGACACCGACGACGGATGCGGGATCACCCGCACCTCGGGGACGATCCTCGCGATCGTCGCGCCGATGCCGTGGTGCATGGGGTCGCCGCTGGCCAGCACGACGATCCGTCTGCCGCAGGTCAGCAGCTCGCGCAGGGCGGGCATGAGCGGCGAGGGCCACGGCCGGAGTTCCGCCGGGGTGTCCGGGAGTAACGAGAGCTGGCGGTGCGACCCGGCGATCACCTCGGCCTTGGCGACGGCCTCCCGGGCCTGCTCGCCGAGCCCCGGCCAGCCGTCGGCGCCGATGCCGACGACGACCACGTCAGCCACGCCGCACGTTCCCCAGCTCGCGGGTGATCTTGATCTCGATGACCACCCTGAGCGGGTTGGGCCTCGGCTCCTTGTAGCGGGCCGTGTAGAGGCGCACGGCCAGCGCGACCGCCTCCGGGTCGTCGTTCACCGTCGCGATCCCCTCCAGCGTCGACCACTTCGCGCCGTCGACCTGGCAGACCGCCGCCCGGGACGCGCCCTTCGCCACGTTGCGGACCTTCTGCGACGTCGACGAGCTGATGACCCGCGCGACGTCGCCGTCGAGGGTCACCCCGACGGGCACCACGTGCGGGGTGCCGTCGGCCCGCAGGGTCGTGAGCGTGCACAGGTGCCGCTCGGCCCAGAACTCCTCGAAGGTCATCTGCACTCCTTGACGAAACGCGTCGCTGCCTCCGGCGTCCCCGCCCAGTGAAGGTGCAGGTAGGACGCCAGGATCCGCCCGGCAGCGTACCCGTCGGCGCCGCCGCGCCAGCGGTAGACCCGCTCACCGGGGAGTTCGGTGACCGTGCGATGGAACTCGTGCCCCCTGACCCGCTCCCCGGCCCGGCCGATGACGGTGTCGCGGGTGACGACGGCGTCGCGGTAGCCGAGGGTGAGCTTGGGCGACATCTCCGCTTCGGCGTCGATCCGGCCGACCATGGGGTGGCCGTCGAGCTCCCGGGCCAGGTAGAGCAGGCCGCCGCACTCGGCCAGGATCGGGCCGCCGAACGCGGCGATCTCGCCTTTCAGGCGGTCGTTGGCGGCGAGCTCGTGGACGTGCATCTCCGGGAACCCGCCGGGGAGGATCAGGCCCCCGGCGCCTTCGGGCAGCCGCTCGTCGCGCAGCGGGTCGAAGGGCACGACCTCGGCCCCGGCGGCCCGCAGCAGCTCGGCCTGCTCGGCGTAGCCGAAGGTGAACGCGGGCCCACCGGCGACGGCCACCGTCGTCGACGGCGTGCTGCTCTCCCCCGGGCTCCACGGGTCTGCGGGCAGTTCGGGAGCCGTGTGGGCCAGCCGGACCAGCGCATGCAGGTCGCAGCCCTCGGTGACCAGGTCACCCAGGCGCTCCACCGCCTCGACCGCCTCACGCCGGCGTTCGGCGACCGGGATCAGGCCCAGGTGCCTGGACGGGGTCTCGATGCCCGGCGTCCGTCTGATGACCCCCAGAACCGGGACGCCGCTGTGGTCCAGGGCGGCCCGGCAGACCTCCTCGTGGCGGTCGGAGCCGACGCGGTTGAGGATGACGCCGCCGATCCGCACCCGCGTGTCGAACCCGGCGAAGCCGTGCACCAGCGCGGCGACCGACTGGCCCTGGCCGGTGGCGTCGACGACCAGGACCACGGGGGCGTCGATGAGCCGGGCGACGTGCGCGGTCGAGGCGTAGCCGTCGGGGAGGCCGTCGAACAGGCCCATGACGCCCTCGACGACCGCGATGTCGGCGTCTGCCGCGCCGTGCAGGAACAGCGGCGCGACCAGGTCCTCGCCGGTGAGGAACGGGTCGAGGTTGCGGCCGGGGCGGCCGGTCGCCAGGGCATGGTAGCCGGGGTCGATGTAGTCGGGGCCGGCCTTGTGCGGCGAGACCGACAGGCCCGCTTTGACCAGGGCGGCCATCAGGCCGGTCGCGACCGTGGTCTTGCCCGCCCCCGACGACGGCGCCGCGATGACCAGCCGGGCTACCATTCGATGCCCCTCTGGCCCTTCTGCCCGGCGTCCATCGGGTGGCGGACCTTGGTCATCTCGGTGACCAGGTCGGCGAACTCCATCAGGTCGGGATGGGCGTCGCGTCCCGTGATGACGACATGCTGGGATCCGGGGCGGTTCCGCAGGGTCTCGATGACGTCGTCCACGGAGATCCAGCCCCATTTGATGGGATACGTGAACTCGTCCAGGACCAGCATCCGGTACGTCTCGGCGGCCAGGTCCCGCTGGATCTGCGCCCAGCCCTCACGGGCGTTGGCCGCGTGGTCGTCGTCGGACTTGCGGATCCACGACCAGCCGTCGCCCATCTTGTGCCAGGTGACCGGCGGGCCGATCTCGCCCAGCGCCCTCAGCGCCGACTCCTCGCCGACCCGCCACTTGGCCGACTTCACGAACTGGAAGACGCCGATGGGCCAGCCCTGGTTCCACGCGCGCAGGGCCAGCCCGAAGGCGGCCGTCGACTTGCCCTTGCCGGGGCCGGTGTGGACGATGACCAGCGGCCGGGTCCGGCGCTGACGCGTGGTGAGCCCGTCGTTCGGGACGTTCTCCGGTTGACCTTGCGGCATCTCAGGCGGCTTTCATGACGTGGGCGACGTCGGCCAGGCCGACGACGGGGGCGTTGAGCCGGAACGCCAGCCTGGCGGCCAGCCCCAGCCGGACGGGGCCCGACTCGCAGTCGACGACGACGCACGCCGTGTCCCTCAGCAGGGCGGTGGCGCGGTCGGCGTCGCCCGAGGTGGCGCGGCCGTCGGTGACGACGACGACGAGCGGGCGGCGGGCGGGGTCCCGCAGGTGCTCCACCCGCAGCACCTCGGCCGCCTTGACCAGGCCGGCGGCGATCGGGGTGCGGCCTCCCGTCCTGAGCAGGCGCATCCTGGCCGCCCCCGCCTCCACCGAGGAGGTCGGCGGGAGGACCAGTTCGGCCGAGTCGCCCCGGAAGGTGATCATGCCGATCTTGTCGCGGCGCTGGTAGGCGTCCAGGAGCAGGCTCAGCACCGCCGCCTTGACCTCGCCCATCCGCTTGCGCGCGCCCATGGAACCGCTGGCGTCGACGACGAACAGGACGAGGTTGCCCTCCCTGCCCTCGCGCACGGCCTCGCGCAGGTCGGCCGGGGTGACCGCGCCCCGCCGCCAGCCCCGCAGCGCGGCGGCGCGGAGGGTGGCCATGAGGTGGACCTGGGTGACCTTGGCCTTCGGGGCGCGCGAGCCCACGGTGCGTCCCCGCGCCGACCGGCCCCGCGACCGGCGTCCGGGCGCGCCGCCGCCGACTCCCGGAACGGAGAAGAGGCGGGCCTTGTAGGGCGCGCCGGGGACCTGGAACGACTCGGCGGCCTGGGTCTGACCGGCGTCGGGCTCGCCTTCCCGGGGGGAACGGTTGGAGGCGGGAGACCGCTCGGCCAGGCCCGGATCGGCGGGGTTCTGGTTGGACTGGTTCTGGTCGGTTTGGTCTTGGCCGGTCTGGTTCTGATTGGCCTGGTCCCGGCTGGCCTGGTCCCGGCTGGCCTGGTCCTTGCTGGCCTGGTCCTTGCTGGCCCGATTTGCGTCGGTCTGGCTCTGGTCGGTCTGCTCCTGGTCGACGCCGTTCGGTTCGCTCGTCTCATCCGGGCCGTCCGGTGGGGTCGGGTCCTCCGGGTCGTCCGGGTCGTCCGGGAGCTGGTTGAGGAGTTCGTCGAGTTTGTTCTCGTCCAGGCCGGGGGCGTCGAAGGGGTCCCTGCGGCGGCGGTGGGGCAGGGCGAGGCGGGCGGCCTCGCGCACGTCGCGGGTGGTGACCCTGTCCCGGCCGGCCCACGCCGCGTGGGCGACCGCCGCGTGGGCGGTGACCAGGTCGGCGCGCATCCCGTCGACCTCGAAGCCCGCGCACACGGTCGCGATCTGCTTGAGGGCGGCGTCGGGGAGGCGTACCGACTCGACCCGCTTGCGCGCCTCGGCGATGCGCGCGGCGAGCTCGCCCTCCCGGGCGTCCCAGTCGGCGGCGAAGCGGTCGGGGTCGCGTTCGTAGGCCATCCGGCGGCGGATCACCTCGGCCCGCTCGCCGGGGTCGCGCGAGGCGCGGACCTCGACGGTCAGCCCGAACCGGTCGAGGAGCTGGGGCCGCAGCTCGCCCTCTTCGGGGTTCATCGTCCCGGCCAGCAGGAACCGCGCGGCGTGCCGGACCGACACGCCTTCCCGCTCGACGTAGCAGGTCCCGAGCGCGGCGGCGTCGAGCAGCAGGTCGACCAGGTGGTCGTGCAGGAGGTTGACCTCGTCGACGTAGAGGACCCCGCGGTGCGCGGCGGCCAGCAGCCCCGGCTCGAACGCGGCGACGCCGTGGGCGAGGGCCTTCTCCAGGTCGAGCGACCCGGCGAGCCGGTCCTCCGACGCGCCGACCGGCAGCTCGACGAGCCGGGCCCGGCGCGTCTCGCCCCCGCCGTCGTGGGGCCCGTCGTGGGGCCCGTCGGGGCATTCTCGGTACGGCGCCGCCGGGTCACAGGCGAACCGGCACCCCGGCACGACCTCGACCGGGGGCAGCAGCTCGGCCAGCGCCCGCACGATCGTGGACTTGGCCGTGCCCTTCTCCCCGCGCACGAGCACCCCGCCCACCCGTGGCGACACGGCGTTGAGGATGAGCGCCAGCTTGAGGTCGTCCATCCCGACGACCGCACTGAACGGATAGGTCACTCCTGGCTTCCTTTACTCCGAGGCGGATTCACAGCCGCAGATTCCACCGGCCACCGACCCCGGTGAGCAGCGCCCGCCCCAGCGGCGGCACGTCGACCCGCGCGTAGTCCGCCCCGGTGGCCGCCGAGACGGCGGCCCGCACGACGGCGGGATGGGTGAGCGCGAGCACCGGCCCGCCGTCCAGGGTGCCGAGCCACCCCCGCACCCGGGCGATGAGCGCGGTCACCGGCTCGCCGCCGTGGGGCGCGGCGTCGGGATCCCCGATCCACCGGGCCAGCTCGACGGGGTCGATGTCGGCCAGCCGTCTCCCCCGCCAACTCCCCATGTCGAGATCGCGCAGATCGGCCACGACCTCGGCCTCGGGAAGCAGGGCGCAGCGGGCCTCGGGCCCGCGCAGGACACGGGCCGAGGCCGGTCTGTCCAGCGACGGCGGGTCGGCCGGCGGCTCGCCGGCCAGCGGAAACGCGCCTTCCCGCTGGCCGGCGGTGAGCGGGTGCGCCAGCAGCGTCACCCGCACCGCCTTCATGACCGGTCCCGGGTCAGACCCGCACCCGCCGCCGCGCGGACAGCAGGGCGAACACCGACCCGAGCACGCCCCAGAGCACGGCCTGCATGCCCAGCGACGACACCCGGAAGTTCCACAGCAGCACCGCCGGGAAGTCCCCCGGCACCTCCTGGATCGCCGGCAGCACCGCGTAGGCGACCCCGACGATCACCAGGAACGCCGGGACGGCCGCGACCCACCCGTACCGCCGGTGGACCACCGCCCCCGCGCCGAGCGCGAGCAGCCCGATGGCCAGCATCACCAGATAGAGCACGGTGCGCTGCCCGATGGTCTCGGGATCGCCGACGGCGGGCGGGTTACCGGGGTATTTGAGGAACGGCACCAGCACGACCGCCAGGAACCCCCCGGCGGCCAGCGTGACGGCCAGCGTCTGCTCGTTCGCGGGCCCGAAACGGCCCTTGACGAGGGCGTAGACGAGCGCGAACAGCCCGCCGACGACGATGCCGTAGAGGGTGGTGGCGAGGAACAGCCCGAAGGCCTGCCCGCCCCGGCTGACCAGTTCGTCGGCGTGCGAGTGGCCCGCCCCTGCGGCGGCCTCCTCGATCGCGATGGCCTGGTCGATGAAGGGCTCCCCGACGAGGAACCCGAAGAGTCCCGCGAGCAGCCCGGCGACGGCTCCGGCGCCGAGGCCCCGGAGGAAGAGATCCTTGATCATCAGTGGCAGGGCACGCCGAGGAGATGACGACCGTCGTGCATGAGCTCATGCAGGAAGTCGCCACTCGACGCGAGCAGCCCCGCCGAGTCCATCGTCACCAGGTAGGCCACGATCAGTAGTACGGGCACCGCCGCCGACCAGGGCAGCAGGGTGCGTACGGGAATGGATGGGGAGCTGGACATCTGGCTCACGCCACGATCCTCCTCCGGGATTGCGCGTCCCTGTCGTAGATCAACGTGGCGGGTGGTGACCTGACTTTCCATCGGCTGATGGATCACAGTGGCGCGACCGCACCGGACTCTCACCGGTTTCCCTCACGCCGCCACAATTCCCGGCGAACGTATCTCGATATGCCGAAACCCGTCAAGACGGCATGATCCCGGCCCTTTACAAAGTAGATCAACTACTTCCTGGAACGCGGAGGAGCCCGTGACCACCACGGCCACGGGCTCCTCCGGCGAACGGCTCAGTTGTCGCCGGTCAGCGCCTGGACCAGCTCGGCCGCCGTGCGGCACCGGTCGAGCAGGTCGCCCACGTGGGCCTTGGTGCCGCGGAGCGGCTCAAGGGTGGGCACCCGCTGGAGCGACTCGCGTCCGGGGATGTCGAATATCACCGAGTCCCACGAGGCCGCGGCGACCGACTCGCTGTACTGCCGCAGGCAGCGCCCCCGGAAGTAGGCCCGGGTGTCGGTGGGCGGCGTCTCGACGGCACGCTCCACGTCGTCCTCGGTGACGAGGCGCTGCATGCGGCCCCGCTCGACCAGGCGGTTGTAGAGGCCGCGCTCGGGCCGGATGTCGGCGTACTGGAGGTCGACGAGCTGGAGGCGGGGGTGGGACCACGGGAGCTTGTCGCGGGTGCGGTAGCCCTCCAGCAGTTCGAGCTTGGCCACCCAGTCGAGCTCGCGGGAGAGCTGCATCGGGTCTTCGGCGAGCCGGGTCAGCACCGACTCCCACCGGTTGAGCACGTCTTTGGTCATCTCGTCGGCGTTGGACCCGTAGCGGTCCTCGACGTATTTGCGGGCCTGCTCCAGGTACTCCATCTGGAGCTGGATCCCCGTCATCTTCCGCCCCGACCGCAGCGTCACGATGTGCTTCAGCGACGGGTCGTGGGAGATGGCGCGGAGCGCGGCGACCGGCGACTCGACCGAGAGGTCGACGGTGAGGAAGCCGTCTTCGATCATCGCCAGGACCAGCGAGGTGGTGCCGAGCTTGAGGTAGGTCGAGATCTCCGACATGTTCGCGTCGCCGATGATCACGTGGAGCCGGCGGTATTTCTCCGGGTCGGCGTGGGGCTCGTCGCGGGTGTTGATGATCGGCCGCTTGAGCGTCGTCTCCAGGCCCACCTCGACCTCGAAGAAGTCGGCGCGCTGGGAGATCTGGTAGCCGTCGCCGCGCGAGTCCTGCCCGATGCCGACCTTGCCCGCGCCGGCGAAGACCTGGCGCGAGACGAAGAACGGGGTCAGGTGGCGCACGATGTCGGCGAACGGGGTCGCCCGGCGCATCAGGTAGTTCTCATGGCAGCCGTAGCTGGCGCCCTTGGAGTCGGTGTTGTTCTTGTAGAGCTGGATGGGCGCGTTGCCCGGCATGCCCGAGGCGCGGACCGCCGCGTCGTGCATGACCCGCTCGCCCGCCTTGTCCCAGATGACCGCGGCCCGGGGGTTGGTGCACTCGGGCGTGGAGTATTCGGGGTGGGCGTGGTCGACGTAGAGCCGCGCGCCGTTGGTGAGGATGACGTTGGCCAGGCCGAGGTCCTCGTCGGTGAGCTGGCTGGAGTCGGCGACCTCACGGGCGAGGTCGAAACCCCGGGCGTCGCGGAGGGGGTTCTCCTCCTCGAAGTCCCACCGGGCACGGCGGGCGCGCGCGGCCGAGGCCGCCAGGTACGCGTTGACGACCTGCGACGAGGTCACCATCGCGTTAGCACCTGGTTGACCGGGCACGCTGATGCCGTACTCGGTCTCGATGCCCATCACCCGCCGGACTGTCATGCGCACCCCATGGCCTGTCGTTCCGCCGTTTATATCCCGAGCCTAGCCCCTTCACTATGCCCGGCCACCAGACAGTTACGGCACCGATGCCTGGCGTTGTTCCACAGGGCTCCTGCCCATCAGACGGCGCAGCAACCGCTGACCTGGGCGATCAACAAGCCGGTATACAGCATACGACAGAAGAATCGATGCCAGCATCGTGCCCCCGACCAGTACCCACGGATTAAGAGATTCCCGGAATCCGGGGATAAGTACCGCCGAGACGTTCTGATGCACCAGGTAGAGGGGGTAGGTGAGCGCCCCGACCGTGGTCAGCGCCCGCCATCTGACCCAGCGCAGCCAGCCGAGGGCGACGGCCGCCATGAGCAGGTAGATGACCGTGATCCAGGCGATGATCGCGGGCGGCGGGGCCGGGAAGTTCTTGATCCCGACCAGGTCGATCCGGCTCTGCATGCGCTCCAGGGCGACGTACAGGGAGCAGGCGTAGCTCACCGCGACGAACCCCCACCGGGTGACGGTCGAGCCCTCCCGGTGGATCAGGTAGAAGGCCATGCCGGCGATGAAGTAGGGCGCCTGCCTCGGCATGAAGACCTCGGTGACCAGGTCGTTCTGCAGCCACTCCGCGAAGATCGCCGCAGCCAGCCACACCCACATGAACGCCATGGCCCGCCGCAGGTTGACCCCCATGACCACGATGATCGAGATCAGGAGGTAGAACTTCAGCTCCACCCACAGCGACCAGAACACCCCTCCGGCCGGGATGACCCCGAACGCCTCCTGCAGCATCGTGAGATTGATCACGTAGCCGACGGTGTCCAGATTGGGCTTGAAGGCCTCGGTGCTCGTGTACGTGTAGAGCACGTACAGCGCGATCACGGTGAACCAGTAGGCCGGATAGAGCCGCGCGAACCGCGACACGGCGAACCGGCGCAGGCTGTGCCCCCAGGCGCTCATCAGGATGACGAACCCGCTGATGAGGAAGAACAGCTCGACCCCGAGGATGCCGAGCGTGGTGAGGTGCTTGACGGGCGCGAACAGCTCGACCGGCGAGGCGTCCCAGAGCGACCGCGACGCGGCCATGAAGTGGAACGCCATCACGGCGAACGCGGCGACGAACCGCAGCAGGTCCAGCTCCACCAGCCGGGGCCGCCGCACCGGCGGCGCTCCCCCGCCCGCGGGACCGGCCGCCGGGACCGGAGGCGGCGCGGCCCCCGCCCCCCGCTTGCGCCTGCCACCCCGCCCGGCGGGCGCCTCCCGCTCGGCCGCGTCGCGACCCACCCCGAGGAACTGCCCCGTCACCGGCGCCTCAGCGCCTCCGTTCCACGTCCCGGGCCCCGGCTGGACGGCCACCCCGGCGCCCTGCGCCACCGGCCAGGCCCGCGCGTCCGCCGAGGCGGACCCACCCGGCCACGCGTGGAGATCCCCGTTCGTCGGGCCCTGGTGTCGCGCCGGCCCGGGTGGGACCTGGGGTCCGGCCTGGGCCTCTTGCGGCCACACACGGGCGTCTCCGGGGCCGTTCGGCCGGACGCGTGCGTCCCCCGGCGGGACCCCCGGGTCGGACGGCCAGGGCTGCTCTCCGTTCCACGTCCCCCGCGTCACGTCAGCCCGCCACATTTAAATCCGCACCAATACCGCACAACGGGCAACGCTACAACGTCATCACCTCGCACAAGACGTGACAAACGAAAACGGCACGTCCCCCGCAGTGGGAGACGTGCCGTTTTCGCGTAATTCCTTACAGGTACTGTCCCGTGTTGGCCACCGTGTCTATTGACCTGCCGGCCTCCGTGCCCTGCTTGCCCTGCACGAGGGTGCGGATGTACACGATCCGCTCGCCCTTCTTGCCGGAGATGCGGGCCCAGTCGTCGGGGTTGGTGGTGTTGGGGAGGTCCTCGTTCTCCCGGAACTCGTCGACGCAGGCGGCCATCAGATGCTGGATGCGCAGGCCCTTCTGGCCCGTCTCCAAGAACTGCTTGATGGCCATCTTCTTGCCCCGGTCGACGATGTTCTGGATCATCGCGCCCGAGTTGAAGTCCTTGAAGTAGAGGACTTCCTTGTCGCCGTTTGCGTAGGTCACCTCGAGGAAGCGGTTCTCCTCGATCTCGTTGTACATGCGCTCGACGACCCGCTGGATCATCTCCGAGATCGTGGACTCACGGCTGCTGCCGTGCTCCGCGAGGTCGTCGGGATGGAGCGGGAGCTCCGAGATCAGGTACTTGGAGAAGATGTCCTTGGCCGCCTCGGCGTCCGGCCGCTCGATCTTGATCTTGACGTCCAGGCGGCCGGGCCGCAGGATCGCCGGGTCGATCATGTCCTCGCGGTTGGAGGCGCCGATGACGATGACGTTCTCCAGGCCCTCGACGCCGTCGATCTCCGACAGCAGCTGAGGGACGATGGTGTTCTCCACGTCGGACGACACACCGGATCCGCGGGTGCGGAAGATCGAGTCCATCTCGTCGAAGAACACGATCACCGGGGTGCCCTCGGACGCCTTCTCACGCGCCCGCTGGAAGACCAGGCGGATGTGCCGCTCGGTCTCACCGACGTACTTGTTCAGCAGTTCCGGGCCCTTGATGTTGAGGAAGAAGCTCTTGCCGGACTGGCCGGTCTTCTCCGCGACCTGCTTGGCCAGGGAGTTGGCGACCGCCTTGGCGATGAGCGTCTTGCCGCAGCCGGGCGGACCGTAGAGCAGCACGCCCTTCGGCGGACGCAGCTTGTGCTCCCGGAACAGGTCGGCGTGCAGGTAGGGAAGCTCGATGGCGTCCCTGATCTGCTCGATCTGGCCGCGCAGGCCGCCGATCTCGTCGTAAGAGATGTCGGGCACCTCTTCGAGGACGAGCTCCTCGACCTCCGACTTGGGGATGCGCTCGTAGACGTAACCCGAACGCGGTTCGAGCAGGAGCGAGTCGCCCGACCTTATCGGCTGACTCAGCAGCGACTCGGCCAGCTTGACCACGCGCTCCTCGTCGGCGTGGGATATCACGAGCGCGCGCTGCCCGTCTTCGAGCAGCTCCTTCAACATCACGATCTCGCCCACGTCCTCGAAGCCCAGGGCTTCCACGACGTTCAGCGCCTCGTTGAGCATGACCTCCTGGCCACGCTTCAGCGACTCGGCGTCGACGGCGGGGCTGACGTTCACCCGTAGCTTGCGCCCGCCGGTGAACACCTCGATCGTGCCGTCTTCTCTGGCCTCGAGGAAGACGCCGAAACCGGATGGCGGTTGCGCCAGCCGGTCGACCTCCTCCTTGAGGGCGACTATCTGGTCCCTGGCCTCCTTGAGGGTGGCCACGAGCCGTTCGTTCTGGCCTGTGAGGGCGACCACCTGAGCTTGAACGTCGTGGAGACGCTCCTCCAGCACCCGCGCTTGGCGGGGGGATTCCGCAAGCTTGCGGCGCAACGCGGTGATCTCCTCCTGAAGGAAGGAGACCTGTGTTGTGAGGTCGGCGACCTCCCGTTCGCGCTGCGCGGCCCGAGCCTCTGCGTCATCGCGAGCTGCCACGCCCCGTCACCTCCTTCCCAGTAGAGGAAAGACTACTCAAGTCCCTACCAATCTGACGGCCTTGAAAAACGTAGCCCACTGGTGTTCGTCTAGTTACGTGGAGTGTTTGGTAGTTGATGCCTTTTCGGAGGGTTTATCTGCGTGAGCACATGGAACACGGTGTTTGTTCCCACTGTCACGCTTGTTTGCTCGTTCGCCGCTAAATCGTCACTAGTCTTCCGTACCCTCCCCATACGCCCCCTTTGCCGGGCGGCGGCGCCTCGGCGGCGGCGTGACGCCGTCCGCCATGCGGCGGGCGGTGACGAGGAAGCCGGTGTGCCCGACCATGCGGTGGTCGGGACGGACGGCGAGACCTTCGACATGCCAGTCGCGAATGAGGGTCTCCCACGCCTTGGGCTCCGTGAAACTCCCGTGATCGCGAAGTGTCTCGACGGTTCTTGACATCTGGGTCGTCGTGGCCACGTAGCAGCAGATCACGCCGCCGGGCGTGAGCGCCTTGCTCGCGGCGTCGACGCACTCCCAGGGGGCGAGCATGTCGAGGATGACCCGGTCGACGTCGGTCTCGTCGAGGGCCTCGTTGAAGTCGCCGACCACCAGACGCCACTGCTTCATCTCCTCGCCGAAGAACTTCGTCACGTTCTTCGTCGCGACCTCGGCGAAGTCGGCGCGGCGTTCGTAGGAGGTCAGGGTGCCCTCGGCGCCGACGGCGCGCAGCAGGAAGCACGACAGCGCCCCCGACCCGACGCCGGCCTCCACGACCTTGGCCCCGGGGAAGATGTCGGCCATGGCGACGATCTGGGCCGAGTCCTTCGGGTAGATCACGGCCGCGCCGCGCGGCATCGAGAGCGTGTAGTCGGACAGCAGGTGGCGGAACGCCAGGTAGAGGATCCCGCCCGACGACCGCACCACGGAGCCCTCAGGCTGCCCGATCAGGTCGGAATGCGCGATCCACCCCTTGTGGCTGTGGAAGACGCCGTCCTCCTTGAGCGTCAGGGTGTGACGCTTGTTCTTCGGATCGGTGAGCTGAACCTGATCTCCGGCCTGGAACGGGCCGTGCCTGCGAAAACCCATGGCGGCAAGGCTATCCACAAAAGCGGGTGCGGACGGCCGGAGGCCGTGCGCACCCGCGCCGTGAATCTGCCTGAAAAACAGGTTTGTCCCCCGACTCGGACGACTGGTACCAAGTAGCCATGTTCCCCCGCGAAACCATCCCCGCCGGACCGGTGACCCTGCGACCGCCCGCCGAGTCCGACGCCGACGCCATCGCCCGTGCCTGTGCCGATCCCGAGACGCAGCGCTTCATCCCCGTCCTGCCGCGCCCCTATACCCGGGAGCACGCGGTCGGCTACATCACCGGGATCGCCGAGGAGGGGTGGCGGGCGGGCGGGGCCGAGTTCGTCATGGCCGACCCGGACTCCGGCGAGGCGCAGGGCGTCATCGGGCTCAAGCCGGCCGACCGGTTCGGCAACGTCGAGGTGGGCTACTGGGTCGCGCCCTGGGTCCGCGGCAAGGGCGTGGCCACGGCGGCGCTGCGGGCCGTGACCGGGTGGGCCTTCGACCACGGGGCGCCGCGCGTGCACCTGGTCGCCGAGATGGAGAACGTGGGCTCGCAGAAGGTCGCGCTGGGCGCCGGGTTCCGGCACGAGGGCCTTTCGCGCGGCGCGGGGCCGATCCCCGGCGGCGGCCGGGCCGACATGGCGCTGTTCGGCCGGCTGCCCGGCGACTCCGGGGAGCCGATCAGGCCCTTCCTGCCGTTCCTGCCGCCGGGCGGGCTCACCGACGGGGTCGTGACGCTGACCATGCTGACGGGCGACGACGCACCGGCGTACCAGCTGGTGGCCTCGCTGCCCGACGTGGTGAAGTACCGGGTCCCGCCGGAGGCGCCGCCGTTCGAGGAGACCCTCTACCGGTGCCGGGGCGCCGCCTACCGGTGGCTGGTGGGCATCCAGGCCGAGATGGCCATCCGCGACGCCGCGACCGGCGCGTACGCCGGGGACATCCAGCTCTCGCACCTCACGCCGCCGATGCGGGAGGCGATGGTCGGCTACAGCCTGCACAGCGACTTCCGGGGCCGGGGCCTGGTCACGCGGGCGGTCCAGCTGCTGGCCGAGTGGGCGTTCACGAAGACGTCCATGCGGCGGCTGATCTCCGGCACCAACCCCGACAACCTGGCTTCCCAGGCGGTTTTGGAGCGGGCCGGGTTCACCCGGGGCCAGACCCAGAAGGAGTACCTGCCCGGCCCCGGCGGCACGTGGACCGACAACGTCGAGTGGCTCAGACTCCGCTGAACCGCCGGACGGTCGCGGCGAACGCGGCGTCGGTGCCCTCCAGGGCGCGGTCGATCTCGGCGTCGGTGTGGGCGGTCGACAGGAACCAGTTGTGCCAGGGGTGGACGTAGACCCCCTCGGCCAGGCAGGCGGCCGCCCAGAAGACGCCCCGCTCCAGCGTGGCGTCGCCCTCGAACGAGAGCCACGGGATCTGCACCGGGCCCGTCTGGTTGATCGTGATGCCGTGGCTCTTGGCCTGCTCATACAGTCCGGTACGCAGCCTCGCCCCGGCGCGTTCGATCACCGCCGGCCCGTCGGTCTCGCGGAGGATCTCGATCGTGGCCTTCGCCGCGGCCATCGCGGCCGAGGAGAACCAGAAGGAACCGGTCGAGTAAAGGGTCTGGGCCGCGTTCCTGAGCGCGTCGGCGCCGGTCACGGCCGCGATCGGGTGGCCGTTGCCCATGGCTTTGGACCAGGCCGACAGGTCGGGCCGCACACCGAAGGGCTCCCAGGTCCCCCGCAGGTCGAGCCGGAAGCCGGCCCGGACCTCGTCGATCACCAGGGCCGCGCCGAGACGGTCGGCCAGCGCCCGGATCCCGCGCGCGAAACCGGCCTCGGCGAGCTCCTGGTCCTCGAAGGAGTCGTGCTTGAAGGGGGTCACCAGGATGGCCGCGACGTCGTCCCCGGCCTCGGCGGCGGCCCTCTCGGCGTCCTGGAGGTCGTTGTAGGCGAACTCGACCGTGTCGGCCCGCTGGTTGGGCGTGACGCCCGAAAGGCCCGGAGTGCACCACGGGTCGGCGCCGTGGTAGGCCCCGTGGGCGATGAGGACCTTGGTGCGGCCCGTGGCGGCACGGGCGACCATGAGGGCCTGGGTGGTGGCGTCGGTGCCGTTCTTGGAGAACATGGCCCACTCGGCGGCCGGGATGAGGTCGACGAGCAGCTCGGCGAGCTCGACCATGATCGGCCCCGGGCCGTTGAGGCAGTCGCCCTGGGCCTGGAGCCGGGCGGCGGCCTCCTCCACGCGGGGGTTGCGGTGGCCGACGATCATCGGGCCCCAGGAGCACATCAGGTCGAGGTACTCCCTGCCGTCGGCGTCCCACTGGCGGGCGCCCTCGGCGCGGGTGAAGAACTGGGGGTAGGTGTCGCCGTGGAGGACGGCGTTGAGGTGGCCGTACATGCCGCCGGGGATGACCTTGGCGGCGCGGGCGCGCAGATCGGCGTCCAGGGACATGGGGGGAGTTCCTCTCAGGACAGCAGGGCGGCGGCGCCGTCCAGGTTCGCGTCGGAGCCGAGGCCCCCGGCCACGCGGGCGGCGACGGCGGTGCCGAGGCGGGCCGATTCGAGCACCGACCGGCCGGTGAGCAGCCCGGCGGCGAACCCGGCGCAGTAGGCGTCACCGCATCCGGTCGTGTCGATCGCCCGCACGTCCTCGGCGGGCACCTTCGTCAGCCCCTCCGCCGTGGCGACGAGGCTGCCCTCGGCGCCGAGGGTGATGACCACGGTCTTCGGCCCCTCGGCGAGGAGCTGCTTGGCGGCATCCTCGACGGTTGCCGCCCCGGTCATCAGGAGGGCCTGCTCCTCGTTGGGCAGGAAGTGGTCGACATGGGGCAGGAAGGTCTTCGCGGCGGGCATCAGATCGGCCATGTTCGACAGCAGGTCGAGGGTGACCTGGGCGCCGGCGGCGCGGATCTCGTCCAGCAGCGTGTGGAAGGCGGGGTCGTGGAGGCCCCAGGTGGCGTCCATGCCGCCCAGGTGGACGACCTTGGCGCCCCTGACGGCCTCGACGTCGACATCGGCCAGGGAGAGCCCCAGGTTCGCGCCGGGGACGTGGAACGAGGGCCGCCCGCCGTCGGGGCGGATGGGCAGGATGGAGGCCGCGGTCTGCTCCCCCGGCTTACGGGTGATCTTCGAGACGTCGACGCCGTGACGCCTCATGACCATGAGCAGGAAGTCGCCGAGCTCGTCGTCGCCGACGGCGCCCAGCGAGGTGACCGGGATCCCCAGTTTGGCCAGGACGACGGCGGTCCCGGCGGCGGCCCCGGCGGCGGTGATGCGCACCTGCTCGACCAGATGGGTGTCCTGGCCGGCCGGGATCGACTCGACGGGCCGGGCGAGCACGTCCACGATGTGGACGCCGAGTGTGACAACCGACATGGCCTGGATGATAGACGGGCGTCCGACTAAAATGTCAACATGCCGAAGATCGTGAACCATGACGAACGCAGGGAAGAGGTCGTGGCCGCCGCCCGCCGCGTCATCCTGCGCGCGGGCATCGAGGCCGCCACCACCCGGGCCATCGCCAAGGAGGCCGGCTACTCCAACGGCGTCCTGACCCACTACTTCGCCGACAAGGACGAGATCCTGCTGTCGGCGCTCCGGTCGAGCCACCGGCGGATCACCGAACGCCTGGCGGAGAAGCTGACCGGATTGACGGGGCTGGCGGCGCTGCGCGAGGTCCTGCTGGACAACCTGCCGCTGGACGAGGAGCGGGAGAGGGAGACGGGCCTGGAGATCGGCTTCTGGGCCCGCAGCCTGACCTCACCGGAGCTGCTGCGGGTGCAGCGGGAGGAGGCGGACGACCTCCACCTGCTGGTCCGCAGCCTGCTCCAGAACGCGGCCGACGCCGGGGAGATCACGGGCGAGGGCCTCGACGACACGGCGGAACGGCTCCTGGCCCTGGTGGACGGGCTGAGCCTCCACCGCCTGCTCCACCCCGACCGGGCGGCGCGGATCGAGCAGATCATGCTGGCGGAACTGGACCGCCTCCGGCTGTCCTAAGCGGCCTTCGGCGACGTGACGGGGAAGACGGGACCCGGCTCTCGGTGGGGACGACGAGCCGGGTTCCCGGGCGGTCAGGCGTTGCGGTGGGGTTCGAAGCGCATCGTGCGGGAGACGCCCACCCGGACGGTCGTGCCGGGCATGATCGTGACCGACTCGTTCGGGGGGATGTCGTAGAAGTTGGGGTCGCCCGGCGGCTGGATCTGGGTGCCGTTGACCGAGCCCAGGTCGATCAGGTTGACGTCCCAGTTCTCCAGGGTCACCCGCAGGTGGCGGCGGGAGACCGAGCCGTCGGGGCTGGTCACCCTGGCCGGGCGGGCGTCGCCCGACTGGACCTCCGGGGCGCGCTCGGGGTCGCGGCCCAGGATGTAGTCGCTGTCGAGGGTCAGGGCCATGCCGTCGTCGAGCAGCAGGACGCCGAGCGCGGGGCGGGGGCCCTTGTAGGGGACCAGGTCGCGGGTCGACAGCGGCACGCCGCAGACCGCGCAGTAGGGCGCGCGCGGGTCGTTGAAGTGGTCGTTCTTGCAGTCGACGCCGTGGACCATGGGGCCGAGGCGCTCGGGGGCGGCGTCCATCTGGGTGGAGTCGCTCGGGTCCTCGGGCGGGAGGTCGGGCTGCGGCTGGGGCTCGAAGTGGCCGCTGTCGTGGCGGCGCTCCTCGCGCTGGGGCGGCAGCGGCTCGGGGGCCGGGGGCTGCGGGTCGTAGGGCGGCGGGGCCCCGATCGGCGGGCCGGGGGGCGGGCCGAACGGCCCCGGGCCCGGCGGGGGCGGGGGCTGCATGGGGGTGCCCATCGGCGGGTGGTCGTAGGGCGGCGGGTCGTAGGACGGCTGGCCGTACGGCGACGGGCCCGGCGGGGGCGGCGGCTGGTGGGGGATCATCGGCTGCTGCGGGCCCGAGGGCTGCGAGGCGTAGGGGTGACCCGGCTGGGGCGGCGGGGAGGGCTGCGGGATCGGATGGGGCCGGTGGACCGTGTGACCGGTCGCCGTGTAGTCGATCTCGGCGCCGCCGCCCGCGACCACGCCGCCGTCGAGGCGGGAGTAGGGGCTGGACGCGCCGGAGCCGGGCAGCCGCAGTTCGACCCGGCCCACCGGGCCGCCTACGAGCCGGTCGGCCCAGGTCAGGGCGTCTGAGCCGGACACCACGAAGTCGCCGTCGGGGGCGCCGAACAGGTGGGCCGAGGCCGCGCCCGAGACCAGCACCGCCACCCCGCCGCCGGCCGGACCGGCGACCGCGATCGTCGGCGGGTCGTCGCTCATGGAGCGCGCCAGAACCTGGGCGACCTTACGGACCAGGGTCCGTCCGTCGCCGCCGTTCTCCGCGGTCTCCCGCACCGCGTCGAGCAACTCCTCAACCTGCGCCGAGCCCGGCCCGCATACCAGCGCCAGCCCGTTCAGGTGAGCGACCACACCGTCACCCGGAAGCGGACGGACCACCCCCGCGCCCTGCTCCGTCACAGAACTCTCCTCCGGCCATACCTAACTTCTGATCGTTTGACCAGAACATTAGTGGTGCGCGAGCCAGATGACGAGTGGGGGCCATTCATACCGATCTTGGTCAGACGCCGGTGAAGACCCGGTTGACGTCGGCTGTGGCGAGTACGCCGTAGATTTCGCCGCCCCGTTCGACGAGCAGATATTCACCGGCCGGGTTGTCGCGCATCGCGTCGATCAGGGACTCCCCCTCGAGGTCGGCGCCCAGGACCAGGGCCGGTTCGAGGGTGCGGGCCAGCGACCCGACGTCGATCCAGGGGCGGCGCGGCTCGGGGGTGGCGTGGACGGCGGCCTCGTTGACGATCGCCGTCGGGCGGCCCTCGTGGTCGACGATGATCAGCGCCCCGGCCCCGCTCTCGCGGGCCCGGCGCAGCGCCTCGGCCAGCGGCACGTCTGAGGTCACCGGAAGGGCCCGGCGGGCGAGTGCCCGCGCCCTGACCTGAGGCAGCTTGGAGCGGACCTTGGCGACGCGCAGCGACTGCGAGGCGCCGATCCAGATGAAGGAGGCCAGGATCATCGCCCAGAGGATGGAGGTGAAGTCGGGCTCCTGCCCGGCCATGAGCGGCAGCACGATCTGCGACAGCACCAGGACCACGGCGACGCCTCGCCCGATCCAGGCGGCGGCGACGGTGCCGGTGTTGGGGCTGCGGGTGACCTTCCACACACCGGCCCTGAGCATGCGCCCGCCGTCGAGCGGCAGCCCGGGCAGCAGGTTGAACGCGCCCACGATCAGGTTGGACAGCCAGAGGATGTCCAGCAGCACGCCGGGGATCGTGTTGGGGTCGACGACCTGCGCGAGGCCGAAGAAGACGCCGGCCAGCCCGAGCGACACGACCGGGCCGGCGAAGGAGACGAGGAACTCCTTGCCGGGGGTGTCGGGCTCCTTCTCGATCTCCGAGACGCCGCCCAGCAGATAGAGGGTGATGCGCTTGACGGGCAGGCCGTAGGCCTTGGCGACCACGCAGTGGGCCAGCTCGTGGAGGAGCACCGAGAGGTAGAGCAGCACCGCGAAGAACAGGGCTACTGAGTAATGGACCCACGGCGAGAGTTCCGGGAGCCGTCCAGCGGCGATCGGTTCGTAGGTGATCGTGATGAACGCGGCGACGATCAGCCATGTCGGCGACACGTAGACCGGGATCCCGAACGGGCGGCCCATCCGCAGGCCCGGGGACGGTGTGCTCATAGTGGTCTGGTTTCCCTTCCTTGGCATGGATCCTACGCGGCTCCGGAAAGGACGCTCGGCCCCGGAACTGTCGGGGGAATGGCCTATGGTCTGGGCATGACCCTGACCGAGGAGCGCGCCGTCATCGGCGCTCTGTCCCCCTCCCGTGCCGGTGACTTCATGACCTGCCCGTTGCTCTACCGGTTCAGGGTGATCGACCAGCTTCCCGAGAAGCCCTCGGCGGCGGCCGTCCGGGGCACGCTCGTCCACGCCGTGCTCGAACGCCTCTACGACCTGCCGTCCGGGGCGCGCACCGCCGCGGCGGCGCGTGAGCTGCTGGAGCCGCAGTGGCTGCGGCTGCTGGAGGAGGAGCCCGCCTACCAGGGCCTGTTCGCGACCGACGCCGAACGCGACGAGTGGCTGGAGCAGGCGCGGGGCATGGTCGACCGCTACTTCACGCTCGAAGACCCGACGGTGCTCGAACCGGCCGAGCGGGAGCTCTATGTCGAGGCGGTGCTCGACAGCGGGCTGATGCTGCGGGGTTACGTCGACCGTCTCGACGTCGCGCCGACCGGGGAGATCCGGGTGGTCGACTACAAGACGGGCGCCGCGCCGGGGCCGCATTTCGAGGCCAAGGCGCTGTTCCAGATGAAGTTCTACGCGCTGGTGCTGTGGCGGCAGCGTGGCGAGATCCCCCGGCTGCTCCAGCTCATGTACCTGGGCGGCGGCGGCGAGGTGCTCCGCTACCAGCCCGACGAGGCCGACCTGCGCGCGACCGAACGCAAGGTCGAGGCGCTGTGGCAGGCGATCGAGCGGTCGCTGACCACGCGCGAGTGGCACCACCGGCCCTCACGGCTGTGCGGCTGGTGCGACCACCAGGCGCTGTGCCCGGAGTTCGGGGGCACTCCCCCGCCCGTCCCGGAGCAGCGCCCCCGGCCGACGCGCCGCCTGCCGGCCAGGGCCGCGACCGACGAGCTCTGAAACGGCACCCCCGGCGTCAGAGCGGGTCGAGACGGCGCCTGAGCAGGCAGAACTCGTTGCCCTCCGGGTCCTGGAGCACGTGCCACTGCTCCTGCCCCGTCTGGCCGATGTCGGCGGGGCGCGCACCGAGCTTCAGCAGGCGTTCGAGCTCGGCGTCCTGGTCGCGGTCGGTGGGGTTGAGGTCGATGTGCAGCCGGGACTTGCCCTCCTCGGGCCGGTCGCGCCTGCTGAGGATGATGGTCGGCTGCGGCCCGCCGAAGCCCTCGCGCGACCCGATCTCCAGCGAGCCGTCGTCCTCGCGGTCGAGCACGACGAAGTCGAGGACCTCGCACCAGAACCTCGCCAGCGCCTCGGGGTCGCGGCAACTGAGGACGAGCTCACCGATACGACATGCCATGACCGAACCTGCCCCCCACTCGAAAACGATCTTATTACCGTACCCGCCGGGGCCGCGGGCGGCTCGTTCCTAGGGATGAGGCCCGCAGGCCGGAGGCCGCCTAAATTGATTGCGTGCGCACCTCCCCCCGGCGGCAGCTGATCAGCGACTCAGTGCTCGCGGTCGTGATGACCGCGTTCTCGCTGCTCTTCGCCCTGTCCGTGGGGCCTCACACGGCCGTCGAGTGGGAAGGGCTGACGGCTCTCCCCCAGCGGCCCGCCGACGCGTTCAGTCTGGTCCTGATCGTCTGCTGCACGTTGCCGCTGGTGTTCCGGCGGCGGTGGCCGTTCCTGATCCTGGCGGCGACGACGGTGCCCGTCGTGGTGCTGAACGTGCTCGACTACAGCGCGGGGCTGGGCGACCTGGCGGCGATGGTCCTGCTCTACACGGTCGCCACCCAGCGGGGGCTGGCGCTCAGCGTGCTGGCGGCGGTGCTGGTCATGGCCGGTTACCTGGCGGGGGCGCTGCCGGGGAACCAGCAGCTCGTCTGGACCGACCACGCGATCATCGTGGTCGTCACGGCGCTGGTGTGGGTGATCGGGCGGACCATCCGGCTGCGGCGGGCTTATCTCGGGGAGCTCGTCGACCGGGCCGACCGGCTCGAACGGGCCCGCGAGGCCGACACCCGGGCGGCCAGGGCCGAGGAGCGGTCGCGGATCGCCAGGGAGCTCCACGACGTGGTCGCCCACCACGTCTCGGTGATGACGGTGCAGGCCGCCGCCGCTCGTACGATGCTGGAGAAGGACCCCCAGGTGGCGCGCGACGCGCTGGTCTCCATCGAGGAGATGGGGCGCACGGCGATGGCCGAGATGCGCAGCATCGTCGGCGTGCTGCGGACCGACGGGCCCGCCGAGCGGGGGCCGCAGCCGGGGATGCACGACCTGCCCGGCCTCGTCGACCAGATGCGCGAAGCGGGGCTGACCACGCAGCTCTGGCTGGAGGGCGAGGTGCGGCAGCTCCCTCCCGGCGTCGACCTGGCCGCCTACCGGCTGGTGCAGGAGGCGCTGACCAACAGCCTGCGGCACGCCGGGCCGGCCGCGCGGGCGTGGGTGACGGTCCGCCACGAGCCGAGCGAGCTGATGGTGCACGTCGAGGACGACGGCCGGGGCCTGGTCCTGAAACGGGAGAACGGCGGCAAGGGGCACGGTCTCGTGGGCATCAAGGAGCGAGTTGCCCTCTATGGTGGAGTTCTGCGGATCGGCCCGCGTCCGGGGGGCGGATTCGAGGTCCGGGCCCGTTTCCCCCTCAAGGACAGGTAAATGCCTATCAGGGTGTTGTTGGTCGACGACCAGCCGCTGCTGCGCACGGGGTTCAGGTTCATCCTGGAGGCCGAGACCGACGTGACCGTGGTGGGCGAGGCCGGTGACGGGTCGACCGCCATGGACCAGTCGCGGGCGCTGCTGCCCGACGTGGTGCTCATGGACATCCGGATGCCCGGGATGGACGGCATCGAGGCGACCCGGCGGATCGTGCGCGACGCCCCGGCCTCGGCCCACGTGCCCCGGGTGCTGGTGCTGACCACCTTCGACCTCGACGAGTACATCGTGGAGGCGCTGCGGGCGGGGGCGAGCGGGTTCCTGCTGAAGGACGTGCCGCCGGCCGAGCTGCTCCAGGCGATCCGGGTCGTGGCGGCCGGCGACGCGATCGTGGCGCCGAGCGTGACGCGGCGGCTGCTCGACAAGTTCGCCAGCCGGCTGCCCTCGGCCCAGCAGCAGTCGTCGCCGACACGGCTGGCCCGGCTGACCGAGCGCGAGCTGGAGGTCCTCAAGCTCATCGCCAAGGGCCTGTCGAACGCCGAGATCGCCCGCGAGCTGGTGGTCAGCGAGACGACGGTGAAGACCCACGTGGGCAACGTGCTGACCAAGCTGGGGCTGCGCGACCGGGTGCAGGCGGTCGTGCTGGCCTACGAGACCGGGCTGATCACTCCCGGCGCGCACCCCTAGCACGACCGCTCAGCGGCGTCAGCTCCGGCGCAGCTCCTTGAGCAGCAGGTCCTTCACGTCGGTGGCGTGGTAGCTCTCGCCGTCCCACGGGCCGATGAGGACCGGGCCGTCCTCGGGCGAGTCGGGGAGGCGGCCGTGGCTGCCGCTGACCTGCTTGGGGTCGAGGGGGACGACCGACATCTCGTACCGGAAGCCCATCTTCTTGCGCAGCAGCGCCTTGGCGGCGATCGCCTTGCTGGTCATGAAGAGCTCGGCGGGGTCGTAGCCGGGCTTGCGGTGGATCTCGACCAGCTTCGCGAAGTCGGGGGCGCGGTCGTCGTCGAGCCAGTAGTAGTAGGTGAACCAGGCGTCGGGCTCGGCCACGGCGACCAGTTCCCCGGCGCGTTCGTGGTCGAGGCCGTACTTCTCCTTGCCGGCCTGGTCGAGGACCTCGTCGACGCCGTCGAGGCCCGCGATCAGGTCGCGGACGCGCGGGATGTCGGCGGAGTCGCGGACGTAGACGTGGGAGATCTGGTGGTCCGACACCGCGAAGGCACGGCTGGTCCACGGGTCGAGATACTCCATGCCGACCTGGGTGTAGACCTCCAGGAGGCCCTCGCGGCGCAGGGCGCGGTTGATGTCGACGGCCTTGGAGGCGTTGGTGATGCCGTACTCGGAGAGGATCACCGGGTTCTCGTCGAGCAGCGGGACCAGGGCCGTGTCGACGGCCTTGGCGGCGGCGATCGCCTGCGGGGAGTCGGGGCCGAAGCGCTGGAGGTCGTAGTCGA
This sequence comes from Herbidospora cretacea, assembly GCF_001570605.1. Classification (GTDB taxonomy): domain Bacteria; phylum Actinomycetota; class Actinomycetes; order Streptosporangiales; family Streptosporangiaceae; genus Herbidospora; species Herbidospora cretacea. The sequence goes on along the minus strand of NZ_BBXG01000004.1, from coordinate 133,476 downwards.
GGTGCGGGATGTAGACCATCGTGAGGTCGGGCCGCTCCTCGTTGATGATCTTGCGGGTGGCGCCCACGATCCAGTTCGACGAGGTGATGCCGGCGTTCGGGCCCCAGTAGGTGAACAGGGGGAACTCGCCGAGCGAACCGGTGAGCCGGTCGTGCCACTCCGGGGGGCGGACGTAGGCGTCGGGCGACTTGGCGCCGTCGGCGTGGTAGATCGGGCGGGGGGTCACCACGAAGTCGGAGTCGGTGCCCATGGCGTACCACCAGCAGATGTTGGCGGTCTTCAGGTCTCGGGTGACGTCCCAGATCTGCTCGCCCTGGATGAGGGCGTTGTGCTGGCGCCACAGGAAGACCTCGCCGAGGTCGCGGAAGTACCAGCCGTTGCCGACGATGCCGTGGTCGCGGGGCATCGCGCCGGTCACGATGGAGGCCTGCACCGAGCAGGTCACCGCGGGCAGCACCGGCGTGAGAGCGGCGGCGTTGCCCAGTTTCGACACGTTGGGCATATGGGCGAGCAGCCGGGGCGTGAGCCCGACCACGTTGATAACCAGCATCGTTTTATCGCAATCCTCTGAGGAAATCGATGGACCTCTGGGCGACCGCCGGTGCGGCGTGGCTGTGCCGGGCCAGCTCGACCGCGATCATCCCGCCGAACTCGCGCAACTCCGCCAGGACGGGCGCGAACTCGATCTCTCCGTCGCCGAACTCCAGGTGCTCGTGGACACCTCGCCGCATGTCGTCGATCTGCACGTGGACCAGGTAGGGCGACGCCCGCCGGACGCACTCGGCGACCGGCCAGGGTTCCAGGCACCGGCAGTGCCCGATGTCGAGGGTCAGCCCGAACCGGCCGGGCTCCCCCAGCCGCTTGCGCAGCCGCTCGTAGGAGGCCAGGTCGTCGACGAGCATGCCGGGCTCGGGCTCGAACCCGAGCACGACGTCGTGCTCCTCGGCATGGGCCAGGAGGGTCTCGCAGTGGGCCGTCAGCCGGTCCCACGCGAGGGCGTCGGACACCTCCGCAGGGCGGATGCCGCTCCAGAGGTGGACGACCGGGGCGCCGAGGTCGGCCGCGACCTCGATCGCCCTCTTCGTGTACGAGACCCGCGCCCCCGCGTCGTCGTGCAGCAACGTGGGGAAGTGCTTGCGGAACGGGTCGAGGGTGTAGCGCCCGCCCGTCTCGACGACCACCGACAGGCCCAGCCGCCCGAGCCGGGTGGCGACCCGGCTGACCTCGTCGAAGGCCGGGTCGGGGCCCAGGTGGCCGTGGTCGAGGGTGAGCGCGACCCCGGTGTAGCCCAGGTCGGCGAGCACGGTGAGCGCGTCGTCCAGGGAGTGGTCGCGGAACCCGTTGGAGCAGTAACCGAAGTTCATGCGGTCGACATCTTGGACGAGAGCCAGCGGCCCACCGGGAGCGCGGCCACCAGGCCCAGCGCGCTGCGGGTCTTGCCTCCCCCGGCCACGGCCGCCGCCTGGAGGGGCACGAAGCCCATGATCGAGGCGCGCACCGCCTGGCGCACCTGCTCGGGGTCGGGCTTGCCGCGCAGCGCCAGCGTCGCCCGGCCGCCGCTGGCGGCGTATCCGGCGACGAGGGCGGCCGCGGTGGCCTTGTCGGCGGCCGAGCCCGCACCCCGGGCGACCGAGACGGCCGCCAGGCCGGTGGCGGCGGCCGTGCAGGCCAGAGCGCCCCGGACCGTCGCCTCGTCGGCGCCGGCCACCTCCGCGCGGCCCAGGATGCTGATGCCGTAGGTGTGCGCGCCGACGGCGAAGGCCATCGGCGTCACCCGCCCGGCGCCGAGCATCACGTCGAGCGTGCGGCAGGCCGCCATCGAGGCCGGACCGGCCGGGGTGTGCTTCAGTCCCATGTCGTACGCCCACACCGCCGCCCCCAGCAGGCCGGCGATGACGAAGCCCTTCTTCCCGCCCGCCGCGGCGGCCACGGCGATCCCGGCGCCGGTCAGCCCGGCGGCGATGCCGAGCGCCTGGTTGGCCGAGATCCGGCCCGACGGGATGGGCCGCTCGGGCCGCTCGATCGCGTCGATGTCCCGGTCGGCCCAGTCGTTCAGCGCCATCCCGGCCCAATAGAGCAGCACTGAGGCCGCCGCCAGGGCGGGGGTCCCGCCGCGCCCGGCGAGCGCGGCGCCCGCCATGGTGTCACCGGGGACAGACAGGGTGGCCGGGGCGCGCACCAGTTCGAGCGCCGCCCTTAACCCGATTCGACTCATCAACCGCTTCCGATCGCTTACGCACGCTAGACGATCGGATGTTTCCAGACTTTTTGTCCGGAAGCGAGACCTTGACCTGCATTAAGTGACATATGCCCCCTTAGGGAACTCGACGGCGGTCGCCGCTCGTCCCCTTCGCGAGGGGGTGGCGATGCCGAGGATGCCCTGGCGCCGACGGCTGCGGTACACGCTGATCCTGGCGTGGGCGCTGCCTCTGGCCGCCGTCCAGCACGTCCTGGTCCGGCTCGGCCTCCTGCCGGGTCTGCCCGTCCCGCTGCGCCACCCCGACGGAGCGGTGACGGTCCACGGCGCGGCGCACGGCTTCCCGCCGGTGGGTGACGCGGCACCGCACGAGGGCTGGCAGATCGGTTTCCTGACGGTTCACCGGGACCGGGTGGCGTTCCATCCCCTTCCCGGCTCCGTGGAGTGCTCGTTCCCCCGTGAGGGCGCGGTCGTCACCGTCGACTGGCCGGGCAGGGGTGTGCTGAAGCTCGGGGCCAGCGCTCGCGTGCGCGTGGAGCTGCCCGACGGGCGGGTGTTCCTGATCAACCTCCGGACCGCCTACCAGGAGGTCGTCGAGGACCTGGCGGGCCGCCCGCTCGGGAGGCGGGCGGCCGGCTCCTAGGCCACCGTCGCCGGGGCCTCGGTCTTCGCCGGGGCGTTCTCCGGGAAGTGGCAGGCGACCGCGTGGCCCGGCGCCAGTTCCGCCAGGGGCGGTTCCTGGGTCTTGCAGACCTCCTGGGCCTTCCAGCAGCGCGTGTGGAAGCGGCAGGCGGGCGGCGGGTTGAGCGGCGAGGGGACGTCGCCGGTCAGGCGGATGCGCTCGCGGTTCTCGCGCTGGCGCGTGTCGGGGATCGGCACGGCCGACAGCAGCGCGTTGGTGTACGGGTGCATCGGCGAGGCGTACAGGTCCTTGCGGTCGGCGACCTCGACGATCTTGCCGAGGTACATGACCGCGACCCGGTCGGAGATGTGCCGCACGACCGACAGGTCGTGGGCGATCACCACGTAGGTCAGGTCGAGCTCGTTCTGCAGGTCTTCCAGCAGGTTGACGACCTGGGCCTGGATCGACACGTCGAGGGCCGAGACCGGCTCGTCGGCGATGATCAGCTTGGGCTTCAGGGCGAGCGTGCGGGCGATGCCGATGCGCTGCCGCTGGCCGCCGGAGAACTCGTGGGGGTAGCGGTTGTAGTGTTCCGGGTTCAGCCCGACCAGTTCGAGGATCTCCTGGACGGCCTTCTTCGTCCCCTGCTCGGTCTGGATGCCCTGGATCCGGAACGGCGCCCCGACGATGGCCCCGACGGTGTGGCGGGGGTTGAGGGAGCTGTACGGGTCCTGGAAGATCATCTGCATGTCACGCCGGAGCGGGCGGAGCCTGCCCTGCTTCATGTGCGTGATGTCGTGACCCTCGAAGGTGATCTTCCCGCCGGTCGGCTCGATCAGCCGGGTGATCAGGCGGCCCGTGGTCGTCTTGCCGCAGCCCGACTCGCCCACCAGGCCCAGCGTCTCGCCCTTGCGGACGTCGAAGCTGATGCCGTCGACCGCCTTGACCGCGCCGACCTGGGTCTTGAACAGGCCCTTGGTGACCGGGAAGTGCTTCTCCAGCCCCTGGACGGAGAGGATCGATTCGGTCATCAGGACTCCAGCTTCGGCTTGATCTCGGTGGCCCAGATGGCCCGCCGCTCCTCCCGGGGGAGGTGGCAGCGCACCAGGTGGCCGCCCTCGGTCTCGCCCAGGTCGGGCACCAGCGTGCTGCCCTTGCCGCCGGTGCGCGGCTCGAAGGCGCAGCGCGGGTGGAAGGCGCAGCCGGACGGCACGTTGATGAGCGAGGGCGGGCTGCCCTTGATCGGCAGCAGCCGCTCGGTCACCTCGCGGTCGAGGCGGGGCATGGACCCCAGTAGACCCCAGGTGTAGGGGTGCTCGGGCCGCTCGAAAATGTCGTCGGCGGAGCCGTACTCGATGCACTTGCCGCCGTACATGACCAGGATGTCGTCGGACAGTTCGGCGACCACGCCCAGGTCGTGGGTGATGATGATCAGCGCGGCGTTGAAGTCGCGCTGCAGGTCGCGCATCAGGTCGAGGATCTGCGCCTGGACGGTCACGTCGAGCGCGGTGGTCGGCTCGTCGGCGATCAGCAGCTCGGGGTCGCACGACAGGGCCATCGCGATCATCGCGCGCTGGCGCATGCCGCCGGAGAACTCGTGCGGGTAGCTGTCGACGCGGCGGTCGGGCTGCGGGATGCCGACCCGGCCGAGCATGTCGATCGCGTGCTTCTTGGCGACCTTCTTCGGGACGTCGTTGTGGATCCGGTACGCCTCGATGATCTGGTCCCCCACCGTGTAGTAGGGGTGCATCGCCGACAGCGGGTCCTGGAAGATCATCGACATCTTCTTGCCGCGCAGCGTGCGGACGTGCTCCTGGGAGGCGGAGACGAGCTCCTCCCCGTCGAGCCAGACCTCGCCGGAGATCTTCGCCCGGCCGCCCTTGTGCAGGCCGAGGATGCCGAGCGAGGTGACGCTCTTGCCCGACCCCGACTCGCCCACGATGCCGAGCGTCTTGCCGCGTTCGAGGTTGAACGACAGGCCGTCGACCGACTTGACCAGGCCGTCGTCGGTCGGGAAGTGGATCTTCAGATCCTTGAGCTGGAGGAAGGTCATGACAGCCGCACCCTCGGGTCCACGACCGCGTAGAGCAGGTCGACGATGAGGTTGGCCACGACGATGAAGAACGCGGCCAGCATGGTGAAGCCCATGATCTTGGGCAGGTCCTGGGCCGCGATGGCGGTGGTGGCGTACTTGCCGAGGCCCTGGAGGGAGAAGGCGTTCTCCGTCAGGATGGCGCCGCCGACCAGGATGCCGACGTCGAGGCCGAAGATGGTGACGATCGGGGTCAGCGCGGCCCGCAGGCCGTGCTTGCCGATGACCACCCGTTCCTTCAGGCCCTTGGCTCTGGCGGTGCGTATGTAGTCCTCACCCATCGTGTCGAGCATGCCGGCACGGGTGAGCCGGGCGTAGGCCGCCGCGTTGAGGAACGCCAGGGTGAGCCACGGCAGGATGAGGCTGTAGGCCCACTGGACGGGATCCTCCGAGAACGGCACGTAGGCGCCGCCCGGGGCGGTGATGCCCAGACCGTACGAGAGGATCGACAGCGCCACCAGACCGGTGAAGAACGGCGGCAGCGAGACGCCCGCCAAGGCGATGATCATCGCTCCCCGGTCGAAGACCGAGCCTCTGCGCAGCGCCGACAGCACGCCGACCGAGACGCCGACCACCAGCCAGATGACCGAGGCGCCCGCGGCCAGGGACAGAGTCACGGGCAGCCGGTCCATCAGGTCCGGCCAGACCGGTTGCTTGGTGACGAACGAGTAGCCGAAGCAGGGGGCGGGACAGAACTCGACGCCCGTGCCGTAGTCGTACTCGGCGCCGACGAAGATGCCCTTCACCCATCGGCCGTACTGGACCACGACGGGGTCGTGCAGCCCGAGCTTCTCCGCGACGGCGACCACGGTCTCGGCGGTGGCCGCGCGGCCGACGTAGCGGTTGGCGATGTCGTCGGCCGTGACGCCCGCCAGGCGGGGCACCACGAAGAAGATCGAGAAAGTGACCGCGCTGACAATGAACAGCATGGCCAGGGCGCCGATCAGGCGCCGGATGATATAGGTGACCACTGTCCCCCCTCGGCAAAGGGGGCCGGTCCGGCCGGACCGGCCCCCTGCCTGCCGAACTAAGGCCGGATTACTGGACGCCGAGCGCCAGGTAGTCGTACATGTCGAAGGCGCCGGTGATGAACTGGTTCGTCACGCCCTTGCCCCGCAGCAGCAGACCCTTGGCGTAGACGGCCGGGAGGACGTAGGCGCCCTCCATGACCTTCTGGTCGGCCTGGCCCCAGATCGCGTCGCGCTTGGCGGTGTCCTGCTCGGCGAAGGCCTGGTCGACGAGGGCGTCGACCGCGGGGTCCTTGACCGAGAGGTTGTAGTTGCCGGCCTCACGGATGGTGCGGCTGTCGATGATCTGCGACAGGAAGCCGAAGCCGTCGTTCCAGTCGGCGCCCCAGCCGTTGGTGGCCAGGCCGATGCCGTTGGCCTTGGTGTAGGCGGGCTTGCCGGCGTAGGCGGTGTAGTACTCCGAGGTCGGGAAGCCCTTCAGGGTGAGCTTGATGCCGACCTTGGCGAGCGCCTGCTGCATCGACTCGCCGGCCGCGACCTCCTTGGGACGGTCGGAGCGGAAGGTCATCGTGGTCTCGAAGCCGTTGGGCTGGCCACAGGCGGCGAGCGCCTCCTTGGCCTTGGCCTCGTCGCCGGCGCCGGTCGGGTAGAGGTCGATCTTCTTCCAGCCGCCGATGGCCGGGGGCATCACCGAGGTGGCGATGTCGCCCGCGTACTGGCCGCCGTAGGCGGTCTGGAGGCCGGTGCGGTCGGCGGCGTAGATGACGGCCTTGCGGCACTCGATGTTGTCGAGCGGCGGGACGTCACCGATGATCGAGATGTACCAGGTGCGCGCGGTGACCGGGTTGTCGGCCCGCTCCTTCAGCGCCGGGTCGGTGGTGACCGAGGCGAGGGCGGCCGGCTGCACACCGGTGCCCGCGATGTCGACGTGCAGGTCGCCGGAGATGATCCGGTTGTCGAGGTCGTTGCCCTCGACGCCCAGGGAGATCTCGTACTTGTCCGGGAGCGCCTTGCGGATCGGGTCGGTCGCCGGGTCCCACTGGTCGTTGCGGACCAGGGTGTACTGCTTGCCGGCCTCGACGGTCTCGAACTTGTACGGACCGGACGCGATCACGTGCTCGCGGTACTTGATGCCGGTGTCCTTGGCCTGCGGGACCGGCACGGTGGCCGGGAGCGCGGCGAAGTTGTCGAAACCGGCGTAGGGCTTGTTCAGGTGGAAGACGACGGTCTGGTCGTCCGGGGTCTCGATCGCCGAGTCGGTGTTGACGTCGGGGGTCTTGTAGACCGACTTGAAGTCCTTGGGCAGGTCGAGCCAGTCGTTGAAGTAGGTCGGCCCGTTGACGAACGTCTCCTTGTCGAGCTGGCGGAGAACGGCGTACTTCACGTCCTTGGACGTGATCGGGGTGCCGTCCTCGAACTTCAGCCCGGTGCGGAGCTTGTAGGTCCAGGTCTTGCCCTCGTCGCTCATCTCGCCGAGGCTCTCGGCGAGGTCGGGCACGAGCTCACGGCCCTTGGCGCCCGGCGCGGGGTTGTAGGTCACCAGCGGGCGTCCGTAGATGCGCAGCAGGTTCCACGACATGCCGTAGTAGGTGTCACCGGGGTCCACCGAGTCCCAGTCCTCGGTGACGGCCATCTTGAGCGTGCCGCCCTTCTTGTCAGAAGGGTTGGTCACGTTCTCGAGACCGGCGTTGAAGCCCGCCGCGCCGGCCGCGGGAGCGGAGGCGTTGCCTCCGGTCTCGTTGGCCGGCGTTTCGGTTCCGCCGCCGCCACAGGCCGACAGGGCCAGGGCGAGGACGGCACCGGCGGCCGAGACGACCAGTGCTTTCTTCTTCATTCGTAAACCCCTTGTTGGTAGGAGCCGGGGGAACAGGGATAAAGGATCAGCGGCCCGACCGTGGGTCGAGCGCGTCGCGCAGGCCGTCGCCGAAGAGGTTGAAGGCGAGCACGGTGATGAAGATCGCCATGCCGGGGAAGAACATGAAGTGCGGAACGGTGTAGTACTTCGTGGCCGCCGCGAGCATGCCGCCCCAGGTCGCGGTGGGCGGCTGGATGCCCACCCCCAGGAACGACAGCGCGGCCTCGAAGAGCACGTTGGTCGGGATCAGCAGCGTCGCGTAGATCAGGATCGGCGCGATGAGGTTCGGCAGGATCTCCCGGAACAGGATGTACGGGCCCCGCGCGCCCAGGCTCCGCGACGCGTCGACGAACTCTCGTTCGCGCAGCGACAGGGTCTGGCCCCGGATGATGCGGGCGATGTAACCCCAGTTGAAGAAGCCGATGACGAAGATCAGCAGCAGGATGCGGAGCGTGTCGCCCTTCACCTGGAGCTGCGTCTCGAACTGGCCGAGCACGCCCACCAGCGCCATGGCGAAGACCAGGACGGGGAAGGCGAGGAAGACGTCCATGAGCCGGCTGATGATCGTGTCGACCCAGCCGCCGAAGTAACCGGCGATGACGCCCATGGTGGTGCCGATGACCACCGACAGGAGGGTGGCGAAGAACGCGATGAGCAGGGAGATCCGGGCGCCGTACACGACCCGGCTGAACAGGTCGCGGCCGTTGACGGGCTCGACCCCGAACAGGTAGTCCCAGCTGATGCCGGTGCCGCCCTTGGGCGTCATCGTCATCGTGTCGATCATGTCCTGGTTGAACTGGTTGGGCGGATGGCCGAACCAGCCGACGATCAGCGGCGCGAAGATGGCGACGAGGATCAGGAAGATGATGACGCCGGCACCGGTGAGGGCGACCTTGTCACGCTTCAGACGCATCCAGGCGATCTGGCCGAGCGACCGCCCCTGGATCGCCTTCGCGCCCGCTCCCTCGGTAACGGACTCCGGAGTGGCTTTCAGCTCGCCACCGGAGACGTCAAGTGGTGCGGTCATGCGTTGGGCCCCCTGGGTTCCAGACGACGTTGTGCCGACGGGAGCACGACGCGTCCGGAGCGCTCCCATGTGGATGCGACCCACAGGGTGAGCGGGTCTCGGAGGCAGAATCTATGTGCTGATCTGCGTAAACAAGACCCAGTAGGCGCTATGTGGCCCAACTGTGATTCACGCGAAACTCATTCGTGTTGATCTTGAAGAGAATGTCGGAGTCCCGTTTCGGTTCTGTCGCGGAACTGTGACATTGCACTGATGAGTAACTTAGGTCTCGCTATGCGAGATTTCCCGAGCCCGGCTCAATTGATGCCGCGCTTCTTCAAGATGTCCTCGATGTCGGAGAAATCGTCGTTCTTGGCCTCGACGGGCTGGGCGGGCCGAGCGGCGGGCCGGCTCATCGGCTTGGTGACGTCGGCCGGCCGGCCGGGCGCGGTCGTCGTCACGGCCGCGGGCTCCGTCTTCCCCGTCTTCGCCCTGCGGCCGACCCGGAGCGTACGGCCCCGCAGCACCCCCGACACCAGGAACAAGATCACGGACAGCCCGGCCAGCGCAACCCCCGACCACACCATGGGCGAGAGCACCAGCCCGGTCACGAAACCGACGATCGAGCTGACGATGTTCCAGATCGTCTTCAGCGCCCCGGTCAGGTAAGCCGCCAGCGGCAGCAGCGCCCACGCGGTGGCCCGCAGCCCCGCCGCCGCGCCCCGGCGCCGGAACGCGAAGAACGCGAACACCACTCCGGCGGCGGTCAGCGCCACGCACAGCGGCAGCCACGCGATCTGTTCGAAAGTCATTCCGGCCCCCTCAATCGTCCGGGGCAGATGCCCACGCCCTGATTTCCATCCTGTCACGCGGGTCTCCGGCGTGCGCTCCTCCCTGAGGAGGGCGCGACCCCTAGGCACTCCCCCGGGTTAGCCCTGGGGGACCGTGGGGTTCACTCGGATCCGCCCGGGCCGCCGTCTTCCTAACGTCGGTGGCATGTGGCCTTTCATGGGGCGTATGGCCGAAGTCGATCAGATCAGGGCGGTGGCCCGCGACGGGGGCGGGGTGCTGGTGGCGGGCCCGGCCGGGTCGGGCCGCAGCCGCCTGCTCACCGAGGCGCTCGCACCGCTGCGCTTCCTGCCCGTACGGGCCCGCGCGGTGGACGTGCCGTTCGGGGCCTTCGCCCACCTCTTACCCGAGCCCTCCTGCACACCGGTCAACCCCGTCGTCTGGGCCGCCCGCGCCCTCGGGCCGATCCCGCCGGTGCTGGCCGTCGACGACGCCCACCTGCTCGACCCGAGCTCGGCCGCGCTGGTCGCCCACCTGGCCGAGCACCACGGGACCACGCCGGTCCTCACCGCCAGGGCGGGGGCCCCGCTGCCGGAGCCGATCGCGGCCCTGTGGCGCGACGGCGCGCTGACCCGGATCGACCTGGCGGCGCTGACCGTCCGGGAGACCGGCCGCCTGCTCGCCGCCGCCCTGGGCGCGCCCGCCGAGATCGCGACGGTACGCCGCCTCCACCACACCACCGGCGGCAACCTCCGCCTCTTCACCGAACTGCTGCCGGGCACCGCGATGGTCCGCGACGGCGGGGTCTGGCGGTGGGACGGCGAGCTGACCCTGCCGCCCCGGCTGCGCCATCTCCTGGAGGCCGAACTGGCCGGGCTGACCCCGGCCGAGACCGCCGCGATCGACCTGGTCGCCCTCACCGAGCCGGTCGACCTGGACGTGCTGCTCGGACTGGCCGACCAGGCGGCCGTCACCCTGCTGGAACGGCGGGGCCTGGTCACCGTGGTGCGCGACACCTCTCCCCCGCGCGTGCGGCTGGCCTGCCCGCTGCACGCCCACGTGGTCCGCGAGCGGGCCACCGCGCTGGGCGTGCGCGACGGGCTCGCGCTGATCGGAGGGGCCACCCCCCGCGTCGAGGGGCTGAGCGCCCGCGAGGCCGAGGTCGCCCGGCTGGCCTCCTGGAACCTGACCAACCGCGAGATCGCCGACTGGCTGGTGCTGTCGCCCCGGACGGTCGCCAACCACCTGTGCCGGGTCTACACGAAGCTGGGCGTGAACAACCGGGCCGACCTGGCCCCTCTGCTCGCCGCCTAGATAAGAGTGCGGATGAACGGCAGGTCGACGTCGAGGAGCGACTCGACGACCGTGCGGCGGGGGGCCGCCGTGATCGGCAGCAGGTTGGGCACCGCGATGACGTGGCAGCCGGCGGCGGTGGCCGCGGCCACGCCGTTCGGCGAGTCCTCGCACACCACGGTGTGCCGGGGGTCGGCGCCGAGCAGGCGCAGCGCCAGTTCGTAGGGCTCCGGGTCGGGCTTGGTGCGGGACACGTCGTCGGCGGTGACCACCACGTCGAAGTGGTGGCGGCCGATCGAGGCGAGCACGGCGTCGGCCATCCGCCGCAGCGAGGCGGTGACCAGGGCGGTGCGCACCCCGGCCGCCTTGACCTCGGTGAGGAGCTCGATCGCGCCGGGCAGCGGCTCGACCCCCGACGCCAGCCGGGTCAGCATGCCGTCGAGGAGCCACTCGCCCACCACCTCGGGGGCGACGTCGGAACCGGTCAGGCCGAGCATGTAGGCGACCGTGGTGTCCCACGAGCCGCCGACCAGGCGCTCCTGGTGTTCGGGGCCCCACTCGCCGCCGAGCCGCTCGACGACCTCGGCCTCGACGAGGCCCCACACCTTCTCGGTGTCGACCAGCAGGCCGTCCATGTCGAAGAGGACGGCGTGCAGTTGTTCAGACATTGAAGTTCCGGCCTCGGGGAGCAGACGGCGTGTCGGGGGTAAAGCTTATCGGTGGCCACGGATAACGCTCGGGGGCGCACTGCAACTAGGCTGGCCCCACGACTATGTGAGGAGGCGGCTTGATCGAGCTCGAAGGGCTCCCTGAGCTCGTCGACCCGGTGCTGATCGCCGCGTTCGAAGGCTGGAACGACGCGGGCGAGGCGTCGAGCGCGGTGCTCGCTCACCTGGAGGCCGAGTGGAAGGCCACCCCCCTGGTGGAGCTCGACCCGGAAGACTATTACGACTTCCAGGTCACGCGGCCGATCGTGGAGCTGGGCGAGGGCATGACCAGGTCGATCACCTGGCCCACCACCCGCCTGCTGGTGGCCCGCCCGCCGGGCGCCAAGCGTGACGTCGTCCTGCTGCGCGGCATCGAGCCCAACATGCGCTGGCGCACCTTCTGCCAGGAGATCGTCGGCCTCTGCCACGAGCTCGGCATCGAGCTGGCCCTCCTCCTGGGCGCCCTGCTGAACGACTCCCCCCACACCCGGCCGGTGCCCATCGTGGGCTCGGTCAGCGACCCGGGCCTGGCCCGGGTGCTCAACCTCGACCTCACCAAGTACGAGGGCCCGACGGGGATCATCGGCGTGCTCCAGCACACCCTGGGCCACTCGGGGCTCCAGACCATCTCGCTGTGGGCCTCGGTCCCCCACTACGTCGCCCAGCCGCCCAACCCGAAGGCGACCCTGGCCCTGCTGAGCCGGGTCGAAGACCTCCTCGACATCCCGATGCCCTACGGCGACCTGCCCGAGGAGGCCCGCGCCTGGGAGACCGGCGTCGACGAGCTGGCCGCCCAGGACTCCGAGGTGGCCGAATACGTCAAGGAGCTCGAGGAGCGCAAGGACGCCGCCGACCTCCCCGAGGCGAGCGGCGACGCGATCGCGGCCGAGTTCGAGCGGTACCTGCGACGGCGCGACCGGGGCACCGACTCGGGCTGAGGCTCAGGTCAGCGGCGGCAGACCGAGGTTCATGGGGGAATGGCCGGCCGTCAGCGCGCGACGGTTCGAGACCCACGTCCGGTGGTCGGCCTACGTCGCCGTCGCCACCCCGGTCGCCGTTCTCCTCGCCGGGTCGTCGATCGCCGTGGTCGTGTTCACGTTCGCCCTCGTCGCCGGCTACTGCAGGTGCTGCGCGAGCCGCAGCGCGCCCACGTCGACCGGGCGGCGCTCGCGCTCGCCCGGGTCGTCCGGGAAGGGGTCACCAGCGTGCTGCGCCACTCGGCGGCCACCGAGGTCACGCTCACCACGACGGCCGAGGACGGCGGGATCCGCCTCGTGATCGCCAGCGACCGGACCCGGAGACGGACCCCGGTTCCGGGACGGGGCTGAAGGCGCTGTCCGAGCGGATCGAGGCGCTCGGCGGACACGTCACGGCCCGCCGCGAGGGCGACCGTTTCCTGCTGGAAGCCGTGGTCCCGGTGTGATCCTCGCGTGATCCGCATCCTGGTCGCCGACGACGATTGCAGTCGGCGGGCGAGGACTACGGCTGCCGGGTGGCGGCGAGCTGGGGGCGCGGGCCCGGAGAGGGTGCCGTTCGGGTGATCCACCTGTCCGCCGACCTGCTGGTGGCGGTCGCCGTCGCCGTCTGGGCGGGCATCCGGCGGAGCGGTCCGGGCTTGACACCGTGAGAATTCATCCGGTGGAAACCGGATGCTCAATTTCCTCGCACTTCATAGCCCCTGTGAGGTAATAATGAGCGCTTCCCTCCTCACAAGCGTCTTCTGTGGACTGCGCACACAAGGGCGAAAATGGTAACTCCCTCATCACAACCGCACCATTCCTCTCAGGAAACCCGTCGGCGTGTCCTCGACATGGCGATGCGGATGAAGACCGGCGGGCCGGCCATGAACGGTGAGCCGACCGGCGGGGCCACCCCCCAGATCCGGGGCACCACCCCGGCCCAGGCCGTGGAGACCTTTCTCGCGCTGCTGCAAGATCGGCTGCCCGGCTGGCTCCGGCTGCTCCACGAGCTCCGCCCGGGACACGGCGACGTGGGCGGGAACCTGCGGCCGGTCGCGCTGGCCGGGATCCACTACTACACGGAGATCCAGGCCGCCGCCCTGCCGGCGTTCGTGTCGCCGCTGCTCACGGTGCGCTTCCGGCAGGCCATGCGCGACTCGGAGCTCGGGCCCGAGGGCGAGGTGCTGCCGCTCGCGGCGTACCTGGCCGGCGAGCAGGAGCTCGGGCGGGTCAGGGCCGACGTGCACCCCGAGTCCAGCGCCCGGCTGCTGCTGGCCGGCTGCTTCCGGCACGCCTACTACGAGATCTTCACCGGCGCCGACTCCGAGCCGTCGCGGCCGGAGGCGGCCGACGCCATCGTCCGGGAGCTGCGCCTGGAACCCTGACCCGAGCCCTGACCCGAAACCTGACCCGCAGCCTGGAGCGCCTCGTCGTGGCGGTGCCAGACCAGAGCGGCCAGGTCGTCGTCGACGCCCAGCGGGGCGCTGACGACCTCGGCCCCGCTCTCGACCAGACGCGTGTGGAACAGGCCGGGGGCCAGCAGGTAGGAGGCCACCGCCGTCCGGGGGGCGGGGCCTGTCCTGATCGTGGCCAGGGCCCGGTCGATCCCCGGCTCGCCGGTCGACGCGAACGCGGCCGTCACGGGGCGGGCCAGGCGTACCGACAGGAGGCGGGCGGCCGCGCGGACGGCGGCGAGGGCGGCGGGGTCCGACGAGCCGGCCGCGCCCAGGATCACCGCGTCGCCGGAGCGGAGCCCGGCGGCGGCCAGCCGGCGGGCCAGCACCGAGGTCAGCAGCGGGTGCGGGCCCAGCGGGCCCGCGACGACCGCGTCGGGCCGCACCCGTGCGACCACCTCGGGCAGGTCGATGTGGACGTGGTAGCCCCCCGCGAGCAGCAGCGGCACCACCACGACCGGGCCCGCCACCTCGGCGAGCACCCGCTCCAGCGGCGGGTCGCTCAGCTCCAGGAAGGCCAGCTTGGCCGTCACCCCCGGGCGGGTCCGCCGCACCCGCGCGGCCAGGCCGGCGAGGACGGCGTCCCATTCGGCGCTGCGGGCGCCGTGGGCGGCCATCACGAGAGTCGTCACACGTCGTCCCGGTCGCAGGCCAGGCGGTAGCCGCGCTTGACGACCGTCTCGACGATGCCGCTCGGGCCGAGGGCGCGGCGCAGCCGGGTGATGGCCATCTCGACGGCGTGCTCGGCCGAGTCGCGGGACGGGCCGCCGGGCAGCACCATCCGCAGGTCGGCGCGGGCCACGACGTGTCCGGGCCGGTCGGCCAGCCGCTTCAGCACGGCCATCGGCGCCGGGGGCAGCGGCTTGAGGTCGCCGTCGACGACCACCGCGTGGCCCCGGATCTCCAGGTCGTGGCCGCCGGCGGTGAGCCGGGTGACGCTCTTGTCGGGCAGGTGCCGGGCCAGGGTGCGGGCCAGCGAGCCGAGCCGGGACCGGTCGGGCTGGATCACCGGCACGCCCTTGGCGACCAGCGGCTGCGCGGTGACCGGCCCGACGCAGGCCGCCACCACCGGCCCGCGGAAGGCCGCCAGCAGGGCGTCCTCCAGCCCGTCGGCGCGGGCCGCGTTGAGCATGGCGTGCACGGCCGGCGCGCTGGTGAACGCCACCGCGTCGATCGCCCCCGAGGCCGCCTGGCTGACCAGGCGGCGCAGCGGTGAGGTGTCGCGGTAGGGCAGCCACTGGTAGACCGGAACCTCGATGACGGTCGCCCCGGCGGCGCGCAGGTCGGCGACGAAGCCGTGCAGCGGCTCGCCGTGCAGCTGGATCGCGATGCGGCGGCCGTGCAGGTTCTGGGACAGCAGGTACCGGAGCACCTCCTCGCACGACTCGGTCGCCGGGGTCCAGTGGTCGGTGAGCCCGGCGGCCCGGACGGCGCCGCGCGCCTTGGGGCCGCGGGTGAGCAGCCGGGCGTCGGCCAGCCGGGCGGTCAGGTGGCTCGCCAGGCCCCAGCCCTCGGCCGCCGCCACCCAGCCCCGGAACCCGACGCCGGTGGTGACGACCACGTCGTCGACCGGCTCGGCGAGGCACTCGCGGGTGGCGCTCATCAGGTCGACGTCCTCGGAGAGAGGGACGAGCCGGATCGCGGGCGCCCGCACCACGCGCGCGCCCCGGCGTTCGAGCAGCGCGGAGAACTCCTCACGGCGGCGGGTGGCGGTGACGCCGATGGTGAACCCGGCCAGAGCGTTCGGCGCGGTCTCTGGTGACAGCCCCTCGGCCAGTGCGGCCAATTGCGCCTCTTCAAGTAGTGCGGTCATTTGACGCTCACCTCAACCATCCCCATGGTGACGCGAATCGGAAATATCGGAATCACAGTCCCGGGATCGTCCAGGCAGACCCCGCTGGTGAGCGAGAACACCTGTTTGTGCATCGGGGAGGCCACGGTGGGCTCCCCGTTCCTGGTGCCGACGATCCCCCGGGAAAGGACGTAGGCGCCGCTGAAGGGGTCCCGGTTGCCGATGGCGTACAGGGACCCGTCGTGGGTTCGGAAGACGGCCACCTGCTCTCCCTCGACGAGGGCGCAGGCGCCGCGCTCGGGCAGCAGGTCGGGAAGGGGACACACGGGCGTCCACACGCGCTGGGGCAGCGGCATCGTCGTCATCGGCTCGTCACCTGCAGGATCTCGGGCTTGATCTGGTCGCGCTCGGTGGTGAAGCTGATCGACGGGTCGGGCGTGCCGGGCGCGTTCACGAAGCTGACGAAGCGGCGCAGCTTCACCGGGTCGTCGAGGGTGGCGCGCCACTCGTCGGCGTAGGTCGCGACGTGGGCGGCCATCTGGGCGTCGAGGTCGGCGCAGATCCCCAGCGCGTCGTCCATGACGATCTCGCGGAGCCGGTCGAGGCCGCCTTCGAGGTTCTCCAGCCACGCGGAGGTGCGCTGGAGGCGGTCGGCGGTGCGGATGTAGAACATCAGGAACCGGTCGATCGTGCGGAGCAGGGTCGGGGTGTCCACGTCCTGGACCAGCAGGTCGGCGTGGCGGGGGGTGAAGCCGCCGTTGCCGCCGACGTAGAGGTTCCAGCCCTTCTCGGTGGCGATGATGCCGAAGTCCTTCGAACGGGCCTCGGCGCACTCGCGGGCGCAGCCGCTGACCGCCGACTTGAGCTTGTGGGGCGAGCGCAGGCCCCGGTAGCGCAGCTCCAGGTCGATGGCGAGGGTCACCGAGTCCTGGACGCCGTACCGGCACCAGGTGGACCCGACGCACGACTTCACCGTGCGCAGGGCCTTGCCGTAGGCGTGGCCCGACTCGAACCCGGCGTCGACCAGGCGCCGCCAGATGCGCGGCAGCTCTTCGACGCGGGCGCCGAAAAGGTCGATGCGCTGGCCTCCAGTGATCTTGGTGTACAGGCCGAAGTCGCGGGCGACCTCGCCGATCACGATCAGTTTCTCGGGTGTGATCTCGCCCCCGGGGATGCGGGGCACGATCGAATATGTCCCATTTTTTTGTAGGTTAGCCAGGAAATGATCGTTGGTGTCCTGGAGCGTGGCGTGCTCGCCCTCCAGGACGTGGCCGTTGTGCAGCGAGGCGAGGATCGAGGCCACCACGGGCTTGCAGATGTCGCAGCCCCGGCCGGTCCCGTGCTCGTCGATGAGCTGGGTGAACGTGGTGATCCCGCGCACCTGCACGATCGAGAAGAGCTCGGCCCTGCTGTACGTGAAGTGCTCGCACAGCCCGGTCCCGACGTCGACGCCCGACTCGGTGAGGATCTTCTTCAGCAGCGGGATGCAGCTCCCGCAGGTGGTGCCGGCCCGGGTGCAGGCCTTGATCCCGGCGACGTCGGTGAGGCCCTCGTCCTTGATGGCCGTGGTGACGTCGTTCTTGGTCACGCCGTTGCACGAACAGACCGGCGCGTCCCCCGGCAGCTCCACGGCGACCGGGCTGAACAGCAGGTCGCTCGGGGCGGCGGGCAGGGCCGCGCCGACGAACGGGCGCAGTGTGGCGTAGGGCGCGGCGTCGCCGACGCAGATGCCGCCGAGCAGGGTCGAGGCGTCGTCGCTGACGAACAGCTTCTTGTAGACCCCGGCGACCGGGTCGAGATAGGTGACGTCGAGCGCGCCCGTCATCGCGCCGAACTGGGCGACCTCCACGCCGAGCAGCTTCAGCTTGGTCGACAGGTCGGCGCCCTTGAACTCCGCCTGGCCGCCCATGATGCGGTCGGCGACGGTCTCGGCCATCGTCATGCACGGCGCGACCAGGCCGTAGATCTGGCCGTCGTGCAGCGCGCACTCGCCGATGGCGTAGATCGCGGGGTCGCTGGTGCGCATGCCGTCGTCGACCACGATGCCGCCGCGCTCGCCGACCTTGACGCCCGCCGCGCGGGCCAGTTCGTCGCGCGGGCGGATGCCGGCGGAGAACACCACGACCTGCGCCTCGATGAGGCCGTCGGGGGTGCGCAGCCCGGTGACCCGGGACTCCCCCTCGACGCACGCGACGCCGGAACTCGTGTGCACGGTCAGCCCGAGGGCCTCCACGTGCCTCTTCAGCACCGCGCCGCCGCCCTCGTCGACCTGGCGGGGCATCAGCCACGGGCTCATCTCGACGATGTGCGTCTCCAGCCCGAGCCCGCGCAGCGCGTCGGCCGCCTCCAGCCCGAGCAGGCCGCCGCCCACGACGACGCCCGCCGTGGCCCGCGCCGCCGACGCCCTGATGGCGTCGAGGTCGTCGATGGTCCGGTAGACGTGACAGCCGTCGAGGTCCCGGCCGGGGACCGGCGGCACGAACGGCGCCGAGCCGGTGGCCAGCACCAGCACGTCGTAGGGGATGGTGCCGTTGACCGTCTTGGCCTCGGGCTCGATCGACGTCGCCTTCACTCCCGTGAGGACCTCGACGCCCGCGACCGCGGGGTAGGCGAGGTCGCGGCCCTCGGTGAGGTAGGAGGTGAGGGCCACCCGGTCGTAGGCGCCCCGGGGCTCCTCGCCCAGGATCGTGACCGTTCCGGTGAAGCCCTTGGTCGTGAGCGTCTCGGCCAGCCGCTGCGCGGACGGGCCGTTGCCTACGATGAGAACGCGGGTCATGCGCTCGCCCCTTCCTGTTCGCACAGCCACTCCACGAGCCCGCCGACCGTTTCGGCGCAACTCCCACAGCCGGTGGTCGCCCGGGTCGCCGCCGCCACGGCGGCGACGTCACGCGCTCCGGCCTCCCAGCAGGCCCTGATCTGTCCCTTGGTCACGTTGTTGCAGCGGCAGACCTGCGCCGCGTCCGGCATGCGCACCGGGCTGGCGCTGACCGGCACCGCGCCGGACAGGGCCGGGAACAGCAGCCCGGCCCGGTCGGCGGGCAGCGGCCCGCCCCGGTCGAAGAGCTGGGTGAGCGTGCCGACCGCCGCCGGGTCGCCCACGAGGATGGCGCCGACCAGGCGGTCGTCGCGGATGACGAGCTTGCGGTAGGTGCCGCCGCGCCGGTGGGTGAAGCGGACGATCTCGGCGTCGGCGTCGGTCAGGTGGGTCTCGCCCATCGCGGCCAGCTCGACGCTCTTGGCCTTGAGCCGGGTGACCAGGCGCGACCCCCGGTAGCGGGCCCGCGCGTCGGCGCCGGTGATCAGGTCGGCCACGATGGCGGCCTGGTCCCAGCAGGGCGCGACCAGGCCGTAGACCTGGCCGTCGTGCTGGGCGCACTCGCCGATGGCGAAGATCGCCGGGTCGTCGGTGCGCATCTCGTCGTCCACCACGATCCCGCGTTCGACGTGCAGGCCCGCGTCGTGCGCCAGGGCGGTGAGCGGCCGGACGCCGCAGGCCGCCACGACCAGGTCGGCCTCGACGTGGCCGCTGGTCAGCTCGACCTTGCCCTCGGTGATCCCGGTGACCACGACGCCCGTCATGATCTCGACGCCGAGTCCTTCGAGGGTGTCGCCGAGCACCAGCCCGGCCTCGTGGTCGAGCTGGCGGTCCATCAGATGCCCCTTGACGTGGAGCAGCGTGACCGGCAGGCCCCGCCCGGCCAGGCCGCGCGCGGCCTCGACGCCGAGCAGCCCGCCGCCGATCACGACGGCCCGCCGGGCGCCCTTCGCCGCCGCGAGGATGCGCTCGCAGTCGTCCATCGTGCGGAACGCGATGGCCCGTTCGGCGCCGGGCACGTCCGGGACGACCGGACGGCTGCCGGTGGCCAGCACCAGCACGCTGTAGGGGGTGCGCCGCCCGTCGGCCGTCAGCACGCACCGGGTCTCCCGGTCGACCCCGACGACCTCGGTGCCCAGGTGGGCGGTGACGTCGTGGTCGGCGTACCAGGAGGGGGCGTGCAGGCGCACCTGGTCGGCCCGGGTGGTGCCGGCCAGCACGTTGGACAGCAGCACCCGGTTGTACGGCGCCCGCTCCTCCGCCCCGAAGACGGTGATCCGCGTCTTCCTGTCGCGGGCCCGGATCTCGCTGACCAGGCGGGATCCGGCCATGCCGTTCCCCACCACGACGATGCCCCTCATCGGACACCGCCGACGACGGCGAGGTTGACCGCGCACACCTTGAACTCGGGCATCCGCGAGACCGGGTCGAGGGCCGGGTTGGTCAGCCGGTTGGCGCCCTCCCAGTGGAAGGGCAGGAAAACGGTGTCGGCCCGGATCGCCGCGCTGATCCGGGCCGTCGCCTCGGTGACCCCCCGCCGTCCGGTGACCCTGACCAGGTCGCCGGGGCGGATGCCGAGATGGTCGGCCAGGTCGGGATGGAGTTCGAGGAACGGCTCGGGGGCGGCCTCGTTCAGGTCGGCGATCCGGCGGGTCTGCGCGCCGCTCTGGTAGTGGGCCAGCAGGCGGCCGGTGGTGAGGTAGTAGGGGTAGTCGGCGTCGACGTCCTCGGCCGGGGGCCGGTGGTCGACGGCGACCATCCGGGCTCTCCCGTCGGGCGTGGGGAAGCGGTCGAGGAAGATCCGGGGGGTGCCGGGGTGGTCGTCGGAGGGGCACGGCCAGAAGACCCCGCCCTGGGCGGCGATCTTCTCGTACGTGATCCCCGAGTAGTCGGCCGGACCGCCCGCGCTGGCCCGGCGCAGCTCGTCGAACACGGTGCGGGGGTCGGCCGGGAACGAGCCGCCCCGGCCGAGCCGGTCGGCCAGGCCGGAGAGGATCTCCAGGTCGCTCCGCACCCCCGAGGGCGGAGCGACGGCCCGGCGGCGCAGGGACACGCGCCCTTCGAGGTTGGTCATCGTGCCGGCCTCCTCGGCCCACTGGGCCGTGGGCAGGACGACGGTGGCCAGCTCGGCGGTGTCGGAGAGCACGAGGTCGGCCACGACCAGCAGGTCGAGCGCCGCGAGCCGCCCGGCGATGTGCCCGGAACGGGGTGCGGAGACCACCGGGTTCGAGCCGAACAGCAGCAGGCCCTTCGGCCCGTCGGCGGTGCCGAGGGAGTCGAGCAGCTCGTAGGCCGACTTCCCGGGGCCGGGCAGGTCGGCGGGGTCGACGCCCCAGACGGCGGCGACGTGGGCGCGGGCCGCCGGGTCGTCGATCTTGCGGTAGCCGGGGAGCTGGTCGGCCTTCTGGCCGTGTTCGCGGCCGCCCTGGCCGTTGCCCTGGCCGGTGACGCAGCCGTAGCCGGAGCCGGGGCGGCCGGGCAGGCCGAGCGTGAGCGCCAGGTTGATGTAGGCGGTCACCGTGTCGGTGCCCTTGGCGTGCTGCTCGGCGCCGCGCCCGGTGAGGACGACGGCGTTGCCGGCCTCGGCGAGCATCGCCACGGCCCGCCGCATGAGCGCGACCGGCACCCCGGTCACCCGCTCGGCGCGCTCGGGCCACCAGGCCGACACGCTGTCGCGGACCGCCTCGAAGCCGGTCGTCCGGGCCTCCAGATAGGCGGCGTCGGCGTGGCCGTCGGCGATGGCGATGTGCAGCAGCGCGAGGGCGAGCGCCAGGTCGGTGCCCGGCGCGTTCTGCAGGTGCAGCGCGGCCAGGCGGGCGGTCGCGGTCTCGCGCGGGTCGACGACGACGAGCCCGGCCGGGTTGAGGTGGCGCACGAACGGCGGCATGGTCTCGGCGACGTTGCCGCCCGCCAGCAGCACCGCCCCCGCCTCGGCCAGGTCGGTGATCGGAAAGGGCAGCCCCCGGTCGAGCCCGAAGGCGCGGTTGGACGCCGCGGCGGCCGACGACATGCAGAACCGGCCGTTGTAGTCGATCTGGCTGGTGCGCAGCGCGACCCGGGCGAACTTGCCGAGCAGGTAGGCCTTCTCGTTGGTCAGCCCGCCGCCGCCGAAGACCCCGATCGCGTCGGGGCCGTGGACGTCCTGGATGCGCGCGATCCGCTGGGCGGCGTACCCGAGGGCCTCGTCCCATCCGGCGGGCTCGCCGTGGATGAGCGGGGTGGTCAGGCGGTGCGGGGAGCGGAGCAGGGCCCCGGCCGTCCAGCCCTTCTGGCAGAGTCCGCCCTGGTTGGCCGGGACGTCCTCGCGCGGAGTGATCGTGCCTGCTGTGACGTGCATGCCGCACTGCAGGGCGCAGTACGGGCAGTGCGTGGCCGTCCCCTCGGGCAGCGGCGACATCACAGACGCCGGAGCGGAAAGTGAGAACGGCATGGGTCCGATGGTGCTTTCAGGGGGTTTCACCGCTGGGTCCCTTCTGTTACCGCTGTGCTACAAACTGCCGGTCGTTTCCTAGACACGGGCGGCGGCGAGGCTGGGGGTGGTCCCGGTGGAGTAGCGGCGCAGGTAGCAGAACCAGGTCAGAGCGAAACAAACGCCGTAGAAAATGGCGAAAGCGGAAATCGCCGCGCCGGCTCCCCCGGTCGCGCCGATGGACGAACCGAAACCGCGATTGATGAAGAATCCGCCGAAAGCGCCCACGGCGGAGATGAAACCGATGGCCGCCGCCGCGTCCCGGCGCCCGCCCGCCAGCGCGTCGTCGTAGGCCTGCGTGCCGGGCTCCAGGCCCTCGATCGCCTTGGCCCGGAAGATCGCCGGGATCATCCGGTACGTCGACCCGTTCCCCACCCCGGCCGAGCCGATGAGCAGGAGGTAGGCGACGAAGAAAAGCACCACGTTGTGGGTCGCGAGACCCGCGTACACGAGAAGGACCGCGCCCGCCATCGCGGCGAAGTTCCACAGCGTGACCTTCGCCCCGCCGAGCCGGTCGGACAGCCAGCCGCCCACCGGCCGGATCAGCGAGCCGAGCAGCGCGCCCAGGAACGCCAGCGAGATCAGCCCCTTCTGCTCGGGGAACTGCGAGGTGATGAGCAGCGGGAACGCGGTGGAGTAGCCGATGAACGAGCCGAAGGTGCCGATGTAGAGCACCGACATGATCCAGGTCTGCGGCCGGCCCGCCGCCTTGGCCATCTCGCGCGGCTCGGCCTTGGCGACGGTCAGGTTGTCCATGAAGAAGAAGGCCCCCAGCGCCGCGGCCAGGATGAAGGGCACCCAGAACAGCCCCGCCGCGGCGAGCCCGAAGGCGCCGATCACCAGCGGCATCACGAGCTGCACCGAGGAGACCCCGATGTTGCCCCCGGCCGCGTTCAGCCCGAGCGCCGCGCCCTGCCGGGACTGCGGGTAGAAGTAGGTGATGTTGGCCATGCTGGAGGCGAAGTTGCCGCCGCCGAGACCGGCCGTGGCGGCGATGACGAGGAACATCCAGTAGGGCGTCGCCGGGTCGCTCACCGCGACCGCGAGCAGCCCCGCCGGCACGAGCAGCAGCAGCGCGCTGACCACCGTGAAGTTCCGCCCGCCGAACTTCGCGGGCCCGAAGGTGTACGGCAGCCGCAGCGCCGACCCCACGAGGTTCGGCAGGGCGACGATCCAGAAGAGCTGGTCGGTCGTGAACTCGTAGGAGCTCAGCCGCACCGCGACGATGCTCCACACCGTCCAGAGCGTGAACCCGAGGTGCTCGGCGAAGATCGAGTAGATCAGGTTGCGGCGGGCCACGGGCCGCCCCGTGGTGGCCCAGAAGTCGGGGTCGTCGGGGCGCCAGTCGGCGATCCAGCGTGCCATGAGGTGGGGTCCTTCCTCGGTTTCCAGGGTTGCCTGGAACCTAGGAGGCCGCCGTTACGCACACTGACGATCGGTGACGGTGCGCCCGTTAAGTGAGTCGCACGTACGAAACATGCAACTCATACGACGCACCGCCGCAACACGGATTTAACCGCGATTAGGTGAAGGGCGGGCCGGGCATTTCGTTGGGGTGTCGAAGCGGGACGCGGGACGACCGCGGCTCGCGCTGTGATTCTCGATGTGATTCTCGCTGTGATTCTGACCTGATGAATGCGCCCGCGGGGAGCGTGCATGACAGCCCATCGGATCGTCCCGTTCACCGATCCCGCACTACGCACCGTAGCCGATCACGTGACCACCTTCGACAAGGAACTACGTGAGCTGGTCAAGTCGCTCACGCGGACCCTGCGCGCCGGAGCCGGCCGGGCCGGTCTCGCCGCGCCGCAGCTCGGAGTGCCGCTCCGGGTCTTCGCCTTCGACCTCGACGGCCGGGCGGGCCATCTCGTCAACCCCCGCCTGGAGACGTCGGAGCGGACGGTCGTCGCCGACGAGGCGTGCCTGTCGGCCGCCGGGGTGTGGTGGCCGCTGGAACGCTCCTTCTCGGTCACCGCGCGTGGCCGTGACATGTTCGGCAAGCCGGTGACCGTGCGCGCCGTCGGACTGCTCGCCCGGGTGCTGCAGCACGAGGCCGACCACCTCGACGGAATGCTCTTCAGCGACCGGCTCGCGCCCGAAGAGCGGGAGAGGTTCCTGGCGCAGGTGTGATCGCCCGGTTTGGGCGCGGCGTTCTTGAGGTATTCCTCCTACCTGTCACGTTGTGTAACCGAGCGAGTCGCGGACGGCCGTGAACCGGCCGTGGCTCGCGTGGTGAAACGGCCCCAAGAAGACCGTCTCCTCCCGCCCTCGGAGGAGCCCGTATGCCGCTGGACCGCCGCCACGCCCTGACGCTCGGATTCTCCCTCGGCCTCGCGGGCGCCGCGGTCCCCCTGCTGGGCGCCGGGACGGCGGCGGCGGGGGTGGGCCCGATCCGCCCCCGCATCCACGAACGGCTCGAATGGGAGGCCCGCGACCCGCGCGAGATCGCCACGGTCGTCCGCCGGGCCCCCGAGTTCATCGTGATCCACCACACCGCGACGTCCAACACGATGGACGACACCCTGGAGCACGCCTACCGGCTCTCCCGGGCGATCCAGAAGCACCACATGCGCCGCAACCGCTGGGACGACATCGGCGAGCAGTTCACCGTCAGCCGGGGCGGCCACATCATGGAGGGCCGCAACCGCACCCTCTACGCGGTCTCCCGCCGCATGCACGCCGTCGGCGCCCACACCGCCGACCACAACCGGTCCGCGATCGGCATCGAGAACGAGGGCACCTACGCGCGCACCGGCCCGCCGCTGGCCCTGCTCGGCTCCCTGGTCAAACTGACCGCCTGGCTCTGCGAGCAGTACGAGCTCAACCCCTACGAGGCGATCGTCGGCCACCGCGACCTCAACAACACGCGCTGCCCCGGCGACTACCTCTACGAGCTGCTGCCCGAACTGCGCGAGCGGGTCTGGCACCGGATGCTCGGCCGCCGGTTCGACCCGGCCGCCTGGGAGCTGGAGCAGCAGTCGTTCCCGCGCCGGGGCGTGCTGTTCGCCGAACGGCCGGAGCGCGTCTTCGACCACGGTCCCGCGCTGGGCGTTTCGGACTCCCCATAGGGATCTGACCAGAATTGGTCGTCAAGGTTGACCGAAGTGATCAGACTTGCTCAGATGTATACATCGTTCTAATACACCTGGAATGTGGACGTATATGCGCCTAACGTCCAGCGAGGGAACTTCCTGGTGATGTGAGGTGGGGGCCGAATGAAGATCTTCTTGACGTCCTGGCGTGTTTCGGCGGGATCTCCACCCGGCACGAGATCAGGACATGTAGCGTCTTAGCGCTCCTTGTTTCGGACCGCGCCCCCGCCCGGACGCAACCGGACGCCACCCCTGGTACGTTTCACGTCCTCGCAGCTCGCGAAGGCAATCGTGCCCCCTTGCAACGAAGCAGCACGCACCTTGCCCCGGAGGATCCCCGCACCATGAATCCCGAGAGCAGCATTTCTCGTCCTATATCCCATTTAGGGTCGTTCACCACAATCACCCCTTTAATGGCCATTGCTCCTCGGGTGAGCGTCGTGGTGCCCGCGATGAACGAGGCCGAGAACCTGCCCCACGTCTTCGCGACGCTGCCCCGCTGGGTTCACGAGGTCGTCCTGGTCGACGGCGACTCCACCGACGACACGGTGGCGGTGGCCCGGCGGCTGCGCCCGGGGCTGCGGGTGGTGACCCAGCCGGGCCGGGGCAAGGGCGACGCGCTGGCCGCCGGGTTCGCCGCCTGCACCGGCGAGATCATCGTGATGATCGACGCCGACGGGTCGACCGACGGCCGGGAGATCGTCCGCTTCGTCGCCGCGCTGGTCGCCGGGGCCGACTACGCCAAGGGCTCGCGCTTCACCGCCGGGGGCGGCAGCGACGACATCACCCTCGGCCGCCGCCTCGGCAACCTGGTCCTGTCCGGCCTGGTCAACCTGATCTACCGGACCCGCTACACCGACCTCTGCTACGGCTACAACGCCTTCTGGGCCGGCAACCTCGACGTGCTCGCGCCCGACTGCGCCGGCTTCGAGGTCGAGACCCTGATGAACATCCGCGCCGCCAAGGCCGGGCTGAAGGTCCACGAGGTGCCCAGCCACGAACGCGGCCGCATCCACGGCACCAGCAACCTGCGCACGTTCCGCGACGGCTGGCGGGTGCTGAAGACCATCCTGCGCGAGCGCGACACCCGCCTGCCCGCCCCCGCCGAGATGAAGGCGGAGACGGGAGTGACCGCCGACCAGGGCGCCGCCTGACCTCCGGACGGGCCCGCCCCGCCATGACCCGTGATGACTGAGAACCGGTGACCGAGACGCTCCGCCGTCGGCTGCCCGCCGACCTCCAGGACCCCCTTCTGCGCAACGCCTACGCCCTGATCGTCAACGCGGGCATCGGGGCGGCGCTCGGCGTGGGCTACTGGGTCATCGCGGCCCGGCTCTTCCCCGCCGCCGACGTGGGCGAGGGCCAGGCGCTCATCAACGCGATGCGGATGCTGGCGGCGCTGACCTCGTTCGGGTTCGTGGGGGCGCTGACCCGGTTCGTGCCGGAGACCGGGCGGGCGACCGGGCGGTTCGTCGGGGCGGTCTACCTGCTCGGCGGCGCGCTCGGCCTGGCCGCCACGGCGGTGTTCGTCGTGGTGACCAAGGACGAGCCCGGGTTCCGCATCCTGTGGGGGTGGCTCCCCGCCGGGGTGTTCGCGCTGGTCGTGACCGTGTGGTCGGTCTACACGCTGCAGGAAGTGGTGCTGTCGGCGCTGCGGCGCTCGACGTGGGTGCCCGTGGTGAACGTGGCCGTCGGGTTCGTGAAGGTCGCCGCCGTGGCGGCCTGCGCGTTCCTGGTGGCGGCGCGCGGCGACGTGGTCTCCTGGCAGGTGTTCCTGGCCTGGATCGTGCCGTGCGCGCTGGCCGTGCTCCCGGTCAACTACCTGCTCTTCGCCCGGGTGATCCCGCGCCACGTCGCCGAGACGGCCCACCGCGCTCCGCCCTCGCTCAAGCGGATCGCCCGGTTCGCGGGCGGCGACTACTTCGGCTCGGTCTTCACGCTGGCCGCGATCTACCTGGTCCCGGTCGTGGTGGCCACCCAGGTCGACCACCGGACCTACGCCTACTACGGCATCGCGGTCACCGTCGGCGGCCTGCTGGAGATCTTCGCGTTCACGATGGCGACCAGCCTGACCGTCGAGGGCTCCTTCGACCCCGCCGCGCTCGGCCGCCACACCCGGCGGGCGCTGCACCGCAGCCTGACCGTGCTGATCCCGATGATCGCCCTGGTGGTGCTGGCCGCGCCGCTCGTGCTGAGCGTCTTCGGCGCGGAGTTCGCCGACAACGGCACCACGCTGCTGCGGCTGATCGCGCTGGCCACCCTGGCGCGGGCGTTCGTCGAGCTGTACCTCGGCGCGCTGCGGGCCATGGGGCGCGGCCGGGCGCTGCTGTGCGTCCAGGCGGCGCGGTGCGCGCTGGCGCTCGGGCTGACGTGGCTGCTGCTGCCCCGGTTCGGCATCGAGGGCGTCGGGATCGCCCTGGTGATCACGCAGAGCGTGACGGCGGCCGGGGTCGCGCCGGCCCTGATCCGCCTGTGCCGCCCTCCTCGCACCCTCGACGATTCGCCTGACGTTCCGGAAACGGCGGACACCATCAAACCCTCAGCCCTCCCCTTCGGCGGCATCCGCCGGCTCAGAAGCGCCGCCTTCGCCCACCCGATCGTCGACGATCCGGACATTCCCGCCGAGGACGCGCCGCCACCCGGCGAAGACCCGGCCGAACCGGAGAAGGACGCGGAAGAACAGGTCGACTGGAGCGACTCCGAATTCGGGCTGAAGACGCAGGAGTTCCGGATCGTCGCGCCGGGCTGGGAGGTCGCCCCCGCCGGAGAACTCGTCGTGGTCCCCGAACGGGTGCAGCCGCCGGAGAAACCGCGAAGAGACTGGCGGGGGGCCGCTCTCCTGGTGCTGCGGCAGCCCCGCGAATGGCTGGGCGCCGCGATCACCGTCCAGGCCCTGGTCATGTACGTGCTGGCGATGAAGGCCCGCCCCACCGGCCTGGTCGGCGTGGACCTCTACGCGATGACCGGCCTCGGCCTGGTGTCGGTCATGCCGCCGGTCGCCCTGTTCGCCGTCGCGCTGCTGATCCTCAGCTTCTTCGACACCCTCACCCAGAAGCGCAACCGCCCGATCCTGCTGCTGTTCCAGATCCTGGCCGTCATGTTCGCCCTGCACGGCGCGGCGGTCCTGGTCGAACCCCTCCCCCGGTTCCCGGTCGCCTGGACGATCGGCGGCTTCGTCGACTACATCGCCCGCACCGGCGAGACCCTGGTCGCCCTCGACGCCCGCTTCAACTGGCCCGGCTTCTCGGTCTTCTCCGCGTTCATGATCAGGGCGGCCGGCGTCGAGGACGCGGCGGCGCTGCTCAACTGGTGGCCGCTGATCTCCAACGTGGCCTACCTGATCCCGCTGATCGTCATCGTCAGGCGGCTCCAGGCCGACCGCCGGGCCAAGTGGCTGGCCCTGATGGTCTTCGTGGTGTCGCAGTGGGTCGGGCAGGACTACTTCTCGCCGCAGGGCATGACGTACCTGCTCTACATGCTCTTCGTCGCGATCCTGCTGACCTGGTTCGTCAAGGTCGACCCGGTCTCGTCGTTCTGGCGGCGCCGCTGGACGCTGCGGCCGGGCGAGCGGGCCCCGCGCCGGACCACGACCACCGACCGGATCATCATCCTGGTCCTCATCGTGCTGATCTTCGTGGCGACCGCGACGTCCCACCAGATCACCCCGTTCATGATGTGCGGGGTGCTGCTCGGCTTCGTGGTGTTCCGGCGGACCCGGCTCAGCTTCATGATGGTCGTGCTGTTCGGCGCGATCGTGGCGGCGTACGTCAACTACATGGCCGTCGCCTACTGGTCGGGCCACCTCGACGCGATGGTCGGCTCGGTCGGGCAGGTCGGCGGCAACCTCACCTCGCAGACCACCGGCCGGATCAGCTCCACCAACCCCGAGCGCCTGATCGTCCTGTACACGCGCCTGGCCATCACCGGGGTGATCCTCGGCCTGGCCGGGCTCGGCCTGCTGCGCAGGCTCAAGAAGGGCATCGGCGACCGGGTCGTCTTCGTGATGATGGTCGTGCCGGTCCTGTCGCTCGCCATGCTCAGCTACGGCGGCGAGCTGGGCCTGCGCGTCTACCTGTTCACGCTCCCGGCCACCAGCATCCTGGTGGCCTACCTCTTCTACCCCGACCTGCCGAGCAAGGTCGCCCCGAAGCGCCGCTTCCCGGTCCTCGCCAAGCTGCGGCCGGTCATCGCCTGCGGTCTCGTGCTGGGGCTGGCGGGCGCGTTCCTGCTGGCCCGGTTCGGCAACGAGAAGTACGAGTGGACCTCCCCCCAGGAACGCGCCGCGATCGACTACATCTACGAACGCGACCTGGAGACGACCCGCATCCTCTACCTGGTCCCCGAGGGCGACGGCGGCTCGTCGATCTCGTGGAGCCTGACCGGGGTCGAACGGGTCCGCCAGATCAGGGCGACGGCCGGGCGTGACCCCTACAAGGTCGACAACGTGGTCGAGCAGCTGCGCGACGCGGGGCCCGGCTCGTTCATCTTGGCGACGCGGAGCCAGGAGGCGTCGCTGGAGATCGACGCCAACTACCCGGCCGATTGGGGCCCGAAGATCCGGGTGTCGCTGGCCCAGCACCCCGACCTGGAGACCCTGGTCTGGAACGACGACGCGGCCGTCTACGCGCTGAAGGAACAGCCGACCGGCCGGATCGCCCCGCAGCTGCGCGGGACGCCGTTCCGGATCGGCGAGACGCCGTGGACGCCCTACGGGCTGATCGCGCTGGCGGTCTTCGTGCTGCTGGTGATCACCCGGGAGATCATCCGGATCAGGGACCGGCCGGGGACCTGGTACTGGAGCCGCCGCCTGGCTTGGCTGTCGATCCCGTTCCTGCTGCTCGCGGGCTGGGTCGTCCTGGAGAGGTTCATGCTCCTGAGCGTCTGACCCGGCGACGCCGGGCTATGGGATCCCAGCGCTCCAGAGCAGCAGGGTGCGCTTCACGTGCCGCTCCCCCGGGCCTGAACCTTGCGGATGACCCACTCGCCCGAAACCAGCCGGGAGGTGACGGCCAGGGCCGCGTAGGTGCGCGGCTCCAGCGGCGAGGTGAGGAACGCCCGGCGGGCCCACTTCAAGGACCGGCCCCAGTCGCGGGCCATCGAGCTCTCGAAGGCGACCTGCCCGGCCAGGCGGGCGTAGCCCCTGCGGTCGCGCTGGAACTCGGGGTAGTGGTCCAGCAGCCACTCGTGGGAGTCGGCGATCATCGACCAGCGGCCGTAGAAGTGGGAGCCCTCGTGCGGGGGCACCTCGACGAGGATCTCCGGCACGTAGGGGATC
Organism: Herbidospora cretacea; assembly: GCF_001570605.1. Classification (GTDB taxonomy): domain Bacteria; phylum Actinomycetota; class Actinomycetes; order Streptosporangiales; family Streptosporangiaceae; genus Herbidospora; species Herbidospora cretacea. Next base: position 103,091 of record NZ_BBXG01000004.1, on the reverse strand, counting down.
GGAGCGTGCCGGGCGCAGCGCAGCAGCAGCTCGTAGTCCTCGGCGAAGCCGCGCGGGATCTCCTCGGAGAAGATCCCGACCGGGCCGAGCAGCAGGTCACGCCGCATCAGGAACGACGACGTCGTCGCCGCCGGGATGCGGGAGCGCAGCAGGTCGTCGAAGGTGATGTGAGAAGCGGGCCAGAGGCGCTCCTGCGTGGACACCATCCCGCACGAGACCAGCGCCGCGTCGGGGTTCGCCCGGAGCGCCTCGACCTGCGAGCGCAGTTTCGCCGGCCGCCAGGTGTTGTCGTCGTCGCAGAAGGCGACCAGGTCGTCGGGGGCTGCGAGGATGCCGCTGTTGCGGCTGCCCGCGACGTTGGGGACGCGTTCGTTGGTCGTCCAGGTCACCCGGCGGTGCGGGCCGTCCGACAGGACCTCCTTGTCGGGCTCGCACCGGTCGAAGACGATGACGGCGGTGATGTCACCGGGGTAGTCCTGGGCGCGGATCGAGGCGAGGGCCTCGCGCAGCATCTCGGGCCGGTTGCCGGTCGTGCAGACGACCACGCTGACCGCGGGCCAGGTCATCGGCTCACCCACCGGACCTCGTAGGACTTGAGCGTGAGCTGTCTCCCGTCGACCGACGCCCTGGTCTCCTCGCCCCGCGTGTTGACCACGACCAGCTTCTTCGACGACGCCAGCACCCGGATCGCCGGATGGGCCGTCGGCACGCTGGCCAGCCGGGTCCCGGCCGGGAACCAGCGCGCGAAGTCCTGGAGCATGGTGAGGGCGGGCAGCGGCTGACCGGCCTTCGGCTGGTCGAGGTTGGTCCACAGGCAGCCGTCGCACCGGCGGCCCTCGCCCTGGGGCGACCAGTAGAGGGCGGCGGCGGTGCCGCTCTTGGCGAACTCGATCATCGCGGCGGCCTGGACGGCCAGGCGGCGGCCGGTCGTCCAGTCGGACTCGGCGGGCTCGAAGTACCACTCGGCCCACCAGATCGGCAGCCTGGTCTGCTTCTTCAGCCACCCGTTGACGGCAGAGAACTTCGCCAGCGCCCGGAACTCGTCGGGGTACATGCCCTTGGACGACTCGGAGGTGCCGTCGACCACGATGAAGTCGGCGCCGTGCTTGTTCTTCAGCCAGAACCTGATGGCGTCGAGGCCGCGCTGGTCCTGGCTGCCCCACGGGCCGGACACCTCGGACTTCCAGCCGGGCCGGTCGGTGACGTTGACGTAGGGGCCGCCGACCTGGATCTTCGGGTTGACCTTCTTCAGGGCGTCGTACACGAGGTTGTACATCTCGGTGTAGCCCTCGTAGTCCCACCGCTTCAGGCCCTCGTTGAAGAAGCCCTTGAACTCGTTCCAGACGATGAAGTGGCGGACGTACGGATAGCGCTTGGCCGCGGCGGCGGCCAGTTTCGCGAAGTCCTTGTAGTGCTTGCGCAGCGGCGACTGGGTGAAGTTGTTCTCCCAGTCGGTCTCGCCGGGCTTGCCGCCGACCATCCAGTCGGGGGCGCAGCAGAGCGTGATGACCGGGAGGCCGCCCGACCGCCTGATGGCGGCCATCCGGCTGTCCATGCTGGCCCAGTCGTACTTGCCGGGCGAGGGCTCCGGGTTGAGGGTGCCGAAGCCCATGATGTGCTGGTTCTGGATGATCCGGCCGCGGCTCAGGCTGCGCTCGGCGATCGCGGTGACCTCGGGCGGGCCCGAGTCGACGCTGAAGCGGGTGTGCGAGAAGCCCCAGATCGGGAAGCCGGAGGGCGCGCCGCCGCCGATCACGATCGGCCTGGCCGCCGCCGGACCGGCCACCGCCTCGGGCGCCGACTCGCCCTGGTCGCCCAACGGCTGCCACGGCACGGCCGGGGGCCCGGCCGTCGCGACGATGAGGGCGCCGACGGCGCCGGCGACCGTGACGGTCGCGAAGAGCATGACGAGCCTGGTGCGGAGGGAACGGCGCGCGTGCCGCCAGTGCCGCCGATTCTCTCGAGCCACCCCGACACGATATCGGGCGAAAGAAAGAAATCCCGGCCCACCCGTGAATCTAGAAGCCGAATCGCAACTCGGTCAGACCGTTCTCGAAGTTGGAACGCAGTTGGCGTCCGTCACCGATGGCGTGGATGTCCGGAAGGCGATGCAGAAGTTCCCTGAACGCCACAGTGAGTTCTTTCCGGACGAGATTCGCACCGAGGCAGAAGTGGATACCCGGCGCGCCGAACCCGACATGTGGATTCGGGTCACGGGTGATGTCGAACGCGTCGGGATCAGCGAAGACCGAATCGTCGCGATTGGCGGAGAGAAAGTAGAGGACGACCTTGTCGCCCGGTTTGAAGACCTGGCCGCCGACCTCGTGCTCGACCTTGATCGTCCGGCCGGTGCGCATGCCGGGGGTGACGTAGCGGACGATCTCCTCGATGCAGGTGCCGATGTGCTTGTCGAAGTCGTTGACGAGGAGTTCGCGCTGCTCGGGATGGGCGGTGAGGAGCTTCAGGCCGTGGGCCATGGCGTTGCTGGCGGTGTTGATGCCGGCGGTGACCAGCAGGGTGAAGAACGCCCCGAGCTCCATGCTGGTCAGCTTCTCGCCGTCGATGTTGGCGGTGACGAGCTGGGAGATGACGTCCTCGCGGGGGTCCCTGCGGCGCTCCTTGCCGAGCTCGATCACCATGCGCCGCAGGCCGACCAGTCCCAGGGTGTTCTTGGCGGCCAGGCGCAGGGAGGAGACGAACCCGGGCCGCACGCCCGTGTAGTCGGCCCAGGTGTGCACCCGCTCGATGACCAGGCCGCGGTGCTCCTCGGGCACGCCGACGATGTCGCAGATGACGCCCGCCGCGATGGGGTTGGCGACCTGGGTGATGAAGTCGCCGCCCGGCCCCGCGGCGACGACGCCGTCGATGATGCGGTTGACGTTGGCGGTGACGTCCTGCTCGCTCTTGTCGAGCATGCGGGGGGTGAACGCGCGGGCGATGATGCGGCGCAGGCGGCCGTGCTGGGGGTCGTCGAGGTTCACCATCGAGTTGCCGAAGATGTACTTCGCCCAGAACGGCGGCGGCGGGATCGACACCGAGGGGTAGCTGCTGAACACCCCGGGGTTGCGCAGCGCGTCGGTGATCTCCTGGTGCCGGACCAGCGCGTAGAAGCCCTTGCCCGACCGCAGGCCCGGGACGCGCGGCTCGCCGAAGTACATCGGCCGCTCGATCTGCCGCAGCCGCTCGAAGGCCGCCAGCCTCTCCGGGTGGGGCCGGCCCCAGAAGGACAGGCTGCCCAGGTCGATGTCCTGAACGACAGTCATAAGGGGCGGCACCTCGGGTCGGGGGACGGGACGCTATTCGCAGTGTCTTTTGCGGCAGATTCACCACGCGAGCCACGGCCGGCCTTCGGCCGGCCGCGTCTCGCTTTAGTATGGCGCGGTCATCGCCTCCTAGGTCACCGGAATTCATCGCATATGAAGATCGATGTCATACGCCCCCGCGATCTCGGCGAGCCGGAATTATCGGCCTGGCGGTCGATGCGCCGGGCCTCCCCGCACCTCGCCAGCCCGTGGCTGGCGCCCGAGTTCGCGCAGGCGGTCAGCGCGGTCCGCGACGACGCCAGAGTGGCTGTGATCTGGGAGAACACCGAGATAGCGGGGTTCCTGCCGTTCGAGCCGTGCGGGCCCCGGGCGGGCCGGCCGCTGGCGGCGTGGATCACCCTGGCGCAGGGCGTCGTCCACCGGCCGGATTTCGAGGTGAAACGCGGCGACCTGCTGAAAGGCTGCGGGCTCGACGTCTTCGAGTTCGAATATCTGGTGGGCGGTCAGCCGTGGTTCACGTCGGAGGAGAATCGGACGGCGATGCTGCTCGATCTCGAATCCGGATATGACGGATATATCAAGTTCTTTCGCGAGACATCGCCGAAGTCGTACAAGACCATCACCTACAAAGAGCGCAAGCTCCAGCGGGACCTCGGCCCGCTGACCTACGAATACGCGTCGAATGATCATTTCGGCACGCTGCTGCGCTGGAAGTCCGACCAGTATCGCCGCATCGGCCGCGCCGACCGCACCGCGGAACCGTGGGTGGCCGCTTTGGCCGAACGGCTGCGCGACATTCAGACCCCCGAATTCAGCGCCCCGCTGTCGGTCCTGTCGATCGGCGACCGCCCGATCGCCGCGCATTTCGGCCTGGTCAGCGAAGGGGTCATGGCGGGCTGGTTCCCCGCTTACGATCCGTCGCTGGGCTCTTATTCCCCCGGTCTCATTCACCATTTACGCCTCGTCGAGGCCGCCGCCTCCCACGGGCTCCGGCACATCGACACCGGCACCGCCGGCGACTACAAACAGACCATCTGCAACGGCACGCTGCCCCTGTCGGAGGGCGTGGCGGCCCGGCCGAGCGCGGCCTCGGCCCTCCACTGGCTGCGCACCGCCCCCGCCCGGAAGGTCAAGAAGACGATCGTCGAGAGCCCCCGGCTCCACGCCCTCGCCGACCGAGCGCTGAAGGCACGAGGCCGCTCATGAGGATCGAGATCGCACGCCCGCGGCGGATCATCCGCGACGCGCCGGAGACCGGAGCCCGCTTGTGAGGATTGACGTGTTCCGTCCCGCGCAGCTCACCGAGGCCCATCTGGCCGACTGGCGGGCGCTGGAGCGGCTCGACCGCCGCCCGAACCCGTTCCTGGCTCCCGAGTACGCCCAGGCCGTCGGTTCGGTGCGCGACGACGCCCACGTGGCCGTGATCGACGGCGGCCGGGGGTTCTTCCCCTTCGAGAAGCGAGGTCCGATCGGCCTTCCGATCGGGTCGGTGCTGTCCGACCTCCAGGGCATGGCCGCCGAACCCGGCCTGGTCGTTCCGCCGAGAGACCTGCTCAGAGCCTGTGACCTCAAGGTCTGGGCCTTCGACCATCTCGACCCCGCCCAGTTCGTCCAGAGCCAGAAGGAACTGCACCCCTCCCCGGTCATCGACCTGACCGGCGGCTACGACCTCTACGCGAAGGGCCTGGCCGAGCGGTCGAACAAGATCTACAAGTCGACCCTGAAGAAGGAGAGGCGGCTGGCCCGCGAGGTGGGCGAGGTCCGTTTCGAGCTCGACTCCCCCGACCGCGCGGCGCTGCGCACCCTCCAGCGCTGGAAGTCGGCGCAGTACCGCCGCACCGGCCGCCCCGACCGCTTCGCCGAGCCGTGGGTCGTCGCCGTCACCGAGCGCCTCCACGACGTCAGGACCCCCGTCTTCACCGGCACCCTCGGCCTGCTCTACGCGGGCGACACCCTGATCGCGGGCAACTTCGGCGTCCGCACCGAGACGACGATCATCGCCTGGTTCCCCGTCTACGACCCCGCCTTCGCGTTCTACTCCCCCGGCCTGATCCACCGCCTGCGCCTGTGCCGGGCCGTGGCGGAGGCGGGGGTCACGCTGATGGACCTCGGGAGGGGTGAGAAGGGCTACAAGGACAGCCTCAAGACGGGCGACCACCTGGTCGCCGAGGGCCGCCTGGCCCGCCCGTCGGTCGCGGCGGCCCGCCACTGGCTGGTCCACGAGCCCCGCCGCCGCGCCGTGAACCTGGTGCTCTCCACCCCGGTCCTGTACGGCGCCGCCGACCGCGCGGCCCGGTGGGCGGCGGCCCGGCGCGGCGCTACTCCTGCGTCTGCGGATTGAGCCCCGGCAGCCGCGCGGCCCCCCTGACCGCCGGATCGGTGAGTTCCAGCACGTCCAGCCCCCGGGTGATGTCGCTGGAGTAGATGTAGCCGTTGTAGAAGTAGGCCGACCACGACCCGCCGGGCACGCCGGGCGCGAGCGGCTCCCGGTCGAACGAGGCGACCTCGCGGGCATGGGCCGGGTCGGTGAAGTCCCAGACCGAGACCCCGCCCTGATACCAGGCCTGGACCATCAGGTCCCGGCCCTCCACGGGGATCACGTTGCCGTTGTGCGCGACGCAGTTCTCCGTCTCGCCCTGCGGCCGCGGGATCTTGAACAGCCCGAGCGGGCTGAGCCGCCCGTCCTTCAGTTCGTAGACGGCGTTCCCGCCCTTGTTCCTCGGCACGTCGGCCGTGCACATCGGGGTGGTGCCACCGCCCAGTTCGTCCATGAAGACGACCTTCGTCCCGTCGGGGGTGAAGGCCGCCGAGTGCCAGATCGAGAAGTTCCTCCGGTCGGTGACCCGCTGGAGGACCTTCGGCGCGGCCCGGTCGGTGATGTCGAGCAGCAGGCCGTCGCCGTAGCAGGCGGCCACCGCCAGGTTCTTCGCCGGGAACGCGGTCACGTCGTGGCAGCCGCCGAACCGGCCGGGGTCCCGGTCGGTGAACAGCGTCGGCGTGGCCACGACCCTCGCGGCGGCGGGGTTGGCGGCGGGGACCTCGATGATCGAGATGAGCTCGTGCGGCGGGGGGCAGCCGGCCGTGTCGGGCATCGGTCCCGGCGAGGAGACGTAGACGTGGTGGACGCCCTCGCCCGGGATGATCGTGTTCGTGTGGGAACCGCACGGCGTGCGGACGGCGGTCACGTAACGCGGATGCCCGACGTCGGAGATGTCGAAGATCCGGACCCCCTCGAACGAGGTCTCCCGCGAGGGGTCGCCCGGCCCGCTCGAACACTCCGCGCCCGCCCGGGGCTCGTCGACCGACAGGAACAGCAGGTCGTTGTAGACCGACACGTCGTTCTGCCCGGCGGGGCAGAGCACCCGGGTCACCACGGCGGGCCGGGCGGGGTCGCCGATGTCGTAGACGGTGAAGCCGTCGTAGTTCCCGGCGAAGGCGTACTTCCCCTGGAAGGCCAGGTCGGTGCCGAAGGACTCCGGGGTGTCGAACGGCGCGCCGGGCGGCACGCTGGCGACGTGCCGCAGACCGGGCGTGATCGTGAACTCAGGCGCCGGGGCGCTCTTGGAGGTCACCGGAGTGGACGCCGGAGTGGGCGGGGTGGACGGTGCGGTCGTGCAGCCCGCTGTCAGGACAAGTGCCACCATTAACCGCTTCATCACGGTGCAGCGTACCGATCAGAGAGCGATCCCGAGCAGCGCGTCGGCCAGATCCCGCATGAGTCCGGGGGCCTGCGGGTCGTCGCCCTCGGCGGCGGCCCAGGCGTCGATCGCGGCCAGCGCGCCGGGGGCGTCGAGGTCGTCGGCGAGCCTGCTCCGGACGCTCTCCAGCAGCTCGGCGCCCGACGGGCCGGTCGGCCGAGCGGCGGCGGCGCGCCAGCGGCCGAGCCGGGCGACCGCGTCGGCGAGGTCGCGCCCGGTCCACTCCCAGTCGGCGCGGTAGTGGTGGCCCAGCAGGGCCAGCCGGATCGCCATCGGGTCGGTGTCCTGGCGGAGCCGGGAGACGAAGACGAGGTTGCCGCGCGACTTCGACATCTTCTCGCCGTCGAGCCCGACCATGCCGGAGTGGACGTAGGCCTTCGCGAACGGCCACTCGCCGGTCGCCACATGGCCCTCGCAGGCGCCCATCTCGTGGTGGGGGAAGATCAGGTCGGTGCCGCCGCCCGAGACGTCGAAGCCGGGGCCGAGGTTGTTCAGCGCGATCGTGGTGCACTCGATGTGCCAGCCGGGGCGGCCGGGGCCGAAGGGCGAGGGCCACGACGGCTCGCCGGGGCGCTCGGCCCGCCAGAGCAGCCAGTCGAGCGGGTCGCGCTTGCCGGGCCGCTCGGGGTCGCCGCCGCGCTCGCCGAACAGGGCCAGCATGGTCTCCTCGTCGTAGCCGGAGACCGCGCCGAACTTGGGGGCGGCGGTGCGGGCGAAGTAGACGTCGCCGTCGATCGTGTACGTCGCCTCGCCCAGCCGCTCGATCAGCGCCGCCACCTGGTCGACGACCTCGGTGACGCCGACGTACTCGGCCGGGGGGAGGACGCGCAGCGCGGCCATGTCGGTGCGGAACAGCTCGATCTGGTCTTCGGCCAGCTCACGCCAGTCCTGCCCGTCGCGCTGGGCCCGCTCCAGCAGCGGGTCGTCGACGTCGGTCGCGTTCTGCGTGTAGTGCACCTCGTGGCCGGCGTCCCGCCAGGCCCGGTTCACCAGGTCGAACGCCAGATAGGTGTTGGCGTGGCCGATGTGGGTCGCGTCGTAGGGGGTGATGCCGCAGACGTACATGCGCGCCACCGGGCCGGGCTCCGTGGTCCGGATCTCGCGGGCGGCGGTGTCGTAGAGGCGGAGCGGGTGACCTTGGCCCGGCAGGCTGGGGACGTTCGACGAAGACCACGAATGCATGGTGTGAGCCTATCCACGTGCCTCGCGCGGAATGTCCACGGGATGCCAGGTCCGGGGGTCGTCGGGGGTGGGGAGGAAGTCGTAGCGGACGGCCGGCTCGGCCAGCGCGACGAGGCTGACCGACAGCGACATGAACAGCCGGCCGTCGCTCAGCTCGTGGCGGACCAGCAGGGCGGCCGGGTCTTCGTAGGGCAGGCCGTCGCCGGAGGCGAGGGGGAGCCACTCGCCCCAGTAGCGTTCGGGGCTCCCCCCGGCGGGACGGCCGGGCCGGGTCGCCTTGGCGAAGGCGGGCTGGAAGCGGGCCACCCGGGGGTTCTCGTCGGGCTCGGGCAGGCCGGCGTTGACGATGACGTAGGTGCCGGGGCGGAGCTTCTCCTCGGTGAGCCGGTCGCCCGTCCACGTCCACAGGCGGACGCCGTCGAGCCCGGCGAGCACGAGGTGGAAGGGGTCGTAGCGGACCAGTTCGACCAGGGGCATCTCCCCGCTGGAGGCGGCCAGGAGCGGCAGGTCGCCGCGGGTGGCGCGGTTGCGGGCGCCGGTCAGCAGGCCGTGGCCGTTGAGCAGGGCCGCGCAGCGGCGGGCGGCGGGGTTGACGGCCAGCCACGTGCCCCCGGCCAGCAGGTCACGGCCGCCGAGCACGCCCTGGTATTGGGGCCAGTAAGCGCCCGGGGACATCCAGGGCCGGTTGACGAACTCGTCGCGGATCCCGGCGAGCAGGATCGGCGCCTCCGCATCGGGGTCGAAGCTCACGATGACCGTACACAATGCCCGTTCCCTCCACTATCGGTAGAGACTCATGCAGAGTGCCGGAAATATCGTGCTCCGTCCAGCTCAGCGAGGCTCCAGGGACGTTATATCGGGGGCCAGGGGATCGCGGGCCAGTCGCCCGAGGGGTAAGGGTGGATTCCGGTGTCCAGAAGCTTGCGTACCCGGTTCCAGGTGGCCTCCACCTCGGCGGAGGTGAGCAGTTCTCGCAATCTTCGCCCGAGTCGTCCTCTCTCCAGTTCCTGGTCGAGATGGACCAGGACGGCGACCGCCTCGCGGGAGAGCGGACGGCCCTTCCACTGCCACAGCACGGTGCGGAGCTTGGTGTCGACGGAGAAGCAGACACCGTGGTCGACGCCGTAGACGTGGCCGTCGGGCAGCGGCAGGAGGTGGCCGCCCTTGCGGTCGGCGTTGTTGATCACGGCGTCGAAGACCGACATGCGGCGCAGCGCGGGCTGGCGGCTGCGCATGACGGCCATCAGGTCGGCGTCGGGGTCGGCGTCGATCCAGAGCTGGACCATGCCGGGGCCGAACGGGCCGTCGCGGTAGACCGTGGGCGGGACCAGCCGCCAGCCGGTGGCCACGGCCACCTCGTAGGCGGCGACCTCACGGTTGGCCAGAGTGCCGTCGGGGAAGTCCCACAGCGGGCGCTCCCCCTTGACCGGCTTGTAGACGCAGGCCGCGACCTGATCGCCCTGGCTGATCGTGCAGTAGAGGGTCATGTTGGTGGCCTCGACCAGACGGCCGGCCACCTCCAGGCGCCCGCCGCGCAGCAGGCGCATGGCCGCCGCGTCGTCGAGTTGAGTCCCCTCTTCCGCGTTCTCAGCGGTCATGCGGTGAGTCCCCCGGGGTGGTGTCCGTTGAGCCTGACGCAGATGTGACCCTCGGGATCGAGGGGTTGCCCGCACAGCGGGCAGGGAGGCCGGCCGGCGGCCACGACGTCGAGCGCGCGGCGGCTGAAGGCGCGCGCGGCGGCGGCGCTGATGCGCACGCGCAGGACGGCGGGCTCGGGCCGGTCGGGATCGCCGAAGATCGGGTCTTCCTCCTCCTCGGCGGTGGCCTCCTGTGCCTCGATGATCACCTGTGCGGTGTCCGGGTCCCAGGCGAGGGCCATGGTGCCGACGCGGAAGTCCTCTTCGATGGGGGTGTCGAGCGGTCCCTCGTCGGAGGTCTCGCCGACGGCCACGGCGGGGACGGGGGCGCGGCCGCCGCTGCGGCGCAGCACCTCGTCGAGCAGCTCGTCGAGCCGGTCGGCCAGCACGGCGACCTGGAATTTCTCCAACGAGACCGTGGTGATGCGCCCCTGCGCCCTGGCCTGCAGGAAGAAGGTGCGTGCGCCCGGTTGCCCCACGGCACCGGCCACGAACCTCTCTGGCGGATCGTAGTCGAAGACCGGCATAGCCCGACCTTACGTGGTCCCGGCTCCGCCGCCGACGGCGGCGTCGCTCCCGGCGATGTTTTCTCCTCCATCTTTGTGCTCCGGAGGCGGCTCCGGAAGCCCGAAATTTCGGGTGTCGTTAAGTCTGCGAAGAAAGGGGCGCAGGGGGGTGTATTCAATCACTGTGACCGATCCTGGGTCGACGTTGATCCGCTGGAACTGGTCGAGGTGCAGACCGAGCGCGTCGGCCACGATCGCCTTGATCACGTCGCCGTGGGAGCAGACCAGATAGGTCGCCCGCTCCCCCAGCCGGGCGTTCCAGTCGCGCACGGCCGCGACCGCCCGCGCCGACACGGCGGCCAGCGACTCCCCGCCCGGGAAGACCGCCGCGCTGGGGTGGGACTGCACCACCCGCCACTCGGGCTCCTTGGCGAGGTCGCCGAGCTTCCGGCCGGTCCAGTCGCCGTAGTCGCACTCGGCGAACCGGTCGTCGCGGCGGACGTCCTTCCCGAAGGGCTCCACGGTCTCCAGGCAGCGCTCCAGCGGGCTGGAGACGACCGCGTCGAGGGTCACCTCGTGGAGGCGCTCGGCGGCGTCGGCGGCCTGCCTGCGGCCCCGTTCGTCGAGGTGGACGCCCGGCGCGCGCCCGGCCAGGACCGGCCCGGTCAGCGGGGTCAGCCCGTGGCGCAGCAGCAGCAGGGTCGTCATGCCGTGATCACTCCCAGACCGAGCAGGGTCAGCAGCAGGGTCCCGGCGAACACCCGGTAGATCACGAAGATGTTGACCGAGTTCTTCGCCACCCATTTCAGCAACCAGGCTATCGAGGCGTAGCCGACCGCGAACGACACCACGGTCGCGACGGCGGTCGCCACCAGCGGCGGGCCGCCGCCGTCGCCGACGTGGCGCATCTCGTAGACGCCCGACAGCACCACCGCCGGGATCGACAGCAGGAACGAGTAGCGGGCCGCCGCCTCGCGGGTGTAGCCGAGGAACATCGCGCCGGTCATGGTCGAGCCCGACCGGGAGGCCCCCGGGATGAGCGGCAGCATCTGCCAGGCGCCGATGATGAGACCGTCTTTCAGGCCCAGGTCGGACAGTTGCTTGGCCTTCTTGCCGAACTGCTCGGCGGCCAGCAGGATCAGGCCGAACACGATGAGCATGGCCGAGTTGAGCCACAGGTTCCGGGCCGGGCCCTCGATCGCGTCGGAGAACAGCAGGCCGGCGACCGAGATCGGGATCGTGCCGAGGATGATGTACCAGCCCATGCGGGCGTCGAGGTCGCCGCGCAGGTCCTTGTCGGTCAGGCTGCGCAGCCAGACGGCGGTGATCCGCAGGATGTCGCGCCAGAAGAAGATCAGCACGGCCAGCATGGTGCCGAGCTGGATGACGGCGGTGAACGCGGCCCCGGGGTCTGCCCAGCCGGCCAGCTTCGGCACGATGAGCAGGTGCGCCGAGCTGGAGATCGGCAGAAACTCGGTCAGCCCCTGGACGATGCCGAGGATGACCGCCTCGAAGACGTTCACGGTCGGCCAGCTTAGAGCCTCGGACACGATACTCTGACTCGCAATGGATCAGCGATATGTCGGGCGCAGCGGCCTGTCCGTGTCGCGCGTCGGCCTGGGCACGATGACCTGGGCCCGCGACACGTCGGCCGAGGAGGCCTCCGCCCAGCTCATGACCTTCGCCGACGAGGGCGGCACGCTGATCGACACCGCCGACGTCTACGCCGGCGGCGACGCCGAGCGGCTGATCGGCCGGCTGATCAAGGAGGTCGTCCCCCGGGAGGACCTGGTGATCGCCACCAAGGCCGTGCTGACCCCCGGCGGGACGAACGGCTCGCGCCGTCACCTGATCCGCGCCCTCGACGCCTCGCTCGACCGCCTGGGCGTCGACGAGGTCGACCTGTGGCAGCTCCACGCCTTCGATCCCGACGTGCCGCTGGAGGAGACCCTCTCGGCCGTCGACATCGCCGTCGCGACCGGGCGGGCCGCCTACGCCGGGGTGTGCAACTACGCCGGCTGGCAGCTCGCGGCGGCCGGGGTGCACCAGCGCTCGGCGCCCGGCCGGTCCCCGATCGTGGCCGCGCAGGTCGAATACTCCCTGGTGGCACGGGAGGCCGAAGACGAGCTGATCCCCGCCGCCGGTCACGTCGGCGCGGGGGTGCTGGCCTGGTCGCCGCTGGGGCGGGGCGTGCTGACCGGCAAGTACCGCACCGGCATCCCGGCCGACTCGCGCGCCGCGACGCCCCATTTCGCCGACTTCATCCAGCCCTACCTCGACGAGCGGTCCCGCCGGATCGTCGAGTCGTGCGTGACGGCGGCCGAGGGCCTCGGCGCCTCCCCCCTGGCGGTGGCGCTGGCCTGGGTCCGCGACCGGCCCGGCGTCGCCTCGGCGATCGTGGGGGCCCGCACCCACGCCCAGCTGCTGGGCGTGCTGGAGGCGGAGAAGCTCGTGCTCCCCTGGGAGATCCGCGAGGCCCTGGACGACGTGTCGTCCTGACACGCCGACCAGGGCCCCCGGTGAACGCCGCCCGCGGGTCAGGCGCAGGCGGAGCCGTTGACGGTGAAGTCGGCCGGGGCGGGGTTCGCGCCGGTGTGCTCACCGTTGAAACCGATCCACAGGGTCCGGCCGGGCGCGATGTCCTCGTTCCAGCTCACGCCGGTGGCGGTGACCCGCTGGCCGCTCTGCGCCCAGTCCGCCGACCAGCCCCGCTCCACCCGCTGCCCGCTCGACGGGAAGGTGAACGCGAGCTCCCAGTCCTCGATCGGCTCGTCGCCCGTGTTCTTGATCGCGACGTTGGCGCTCATCCCGGCGCCCCAGGTCCTGGCCGAGTAGGAGACCTGGCACGACACGGCGGGCGCGCTGGGCGTGAAGACCACCGGCAGTGATTGGGGTCCCCAGCTGCGGTCCGTGTAGATGGGGCGGACCGTGACGGAGTACTCGGTGCCCGGCGTCAGCCCGGTGAGGGTCGCGGTGGTGCCGGGGACCGTCGTGAGCAGCTGCCCGCCCGAGAAGACCTGCCAGGCCGTGGCCGGTGAGCTGTAGGAGGGAAGCGTCCACGACAGCCGCACGCTGGTGGGGCTCAGCGGGGCCGCGACCGGGCGGCTCGGCTGCGGCTGCACGATGTCGTTGCTGATGGACACCTGGGTGACCGGCGACCGGGCGCTGCGCACGCCGTAGCGGTCGACGGCGACCACGTAGAGGGGATAGATCCTGGTCCCGATGGGGGTCGGGAGGTTGACCCAGCCCTCGTTGGGCCCCTGGAAGACGGCCCGGATGATCCCGTTCGCGCCGTCGTCCTGGTAGACCTCGTAACAGGCCACGCCGTGGTCGTCGGTCGACGGCGCCCAGCGCAGGGACGCGCCGTTGAAGAACCACCAGACGACCTCCGGCGCGCCCGGCGCGGTCGGCGGGGCGTTGACGGGCGGGTTCGGGGGGATCGGGCCGGTCCGGCACGTCATGGGGACGGGGCTCCCCGTGGGAGACGGGGTCGGCGACGGCGCCGGGGCCGCGAGCAGAGCGGCGGCGAGTACCACAGCGGTGATCTGCATGGACCCGATCGTCTGGATCGGCCGAGCCCGCAGTCAACGAGCGGGCCGTCGCGGTCCGGCCCGCAGCAGGTGACCCCTGAAAGGTTCAGAACCGAACGAGAAATGGTCTCGCGTATCACACCTGGATACCGAAGGGCGACAGAGCGCGAAATTCATCACCCGGTGGAGAGACACTGGACCGCGCCAACGAGCTGGGGAGGGGCACATGAGGATCGGACGGCGCGCGTCCAACCTCGGAGCCGGCCTGCTGGCCGTGGCCATCGGCGCCACCTTCCCGCTTCTCGCCGCGGAGGCCGCCCGGGCCGCCGACTGCGACCGGGGCGGCCTGCTTCCCGGGGTGACCGACGCGCTGTGCAAGGTGGTCGACGGCGCGACCGACATCGTCGACGACGTGACCAAGGGCGGCCTCGGTGACGTCACCGACACGGTCGACGACGTCGTCGGCGGGGTGACCGGCAGCGACAACTCGAAGTCGTCGACGGCTCCCGGCCAGAACAAGGACTCCGGCAAGCCCGGCAAAGAGCAGAAGAACAACGGGAAGAACGACTCGTCGACCGGCGCCGACTCCGGCGGGACGGACAGCGACGCGAGCAGCGTCTGCGGGACCACCTGCGGCCACAGCCCGGCGCCCACGCTCGACGCCGAGCCGGTGCGGGTGAAGCCCGCCGAGGCCACCGGGTCCGCCGACTCCGATGAGTCCACCGAGCCCGCCACGACGGGCCGGCGCGGGAACCACCGGGAGCGGCGGCCGGAACCCCGCCCCCAGTTCGTCACCACGGGCGAGTCGATCACCGCCTCGCCCGAGCCGACGCCCCCGCCGGGCGCCGAGCCCGAGCCGGTCCGCGTCGGCGAGGTCGCCCCGCCGCTGCTGTGGCCGGGCCAGCTGATCCCCGAGCTCATGAGCGACACCCGCAAGGCGCCGGTCCGGCCGAGGCAGGCCTACGACCCCGTCGCGACCGGGCTGACGACGCTGCTGCTGGTGTCGGCGGTGCTGGCCGCGCGGGTCGCGTGGCTCAAGCGGGCCAGGAAGGAAGAGCTGGAGGCGATGTGCCCGGAGGTGCTGCCGCTCTCCGGGCTCCCGCCTGCCTCGCGCAGGCGTCAGCGCATCGCCTAGGTCGGCACTCCTAGGCGCCCATGGCGTGGACGCCGCCGTCGACGTGGACGATCTCTCCGGTGGTGGCCGGGAACCAGTCGCTCAGCAGGGCCACGCAGGCCTTGGCGGCCGGCAGGGTGTCGGCCAGGTCCCAGCCCAGCGGGGCCTTGGCGGGCCAGGAGTCCTCGAACTCCTTGAAGCCGGGGATGCTCTTGGCGGCCATCGTGCGCAGCGGCCCGGCCGCCACCAGGTTGGCGCGGATCCCGTGTTTGCCCAGGTCGCGGGCGAGATAGCGGTTGGTCGCCTCGAGACCGGCCTTGGCCACGCCCATCCAGTCGTAGACCGGCCAGGCCTTGGAGGCGTCGAAGTCGAGGCCGACGACCGAGCTGCCCTGCTTCATCAGCGGCAGGCAGGCCATCGCCAGCGACTTGTAGGAGAAGGTGGAGATCTGGAAGGCGGTGGCGACGTCCTCCCACGAGGTGTTGAGGAAGTTGCCGCCCAGGGCGGTCTGCGGCGCGAACCCGATGGAGTGGACGACGCCGTCGAGCCCGCCGAGGTGTTCGCCGACCCGCTCGGCCAGGCTGTCGAGGTGTTCGACGTTGCTGACGTCGAGCTCCAGCACCGGCGGCGGCTCGGGCAGCCGCTTGGCGATGCGCTCGACCAGGCTGAGGCGGCCGAACCCGGTGAGGACGATCTGGCCGCCCTCCTCCTGGGCCAGCTTGGCCACGTTGAAGGCGATCGAGGCGTCGGTCAGGACGCCGCTGACGAGGATGCGCTTGCCCTCGAGGATTCCCATGGTCAGTGCCCCATTCCCAGACCGCCGTCGACGGGGATCACGGCCCCGGTGATGTAGGAGGCGTCCTCGCTCGCCAGGAAGCGGACGACGCGCGCGACCTCGCCCACCTTGGCCTGGCGGCCGAGCGGGATCTGCTTCTGGATCGCGGCCTGCTGCTCCTCGGTGAGGACGGCGGTCATGTCGGTCTCGACGAAACCGGGGGCCACGATGTTGACGGTGATGCTCCGCGAGCCGAGCTCGCGGGCCAGCGACCGGCCGAAGCCGACCAGACCGGCCTTGGAGGCGGCGTAGTTGGCCTGCCCGGCGGAGCCGAGGAGACCGACGACGGACGAGACGAGGATGATGCGGCCGCGCTTGAGGCGCAGCATCGGGCGGACGGCGCGCTTGGCGACCCGGTAGGCGCCGGTGAGGTTGGTGTCGATGACGTCGGTGAAGGTCTCTTCCTTCATCATCGCCAGCAGGGTGTCTTTGGTGATGCCGGCGTTGGCCACGACGACCTCGACCGGGCCGTGTTCGGCCTCGGCCTTCTCGAAGGCGGCGTCGACCGACTCCTGGCTGGTGACGTCGCACGGGACGCCGAAGAGCCCCTCGGGGGCCTGGCCGGATCGGTGGGTGACGGCGACGAGGTCTCCGGCCGCCGAGAGCTCCCGGGCGATCGCGAGGCCGATGCCGCGGTTGCCGCCGGTGACGAGTACAGAACGAGGCATGTACCCGACGTTACTAGTTACCAGTGGGTAGCCCCTTGTCCGCCGGGCACAAGATCGCGGCTGCGCCGTGGTGGGGTTACTCCAGATCAACATGTACGCGGCGGACTAGGATCCCCTCCATGCGTCAGATCGATCCCGACTTCCTCGCCCTGCCGCTGCGGCGGCTGGCCGACGCCGCCCTCCAGCGGGCCCGCGAACTGGGCGCCGAGTTCGCCGCCTTCCGCCTGGAACGGGTGCGCGCCGAGACGCTCCGCCTGTTCGACGCGCGCCTCGAAGGCTCCAGCGACGCCGACGACCTCGGTTTCGCCGTCCGGGTGGTCAAGAACGGCACCTGGGGGTTCGCCGGCGGCATCACCCTCACCCCCGAGGCGGTGGCCGAGGTGGCGGCGCAGGCCATCCTGGTGGCCGAGGTGAGCGCGCCGCTGAACCGCGAGCCCATCGAGCTGGCGGCCGAGCCCGTCCACGAGGGCGTGTGGGTGTCCGCCTACGACGTCGACCCCTTCGACGTGCCGCTGCGGGAGAAGGTCGCGCTGCTGGGCGACTGGTCCTCCGGCCTGCTGGCCAAGGGGGTCGACCACGTGTCGGCCTCGCTGATGCAGGTCAAGGAGCAGAAGTTCTACGCCGACTCGGCCGGCACGGTGACCACGCAGCAGCGCGTCCGCGTCCATCCCGCCCTGACGGCCATGAAGACCGAGGGCTCCACGTTCGACGACATGCGCACCCTCGCGCCGCCGGTCGGCCGGGGCTACGAATACCTGACCGGCACCGGCTGGGACTTCCCGGCCGAGCTGGCCGAGCTGCCCGACCTCCTCGCCGAGAAGCTGGCCGCCCCCTCGGTCAAGGCCGGCGCCTACGACCTGGTCGTCGACCCCTCCAACCTGTGGCTGACCATCCACGAGTCGATCGGCCACGCCACCGAGCTCGACCGCGCGCTGGGCTACGAGGCGGCGTACGCCGGCACCTCCTTCGCCACCTTCGACCAGCTGGGCGAGCTCACCTACGGCTCCCCGATCATGAACGTGACCGGCGACCGCACCGCCGAGCACGGCCTGGCCAGCGTCGGCTGGGACGACGAGGGCGTCGAGGGCCAGCGGTTCGACATCGTGCGCGACGGCACCCTGGTCGGCTACCAGCTCGACCGCCGGATGGCCCTGCTCAAGGGCCTGGGCCGCTCGAACGGCTGCGCGTTCGCCGACTCCCCCGGCCACCCGCCCATCCAGCGGATGGCCAACGTCTCGCTCCAGCCCGCCGAGGGCGGCCCGTCGGCCGAGGAGCTCATCGCGGGCGTCGACGACGGGATCTACGTCCTGGGCGACAAGAGCTGGTCGATCGACATGCAGCGCTACAACTTCCAGTTCACCGGCCAGCGCTTCTACAAGATCGAGAACGGCCGGCTGGCGGGCCAGCTCCGCGACGTCGCCTACCAGGCCACCACCACCGACTTCTGGCGCTCGATGGACGCCGTCGGCGGCCCGGAGACCTATGTGCTCGGCGGCGCGTTCAACTGCGGCAAGGGCCAGCCGGGCCAGGTGGCCCCGGTCAGCCACGGCTGCCCGTCCGCCCGGTTCCGCGGCGTGAAGATCCTCAACACGGTCCAGGAGGGCGGCAAGTGACCCCGCAGGAAGTAGTCGAGCGCGCGCTGGCGCTGCCCGGCGCCGACGACCGCGTCGTCATCGTCGACGAAGACACCACCGCCAACCTGCGGTTCGCCGGGAACACCCTGACGACCAACGGCGTGGCCCGGGGCTCCCGGCTGACCGTCGTCTCGATCGTCGGCGCCGGGACCGGCGTGGTCTCGCGCTCGGGTGTCACGCCCGAGCAGATCGCCGACGTGGTGGGCGCGGCCGACCAGGCGGCGCGCGACGCGCAGCCGTCCGAGGACGCGCGCCCGCTGGTCGCGGGCGAGGTGGCGGCCGACTGGGACCGCCCGGCCGAGGAGACCTCGATCGCGGTCTTCCGCGACCTGGCCCCGGCGCTCGGCGAGGCGTTCGCGGCGGCCGAATCAGGCGGGGGGCGGCTCTACGGCTTCGCCGAACACCTGGTCAACTCGGTCTTCGTCGGCACCAGCACCGGCCTGCGCCGCCGCCACGACCAGCCGACCGGCCGCCTGGAGCTCAACGCCAAGTCGCCCGACATGACCCGCTCGGCGTGGGTCGGCGCGGCCACCCGCGACTTCACCGACGTCGACATCGCCGCTCTCGACGCCACGCTGGCCCAGCGCCTCGAATGGGCCAAGCGCAAGATCGACCTGCCCCCGGGCCGCTACGAGACCCTGCTGCCCCCCGGCGCGGTGGCCGACCTGATGATCTACCTCTACTGGTCGGCGGGCGCCCGCGACGCCTTCGACGGCCGCACCGTCTTCGCCAAGCCCGGCGGCGGCACCCGCGTCGGCGAGGAGCTGGCCAAGCTGCCGATCGACCTCTACAGCGACCCCGCGCGGGCGGGCGTGGAGTGCGGCGGCTTCACCGTGGCCCACACCTCCAGCCGCGAGCAGTCGGTCTTCGACAACGGCTTCGACCTGGGCCGGACGAAGTGGATCGCCGACGGCAGGCTGGAGAACCTGATCCAGACCCGTCACTCGGCCGAGGTCACCGGCCTGGCCGAGACCCCCGCGATCGACAACCTGATCATGGAGGGCCCGTCGGGCGGCCGGTCGCTGGAGGAGATGATCGCGGCCACCGAGCGCGGGCTGCTGCTGACCTGCCTGTGGTACATCCGCGAGGTCGACCCGCAGACGCTCCTGCTCACCGGACTGACCCGCGACGGCGTCTACCTGGTCGAGAACGGCGAGGTGACGGGCGAGGTGAACAACTTCCGCTTCAACGAGTCGCCGGTCGACCTGCTCGGCCGGATCACCGAGGTCGGCGCGGCCTCGCAGACCCTGCCGCGCGAGTGGAACGACTACTTCACCCGGACGATCATGCCGCCGCTGCGGGTCCCCGACTTCAACATGTCGACCGTGAGCCAGGCCAACTGATCTGACAAGGCTGTCAAGGGGCGGTCCCGTGTTGCACGGGACCGCCCCTTTCTGCTATTCGGAGTCTTCCAGCCGGAACCCGACCTTCATGCCCACCTGGAAGTGGGCGACCTCGCCGTCCTGGATGTGGCCGCGGACCTCCGTCACCTCGAACCAGTCGAGATGGCGCAGCGTCTGCGACGCCCGCCTGATCCCGTTGCGAATGGCCTGGTCGACGGAGTCCCCCGACGTTCCCACGATCTCGGTCACCCGGTAGGTGCGGTCAGACATCGTGCCTCCCTGTCGTCGCGGAGTTGATCATAACCCGCCGCCCGGAGGACCTCCGGGGCCCGGGATTAGTCTTGAACCGTGAACCTGTTTCATCGGCGGCAGCCGACCGTTCATCAGGTGACCGACGCGCAGCCGTCCCTGTCGGCCGACATCCGCAGACGTGAGATCAGCTACGTGATCAAGATGTCGATCCGGGTCGTCTGCCTGATCCTCGCGGTGGCGTGGCCGGGGGCGCCGGTGTGGCTGAGGGTCGCCTTCATCGCCGGCGCCGTGCTTTTGCCGTACCTTGCCGTGATCGGTGCCAACGAGCGGGGAAAGGACCTTCCTCCACCTCAGGACATGGGCGGGGCTAACCAAAACGAGATACCACGGCATCGACGCGAGATCGGGTCGTGACTAAGTCTTGACGCATCCTAAGGGTGGTAGGTGTACAGTTTAGCCAAGCGCTCTGGTCCCCCGTCGGAGCGCTGGTGCCGGCGTTCCGGGCCCCCGTCGGAACGCCGATGAAGCGACGCCGGGTGGTTTGCCCCCGTAACCACCCGGCGTCGCCCTATTCCCAGACCTTTGCAGGCGCCTTTACTCCGCCTCGTTCTGGACGAAGATTTTTCCCCGCTTCACATGATCTTCCACAGCTGGACCGTGCGGTCGAAGCTCCCGGCGGCCAGCAGCGTCCCGTCGCGGTTGAAGGCGACCGTGCCGACCCGGTCGCCGAAGCCGGTGAGGACGTCCACGAGAGAACGGCCCGCCACGTCCCACAGGCGCACCGTCCTGTCGGCGCCGGCCGTGGCGAGCAGGGTCCCGTCGGGGCTGAACGCGACCGCGGACACCGAGTCGGTGTGACCTGGCAGGACCGCCGCCTCCCTGCGGGCGGCCACGTCCCACAGGCGCACCGGCAGTTCGCCGCCGACGGTGGCGAGCAGGGTGCCGCCGGGGTTGAAGGCCACCCCGTGGACCGACGCGGTGGTCAGCAGGCTGAGCGGGCGGGCCCCTGCGGGCAGGTCCCACAGCAGCACCGAGGGGCTGGACCCGCCACTGGCCAGCAGCGTGCCGTCGTGGCTGAACGCCACCGAGGCGGCTCCCCCGGCGTGGCCGTCGAAGGTGTCCTTGAGGGTGCGGCCGGACATGTCCCACACGCGCACCCCCTTCTCGCCGCAGGCCGCAGCCAGCAGGGTCCCGTCGGGACTGAACGCCGCCGACGTCACCATGTCCGGATTTTTCAGGACGCCCACACGGACGCGGCCGACCACATCCCAGACCATTGCTTCCCTGTCGCCGCCAGCCGTGACCAGCAGTGATCCCTGGGGGTGGAACGCCACCGCGTTCACCCCCATCGTGTGCCCCTTGAGCGCGGCCACCCGCTCACCGGCCGCCACGCTCCACAGCTCCACCGACGGATCGCCGCTGCCGCCGGTGGCCAGCAGCGTCCCGTCAGGGCTGAACGCCAGCGCGAACACCCCGCCCTCGCGGGTGAGCGTGGCGGCATGACCCACCACGACCGACCTCTTCGTCGCTTCGGGGGCAGGAGTGTCCGACGCGGCGTCCCCGAGCTCGAACGCCCGGAAGACCCCCACACCCGCGAGCACCGCCCCCACCCCGAGCCCTCCGGCCAGCAGCACACGACGACTGATCACCCGGCCCGCGGAACCATCCACACGCCCACCACCGCCCTCACCGCTGGACAGACCGGCGATGCCATCACCAGGCGGGACGGCGACCGTCTGCCCGAGAGGGTGAGCCGGGGCGAGGCGGGTCAGGATGTCGGCTGGGGTGGGGCGGTCGGCGGGGGGTTTCGCGAGGCAGGCGGCGACCAGATCGCGGAGGCCGTGGGTGGTGGGGACCCTCGTCAGGTCGGGGGCGTCGGCGGTGACGCGGTGGACGACGGCGGGTGGCGACGGGGCGTGGAAGGGGCTCTGGCCGGTGGCGGCGAAGGCCAGGACGCAGCCGAGAGCGAAGACGTCGGCGGCCGGGGTCGCCGGGTGGCCGTTGAGCTGCTCGGGGGACATGTAGGCGCAGGTGCCGACGAGCGCGCCGGTCTCGGTGAGGGTGCTCGCGTCCAGTGGGCGGGCGATGCCGAAGTCGATGATGCGGGGGCCGTCGTCGGCGCAGATCACGTTGCCGGGCTTGAGGTCGCGGTGGACCAGCCCGCGCTCGTGGATCGCCGCCAGGCCCTCGGCGAGCCCGGCGCCCAGGGCGGCGACCGCGTCGGCGGTGAGGGGACCCCGGCCGGAGACCAGCGCGTGGAGCGACGGGCCGGGGATGTGGGCGGTGACCATCCACGGCCGGTCGGCGCCGGGGTCGGCCGCGACCACCTGGGCGGTGTGGTGCCCGCCGACGCGGCCGGCGGCGTCGATCTCCCGGGCGAAGCGGGCGCGGTATTCGGGGTCGCCCGCGTGGTGGCCGTGGATGCGCTTGACCACGACGACCCGGCCGCCCGGCGACCGGGCCAGGAAGACCTCGCCCATGCCGCCCGCGCCGAGCCGCCCCTCCAGCCGGTAGGGCCCGATCCGGTCGGGATCGTCGGGCAGCAGCGCGTCCATGATCGGCGAACCCCTCGTCAGGAAGGACGACCTGAGGGATCTTCCCAAAGCGCGTGGCGTCGCGCGGGGAAACCGGCCTAGTCGCGGGTCCATTCGGCCGCTTTGGCCGACAGCAGGGCCGCCGCGTCCGGGGGCGCGGTGCCCGCTCCCTGGGCCAGGCCGAGGAGGTAGGCCGTCAGCGGCGCGGCCGGGCGGGCGACCCCGTGGGCGACGTCGCGGGTCAGGTCGAGCACCAGGTCGCGGTCGACGGTCGCCGGGTCGATGCCGAGCTCGCGGCAGACCAGGGCGGTCCACTCCTCCAGCACGTTCACGGAACATCCTCCAGGTAGGTCAGCCACCGATGGCGCTCATGGGACGGGCGGGCTGGAGGAACTCCGGGTTGTCGATGCCGTGGCCCGGCTTCTTGCGGGCCACGGACGCCAGCCAGCGGGCCGCGAGTTCCTCGTCGGTGGCCCCCGAGCGGAGGGCGGCGCGCAGGTCGGATTCCTCGGTGGCGAACAGGCAGTTGCGGATCTGGCCGTCGGCGGTCAGCCGCACGCGGTCGCAGGCGCCGCAGAAGGGCCGGGTCACCGAGCCGATCACGCCGACCGTCGCCGGGCCGCCCTCGACGAGGAACAGCTCGGCGGGGGCGCTGCCCCGCTCGCGGGGGTCGGCGTCGACGAGCGTGAACTCCTTGCTGAGGGTGGCCAGGATCTCGTCGGCGGTGATCATGTTCTCGCGGCTCCAGCCGTGCTGGGCGTCGAGCGGCATCTGCTCGATGAACCTGAGCTGGTAGCCGCGGTCGAGGCAGTAGCGCAGCAGGCCGGCGGCCTCGTGGTCGTTCACATCGCGCATCAGCACCGCGTTGACCTTCACGGGGCGCAGACCGGCCGCGTCGGCGGCCTCCAGACCGGCCAGGACGTCGGGGAGGCGGTCGCGGTGGGCCAGCTTCTTGAACGTCTCGCGGTCGATCGTGTCGAGGGACACGTTCACCCGGTGGAGGCCCGCCTCGGCCAGCGGGGCGGCCAGGCGGGCCAGGCCGATGCCGTTGGTCGTCAGGGAGATCTCGGCGCCCAGGGCGGAGGTGCGGGAGACGATCTCGACCAGCTCGCGCCGCAGCAGCGGCTCCCCGCCGGTGTAGCGGACCTCGGTGATGCCCAGGTCCCGCACGCCGACGGTGACCAGGCGGACGATCTCGTCGGCCGTCAGCAGGTCGGGTTTGGGCAGCCAGTCGAGACCTTCCGGCGGCATGCAGTAGCTGCACCGAAGGTTGCATCGGTCGGTCAGCGACACCCGGAGGTCTGTCGCGACACGCCCGAACGAGTCGACCAGCACGTCACCATCTCCATTCTGTATGCCACCTTAAAACACATACAACCAGGCGCGATCAACGGGGATTCCGCCGGGTCTAAAACCATTGGGAACGATTGACCCCGGTTCGGCACACTGGTCGCACCGAACAGGAGATCATCATGCCGAAGGAAGTCGCCCACAACCTGCTGTCCTGGGCCAGCGACATCGACCCCGCCACGATCGAGCAGGCGGCCCGGACCGCCCGGCTGCGGTTCGTGTCCGGGCACGTCGCCCTCATGCCCGACGCGCACATCGGGATCGGCGCGACCGTCGGCTCCGTCATCCCCACCGAGGGCGCGATCATCCCGGCCGCCGTCGGGGTCGACATCGGCTGCGGGATGATCGCGACCGAGACCGATCTGACCGCCCGCGACCTGCCGGACGACCTCGGCGCGCTGATGCCGCTGGTGGAGCGGCGGATCCCGGCCGGCGTGGGCAAGGGCCACGACGACCGGGCCGTCGACCGGGCGCTGGAGGCGATCGGGCGGCCGTACACGGAACTGACCCCGAAGCAGGACAAGACGGTGGCGACGCAGTTCGGCACCCTCGGGTCGGGCAACCACTTCGTGGAGGTCTGCCTCGACGAGCGCGACCGGGTGTGGACGGTGCTCCACTCCGGCTCGCGGGGGATCGGGAACCAGCTCGCGACCCGCCACATCGCCGGCGCGAAGAAGGCGATGAAGCAGGCGGCGATCGGGCTGGAGGACCCCGACCTGGCCTACTTCACCCAGGGGACGCCCGAGTTCGCCGCCTACATCGACGACATGCTGTGGTCGCAGGCCTACGCGATGGCCTCGCGGGCGCGGATGGACGCGGTGCTGTCGAACGCGCTGTTCTCGGTGGTCGGGAAGGGCCGCCGGGTCCGGACGATCAACTGCCACCACAACTTCACCCAGCAGGAGACGCACCACGGCAAGTCGCTGTGGATCACCCGCAAGGGCGCCATCAAGGCCGACACCGGCGACGAGGGCGTCATCCCGGGCTCGATGGGGACGCGGTCCTACATCGTGCGCGGGAAGGGCAACGCCGACTCCTACCACTCGTGCTCCCACGGCGCGGGCCGGCGGATGTCGCGCGGCCAGGCGAAGCGGACCCTGACGGCCTCGTCGCTGAAGAAGGCGATGGAGGGCCGGACCTGGAACGCCGACCGGGCGTCGTCGCTGGTCGACGAGCACCCGGAGGCCTACAAGCCGATCGACCGGGTGATGGCCGACCAGACGGATCTGGTGACCGTGCAGCACACGCTCCGCCAGGTGTTCAACTACAAGGGCTAGCCGGTTCCGCGCACGAGCAGGAGCGCGACGGCCAGCGCGGCGACGGCGACGGCGCTCAGGAAAGGGGCGCCGTCGCCGCGCGCGTAGCGGGGTGCCAGTGCCAGCGCGAGCGCCACGACGACGGCGGGCCACCAGAGCACGGCGACGGCGGCGACCAGGAAGACGGCGGTGAGCACCCGGGTCCGGCGGGGGCCGAGACGCTGGGGCAGGCCGTGCACCCCCGTCTTCCGGTCGCCGTCGATGTCGGGCAGCACGTTGGCCAGATGGGCCCCGACGCCGAGCAGCGCGCCGGCGAGCACCGACCACCACGCGGGCCACGGCTGGCCGGGCAGCCCGAGGGAGACGAACACCGGGAACTGCCCGAAGCCGATCACATAGGGCACCCACGAGAAGACCGTGGCCTTCACCCCGAGGTTGTACGCCCACGCCGCCGCCACCCCGAGCAGATGGAACCCACCGGCCGCCACCCCGCTCGCCAGCGACAACGGCACGCACGCCACCAGCGCCACCCCGGCGGCCACCCACAGCGCCCTGACCGGCACTAGCCCGGAAACGGCTGGTTTGTCGGTACGGCCCAGGGCCCGGTCCCGCCCCGCGTCCACGGCGTCGTTGCTCCAGCCGACCGACAACTGCCCGGCCAGCACCGCGGCCGCCACGAGCAGGCACCCCGCGAGGTCCCGCCCCGACCCGGCGGCCAGCGCGGTCACCAGCGCGGTGACGGCCAGCGTCGGCCCCGGATGACACGCCCGTACTAAGCCCAGAAGCACAGAGGTTGGGGTTCCCATCGGCACGCACATGAACCCGTGAGGGGTGGGCAGAGATCGGAACGGGATGTTTTCTGCCTATATGGGAGTGCGATGTCACGTATCGCCGCTGTTCAGGGCGTCCTGCCGCCGAACCGCTACGCGCAGGCCGAGATCACCGAGGCGATCGCCCGGATGGGCTTCCTCGACGCTGCCGAGCGCCGGGTGCTCGACCGGCTCCACCGGCACGCCAAGGTCGACTTCCGGCATCTCGTGCTTCCCCTCGACGACTACGCCAAACTCGACGGTTTCGGCGCGGCGAACGACGTGTTCGTGGGGGCGGCGGTCGAGCTGGGTTCCCAGGCGGTGGCCGAGGCCCTGGACGCGGCCGGGCTGACCCCGCGCGACGTCGACATGTTCCTGTTCATGTCGGTGACCGGCATCGCGGCCCCCTCGATCGAGGCGCGCATCGCGTCCCGGCTGGGCATGCGGCCCGACCTGAAGCGGATGCCGATGTTCGGCCTCGGGTGCGTCGGCGGCGCGGCCGGGATCGCCCGCACCCACGACTACCTGTCCGGCGGGCCCGACCAGGTCGCGGTGCTGCTGTCGGTGGAGTTCTGCTCGCTGACCGTCCAGCGCGACGACCACTCGATCGCCAACCTGGTGGCGGGCGGCCTGTTCGGCGACGGCGTGACCGCCGTGGTGGCCACCACGTCGGGGGGCCCCGGCCCGCGCGTGGTCGACTCCCGCTCGCACCTCTATCCCGACTCCGAGCAGGTCATGGGCTGGGACATCACCAACGGCGGCTTCCGGGTGGTCCTCGACGCCGGCGTCCCCGGCGTGGTCCGGACCTATCTCCCCGGCGACGTCGACGGCTTCCTGGCCGACCACGGCCTGACCAGGAAGGACATCACCGCCTGGGTCTGCCACCCCGGCGGCCCCCGCGTGCTGGAGGCGGTCATCGAGACCCTGGATCTGCCGCCGGACGCCCTCGACGTGACGTGGCGGTCGCTGGCCGAGGTGGGGAACCTCTCGTCGTCGTCGGTGCTGCGGGTGCTGGGTGACACGATGGCACTCGACCCGCCGAAGGGGACCCCGGGCCTGATGATCGCGATGGGCCCCGGCTTCTGCTCGGAACTCGTCCTGCTGGAGTGGTGAATGGGCTGGTACGCCGTTCTGGTCGCCCTCGTCGGGGCCGAGCGCCTCGCCGAGCTCGTCGTGGCGAAGCGGAACCTGCGGTGGAGCCTGGCCCGGGGTGGGGTCGTCACCGGTCAGGGTCACTATCCGTTCATGGTCGTCCTGCACACCGGGCTGCTGGCCGGCTGCCTGATCGAGGTGTACGCCGCCGGCCGCCCCTTCCTGCCCGCGCTGGGCTGGCCGATGCTGGCGCTCGTGATCGCCTCCCAGGGGCTGCGGTGGTGGTGCATCAGGACCCTGGGCCACCAGTGGAACACGCAGGTCGTGGTCGTCCCCGGGCTGACGGCGGTGACCGGCGGCCCCTACCGTTTCCTGCGCCACCCCAACTACGTCGCGGTCGCCGTCGAGGGCGCCGCCCTTCCCCTCGTCCATTCGGCGTGGGTCACCGCGCTGGTGTTCACGGTGCTGAACGCCGGGCTGATGGTGGTCCGGATCCGGAGTGAGGAGGCCGCGCTGGCCCGGCTGGGCACCGCGTGATCGACGTCCTGATCGCCGGTGGCGGGCCGGCCGGGCTCGCCACCGCCTGCCACGCCGCGCTGGCCGGGATGGAGGCCGTCGTCGTCGAACCCCGGGCGACCCCGGTCGACAAGGCCTGCGGCGAGGGGTTGATGCCCACCGGCGCCGAGGCGCTGCGATCGCTCGGCGTGCGGCCCGAAGGGTGGCCCTTACGCGGCATCGCCTACCTCGACGCCGCCGGGTCGGTGACCGCCCCCTTCCCGCGCGGCCTGTCCGGGCTCGGCGTCCGCCGCACGATCCTGCACGAGACGCTCGCCAAACGGGCGGCCGAGCTGGGCGTCCGGGTGGTCGCCGGGCGGGTCGGCCGGTTCCGGCAGCGGCCCGACGCCGTCGAGGCCGACGGGTTCGGCCGGGCCCGCTGGCTGGTCGCGGCCGACGGGCTGCACTCCCCCGTCCGCGCGTCCCTGGGGCTGACGACCACGTCCCGTCGGGTACGCCGCCATGGTCTGCGCCGCCATTTCGCGGTCGCCCCGTGGAGTTCCCATGTCGAGGTGCACTGGTCGCCGGGCGCGGAGGCCTACGTGACGCCCGTCGGGCCCGAGCTGGTCGGGGTGGCGGTGCTGAGCTCGCGGCGAGTGCCGTTCGACGAGCATCTGGCCGCCTTCCCGGCGTTACGCGACCGGCTCGGCCCGCCGTGCTCGCCGGTCAGGGGGGCGGGGCCGCTGCGGCAGACGGCGGCCGCCCAGGTGGCCGGGCGGGTGCTGCTCGTCGGCGACGCCGCCGGATACGTGGACGCGCTCACCGGTGAGGGGATCTCGCTGGCCGTCCGGTCGGCCGAGGCGCTCATTTCAGCTCTAAGACAGGAAAATCCGGAAATGTACGCCCGGTCGTGGAGACGTCTGTCGTGGCGTCACCGGCTGCTCACGGAGGCGCTGGTGGCCGTCCGGGGCAACCGGGTCACCGGGGACCTCATCGCGCCGGCCGCGCGGCGGCTCCCGTGGGCCTTCCGCGCGGCCGTCGCCCTTCTCGCCTAGCGGCGGGCCACCAGGATCAGGCGGGCTGACCTGAGCTCGTAGGGGGCGCCGTCAGGATCGGCGTACATCTCAATGGTGCCGAAACCCGCCTCGGTGACCATGCGGCCGACCTCGGCGGCGGTGTAGACGTGCTGGACCGAGGTCCCCCGGTGCACCTCTTCGCCCCGGGTGAAGGTGAAGTGGGTGATCCAGCGGCTCCGGGCCACGTCGTACTCGTTGATCTGCTCGGCGGTGACGCCGCCGATGGTGAGCGGCTCCTCCTCCAGGGCGACGCCCGGGAGGAACGACTCGGCGGCGAAGCCGTAGTCGAGGACCAGCGTCCCGACGTCCAGCCCGGCCAGGAAGGCGCGCGTCTGGTCGTGGTCGAGGTAGCCGAAGGCGTTGCCCATGCAGATCGCCGTGTCGGCGGTCGTCACGGGCAGCGCCCGCATGTCGCCGACGAGGAACTCGGCGCTCAGGCCCCGCTCGCGCGCGGCGTCGGTGGCATGGGCGACGGCCTCGGCCGACACGTCGACGCCGGTCACCCGGCGGCCCCGCGCGGCCAGTTCGAGGGCGTGCCGCCCGCTGCCGCAGGCCACGTCGAGGACGTGGTCGCCCGGCAGTTTCATCAGGAAGTCGATCTCGGCGGTCGTCGACTCGATCGGGACGGCGGCGCGCCAGAAGGTGTTGGGAAGCTCGGTGAAGAAATCCGTGTACCACGGCATTGGGAAATGCTCCAGTCAGAAGTACGAAAAAACCTGTTTCTCGTCTCGACCGGGACAGCGTTCAACCACCCCGGTCACACCGGACGGGTGGCCATGGCCTCTCCTCGTTTTGCTCGACTGAGTGACGACGGTACCGGCTGATAGAACGGTTGTCATGGAGATTACGACCTCGCGAGACGGCACCACCATCGCCTACGACAAGATCGGCGAGGGGCCGCCGGTGATCGTCGTGGTGGGGGTCTTCAACGAGCGCGCCACCGGGCTGCCGCTGGCCGAGGCGCTGGCCCGCGACTTCACGGTCTTCGTCTACGACCGGCGCGGGCGCGGCGGCAGCGGCGAGGTCGCCCTCCCCTACCGGATCGACGACGAGGTCGACGACCTGAAGGCCATGATCGAGGTCGCGGGCGGCGAGGCGGCCGTGTTCGGCTACTCCTCGGGCGGCCTGCTGGCCCTGAAGGCGCTGATCGCGGGGGCCGCCATCACCCGGCTGGCCCTCTACGAGCCGCCCTACCAGAACGAGAACCCCTCCCCCGCCGACCACGCCGGCCACCTGACCGAGCTGATCTCCCAGGGGCGGCGCTCGGAGGCGGTCGAATACTTCCAGCTGAAGATCATCGGCATGCCGCCCCCGATGGTGGAGCAGGCCAGGCGCGCCCCCTTCTGGCTGGCGCTGGAGGCCCTGGCCCCTTCGGCGGTCTACGACGCGCTGCTCGTGAGCGACCGCGAGCTGCCCGACGAGCTGGCCGCCCTGCGCCCGCCGCCCACGCTGGTCCTCGACGGCGCGGCCAGCCCCGACCGGCTGCGCGGCATGGTGGGCGCGCTGGGCACGGCCGTCGACGGCGCACGGGTGATCGCCCTCGACGGCCAGACCCACACGATCGACCCGGAGGTGACCGGGCCGATCGTCGCGGCGTTCCTCAGGGGCTGAGCCTCACGCGGAGGCGCAGGTGTAGCCGTTCGCCGTGGCCGTGTCGCCGTTGGGGCGGGTGACCTGGAAGCCGAACGTGGTGCTCGCGTTCGGGGCGAGGTTGCCGTTGTAGGCCTGGTTGCGGGCGGTCACGGTCTGGCCCGAGACGGTGACGGCGGCGTTCCACGAGCCCGACAGGGTGTGCCCGGCCGGGAGGGTGAAGGTCACCCGCCAGCCGCTCAGGGCCGAGGTTCCGGTGTTGGTGACCGTCACGGGCTGCACGACGTAGCCGTTGCCCCACTGCGTCTGGACCGTCCCGCTCGCCGAGCACGGACCGCCGGGCTGCGGGCTGGGCGAAGGCGACGGTGACGGGGAGGGCGAGGGGCTGGGCGAGGGCGACGGGCTGGGCGACGGGCTGGGGGAAGGCGACGGCGACGGGTTCACGCCCGCCGGGGGGACGCGGATGATGCGGTCGTCCGCCGCGACCGGGGTGCCCCGGCCGTCGCGGTTGCTGGTGCCGATCCACAGCCAGCCGTCCGGGCCGACGGCGACCGCCCGCAGGCGGCCGTACTGGCCCTGGAGCTGGGCGGAGGCGCCGGCCGAGCCGCCGGAGCCGTTCAGCGAGACGGCCCACAGGCGGGTGCCGCGCAGGGCGGCGGCGAACAGGGTGTTGTTGGCGTACGCGAGGCCGCTCGGGGAGGCCTCGGCGGTCGTCCAGGTGACGATCGGGTTGCGGAACGCCGGGTTGCCGCAGACGCCCTCGCAGGTCGGCCAGCCGTAGTTGCCGCCGGGCACGATCTGGTTGATCTCGTCGGTGGTGTTCTGGCCGAACTCGGTGGCGTACAGGCGGCCCTGACCGTCCCAGGCCAGGCCCTGGACGTTGCGGTGGCCCAGGCTGTAGACCCGCGAACCGGCGGTCGGGTTGCTCGCGGGGATGCTCCCGTCGGGGTTCATCCGGAGGATCTTCCCGGCGGGCGAGCTCGCGTTCTGGGCGTTCGACGTGGTGCCGGCGTCGCCGGTGGCCAGGTAGAGCATGCCGTCGGGGCCGAAGGCGATGCGGCCGCCGTCGTGGACGGTGGCGCGCGGGATGCCCGACAGCAGCACGTTCTGGGTCTGCGGCGCGCTGAGGCGGAAGCGGGCCAGCCGGTTGTCGCTGGCCGTGGTGAAGTAGACGTAGATCCACTGGTCCTGCGCGTACGTCGGGGAGACGGCGATGCCGAGCAGGCCGCTCTCGCCCGAGGCCGACACCCCATTGACGGTGGCCACGGCGACCGGGGTCTGACCTGGTCTCACCTGCATGACGCGGCCGGTGTTCCGCTCGGTGACCAGGGCGCTCCCGTCGGGGAGGAAGGCGAATCCCCACGGGACCTGGAGCCCGGTGACCGACACCTGGGCCCTGTCGAAGTCGAAGCCGCCGACCACGGCGGCCCGGGCCGGTAGGGCGATCATGACTCCGAGGAGCAGGATCGCCACGGCGATGACGTGCCTAACGTGTCTGGACATTTCGGAACCATACGAAGGCACGAAAAATCCTGACAACGATCACCAGGTACGCCGGCCGCTGACCTGCGCGAGGTAAGGAAACTTTCAACCACTTCTGACACGGGGAAGCCCGGGCCTCCGTGGAGGGGAGGCCCGGGCTCGTAGAGAAAACTACTTGACGACCTTCACGTAGTCGCTCGCCTCGGCGGAGCCGAAACCGTGGCTGCCGTCGTACCGGACACCCCAGGTGCCGCTACCCCAGGCCTTGACCTTGGTGTAGAAGGATCCGCTGGGGTTGGTCTCGATCGTCTTCACGTACTTCCACTTGTGCGAACCCGCGGGGAGGAAGTAGACGTCGATGTCCTGCCAGCCCAGCTTGTACCAGCCGTGCCAGTAGTCGCGGTTGTCGTAGCAGTCGCCGCCACCCCAATCGGCCTTGGGGTAGCCGTCGAGCTCGACGTAAGCGCGGTCGTACTCGTAGTACCAGTCGCCGTAGCACTGGGCGACCTGAAGCTTGCCGGTCAGGGTCAGGTGACGGCCCTTCTTCACCGGCTCAGGGCCCGCGTTGAAGTCGACGATCCGGGTCGCCTTGGGGCCCTTCGGGGGCTTCGGACGCCAGGTGTCGTGCTTGACCGTGAAACCCGAGGAGTCGGTGTAGAGCTTGCCGTCGAAGCCACGCGCGTACACCTTCACGGAGTAGAACCCCTTGGGGTCCTTCGTGTCGATCTTCACGCTCTCCGAGGCGGAGAACCACTGGGGCTTCCACTCGGGCTTCTTCTTCTCCTCCGACGTGTCGGCGGTGGTGCTGTCCGCCGACTTGTCGTCCCAGCCGTGACCGTCCCAATCGTCACGACCCCAGCTGCCCTTGTGATCGATCACGATCCGGGCGTGCTTGATGTCCACGCCCTTGACCGTCACCGTCACGACTTCGGAGTCGTACTTGCCCTTGAGGACGACCGAGGTGGGGTTGACCACGAGTGCCGTGATCTTCGGGTCGGGGCCGTCGTGGTGACCGTGCCCGTGACCCGGATTCGCTAAGGCGGGAGTCGCCCCGACGAGCGCCGAGGCGCTCATCGCGGCGGCCGCCACCAGAGCGGTGGCGATGCGCTTGATCATAAGAGGGTGCTTCCTCTCCCCGTTCTGCGCGCTTCCGGCATGAAGCGCGCCTACGTCATAGACGGAAACTACGCCCCAAAAGTTGCGTGGTGGTCGCGGAAAAAGTGATCACAACTTGGCAACGGGAGCCCCGGCTCGCGCGTCGGGGTCGGAAGATCACTGAGCGTACATCTCCTCGATGATCTCGGCGTACTTGGCGTGGATGACACGGCGCTTGAGCTTCAGGCTCGGGGTGAGCTCCTCGGTCTCGGCGGTCCACTCGACCGGCAGCAGCCGCCAGCGCTTGACCTGCTGCACCCGCGCCAGCTTCTCGTTGGCGATCTCGATGGCCGCCTCGACGGCCTTCAGCACGTCGGGGTGGGCGGCCAGCTCGGCCAGGTCGGTCGAGGCGATGCCGTTGGCCTGGGCCCAGCCGGGGGCGATCTCGCCGTCGAGGGTGAGGATCGCGACCGGGTAGGGCCGCGCGTCGCCGAACGCGAGCGCCTGGCCGATGAGGGGGTGTTCCTTCAGGTAGTTCTCGATGTTGGCCGGGGAGATGTTCTCGCCCCCGGCGGTGATGATGATCTCCTTCTTGCGGTCGACGATGCGGACGAACCCGTCCTCGTCGAGCGAGCCGACGTCGCCGGTGTGCAGCCAGCCCTCGTCGTCGAACAGTTCGGCGGTGGCCTCGGGCCGGTTGAGGTAGCCCGTCGTGTTGAGCGGGCTGCGGGTGAGGATCTCCCCGTCCTCGGCGATCCGCACCTCGACGCCCGGCTCCGGACGGCCGACGGTGCCGAGCTTGTAGGCGTCGGGGCTGTTGGCGGTGAAGGCGCCGGTGGTCTCCGTCATGCCGTACACGTCGAGGACCTTGAGCCCCAGACCGGCGAAGAACCTCTGCACCTCCAGCGGCATCGGCGCGGCGGCGGTGGCGAGCCATCCGGCGTTGTCGAAGCCGATCATGCCGCGGACGACCGCGAGCAGCGCGGCGTCGGCGGCCTCGTAGGCGGCCTGGATCTCCGGCGTGACGGTGTGGCCGACCTGGCCGGCCTCGACCCAGGCGAGCCCGGCGGCCATCGCCTTGCGGGCGTTCTCCTGCTGGTCCTCCGGCGACATGGCCAGCAGCGCGGTGAGCTTGGCCATCATCTTCTCCCAGACGCGCGGCACGCCGAAGAACAGCACCGGCTTGACCGCGCCGAGCGTCGCCCCGAGGTTGGCGAGGTCGGTGCAGAAGTGCACGTGGGAGACCTTGAACAGGGGCAGGTAGAGGCTCAGCACCCGCTCGGCGATGTGGGCGTAGGTCAGGTAGGAGATCTGGGTGCCCTGGGTGGGCAGCGAGGTCATCCGGTCGGTCGCGCCGACCTCGAACAGCACGTTGCGGTGGGTGAGCGGGACGCCCTTCGGCATCCCGGTCGTGCCCGAGGTGTAGAGCACGGTGAGGGTGTCGTCGGGGGCGACCGAGCGCCAGCGCTCCTCGACCGACCCGGGGTCGGCGGCCAGCGCCTCGGCGCCGAGCGCGAGGAAGTCCTCCCAGGAGAGCTGGTCGGCGGTGGCGCCCTCCAGCATGATGATCTTCTCCAGGCCGGGCAGCTCGCCCAGGACCGGCTGCCACCGGGCGAACTCGGCGGGCCCGCCCAGCACGACGACCTTGGCGCCGACGTCGTTGGCCACGTAGGCGATCTGGTCGGGGGCGAAGGTGGCGTACACGGAGCAGGGGATCGCGCCCGCGTGGACGGCGCCCAGGTCGGCGAGCACGTGTTCGCTCCGGTTGACCATCATCAGCGCCACCGAGTCGCCCGGGTCGACGCCCAGGGCGGCGAAACCGGCGGCGATTTCCAGCACCCGCTGCCGCGCCTCCCGGTAGGTGAGGGTGGACCATCCGTCCGCCGACGGGTCGGAATAGGCCGGCGAGTCGGGAAAGGCCTCCGCCGTCTCGTCGAGCTGCGAACAGATGGTCCGGCCCGCGATGCTTTCCTCGATCGCCGCCCGCTCGTCAAAGACCATTCCGCGCCTCCTGTAGGGCTGCTCCTGCACAGAGTGACCCGCATCACATCATCAGTAAGTCAACCCTGACAAGATGTCCTGGTGACATGGGTGCTCGACCTGGCCGGGATCTTCGTTTTCGCCATCTCCGGGGCGCTGGCCGGGGTCCAGACCCGTCTCGACGTGGTGGGCATGGCGGTGCTGGCGTTCTTCACCGCCGTGGGCGGCGGCATTCTGCGGGACGTGTTCCTGGGGGTGCAGCCGGCCGCGCTCCACGAGGCGGGCTACGTGCTGGTGCCGCTGCTGGCGTCGGCGATCGTGTTCTTCTGGCATCCGCAGGTCACGCGGGTGCTGCCGAGCATCCTGATCTTCGACGCGGCCGGGCTCGGCCTGTTCTGCGCGACCGGCACGGAGAAGGCGCTGCTGTTCGGCCTCTCGCCGCTGCACGCCGTCCTGCTCGGCGTGGTCACGGCCGTAGGCGGGGGTGTGCTGCGCGACGTGCTCTCGGGCTCGCGCCCGAAGCTGCTCTACGACCGCCAGCTCTACGCGGTGCCCGCGTTCCTGGGCGCGACCGTGCTCGCGATGCTCTTCGAGTTCGGTGTACGCGGCCCGCTGGCCGTCCTGGCCGCCGCCGTCCTGGCCTTCTCGTTCCGGTTCGCGGCGATGCGGCTGGGCTGGCGGGCCCCGCTGGCGCGCGGGGTCACAGACTCATCGTGAGCCGGTTCTCGGTGACCGGCGCCATCCCCGGCCGGGCGGCGGCGATCCGCCGGACGGCGTCGGCCAGCACGTGGGGCGGATGGCAGTACGACAGCCGCAGGTAGCCCTCACTGGCGCCGTCGACCCCGAACCACCGGCCGGGCGCGAGCCTGACCCCCTGCGCGGCGGCCGCCGCGACCATCGGCGCGGCCGACGGGACGTCGAGTTTGGCCCAGATCGACCCGCCGCCGACCGGCTTCGGATACGTCCACGCCGGCAGGTGCTCGGCGAGCTCGGCCATCAGGGTGTCGCGCGAGGTCGCCAGCCAGGCCCGGCGCTCGGCCCGCGCCTCCTCCACCTGCGGGAACAGGTCGGCCACGACGAGCTGGTCGAACACCGCCGTGGCCAGGTCGATGCCCGACCGCAGCACCGACAGCCGCTCGACCAGGTCGGCGGTCCCCCGCAGCCAGCCGACCCGCAGCCCGCCCCACCACAGCTTCGAGGCCGACCCGATCGTGATCACCCGGTTGTCGGTGTCCCAGCGGGCCAGCGGCGGCGGCATGACCACGTCGTCGACGGCCACCTCGCCCCACGTCTCGTCGCAGATCAGCGTGACGTCGTGCCGCCGCGCGGCGGCCACCAGCGCGGCCCGCTCCTCGGCCCCCATCAGGGAGCCGGTGGGGTTGTGGAAGTCGGGCAGCACGTAGGCCACCTTGGCCTGGGGCAGCGAGCTCTCCATCAGCTCCCCCGCCGCCACCGCCCTGGCCCCGTGGAGCCGGACGCACTGGATCGCGTGGGCGTAGGTCGGCGACTCCAGGAGCACCGGGTCGCCCTGGCGGAGCAGCAGCGTGAACAGCAGGTGCATGGCCTGCTGGGAGCCGGGCGTGATGAGGATCTGCTCCGGCCGGGTGGCCACCCCCCGGTCCGTGTAGCGCCGCGCCACCGCCTCCCGCAGCGCGAGCAGCCCGACGGGCTCGTAGCCGATGCCGAGCAGGTGGCGGTGGTAACCGGCGGCGGCGTTCTCCACCGCCGCGGCGACCCCGGAGGCGGCCGGCATCGAGGCGACGTGGAGGGGGATCATGCCGTCGCCCGGGACGGGGATCGTCCAGGGGGTGTCGCCTCCGGCGGGCAGCGCGGTGGTGCTGCCCGAGCCCTGCCGCGCGGTGACGTATCCCTGCTCTTTCAGCAGGTCGTAGGCGGCGGTGACGGTGGTCCGGCTGACGCCCAGGGCGGTGGCGAGGTGGCGTTCGGCCGGGAGCCGCACCCCGACCGGGATCGCGCCGTCGTGCAGCCGGCCCCGCAGGGCCTCGGCCAGCGCCCGGTAGTAGGGGCGGGCCCCCGGCGGGACGTGCAGGAGTCGGGCGAGCTGCTCCGGGGCGATGTGGCGCGGCATGCCGACCACAGTAGAACCAGTTCTCATCGCTTGCACCGTTCCAGACAAGCTTGATCAGAACAGGCCAATTTCCCCGATTGGCTCTTTTCTGGCCTGCCCGCCACCGCGACACTGGGGCGATTATGGTGCAGACATCCACTCGTCCTACCTCTAGCAGGCTGGTCCGCCTCTACGTGGGACTCTTTCTCTACGGCGCAGGCTCCGGCCTGCAGATCGAGTCGAACCTCGGCAGCGCCCCCTGGGACGTCTTCCACCAGGGCCTCTCCCGCCATTTCGGGCTCAGCATCGGCGCCTGGGTGATCATCGTCGGAGCGGCGGTGATGCTGCTCTGGATCCCCCTGCGGCAGCGGCCGGGCCTTGGCACGATCAGCAACGTCCTGCTGCTCGGCTGGTTCTTCGACCTGACCGTCTGGCTGGCCCCGGCCCCCGGGCACTGGGTCGTCCAGTGGGCGTACCTGCTGATCGGCGTGGTCACCGTGGGCGGCGCGACCGCGCTCTACATCGGCGCGGGCTTCGGCCCCGGGCCGCGCGACGGCCTGATGACCGGGCTCCACCGGCTCGGGCTGTCGATCCGGGCCGCCCGGGTGATCATCGAGCTCACCGTGCTGGCGATCGGCTGGACGCTCGGCGGCGTCGCCGGGATCGGCACGCTGGTGTTCGCGCTGATGATCGGCCCCATCACGCAGTTCTTCATGCGGGCCCGGCGGGTAGCTTGATCACATGCGGATCGAGGACTACGCGCTGATCGGCGACATGCAGTCGGCGGCTCTGGTGAGCCGTGACGGCTCGGTCGACTGGCTCTGCCTGCCCCGTTTCGACTCCCCCGCCTGCTTCGCGGCGCTGCTGGGCAACCAGCGCCACGGGGCCTGGCGAATCTGGGCCTCCGGGCTGGAGACCGCCTCCAGCCGCCGCTACTGGGGCGACACGCTCGTCCTCGAATCGACCTGGGACACCCCGACCGGCACCGCCCGGGTGATCGACTTCATGCCGGTACGCCATGAGCACCCCCGCCTGATCCGGGTCGTCGAGGGCGTGGCCGGATCGGTCGAGATGAACTGCGAGATCCGCATCCGGTTCGACTACGGCCGGATCGTGCCGTGGGTGCGCAAGCGCGACGGCAGCCTCCAGGCGGTCGGCGGCCCCGACTCGGTGTGGATCCACTCGCCCGTCCACCTCCACGGCAGCGACTACGCCCACAAGGCCACCTTCCGGGTCGAGGCGGGCGACAAGGTCCCCTTCGTCTTCGGCTGGCACCCCTCCCACGCGGCCGCGCCGCCGCTGGTCGACCCGCTCGACGAGCTCGACTACACCCGGGAGATCTGGGAGGACTGGGTCTCCAAGGGCACCCACGCGGGCGCCTGGCGCGACGCCGTCGTCCGCTCGATGATCACCCTGAAGGGGCTGACCTACGCCCCCACCGGGGGCATCGTCGCCGCCGCCACGACGAGCCTGCCCGAGGACCTCGGCGGCGTCCGCAACTGGGACTACCGGTTCTGCTGGCTGCGCGACGCCTCGATGATCCTCGACGCCCTGCTGACCAGCGGCTATCTCGACGAGGCCAAGGCCTGGCGCGAGTGGCTGCTGCGCGCGATCGCCGGACGCCCCCAGGACCTCCAGATCATGTACGGCGTCGCCGGCGAGCGCCGCCTCCCCGAGATGACCCTCGACTGGCTGCCCGGCTACGAGAACTCCCTGCCGGCCCGCATCGGCAACAGCGCCGCCGGGCAGCTCCAGCTCGACGTCTACGGCGAGGTCGTGAACTCGCTCTACCACGCGGGCCAGGGCGGGCTGCCGCCCGACGACCACGCCTGGAAGCTGACCCGCAAGATGATGGACTTCCTGGAGACCGGCTGGAACCAGCCCGACGAGGGCCTGTGGGAGGTGCGCGGCCCGCGCCGCCAGTTCACCCACTCCAAGGTCATGGTCTGGGTCGCCTGCGACCGCGCGATCAGGACGATGGAGCGCCAGCAGCGCTCGGGCCCGATCGAGAAGTGGAAGGCGCTGCGCGACCGGATCCACAAGGAGGTCTGCGAGAAGGCCTACGACCCCGACCGCAACACCTTCACCCAGTCCTACGGCTCCACCGAACTCGACGCCGCGACCCTGCTCATCCCGACCATGGGCTTCCTGCCCGCCGACGACTCCCGGGTGATCGGCACGATCAACGCCATCGAGCGCGAGCTGACCACGCCCGAAGGCTTCGTGCTGCGCTACTCGACCAGCGAGCACAACCCGGTCGACGGCCTGCCCGGCCGCGAGGGCGCGTTCCTGGCCTGCAGCTTCTGGCTCGCCGAGGCCAAGGCCCGGATGGGCCTGCGCAAGGAGGCCTGCGACCTGTTCGACCGGCTGCTCGGCCTGCGCAACGACGTCGGCCTCCTCTCCGAGGAGTACGACCCCGTGCAGGGCCGCCTGGTGGGCAACTTCCCCCAGGCGTTCAGCCACGTGCCGCTGATCCACACGGCGCAGGCCCTCAGCTAGTTGGCGTCTCCAGCCAGGCGGGCCAGCAGCCGGGCGAAGTCGGCGGGCGGGGTGACCACGAGCCGCACCTGACCGTCCTGGGGAACCAGGTCGGCCTGGATGCGGGTCAGCCGGTCGCGGTGCCACCAGTAGACGTGGGGGCTGAGGCCGCCGTCGCGGTCGTCGAACTCGCGCTGGGCGAAGACGCGCATCCGCTCCAGGGCGCGGACCACCCCGATGCCCTCGATGGGGTGGATCGCCATGGCCCCCGGGTGGAGCAGCACGACCAGCAGCCCGTCGGCCGGGCCGGGCAGCCGCCGCAGGTGCGCCACGGCCGTGGGCGCGCTGATCATCCGCACGCTCACCCCGCCGAGCTGGAGATACTCGGCGGTGATCCGCTCGTCGGCCAGCGCGTTGTCGAGCGCGACGTCGAGCGCCTCGGCGGGCGGGATCGGCCAGCAGAAGGCCTCCTCCGGCCGGACCGGACGGCCGCCGATCGTCAGCACCTCGATCAGGTCGGCGCTCAGGTGGCGGCCGATGATGCGCGAGGGGTCGGGGATCGCCGGGTCGTCGGCCGCGTGCAGCCGGGTGCGCAGCAGCGGTTTGATCCTGGCCAGGTTGCACGCGTCGAACGGCTCGCCCGACACGGCGTGGGACAGGTGCTCGGAGACCAGCATCGGCCAGTCCTCGCGCGACCTGCGGGCCGCCTCACGGCGGAGCCCGACCAGATTGACGGTACGGGACGTCTCGTCGCCGCCCATGATCAGGGTGGCGCCGTCGTCCTCGAACGCGCAGGTGTATCCCATCGTCTCGACGACCAGGGCGAGGAGCGAGTCAAGATCGACGTCCTCGACGGGCCGGGAGACGGGCTGCACAGGCTGGTCAGGCCGTATCCGGCTGCGGAGCCGCCGCAACAGACCCAAGGCTCATCCCCTTACAAACGTGGCGTGTTGCCAGGTTTCAGGGTGCCTTGTCCTGGTTGCCGATGAGGCCTGTCAGAGAGCACGATTCGGTATCAATGACACCATCAGCCCCCAGCCACACACTGAACTGTGGTGTCCCGTGACCGATCGGCAGCCCCGCGATGATCGGCACTCCCAGCGGTCCGAGCCGCTCCACCAGCACCGGGAGCGCCTCGCCGCAGTCGATCCACGAGCCGAGGGCGAAGCCGGCCACGCCGTCGAGGCAGCCGGCCTGCAGCAGCTGGGTCAGCATACGGTCGATTCGGTACGGCTCCTCCCGGACGTCCTCCAGCAGCACGATCCGGCCGCGCGCCTCCATCTGGTGGGGCGTGCCGCACAGCGCCGCGAGCATCGTCAGATTTCCGCCGGTGACCGGCCCGATGGCCGATCCGGGCACCAGCACCTGGTCGCCCTTGACCGGCCGGGGCTCCAGGCTGGAGATGAGCGAGGCCTTGAGGTGGGACAGCGAGCGGGGCTCCGGGCCGTCCTCGTCGCTGATCGTGGCGCAGGCCGGCATCGGGCCGAACAGCGAGGCCACCCCGAGACGGCGCTGGAAGGCCAGGTGGAGGGCGGTGATGTCGCTCGATCCCAGGAGGGGCTTGGGCCGGACGGCCTCCATCTTGTCCCAGTCGAGGTGGTCGAGGACCCGGGTCGCGCCGTAACCGCCGCGGGCGCAGATCACGGCCGCGATCTCCGGATCGCACCAGGCCTCCTGCAGATCGGCGGCGCGGGCCTGGTCGGGCCCGGCGAGGTAGCCGCGGCGGATCAGCATGCGGGGCCCGAACCGGACGTTCAGGCCGAGGCCGGTGAGCACGTGGCGGCCGCGGTTGAGCCGATCGAGGTCGACCGGACCGGAGGGCGCGACGACGGCCACGGTGTCACCGTGCCGGAGGCGGGGTGGAGTTCGTTCGGACACCCCCCAAAGAGTGTCAGACTAGGCGCTACCTATGCGACCACCGACCCACATTCTCGTGGTAAACGGCGTCAAGGTCCGTCAGCCGGTCTTCGTGCTCGCCGCTCCCCACTCCGGCGCGGATCTGCTCGCCCGTGCCATCAAGCGCTCGCCCGGCGTCCATCTCACGATGGGCCGCGGCGCGGTGTCCCGTGTCGTCTACGCGTTCGCGCGGCGGCCGTCGATCGCGCGCAGTCCGGGGGCGCCCCGCGTCATCCGCGACGTGCTGGCCGAGGCCTGGCAGGTCGTGCCGGGCGCGTGCGGCGAGTGCTCCGGCACGTGCAAGGAGGCCGGCGGCATCATCGGCGCGGGCCCGTGCGTGACCGCGGCCGAGCTGACCCGGTTCGGCGACGCCAGCCCCGACCTGCTCTACAGCGCCCCGGTGCTGCTGGCGGCCTTCCCCGACGCCCGGTTCGTCCAGGTCATCCGCGACGGCCGCGACGTCGTCGCCGACATGCTCGCCGACCCGGCGACGATGGCCTGGTTCAAGCCCCACATGCTGAGCGACGACAGCGAGTTCCCCAGCCCGTTCCTCGGCGTCAACAGCGCCGAGCACAAGCTGCGCTGGAAGGAGATGCCGGTCGCCGGCAAGAGCGCGCTGCGCTGGCGCGCCGCGATCCGCCTGTCGGCGGTGCTCCGCAAGGAGCT
Organism: Herbidospora cretacea; assembly: GCF_001570605.1. GTDB lineage: Bacteria > Actinomycetota > Actinomycetes > Streptosporangiales > Streptosporangiaceae > Herbidospora > Herbidospora cretacea. The sequence goes on along the minus strand of NZ_BBXG01000004.1, from coordinate 61,562 downwards.
CCCCGCCGACCAGCTCATGACGATCCGGTACGAGGACCTGCACAAGTCCCCCGCCGAGACGTTCGGCCAGGTGGGTGAGTACCTCGGCGCCAAGATCTCCACGATCGCCCTCTACGGCGCCGGGGCCCCGCAGGTCGGCGCCCGGCGGCGGCTGACGTCGAGCGACGCCGAACTGGTCGGCAAGGTCGCCCGCGAGGAGCTCAAGCGACTGGGCTACTCGTGAACCCCGTGCCTGAGAACTGGGTTCGGTAGAGCTCGGCGTAGGCACCGTCGAGGACCATCAGCTCGTCGTGTCGGCCGAGCTCGGTCACCCTGCCGTCGTTCATCACCAGGATCACGTCGGCCTCGCGGATCGTGGAGAGCCGGTGGGCGATCACCAGGCTGGTCCGCCCGGCCAGCGCGGTCTTCAGCGCCTGCTGCACGGCCGCCTCCGACTCGGAGTCGAGGTGGGCGGTGGCCTCGTCGAGCACCACCACCGGAGGGGCCTTGAGCAGCAGCCGGGCCAGCGCCACACGCTGCTTCTCGCCGCCGGAGAACCGGTAGCCGCGCTCCCCCACCACCGTGTCGAGCCCCTCGGGCAGCGCGGCGACCAGGTCGTGGATCTGGGCCGCCCGCAGCGCCTCCCAGATCTCCTCGTCGGTGGCGTCGGGGCGGGCGTAGCGGAGGTTGGCGGCGATGGTGTCGTGGAACAGGTGCGGGTCCTGCATGACGACGCCCACCGTGTCGCGCAGCGAGTCCATCGTGGCGTCGCGCACGTCGAGGCCGTTGAGCCGCACCGCGCCCTCGTCGACGTCGTAGAGGCGGGAGACCAGCGAGGTCGTGGTGGTCTTGCCGGCGCCCGAGTGGCCGACCAGGGCGATCATCTGGCCGGGCCGGGCGGTGAAGGTGACGCCCTTGAGCACCTCGGCCGGCTCGCCCGTGTCGGGGCGGGCCACCGACTCCAGCGAGGCCAGCGACACCTCGGAGGCGGCCGGGTAGCGGAAGCGGACGTCGTCGAACTCGATGGTGACCGGTCCGGCCGGGACCGGCCGGGCGTCGGGCTTCTCGTCGACCATCGGCTTGAGGTCGAGCACCTCGAAGACGCGGTCGAAGCTGACCAGGGCGGTCATCACGTCGATGTGGACGTTGGACAGGCCGGTGAGGGGGCCGTACAACCTCATCAGCAGGGCCGACATGGCCACCAGCGTGCCCAGCTCGAACGAGCCGTCGACCGCGAGCACGCCGCCGAACCCGTAGACCAGGGCGGTGGCCAGCGCGGCGATCAGGCCCAGCGCGACGCGGAACACCGTGCCGAGCATGGCGACGGTGACGCCGACGTCGCGGACCCGGGCGGCCCGCTCGGCGAAGTGGCGCGTCTCGTCGGCCGGACGGCCGTAGAGCTTGGCGACCATCGCCCCGGCGACGTTGAACCGCTCGGTCATCACCGAGCTCATCTCGGCGCCGAGCTCCATCTGCTCGCGCGTGTACTTGGACATGCGCCTCCCCACCCACTTGGCCGGGAAGATGAAGATCGGCAGCATGACCAGCGCGACCAGGGTGATCTGCCACGACAGCGCCAGCATGGTGACCAGGACGACGACCAGGCTGATCACGTTGGAGACGACCGACGACAGCGTGCTGGTGATCGCCCGCTGCGCGCCGATGACGTCGCCGTTGAGCCGGGAGACCAGCGCGCCGGTCTGCGCCCGCATGAAGAACGCCACGGGCATCCGCTGCACGTGGTCGAAGACCTGCGTGCGCAGGTTGTAGATCAGCCCCTCGCCGATGCGGGCCGAGAACCAGCGCTCCCCTAGCGACAGCACGGCGTCGAACAGCGCCAGCCCGGCGATCGCGACCGCGAACCAGATGACGAGCCCGGTGTCCTTCGCCGGGATCGCCACGTCGATGACCTGCTTGATCAGCAGCGGGTTGGCCACCACGATCAACGCCCCGACCATGATCAGGACGAGGAACCCGGCGATCGACCACCGGAACGGCGCGGCGTAGCCGGCGATGCGCCGGACCGTGCCGGGCGCGAGGCGCTCCTTCATGACGTCGCCGTCGCGGCGCATCGACTGCATCATCGCCCAGCCCGAGTTCGGGCCGCCCATCATCGCCATGTCGTGGCCAACCCTTTACGAACCAGGGCTATTTCAGGATCAGCCCGAGGCGAACAACGACCGGACGCGGACCACCTGCTCGGCTCTCTCCGCGGCGGCCTGCTCCTCCAGTGTGCGGCCTCCCGCCCCCTGGAGCAGCCGCTTCGTCGCGATCGCGACGGAGCGCTCGGTGGCGAGCAGCGCCGCCGCCAGGTCGGCCACGGCCGTATCCAGCTCCTCAACCGGTACGGCCAGCTCGGCCAGCCGGAGGCGCAGCGCCTCCTCCGCCCCGACCTTCCGGGCGGTGACACACAGTTCCAGGGCCCTCGGCAGCCCGACGAGATCGACCAGCGGCTTGGTCCCCGTCAGGTCGGGCACCAGGCCGAGCGCCGGCTCCTTCATGCAGAACTGCACGTCGTCGGCCACGATCCGCAGATCGCACGCGAGCGCGAGCTGGAACCCGGCCCCGATCGCGTGGCCCTGGACGGCCGCGATCGAGATGATCTCTGGGCGGCGCAGCCAGAGGAAGGCCTTCTGCGCCTCGGCGATGCGTTCCTCGAAGCCCTCACCGAGCACCGAGACGAACGAGTCCTCGCCGGGGACTCCCTCGGGCGTGAACAACCGCAGGTCGATGCCTGCTGAGAAGGACGGCCCCTCGCCTTTCACGACGACGATCCGCACGGCCTCGGGGAGGTCGTCCCCGATCCGGGCCAGTGCCGACCAGGTGGCGAACGTCTGGGCGTTCCGCTTGTCCGGCCGGTTGAGCGTGATCGTCGCGATCTCGCCGTCCACCTCGTAGCGCAGTCCGATCTCAGCGAGCGCGCTCGCCGAGATCCGCTCCGCTCTCCCCCCTGGTGTCGCTTCCACAGCCTCGTTCACAGCTCGCAACCCCTTCCTGGCGGTAGCGCCCGAGCCTACCGAACCCTGTTCGGTCAACCGACCCCGGCCGGTCGGCCCGGGAGCGGACCGCTCTGGATCTGAGGTACACGAGCGGCTGCGGTCGCGCGTCAGCGAGGCGGAACTAGCGCTTGGTCTTGCCCCGGGTCGCCCCGCCGCGTCCCCGCAGAGTCACGCCGGACTCGCTGAGGATGCGGTGGATGAATCCGTACGACCGGCCGGTGGAAGCGGCCAGGGCGCGGATGCTCTCACCCGCGGCATAGCGCTTCTTGAGATCGCTGGCCAGTTTTTCACGGTCGGCCCCGGTCACCCGGGTGCCCTTCTTCAGAGTCTCGGCCACGAGTACCTCCTGTAGTGCCAGACTTCCGCAGCGTTACTCACGCCATGATCAGTCATTTCGGCTCGATCGGCTACCTACTCCCAGGGAAAAGATCCGTACCCGGTAAATTTATGATCAGGCGAGGGCGACGAGATCGGAAAATTCCTCGCTCCACGCGTCTTCGACGCCGTCGGGCAGCAGGATGACCCGGTCGGGTTGCAGCGCCTCCACCGCCCCTTCGTCGTGGGTGACCAAGACGATCGCCCCTGTGTAAGAGCGCAGAGCCGTCAGCACCTGTTCCCGTGAGGCCGGATCGAGGTTGTTGGTGGGCTCGTCGAGGAGCAGGACGTTGGCGCTGGAGAGCACCAGCGTGGCCAGCGCCAGCCGGGTCTTCTCGCCGCCCGACAGGACCCCGGCGGGCTTGTCGACGTCGTCGCCGGTGAACAGGAACGAGCCCAGGACCTTGCGGAGCTCGACGTCGAGGATGTCGGGGGCGGCCGAGCGCATGTTCTCCAGGACGGTGCGGGACGGGTCGATGGTCTCGTGTTCCTGGGCGTAGTAGCCGATCTTGAGGCCGTGGCCGGGACGGACCTCGCCGGTGTCGGGCTTCTCGATGCCGCCCAGGATGCGCAGCAGCGTGGTCTTCCCGGCGCCGTTGAGGCCCAGGATGACGACCCGGTGGCCCCGGTCGACGGCGGCGTCGACGTCGGTGAAGACCTCAAGGGACCCGTAGGACTTCGACAGGTCGACGGCGGTCAGCGGGGTGCGCCCGCAGGGGGCGGGGGCCGGGAAGCGCAGCTTGGCGACCTTGTCGGAGCGCCGCTCGGGCTCGATGCCGCGCAGCAGCCGCTCGGCCCGGCGCTGCATGTCCTGGGCCGCCTTGGCCTTGGTGGCCTTGGCCCGCATCTTGTCGGCCTGCGCCATCAGCACGCCGGCCTGCTTCTCGGCGTTGGCCCGCTCGCGCTTGCGGCGCTTCTCGTCGGTCTCGCGCTGGAGCAGGTAGTTCTTCCACCCGACGTTGTAGGTGTCGATCACGCACCGGTTGGCGTCGAGATGGAGCACCCGGTTTACCGTCGCTTCAAGTAGACCAACATCGTGGCTGATGATGATCAAGCCGCCCTGGTGGGAACGCAAAAAATCACGAAGCCAGCCGATGGAGTCCGCATCGAGGTGGTTTGTCGGCTCGTCGAGAAGGAGAGTCTCCGATCCCGAGAAAAGAATGCGCGCCAGTTCGACCCGGCGTCGCTGACCTCCGGAGAGGGTCTCCAGCGGCTGGCCGAGCACCCGGTCGGGCAGGCCCAGGCTGGAGGCGATCGAGGCGGCCTCCGACTCGGCGGCGTAGCCACCCAGCACGTGGAGGCGGTCTTCCAGGCGGCCGTAGGCCTTCACGGCCTTGTCTCGGGTGCGGTCGTCGGCCGAGGTCATGCCCAGCTCGGCCTTGCGCAGGTCGCGGATGACCTCGTCGAGGCCGCGGGCCGACAGGATGCGGTCGCGGGCGAGCACCTGGAGGTCGCCGGTGCGCGGGTCCTGCGGCAGATAGCCGACCGCGCCGGTGATCGTGACGGTGCCGCCGGAGGGGACGCCCTCACCGGCGAGGGTCTTGGTGAGCGTGGTCTTGCCCGCTCCGTTGCGGCCGACGAGGCCGATCTTGTCGCCGGGGTTGACCCGGAACGACGCTCCCTCGATGAGGAGCCGCGAACCGACGCGGAGTTCGATGTCTGTGGCGATGATCATGGTTGGGGGACACTCCCGCTGACAAGCGAGACGCGGACGGCCGAAGGCCGGTCGTGGCTCGCGCTCTGAATCTGCCTGGAGACAGGGCTTGAGGACCGTGGGCACACGGAAGAGATCAATCGGGAGTGCGCATGCCTCCGATTGTATGGGGGCCCGGCGAAATCCCCGACTCCTTAAACCTCCGGCGGATCGACGATCCGGATCCTGACGGCCCGGAACTCCTCGGGCGTCTTCTCCAGCACCGCCAGCCGGGGGTCGGGGACACTCAGGAAGGGCCCGGTCTCCAGCGCGAACAGGGGCGCGAGGCGGCGGTCGGCCCGCAGTTCGTCGATCGCCTTCTTGTCTCCCCCCACGATGAATCCGTCGAGCCCCTGGTCCAGGGCGGGCAGCAGCACCCGGGCGGCCACGTCGGCGGCGGCGCCCATGGCCTCGTAGGCCTGCTTCTCCCGCCGCCGCGCGAACCGGTGTTGCGACCACCCCCCGGCGGCGCTGCGCCCGTGGACGAGCCGGGACCCCACCTTGGAGGCGAGCAGCCGGTCACCCTCGAAGACACCGGCGGCGTGACCCCCGAGCCGCACGAGAAGAATGGCGACGCGGCGGTCACGTGAGACGTGGGCGATCAGCGCGGAGGCGGCGGCATCCGGAGGAGGTGGTGACGCCTCGCCTGCCTCCCCCGGAACGGCCAGCGGGCCGAAGGGGACGTGGCACTCCGCCACCGCGCCGTCCGGAGCCGTGAAGACGACCAGGTCGGAGTGGCTCTCCGCGGAAGGCGGCCCGCCGTGGCGGGCGGCGAAGTTGTCGAGCCAGCGGGGCAGCCGGGACGGGGGGATCGACACCCACCGTCCGCCCCCGGCGGCCGGGCGTGCGCTCATGAGCGCTCAGCGTAGTGGGTGGGATATGGGCAGGCGTCCACGGTTGTCGATAGGGGGAAATGTGGGTGAATTTCGATTCACCTGCATCAATGAGTGAGAGTCGCGCAAGAGAATCGTGCCGTGTCGGTTCCCACGCCCTTTACGGCGCCGGTCGCGGTCACCCCACCAGGTGAGCAGTCCTCGACGACCGGTCCCTTCACTGTGCCGGGCTACGTGTCGGGGTACGTGCCGGCGTGGGCCGCCGCGCCCCACGACCCCACCGGCGGTCCGCCCGGCGTCTTCGGGCCCGCCTCCAGCTTCACCCCGGTCGTCGACCTCGACACCGGCGGGGTGATCGCCATCCAGGTCACCGGGGACACCCCCGCCGCGGAACGGTCCGACGTCGCCGGGACGGTCGCGGGGCTCCGCGCCGCCGCCGACGCCGACGCGCGGCTGCCCCTCGTGCTGCCCATCCCGATCCACGCCGTGTCGGCGGGGTCGGCCGGTCTCGCGCCGCTGCACGAGGCGATGCGGCTGGCCGGGCGGCGGCCCCGGGAGATCATCCTCACCATCGAGGGCGACCTCGACCCGGCCGGCCGGTCGCGGCTGCTGGCCGGGGTCGACGGGCTGCGGGCGGCCGGATATCTGATCGCCTTCGGCGGGGCCGGGGTCCGGAACCTCCCGCTCGACGTGCTGGCCGACGCCTCGCCCTACGTCATCCTGATCGCCCCCGAGCTGGTGGAGCGCGCCCCCAAGGACGCCCGACGGGCGGCGGTGGCAGAGGCGCTGGTCACCGTGGCCAAGGGGGTGGCGGCGCACATCCTGGCGCCGGGCGTGCAGGACGAGGCGCAGCTCGCGGCGGTGCGGGCGTGGGGGGTCAGGCTGGCCACCGGGCCGCTGCTGGCGCCGGGCGACTGGCGGCCCGCCGACGGGCGGGTGCACGTGCCGGTCCCGGCCACCGAGACCTCGCCGAACCTGTCGCATCTCCTCGGGCCCAGGGTGCAGGAGTTCCTGATGCCCGCGGTGACGCTGCCGATCACGGCGACCTCGGAGGAGGTCGTCTCGGCGTTCGGCACCGAGGCGTCGATCTCCAGCGTGATCCTGGTGGACGAGTACCAGCGCCCCCAGTCGATGATCGACCGCAGCCGCTTCCTGCTCTACATGGCGGGCGCCTACGGCCACGCCCTGCACGCCAAGAAGGCCGCCCACCGGATCGCCGACAGCGCCCGGCTGGTGCCCAAGACGACGCCGGCGATAGCGGCCATGCAGGTCGCCGGGCAGGACCCCAAGCGGGTCTACGACGACCTCGTGGTGGTCGACGAGGTGGGCCGCTGCCTGGGCACGGTCCACGTCAGCGACCTGATCAGGCACGTCGCCAACCGGCCGGGCCACTAGGGACCCGGCCGGTCGGCCCGTCTGTCAGAGGCGGCAGGCGTAGATGTCGGTGATCAGGATCGCCTTGGCGCCGAGGTCCCACAGCTTGTCCATGACCTGCTGGTGTCCCTTGCGGCGGATCATCGCGCGGACCGCCACCCAGCCCTCGCGGTGCAGCGGCGAGACCGTCGGCCCCTCCATGCCCGGCGTGACCTCGATGGCCTCGTCGATGCGCTCGACCCGGATGTCGTAGTCGATCATCACGTAGTCGCGGGCCGCCAGGACGCCCTGCAGACGCCGGATGAGCTGCTGGAAGCCGTTGTTCTCCGGCGCCCCGACCTGCTTGATCAGGATCGCCTCGGAGGTGCCGATCTGGTCGCCGAACACCTCCAGGCCGACGTTGCGCAGGGTGGTGCCGGTCTCCACCACGTCGGCGACGGCGTCGGCCACGCCGAGCCGGATCGCCGTCTCGACCGCGCCGTCGAGCTTGATGACGCGGGCGTCGACGCTCTGCTCCTCCAGGTAGCCGGTCAGCAGCCCGGCGTAGGCGGTCGCGACGCGCTTGCCGTTGAGGTCCTTGACGTTGGAGAAGACGCCCGTGGGCGCGGCGAAGCGGAAGGTCGAGCGGCCGAACCCCAGGGGCACGACCTCCTCGGCCGGCGAACCGGAGTCGATCAGCATGTCCCGGCCGGTGATGCCGGCGTCGAGGGTGCCCTCGCCGACGTACACGGCGATGTCACGGGGGCGGAGGAAGAACAGCTCGACGGAGTTCTCGGGGTCGACGACCACGAGCTCCTTGCTGTCCTTGCGCGGGCGGTAGCCCGCCTCTTTCAGGATCACCTGGGCGGCCTCTGACAGCACGCCCTTGTTCGGTACGGCAAGGCGGAGCATGTGCGTGGAACCTTTCGGGATGGACGCTGGCTTGAGCGAGGTCCGGGCACCCGGGGGTGCCCTAGAGATGCTTGTAGACCTCGTCGAGCCCGATCCCGCGGGCCAGCATGAGCACCTGGAGGTGGTAGAGAAGCTGCGAGATCTCCTCGGCCGTCCGGTCGGCCGATTCGTACTCCGCCGCCATCCAGACCTCGGCGGCCTCCTCGACGATCTTCTTGCCGATCGAGTGGACCCCGGCGTCGAGCGCCTTCACGGTCCCCGACCCTTCGGGACGGGTGCGGGCCTTCTCGGACAGCACGTCGTAGAGCTCATCGAACGTCGTCACTCGCCCAAGCCTAATGGGGCCTGCCGGTCGGATCACGGCACCGTCCACTGAGCGAGACCGTGTCGGCCCCCGGGCCACTCCGCCCCGCTGACCAGCCCTTCAGTGGAGCTCGGTTTCCGGGTCTCACACTGAGAGAGTTCTGACCATGATCCGCAGCGCGCGGCGCAGGTCCGGCTCCTCCACGTGGCCGAAGCCGAACACGACGCCGTTCCCGGCCCGGCCGGCCGGATGGTGGAACCCGGCGAGCGTCGCCACCCGGACCCCGCGCGCCCGCAGCTGCTCGGCCAGCGCCGTCGCCGGGAGCGCCCGGGGCAGCAGCAGCGTCGCGGTGGCGCCCGTCTCGGTGCCGATGACCTTGGTGTCGCGGCGGACCCCGGCCAGCGCTCCGCGGACCATCGACCGGCGCCGGGCGAAGATCGCCGACAGCCGGTCGACCCGCCGGGTCAGCGCGCCCGTGGCCAGCAGGTCGGCGGCGGCCCGCTGGCAGGTCTCCGGCACCGCGCAGGCCCGCGCCCGGATCCCGTCGGCCAGACGGCGCGGCACGACCAGGTACGCCAGCCGCATCCCCGGCGTCAGCAGCTCGCGGAACGACCCCAGCATGATCGTCGTCTCCGGGTCGCCCAGCGCCAGCAGCGACGGGTACGGGTTCAGGCTCGTGTTGAACAGGCCGTCGAAGGCCGGTTCGATCAGGTACGTCCCCCGGTCGGCCGCCCACGCCGCCAGCGCCTTGCGGTGCTCGGTCGGCAGTCGGTACCCCAACGGCTCGTTCCGGTCGGGTGTGAGCACCAGAGCGTCCACACCGGACGGAACCTGCGGCCCGGTGGAACTGACCGGGACGGGCACCACATGACCCGTATGGCCCGTCAGGGCCCCTCTGAGGCGAGGCAGCGCCGGGTCCTCGATCCCCACGACCGGCCGGCCCGGCGGCAGGGCGAGCTGGAGGGCGGTCTCGCAGCCGGTGGTGACCACGATCTCGTGCCGGTCCAGCACCAGCCCCCGGGTGTCGCGCAGGTGCGCGGCGATGGCCGAGCGCAGCTCCGGCAGCCCGCCGGGCGGCGGCTCGGCCGCGCTGGGCAGGCGGTGGCTGGCCCGCCGCCAGGCCGCCCGCCACTCGGCCAGCGGGAAGGCGTCGGCGGTCGGCTGGTCGGGCCGCAGGTCCACCAGGTTCTGGCGGGTCGCCGGGCGCAGCGGCGCCCGCTCGGTCTGCCGGGCCCGCGCGGCGACGTAGGTGCCGGAGCCGTGGCGGCTGGTGACGTACCCCTCGGAGTGCAGGATCTGGTACGCCGTCAGCGCCACCCCCCGGGAGATCTTGAGCGCCACGGCCATCGTCCGTGTGGACGGCATGCGGATCCCCGCCGCGAGCTGTCCCGAGTCGATGGCCTGGCGGAGCTGTCCGGCGAGCTGGTCGGGCAGCGGTTCGGCGGCGGCGCGGCCCAGGTGAATCGGCACGCGGAGCCCCTGTGGGTTGCGCATGGTGAATGCCCCCGTCGGTTCGGCGAATCTCTGTCACCTAGGGCGTGACACAGGTGTTCCATCGGAAGGAACGGCCGTGTGACGTGGCACAACAGAAAGACGCCGGCCCCCTGGAAGGGAACCGGCGTCTTCTGGATCTATTTAGCGACCGTTGAACCGGCCGCCGCCGCTCGGGCGGCCGCCGCGGAACCCGCCGCCGGAGCGGCCACGGGCGCCGCCGCGGGCCCGGTCCTCACCGAAGGTGCGGGGCTCGCCGCCGCGGTCGTCGCGGACGGGCCGCTCGCGGTCGCCGTAGGGCCGGGGCGCGCGGTCGTTGTTGTACGCACGCGGCGCGCGGTCGTCACGGTAGTGACCCCGGGCCGGGGCCGCCGAGGCGGCGGCGTCGCGGCGCGGACGGTCGTCGTTGTGGCGGGGACGGTCGTCCTCACGGCGGGGACGGTCGTCGTGGGCGAAGCGGGGGGCGTGACCGAACTCACGGCGCGGCGCGCGGTCGTCGCCGTCGCGGCGCGGCCGGTCGCCGCCGTTGCCGTTGTAGCGGGGACGCTCGTCGCCCTCACGGCGCGGACGGTCGTCCTGGGAGTAGGGGCGCTCGCCCTCGAACCGGCGGCGGCCCTCGAACCGGCGGCCACGGCCACCCGACGGACGCTCGTCGCGGCCGGCGCCGTTGCGGGCGCGGAGCGGCTTGCGGATGTCGGGCTCCCAGACCGGGATCGACTCGCCGCTGGGCTGACGCGCCCCGGCGATGTCGGCCAGCACCGGGGCGCCGGGAACGGCGCGGTGACGCGACGGCACGATGCCGGCGCGGCGGGCCATGGAGTCGGTCGAGCGGCGCTCGTTGGGCATGACCAGCGTCAGGACGCTGCCCTTCTCCCCGGCGCGGGCGGTGCGGCCACCGCGGTGCAGGTAGCTCTTGTGGTCGGCCGGCGGGTCGACGTGGAGGACGAGCGACACGTCGTCGACGTGGATGCCGCGCGCGGCGACGTCGGTGCAGACGAGCACCATGATGCCGCCCTCGCGGAACTCGCCGAGGATGCGGGTGCGCTGGTTCTGCCGCTTGCCGCCGTGGAGGCCGCCGGCCTTCACCCCGACGCGGGCGAGCTGCTTGACCACCCGGTCGACGCCGTGCTGGGTGCGCACGAACAGGATGGTGCGGCCCTCGCGGTTGGCGATCTCGGCGGTGACGGCCGGCTTGTCCTGCCAGCTCACCGTGACGAGGTGGTGTTCCATCGTGTCGACCGCCGAGGTGGCCGGCGCGAGGGAGTGGGTGATCGGGTCGACGAGGAAGCGGCGCACGAGCTGGTCGACGTCGCCGTCGAGGGTGGCCGAGAACAGCAGGCGCTGGCCGCTGACGGGGGTCTGGTCGAGCAGCGCGCTGACGACCGGGAAGAAGCCCAGGTCACACATGTGGTCGGCCTCGTCGAGGATGCTGATCTCGACGTCTTCGAGCGAGCACTCGCCCTGCTCGATCAGGTCGGTGAGGCGGCCCGGCGTGGCGACGATGACCTCGACGCCGCGGCGCAGCGCCTCGATCTGGCGGCCCATGGACATGCCGCCGACGACGGTCTTCATCCGCAGGGACAGGCCCCGGCCGAGGGGCTCCAGGGCGTCGTTCACCTGGAGCGCCAGCTCACGGGTGGGGACGAGGATGATGGCCTTCGGACGGCGCGGCAGCGCGCGCTCACCCGAGATGCGGGCCATCATCGGCAGGCCGAACGCCAGCGTCTTGCCGGAGCCGGTCGCGCCGCGGCCGAGCACGTCGTGGCCGGTCAGGATGTCGGGGATGCAGGCTTCCTGGATGGGGAACGGCGATGCGATGCCCTGACGGGCAAGCCCGGTGACCAGCGGTCGCGGCAGCCCCAGCTCGGCGAAACCGTTGACGGTCTCGTCGGTGGACTCGGTCGCGGGCATGGTCGGGTCGAGCATGGTCACGTGGTCGTGCCTTTCGGTGAGAGGACGTGCCGCAGCACGCAGGCGCGTCTCTTCTGCGAAAGGACGAGCCAGGTTGATCCGGGGCGGCATCCGCCGCATCGGGGGAGGGCACCCCTTCCAAAGGTGCCGAGTGCAAGCTCTGCGCACCGCCCGATAAACGCGCCGATCATGCGGCGCGAGAAACTGCATAGCAGTGTGCAGTCGCCGCGGTTCACAGTCGCGGCAGACGGCCGCCCGCCTCGAAAGCGGACGGCCTTTGAAGTCAACCCTCGTATCTTACACCGGGATCGTCACTGGGATCACCATTGGGGATCACACGTTGAAGCCGAGCATCCTCAATTGGTCACGGCCGTCGTCGGTGATCTTGTCGGGGCCCCACGGCGGCAGCCACACCCAGTTGATGACCACGCCGCTGACCAGGTCGGCCAGCGCCGAGTTGGCCTGGTCTTCGATCACGTCGGTCAGCGGGCAGGCGGCGCTGGTCAGCGTCATGTCGATGGTCGCGACCGGCTTCTCGCCCTCGCCGGCGGCGTCGAGGTTGAGGCCGTAGATCAGGCCGAGGTCGACGACGTTGACGCCGAGCTCGGGGTCGACGACGTCACGGAGGGCCTCCATGACCTCGTCGTTGGACAGGTCGCCCTCATAGGGGGCGGCCGTCGGGGTCTCGGTCGGCTTGCTCATCTCAGGCACTCCTCACCACGGCGTCCTTGTACGCCATCCACGACAACAGGGCGCACTTCACCCGCGCGGGGTATTTGGCGACCCCGGCGAACGCCACCGCGTCGCCGAGGACGTCCTCGTCGGCCTCCACCTGGCCGCGTCCCTGCATCAGCCGGGTGAACTCGTCGACCACGCCGAGGCTCTCCTCGACGGTGGCGCCGGTGGCCAGTTCGTGCAGCACCGAGGCGGCGGCCTGGCTGATCGAGCAGCCCTGGCCCTCGTAGGAGACGTCGAGGACCTTGCCCTCGTCGACCTTCACCCGGAGCGTGATCTCGTCGCCGCAGGTCGGGTTGACGTGGTGGACCTCGGCGTCGAACGGGTCGCGCAGGCCACGGCCCTGGGGGTGCTTGTAGTGCTCCAGGATCAGTTCCTGGTACATCGACTCAGCGATCATCCGAACACCTTCTGCACATGGTGGAGCCCCCGCGCCAGGGCGTCGATCTCGTCCGTGGTGTTGTAAAGGTACAACGACGCACGGGTGGTGGCGGGGATGCCGAACCGCAGGTGAAGCGGCCTGGCGCAGTGGTGACCGACCCTGACGGCGATGCCGAACGCGTCGTCGAGGATCTGTCCGACGTCGTGGGGGTGGATGTCGTCACCCGACAGGTTCTTCAGGGTGAACGAGATCGTGCCGCCCCGGGAGATGTTGGTGCGCGGGCCGATCACCTTCAGGCCGGGGACCTCGCCGAGCGCGTCGAGGGCGTAGCCCGTCAGCTCCTTCTCGTGGGCCCGGACGTCGGCCATGCCGATGCCGGTCAGGTAGTTCGCCGCCGCGCCCAGGCCGATGGCCTCGACGATCGGCGGGGTGCCGGCCTCGAACTTGTGCGGGATGGGCGCGTAGGTCGAGCGGTCCATCCAGACCGCCTCGATCATCTCGCCGCCGCCGAGGAACGGCGGCATGGCCTCCAGCAGCTCGCGGCGGCCCCACAGCACGCCGATGCCCGAGGGGCCGACCATCTTGTGGCCGGTGAAGGCGACGAAGTCGACGCCGAGCTCGGTCACGTCGACCGGCATGTGCGGCACCGACTGCGACGCGTCGAGCATCATCAGCGCGCCGACCTCGCGGACGCGGGCCAGGATCGGCGAGACCGAGTTGACCGTGCCCAGCACGTTGGACTGGTGGACGATCGAGACGATCTTGGTGCGCTCGTTGACCAGGTCGTTCAGGTCGTCGAGGTCGAGGCGGCCCTCGTCGGTCACCTTGAACCAGCGCAGCGTGGCGCCGGTCCGCTGGGCGAGCAGCTGCCACGGCACGATGTTGGAGTGGTGTTCCATCTCGCTGACGACGATCTCGTCGCCCGGCCCCACCCGGAAGCGCTCGTCGGTGGCGATCGGGTTGCCGAAGGCGTACGCGACCAGATTGAGCGCCTCGGAGGCGTTCTTGGTGAAGATGACCTCGTCGCGCGACGGGGCGCTGACGAACGCGGCGACGGCGTCGCGGGCGTCCTCGTAGGCGGCCGTCGACTCCGCGCCCAGCGTGTGGTGGGCGCGGCCGACATTGCTGTAGTGGTGGGCCAGGTGGTCGCGCATCGTGTCGATCACCTGGTTCGGCTTCTGCGAGGAGTTGCCGGAGTCCAGGTAGACGAGCGAGCGACCTCCCGGCAGCTCACGAGAAAGGACCGGGAAGTCCTTTCTGATGAGATCGACGTCGAACATCAGGAACTGACCTTCGTGTAGGCCTCGTAGCCCTCGTTCTCCAGCTTCTCGGCGAGCTCGGGACCGCCCTCTTCGACGATGCGGCCGGCCGCGAAGACGTGCACGAAGTCGGGCTTCACGTAGCGCAGGATGCGGGTGTAGTGGGTGATCAGCAGCACGCCGGTGTCACCCGAGGCGCGGAAGCGGTTGACGCCCTCGGAGACGACGCGCAGGGCGTCGACGTCGAGGCCCGAGTCGGTCTCGTCGAGGACGGCGACCTTCGGCTTCAGCAGCTCCAGCTGGAGGATCTCGTGGCGCTTCTTCTCGCCGCCGGAGAACCCCTCGTTGACGTTGCGGGTCGCGAAGGCCGAGTCGATCGCCAGGTTGTCCATGCCGGACTTGAGGTCCTTGGCGAACTGGCGCAGCTTGGGCGCCTCGCCCGACACGGCCGTGACGGCGCTGCGCAGGAAGTTGGACACCGAGACGCCGGGCACCTCGACGGGGTACTGCATCGCCAGGAACAGCCCGGCGCGGGCGCGCTCGTCGACCGTCATGTCGAGCAGGTCCTCGCCGTCGAGGGTGACGCTGCCGCCGGTGATCGTGTACTTGGGGTGGCCGGCGATGGCGTACGCGAGAGTGCTCTTGCCGGACCCGTTGGGGCCCATGATGGCGTGGGTCTTCCCGGCCTGGACGACCAGGTCGACCCCCTTGAGGATCTCCTTGTCGCCGACGGACACGTGCAGGTCGCGGATCTCAAGCGTGGACACGTTATGACTCCTTCGAGAGCGAGACATACACGTCGTCGCCTTCGATCTTGACTCGGTATGTGGGAACGGGCCTGGTCGCGGGCGGTCCCGTCGGTTTGCCGGTACGGATGTCGAAACACGATCCGTGCAGCCAGCATTCCAGCGTGCCGTCGTAGACCTCCCCCTCGCTGAGGCGCACCTCGGCGTGGGAGCAGACGTCGTGCACGGCGTACACCTCGGAGCCCTCGCGGACGAGGGCCACGGGGGTGCCGCCCACCTCGACGCCGATGACGCCCTCGTCGGGGACGTCCTCGATCTTGCAGACCTTCTCGAACGTCATCGCGCGAGCTCCGCCTCGACGGCGGCCAGCACCTTCTCCTGGATCTCCGGCACCTCGATGCGCTGGATCAGCTCGTTGAAGAAGCCGTGGACGATCAGCTTGCGGGCCTCGTCGGCGGGGATGCCGCGCGCCTGCAGGTAGAACATGTGCTCGTCGTCGAGCCGCCCGGACGCCGACGCGTGGCCCGCCCCGGCGATCTCGCCGGTGAGGATCTCCAGGTTCGGCACCGAGTCGGCGCGGGCGCCGTCGGTCAGCAGCAGGTTGCGGTTGAGCTCGTAGGTGTCGGTGCCCTCGGCCTCGGCGCGGATGATCACGTCGCCGATCCAGACCGTGTGGGCGTCGTCGCCTTGGAGGCCGCCCTTGTAGGTGACGTCGGAGGCGCAGTTGGGCACGCTGTGGTCGACCAGGAGGCGGTGCTCCAGGTGCTGACCGGCGTCGGCGAAGTAGAGCCCGACCAGCTCGGCCCGCCCGCCGGGAGCCGTGTAGGCCACCCGCGGCGAGATCCGCACCAGGTCGCCGCCGAGGGTGACCACGACCGACTTGAACGTGGCGTCCCTGCCGACCAGCGTCGTGTACTGCGCCACCTGGACGGCGTCGCGGTCCCAGTCCTGATTCGACACCACGGTGAGCTTGGCGCCGTCGCCGACGACGAACTCGACGTTCGCCCCCTGCACGCCGGTGCCCGTGTAGTTGAGCACGACGACCGCCTCGGCCATCGGCTTGACGTCGACGAGCAGGTGGCGGAAGACGGTCCCGCCCTGCCCGTGGACGTTGACGACGATCGGCTCCGACGGCACTAGCTCCTTGGGCACGGTGATGACACCGGCCTTCTCGAACGCGTTGTACGCCTGCGCCGCCACCCGGTCGGCCGGCTTGCCCGCCGTGCCGATCCGGGGGTCTTCCCGGCTGACCAGCTCGTAGCTCACCCCGGACGGGGTCAGGACCTCGGTGCGGTCGTTGCCGTCGTTGACGGCCGAACCGTCGTGGAGGCCCTTCAGCCGCGACAGCGGCGTGAACCGCCACTGCTCCTCACGTCCGGTCGGGACGGGGAAGTCGGCCAGGTCGAAGGAGGCCGTCTCGTGCAGGGTCACGAGCGGCTTGGTCTCAAGCCCCATGGTTAGCCCACCGCTCCTTCCATCTGAAGTTCGATCAGACGGTTGAGCTCCAAGGCGTACTCCATGGGAAGTTCACGGGCGATCGGCTCGACGAAGCCGCGCACGATCATGGCCATGGCCTCGTCCTCGTTCAGACCGCGGCTCATCAGGTAGAAGAGCTGGTCCTCGGAGACCTTCGAGACGGTCGCCTCGTGGCCCATGGACACGTCGTCCTCGCGGACGTCGACGTAGGGATAGGTGTCGGAGCGGCTGATCTGGTCGACCAGCAGGGCGTCGCACTTGACCGTGGAGGCCGATCCGGCGGCGCCCTCCTCGATCTGGACCAGGCCACGGTAGGAGGTGCGGCCACCGCCGCGCGCCACCGACTTGCTGATGATCGTGCTGGAGGTGTTGGGCGCCAGGTGCACCATCTTGGCGCCGGCGTCCTGGTGCTGGCCCTCGCCGGCGAACGCGATGGAGAGGGTCTCGCCCTTGGCGTGCTCCCCCATCAGGTAGACGGCCGGGTACTTCATCGTGACCTTGGAGCCGATGTTGCCGTCGATCCACTCCATGGTCGCGCCCTCGTAGGCCACGGCGCGCTTGGTGACCAGGTTGTAGACGTTGTTCGACCAGTTCTGGATGGTCGTGTAGCGGCAGCGGGCGCCCTTCTTCACGACGATCTCCACGACCGCGCTGTGCAGCGAGTCGCTGGAGTAGATCGGGGCGGTGCAGCCCTCGACGTAGTGGACGTAGCTGTTCTCGTCGACGATGATCAGCGTGCGCTCGAACTGGCCCATGTTCTCGGTGTTGATCCGGAAGTAGGCCTGGAGCGGGATCTCGACGTTGACGTTCGGCGGCACGTAGATGAAGGAGCCGCCCGACCAGGTGGCGGTGTTCAGCGCGGCGAACTTGTTGTCGCCGACGGGGATCACCGAGCCGAAGTACTCCTTGAAGAGCTCCTCGTGCTCGCGCAGGCCGGTGTCGGTGTCGACGAAGATGACACCCTTCTCCTCAAGGTCCTCACGGATCTTGTGGTAGACCACCTCGGACTCGTACTGGGCCGCGACGCCCGCGATGAGCCGCTGCTTCTCGGCCTCGGGGATGCCCAGCTTGTCGTAGGTGTTCTTGATGTCCTCGGGCAGTTCGTCCCAGGACGCCGCCTGCTTCTCCGTCGACCGCACGAAGTACTTGATGTTGTCGAAGTCGATGCCCGTGAGGTCGGAGCCCCAGGTCGGCATGGGCTTCTTGCCGAACAGGCGCAGCCCCTTCAGACGCAGGTCGAGCATCCACTCGGGTTCGTTCTTCAGCGCGGAGATGTTCCGCACGACGTCCTCGTTCAGGCCGCGGCGCGCCACGGCGCCGGCGGCGTCGGGGTCGGACCAGCCGAACTTGTAGTTCCCGAGGCCTTCCAGCTCCGGGCGGTCGGTGACAGTCACCTTCCGGGCTCCTTGCTCTCTATACGAGTGGCTCGCGCCAGCGCGTGGGGGCTGACGTGGGTGGTGCAGATTCCGTCTCCGTGGGCGATGGTCGCCAGCCGCTGGACGGGCGTGCCCAGGAGACGCCCGAACGCTTCGGTCTCGGCCTCGCACAACTGCGGGAACGCGGCCGCGACGTGGGCGACCGGGCAGTGGTGCTGGCAGAGCTGCTCTCCGCCGGTGCCCGTCTTGGTGGACGAGGCGGCGTATCCGTCGGCCGACAGCGCCTCGGCCAGCATCCGCACCCGCTGCTCGGCGGGTGTCGCACGCATGGCGGGCGCCAGCCGGGCGACCAGCCCGGCGACCTGCTGACGGGCGAACTCGGTGACGGCGGCGGCCCCGAGCCGTTCCTCCAGGAACCGCAGGGCGCTGCCGGCGAGGTCGTCGTAGGCGTGTTCGAAGGCGCTGCGCCCGGCATCGGTGATGCCGAACAGCTTGGCCGGACGGCCCCGCCCCCGCTGCCCCTTCTTGTGGGCCTGCCGGGTCTCGACCATCCCTTCGGCGAGAAGGGCGTCGAGGTGCCGCCGGACGGCGGCCGGGGTGAGCCCGAGCCGTTCGCCGAGGTCGGCGGCGGTGACCGGGCCGTGTTCGAGGATTAGACGCGCGACCCGCGCCCGAGTCCCCCGTTCCGAGGACACGCCGGAAGACCGCGTGGTCTCCGCTGCGCTGGTCCCGGTCACGTTTTTCACAACATCAGTGTGCCGTAATTCCTTCCCGCACGACAAACGGAACCCCGCATTCGTGGGTAATGCAATTTGTCACCCAGGTAAGGCTTACCTAAGTTGAACAGGTCACGAATGGGGCATCTTCCCGCTGGGGCAGGGCGGGTCGAGCATATAGTCCTGACGTGCGTGGCCGACGCCTGGACCGCTCCCTGACCATGGCCGACGCGCTCGCCGACGAGATCGGCGAGTGGATCGCGGCACGGCGGGCCGATTCGCGGTTCCACCGATTCTCGGGACATTTCCCGGTTTTGAGCACCGTGCTCGGCGAGATGCTGCGCGCGGTGCGCTCGGCCTACCTCTCGACCGACGATTTCGCGCGGCCGGACCGATGCCAGTTGGTGGTCCGCCGGATCTTCGAGTGGTACTCGGCCAAATACGACCAGCGCCTGTCCTCCCGGTGGGCGCCGGTGCTGGCGGCGGCCGACGAGGTGGTCCGCTCCTGCTGGGCCCAGCCGTTCTCCGTTCTCGGCAGGACCCCTCCCACCGGGCCTCTCGCCTATGTCGAGCACCGCTTCGACGCCTTCGCGACGCCACGGGTGTCGGTCCCCGTCGATCTCCGCGCCCCCGCCGACGCGGAGGCGGCCTCCTATGTGAAGGAGTTGCCGATCCCGGCGATCTGCCTGCCGGCGTGGTCGGCCTTCGAGTCGTGGTGGCTCGGCCTCGTGGCCCACGAGGTGGGGCACCATGTGCAGCTCGACCTGGACCTGGAGGCGGCGACCCGCGACCTGCTGGGCGACGACCGGCGGTTCGCCCGGGAGGTCTTCGCCGACGCCTGGTCGGTCCTGATGATCGGGCCGGGGGCGTCCTGGCTGGTGGCCGAGCTCGGCGGTCCCGAGCAGGCCGTCGGTGGCTATCCCCCTCTTTCCGTACGGCTGTCGCACATGCGCGGCCATCCGCTCCAGGAGCTCGGGCTGGACAGACTCGCGGGTTCGTTCGACGTCGGCGGCTGGCCCTCGGCGCTGCGGCGGCCCGATCCCCTGCTGGTCAAGCTCGGCGACCTTCCCGCCGCCCGGCGGCTGCTGGCGGCGGCGTTCGCAGGGGAGCTGACGCCGGTCGTCCACGAGAACCTGCTCAAAGCCTTGCCGAAGTGCGGGCCCGAGGGGACGCTGGGGGCCGTTCCCCGGCCGGATGTGAAGCGGCTGGCAGCCGATCTCGCCGGGCGGTTGGTACGGGTATGAAGGCAGCGCGCGTCATCGTCACCGTGGAAGGCGGCTCTGTGACGCTCTTCCATGAGGGGAGCGTGCTGGCGGGGCCGTACCCTCTGGGGTCCCTGCGAGGCGACCTCTTCGACGCCCTTCTCGGACCGGCCTGGCGGGCGCTGCGCCGCTTCCGCGCCCTGGAACTCACCTTGGAGCTGCCACCCGAGCTGCAAGGCCACAGCTGGGAGGCGATGCGCGCCGACGGCATCCCCCTGCTGGCGATCTCCCGGCGGCTGGGGGTGCGGGGGTTCCGTGAACCGGTGCGCGACGTGCCGAAGGTCCTGTTCGCGAGCGGCGCCGAGCTGACCGACCCGGTGATCAGGCCCGGGGCCATGTTCCTCGGCACGCTCCGCGACTGCGACGCCCAGGGCCTGGCCCAGACCCGGGTGGCGGAGGCCGTTACGCTCCGGCGGCTGAGCGACCGGTGCGCCTCCTTCTCCCCCGACGTGGTCCACCTGGTCGCCCACGGCCGCCTCGACGCCGACGGCGGGCTGTGGATCGGTCTGGGCGGCGAGTTCGTGCCCGCCGACCGGCTCGCCCCGGCGCTGACCTCGGGCGCCCGGCCGCCGCTCGCGGTGGTGCTGAGCATCTGCCACTCCGCGGTGACGGCGGGACCGGTGGAGGCGCTCTTACGCGCGGGCGTCCCGGTGGTCGTCGCGATGGGCGGCGAGATCACCGAGTACGCGTGCCGGCTGTTCTCCCGCCGCTGCGTCGACGCCCTCCTCCACGGCGAATCGGTGGCCGTGGCCGTCGCCCACGGCCGGCAGGCCGCGTCGGCGGCCGGGTCCGACTGGGCCCTCCCGGCGCTCTACGTCACCGACGACCTGCCGGAGGACTTCCAGGCCGTCGACCTGGCCGAGGTCCGGCGGATCTCCGGGCTGGCCGGACGCCTCGAACTCCTCGAAGCGCCCGCCTATGTGGGCCGGACCGCCATTTTCGACGCCCTCGACGAGGTGCTGGCGCCCGGCAGCGAACGCACCCTGCTGGGCATCACCAGCGGCGGCCCCTTCGAGAACATCGGCGGCACCCGCCTGCTCCGGGAGATCGGCCTGCGCCTGTTCCAGTCGGGCCATGTGCCCCTGCTGCTCGCGCCCTTCGACAACGAGCGCGCGGCCCCGCACAGCCTGCGGCAGGTGGTGGCCGAGATCCTCATCCACGCGATCAGGGCCGGTGAGCGCCTGGGCCTGCCGGTGACCGAGATGCGCTGCCTCGACCCGGTCGACCTGGCCGATCCCGTCCGCGCCCGGCAGGCCCTCAAGTCGGGGGTCGAGCGCTTCGCGGCGGCCGGCGAGGTCCTGAGCCCCGGCCAGATCGACTCCCTGCTCGCCGCCGACCTCGCGGACCTGGCGGCCGCGGCCCAGTCCCTCGGGCCGCCGTTCGGCGAGCACACCCGGGTGGCCGTCCTGGCCGAGGCCCTGCACCTGTGGGTCGACGCGCTGGGCTGGACCGAACGGGACAAGGGCCTGCTCGACCTGCTGACCCCGGCCGGTCTGGGCACCCCCGGGCGTCCGGCGCCGGTGATCGTCACGGCCGAGCTGAGCGCCTGCTACCCGTTGCGCAACTTCCGGGAGGAGAAGTCCGGGATGCCGTGGTGCGCGTTCCTCGAACTGGAGCCCTTCTCCGACGAGGAGGCCGCCCTGGGCTTCCAGTGGGTGCTGCTCCAGGAGTGGCACCCCGACCAGGCCTATCGCCGCACCTACTACGCCCCGCCCGGCCGCGACCCCGACGAGCTCAAGGAGAGCTTCCGCCGCCTGATGAAGGGCCGCCCCGGGCTGATCAAGACCGACCTCTACCGCATGGTCCACGCCCTGGCCGCGCTCCAGGTCTTCCACAGCCACAACGACTCCGAGGCCTGGCACGCCTACGCGCGCCTCCACGGCCTCCGGTACGAACCATGACCCCGGCGGAGCTCGAGGCCGCCCTCGCCCGGCGGTCGGCGGAGGAGCTGAGGCGGTTCCCGCCCGAGCTCCTGGCCAGGATCGCCCTGCTGCCCGAGTGGACGCCGGGACTGGCCCTGCTGCCCGAGGACATGATCCAGGCCCTGGAGGACGCGGGCCTGACGGAGTCCCGGACCCTGCTGAGCGGCGAGCGGTCCTCCTGGCTGCGGTCCAGCCGCCGGCGGGAGGTCGGGGAGTTCCTCCGCCGCGAACACGGAACCCTGGTGGAGCGCGAGCTGGAACGCATGCTCGGCTGGACGAGCCAGGTGCCCGGCCTCGACGAATGGCGCGCCGTGGTCACCGTGCACCGGGCCGACGCCTCGGGCCTGAGCTTGCTGAACGCCGTGGCCGCCGCGGCGAACGTCGGCGCGGCCTCCCGGCTCGTGGCCACGGCGCAGCTGCTCGGCGAGGTGCTCGGAGGACCGCTCGAAGGCAGCGCCCGCCGGGCCCGCCGGCGGGTCGACCGCGCCATGAGGGAGGCCGAGGACGCCCGGTTCCTGCGCCACTACCGCAACCGCGCCGAGTTCGAGTCGGCCGTGGAGACCCTGCTGTCCCCCGGCGCGCCCCGATGGGCCCTGCACCTGCTCGGTGCGGGCGGGGCCGGGAAGACCATGCTGGTCCGCTACCTGGCCGGAGGGCGGTTCGCCGCCGAACGGGGCCTGCCGGAGATCCCGGTGGCCCGGGTCGACTTCGACCACCTGGACCCTCGCTATCCGGAGGCCCGGCCCGGCGAGGTGCTGCTGGCGCTGGCCGGGGAGCTGCTGGGCTTCGGGGTCACGCGCGAGGTGGAGGGCCGCTACCGGCGGTTCCTCGACGCGGCCGGCGAACTGCACGAGGAGTCCTCGCGCGGCGTCCGCCTGACCGGGCGGGAGCGGCCGCTCATCGAGGGCATGGCCGCCGCGTTCGCGTCCTTCGTCGAATCGCTGGGCGCGCCGTATGTGCTCCTCGTCCTGGACACCTGCGAGGAACTGGCCAAACTCCACCCGCCCGGCTCCCCGGCCCCGGCCATCGAGACGACCTGGAACCTCCTCGAACAGGTGCACCGCCGGGCCCCGTCGGTGCGGGCGCTGCTCGCCGGACGCCGCCGGCTCGTCCCCCCGCCCGACGGCACGCCCTACGCGGGCCCGGAACTGTCGCGGAAGGACTTCGTGGCCGTCCACCTGATCAGCGGCTTCACGCCGGAGGAGGCCGAAGAGTACCTGGCCTTCCGCGAGGTGCCCGAGCCCCTGGTCCCGGCGGTCCTGGCGCGGGCGTCGGCCGGGGACCGGGTGAACCCCTTCGACCTGTCCGCTTACGCGGAATGGGCGCTGAGCGATCCCACTCTGGACCCGGCCGAGCTGCTGGCCGCCCCCGGAGACCCCTACGTGGAACGCCGCCTCATCGGCCGCCTGGGCGACCAGGGGGTGAACCGGGCGCTCGCAGTGGCCGCCGAGCTGGGCCGGTTCGACCTGCCGCTGGTCCGGCCCGCGCTGACCCGCCTGAACCTCGACCCGGAGGCGGTCTTCCTCGGGCTGGCCGCCCAGGAGTGGATGCGGGTGGCGGGCCTGGACGAGACCGGCCGCCCGGAGATCCTGGAGATCGAGGACCATCTGCGCGACCGCGTCCGCCGCGTCGCCTCGGCCCGTTTCCCGGTCAACACCCGGCGGCTCGGCCAGGACGCGGCCGACGTGATCGACGCCGCCCCGTCCCTGACCGAGGTCTCCGCCGCGACGGTGATCGCGGCCGTGCGGCTGAGCGCCGATCCGGGGGCGTCGTGGCAGCTCCTCGAAGAGCGGGTGGCCCGCGAGAACGCGTGGGCGTGGGCCGGGCAGGTGGCCGCCCGGGTGGCGGCGGAGGCGCCCGGAACCATCCTGGGCGCGGTCTTCGCCACCCAGGCCGCCGCCCGCATCCACACCGGAGGCGGCGGCGTGGCCGGCCTCTGGTCCCAAGTGGAGGCCCACGCGCACCGCCATCCGGACCCGCGTGCGGCCAGGATCCTGGCCGACCGGGCGTTCCTGGGATTGGCGGCGTGCGGTCATCAGGTCGGCCTCGGCGAACGGTTACCCGAGATCGCGGGCCGGGGTGAGGCGCCGTCGGGCTCGATCGTCGCCGCCCTGGACGGCTACCTGACGTGGGGCGCCTGGGAGGAGCTCCGCGACGAGGACGTCGCGGCGGCGAGCGGAGAGGGCACGTTCGCCGAAGGGCTGGGGCCGATCACGCACTTCGCGATGACACCCCGGGGAGACCGGCTCGCCGCGGCGCACGGCTCGCGCCTGCTGACCTCCTGGCATGTCGTCGACGGCCTCTCCGCGCAGTGGCGCGGAGCGTACCCGCGCGGCATCGACGCCGTCGCCCTCAGCCCGGCCGGCGACTCGCCCGTCGTCGCCATGGACCGGACGCTGGCCCTCGACGGCGTCTCACCCACCGTGACCACCCCCAGCCGCATCACCTGCCTGGCCGCCGCGCCCGACGCCCCGTGGGTCGCGGCCGGTCACCAGAACGGGGAGGTGTCCGCGTGGAACCTCGACGGGTCGCGCCACACCTGGGGCGGTTCCGACCGGCGTGCCCTTCCCGGCAACCGCAGCCCGATCGCCGACCTCTGCGTCGCCCCCGGGAACACCTGGCTCGCCTCCGTCGCCAAGGACGGCCGGGTCCGCGTCTGGAACATGGACGGCACCCTCCGCACCATCCTGTCGGCCCTGCGCGTCGGCCCGGAACACGCCGTGCGAGTGCACGCGTCCCCGGACGGCACGTGCATTCTCACCGCCGGGCGGGACGGCCTGCTGCGCCTCTTCCTGGCCGACGGCACCCAGATCGGGGTGGCCGACCGCCCGGTCGTCCCCTATGGAGTCGCCGACCCCGGGCCCCACCGCCTCACCGCCACCGCGGGCGCGCGCATCGTCCGCTGGGACGGCGAGCGGGTGGGATCGGTCATGGCCGCGCCCACGGCCGCCGGCGTGGTCGCTCCGGACGGCACCTGGTTCTCCGGCACCGGCGACGGCGGCGCGCGGACCTGGACCCCGGACCGGCGCCTCCTGGCCGCGACCCTCGGTCAGCGCGCGCTTCTGGCCTGGCAGAGGGGCGACCTGGAGCTCGCGCGCGGCCTCTCCGAGGAGGCGGTGCGCGCCTACCCCGACGACTCCGGCGACGGCATCGGCAAATGGACCGACTGGCGTCCGCCGCCCGGACTGGCCTCGCGGCTGCTGCTGCTCCGCGACGTGCTGAGCGAAGAACCCGAGGTTCGGCGGTGGAGCGACCTTCCACCCGAAGCGATCACCGACATCGACACCGAGCGCCTCCACGCCTGGCGGGTCGCCGCCGGCAACGGCGAGCGCCCGCCCGAACCCGAGGTCCTCGACCTGCTCACCCGCCGCGACGCCTACTCCGCCTCCCGCCGCCCGGCCACGTGGCTCCACCACGTGACGCCTTCACTGGTCGAGGCGGTGGCCGAGGCGTGGCGCATCCGGGGAGAGCCGGAAAGGGCCGCGGCCCTGCTGCGCGACCGGATCGAGGAGGCGGTCGCCACCGGAGACGACCCGGACACGGTGGAGAGGTGCCAGATCGCCCTCATCCGGCTGGCCAGGCGCATGCGCTCCCTCGACCTGTTCCCCGAGACGACCGCTCTCGCGCGGTCGGGCACCCCCTTGGTCCAGGCGGAGGCGTGGATCACCCTGGCCCTGTGCACGGGTGAGCAGCCGTCCTCACCGGCCCAGGCGGGGAGCTGGTACGGCTGGTGGCAGGCGCAGGACCGTCATTCCCTGGCCGGCGGCTGGCCGCCCGCGCCGCGGCTCGCCGCGGAGCCCGGCATCCCCTGGTCCATCGCCGGTCGAGCCGTCGAGGAGTACGCCGCGGCCCACGATCCCGACCTCGTCATCGCCCCCCCGGGCCATCCGCGTCCGGTGCTCCCGGGGCGCGGCAACCGGGCCAGGGCCCTGGTCGCGGACGCCGAGATCCTGGCCATGCGGGACCCCGAAGAGGCGATTCCCCGGCTGGCACAGGCGGCCGGGCTCTTCCGTGAGCTGGGCAGTCCCGTGGAGGCCTGCCAGTCGGAGCTCATCGCCCTCCTGGCGGCGCGCCGCCTGTCCCCCACCGGCCCCCCGCCGGCCGAGACACACGTGGCGGACCAGGACGTCGAGCGACTGCCATCTGCCTGGCGGTACCGCCACCGAATGCTGCGCTTCCACCCCGGCGAAGAGGTGATCCTCGGCGACGGGGACCCCGTGGAGCTGCGCTTCGGCGCACCGCTCATCCGGCCCGCGGAAGAGCGGAACACGTTCGCCCGCGTCGGCCGGGTGGAGCGGCTCGTGGCCCGGGTGTGCCCCGTGACCGTCTCCGTGAGCTCCGACGCCCGATATCACCGCGTCACGGAGTACCGGCCGCACCTGTTGGTCCGATGGGGGCCCGGCTGGCGCCTTCCGCTGGGCGGGGTGCTGCGGCTGCGCGTGTCCGCCGACCTCGACTCGGCACCGTGGGAGCTGGAGATGTGGGACCACGGGTCCATGGCGTTCCGGGACGTCCCCGGCCTGCTGCCCGGCGGCCGGCCGGAGACCGTGCCGGCGGAAGAGGATCCCCACAGTCCCCTTGTGCATCTTCAGGGCACGGCTGTGCAGACCAGCGCCGGGGTCAGGTTGCGGCTCACCGGGGAGACCGCGCTCACCGCGCCGCATCGGTTCTCGCCACGGTACCGGTCTCTGGTCGTGCTCCAGCCGGAGGTCGTCGACAGCGGGCCACGGGAGCTGAGCCAGGCCGAGCGTGGGAGGTTCACCGGGCTCGCCCGGGACTTCGCGGCCCAGAAGGCCGAGGCCGTGCTCGTCCTGCCGCTCCTGCCCGACGCGGTCTCCGACGCCGTCCGGCGCGTGATCGCGGGATGCCGGACCCGCCCGAAGGACCTGCTCCGGCTTCAGAGGACCATCCGTGGCCTGATCTTCGAGGCGGGCGGCGACCGGGCCGCCGCCGCCGACGTGATCCTTTTTCTCAGGACCAAGAAGGACGAATATGTGGCGCCGCATTGAGAACTGGTTCAACGCCCAGGCGGAGCGGATCACCGCCGTCTTCGTGCCCGACCCCGGCGGTCTCACCCTGTCCCCCTACGAGGGCTACCTGCAGGTCTCGATCGCCGAGGGTCTCCTCGGGCAGCGTCGCCACTGGGCCAAGGACCAGTACCCGGCCCTCCACGGCGGCGTCTGCCTGTCCCGGCCCGGCGCGCCGGCGCTGGAGTTCACCACGGTCCAGCCCCAGGACACCTGGAAGGCCCCGGGCATCACGCTGAACCGCCTGATCACACCGGAGATCCCGTACAACGGAGGATCCGTAACCGTTCAAGCTGGTCTGTACCGGGTTCCGGCCGACGGTCCGCTCGACGCGGCCATCCAGGTCGTCTCGTCGCTGGGTGATCTGCTCGTGCCGCTCAGGACGGCGGCCGACATCGCGGGGCGGGTGTCGCGCGGGCTCGACCAGATCCTGGGGAACCTGGGCGAGCAGCCGGTGCTCGGCGTGAACTGGACCATGGCCGACGGCTCCCTGAGAGCGGGCCGCATCGTGGTGGTCAACGCCCCCGACGCCCCGGTCGAGTTCGCCGGCGACCGGTTGACGACCGCCCCGGGGCTGGACTTCCTGGTGATCCGCCTCCACTGCCGCACGGAGCGAAGCTCGTGGCTGTTCCCCGAGCTCACCGAGCTCATCGGGCGCTCCGCCGAGGCCTTCTTCCAGTACGGGGACGGTCAGGTGTTCCGGGATCTCCGCACCGCGGCCGTCTCCCTGGCCTGGAATTCGCCCGACCTCACCCCCGTCGACAGGAAGCGCGTCGCCAGAGCCGTCATGGCCCAGGTCGACGACGTCCTCACCCTCGGCGTCGTTCCGGATGTGAGCGGATTCGACCGGATTCCCCCCGCCGACGACCCCGGTCTCGCTGCCTTGACCCTCTCCGATCTCCTCGCCGGGTGACTCAGAGGTCCGATGTCTGTGACACGACAGGTCAGAAATTGATCCGATCTCTTCTCGGTCACCCGTCCCACTGATTGTCATTCGAAGATCAAAAGGCCCTATCCATCGGACTAGACCACCCGATGAGGCGTGGGTCACAAGTTGGTTGCGGTGAAATTCATCGGATCTCAGAGCTTGTTTCGGCCAAGTTTCGGTGCTATTTCATTGTTAGATCACCAACCCTGACCCATAAGGAACACCCGTGAGTCACCCCCCACGGCGGCTGCTCGGCGCCGCCACGGCGCTGGGGCTGGTCATGGCTCTGGGCGTGCCGGTGCTGCAGGGCAGCACCGCCACGGCTCAGGTCCAGGAGACCGCCGCCGCGCAGGACGATTTGACCCTCTGGTACGACAAGCCGGCGACCAACTGGGAGTCGCAGGCGCTCCCGATCGGCAACGGCGCTCTGGGCGCCATGATCTTCGGTGGTGTCGGCACCGAGCAGATCCAGTTCAACGAGAAGACCCTCTGGACCGGCGGCCCCGGCTCCAACGGGTACAACTTCGGCAACTGGACGACGCCGCGGCCCACCGCGATCGCCGACGTCCAGGCCTTGATCGACCAGAACAAGCAGATGACGCCGGCTCAGGTGGCGCAGCGCCTCGGGCAGGGCAAGACGAACTTCGGGTCCTACCAGACGTTCGGCGACATGTTCCTGGACTTCCCGGGCGCGCCGGCGAACCCGACCGACTACAAGCGGTCGCTGAACCTGAACGACGCGGTGGCGGCCGTCACGTACAAGGACGGCGGGGTGACCTACAAGCGTGAGTACTTCGCGAGCTACCCCAACAACGTCATCGTGGGGCGGATCTCGGCCGACGCGGCCGGGAAGGTCAACTTCACGGTCCGGCACACCTCGCCGCGCAACGACAAGACCGTCAGCGTCTCCAAGGGGCGCATGACGATCCGCGGCAAGCTGGCCAACAACGGGCTCAACTTCGAGTCGCAGGTCAACGTCGTCACCGAGGGCGGCGCGCGGACCGACGGGGCCGACCGCATCACGGTCGCCAACGCCAACGCGGCGTGGTTCGTGATCTCGGCCGGCACCGACTACTCGATGCAGTACCCGACCTACCGTGGCGAGGACCCGCACGACAACGTGCGCCACTGGGCCAACTGGGCGTCGTCGATGTCGTACGCGGCCCTCAAGCAGGCCCACCTCGACGACTACCACGGGCTGTTCGACCGGGTGAAGCTGAACCTGGGCCAGCAGGCCCCGAGTGTGCCCACCAACGTGCTGCGCTCGTCCTACTCGGGCGGCTCGGCGGCGCAGGACCGCTACCTGGAGGCCCTGTTCTACCAGTACGGCCGCTACCTGCTGATCTCCTCCTCGCGTGAGGGGTCGCTGCCGGCCAACCTGCAGGGCGTGTGGAACAACGTCACGAACCCGCCGTGGGACGCCGACTACCACGTCAACATCAACCTGCAGATGAACTACTGGCTCGCCGAGCAGACCAACCTCGCCGAGACCACCAAGCCGTACGACGACTACATCTCCTCGATGGTCGCCCCCGGCACCAAGACCGCGACGGACATGTACAACGCGCGCGGCTGGGTCGTGAACAACGAGACCAACCCCTGGGGCTTCACGGGCCTGCACAACTACCCCGAGTCGTTCTGGTTCCCCGAGGCCGCGGCCTGGACCACCCAGCAGATGTACGACCACTACCGCTTCAGCAACGACGAGAAGTACCTCAAGCGCACCGCCTACCCGGTGATGAAGGGCGCGGCCGAGTTCTGGCTGGACTTCCTGCACACCGACCCGCGTGACGGCAAGCTCGTGGTCTCCCCGTCGTACTCGCCGGAGAACGGCCAGTTCACCGCCGGCGCGTCGATGTCGCAGCAGATCGTCACCGAGCTGCTCACCAACACCCTGAACGCCGCCAAGACCCTCAAGGTCGACACGGCGCTGCAGGCCGAGCTGACCAACACCCTGGCCAAGCTCGACCCGGGCATCCGCATCGGCTCCTGGGGCCAGCTCCAGGAGTGGAAGGAAGACCTGGACAACCCGAACAACGACCACCGCCACGTCTCGCACCTGTTCGCGGTGCACCCGGGCAACGCGATCAAGGCCGGCACCCCCGCGGGCGAGGCCGCCAAGATCTCGCTGACCGCGCGCGGCGACGGCGGCACCGGCTGGTCGAAGGCCTGGAAGGTCAACTTCTGGGCGCGCCTGCTCGACGGCGACCACTCGCACAAGATGCTCAGCGAGCAGCTCAAGTCCTCCACGCTGGACAACCTGTTCGACACCCACCCGCCGTTCCAGATCGACGGCAACTTCGGCGCCACCTCGGGCGTCACCGAGATGCTGCTGCAGTCGCACCAGGACACGATCCACGTCCTCCCGGCCCTCCCGGCCGTGTGGAAGAACGGCTCGGTCTCCGGGCTGCGCGCCCGCGGCAACGCGACCGTGGACGTCGAGTGGGCCAACAGCAGCCTCACCAAGGCCGTCATCAAGGCCGGCGACACCGGTGAGCTGAAGGTCCGGGCCGGCGCGATCAACGCCCGTTACTCGTTCGTCGACGACCAGGGCAACCCGGTCGACGCGATCCGCACCGGCGACACCCTCACGTTCGGCGCCGAGGCGGGCCGCACGTACACCCTCTACAACGAGATCCAGCTCTCGGTGTCGGCTCCCGCCGAGATCGGCGCCGGTCAGACCGTCCCGGTCAAGGCCACCGTCACCGCGATCCAGAACGCGTCCCCGGCGGGCACCCTGACCCTCCAGCTCCCCACCGGCTGGACCGCCGACCCGGCCTCGACCGCGGTCGCCTCGGTCCCGGCGGGCGAGAGCCGCGAGATCACGGTCAACGTCACCGCCGGTCCCTCGACCGGGGCGACGTCGGCCCGCATCCAGGCGACCCTGGCCGGCTCCGGCTGGTCGATCAGCGCCGCCACCGGCGCCGCCCTGAACCCGTGTGCCGTTCCCCCGGCCGACCGTGCCATCGTCGCCTGGGACCCGGCATCGGGCACGACCGTCGCCGACCAGTCGGGCTCCGGCCGCAACGGCGTCGTGGTCAACGGCGCGGCGAACTACGACGCCGACGGCGGCCTGATCCTCGACGGCCAGAACTACGTCCGCACCGAGCAGCCGACGACCCTCGGCTACCTGCGTGAGGCCACGTTCGCCGCCGAGGTGAAGATCGGCGGCTCCGGCTACCGCCGCCTGTTCGACTCGCAGCCCTCGGGCAACCCCGGCACCGACGGCGTCCTGATGGACGTCACGCCGGAGAACCGCCTGCGCCTCATCGGCGCCGGCCAGGGCGTCACGACCAACGCGACGCTGCCCACCGGCCGCTACATCGACCTGGTGATCACCCTCAACCGCAACGGCGCCATCGACGTCTACGTCGACGGTGTCCGCGCGGGCGGCGGCAACACCGGTTCGACCGGCATCTACGGCTGCAACAACCGGCCGCTGATCTTCGCCGCCAACCAGGGCGGCGGCGAGCGGATGACCGGCGCCGTCGACCGGATGGCCGTCCTCCCCTACGCGCTGCCCGCCGCCCAGGTCTCGACCTGGCAGGACATCGCCTTCTAACCAGCACGTCCTCAACAGCACGGAAGAGAACCGGCCGGGGTGCTTCCCGGCCGGTTCTCCGCTGTTCAGGGGGTGCTCTCCCAGAGCCCCACGGTCGCCCCGGCGGGGTCGGTGATGATCGCGAAGTTGCCCATCCCGGGGACCTCGGTCGGCCCCACCATCTGGGCGGCGCCCAGCCGCGCCGACTCCAGCAGGGCCGCGTCGAGGTTGTCGACCCCCAGGTAGGCCAGCCAGTACGACGGCACGTCGACCGGCAGGGCGTCGGGCATGGCCATCATCCCGGCCATCACGTGCCCGTTCTCGGCGAAGGTCGTGTACTCCATGTCGTCCATGGGGCGGGAGGCGGCGGTCCAGCCGAAGACGTCGCCGTAGAACTCCTTGGACGAGAAGGTGTCGCGGGTGATCAGCTCGCTCCAGTTGAGGGTGCCGGGCTCGTTGGCCAGCCTGGCCCCCATCTTGTCGATCGGCTCCCAGGCGCAGATGTAGGCCCCGGCGGGGTCCATGAAGGCGGCCATCCGGCCCTCGTTCATGATCTGCATGGGTTCCGCGACGATCGTGCCGCCGCTGTTGCGGACCATCTCGGTGGTCTTGGCGACGTCCTCGGTGCAGATGTAGGTGTTCCAGGCGGCGGGCATGCCCTCCTGGTAGACGGGGCCGATCCCGGCGACCTCCTTGCCGTGGAGATGGAAGTTGCCGTAACCGCCGTAGTCCTCGCTCTCGTCGAAGACCGCCGTCCAGCCGAAGAGCTCGGTGTAGAAGTCCGTGGACGCGTCGAGGTCGGGAGTGGACACGTCCACCCAACACGGCACGCCGGGTGCATAGCCCGTGAATTCGGACATGCGCCACCCTCCTTGCGTATCAAGCCATGGGGACAATTCCACCCTTGCATGCATAAACACGGCTATCGCGGAGCGTGGCCCTTCCCGGAGGAAGCCTTTACCGGGCCGGTCGCGGACGGAGGCGGGGTGCTCACTCCCTACACTCGAAGGCATGGAATCCGCCGCGGTCGAGGTCCGCGATCTGGTCAAGCGCTACGGCCGGAACACCGCGATCGACCACCTCGACCTGCGCTGCCGCCGGGGCGAGGTGACCGCCGTCCTCGGGCCCAACGGCGCCGGGAAGACCTCCGCGATCGAGATCTGCGAGGGCTTCCGCGCCTTCGACTCGGGCTTGGTCAGCGTGCTGGGGCTGCGGCCCGACGACCCGGCGCTCAAGCCGCGCATCGGGATCATGCTCCAGTCGGGCGGGGTGCCCCAGGCGGCCCGCGCCGGTGAGTGGCTGCGGCTGGTCTCCCGGTTCCACGCCCACCCGCTCGACCCGCAGGCCCTGCTCGAACGGCTGGGGCTGGCCGAACACGCCCGCACCCCCTACCGCCGCCTGTCCGGCGGCCAGCAGCAGCGGCTCGGGCTGGCGGCGGCCGTGGTCGGCCGTCCCGAGCTGGTCTTCCTCGACGAGCCGACGGCCGGGCTCGACCCGCAGGCCCGCCACGCCTGCTGGGACATGGTGCGCGACCTGCGCGCGGCCGGGGTCTCGGTGGTCCTCACCACCCATTTCATGGACGAGGCCGAGAAGCTCTCCGACCACGTCGTCATCATCGACCGGGGCCGGGTGGTCTCCGAGGGCTCACCGGCCGACCTGACCGGCGCCGAGCGCCAGCTCCGCTTCCGCGCCCGCCCGGGGCTCAACCTCGACGAGCTGCTCAGCGCGCTGCCGCCGGGCTCGGCCGCCAAGGAGTCGCCGGCCGGCCACTACATCATCGAGGGCCAGGTCGACCCCTCGCTGCTGGCCACCGTGACGGCGTGGTGCGCCACCGAGGGCGTCACGACCGAAGACCTCAGCATCGAGCGGCGCACCCTCGAAGACGTCTTCCTCGAACTGACCGGACGGGAACTGCGATGACCACCCTCGACCTGTCCCCGGCGCCCGGCGCGGCCCCGCTGCCGAAGATGGTGCTCGCCCAGGCGGGCGCGGAGGTGCGGGCCATCCTGCGCAACGGCGAGCAGCTCCTGCTGACGCTCATCATCCCGGTCCTGCTGCTGGTGGGGTTCTCCAAGGC
Organism: Herbidospora cretacea; assembly: GCF_001570605.1. Classification (GTDB taxonomy): domain Bacteria; phylum Actinomycetota; class Actinomycetes; order Streptosporangiales; family Streptosporangiaceae; genus Herbidospora; species Herbidospora cretacea. The sequence continues at coordinate 28,265 of NZ_BBXG01000004.1, read as the reverse complement.
CCCGTTCCTCGACCTCGACGGCCCGCGCGTCGACTTCGTGGCGCCCGGCGTGCTGGCGCTGGCGGTGCTGTCGACGGCGTTCACCGGCCAGGCGATCGCGACCGGCTTCGAGCGACGCTACGGCGTGCTGAAACGGCTGGGGGCCACTCCCCTGTCGCGGACCGGGCTGATGCTGGCCAAGACCGCCGCCGTGGTCGTGGTGGAGCTGCTCCAGATCCTGGTCCTGGTGCTGGTCGCGCTGGCGCTGGGCTGGTCGCCGCACGGCGACCCGCTGACCGTGGCGCTGCTGGTGATCCTCGGCACGGCCGCCTTCAGCGGTCTCGGCCTGCTGATGGCGGGCACCCTGCGCGCCGAGGCGACGCTGGCCGGGGCCAACCTGGTCTACCTGCTGCTGCTCGCGCTGGGCGGGGTGGTGCTGCCCGTCTCGGCGTTCCCCGAGGGCATCCGGCCGCTGCTGGAGATCCTGCCGATCACGGCGCTGACCGACGGGCTGCGCTCGACGCTGACCGGGGTGGGCGGGTTCCCCGTGGGCGCGACGCTGGTGCTGCTCTGCTGGGCCGTGCTGGCGCTGGCCGCGGCGGCGCGCTGGTTCCGCTGGGAGTAGCTCCTCCCCGCCGTCTCACAGAGCGGAAACATGAGCGATCTTGATGTTTGCCCCTTACAGTGAGATCCGCTGATTTCGGGTGAGGGGTGGCGAGGGTGACCGCAGACGCGGGCGCGTACAAGGGATCGTTGCGGCTCGCCGACGCCGTTCCGCCGCCGCTGCTGGTCATGCTGGGCATCGTGTCGGTGCAGATCGGCGCCGGCCTGGCCAAGAACCTGTTCACGCAGCTCTCCCCGACCGCCGTGGTGTTCCTGCGGATCGCGGCCGGCACGCTCGTGCTGGTGGCCTTCGTCAGGCCCCGGGTCCGGGGGCTCTCGTGGCAGAGCATCGGGATCGGGGTCGCCTTCGGGGCGATCCTCGCGGTGATGAACCTCAGCTTCTACGAGGCGCTGGCCCGGCTGCCGATCGGGATCGCCGTGGCCATCGAGTTCCTGGGGCCGCTCGGGGTGGCCGTGGCCGCCTCGCGACGCCGGCTCGACGTGCTCTGGGTGGTGCTGGCCGGAACGGGGATCGCGCTGCTCGCGCCCTGGGGCGACGCCGCCAACGCCGACTGGATCGGCATCGCCTTCGCCGCCGGGGCGGGGGTCTGCTGGGCGGGGTACATCCTGCTGTCGGCATCGGTGGGGCAGCGGTTCCCCGGGACGTCCGGGCTCGCGTTCGCCATGATCGTCTCGACGCTGGTGGTCGCGCCTCCCGGGATCGTCTCGGGCGGGACCGGGCTGCTCGACCCGATGATCCTGCTGATCGGGCTGGGGGTCGGGCTGCTGTCGTCGGTGATCCCCTACTCGCTGGAGCTGGAGGCGCTGCGCAGGATGCCGAAGCGGGTGTTCGGCATCCTGATGTCGCTGGAACCGGCCGTCGCCGCCCTCGTGGGGCTCGTCGTGCTCGGCGAGATCCTGCACCTGCGCGAGTGGGCCGCGATCGGGTGCGTCGTCGTGGCCTCGGTCGGGGCCGCGCGCTCGGACTCGGGGACGGGCTGAGCTACTCGGGCTTGGCGGCCCAGATGCCGCGCACGTGCTGGATGTGGTGGCCCATCACGTGTTCGGCCGCGCGGCGGTCGCCCTTGATCAGGGCGTCGAGCAGCTCGGTGTGCTCGCGGGCCGAGTCGACCAGCTTCCCCGCGTCGGCCAGGCTCTTGAGCCCGTAGAGGCGGGCCCGGCTGCGCAGCTCGCGGACCACCTCGACCAGGTGGGCGTTGCCCGCCAGGCCCAGCAGCTCGACGTGGAAGCGCAGGTCGGCGTTGACGTAGGTGAGCAGGTCGCCGCGTTCGGCGGCGCTGACGATCTCGCGGGCCAGCGGGCGCAGCCGTTCGAAGTCGGCCTGACGCCCCGACTCGGCCAGCTTGGCGACCGTCGGCACCTCGATGAGGCGGCGGATCTCGGTGATGTCGTCGAGGTCGGAGTCGGACATCTCGGTGACCCGGAAACCCTTGTTGCGCACCGCCTCGACCAGGCCCTCTTTCGCCAGGTCGAGCATCGCCTCCCGGACGGGGGTCGCCGAGACGCCGAACTGGGCGGCGAGCACCGGCGCGGAGTAGACGACCCCCGGCCTCATCTCCCCCGCGACCAGCGCATCGCGGAGGGCTTGCGCGACCTGTTCGCGCAGGCTCTGCCGCTCACCCACGACCGGCAGGCCGAGGCCCTCTGCTCCCGTGGCCATTCCACTCCCATCCGTGACATCGGATCTGGTGATCGTACCGGTTCGGACCGGTAAGGGACCGCCTGGTCACAGGAGGAATCCCTGCGGGAAGGGGTCGCGGGGATCGAGGAAGTACTGGGCGGTGCCGGTGAGCCAGGCGCGACCGGTGATGTGCGGCACCACGGCCGGGCGGTCCCCGACGGCCGACTCCCCGACCAGGCGTCCGGTGAACCGGGTGCCGATGAACGACTCGTTGACGAAATCGGCGCCGAGGGGCAGCTCGCCGAGCGCGTGGAGCTGCGCCATCCGGGCGCTGGTGCCGGTCCCGCAGGGCGAGCGGTCGAACCAGCCGGGGTGGATCGCCATGGCGTGCCGCGAGTGCCCGGCGGTCGAGCCGGGGGCGAGGAACTGCACGTGGTGGCAGCCGTGGATGCCGGGGTCCCGAGGGTGGACGGGCTCGTCCCGGTTGATCACGTCCATGATCGCCAGACCCGCGTCCAGGATCTGCTGCTTGTACGCCCGGTCGAACGGCAGCCCCACCGCCTCGATCGGCAGGATGGCGTAGAAGTTCCCGCCGTAGGCCAGGTCGTAGGTGAGCTCGCCGAGGCCGTCGACCTTGATCGTCTGGGCGAGGGCGTGGACGTACGACGGCACGTTCTCGATCGTGACCGACTCGGCCACCCCGTCGCGGACCGCGACCGACGCGGTGACCAGCCCGGCCGGGGTGTCGAGGCGGATCGTGGTGACCGGTTCGACGACCTCGACCATGCCGGTCTCGACCAGCACGGTGGCCACGCCGATCGTGCCGTGGCCGCACATCGGCAGGCAGCCGGAGACCTCGATGTAGAGCACGCCCCAGTCGGCGTCGGGCCGGGTCGGCGGCTGGAGGATGGCGCCGCTCATGGCGGCGTGCCCCCGGGGCTCGTACATGAGCAGGGTGCGCAGGTGGTCCAGGTTCGCCATGAAGTGTTCGCGGCGTTCGGCCATCGTCGCGCCGGGGATCACCCCGACGCCGCCGGTGATCACGCGGGTGGGCATGCCCTCGGTGTGGGAGTCGACGGCGTGGAAGATCTTTCTGGTGCGCACGTCACATGACCTTCTCTGTCGCGGCGCGGATCCCGGCCGCCGTGGCCGGAGGGAGGGGCAGGCGGGGCGGCCGGCAGGCGCCGCCATTCAGCCCGGCCACGTCCATCGACAGCTTGATCGCCTGGACGAACTCTACCCGCGCGTCCCACCGGAGCAGGGGGTGCAGATCGCGGTAGAGCGGCACCGCCGTGCGCAGGTCGCCGGCCTCGGCGGCGCGGTAGAGCTCGACGCACTGGCGGGTGACCGAGTTGGGGAACCCGGCGACCCAGCCCTTGGCCCCGGCGGTGAGCAGTTCCACGACCACGTCGTCCGACCCGACGAGGACGTCCAGGCCGGGGGCGACCTCCTGGATCTCGTAGGCGCGGCGCACGTCGCCGCTGAACTCCTTGACCGCCACGATCAGGCCCTCGCCGAACAGCTTGGCCAGCAGCGCGGGGGTCAGGTCGACCTTGGTGTCGATCGGGTTGTTGTAGGCGACGATCGGCAGGCCGGCCTTGGAGACGGTCCGATAGTGCTCCAGCACGGCGTCCTCGCCGGCCCGGTAGGCGTTGGGCGGCAGCAGCATCACGCTGGCGCAGCCGGCGTCGCGGGCCTGTTCGGCCCAGGTCAGCGCCTCGCGGGAGCCGTAGGCGGCCACGCCGGGCATCACCCGGTCGCCGCCGACGGCCTCGACGGCGGTCCGGACCACGCGGGCGCGTTCGTCGGGCGTGAGGGTCTGGTATTCGCCCAGGGAGCCGTTGGGCACCACGCCGTCGCAGCCCTCGTCGACGAGCCGGCGGCAGTGCGCGGCGTAGGCGTCGTGGTCGACGGTCAGGTCACCGGTGAAGGGGAGCGCGGTGGCCACCATGATGCCGTGCCAGGGTCGGATCATGTGCTGTCCTCTCGATCGTGCAGGGTCAGGTCTGCGAGGGTGATCGGCTGGGCGAACGGTCTCTTCTGGGGGGCCGGGTCGTGCCCGGTCAGCCGGGCGACGGCGTGGCCGCACATGCGGCCCTGGCACCAGCCCATCCCGGGGCGGGCCAGCAGCTTGACCGTGCGGGGGTCGTCGGCGCCGAGGTCGCGGGCCTCTTCCAGGGCGCTCACGGTGACCTCTTCGCAGCGGCAGACGAGGGTGCCGGGGGTGAGCCAGTGCTGCCAGCCGTCCCGTACCGGATAGGAGAGTTCGAGGGCCCGCGCGAAACGGCGCAGGCGCGCCCTCTCGGCGAGCAGGCGCGGCGGCGGTGCGCCGATCAGGGCGTGCACGGCCAGCGCGCCCTCGACCACCGCGGCGGCGGCGCCCGCGACCCCGGTGACCTCCCCGGCGGCGAGCACCCCGTCGACGGAGGTCCGCTGGTGGTCGTCCACGGTGACGTGGTCGCCCTCGGTCCGGCAGCCGAGCTGGACGAGCAGGTCGGCCTGCGGGGTGAAGCCGTAGCCGACGGCGAGGGTGTCGCAGTCGACGGTGCGCCAGGCGTAGGGCTTCCAGTCCCTGGTGAGCTTCGCGACGGTGACGCCCTCGACGGAGTCCTCGCCGTGGGCGGCGACGACGGCGTGCCCGGTCCGGTACGGCACCCGCGCCTCCGCCAGCCGTCTCGCGTAGCCCAGCGCCTCGGCGGCCTTCGACGGGACCCGGGCCAGCGCGGCGGCCATCCGGGGCGAGGGCCGGTTCGCCTCCAGGACCTCCTTGACCCGGACCCCCGCGTCGAGCAGCGTCACCGCCACCGGCAGGAGGAACGGCCCGGTCCCCGCCACGACGACCTCCTCGCCGGGCTTCACTCGCTCGCCCTTGACCAGCGCCTGGGCCCCTCCGGCGGTCAGGACGCCCGGGAGGTCCCACCCGGGGAACGGGATCACCCGGTCGTGGGCGCCGGTCGCGACCAGCAGGGTCGTGGCGGTGGTGGTCTCGGAGGCGTGGATCTCGAACCTCTCCTGGGACTTCTCCACCGCCCACACACGCCGGCCCAGCCTCACGTCGACACCGGTCAGCCGGGGTTGCGCGGCCCCTCGGAGGAACTGGCCGCCGGTCTTGGCGTAGGCGTCGAGGAGGGCGACGCTGAGCCCGCGCCGGGCGGCGACGCGTGCGGCGGTCAGGCCCGCGGGCCCGGCCCCGACGACGGCGAGGTCGTAGATCATGCGGTCACCTCGTCACCCGGGCGCGCCACGGTCTGGCAGGCCCGCTGGTCGGGGCGGCCGTTGACGGTGAGCAGGCAGTCGAAGCAGGCGCCGATGGCGCAGAACAGGCCGCGCGGCCGGTCGCCGAACCGGGTGGTCCGCCACGACCGGATCCCGGCGGCGTGCAGGGCCGCGCCGATCGACTGGCCCTCCTCGGCGGTGATCACCCGGTCCTGGAAGCGGAACTCGATCACGGGAACCTCCCCGGGGCGAACGGTGACGGCTCGACCGAAGGGCCCGCACCGGTGATCTGCGCGGTGATCATCTCGGCGGTGGCCGGGGCCAGCCCGATGCCGGCGCCCTCGTGCCCGCAGGCGTGGAAGAGGTTCTCCAGGCGGTGGTCGGGCCCGATGACCGGCAGGTGGTCGGGCGAGTAGGGCCGCAGCCCCGCGTAGGCGCGGATGACCTGCCGGTCCGCCAGGACGGGGAACAGCCCGATCGCCTGCCGGGCCAGCTTGGCGAGGACCCGGTAGTCGATCGAGGTGTCGTGGCCGACCCGCTGGCGGGAGGCCCCGATGAGGACGGTCCCGGCCCGGGTCGACTCGATGACGCCCGACGTCTCCAGCCCCTCGGCGTCGCTGGCGACGTTGGTGACGTAGGCGGCGGTGTAGACCTTGTGCCTGACCGGCGGGTCGGCGAACGGCTGGGTGACCAGGATGAACCCCTTGCGCGGCCGGATCGGGAGAGGCGCCTGGGCGAAGCCGCCGGCCCACGTCCCCGCGGCGTTGACGACCGCGTCGGCGCGCAGGTCGCCCTCGCCGGTGCGGACCCCGGTCACCCGGTCGCCGGTGACGAGAAAACGCTCCACGGCGGTCCGGACCAGCCGGGCGCCGGAGGCCCTGAGCAGGCGGGCGGCGGCCAGCATGGGCTGCACCTGCGCGTCCTGCGGGTAGTGGACTCCCCCGGCGAGGCCGTCGGCGAGGTGCGGCTCGAAGTCGCGCAGGTCCCCCGGGGCCACCCGGGCGGCGGCGACGCCGCCGGCCCGCTGGCCGCCGGCGAAGGCCGTGAGGGCGTCGAGGACCTCCGGGGTCTCGGCCACGACGAGGCCGCCCTTGGGTTCCCACTCGAACCCGCCGCACTGCTCGTCCAGGTCCCGCCAGAGCGCGTTGGACCTGAGCGCGAGGTCCAGTTCAGGCCCCGGTTCCTTGTCCGACACCAGGATGTTGCCCTCGCCCGCGCCGGTCGTGCCCGACGCAACTCCCCCGCGATCGACTACCGTTACCCGCACACCGGCGCGGGTCAGGAAATAGGCGCACGACGCGCCCACGATCCCGGCTCCGACCACGAGAACGTCCACGGTTTGTACCATGTCACATGACATATCGGGCCGCAAGAGGGACCACCCCCCACCGCACCTAGCATTGACGCCGTGAAGCGTCTCCTCTCCTCCGTCTGGACTCCCACCACCCGGAACCTGCGAGCCTGGGCGCTGGCGGCGGTCGTGGCCAACGCGGGCATCACCGTCACCGGTGCCGCCGTGCGGCTCACCGGATCGGGGCTCGGCTGCCCGACCTGGCCCCGGTGCACCGCCGACAGCTTCGTCCCGGTCGCCCATCCGGACCACTCGCCGATCAACACCGCGATCGAGTTCGGCAACCGCATGTTCAGCCTCATGGTGCTGGCGGTCGCCGTCGCGGTCTTCGTGGCGGTGTGGAGGTCGGGGCGGCGGTCGCTGGTCCCGCTGGCGCTGGTCCAGCCGCTCGGGGTGGTCTTCCAGGCCGTGTGGGGCGGGCTGGTCGTGCGGTCGGCGCTCAACCCGGTCACGGTCAGCGTCCACTTCCTGGTCTCGGTCGGGATGATCGCGGCGGCGTACATGCTGTTCGCGCGGTCGACCGAGGGCGACGGGCCGGTGGTCCCCGTCGTTCATCCGTGGATCGTCACGCTGAGCAGGGTCCTGACCGGGGCGATGCTGGTGCTGCTGGTGGCGGGCGTCGTCACGACGGGCACCGGCCCCCACTCCGGCGACGAGCGGGCCAGCCGGTTCGACTTCGACATCGAGATCGTGGCCCGGATCCACGCCGACATCGTCTGGATAGTGGTCGGCCTGACGTTCGCGCTGCTGTTCGCCCTCTATCTGACGAAGGCGCCCGAGCAGGCCAAGCGGGCGGCGCTGATCCTGTTCGGCGTGGAGATCGCCCAGGGGGTCATCGGGTACGTCCAGTACTTCCTCGCCGTCCCGGCGCTGCTGGTCGGGTTCCACGTGCTGGGAGCGGCCCTCGTGTGGATCGCCACCCTGCGGGTGGTCCACAAGCTGCGGGAGCGCGACGAGTTCTCCAAGATCGTGAACTCGGGCACGGCCGCCCGCGTCTGACCCTGCGTGAAACGTGCCGTGTTCCTCGGCGCCGTCGCGGCCAGTCTGCTCGCGGTGGCGCCCATGACCTGGGCGTGGCTCTCCAGTGAGGGCCACCGGATCGACACGAACGATCCCCGCTGGACCCTGGAGGTGCCGCCGGCGCCGGTCGCGCTGGTGCTGGGGGCGGGGGTGAACGGCGACTGGCCCTCGGCCATGCTGCGCGACCGCCTGGAGATCGGCCTGGCCCTCTACCGGGCCGGGAAGGTGCGGGCGCTGCTGCTGTCGGGCACCAACCACGTCAAGGACTACGACGAGCCCACGGTCATGCGCGACTACCTGCTGGCCAGGGGCGTCCCCGCCGAGGCGCTGGTGCTCGACTACGCGGGCCTGGACACCTGGGACTCGTGTGTGCGGGCGAGGAGGATCTTCGGCGCCTCCCAGGTGACCGTGGTCACCCAGACCTTCCACCTGGCCCGCGCGGTGACGCTCTGCCGGGAGGCCGGGCTGACCACCTTCGGCGTCGGCGACGACTCCCGGCGGAAATACGCCCTGACGACCTACACCTACGCCGCCCGCGAGTTCCTCGCGACCGGCAAGGGCTTCCTCGACGCGGTCGTGCTCAGGTCAGACCCCGAATTCCTCGGGCCCTACGAGACCTCGCTCGACACCGCTCTGGCGAAACGTTCATGACCCACCTGGGCGGACGCCGCCCGGGTTGGCCGACGAGAGGGGCGGCCGGTTATGGTGCCGGTGACCTCGTGACCGCGGAAGCCCGCCACGCCCTGCCGTGGCGGGCTTCCCGTGCCTAACGGCAGGTGCCGGGCGTGACGGTCGGGGTGCCGCTGCCGCTGAAATTGGACAGGAAGCCGATCGTGATCGTGCCGCCCGGCGGGATCGTGGTGTTCCATGCCAGCGGCCGGAACGTCAGCGTCGTCGAACTCTGCGTGTAAGCGGCGTTCCAGGCCGAGGTGACCGTGGTGCCGAAGGCGACGGTCGCGGTGGCCGTCCACGAGGAGATCGGGGTCGAGCCGGTGTTACGGATGATCACGCTGCCCTGGAAGCCGCTGTTCCAGGAGCTCGCGATGCCGGTCGTCACGGTGCACTGGCCCGAGGGATTGGGCGTCGGGCTGGGGCTGACCGGCGGGCACGACGGCGCCGGGGTGGCCGCCCCCGGCTCACATCCGCCCGGGAACGACGGGCTGGGGCTGGGGCTGACCGGCGGGCACGACGGCGCCGGGGTGGGCGCGCCGGGCTCGCACCCGGGGAACGACGGGCTGGGCGTGGGGCTGGCGGTGCCGCCGAAGACCACGTCGGAGCAGCTGTAGAAGGTCTCGGCGCTGTCGCTGCGGGTCCAGACGGCGTAGATGATGTGCCGGCCGGTGCGGACCGGGAGGGTGGCGGTCCAGCGGTAGGCGCCGTTGTCGAGCGCGGGCTGGGGGTCGGCGGTGAAGAAGGGCTGGTCCTCCATCATCGACCAGGTCAGCGGCTGGCTCGGGTCGTAGCCCTGCTTGGTGACGTAGAGGCGGAAGGCGCCGGGGTGGGGCACCCAGGCGCCGTAGACGAAGTTGTACCTGGCGCCCGAGGTCAGGTTGGTCGAGGGCCAGTCGGTGCGGGGCTGGTCATACGCGGCGTACTTGGTGTTGCCGCCGGAGCAGATCTGCCCGTCGGGGATGTAGCCGCGGGTGCGGCCCGCGCCGTCGGAGCGCAGCACGCCGTACCAGTCGTACAGGGGCTGGGTGCCGCCCTGGGCGACGGCGGCGGCGCAGGCGGGGTTCTTCGGGATGATCTGGCCGCCGCTCAGTCCGTCGACGTAGCAGGCGTAGGTGCGGCTGGCCGGATTGGTGGTGGCGCCGTGGGCCTGCGCCGACGGCGATGCGACGACCATCGCCACGAGTGCCGCCAAGGCGGCCACCACGGCGATCAGGGGTCGGGTCACGTTGCGGTCCTCTCGTTCGGGGGCATGCGTCGTACGCCCTCCGGAAAGACGGCCCACCCGGAGACAGGGGGCCCGATGACCTGCGTGACGATCCGGACGATGACAGCGGCCCGGCCGGGCCGTCGAGCGGACTGCCCGGCCCAGGGCGCTGACCTGGGGATATCCCTGAACGTTTCAGCCCTGGAATCAGCCGCAGTAGATGTCGGCGATGGTGGGGGCCTCTTTGGCGGCGCCCTTGAACCCGGCCACCTCGGTCGCACCGGGCTTGAGCACCTTGTTCCACTTCTCGGCGTGGATCATCACGGAGGGCCCGCTCTGCATCCACGTGCCGTTCCACGACTGGTTGATCTTCGCCTCCAGCGGGACGTTCCACTGGACGTACCAGTCGTTGATCGGAGCCGTCCCGGTGTTGGTGATCTTGGCCTCACCCTGGAAACCCCCAGGCCAGGTGGTGATCAGCTTCACTTCGGCGGTGCACTTGGCGGCCTCGACGGCAGGTGAGGGCGAGGGGTGGAAGTGGACCGGCTCGGCGGCGCTCACCCCCGTGATCCGCCAGACGACCAGGGCGGCCCCCGCGACGAGGGCGAGGGCGGCAAGGGCGGTGAGGGAGTTTCTCTTCAACGGGGGCCCTCCAGGCGCGACGGATCGACAGTCGTCACGTGGGTTCGGGCCCGCCGGAATTGAAACACGGCCCCCGGCCGGAGCGCCAGGGGCCGTGTTCGGTTCAGCGGGTCACTTCACGTCGGCAGCTGAGGACGACCAGTAGAGCGCCTTGGCCACCTGGGCGAACAGGCCCTTGGGGTGGTTGCGGAACATCGGCTCGGTGCCGAACATGACCACGGCCGCGCCGCGTTCGTCCCGGCCGCTCACCACGGCCGCCTGGCCACGGGCGGCGTCCTGGCCGCCGGTGCCGTTGGCGTTGGCCCGCCAGTGGCCGCTGACCAGCGGGCCGTCGGCCGCGTACGCCTGCTCGACGCGGACCTCCGGGCCGAGGCCGGTGAACCAGCGGGGCGAGTAGACGAACGAGTGGGCGGGGGCGTCGCCGCCGACCGCGCCACCGGGCGAGGTGACCTTCACCACGCCGTTGGCGTCGCCGCGCCCGGCGACCGGGGTCAGCGTGAGCAGCCCGGCGGCGGTGTTGAAGGCCGAGCCGGTGCTGCCCCGGGTGACCACGCCGCCCGTGGCCAGGTAGGCGTCCAGCGCGGCCTTCGCCTCGGCGGTGAGCTGGCCGTGGTTGAGGCCGCTGGAGACGAAGAGCACGTCGGTCGCGCTCCAGTCGAACCCGGCGTTCAGCACGGCCGTCGACACCGGCGTGACCTGGAAGCCCAGCTCACGCAGGGTGAACAGCTCGTCGGCCGAGACGGCGGCGGCGATCCGGACCTGGCCGAGCTTGATGCCCGTGGCCTTGTCCGCGACGCCGAAGTCGACGTCGTACTTGCGGGCGACGCCCTCGGCGGCGCGGCGGGCCGAGGCGGGGATCACGGCGGTGCCGTTGTCGGCCCAGGTGACCTGCACGCCCTGGCCGAGCAGCTCGTTCACGGCCTGGATCTCCCGGCCGTCGGTGATCCGCAGGGACAGCGGGCGGTTCGTCCCCGGCACGGAGCCGTCGAGGCCGGCCCGGTCGACGGGCCTGGAGTCGGCCCGCAGGGAACCGATCGTCTCGACGGTCGCGCCCCACAGGTGGGCCAGGCTCCAGCCGGAGATGTCGTACATGGAGTCGACGCGCGGGGTGATGTCGGCGCCCGGCTCCAGCATCACGTTGGCGATGCCGCGCTTGGGCTGGTGCATGTCGACGATGTAGGAGCCCTCGGGGTAGACCTTCCCGCCGGCGGCGAACGACCGCCTGGCCTGCTCCACCCGCACGTCGTTGGCGATCAGGTGGTCGACCAGGCGCGCGGCGGCGGTCGCCGAGCGCTGGTGGTCGCCCGCCGGGATCACGTAGGCGCGCGGGTAGGTGGTGTTGTAGACGTCCTCGGGGCCGAAGCCCGGCACGATGCCGATCGGCACGACCTTGGACTGCTCACCGGCGGCGCCCCGGCGGAACATCTCGATCTGGTCGGCGATCAGCTGGTCGTGGCGGTCCTGCACGAAGGTGTACGTCGACCGCATCACCGCCGCCGCGATGTCGGTGTTGATCCTGGAGCGCCGCTGGAGCTCCTCCACCGGGAGATTGGCGTAGTCGGCGTTGTTGACCCGCATCGGGAACTCGATGGTGTGGGAGGCCACCGCGCCCTGGAAGGGGGCGTACTGCGGGGTGAAGATCGGGGGCCAGTCGTCCCAGCCCTCGGCGTCGTCGCGGAACGGGATGGTCGGCGGGTTCACGCCGTCCTTCTCGGGCGTGTAGCCGAGGCCGAGCACGGCCTGCTCCATGCCGAGGCCGTTGGCGTAGGTGTTCTTGATGAACAGGTCGTACTCGTAGTTGGCGCCGTGCGGCGGGGTCGTCGGCTCGATGAGGGTGCCGTTGACGTAGCCGTGCAGGTCGATCATGGCGACCGGCTGGGTGTCGATCATGACCTGGCGCATCGCCTGGACCTCGGGCTGCGAGGCGGTGATGAAGTCGCGGTTCATGTCGAAGCCGGCGCCGTTGGCGCGGGTGTTGACGAACCGGCCGTCGGGGTTGGCGGTGACGTTGAAGTAGAGCCGGGTGCGGTTCAGCAGGTCGGCGATCTTCTTGTCGCCGCTGGTGGCCAGCTCCTCGATCACGCGCAGGGCGGCGTCGGTGCCCTCCCACTCGTTGCCGTGGATGTTGTTGTTGACGAACACCGGCGCCTTGTACTTCCCGGGCAGCTTCCGGTCCTTGGCGGCCTTGGCCGCGTCGTTCTCGATGCGGTCGCGGATCCGGTCCTGCTCGCGCGTCTGCTGCTTGCTCTCGGGCGCGGTGACCGTCACCAGGTAGAGGTCGCGGCCCTGGTGGGTCTTGGCGATGATCTCGACGCTGACGCGGTCGCTGCGGGCCTGCAGGGCGTTCAGCTTGCCCGCGATGGCGTGGTAGGGGGTCAGGCCGAGCTTGACGGAGGCGTCGGCCGGGTTCTCCGCCGGGACGGGAAGGCGGGTCTGGCGGGGGTAGCCGCGCTCCTTGTCCCGGAAGTCGCGGAAGAAGGGGTACTGCTTCAGCCGCTCGGCGGCGGCGGCCGGGGTCTCGGCGGTCAGGGCTCGTAAGGTGCCGGCGGTCTGCTCGGACAGGCCGGCCGCCTCATCGTTTCGCTCGGGACCGTTGCCGAAGTCGCGGGTGGTCACCCCGGGCGGCGGGGCCGGCTCGGCGGAGGCCGAACCCGTCGGGACGAGGAGCGTGGTCGCGACGGCGACGCTCAGGAGGGCGATGGGGGCACGCAACAGGGAACCTCCGTGTCGGTGGTGCGTGCCCTATTCCTAATGATCAAATGTCATATTTCACAAGGTCTCACAGGGAACTCTCAGTAATGCCAGGGCGGCGGGACGGCCACCCGGGGCTCCGGGACCGGGAACATGCCCCGCGAGTAGGCCATCAGGTCGGCCAGCGACCGCTGGGTCTTCAGGAAGTCGTCCTCCGAGACCCCGCCGCGCACCGCCCGCTCGTGGAGCAGCCCGAGCTCGGTCGCCGCGAGCTGGTAGTCGCTCATCGCCCGCTGACCGGGCCGCCCGCCGTGGGTGCGGGCCCACTTGCGGGCCTCGCGCCGGTGCTTGAGCGAGGAGAGCATGACGATGTCGGCGGCCGTGATCAGGCCGGTTCGCTCGTAGGGCGGCAGGTAGTGCTGGATCATGCCGACCACCCGCTTGCGGTCGCGCACGATGACCCACAGCTCCAGGAAGAGCAGCGCCATCAGGATCAGGTAGGCCACGATCAGCCCGTTGAAGCCGGAGAACGACGCGAAGCCGTTCCACAGGCCGTGGAGGATCATCGCGCCGATCCAGCCGAAGACCACCATCCACACGCCGCGCGCGCCCCGGTTCTGCGGCTGGGCGGCGTAGGCCACCGCGATCCCGATCAGCGAGGTGAACAGCGGGTGGGCGAAGGGCGAGAGCACCCCGCGCAGGACCACCGTGGCGGCCAGGCCCTCGGGGCCGTTCTCCGTCAGGGCCGCCAGGTAGTAGCTGACGTTCTCGGACATCGCGAAGCCGAGGCCGACCATGCTGGCGTAGATGATGCCGTCGGTCGGCCCGTCGAGCTCCTGCCGCCGGAAGCGCAGGAACCCCACCAGGACGAGCCCCTTCATCGACTCCTCGACGAGCGGGGCGCCGAAGGTGGCGACGTAGTTGCGGGCGCCCTCGGGGTCGCCCAGCGCGTTTTCCACATAGATCAGGTTGAGCGAGTTGAGCAGGCCGGCGAACAGCACCGCGATCCCGGCGCCCCACATGAAGGCGAAGACCAGGTTGCCGCGCGGCTCGGGCTCCATGCGGTCGAGCGCCAGCACGCCCGCCAGCAGCAGCGGCACGGGGGCGATCGCCGCCGCCAGGGCGATGAAGAACTGGACGGGATCGCCGTTGAGGATGTCGAAGGAGAACGACACCGTCGCGCAGATGCCCGCCAGCACGAGCCCGATGATGAGCCCGAAGGACGGGCGCCCCCTCAGCACCGACCGCGGATCCAGGCTCGCCATTCCGCGAGCGTAACCGAACCTCGACCCTCTGTCCGCTCAGGCGATCGGTCAGGCGATCAGGGAGTCGATCGCCACGGCCAGGAACAGCAGCGCCAGGTAGATGTTCGACCAGTGGAAGAACCGCATCGGCCGCAGGTCGACGCCGGTCTTGCCGGCCCGCAGGCGGTGCCGCAGGGCGTACACCTCGAAGATGCACGCGGCGCCCAGCACGGCCGCGACGGCGGGGTAGAACAGCGAGGTCCCGGCCACCGGCCACAGCAGCAGCGAGCACGCCACGGTCGCCCACGTGTACCAGATGACCTGCTTCACGACGACGGCCTCGGTGGCCACCGTCGGCAGCATGGGCACCTTCGCGGCGGCGTAGTCGTCGCGGTAGCGCATCGCGAGGGTCCAGGTGTGCGGCGGCGTCCAGAAGAACACCACGCCGAACAGCACGACCGGGGCCCAGGCCATGCCGCCGGTGATGCCGGCCCAGCCGATGAGCACGGGCATGCAGCCGGCGATCCCGCCCCAGACGATGTTCTGCGACGTGCGCCGCTTCAGGAACATCGAGTAGAAGAGGACGTAGAAGAGGATCGCCCCCAAGGAGAGGGCGGCGGCCAGCCAGTTGACGGTCAGGCCGAGCCCCAGCGTGGAAGCCGCGCCCAAAATCACGCCAAAGGTGAGCGCGCCCCGGGGGGACACCGTGTGGCGGGCCAGCGGGCGGCGCCGGGTGCGGCGCATCACCTCGTCGATGTCGCGGTCGATGTAGCAGTTCAGCGCGTTGGCGCTGCCCGCCGACAGGGTGCCGAACACCATGGTGTTGATCGCCAGCCACAGGTCGGGAAGGCCCTTGGCGGCGAGGAACATGACCGGCAGCGTGGTGATCAGGAGCAGCTCGATGATCCGCGGCTTGGTCAGCGCTATGTAGGCACGGATGACCTCGCCTGCGCCGCGGCGAACCGCGGCGGGGGCCATCGCTTCGTTCTTCATGAGCACCGTCAAGGCGCTTCCAGCACGTGCGGGGTCAACGCGTAACCTCGGGATTAGAGCGGGATCTCCGGGCAGTGGCCGGAACTAGGGAAATCACTGTAGTGGGACGAGGCCGTGGTCCCTGAATCGGGGCTGCTCACCCACCTCCTGATCGTTAGGGGGGTGGGCTACCAGACGGTACGCACGCCCACCCGTTAGGGTCCCGTGTGGGCGGGAACGCCTGAACCGCGTGAGTAAGAAACAAGAGGGGATCGAGCGAGTGAGCAGTGCGGGTCTTGAGTGGAGCGACCTCGATCGACAGGCCGTCGACGTGGTGCGCGCCCTGGCGATGGACGCTGTCGAGAAGGCGGGCTCGGGACACCCCGGAACGGCGATGAGCCTGGCTCCCGCCGCCTACCTGCTGTTCCAGAAGACGATGCGGCACGACCCAACCGATTCCCACTGGGTGGGCCGTGACCGATTTGTACTGTCCTGTGGGCATTCCAGCCTCACACTTTATATCCAGCTTTTCATGTCCGGTTACGGCCTGAGCCTGGAAGACATCCGGGGCCTGCGCCAGTGGGACAGCCTGACCCCCGCCCACCCCGAACACGGCCACACGCTCGGCGTCGAGACCACCACCGGCCCGCTCGGCCAGGGCATCGGCAACGCCGTCGGCATGGCCATGGCGGCCCGCCGCGAGCGCGGCCTCTACGACCCCGACGCCGCCCCCGGCACCTCGCCCTTCGACCACCACATCTGGTGCGTGGCCTCCGAGGGCGACATCGAGGAGGGCATCAGCCACGAGGCCAGCGCCCTGGCCGCCCACCAGCGCCTGGGCAACCTGACCGTGGTCTTCGACTCCAACCACATCTCCATCGAGGACGACACCCAGATCGCCCTCTCCGAGGACGTCGTCGCCCGCTACGAGGCCTACGGCTGGCACACCCAGACCGTCGACTGGACCGCCACCGGCGAATACGTGGAGGACGTCGCCGCCCTCCACGCCGCCCTGGAGGCCGCCCGCGCGGAGACCGACCGCCCCTCGTTCATCCGGCTGCGCACGATCATCGGCTGGCCGGCCCCCAACAAGCAGAACACCGGCAAGATCCACGGCTCGGCGCTGGGCGCCGACGAGGTCGCCGCCACCAAGAAGGTCCTGGGCATGGACCCCTCCGAGCACTTCGCGGTGCCCGAGGCCGTGCTGGCCCACACCCGCCAGGTCGCCGAGCGCGGCCGGGCCGCCCACGCCGAGTGGGAGAAGGGCTACCAGGACTGGCGCGCCGCCAACCCCGAGCGGGCCGCCCTGCTCGACCGGCTGAGCGTGCGCGAGCTGCCCACCGGCTGGACCGAGGCGCTGCCGACCTTCGAGGCCGGCGGCTCCGTGGCCACCCGCAAGGCCTCCGGCGAGGTGCTGAGCGCCCTGGCGCCGGTGCTGCCCGAGCTGTGGGGCGGCTCGGCCGACCTGGCCGAGTCGAACAACACCACGATGAAGGGCGAGCCGTCGTTCATCCCCGAGGAGTTCCAGACCAAGGAGTTCCCCGGCGGGCCCTACGGCCGCACCCTCCACTTCGGCATCCGCGAACACGGCATGGGCGCGATCCTCAACGGCATCGCGCTGCACGGCGGCACCCGCCCCTACGGCGGCACCTTCCTGGTCTTCAGCGACTACATGCGCCCGGCGGTCCGCCTGGCCGCGCTGATGAAGCTGCCGGTCACCTACGTCTGGACGCACGACTCCATCGGCCTCGGCGAAGACGGCCCGACCCACCAGCCGGTCGAGCACCTGTGGTCGCTGCGCGCCATCCCCGGCCTCGACGTGGTCCGCCCCGCCGACGCCAACGAGACCGCCGCCGCCTGGCGCGTCATCCTGGAGCACAACGACCGCCCGGCCGCCCTGGCGCTGACCCGGCAGAACCTGCCCGTCTACGCCGGCACCGGCGACGCCGCCAAGGTCGCCAAGGGCGGTTACGTCCTGGAGGACGCCTCCAACGGCCAGCCGCAGGTGGTCATCATCGGCACCGGCAGCGAGGTGGAGATCGCCCTCGGCGCCCGCGCGCTGCTGGAGGAGCAGGGCTTCCCGACGCGCGTCGTCTCGATGCCGTGCGTCGAGTGGTTCCACGCTCAGGACGCCGCCTACCGGCAGGAGGTCCTGCCCCCGAATGTTCACGCGAGGGTCGCCGTGGAGGCGGGAATCGCGCTGGGCTGGCGGGAGTTCGTAGGGGACGATGGCGTCGTGGTGAGCCTGGAGCACTTCGGGGCATCCGCCCCCTACAAGACCCTCTACGAGCAGTTCGGCCTCACTGCGGAGCGCGTGGCCGCGGCGGCGAAGGCCTCGCTCGCCAAGACCGGCGCCGACAAGGGCGAGACGACGGGAAACTGACTATGAGTGAGAACCTCTCCAAGCTGACCGGATTCGGCGTGTCGATCTGGCTCGACGACATCAGCCGCGAGCGCCTGCGCACGGGCAACCTGGGCGACCTGATCCGCGACAAGAACGTCACCGGGGTCACCTCCAACCCCACGATCTTCGCCTCGGCGCTGAGCAAGGGCGACGCCTACGACACCCAGCTCCACGACCTGGCGGTCCGCAAGGTCTCGGTCGACGAGGCCGTCCGCGCGATCACCACGTTCGACATCCGCTGGGCCGCCGACGTGCTGCGCCCGGTCTACGACGCCACCTCCGGCGTCGACGGCCGGGTCTCCATCGAGGTCGACCCCCGCCTGGCCCGCGAGACCGAGGCGACCATCGCCGAGGCCCGCGCCCTGTGGTGGCTCATCGACCGGCCCAACCTGTTCATCAAGATCCCGGCGACCCTGGAGGGCCTGCCCGCGATCACCGCGGCCATCGCCGAGGGCATCAGCGTCAACGTCACGCTGATCTTCTCCCTGGAGCGCTACCGCGCGGTCATGGACGCCTGGCTCGACGGCCTGGAGCAGGCCAAGGCCAAGGGCCTCGACCTGTCCCAGATCGAGTCGGTCGCCTCGTTCTTCGTCAGCCGCGTCGACAGCGAGATCGACGCCCGGCTCGACAAGATCGGCACTCCCGAGGCGCTGGAGCTCAAGGGCAAGGCCGCCGTGGCCAACGCCCGCCTGGCCTACGCCGCCTTCGAGGAGATCGTCAACACCCCGCGCTGGCAGGAGCTGCGCGCGGCCGGGGCGCGTCCCCAGCGCCCGCTGTGGGCCTCCACGGGCACCAAGAGCCCCGACTACCCCGACACCCTCTACGTCGACGAGCTCGTCACCGCCGGCACCGTCAACACGATGCCGGAGAAGACGCTGAACGCCGTGGCCGACCACGGGCGCATCTCGGGCGACACGATCCGCCCGTTCTACGAGGCCGCCTGGAACGCCATGGCCGCCCTGAAGAACGTCGGCATCGACTACGACGACGTCGTGAAGGTGCTGGAGGAGGAGGGCGTCGACAAGTTCGCCGTCTCGTGGAAAGAACTGCTGGAGACCGTCACCACCGAGCTGGGGAAGGCCCGATAACTCATGACGGTAGAGGTGACCCTGGGTCACGCGGCTGAGGCCGCGGCGGCCGTCAAGGACAAGCTGGTCGCAGAGGGAGTGCCGGCCGCTCTCGCGGCGGGCGACTCGACCCTCTGGGGGCCGGAGGCGCAGACCGAGGCGGCCATCCGCCTGGGCTGGCTGACCCTGCCCACCACCAGCCGGGAGCTGCTTCCCGAGCTGACCAAGCTGGTGGAGAAGGTGCGGGCCGAGGGGCTCGACCACGTCGTGCTGGCCGGAATGGGCGGCTCGTCGCTGGCGCCCGAGGTCATCTGCGCGACCGAGGACGTGCCGCTGACCGTGCTCGACACCACCGACCCCGGCCAGGTGCTGCGCGCCCTGGGCGACCGGCTGGAGAACACGGTCGTGGTGGTCGCGTCCAAGAGCGGCGGCACCGTCGAGACCGACAGCCACCGCCGGATCTACGAGAAGGCCTTCCGCGACGCCGGGATCGACCCGGCCGACCGGATCGTCGTCGTGACCGACCCGGGTTCACCTCTGGAGAAGACCGCCGCGGAGCTGGGTTACCAGGTCTTCCTGGCCGACCCCAACGTCGGCGGGCGTTACAGCGCGCTCAGCGCGTTCGGCCTGGTGCCGAGCGCGCTGGCCGGCGCCGACGTCGTGAAGCTGCTCGACGACGCCGCCGAGCTCGCTCCGTCGCTGGCCCTCGACGAGGGCAATCCCGGTCTCGACCTGGGCGCGCTTCTGGGCGCCCAGGCCCTGGCCGGCCGTGACAAGCTGATCCTGCGCGACGCGCTGTCCGACATCACCGGGCTGCCCGACTGGATCGAGCAGCTCATCGCCGAGTCGACCGGCAAGTCGGGCAAGGGCATCCTGCCCGTCGTCGGCGCCGAGTCGGCCGAGGGCCACGACCAGTTCGCGGTGGACATCGGCCCGGAGGGCGACGTCCACGTCGACGGTCCGCTGGGCGCGCAGTTCCTGCTCTGGGAGTACGCCACCGCGATCGCCGGCCGCGCGCTGGAGATCGACCCCTTCAACCAGCCCAACGTGGCCGAGTCGAAGGAGAACACCGCCAAGATCCTGGCGGCCGAGCCGCATGTGGCCTACCCGGCGCTGGTCGACGGGCCGGTCGAGGTCTACGGCGACATCGGTGAGAACTGTGACAATCTCGCCGACGTGCTGACCTGGGTGCTGCGGGAGATCCCTGACAACGGCTACCTCGCGATCATGGCCTACCTCGACCGGGAGGCGGCCTTCGACGCCGCCGTGCTCGGCGGCGCCGACTTCGAGCAGACGACCGAGGCGTGGGCGCGGGCCGACGTCGCGACGCTGCGCAACCTGCTCGACTACCGCACCGACCACGCCGTCACCTTCGGGTGGGGCCCCCGGTTCCTCCACTCGACCGGGCAGTACCACAAGGGCGGTCCGCAGGTAGGGGTGTTCCTGCAGATCACCGGCGTCAATAATGTCGATGTGGAGGTCCCCGGCAGGCCCTACGGCCTGGCCGAGCTCCAGCTCGCGCAGGCGCTGGGCGACCTCGGGGCGCTCCAGTCGCGGGGCCGCCCGACCGTGCGCCTCCACCTGACCGACCGGCGGGCGGGCGTCGCCCATCTGCTCTCGGTCGCCGAGGAGCTCTGACCGGATGCATGAGATCAAAACGGAGCCGTCGCACAGGAGGGCGCCGAATGATGTCTGAAAACGAGCCCGCCACTCTCGCGGACGAGACCCAGGTCTCCACCGCCGCCGTGGCCGAGGTCGCGGTCACCGACCAGACCATCGCCGAGAACCCGCTGCGCGACCCCCGGGACAAGCGGCTGCCCCGGGTGGCCGGCCCGTGCGTCCTGGTGCTGTTCGGCGTCACGGGCGACCTGGCCAAGCGCAAGCTGCTGCCGGCCATCTACGACCTGGGCAACCGCGGCCTGCTGCCGCCCGGCTTCTCGCTGGTCGGCTTCGCCCGGCGTGACTGGGCCCACGAGGACTTCGCCAACGTCACCTACGAGGCCGTCAAGGAGCACGCCCGGACCCCGTTCCGGGAGGAGGTCTGGAAGCAGATCTCCGAGGGCATCCACTTCTGCCCCGGCGAGTTCCACGACGACGGCGCGTTCGACTGCCTGGCGATGATGCTGAAGGAGATCGACGAGACCCGGGGCACGGGCGGCAACTACGCCTTCTACCTCTCGGTCCCGCCGAAGTTCTTCCCGACGGTCGTCGAGCAGCTCAAGCGCACCGGCCTGGCGCAGCACCCCGACGGTTCGTGGCGGCGCGTGGTGATCGAGAAGCCGTTCGGCCACGACCTGGAGAGCGCCCAGGACCTCAACCGCATCACCAGCGCGGTCTTCCCGGAGAGCTCGGTCTTCCGGATCGACCACTACCTGGGCAAGGAGACGGTCCAGAACATCCTGGCGCTGCGCTTCGCCAACAACCTCTACGAGCCCATCTGGAACCGCAGCTTCGTCGACCACGTGCAGATCACGATGGCCGAGGACATCGGCATCGGTTCGCGGGCGGGCTACTACGACGGCATCGGCGCGGCCCGCGACGTCATCCAGAACCACCTGCTCCAGCTCCTGGCGCTGGTCGCGATGGAGGACCCCACGTCCTTCGACGCCAACTCGCTGCGCCGCGAGAAGGAGAAGGTCCTCAAGGCGGTCCGGCTGCCCGACGACCTGTCCACCGGCGCCATCCGGGGTCAGTACACCGCGGGCTGGCAGGGCGGTGACAAGGTCATCGGCTACCTGGAGGAGGACGGCATCCCGTCCGACTCGCTGACCGACACCTACGCCGCGATCAAGCTCGAAGTGGCCAACCGCCGCTGGGCCGGGGTGCCGTTCTACCTGCGCGCGGGCAAGCGCCTGGGCCGCCGGGTGACCGAGGTCGCCGTGGTGTTCCAGCGGGCGCCGCACCTGCCGTTCAGCAAGGACGACACCGAGATCCTCGGCCAGAACGCCCTGGTCATCCGCGTCCAGCCCGACGAGGGCATCACGGTGCGGTTCGGGTCGAAGGTGCCCGGCACGGCCATGGAGGTCCGCGACGTGTCCATGGACTTCGCCTACGGCGAGTCGTTCATGGAGAGCAGCCCCGAGGCCTACGAGCGGCTGCTGCTCGACGTGCTGATCGGCGACCCGCCGCTGTTCCCGCACCAGCGGGAGGTGGAGCTGTCCTGGCAGATCCTCGACCCGATCGAGGAGTACTGGGCCACCCACGGCCGTCCCGAGGGCTACCCGGCCGGGACCTGGGGTCCCGCGGGCGCCGACGAGATGCTCGCCCGTGACGGACGTGTCTGGAGGCGGCTGTGACCAGCTTCAACCTGACCGCGACCACCGCGTCGAAGATCAGCTCCGCGCTGACCAAGCTCCGCCACCAGATGGGCGCCCCCGCGGTCGGGATGGTGCTCACGCTGGTGGTGGTCTCCGACGAGGCCGGCCAGTACGACTCCGTCCGGGCCGCCACCGACGCCGCGCGGGAGCACCCGTCGCGGATCCTCGTGGTGATCCGGCGCGACCCCCGGGAGCCCGACCGGCTCGACGCGGAACTGCGCGTCGGCGAGTCGTCGCCCGGCGAGGTCGTCATCCTGCGCCTCTACGGCGAGCTGACCCAGCACGCCGAGTCGGTGCTCAGCCCGCTGCTGCTGACCGACACCCCGGTGGTGGTCTGGTGGCCGGCCGACGGCCCGTCCGTCCCGGCCAAGGACCCGATCGGCCACCTGGCCACCCGGCGGATCGTCGACGCCCGCACCGCCAACGACAGCGCCAAGGTCATCGCGTCGCGGTGGCACGGCTACGTCCCCGGCGACACCGACCTGTCCTGGACCCGGCTCACGTCGTGGCGCTCGCTCCTGGCGGCCGCCTTCGACCAGCCGCTCGGCCCGGTGACGGGCGGCGTGGTGGAGGCCACGGCCGGACACCCCAGCGCCTACCTGCTGGCGTCCTGGCTGTCCGACCGCCTCGGCACCGAGGTCGCCGTCGCCGAGTCGAACGGGCCGGGCCTCACCGCCGTGCGGCTGTCGCTGGCCAAGGGCGGCGAGCTCACCCTGACCCGCGGCGACGCGCGGCTGGCGACCCTGTCGCGGCCGGGCCAGCCCGACCGGAACGTCGCCCTGGCGCGGCGCACCGACTCGGAGCTGCTGTCGGAGGAGCTGCGGCGGCTCGACCCCGACGAGATCTACGCGGGCGCGCTGAAGCACCTCGCCGGGAGTTAAGATCGTCAACCGCCCGTCTCCCTGGAGACGGGCGGTTTCTCATTTACGGAGGTACGTCGTGAGCGCAGAACCCACCGTCGTGGTGCACCGGGACCCGGGCGTGCTGGCCGAGGCCGTGGCGGCCCGGTTGATCACCCGGCTGGCCGACGTCCAGGCGGCGCGAGGTTCGGCGTCGGTGGTCCTGACCGGCGGGACGATCGGCATCGCCACACTGGCCGCCGTCGCCGCCTCCCCGGCCCGCGAGGCGGTCGACTGGCGCTCCGTGGACGTCTGGTGGGGCGACGAGCGGTTCGTCCCGGCCGATTCCCCCGACCGCAACGAGAAGCAGGCCCGCGAGGCGCTCCTGGACGCCGTCGACCTCGACCCCAAGCGGGTCCATCCGATGGCGGCCTCCGACTCCGGCCTGACGCCGGAGGAGGCGGCGGAGCGGTACGCCGCGAACCTGGGGTCGGCGCCGGAGTTCGACGTGCTGATGCTGGGCATGGGGCCCGACTCCCACGTGGCGTCGCTGTTCCCGGGTCACCCCGCCCTCCACGTGTCCGACCGGACGGCCGTGGCCGTCCACGACTCCCCCAAGCCGCCGCCCACGCGCGTCTCGCTGACCTTCCCGGCGATCCGGGCCGCCCGGGAGGTGTGGGTGATCGCCTCCGGCGCCGAGAAGGCCGCGGCGGTGCGCCTCGGGCTGACTGGTGACCCGCTGTCGGCTCCGGCGGCGGGCGCGCGGGGCGTCGAGAGGACCCTGTTCCTCCTCGACCGCGCCGCCGCCGCCGAGCTCCCCGGCCGGTGACGAGCAGGCCTCAGCCGAGCAGGGTCTTGCCGTCCTCGGCCCGGATCAGGGTGATCAGGGCGCGCAGGCCCCTCTCCGTGCGGGCGATCTCCTCGTCGGTGATGAAGATGGACGGTTCGAAGCGCAGGGTGCTGGTGGCACTGGCGGTGGGGAAGACCCGCATGTTGTGCTCGCGCAGGAGGTAGCCGGAGAACATGTAGCCGATCAGACCGCCCCTGGCCTGCTCTGCGAGGATTTCGGAGGCCGAATCGGACAGGTCGTGGAACTCCAGGCCCATCATCAGCCCCTTGCCCCGGACGTCCTTGACGACGTCGCCGAACTCCTCGCGCAGCGCGCCCAGCATGGCGAGCAGCTTGTCGCCCCGCTCGGCCGCCTGCCGGTACGCCGCGCCGCCGTCGGCTTCCAGCAGCTCCACGGCGCGCAGGGCGATGAGGGTGGAGAGGCTGTCCTTGGCGAACGTCGAGGTGTGCACCAGCTCGAAGTCGCTGCGGTAGCGCGACGACCGGATCAGCGTGACCGCCGCCTTGGCGATACCCCCGCCCAGGCTCTTCGCCAGGGTGATGTAGTCGCCGCGCAGTCCCAGATGTGACGCGGCGAAGAACGCGCCGGAGCGACCCATACCGCTCTGCACCTCGTCCACGATGACCGGGATGTCGGCGGCGTCGAGCAGCTCACGCACGCGGGCGAGGGCGTCGACGTCCAGGATGCGGATGCCGGCCTCACCCTGGATGGGCTCCAGCACGAACGCGCTGATCACCGGCAGCGGACGCTCGACGACCCGGATGACGTCGCCGTCGACGGCGAGGTCGAGCAGGGTCCGGCTCTCGGCGGCGATCGTGTCCGAGATGACGTCGGGCCGGTCGAGGGGCACGAACCGGCACGGCGCGGCCATGGCGATGAACGGTGTGCGGTAGGCGACGTTGTGGGTGAGCTGGATGCTGCCCGCGAGCTTGCCGTGGAAGGAGCCCACGGGGGCCAGGTAGACCGGCGGCGTGGCGGCGCGCTCGGCGTTGGCGGCGCGCAGGGCGGCGACGACCTCGTCGATGTCCGACCCGCGCGGGGGGGACGCGGCCACGGTCGCGCCGGAGGCCGCCGCCGCGACGGCGGCCTCGATGTGGGCTTCGACCTCGGCGAGCGCCTCACCGATCTTGTACACGCGGTCCATCTCGGCGTGCTTGATGGCGACCTCGTTGGCCTCGGCCCCGCTGTTGGCGAAGATCACCGCGTAGTTCTCGTCGGTGCCGAACTCGCGGTGCGCGATGGTGTTCAGCGTCCAGGCGAGATTGTTCGCATAAGGATGCCGGGAAAACTGCGCGTGGATTGGGGTGTCGCCGTCCAGCAGCGATTTCGTGTACTCGATGAGCTGAGGGTTGTTGTGCCCGAGAATGGTCGACCCATAACCGCCGACGAGGTCGAGCACCTCAATCTCGGCGCCACCGGCGTCGCGGTAGTACAGGGAGTCCTTCTTCGACCTGGTGTATTCGACACCGAGTCCCAGAGATGCCAGCCAGGCGAACATGTACGGCTCGGCCAGCTCGGGCTTGTCGGCCACTGGATTCATTCTTCGTCCCCTGTCCACGTGAGGTTCTCGGAGGCGACGGTAACCAACGCCCGGTGAATCACGGCCTATGTCTGGTCTAGCCCCGGTAATAGCCGGTGCTACGGCCGGCAGGAAGAATCTCTGTCGGTGATTTACCGGACGTACTCCGGGATCGTGTTCACGAAAACCCGGTAATCGACGTTCAATCATGCCCTTACCGGCGGAAGACCGGCAGTGGGTCGTAAACCGCCCGCCGTGGCTAATGTCATACGGGTTTGGGTTGGGATAACCCGTCCGGTTTCCGGCAAGCGAAGGGCAGCCGATTTCCATGACGAGTGGTCAGCAATTCCACGGCACTCAAGAAGACGACGCGATCGCGGTCGTCGGAATGTCCTGCCTGCTACCAGGGGCGCCTGACATCGCCGCGTTCTGGGACCTCCTGCGGTCCGGGCGAGACGCGCTGACCGACATGCCGGAGAATCGCTGGGAACCGATTTCCGCCGACGCGGGCGACCCGGTGCGCAGAGGCGGCTTCCTCGACTCGATAGCCGACTTCGACGCCGCCTTCTTCGGGATCTCGCCACGCGAAGCGCGGGTCATGGACCCGCAGCAGCGCCTGCTGCTGGAGTTGGCCTGGTCCGCGCTGGAGGACGCCGGAATCGTCGCCGCCGACCTGGAGGGCAGCCCGACCTCGGTCTACGTCGGCACCGCACGCGAGGACTACGCCGCTCTGGTCTACCGCCAGGGCTCGCCCGCGATCACCCAGCACACCAACGCCGGCGTGCACCGCGGCGTCATCGCCAACCGGATCTCCTACGCCCTCGGTCTGCGCGGCGCGAGCCTGACCGTCGACACCAGCCAGTCGTCGTCGCTGGTCGCGGTGCACCTGGCCTGCGAGTCCCTGCGCTCGGGGGACTCCGCACTGGCGCTGGCCGCAGGCGTGAACCTCAACATCCTGGCCGAGACCGTGCTCGGCGCCGAGCGGTTCGGCGGGCTGTCCCCCGACGGCCGCTGCCACACCTTCGACGCCAAGGCCAACGGCTACGCGCGCGGCGAGGGGGCCGCCGTGGTCGTGCTCAAGCCGCTGCGGACGGCCATCGCCGACGGCGACCGGGTGCACGGCGTGCTGCTGGGCAGCGCGGTCAACAACGACGGCGCGACCTCCGGTCTGACGGTGCCGAGCGCGCTCGCACAGGAGCAGGTGGTGCGGGCGGCGCACCGCAGAGCGGGCGTGTCCCCCGACGACGTGCAGTACGTCGAGCTGCACGGGACCGGCACCCCGGTGGGCGACCCGATCGAGGCCACCGCGCTGGGAGCGTCGATCGGCACGCTCAAGCAGTCAGGCGACCCGCTGGTCGTCGGCTCGGTGAAGACCAACATCGGCCACCTGGAGGCCGCGGCGGGCATCACCGGCCTGGTGAAGACCGTGCTGGCGATCAGCAACCGGGAGCTGCCCGCGAGCCTCAACCACGAGACGCCGAACCCGGCCATCCCCTTCGACGAGCTGAACATCTCCGTCGTCACGAGCCACTCCCCCTGGCCGCACCCGGACCGCCGACTCGTCGCGGGGGTCAGTTCCTTCGGCATGGGTGGCACCAACTGCCACGTCGTCGTCGCGGAGGCGCCGGCCGCCGAACCCGCCGAGCCCGGCGGTCCCGGCGGTCCCGGTGTCGCGGCGCCGCTGCCGGTGGTCGTCTCCGGCCGCACCCCGCAGGCGCTCCGCGCGCAGGCCGAACGGCTCAGGGCCGCCGTCGAGGCGGGCGACGCCGACGTCGCGTCCGTCGGCTGGTCCGCCCTGACCACGCGCACCCGGTTCCCCCACCGCGCCGCCGTCGTCGCCGCGGACCGCGAGGAGCTGATCGCCGGTCTGCACGCGCTGGCGGCCGGCGTCCCTTCCGCCGGGCTCGTCACCGGCGTCACGTCGGGAGGCGCGACGGCGGCCGTGTTCACCGGTCAGGGCGCCCAGCGGGCCGGCATGGGCATGGAGCTGCACGCGGCGTTCCCGGTCTACGCGCGGTCTTTCGACGAGGTCGCGGCGCTCATCGACCCGCATCTGGACCGTCCCCTGCGCGAGGTGATCGAGAGCGGGGCGGACCTGGACCAGACCGGCTACACCCAGCCCGCGCTGTTCGCGGTCGAGGTGGCGCTGTTCCGGCTGTTCGAGTCGTGGGACCTGCGACCGGACTTCGTGATGGGTCATTCCGTCGGCGAGATCGCCGCCGCGCACGTCGCGGGCGTGCTGTCCCTGCCCGACGCCGCCGCACTCGTCTCGGCACGCGGGCGCCTGATGCAGGCGCTGCCCGGCGGCGGCGCGATGGTGGCCGTGGGGGCGACGGAGCGGCAGGTCGCCGAGTACCTGACCGGCACCGTGGCGCTCGCCGCCGTCAACGGCCCGGACGCGGTCGTGATCTCCGGTGACGAGGACGCGGTGCTGCACGCGGCTGAGCGGCTGCGGCAGGCCGGGCACAAGACCAAGCGGCTCCCGGTGAGCCACGCCTTCCACTCCCACCGCATGGACGCGATGCTCGACGCCTTCCGCGATGTCGTGTCCGGCCTGGAGTTCCGCCCGCCGCGGATCACGGTGGTCTCCACGGTGACCGGGCAGGTCGCCCCCGCCGAACTGCTGGCGTCCCCGGAGTACTGGGTGGAGCAGGTCCGCGCGACCGTCCGCTTCAGCGACGCCGCGCGCGCCCTGGAGGCGGCGGGGGTGCGCACGGTCGTCGAGTTCGGCCCGGACGACGTGTGCTCGGCCCTGGTCGCCGACAGCGTCGCCGACCGGTCGGCGGTGCGGGCGGGGTCGGTGCTGCGCAAGGGCAGGCCGGAGGCCCGTACCGTCATGGCCGCGGTGTCCCGGCTGGCCGTGTCCGGGGTCGAGTTGACGTGGGACTCGATCTTCGCGGGCACGGGGGCCCGCCGGCTCGACCTGCCCACCTACGCCTTCCAGCGCGAGCACCACTGGGTCACCGACGGCGCCGACGGCACGGCCGACGGCGCGGCCGACGGCGCCGCCCCCGCCGCGCCGCGAGTCAGCCG
>NZ_BBXG01000003.1:335251-527583 GCF_001570605.1 Herbidospora cretacea | reverse complement strand
TGGTCGTCACACCCCTGACCCGCCAGCGCACCAGCCAGCCATCGGTCAGCTTGCCCGACGCCACCGTCACCCGGGCATACGGCGACTCACTATTGGTAGCCGTAGTGCCCGTCCCCGACCAGATCAGACCGGACCCCTGAGCCGGCACCGACGGATCATGCTCGACCTCGGCACCCAGATACGAATAGCGGAAGAACACGGGGTCGGTGATTCTCGCTTCGAGATAAGGCGTCAGCGACGACAGCGTCCACAGACCCGAACCCTGCGTCCCACGAGCCGTCAGTTCCGACACCGCGGGCTTGGAGACGTCAACCTTCGCCACCTGCCAGTCCGACCAGGGACCGTTCACACCGGTGGTCGTCACACCCCTGACCCGCCAGCGCACCAGCCAGCCGTCGGTCAGCTTGCCCGTCGGCACGGTCACCGTTGCGGTCAGGGTCGACGATGACGTGGGCGTCGTGCCGGTCCCGGACCAGATGACGCCGGATCCCTGGGTGGGCGCCGACGGGTCGTGCTCGACCTCGGCGCCCAGGTACGAATAACGGAAGAACACCGGATCAGTGATCTTCGCCTGGAAGAAAGGTGTGAGCGACGACAGCGTCCAGCCGTCGGCCCCCTGCATGCCCCGTGCCGACAACTCCGAGACCGCCGGCTTGGAGACGTCAACCTTCGCTGACTGCCAGTCCGACCACGAGCCTTCCACACCCGTTGTCGTGACACCTCTGACCCGCCAGCGCACCAGCCAGCCATCAGTCAGTCGTCCCGATGGCACCGTCACACCGGCGTAGCCCCCGGAAGAGGTCGACGTCGTCCCAGTTCCCTCGGAGATCAGCCCTGTCCCCTGTGAGGGCACCGACGGATCATGTTCCACCTCGTAACCGAGGAAGGCCGAACGGTAGAACGGGTCAGTGATCTTGGCCTGAAACTGCGGAGTGAGGGTGGAGAGCGTCCACCCGCCGGAGCCGCGTGTCCCGGATGCCCACAGATTCGACACCGCCGGAGCTGAGTCCGAAACTATGGTCATCACCGACCGAGCGCCGACAGCGGCCCGAAGCGGCGTCTTCGCAGCGGGTACATACTCCGCCGAAAGACCCTGCACCTGGCCGGAGCCCGTGGGAGGCGTGCTCGAAGGAGTCAGCTCCTCAGGATCGGCTCCGCTGATCTCCTCTGGTAGCGGTGGCGGGGATTCCAAGCCACCTTCAGCCGGTTCGTCGACCAAAGCGGGTCGGTTCTCCAGCGGAAGGCCTCCCTCTGGCCGCTTCCCGTCGTCAGGGCGGAAGCCTGGCTGGCCCGCAGGCGGATTCTCTTTCGTGACAGAGGAATCCACCTGGCTGGGCCGATTGGCCGCCGAGCCAGACTGCTGTACAGGCGGTTCATCCACGGAACCTTTCGTGGAGCCTGAAAGCTGCAGTACTGCCGGCTGCACAGAGATCCCGGCAGCAAGAACCGGAAGCCCAATCGTTCCAGGAATAAGCGCCACACTCACAACTGCGGTAATTCGAGCCAGCCATCGCGCCGGACCGTTTTTGCCCAGCCCAAATAGACTTCCGCGCACCCCGTCCACTCCTCCGCTAGTGGGAATTCGCACGAACGGGCCCCCAGCCCGTCGAAGAGCCGCTTGTGCAACTCACAGGCGATCTTCGGCAAATCGCTCGAAACATACCTGCGGATGATCTAGGCGTAAAGAGGAAATAAATTGTGATCTAGGTCACAATTCCGACGCTACGCTCTTCTGCCTGAAATTACCGGTGAGGGACCGTTCCAAAAAGGAGCTCACAACAACGAATGTGCTGCAATGAATGTCCACCCTCGGTTTTAAGTCAGCCACAATGCGTCACCACGGGGACACAGAGGGGTTGTTTCGCGGACACCGCTTATGCAAAAGAGAAGCAGCACCACATCAACCCAGGAGCATCAGTTCCGTTCTTAGAAAAAACGAGCTGCGTTCCACCCTTGTCGGCGCCTGTCAGTAGCTCACCTATACTTTTGCCATCCCAGCCATGGTTCCCACATCACCTGGAATGTCGCAACCTATTTCGCTTCCAGCGGTCGACGCGTCATCAAGGCTTGCCGCCTTCAGCAACGTATGCGGACAGGGCCGAGAAGCCCTTTTTAGCCCGTCCGTCGGACATGGCCCGGTCGGCGTATCCACGGGCCGCCCGCAGCGCCCCCGTCTCCAGCCCCGCCCGCTCCGAGGCCGCGATCACGTGGGAGATCTGCGCGTGGGCCGACCGGATCGACGAGGCGTCACCGGGGTGTTCACCTGATTCGAGGTTGGCCCCGCACTCCTCGACGAGCGCCGGCAGGATCTCGCCGAGCCCTTTGAGCATCGGCGTCAGCTCGCCGGGCTCGATGCCTTCGGCGGAGGCGAGCGCGTAGGAGTGGACGACCCCAGCGAGCGCGTTCCAGAACACGTCGAGCACCGCCACGTCGAAGGCGGCCGCACGCCCAGGATCCTCCCCCAGGTAGATGGGGTTGGCGAGCACCGACAGTTCCGCCTCCCACCGGGAGAACACCGGCGACGGCCCGCTGTAGAAGATCGTCCCGTTGGGCGTGCCGATCGCCGTGGCCGGGCAGGCGACGGCCCCTTCGAGGTAGGTGATGCCGTGGCCGGCCGCCCAGGCGGCCATCTCGCGGGCGCGGTGGGGCGTGTCCGCCGTCAGGTTGACGAGCGTCTTCCCGCGCAGGGCCTCGGCGTCGAGGATCGCCGCGACCGCGTCGTAGTCGATCACGGACACGATGGTCAGTTCGCCGACGGCCTCGGTGACTGTCTTGGCCTCGACCGCCCCGTCGGGGGCCTTGCCGGGGGTCCGGTTCCAGACCGTCGTCGGATCGCCGTTCGCGATGAAGGCTCGGGCGAGCGCTCGTCCCATCGGCCCAAGCCCGAGAATCGTGACTGGAGTCATACCGCGACCCTACGAACGCCCACCGACAGAATCCCGGCGCGCAATCTCGGCTCCCGGGTTCTGTGCTGCTGTGACCACTCCGTGGATGGCCACAGGGTGGGCGGTAGCCGTAACGGAAAGTCCCTCGCGACGACGGCAGAGCCTCGGGTGATCAACCGCTGGATCTCGCTCTTGCCTACTCAGATCCGGGGCGCAGGTCAGGCGATGACCTGGCTGACTCCCCGGCGTTCCATCGACCGGGCGATGATCAAGCGCTGGATCTCGCTGGTGCCCTCCCAGATGCGGTCGACCCGGAGCTCCCGGAGGAAGCGTTCGGCCACGTTGGTCCGCATGTAACCGCGCCCGCCGAACGTCTGCACCGCCCGGTCAGCACACCGCCACGCCGCCTCCGAGGCGAACAACTTCGCCAGCGACGCCTTGGCGTGGACGACCTTCCGGTCGGCCCCCGCATCGGCCAGCGCGGCCACCTCGTAGACCATCAACCGGGCTGCCGCCGCGTCGGCGGCCGAGTCGGCCAGCGGGAACGCCACGCCCTGGTGGTCGATCAGGCGGGAGCCGCCCTGTTCGCGCCCGCACGCCCATGTCACGGCCTCGTCCAGCAACCGGCCCATCGCGCCCACGCAATGTGCGGCGATCCCCAGCCGCTCCTCGACGAACCAGTTCTGCTGCAGCGCGTCGGCCTGGCCCAGTCCGCCGAGCACGGCGTCGTCGCCGACGAGGACGCCGTTCAGGTGCAGGGTGGGATGCCCATGGGGGAACGAGTGGGTGAAGGGCGGATCGTCCAGGTATTCGACCCCGTCGGCTTCGGCGTCGACGAGGAAGAGCGTCGGCCCGTGGCCCTCGGCCAGCGCCACCACGATGTGCACGGCCGCCACGTCGCCGCTGGTCACGAACCATTTCTCGCCGTCGAGCCGCCACTGGTCGCCGACCCGTTCGGCGACCGTCGAGATGCCGGAGGGGTCGGAGCCGGCGTGTTCCTCGGTCACGGCATACGAGACCCAGCCCTCCCCCAGCAGGGCCGGGCGGAGATAGCGGGAGATCTGCTCGGGGGTGCCGGCGGACAGGACGTTGTAGGCGTCCGGCACCCACCACCACAGACCGTTGGTGTTGCGCCCGAACTGCTCCTGCACCACGACGTAGTCGGTGGCCGACCACCCCTGGCCGCCGTGCTCGACGGCGTGTCTTCCCCCGTTCAGCCGGGCGTCCAGAGCGGCCTTCATGATCTCGGTGACGTCGGAGGAGGCCAGTCGCCCGCCCGCCCGCTCGGCGGACTCCTCCCGTGGAATCAGCACGTCGTCGACGAAGGTCCTGGCCCGGTCACGCAGCTCGATCTGCTCATCCGACAGCCGTATCAGCGACATGTCGCTCTCCCTGACGATCCCTGACTGGTGACCCAGTCAAATAGGGGAGCGATCATCCTGTCAAGCCGCCGACGAGGTCTCCTCGAAGCTCATGAGGGTGCAGGACGACGACACAGGGGTCTGACCGCGCGGCGGTCCTCCCCCGCGTTCGCCGAGCGGCCGGAGCCTCGCGCGCGATTCGGGCGGCAGCTCACGATGCGTCCGGCACCTGGAGCCGCGTCACCGGTGGAGATTCGATGCGCCAAGGCCCTTAGTGCAGTCGGCGGTGATCCGGCCCTGCTCAACCGCAGACAACTCCGACCCCGCCAGTTCACACGCCGCCACACCGCCCGCCGACCCCTGCCAGGTCGTACGCCGAGTCAGGTCCTACGCCGAGTCAGGCGGAATCAAGCAGGGAAGGTCGACCGTTCCACGCCCACCTCGCGGGCCGCCGCGATCCGGGCGTGTTCCAGCAGTCGCTTCCGCGACATCGCCCCCGAGTGCAGCGTGTAGCGCACCACGAGCCCGTCGAGCATCCCGTCGAGCCGCTCGGCGGCCCCCTGGGGATCGTCGCAGGTGAACTCCCCCGCCGACATGCCCTCGGAGATCACCTCGGACAGGATCTCGATCCAGCCGCCCTCGAGCTCCAGCAGGATCTCCCGCACATGCGGCTCCCGGACCCCGAGCGCCCACGCGTCGAGCCACAGGATCCAGCTCTGGTCGGACCGCGAGTTGGGGATGTAGAAGCGCAGCACCCGGTCGAGGCGCTGCACCGCCGTCCCGGGGCCGGCGATGATCTCGCGCAGCCGCCTGACCTCGCTCTCGGAGGTGGCCCGCAGCATGGCGGTGATCAGGTCGTCTTTGGTGGCGAAGTGGTAGTGGATCAACCCGCCACTGACGTTGGTCGCTTTCGCGATGTCGGAGACCCGGGTGCTGGCGAGACCTCGCTCCAGCACCACACGCCGGGCGGCGTCCAGCAGTTCGGCCCGGCGCTGATCTGCCTGATCGGCCCGGCTGCTCCGGGCGCCCTCCGCGCTGCGCACCCGGCAACTCTACCCCAGCAGCGCCTCGCGTCGGCGACACACCTTGACTGCTGACTGGTTGACCAACCAGTGTGGAGGAGGTGAGACCCGCGCGCCTGCTCGCTCCCCGTTCGGTCGCCGTCGTCGGCGCTTCGACCCGCCCCGGCTCCTACGGCAACCAGGCGGTCGCCAACCTGGTCACCGCCGGTTTTCCCGGTCCCGTGTACGGCGTCCACCCCACCGCCCGCGACGTGCACGGCGTGCCGTGCGTGCCGACCATCGCCGACCTGCCCATCGCGCCGGACGCCCTCGTCATCGCGACCCCGGCGGGCACCGTGCCGGATCTGCTGCGGCAAGCGGGGGAACGAGGGTGTGGCGGCGCGGTCGTCCTCGCGGCCGGTTTCGCCGAGATCCCCGGCGGCCGGGCGCTTCAGGACGAGCTCCGGCGGGCCGCCCTGGCCCACGGCCTCCCCGTCTGCGGTCCCAACGGGAACGGCGTCGTCTCGGTCGTCGGCCGGGCGCCCATGTGGGGCGACGCCTATGTACCCAGGCGTCCCGGCCCGGTGGCGCTCGTCTCGCAGAGCGGCAACGTCGCGGTCAACGCCCTGCTCAGCAGGCGCGCGCTGCGGCTCCACACGGTCGTGTCCTGCGGCAACCAGGCCGTCCTCACCGCGTCGGACTACCTCACCGCCCTGACCGAGCTCGACGGCGTCACCTCGGCCGCGCTCTACCTGGAGACCGAGGACCCGGGCCTCCCGGAAGCCCTCGCGCTGGCGGTGGAGCACGGCATCCGGGTGGCCGTACTGAAAGCGGGCACCAGCGCCCTGGGCGCCGCCGCCGCCGCCGCCCACACGGGCGCCGTCGCGGGTGATCACCGCATCCTCAAGGCCCTGATCGAGGAGGCCGGTGGCGCGTGGGCCCGCAACCCCCACGAACTCCTCGAACTGGCCAAAGCCCTGAGCCAGGCCAACCACCGAACCGCCACCAGGTCCGGGCACACCAACCCGCCGACCACCCATGCCACGCCCGGGCGAATCACCCCGTCGAAAGCCGAAGCTGCCGCCAGTAACCTCTACCTGTCGCATCCCGGCTCCGCCCCCGCGCACCTCAACCCGCCGCATCCCGAACCCGTCGGGCACGTCTACCCGTCGAATCTGGACGCCCCCGCGCACCTCAACCCGCCGGACGAAAGCGCCTCGTCCGGGCGAGCTGCTCGCACCATCGCCCACACGCGAACCGATCCGCTGAACACCCCTGAGACGGGGGTGCTGGTGGTGACGTGTTCTGGGGGTGACGCCGCCACGGCTGCCGATGAGGCCGCGAGGCTCAAGGTGCCGCTTCCGGCGCTCAGCGCGGGCACCGTCCAAGCTCTGAAAGGGCTTCTGCCCGGTACGGCCACCGCTTCCAATCCCCTCGACTACACCGCCGTCATCTTCGGCGAGACCGAGCGAACCGCCGCCGTCATCGCCACAGCCGGCGAGGACCCGTCGATCGGCGTCGTCCTCGCCTGCTACGACCGCCCGGCCGAGATGGACCCCGAGCAGGAACAGGCGTGGGACGCCGCCCTCGACGCCGTCACGCGTGCGGCCGGGAGCCTCGACGTCCCGGTCGTGGTGGCCTCGACGCTCCCCGAGCTCATGCCGGAGGCCACCGCCGAACACCTCACCGACCTGGGCCTGGTCCCCGTGGCGGGCCTGACCGAGGGCCTGATCTGCGCCGGCGCCATGACCACCGCGGTCGATCCGGCCCGCATCCGCGAGATCGCCGACCAAAGCAAAAAGCGAGGCAGCAGTGCCGAACCCACCTGGCTGCGGGAGGTGGAGGGCAAGGCCTGTCTCCAGGCTCATGGCATCGCCGTCCCGAGAGGCGGGGTCGCCGGGGATCCGGCTCAGGCCGGGGCGCTGCTGGCCGAGCTCGGGACCGTCGTGGTCAAGGTCGACTCGCCCGACGTCCGCCACAAGGCCGCGCAGGGCGGCGTCATCCTCGGCGTCTCGACGGAGAAGGACCTCGAACGGGCGCTGAGGCAGATCCCCCCGCCGGTCCTCGTCGAGGAGATGGTTCCCCCGGGGGTCGAGGTGATGGTCTCCGTCAGGTACGACGCCGTCACCCCGGTCGTCGTCATCGCGCTGGGCGGGGCCTGGGTGGAGGTCTTCGACGACGCGGCGGTCGTCCCGCTCCCCGTCACCAGGGAGCGCGTGGAGAGGGCCGTACGGGAGATGAGGGCCGCCAGGCTCGTTCCGGACGTCGGGACGCTCGCCCGGACCGCCGTCGCGCTGGCGGACATGACCCGTCGGGAAGGGTTCGTGTTCGCCGAGGTCAACCCCGTCATCCTGCGGGGGCGGACCGCGACGGCGGTCGACGCCGTCATTTGCCGAGGGCGCCCTGCAGGTCCATGACGTGGTCCTGGGTCTGCTGCAGCAGGGGGCGCAGCGCCTCGGCCACGTCGGGGAGGCCGAGTTCGATCGCCTGCTCGACCCGCTCCCGGTAGCGGACGAGCTGGGTCTCCTCCAGCTCCAGGTCGAGCTGGAGGGCGGCCGCGCTGTCAGGGGTGTCGGGGATCGAGGGGACGCGGACGGACGGGACGCCGCCCAGGAAGTCGATCTGCTGGGCCAGGGCCGAGGCGTGTTCGAGTTCCTGCGTCAGGTGGGCGCGCATCTCCTCGACGATGGGCTGGTACTGGGCGCCCTTGATGGTCGCCGCGTGCTGGGTGTACTGGACGATCGAGCGGTATTCGCTCTCGAGGTCCTCGTTCAGGAGCGCGATGAATGCCTGTTTGTCCATGCGCCTGCGGCTACCCCTCGTTCGCGTTCCGACACCACCCGGGCGAGGCCTCGTAGCTGGGCGATCGAGGTGCGCAGGACGTCCACGCTGCTGTCGGGGTCGTCGACCCACCGCACGGGGACCTCGTGGATGCGCAGGCCCCGCCACTGCGCCCTGAGCAGCAGTTCCGTGTCGAAGAACCAGCCGTCGTCCACGACGGAGGGGAGTAACTCGCGGGCGACGGGGGCGCGCAGCGCCTTGAAGCCGCACTGCGCGTCGGTGAAGGCGGCGCCGGCCGAGCGCAGCAGCAGGTTGTAGGCGCGGGAGATGAGCTCGCGGCGGGGGCCGCGGACGACCGACGACCCGGCCGCCAGCCGGGTCCCGATCGCGACGTCGGCGTGCCCCGACAGCAGCGGCGTGACGAGCGGCACGAAGGCGGCCAGGTCGGTGGACAGGTCGATGTCCATGTACGCGACCACGTCGGCCTCGCTCCACGACCAGGCCTCCCGCAGCGCCCGTCCCCGGCCGGGGGTCTCCAGGCGCAGCGTCCGGACGCCGTCCAGCGACCGGGCCACCGACCAGGTGGCGTCGGTGGAGCCGTTGTCGGCCACGGTCACGCGCACCGGAAAGGGGCATTCCCGCTTGAGGAAGGCGAGCAGCGTCGCGACGCTCGACGCCAGCACCCGCTCCTCGTCGCGGACGGGCAGGACGATCTCGATCACGCGGCCGACCCGGGGAGCACGACCGTCACGGTCGTCCCGCCGTCGGGGCCGCTCGCGAGGGTCACCCGGCCGTCGGCGGCCCTGACCGCCTGGGCGACGATCGCCAGGCCCAGGCCCGATCCGGGCAGGCTGCGCGCGGCGGGTGAGCGCCAGAAGCGTTCGAAGACGTGGGGCAGTTCCTCCTCGGCGATGCCGGGGCCCTCGTCGCGGACGGTCAGCTCGCCGTCCCGCAGGCGGACCGTCACCGTGCCCCCTTCCGGGCTGAACTTGACCGCGTTGTCCAGGATGTTGACGGCGGCGCGCTGCAGCCCCCGCACGTCCCCGGACACCCGCCACGGGGACAGTTCCACGTCGAACACCAGGCCGGGGCCGCGCCGCCGGGCCCGGTCCACGGCGGCGGACACCACGTCCTGGAACTCCACCTCGGTGGACGCGCCGGCCGTCTCGGCGTTCCGGGACAGTTCCAGCAGGTCGGCGATGAGGGAGGACATCTCCTCGAACTGCTCCTTGACGCTGACGAGCAGCCGCCGCTTCGCCTCGGGCTCCAGCGGGCGGCCGGTGTTCTCGCTGCGGAGCAGCAGGTCGATGTTGGTGCGCAGCGACGTGAGGGGGGTGCGGAGCTCGTGGCCGGCGTCGGAGACGAGCTGCCGCTGGCGGTCCCGCGAGGCGGCCAGGGCGGCGGTCATGGTGTTGAAGGCCGCGCCCAGGCGGGCGATCTCGTCCTTGCCGTCGACGGGGATGCGGACTTCGAGGTCCTCGGTCCTGGCGACGTGCTCGACCGCGCCGGTCAGCGACGCGACCGGGCGCAGGGCGGTGCGGGCCAGCCACAGGCCGGTCGCCGCCGCGCCGAGCACCCCGACGGCGCAGACCCCGGCGAGCACCAGGCCGAGCACCCGGAGCGAGTCGTCCATCTCGCGGGTCGAGCGGAACACGGTCAGCGCGGTCCCGGGCTCGAACGCCCTGGTCTGGGCGATGACGGGCGTCTGGTAGTGCCCGCTCAGGATGCCGTTGCGGACCACCGCCGGGCCGCTGCGCGAGCACAGCGCGCGCTCCTCGGGGATGGGTTCGAGCGACGACGACCCGCCCTCGCAGATCGTCCCGTCGCTCCGGACGAGCTGCCAGCCGCGCCCGGACGGGTCCCACGGCTGGTCGCTGTCCTCCTGGCCGCAGCGGGCGAGGGCCTGGGCGACCTGGTCGTCGCGCACGGGGAACTGCTCCAGCGACTCGATGAGCTGGTCGCGCATCTGGTCGCGGACGATCAGCCAGCTCGCCCCGGCGCAGACGGCGATGGCGACGGCCACCGCCACCGCGATCACGATCGTCACCCGCCGCCGCAGGCTCACGGCGTGCCCCTCAGCACGTAGCCGACGCCGCGCACGGTGTGGATCAGGCGTGGTTCGCCGTCGGCCTCGGTCTTGCGGCGCAGGTACATGACATAGACGTCCAGGGAGTTGGACGACGGCTCGAAGTCGAACCCCCACACCGCGCTGAGGATCTGCTCGCGGCCGAGCACCTGGCGGGGATGGGTCAGGAACAGCTCCAGCAGCAGGAATTCGGTCCGGGTCAGATCCAGGGGCCGCCTGCCGCGCCGGACCTCCCGCGTCTGCGGGTTCATCCGCAGTCCCTCGAAGGCCAGCTCGTCGGAGGCGGGGGCCGTCAGGGTGCTGCGCCGCAGCAGCGCCCGCACCCGGGCCAGCAGCTCGTCGAGCTCGAAGGGCTTGACCAGGTAGTCGTCGGCGCCGGCGTCCAGGCCGGAGACGCGGTCGCCAACGGCGTCGCGGGCGGTCAGCATGAGGATCGGCACGTGGTCGCCGGCCGCGCGCAGCCGCCGGCAGGTGGTCAGGCCGTCGAGGCGCGGCATCATGACGTCGAGCAGCACCGCGTCGTAGGGCTCACGCTGGAGTTCGGCCAGCGCGGCCAGCCCGTCGGAGGCCACGCCGACCCGGTAGCCCTCGAACTCCAGGCTGCGCCGCAGCGCGTCGCGCAGGGCCGGTTCGTCGTCGACGACCAGCAGCCGGGGTGTCTCGTCCGTCACGTTCACACGGTAACGACCGCCTCTGAGAAGACCCTTAACGTCCCAGGACGGCCATCGCCGCGTTGTGGCCGGGGATCCCGCTCACCCCGCCGCCGCGCCGCGCGCCCGCGCCGCACAGCAGGAGCCGCTCGTGGACGGTCTCCACGCCCCAGCCGCCCTCCTCGGCGTAGGGCCAGGACAGGTCCTGATGGAAGATGTGGCCTCCCGGGAGCCCGGCGTCCTGTTCGAGATCGAGCGGGGTCTTGGCCTCCAGGCAGACGCCTTCCGGGCCGGTGAGCAGCACGTCCTCGAGGGGTTCGGCCAGGACCGAGTCGATCGAGGCGAGCGTGCGGCGGACCGCCTCCTCCTTGGCCCCCGGCCGGTCGAACAGCCGCGCGGGCATGTGCAGGCCGAACAGCGTCATCGTCTGCGCTCCCGACCTCCGCAGGTCGGCGCCGAGAATCGAGGGGTCGGTCAGCGAGTGGCAGTAGACCTCGGCGGGCGGCAGGCCGGGGATCTCCCCCGCCGACGCCTGCCGGAAGGCCAGCGCGAGCTGGTCGCGGCTCTCGTTGATGTGGAAGGTGCCGCTGAACGCCTCACGCGGGTCGATCGAGCGGTCCTTCAGCCTCGGCAGCCGCTTCAGCACCATGTTGATCTTGAGCTGGGCGCCTTCGGGCCGCTCGGGGGCCTCCTCGCCCAGCAGCCGCGCCAGCGTGAAGGGCGGCAGGTTCGCCAGGACCTTCCCGCCGGTCACGGTGTGCTCGCCCTTCTCGTCCCGGTACGTCACCTCGCCGGTCGCCGGGTCGATCGCGACCACCTCGGCGTTCACCCGGATCTCCGCGCCCGCCTTCCTGGCGATGTCGGCCAGGCCACCCGTGACTGCGCCCATGCCGCCGACGGGGACGTTCCAGTCGCCGGTGCCGTCGCCGATGACGTGGTAGAGGAAGCACCGGTTGGCCAGCAGGTCGGTGTCGGGGTCGGCGAAGGTGCCGATGAGCGCGTCGGTCAGCACCACCCCGCGCACCACGTCGTCGGCGAACAGCTCGCTCACCACCTGGCCGATGGGCCGTTCGAACAGGTCGGTCCAGGACTCCCCGACCAGTTCCCTGAGCTGGTCGCGCGAGGGCAGCGGCTCGATCAGGGTGGGGGCGATCGCGGTCGCGGCGGCGGCCGTCATGGCGTAGAAGCGCCGCCAGGCGACGATCTCGTGGCCGCCCCCGGTGACGTTGGCGAACGAGGCGGCCGTGCGGTCCTCGTCGCCGCCGTCGACCAGGAGACCGCCGGTTCCCACCGGGGTGTACGAGGAGAAGCGCCGCCGCCGCAGCGTCAGCGGCAGCCCGAGGTCCCGGACGACCTTGGAGGGCAGCAGGCTGACGAGGTAGGAGTAGCGCGAGACCCGGGCGTCGACCCCCGGGAACGCCTGGGCCGAGACGGCCAGGCCGCCCACGTGGCCGTACCGCTCCAGCAGCAGCACGCTCTTGCCGGCGCGGGCGAGATAGGCGGCGGCGACCAGGCCGTTGTGACCGGCACCGGCGATGACGACGTCGAACATGGTGAGTCCCCTCCGTTTCGTGACTGGACGAAAGCGGGTGAGGGGCTAGAGACCGGTCTGCCAGTGGGGCTGCGGCTGGGACACCATGCCCGCACCCTACATTTGTGAGTGCTCTGGGACCACATGCGACGTATGGGGAAATTTCAATGATCAAGCGTTCCGAGGAAGTGGCGACCGCGCTCGCGGAGGGCCGCCCGGTGGTGGCACTGGAGTCGACCATCATCTCCCACGGCCTGCCGCAGCCCAGGAACCTCGAAGTGGCCCGCGAGCTGGAGGACCTCGTCCGGAAGGGCGGCGCGGTCCCGGCCACGATCGCGGTGCTCGACGGCGTGCCCCGCGCGGGCCTGACCGACGAGGAGCTGGTCCGGGTCGCGACCGAGGGCGATCTGCGCAAGCTGGGCTTCCGTGACCTGCCGGCCTGCGCCGCGCTCGGGCTGAGCGGCGCGACGACCGTCTCGGCGACCTCGTTCCTGGCCGCGCGGGCGGGCATCCGGGTGTTCGCCACCGGCGGCCTGGGCGGCGTCCACCGCGGCTACACCTCGGTGCAGGACGAGTCGGCCGACATCGACACGCTGAGCCGCACCCGCGTCACGGTCGTCTGCGCCGGCGTGAAGTCGATCCTGGACGTCCCCGCCACCCTCCAGCGCCTGGAGACGCGCCAGGTCACCGTGGTCGGCTTCCGCACCGACGAGTTCCCCGGCTTCTACCTGCACACCTCCGGCGAGCCGGTCGACTGGCGCATCGAGACCGCCGGGGAGGCGGCCGGCATCATGCGCGCCCAGGACGCCCTGGGAGGGCCCGAGACCGCGCTGATCGTCGCCAACCCCGTGCCGGAGGACGAGCAGCTCGACCCGGCCCTGCACGACCGCGTGCTCGCCGAGGCGCTCCGGGCCGCCGAGACCAACGGGGTGACAGGTCAGGCCATCACCCCCTACTTGCTGGAATACCTGGTCGAGGCCACCCAAGGCGCCTCACTTGCGGCCAACCTCGCGGCAGTACGCGGAAACACCCGCCTCGCGGCGGAAATCGCGTCATCCTGGACGCCGGAGATCTGATCGACATGGGAGGCCTGCTGGTGATCGGCGATGTCGTGACCGATGTCGTCGCCCTCCACCGCGAGCCGGTGGCCACGGGCACCGACACCGAGGCCGACATCACGCTGCGGCCGGGCGGCTCCGGCGCCAACACCGCCGCGTGGGCGGCCCACCTGGGCGCCGACGTCCGGCTGCTGGCCCGCGTGGGCGCCGACACGGCGGCATGGCACCTGAACGCCCTGAGCGGCGTCAGAACCCATGTGACCGTCGATCCCGTCCGCCCGACCGCCGTGGTGA
The DNA here is from genome assembly GCF_001570605.1 of Herbidospora cretacea. GTDB lineage: Bacteria > Actinomycetota > Actinomycetes > Streptosporangiales > Streptosporangiaceae > Herbidospora > Herbidospora cretacea. Next base: position 513,936 of record NZ_BBXG01000003.1, on the reverse strand, counting down.
TCGCCATGGTCGACGGCGCCGGGGAGCGGTCGTTCCTGACCAACCGGGGCGCGGCGCGCCATCTGGGCCCCGGCGACTGGACCGACGCGCTGCTCGACGGGGTCGACTGCCTCCATCTGTCCGGCTACCTGATGTGGACGCCGGAGGGGCTGGAGCTGGCCCGCCTGGCGATGCGGGCGGCGAAGGACATCACCGTCAGCGTCGACCCGGCCTCCACCAGGTTCCTGCACGAGTTCGGCGTCGAACGTTTCACCGCCGAGACACGGGCAGCAGATGTGATCATCCCCAACCGTGACGAGGCACTCGTGCTGACCGGAGCCACCGATCCCGGACGCGCGGCCGAACTCCTCGGCGACATCTACGGAACCGCCGTCGTGAAGCTCGGCCCGGCGGGCGCGCTTCTCGCCCAAGACGGGCGTATCGTTGCTCGGGCCGGTGCCGTCGCGGCGGGGCCGGGTGACCGCGTCGTCGACTCCACGGGCGCGGGAGACGCGTTCGCGGCCGGGTTCCTCACGGCGCGACTCGCGGGTTTGACCGGTTCCGAATGCCTCGAAGCGGGCTGCCGCGCAGGCAGAAGGGCCGTTGGCCTCATCGGCGGCCGTCCCCCGGCCGTTGAGCACGCAACTGAGCTTTACCCTATTGACACCAATTGATAGCTTGCGGCGTAAGCTGCACCATTAGCAACAAGCGTCACTCTCGGGAGGGTGCGGTCAACCGATGGACGCCGAGTCAACGATCTGCCTGAGCGATCTGGTTCCCGCTCTACGCTGGAGCCGCCCCCAGCAGGTGGCCGAAACACTGGCCGACCCACGCCTCCCCGGCGGCTGGTGGGGCTCCGTCGCACTGGGCCGTGCCCTCGGCACGACCGGCATCGACTGGGTCTGCGAGCGGCTCGCCCGGCTCGCCGTGACCCACCTCGACCACCTGCCGCTGACCGACTTCATGCCGGCTCTGCAGGTGCACACGGTCGATCGTCAACTCCCCGGCTGGCCCGAGCCGGTCCGGTCGGTGATCATCGGCCTGGGCGGCTGGCAGCGCCTGCGCCGCCTCACCGCCGCCGACCTGGCCACCCCGTCGGCCTCGGCCACGCCCGAGACGGTGCTCACGGCGGTGTTCAAGGAGATCTTCACGCACATCCGCATCGAGATCCCCGCCGACGCCGCCGCTCCGGCCGCCGCGCAGACCGCGCAGGCCGCTCCGGCCGCCGCGCCCGCCAAGGCGGCCACCCCGGCGAAGCAGCCGGCCCCCGTCCAGAAGGCCCAGCCCGTCGCCGGGCCGCTGGCGGCGCCCGTGCCGGCCGTCGAGGAGACCGGCATGATGGCCGCGATCCCGGCCCGCGCCCAGGTCAACGGCTCGAAACCGGCCGTCAACGGCACGCCCGTGGTGCCCGCCCCGGCCAAGCCCAAGGAGCCCGAGAAGCCCGCGCCGCTCAACACGGCCGAACACCCGATGGTCGGCCTGGTCGAGCACCTGTTCCGCGAGTGGAACCAGCTGGAGCGCGCGGTCGCCGCGCAGCGCCTGTTCGCCGCCGAGCCGATCAGCCTCCGCACCCTCGCCCACGAGCTCAACGTCGACCGCGAGCTGCTGTCGCAGGCCCAGCGCACCGCCGAGGAGCGGGTGCTGATGTGGCTGCGCTCCCCCGACTCGGCCGCCCTGACGGGCCACCTGTTCGGTCTCACCGAGTGGCTCGGCACCGCCGCCACCCAGGAACAGCTCATCGCCGCCGACGCCTCCCACCCGATCGAGGTCCCGGCGCTGCGTACGCCGCTGTGGCGCGTCCTGGTGACCCTCATGCCCGACCGCCGTCTCCAGGACGGCTGGCTCGTCGTGGGCGACCTGGGCGGCCTGCGCGACCGCACCCGCCAGTTGCTGTCGGCCCACCCGGCCGACGCCGACGTGATCGAGCTGCTCGGTCAGCTCGGGATCCGTTCCCACTCCGCCAAAGCCTGGATGGAAGCCCTGCCGAAGAGCCTCACGAACCCCGGTCCCGGCGCGAACGGCGGCGCCCCCGCCGGCGACGCGCCGCTCCCCCGCCGCACCCCCGGCGCCAACGGCCACCCGGCCCGTCCGGCGGGCGTGCCGATACCGAAGATGGCGCACAGCGGCCCCGACCCGCAGACCGCGCTCGCCGCGCTCAACGCCCTCACCGGCGGCGCGCCGCGCCCGCACCTGGTGCCCAGCCCGCGCAGCACGCCGAGCCCGGCGTCCGACCCGCGCCGCTGGCAGCGCATCGACGTGACCAGCGGGCACCTGCGTGGCGAGCCGGTGGCGGTGCCGGAGAACTACGCGGCCCAGCTCGGCATGCGGCCCGGCACCCTGCTGTCGGTGACCGGCCCCGGCGACAACGCCGTGGTGCTCGTGTGGCGCGACCGGCAGCCGGTCTTCGACTCGCTGCAGCCGGTGCTGATGCGGTTGAACGCGCGTCCGGGCGACTCGGTCTACGTGACGGTCGACGGCTACCGGCTCGACGCCCAGCTCACCTCTTAGGGGTTCTTGGGGCGGAGTAGCTTGCGGTAGTAGGTGGCCGACACCTCGTAGCCGGTCGCCTTATAGAACTCAGCCGCCCGGCGCGTGGCCAGTGCGACGTATCCGGCGTCGCGGCTGCGCGCCCAGAGTTCGAACTCCCGCAGCAGGTGGCGGCCCAGCCCGAGCCGGCGGAAGCCGCCTTCGATGATCGCCTCCTCCACCCACGCGACCCGGCCGTTGGCGAACAGGGTCAGGTGGGTGAAGCCCAGGAGGTAGCCGCGGACCGTGCCGTCGACGGTGGCGACGAGGAGGAGCGCCTCCTCGTTCTCCAGAAGCTCGGGGAACGCGGCGTCGAAGGAGGCCCGTTCGGGCCGGAACGACACGGCGAATTCCCGGGCCAACGCGAAGATCTGCTCCGCGTCGGTCTTCTCTGCTCTCCGAAGCTGGAGATCACCGGACGTCATGAGGCGACTCTAGGATCCGTCCGACCTGCGCGTCCATCACCGGGATGCGGTCACCTGGCTACAAAGGCCGTCCGAAACGTCCTTCTTGACGGATGTTTAAGCAGGTGGGAAGTGGTACGTCCGGCCACGTACCACTGGTGGTAATGGTGCCAAACTTTCGCACTTATCCGAGGAGGATGGAGTCACCCTCGACCTTGATCGGGACCTCGGGAAGCGGCGCCTTGGCGGGTCCGCCCTGGACCGATCCGTCGGCGATGGAGAACTGCGAGTTGTGGCACGGGCACACGATCTTGCCGTCGTCCACCGACTTGACCTTGCAGCCCTGGTGGGTGCAGACCGGGCTGAACGCCTTGTAGGTGCCCGCCTCGGGCTGGGTGATCACGGCCTGCTCGGTGATCACGCCACCGCCGACCGGCACGTCGGCCGTCGCGGCGAGCGCGTCGCCGCCACCACCGGCGGCGGGGGCGGAGGTCTCCGCGGGGGGCGCGGCGGCCGTGGTCTCGGCGGGGGCGGCCGTCGTGCCCTGCTCTCCCGAACACGCCGCGACGGCGACGCCGACCCCGGCCAGCGCGGCGGTGCCGAGGGCGCGACGGCGAGTGACGTTCAGGTCCACTTTGATGCCTTTCGGGTGGGTTACTGGATGTCGTACGGACACAGACAACCAGCAGCCGGGAGTGGACCCGAACGCTTGATCGGCTTTTCTAAGGATTAATTAATCGTGGTCAGAGGCCGCCAAGCCCCAGTTCACGGGCGATGAGCAGCCGCTGGATCTCGCTGGTGCCCTCACCGATCTCCAGAATCTTGGCGTCCCGGTAGAAGCGGCCGACGGGGTATTCGTTCATGAAGCCGTAGCCGCCGAAGATCTGGGTGGCGTCGCGGGCGTTGTCCATCGCGGCGTCCGAGGCGACCAGCTTGGCGATGGCGGCCTCCTTCTTGAACGGGAGCCCCCGCAGCATGCGGTCGGCCGCGTGGTAGTAGGCCAGACGGGCGGTGTGGGCGCGGACCTCCATGTCGGCGACCTTGAACTGCATGGCCTGGTAGTGGCCGATGGGGTGGCCGAAGGCGTGGCGCTCGGCGACGTAGCGGACCGACTCGTCGACGCAGCCCTGGGCCAGGCCGACCGACAGGGCGGCGATGGCGATCCGGCCCTCGTCCAGGGTCTGGAGGAACTGGGCGTAGCCTCGGCCGCGCTCGCCGAGGAGGTTGGCGGCCGGGACCCGGCAGTCGGTGAAGCTCAGCTCGCGGGTGTCGCTGGACGACCAGCCGACCTTGGAGTACTTCGCGGAGACGCCCAGGCCGGGGGTGCCGGCCGGGACGATGATCGTGGAGATCTCCGGCCTGCCGTCGGGGCGTCGCCCGGTGATCGCGGCCACCCCGATGAAGCCGGTGATGTCGGTGCCGGAGTTGGTGATGAACGCCTTCGAGCCGTTGATCACCCATTCGCCGCCGTCGAGGTCGGCCGTGGTCCGCATGCCGCCGGGCACGTCGGAGCCGCCGCCGGGCTCGGTGAGGCCGAACGCGCCGAGCAGCTCCCCGGCCGTCAGCTTGGGCAGCCACTGCTCCTTCTGCTCGGCCGTGCCGAAGCGGTGCAGCGGCATCGCGCCCAGCGAGACGGCGGCCTCCAGGGTGATGGCGACGCTGGAGTCGACCCGGGCCAGCTCCTCCAGCGCCAGGCACAGGGCGAAGTAGTCGCCGCCCATGCCGCCGTGCTCCTCGGGGATGGGCAGCCCGAACAGGCCCATCGCGCCCATCTTGCGGACGATGTCGTAGGGGAACTCGCCCTTCTCGTAGAGGTCGCCGATGACCGGGGCGACCTCGTCGCGGGCGAACGCCTCGACGGTCTTGCGCAGGTCCTCGTGGTCTTCGGTGAGCATGTCTCACTCCTTCGTGAGGGCGCGGACCACCGCGCTGGGGCTGGGGCGGCCGAGCTGACCGGCGAGCCAGTGGCTGGTGGCGGCCAGTGCCTTGAGGTCCACGCCGTGGTGGATGCCGAGGCCGTCGAGGAGCCAGACCAGGTCCTCGGTGGCGAGGTTGCCGGTGGCCGACTTCGCGTAGGGGCAGCCGCCGATGCCGCCCGCGCTGGCGTCGACGACGGTGACACCGTGGCGCAGCGCCTCCACCACGTTCGCCAGCGCCTGGCCGTAGGTGTCGTGGAAGTGCACCGCGAGCGGGCTCTCCCGGGGGAAGGCGTCCAGCAGCGCGCCGACGTGCCCGGCGGTCCCGACGCCGATCGTGTCGCCCAGCGACAGTTCGGCGCAGCCGAGGTCGAGCAGCCGGGTGCCGACGTCGACGACCTGGCCGATCGGGACGGGCCCCTCCCACGGGTCGCCGAAGCACATCGAGAGGTAGGCGCGGACCCTGATCCCGTTGTCCCGCGCGCGGCTCACCACGGGGGCGAACATGTCGAACTGGGTCTTCAGCGACCGGTTGAGGTTGCGCTGCGCGAACGTCTCGGTCGCGCTGCCGAAGATCGCGATCTCGGTGCAGCCGAGTTCGAGCGCCCGGTCGAGCCCGCGCTCGTTCGGCACCAGGACGGGATATCTGACCTGGTGCTCCCGGTGGACGGTCGTCAGCAGCTCCTCGGCGTCGGCGAGCTGCGGGACCCATTTCGGGTGGACGAAACTCGTCGCCTCGATGACCTTCAGGCCCGCCGCGGCGAGCCTGCCGACGAACTCGGCCTTGACCTCGACGGGGACGATCGCCTTCTCGTTCTGCAGGCCGTCGCGGGGACCGACCTCGTAGATCGTGACCTCTTCCGGGAGGCCTTCGATTCGGTGGCTCATGGCGCCGCCTCCACGATCGCGAGCACCTCGTCGAGCGCGACCTGCTGCCCGGCGCGGACGCCCAGCGTGGTCAGCGTGCCCGCGACGGGCGCGGTGACGGTGTGCTCCATCTTCATCGCCTCCACGATCAGCAGCGGCTGCCCCTCGGCGACCTCGTCGCCCTGGGCCGCCTTCACGACCAGGACCGTCCCGGGCATGGGACTGCGCACCGCGCCGTCACCCGCCTGGGCGGCGGCCGACCTCTCCTCGATGGGCTCGTGCCGGGTGATCCGGTAGGTCCGCCCCTCGGCGTGCAGCCACAGGGTGTCGCCGTCGCGTGCGGAGGTGAACCGCCGGGTCACCCCGTCGGGCTCCGGGGCTTCGACGATCTCGCCGTGGACCTCCAGCAGGTGGGTGAGCGGGCGGCGCCGGCCCAGCCGCCAGCCGTCGGGGACGTCCCACGGGTCGTCCGAGGCCGCCACCGGCGTGAAGACGCGGGCGGCCTCGGTGAGGACGTGACCGGGGACCTCCGGCTCGGCCGGATCGAGCTCGCGCTCGACGAGCCCGGTGTCCAGCACCCCCCGCTGGACCTTCTCGTGGCGCAGCAACTTCTGGAGGAAGGCCAGATTGGTGGTCACCCCGAGGATGACCGTGTCTCTCAACGCGCTGTCCAGCCGGGCCAGCGCCTCTTTCCGCGTGGGGGCCCAGGCGACGGCCTTGGCGAGCATGGGGTCATAGCCGGTGCCGACCACCGCCCCCTCGGCGACACCCGAATCGAACCGGATGCCGGGCGGCTCGTATCGAAGGATCGTGCCCGTGCTCGGGAGGAAGCCCCGGGCCGGGTCCTCGGCGTAGACGCGGGCCTCGACGGCGTGCCCCTTGAGCTCCACGTCGTCCTGCTCCAGCGGCAGCCTCTCCCCCGCGGCCACCCTGAGCTGGAGCTCGACCAGGTCGAGGCCGGTGACGAGCTCCGTCACGGGGTGTTCGACCTGGAGGCGGGTGTTCATCTCCATGAAGAAGAACTCGCCGGTCGCGCCGTGGACGATGAACTCGATGGTGCCCGCGTTGACGTAGCCGACGCTGCGGGCGGCCTCGACGGCGGCGGCGCCCATCTTGGCCCGGGTGGCCTCGTCGAGGAGCGGCGAGGGGGCCTCCTCGACGATCTTCTGGTGCCGGCGTTGCAGGCTGCACTCGCGTTCGCCCAGGTGGATCACGTTGCCGTGGCTGTCGGCCAGCACCTGGATCTCGATGTGGCGGGGGCTCTCGACGTACCGCTCGATGAGGAGGGTGCCGTCACCGAAGGCGGCGAGCGCGGTCCGCGCGGCCGAGGCGAGCGCGTCGGGCAACTCCTCCTTGGAGCGGACGAGCACCATGCCCTTGCCGCCGCCACCGGCCGACGGCTTGATCAGCGCGGGGAAGTCGCGGAAGTCCGCCAGGTTCGCCGACGCGCCCGGCACGACCGGGACCCCCGCGGCGGCGACCGTCTCCTTGGCCCGGATCTTGTCGCCCATGGCCTCGATCGCACCGGCGGGCGGGCCGACGAACACGATCCCGTGGTCGTGGCAGGCCGCCGCGAAGCCGGTGTTCTCGGAGAGGAACCCGTAGCCGGGGTGGATCGCCTGGGCTCCGGTCTTCCGGGCGGCCTCCACCACTTCGGCGGCGTCGAGATAGCTCCCGATCTCCACCGCCAGGTCGGCCGCGCCGGCGTGGGTCGTGTCGCCCTCGGTGTGGACGGCCACCGACCTGATGCCGAGACGGCGCAGCGTGGCGATGACACGCAGGGCGATCTCGCCCCGGTTGGCGACCAGAACGGTGTCGAACATGGCCCTCACATCCTGAAGACGCCGTAGCCGACCGGCCCCAGCGGTGCGTTCGCGCAGGCCCCGAGGGCCAGGCCGAGGACGGTCCGGGTGTCGGCGGGGTCGATGACGCCGTCGTCCCACAGGCGCGCGGTCGAGTAATAGGGGTTGCCCTGCGCTTCGTACTGGGCCCTGATCGCCTCCGGATCGGCGTCGCCCACCATCGACAGCACGGTCGCGGCCTGCTCGCCGCCCATGACCGAGATGCGGGCGTTCGGCCACATCCACAGGAACCGGGGCGAGTAGGCGCGGCCGGCCATCGCGTAGTTGCCCGCGCCGAACGACCCGCCGACCACGACGGTCAGCTTCGGCACCCGCGCGCACGCGACGGCGGTGACCATCTTCGCGCCGTGCTTGGCGATGCCGCCCTGCTCGTAGGCCTTGCCGACCATGAACCCGCTGATGTTCTGCAGGAACACCAGCGGGATCTCCCGCCGGTCGCAGAGCTCGATGAAGTGCGCGCCCTTCAGCGCCGACTCGGCGAACAGGATGCCGTTGTTGGCGACGATCCCGACGGGATGGCCGTGGATGCGGGCGAAGCCGGTCACCAGCGTCGGCCCGTATTCCTGCTTGAACTCCAGGAACCGGCTGCCGTCGGCGATCCGGGCGATGACCTCCCGCACGTCGTAGGGGGTGCGGGTGTCTGGCGGGACGATGCCGTAGAGCTCGCGGGCGTCGTACTTGGGGGCCTCGGTCTCGGTGCGCTCCCACGCCTTCGCCTTCGGGGCGAAGGTGGCCACGATGTCCCGGACGATGCGCAGCGCGTGGGCGTCGTCGTCGGCCAGGTGGTCGGTGACGCCGCTGATCCGCGCGTGGACCTCGCCCCCGCCCAGCTCCTCGGCGGTGACCTCCTCCCCCGTGGCGGCCTTCACCAGGGGCGGCCCGCCGAGGAAGATCGTGCCCTGGTTCCGGACGATGACCGCCTCGTCGCTCATCGCCGGGACGTAGGCGCCCCCGGCGGTGCAGGAGCCGAGCACGGCCGCGACCTGCGGGATGCCCTTCGCCGACATGGTGGCCTGGTTGTAGAAGATCCGGCCGAAGTGCTCGCGGTCGGGGAAGACCTCGTCCTGCTTCGGCAGGAACGCCCCGCCCGAGTCGACGAGGTAGACGCACGGGAGATGGTTGTCGAGGGCGACCTCCTGGGCGCGGAGGTGCTTCTTGACCGTCATCGGATAGTAGGTGCCGCCCTTGACCGTCGCGTCGTTGGCGACGACGACGACCTCACGGCCGCTCACCCTGCCGATGCCGGTGATGATCCCGGCGGCCGGGGCGGCGTCGTCGTAGAGCCCCGTGGCCGCGAGCGGCGAGAGCTCCAGGAACCGGGAGCCGGGGTCGAGCAGCGAGTCGACGCGGTCTCTGGGGAGCAGCTTGCCGCGCTCGACGTGCCGGACGCGCGACCGCTCGGGCCCGCCCCGCGCGGCCGTGTCGAGCCGCTCCCGCAGCTCGGCGACGAGCCGCTCGTTGACCTCGGCGTTCTTCTTGTACGGCGCCCCGCCCGGGTCACCCGAACTGGGCAGAACCGGCCACACGTCGACCACCTCCATCTGGCTACGGCGCTCACGTTAGTCGTCATTAACATTGACGTCTACCATGGGGGGCTGTGACCACACCTACCCGGAATCGACGGGCCGAGATCCTCGCCGCGGCGGCCGGACTGTTCGCCGAGCGCGGCTTCCACGGGGTCTCCATCGAGGAGATCGGCGCGGCGGTCGGGGTGTCCGGGCCCGCCCTCTACCGGCACTTCCGCGGCAAGGAGGCGCTGCTCACCGAGATCCTGCTCGACATCTCCGGCCGCCTGTCCTCCGCCGGGGAGTCGGCCGCGGCGCTGGATCCCGCCGAGGCGCTCGACGTGCTGCTCAGAGGGCACATCGAGTTCGCCCTCGGGCATCCCGAGCTGATCCGGGTGCACGAACGGGAGCTGCACAACGTGCCCGCGGCCGACCAGCGGGCCATCCGCCGGCTCCAGCGCCGCTACGTCGAGGAGTGGGTCGGGGTCGTGCGCGACCTCTATCCGGGGTGCGCGGTCGCGCGGGTGCGGGCGGCGGTGCACGCCGTGTTCGGCCTGCTGAACTCCACGCCCCGGAGCGTCGGGGAGCTCGGGCGGGACGAGATGGCGCTGGTGCTGGAGGTCATGGCCCGGGCGTCGCTGCGCGTCGCTGTTAGCGGCGATTAACGCGCACTCGACCCGACACCTTTACAAAGTAGATTTTTGTGGACGGCCGGGTGCGACGCAAGTAAGGCACTCATGCCATGCGCCCTGGGGCCAGGCCGTTGGCACGGCCACGATCGACTCTCAACGGGTGTCGTAGCCCGATCTCGACTCAAGGATGCCGACGGCGTTGGCCTCGGCCCAGCCGGCCAGTTCCCGGACCACCTTGAGCAGGCTGATCCCGCGCGGGGTCAGCGCGTAGTCGACCCGTGGCGGCTTGGTGTCGTGGACCGTCCTGGTCACCAGGCCGTCGCGCTCCAGCCCCTGGAGGGTCGCGCTGAGCATGCGTTTGGTGATGGGCCTGCTCATCCGGCTGAGCTCGTTGAACCTGCGGGTGGTGTCGTCGAGCTGGCAGATGACGACCACCGACCACTTGTCGCCGATCCGTTCGAGCACGTCGCGGATCAGGGCGAGGCGGCCCTCCTCGCACAGCTCGGCCGGTGGTGACATGAGCGCAGTATACGGCCGATACCAGGTTCCTCCCGGACGGTTCCGCCGGCGATACCTGGTCATGACGAAGTGCCTTCTTGCGGCCCGGCCCCACGCGGTGTGAAGGTACCGATGTCAGACCTGGTATACATCAAGAACCACTCAGGAGCTGGGACGATGCAAGCAATCGGGGTCCGTGAGTTCGGAGGACCCGAAACGCTCCGTGTTCTCGACCTGCCCACCCCCCACGCCGGCCCCGGCGAGGTCCGGGTGCGGGTGCACGCGGCGGCGGTGAACCCGGCCGACACACTGCTGCGCTCCGGCGCGAGCGCGCAGGCGTTCGCCGGCGTGCCGGGCCCGTACGTGCCCGGCCTGGACGTCGCCGGGGTGGTCGACGAGATCGGCCCGGGAACCGGGACCGGGTTGTCGATCGGCCAGCCGGTGATGGCCATGGTGACGCCGCAGGGCGGCTACGCCGAACACGCGGTGCTGCCGGCCGGCTGGGTCGTCCCGGCGCCGGGCGACACCGACCACGCCGCCGCCGCGACGCTCCCGATGAACGGCCTCACCGCGCTGCTGGCCCTCGACCTGCTGGCGCTCGCCCCCGGATCGGTGCTGGCCGTGGTCGGGGCCGCCGGGACCCTCGGCGGCTACCTCGTCGAACTGGCCGCCCACGCTGGCCTGACCGTGGTCGCCGACGCCGCGCCCGCCGACGAGGCGCTGGTCCGCGGGCTGGGCGCGGCCGAGATCGTGGCCAGGGGCCCCGGCGTCGCCGAACGCGTCCTGGCCCGCCGTCCCGGCGGCGTGGACGCCGTCGCCGACACCGCGCTGGTCGGGCCGAGCTTGCTGGCCGCCGTCCGCGACGGCGGCGCGTACGCCCGCTTCCGGACCGCCGAGGAACCCGGCGGCCACGCGTTCGGCGATACCGGCCGCGTCGCGGTGCGCACGGTGTTCGTCCCCGACTACGCAGGCCGGACGGACAAGCTGCACCGCGTCCGCGAGCTCGTCGAGTCGGGCGCGCTCACGCCGCGTGTCGCGGCGACCCTGCCCGCCGCCGAGGCGGCCACCGCCCACCGGCGGCTCGAAGCCGGCGGCGTGCGCGGCCGGCTCGTCCTCACCTTCTGACCACCACCCATCCGAAACAGGAGTCATCGTGTCCGCACGTCTCACCGGCAAAGTCATCCTCATCACCGGCGCCACCTCCGGCATGGGCCGCGCCACCGCCGAACGCCTCGCCGCCGAAGGCGCGAAGGTCGTCCTGGCCGCACGCGGCAAGGAGTCCGGCGACACCCTGGCGGCCGCCATCCGCGCCAGCGGAGGAGAGGCCACCTTCGTCCCCGCCGACGTGACGGTCGAAGGCGAGATGGCCGAGCTCGTCGGGCAGGCGGTGAGCCGGTACGGCCGCCTCGACGGCGCGTTCAACAACGTCGGCGCCGCCACCGCGCCCGGCCCCCTGACCGACCTGAACGCCGGCGCCTGGCACGCCGAGCTGGTCGTCAATCTCAGCAGCGTCTTCTACGGCCTCAAGCACCAGATCCCGGCCCTGAAGGCGAGCGGCGGCGGCGCGATCGTGAACAACGCCTCCGTCGCCGGCGTCACCGGACAGCCCGGCGCGGCCGCCTACAGCGCCGCCAAGCACGGCGTGATCGGCCTCACCCGGTCGGCGGCGCTCGAGACGGCCCCGGCCGGCATCCGCGTCAACGCCCTGGTGACGGGCGGCGTCGACACTCCGCTGCTGCGGTCGGGCATGGGCCCGACCCCGGAGGAGGCCCTGCGGGCGGCCGGAGCGATGCACCCGATCGGCCGGGTCGGGCGGCCCGACGAGATCGCCGCCTTCACGGCGTTCCTGCTGAGCGACGAGGCCCCCTTCATCACCGGGGCCGCCCTCGCGATCGACGGCGGCATGAGCGCCGCCTGACGGCCGGCTCAGGCGCGGATCACGTGGTCGGAGAGCATTCTGACCCGGTCGGCGTGCTTGTCGTGGGCGATGATGACGGGCGGCTCGTTGTAGGCCATCGCGTCGGAGGACCTTCTGAGCTTCACGTATTGGCCGCAGGCGTCGATGGCGTAGGGCTCCATGTCGTCCTGGAGGGCGCCGATCACGGTGATGCCGTAGGTCTCGCCGATGCGGCGGAACAGGGCCACGGCCTCGCGGCGGTGCTCCTTGCCCAGGTTGCGGCCGAGTTCGTCGAGGACCAGCGTCAGGTGCTTGCCGCCGCTCGACGCGATGGCCGCCGCGCAGACCAGTTTGACCGCCTTCTCGTCCATCAGCGCCGTGTTGGCCCGGCGGTTGTAGGGGACGTAGCCCTGGCCCTCGCCGCGTTTCCACTTCGGGACGACCCGCCACGACCAGCGCTGCTCCGGGTCGGCCGGGGCGGCGGGGACGGGGAAGTCGAGGGAGGCGCCGTAGCCGCCGTAGCCGGTGTCGAGGCGGTCGAACTCCTCGGAGACGCGGGTCAGGCGGGCGCGGATGGCCTCGGTGAGGGTCGCGCGGTGGACGGCCGTCGACTGGGCGGCCTCCTCCGCGCCTCTCGTGGCGGCGGCGAGGTCGCGGTGGCGGGTGGTGATCTGGGTCTCGATCTGGCGGCGCTGGTGGCGTTCGTACTCCTCCTGGGCGCGCAGGTAGGAGCCGAGGGCGTTGCAGACCGCCTGGAAGGTGGCCAGTTCCTCGGCGGCGCGGCCGTCCTTGCGGGCCGCGACGAGGTAGGCGAGCTCCTCGGGCTGGTCTTCACCGTCGTCGAAGGTGCCGCGGAGGGCGGCGTCGAGGTGGCGTTCGGCGGCGCGCCACCACTCGTCGGCGGTCAGCTCGTTGTCGGCGAGCCACTCGCGGGCGCCCTCGATCGTGCCGCCCCACTCCTTGACCAGGGTCTCGAGCTCGAGGGCGAGCCGCTGGGCCTCGATGCGGGCGGCCCCCGCGCGGGCCTCGTCGCGGCGGGCGGTCAGGGCGTGGCGGCGGGCCTCCAGGCGGTCGGCCTCGACGTCGCGGGTGCGGGCGCGGAAGTCGAGCGCGGCCACCTGCTCCTCGGCGGCGTCGAGGGCGGGGGTGAGCTCCCCGGCGGCGGCGGCCAGCTCGGTGAGGCGGTCGCGCTGGGCGGTCAGCCGGGTGGCCAGTTCGGCCAGGCGGCCGGCGGCCTCGGCGCCCTCGACCCGGCGTTCGGCCCCGGTGACGCCGTCTTCCGCCCTCCTGACGGCGGCGGCGGCGCTCGCCTGGGCCTCCTCGGCCCGCTCCACCCTTTTGTGGGCCGCCTTGACCCGGGCGTCGCGCCCGGTGACCTGGGCCTCGGCCTGGCCCACGACGGTCACGCCCGACGACGAGACCAGCACGGAACCGGGCAGCGAGGCCAGCGCTTTCGCCGCGGCTTCCAGGTCGGCGGCGTCGACGACGACCGCGTCCCGCGCGGCACCCGCTCCTTCGGCCGCGGCGGGCGCGGCCGGGTCGGGCAGGCCCACGCTGTCGCGGGCCTGTTCGGCGGCGTCGAGGGCGTCGAGCAGGCCGGTCGCCTGGACGCCGGCCAGGCCCAGCGCGGTGAGCTGGACGGCCGCCGGGCCGTTCTCGGCGTCGCGGAGGGCCGCCTGGGCGGTCTCGTGTTCGCGGTCGGCGACGCCGAGGGCCTTGAGCGCCTCGGCGTGGACCTTCCGGGCCTCCGCGAGTTCGGCGCGGGCCTGGCCGGGGTCGCGGCCGTCGGCGCGGCGGCGCTGCTCCTCCAGGGCGGGGATCTGGGCGCGGAGCTGGTCGGCGGTGTTCTGGGCGACCGCGCGTTCGGCCTCGACGCGGGCGGCGCTCGCCTGGGCGGCGGCCAGTTCCCTGCGGGCGGCGGCCAGCGCGCGGTCGAGCGAGTCGTCGCGCAGGGCCGCGATCTCGGCTCTGACCTCGGCGATCGCGCTCTCTGTGGTGTCGGCGGCGGCGTCGAACTCCGCCCGCTGGGCGGTCAGCACGGTGTCGGACGCGGCGGCGTCGACGGCCCGGCGGGCCAGCCTCCCGCGCCAGTGTTTCAATGCGTCGGCGAGGCGTTCGCGGGAGCGGTCGCGGCGGTCGAAGGTGGCCAGCAGGTGGCGGGACTCGTCTTCGAACTCGGCCAGGCGGCGGCGGGCTTCGTCGGCGCGGACCCGCTTGGCGTGTTCGTCGCGGCGGGCCTCGCGCTCCTGGTCGAGCTCGGCGTCGAGGCCGGTCAGCGCGGCGATGGCCTCGAAGATGCGGTCGGGCGAGATCTCGTTGAGGGGCTGGGAGAGGAGGTTGGTGGCGACCTTGCTGCGTACGGAGGTGGAGAGGAACGACACGCACCGGACGCGGTCGCCGTAGAGGACCCGGGTCAGGTCGCGGGCCACGACGTCGCGCCGCCCGGCGCTCCTGGGCAGGCTCGACCAGATGACGTCGGCGTGGGTGACCCGCTCGGCCTCGGAGGCGGCGCCGGCCAGGTGGACGCCCTCGGCCCACCGCACCTCCAGATGCGGGGCCTCCTGGTTGACCCGCACCCACACGGTCACCGGCACCCCGGCCGACGGCACGTCGAAGACCCCGACGATGTAGCCGTGGCCGGCGCTGGCCCACTGCTGGTCGCCGTGGGCGGCCAGTTCGGCGTTGAACAGGAGCTCGGAGACGGCCTTCGCGCCCGAGGCGAACCGCCACTGCTCGTCGCCGAGCAGCGCCGTGATCGCGGCGATGAACGACGACTTCCCGGCCCCGTTGGAGTCCTTCGGCCCGGCGCCCGCGACGACGACTAGTGTGCCCGGCACGATCGGGACGGTGTGGGTCGACAACCGCGAGATGTTGACCGGCTGGAACGCGACCAGCACCCGGTCGCCGACGATGTTGTCCTGTGGCGCCCGCACCGGCCGCACGTCGTCGATCGGCACGACGACCTGGAACAACCCGGAGGCCCCCGGCTCCCCCGGCTTGTTTCCACTCAGATCGACGACCTCGGTCATCCCCGTGCCCTTTCCGTCTCTTCCGTGCCCGCCGGTTCGTGGCGGCGGCGTCTGTCCCTGATGGCGACCGCCAGCGGTGTCTGCGGCCCGGCCGCCAGGATGAGCTCCTCCTGGAGCCGGGCGCGGGCCGCCCGGGTCAGCCGGTGGAACTGCGGTCCCGGCACGTAGCCGCCCGCGCCTTCCTCACTGGTCTTCTGCTGGGCGATCAGGCCCGCCTGGCGCAGCGCCCGCAGCGCGGCCTCCAGCTCGCCGATGGGCAGCAGGGTCCGCCGCCGCAGCTCCTCGGTCGCGACCGGGTGGGGCGACAGCCAGGTGTCCTCGCCCAGCAGTCCCTCGGCCCGGGGGATCGCCACCGTGTGGACCAGCACGAGCGCCAGCACGGCCCGCTCGGCCTCCGGCAGCGAGGTCGCCCGGTAGGCGTCGGTGTAGCCGGAGATCCACGAGTCGGCGCGCTGGAGCAGCACCCGGCCGCGCCGGGCCAGCATTTCCATGAGCGCCCGCCGCAGCGCCGGGTCGCGCAGCGCCGCGAACCGCGCCTCGTGGACCGGCTCGGCCGCCGTCTCGACCGCGACGAAGGCCGCCACGAGCTCGGCCCGCCGCCGCTCGTCGAACGCCCCCAGCAGGTCGCCGAACTCCTCGGCGCCCTCGTCGCGCGACGCGACGACCGGTGTGGTCTCACCCGCGGGCGCGGCGATGCGCCGCATCAGCTCGCGCAGCTGGGCGTGGCCGTCGGCCGTCCAGAGCACGCAGCGCGGGCCGAGGCGCAGGGTCCCGTCTCCGACGAGCACGATCCAGCCGGTGTCGTGGAGCCGCCGCAGCGCGCCGACGGCCCAGCTCCGCACCGAGTCGTCGGTCCGGCCGACCATCGTGCGGTAGCAGGCGAGCACGTCGTCGACCGCCGCCACCACGCCCGGCCACGGCTCGGCGTCGAGATCGGCCCAGCACATGCGCAGGCAGCAGGCCAGCACGCGGCGGGTCTCCCCCGCCCGCTCCACCGGCGCACCGGCGATCTGGTACTCCTCCAGCAGCGAGGGCGAGGCCCCGTCGGGCCAGACGGGCACCCCGACGCCCCCGACCCGGACGAAACCCGGGGGGACGGTCCCGGCCAGCGGCACCAGCCCGGACGACCGCGCCTCGGCATGAAGCTCACCCACGAACCAGGCCCTCCCCCGGCCGACCGGCCACCGGCGATCCGTCACCCATCGGTCCGCTCCAAGCGGCCGTGGGACAGCCAGCTCGGCCGCCCGGCCGGATCGGCCGTCAGCGTGTCGGACCACGCCAGCCGGTAGGGCGCCTCCGGATGCAGGTCGGCCGAGGCGAGGTCGGCCAGCACGCGGCGGATCGTCGACCAGTCGCCGGTGAGCACCTCTTCCAGCGCCACGGCGTCGCGCTCCCCCAGCAACGCCTCCGCCACCTCGGCGAACCGCCCGGGAGGGCCGGCCGCCAGGGACGAGGACGCCCCCTCATCCGGCAGCGACGATCGGGGCGGCGCGGGGCGGACCGGGGCCGGGCGCGGGGCCTCGTCGACCGCGCGGACGATCGCCCCCGGGTCGTGCCACGGCGCGGCGGCGTCGAAGACGAAACCCTCCAGCACGTCGGCGAGGCGTTCGCGGGAGGCCGTCTGGGCGAAGGTGCGCCAGGTCTCGGCGGGCAGCAGGGTGAGGTTGCGGGTCGTGCCGGCCGAGTCGGCCAGACGGCCGGCGGCGCGGCGGGAGGCGTCGCTGTAGGCGTAGATGGCCGAGCGCAGGTCGGTGCAGACCCGGTCGAGGTCGGGCCAGCGGGTCAGGATCGTGGTGTGGAGGCTCTGGGCGCGGCGGGCGATCTCCTCGGTCCCCCACAGCTTGGGGGCCTGTTCGCGCAGCTCCTCGATGGTGCCGGTGGTCAGGGTCACGAGTTCGAGGGCCCACAGGCGGAAGGCGCGGGCGAGCATGTCGGCCGAGCGGCGGGCCTGCTCCATCGTCGTGCGCGGCCCGGCGACGGTCAGGTCCTCCAGCTCCAGCAGGCGGTGCATCTCGCTCTGGCCGCCGTCGTCCATCATCCGCCGGATGAACATCAGGCCGACCACCGAGGTGAACGACGCCCGGTAGCGGAGCTGGTTGGGCTTCGGGAAGACCTCGCGGATCGCGCCCAGGCCGCGCAGCACCCGGAGCCGGTTCTCGAACAGCTCGACGGGGTGGGCGCGGCACGCGTGGCGCATCTGCTCGTGGGTCAGCCACTCCTCGCCCGCCTCGGCGAACGCCGCGAACAGGGTCTCGGCGATGTCGACCAGCGCGGGGTCGTCGATGACGGCGCCGCTGTCGCGGGCCAGCGCGGCGAACATCCTGCGGTAGGTGACCAGCACCGCCTCGTCGGACAGCGCCGAGTCGAGCGTCTCGGGAAGCACGCGCCCCACCGTAGGGCACCCCTCCGACATTCCGTGTTCCTAGGATCGTCCCGTGAACGATCCATGGCCGAGACGGGCCGCTGCGCAGCTTCTCGACCGGCCCAAGGTCGGCGTCGCCGAGCTGGTGGGGCGGCTCCTGGCCGTACAGGCCCAGGACTCGAAAGCGGCGGCGCTCGCGCTCCGCGCCCGGGGAACCGGGTTCACCAGGCAGGACGTGCGGGAGGCCGTCGAGAGGCGGGAGATCGTCCGGGCCTGGGGCCCGCGCGGCACGCTGCACCTGATCAGGGCCGACGACCTGCCCTGGCTGCTGTCGCTCACCCGGCCCTCGACGAGCACCGTCGACCGGCGTCTGGCCCAGCTCGGAGCCGCCCACCTAACCGGCCGGGTCGAGGAGGCCACCTTCGGGCAGGGCCCGCTCACCAAGGCCGAGCTCGGCGAACGGCTCGGGGCGCAGGGCCAGGCGATCATCCACCTGGCCGCCTTCGCGGCGGAGCGGGGGCGGCTGGTGCTCGGCCCCGACCGGGACGGCAAGGCCACCTACGTCCACACCGCCGACTGGCTCGGCGCCCCGATCGTCTTCGAGCCCGACCGCGACCGCGCGCTGCGGGAACTCGGCCTGCGGTACGCGGCGGCGCACGCCCCCGCCACGCCCGAGGACCTCGCCCACTGGTCGGGCCTGAGCCTGAAAGACGCGCGGAGGGCGCATCAGGTCGTACCGGAAAAGGAGCCGTGGACGGGAGTGCGGCTACTACCCGCCTTCGACGAGTTTCTGCTCGGGTGGAAGGAACGTGCCCCGATGACCGTTCCACCGGCCACGATCGCCCCCGGCGGAGGAATCATCCGCCCGGCCGTTGTCAAGGACGGGAAGATCGTCGGAACGTGGTCACTGGACGGAAACGGAGCCGGAATTCCCATTGATCAGGAAATCGCGGACATCGCGAATTTCCTTCACATCACCAGCAAATAGCCGCCGTATCCCAACGCCCCCATGGACACCAATAAGAACAGAAACACCCAGAACGCACCCGGAATGCGGGTCAGCCGGGCGAGCTGGTCGGCGTCGGAGTCGGGGGCCCGGCCGCGCCGTCGCTTGCGCTGGAGCTCGAAGATCGGCCGCACCCCGCCGAGCATGAGGAACCACGCCGTGCCGTAGGCCACCACGCCCTGCACGTCGGGCGGCGCGAGCCACGACACGCAGAACACCGCGCCGCCGACCGCCAGCAGGGAGACCACCCCGAAGACGTTCCTGATCAGCAGCAGCATGCAGGTGAGCAGGCCGAGCACCAGCCAGAGCAGCAGCGTGACGTGTCCGGCGTCGGTCAGCCTGGCCGCGCCCAGGCCGACGAGCGAGGGGGCGATGTAGCCGGCCGCCGCCGTCAGGACCATGCCGGGCCCAGTCGGCCGGCCGCGCGTCAGGGTCACCCCGGACGTGTCGGAGTGGAGCCGGATGCCGCGCAGTTTGCGGCGGGTCAGGACGGCCATCAGGGCATGGCCGCCCTCGTGGGCGATCGTGATCAGGCCCCGGGACAGATGCCACGTCTGCCGGTATGCCACGATGCCGAAGGCCACGACTCCCGCGACCGCGATCACCCACAGCGGCGGCGCCGGGTGGGTGTCGATGAGCTGGTTCCAGAGGGCTTTCAGGGGGGTCACCTCCAGGGAGAAGCCTAGGGGCTCCGGCACCTCCGAGGATTGATCCCGGAACAGGGGGATAACGTCACCATGTGGCAAAGCTCCGAATGCGGACATGGATGAGACGTGACGCCTCCCCCGAGGCCTCGATGGACCCCCGAAAGCCCGATGACAACCCCGTCAGGCAGAGCGTCATCGACAACGCGATCTACCTGAACGGACACCGGGTCGACTCGCCCCTGTCCCTCGCGGGCGCCTTCTCCGCGCTGCGGGCCAACCCCGGCTCGATGGCCTGGATCGGCCTCTACCGTCCCGAGGACAGCGAACTGCTCAAGGTCGCCGAGGAGTTCGGCCTGCACGACCTGGCCATCGAGGACGCCATCGTCGCCCACCAGCGCCCCAAGGCCGACCGCTACGGCGACACGCTGTTCATGGTGCTCCGCGCGGCCAACTACCTCGACGCCGAGGAGGAGGTCGCGTTCGGCGAGCTGCACATCTTCCTCGGGCCCGACTTCGTGATCACCGTCCGCCACAGCGAGGCCCCCGACCTGTCGCTGGTCCGCAAACGCATGGAGAACGACCCCGACCTGCTCCGCCAGGGCCCCCAGGCCGTGCTGTACGCCATCCTCGACACCGTCGTCGACGCCTACGCCCCGGTCGTGGCGGGCCTGCAGAACGACATCGACGAGATCGAGGTCCAGGTGTTCGGCGGCGACCCGGCCGCCCCCCGGCGCATCTACGAACTGTCGCGCGAGGTCATCGAGTTCCAGCGGGCCACCGTGCCGCTCACCCAGATGCTCGACGGGTTCATCCAGCACGCCCCCAAGTTCGGCGTCGACCCCGAGCTGCAGAGCTACCTGCGCGACGTGGCCGACCACGCGATCACGGTCACCGAGCGGGTGGCCGGGTTCCGGCAGATGCTCCAGGACATCCTGATCGTCAACTCGACCCTGGTCAGCCAGGCCCAGAACGAGGAGATGACCAAGCTCACCAGCGCGAGCATCGCGCAGGGCGACGAGGTCAAGAAGATCTCCGCCTGGGCCGCCATCCTGTTCGCGCCCACCCTGGTCGGCACGATCTACGGGATGAACTTCGACCACATGCCCGAGCTCCACTGGGCCCTGGGCTACCCGTTCGCGGTGCTGCTCATGGGCTGCGTCTGCCTGACGCTCTACCTGGTGTTCAAGCGCCGCGACTGGTTGTGAATCACATGACATCGCCAACTATCGAGATATATCTTTGAGAATATCTCGATAGTTGGAGGCTTCAGCATGCCCGCTCCCCCCATCCCGTCCCTCCTCCAGATCAGGCGCGGCAACGTCCGGGCCGCGCTGCTCGCCCTGCTCGCGGAGGAGCCCCGCAACGGCCATCAGATGATCGAGGAGATCTCCCGCCGCAGCGGCGGCCTCTGGCGGCCCTCCCCCGGCTCGGTCTACCCGTCGCTCCAGCAACTGGAGGACGAGGGCCTGGTCGTGGCCGTGGAGTCGGCCGGAACCCGCGTCCACACCCTCACCGAGGCCGGGCGGAAGATCGCCGACAGCCGCACCGGGGTCGAGCCCTGGACCGAGGTGGCCCAGGGCATGACCGAGGACCGCCACGAGATGCGGCTGCTCTGGGGTCAGCTCGCCGAGGCGTTCATCCACCTCACCCACGTCGCCACCGACGAGCAGGTGGCCCAGACCAAGAAGCTGCTCAAGAGCACCCGCCGCGAGATGTTCCGCATCCTGGCCGGCGACGACGACGAGGAAGGAGACCGATGAACGCCGTCGAGGTCGCCGGCCTGCGGAAGTCCTACGGCAAGGTCGAGGCGGTCAGAGGGATCAGCTTCGACGTCGCACACGGCGAGGTGTTCGGCTTCCTCGGCCCGAACGGGGCCGGCAAGTCCACCACGATCAGCATGCTCTGCACCCTGAGCAACCCCACCGGCGGCAGCGCCCGGGTCGGCGGCCACGACGTCGTCAAGGAACGGGACGAGGTCCGCCGCAACATCGGCCTGGTGTTCCAGGACCCGACCCTGGACTCCTATCTCACCGCCGAGCAGAACCTGCTGTTCCACGCCGAGCTCTACGGCGTGCCCAAGTCGGTCGTGAACGAGCGGCTGAGGCAGGTCATGGAGATGGTGGCCCTGTGGGACCGCCGCGACAGCAAGGTCAGCACCTTCTCCGGCGGCATGAAGCGCCGGCTGGAGATCGCCCGCGGGCTCCTCCACTCCCCCCGCGTGCTGTTCCTCGACGAGCCCACGGTCGGGCTCGACCCGCAGACCCGCTCGGCGATCTGGGGCTACATCAACGAGCTCCGCCGCACCGAGGACATCACGATCTTCATGACCACCCACTACATGGACGAGGCCGAGTACTGCGACCGCATCGCGATCATCGACCACGGTGAGATCGTCGTCATCGACTCCCCCGAGGCGCTGAAGGCCAGCGTCGGCAAGGACCGGGTGCAGATCCACACGTCCGACGACCAGGCCGCCATCGCGGCCTTGAAGGAGCGGTTCGACCTCGACGCGGCCGTCCACGACGGCGCGGTGACCTTCGCGGTGGCCTCCGGGGAGGAGTTCGTGCCGAGACTGTTCGCCGGACTCGGGCTGCCGATCACGGGGGTCAGCGTCCACCGACCGACGCTTGACGACGTGTTCATGAACTACACCGGCTCGACCATCCGCGACGCCGAAGAGGAGTCGGGCGGGATGAACCAGATGATGAGAGCGAGGCTGCGCCGATGACCGCGACCGAGATCGCCGCGGTGCGGCTGCCCACGGGCGGCCTGGCCCATGACGTGCGCGCGGTGAAGATCGTGCTGCGCCGCGAGATGCTGCGGTTCGTCAACGACCACACGCGGCTGGTGTCGTCGCTGGCCCAGCCGATCCTGTTCCTGTTCGTGCTCGGCACGGGGCTGGGCTCGGTCGTCAAGAACGCCATCCCCGGCGTGGACTACCGCACCTTCATCTACCCCGGCGTGCTCGCCATGACGGTGATCACGACGGCGATGTTCTCGGCCGGGTCGATCGTGTGGGACCGGGAGTTCGGGTTCCTGCGGGAGATGCTGGTCGCGCCGGTCAGCCGGGGCGCGATCGTGATCGGCAAGTGCCTGGGCGGGGCGATGGTGGCCACTGCGCAGGGGGTCGTCATCCTGGCCATGGCCGGGCTGGTGGGGGTGCCCTACAGTCCCGGGCTGATCCTGACGCTGCTGGCGGAGATGCTGCTGGCGGCGTTCACGATCACCGCGTTCGGCACGCTGCTGGCCGCCGGGATGAAGAACATGCAGACGTTCTTCGGCATCATGCAGATGGCGATCATGCCGATGATCTTCCTGTCGGGCGCGATGTACCCGCTGGCCAACCTGCCCGCCTGGCTGCACGTCCTCACGGTCGTCAACCCGCTGACCTACGCGGTCGACCCGATGAGGGAGGCCGTCTTCGGCCACCTCACCGTCGAACCCCAGGTGCTGGCCCTGCTGAACCCGGGGATCACCTGGTTCGGCTGGCGGCTGCCGGTCTGGTTCGAGCTGGTCATCGTGGCGCTGATCGGCTTCACGCTGCTGCAGCTGGCGATCGCGCGCTTCCGGCGTACCGAATGAGAGATGCCCGGGACGCGTGGGGTGTCCCGGGCATCCTCCTGTACGGGTGTTACTTCACGAGCACCCAGTCGGACTTGCTGGTGCTGGGCTTGGTGTCCTTGTCGCCCGCGAAGACGACGCGCCAGTCACCCGACTTCTTGGCCGTGGCCGTGGTCGAGAACTCGCCCGAGCCGTCGGTCCAGGCGGTCTTGACGTAGGTCCACTTGCCGGTCTTCGTCTTGAACCAGACGCTGACCTTGGACTTGTAGCCGTCCCAGCGGCCGTGGTCCCAGGTCTGCAGCTCACCGGTGAGGGAGAGCTTCTTGCCCTTCTTCACCGGCTCGGGGGAGGCGTTGAAGTCGACGACGCGGCTGGCGTCGTGCGGCTTCGGCGGCCTCGGGCGGAAGACGGTGACCTGGTCGCTGTCACTGCTGGAGCCGTGGGTGAAGCCCTTGACCCCGTCGTACTCGGCCTTCCACCAGCCCGACTTCAGGGCCTTGACGCGGACCGAGAAGTCACCGCGCCAGTTGGTGCGGTCCCAGGCGACGCGCTTCCAGCGGAAGTGGCCCTTCTCCTTGAACAGGATCGTCACCCGCTGGTTCTTCAGGCCGTCGTGGCCCTTGGAACCGTGGATGACCAGGCGGCCCGACGCGGTCAGGACGGAGCCGAACTTCGCCGGCTCGGGGCCGACGCCGAACCTGACGATGTCGGTGGACCAGACCTGGACCACCCGGAACTCCTTGGTGGCCTCGGTGGTGCCGCCGTCGTTGGTCGCCTTGACGACCAGCTTCCACTCACCGGCCGACTCGCCGCGGCCGAACGGGAACGTTCCGGAGTACTTGCCGTCCGGGGTGCCCTCCGGCTTGGTGAGGGTGAGGGCCTCGGCCTTGCCGTGCCTGGGCGCGATCGTCGCCTCGACACTCTTGGCCGCCTTGCCCACCACGAAGGTGAAGGTCGCGGTGACCTTGTCCCGGCCGGTGACGACCACGACGCCGGGGTTGATCGTGATGTCGCCGACGGTCGGCTTGTCCACCGTCGTGGCGTTCGCCGCGGAACCGGTGGCTAATCCCACCGACGCCACAGCCGCCGCGAGAATCACGGCGCTGATGCGTTTCAACATGCGGGTGTTTTCCTTCCCCCAGGTGTTGAACGCGACATGAGGGTGCCGCGCATTTCCTTCTAGTAGACGGCTTTTGCGCCGGAATGGTTTGATCCCATGACATGTTGTCATGAAAACTTGTCAAATCTGGCGCGTATGCGCAAGGGACAGGACGGCACCCGCGAGGTGGCGACATAATCGGGCATGTGGCGCGGGACACTGTTGAGACGCATTTCGCCGAGGTCGTCGGGGCGCTTCGCCCCCCGGAGGCGAAGGGAGACCCGGAGCTTCCGGTCCGTCCCGGTTCATCCCTGACAGGAACCCAGGCGATGCGGGTGTACGACGCCCAGCTCGCCAGCCGTCTCTGCGACGTGGCCGCGCGCTGGCTGCGGGAGAACGAGCTCGGCCACTACACGATCGGCTCGGCCGGCCACGAGGGCAACGCCGCCGTGGCCCTGGCCGTGCGGGCGACCGACCCCGCCCTGCTCCACTACCGGTCGGGGGCCTTCTACCTGACCCGGTCGGCGCAGGCCGGGCGGGTCGCCAACGAGGGCCTGCGCGACATCCTGCTCGGCCTGGCCGCCTCTTCTGAGGAGCCGATCGCGGGCGGACGCCACAAGGTCTTCGGCCACCCGGCGCTGGCCGTCATCCCGCAGACCTCCACGATCGCCAGCCACCTCCCCCGCGCGGTCGGCGTCGCCTTCGCCATCGAACGCGCCCGCCTGCTCGGCTCCGCCACCCGGTGGCCCGCCGACGCCATCGCGGTCTGCAGCTTCGGCGACGCGTCGGTCAACCACGCCAGCGCGCTGTCGGGGTTCAACACGGCGGCCTACGGCACCTACCGGGGCCTGTCGCTGCCGATCCTCTTCGTCTGCGAGGACAACGGCCTCGGCATCAGCGTCCGCACCCCGCCCGGCTGGGTCGAGGCGTCGCGGCAGGGCCTGATCGAGTACTTCTTCGCCGACGGCTCCGACGTCGCCGAGACCTACGACGTCGCCCTGCGCGCCGCCGCCCACGCCCGCGAGCACCGGGTCCCGGCCTACCTGCACCTGAAGACGGTCCGCCTGATGGGCCACGCGGGCTCCGACGTCGAGATCGGCTACCGCACCCGCCGCGAGATCGCCGCCGACCTCGCCCACGACCCGCTCGTGGCCACTGCCCGCCTCCTCGTGGAGGCCGGCCTGGAGACGCCGGAGGATCTCCTCTCCCGGTACGAGGCCGAGCGCGACCACGTGCTCAAGCTCGCCGTGGAGGCCTCCCGCCGCCCGAAGCTGACCAGCGCCCGCGAGATCACCGCCCCCCTCTCCCCCCGCGACCCGGTCACCGTCGCGACCGCGTCGGCCCAGTCCGGGACCGCCCGCGAGGCGAGCTTCCGGACCCTCCCCGAGGACGAGGGCCGCCTCACCCTCGCCCAGGCGATCAACCGCACCCTCGCCGACCAGATGCTCCACGACCCCGGCATGATCGTCTTCGGCGAGGACGTCGCCCGTAAGGGCGGCGTCTACGGCGTCACCCGCAACCTGGTCCGCCAGTTCGGCACCGACCGGGTCTTCGACACCCTCCTCGACGAACAGGCCATCCTCGGCCTGGCCCTGGGCTCCGGCGTCTCCGACCTGACGCCGGTCCCCGAGATCCAATACCTGGCCTACCTGCACAACGCCCTCGACCAGATCCGCGGCGAGGCGTCGTCGCTCAGCTTCTTCTCCCAGGGCGCCTACCGGAACCCCCTGGTCGTCCGGGTGCCCGGCCTCGCCTACCAGAAGGGCTTCGGCGGCCACTTCCACAACGACAACTCCATCGCGGCGCTGCGCGACATCCCCGGCCTGGTCATCGCCGCCCCCGCCCGCCCCGACGACGCGGCCGCGATGCTCCGCACCTGCCTGGCCACCGCCCGCTCCCACGGGACGGTGTGCGTCTTCCTGGAGCCCATCGCGCTCTACCACACGCGCGACCTGTTCGACGAGGGCGACAACGGCTGGCTGGCGGCCTACGCGCCGCCCTCGCGGTGGGCGGAGACGCACGTGCCCGTCGGCCGGGCACGCTCCTACGGCGACGGCACCGACCTGACGATCGTGACCTTCGGCAACGGCCTGCGGATGAGCCTGCGCGCGGCGGTCCGGCTCACCCAGGAGGAGAAGAAGTGCCGGGTCCTCGACCTGCGCTGGCTCTCCCCCCTGCCGATCGACGACCTGATGAGATCGGCCGAACTGACCGGCAACGTCCTCATCGCCGACGAGACCCGCCGGACGGGCGGCGTGTCGGAGGCGATCGTGACCGCACTGATCGACAACGGCTTCACGGGCCGGATCGCCCGGGTGACCTCCCAGGACAGCTTCGTGCCCTTGGGCGCAGCGGCGGAGCAGGTCCTGCTGAGCGAACAGGAAATCGAACACGCCGCCCACAAGCTCCTCTCCTGACGCGTGTACGACACGCTGGAGCAAGGGCCTCTCACGGAGTTGTTTTCCGCCTCATGTCAGCGGTTCCGCCGAGGCCATGCGCGAGGGCACGGCGGCCCGGCCCTCGCGGACGCGGAGCTGAGCCGCGACGCGGAGCCGGAGCTCTACCAAGTGGCTGACCACGCCAACCGCCCTCCTCGCGCAGCGAGTCAAGGATGTCGTCGAAGGTGCGGAGTCACCGCAACGTGGAGCCGGCCCGGCCCTTGTGGACGCGGAGCTGGGCCGGGATGCGGACCCGGAGTTCCGCCACGTGGCTGACGACGCCGACCGCCCGGCCGCCCTCGCGCAGCGAGTCGAGAATGTCGAGGACGTCGTCGAGGGTGTCCTCGTCGAGGGTGCCGAAGCCCTCGTCGACGAAGAGGGTGCCGATCTCGGCGCCGCCCGCCTCCGCCGCGACCACGTCGGCCAGCCCGAGGGCCAGCGCCAGGGAGGTGATGAAGCTCTCGCCGCCCGACAGGGTGGCCGGGTCGCGGTCGATGCCGGTCCAGGCGTCGAGGACGCGCAGCCCCAGGCCGCCGCCCGATCGGCTGCGGTGGCCGGCTGTCTTCCTGACGTCGTATTGGAGCAGGTAGCGGCCGCCCGACATGTGGGTGAGGCGTTCGTTGGCGGCGTCGGCGACCTGGCGGAGGCGTTCGCCGAGGACATAGGAGGACAGGGGCATGTCCCACTGGTTGTCCGAGGAGGTCCCGTTGGCGAGTTCGGCCATGCGGCGGGCCAGCCGGTGGCGGCGGTCGGCGGGGGCGCGGCGTTCCTGGGCCCGGGTGAGCTCGTCGGCCAGGGACCGGAGCTGGGCCAGCCGGGCGACGGCACGGTCACGGGTGGAGACCTGGGCCGATCGGGCGGCGTCGGCCTCGTCGTGGGCCTGCTGGAGGGCGGGGAGATCCGGTGCCGGCCGCGCGGCGGCGGCCATCAGCTCGGGGTCGGCGAGGGTGCGGACCACGGCGGCCAGCTCGTCGCCCAGTTCGCGCAGGCGGCGGCCCATCTCGTCGATCTCGGCCGGGGTCCGCCGGGCGGCGGCCACGTCGTCGAGCCCGGTGAAACCGGCGTCGACGGCGGCGGCCAGCGCGGTGTCCCTGGCGGCGGCCAGTTCCCTCTTCGCCTCGGCGAGGGCTTCGGAGACCTCGGCGGCGTGCCGGTAGGCCTCGGTCTCGGCCCGCAGCCGGGTGACCCGGTCGTGGAGGGAGGCGTCGTCGCCGCGCAGCCGGTCGAGACGGCCCCTGAGCTCGTGCTCCTCATGAGCGAACCGTCCTCGGGCGGCCCTGGTCTCCATGAGCAGGTTGGTGTCGCCGGTCTCCTGGGACCGGAGGTTCCTGACTTCCTCGATCAGGCGCTCAGCGGTCTGCTGCGCGGCGAACCGGCGACCGACGGTCGCGGCCAGTTCCTCGACCACTCGCTCGGCCTCGGCCAGGAGACCCTCCGCCGCGGGGACGTCAGGCCGGACCGCAGGATCCCAGCCCGCCGGGTCATCGATGAGAGCACTCACCTTGAGGTCAGCGGCTGCCCCAACCCTCGTTGAACCCGCGCTCAAGGAACGCACGCCGGTCTCGGTCAGGGAGTCGCCCGCAAGACCGGTCTCGGCAGGACCATCGCGCAGAGAACCCAAATGCGCCTGATCGTCGCCCCCGCCCGAGGAGCCCACATCCGCAGGGCCGACGGTCGTCGCGCCGGAGACATGGCCGGCGGAAGGCGCTCCGCCGGTGCTGGGCGTCGCATCCGTGACCTCTCGCATGGCCTCAGAGGATTGAGGTCCTTGCGCCAGAGGGGTGCCTCTTGTCGCTCTCGTAACTTGGCGGATGGCTTCGGCCAGGCGGTCGGACAGGGCGGTGGTCTCGACGGCCGCTGTCAGGGCCGCGCTGATCGCGGTGGCCTCCTCGGTGAGGCGGGTGCGGCGGGAGGCGACCGTCTCGCCCGGGTCCAGGGCGGCGGACAGGCGGACCGTGAGGCGGTCTTCCTCGGCGCGAGAGTTTTCCTCCCTCGTCTGGAGGTCGCGGAGCGCGAGGGCGGTGTCGGCGGCCCGTTCGCGGACCTCGGCCAAGGCCGCTTCCAGGCGGGTGACCTCCTCGCGGTGGCCGGGCTCACGGGCGGCGGCCGACTCCAAGGCGGTCAGGTCGGCCTCCGCCTCCTCGCGGGCCTGTTCGGCCTCGGCCGGGGAGAGGCCGTCGGAGGCGTCGGCGGCGCGTTCGTGCTGGTTGCCCAGGTGGACGACGGCCGCCTCGGCGTCTTCCCGTGCCGCCTGGGTGGCGTCGGCCTCGGACTGGGCCGCCTCCTCGTCGTCGGCGGTGGCCATCTCGGACCGGGGCTCGGCCGGGGCCGGGTGGTCGGGAGAGCCGCAGACCGCGCACGGGTCGCCCTCGGACAGGCGCAGGGCCAGTTCGGCGGCCATGCCGTCGATTCTGGCCTGGCGGATCTCGTGGAGGCGGTCGACGGCGGCCTGGGCGGCGTCGACCGCCGCACGGCGGGCGTCTTCGGCCGTGGCCAGGTCGGCGGCGAGTTCGTCGCGGCGGATCACCGCGCTCAGGCGTTCCTCCGCCGCCAGCAGGCGGGATCGGGCCGCCGGGAGGGCCGCCGCCTGTTCGCGGCAGGTGGCCAGGCGGGCGGCGGCCTCGGCCAGGAGGCCGGGCAGGGTGGTCAGGCGGTCGGCCAGCTCGGCCTCGACCCCGGCCAGGCGGGCGGCCTCGGTCTCGGCGGCCTCACGGCCGGCCCGCAGGGCGGACAGGCGGGCCTCTTCGGAGTCGAGCGCGTCGAGGCGGGCGAGTTCGTCGCGCCGGTGGCGTTCGAGGGCGGTGAGCTCGGACCCCGCCAGGCCCGGATGACCGGCCGCCGCCCGGACCGCCGTCGCCTCGGCCAATGCGGCCCGGGTGGCGTCGCGGTGGCGGACCGCCTCCAGCAGGCCCGCCGCGCGGTCGCGGAAGGCCTCGGCTCCGGGGAGGGCGGCTTCGGCGACGGTGGCGGCGGCGCGCTGCTCCTCGGCCTCCGAGAGTTCGGCGGTGGCGGCCTCCAAACGGTCGGCCATGCTCTGGAGGCGCTTCTCCAGGGTGACGATCTCGTCGTTCAGATGGTCCTGTTCGCGGATCACGCCCTGGAGGCGGGCCTCGTCGCCGAGCGCCTCCTCCAGGCGGATCAGTTCGTCGTGGCGGGCCCGTTCGGCCCGGCGGTGGTCGGTCTCGGTCAGGCCCGCCGTGCCCGCGTCGAAGGCGGCCGACGCGGTGGCGGCGGTCCGGTCGCGCGCGGAGAGCTGGTCGAGCAGGGGGACCACGCGGGCGGCCGAGGCCGCCTCGGCGAGGATCACCTCCAGGTCGGCGCGTTCCTCGGCGCGGGCCTCCAGCTCGTCGCGGCGGACTCGGGCGGCGGTGTGGCGGCGCTGCCGGTCGGCCAGGTCGCGGGCCTCGGTCAGCTGGTCGCGGGCGATGCGCAGGGCCTCGTCGGAGACGGCCGCCTCGGCCGAGGCGACGGCGGCCGAGGCGGCGGCGAGCAGGGCCGACGACCACTCGACGGGGTCGTCGGAGTCGGCCACCTGGGACAGCAGGTCCGGTCCTGCCGCGCCGCGCATGCGGTCGGCGCGGGCGCGGACCTCCTCGGCCGTCTGCTCGGCGACCCGGCCGGTCTCGCGGCGCTGGTCGGCCAGCCATTTCTCCATGTCGGTGAAGACCCGCACGGTGAACAGGCGCTCCAGCAGCTTGCGGCGGTCGTCGCCGTGGGCCTTCAGGAACTTCGCGAAGTCGCCCTGCGGCAGCATCACCACCTGGCCGAACTGGTCGGCGTTCATGCCGAGCAGCCCGCCGATGAAGTCGCCGGCCTCGTCGAGGCGGGTCGTCACCGACGCCCAGTCGCCGCCCTTGAACTCCTGGACGATCACCTTCGCCTGTTCCTGGCGGGTGCCCTCGCCCCGGAGCTTCGGCCGGGACCACGCGGGCGAGCGGGTGACCCGCAGCAGCCGCCCCCGGATGGTCGTCTCCACCACGACCTGCGGGCCGACGCCCGGCGGCGCGTGGTCGCAGCGCAGGGACCGCGCGTCGTTGCGCTGGCCGGGCACGACGCCGAACAGGGCGCAGCAGACGGCGTCGAGGATGGTCGTCTTGCCCGCGCCGGTCGGCCCGTGGATGAGGAACAGCCCGGCCTCGCCGAGCCGGTCGAAGTCGACCTCCTCCGTGCCGGGGAAGGAGCCGAAGGCCGAGATCGTCAGCCGGTGGAGGCGCATCAGGCCATCGTCTCCCTGATGCGGCAGGCCATGGCGGCCTCTTCGAGGAGGCGCCGCTCGTCGGGGTCGGCGGGCTCGCCGCGGACCTCCCGGACGAAGTCGAGCGCCACGTCGATCTCGGGCCGCCCGGCCAGCCGGGGGCGCGCGGGCGCGGCCTCGGCCGCCTCGTCGGGGGCGAAGTGGAGGTCGACGGTGTGGGGGAACCGGGCCCGCAGCCGCTCCATGGCGGCCTTCGGCCGGACGGGGTCGGTCAGGGTCGCCTGGATCCAGTCGCCGAGGGGCGGCAGGGCGAGCAGGTCGTCGAGGCGGCCCCGCAGGCGGGTGAGCGGGCGGGGCACCGGCGCGGGCACGAACTCCACCGCGCCGCCCAGCTCGACCAGCCACGACCCCTTGAGGTGATCGGCCTCGGAGAAGGAGTAGGCGATCGGGGAGCCCGAGTAGCGGACCGTCTCGCTCATCGTCTGGCGGCCGTGGAGGTGGCCGAGGGCGGTGTAGGAGACCCCGTCGAAGACGCGCAGCGGCACGTGGGCGACCCCGCCGACCCTGATGTCGCGCTCGCTGTCGCTGGCCGCGCCCCCGGTGACGAACGCGTGGGCCAGCACCACCTTCGCTGGGGCGGCGTCGGACCGTACGCGATCCATGACGTGGGTCATGGCGGCCGTGTGGGTGCGCTCCGGGAGGCCCCACGGGGTGCGGACGAGCTCGGGCTCCAGGTAGGGAATCCCATAGAAGGCGACGTCGTTCACGACGACGGGGACCCAGGCCTGGTGGGGGTCGGTGCGGAGGTGGATGCGGTCCATCAGGCCGGCGCCGAAGCCGAGGCGGACCGGGGAGTCGTGGTTGCCGCTGATGATCACGGTGTGCGCCCCGAGGCCCCGTAACCGCCGTAGGGTGTCGTCGAACAGGGCGACGGCGTCGACCGGCGGCAGGGCCCTGTCGTAGACGTCACCGGCCACGAGCACGGCGTCGACCCGCTCCGCCCTGACCGTCTCGACCAGATGGTCGGCGAACGCCGCCTGGGCCGAAAGGAGGCTTTCGCGGTGGAACGACCGGCCCAGGTGCCAGTCAGACGTGTGCAGCAGCCGCATGGCGCACGAAGCTAACAGGTCCCACCGACAAATGGGGCCTCCCCTGAGACATGGTCATCACGTAATGACTTAACCTGGCGACCAGGGGGCATCGTAAGGAAGAGGGCACGACTCGGACTATGGATGATCCATCGGGGAGCGGCCTGATGAGCATGGGGCGGGGCACGCTGACGGTTCTCGCCGGTGTCCTCGTCGCACTGCTGGCGGTGATCGGCTATCTGCTGCCGCCGCCGACGTTCGACCCGCCGCCGCTCGAACCGCCGGCCGCGTTCCGCGATCTTCCGGCCCAGCCGTCGAGCGAGACGCGGCCCCCCGCGACCCTCTATCCGATCACCACCCAGACGCTCACCGTGCCGGTCCGGGGCGACGAGCTGGTCACCACGATCCGCAGCCCCCAGGGGCCAGGCCCGTTCCCGGCGATGGTGTTCGTGCAGGGGTCGGGGTCCGGCGACCGGGGCGAGTTCACCACGCAGGCCGAGTGGCTGGCCCGCCACGGCATCGTGACGCTCGCCTACGACAAGCGCGTCAACGGCTACTCCTTCCGCAGCCGCGACTTCACGCTGCTGGCCGACGACGCGGTCACCATGATCAAGCTGCTGCGCCAGCGGCCCGGCGTCGACCCGGCGCGCACCGGCCTGTGGGGAGTCAGCGAGGGCGGCTGGGTGGTCCCGATCGCGGCGTCCGCGACGCCCGACATCACCTACACGGTGCTGGTCTCCTCCCCCAACGTCTCGCCGATGCGCCAGGTCGCCTGGGCGCTCAACGAGCAGCTGCTCCGGCTCCACGCCCCCACCGGCGTCCGCGACCTGCTGACCCGGGCCATGGGCGGCGTCGGTTTCAACTTCCTCCGGTACGACAGCGCGCCCGCCCTCCACGGCATGCGCCAGCCCACCCTCGCGCTCTACGGCACGGGCGACCCGTCGATCCCGTTCGTGGAGAGCACCCAGACGCTGATCGACGCCAAGCCCGCGCCCAACTACACGATCCGGTTCTTCGCCGGGGCCGACCACGCGATGCGCCGGCACGGCGGGCCGTTCGTGCCCGACTACCTGCCGACGCTGGCCAACTGGATCACCGGCCTGCCCGCCCAGTCGCCGGTCAAGATGGCCGGGGCGAAACCGGTGCAGCGGTTCGAGGCCAGCGACGTGCCCGCCGCGCCCTGGTACGGCGGCAGCACCTTCCTCGGCCTGACCCTGTCGCTGGCGGCGTTCGGCTACGTCGCGGCCCCGGTGACCGAGATCTTCGTCCGGCTGCGCGGCCGGGATCTCCAGCACCAGACCAACGCCCGCGTCTGGCCGCCGATCCGGCGACGGCTGCGGCACCTGATCTGGACCGGCCTGGCCCTGCTGGCCTCGGTGCTGGCGTTCATCATGCTGATCGTGCTGTTCTCGGTGAACCAGGCCGGCGCGTGGCCCGCCGTCCAGGCCGGATGGCTGGTGGTGCGGGTGCTGGCCGTGGTCATCCTGGCGCAGCTCGTGGGGGCCACCGGCGCGGTGCTGGTCGGGTTCCGCGACGGCTGGCAGACGACCGGCGGGCAGCAGGTCGCGATCACCGGCGTGCTGGGCGGCACCGCGCTGATGCTGATCACCGCCGCCTACTACGGCCTATTCGGCTTCCCCTGGTAGGACCTCCGGCAGCGCGTAGGCCAGCCAGCGGTCCATCTCGTCGAACACCTGCTTGCGCACCGGCTCGGCCGACAAAACCAGGTCGTGGACGCCGCCCGCGACCCGCACCACCGTCACGCGGTGGCCGATCCGGGTGGCGTAGCGGGCGATGTGCTCGACGTCGAGCACGGTGTCGGTGCTGCGGACCTCCGGCGCGAAGTCCTTCACCCGCAGGCTCTGGCCGGAGCAGAGCACCAGCACCGGCACGTCGACCCTGAGCCCGCCCTGCAGCCGGTGGTGGGCGCGGCGGATCGCGGCCAGCCAGGCGGCGTGCACCGGGAACCCGCCGAGAGGCTTCCACTCCAGGTCGAAGTCCCACTCGCCCTCGCGGGAGCGGTGGATGCTGTCGCCGTAAACGGTGGAGACGCCCAGCGGGATCACCGCCCTGGCGGGCAGCCGCGCGAACACCCCCTTCAGCGCGTCGGCGACCCCCCTGACCAGCACCGGGACGTTCAGGTCGAGGAACGGGCTGTTCAGCACGAGCGCCTGCACGAGCCCCCGGCCGCGCACCCGGTCGGCCCACAGGGCGGCGACCAGTCCGCCGGTCGAGTGGCCGTTGATCACGACCTCGTCGTGATCGGCCCGGATGATCCGCACGGCCTCGTCGATCTCCGGGAAGTACTCGGTGACGCTCCGGACGAACCCCCGCGTCTGGTACGGCAGCAGCGACCGCCCGTATTTGCGCAGGTCGAGCGCGTAGAACGAGACGCCCTGGCCGACGTAGTGGTCGGCCAGATGGGCCTGGAAGAAGTAGTCGGTGAAGCCGTGGAGGTAGAGGACCGCCCGGCGGGAGCCCGGCACGACCCGGCGGACCAGAGCGGCGACGACCTCGCCCTCGTCGTCGGGCGGCAGGGGGATCGTGATGACGTCATAGTCCGCGCCAAGGATGTCCTCCGACATAGCCGACAGGGTACGCGAACGGGGTGAATCGGCTGCGAACTCGCCGGTGTCTGGAAGGTAAAGGCGTTCGGCCCCCTCGGACGGTTCAATGTAATCGTGGCGACACGGTCCGTGACCACTAAATCGAGCTCTTCGGGGATGGGCGTGCGGAAACCAGGTCAGGTGATCGGATGGGTCGCGTTGTCGGTGCTGTTCCCGGGGGTGGCGCATCTGCGGGCGGGATGGCGGCGGACCGGCGCGTCGGTGCTGGCGATCTATCTGTCGGGCGTGGCGGTGGTCATCACGGTGGCCCTGATGTCGGGGGCCGACCTGGCCGGGCGGCTGATCGGGCGGCTCGGGCTGGTGGCGGTGATGTCGGGCACGCTCGGCGTGGCCTGGTTCGTGCTGGTCGTCCACTCCTACGTGGTGCTGCGGCCGGGCCGCCTCTCGGTGCCGGGACAGCTGGTCTCGGGGGTGCTGACCGGCGTGCTGGCGGTCGTGTCGGCGCTGCCGTTCGGGCTGGCCGCCCACTACGCGGCCGTGTCGCAGCGGACGATCGACGGCCTGTTCACGAGCTCGGGCGAGGTGCCGGCGGGTGAGCCGTTCGGCGGGCGCGAGCGGGTCAACATCCTGCTGCTCGGCGGCGACCTGGCCGGGAACCGGGTGGGGGTGCGGACCGACAGCATCAACGTGGCCAGCGTCGACGTGCGGACCGGCCACACGGTGATGTTCGGGCTGCCGCGCAACCTCGAAGGCGTCCGGTTCCCCGAGGGGAGCCCGATGTACAACCACTTCCCGTTCGGCTTCCGGCTGCCGTCCGGGCCCGGCGGGGCGCGCGAGGACCTGCTGTTCTCGGTCTGGGAGTACGCCGACCAGCACCCGGAGGTGTTCGGGGGACGCACCGGCATGGGGGCGCAGACGCTGAAGGAGACCGTCGGCGAGATCCTGGGGATGCGGATCGACTGGTACACGCTGGTCAACATCGGCGGCTTCGCCAAGATCATCGACGCGATCGGCGGGCTGGAGCTGACCGTCGGCCAGAACGTCGTCTACGGCCGCCACCACGAGGGCCTCATCCCGGCCGGGACCCGGCGGCTGACCGGCGAGCAGGCCCTCTGGTTCGCCCGCTCCCGCACCTTCTCCGACGACTACGCGCGGATGAAGCGGCAGAAGTGCGTGTTCGCGGCCCTGCTCGACCAGGCCGAGCCCGCCACGGTGCTGACCCGCTTCACCGAGATCGCCACGGCGACCGAGGGGCTGCTGGAGACCGACATCCCCGTCCCGATGCTGGAGCACCTGGTGCCGCTCGCGGCCAAGGTCAAGCGGGCGGGCGTGACGAGCGTCCAGTTCGTCCCGCCGATGATCAGCACCGCCGCGCCCGACTGGGAGATGATCCGCGCCGCCGCCGCCAAGGCGATCTCCGGCGGCACCGGAGGGCACGGCCCGGCCAAGCCTCCCAAGATCACCGAAGGCTGCGCCGCCGTCGAGCCGTGACGCGCCCCTGGCGGAAGCGGGGGTCGACGCCGGATGCGGTGAGGACCGGGCGCGGGGGCCGGGGTCGCGGCAGGCGGAGCCGTAACGGAGAAAGCCTTCATCACGCGGAGGCGTGACGGAGCGGCCTCAACGCGCGGAGTGCGGGAAGGGAAGCCTCTAGCGCAGGGCGAAGCTGTCGCGGGCCATCCGCCTGACCCGCTCCTCGTCGACCGTGTGGCCCAGCCCCGGCTGGGTCAGCGGGATCGCGACCACTCCTCCCGACGCGCCGACCGGCGGGTCGACGATCTGGGCGTTCCTGGGCGGTTCGGTCACGTCGCTCGGGAGGGTGCAGCCCGGGAGCGCCGCGACGGCGACGGTGGCGGCGCGGGCCAGGCCGGTGCCGCGGCCGTCGGCGCAGGTGATGTCCCAGCCGGCGCGGCGGGCGCGGTCGTGGGCGGTCTTCACCCTGGCGAGCGAGCCGAACAGCGAGGGGCGGAGCATGAGCGCGCGGCCGGCCCGCGCCGCGATCGCCTCGTCGAGCTCGGCCAGCGACCGCGCCTCGACGACGACCGGGATGGTCAGCCGCGACTGGAGCTCGGCGCTCAGGTCGAGGTCGTCGCAGGGCCGCTCGATGCCCGACAGGTCATATCCGGCCAGGGACTCCAGCTGGCCGATCTCCGTGTACGCCCGCCGCGCGTCTACCGTGATCGCCAGCGCCGGGTAGGCGGCCCGGATCGCGCGGAGCGGCTCGACGTCCCACCCCGGGTGGATCTCGACGGTGACGTGGGCGTATCCGGCCCCGACGAAGCGGTTGACCCCGTCGACGGCCGACTGCAGCGACCGGACGGCCGGCAGCCGGACGGTCGCCATGAGGGAGGTGCGGGTGCCGCCCAGCGCGTGGGCGAGCGGCACGCCCGTCATCCTTGTCGCCAGGTCCCAGCAGGCCATGTCGGCCGCGGACCCCAGCTCGGGCAGGTCGTGGGGGGTCTCCCAGTCGACCCCGATGAGGATCTGCGCGAGGCTCTCCTCCAGCGTGCTCCAGACCTTGGGATCGGGGTGGACGACCTCGCCCCACCCCGCCATCCCGCCGTGGTCGGTGAGCTTGACCAGGATGCTCTCCGGCCGCCTGCCATAGGGCAGGACCAGCCTGAAGACATCGACCTCACGGACACGCGGCACAGATGGTCCCCCTAGTTCTCAGAGTTCCATGGTGACACGCCGGGACAGCAGCGCCCCCGCCAGCGCCATCACCACGAGCAGGGCGAAGCAGACGGCATAGGCTCCCGTCGCGGTCAGCACGGCCCCCGTGACGGCCACCGCGACCACGGTCATCCCCGACTCGCCGACACTGAGCGAGGCGCTGTTCTTGCCCTCCTCACCGGGCCGGGACAGCTCCAGGACCAGCACGGACAGCGTCGGGTAGATCATCCCGATGCCGAGCCCGCAGACCACCCAGCCGATGAACGCCACCCAGATCGGGACGGCGGGCAGGAAGGCGAGCGCGGTCACCGAGATCCCGGCGGCGACCAGCAGGTGGCCGCCCCACAGCCGCAGCAGCCGGCCGCCCGGGTACTTGCCCTGCAGCCACGACCCGGCCGACCAGGCCAGCGCCCCGCCGGTCAGCGCGATGCCCGCCTCGGTCAGCGACAGGCCGCGCTCCTTGACGAGCATGAGCGGCACCAGCACCTCGGCGGCGAAGAACGCGCCCATGCTCAGCCCGCGCAGCGCGACGACGGTCGGCAGCCCCCGGGCCGCCCGCAGCGTCCCGGCCGGGACCAGCATCGGCAGCGCGACCATCAGCACGATCAGGCCGGCCGCCATCAGCGGGTAGTTCCGGTCGTCGGAGCCGTATTGGAGCACCGCCGCGCCCACCGCCGCGGCCCCGCCCCAGGCGAGCCGCGCGGCGAACGGTCCGGTGTCCGTCTTCTCCTCTTCGTGCTGGTGGGGCTCCCGGGAGGCCAGCCCCCGCCAGAAGATCACCGCGGCCGGGATCGCGAGCACCGCGACGCCCAGGAAGACGGCCCGCCAGGTCCACGCCTCGGTGACCGTGCCGGTGATGGCCGGGCCGACCACCGAGGGCAGCACCCAGGCGGCGGCCAGCAGCGAGAAGACCTTCGGGTGCATGGCGCCCGGGTAGACCCGCGCGACCAGCACGTAGATGGCGACGTTGAACATCCCGCCGCCCAGCCCCTGGATCAGGCGGCCGGCGATGAAGATCTCCATCGTGGGGGCCAGACCGGCGACGACCAGACCGGCGACGAACGCGGCCAGGCCCGTCCAGAGCGGCTTGTCGGGGCCGGAGACGTCACCCCAGCGGCCGCCGGCGACCGTGCCGACGAGCGCGGCGGCGACGGGGCCGCTGAAGGCGAGGCTGTAGAGGCCCCAGCCGCGCAGCTCCTCGCCGATCTCGGGCATGGCGGTCGCGACCGCCAGGTACTCGAACGCGACCAGCACGATGAGCGCGGTGATGCCGGTGCTCAGGGCCCGGTAACGGGCCGAGAAGACGGCCGGTGGCGGTGACGTGGATGTCATGAGAGAAACCATGATTCGGACATTACGGATGGGAAGCGTACCGGGCATCGGGCCCTGGCCCCAGAGGACATGAGACCTTCGGCCGAATCGTCAAGCGTTGCGTTCGGCCCAGGCCGTGATGTCGCGGCGTTCGATGGCGGCGGCCATCAGGTCGGGGAAGGCGTCGGGCGTGCAGGCGAAGGCGGGGACGCCCATGGCGGCCAGGGCCGCGGCGTTGTCGTGGTCGTAGAAGGGCGCGCCCTCGTCGGACAGGGCCAGCAGGACGATCACCTGGACCCCGGCGGCCGTCATCGCGGCGACCCGCCTGAGCATCTCGGCGCGGACGCCGCCCTCGTAGAGGTCGCTGATCAGGATGAAGATCGAGTTGGCCGGGCGGGTGATGAGGCCCTGGGAGTAGGCGATGGCGCGGTTGATGTCGGTGCCGCCGCCGAGCTGGGTGCCGAAGAGGAGCTCGACCGGGTCGTGGAGCTGGTCGGTCAGGTCGACCACGGCCGTGTCGAAGACGACCAAGGACGTCTTCAGCGAGCGCATCGAGGCCAGCACCGCGCCGAACACGCTCGAGTAGACCACCGACGCCGCCATCGAGCCGCTCTGGTCGATGCACAGCACGACCTCGCGCTGGACCGACTGCTGCTTGCGGGCGTAGCCGACCAGCCGCGACGGCACGACCGTGTTGCGGTCGGGGAGGTAGTTCTTCAGGTTGGCGCGGATGGTCCGGTTCCAGTCGATGTCGGCCGGACGCCGGGGGCGGTTGGTCCGGGCCGCCCGGTTGAGCGCGCCGGTCACCGCCGCGCGGGTGCGGTGCTGGAGCTTGCGTTCCAGCTCGTGGACGACCTTCCGCACCACCACCCGGGCCGACTCCCTGGCCTTCTCGGGCATCACCCGGTTGAGCGACAGGAGGGTGCCGACGAGGTGGACGTCGGGCTCCACCGCCTCGAGCATCTCCGGCTCCAGGAGGAGACGGCTGAGGTCGAGGCGGTCGATGGCGTCCTTCTGCATGACCTGGACGACCGTCGAGGGGAAATAGGTCCGGATGTCGCCCAGCCAGCGGGACACCCTGGGCGCCGACCCGCCCAGCCCGGCCGAGCGGGGCGACGACTCGCCGCCGTCGCCGTCGAGGTCGTAGAGGGCGGCCAGGGCGGCGTCCATGCCGGCGTCGGACCCCGACAGGCCGCCGAGGCCGCCGGGGGCCTGTTCGGCCGCCCCGCCGAGGACCAGCCGCCAGCGGCGGGCCCGCTCGTCGTCGTGCGTGTCCATCAGCCGCTCCCCAGGATTCCCATGACGGTCCGCACGGCCGGGGCGGCGCGGTCGTCGTCGTAGTCGATGTCCTTCTCGGTGGCCGAGCCCGACCGGACCCGGCTCGCGATCGATCGGCGCTCCGGCGGCGCGAAGGAGCCGAAGGTCCGCCGCAGCAGGGGCAGGACCTCGACGAACGCGTCGCCGCGCAGGCCCATGAGCCAGTCGTCGACCATGGCCAGCAGCCGGGGGTCGTGGACCAGCAGCAGCCCGCCGCCGGACAGGAACCCCTCGATCCAGGCCGCCGCCCGCGCGGGCGGATGGGCGATCGACACGGCCCGCGACATGCGCGCGTCGGCGTCGCCGAGCCGGTCGGCGTCGAAGAGGATGCGGACGATCCGGCCCTCGACCACCCCGGGCAGGCCGGCGCGGTCGGCGAGGGCGCGCAGGGCGGCGAGCCAGCGCTCCCGCCCCTCGTCGAGCAGCGCCGACGCGCTGGTCACGGCGTCGACGTGGACGACCATGCCGCGCGCGTTCTCGTCGTCGAGCCCCGAGACGGCGGCCGACAGACCGGCGCAGATCCGGGCCAGCAGCGACGTGGCGATCACGGCCAGGCCTTCGGCCGGGGTCCCCCGCACGTCGCCGTAACGCTGCGCGCGGACCAGCGCGGGCAGCGCCGCCATGAGGTGGCGGATGTCGGTGTCGACGGCCGCCCGGTCGCCGATCGCGGCCAGCACCGACGGCAGCGACCCCGGCAGGTCGGCGAGCAGCGCCCGCTCGACCAGACCGGTGAGGTCGGCCAGCGCGGCCCCCTCCTTGGCGGCCAGCTCGGCGATCCGGGCGACGGCGGCGGCCGGGACGGTCACCCCGAGCGGCGCGGCCTCGATGAGCGAGATGTCGAACTCGGGCCGCCACTGGAGCGCCCAGGCCTCCTTGAACGTGCCCTTCCCCCGGGTGTGCCGGGGTTCGCCCCACGGGACGCCGAGGAGCCGGAGGCGGTGGAGCAGGCGGCTGCGGTCGAGGTCGAGCGGCTTGCGCAGGTCGAGTTCGAGCTCGCGGTCGAGCGCCTCGGGCTTGAGGCGCAGCCGTCGCTGCTCCTCGCGGAGGTGCCGCTGGAGCGGGACCATGGGCGTGGAGTCGGGCACGTGGCCCAGCCGCTCCCCCACGACCATGCGCCGCTGGATGAGCTCGACGGGCAGCTCGTCGCCCTCGCACAGGACGGCCCGCGCGGCCTCGGTGACCTCGGCGAGCCCGGCCAGCGGCCGGTCGCGGACGACCGCGAGGCTGTGGGCGAGCCGGACCGACTCGATGACGTGGGCCGACGAGACGGGGATCCCCTCGTCGCGGAGCACTCCGGCCGCGTCGGTCAGCCAGCGTTCGACCGGGCGGTCGGGGGTGGCGAACAGGTGGGCGTACCAGCCCGGGGAGGTGACTCCCGCGCCGTAGCCGCTCCAGTGGGCGAGCCGGCCGTGGGTCCACGGGACCCAGGTCATCTCGGCCTTGACCTTGGGCAGGCCCTTGAGGATCCGGTCGTCGGCGGCGGCCGGTCCGATGGTGGTCAGCGCCGGGACGTGCCACGCCCCGCACACGACAGCGATGTTGCCGAAGCCCTCTTTGACGGCGACCCGGACGGTCCGGCGCATGTACGCCTCCCGCCGGGCCTCCCTCTCGTCGGGGGTGTAGCCCTCCCGGACGGCGGCCATGGCCTCGGCGATCACCTCGAAGGGGGTGTCGCCCCGGTGTTCGACGGCGTCCTCCCACCAGCGCTCGGGGTCGTCGTAACCGGCCGCCGCGGCGAGCGAGGCGATCGGGTCGATCCGGACGACCTGGGCCGGGGTGGGGTCGTCGTCCCCCGGCTCGGGCTCCTTCTCCGCCAGCGAGTGGGCCGCCGGGAGGTCGCAGAAGCGGGCCGGGACGCCGGCCTCGGCCGCGTATCTCAGCGCCTGCCATTCCGGGGAGAAGGTCGCGAACGGCCAGAACGCCGCCTTCGTCGGGTCGCCGGGGACGTGGGCCAGCAGCGCCACCGGGGGTTCCATGCCCGGGTCGGCGGCCAGGGCGACCAGGCCGTCGGCCTCGGGCGGGCCCTCGATCAGGACGATGTCGGGCTTGAGGCGGGCGAGCTCGGCCGCCACGGCGCGGGCGGAACCGGGGCCGTGGTGGCGGACGCCCAGCAGGGTGACGGTCACCGGGTCACCCGGCGTCGCGGCACGCGCGGTAGAAGTCACGCCACTCCTCCCGTTCGCGGACGACCGTCTCCAGGTACTCCTGCCAGATCACCCGGTCGGACACCGGGTCCTGCACGACCGCCCCGACGATCCCGGCCGCCACGTCGGAGGGCCGCAGCACCCCGTCGCCGAAGTGGGCCGCCAGGGCGATCCCGCTGGTCAGTACCGAGATGGCCTCGGCGGTGCTGAGGGTGCCGCTGGGCGTCTTGACCTTGGTTCGGCCGTCGGAGGTCACCCCCGAGCGCAGCTCGCGGAAGACCGTCACCACCCGGCGGATCTCCTCCAGGCCCGCCGGGGTCTCCGGCAGCTCCAGCGACCGGCCGAGCTGGGCGACCCGGCGGGAGACGATCTCCACCTCCTCCTCGGCGGAGGCCGGGACGGGCAGCACCACCGTGTTGAAGCGGCGGCGCAGCGCGCTCGACAGCTCGTTGACGCCCCGGTCGCGGTCGTTGGCGGTGGCGATGACGTTGAAGCCCTTGGCCGCCTGGGTCTCCTCGTTGAGCTCGGGGATCGGCAGCGTCTTCTCCGACAGGACGGTGATCAGCGCGTCTTGCACGTCGGAGGGCATGCGGGTCAGCTCCTCGACCCTGGCCAGCCGCCCCTCGGCCATGGCCCGCATCACCGGGCTGGGCGTCAGCGCCTCCCGCGAGGGGCCCTCGGCGAGCAGCCGGGCGTAGTTCCAGCCGTAGCGGACGGCCTCCTCGGCGGTCCCGGCGGTGCCCTGCACCAGCAGGGTCGAGTCGCCGGAGACGGCGGCGGCGAGGTGTTCCGACAGCCAGGTCTTGGCGGTGCCGGGCACGCCGAGCAGCAGCAGCGCCCGGTCGGTGGCCAGGGTGGCGACGGCGACCTCGACGATGCGGCGCGGCCCGATGTACTTCGGCGTGATCACGCCGCCGGGGTGGTCGGCGTCGCCCAGGATGTACGTGGTCACCGCCCACGGCGACAGGCGCCAGCCGGGCGGGCGGGGCCGGTCGTCGTGCTTGGCCAGGACGGCCAGTTCGTCGGCGTACTGGTCTTCCGCGTGGGGCCGCAGCACGGTGGGGGTCGTCACGAGAACTCCTTGATCATGTCGGAACGGAAGCGGAGCAGGGCGGCGGCGGTCCGCAGTTCGCCGATGTCGGGCAGCTGGTCGAGGTCGTAGTGGCCGGCCGGGTCTAGGCGTTCGCCCGCCAGGCGGGCCAGCTCGCCCGCGTTCCACGGCTGGCTGGAGGCGATGTCGGCGACCCGCTGGAGCACGGCCGCCGCCAGCGGGCCGCTCCACGGTCCGGGCACCCCGCCGAGCATCATGATCAACTGGCCGTCGACGTTGCCGGCCCGGACGATCTCGGCCGCCCGCCACGACCGTTCGTCGGGCGGCAGGACTGCCAGCAGGTCGGTCAGCGGTTCGACGTCGAAGAGGGCGCGGGCCCAAGCGGGGTCGTCCTGCAGGATGGCGGCCCGGATCCAGCCCATGTGGATCTCCCTGGCCCAGTCGCCGATGGTCATCCGGACCAGCTCGGCCGGGTCGGCGCCCAGGTGGCCGGGCCAGAAGCCCAGCGGCGTGTGCGCGATGACCTGCTGCAGCCACCAGCTTCGCGGCCCGGTGCCCGCGGGCGGCCGGGACCGGACGCCGTCGCGCTCCATGACCGAGTCGCACGCCGCCGGGGCCACCGCGTCGAGCCGGGAGCCCCGCCGGGTGAGCAGCCCGGCGGCCCGCTCGGCCATCCGCCTGCCGAGCCGGGAGTCGGGCAGCTTGGTGAGCAGGTCGGCGGCGGCCTGCCGGACCTCCCGGCGGCGGTCGTCGAGGGCCTTCTCCAGGAAGGGCTCGTCGGCCATGGTCAGCCCGTGGGCCAGGACGCCGATGAACACGGCCCGGTCGTCGGGGTTCTCCTTGGCCCAGGTGACCTCCAGCAGGTCTCTGGCGTCGCCGGGCGAGGCGGCCCGCAGCGCGGCGAGGAAGGTCTGGCGGTCGCCGCGGGTGCCGAACTCCCACGGCCCGTGGTCGAGGCTCTCCTGAGCCCCGGAGCTCTCCTGCAGCAGGTAGCCCCACTCGTGGTTGAGCCCGGCGAGCCAGCGGCCCCGCGCCCCGGTGACGACGGCGAGGTCGGCCCGGATGGACCTGTCGCGGGCCCCGGCGGCGAGCAGCTGCGGCAGCAGCCGGGCCGGGACCCGGAGCGACCTGCGGGCCGCCAGCTCCAGCCATTCGGGCAGCACCCGGGGGAACTCACCGCCGAGCAGCCGGGCCAGCCGGTCGGCGGCCGGACCGGGCACCGGGGGCGTCCCGTCGGCGGGCGCCTCGTCGAGCGGGCTCCCGCCGCCCGGCCGCTCCCCGGCCCGCCGGGCGACCACCTGGGCGGCGGCCTGCTCCAGCAGGTCGAAGGGGGTGTCGGCGCCCCGGCGTTCGGTCCCGACGAGAGCGGTGGAGACGAGCTCGTTCCACCCGTTGCGCCGATCGAGCCTCACAGCACCACCACCTCGTCGTTCTCGTCCCACGTCGTGAGGGGACGCAGGCCGTCAGGGGTCCATTCCACGGCCACCGTCACCGGACGGCCGCCCGAGACGGCGATCAGTCTCCACGGGTCGCCGGCCGACGGGCGCAGCCGGAGCCCCTGGCCCGAGCCGCCCAGCAGGCACCACTCCTTGCCGTCGCGGCCCACCCGCGCCCCGGTGATGACCAGCGGCCACGACTCGGTCCACGGGTCGCGGGTCAGCACGTCGGCGATCACCTGCGGCACGCCCTCGACCTCGACCCCCGAGGCCGGCGTCCTGGCCGGGACGGCGGGGCCGTAGCGGTCGGCGATCAGCGCCCTGAGCGGGGCCGCGCCCGGGTAGTAGGAGACGTCGGCGTCGATCCGGGTGCCGAGAACCAGCGACGCGTCGAGCGGCTGGCCCGGCGGGGCGAACGACAGCACGAGCGCCACCCGACCGGTCGCCCGGCCGTGGAGCCAGACCCGGCGCGACAGCAGCCGGTCGCGCTCCTCGTCGCGCCGGGCGATGACCTGCCACTCGTCGCGGATCGGCGGCAGGGCCAGCACCGTCTCCTTGGCGACCTGGTAGCCGACCCGCTGGCGGACCGTCTCGCGCAGGTCGCCGGGCAGCTCGGCGGCCCGGCGGTGGGCCACGGCCAGCAGGTGGACCATGGCGTATTCACCCAGCAGGCGGCCCGGCCAGTTCTCGTCGCGGAAGACGCGGGTGAGGCCGGTGAAGGTCCCGGCGAGGCCGGGCGCCTGGGCGTCGACGAGGCGCTTGGCCAGGTCGCTCCACTCGGCCAGGCCGGTCTGGCGGGCGTCGGCCAGGCCGCTCGCCACCTGGTCGGACAGCCAGCGTTCGAGCTCGGCCAGGCCCGCCGCGACGCGCTCCTCACGCTGCCTGACCCGGCTCTCGTCCTTCTCGGCGTCCTTCGCTGTAGGCGCTTTCGCGGCCTTCTCG
The DNA here is from genome assembly GCF_001570605.1 of Herbidospora cretacea. Lineage (GTDB taxonomy): Bacteria > Actinomycetota > Actinomycetes > Streptosporangiales > Streptosporangiaceae > Herbidospora > Herbidospora cretacea. The sequence continues at coordinate 468,987 of NZ_BBXG01000003.1, read as the reverse complement.
GCCGCCTTCTCCGTGGCCTTCTCGGCGCGGGCGGTCCGCTGGGCGAACCATTCGGCCACCCAGGGGGCCGGTTCGGCCGCGGGCGGCACGCCGTCGGCGGACCACAGCAGGAGCAGGCCCAGCGCGTGTTTGCAGGGGAACTTCCTGCTGGGGCAGCTGCAGCGGTAGGCGGGCTCGGAAAGATCGACGCACGCCTGGTAGGGCTTGGACCCGGATCCGGCGCACTCGCCCCACAGCGCCGTTCCGGACACCCCCATGGCGGACCACTTCCTGGGCGCGCTCACCCCGCCGGCCGCCTTCTGCGAGGCGGCGTCGGGCGCGAGCGCCAGCACCTGGTCTCGACTCCATCTTTCGGTCACGCGCCGCACCCTAGCCCCGCCGGACGACAAAAAGCGCGCCGTGGATCAAGGCCTCCGGGATCTGTCGGGGTGACGTGCCATACTCGCAGCGTGGTGGGCCGAAAGACACAAAACGGGCTCGTGGGGCGGGCGCTCCAGCTCGACCGGCTGTCCCGGGTGCTCGACGCTGCGGTCGGCCGGATGGCCGGGGTGGCGCTCGTCGGGGGCGACGCGGGGATCGGCAAGACGCGGATCGTCCGCGAGCTGACCGCGATCGCGCGCGAGCGCGGCTTCACGGTGCTGGTGGGCCAGTGCGCCGAACTGGGCGACGCGCTCCCCTATCTGCCGCTCGCCGACGCGCTGCGCAGTCCCGACGCCGCCGCCGCCCTGGAGTCGCGGCCGGTCCTGCGGCGGCTGCTGCCGGGGGCCGACACGGGCGGGTCCGACGCGCTGAGCGGGGCGCTGGCGCAGCAGCGGCTGTTCGGCGCGACTTTGGGCCTGCTGGGCGAGCTGGCCGACCGGGCGCCGACGATGATGGTGTTCGAAGACCTCCACTGGGCCGACCACTCCACCCGTGACCTGCTGGTCTTCCTCACGCGCATGCTGCAGCGGGAGCGCGTCGTCCTGGTGGGCACCTACCGGACCGACGATCTGCACCGCCGCCATCCGCTGCGGCCGGTGCTGGCCGAGTTGCAGCGGCTGCCGCTGGTCGTGCCGGTGGAGCTGCCGCCGCTCGACGACGACGCGATGGCCACCCACCTCACCGCTCTGGGCGGCGGGAACGCCGGGCTGATCGGCGGCGTCGTCGGGCGGGCCGGCGGGAATCCGTTCTTCGCCGAGGAGCTGCTCCAGGCCGGCGCGAGCGGCGACCGGCTGCCCGCGACCCTCGCCGACCTGCTGATGGCCCGGGTCGAAGGGCTGTCCGACACCGCCCAGCAGGTGCTCCGGGTGGCGGCCGTGGCGGGGCGGCGGGTCGACCACAACGTGCTGCGCGCGGTGGCCGGGCTGGCCGACGGCCCGCTGGAGGAGGCGCTGCGCGAGATCGTCTCGCGCGGGCTGCTCACCGTCGACCAGCACATCGGCTACGACTTCCGCCACGCCCTCCTCCAGGAGGCGGTCTACGACGATCTCCTGCCGGGCGAGCGCACCCGCCTCCACATGGAGTTCGCGGCGCTGCTGACCGCCTCCGGCGGCCGGGCCGCCGAGCTGGCCCACCACTATTCGGCCGCCCACGACGTGCGCGGCGCGCTGATCACCTCGCTGGAGGCGGGCCGGCGGGCGGTCGGCATGGGCGCCCCGGCCGAGGCCCACCGCCACTTCGACCGGGCGCTGGAGGTGTGGGAGCAGGTCCCCGACGCCGAGGCGATCACCGCCACGACCCGGATCCGGCTCATCCTCGACAGCGCCGCGGCGGCGGCCGACAGCGGCGACAACCACCGCGCCATCGCCCACCTGCGGCGGCTGCGCCAGATCGTCACCGAACCCCAGCTGGTGGCCGAGACCAACGAGCGCCTGGCCTGGTACCAGGCCGACGGCGACGACTTCGCCGGCATGGCCGAGGTCGCCGAGACGGCCGTCAAAGCCGTCGACCAGGGCCCCGAGACGCCGATGCTGGCCCGCGCCCTGGCCACCCACGCCCGCACTTTGTGGGCCGTCGACCGCATCGACGACGCCCGCGAGGCCGCCGACCGCGCCCTCGCGGTGGCCCGCCGCACCGGCTCGGCCGACGCCGAGACCGTGGCGCTGGTCTCCCTCGGCCTCCTGCAGGAGGCGCTCGGCGACCTCGACCGGGCCGAGGAGCTGCTGTCGATGGCGGCGGCGAAGACCTCCGGTTCACTTTCCGGTCATCTGCGGGCGCAGTTCAGCCTCGCCCGGCTGCAATACGAGCGCGGCGACCTCGACGCGGCGGCCAAGTCGACGGAGCTAGGGCTCCAGGTGGCCCGCGAGAACGGCCTGATGTGGAGCACGTTCGGCACCGACCTGCGGTTCCTGCGCTACCTGATCTCCTTCGCCGACGGCGACTGGGACGCCGCCGAGAAGCGGGCCGCCATGTTCGGCGTGCGCGTCGGCACCCCGCCCGAGGCGCTGCTGTCGTCGTTCGCCCTGTTCGTGGAGGTCGGCCGGGGCCGCCCGGTGGCGGCCGAGCGGCTGCGCTGGCTGGAGCCCTTCTGGGGCGCCGATGACCTGGTCACCTACATGGCCCGGGGCATGGCCGCCGAGCTCGCCCTGTGGCGCGGCGACCCGCACGAGGCGCTCGGCCACGTCGACGCGGTCGTGGCCGTGCAGCAGCCCCACGACTCCGGCCTGATCCGCATCTCCGCCACCGGTCTGGCCGCCCTCGCCGACCTGCCTCCCGGCGACCCCGCCAGGGCCCGCGGCGCCGAGTTCGCCGAACGCGCCCGCTACGCCGCCACCCACGGCCCCGTGGGCGCCCGAACGGGTCTCGGCCCGGAGGGCCAGGGCTGGCTGGCCCGCGCCGAGGCCGAATGGCACCGCCTGAACGGCACCGCGACACCCGAGGTGTGGGAGCGCGCCCTGGCCGCGTTCGAGGGCGGTTACGTCTACGAGCAGGCCCGCATCCGCCGTCGCCTCGCCGAGACCCTCCTGGAGCGGGGCGACCGCGACCGGGCCCGCGCCGAGTGGGAGAAGGCGGTCGCCGTCGCCGACCATTTGGGCGCCGCGCCCCTGCGCCAGGCCCTCGACCTGCTGGGCCGCCGCGCCCGCTTCACCGTCCACGAATCCGCCGAACCGGAGGCGGCGAGCGTCCTCGACGCCCTGACCGGCCGCGAACGCGAGGTCCTCGCCCAGGTCGCGGCCGGCAGATCCAACCGCGAGATCGGCGAACGCCTCTTCATCAGCCAGAAGACGGCCAGCGTCCACGTCTCCAACATCCTGGCCAAACTCGGCGCCACCACCCGCACCCAGGCCGCCGCCATCGCCCACCAAGAAGGCGTGACCGCCGCCGACTGACCCGTTCGGCAGGAAGATCGCTACCCTCGGACCGGGCACCCCGCATTCCCGGGAAAGAGGAGCCGTGATGCAGAAGCCGCCGCTGGCCGAGGAGCTCGGGCTGGAGCCGCATCCCGAAGGGGGCTGGTTCGCGGAGACGTGGCGGTCGCCGGTGATGTTCTCGCCGGAGGGCTACGAAGGTCCCCGGCACAGCGCCACCGCCATCTACTTCCTGCTCGAACCGGGCGAGGAGTCGGCCTGGCACGTCGTCGCCTCCGCCGAGCTCTGGTTCTGGCACCGGGGCGGGCCGCTGGTCCTCACGTTCGGCGGCGGCGGTGACCAGCCGGAGGCCGGGGACAGCGTCGTGCTGGGACCGGACGTCCGGAACGGGCAGCGGCCGCAGGTGCTGATCCCGCCGGGTGTCTGGCAGGCGGCCAGGCCGGCGGGCGAGGAGGGCGTGCTGGTCAGCTGCGTCGTCTCGCCCGGGTTCGAGTTCGCTGACTTCAAACTGGCCGAGTAGGGACCGGGCGGTGGGCGACCTTCGCGTGGAGGTGCATGTCGTGCCAGCCGTCCGCGTGCAGGGTCGCGCTGTGGAGGAGGCCCTCCTGGCGGTAGCCGGTGCGTTCGGCGACGCGGCACGACGCGGGGTTGCCGACGCTGTGGCGGAGTTCGATGCGGTGGAGCCCCAGGTCGTCGAGGGCCCAGCGGGTCATCTCCGCGACCGCCGCCGTCGTGACGCCCTTGCCGCGGCCCTCGGGCAGCGTCCAGTAGGCGGCCTCGGCCAGGCCGAGTTCCAGGCTGAGGGAGCGGAGGGCGACGCGGCCCGCGACCACGCCCTGCCTCTCGACGACCCACGACGCGCCGGTCTCCAGCGTCCACCGGGCCCGCCAGCGGGCGATCACCGTGGCGGCCCTGGCGTGGTCGGCCTCGTGCTCCAGGTTCCACAGGCGGATGTCGGGGTCGGCGAAGGCGGCCACGACGACGGACTCGTCGCCCGACTCGCGGAAGGGGCGCAGCAGCAGGTCTCCGGTCCGCAGCACCGGCTGGGCCCGATCGCGCATGGCGCCGGCGGGGACGACCTCGGGGATGACGTACACACGCCCATCCTGCCGCCCGGAATAGGGTGAACAGCACGCGCACGACGAGGAGGTCGCACGATGGCCCGGCAGATCGTTTCCGTCATCGGGGGTAAGGACGAGGCGTTCGGAACGCCCTATGTGTCCATGAACCCCGCCCGGCTCACGCAGGTCGTCGCCGAGGTGGCGCTGGCCGACGCGGCGACGTTCGCGGCGGCGTGCCGGAGCGCGGCGGGGGCGCAGAAAGAATGGGCGAAGGTGCCGGCGCCGGTGCGCGGCCGGGTGATCGCCTCGATCGGGCGGCTCGTGGAGGCCAACGCCGAGTCGCTGGCGCGGCTGGTCACCGAGGAGATCGGCAAGCCCTACGCCGAGGCGCTCGGCGAGGTGCGGGAGATCGTCGACACGTGTGACTTCTTCCTCGGCGAGGGGCGGCGGCTCTACGGGCAGACCGTCCCGTCGGAAATGCCCGACAAGAACCTGTTCACCTTCCGCACCCCGGTCGGGGTCGCGGCGGTGATCACGGCGGGGAACTTCCCGGTGGCGGTGCCGTCGTGGTATCTGGTGCCGGCGCTGCTGTGCGGGAACGCGGTGGTGTGGAAACCGGCCGAGTACGCCGCCGCGACCGCCGCCGCGCTGCACCGGATCTTCTCCGCCGCCGGGCTGCCCGACGGCGTGTTCAACATCGTCTTCGCCGACGGCGAGCAGACCTACGCGGGGCTGGAGGCGGCCCTCGAAGAGGGCGTCGTCCACAAGGTCGGGTTCACCGGCTCGTCGGAGGTCGGGCGGCGGATCGGCGAGCTGTGCGGGCGGCACCTCCAGTCGGCGTGCCTGGAGCTCGGCGGCAAGAACCCGATGGTGGTCATGCCCGACGCCGACCTGACGCTGGCCGTCGAGGGCGCCCTGTTCTCCGGGTTCGGCACCGCCGGTCAGCGCTGCACCTCGCTCGGCACGGTGCTCGTCCACGAGTCCATCCACACCGACTTCGTGGCCCGGTTCACCGCCGCCGCGCAGTCGGCCCATGTCGGCGACCCGTCCCGGAAGGTGCTGATGGGTCCGCTGCTCGACCGGAAGTTCGCCGACCGCTACGAGGAGTTCCTGACCTGGATCGGCGACCACCACACGGTCGTCGGCCCGATCGGCCGGATTACCGAGTCGAACCCGTGTGGCCACTTCGTCGGCGACGACCCGAACGAGGGGCTCTACTACCACCCGGTGATTGTCGACGGCGTGAAGCCCACCGACCGGCTGTTCCTGGAGGAGACGTTCGGCCCGATCGTGGGCGTGACGACGTTCTCAACCCTCGACGAGGCGATCGACCTGGCCAACCTGCCCGGCTACGGGCTGTCGTCGTCGATCTACACGCGGAACCCGCAGGCCGCGTTCCGCTTCCGCGCCGGGGTGTCGGCCGGGATGGTCAGCGTCAACAACTCCACGTCGGGCGCCGAGGCGCACCTGCCGTTCGGCGGCAACGGCAAGTCGGGCAACGGCAGCCGCCAGTCGGGCATGTGGGTGCTCGACCAGTTCACCCGCTGGCAGGCGATGAACTGGGACTTCTCCGGGCGGCTCCAGAAGGCGCAGATGGATGTGGCGGAGATCGTCCCGGACCTGGAATTCAGGATTTGAAAGGCTTTCTTCCGTTACGGCTCCGCCTACACCGGCCCCGACCGCCGTCCCCGCCCCGCGCCGTCTCCGCGCGCCGGCCCCCGCTCCCGCCGCTCACCGTGACGACGTGAAAAGGTCCGGCCCCCACGCCGGAGCCGGACCTTTCCGATCAGGGGGTCACGCGCAGCGGGAGACCAGGTCCCAGTAACCGGAGCGGGTCTCCTGGAGACTGCGCTGCGTGCTGCCGGTGACGCCGAGGTAGTCGTTGGAGCCCTTGGCGTACACGAGGAAGAAGAACTCCACGTAGGCCCGCCCGGCGGAGACGTGGGCGTTGTTCGTGGCGGTCACGCACTTCCTCGCCGGGGCGGTCGGGGTGACCGTCGGGGACGCCGAGGGACGGGGCGTGACCGAAGGGCTCGGGACCGTGCTCGGGCTCGGGCTCGGGCTGACGGTCGGGGTGGCCGACGGGGTGGCCGACGGGGTGGCCGACGGTGAGGGCGACGGGGACGCGGTCCCGGTCCCCGTGTTCAGCAGCACGTTGGGCGAACCGCTGCCCGGGTTCGTCACGGCGCCGGTCACGCCTTCGCGGACCAGGGTGTCCCTGATCTGGGCGGGGGTCGCGGCGGGCGTACCGGCGAGAACCAGGGCGGCCGCCCCCACGACGTGCGGGGTCGCCATCGAGGTGCCGCTGATGGTGCTCTTGGCGGTCGGGGAGTTGTACCAGGCCGAGGTGATGTCGGTGCCCGGCGCGAAGATGTCGAGGCAGTCGCCGTAGTTGGAGTACGACGCCCGCGCGTCGTTCTTGGCGGTCGCGCCGACGGTGATGCCCTCGGGCACCCGCGAGGGCGACGACGAGCAGGCGTCGCGGCTCTCGTTGCCGGCCGCCAGGCCGTAGGTCACGCCCGACTTGATGGAGTTCTTCACAGCGGTGTCGACGGCGGTCGAGGCCGAGCCGCCGAGCGACATGTTCGCGACGGCCGGCTTGGCCGCGTTGGCGGTCACCCAGTCGATGCCGGCGATGACGCCTGAGTTGCTGCCCCGCCCGGCGCAGTCGAGCACCCGCACGCCGACCAGCTTCACGCCCTTCGCCACGCCGTAGGCGGTGCCGCCGACGGTCCCGGCGACGTGGGTGCCGTGGCCGTTGCAGTCGGCCGCGTCGTCGTCGTTCTGCACGAAGTCCCGGCCGGACGACGCCCGCCCGCCGAAGTCCTGGTGGGTGGTGAGGATGCCGGTGTCGATGATGTACGCCGTCACCCCCGCCCCCGTCCCGCTGTAGGTGTAGCGGGAGTTCAGCGGGAGGGCGCGCTGGTCGATGCGGTCCAGGCCCCACGACGGCGGGTTGGCCTGCTCGGCGTCGATCGTCACGACGGCGTCCTGCTCGACGTAGGCGACGTCGGGGTCGGCGGCGTAGGCGCGCGCCTCCTTGGCGGTGGCCTCGACGGAGAAGCCCTTGATGGCCCGGTTGTAGACGTTCGTCACCTCCCCGCCGTTCTCGGCGGCGAGGTCGCGGGACTGCGCGCGGACGTCCGTCGTCTGCTTCAGCACGACGATGTAACTGCCGGGGATCGCGTCGGGGTTGGCCGTCCCCATGACGGTGGCCGGGCGGGCCTGAGCAGGCACGGCCAGCGACGCGCCCGCGAGCGCGGTGGCAGCGAGCAGCGCCGCGACTCGGGGGATTCGGTGCATCGGGGGTCCTTTCCTGGGTGGCGCACGCAGACGAAACGCCCGAATGAGGGCATGACGAAACGCCAGGTCAGATGGGGCGGAATCACCCGCCTGTCCCGAGCTTCCAGGAAATTTCCGGTCAAAACCGGCGGTATATCATTTCCGGTCTGACGCCCTGAGGGCGCGGACGACTGCTAGTACAGTCGGCAGTTCGTCGTCGTCCAGCGCGTCGACCAGGTCGCGCAGCTGCTGCCGGATCGCCCCCGGATCGTGCGCCAGCCACCGCCCCCGGGGCCGCCGCGGCCCCAGCAGCGTGACGAGCGAGTCGGCCGGCAGCCCGAGGATCGACTCCAGCTCCCGCACCGCCGCCAGCGACCGCGACCGCTCCGGCCGGGACCGCCCACGCTGCCAGTTGCTCAGACTGGCCAGGCTGACATGGGCCCCCCGCTCGGCGAGCCGCGCGTGCAGCCGCTCCAGGGAAAGACCCCGGGCCGCGATGGCGGCCCGGAGCGCACGTTCGAACGGCCCGGTGCGGAGCAGGACGGCGAGCTCCCGTTCGGGGCCCCGCGACCGGTCGTTAATCACACATGCCACGTTTACACCGGTAAGGGTAGCTAGTCCATGATGTTGTCCCGAGACGGCCGTCACCTTTTTGAACGGCTCCGTTGCCGCCGATCGCCAAGTGACGGCAGGTGAGTAGTGCTGTACTGATCGCGCGGAATCATCGAGCGCGTGGGCGGTGCCGGGCGTACTCGCAGCCCGAACATCCGGACTCGGCCTATGTGCGGTTGCAGGGCGTCGGCCACATCCGCGTGCATCGCCACCGGCCCGTGGTCGGAACGGTGAAGACGATCAGTGTCAAACGGGGGGGCCACCGCTGGTTCGTCGTCCTGTCCTGGGATGACGTCCCCGCCACGCGGTTGCCCACGACCGGGACCGTGGTCGGCGTCGACCTGGGAGTCGCCAGGCTGCTGACGACCAGCGACGGCGATCATGTCGCCAACCCGCGCCACCTCGCGGCGAGCGCCGATCGGCTCGCGGCGGCCCAGAGGGGGCTCGCCCGCAAGGAACGGGGATCCCGGCGCCGCCGCCGGGCCGTGGCGCGCATCGCGGCTCTGCACGCGAAGGTCGGCCGTCAACGACTCGACCACGCGCACAAGGCCGCGAACACGCTGGTGCGAGACGACGACGTGATCGTGCACGAAGCACTCCAGATCGCGAACATGACCCGCCGTGCCAGGCCCGAACCGGACGCGGACGGGTTCCTTCCCAACGGCGCGGCCGCCAAGTCCGGACTGAACAGGAGCATTCTCGACGCGGGCTGGGGGGTGTTCCTGACGATCCTGTCCTACAAGGCTGAAAGCGCCGGTCGAGAGCTGATCGCGGTGAACCCGGCCGGCACGTCCCGTACGTGCGCCCGATGCGGGCACCGCGCTGCGGACAACCGTGTCAGCCAAGCCGAGTTCCGATGTACGGCGTGCGGTCACACCGCACATGCCGACGTCACCCTCCGCCGAGCCGTGACGGCTTTGCGGGAAACCGGCGCTTTCAGGCATCGGAGGAGTCACTACTGCTGGGTGATCTTCACATCATCAACGGCGGCCTCGACCAGTGAGGCGGTGCCGGTGTCGGCTGCGGAGACCGTGATCTGGACGGTCTGGCCGGCGAAGGCGGCCAGGTTGACCGAGGCCGCGGCCCAGGCGCCGTTGCGGTTGCTGGCCGCGCCGAGCTGCTGGAAGACCTGGGTTCCGTTGACCGAGACACGGAGGTAGTCGGTGGTGGAGGAGTTGCTGCCGTGGGCCAGGTACCAGGAGAACGACAAGGTCAGGGTGCCGGTGCTGGGCAGGGTGATCTGCGGGGAGCGGATCGAGGTGACGCCGCCGTCGAGGTCGTAGTCGCCCGCCGAGGCGCCCGCGAGGGGGCCGGTGACCAGGTCGAACGAGCCGCTGACGGTGGTGCCGAGCTGCTTGGCGCCGCTGGAGGTGGTGGCGTCGGGGTTGGCGCGGGTGAACTGGCCGAGGGTGGCGGTGTCGGTGCCGAGCGGGTTGGCCGTCCAGCCGGTGGCGGTCTCGAAGTCGTCGCTGTAGACGGTGGTGGCCGGCGGGCCGCCGCCGCAGTACTGCGACTGCTTGCCGATGACCTTGTAGACGCAGTCGGCGCTCTCCAGGAACAGCAGCGTGGCCTCGCGGTTGCGGGTGGTCTGCGGCACGATCGCCTCGTCGGGCGGGTAGAAGCCGGGGTTGGACGCCACGGGGTACATCTCGAACGTGTAGGAGAAGATCTTGTACGCGCCCCACATCCAGTCGTCGATCGACCCGTCGGTGATGTAGAGGTCGCTGGCCTGCTCGGGCGTGTAGTTGTTGGTGGCGGCCATCTGCTGGCCGAGCACGGCGTGGGCGTCGCGGTCGTCCTGGGTCAGGCCGGCGGCGGTGTTGGCGGTCGTGTAGCCGTAGGGCCACAGGATCAGCTCGCCGTAGGAGTGCCAGTCGATGTGCGCCTTGATCTGCTGCGTCCCGCTGACGACGCGGCCTCGCACGAAGTCGGCGATGGCCCGCACCTCGGGCGCCGACTCGGCCGACGGGCCCCGGTAGGTGTCGGAGGAGGTCGTGCCGGAGGAGCCGCCGCAGCAGCCCCAGTTGTAGGCCCAGTTGCGGTTGAGGTCGGTGCCGACCGCGCTCGACCCGGTGTTGGGCTGGCGGTTCTTGCGCCAGCTCCGGTAGGAGCCGGTGGCGATGTCGTACTCGCTGCCGTCGGGGTTGACGTTCGGGACGATCCAGATCTCGCGCGAGTTCACGATGTTCGTGATGCGCGTGTCGCTCCCGTAGGAGTCGGTGAGCAGGTTCAGCAGGTAGACGGCCATCTCGACGGTCAGGTGCTCGCGGGCGTGCTGGCCGTGGGTGAAGAGCACCTCGGGCTCGGCCTCGTCGGTGGCGACGTTGTCGCTGATCTTGACGGCGTAGATCTCCCGGCCCTGGTACGACGTGCCGATCGAGACCTTCCTGGCCAGGGTGGGATGGTCGGCGAGGACGGTGTTCACGACCGCGTTGAGCTCGGCGACGTTGTGGTAGGCGCTGTCGGCGGGCGGGAAGTCCAGGGGCTGCGGCACGACCGGGGTGAGCCGGTTGGGCGCGGCCTGGACCGTGTGGCCGAGGGCCCGGATCGCCGCGACCTCCTGGCTCGTGGCGGTGACCACGATGCGGTCGGCGGCCACCTCGTCGATGGCGGCGCCGGTGCGCGCGACGGCGGTGCGCTGCTCCTGGGTGCTCACCCCGTCGACGGTGTACTGGCGGTTGGGCGGGGGTTCGGCCCCGGCTCCGGCGCTCGTCAGCCCTGTGGTGAGGACCAGGACGATCAGTGAGAGAACAACTGTCAGGCGCTGCTTCATGAGGATTAACGTGAATCGGCCCTGCCGCCGAGGCAAGGCCGACTCGCGATCTTCCGGCAAGTCCGTCGTCCGGTGGACTCAGGACTGCGGTTCCTTCGTTCTAATCTGTGTTTTCTACTTCTCCCGGCCGTCGTATCCGAGCAGCCTCATGGCCACTTCGGGGTCCATCGCGGCGGCGAGGAGCTGGGCCCGTTCGTTGGCCCGGTCGCGTGCCTCCTCGGCGCGCCGCCGGTTGGCCTGCTGCGCACGGACGACCCCCACGATGATCGCCGCGATGGCGACGACCCCGAGCAGGCCCAGGAAGAACACGATGACCGTGTTGGCCGGCAGGCCCGGCACCAGTTCTGCCGTGGCGCTCGTGGCGCCGCCGGAGACGGCGATCACCACCAGCACCAGCGCGGCCAGCGCGAGCGCGGCGCCGAACAGGCCCCACAGCAGCCCGCGCGACCGCGAGCTGGCGGGCTTGGCCGCCGCCGTCTCGGGCGGCGGCGGGGCGCCGTTGCCGTTGGAGGTGGCCCACGGGACGAAGTCGACCGCGCCGTTGCCGTTGACGGGGACGACCGCGCCGGAGATGGTCCCGGCCGGGGCGAAGGCGGGCGCGGCGCCGTTGCCCACGATCACCGAGGCCGGCTGGAGCGCGAGCTGGCGCACGCGCGGCTGCGGCATCGTGACGGTGACCTTGGCGTGCTCGCGGTGCGCCGTGACGGCCGCCTCGTGGTACTCCTCCAGTTCCCGCTGGAAGTCCTCGTCGTCGTAGACGGTGCCGTCGATGAGCGGGCCGTGGGTCCGCTCGATGACGGCCATGACGTCTTCGCCGTTGAGGGTCTTGTGGGTCTCCAGCGCGTGGGCGACGGCCAGGACCTGCGCGCGGTTCTCGCGGAGCAGCTCCTCGGTCTTCTCCAGCAGCCGCGCCAGGGTGAACTCGATGCGGGTCGGCGCGCTCTCGGGCCCGATGTCGCTCTGCCGGTCCTTGAGGTTGGGCGCGAGGAACCCGATGGTCCCGGGGGGCCGCCGCCGGCTCTGGTCGGGGGTGCCCATGCCGAGGCCGAGCTCCTGGAGCGCGGGCAGCGCGGAGATGCCGACGCCCATGCCCCAATGGGTCTCCATCAGACCCGCGACGTAGGTCGCGTTCATCAGGTCGCCCGAGACGCCCGAGGAGTTGTCGTCGCCGAAGAACATGCGCTCACCGGCCAGCGAGGCGACCGACACCATGATGTCGGCCTCGTGCTCCGACCTCCACCGGGTGAACTGGTCCTCCGGCTTGATGCTGGAGACCATGCCCAGGTAGTCGGCGCCCTTCTCGATCGTCGCGATGTCGATCTCGAGGTGCTGGCGGGTCCGGTAGGCCACGACGGCGTGGCAGGCCTCGTGGACGGCCACCGCGTGGCGCTCGCGCTCGATGTACTCGACGTCGTCGGGCGGGCCGAGCTGCTTGAGCCGCTTGGCCCTGGTCACGTCGGCCCAGGTGATCACCTCGCGGCCGTCGCGGATCGCGGTGATCAGGGACTCGTTGACCAGGTCCTTGATCGTCGCGCCGGTGGCGTAGGGGGTGATCGTGGCGAGCTTGTCGATCTGCTCGGCGGTCAGTTCGTGCCGCACCTTGTTGAAGTAGCCCTCGTAGGTGCGGATACGGCCGGGCTTGGACGGATAGCCCACCTTGTAGATCCGGTCGATGCGGCCGGGCCGCAGGAGCGCCTCGTCGAGCGCGTTGGGCATGTTCGTCGCCATCATGACGAGGATCCGGTACTTGGGCGGCGGCTTGGGCCGCATGCCGAGGATCCGGCGCACGTGGCGGTTGATGATGCCGCGCGGCTTCTTCAGGCCGGACAGCTCGGTGAGCAGGGCCTGCAGGGTGCCCATGTCGCCACCGCCGCCGCCCATCATGTTGCCGCCCATCATGAACCGGCTGCGGCGGCCCGTGTCGGGGGCCGCCTCGGTGGTGGCGGCGAACGACTTCTGGAACAGCGTCTGCTGGGCGCCCTCGGACAGGTAGGACATGCCGTGGCAGGCGTCGCCGAAGGCGGGGCTGAAGCCCTGGCCGGTCTGCGGGCCCTGCTGGGCCAGCGAGCCGCGGCGGCCGAGCGAGTCGGCCTCGTCGAAGAAGACGATGACGCCGCCGTAGCGCAGGGCCAGCTTGCGCAGCTTGCGGAACAGCGACTTGACCTTGAGGATGCCGACGCCCATGAACATGTTCGTGAACGCGCCCGGGTCGACGAAGACGTAAGGCCTGCCGGTCTCGCCCGCGACGGCCTCGGCCATCAGGGTCTTGCCGGTGCCGGGCGGACCCCACAGGAGGAGACCGCTGGGTACGTATCCGCCGCGCTGCTCGATCTCGTCGGGCCGCTCCAGGAAGACGATGTTCTCCTTGACCCGCTCGACGACGTGGTCCTGGCCCCAGACGTCGCTGAAGCGCGTCTTGATGTCGTCGGGGAAGTAGGTCTCGACGCCGCCCTTGGACAGGAACCAGAAGATCGCCACGAACTGGAGGACGACGAACACCAGGATCATGCTGTACTGGATGATCATCGGCAGCCACGACCAGACCAGCGCCGGGAACTGGAACAGCGCCATGATCGGCGACATGTCCCCCGGCAGGAGCTGGGCCAGGACGAAGGCCAGCAGCGTGATCCAGAAGATCCACTTGATCGCGCGGGTGATCCGGAACCGGTTCCAGTCGGAGAAGGTCCGCTGGTTCCAGTTGTTGAAGCCGCCGAAGACCTTCTTGGTCCAGAACTGGTGGTAGCCGGCCGAGCGCTCACTGATCAGGAAGTGGATCTGCCGGACGAAGTCGAGCCCGATCAGCCAGAGCAGCCAGGGCGTGGCCTCCGCCTGGTAGGCGAGCGCGTCCCAGAAGTTCATGACGCCTTCGAACTCGCCCATCGTCTTCATGGCGAGCAGCAGGAAGATCGCCGACAGCACGATGATGATCTTCGCGCGGTCCCAGAAGGCCATCTTCTTGCGGGTGCGCGGGTCCCTGTCGTCGGGACCTGATCCGGGTGGCCGGAGTCCCTCGTATTGCGGCGGGGGGGCCGTTTTCATGTGGGCTCCTTACCCGAGGTTGTTCTTCACCTTGAACGACTTCGCGATCGAGTCGAACTCGGCCTGGCGCTGCTGGAAACACGTCGCCGAGCAGCGGATCAGGAACGTCGACAACTTGCCGCCGTCGGCCGACACCCAGCTCGTCTGCTGGAACGTCTGCAGCGGGCCCCCCATGTAACGGAGGCTGAACTGCAGGCGCACGCCTTTCGCGCCGTTGTCGCCTTCGAGCACGTCGTCGGCGGTGAGTTCGAAGTTCTTGTACGGGTAGTCCTTTTCCTGTTCCTTCTGAGCCAGCTCCGCCGGGGTCATCGTGACGGGGAAGTTCAGGAGGGTGCGCAGGGCGTTCAGCGACACGTCCTGCTTCTGTCCCTCGGTGAGGGTCTGCACGATCGCGAACGCGAAGGGTTCGTTCGGCCCTCCCGGCCCACCGGTGAAGAAGTGGTCGATGGAGGGCTGTGCGTGACCGTCGTAGGCGACGGTCCAGATTCGCTCCTTCATCACCTGGCTGGTCGCCGAGGACGGATCGCCGAGGAACGCGGCGTCGATGGATTTCTGATCGACCTGATGCCAGGCCGCGGGGACTTTGAAGTAGGTGCCGCCGCCCGAGTCACGCACGAATGTGTAATCCGAGCCGCCGCACCCGGACAGACCGGCCATCAGCGCAGCGACCGCGAAGGTCGCCGCCGTGCCGGACCCCGCCCGCCATGTCTTCACAGGGCCATACCTCCGCTTTGCGGGTCTACGAGGTAGTAGTGCCCGTTTTCCAAGTATCCCGCTACCGGGACGGTTGTTACATCTTGGAAAACTTGACCAAATCTTGCCCGGATCTTAGCCGCAGTTGTGACGTGATCATAGGGCGGCGGCGACCGCTTGCCAGAACACCCAACGTGCGGCGGCAGCGTAGGCCGCAAAGGATAAGACGGGCGTAAGTCGCACTTCCCTCAGATCTATCGGTGATACGTGAACTCGGCGAAGGATATGTGACCTGCGGCAAAGCGACGAATCGGCGCACGTCAGGCTCGGAGAGGCGGTGGGGAGCCGAATCCCCGGCCAATATCGGCACCGGCTTATCCCGGGTTCTGCACGCTAATTCGGACGTATCGAAAAGCGTGAACCGTGGCGTACGGGACGACTGGTGCGGCGGTGATCTCTCGCGCCACGCGAGACGCGTCCGGTCGGGGGGCTAGGCTGCGGGCCATGCCCACCGCACTCGTCACCGGCGCGACCGCCGGGATCGGCGCGGCGTTCGCCCGCCGCCTGGCCGCCGACGGCTTCTCTCTCGTGCTGGTCGCCCGCGACCGCGACCGGCTGGCCGAGCAGGCCGCGCTGGTCGCCCGCCGCTACGGCGTCGACGCCGAGGTGCTGCCCGCCGACCTGTCGACCGACGACGGCCTGAAGGTCGTCGAGGAGCGGCTGCGCGAGGGCGTCGACCTGCTGGTCAACAACGCCGGGTTCGGCAACCGGGCGATGTTCCTCAGCGCGCCGGTCGAAGACGAGCTCACCATGATGAAGGTCCACTGCGAGGCGGTGCTGCGGCTCACCTACGCCGCCCTCCCCCACATGCGGGCCAAGGGCCGCGGCGGGGTGATCAACGTGGCGTCGGTGGCGGCGTTCTTCACCCGGGGCACCTACGGCGCGTCCAAGGCCTGGGTGGTCAACTTCAGCGGCGCGGTCGCCGCCGAGACCAACGCCGACGGGGTGCGGGTGATGGCGCTCTGCCCCGGCTTCGTGCACACCGAGTTCCACCAGCGGGCCGGCATGGACACCACCAGCATCCCGAAGTACCTCTGGCTGGAGGCCGACCCCGTGGTGCGGACCGCGATGCGCGACCTGGCCCTCGGCAAGGTCGTCAGCGTGCCCGACCCGCGCTACAAGGTGATCGTCGGCGTCGGGCGGCTGCTGCCGCAGAACCTGACCGCCCGCATCTCCACCCACATCGGCCGCCGCTTCAGGTGACCAGTCGTTCGTAGACGCCCGACATCTGGTCGACGAACCGGGGCAGCCCGAAATAGAGCCTGGCCTTCTCGGCGGCGGCCTCCCCGAGACGCCCCGCGTAGCCGGGGTCGCGCAGGATCCGGACGACCGAGGCGGCCAGCAGCCCCGGGTCGGGCTCGGTGAGCAGCCCGGTCACCCGGTCGTCGACGACCTCGGGCACCCCGCCCACCCGCGTGGCGACGGCGGGCACCCCGGCGGCGGCGGCCCTGACCAGCTCCAGCGGGATGCCCTCGTAGTCGCTGGTCAGCAGCATGACGTCGGTCGCGGCGTGGACGACGTCCAGGTCGGCGCGGCGGCCGAAGAACCCGATGGCGTCGCCGAACCGGCCCGCCTTGGCCCGGGTGTCGGTGGCCAGCTCGCCGCCGCCGACCACGACGACCTTCGTCATCGGCAGCCCGCGCAGCACGAGCGCGATCGTGTCCAGGAACCGGTCGGGCCGCCGCTGCTTGGTGATCCGCCCGACGTAGGCCACCACGGGCACGTCGGCCGGCAGCCCCAGCCGGGCCCGCGCCACCTCGCGGCTCGGCCGGGCTCCCGTCCGCACGCCGGGTCTGACCACGACGTACTGACCGGGGGTGCCCACCCCGGCGGCGAGCAGGTCGTCGCGGACCTGGGCGCCGTCGGCGATGAGCCGCTCGCTGAACCTGGCCAGCCGCCGCTCGACCGCGGGCCTGCGGGGGTGGACGTCGAAGGTGTGGACGCGCGCCGGGACCCCGGTCATCCGCGCCGCCGTCCGGCCCAGCGCGCCCGCCCTGGCGGTGTGGGTGTGCACGATGTCCGGCCGGAACCGGCGCATCTCGCCGACCAGCCGGGCCAGCGCGCGCGGGCCGTCCTCGGGCAGGAGGTGCGCCCGGTCGTGCGGCGTGGCGGTGTAGAGGCGCTGCTCGAACCGGCCGGGGTCGAGGTGGTCGAGCAGCGTGACGGCCTGGAGCGCGGGTCCCCCGGCGTCCAGCTCTGTGATCACCCGCATGACCCTGATGCGCTCACCCATGGCCCGGCCCCCCGTTTCGCCCCGTTGCGGTATGTCTGCCCGGCGGGCAGTCTCGCCGAGGCGGAGCCCGCGGAGAGGCGTTCACCAGCGGGAATGTCAACCGCTTGCGAAGGATTAGCGGCCCGTTTGCCACGGTGACCCGGTTTGACCCCATTCAACCCGTCGCCGGGGTGGGCGGGAGCGACCTGCTCGGGTGTCCAATATTTGCGCAAAAGGCGGCGCAAGCCCGCGCGTGGCACCTCCGAGTCGTGATCGCGGCGTCCCTACCGTCTCTCTCGCCCACCCGACAGCGAGGAGCACCGTGGCGCACCATCTGATCACCGGGGGCAGCGGTTTCGTCGGCTCCCACCTGACCGGGGCCCTGCTCGCCCGGGGGGACACGGTCACCGTCCTCGACGATCTGTCCACCGGGCCGGCGGCCAACCTGCGGCATCTGCGCGGGCACCCGGCGCTGACCTTCCTCCAGGGATCGGTCCTGGACGCGCCGCTGGTCGACGAGCTGGTCGGCGGGTGTGACGCGGTCGTCCATCTGGCGGGGGGCGGGGCGGTGCTCGACGCGGCCCGGCGGCACGGGCGCAAGGTCCTGGTGGGCACCGGCGACCACACCTCCGGCGAGGGGCGGCCCGGGGCGACGTCCCGGACCGAGAAGGACCTGCTCGTCGTGGTCGCGCGGCTGTTCGACGTGGCCGGGCCGCGGCAGGGCGACGAGCACCTGGTGCCGAGGCTGATCCGGCAGGCGCTGACCGGGGTGGACCTGGTCGTGCCGGGCGACGGGTCGCGGACGCGGTGTCTCACCCATGTCCGCGACGTGGTGGAGGCGCTGACGCTGCTGCTCGACGAGCCGTTCGCGCTCGGCGGCATCTTCGACGTCGGGACCGACGAGGAGGTCAGCGTGCTGGAGCTGGCCAAGGCCGTCGTCGAGCTGGCCGGGAGCCCGTCGGGCATCACCTTCCACGGCGGCGCCGCGGAACCGGCGGCCCGGGTGGCCGACGCCTCGCGGCTGCGGGCGCTGACCGGCTGGCGGCCCCGCCGCGACCTGGACGAGATCCTGCTCGACACGATCAGCGAGGCCCGGGTCCGGTGAACCCCGCGATCGTGCTCAGCACGGCCGTCTCGGCGACCGCCGTGGGCGCGCTGGCCATCGTGCCGCTGCGCCGCCTGGCCCTGCGGGTCGGGCTGGTCGACCACCCCGGCGGCCACAAGGCGCACCTGTCCCCGACCCCCTGCCTGGGCGGCCCGGCCATCATCCTCGGCACGGCCCTCGGCGTGAGCGACGACCCGCGGGTCCGCGCCCTGATCTTCGGCGGGCTGGTGTTCGCCCTGGTCGGCCTGATCGACGACGCCCGCCCGCTGGGACGGCTGCCCCGGCTCGCCGTGGAGACCCCCGCCGCCCTCCTCGTCGCGGTCAACGGGGTGCGCGCCGACCTGACCGGCGTCCTGTGGCTCGACACGGCGCTGACGGCGGCCTGGCTGGTGTTCGCGGCCAACGCGTTCAACCTCCTCGACAACATGGACGGCGCCCTCGGCACGGTGACCGTGGTGACCGGCCTGACCCTCGGGGCCGCCGCGCTGGCCGCCGGGGCGGGGCGGGTGGCGCTGGTGCCGTTCGCGCTGGCCGGGGCCGCCGCCGGGTTCCTCGTCCACAACTGGAGCCCGGCGCGGATGTTCATGGGCGACTGCGGCTCGCTGTTCGTCGGCTTCACCGTCGCCGGCGTGTCCCTGCTGGTCTTCGACGGGGCCGCGCGGGCGCCGGCCGGGGCGCTGCTGGCGACGTTCACCGCGACGGTCGACACCGGGGTGGTGCTGCTGGCGCGCGCCCTCCACCACCGGCCGCTCACCCGCGGCGGCACCGACCACGTGGCCCATCGGCTGCGCCGGGTCGGGCTGCCCGTGCCGGTGATCGTCTTCGTTCTCTCGGCGAGCGCGGGGGTGAGCGGCGTCATGGGCGTGGCGGTGACCTCGGGCGTGGTCCCGCCGCTCGTCGCGCTGTTCGGCGCGGGCGGCGCGGCGGTCGCCGGGGTGCTCGCGTTCCAGCAGGTCGACGTCTACCGGGTGGCGGTGGCGGCATGAGGGAAGGGGTCCGGCTGGTGCGCCGGGGCTGGTGGATCCTGCTGCTCGCCGCCGTCGGCGGGGCGGGGTGCGCGCTGCTGGTGACCGGGCACATGCCGGTCAAGTACGCCGCCACGGCCTCGATGATGATCGACCAGAGGGACGCGCTGTCGCAGCAGCGGCTGAAGTCCTACGCCGGGCTGGTGACCAGCAGGCGGCTGCTGCTGGAGATCGCCGTGACCGAGCGTCTCGACCCGGCGGCGCTGGCGGGCAACGTGCGGGCCGAGACGGTGCCCGGGACGGTGCTGCTGCGGGCGATCGTGACCGACTCCGACCCCGCCCGCGCCGCGCGCGTCGCCAACCGGATCGGCGACGAGCTCAGCGGGCTGATCCACACCCTCGGGAACCGGCCGGCGATCAAGGTGGCGGTGATCGATCCGGCGACGGTGCCCGTCTCGCCCGTGTCGCCCAAGCCGCCGATCAACGTGGCGGCCGGGATCCTCCTGGGCCTGGTGTTCGCCTACGGCCTGCTGATGCTGCGCTCCCGGCTGGACACGGCCGTCGCCGACAGCGACGACCTCGCCGCCGCGATCGGCGCGCCCACGCTGGGCGTCATCGGGCGCGACCGGCGGCAGCCCCTGGCCGTCACCGAGGCGTTCCGCGCCCTGCGCACCAACCTGCAGTTCGTGGGGGTGGACGGGCGCCCGCGCTCGCTGCTGGTCACGAGCAGCGGGACCGGCGAGGGCAAGTCGACCCTGGCGATCAACCTGGCGCTGGCCGTCGCCCAGACGGGCCGGCGGGTCGCGCTGGTCGACGCCGACCTGCGGCGGCCCTCGATCGCCCGGTGCCTGGGCCTGGAGCCTGCGATGGGGCTGACCGACGTGCTGGCCGGCTCGGCGCGGCTGCCCGAGGCGCTGCGGCGGTGGCGGGACGTCGACGTCCTGCCGAGCGGCCGGATCCCGCCGAACCCCAGCGAACTGGCGGGTTCGCCGGGGATGCTCCGGGTGATGTCCGACCTGACGGCCGACCACGACCTGGTGATCGTGGACGCGCCCCCGCTGCTGCCGGTGACCGACGCGTCGGTGCTGGCGACGGTGTGCGACGGGGTGCTGCTGGTCGCCCGCGCCGGGCGGACCCGCCGGGACGCGCTCACCCAGGCGACCGGGCAACTCGGGCGGGTCAAGGCGCGGGTGGTCGGCGGGGTGTTGAATTTCGCCCCGGCACGGCCGCGTTCGCCCTACCCCGAGAGCCGGATGACGTTCCGGTGAAGAAGAACTCCACGAGGGCCCGGACGAAAAGCGCGAATATATTCCCGACGGAAATCAACGGCGCATTCTCCGGCCGCGTGGCATGCGGCCGGAGAACGGCGTCTTCGTGGTGCGCCCTGCGTCAGGGAGTGGCCAGGCCGCTGTCGAGCCTGCACCCGTCGGGCGTGCGGCCGTTGTCGCACCTGTTGAGCTGGAGGGCGTCCAGCGCGTAGGCGAACGACTGCCCCGCCGGGCTCACCACCGAGGCCTGCACGCTCGCCGCCCCCGCCGGCGCGACCGCCGACACGTTGTACTCGGCCCAGTCGGGGGTCAGGGCGCTGAGCGCGCCGTCACTGCTCGACAGCGCCACGCCCGCCGCGTTGTACCAGGTCAGCCGTAACTTGACCGAGCCCGAGCCCGTCGTCGTCAGCCGGGCGAAGAACTTGTACCGCCGCCCCGGCGTCACCGCCGGCCTACGGGTGACCGACAGCACCCCGTCAGCCCACGACTGGACGTTCATCGTCAGCGACCGCCGCCCGTCGTAGTAGCGGGCCGACACCGCGTTCTCCGGTCCGGGCGGGGTGACCTGCATCCATCCCCCGCCGGACACGCCGAACCCGGTCGGGTAGGCGTAGGGGGCGTCCGCCTCGACGGTGCGCTCCTGCGCGGTCAGCAGGTCGTTGCTGTAGCCGACGTCGCAGCAGACCGGCGCGGTGAGCATGGACCAGGTCGCCAGGTTGGCCCTGCGCTGGTGCGGATAGCTGCTCGTGTAGAACAGCGCAGTGAGCTCGCTCGGGTCGTAGTAGTTGTTGAACTCCTGGTCCACCGACCAGGTGTGCCAGGGCGTCGACATGACGTCGGCGTCCTCGTGCAGGACCGCCTCCGTCACCTTGGCGTGGTCGACGTCGAACAGGTGGATGAACTCGTGCAGCATGGCGGCGCTGTCCCATTCGTCGGTCACCGCCACGCAGAGCACGTCGCAGTGGGCGACCGCCCCGCCTTGGAAGTCCTCGAAGACCATGTAGGTCCGGTTGCCGGGGTCGTAACCGGCCGCCACCAGGTCCTGCTCGATGACGTGGGCTGGGGTGTCGCCGCCGATCACCGCGTTCTCGATCTTCTCGGGGACGACCAGGGACCGGGCGAAGTCGGCCTGGCCCGACCGGCAGCTCAGCTTGACGTGCTGGTCGTAGTCGGTCGACTGGTCCAGCGACCAGTCGACGCGGTCGACGATCGTGGCGATCCGGTCGGCGAACTGGTCATAGCGGTTGCCGAACTCCTCGCTCCAGGCGTAGACGACCTGGACCGCCGGGGTGCTCCCGGTGGCGACGGCGGGATCGGTCAGGGTGGTGACACAGCCCGGCCGGGGCACCTGCGCGTCGGCCGGCTGGGCGTGGGGGACGAAGGGCTCGTCGGTGACGGGGCTGAAATCGGCATGTGCCGGATTCGCCGTCGATGTGATGGAAATCACCGCCAGGAATGCAACAAACAAATGCATCGCTCGTACGCGCACAGTTTCCTCCCATAACGGAATCGAAGCGCCTCGAAATGAAAGAAAAACAGTCCCCGGTTTCGGCGTCGTTGCGTGTCGATCCTGGTGTTGATTGCGTACCGGCAACCATGGGGCCCGGGCGTTAAAGGGAAATGACGAAAATTGTCCATGTACGACTACGGGCAACCGGCGGGTAAAAGGGCGCGGTACGGGGCTCCGGCAGGGGTCACCGTGCGGGAATGGGGGCGCCGCTCCCGCGAAGGAGACACCGTGAACACCAGATTCAGAGCCGTCTCGCTCGTCATCGCCCTGGCCGCCGGGCTCGTCGTCGCGGGCGCGGGCCCTTCGTCGGCCGACGTCCCCGGCCGCGTCACGGTCAGCGAGGTCAGCGACAGGAATTCCGACGACAAGGGCGCCGAGGTGCACTGCCCGGACGGCACCCATGTGATCGGCACCGGGGCCGAGATCACCAGCGGCGGCGGAGCCGTCGTCATCGACGAGGTCATCCCGACCGCGTACACGGTCAGCGCCTACGGCGTGGAGACCCTGGCCGGCACGAGCGCGGAGTGGACCATCCGGGTGTGGGCCGTGTGCGGGAACCCGCGCACGAACACCTACATCCGCTACCAGACGACCGCGTCACACCCCAACCCCAAGACGCTCGCGCTCGCCTGCCACGAGGGCGACTGGCTGGTCGGCTCCGGCTACCAGCTGGAGGGGGCGCGGGGCAACGTGAGCGTCACCGGGCTGATCCCCACCCTCCACGACGTCTTCGTGGAGACGAAGGAGAACCACCGCGGCTACGGCGGCAACTACTACCTGCGGGTGTTCGCGATCTGCGTCGAGGACGCGCCCTCCGGGCTCCAGGTCGTGTACGAGGAGAGCGACGAGAACTCCGTGGACAAGGGCGCCGTCCGGCCCTGTCCCGAGGGGAAGCAGACGCTGAGCGCGGGATTCTCGATCCCCGGCGCGGCCGGTGAGACCATCCTCACCTATTTCATCCCGACCAACGAGACCGCCATCACGTACGCGCACGAGCTGAGCACCACGAGCCGTGAGTGGAGCGTCCGGGCGTACGCGACCTGCGCGAACGAGTGAGAGAAGGACAGAGCCCGCCCGGCCGAACGGAGGGGGGAAGCCGGCGGGGCGGGCTCTGCCGTTGAAGGGGATGCCGTCAGCGGCCGACGTTGGCCGGGTGGCCGATGGACAGACCGCTCTCGACGTCGAAGAAGTGCAGGTTGTGGGTGTCCACGACCAGTTCGATGTTCTGGCCGGGGCGCACGTGGCTGCGGGCGTTCACGCGGGCGGTCCACAGCGACTTGTCGCCCGAGAGCGGCAGGGTGGCGGCCTCTTCCTCGTCACCGTCGTTGGCGGCCGCGACGGTGTCCTTGTGCTCGACCGGCGGGGCGTCGATGGTGAACAGCACGTTGATCTCGGAGCCGAGCTCCTCGGTCACGTTGGCCTTGACGGGCACGCGGGCCCAGCCGGCGGAGGAGCCGTTCGCGGCGACCGCGTCCTCGAAGTCGGAGGGGCGGATGCCGAGGATGATGCGCTTGCCGATGTAGCGGTCGAGACCGGCCTTCTCGGCGAACGCCGAGTCGGGCACCGGGAGCTTGTAGCCGGCGAAGGCCACGGCCGCGCCCGCGCCGTCGCGGACCAGCTCGGCGTAGGCGAAGTTCATCGACGGGGAGCCCATGAAGCCGGCGACGAACAGGTTGACCGGCTTGTCGAACAGGTTCTGCGGGGTGTCGACCTGCTGGAGGATGCCGTCGCGGAGCACGCAGACCCGGTCGCCGAGGGTCATGGCCTCGACCTGGTCGTGGGTGACGTAGACGGTGGTGACGCCGAGGCGCTCGTGGAGCTGGTTGAGCGAGGCGCGCATCGACACGCGGAGCTTGGCGTCGAGGTTGGACAGCGGCTCGTCCATGAGGAAGGCCTGCGGCTCGCGCACGATGGCGCGGCCCATCGCGACACGCTGGCGCTGACCACCGGAGAGGGCGGCCGGCTTGCGCTTGAGGTACTGCTCCAGGCCCAGCATCTTGGCGGCCTCGTTGACGCGCTTGGCGATCTCGGGCTTGCTCATCTTGCGGAGCTTGAGGCCGAAGGCCAGGTTCTCCTCGACCGTCATGTGCGGGTAGAGGGCGTAGTTCTGGAACACCATCGCGATGTCGCGGTCCTTCGGCGGGAGGTGGTTCACCACCCGGTCGCCGATGACGATCTCGCCGCCGCTGATGTCCTCAAGGCCGGCGATCATGCGGAGGGCGGTGGACTTGCCACAGCCCGAAGGGCCGACGAGAACCATGAACTCGCCGTCCTTGATCTCCAGGTTGAGGCCGTTCACGGCCTTGACCCCGCCCGCGTAGATCTTGTCGACGTTGTTCAGAACGATAGATGCCATGCCCGTCCTTCGCGCTCCGGAAGGCACGCGCGAACCCCGGCGCCGCCTCCCCATTGAGGGAAATGTGGATACGTTTTCATGCATCTCACCCGAACCGGACATCTGTGTCAAGCGACTCGCCCGGTTTCCGCTCGTCATCGAGTGTCGCGTTATCGTTCCGAGACTGGCCGTGACGATGGAATGATGATGGAATCGTTTCCATGAGTACTCCTGGACCGCGCCGGATCACCATCAAGGACGTCGCCGAACTGGCGGGAGTCGGGGTGGCGACGGTGTCGCGGGTGTTGTCGGGCGGGTCGGCCAGCGCGGAGACCCGGGAGCGGGTGCTCGACGCGGCGACCAAGCTCGACTACCGGCCCAGCGCCCTCGGCCGCAACCTCCGCCAGCAGCGCAGCGGCGGGGTCGCGCTGCTCGTCCCCGACATCACCGACGGCTTCTACGCGCGCCTGTGCGACGGCGTGCTGTCGTGCGCCCGGTCCTACCGCGAGCCGGTGACGATCGGGGTGACCGGCGACGACGCCGAGCAGGAGGCCGACCTGGTCGGCGGCCTGCTGGAGCAGAGCATGGACCGGATCATCGCGGTGCCGAGCGGCGACGGCGAGATGTGGGCCAGCGCGGTGCGGGCCGGGCTGAACGTCGTGTTCGCCGACCGCCGCGTGTGGTCGCCCGGCAGCCACGCGCGCACCCTCGACGAGGTCCCGGCCGTGCTGTCCGACGACCGCTCCGGGCTGCGCACCGCCATCGAATACCTGACCGGGCTCGGCCACCGCAAGATCGGCTTCCTGGCCCGGCAGGGCATGAACCAGCGGGTCGCGGCCTTCCGCGAGGCGATGGGCGACCTGCTCGACGAGGACCTGGTGGTCTTCGCGCGGGCCAGCCGCGACTCGGCCTACGCAGCCGCGGCCGGGCTGTTCCAGCGCCGGGCCGACCTGACGGCGGTGATCGCCGGGGGGAACATGCTCGGCGAGGCCGCCGTGCTGGCCGCCCGCGAGCTCTATGTGCGCATCCCGCGCGACCTGTCGCTCATCATGTTCGACGACGTCCCGTGGGCGGAGCTGTGCTCGCCCCCGCTGACCGTGATCGCGCAACCGGCCTCCGACGTGGGCTACCGCGCCGCCGAACTGGTCCTGCGGCACGGCCGCAGGCCCCGGACGGTGTCCCTGCCGACCGAGCTGATCGTCAGGAGCAGCTGCGGTCCCCGTCGCTGACCCCGGCCGTGACACCGGTGGTGATCACGGTCCGCTGCGGCTTGGCCATCGGCTGCTCCGGCACGACCGGCGCGGCCGTGGAGGCGGGCTCGGCGATCCGCAGCTCCAGCGTCCGGGTCGCCCCGGCGGCCAGGTCGAGCGTCGTGGAGAAGACCGGGTGGCCGTGCTCGACCTCCTCCTCCAGGTTCGCGACCTTCCCGTCGAGGTAGGCCTTCTCCAGCCGCGACCCCACCGAGGTGAACACCGAGACCCAGACCTTCCCGTCGCCGTCGCCGTTGCGCAGCGTCGCCGAGACCGTGCTGCCGCACTCCGGGGACACCCGGTACTCGACGGTGCGGTCGAGCCTGCGGCCGATCCCCTCGCCTCCGGCGTCGTTGACGACGACGTACGCGAACGGACCGGGGGCGGGCGTCAGCGTCCCGGCGAGCGGGGTGCGCTCCAGCAGCCGCTGCCGCGCCGGGTCGGACGCCCAGATCCGGATGTGCCCCTGGTCGATGACCCTCATCAGGCCGGGCAGCCCGGCCAGGCCCGACAGCCGAGCGAGCGTGGCCGCGTCGGCGCCGATCACGCCGTCGACCGGCAGCCCGTGGTGGGCGGCCCAGACGCGGGCGGCGTACGGGAAGTGCGGTGACCGGTTCGACGACGCCAGCTCGCGGGTGGCGTCGGTGCCGTAGCGGGCGGCGTAACCGGCCCCGAGGTCGAAGGCCGGGCCGGGGGGCTCGTTGGGGACCTGGCGGACCGGTTCGACGGTCCAGCCGGTCGGCGCGATCGTGACCACCCCGAACCCGCGCACCACTCCCCCGGTCGCGCGGGCCCTGTCGGGGCTCTGCACGGCGACCAGGAACCGGCCGCGCAGCCCGGCCAGCGCGGCCAGCGTGTCGACCCGGCGCAGCGCGGCGACCTGGGGCAGCGCGGCGCGGGCGGCCTGGAGGTGGGTGAGGGCCTGCGGGATCCGGGCCTGGTCGTGCTCCAGCAGCAGTTCCAGGCCCGTGGCCAGGTCGAGCGCGGCCCGCGCGTAGGTCCTGGCCGTCCTCGCCGGCCCGCCGGAGAACGGGAGATGGGCCAGCAGCGCCCAGTCACGGCCGGAGGTGTACCGCATCGCGGCCTCCGCGCTGCCGCGCGCCTCGCGGACCCGGGCGGCGACCTCGGGACCGGGCGGGACCAGCCGGGTGGAGTCGGCGAGCCGCTTGAACGCGGCCCTGGCGTCGGCCAGGTGCCGCCCCGCGCAGACCCCGAGGTAGACGGGCCAGGCCACGCCGATCGTGGTGGCGGTCAGCGCGGTCGCCGCGACGGAGGTCCGCAGCCAGCCCCTGCGCTTCCAGCCGAGGCGGGCCCAGCCGACCCGCGCCCACCTCACGTCAGCCGCCGCACGACGGCCCGCCTGCGGCGGCGCGCCCCGACGGCCAGCAGCACGCCGGTCAGCGCCAGCCCCGACGCGGCGACCCCCAGCGCCTCCAGGGGCGCGCCGGTGAACGGCAGGTCGTCGCTGACGGGGCGGTGGGGGCCCGCCGGAGCGCCCCATCCGTCGAAGAACTCGACCGTCGCCTGGTCACCCGTGACGAACGTGTCGGCCACGTCGTGCCGGACCGGCGCGGCGGCGGCCAGACAGGTCCACAGAAGCCCTGCGCAGGCGAGGGCACGCGCCGCGACCATGGCCCTCCCCCGGAAAGATCAGCGGACTCCGGCCGCTGGGAAGCTGTCCCGAAGAGGTCGGGCCGGTGCTCTCTTCCTACGAGGACGGCCGGGCGGGCCCGCCCGGCGGCGCGCCCGCATGACCGAAACTTGCCGTTCGCCCTACAGGTTCTTCTCGATGGCCGCGACGACCTCGGCCGACTCCGGCTCGATCTGGGGGGCGAACCGGGCGGTCACCTCGCCGTCGGCGTTGATGGTGAACTTCTCGAAGTTCCACTTGATGTCCTCGCCGTCGCCGACGAGCGCGCGGTAGAGGGGGTGGCGGTCCTCGCCGTTGACGTCGGCCTTGTCGAGCAGCGGGAAGTCGACGCCGTAGGTGACGGAGCAGAACTCCTGGATCTCCTCGGCGGTGCCGGGCTCCTGGCCCATGAACTGGTTGCACGGCACGCCGACGACCGTGAAGCCACGGTCGGCGAAGGACTCCTGGAGCCGGACCAGGCCGGTGTACTGCGGGGTCAGGCCACACTTGGACGCCACGTTCACGACCAGTGCCGAACGCCCCTGGAGGAGGTCGCCGAGCGTCGTCGCCCGGCCGTCGAGGGTGGTCACGGGGATGTCGAGATTCGTCATGGGCCGACTCTACCCAGCGTCACATTCGTCCCGGTCACCACGTGGCACCCGCCTGAAACCCCAGGCCGCGGGCATTTCCCCGTCAACGGGACACCTGCCGTGCGACCTGCCGGGCCAGCGCCGGGCCGTGTGATCGCCGGGGCTTGGCACGGGGTCGGCAAACAACCGTCCCCGGAGGGTCGAAGACGCGGCGGCGCGGTCGTCCGGCGTACTTCAATCCGCGCTAGAGAACGAGACGAGGACGGCCGCGGGCCGGTCGCGTCTCGCGTCGTGAATCTGCCTGGAAGCAAACGTCGCGGTGCCCGCCGGGGGTCGGTCTGTTGATCCCGGCCGGGCCGCGCGGACCGGTGCGCGCGAGCCATGGGCGTACCGGAGTCGGGTCTCGAGAGACCCGGAGCCGCACGCGACCCGATGACAAGGACCGATTTGGACAGCATCAGCGCACGTCGCGGCACCCTCGCGGCCATGCTCACGTTCGCCGCGCTCGCCGGGGCCGCCCCCGCCTCCGCCTGTGTCGGCGAGCACGACGGCCACACCTGGAAGAAGCGTGGCTCGACCAAGGCGACCAGCAAGATGTACGCCCACCGGCTGATCACCCGCCGGGACTGGGCGCGCCGGGAGTTCCGCTGCCTCGACAGCCTGTGGACCCGTGAGAGCAACTGGAACCACAGGGCGCGCAACCGCTGGTCGGGCGCGTACGGGATCCCGCAGGCGCTCCCCGGCGACAAGATGGGCCGGGCCGGCTGGGACTGGCGGATCAACCCGAGGACCCAGATCCGCTGGGGCATCGGCTACATCAAGGGCCGTTACGGCTCGCCGTGCGGGGCGTGGGGTCACTTCCAGAGCCACAACTGGTACTAGGGGGTCAACCCCCTGGCCGGGCAGGTGATCACGGCCCAGACTGCCGGGCATGGACGGGATCATCACGGTCTGGCCGAGTCTCGAACTGAGGCGGCGCGGCCGGTCGCTGCTCGTCCTGGCGCTCCTCGTGGCGTTCGGGACCGCCACCGTGCTGACCGCGGTGGCGGGGGCCCGGCGGGGTGACGGCGCGGTCGACCGCCTGCTGGCCGTGACGGCTCCGGCGACCGCCGTCGTGCTGCCCAACCAGGCCGGCTTCGACTGGCCTGGCCTGCGGGCGTTGCCGCGGGTGGAGGCGGTGACGACGTTCCCGGGGTACAGCTCGGTGCCGGTGGCGGAGGACCCGGGCGACGACGCGCCGTCGGCGTTCGTCGCCGCCGACACCGAGGCGATGAGCGCGATCGAGCGCCCGGTCGTCCTGGCCGGGCGGCTGCCCGATCCGTCGAGCCCGAACGAGGCGGTGGTCACCCCGGCCTTCGCTGCCCGGGGCTTCGGGGTGGGCCGCCGGGTCACCGTGCTGCTGCCGGCACCGCGGGACCTGGCGAGCGCGATCGTGGGCGCCCGCCCCGCTCCGCCGGCCGGCCCGCGGGTGCCGGTCACGATCGTCGGGGTGGTCCGCTCGTCCTGGTACGTCGACGAGCCCGGCGGACGAGGCCGTCTCATCCCCTCACCCGGCCTGGTGGCCGCGTACCCGGACGAGATCCTGGGCCCCGAGCGCCAAGTGCCCCTGAACGGGCTGGTCCGGGTGACCGGCGGCGGTCTGCCGGCGCTGCGGGCGTGGCTGGCCGGGCGCGGCGACGTCGAGGTCATCGAGCGCGCGGAGTCGCTGCACCACGTGCGTCAGGTGATCGGGTTCGAGAGCGGCTGCCTCCTGGTCTTCGCCGTCGCGGCGTTCCTCACCGCGACGGTCCTGGTCGGACAGGCCGTCTTCCGGTACGCCACCACGTCCGCCGCCGACCTCCGCGTGCTGACCTCGGTCGGGATGACCCAGCGTCAGGCCGCCACGGCGACGGCCGCGGTCGTCGGCCCCGCCGCGTTCCTGGGTGCCGGGGCCGGGATCGCCGCGGCGATCGTCGCCTCCCAATGGCTGCCCTACGGGACCGCCGCCCTCTACGAGCCCTCCCCCGGCCTCGACCCCGACTGGCTGGTACTGCTCCCGGGCTGGACGCTCGCGACCGCTCTGGTCACGGCGGGCGCGGCGATGGTCACACTCCTGCCCGCGCCGGCGGTGGCACCCCGCCGGTCGGGACTGACCCGGCTCTCCCTGCCCGTGCCGGTGACCACCGGCCTGCGGTTCACGCTCGGACCGGGCAACGGGGTCGCCCTCCTGGGCGCGGTGACCGGTGTGCTCGGCGTGGTCGCGGCGGCCACCTTCGCGGCCGGGGTGGCCGACGCGGGGAGCCGGCCCGAACGCTTCGGCCAGCACTACGCCCTCATGGTGGTGTTCGGCCACGACGGCCGCGACTCCACGCCGTCACGGCCGGCGCTGCGGTCGATCGCGGCCGTGCCGGGAGTGGCCGGGGTGCTCGACCTCCGGGTGGCGGCGGGCCGGTCGGGCCAGGTCAGCGTGGTCTCCCACACCTACGACCCGGTGGGGGCGCCGGTGCCGCTCGTGCTGACACAGGGGGCCGAACCCGTCCACTCCGACGAGGTGGTGCTCGGTCTGACGACCGCCCGCGAGCTCAAGGCCGGCGTCGGCGACCGGATCCCGCTGACCGGCGACTCGGGCACCCGGCTGCTGCGCGTCAGCGGTCTGGGCTTCGCGGTCGAGAGCACCACGAGCGACTACGACACCGGCGCGTGGATCACCCCCGCTGCCTATGACGCGGTCTTCACCGGCTTCAAGGAGCACGGCGGGCTGGTCTTCGTCGAGCCGGGCCGGGACCCCCTGGAGGTGAGCGCCCGGATCGTCGAGTGGTCCGGCGGCCGTCTGCTGGTGTTCCCGCCGTTCGCGCCGCCGCAGCGGGCCGAGATCCGCAACGTCGCGGTGCTGCCGGTCGCCCTGGGCGGGTTCCTGACCGTCCTGGCGCTGGGGGCGACCGCGCACGCCCTGTTCACCGCCGTCCGCCGCCGGGGCCGTGAGCTGGCGGTGCTGCGGGCGCTGGGCATGACGCCGGGCCAGACGCGCGGCGTCGTGGTGGTGCAGGGCGTGGTGACGACGGTGATCGGCCTGGTCGCGGGGGCGCCGCTGGGGCTGGCGCTGGGCCGGGCGCTGTGGCGGCTCGCCGCGGGGATGATGCCGCTGCAGTACGTCCCGCCGTCGGCCGGGCTGGTGTGGCTGGCCCCGGCCGCCCTGGTCGCGGCGCTCGGGCTGGCGCTGTCCCCCGGCCGCCGCGCCGCCCGGCTCCCGCTCGGCGCGGCGCTGCGGGCCGAATGATCAGCCGGTACGACCGGCGAGCCGCCCCGCGATGGCCGCGATCAGCAGGTCGAGCCCGAAGTCGAACTCGGCGTCGTGGTCGCAGGTGGACAGGTGCGGCGCCAGGGCGCCGATCTCGGGGAACAGCTCCGGATCGATGTCGTCGGCCCGGATCGCCCCGTGGACGGGGGCGAACGTCGGGGTCACCCCGACCTCCCGCAGGAGCGACCCGACGACGTACGCGATGAAGACCCGGAAGATCCGCACCGCCTCGTCCTCGCCGAACCCCGCGCCGCGCAGGGTCGACAGGGCCCGTTCGACCGGCAGCATCCCGGCCGCCGACTTGAGCTGGCGGCTCACCACGACCATGGTCGACCGGGGGTGGGAGTGGGCGATCTGGCGGAACGCGCGGGCCTGGAGCCGGACCCGTTCGGTCCACGGCGCGGCCGGGTCGTCGGTGAACTCGATCTCGGACAGGACCGCCTCGGACACCGCGTCGAGCAGCGCCGACTTGTTCGGCACGTGGTTGTAGAGGGACATCACGCCGACCCCGAGGTCGGCGGCGATCCGGCGCATGGAGACCGCGTCGGCCCCCTCGCGTTCGATCAGGTCGATGGCGGCGGCGACGATCCGGTGGCGGCTCAACGGTGGCACCTGACCAGTATTGACCGGCGGTAAGCTGCGTGTCACTGTCGAGACGTACAGCGTACGTACGGGAGGCCCACACGTGTCGACGCACGAGCTCTACACCATCCCCGCGGAACTGCGCACGTGGGACGTCCAGATGGCCGGCTCAGCCCGGTTCACCTGGGAGTACGACGAAGGCCGCGACCGCATGCTGGCCCTTTACCAGAAGGGCAAGGACAAGCAGTGGGACTCGGTGAAGCGCGTCGACTGGGGCCTGGAGGTCGACCCCTACAACGTGCTCGGCCTCCCCGACGAGACCATCGCGATCTACGACTCGCCCCTGTGGCACCGCATGGACGAGCAGACCCGCAAGGAGGTCCGCCGCCACGGGGCCGCCTGGCAGTTCTCCCAGTTCCTCCACGGCGAACAGGGCGCGATGATCTGCTCGGCCCGCATCGTGGAGTCCGTGCCGGACCTGGACTCGAAGTTCTACGCCGCCACCCAGACCATGGACGAGGCCCGCCACGCCGAGACCTACGCCCGGTTCCTCCAGGAGAAGGTCGGCCTGGCCTACCCGATCAACCCCTACCTGAAGTCGCTGCTCGACTCCACGCTGA
Organism: Herbidospora cretacea; assembly: GCF_001570605.1. Lineage (GTDB taxonomy): Bacteria > Actinomycetota > Actinomycetes > Streptosporangiales > Streptosporangiaceae > Herbidospora > Herbidospora cretacea. Next base: position 436,836 of record NZ_BBXG01000003.1, on the reverse strand, counting down.
GCGACTCCCGCTGGGACATGCCCTATCTGGGCATGCAGGTCCTCATCGAGGGCCTGGCCCTGGCCGCCTTCGGCGTCATGCGCGACATGACCACCAAGCCGCTCCCCAAGCAGATCCTCGCCTACGTCATGCAGGACGAGGCCCGCCACGTCGCCTTCGGCCGCATGGCGCTGCGCGACTACTACGCCGGCCTGACCGACGCCGAACGCCGCGAGCGCGAGGACTTCGTGATCGAGGGCTGCTGGCTGATGCGCGACAGGCTGCGCGGCCGGGAGCAGTGGGAGGCCCTGGGCCTGTCGAAGAACGAGGTCGAGGAGGCCCACAAGCTCGTCGACCAGTCGCGCTACCTGCAGATCTTCCGGTCGCTGCTGTTCAGCCGCATCGTCCCGTGCGTGAAGGACATCGGGCTGTGGAGCCCCCGGCTCCAGCAGGCCTACATGGACATGGGCGTTCTCGACATGGCCGGGCAGAACCTCGACGACCTGATGCGCCAGGACGAGGAGATCGCCGAGAAGCTCGACGAGGAACGCTTCGCCAAGGAGGAGGACGAGCGGGCCGTCGAGGTCGCCGAGACGATCGCCGCCGCCACCTCCGACTGACGTCATCGGCTAGCGCGTGACGACGACCTTGCCGACCGCCTTGCCGTCCGCGACGAGTTCGTGGGCCCGGCGGAGCCCGGCCGCGCTGAAGTCGGCGATCTCGGTGCCGAGGGTGGTGCGCAGGCGGCCCTCGTCCAGCAGGCGGGCGGTCTCGTCGAGCAGCCGTCCCTGGGAGGCCATGTCCGGCGTCTGGTAGATCGCGTGGGTGAACATGAGCTCCCAGTGCCAGGCGATGCTCTTCGACTTGAGCGGGAAGACGTCGACGTGGTGGTCGTCGATGGCCACGACGTGCCCGAACGGCTTGACGATCTCGGCGTAGGTCTCGATGTTGCCCTCCGAGAAGGGCGAGAACAGGAAGTCCACCCCGTCGGGCGCGACGTCCTTGACCGACGCGGCCAGCGAACGGTGGTCGACGGTCGCGTCGCCGCCCAGGGCCAGCACCCGCTCGCGGGTCTCGGGGCGGGAGGCCGTGCCGATCACCCGCAGCGACGTGAGCTGCTTGGCGAGCTGCACCAGCATCGACCCGACCCCGCCGGGCGCCCCGACGACGAGGAGGGTGCCGGTCGTGCCGGCGTCGGCCCCGAAGTGGGTGAAGAGCGACTCCCAGGCCGTGATCGTGGTCAGCGGCACGGCGGCGGCCTCGGCCATCGACAGGTTCCCCGGCTTGTGCCCGGCGATCCGCGCGTCGACGGCGTGCAGCTCGGCGTCGGCGCCCTGACGGGTGACGTCCCCGGAGTAGTAGACCTCGTCACCGACGGTGAACCCGGTGACTTCCGGTCCGGCCCGTACGACGGTCCCGGCGGCGTCGAAGCCGAGGATCCGCCGCTCGTCGCCGGCGCTCGCGGCGATCTTCACGTCGACCGGGTTGACCGAGACCGCCTCGACCTGGACGAGGAGGTCGTGTGGGCGGAGCTGGGGCTCGGGCACGTCGACGTCCACGAGCCCGGAGCCGCTGGTGGAGATGGCACGCATATCCAGCAGGCTATGGACCCGACCGTCACCGCCCGGCAAAACGGTCAGAAAACCACGAAAACGATGCCGCCGGCCACCGCGGCCAGCACCCCGAACCACAGGGTCAGCGCGTCGCCGCCGTGCTCGAACGGGCGCTGCTGGTGCAGCGCCTCCTGCACCCGCCGGAACCGCCGTCCCGTACGCAGCAGCGTGACCGCCCCCAGCAGCGCCGCGACCCCGAAGAACGCGACGGCCGCGGCGGGCCCGGAGTCCCGGGCGACCACCCCGGCCCCGCCGAGACCGAAGGTCGCCAGCGCGGTGGCGGTGCGGACCCACGCCAGCCGGGTCCGCTCACTCTGCAGGCCCGGGTCCCAGGTGCCTCTATCCGACAAGGATCAGCACCAGGGCCAGCACGGCGACCCCGGCGACCCCGTAGCCGAACAGGGGCGCGAGCCTCGGCGGCGGGAGGGGTTCGGCGCGGCGCAGGGCCGTCTGGACCCGGCGCCAGCGCGGATACGCGAACGCCGCCGCCACGGCCGACAGCAGCACGAGGACGACGGCGAGCGTGGTGCGGACCCAGGGGACGAAGAGGTGGGGCGGGACCGCCGCCATGGCGACACCTCCCGCGCACAGGGCGAGGGAGGTGCTCAGCCAGGTCAGAAAGGTACGTTCGTTCGCCAGGGTGAACCGGGGGTCCGGTTCGTCTCCGTCCATAGCAAAAAGGATATTTCACAACAATTCCGGCATGAGATGCCGGAATGCTACTCCCCTGAGGTGCAGGCGGCGCTGAGCGTGTCGGCCCACTGGAGGGAGTCGGTGGCGAGTTTCTGGAGAGCGTCGACGGCGTCGTTGGCGTCCTGGACGTCGAACGCGTTGAGCTTCGCGGCGACGTCGTTCGCGGCCTCCTGCAAGGTCGTGTTGGCGGCGTCGTTGGCCAGGGTCTCCAGTTTCTTCGCCCCGTCGGCGAGGGCCGTCTCGACCGCCTGCGGGTCGCTCGCCAGGCCGGTCACCTTCTCCACCGTCTCGGTCACGATGCCGACGGCCTGAATACACTGCTGCGTCTTGTCGATCGCCCCGGTGATCTCGTTGATCTCACCGCAACCGGTGAGCAGAACGAGCGACAGGGGGACCACGGCAAGAGGGAGGAGTCGCATGGCCTGGAGCCTAATGCACGAAATCCTGCCCTAAGCGCCCCATCACAAAGGGGCAGGTCGGATTGTGCCGGATGCGGAGTCGTACGATCAAAAGCATGGGAATGTGTGAACATCTGGAGATCGCGGGCGACCCGGCGCCGACCTCTCCGCAGGGGTGCGAGGAGTGCCTGCGCGAGGGCACCCGCTGGGTCCATCTGCGCAAGTGTCTGGACTGCGGTCATATCGGCTGCTGCGACTCGTCGCCGCGCCGGCACGCCACCGGCCACTTCAAGGACACCTCTCACCCGGTGATGCAGTCGTTCGAACCGGGTGAGACGTGGAAGTGGTGCTTCGTCGACAACGTGATGCACTAGGGGGACGCGTCAGAGGGACGCGCTAGTCGCGTTCGAGGGTCGCCTCTTCGAAGTCGAGCTCCGACATGATCCGGCGCAGCACCTCGTCGTCGATCCTGCGCTGGTCGCGGAGCCGGATAAAGACGGCCCGCTCGGCGGCGAGCATCTCCCGGCGCAGTCGCCGGTAGACGGTCGCGGGCGTCTCCTCGCCCTCGGGCCCGGTGCCGCCGCCGAGCCGCTCCCACGCCATCCGCGCGACCCGTTCGGACCGGTCGCGCAGACCCTGCACGACCTCTTCGTGGATCTCCAGCACGCCCTCGGCCACCAGCTCGTCGAGCCGGGCGGTCGCCGCCGCCGCGGCGGCCTGCTGGGCCGCGGCCTCGGACAGATCGTCTTCGAACCGCTCGCGCTCGTTGGAGATCCCGAGCTTGCGGATCAGCCAGGGGAACGACAGCCCCTGGACGACCAGCGTCCCGATCACCACGGCGAAGGTCAGGAACAGCAGCAGGTCGCGCTGCGGCACGTCGGCCGGCAGCGCGAAGGCCGCCGCCAGTGACACCACGCCCCGCATCCCGGCCCAGCTCAGCGTGACGACGTTCTGCCAGGGCACCTTCTTCTCCCTGGCGCGGATCTTCTTGGACAGGATCCGGGGCAGGTAGATGCCCGGGACCATCCAGATCGCCCGGGCCGCCACCGTCACCAGGAACAGCACGAGCGCGTACATGACGACGGTGGCGGGGTCGTAGCCCTCCAGCCCGGCGATCAGCGGCAGCAGCTGCAGGCCGATCAGGGCGAAGACGATGCCTTCGAGCAGGAAGTCCATGATCCGCCACACGGCGGCCGACAAAAGCCGGGTCCCGTACGAGGTCCGGCTCATCTGGTGGCCCAGGTAGATGCCCACCACGACGACGGAGATCACGCCCGAGGCGTGCACGACCTCGGCCGCCAGGTAGGCGCCCCACGGCACCAGCAGGGAGATCGAGTTGGCCACCAGGGCGTCTTTGATCCGGGTCAGGATCTTGCCCGCGACGAAGGCGATGGCCAGGCCGATGGCCAGGCCGACGCCGGCCGCGAACAGGAACTGCCCGCCCGCGGTGAGGAACGTCACGCCGCCGCCGGCGATCACGCCGATGGCGACCCGGTAGGCGGTCAGCGCGGTGGCGTCGTTGAACAGGCTCTCGCCGATCAGCACGGTCATGACGCGGCGGGGCAGCCCGAGCTTGCGCCCGACGGCGACGGCCGCGACGGCGTCGGGCGGGGCGACGATGGCGCCGAACGCGATGGCCGCCGGGATCGTGAGCTCGGGGACCAGGAGGTAGGTGACCCATCCCACGACGGCGGTCGTGAACAGCACGAGCCCGATCGAGAGCAGCATGACGGGCCGCTGCACGTCGCGGAGCCGCAGGTAGGAGCTGTCGAGGGCGGCCGAGTAGAGCAGGGGAGGCAGGAACACGAAGAGCACGATCTCGGGGCTCAGTTCGTATTCCGGGACGAACGGGAGGATCGACGCGATCAACCCGGCGAGTACGAGGAGGAGGGGAACATTCCAGTCCATCCGCCGGGCGAACGCCGACACGGCGAGCGCCCCTGCGGGGAGGGCCAGCAACTGCAGTACGGTGATCGCTTCCATCAAGCGGTCATCGTATGTCTCCTAGCTCCAATCACGCCTCTCGTCGACCCCGTCGGGACGCACCCGCTCGCCCGTCGCGTACATCTGCGGCGGCTGCTGTCCCTCCACGTAGGGACGCGAGACCGGGCCGAGGCCCAGCGGGTCGTTGGGGTCGACGCCCTGCTGCTGCGGCGGCTGCGGCTGCTGGTAGCGGGGGTCGGCGTACTGCTGCGGCGGGTACTGCTGCGGCGGCGGCTGGAACGAGGGGTCGGTCGAGTAGACGGCGCCCTGGGCGTAGCCCTGGGGATATCCGGGCTGCTCCGACTGCGGGAAGGGCGGCGGGGCCTCGACGAGGTGGGGCCGCTGGGGCTCCGGCGGGAAACCCTGGTACTGCTGCGGCGGCATCGGCGGCACGTGCTGCGGCATCTGCGGCGGCATCTGCTGCTGCGGCGGCATCGGCGGCTGGTAGCTGCCGGTCTGGTAGAGGTTCGCGTCCGGCTGGTAGGGGTCGGCCGCGAAGTGCTGCGGCTCGGGCTCCGACTCCGGCTCGAACTGGTAGGCCGGGCGGCCGGGGATCGGCGACGGGAACTGGTAGACCGGCTCGGCCGGGACGGGGCCGTCGATCGGCGGGAAGTCCTGGGGCGGCGGGGCCTGGCGGCGCGGCCGCTCACGCGGCGGGGCCTGCTGGTCGACGGCCACGAGGCGGTCGCGCGTGGGCGCGCCCCGGGCGACCAGCACGTCGTTGGGGCCCAGCGCGGCCGGCGCCGCCGGGGCGGGCTGGCCGTAGGCGGGGGTGGCCTCGGGGTACTCGGGATAGCCGCCGGTGTCGTAGCCGCCGACGGGCATGGGCTGTTCCTGCGGGAACGGCGGGTACTGCGGCTGCTGGACGGGGGCCGGCTGCTGCTCGGGGGCCGGCGGGCGGGAGTACTGCCCCGTGCCGGGGTATTCGCCCGGGTAGTCGCCGAGGTCGGGAACCGGGAACGGGCCCGTGCCCGGCTGGTCGGGGTGGCCCGACGCCTGCCCGGTGGCCTCGGCGTAGCCGATCTGGAGGGTCTCCAGGAGGCGGCCGACGTCGTCCATGGGCATGCGGAAACTGGCGGTGCACATCTCGCCCCGCCACAGGCTCAGCACGAGGGTCCCCTCGTGCCAGGTCACCCGCAGAACGCGGTCTTGACCTCGGGCGTCAAAGAACACCTCGCCAAAGGATGGCAGCGGGACGACTTCCGACATGACAGACATAGTGCCTTTACCTGCCCTTATCCGTCCACTCGACCTCAAGAAACCCTACTGAAACGCCCGTCTCGGATTGTTCGGATCTACTCCGTTTGCCCGAGGTAGATCGTCTTTGACCCAGCGCCCCGTGGGGCCAGTGTGCCACGGGAACTCCCCTTCGCACCCCCGAACTCCGGGATGTGGTCCGACGGTCACGGTCCGATAACAGCACCCCGTTGTCAGTGGGTGGCGCTAGCCTTCGGGGGTGCCGAAATCCGACCTGCCAACTGTAGAAGAGCTGCTCACGATCGCCGTCACGGAGCTCGGCGGCGCCGAGAGACCCGGGCAGGTCACGATGGCGAAGGCGGTGCAGAAGTCGCTCGACAAGGGCGACCATCTCGCAGTTCAGGCGGGCACCGGCACCGGCAAGTCGCTGGCCTACCTCGTGCCCGCCATCCGCCACGCCGCGATCTCCGACAGCGCCGTCGTCGTGTCCACCGCGACCATCGCGCTCCAGCGCCAGCTCGTCGACCGCGATCTTCCCCGGCTCGCCGACGCCCTCGAAAAAGAACTCCCGCATCGCCCCGATTTCGCCATTCTTAAGGGGCGTCGCAACTATCTGTGTAGATACAAGTCAACTGTCGGCATGCCCGAAGACGAACAGGACCAGCTTTTCGACGCCCGTGAGGTGAGCGCCACGGGCCGCATGGTCCAGCGCATCCAGGAGTGGGCCGAGGAGACCGAGACCGGCGACCGCGACGAGCTCGTGCCGGGCGTCAGCGAGGTCGCCTGGCGCCAGTTCTCAGTGTCGGCGCGCGAGTGCCTGGGGGCCCAGCGCTGCCCGAGCGGCGGCGAGTGCTTCGCCGAGCTGGCCCGCGAACGGGCCGGCATGTCCGACGTGGTGGTCACCAACCACGCGCTGCTGGCCATCGACGCGATGGAGGACTTCGCCGTCCTGCCCGAACACGACGTCGTGGTCGTCGACGAGGCCCACGAGCTGGTCGACCGCGTCACCTCGGTGGTCACCGACGAGCTCTCCGAGGCCACCGTCGGCCTGGCCGCCCGCCGGGCCGGCCGCCTCATCGAGCAGGCCCTCGCCGACCGCCTCCAGGAGGCGGCCGAGGACCTGGGCTCCCTCCTCCTCGCCGCCCCTCCCGGGCGCGTCGACGACCTCCCCCAGTCCCTCGCGATGACCCTCGCGCTCGTACGTGACGCGGCCTTCACCTGCATCACCGCCCTCGGTTCGAGGAACGCCGACAAGGACGACCCCGAGGGGTCGGGCGCGAAGAAGGCGGCGTTCACCGTCCTCGACGACGTCCACGACACCGCGCAGCGCATGCTCGACGCGTTCGGCGCGGAGTCGGAGGTCGACCGGGCCGAGGTGGTCTGGCTCGACGAGGCCAACGGCCGGATCCCGCCGACCCTGCGGGTCGCGCCGCTGTCGGTGGGCGGCATGCTCCGCGACAAGCTCTTCGGCGACCGGACGGTCGTATTGACCTCGGCCACCCTGGCGCTCGGCGGGACCTTCGACGGCATGGCCGCCCAGTGGGGCCTCGGCAAGAACGACGACTGGAGCGGCCTCGACGTCGGCTCCCCCTTCGACCACGCCAGGTCGGGCATCCTCTACGTCGCCAAACACCTCCCCCAGCCCGGCCGCGACGGCCTGCCCGAGGCGTACATCCAGGAGATGGTCGAGCTCGTCGAGGCCGCCGGCGGCCGGACCCTGGGCCTGTTCTCGTCGATGCGCGCCGCCAAGGCCGCGACCGAGGCGCTGCGCGAGCGGCTGTCGGTGCCGCTGCTGTGCCAGGGCGACGACTCGACGTCGCTGCTGGTGAAGCAGTTCGCCGCCGACCCCGAGACCTGCCTGTTCGGCACGCTGTCGCTGTGGCAGGGCGTCGACGTGCCCGGCCCCTCCCTGACCTGCGTCATCATCGACCGCATCCCGTTCCCCCGGCCGGACGACCCGCTGACGTCCTCGCGGCAGCGCCACGTCGCGGCCAAGGGCGGCAACGGTTTCATGTCCGTCGCCGCCACCCACGCCGCGCTGCTGCTGGCGCAGGGGGCCGGGCGGCTGCTGCGGTCGATGGACGACCGGGGCGTGATCGCGGTCCTCGACCCCCGGCTGGCGACGGCCCGCTACAGCGGGTTCCTGCTGAACTCGCTGCCGCCCTACTGGCGGACGACCGACCCTCAGGTGGTGCGGTCGGCGCTCAAGCGCCTGGCGTCGGGGTGACCCGGTCGCCGACGCGCAGTTCGCCGGAGTTCTTGGGGACCAGGCGGATGCCGAACCAGGTCTTGCCGTCCCACCGGTGATGCCTGGCCAGGCTGCGCAGGGGTTCCTTGCCGCGTTCGCGGGTCTCGGGGTCCCAGAGGGTGACGAAGCAGCGGTCGCAGAGTTCGGACACGCGGAAGTCGACGTCGCCGATGCGGACCCACGCCCAGGTCTCCTCCTCGAACGGCTCGAAGCCGTCGACGACCACGTTGGGCCGGAAGCGGGCGACGTCGAGCGGGCCGGGGGGCGCCTCCTGGCGCTGGAGTGCGTCCTCCAGGATCCAGTCGTCGAGACGGCGCAGGGAGTCCTTCGTGACCAGGAGCAGCGGGGCGTCCCAGGCGAAACTGGTCACCTCGCCGGGCAGGCCGTGGTGCTCCTCGACGATGCGGCGGCGGGTGGGGTCGTCCAGCCAGACGAGTCTGGCGGGTTTCCCCAGCAGCTTGGTGAACCATTCATGGGCGGCGTCGTCGGCGAGCATGGCCTCGTCCAGCCCGTGGAAGCCGACGGGGACCAGCGGACCGGCGGCGGGCGGGACATGGAGTTCGTCCAGGCCCGGGGCGGTGAGGATCAGGCCGCCTTCCGGCGTGATGGCGGCCCGGACGGCGAGGTACTGAGGATGCTCGCCTGACCAGTAGACATCTCCCTGCGGGTCGACCACGCCCCAGCGGCGATCGCCTTCGAGACCCCAGGGCAGGACCTTGGCCCGGTCGAGACGGATGCCCGCCACCGATTTGACGGGGTAGATCCGGATGTCGGAGAGCTCCATCGCCTCACCATACGAGAAAGCGCTCTCTCGGGCATCCGGCCAATCACCCGGCGGCCCCCTGACGTCTTCGCCGGACCTCGACCTGCCGGGCCGCCCTGGCCGCCAGCGCATAGTGAATGCGGACAGCCCGATATCGCTCACCTTCTGTAACGTGATCGGGCAGATTCTCCCGGTTCGTCCCCGCGCCCGCCTCCTCCTCGCCGTGGAACTCGACACGGGGATCAGGAGCGACCGTGACCTCGAGATCGTCGGCCTCCACGTCCGCCGACACGACGATGTCGGCCTTCGCGATGTCGTCGTCGTGGGGGCGTCCGGTCACGGGAGCCTCCCCAGCCGCCGCAACCCGGCCAGCAGCACCGCCCGGCGCAGACCCTTCAACGCGTCACCCAGCGACTGACCGGCCCGATCCGGCCGCTCGGGCAGCGCGTCACCGGCCTTCCTCACGATCCGGCCGGCGCCCTTCAGCTTCGCCGCCGTGCCCCCATCTTCCGGCTCCGCAGCCTCGCCTTGTCCGCCTGACTCTTCACCCTCCTGTCCGCCTTCCGGCGCCTCACCTCCTCCGCCATCTCCTTTCGGCTGATCAGACCCACCACCGCTTTTCGACCCCCAAGGCAGGGCCACACCCTTCGACCCCTCAGGCCGATCGACCACCGAACTCTCGGATTCGTCCTTGTCCTCAGACCCGTCAGAGCCCTCGGACCTCTCGGCTCGGTCCTCACCAGGTGCTTCCTCGGACTGGCCCTCACCCACGGGCTTATGAGGCTGCCTCTCACCGACCGACGTCTCGGGCTGTTCCTCACCCACCGACGACTCAGGATGACTTTCACCCGCCCCCGTCTCGGAATGACCCTCATCCGCCTGGGTCTCGGGATGACCCTCATCCGCCTGGGTCTCGGGATGACCTTCACCCACCGGTGACTCAGGAGGATTCTCGTCCGTGGACTTCTTCGGCTCCTCCTCGCCCGTCGGCGTCCCGGGCCGCTCCTCATCTGAGGGTGTCTCTCGGCGATCCTCGCTCCCGAGGCCTTCAGGCTGGTCTCTGTTCTCTGGCTGCTCGGGCTGCTGTTCGCCACTGAATGGCTCTTCGCCCGTAGCACGCTCGGACCGAGCATCTGCGGGTTCTTCTGACCGGCCTTCGGCTTCCGCGCGCTCAGGTTGCTCGCGCTCGTCCTCAGATTCCCCGGATTGGTCCTCATCCGTCGGCTTGCCGGGCCGATCTTCGGCCTCCGGCACCTCGGCCTGAGCGTCGCCCGGGGACGATTCAAGTACCCCTTCGCCCGCAGCCCTCTCGGACCGAGCATCTGCGGGTTCTTCTGACCGGCCTTCGGATTCCGCGCGCTCAAGTTGCTCGCGCTCGTCCTCGGATTTCCCGCATTGGTCCTCATCCGCCGGCTTGTCAGGCCGATCTTCAGCCTCCGGCACCTCACCCTGCGTGTCGCCCTGGGGCGATTCGAGTTCCTCTTCGCCCGTAGTGCTCTCGGACCGAGCATCTGCAGGTTCTTCTGTCCGGTCCTCGGCTTCCGCGCCCTTGGATTGCTCCTGCGTGTCTCCCGGTTCCTCCGATTGGTCGTCATGAGGGGACTCATCACGCCGGGCCCCTGCCTCGGGACCTTCAGGCTGGTCCTCTCCCTGCGGCTGCTCCGTCTCAGCGCTCTCGGGTCGCTCCTCGCCCGTCAGGTTCTCGAGCTGCCGCTCGCTCTCCGGTGTCTCGTCATCCTGCGGTCGAGCGGCCGGGGCTTCGCCCTTCGGCTGCCCCTCGCCTTCTAGCTGATCATGGCCTTCTTCGGCCACACCTCGGCGAGAACTCCGGGGGGCCGCCGCAACCGCGGGCTGGCCGGCTTCTCCGTCCTGGACATCGGCTTTCTCCGGCTCGCCTGGGCCGGTCTCTGAGGGACTCTCGGCTTCGGCGGTTCGGGGAACGCTCTCTCCGTTGACGCCCTTCCCTCGGCCTCCGGTGGGACCGCCAGAGCGCGACCGGTCTTCGACCACTGTGCCGGTGAGCACCTGCCCCTGATCGGGGCCGTCACCTGGCGTCGGCCCTGTATCGGGCTGATCCGTGGCCTGCTGTGCCACCCCATCGGCTTGGTCGTCACCCGCCGCAGCGCCGCCTCGGCCAGCACCTTCACCGGCCTGGTCTGCCGTCTTACGGGCCCCCTCGCCGACCTCTCCGGTAGCCTCGCCGACACCCTGTCCGGCACCTTGACCGACCTCACCGGCCGCCTGACCAGTGCCTTCGCCGACCTCTCTGGCCGCGTCACCGGCACCGGAGCCAACGTCGCCGACCGCCTGACCTGCGCCCTGGCCCACGCCGCTGACGGCGTCGCCCGCGCCTTCCCCGACCTGCCCCACAGCGTGACCGGCTCCCTTGCCCACGTCGCTGACGGCCTCGCCCGCGCCCTCGCCGACCTCGCCGACCGCGTGACCGGCGCCCGAGCCCACGTCGCGGACCGCTTCGCCCGCCCCTGAGCCCACGTCGCTGACCGCGCTGCTGGCGCCCTTGCCCAGTTCGCCGACCGCCTGGCCGGCTCCCGTGCCGATCTGTTCGGTGGCGTTGCCGAGACCTCGGGTCAGGTTCTCCAGGATCTGCGGGTTGTGGTCCAGAGTCTCCAGGACGTCGCCGACGATCTTGGCGACGTTGTCCAGGCGGACCTTCAGCAGGGCCTGGGCCTTGACGCCCTTGATGGACAGGTCGACCTCGCCCAGGGACACGTCCGCCCCGACGTTGAGTTTCAGCAGGTCGAGGACCTCCGCGCTGACGCTGACCCGGGCCTTGAGGTCGGCGACCCGGAGGGTGATCTCGTCGACGCTGAGGTTCGGTACGTCGAGGTAGACGTCGGGGTCCTCGTCAGCCACGTCCGCTCACCTGGCCCTCGGGGACTCTCTCCTCCTCGCTGCCCTCGGGTTCGGGCTCGGTCTCCTCCGGCTCGGCGCTCTCCTCTCCCTCCTTCGGCGCCTCGGGCTCCTCTCCCGAACCGGGCGGGGGCGCTTCCGGGGCTTCGGTGTCCTGCTCGGCCTGCTCCGCCTGCTCGGCCTGCTCCCTTTCGCGCTTCTCCTGCTCGTCCTTCTCCTGGTTGCGCTCCCTCGATCCTTCGACGACCTCGCCGTCGTGGATCTCGCCGCGCCAGCCCTGGAGGTCGTCGGGGGCGCGCAGGAGGGTCTGGGTCATGACGTAGCGGCGGAAGTGCTTGAGCTCCAGCCGGGCGCGGCGGCCCTGGGCGCGCCAGATGTTGCCGGTCTTCTCGAACAGGCCCTGCGGGTGGTACTCCAGCGTGACCAGCACCCGCGTCATGTTGGGGGCCAGGCCGCTGAAGGACACCGCGCCGTCGACGTGGCCCTTGGCGCCGTGGGAGCGCCAGATGATGTGGTCGTCGGGGACCTGGTCGATGATGTCGGCCTGCCAGGTGCGGTGGGACCAGAAGACCTGGGCCTTCCAGGTCATTTTCTGGTCTTCGTCCTGGCGGACGCTCTCGACCTTCTTCATGAAGGACGGGAACTCCTCGAACTGGGTCCACTGGTCGTAGACGGTCCGCAGGGGCGCGCCGACGTCGATGGCCTCGACGATGTTGACGACCTTCCGGCCGCCCTTGCCCTTGCCGCCCTTGCCGGTGATGGCCTTGAAGATCTCCGAGACGCCCTTGATGCCGTGCCCGATGCGCTTGAAGATGCCTTCCTTCTTCTCCTCGCCCTCCTGACCTCCGCCCTTCTTCTCCTTGCCGCCGCCCAGGCCCAGGCCCGCGAGGCCGCCCGTCTCGCCGGTGGCGTAGTTGGTCAGGCGGTCGGTGAGGTCGCCGACCTTGTTCTTCAGTTTTCCGGTGACCTTGCCGGTCAGCTTGTGGACGCCGCGCTTGCCGGCCGCGCCGACCATGCCGCCGACCTCTCGGCCGAGTCTGCCGAGCGGCGACCCCGTCTTCGTGTCCGTCATGAGTCTTCCTCCCCGGTGTCCCCGGTGGGGGTCTTCTCAGCGGTCTTCGTGGACGTCTTCTTGCCGAGCGGGTCGCGCAGCCGCTCCGCCTTGTCGTGGATGCGGTCGCTGAGCTGGTTGATCGGGCCGGTGGTCGCCGCGTTGGCGGCGGCGCGGCCGGCCTCCATGAGGTCGGTCTGCAGCTTCCCGGCGAGCTCTTCCAGTTCGGGCGAGCCGAGGCTCTTGAGGCCCTTGCCCAGCAGCCCCTTGGGCCGGAGAGCTCCGGCGAGACCCCCCACGGCGACGGCGGTGGCGAGCGCGAGCTTGTGGTTGCGGCCGAAGTAGTAGCCGAGAGCGATGCCCACGGCGAGTTTCCCCTGACTTGCCTTCATCACTGTCCCCCTTCGGGAATCCCCCTCCCCGGAAAGCGGACAGTGCACCTCAAGGGCATCTCAAATTAGTCGAAAGGCGACAAATCGGGGCGTTTGGCGGTGATCTCGTCTCCGGACGACCTGCCGCGCAGTCGCCGCATCACCCACGGGGCCAGGTGTTCCCGCAGCCACTCGGCGTCCTCGCGGCGCTTGACCCGGGGGTCGACCTTCTCGCGGGGCGGCCAGCTGTAGCGCCATTCCTGGCCGGGCACGCCCAGGACGTCGAGGACCTTGGCGGCGACCAGACGGTGGCCGTGCTCGTTCATGTGGAGGCGGTCGTCGCTCCAGGCGCGCCAGTCGCGCAGGCCCTGCATCGACCACTGGTCGACCAGGTGGCAGCCGTGCAGGTCGGCGATCGAGCGGACGTGCAGGTAGAACGTGGCGAACGTGCCGCGGGCGCGGCGCATGATCGGGGTGTCGCGGGGGTCGACGCCGGTGAAGACGACCACGTCGGCGCCGGTGGCGCGCAGGCTCTTGACGGCGGCGGCGAAGGTCTTGGCCATCCGGTCGGGGTCGCTGCCGGGGCGCAGCAGGTCGTTGCCGCCGGCGCAGAAACTGATCAGGTCGGGACGCATCTCGATCGCCCTCGGCACCTGCTCGGCCACGACCTGGTCGAGCAGACGGCCGCGGACCGCGAGGTTGGCGTACGCGAACGAGGGGTTCTGACCGGCCAGCGTCTCGGCGACACGGTCGGCCCAGCCACGGTAGGAACCGTTCACGCCCGGGTCGCTGAGGCCCTCGGTGAAACTGTCGCCGAGGGCGACGAACGACCCGTACATCTCACATCTCCGCGATGGCTCGCAAGGCCAGGACATAGGACTGGACGCCGAAACCGGCGATCGTGCCGTTGGCGACGGCCGCCACGACCGAGGTGTGGCGGAACTCCTCCCGGGCGGCCGGGTTGGAGATGTGCACCTCGATCAGCGGCGCGGTGCGCTGGGCGAGGGCGTCGCGCAGGGCGTAGCTGTAGTGGGTGAACGCCGCCGGGTTCAGGACGATCGGGGTGCGGGAGTCGGCCGCGCCGTGGACCCAGCCCACCATCTCGGCCTCGTCGTCGGTCTGCCTGACCTCGACCGCCAGGCCCAGCTCGCGACCTGCGGTCTCGCAGATCACCACCAGGTCCTTGAACGTGGTGGCGCCGTAGACGTCGGGCTCGCGGGTGCCGAGGCGGCCCAGGTTGGGCCCGTTGAGCACCAGGACGTCACGCACGGGGGCCTCCGCTCACCGCCCGGTAGGCGGCCTCCAGCAACTCCTCGGACGGGTCTTCCAGCCGGGACGGCTCGGCCAGCGCGTCGAGCACGACGAACCGGAGCTTGGCCCCCCGGGCCTTCTTGTCGAGCTTCATGTGGTCACGCAACCGCGGCCAGGCGTCTTCACGGTAAACCGTGGGCAGCCCGACGGAGGTCAGAATCGAACGGGTCCGCTCCACCAGGTCGGCCCGGCCGGCGAGGCGGCCCAGCTCGGCGGCGTAGACGAGGCCGATCGAGACGGCCTCGCCGTGGCGGATCGTGTAGTTCTCGACCCGTTCGATGGCGTGGGCCAGGGTGTGGCCGTAGTTGAGGATCTCGCGCAGGCCGCCCTCTTTGAGGTCGGCGCCGACGACGTCGGCCTTGATCCGGATCTTGCGCTCGATCAGCTCGCGGGTGTGGCGGCCCTCGGGGTGGCGGGCCCCTTCGGGGTCGTCCTCGACCAGGCGGAGGATCTCGGGGTCGGCGATGAACCCGCCCTTGATCGTCTCGGCCAGCCCGGCGACGTAGTCGTCACGGGGCACCCCGACCAGCGTCGCGAGGTCGCACAGCACCCCGGCGGGCGGGTGGAACGACCCGACGAGGTTCTTGCCCTCGGGGGTGTTGAGCCCGGTCTTGCCGCCGACGGCCGCGTCGACCATGCCCAGCAGCGTCGTCGGGACCTGGACGACCCGCACGCCCCGCAGCCAGGTCGCGGCGGCGAACCCGGCCAGGTCGGTGGTCGCGCCCCCGCCGACGCCGACGACGACGTCGGTCCGGGTCATGCCGTGGCGGCCGAACGCCGACCACAGCGACGCCAGCACCTGGACGTCCTTGGCCGCCTCGGCGTCGGGCACCGGAAGGGCCACCACGTCGTAACCGGCCTTCTCCAGCACGCCGACAACAGGCCCGGCCAGCTCGGGCAGGGTCACCGGATGGATCACGGCGACGGTTCTGGCCTTCTCGCCCACCAGGCCGGGCAGTTCGCCGAGGACGCCGGTGCCGACGACGACGTCGTAGGGGGCCTCGCCGAAGACGGGGATGCGGGTCACGGTCACTCGGCCGCCTCGGGGGCACCGGGGGCGGCGAGGGCGGCCTCGACCTGGTCGACGACCTCGGGGGCCTCCAGGTCGTCGGTGACGACGGTGATGGTGGCGAGGGCCTCGTACAGGGGCCTGCGCTCCTCCATCAGCTTGCGCATCTGGCTGCGCGGGTTGAGCACCAGGAGCGGGCGGGCGGCGGCGAGCCCGACGCGCTTGATCGCGTGGTCGAGGCCGACCTTCAGGTAGACCACCTTCTGCCCGGCGAGGAGTTCGCGGGTGGCCGGGTCGAGGATCGAGCCGCCCCCGAGCGACAGCACCCCGGGGTGTTCGGCCAGCGCCTTCTCGACCGCGGCGGCCTCGATGGCGCGGAACGCCTCCTCGCCCTCGTCGAAGAAGATCTCGCTGATGGGCTTGCCCGCGACCTGCTCGGCGTCGGTGTCGGTGTCGCGGAAGGCGACGCCGAGGCGTTCGGCCAGCAGTTCGCCGACGGTCGTCTTGCCGGACCCCGGCGGGCCGATCAGCACCACGACAGGCATGGTCGCTCCCCCTACTTGATGATCAGCGAGGACAGGTAGCCCGCGACGTTGCGGGCGACCTCCTCGACGGAGTCTCCGCCGAACTTCTCGGCGGCGGCGTCGGCCAGCACCAGCGCGACCATCGCCTCGGCGACGATCGCGGCGGCCGGGACCGCGCACACGTCGGACCGCTCGTGGTGGGCCTTGGCGGCCTCGCCGGTGATCACGTCGATCGTGGCCAGCGCGCGCGGCACGGTCGAGATCGGCTTCATGGCGGCGCTGACCCGCAGCGGCTCGCCGTTGGTCATGCCGCCCTCGATGCCGCCGGCGCGGTTGGTGACGCGGCGGACGCCGCCGTCGGTGTTCTCGATCTCGTCGTGGGCGCGGGAGCCGGGCCGCCGGGCGGTCTCGAAGCCGTCGCCGACGCCGACGCCCTTGATCGCCTGGATGCCCATGAGGGCGGCGGCGAGGCGCGCGTCGAGGCGGCGGTCCCAGTGGGTGTAGCTGCCGAGGCCCGGCGGCAGGCCGTAGGCGACGACCTCGACGACGCCGCCGAGGGTGTCGCCCTCCTTGTGGGCCTTGTCGATCTCGGCGACCATCGCGGCGCTGCCCTCGGGGTCGAAGCAGCGGACCGGGTCGTCGTCGATGCGGGCCAGGTCGGCGGGGGACGGCAGCTCGATCGACGGGGTCACGGCCGACCCGATCGACACGACGTGGCTGACGATCTCGACGCCGAGGGCCTGCTTGAGGAAGTTCTTGGCGACCTGGCCGAGCGCGACGCGGGCGGCGGTCTCGCGGGCGCTGGCCCGGTCGAGCACCGGCCGGGCGTCGTCGAAGCCGTATTTCTGCATCCCGGCGAGGTCGGCGTGGCCGGGCCGGGGGCGCGACCGGGGCGCGTTGCGCGCGAGCCCTTCGAGGACGGCGGGGTCGACCGGGTCGGCCGCCATCACCTGCTCCCACTTGGGCCATTCGGTGTTGCCGATGCGGATGGCGATCGGCGCGCCGAGCGTGCGGCCGTGGCGGACGCCGCCCGAGATGGTCAGTTCGTCTTGCTCGAACTTCATGCGGGCGCCGCGCCCGTAGCCGAGCCGGCGACGGCGCAGCGCCTCTTCGAGCTCGGGTGTGGTGATCCCCACCCCGGCGGGCAGGCCCTCGAGGATCGCGATGAGTTCGGGGCCGTGGGACTCCCCGGCGGTCAACCAGCGCAGCATGGCCCAAGTCTTTCAGATATGCGATGAAGCTCCCGCCAGCAGTGCCGCCAGCGCGCCCGCGATCATAGCGGGACCGAAGGGGAACTCGCTGGTCCGGGTCCCTTTCCGGGTGATAAGCAGGCCTAATGCCCACAGCCCGCCGAGCAGCTGCCCGCCGACCCCGGCGATGATGACGGCGTCGACGCTGACGGCTCCGGCGACGATCCCGATGAGCCCGGCCAGTTTCACGTCGCCGAACCCCAGCCCGGAGGGCCGCCCGAACCACAGGACGAGGTAGATCCCGGCCAGCGCCAGCCCGCAGGCGGTCGCGACCGGCAGCCGCCCGGTCGGGATCAGGGCGAGGAGCAGGATCGGATACGCCGGCAGCGTCACGACGTCGGGCAGCCGCCGGCAGCGCAGGTCGGTCAGCGTGAGCACCACCCCGGCCCAGGCGGCGATCAGCAGCGCCGGAACCAGCTCAGGGGTCGCGGCGTAACGCCAGGCGAGGACCCCGAAGGCCAGGGCGGTGACGCCCTCGACCACGAACGGCCACTTGGGCAGCGGCACGACCCGCACCGCCCGGGCCAGCGCGGCGCGGGCCTCCTTGCGGGTGTCGTCGGGCTCGGGCCCGAACCCCGCGGCGAGCTCGCGCGCGTAGCGCCCCGCGATCAGGCCCACCAGCGCGAGCAGCCCCCAAGTCAGCACCCGGCCGACCCTAACCGCCGCCGCCGCGCCGGGCGTTACGGAGCTGGAAACTCTTCCCGTACGGCCACCGCGGTCATCCCCCGGGTCAGCGGCGCCACCAGCTCTTCTTCTTCGGGGGCGCGGCCTCGAAGCGGGCCACGGTCACGCCCGGCACGTCGACGTCGAGGTTCTTGAGCGCGGCGGCGTCCTCCAGGGCGGCCATGGCGTGAAGCATGGAACCCTCGACGGCGAAGGGCGCGGGCCCCGCGACGTCGATGACGACCGCCGCCGCCTGCTCGTGGAGGGCGGCCTTGCAGACCTGCGCCGCGGACGCCTGGATGGGCCGCGCGTCGGCCCGCCACCGGCTCAGCGCCTCGACGCTCGTGAACGCGAGCACGGCCATCCGCCCGTCCTGCCCGACGAGCTTGGGCAGGGCCATCTCGCTCTCCTTCTCCCGCTTCAGCCCGTCGGGCCCGACCTCGGCCTCGGTCAGCAGCGCCACGACGGGCACCAGCAGCCGGGCCGGGCCCAGGGCGGTCAGCACGTCGGCGACGGTGGTCGCACCGGTCTGGAAGCCGGCCAGCACCCCGGCGAGGGCGGCGTCGGCCCGCCCGTCGTCGCCGGGCACCAGGGGCTGCGGAATCGAAGGCACGAACGGCGAGGATACCCGGCGGCGGGCTCCCCGGCCGCTACCGCTCGTGGCGTCCGCGCACGGCGGGCAGGGCCAGGGCCGCGCCGACCGCGAGGACGGCGACCGTCGCGCAGAGCCAGAAACTGGTCGTGAACGCGGTGTCGGTGGGCAGGCCCTGCGGGGTGCTGTGGGAGCTGATGACCGCCGCGATGACGGCGGTGCCGATGCTGCTGCCGATGGTCCGCGCGATCGTGTTGACGCTGGTGGCCTCGCCGGTCTGGGTCGCCGGGACGCTCTCGATGATCGCGTTCGACATGCCGGCGAACGCCAGGCCGATGCCGGCGCCGGTGAGCAGGCCGGAGACGAGGACGTGCCAGAGCTCGGCGTGGGTCAGGGCGGGCAGCGCGAACGCGACGACGACCAGGACGGTGCCGAGGAAGAGCGGCGGCCTGGGGCCGTACTTCCGGCTCAGGATGCCGGCGATCGGGCCGAAGACGACCATCATCAGGACGGTCGGCAGCAGGAACAGGCCCGACTCCGACACCGACTTGCCGAAGCCGTAGCCGGTCATCGCCGGGAGCTGGAGCAGCGTCGGGACGAGCAGGAACGTGCCGAACATCGCGAAGCCGAGGATCAGCGCCACCAGGTCGGTCGCCCACACGCCCCGGACCCGCATCAGCCTCATCGAGATGAGCGGCTCCGCGACCCGGAGCTCGACCAGGACGAAGGCGACCAGCGCGGCGACCCCGGCGACGAGCAGCACGACGGTCTTCGCGTCGCCCCAGCCCCACGCCTGGCCCTTGCTGATGGCCAGCAGCAGCGCCACGAGCGCCACCGACAGCACGGCCGCGCCGAGCACGTCGAGACGGCCCGGGGTGCGGACCGGGGACTCCTTCATGCCGAACACCACCCCGAGCAGCGCGACCACGACCAGGCCCAGCGGCAGCCAGAACAGCCAGTGCCAGGACAGGTGCTCGACGATCGGCCCGGCGGCCACGATGCCGACGCCCGCGCCGATGCCGAAGATCGCCGAGAGCAGGCCCACGGTGACGCTGACCTTCTCCTGGGGCAGCTCGTCGCGGACGATGCCGATCGACAGCGGCAGGATCGCGCCGGCCGCGCCCTGCAGCGCGCGGGCGACGATCAGCACCATCAGGTTCGGCGACAGGGCGGCGAGCAGGGTGCCCGCGGCCAGCACGACCAGGACCGCGATGAGGACCTTGCGCTTGCCTGCCATGTCGCCGAGGCGGCCGAGGATGGGCGTCAGGACCGACGCCGAGAGCAGATACGCCGTGATCACCCAGCTGGCGTCGCCGGTCGTGATGCCCAGGTCCCGGCCGATGGTCGACAGGGCGGGCGCCACCAGGGACTGGAGCACGGCGAACGCCAGACCGCCCAGCGACAGGTACAGCACCAGCAGTGAGCCGTTCCGGGCACGGCCGTCCGGGACGGCCCTGCCGGTCTCAAGAGTGCTCTGGATCATGACTTCCCTCAGTTGTTCAGCGGAGGTGCCATGCCGGGCGATCCAGACATTTTCGACACCTGTTGGAAACCCTACACGTGTCGGAAATAGCATGGGCGGGTGACCCTACGCGCCCCAGACCCCCGGCCCGGCCGCTCCCGCGCGGCTCTGGAGAACGCCCTGCGTGAGCTCATCGCCGAGCGCCCGCTGGCGCAGATCTCGGTGGCGGACATCACGAAGAGGGCGTGCGTCAACCGCTCGACGTTCTACGAGCACTACACCGACGTGTCGGACCTCGCGGCCAGCGCCTGCACCGCCGTCTTCGACGAGCTGGTCGCCTCCACCTCGCCCGGCGACCGCGGCCGGACACCCCCGGCGGACCGGCTCGCCCCGCTGTTCGCCCACGTCGCCCAGTACGAGGCGCTCTACCGGGCCCTGCTCGGCGACGACGGCACCGTGCGCGTCCACAACCACCTGCTGCGCGTGCTCAACCGCGCCATCCACACCCAGCGCTCCCGGGGCGGCGACCCCGCCCCCGCCTACGACCCGGCTTCCGCCTTCGTGGCGGGTGCGCTGCTCGGCTCGATCGTCGACTGGCTCGACCACGGCTGCCCGCTCTCCCCGCGGGAGATGAGCGCGACGGTGTCACCGCAGCTGCGCGGCGCCCTCCAGGCGGCCAGGGAACGGGAGGCCGGACACGACACGTGACGGCGCTCGGCATGAGCGGCCGGTGAGCGCCGGGTGGCCGCCCGCCGCCGAGGACGGCGGGCGGCGCCGTGGCAGGCGGAGCCGTAACGGAGCGAAAAAAGCAGGAGCCGTGACAGCGGAGAAAAAGATCAGCCCAGGTCGGCGATGGCGATGACGGGGCCGCCGCCGCTGGGGCCCTGGTGGACCGCCGCGACGCTGACGAAGACGGCCGGGTCGCCGGTCACGCTGGCGGCGACGCCGCCCACGGTCGCCTTGATCTGGCGGTGCCAGTGGACGTCGCTGTCGTCGAGCATGATGTTGCGGCGGCCCCGGACGCTGCCCGTGGGGTCGGCCTCGCACTTCATGAACAGGTTGACCAGGCGGCCCTGGAGGTCGCTCGGGTGGGGGCGTTCGGGCAGGTCGATGCCGCTGTCGCGGATGGCCTCCCAGATGCCGTCGGTGTCGAGGGCGTCCTTCATGACCGAGTGGCCGGCGCGGTAGCGGCCGCCGACGCCGCGCACGTTGCCGACGACGACGATCTGGGCCACGTCGAGCTCCACCCCGCTCGAACACGAGGCGACCGACGAGTAGAGGGACAGGTCGCGGTGGATCTGGTCGGCCGACGGCATCTCGATCTCGCCCAGGGCGACGGCGATGCCGAGGGCGGTCGTGGAGTTGGAGATGTCCATCGAGGGGCCGGTGTCCTCGGTGATCACGTCGTGGCCGCGCGACTTGGCGTCGTTGATGGTCGACAGGGTCAGCAGGGGCGTCTTGGTCTGTACGTAGTGGACGTCGCGCGGGTCGTCGATCCCGGCGATCTTCATGGCCTCGCGCACGCCCGCCGCGACCTTCTCGACCATGGCGGGGCGGCCGATGTCCTCGGGGAGGATGACCTCGCTCATCGCGATGCCGACGCTCAGCCTCGGCTCGTCGCTCTGCGGCGCGGTCGCCGGGTCGACCGTGGCGAAGACGGTCGCGTGCGGCGACAGGACGCCGTCGGTGCCGCCCGACCAGACCAGGGGCACCGACTCGGGCGAGGGGTGGCCCTTGGCCGCCAGGACCTCGCGGAAGGCGCGGTCGGCGAGGATGCGGGTGTAGTCGTTGACGCCGCCGTTGCCCTCGGTCTTGCCGATGACGGCGAGCACGCGGGCCGCCTCGATCACGCCGTCGTCGATCAGCTTCGCGAGCCCGGACGCGTCGGTCACGCTCTCGATGGCGACCTTGCGTACCTCGATGGGGTCCGGCATCTAACTCTCCCGGTGAACCGTTGTACCGATATTTCCTGAAATGGCGGCGGCGATGTTGTCGAGTGACGTGATCACTGACCGTGCGCCGCCCTCCTCGACGAACCGCAGGGCCGCCTCGACCTTGGGGCCCATGCTGCCGCTGGCGAAATGCCCTTCGGCCTGGAGTACCCGCATCTCCTTCGGGGTCACCTGGCCGATCGGGCGGGCGTCCGGGGTGCCGTACCCGGCGATGGCGTGCGGGACGTCGGTCGCGATGACCAGGACGTCCGCCCCCACCGCCTGGGCGAGGGCGCAGGCGGCGTGGTCCTTGTCGATCACCGCCTCCACCCCGTGGAGCCTGCCCTCGTCGTCGCGGACGACCGGGACCCCGCCCCCGCCTGCCGCGACGACGGTGTAACCGGCCTCCATGAGCGCGACCGCGGGGGCCGCGTCGAGGATCTCCACCGGCCGGGGCGAGGCGACCACCCGGCGCCAGCCGCGCTCGAACTCCCGCCACGACTGGCCCAGCGCCTGGAATCGTCTGGCCTCCACGACCGAGAAGTACTGCCCGATCGGCTTGACGGGGTCGTGGAAGGCGGGGTCGCCGGGGTCGACGAGGGTCCGGGTGACGACGGTCGCGCACGGGATGGGGTCGAGGGCGTTCATGATCAGGGCGCCGAGGGTGCCCTGGGTCTGCGCGCCGCACCAGTCGAGCGGCACCGGCGGCACCACGTGGGCGGTGAGCTGGTTCTTCAGGAGGATGTTGCCGACCTGGGGCCCGTTGCCGTGGGTGATCGCCACCCGGTGGCCGTGGGCTATCAGGTCGGCGACGTGGACCATGGCGCGCTCGATCGCGCGCTTCTGGTCGGCCGGGGCGGCGGAGCCGTCCGGCGCGGTCATCGCGTTGCCGCCGAGGGCGATCAGAACCCGCTCACCCGTCACACGGCGAAACTATCCGCAGCTCCCGGTCCGGGCATTGGCGACTCTCGCCGTCGAAGGTCATATCCCTGGGCAACATTCACCAAGTGCGCCGGCCGCAGGGCCCGCCCTCGCTGGCCAGCACCTCGCCCTTCTTCAGGTCGAGCTCGACCGTCGCCAGCGTGATGTGGTCGTCGTCGTGGCCGGCCGCCGTGTGGTGGCAGACGCCGCCGGCGTGCCGGGCCATCACCTTGCGGACGGCCGCCGCGTCGGGCCTGCCGGTGTGCCCGCGCAGGCCGCGCCGCAGCTGGTCGCGGCGGATCAGCGTGCCGGGGTGCTGGCGCGGATAGGGGTCGCTCGGGATCACGCGGGGGTCGAGGAAGTGGTTGGTGTGGACGAGCATGCCGTCGTCCTCGGGAACGATCCACCCGGGCCCGCCGGGATGGAGCTCGGCGGTGATGGCGGCGTTGCCGCCGGGGCCGTGGGACACCAGGTTCAGCGAGGAGGAGGCGGTCACCGGGGCCGTGGTCAGCGTGTAGGCGGCGGAGGTCACGGTGTCGCACTCGTCGAGGACGCGCCGCGCGGCCACGTGGACGGGCAGCCCGATGCCGTCGGCGCCGTCGTCGTCGTGGTGGAGGCGGGTGAACAGCAGCCCCAGGCCGGAGTTGTTGACGCCGATCTTGCCGACCACGCCGTATTCGGTGAGCGTGGTGGTCACCCGGCCGTCGGCGAACGGGATGGTCCAGACGAACCAGCCGGCCGCCATCTGGCGCATCCAGTCCCACGTCTGCACGGCCACCGGGGCGGCGTCC
Source organism: Herbidospora cretacea (assembly GCF_001570605.1). Classification (GTDB taxonomy): domain Bacteria; phylum Actinomycetota; class Actinomycetes; order Streptosporangiales; family Streptosporangiaceae; genus Herbidospora; species Herbidospora cretacea. Next base: position 413,215 of record NZ_BBXG01000003.1, on the reverse strand, counting down.
TCGTCGTCGCCCAGCAGGACCACGGCCGAGCACTCGCTCTCCCGGGGTTCGCCGAGATAGGAGAGGATCTCGGTCCGGGCGTTGATGGCGGCGATGTCGGTCACCGGGAGACGGGCGCCTTCCGCCATTCCGGTGATCTCCTCGGCGAGGTCGGGCGCCCACGCCTCGATGGCCTTCATCCCGAGCTTGCCGAGCTCGGCCAGATCCGGCCGGCGCCCCCCTGCCTTCCGCCGGAAAACCTCGGTGTAGACGGCGACGGTCCGGGCGATGTCGGCGGAGTGGGCCTGCCCGAATTCATGGCCGCGGTCGAAGGGATCACTGACGGTAGAGGTATAGGCGCGGGTCACAATATCGAGCATCTCATTCCCGGATCGTTCCATCTGGCTCCGAAATGTGATCCTCATCACGCATGGGAAGTTCTCCGCGCCGGATTGATATGGGGTGTTTCGCTAAGCTCCCCCCAAATTCGCCGCTATATAGGAGCCCTGACATGAACGCTCCGAACGTGGACCCGAACGTCCCGCATCCGGCGCGGGTGTACGACTACTGGCTGGGCGGCAAGGACAACTACGCCGCCGACCGGGCCGTCGCCGAGGCCGTCATGGCCGCCACGCCGGGCGTGGTGACCGGCGCCAGGGAGAACCGGGCCTTCCTCGGGCGGGCCGTGCGGTGGCTCTGCGAGCAGGGCGTCGACCAGTTCCTCGACCTCGGCAGCGGCATCCCGGCGTCGGGCAGCACCCACGAGGTCGCCCAGGGGCTCAACCCGGCGGCGCGGGTGGCCTACGTCGACAACGACCCCGTCGTGCTGGTCCACGCGCGGGCCCTGCTGCGCGGCGCCCCGGAGGGCCGCACCACCTACATCGAGGCCGACCTGCGGCGTCCGCGGACCATCCTGGACAGCCCCGAGGTCCGGGCGACCCTGGACTTCTCCCGCCCGATCGCGGTGATCATCGTCGGCACCCTCACGCACCTCCGCGACGAGGACGACCCGTGGGCGGCCGTCCGCGCCTGCACCGACGCGACCGTCCCCGGCTCCTACCTGGCCCTCACCCACCTGACGGCGGACTTCGAGCTCGCCGACGGCTTCCCCACCGGCCCGCTCCAGGTCACCCACCGCACCGGCGAGCAGGTGCTGCGCTTCTTCGACGGCTTCCAGGTGGTCGAGCCCGGCCTGGTCTGGGCCTCCGACTGGAAGCACCTCGGCGCCCTCCCGACCGGCTCGGTCAGGGGCGCCTACGGGGTGGTCGGCCGGAAGATCTGATTCTTCCGTCACGCCTGGAGGGCGCTCAGCCGTTCGACGGCCGCGTCGATCACCTCGTCGCGCTTGCAGAAGGCGAACCTGACGTAGTGGCGGCCCGCCTCGGTGTGGTCGTAGAAGACCTGCGTGGGGATGGCCACCACCCCGGCGAGCTCGGGCAGCCGGCGGGTCAGCTCCAGCCCGTCGGCGAAGCCGAGCGGCCGGATGTCGGTCTGCACGAAATAGGTCCCCGCCGTTCTCAGCACCTCGAAGCCCGCCCGGGACAGGCCCCGCGACAGCCGGTCGCGTTTGGCCTGGAGCTGGTCGCGCAGGCCGTTCACCCAGCCGAGTTCGTGGCGCAGCGCGTGGGCCACGGCGAGCTGCCACGGAACGGCCGAGGTGTAGGTGAGGAACTGTTTCACCGCCGTCACCGCCGACACGAGTTCCGGCGTGGAACAGATCCAGCCCGTTTTCCAGCCGGTCACCGAGAACGATTTACCGGCGCTGGAAATGCGCACCGTCCGCTCGCGCATTCCGGGGAACGTGGCCAGCGAGACGTGTTTCACGCCGTCGAAGGTCAGGTGTTCGTAGACCTCGTCGGTGATCGCGATCACGTCGTTGTCGCGGCAGAACGCGGCGATGGCCGCCAATTCGTCGTGGGTGAAAACGGTGCCGGTCGGATTGTGCGGCGAATTGACGATGATCGCCTTGGTCCTCGGCGTCGCAGTGAGGTCGGCCGGGTCGAAGGTGAACCGGCCGTCGACCGGCCGCAGCGGGACCGCGCGGCGGGCGCCCCCGGCCAGCGCGATCGCCGCCGGGTAGGAGTCGTAGAACGGCTCGAAGACGATCACCTCGTCGCCCGGTTCGACCAGGGCCAGGACCGCCGCCGCGATCGCCTCGGTCGCGCCGACCGTGACGAGGATCTCGGTGTCGGGGTCGTAGGACAGGCCCTGGGTCTCCTTCGCGTGGTCGGAGACCGCCTGCCGGAGCTCGGGGACGCCCAGGCCGGGCGCGTACTGGTTGCGGCCGCCCAGGATCGCCTCGGTCGCCACGGCGAGCATGGCGGCGGGACCGTCTTCGTCGGGGAACCCCTGGCCCAGGTTGATCGCGCCGGTCCGGACGGCCAACTGCGTCATCTCGGCGAAAATCGTGGGGCCGAATTCCCTCATACGTCCAACTAGCACCCGCACAACCTACTCTGTTCGCATGGCCAGGATCCGGGAGCTGGACGCCCTGAGGGGTTTCGCGGTCTGCGGGATCATGTTGGTCAACACCTGGCAGCACGTCGACCCCCGTCCCGCCGAGGGCGCGCGGTTGATGGGGTTCGCCGAGGGCCGGTTCTACCCGATCTTCGCGTTCCTGTTCGGCGTGAGCTTCGCGCTGTTCCTGCGGGCCCACGACGACCGGCTGATCATGCTGCGGCGGCTGGCCGTGCTGGCGCTGTTCGGCGTCGGCCACTGGTGGCTGACGCCCGGCGAGGTGCTGCTCCCCTACGCGATCTTCGGCGTGGTCGTGCTGCTGCCCGCCAGCTACCTGCCGAAATGGCTCAACCCGGTGCTGGGCGCCGTGGTGGTGGCCTGGGCGATCGTCCAGGGGAGCCCGTGGGTCCTCATCGGCGGCCTGTTCCTGCTGGGCCTGGCCTGCGTCGACCACGGCGGCCCCAGGCCGAGCCTGCCCTTCTTCCTGGGCAGCGTGGTCGTGCTGGTGGCGTTCACGTTCTGGGGCGTCGGCGGCTTCCCGGCCGCGCTGGCCGGGGCGGCGGCGTACGCGTCGGGGTTCCTGCTGCTGAGCCCCCGGGTGTTCGAGCCGCTGGGGCGGATGGCGCTGACCAACTACGTCTCCAGCTCGTTCGTGATCATCGCGGCCGGGGCCGGGTCGTTCGTCTCGGTCGTCGTGGTCACCGCCGTGACGCTGGTCGCGCAGTGGGCGTTCTCCACGTGGTGGCTGTCGAATTTCCGGTACGGCCCCCTGGAGTGGGTCTGGCGGTGCCTCACCTGGATGGAAGTGGTCCCCAACAGGCAGACTGGGGCGGGTGACCGTCGTAGCGCTGGGACAGATCCCGATCGACCACGAGCCGAAGAAGAACCTGGAGGCCGTGCGTGAGGCGCTCGCCTCGACGCCGGCCGACCTGGCCGTCTTCCCCGAAGCCACGCTGAGCCGGTTCGGCCGCCACATCGGCGACGTGGCCGAACCCCTCGACGGGCCGTTCGTCACCGGCCTCCAGGAGGCCGCCCGCGAGTTCGGCACCGCCGTCGTCGCCGGCGTCTGGGAGCCCGACGGGGGGCGCGTCGCCAACACCGCGGTGGCCATCGACGCCGACGGGACGCTGAAGGGGACGTACCGGAAGATCCATCTGTTCGACTCGTTCGGGTCGAGGGAGTCGGAGTTCGTCAGCCCCGGCTCCGAGCCGGTCGTGGCCGAGGTGGCGGGCCTGCGCGTGGGCCTGATCACCTGTTACGACGTGCGCTTCCCCGAGCTCGCGCGGGCCCTGGTCGACCGGGGCGCCGAGGTGTTCGCGGTGATCGCCGCCTGGGCGTCGGGCCCGCTGAAGGAGGACCACTGGACCACCATGGTCCGGGCGCGGGCGATCGAGAACACCACCTGGACCATCGCGGTCGGCCAGCCGCCGCACCACGACGGGTTCGGCGTCGGGCACAGCATGCTCGTCGACCCGATGGGCGTGGTGACCAGGGACCTGGGCCCCGCTCCGGGCGTCGCCACCGGCGTGATCGACGAGGCCAGGGCCGAGGCGGTCCGCACGGCGGTGCCGTCGCTGCAGCACCGCCGATTCACAATCGCGGACATTGCCGGGTGAATCCCTCCTAACAGGAGGTGAGGAAGTCAATCACTCGTAAACTGTCCAGCATGACTGAGCCAGGGCAGAGCACGCGCATGCAGAAGGTGATCCCACCGCGCCTGCTCGTGCCATACCTGGCCGGCCGGCGGACCGTGATTTCCGGTTACGTCTACCGGGTGCAGGACTGCGAGCGGCTGACCACCCCCCGGGCGATCGTCGACGCGCTCGACCTCGCCTTCGAGGGGTCGGAGCTCGTCCCCGGCGTGCCGGAGCTCTACATCCTGCGCTGGCTGGCGCGGGAGATCGACACCTACGTCGTTCCCTACGGCCCCCACATGGGCGGCGACTGGAGCGATTCGCCCCCCTTCGCCGGAAACGGCTTCACCGCCTCGCGGGAGCACGTCGTGCCGCAGTTCCACACCATGCCCATGCCGATCCCGGCGGGCGCCGAGATCGTCCACCTCACCCGCCAGGGCGAACGCCTCTTCGCGGCCTTCGACGGCCTGTCGTGGCGGCCGGCGGCATGAGCGGCGAGATCGAACCCGTGGGGCTGGGGTTCATGGCGACCTACCGGGGGCGCAACTATCCCGCGGCGATCGGCCCCGGGGGCGACGACGTGGTCCTGTTCAGCGAGTCGGCCGAGCGCGGTTTCGAGCGCGGGCGCGGCTACCACCGCCTGGCCGTCACGATCAAGGACCTCGACCGCCTGGTGCTGCTCCGGACGGTCGGCGAGTTCGGCGGCGAGCCCTGCCTGATCCTCGACGAGGACGACGGCGAGGACGGCGGCCTGCACATCGCCTACACGGGCCACAGCGGCCTGAAGGCCGAGGCGCTCGGCTACTGGCTCGTCGACCACGGGGCCTACGAGGTCGTGGTGCCCCGTGAGGAGGTGCACTCGATCAGGGTCGAGCGCGTCGCCATCCCGCTGACCTCGGGCTAGCCGCCGAGCCACGCGCGGAAGGCCGACAGGCCCGCCTCGGGGCCGGCGCGGCCGACCCCGACGCGGAAGCGGTCGGCCGGGGTGGGCGTGAGGTCGGAGCGGTAGACGCTCGCCGGCAGCAGCAGGACGCCGGCCTCCTCCACCAGGCGGGCGCAGAACTCCTCGACCCCCTCGGGGCCGAGATACCGGGGGTAGGCGACGCAGCCACCGTCCGGCGCGCGCCACTCGAACAGGTCCGGGAAGGCGGCGAAGAAGGCGTCGAAGACCGGCAGGTTGCGGGTGATCAGGGCGCGGTTGCGGGCCAGGATCGTGGTGCGGGCCTTGATCGCGATCCGGGCCAGCACCTCGCTGGGGGCCGAGTTGCAGATGGTCGTGTAGTGCTTGGCCCGCTCCAGCCGGGCGAGCAGGGCGCGGTCGCGGCAGGCGAGCCAGCCGATCCGCAGGCCCGGCAGGCCCAAGGACTTCGAGGTCACGTTCAGCGACAGCGCCCGCTCGGACAGGTCGGCGGCCTGCGGCAGGGTGCGGGCCGGGTCGCGTTCCAGGCCCCGGTAGACCTCGTCGCTGAACAGGTGGATCCCGCGCTCGTCGCAGATGCGGGCCAGTTCGGCGAAGTCGGCGGCGGGCAGCACCTTGCCGGTGGGGTTGTTGGGGAAGTTGACCGACACCACCCGGGTGTTCTGCCTGATCGCTTCCCTGATCCGGCCGAGGTCCAGGGCCCAGTCGTCGCCGGGGTCGAGGGCGACGCCGGTGACCTCGCACAGCGCCAGCGGCACGGTCTCGGCCGCCTGGTAGTTCGGCGTCACCACGACCGCGTGGTCCCCGGCGTCGAGCAGGACGTTCATCGCCAGGTAGAGGGCCTCCTCCGCGCCCGCGAAGCAGAGGACGTCGGCGGCGTCCACCCGCTCGTAGGTCGAGGCGATCGCCTCGCGCAGGGCCGGGTCGCCGTGGGTGGTGGTGTAGCCGAGGGACAGGTTCTCGAAGGCGGCCCGGTCGTCGTCGTCGGCCAGGGCGAGCAGGTCGCCGAGCGACATGGTCTGGGCGTCGGAGGCGGTCAGGTGGTGCCGCGCGGTGAACTCCCACCGGGAGAAGTAGGTCTCAAGGCGGAAGTCGGGCAGCCGGGTCATCGGGCGTGGTCCTTCGCGTTCGGTGCTGCTCTGAGCTCGGCCAGCAGGCCGTAGAGGGTGGATCGGGAGACCCGCAGGGCGCGGGCGACGACCGGCGTGGCGCGCCGCACGGCGAACACCTCGGCCTCCTCCAGCCGGGCCAGCACCGCGAGGCGGTCGGCGCGGGTCAGCCGCTCCACCGGCCGGCCGCACTCGCGCACGTAGGAGCCGACGACGTGCTGGACGCGCTCGGTCCAGTCGTGCTCGAACAGCGGCTCCGGCCGGGGGACCACCGGGGCGCCGAAGGCCGACAGCACGGCCGCCGCCTGCTCCAGCGGGGTGCGGTCGAGGTTGACGCACAGCACGACCGAGGCCCCGCCGCCGGCGTCGCGCAGGACCGCGCTGACTGACGACAGCCGCCGTCCGTCGGCGAGCAGTTTCTCGTAGGGCCCGAACACGTCGGGGCCCGAGGGATCGAGGGCGTCGAGCTCGCCCAGCAGCGACGGGTCTCCCGGGCCGCGCGAGCTCATCGGGTTCCAGACGGCCAGGATCCGGTCGGTGGCCGGGTCGTGCAGGACCACCTCGGCGTAGGGGCCGAGCAGCGCCGCCACGGCCCGGCACACCGGCGACCAGGTTCGCACCCGGGGGTCATCGTCCACGACTGGACTCTATGTCCATGTTGGACGATCCGTCCAGTCAGCACTTTATCGAAGGGCTGACAATGGGTGTGAGTTTCCCGTAAGTGAACACCTACGGAAACGTCGATATAAAGCTGTGATATTCGACCGGTGAACCGCGCGCGCCCGTGGGCCGTCAACCACAGGATCCTCTTCAGAAACAGAGGACACGCTGTTTTCATCGGAAGGAATTGCAGTGGCTATCAGGTTGCCGGGCGGACGTACTGTCGGGATTTTGACCGTCGGCGCGCTCGCGGGTTCGATTTTCGCCGTCGGAGGCATGGCGACCGCCTCTTCGGCCGCTGACACCGTCATCCACGCCTGTGTCAACAAGAAGACCCGGTACGCGCGCATCGTCACCGCGACGACGAAGTGCCGCCCCACCGAGACGAAGATCACTTGGGGTGGCCAGGGCGCGCAGGGCCCGGCGGGCCTCCAGGGCATGACCGGCGCCACCGGCCCCCAGGGCCCGAAGGGCCAGACCGGCCCGCAGGGCCCCAAGGGCCAGACCGGCGCCGCCGGACCGCAGGGTGTGAAGGGCGAGACCGGCGCCACCGGTCCGCAGGGGCCCAAGGGCGAGACGGGCCCGGCGGGCCCGGCCGGAGCGAAGGGCGAGAAGGGCGAGACCGGCCCCGCGGGCCCCGCCGGCCCGGCCGGAGCCAAGGGCGCCGACGGCAAAGACGGCCGGGACGGCACCTCGGGCAGCGTCACGCCGGTCATCAAGACCGGCACCGAGACCACAGTCGACAGCAGCTCGGACATCGTCCTGACCTCCTGCGACCCGGGCAAGAAGATCGTCGGTGGCGGCCATGAGGTCACCTACGGCGCCGACTTCGTCAAGAACGTGTCCATGAGCAAGCCGACCGTCAACGGCAACAGCACCGGCTGGGCGGTCCGGGTCACGCTCGACCACAACAGGAGCGCCAAGCTCAAGGTCTACGCCATCTGCGTCTGACCCACCCGGGCGAGCCCTTTCGACCGGAAGGGCTCGCCCGTTCGGATCCGCCGTGAACAGGCAATGCGCCGAGCATCCGCGCGCATTGACGCCATTCATTTCCGTGCAGAAATTCGGAGCGTCAGAATTTCGTCGAGCGGAGATTCGCGACGACTTCGACTGCCCGGGAATCCGCTGAGGCGTTCGTCGGCGCGCGTCGTCGCCTGCCGCACCCGGCACACGCCGCGGAAATCCTCGCGTGCACCGGCCGGATGTGCGTCACCCCGTGACCGTCCCCACCGCTCGATAGCGAGCGATCCGGCGGTTCACGCGGTCTCCGGCGGGCTGGGCCAGGAGGGTGGCGATCTCCTCCTCCAGGGCTCTGGCCACGCGCCGGGTGAAGGCCTGCTGCTCGTAGACGGCGTCGGGGCACTCGGCGATGATCCGGTCGACGATGCCGTCGCGCTGCAGGTCCGCCGCCCTGACCCCCTGCGCCTGGGCGATCTCGGGGGCGAAGTCGACCGTCCGGTAGAGGATGGCCGACGCGCCCTCGGGCGGGAGCGGGGACAGCCAGGCGTGCTGGGCGGCCAGCACCCGGTCGGCGGGCAGCAGGGCCAGGGCCGCCCCGCCCGACCCCTGGCCGAGCAGCAGGCAGACCGTGGGCGCGTCGAGCATGACCAGATCGGCCAGGCAGCGGGCGATCTCCCCCGCCAGGCCGCCCTCCTCGGCCGCCTTCGACAGTTCCGCCCCGGCGGTGTCGATGACGGTGACCAGGGGCAGGCCGAGTTCCTCGGCGAGCTTCATGCCGCGCCGGGCCACCCGCAGCCCGGCCGGGCCGATCTTCAGGCCGGCCCGCGCGCCGCGCCGGTCCTGGCCGAGGACCACGGCGGGCGCGCCGCCGAACCTGGCCAGGGCCAGCAGCAGGCCGGGGTCGCTCTCGCCCGCGCCGGTGCCGTTGAGCGGGGTGACGTCGGCGGCGGCCAGTCTCAGCAGGGTGCGGACGCCGGGGCGGTCGTCGCGGCGGGAGCTGACGATGGCGTCCCAGGCGGGGACGTCGGTCCGCGCGGGCGGGGTGTCCTCGGCGGGCGGGACCGGCGGGTCCTTCGGCGCGCAGAGCACGCCGAGCGCCCTGACGGCCATCTCGCGCGCCTCGGCCGCCGGGACCACCGCGTCGACCAGGCCGTGGGCGAACAGGTTCTCCGACTCCTGTACGCCGCTGGGGAAGCGGTAGCCGTACAGGGACTCGAAGACGCGCGGCCCCAGGAAGCCGATCATCGCGCCCGGTTCGGCGGCGGTGACGTGGCCCAGCGACCCCCATGACGCGAACACGCCCCCGGTGGTCGGGTGGCGCAGGTAGACGACGTAGGGAAGGCCGGACTCCTTGTGGGCGGTGACCGCGGCGGTGATCTTGATCATCTGGACGAACGCCATCGCCCCCTCCTGCATCCGGGTCCCCCCGCTGGCGGGCGCGGCCAGCAGAGGCAGCCGTTCGGCGGTGGCCCGTTCGACGGCGGAGACCAGCCGTTCGGCCGCCGCGACGCCGATCGACCCGGCGAGGAAGGAGAACTCCCCGGCGACGACGGCGACCCGGCGTCCGCCGAGCCGTCCCTCACCGGTGATGACCGATTCGTCGTAGCCGGATCTGCGCCGGGCGGCGGCCAGTTCGGCGGCGTATTCGGAGCCGGGAACGGCCGCCTCGGCGGGCGGACGGTCCCAGGAGACCCACGAGCCGGGGTCGAGCACGACCTCGATCAGGGTGCGCGCGTCGGGTCTCTGGGGGGTCACTGCGCCTCTTTCCCCTTGAGCCAGTCGAGGACGGCCTCGGTGTCGGCGCCGAGGGCGGGCGGGGCGGAGTGGTCGCCCGGGGCGTGGGCGTCGAAGCGGAGCACCGGTCCGGGCAGCTCGATCGGGCCCAGGACGGGGTGGTCGACCTCGACGAGGAGCCCCTGGGAGCGGGTCTGGTCCCAGGCGTAGACCTCGTCGATGGTCCGGATCGACCCGGCCGGGACCCCGGCCTTCGCCAGCGCGCCGAGCCAGTGGCCGCGCGTCTCGGTGGTGAGGACCTTCTCCATCTCGTTGACGAGCTGGTCGCGGTTGGCGAAGCGGTCGCGGTTGGTGGCGTATTCGGGCCGGGCGGCGTCGATGCCGAGGAGCTCGGCGACCTTCTGCCAGTGGCCCTCGGTGCCGGCCGCGATCTGGATCATGCCGTCGCCGCAGCGGAACGCGCCGAAGGGGGCGATGGAGGCGTGGTGGTTGCCGTTGGCCTGGGGGACCTGGCCCGCGACCGTCCACTGGGTGCCGTGGTAGGCGTGCACGCCGACGACCGAGGCCAGCAGCGAGGTCCGCACGACCCCGCCCCTGCCGGTCTTCTCGCGCTCGTAGAGGGCGGCGGCCACGCCGTAGGCGCCGTGGATGCCCGCCAGCAGGTCGGCGATCGAGGGCCCGGCGCGGTGGGGCTGCCCGGGGGGCCCGGTGATCGACATCAGTCCGGCCTCGCCCTGGGCGATCTGGTCGTAGCCGGGCCGTCCGGCCTCGGGGCCGTCGTGCCCGAAACCGGTGATCGAGAGCACGACCATGCGCGGGTTGAGCTCCTCGATCCTCTCGGCGGAGAAGCCGAGCCGGGCCAGCACGCCGGTCCGGAAGTTCTCGATGAGGACGTCGGCGTGGCGGATCAGCCGGGTGAGGGTCTCGCGCCCCTCGTCGGCCTTGAGGTCGAGGGTGATCGACCGCTTGTTGCGGTTGGCCGCCAGGAAGTACGTCGAGATGTCACTGTCCGGGCCGACGTGGGGCCCCCAGCCGCGTGCCTCGTCCCCGCCCGAAGGATTCTCGATCTTGATGACGTGGGCGCCCAGGTCGCCGAGCATCTGGGCGGCGTGAGGGCCGGCCAGCGCCCGGGAGAGGTCGAGCACCACGACACCGCTGAGGGGTCCCTGCACGATCAGTCCTTCCGAAAATCGATGGGGAGCCCGCAGGCTACCCGTAGTGGGCCGGCCTGGCACGATCGGGGCATGCCGACCCTCGCCGACCTGGCCGCCCGCATCACGTCGTCGCGACCGTCGTGTGGCCCGGTGAGGCTGGTGGCGGTCGACGGCCCGGGCGGCTCGGGCAAGACGACCTTCGCCGGCCTGCTGTCCGAGGCGCTGAACGGCGCACCAGTGGTGCACAGCGACGACTTTCCCATCCCCTGGGACCAGGGCCCCGAATCCTGGTTCGGGCATCTGCGCCGGGACGTGCTGGAGCCGCTCGGACGGGGCTCGGCGGCGGTCTTCTCCCGGTACGACTGGCGCCGGGCCGCCTACGCCGAGCCGATCGAGGTGCCCCCGGCCGACGTGGTGATCGTCGAGGGCGTGAGCGTGGCGCGGGCGTCGTGCCCGGCGGCGTTCCGGGTGTGGGTCGAGGCGCCCCGCGAGGTCAGACAAGCGCGGGTCATCGCCCGCGACGGCGTCTGCCACACCGCCGACTGGCTGGTCTGGACGGCGGCCGAGGACGACTGGTTCGCCCGCGAACCGGTCGCCTGGGACGCGCGGGTGGACGGCGGGACGTTCGGGATCAGCTGGGCTTGACGTGGGGCCGCAGCCGGTCGGCCAGTGCCCGCGGGTCTGCGACGGTGACGGTGAGGCCGGGGTGGCGCAGCATCCCGGTCGGCTCGCCGCCCGGGACCGGCCGGTGGAATCGCAGGCAGACGCCCTGCCGGGTGTTCGACCCGAAGGTCAGCCCCCGATCGGCGAGCGAGATGCGCGGGCCGATGGCCTTGGCCGCGCCGTAGGGGCCGGTGACCTCGATGCCCGCCAGGTTGTCGAGGCCGGTCATGACCTGCCACGGGCCGAACCTCACCCGGATGCCCTCTTCGGTGACGATCACCCCGCTGGTCTCCGGGCGGATGCCGAGCACGCCCAGCAGCGGCCGGTAGCGGCGGTCGAAGTCGAAGCCGAAGGTTGCGTTCATACCTTCGGCCTGCCCTCAGCCCGGGGCGGCGAACCTTCTCCTCACGGCACCTCGTCCGGGTCCATCTTGCGGGTGTCGCGCGGGGCGACGTAGGGCTCCCGCGACGCGGGCTCGCCCGCCGCGATGGCGCGGCCCCGGGCGATCTCGGCGTCGAACTCCACGCCGAGCAGGACCGCGATGTTGGTGATCCACAGCCAGACGAGGAAGACGATCACGCCGGCCAGGGTCGCGTAGGTCTTGCTGTAGGTGGCGAAGTTGGCGACGTAGAAGCCGAACCCGGCCGAGGCGGCGATCCAGCAGACGACCGCGACGGTGCTGCCGGGGGTGATCCAGCGGAAGCCGGGGTGCTCGACGTTGGGGGCGAACCAGTAGAGCAGCGCCAGCACGACGATCACGATGACGACCAGGACCGGCCACTTGGCGATGTTCCAGATCGCCAGGCCGGTGTCGCCGATGCCGAGCATCCGCCCGGCCTGCTCGGCGAGGGCGCCGGTGAAGACCACGGCCACCGCCCCGGCCGCCATCATCACGACGAGCACGGCGGTGATCCCGAGCCGCAGCGGCAGGGTCTTCCAGATGGGGCGGCCCTCGGGCATCTCGTACATGACGTTGGCGGCCCGCATGAACGCCCCGACGTAGCCGGAGGCCGACCAGAGCGCGACCACCAGGCCGATGACCGTCGCCACCCCGGCCGCGCCCTGGTTCTCCTGGAGCGACACCAGGACCGTGTCGATGATCTCCTTGGCCGGGCCGGGCGCGACGGCGCTCAGGTTCTCCGAGATCGGCTGGGTCGCCGACTGGCCGAACAGGCCCAGCAGGGAGACCACGGCCAGCAGCGCCGGGAAGATCGACAGGATCGCGTAGTAGGTCAGCGCGGCGGCCCAGTCGGTGATCTTGTCTTCCTGGAACTCCCTGACGGTGCGCTTGAGCACCTGCCACCACGAACGTCGGAGCACTTCGGTCGGGCGGTCGGGGGCCAGGCGCTCGTTCATACCGCCCGGCTACCCCGACGTCCCGGGGGCAAGCGCGACTCAGGGCTGCAGAAGCACCTTCACCGCGCCGTCGCGCTTCTTCTGGAACATCTCGTACGCCTCCGGCGCCTGCGAAAGCGGCATCCGGTGCGTGGTCAGGTCCATGACGCCCAATGGGTCGGCGTCGTCGGCCACGAGCGGCATGAGGTCGTCGATCCAGCGCTTCACGTGGGCCTGGCCCATGCGCAGGGTGACGCCCTTGTCGAACAGCTTCAGCATCGGCATGGGGTCGCTCATGCCGCCGTACACCCCGGAGATGGACACCGTGCCGCCACGCCGGACGGCGTCGAAGGCGGCGTACAGGGCGCTCAGGCGGTCGACCCCGGCGGTGGACATGAGCGGCGCGGCGAGCTTGTCCGGCAGCAGGCCCGTCATGGTCTGGGCCATCTTGGCCATCGGCGAGCCGTGCGCCTCCATGCCGACCGCGTCGATCACCGAGTCGGCGCCCCGGCCCCGGGTCAGGTCCAGGATCGCGGCCTGCACGTTCTCGACCTCTGCGGCGTCGACGGTCTCGACGCCGTGGCGGCGGGCCATCTCCAGCCGCTCGGGCACCCCGTCGACCCCGATCACCCGGTAGCCCTTGTGGACGGCGATGCGGGCCGACATCTGGCCGATCGGGCCGAGGCCGAAGACCGCGACCGAGCCGCCGTCAGGCACGTCGGCGAACGCGACGGCCTGCCAGGCGGTGGGCAGCACGTCGGACAGGAACAGGAACCGCTCGTCGGGCGGCCCCTCGGGCACCTTGACCGGGCCGAACTGGGCCTGCGGCACGCGCAGGTACTCGGCCTGGCCGCCGGGGACCTGGCCGTAGAGCTTGGTGTAGCCGAACAGGGCGGCGCCCTTGCCCTGGTCGCGGACCTGGGTGGTCTCGCACTGGGCGTACAGGCTCTGGTCGCAGGTGTGGCAGTGGCCGCACGCGATGTTGAACGGGATCACCACGCGGTCGCCGGGCTTGATGTGGGTGACCTCGGGGCCGACCTCCTGCACGATCCCCATCGGCTCGTGGCCGAGGATGTCGCCCTCGTCGATGAAGGGGCCGAACAGTTCGTACAGATGGAGGTCGGAACCGCAGATGGCGGTCGAGGTGACCTTGATGATCGCGTCGTTGGGTTCCTTGATGGCCGGGTCGGCGACCTCGTCCACGCGCACGTCGCGCTTGCCGTGCCAGGTGACGGCCTTCATGATCACTCCCTTGGATCGTCTCCCCCGCAGGGGACACGGCTGCCCGGAGGCGGGACCCCTAACCGCTCCGCCTGCCCCGCAGGAACTCCTGCGCCTTGGTCTTCACGCCCTGCGCCACCAGGTGGAAGGCGTCGGGGTCGCCCTTCAGCACGGCCTCGGTCACCGACCTGACCTGGTCGAAGGTCGCGTGGGGCGGGATCGGCGGCACCTCCGGGTCGCAGTGGATGTCGAGCACCGTCGGGACGCCCGACGCGAAGGCCCGGTCCCACGCCTCCCCCAGGCGGTCCGGCTCGGCCACCGTGATCCCCTCCAGTCCGAGGGACCGGGCGAACAGGGCGTAGTCGACGTCGGGCAGGCTCTGCGACGCCTCGAACTTCGGCGCGCCGCCCATGGCCCGCAGCTCCCAGGTCACCTGGTTGAGGTCGTTGTTGTGGAAGACGCAGACGACCAGGCGCGGGTCGCGCCACAGGTGCTGGTAGCGGGCGACGGTGATCAGCTCGGCCAGGCCGTTCATCTGCATGGCCCCGTCGCCGACCAGGGCGACCACCGGCCGGTCGGGGCAGGCGAACTTGGCCCCGATCGCGTAGGGGACGCCGGGCCCCATCGTGGCGAGGGTGCCCGACAGCGACCCTCGCATGCCCTCGCGCATCCGCAGGTTGCGGGCGTACCAGTTGGTGGACGACCCCGAGTCGGCCGTCACGATCGCGTTCCCCGGGACGCGCCGCGACAGCTCCGAGACGATCAGCATCGGGTTGACCGGTTTGGCCGCCACCCGCGCCTCGCGGTCCATGGTGGCCCACCACTCGGCCACGTTCCTCTCGATGGCCTCCCGCCAGGCGTTGTCCGGCTTGGGCCGGACCATCGGCAGCAGCGCGTCGAGCGTGGCGGCGGCGTCGCCGACCAGGTTGACCTCGGTGGGATAGCGCATCCCGATGAACCGGCCGTCGATGTCGATCTGCACCGCCCTGGCCTGCCCGAACTCCGGCAGGAACTGGCTGTACGGGAAGTTCGACCCCACGATGAGCAGGGTGTCGCAGTCGCGCATCATCTCGTAGCTGGGCCGGGTCCCGAGCAGCCCGATCGCCCCGGTGACGTAGGGCAGGTCGTCGGGCAGCACGTCCTTGCCCAGCAGCGCCTTGGCCACCCCCGCGCCGGTGAGGTCGGCCAGCCTGCGCACGTGCTCGGCGGCGTTCCGGGCGCCCTGCCCGACCAGGACGGCGAGCCGCTCCCCCGCGTTGATCACGTCGGCGGCCCTGGCGATGTCCTCGCCGGAGGCGACCGAGTGGGCCCAGGCGGTGCCCGGCGGGCTGGAGGGCACCTGCTTGAAGGCGTGCTCGGGCGCGGCGTACTCCTCCTCCTGGAGGTCCGACGGGATGATCACTGCGGTCGGCGCGCGGGAGGCCTCGGCGGTGCGGATCGCCCGGTCGAGCGCGTTGGGCAGCTGCTCGGCCACGTTGACCTCGACCAGGTATTCGGAGGCGACGTCCTTGAACAGCGCCTGGAGGTCGACCTCCTGCTGGTAGCTGCCGCCCATGGCGCTGCGGGCCGTCTGGCCGACGATGGCCACCACCGGCACGTGGTCGAGCTTGGCGTCGTAGAGGCCGTTCAGCAGGTGGATCGCCCCGGGGCCCGAGGTGGCCATGCAGACGCCGACCCGGCCGCTGAACTTGGCGTACCCGACGGCGGCGAAGGCCGACATCTCCTCGTGCCGGCTCTGCACGAACCTCGGCACGTCGCCCGCGCGGCCCATCGCCGCGAGGATCCCGTTGATTCCGTCCCCTGGATAGGCGAACACCTGCGCCACGCCCCATTCCTGGAGTCGCCGCACCAGGTGGTCACCGACGGTCTGAGCCATGAGCGGCGGCGTACCCCTACGCCTTGCCGCGACACGCCCTTTTCGTCCGATTTGAAGGATTCAGCACCATTTGGACATATAACCATAAATACCGGGATGCCAATTCTTTATGGCCGTCCAAATAATCCCGATATCGAGTTTTTGCGGTGATCATGTTCTGCGGCCCGTATGGTGACACATCACCTATGTCCTGAATGTAAAGACATTGCGAGATCGATATGGACGCCGACGAACTGCACCACGGAACCCTCCTCGACTACCGCGTCAACGGGCCGTGGGGACGCATCCTCCTGGCCGACGGCACCTACGTCTGGTTCCACGAGGAGATCGCCTTCGCGGGCGGCGAGAAAGTCCCGGCGGGCGAGAAAGTGGAGTTCAGGGCTCGCTACCAGAGCAAGTCGGAGGCGTGGCAGGCTCACCGCGTCCGCCGTCACGCCGGTCCCGTGGAACCGGAAGAGAGCTCCTCCGTGCTGGGCAAAGCAAAGTGAACAAGTACAACGGCGAACGCGGTTTCGGGACAATACGTCCAGCCGATCCCCGGCTGCCCGACGTCTTCGTCCACCACTCGAGAATCCTCGGAACCGGGTTCCGTCACCTTCTCCCCGAAGAGCCGGTCGAGTTCGAGATCGAGGAGAACACCGCGAAGAACCGGCTGGAGGCCGTCAACGTCCGACCGCCCGCCCACCGCAAGAAAGGCAGGGTCCGGACGTTCGACCGCCCGAAGGGCTACGGCTTCATCACGCCGGACGACGGCACCGCCGACCTGTTCTTCCACCACACCCGCATCCTGCCGTACAAGAAGAACGGCCGGATGACGGCCGAGGACGGCGAGGTCGTCTGGTTCGAGGAGCAGGCGGGCAAGGACGGCCGGATGGTGGCCGTCCGGGTGAAGCGCCAGGATTCGCGCACGCCGCTGGCCCGGTTCGCCGACATGGGCGCGGAGGACGAGTGGCTGCCCCAGCTCGCCGCGAAGGCCGAGAAGGAGTCGTGGCAGCACAGCGTCCGGGCCGACACCCACACCGACTACCCGATCCTCAGGAGCTACCTCCTCTACACCTTCGCCAGGCTGGAGAAGGAGGACCGCGAGTCCCCCGGCCGGAAGATCGCGATCGGCCGCGACGGCAACCGTCCCGTCGCCTGTTTCAACACGGGCCTGGTCACCCCGAACCAGGAGGAGATCTTCGCCCTGTTCGGCAGCAAGCCGTCCGGCAACGACGGCCGCAACTGGAAACTCGCCGGTTTCCACGCCGCCAGCGACCACCGGATGCTGGGGAAGTTCGAGGTGTTCCCGGAGCTGGTCGACTATTTCGACGACCCCGGCGTCCTCCTCTACGACCGCAGGCGCGAGCTGTACATCGACGTCGACCACGTCCTGGACGACAACATCAGCCGTTTCCCCAAGGAGCTCCAGGACCAGAAGTTCCTGGCCCGGCAGAGCCTGGTGGCGGCCAAGGCGCAGACGCAGCAGCGGGTGTACCGCAACTACAAGACCGCCGTCCCGCAGTTCTACCAGGGGGAGATCCAGTTGCTGCTGCCGCTCTGCCTGCTGCGTCCCGGGGTGGCCGACCTGGCACTGGTGGTCAGCTCGAAGGAGGGCCAGTACCGGGGCGACACGATCCTGACGCTCGACATGGCCTACAGCAACGCCCGCCTGCTGTGCCGCCCCGACAGCGACTGGCTGAAACCCTGACCGGCGGAGGGCCGCCGGAGCGGCGCCGGTGACGGCGCCGCCCCGGTGGGTCCGTCAAAGACGGCGGCGGATGAGGGTGTCGGCGAGGGCGAGCACGCCGGTCAGGAACAGCAGGGCGTCGCCGGCGCATCGGGCGACGGTGAACCAGTCTTCCATGGTGAAACTCCCTGTCTCGGGGGACTTCGGACAGGTCAAGGGCACCATCGAACACCTGTGACGAGCTGTCACGAGTTGCGCGCACGGTCTTCACCACGCGGAACGTCATCGAATTCACGACAATGGCGAGACACCACGTGACAGCGGCGTGACACCCGCGAGAGAGGAAGAGACCGTGGCCCAGCGTAGCGGCGGCCGCCCGACCGACCGCGACGAGTGGCCGGCGGACGGGCCCCATCGCAAGCTCCTGGAACACCTCGACCAGGTGCGGGTCGACAACGGCACCAAGGGCCTGCGGCCGATCGCCAAGGCCATGTCGTTGGACAGCCCGACCCGGGTCAGCGACATCCTCAAGGGCCGGAGTTTGCACACGGGTACCGAGCAGCTCGGACTCCTCGTCAAGGCCCTCGGAGGCGGCACGGACGACGTCAAGGAGGCCCTCCGCCTGGACGAGCTCCGGCTGAAGGCCGGGGCCGCCGGGCCCACCCACCGGGTGCGGGCGCCCGATCGCGCGTCGCTGGAGCCCGAGTGGCTCCCCCTTGTGCCGAGACCCAGCCTGCTGGACTCCGCGTTGGCGACGCGCGACCGGCAGTCCGAGGGAGAACCCCGCCGGCAGGTGCTCGCCTTGGTCGGCGACGGCGGCATCGGCAAGAGCGTCCTGCTCGGCCAGATGCTGAACCGGATCGAGGAGTCGGGGCTGGCGGCGGTGCTGGTGTCGAGCGCCGCCGTCCTCTCGGCCGGGCTGCCGGCGACGCCCCTGGAGGCGGACGCGTTCTTCGGGCAGGCCGTCGAGCCCTACAGCGGACGCGGCCTGGGGGCGATCCTGCACGACCACGCCCGCGAGCACGGACGGGTCACCCTGCTGGTGGACACCCTCGACCTGGTGCTGAACAGGAGCACGGTCATTCCGATCACCACCCTGCTCCAGACCGCGACCGACCACGCCGAGGTCGTCTTCACCTGCCGCGACCAGGAGTTCCACAGCTTCCTGGCCCCTCTGCGGGGGCGTGACCGCCTCGGGAACCGGCTCAGCCAGTTCCCGGTGCCGTCGCTGGATCCCGCCGAGATCGTCGACTGGGCCGAGCGCTACCTCGCCACGCGCCGGGACGTCACCCCGGCCGACCGGGCGGGCTTCCTCGACTCGTTGCGCGGCGGCGTCAGCGGGAACGGCCGGTTACGGACGCTGTGCGCCCTTCCGGTGCGGCTGGCCATGACCTGTGACGTGTTCGGCGCGCACGGCCACGTCCCCGAGGACCTCACGGCCACGCGGCTGTACCAGGCGTACTGGCGCGAGCGGATCTCCCGCCACACCGGGCTGGACGGCACCGACGAGGGCCGGGGCAAGAACGCCGCCGCCCTCGCGCTCGGCGAGCGTTACCTGAACAAGGGCGTCCCGAACCCCCGGGTGCCCAAGGGAGATCTCCCGGAGGACCTCGACTCCGGCCTCCGGCTCCTCGTCAGCGAGGGTGTCGTCCGGGAGCACCTGTACGAGTGGGAGTTCTTCCACCAGAACTTCGCCGAGTTCGCCCACGGGCGGGCCCTGCTCACCCAGGGCGTCGGGTCGGCGGGCGTGCGGCGGCTGGCCGAGGCGGTGCGGCAGGGCGGTTTCGGCGTGTGGTCGGTGGCCACCTCGCTGATGTTGCAGGCCGACGACTCCGCCAAGTACCGGGCGCTGGCCGAGGCGCTGCCCATCGACGGCCCGGCGGGCGCCCAGGCCCATGTGGTGGCGGCGTTGCAGCAGGACGACGGCGCGGCCCTCGACGCCGTGCTGGCCCGGATCCGCCCATGGCCGGACCTCCTGGGGCCGGCCGTCCCGGTGCTGGGCGACGCGCCCCGCCATCAGGTCCCCGCAGCGCACGCCGCCCTCGCCGACGCGGTCACGCGCCATCCCGAGGAGCTCGCCAAGGAGGCGCTCGCGGCGCTGGGGCGTCTCATCCCCCGGGCCGAGCCGGGCGTCCGGGCCGCGCAGCTGACCTCCGCGCTGGAGGCGTGGGCCGCGATGAATCCGCGTCCCCCCGGATGGGACCACCTTCCGGCCCGGCTGCTGACCCCGCTTCAGGGCGACGACTTGGTCGCCGAATGTCTCCAGGTGATGTGCGAGAACCTCGCCCACCTGGGGGTCACCGGCCGGCAGGCGGTGACCCGGGTCCACCTGGCCGCCGCGCTCACCGAGGAGCAGGCCCTGGCATTCGGACGCGCCGCCCTCGCCGTGGACCGGCCGACGCTGGACGAGACCGAGGCCGCCGACGTCGGCCAGCTCCTCTGGGACTGCGCGCCGCTGAGGGCCGAGCGCGGCTGGACGACCTGGCGGGAGTTCCTGGGCGCACCCCTGCGCAGGAACTGGAAGGACACCCAGATGCGGCTGGTCACCCGGTGGACCGGTGACGAGACCGTCAGAGGCGAGGTGGTCGACCACCTCCTCGCCGGGGTCGGCGACGTGGACGAGAGACACGTGGTCGTCCTGAAGAACATCGCCCGCGCGCATCCACACTGGCTGGCCGACCGGCTGCTCGGCTCTCCTCCCCCGGTCAGGCCACGGGCCGGAATCCTCGTCCAGGGCATCGGGCTCGCGGCCCCCCACCTCGACGTGGAGACCCGGGCCCGGTTCACCCGCTGGCTGGGCCCGCTGGGCGGGATCGAGCCCCGGGCCGTGCGGCCCACGCAGGTCGTGCTGGCGGGCGACGCGCTCGACATGCACAGGGACGTGCTGAACGACCTGGCCGGCGCCGCCCGCGCGGTCGTGCGCGGCTCGGCGCAGGCCTGGGCCGAGCACGCCCCGCCGGAGATCCTGGGCACGCTGCGGACCGACCTGCGCGCCCTGCTCCCCGGCCGGGACTCCGACACGATGGAGGTCCGCGCCCGGCTGGAGGGCCGGCTGGCCACGGCCGATCCGCGGGCGCGGGCGTGGCTCACCAGGGCCGTGCTGCGCGGTCCCAGCCCGAAGGTGGCTGGGACCGGCGCCCTGACGCTGTCGGGGGCCGTCGGCAGCGTCCCCGAGAGGCTCGTCACCTGGGTCTTCGCCCTCCTCTTCGGGCCGCATGGAGACGCCACGAAGAACATCGCGAAGATCCTCGCCGACCCCGAGCGGGTCGGCAGGGACGATTTCCGGCGCGTGGCCGGTCACCGGACGAGGATCCTCGCCAGGATCGAGGACTCCGTCGGCCGTGGAGAGGAGGCGACGGTCCTGCGCGAGCTCGTGGAGGTGCTCATCCGGGCCGACCGCGTCCACGGGCTGGATCAGGACCAGGTGCTCAGGGTGTACGCCCTCGCCAGGGACAGGATCGTGGTTCCGCCGCGACGACTGACCGACGACGAGATCACCCAGCTCTCCACGGGGATCGCCACCCTGGCCGCGATCACGGGCGCGCTGCTGCCGGGGCGGGTGCCGCGTGAGCGGATCAGGGAGCTGGCCTCCGAGTTCCTGACGGGCGTCGATCTCGACCGCATCGGCACCAAGATCAGAAAGGTGGCCGAGTCGCTGCTCGTCGGCATCGGCCAGCGTGACCCGCTCGCCGTCGGATGGCTGGTGGACGGCCTCTTCGGCCACCCTGGGCTGGGCGCCGGCGCCCGGATGGCGGTCGCGAACGCCGTCGTCGCCCTGGACAAAACCGAACAGGGCGTCATGGTCGTGGCGTTGCTGAACCATCCCGTGTGCCCGCCCGAGGTGGCCAGAGTCCTCCTCCGCGACCTGCGCAGGCGCGGCTGACGCTATCTGCGGCGTGCGGGGGCGGCGAAGACGTCGGCCAGGTCGTCGACCTCCAGCCCCGGCCCGGCTTCGCCCTGGGCGCGGTGACCGTCAGGGGCCGGTCCCAGTTCTGGTAGCGCGTGGCGTAGTCCGCGCGGAGGAACCGGTCGCGCCCAAGCCCCTTGACCTGCGGCCGGGGGTGGGCGTAGAAGCTCCAGCCGATCATGTACGGCCAGCCGCGGTCGTCGTACATGTACGTCCAGGTCACCACGGAGGCGCCCACCGCCGTGGTGCCCGCGGCCTCGCGGAGGCTCGGGGAGACGCGGACGAGGTCCTTGAGGGCGATCGTCCCGGTCAGGATGGTGATGCGCTGCTTGCGGCCGGTGGCGCGGTCCTTCCTCCAGGGGGAGACGATCTTGCGGTGCTTTGGTGGCGCGCAGCGCGCGCAGGGTCGCCGGTTCCAGGGCGTTGACGAGCTGGTCGCCGAAGGCGGCGGACGCGCCGCTCGCTCTGCCGGTGTCGATCCACGTCTTGCTTTTCGGCGCGAGCTGGTAGTGCCGGCCACCGGCGCTGATCGTGCGCAGCGTGCCCTCGGTGGGGAGTACGCCGGCGAAGTAGGGGTCCCCAGGCGCCGCCTCGACCATCATGAAGCGGTCGCCGATCAGCAGCTTGCGTACCTGTTCCGAGGCGGTCACGCCGGTCGTGCCTTTGACCTTGCCGGTGCCGCTCAGCTTCATGGCGGCCTGGTCGGTGACCCACTGGCCGGTGTCGAGCCGCTGCGTGCGCGCCAGGTCGGTCATGACCGCGCCGTGGAACTCGGTCGTGGCTCCGGCGCCACGGGCGAGCAGCGCCCTCAGGGCCGCCACCGGGTCGGGGTCGGCCGTCCGGGCGTGCGCGGTGGCGGGGCGCCGGCCACGAGGGCTAGGGCGAGGATGAGGGAGCGCATACCGTCCATTCGGGTCGATCTTAAATGGACGGTAATGTAGCGCGCCCGCTCAGCCCCTGACGTCGACCTCCGCGTGCGGAAGACCGCCCGACAGTTTCGGGAAGCCCGGTCCCCGGTCGAAGAACGCCTCATTCGGTACCCGGAGCTCGGCCCGCAGCGCCTCGGTGGCGGCCTCGTCGACCTCGAGACCGTCCACGAGGACGACCCCGTAGTCCTCCCGGGCCGCCTCGCGCGAGACCTTCCCGTCGCGCACGTCGCCGGCGACCCGGGACGGCTCACGGTCGAGCGGGGAGCCCCAGCCGCCGCCCCCGGTCGTCCGTACCCGCACGATCTGGCCTTCGGCCACGGGGAAGTCGTCGACCAGGCCCTCCATCTCGACGCCGTCGACCGTCACCACGAACGGGCGGCCGGCCCGGCCGCCGTTGACGCCCCAGCAGCTGAGGATCGAGCGGTCGGCGATGCTCATGAACGAGGCGTCGCGGAGCAGGCGGATGTGCTTGTCGTAGCCGAGGCCGCCCCGGTAGCGGCCGGGGCCGCCGCTGTCGACGGCCAGGCCCAGGCGCTCGACCCGCAGCGGCCAGCGGGCCTCGGCGAACTCGACGGGGATGTTGCGGGAGTCGGGCACGACGTGGATGGTGTCCTCGCCGTCGGCGTACCAGCGGCCGCCGGAGCCGCCGCCGAGGACCTCGCGCATCAGGTAGTCGTTGCCCGCCGCGTCCTGGCCGTGGACGCCGGTGTAGCGGATGGTCTCCTGGTCGGCGGGCATCCGGCCGCCGGTCGCCTTGGCCAGCACCCCGGCCAGCACGCCCAGCAGGCGCAGGATCACGAAGGTCCGGGCGTTGGTGGGCGCGGGGAAGATCGGGGTGAGCAGGGTGCCCTTCTCCGGGAAGACCATCTTGATCAGCGGCACCACGCCCTCGTTGACGTCGAGCTCGGCCATCCGCTCAGGGGTGTCGGCGAGGTTGCGCAGGACCGGGGCCAGCCACTTCTTCAGGAACACGCCGTCGGCGTAGTCCCCGGCGTGGTTGATCGGGCCCTTGGCCTGCGGCGAGGTGCCGGTGAAGTCGATCACCAGCGGCTCGGGGGCGTGGTGGTCGACCGTCAGGGTGATGCGCTGGGCGTGCAGGCGGGGCTCGTCGACGCCGTCGTGCTCGGCGTAGTCCTCCCAGACGTGCACGCCCTCGGGGATCTTCGCCAGCAGCTCGCGCCGGAAGGTCTCGGTGGTCTTGGTCAGGATCGCGTCGAAGCAGGCCTCCACGGCCGCGCGGCCGTAGCGGTCGAACAGCTCGCCGAGCCGCCGCGCGCCCATCAGGCAGGCCGAGCACTCGGCGTCGAGGTCCCCGGCGAGGGAGTCGGGCATGCGGGAGTTGCGGGTCATGATCCGCAGCGCGGCGTCGTTGGGGACGCCCCGGTCCCACAGCCGGATCGGGGGCACCATCAGGCCCTCCTCGAACACGCTGCGGGCGCCGGACGGCATCGAGCCGGGGCAGGAGCCGCCGATGTCGTCGTGGTGGCCGAACGCCTGGACGAACGCCACCACCTCGCCGTCGTGGAAGACCGGCACCGTCACGCACAGGTCGGGCAGGTGGCCGATGCCGCCCTCGGACAGGTAGACGTCGTTGTGGAAGAAGACGTCGCCCGGGTTCATCGTCTCGACCGGGTAGTCGCGCACGACCGGCTGCACGAGGGCGCTGTAGGAGCGGCCGGTCAGCTTGCGCAGGCGGGCGTCGTGGATGCCCGCCCGGAAGTCGTGCGCGTCGCGGATCATGGGCGAGCGGGCGGTCCGCGCGATGGCGGTCTCCACCTCCATCTCGACCGAGGCCAGGGTGCCCTCGACGATCTCGATCAGGATCGGGTCAGCCAAGCTCACGGCGCACCTCCAGGTTGCCGTAGTCGTCCATCGTCGCGGTGAAGCCGGGGTGCAGCGGGAGCGTGGAGCCGTACTCCTCGATCACCGCCGGGCCGGCCACGACCGCGCCGGCGCCGAGGTCGCGGCGGCGGTAGACGACCGTCCGGGCCCACGTGTCGAAGTGGACGTCGCGGGTGCAGAGCGGGGTGGGTTCCTCGAACTGCTCGTGGCGGCGGGCCAGCGCCGGGCGGGTGATCGGGCCGATGCCGCTCACCCGCAGGTTGACCCACTCGACGGCGTGGCGGGGGTCGTCGCGGTAGCCGTACCCGTAGAGCTTCTGGTGCGCCTCGTGAAACCTCGCCTCGACGTCGCCGTCCGCGGGGACCCGGACCTCGTAGGCCTGGCCGTAGTAGCGCAGGTCGGCGGTGCGGACGTAGACGTGGTCGGTGAAGCCCTCCCGCTCCAGCGCCTCGGCGGCCTGGGCCTCCAGGTCCTGGAAGATCGCCTCGATCTCGTCCGGGACGGGGTCGGTGGTCACGTGGGTGCGGACGTAGTCGTTCTTCACGTCCACCGTGAGCAGCCCGAACGCCGAGACGTTACCGGGGTCGGGCGGCACGATCGCGCTCTTCAGGCCCATCACGTCGAGCAGGCGGCAGACCAGCAGCGGGCCCGACCCGCCGAAGGCGACCATCGGGAAGTCGCGCACGTCCAGGCCGCGCTTGACGGTGATCTGGCGGATGGCGTTCGACTGGTTGAAGGCGCTGATCTCCAGGATGCCGGTCGCGCAGCGCTCGGGGGTGAGGCCGAGTTTGGCGGCCAGCCCTTCGATCCCGGCCCGCGCCGCCGCCGCGTCGAGCGGGATCTCGCCGCCGAGCAGGTGCGGCGGGACCCGGCCGAGGAACACGTGGGCGTCGGTCACGGTGACCTCGGTGCCGCCCTTGCCGTAGCAGATCGGGCCGGGGTCGGCCCCCGCGGAACGGGGGCCGACCTTCAGCGTCCCCTCGGGCGAGATCCACGCGACCGAACCGCCGCCCGCTCCCACGGTCACGATGTCGATCATGGGGATCTTGCAGGGGTAACGCCCGATGGAGCCCTCCGTGGTCTGGGAGGGCTCCCCGTCGACGATGACGGCGACGTCGGTGCTGGTGCCGCCGCCGTCCAGGGTGATCACGCTCGGGTGCCCGGCCGTCCCGGCGATCAGGGCCGCGCCGAGCGCGCCCGCCGCCGGACCGGACAGCACGGTGGTGATGGGCTGGTTGACGACCTCCGCCGCCGACAGCACCCCGCCGTTGCTCTTCATGACCGAGAAGCCGCGCCCGAGGCGCTCGGACAGATTGCCTATGTACGTCCGCATGATCGGCTTCACCGCGGCGTCGACCAGCGTGGTGACCGAGCGCTCGTACTCGCGGTACTCCCGGAGCACGTCGCTCGACAGGGAGACCACGGCCTCGGGGTGCTCACGGGTCAGCACGTCCCGCATCAGCCGCTCGTGCGCGGGGTTGGCGTACGCGTGCAGGAAGCACACGCCGATGGCCGTGACGCCCTGCTCCCGATACCAGCGGGCGACCTCGGCGGCCTCGCCGGCGTCGAACGGGCGCACCTCGGCCCCGGTGTGGTCGAGGCGGCCGTGGACGGTCCTCACCCGGTGCACCGGCACGATGCGGGGCGGCTTCACCCAGAAGTAGGAGTTGCCGTAGCCGTCCGGCACGCTCTGCCGGGCGATCTCCAGGATGAACTCGAAGCCCTCGGTGGTGATGAAGCCCAGGTGGTCCGACCGGTCGGGGCGGTCCTCCAGGAGCTGGTTGGTGGCCACCGTCGTGCCGTGGACCAGCGCCGAGACGCTCGCCAGGTCGACCCCGCCACCGTGCAGCTCCAGGACCTTGGCGACCCCCGCGAGGAACCCGTCGGCCGGATTGGACGGCGTCGACGGGGTCTTGGTCGTCACGATCTGGCCGGTGCGCTCGTCGACGAGCACCACGTCGGTGAACGTGCCACCCGTGTCGACACCGATTCGGACGCTGTACATGCCCCGTTTCTACCGACCTGCCCGACGTGGGGAA
Organism: Herbidospora cretacea; assembly: GCF_001570605.1. GTDB lineage: Bacteria > Actinomycetota > Actinomycetes > Streptosporangiales > Streptosporangiaceae > Herbidospora > Herbidospora cretacea. The sequence goes on along the minus strand of NZ_BBXG01000003.1, from coordinate 387,128 downwards.
TCAGCGGGTTGTGCCGAAGAATCCCAAAATACTCGTCACAGCCTGCCCGCCCACGCCGTGAACCCCTCGCTCCGCGACAACGTGTGTCCGCAGGTCACCGCTTCTGTTACCTGACGAGTGTCACCTGACGAGGCAGTAGCCGTCGGCGCAGGCGTCGCCCTGCGGCGCGGAGAGCGGCTCGCGCTGCTCGACCTCGCGCAGCGCCGCGACCAGGGTCTCGACGGGCTGGGCGCCGGAGACGGCGTACTTGTCCTCGAACAGGAACAGCGGCACGCCGGTGATGCCCAGCTCACGGGCCCGGTCGATCTCCGCGCGGACCTCCTCGCCGCCCTCGCCCGTGTCGGCCACCCCCACCTCGACGGCCAGCTTCGCCAGCACGACCGGGTCGCCGACGTCGAGGCCGTCGGTGAAGTGGGCGCGGAACAGCCGCTCGGCCATCTCGGGGGCCCTGCCCTCACGCTGGGCCAGCCAGATCAGCCGGTGGGCCTCCAGCGTGTTGGCGCCGATCGCCTGGTCGTAGCGGAGGTCGAGACCGTCGACGGCCGCCGTGCCGACCACCCGCTCGATCATCTGCAGCGACTGCCTGCCGAAGCGCTTCTCCAGGTACTCCGTGAGCGGGGTGCCGTCGCTGACGGCGTCCGGGGAGAGCTGGAAGGGGCGGTAGGCCACCTGCACGGGCTTGCCGTACTCGCGGACGGCCGCGTGGAAGCGGGTGTGCCCGATGTAACACCACGGGCAGATGACGTCAGAAAAGATCTCAACCTTCACAACGGCTGCAACCCGTGCCGGACGCGCCCGATTCCCGCCTAACGCGCCAAGTCGTGGAGCCGGTCGGTCAGCTGTTCGTCGAGCCCGTCGACCAGCGCGGAGACCGCCCGCCACCAGGCGAACCACTCGGCGCTGCGCCACATCCAGTCGAGCCGCTCGACGGCCGCGACGACGTCGCCCACGGTCTGCCAGGCGGGCCCGGTCTCGTCGGGGGCGGCGCCGTGGCGGAGCGTCCACTCGCGCAGCACGTGGCCGGTCTTCGGGTCGATCTCCTTCGCGTACGGGCTGGGCTCCTCCCCCGGCAGCGGGTGTGGCCCGAGCCCGGCGGCGACGCCCCACGACCACTGGGCCTCGGCCGGGCGGGCGTAGCGCAGGGAGTTGAAGTCGAGGTTGGTGCCGAGCTCGTCGTCGAGGCGGCGCACCACCATCGCGTCGAGACGGCCGCCGGCGTCGAACGCGACGACCAGCTTGCCGCCCGCCTTGGCGCCCGGCGGCACCGGGACACGGTCTTCGGCCTGCCACGAGTTGAGGTCGGCGGTGCCGACGGGCGGGCCCCACAGGGTGTCGGCGACGTCGTCGGAGATCCACGCGGCCAGCGTCTCCAGAACCGTCAGGTCGCCCCACGGCTCGATCGGCCGCGCCTTGACCAGGGCCTCTTCCGGGGCGGGGAGTTTTCCGTCGCGGCTGACCGTCCACCAACCGCCGCCGAGCTCATCGGTCCCGACGAGGAGCGCGGCGACGGCCGCCAGTTCGGCTGAGCGCCGAGTCAGTGGGGCGAGACGGACCAGATCCGCGACGCGGCGGGTGCGTTCACGGCCGAGCACGGCCTGCGCCTCCCGCAGGAGAGTGCCCGCCGTGGGGCGGTCCTCTCCCAGCAGGTCGGTGGTCAGCCTTCGTGCCTCGGCCCGAGCGTCCTCCGCGTGCGACTCCCGCATGCGCACCAACGTACGCCCAAAGATCGCCCGATCGCTACCGTTTCTTCGCACGTCCGAGAAGCCACCCGATGACGGCGCTTCCCAGGGCGATCCCGGCGCCCATCCCGAAAGCGGCCAGGACCGGCCACGCGCGGACACCCTCACGAGGCCGGGGGGGCAGTTCGTCACCTCGGGTGAACACGCCCATGCGCTGCGACGCGATCCCCCGCCGAGGCTCCTCCCCCTCCAAGGGAGACGGCGCGCCGGGGAACACCGCCGGCACGGCCGAGATGTCCTTCTCGACGGCGGCGAAGAACTCCCCCGCCATCTTCTTGGCCACCGAGGTGAGCATGCGCTGCCCGACCCCGCCGACCATCCCGCCCACGACGGCGTCGGCGTCGTAGTCGACCCGGGTCGCGCCGTCCTCCTCGGTCAGCCGCACGTTCACCGTCACGTCGACCGTCCCGGGAGCGCCCTGGCCCCGCCCCTTGAGCACGAACGTCTCGGGCTCCTTCGGCTCGGTCAGCGCGACCTCCCCCTGGTAGACCCCCTTGATGGAGGCCACCCCGGCCGAGACCGTCATCGTGTAGACGTCGTCCCCGACCGCCTCGAGACGCTGACAGCCGGGAATGGTCCGCACCAGCACGGCGGGATCCTGCAGGGCCGTCCAGACCTTCCACCGCTCCGCCCCGATCAGGGCACTGCCCACGACCTTCACGGCCACCTCCCTCGGTTGCCGAGCACACTAGGGAATCCAGGCGATCGGCGAGTACGGCAACATCTGCCGCCCGGGAGCGGGACCAGCGTGCAGAAGTACACGAACCGCGCAGGACGACGATCACAGCGTAAACGCCCGGACCTCACTCAGGCGGGCGGCGTGACCCCGTAACCGAGATCCCGCAACCACCTGACGGCCCCGTCCTCGTCGCACCGGATCGCCGCCCCGAGCTGCTGCCGTTCGTATTCGGCCCGGCTGGAGTCGACCCTCTCCCACCAGCCGTCGCGGCCCTCGCAGATCCCCTCGCGGACGAGGAAGGTGATCACGTCTTCGAGGGTCGGCCGGAACCGACGGCCACCCACCGGAAAATGCAGATTGTCCAGACCTGGATTGACAAGGCGAGGACGCCAGAATATCTCTGCGTCCGATTTGCCATGAATGTGCAGGTGGGCATCGGGATAACCCCGATCTTTGTCCCGCTCGTAATCCCAGTGACACAGCCGGGACCGGTTCTCGTCAGCCGCGCTGATCGCGATCGCACTCGCCACCATGCGCAGCCGGCCCGTGGAGAGGTCGAGGAACATGCGGTAGCTGAGGTCCATGTAGACCCGAGGCCGTCCCGCCACGCTCACCGGAAAGTCCGCGGTGAGCAGTGATTTCCGAGTGACCCCGAAGCCGATGCGCACCATCGGGGCGTCGGCGGCGGAGACGGCCACGCCGAGCTTGACGTTGCTGCAGATGGTGGTGTTGAGCAGCTGTTCGAGCCGGTCGGCGAAGGCCCTGCCGGTGGCCTCGGCCTGCTTGAGCTCAGCCTTCCTTGAAGAAGAGCCAGACCTTCCTGGCCTCGAAGGAGGAGAACCGCCGCTCCCTGGCCTGCTCGGCGAGCTGCTCATAGGTCAGGCCCAGCGAGTCGAGGGCCTGCTGCTTCGCGGCGGCGAACTCCTCGTCGTCGAGGATGAAGCTGCCCGAGTCGTCGTCGACCGGCTCGGGATCGGCCGGCGTGCGCGGACGGACCACCGGTTGCCCCTGCGAATGAACCACTCGCGCGTGTACGACCATGACGGCCTCCTTCGCGGTCTTCCAAGGAACGGTCCAGGCTTTCGTCTACGAGTATGCCCCTGCGATTTCGGATCTCGACAGGGCGGGACGCGTCAAATATTAAAGGTCGCCATTCCCAAAGAAGTGCCCTATCCACGGCATGCTGGAGTTCCAATACGAATCCATAACGCGATATTCCACTATTGGCATGGAGAAATGCATCAGCGCAGAAGTCCGCCGTCAGCAAAGCATCACCCAGGAGCCACGAAGCCGGGGTTCCGATCGGCGGAGGCTAGGATGACGCCCCATGCGCCAGGCCCTAGCGATCATCCTGCCGGCCCTCGTGCTGGGCGCCTGCGCGGCCCCCGGGGCCGCCCCTCCGCCGAAGGCCGCCCCCGCGTCTCCCGCCGTCTCTCCCGCCGCGCCGCCGTCGCCCTCCCCCGCGCCTGCGCCCAGCGGACTGCCCCGGCCCGGCGAGGTCACCCGGATGAAGCGGGGCGGGTTCCCCGTCGTCAGCAGCGTCCCCACGAAGCGCAAAGTCGTCTTCCTGACCATCGACGACGGCTGGGAGCAGGACCCGGGGTTCGCCCGGATCGTCCGCGAGCGCGGGATCCCCATCACCGTCTTCGCCACCCGCGACGCCGTCGAGGCCGAGGAAGTACCGGACTCCGGGCCGGGCTGGAAGTACGTCGGGGCGGGCGGCTGGCCCTACTTCAAGGACCTGGGCGTGGCGATCGAGAACCACACGCTCACCCATCCCGACCTGCGCACGCTCGGCCCGGAGGGGCAGAGGGCGGAGATCTGCGGGGCCTCCAAGGCGATCGGCGGGCACGTCGGCAGGAAGCCCGAGCTGTTCCGGCCGCCCTTCGGGTCGTACAACGCCGCGACGCTGACGGCGGCCGAGAGGTGCGGGCTCAAAGCGCTGGTGCTGTGGACGGCGTCGGTCCAGGCGAACGCCCGGATCGCCTACCAGGTCCCGGACAAGAAGCTCTATCCGGGCGACATCCTGCTCCTGCACTTCCGGCCGCCGCTGGAGCGGGACTTCACCCGGCTGGTGAAGAAGATCGAGAAGCGCGGCTTCACCTTCGGCGACCTCGGCGCCTACCTGGACGAACTCCTCCCCGCCACTTCGTGAGGAACGGCTGGGCGGAGCCGTGAGCGGGACGTCTCATCCGCGCGGGGTACCGGCCGATCAGCCTGACGGCGGACGCCCGGCCCGCCCCGGTTACGCCAGATTGGGTGAGCGAGGAAATCCCGTGAAGACGGGGCGTGCGTCCCTGTCGGCCGGGACACCCGGGGCGGCATTCTCGGAGACGCAACGGGGGTTGTGAGCACCGGGATCCGGAGGTTGGGAGAGCTCCGGATCCCGGTCCCGCCACGTCATGTGACGAAGATCGCAGTACTTCGGGGCTTCGAGCTCTACAACCCGTAGTACTACTAGAAGTAGAACTACACCCTGTAGAGCTCAGGCGTTCCGGAGGGGGACATGGAGGCTTTGGACCTGGCGCGGTGGCAGTTCGGCATCACCACCGTCTACCACTTTCTTTTCGTGCCGCTGACGATCGGGCTCGGGGTGTTCGTCGCCGGTCTGCAGACCGCGTGGTACCGCACGGGCAAAGAGCACTACCTGACGCTGACGAAGTTCTTCGGCAAGCTCTTCCTGATCAACTTCGCCATGGGTGTGGTCACCGGCATCGTGCAGGAGTTCCAGTTCGGCATGAACTGGAGCGAGTACTCGATCTTCGTCGGGGACGTGTTCGGGGCGCCGCTGGCCATGGAGGCGCTGCTGGCGTTCTTCCTGGAGTCGACGTTCCTGGGGCTGTGGATCTTCGGGTGGGACAAGCTGCCGAAGAAGCTCCACCTGGCCACGATCTGGGCGGCGGTCATCGGGTCGAACCTGTCGGCCTATTTCATCCTGGCCGCCAACGCCTGGATGAAGCACCCGGTCGGCTACGAGGTCGTCGACGGCCGGGCCAGGATGACCGACCTGTGGGCGGTGCTGACCAACTCGACCGCGCTCGCGCAGGTCCCCCACGTGGTGGCCGGGTCGTTCGTGGTGGCGGGCGGCTTCGTGCTGGCGGTGGCCGGTTACCGGATCCTGCGGGAGCGCAACGCGACCCTGCGCCCGCGCCGGGACGAGACCGTCCCCATGCGGAGACCCGCGGACATGTGGCGGGCGGCGCTGCGCGGCGCCCTGGTCATGACGGCGATCGCGGGGGCCGTCGTCGCCCTGACCGGGGACATGTCGGGGCAGCTGCTGCACACGCAGCAGCCGATGAAGCTGGCCGCCGCCGAGGGGCTGCGGCACGACACCGCCGGCGCGCCGTTCTCGCCGGTGCCGGGGGTCGAGGTCCCCCACCTGCTGAGCCTGCTCTCCGCGCACGACCCGAACGCCGTCGTCCAGGGCATCGACGACATCAACCAGCGGCTGGTGGCCCAGTTCGGCCCCGGCGACTACACGCCGAACCTGCCGGTCGTCTACCTGTCCTTCCGCGTGATGATCGTGTTCGGCATGGCCACGGTCGGGCTGGCCCTCCTCGGGCTGTTCCTGACCCGTGGACGCGGCCGCAAGGCCCGCCCGGTGCCGAGCTGGTTCGCCCGGCTGTGCGTGCTCGCGCTGCCGCTGCCGATCGCGGCGATCGTCTCCGGGTGGCTGCTGAGCGAGATCGGCCGCCAGCCCTGGACCGTCCAGGGCGAGCTGCTCACCGCGGCGAGCGTGTCCCCCGGCGTCAGCCTGGCCGAGGTCGCGATCTCGCTGGCGCTGTTCACCGTGGTCTACGGCGTGCTGACGGTGGCCGAGATCGTCCTGCTGGTCCGGCACGTCAAGGCCGGCCCGGACGAACCGGTGCCGGCCGTCGTGGCCGGCGAAACCAAGCGCCGCGTCCCGACGATGATGTACTGAGGTGCGCTGACATGACCACGTTCTGGTTCATCGTGATCGCCTTCCTGTGGACGGGCTACTTCGTCCTGGAGGGGTTCGACTTCGGGGTCGGCGCGCTGATGCCCCTCCTGGCCCGCGGCGAGGCCGAGCGCCGCCAGGTCATCCGGACCATCGGCCCGGTCTGGGACGGCAACGAGGTGTGGCTGGTCACCGCGATCGGCGCGATGTTCGCCGCCTTCCCCGCCTGGTACGCCGGGTTCCTCAGCACGTTCTACCTGCCCGCCGTGCTGGTGGTGCTCGGGCTGATCGTGCGCGGCGTCGGGCTGGAGTGGCGCGGCAAGGTGCGCGCCAGGGAGGTCCCGCTGGTCGACGCCGCGATCGTGACCGGGAGCGTGCTGCCGGCCTTCCTGTGGGGGGCGATCTTCGGCAACGTGCTCTTCGGCTCGGCGTTCGCCACCGTCATGGGCGGGCTGCTGTCGCTGGGGCTCGCGCTCGTGCACGGCGCGGTGTTCGTCGCGCTCAAGACGCGGGGCCCGGTGCGGACCCGCGCCCGCGAGACCGCGTGGGTCCTGGGCGTGATCCTCGTCCCGGTCGTCGCGTTCGCCCTGTGGCGGATGGACGCCTGGCCCGCCTACGCGGCGATGGCGGCCTACGCCGCCGGGGTCGCCCTCGTGTGGGCGGGCAGGGAGGCCTGGGCGTTCGCCTGCACCGCCGTCACGATCGTGCTCACCACCGCCGCGCTCTTCCTCGCGCTCCACCCCTCGCCGCTGCCCGGCCTCACGGTCGAGTCGGCCGCCTCGGCGCCCTACACGCTCACGGTCCTCACGTGGATCGGCCTGCTCGCGCTCCCGGGGGTCATCGCCTACCAGGCGTGGACCTACTGGGTGTTCCGCAAGCGGCTGACCGCTCCGGAGGTCCTGCTGGAGTCGCGCAGCGCGTAGAGGTCCGACGGGGAGATCGGCATCCGGTCGATCGCGATCCCCTCGGCGTCCTCCACCGCGCCGGCGATGACGGCGGAGACCGGGATGACCCCGGCCTCGCCCGCCCCTTTGATGCCCAGGGGATTGAGCGGGGACGGGGTCTCCAAATGGTCGGTCTCGATCTTCGGGATCTCGGTGACGTAGGGCATCAGGAAGTCCATGAACGAGGCGTTCAGGAGCTGGCCGTGCTCGTCGTAGACCATCTTCTCGTAGAGGGCCCCGCCGACGCCCTGGGCGACGCCGCCGTGGATCTGCCCCTCGACCAGCATCGGGTTGATCATCTTGCCGCAGTCGTGGACGACGGCGTACCGCAGGATCCTGATCTCGGCCGTGTCGGGGTCGGTCTCGACGATCGCGGCGTGCATGCCCGACGCGAACGTCGAGCGCACCGGCGAGTAGTAGTCCTTGCCCTCCAGGCCCGGCTCCTGGCCCTCGGCGACCGGGGGCCGGTCCATGCTGCCGCCGGTGGCGAACTGGGTGGCGCGCTTGGCCTCCTCGTCGAAGGCGTAGCGCAGCGGGTTCGACAGCACGGCGACGGTGGCCAGCGGGATCGAGGCGTTCGGCGCGCCCACGACGTGCACCATCCCGTCGGTGATCTCCAGGTCGGCGGGGTCGGCCTCCAGCGCGTCGGCGGCGATCCGCAGCGCCTTCTCCTTGACCTTCCGGCAGGCCAGCGCGATGGCGTTGCCGCTCATCACGGCGGCCCGGGAGGCGAACGTGCCGACGGCGTAGCCGAACCGCCGGGTGTCGCCGGTGACGACGGAGACCTTCTCGATCGGCACGCCGAGCTCGGTGGCGGCGATCTGGGCGAACACGGTCTCGTGGCCCTGGCCCTGTGAGGTGAGCCCGGTGGAGACGTGGACCCGCCCGTCGGAGGTCACCTGGACGTGGCCGCCCTCGTAGGGGCCGACGCCGGTGCCCTCGACGTAGCAGCCGATCCCGATGCCCAGGCGGCGGCCCTCCTCCGCGGCCTTCGACCGCATGAGCGGGAACTCGTCCCAGCCGATCAAATCCTTCAGCTTGCGCAGGGACTCGGGGTAGTCGCCGCTGTCGTAGATCAGCGGGCGGCCGTCCTGGAAGATCATCTGCTGGTCGTAGGGGAACTCGTCCGGCTGGATGAAGTTGGCGGCCCGGACGTCGGCGCGGTCCTTGCCGAGGTACTGGGCGATCTTGTCCATCGTGCGTTCCATGCAGAAGACGCCCTGCGGGCGGCCCGCGCCCCGATAGGGGGTGACCTGCACGGTGTTGGTGTAGACGGAGAAGAACTCGACCCGGTAGGAGCCGATCTTGTACGGCCCCAGCAGCTGCGTCGAGGTGATGATCGGCACGATGATGCCGTAGGGCGTGTAGGCGCCGTGGTCGTGCAGGATCTCGACGTCGAGCCCGAGGACGCGGCCCTCGTCGTCGAACCCCACCTTGACGTGCTGCACCTGCGCCCGTTCGTGCGCGGAGGAGATGAAGTGCTCCCGCCGGTCCTCGGTCCACTTGACCTCGCGGTTCAGCAGCCGGGCCGCCCACGGCACGAGGATCTCCTCCGGCCACGGGTGCACGATCTTCACGCCAAACCCGCCGCCGACGTCGGGCGCGATGACCTCGACCTTGGGCAGCGGCAGCCCGAGCTTGGCCGCGATGGCCATCTGGACGCTGGTGGACGTCTGGGTGGAGCTGTAGACGCGCAGGGACCGGTCGTCGGCGTCCCACCGGGCGTACACGCCCCTGCCCTCCATCGGCATGCAGGCCGACCGCTCGACGTCGAGCCGGAACTCCAGCGTGTGGGGCGCGGCGGCGATGACGTCGCGGGTGGCCCGGCCGTCGCGGTGGGCGACCTCCTGGACCATGTGGGCGCCCACGTTGCCGGGCACGTCGTCGTGGACCAGGTGGGGCCCGTCGACGGCGTTCTCCAGGCCGACGACGGGCTTGCGGAACTCGTAGGAGACCCGGATGCGCTCGCAGACGTCCTCGGCGATGTACCGGTCGGTCGCGACGACCATGACGATCGGCTCGCCGACGTGCCGCACGACGTCCTTGGCCAGGCAGTAGGCGGTCCGGCCGTGGGTCAGCGCCGGGTGGGGGATCAGCAGCGGCAGCGGCTCGCGGACGCCGGGCGGCAGGTCCTCCCACGTGTAGATCGCGACCAGGCCCTCGACGTCGATCGCGTCGTCGACGTCGACGCCGGTGATGAGGGCGTGGGCGTGCGGGGACCGCACGAAGGCCACCGCCAGCGCGCCGGCCCCCAGGTCGTCGAGGTAGCGGCCGTCCCCGGCGATCAGCCGGGCGTCCTCCCTGCGGCGGACCGGTTCGCCGAACAGCTTGGTGGTCACGGGCCCTCCTCGGCCAGCAGTTCGGCGGCGCGGTGCACCGACTTCACGATGTTCTGGTAGCCCGTGCACCGGCACAGGTTCCCCGACACCGCCTCGATCACGTCCTCGTCGGAGGGCGCCGGGTTGTCGCGCAGGAAAGCGGTCGCCGTGGTCAGGAAGCCGGGCGTGCAGAACCCGCACTGGAGCCCGTGGCACTCGGCGAAGCCCCGCTGGACGGCGGACGGCTGGCCGTCCCTCGCCAGCCCCTCGACCGTGGTCACCTCCTGGCCCGACACCGAGACCGCGAAGGTCAGGCACGCCCGCACCGGCTGCCCGTCGAGCAGGACCGTGCAGGCCCCGCAGACCCCGTGCTCGCAGCCGACGTGGGTGCCGGTCAGCCCGAGGTCGTGCCGGAGGAAGTCGCTGAGCAGCCGCCGCGCGGGCACCCGCGCGTGGCGCGGCACCCCGTTGACGATCAGAGTGACGTCATGCATCGGCCGCCGCCTTCAGCGCGCGCTCGGTCAGGACTCCGGTGAGGTGCCGTCGGTAGTCGGCGGTGGCGTGGATGTCGGCCTCCGGATCGATCTGTTCCTGGACGAGCCGGGCCGCCCGCCTCCAGTCACCCTCGGCCTCGGTGACGTCCACGACCACGGGCACCGCCCCGACGCTCAGGCAGGCGACCCTCGCGTGATCGGGGGCGACCAGCGCCGCGACCCCGGCCATGGCGTAGTCGCCGTGCCGCCGGGCCATCTCGACGATGGCGGTCCCGCCCTCGCTGGACGGGAAGAACACCGAGACGGCCAGTTCGCCGGTGCGCAGCGACGACTCCATCGGCCCGGTGAAGAACTCGGCGGCCGGGATGTCACGTTCCCCCTCGGCGCCGCGGACCCGGACGGAGCCGTCCAGCAGCGCCAGCACGGCCGGCATCTCGGCGGCCGGGTCGGCGTGCACGATGCTCCCGACGGTGGTCCCCCGGTTCCGCACGGCGGGGTGGGCCACCAGCCGCAGCGCCCGGCGCACGAGGGGCTGTGCGGCGTGGGCCGTCTCGCTGGCCTCGACCTCGGCGTGGCGGGCCAGCGCGCCGACCCGCACTCCCCCGGGCTCGGCGGTGATCCCGGCGAGCCCGGCGACGTGGTTGATGTCGACCAGGTGGCCGGGCGCGGCGAGCCGCATGTTCATGAGCGGGATGAGGCTCTGGCCGCCGGCCAGCACCTTCCCGTCGGCTCCCGCCGCGGCGAGGGCCTCGACGGCCTCGGCCACCGTGGCGGGAGCGTGGTAGACGAACGACGGAGGTTTCACGAAACCGTTCTACTCCCGGAAAGCGCTCTCAAGAGGTGATATCCGCCCAGGACGACGACGGTGCCCAGCGCGATGCCGCCGAGGTCGAAGCCTTCGACGATCCGCATGTTGACCGGGCCGATCGCCAGGATGATGCCCGCGCCGATCGGGACCATGTTGACCGGGTCGGCGAAGTCCACCCGGTTCTCGATCCAGATCTTGGCGCCCAGGAGGCCGATCATGCCGTACAGGATGACCGTGACGCCACCGAGCACGCCGCCGGGGATGGCGTAGACGAGCGCGCCGAACTTGGGCACCAGACCCAGCAGGATCGCGATGACGGCGGCGATGTAGTAGGCCAGCGTCGAGTAGACCCTGGTGGCGGCCATGACGCCGATGTTCTCCGCGTAGGTGGTGGTGGGCGACCCGCCGACCGCCGAGGTGATCACCGTGGCGACGCCGTCGCCGATGATGGCCCTGCCCATGACCGGGTCGACGTCGGCGCCGGTCATCTCGCCGACCGCCTTGACGTGGCCGATGTTCTCGGCGATGAGCGCGATGACCGCAGGGAGCACCACGACGATGGCCGAGAGCCTGAAGTCGGGCGCGTGGAAGTTCGGCAGGCCGAACCAGGAGGCCTGCTCCACCCCGCCGAAGTCGACGCGGAAGTGGCTGGTGACCTGGCCCGCCCCGGTGGGGGCGGTGATCTGGCCGAAGACCACGTCGGCCAGCCACGACAGCACGAAACCGGCGACCAGGCCGATGAGGATGCCGAGCCGCCCGATGAAGCCCTTGAACAGCGCGATGGTGACGAAGGTGACCAGCATCGTGATCAGCGCGATCCACTGGTCCTGCGGCCAGTAGATGTCGGCGACGACGTAGGCGAGGCCGAAGCCGATGAGCATGACGACCGCGCCGGTCACCACCGGCGGGAAGACGCGGTTGATGACCCCGATCCCGAGGAAGTGGATGATCACGCCGCACAGCGCGAGCACCACGCCGGCCACCAGGATGGCGCCCGTGATCTGGGCCGGTCCGCCCCCGGCGGCGGTGATGGCGGCCGCGCCGCCGACGAACGACGCCGACGTGCCGAGATAGCTGGGGATCTTCCCGTTCACGATGAGCAGGAAGATGATCGTGGCGACGCCGCTCATCATCACCGCGACGTTGGGGTCGAGCCCCATCACCACCGGGAAGACGAACGTGGCCCCGAACATCGCGATGACGTGCTGGGCGCCGAATCCGACCATGCGCGGCCACGACAGCCGCTCGTCCGGCTTGACCACCTCACCGGGCGCGAGCGTGCCCTTTTCTCCGTGTACCTTCCAGCCGAAAGCCATGTGTGCCCCTTTGCAACGGGCCGACACCTGGTGGCCACCCCGCGGGCTTCCCAGCGCGGCAATGCGTTCATCAGCCCTCCTACCAGGGCTGTTGCGGGCACATTAGGCCCGTGATCTCTGTAGCACACGGGCAGCATGTGCCAAACAACCGGGCCTAGATGCCGCGCATGTTGAGGACATGGAGCGCCAGCGTGAGGTTGAGGCGCAGGTGGGCGTCCTCGGTGAAGTTGCCGAGCAGGCGTTCGAGCTTTCCGATGCGGTAGCGCAGGGTGTTGTAGTGGAAGTGCAGGCGGCGGGCGGTCTCGGCGACGTTGAGGTTGGTCTCCAGCAGCACGTGGAGGGTGCGCCGCAGGTCGGCGTTCTCGGCGTCGTCGTCGCCGGCCAGCGCGCCGAGGGTCTCCCGGACGAAGGCGTGCAGCTCGGCGGTGTCGTTGACGAGGGACAGCAGCCGGTAGACGCCGAGCTGGTCGAAGTGGGCGACCGCGCCGTTGCCGTGGAGCTGGCGGCCCACCCGGGCGGCCTTGAGCGCCTGCCCGTAGGCGTCGGCGAGCCCCTCCGCGCCGGAGGCGATGCGGCTCATCCCGGTCGAGAAGGTGCACTCGGCGAAGGCCGACTGCGCCGCGGCGGCGAGCCGGGCGGTGTCGACCCCGGCCCCGACGATGACGACCACCTCGTGGGAGAACCCGGCGACCGCGCCGCGCGGGTCGTGCCGCCGGACGGCGGCCTGCCAGACGCCGAGCAGCCGGTCCTGGGCGGTGCGCTCGTCGCTCTCGGGGTCGAGCTCGGCGACCATGACGCTGACGGGGCGCTCCAGGTCCCAGCCGAAGGCCTTGGCGCGTTCGGCGATGCGCCCGCCGCCCCGGCCGGTGAGCACGTCGCGCAGGAAGTCGGCCCGGTACTTGCTCTCGACCGCGTTGACCGCCTCCTGCTTGGTGATGACGAGCGCGGCCACGGTCGCGGCCCGCTCCAGGATGCGGATGTCGCTCTCGCGCAGGGTCCCGGCCTGGCTGAAGGCGACGATCCGGCCGTGGTGGTGGCCTCCGGCCACTATCGGCACCACGGCGTAGTGGCCGTCGGCCCGCACCATCGGCTCGGGCTGGTCGCGGCCCGGACCGCTGACCAGGTAGGCCTCCCGCAGCATGCCGACCTGCTCGGCCCCGCCGGCGGCGGCGAGGGTGGCGCCCGAGACGTCCATGGCGGCGACCGCGACCTCCAGCAGCCCGGCCACCTCGGCGGTCACCTCGCGCATGCCGCCGCCCGCCAGCACGATCTGGACGAGCCCCCGGTGGGCGTCCTCGGCGCGGGCGAGGATGGCGGCCTGCCGGTTGAGGATGTCGGTGAGGACCTGGTTGAGGATGTCGTCGAACCCAACGTCGTTGGGGAGGATGATCAGCGGGAAGCCCAGCCGGTCGGCCTGCTCGATCATCTCGGCGGGCAGTTCGTCGAGGTAGCGGCCCAGCTTGATGGCGAGCGCCGACAGCCCGCGTTCGTCAAGATCCGCCACAAGGCGGCCCAGCGACTGGGGAGTGTTCCTGAGCGGGTAACCGGTCGTGAGCAGCAGCTCGTTCGGCTTCACCCAGGCCAGGATGTCGGGGACCTCCATGACGTTGAGGCGCTGCACGACGCGGTCGAGCCCCGACTTACCGGCGATGAGCCGGGCCCCCGCGAGGGTCGACACGCCCAGGACCTCTCCGACGGTCACTCCGTGAATGATCGTTCCGGTGCTTGCGAGCCGCATCGCGGGTGCAGCTGGATCCGTCGTCATGGTGCGCTCCGGGGGGATTTGTGCGTTCTCAGCAAATTGTGCCTGACTGCGCGACTGTCAGGAAGAGCCAAGCATTTGGCCGACTGTTGGCAGATTTCCCCGTACGGACCCCGGGGGTCCCGTTCTAGCGTCCCTCTTAATGGGGGTTCCGACGATGGAGGACTCGTGGCTGTAGGTACCCGCCCTCGAGGCCGCCGCCCGGTGCAGACGGCGCAACCCGAGGTCACGTACCTGTCCGGGGCCGCCGCCACCAGTCTCCGGCCGCTCCTGGAGGCGCCGCGCCGGCCCGCCCGCGTGCTGGCCGCCTTCCCGCTGGCGGTCTACCTGGAAGTGCGGACCGAGACCGAGCCGCGCGTGCTCGCGCTGGTCACCGGCGAGGCCACCCGCCTGCCCAACGCCGTTGTGCTGACCGGCCCGCTGAAGGGCTTCGCGGCCGGCGACGACGCGTGGGTCGGCGACGGGGTGGTCGAGGCCGGCGGCCGGGCCGTCCGGGTCCGCCGCTGGTGGGACCCGGCTCCCTCGCTCGGTTCCGTCTCCGGTACGGCTCTCGCCGCGACCCTTCCCCTCCTCCACGACATCTGCGCGGCCTCCCCCAGGCGGCCCGGCCTGGAGAGCGGCGGCGCGTCCGCGCTGCTGGCGGCCGGCTGCCACCGGGGCTCGCTCGTCGACGCGATCACCGCGGCCGAGCAGCTCATGGGCCTCGGGCCCGGCCTGACCCCGAGCGGCGACGACATGCTGGCCGGGCTCCTGGTGACGCTGCGGGCCGTCGGCTCGGCGGCCGGGGTCGGCAGGGCCGTGTGGCTGGCCGACTGGCTCGCGGCGGCGGTCACCTTCGACGCCCGTACGCGGACCACTCCCATCTCCGCGACCCTGCTGCACTGCGCGGCGCGCGGCGAGGCGGGCCTGGAGACCATCGCGGTCCTGCGCGGCCTCACCGGCCGCCAGCCGCTGGAACCGGCGGTCCACCGCCTGCTGAGACTCGGCCACACCTCGGGCGCCGACCTGGCCTGGGGCATCCGGACGGGAGCCTCGGCCGTCCTCGAACTGCGCGAGAGGGACGCTCTGTGAACCTGGCTGTGAACCTGGTGGAGATCCGGCCCGGGGTCTATCACGACTCGGTCAGCCTGATGAGGGTCAGCCAGGCGCTGACCGGCCGCCCGGGGGTCGAACTGGCCATCGTGGCCATGGCGACCGCCCTGAACGTGGAACTCGCCCGGGACGCCGGTTTCGACGTCCCCGAGGCGACCCCCGGCGACCTGCTGGTGGCGATCAGGGCGACGTCCGAGGAGGACCTCGGCGGGGCGGCCTCGGCCCTGGAGGAGCAGCTCACGACCCGCGCCGAATCCGCACGCCGGGACGAGGCCCTCCCCCGGACCATCCGCGCCGCCACCCGCCTGGCCGACCCGTCGGCGGTCGTGCTGGTCAGCGTGCCCGGCGAACACGCCTTCACCGAGGCGATGGAGGCGGTCGACGGCGGCCACTCCGTCATGATCTTCAGCGACAACGTGCCGGTCGCGCGCGAGGTGGCCCTGAAGGACCTCGCCCTGGAGCGGGGCGTCCTGGTCATGGGCCCCGACTGCGGCACCGCCGTCGTCGGCGGCGTTGGCCTGGGCTTCGCCAACGTGGTCCGCCCCGGCAGGGTCGGCGTGGTCGCCGCCTCCGGCACCGGCGCCCAGCAGCTCACCTCGCTCCTCGACCTGGCCGGGGTGGGCGTCAGCCACGTCCTCGGCGTGGGCGGGCGCGACCTGTCCGCCGAGGTGGCCGGCCGCTCGACCCTCCAGGCGCTGGCGGCGCTGATCGCCGACCCCGCCACCGAACTGGTCGTCGTCATCTCCAAGCCCCCGGACCCGGCCGTCGCCGCCCGCCTCGCCGAGGCCGTCGCCCGGAGCCCCAAACCGGTCGTCACCGCCCTGCTCGGCGAGGGCCGGCCCGACCTCACCTCGGCGGCGGAGCAGGTCCTGCGCGCGGTCGGCGCGCAGATCCCCTCCTGGCCGAGCTGGCCCGGCAACGCCGAACCCGGCGGCGGCCCCCTGAGGGGCCTCTACTCCGGCGGCACGCTGTGCACCGAGGCCCGCCTGATCGCCGGGACGGGCGAGTTCACCGACTTCGGCGACGACGAGTACACCGTCGGCCGCGCCCACCCCATGATCGACCCCGCCCTCCGCCTGGAGGCCCTCGACGCCGTCACCGAGGGCGTCGCCCTCCTGGACGTGGTCCTGGGCCACGGCTCCGACCCCGACCCGGCCCGCTCCCTCGCGGGCGCCGTCGCGGCGGCCAAGTCCCGCGGCGTCGCCGTCGTGGTCGCTTTGGTCGGCACGGACGGCGACCCCCAGAACCTCCAGGCCCAGGCGGCCCGCCTCTTCGAGTCGGGCGCGGAGGTCTACACCTCCAACGCCCAGGCGGCCCGGAGAGCAGCCACCCTGGCCGGCCTGACCGTCGAGGAGCCCATCAGCGGCGACCTGGCCGCAAGCACGCCGAAGACCGCCCCTCAGGGCGGGTGGGCCGGGCAGCCTTTGGCCATGCTCTCCGCGGAGCCCTCGGTCGTCTCCGTGGGCGCGTCGATCCTGGCCGAGGCCTTGGATCAGCAGGCCGTGGCGCACACGCCCGTCGACTGGCGGCCCCCCGTCGCGGGGGTGGCCGCGGATCTGGCCGCCGTCATGGCCGATCCTCGCCGGAAGGCCGCCAACGAGAAGGCCGTCGGCAGGATGCTGGCCGCAAGGCCGCACCTCGTCGGGGTCAGGCGCGCGGGTGACGTGCTGGACCTGCCGAAGGGCACCTTCTTCCACGCCGGACCGCCCATCGACTGGGAACGCGCCTCCGGCCCGATGAGGGGCGCGCTCATCGGCGGGATGCTGTTCGAGGGGCTCGCCGCCGACGCCGAGGACGCCGAGCGCAGGCTCGCCGCCGGTGAGGTCACGCTCGACTCCTGTCACCACCACCGGACCGTCGGCCCCATGGCGGGCGTCGTGTCGCCGTCCATGTGGATGCTGGAGGTCCACGACGCCGAGAACGGCGGGACCGCCTACTGCTCGCTGAACGAGGGGCTCGGCAAGGTCCTCCGGTACGGCGCCTACGGCCCCGAGGTGATCGAGCGGCTCAGGTGGATGGGCGAGGTGCTCGGCCCGGCGCTGGCCGAGGTCGTGAGGCTGACCGGCCCGCTCGACCTGCGCAACCTGATCGCCCAGGCGCTCCAGATGGGCGACGAGCTGCACAACCGCAACCGCGCCGCCACCTCGCTGCTGGTCAGGGAGCTGGCCCCGGCCATCGTGGACGCCGTCCCCACCAAGGCCGCCGAGGTCCTGCGGTTCGTCAACGGCAACGACCACTTCTTCCTCAACGCCGGCATGGCGGCCGGGAAGGTCGCCGCCGACGCGGCCAGGGACGTCCCGGGCTCCTCGATGGTCGTCGCGATGGCCAGGAACGGCACCGACTTCGGCATCCAGGTCTCCGGCCTGGGCGACCGCTGGTTCACCGGCCCGGCGGGCGTCCCCGACGGCCTCTACCTCGGCGCGTACGGCCCCGCCGACGCCAACCCCGACATCGGCGACTCCACCATCACCGAGACGGTGGGCCTCGGCGGCTTCTCCATGGCCGCCGCCCCGGCGATCGTCCGGTTCGTGGGCGGCGACGTCGCGGACGCGATCGCGGCCACCACGGCCATGTACGAGATCACGCTCGCCGAGCACCCCGTGTACCAGATCCCGGGTCTGGGGTTCCGGGGGACTCCGGCGGGGATCGATGTCACACTGGTCACTCGGACCTCAGTGCTGCCGGTAGTCAATACGGGTATCGCTGGGCGGCTCGCCGGAACAGGGCAGGTCGGAGCGGGTCTGGTGAGCCCTCCGATGGAGGCTTTCACCGCCGCGCTGGCCGCTTTGGCCCGCGTTTAATTCCCTTTGACGCGGGTTTGACCCTAATATCGGGGGCCAACCTCAGAAATCGTGCGGGCTTTTCCGCGCGGCCCGGACGAGGAATGGGGATCCGCCTAATGACGACCGACCGCCTGCTCGGTATGGTCCCCGATGGACAGGGCGGCAACACGCCCGAGGGGCAGGGCAGGCTCGTCGGCCGCCGCTACCGGCTGCTGTCGCCGGTCGGCCGGGGCGGCATGGGAATGGTGTGGCACGCCCACGACGTGCTGCTCGACCGCGACGTCGCGGTCAAGGAGCTGATCCTCCCCTACGGCCTCGACCAGCAGGGCCGCCAGACCGCCCACACCCGCATGCTCCGCGAGGCCCGTTCGGCCGCGCGGCTGAGCCACCCGGGCATCGTGACCGTCCACGACGTCGTCGAGGAGGACGGCCGTCCCTGGATCGTGATGGAGCTGGTCCGCGCCTGGTCGCTGGAGCAGGCGGTGCGCCAGAGCGGGCCGCTGCCGGTCGTCCAGGCCGCCGAGATCGGCATAAGGGTCCTCGACGCGCTGCGCCACGCCCACGCCGCCGGGATCCTCCACCGCGACGTCAAGCCCGGCAACGTGCTGCTGACGGCCGACCGCGTGGTCCTCACCGACTTCGGCATCGCCGCGATCGAGGGCGACGTCTCGATCACCCACCCGGGCCTGCTGATGGGCTCCCCGGCGTACATCCCGCCGGAGCGGCTCCAGGGCCGCCCGATCACGTTCGCGGCCGACCTGTGGTCGTTCGGCGCCACGCTCTACGCCGCCGTGGAGGGCAGGCCCCCCTACGAGGGGCCCGACGCCGTGGCCGTGCTGGGCGCGGTGCTGACCCAGGAGCCCAACCGGCCGGGCCGGGCGGGCGCGCTGATGCCCGTCATCGAGGGGCTGCTGCGCAAGAACCCGGCCGACCGCCTGCCCGCCGCCCAGATCTCCGAGATGCTCGAACACGTGCTGCGCCAGCACGGCGTGGGCGTCCGTCCGGCGGCCCCGCCCGCCCAGCCGCAGGCGCCCTCCCCGGCGCCGATCCCCGCCGACCCGACTCCGGTGCAGATGCTTCCTCCGCTCGACCCGCCCTCCGGCCCGATGCCCTCGCGCATCATCGAGACCCCGTCGGGTCCGGTGCGGGTGCCGTACGACCCCAACAGCCCGTCCGGCGGCTACCCCGCCGGCGCGCCGAAGCCCGACCCGCTGAGCAGCCCCACCGGCGACATCACGACCACGGGCGGCGTCTCGTTCTTCGCCCCGATCACCCCGTCGAAGCCGGGCGGCCCGAGCCGCACCGCGCCCCCGTCCCCCCTGTCGCCGGGGTCCTCGGGCGGCTGGCCGGCGCCCGAGCAGAAGGACCTGCCCGACGTCTCGGAGCTGGCCAGGGAGATGCGGGCGGGGGCGGCCTTCGACCGGCCCGCCGAGCGGAAGACGGCCCCCGAGCGGCCCGCCGCGCCGCGCCCGTCCCGCCGCCGCAAGGACCCCGACGACGGGGGCGGCGGCCGGAGCAGCCTGCTCGCGGTGGTCGCGGCCGTCGCCGTGATCGCGGTGGTCGTGCTGGTGCTGCTGATCATGGTGCCGGGCGACGGGACGCCGTCGGAGCCGCAGGGCCAGCCGGCCGCGACCGGCCGCTCCGACACCGGCGCGCCCGCTGTGCCCGCCTCCCCCGAGGGCGAGCTGCCCGAGGGCTTCCGCAACCACACCGCCGGCAACGTCACCGTGGCCGTCCCGGACACCTGGAAGGTCGCCGCCCAGGACGGCGCGGTCGTGCTGACCGGCCCGAAGGACAGCGGCCAGAGCGGCCTGATCGAGGAGATCCCCGACGGCGGCCTGGAGGCGCTGAAGGCGACCGAGGCCAAGGCCTCCTTCGAGGAGTACACCCAGCTCGCCCTGGCCGAGGTCGACTACCGCTGGCCGGCCGCCGAATGGGAGTACACCCACCGCGACGCGGCGAACGTGACCGTCCACACGGCCGTCCGCTACATCTCGATCGACAACCGGGCCTACGCGGTGACCTTCACCGCGCCCGACTACGACTGGACCGAGAGCGCCGCGGCCGTCCGCACGACCCTGTGGAACTCGTTCAGCCCGGCGTAAAACCCGCTTTAAGCCCTGTCATGAGTCATGCCAAACTTCGCGCATGACAGCGATCCCCCTCGCATCCCACCAGAAGGTGCAGCGCCGGACCCTCGGAGTGCTCTCGGCGGTCCAGATCGTCTCCGGCGTGGGGATCGCCGTGATGCTCGCGCTGAGCTCCCTCACCGTGTACGAGCTCTCCGGCTCCGAGGCGATCAGCGGCCTGGCCGGCACCGCCAGCGTCCTGGGCACGGCGCTGATGGCGATCCCGGCCGCCAGGGCCGCCGACGGCGGCGGCCGGAGGGCGGGCCTGACCCTCGCCTACGGCACGGCGTTCCTCGGCTGCCTCGCCGCCGTGGCGTCGATCGAGCTGGTGTCGTGGCCGCTGCTGCTGCTCTCGCTGGTCCTGGTCGGCGCGGGCAGCGCCGGGAACCTGTCGGCCCGCTACGCCGCCACCGACCTGGCCCCGCCCGGCCGGACCGCCCGCCACCTGTCGCTGGTCGTCTGGGCGGCCACGATCGGCAGCGTCGCGGGCCCCAACCTGGCCGACCCGGCCGACCGGCTCGGCATGGACCTGGGGCTGAGCCACTCGGCCGGGCCGTTCGCGCTGGCCGCCGTCGCGTTCGTGGTCTCCCTCGCGGTGCTCAACGCGGGGCTGCGGCCCGACCCGCTGCTGCTGGCCCGCCAGGGCCGTGAGGTGACGGTCGCACGCAAGCGGCAGCCTCTGCGTGCGGCGGTGGAGACGGTGAAGGCGATCCCGGCGGCCCGGGTCGGGCTGCTGACGATCGCGGCCGGGCACACCGCGATGGTGTCGGTGATGTCGATGACGCCGGTCCACCTCGACCACGGCCACGCCGGCATCGCGGTCATCGGCATGGTGCTGAGCCTGCACATCGCCGGGATGTTCATGTTCTCGCCGCTGGTCGGCTGGGCCGCCGACCGGTTCGGCCGGGCGCTGGTCGCCGTGACGGGCATGGGCGTCCTGGTGGCGGCGGGGCTGCTGGCCGCGTTCGGCGGGCACAACGTGCCGGTGATCACGGCGGGGCTGATCCTGCTGGGGCTCGGCTGGTCGTGCGCGCTGGTGGCGGGGTCGGCGCTGCTGACCGAGGCGGTGGAGCTGGAGCGCCGCCCGGCCGTGCAGGGCCTGTCGGACCTGACGATGAACGTCTGCGGCGCGGCCGGCGCGCTGGTCGCCGGGGCGATCGTCGGGGTGGTGTCCTACATGGCCCTCGGCGTGGTCACGGCGGTGCTGACCGGGGTCACCGGGGTGGTCATTTGGCGTCGGCGTAACACGTCACCGGCACCGCGGCCATCGGGAACCTGACCGGCGTCGCGCCGAACAGCAGGCGGGTGGCCTCCTCGGCGCTCACCCTGATCGCCTCGGCCACCTCGGCGGCCTGGCCGGCCGGGCAGTGCACCATGACCTCGTCGTGCTGGAAGAACACCAGCCTGGCGGGGCCGGTCAGCCGCCCGCGCAGGACCGCCATCAGCGTGAGGGCCCACTCGGCGGCGGTGCCCTGGACGACGAAGTTGCGGGTGAAGCGCCCCCGGTCGCGGGCCGCCCTGCCGCCGTCGGGGCCGGAGACCAGCGCCCGCCAGCGGTCGGAGGGCGGCGGGCTGGTGCGGCCAAGCCACGAGCGGACCACCCGGCCCTCCTCCCCGGCGCGGGCGGCGTCTTCGACGAACTGGTAGGCCTGCGGGAAGCGGTTGCGCATCACGGCCAGCAGTTTGGGGGCGTCGCCGCTGGTGCCGCCGTACATGGCCGAGAGCATGGCGATCTTGGCGGTGTCGCGCTGGCCGCCGAACGCGGTCGCGAGGGCGGCGTAGAGGTCCTCCTCGCCGGCGGCGCGGGCCAGCCCCCGGTCTCCGGCCATCGCGGCCAGCACGCGCGGTTCGAGCTGGGCCGCGTCGGCGACCACCAGCGTCCACCCCTCGTCGGCCACCACCGCCCGGCGCATCACCTTCGGGATCTGGAGCGCCCCTCCCCCGCTGGTCGCCCACCGGCCGCTGACGACGCCGCCCACGACGTATTCGGTCCGGAAGCGGTCGCCCCTCACCCACTGGTCGGCCCAGACCCAGCCGTGGAAACTGAACAGCCGGGCCAGTTCCTTGTACGCCAGCAACGGCGCCACCCCCGGATGGTCGACCTCCTTCAGCACGTGGGAGCGGGTCGACGGCACCGCCACCCCGGCCGCCTTGAACGCCTTGACGATCTGCTGCGGCGAGTCGGGGTTGAACGGGGTCCCGAACGCGGCCGACACCTGGTCGGCGAGCGCCTGGAGCTTGGCCGGGCGCATGCCGTGGGCGGGCCGGGGCCCGAGCAGCTCGGTCAGCAGCGCCTGGTGGACCGACTCGCGCCACGGCATGCCGTCGTGGCCCATCTCGGCGGCGATCAGCCCCCCGGCCGACTCGGCGGCCACCAGCAGCCGGAACCGCCCGGGTTCGGGCAGCGCGGCGATCCGGGCGGCCTGCGCGGCGGCCACCTCCTCCACCAGCGCGACCCCCGGCTCGGCGGGCGGCGGCTCGGGGTCGAACAGCGACCCCTGGGCGGCCTCGGGCGCGTCGTGGCGGTCTTCGGGCACCGGCAGGCCGTGGAGCCGGGCGTGGGCGGCCTCGGCCGACCGGGGCTCGCCGTAGCGCCCCTCGGCGGCCAGCAGCAGGTTCTCGGTCAGCGCGACGTCGTGGCAGCGGGCCACCCGCACGCCCCGGACCAGCAGACCGGGATAGATCCGCCGCGTGTCGGCCCACACCCACCGGGGCGTCTCACGCGCCTCGACCTCCCGGACGCCTTCGGCCAGATCGCTCACGGCGCCACCCGGCCGCAGCTCGCCGCTGCCGTCTTTCGCCCCGGAAACCACAACCTGCACGGTTCCACCCTGCCAGCCGCCACCGACAGTTCGTCTGCCACGCCCGCCCCGTGGAGTCGAGGCGCCCGGGAAAAGGCGGGAGCCGTGACAGAAACCGGCATGAGCGGACCCGAGCCGATCAGACCAGCGGGATGATCACCTCGTCCTCGACGGGCGGTTCGAGCTCCTGGGCCAGGCAGCCGGTCGCGGCGAAGCAGCGGATGCGCAGTTCGCCGGGTGAGACCGAGACGTGCAGGAAGCTCTTGAAGAACGGCGGGGTGTCCCAGTCGGTCAGCTCGGAGATCCAGCGGTGGAAGAACCGGCCGACCGGCAGGTGGAACGGCATCGGCCAGCCGCCGAGCAGCCGGGCCGCCCACTTCATCCGCGCGGTGATCCGCACGGCCGGGGTGGTCCGCACCGGCTCGTTGCCGATCTGCCGCGACATCAGCGTCACGGCCTCCTCGGGCGTGAGATAGAGCCACTTCATCCGCAGCTTGCGCGAGTAGAGGAGGCTGTAGAACGACAGCGAGTCGCCGCGCAGCGGATAGCAGCGGAAGGCGTCCTCGTGGACCCTGTCGACGCGCGGGATGGTGTGGGTGGCGTGCATGAACGCGCCGCCGCCGCCCGCGACCAGGTACTGGATCACCCGGCCGTCGACGTCGACCGGGAACCGCTGGTAGTTGTGCACGTCGCCGCCGATCGCGGCCACGTAGTTGTGCGCCGGGTCCCGGACGATCTCGTCGACGGTGCCGCCGCCCTCGATGGGGCAGGGCTTGTAGTCGTTGCGCACGTAGATCGGCTTGCCGGTGATGAGCACCTTGGGCCGGGCGTCGGCCGAGGAGACGTGGCGCAGCCACTCGCCCTGTTCGCGGTCGAGCGAGCCGGTGATCCCGGTGTCGATGCCGACCAGCACGAGCTCGCCGAGGTCGAGCACCCAGTAGGGCGCGGGCTGCCGGGCCTCCTGGGACGGCCGGCCGCGCATCTTCCACGCCTCGGCGAGGGCGGCCTCGTCGATCGGCTCGGGCTTCTTCCAGAGCAGGCCGCGCAGCCCGGCCGGGGAGAGCCGGAAGCCCTCGCGCTCGACCTTGAGCGGCTTGGCCCCGCAGAACACCCGCATGAAGCCGCCGAGGCCGTCGTACCAGTCGTGGTTGCCGGGGATGGCGTAGATGGGGGCGTCGTAGTCCTTGAAAGGGCGGAAGAACTTGTCGCAGTAGTCGCTCGCCGCGCCGGTCGGGTAGATCACGTCGCTGGCGATGACCGCGAAGTCGGTCTTGTCACCCATCTTGAGCAGGCCAGGGACGACGGCGTACTGCGAGGCGTCGCCCTCGCCGGTGTCGCCGATGACGACGAAGGAGTATTCGGGGCCGGGCCGGCGGACCATCCGGAAGTCGGGGTCGGCGCCGTTCTCCCGCATCGAGGCGACCCAGCGGCGGCGCACCTCGGCGGACGGGTCGCCCAGCAGCCCGGCGAGGATCTCGTTGCGCGAGCGCCACAGGGTCTTCGGATGCAGCCAGGTGAAGGTGTTGGTGTTGGGACGCAGCGCCTGGAAGGTCCCGATCTCCTGGCAGTGCCACCCGGCGCCCTTTTCCGAGACCCGGGAGGAGACCTGCTTCCCGCGCGCGGCCGCAGCCTCGACGCCGATGTCCGCCATGCTCTCAATCTTGCTCGGTTTCAGGGGATCAGGACACCGGGGTTGAGAATCCCGGCCGGATCGAGACTTTTCTTGATCGCCCGCATGATCCCGACGCCCACGGGGCCGATCTCGGCGGCGTAGGCGGCCCGGTGGTCGCGGCCGACGCCGTGGTGGTGGGAGATGGTGCCCCCGGCGAGCCCGATCGCCTCGCTGACCTTGGTCTTGGCGGCGTCCCAGCGGGCCAGCGGGTCGTCTCCCGAGGCGGTGGCGACGGTGAAGTAGAGCGACGCGCCGGTCTCGTAGACGTGGGACACGTGGCACATCACGATCGCCCGGCCCAGCGCGGCCTCCAGAGCGAGCCTGACGGCCTCGTAGAGCCGGGGCAGGCCCGACCAGTGGGCCGCGGTCTCCAGCGTCTCCACGGTCGCTCCCGCCCCGAGAAGCGCGTCGCGCAGATAGGGGGCGGCGAAGCGGCCGTCGGCCCAGCGCTCGGCGGGCGCGGCGCCCAGGTGCTCGGCGCCGGGGAATCTGGGCGGGTCGCCCTGTTCGTACCCGATGACCATCAGGCAGCCCGTCCCGCCGTTGATCATGGTCTCGGTCTCGTCGGACAGCCGGATCACCGAGGGAAGCCGCCGTTCCTGGGCCAGCGCGCGCATCGCGTCGCGGCCCGCCTGGAACGACGGGAAGCGCCAGGCGTCCCAGCGCCGCTCGGCGGGCAGGCGGCGCACCCGCAGCCGCATCGAGGTGATCACCCCGAACGCGCCCTCCGAGCCCAGGATGAGCTGGCGCAGGTCCGGCCCGGCGGCCGAGCGCGGCGCGCGGCCGAGCTCCAGGTCACCGGCCGGCGTCGCCACGGTCAGCCCCTCGACCATGTCGTCGAAGCGCCCGTATCCGGCCGAGGCCTGCCCCGAGGAGCGGGCGGCGGCGAACCCGCCGAGGGTGGCGTACTCCCACGACTGCGGGAAGTGCCCCAGCGTGAGGCCGTGCCCGTTGAGCAGCTCCTCGGCCTGCGGCCCGCGCAGCCCCGGCTGGAGCTCGGCCAGCATCGACTCCTCGTCGACCGACACCAGCCGGTCGAGCCGCCGCAGGTCGAGCGCGACGACCCCGGCGAAACCGGCCCGGTCGGCCACGACTCCCCCGACGACGGACGTGCCGCCGCCGAACGGCACCACCGCGACCCTCTCGGCGGTGCAGACGCTCAGCAGCCCGGCGATCTCGTGGTGCGACGCGGGCAGCACGACGGCGTCTGGGGCGTCGGAACCGTCTCCCATGCGCATCTTCAGCAGGTCTGGTGTGGATTTGCCTCTGGTGTGGCGAATACGAGCATCGGCATCGGTACGCACCTGCTCCGCGCCTACGATGGACCGCAACGAGTCCAGCACGAACGGTGACAGTTCGGTCGCGGGGAGCCGCACGTCGCCGAAGCCCGCCGGTTCACCGGCGGGCGGGACGACCCCCAGCGACTCCGCGAGCAGCTCCCGCACGGCGGGGTCGAGGCCGGTCGCCTTGCCGGGATCGCCCCAGCCCGACCAGAGAACGGGCTGCACGGGGGTTCTCGGAGTCTCCACAGGATGCCGACCTCTCGCTAGGTTACCCAAGGGTAAAGCCCGACCCGATCAAGGAACCTCATGGAGTCTTCGCTCAACGCCGCCCGCCGCGCCCACGACCTCGACGCCGCGCGGCGGGAGGTCGCCGACCTCCTCGTCGTGGGCCTGGGCGCCACGGGGGCGGGCGTGGCGCTCGACGCCGCCGCGCGCGGGCTGTCGGTGGTCGCGGTCGACGCCCACGACCTGGCGTTCGGCACGTCCCGCTGGAGCTCGAAACTCATCCACGGCGGCCTGCGCTACCTGGCGTCCGGCAAGATCGGGCTGGCCAGGGAGAGCGCGGCCGAACGCGACGTGCTGCTCCGCCACACCGCGCCCCACCTGGTGAAGGCTCAGCCGTTCCTGCTGCCGCTCACTCCGGCGGTGACGGCGGCGACGGCCCGCAAGCTGATGACGGGCTACCGGCTCGGCGACGTGCTGCGGGCGGCGGCCGGCACCCCGAGGAAGCTCGTGCCCGGCCCGTCGCGGCTCGACCCGGCCGGGGCGCTCGACCTGGTCCCGGCGCTGGCCGCCGACGGGCTGCGGGGCGCGCTGCGCTCCTACGACGGCCGGGTCGTCGACGACGCGCGGCTGGTGGTCGCGCTGGCCCGCACGGCCGCCGGGCACGGCGCGCGGGTGCTGACCCGCTGCCGGGCGCTCGGCCTGGCCGGTGACGGCGCGGAGCTGCGCGACGAGCTGACCGGCGACGCCTTCACGGTCAGGGCCAGGGCGGTGGTCAACGCCACCGGCGTGTGGGCGGCCGGGCTGGCCCCCGAGATCACGCTGCGGCCCTCGCGCGGCACCCACCTGGTGCTCAGGGAGGGCACGCTGGGGCCGCTGAAGGCCGCCATGCATGTGCCGATCCCGGGCGAGTCGAACAGGTTCCTGCTGGTCCTGCCGCAGAGCGACGGGCACGTCCTGGTGGGGCTGACCGACGAGCCGGTCGAGGGGCCGGTGCCCGACGTGGCCGACGTACCGGACGCCGACGTGGACTTCCTGCTCGGCACGCTCAACGGCGTGCTGGCCGAGCCGGTCTCCCGCGACCAGGTCGCCGGGGCCCACGCGGGGCTGCGCCCGCTGCTGGACACGGGCGCCGGCCGCACCGCCGACCTGTCCCGGCGCCACGCGGTGCTGAGGGGCGAGGACGGCGTGGTCACCGTGGTCGGCGGCAAGCTCACCACCTACCGGCGGATGGCCGAGGACGCCGTCGACGCCGCCTGCCCGCACGCCCGGCGCAGCACGACCGCGCGGCTCCCCCTCGTCGGCGCCACGCGGCGTGGCGTCCGGGCGCCCTGGCGGCTGGTCGAGCGCTACGGCTCGGAGGCCGAGGACATCGCCGCCCTGATCGAGTCGAACCGGGCGCTGGGCGCGAAGGTCATCCCCGGTGGCGCCACGACATGGGCCGAGCTCGTCTGGGCAGTGCGCCACGAAGGAGCCCTGGACGAAGACGACATGCTGGACCGGCGTACCCGGATCGGGCTGATCGCGGAAGACCGCCGATCGGCGCTGAAGGTGGCACACCACGTTCTGTCACTCGAGGCCTGAACGTTTGACAGTATCGTCTAAGGTTAGGGTTACCTAACGCGAGATGATCGCGAAGAACGGATCGGGGCAGATGAGCAAGGGGTGCGACCACGCCGGTGGGGCGATGCACACGGGCGAGGCGCCCGTGCTCGCCAGTGCCACGGTGGGCGCCCGCCGCTGGCTCCTCATCGAGCACAACGGCCCCTGGGCCGCCTACCTGCCCGAATGCCGTCTTCCCGAGAGCGTGCTCGCGCTGATCGACCGGGCCACCGCGCTCGGCGTCCGGTCGCAGCTCATCCGCCGCCCCGACCGCGAGACCACTCAGGGCCCCCGCGCGCTGCACGTTTTCGTCGGTTCCTCCACCGGGAACGACCCCTGGCTGGCAGAGGCATGGCTCGATCACCCAGACGATCTTGACCTGGGCGCACTTGTGGACGGAGCGCTTCCGGAGTCCTGCATACTTGTCAGTGAGCCGGTATTTCTGGTCTGCACGCACGCCAAGCGCAACGCGTGTTGCGCCCGCTTTGGTCTCCCGATCGCGAGATCACTCTCCCGGATAGAGCCCGGGAATGTGTGGGAAACCACACATGTCGGCGGCGATCGATACGCCGCCAACCTCGTGTGCTTGCCACACGGGCTTTACTACGGCAGCATGTCTGAGGCTGCCGCGATCGTGGCAGCAAACGCCTACCGTGACGGCAAGATCGTTCTTGACCGTTTCCGGGGGCGCGCGGGTCTCCCTGAGCCATCGCAAGCCGCCGAGCACTTCGTCCGGTCACACACGGGCGAGCTCTCGGTCGGCGGAGTGGCCGTGGAATCCTCCCGGTCGGAAGGTGACTCCACCGTGTGCGTTGTGCAAACCAACGCGCCTGGTGGAACGTCCCGTTTTCGGGTAGTGGTCGAGCCTTCGGTGTTCGCGGCACCGTGTGGGTTCGCCTGCGCCGAAGAGATCACGACCTACAGGTTGGCCGAGCTCACGCAGCTCACCCCAGTGCTGACCTGAGGCTTCGAAAGAAGCTGGGAACACCACGGACGCTCCTCGCGTTGCAAAAGAGGAACCCATAAGCGTCCATTGCGGCACAAACACTGAAATACCTCTTCTCACCAAAGGTGGTTTCTCATGTCTCAGGTACGTCGGCAGCTCGCCCGCCCCCGCCCCAGCTGGGGTTGGCAGGATGATGCCGCGTGCCGGGGAGAGGACCTCGTGCTGTTCTTCGGCCCCGACGGGGAGCGCCAGCCGGAGCGTGACATCCGCGAACGCAAGGCGAAGGCGATCTGCGCCGGTTGCCCGGTCCGCGCGGAGTGCCTTGACTACGCGCTTTCCCGCCCTGAGAAGTACGGCACCTGGGGTGGCCTGAACGAAGACGAGCGCGCCTCCGAGCGCCGCCGCCGGATGCGTCGCGCCGCGAGCGCCGGCATCAGCGCCGTCGCCTAGCATCTCCACCCTCCCCGGCAAATCGCCACATTTTCCCTGGTCAGTGACCCACTGGGATGTTCCGCACACCGATGCGGCGGCGGAACACCCAGTAGGTCCACGACTGGTAGAGCAGCACCAGCGGCAGGAACACGACCGCGACCCACGTCATGATCTGCAAGGTCTTCGGCGTGGACGCGGCGTTTTCTATGTTCAGGCTGTTCTCCGAACTCACCGTCGACGGCAGCACATCGGGATAGAGCGCCGCGAAGAGGCTGACCGTCGCCGCACCGATCGCGGCGGCCGAGCCGAGGAACGCCCAGCCCTCCCGGCCGAAGAAGTTGGCCGCCATCCCGGCCCCCCAGGCGGCGATCGCTCCCGCCGCGAGCAGGATGCTCGCCCATGAACCTTCCATGACCTGCGTCCAGGTCAGGAACCCGATGACCAGAACCGCCGCGATGACCCCGGCTCGGTCGGCCGTGTCCTTCGCCTTCCGGCGGATCCTCCCCCGCGTCTTCAGCGCCAGGAACACCGCGCCGTGGGTGACGAACAGGGCGAGCGTGGTCAGACCGCCGAGCAGCGCGAACGGGTTCAGCAGCCCCCAGACCGCGCCGACGAACTCGTGGCGCTCGTCGAGGGCCACCCCGCGCACGATGTTGCCGAACACCACGCCCCACAGGAACGCCGGCACCAGCGAACCCCAGAACAGGCAGCGGTCCCAGTTGCGCCGCCACCGCTTCGAGCGGTGTTTGCCCCGGTATTCGAAGGCCACCCCGCGCACGATGAGCGCCAGCAGGATGACCAGCAGCGGCAGGTAGAAACCGCTGAACAGGCTGGCGTACCACTCGGGGAAGGCGGCGAACAGCGCGCCTCCGGCGGTGATGAGCCAGACCTCGTTGCCGTCCCACACGGGCCCGATCGTGCCGACCATCACCTGGCGCTCCCGCTCGTCCTTGGGGAGGTACGCCAGCAGCACCCCCACCCCGAAGTCGAAGCCCTCCAGCACGAAGTAGCCGACGAAGAGCACCGCGATGGCGGCGAACCAGATGTCGTTGAGCGTCACGGAGTCACCTCAGTAGGCCAGGGCGGGTTCTTTGACGGGTTCGGGCTCGTCGCTGGGCGGGTCGGCGGTGCCGAACACGTACATCAGCCGGATCTCGACGACGGCGAGGGCGCCGTACAGGAGCGTGAAAGCGGTCAGTGAGGCGGTGATGTGCCCGAGCCCGATGGTCGGCGAGACGGCGTCGGCGGTCTTGAGCTGGGTGAACACGATCCAGGGCTGACGCCCCATCTCGGTGAAAACCCACCCGGCGCTGTTGGCCAGGAACGGCAGCACGACCGACCACGTGGCCACCCGCCACACCCACCGCCTGCGGGGCAGCCGGCCTCTCCTGGTCAGCCAGAGCAGGCACAGCGCGACGAACGCGGCCAGCAGGCCGAACCCGATCATCAGCCGGAAGCCCCAGTAGGCGATCGGCACGTAGGGCGCGTAGTCCCCGGGTCCGTACTTCTGCCGGTATTCGGCCTGAAGGTCGTCGATGCCCTGGACGCGCCCGTCGACGTCACCGGTGGCCAGGAACGACAGCAAACCGGGGATGTCGACGGAGAACAGCGGCTCGGTGCCGCTCAGGTTGCCGATCGTGAACAGCGAGAACGGCGCGGGCTGGGCCGTCTCGTAGAGCGCCTCGGCTGCGGCGATCTTCATCGGCTGGGTCTGCGTCATCACCTTGGCGAGCGCGTCGCCGGTCCAGGCCAGGCCCGCGCCCGCGATCACCGTGGTCACCAGCGCCAGCCGCAGCGACGGCCGGAACACCTCGACGTTGCGGCTCCGCTCCAGGTGGTAGGCGCTGAAGCACATCATCACGACCCCGGCGGTCAGCCAGCTCGCCATCAGGACGTGGGGGAAGGTGGCCACCGCGACCTTGTTGGTGAGCACCGCGCCGAAGTCGGTCATCTCAGCGCGGACACCGGTGTTGACGAACCCGACGGGCCACTGCATGAACGAGTTGGCCGCCAGGATGAAGTAGGCCGACGCGGCGCTGCCGACCGCCACCGCCCACATGCACAGCACGTGCACGACCTTGTTCAGGCGCTCCCACCCGAAGATCCACAGCCCGAGGAAGGTGGACTCCAGGAAGAACGCCAGCAGCGCCTCGATGGCGAGCGGCGCGCCGAACACGTCGCCGACGAACCGCGAGTAGGTGCTCCAGGACATCCCGAACTGGAACTCCTGGACGATCCCCGTCACCAGGCCGAGCGCGAAGTTGATCAGGAAGAGCCGGCCCCAGAACCTCGTCGCGGTCAGATAGACGAGCTTCCCGGTCCGGACCCAGGCCGTCTCCATGAGGGCGACCAGAAGGGACAGGCCGATCGTGAGAGGGACGAAAAGGAAGTGGTAGAGCGTGGTGATGCCGAACTGCCACCGCGCCAGGTCCACAACGTCCACCCAGTCACCGTAAGTGACCCTTGATCACACCGAGCGAAGGCACGCCCGGGTTTCGTCGTCGGTGAGCTGCTCGAACCGTTCGTACCAGCTCCCCACGGAACCGAACTCCTCGGGCGCGGCGACCGTGACGACCTCGTCCGCCTCCCTTTGGAGCATCCTGACCGCCGCCGCCGCGCCGACCGGCACAGCCAGCGTGAGGTGGTGCGGCTTCCGGGCCCGCACCGCGCGCAGGGCGGCGCGGGCGGTGCCGCCGGTGGCCAGCCCGTCGTCGACCACGATCACGTCGCGTCCGCCCAGGTCGGGAAGGGCCTTCTCGCCCCGGTACGCCGCCACCCGCCGCGCCAGCTCGGCGCGTTCGGCCGCCACGACGTCGGCGAGGTCGCGCTCGCGGATGCCGGTGCGGCGCAGCATCGTGTGGTCGTAGACCGGGTCGCCGCCCTCGGCGATGGCGCCCAGGCCCAGCTCGGGCTGCATCGGGTGGCCCAGCTTGCGGGTCACCAGGACGTCGAGGGGCACCCCGAGCGCCCTGGCGACCACGGCGCCCACGGCCACCCCGCCGCGCGGCAGGGCGAGCACGATGTCGGCGGGCACGTCCGCCAGCGCCTCCGCGAGGAGAGCGCCGGCGGTCGAGCGATCCGGAAAGGAGTACACCCTGTGGGGTGTACCCGGACGATCAGGGACGGCTGCGGCCCCGCATGCCCTTGTGGATGATTTTCCACTTCCGGGTCTCCTCGGCCTGGAGCCGGGCGTCGCTGCGCCGGGCCATCCAGGCCGCCTCGCGCTGGAGTTTGCGCCAGCTCTCCAGCCGCCGCTCGGGCAGCTCGCCGCTCTCCAGCGCCGCCATGACCGCGCACCCCGGCTCGGCCTCGTGGGAGCAGTCGCCGAAGCGGCACTGCCCGGCCAGGTCCTCGATCTCCGAGAAGACCCGGTCGACGCCGTCGGAGATGTCGTACAGGCCGACCCGGCGGATGCCGGGGGTGTCGATGACGATGCCGCCGCCGGGCAGCGGGATCAGCTCCCGGTGCACGGTGGTGTGGCGGCCCCGGCCGTCACCGGCCCTGACCTGCTGGGTCTCCATGACCTGGCCGCCCGCCAGGGCGTTGACCAGGCTCGACTTGCCCGCGCCGGAGGCGCCCAGGATCACGGCGGTCCGGGAGCCCTCCAGGTAGGAGCGGACGACGTCGACCCCGTCGCCGGTGAACGACGACACGGCGTGCACGTCGACGCCCGGGGCGGCGGTCCTGACGTCCTTCAGCAGGTCGTCGAGGCCCTGGTCGAACAGGTCGGCCTTGGTGATCACGACGACCGGGGTGCCGCCGCTCTCCCAGGCCAGCGCGGTCAGCCGCTCGATCCGGCCGAGGTCGGCGAAGTCGGAGGCGTGCATGGCCGGTTCGGCGACGAACACGATGTCGACGTTGGCGGCCAGCACCTGGCCCTGCCCGTCGCCGGACAGGCCGCCGCGCGAGTCGCGGGACACCCCGCCCCGGACGAACGCGGTGGCGCGGGGCAGCACCTCGTCGAGCTCGTGGCGGCCCTCGGCGAGCAGCCGCAGCGCCACCCAGTCGCCCACGCAGGGCAGCCGGGTCGGGTCGGCGGCGGACTCACGGCGCACCCGGGCGCCGTAGTGGACCTGGAACTGGCCCTGTTCGGTGATGACCTCGGCCGCGCCGCGGTGCACCTGGGAGACCCGGCCGGGGATCGTGTCCACGGGGAGCGAGCGCGTGTCGTCCCAGCCGAGAAGAGAAAGATCGAAGAACACTTTGGGTGGAACCCTTCAGGATGAAACAGGCCCCGCGTGCGTCAGCGGGCGGCCCGGAGATGGATGGACGGCAGGCTCAGGAGAAAGACCCGCATGTGTCGCCACCTCCCTGAAGGAAAAGGACCGGTCGATCCGGCTGCGCTGAACCTTACGCGGCGGCGGAAAGACCCCGCAACGCCTTTTTCACGCCGACGACGCGCCGCCCACCTCGCTGACGCGGCTGACGACGTACTCGACGGCGTCGCCCCCCGGGATCGCGCGCGGCCGGAACCGCGCGCCCGTCGGCACGTGCGCGACCATGCGGTCGACGCGGAAGATCCGCCAGTCGTCGCGGTCGAGGTCCCAGGCGAGCAGGTACCAGAGCGTCCCCCAGCTCACCAGCCGGTGCGGTTCGGCGTGGCGGGCCCCCGGGACTCCCCCGGGCTTGGTGTATCCGAACCGGAGCCGCTCGTGGCCGCGGACCGCGGCGGCGACCGCGCCGAGGACCGAGGGCTCGAGCCCCCGCCCGGCCACCGGGACGACGCTCGTCGCCTCGCGTACCGCCTCGACGCGCCGGCGCAGGCGCGCGGGAAGGACCTGCTCCAGTTTCGCGAGCGCGGTGAGCGAGGTCTCCTCGATCCCGAGCCGCTGGGTGGCGACCACGCCCAGCCCGACCGCGACGGCGACGGCCTCGTCGTCGTCGAGCAGCAGCGGGGGCATCGCCGTCCCGGCGGCCAGCCGGTATCCGCCCGCGACGCCGGGGCGCGCGTCCACGGGGTAGCCGATCGACCTCAGCCTGGCGATGTCGGCCCGCACCGTCCGGGTGCTCACGCCGAGGCGGGCGGCGAGCTCGGAGCTCGTCCAGTCGCGCTTGAGCTGGAGCAGGGACAGCAGTTCGAGCAGGCGGACCGACGTCTCCAACATGTCTTCGATCATTCCAGCGATCGCGGAAGCTGATCTGCCGCATTGCCTGGAAGCGTCCATGTCATGACACCGTTCCGCATCGACATCCCCCAGTCCGACCTCGACGACCTGCGCGACCGGCTGGCCCGCACGCGCCGGCCGTTCCCCGTGCCGGGCCGCGACGACCGCACCGACTTCAGCCGCGGCATCCCGCAGGCCTACCTGGACGAGCTCGCCGAATACTGGCGCGACGGATTCGACTGGCGGGCGCAGGAGGCCAGGCTCAACGAGTACGACCAGCTCACCACGGTCGTCGACGGCCAGAGGTTCCACGTCGTCCACGTGCGGTCGGCGAACCCGCAGGCCGTGCCGCTGATGCTGAACCACGGCTGGCCGGGCTCGTTCGTCGACTACCAGCGGCTCGTCCCGCTGCTGACCGGCGACTTCCATGTGATCATCCCGTCGCTGCCCGGCTTCGGGTTCTCCACCCCGCTGTCGGGGACCGGCTGGGAGCTGGCGCGGACGACGGACGCCTACGCCGAGATCATGACGCGTCTCGGCTACGAGAGGTTCGGGGCCCACGGCACCGACGTCGGCTCGGGCACCACCGGCCGCCTCGCGGCCCGCTACCCGGAGCGGGTCATCGGCACGCACATCGGCGCCGACCCCCGGCTGCTCGGGCTGCTCGGCGAGAAGTTCCCCTTCCCCGAGGGCCTGTCCGACGACGAGATCGCCCAGATCGACGCGGTGCGCGCCGAGGACGCCGCCGACCGCGGGTATCTCCTGATGCAGGACCACCGTCCCGACACGATCGGCGCGGCGCTCACCGACTCACCGGTCGGCCTGCTCGCGTGGATCGCCGAGAAGTTCCGGACCAGGACGGGAGACGGCGGCTACCGGACGCCGGAGGAGTCGGTCGACCGCGACCAGCTCCTCACGAACATCAGCCTCTACTGGTTCACCCGCAGCGGGGAGTCGAGCGCGCAGTTCTACTGGGAGGCGGAGCACTCGGAGCTCGACCTGGTCATGGGCGCGGGGGTGCCATCGGGGTGGGCGGTGTTCGACACCCACCCGCTCATGCGCCGCGCGGTGGACCCGTGGAAGGCGATCGGCCACTGGAGCGAGTTCACCGAAGGCGGCCACTTCCCGGCGATGGAGGTGCCCGAGCTGCTCGCGGGCGACATCCGCGCCTTCTTCAAGGGCCTGTCCTGACCCCGCGTCCCGGCGGAGGCGGGGTCGGGAGGTAGCTCCTAGCTGAGGCCGGGGGCCGGGAAGTGGGTGGTCAGCTCGCGGACCTCGGCGTGGACGCGGACGATGGTGTGCTTGGCCTCGTCTTCACCCTTGGCCAGGGCCGAGACGACCTGGTCGATCCAGGCGCCGATCTGGCGCATCTCGGCGACGCCCATGCCCCGGCTGGTGACGCCGGCGGTGCCGATGCGGATGCCCGACGGGTCGAACGGCTTGCGGGTGTCGAACGGCACCGAGTTGTAGTTGGTCTCCAGCCCGGCCTTGTCGAGGGCCTGGGCGGCCGGCTTGCCGCCGACGCCCTTGGGCGTCAGGTCCATCAGGATCAGGTGGTTGTCGGTGCCGCCCGAGACCAGGTCGAAGCCCCGGCCGAGCAGCTCCTCGGCCAGGGCCCGGCTGTTGACGACGATCTGGCGCGCGTAGTCCTTGAAGTCGTCGGTGGCGGCCTCGCGCAGCGCCACCGCGATGGCGGCGGTGGTGTGGTTGTGGGGGCCGCCCTGCAGGCCCGGGAAGACGGCCTTGTTGAGGGCGGTGGCGTGCTCATCGGAGGTGGCCATGAGCATCGCGCCACGCGGCCCGCGCAGGGTCTTGTGGGTCGTGGTCGAGATCACGTCGGCGTGGCCGACCGGCGTGGGGTGGGCGCCGCCGGCGACCAGGCCCGCGATGTGGGCGATGTCGGCCGCCAGGACCGCGCCGACCTCCTTGGCGATCGCGGCGAAGGCCGGGAAGTCGATCGTGCGGGGGATGGCGGTGCCGCCGCAGAAGATCAGCTTCGGGCGCTCCTTGAGGGCGATCTCGCGGACCTCGTCCATGTCGACCATGCCGGTGTCGCGGCGGACGCCGTAGCGGACCGGGTTGAACCACTTGCCGGTGGCGCTGACCGACCAGCCGTGGGTCAGGTGGCCGCCGAACGGCAGGCCCATGCCCATGACGGTGTCGCCGGGCTGGGCGAACGCCAGGTAGACCGCGAGGTTGGCGGGCGAGCCGGAGTAGGGCTGGACGTTGGCGTGGTTGACGCCGAACAGCGACTTGGCCCGCTCGATCGCCAGGGTCTCGATCTGGTCGATGACCTGCTGGCCCTCGTAGTAGCGCTTGCCGGGGTAGCCCTCGGAGTACTTGTTGGTGAGGACGGTGCCGGTCGCCTGGAGGACCGCCTTGGAGACGTAGTTCTCCGAGGCGATGAGCTTGATCGTGTCGATCTGGCGGCGTTCTTCGGCCGTGATCAGCTCGGCGATCTCGGGGTCGACGGAGTTGAGCGTGTTCTCAGACATTGAGCGCCTTCCTCGGAACTCGACGACTGCGTCGACCCAGGCGCACGGCCGACGCGGTTTCCGCTCCCCGGTGGTGCCCCACCTCATAGCGCCAGTAGCGAGAAACCCACCTTATCGGCTCTCGGCGTGGGAGCGGGCGTTGCCCGGCAGCGGCCACAGCCGGTCGATCTCGGCGTTGAGGGTGGCCCCGATGAGCACCGCCAGGGCCGTGATGTAGAGCCAGAGCAGCACCGCGATCGGCGCGGCGAGCGAGCCGTAGATCGACAGCGGGTCGAACCAGGCGGCCAGCACCTCGCGCAGCACGGCCGCGCAGATGATCCAGATCAGCAGCGCCAGCAGCGCGCCGGGCACCTCGCGCCACCATTTCGTCCGGGTCGGCACGCTCACGTGGTAGAGCAGCGTGAGCATCAGCACCGACCCCGCCACCACGACCGGCCAGTAGAAGATCGAGATGAGCGGCTCGTAGCCCGGCAGCGCGGTCGCCAGCAGGGTCGGCCCGACGACCAGGATCGGCATCACGACCAGGCCGATCAGCAGGGCGGCCAGATAGAGGCCGAAGCTGAAGATCCGGGTGCGGATGATGCCGCGGGTCTCGCCCAGGCCGTAGGCGATGGAGATCAGGTCGACGTAGACGAACAGGGCGCGGGACCCCGACCACAGCGAGAGCAGGAAGCCCACCGAGATCAGCGAGACCTCGCCGCCGTTGAAGACGTTGTCGATCAGCGGCTCGACCACCCGCTGGACGGCGTCGGGCGTGAACAGCAGGTCGGCGTGTTCGATCACCGACGTCTTGATGCTGGCGATGGTGTCGGGGCCGAGCAAACCGGAGAGGTGACCGAGGACGCCCAGCAGGCCGAGCACGAACGGCGGCAGCGACAGCAGCGCGAAGAACGCCGCCTCGCCCGCCAGGCCGGTGACCCGGTAGTTGACCCCCGCCATGGTGGTGGCCTTGACCAGCGCCCAGGTGCCGGTTCCGGCGAAGCGCTCCATGCCTATCCGGGCGCGCGCCATGCCGGCCCGGGAGTGGTGCCCGAACCAGTGGCGACGCGCCCGGCGCCGGGGTGCGTTGGCGGAGGTCATCGCCGTTAACATTACGGGACCTCCGGTGGCTCTCCGTGTGTCTCATCGGGTGTCTCATCGGGCGTCCCACACTCTGGACGCAAACTTGGACATCAACTACCCGCGAGGTATTGTTACGGACATGCCAGTGGACCCGATGCTCGTCGTGCGCCGTCACGTCGACCTTCAGCGCGTCCGCAGCGCCATCTGTATCGACGCCCGTTGATCGCCGCCCCTTCTTTCTGTTAAGGGCGCGTGACAGGCGTCTTTTCTTATGCCCCCGCACTCAGAGCCGAGGCGGGAGGAAAAGCCTGACGCGCGCGATGACCACTGGAAAGGTCCCGCATGAGCACCCCGGCCCGCCCGGCGAACCGCCACCACAGACGCCCGCGTGGCGAAGGTCAGTGGGCTCTCGGCTATCGCGAGCCCCTGAACAAGAACGAGGAGAACAAGAAGAACGACGACGGGCTCAACGTCCGTCAGCGGATCATCGACGTCTACTCCAAGCGCGGCTTCGACTCGATCGACCCCGCCGACCTGCGCGGACGCATGCGCTGGTACGGCCTCTACACCCAGCGCAAGCCCGGGATCGACGGCGGCAAGACGGCGATCCTGGAGCCCGAGGAGCTCGACGACAGCTACTTCATGCTCCGGATCCGCATCGACGGCGGCCAGCTCGACCTGCGCCAGCTCCGCGTCATCGCCGATATTTCGAATGATTTCGGCCGCGGCACCGCCGACATCACCGACCGGCAGAACGTCCAGCTGCACTGGGTCGAGATCGAGTCGGTCCCGGAGATCTGGGAGCGGCTCGAGGCGGTCGGCCTGTCCACGACCGAGGCCTGTGGCGACACCCCGCGCGTGATCCTCGGCTGCCCGCTGGCCGGCATCGACGCCGACGAGGTCATCGACGGCCGCGAGCAGATCCGCGAGGTCTACGACCGGTTCATCGGCGACAAGGCGTTCTCGAACCTGCCCCGCAAGTTCAAGTCGGCCATCAGCGGCTGCTCGGCCCACTGCACCGTCCACGAGATCAACGACGTGGCGTTCGTGGGCGTGGTCAACGAGGCCGGCGAGGCCGGGTTCGACGTCTGGGTGGGCGGCGGGCTGTCGACCAACCCGATGATCGGCAAGCGGCTCGGCGCGTTCGTCCGGCCCGACCAGGTCGGCGACGTCTACGGCGGCGTGATCGGCATCTTCCGCGACTACGGCTACCGGCGGCTGCGCCACCGGGCCCGCATCAAGTTCTTGGTCAACGACTGGGGCGCGGAGAAGTTCCGGCAGATCCTCCAGGACGAGTACCTCGGCTACGCCCTGCCCGACGGCCCCGCCCCCGCGCTGGCCGACGAGACGCGCCGCGACCACGTGGGCGTCCGCAGGCAGAAGGACGGCAAGTTCTACGTCGGCTTCGCGCCCAAGGTCGGCCGGGTCGACGGCGACACCCTGCACAAGGTCGCCGACCTCGCCGAGGCCCACGGGTCCGGCCGGGTCGCGATGACGGTCGAGCAGAAGATGGTCATCCTCGACGTGCCCGAGGAGCGGGTCGAGTCGCTGGTCGAGGGGCTCGACGCGATCGGCCTGAAGGTGCGCCCCTCGACGTTCCGCCGCCAGACGATGGCCTGCACCGGCATCGAATACTGCAAGCTGGCGATCGTCGAGACCAAGGCGACCGCGACGACGCTCATCCACGAGCTGGAGAACCGCCTCCCCGACTTCGAGCACCCCCTCACGATCAACGTGAACGGCTGCCCGAACTCGTGCGCGCGCATCCAGGTCGCCGACATCGGCCTCAAGGGTCAGCTCGTCGTCAACGAGGCGGGCGAGCAGGTCGAGGGCTTCCAGATCCACCTGGGCGGCTCCCTGGGCGCGACCCCGGGCTTCGGCCGCAAGGTCCGCGGCCTCAAGACCACCGCCGAGGACCTGCCCGACTACGTCGAGCGGGTCGCCTCCAACTTCGCCAAGCAGCGCCACGACGACGAGACCTTCGCCACATGGGTCCAGCGCGCGGACGAGGCGGACCTCAAATGAGCCCTGTCTATGGCCGTGCTCCGCACGGCGTGCGAAAGCCGCTGGGATCCGGTGTCTTCCCTCGTCGCTCTGGTCGCTGCGCTCCCGGCGCTCCTCAGTCCAGACACCGGCGCGGCTTTCGCGCTGTGGCCGGGCACCGTGATCAGGCTTCGCAGGGGCGTGCGGAGCTGAGCTCATGAGTGAACGCGCGGCGCCGTACTACTGCCCGTACTGCGGTGATGAAGATCTTGAACCGTATGTCTCCGAAGAGGAGCCCTACGGCTGGTACTGCCGGAGCTGCGCCCGGGCCTTCCGGGTGAAGTTCCTGGGGATAGGCGTTCGATCGTGACCCCCCGTGAGGAGAGCGTGATGACCCTGGTGGACATTGAGGCCGATCTTGAGCGCCGGCGCGGCGTGCTCGACCTCCAGAGCATCGTCGAGTCGGCGGCCGAGTTCCTTGAGGACGCCCCCGCCCGAGAGATCATCCGGTGGGCGGCGGCGACCTTCGGCGACCGCCTGTGTCTCACGTCCTCGATGTCGGATGCCCTGCTGATCGACCTGGTCAGCCGGGTCAAGCCGGGCGTCGACGTGCTGTTCATCGACACGGGCTACCA
Source organism: Herbidospora cretacea (assembly GCF_001570605.1). Lineage (GTDB taxonomy): Bacteria > Actinomycetota > Actinomycetes > Streptosporangiales > Streptosporangiaceae > Herbidospora > Herbidospora cretacea. The sequence continues at coordinate 346,907 of NZ_BBXG01000003.1, read as the reverse complement.
CTTCGCCGAGACGATCGGCACGCGGGACGCCGTCGAGGCGGTCTACGACGTCAACCTGATCAACATCACCCCGTCGCGCACCGTCGCCGAGCAGGACCGCGACCTCGGTCCGCGCCTGTTCGGCCGCAACCCCGACCTGTGCTGCTTCCTGCGCAAGGTCGAGCCGCTGAACCGGGCGCTGGAGCCCTACCTGGCGTGGATCTCCGGCATCCGCCGTGACGAGTCGCCGTCCCGCACCGGCACCAAGGTCGTCGAGTGGGACGCCAAGCGCCAGATGGTCAAGGTCAACCCGATCGCGCGGTGGACCCAGGAGGACGTCGACAACTACATCGCCGACAACGGCGTCCTGATCAACCCGCTCCACTACGACAACTACCCTTCGATCGGCTGCTCCCCCTGCACCCGCCAGGTCGCCGAGGGCGAGGACGCGCGGTCGGGCCGCTGGGCCGGGCTGGGCAAGGTCGAGTGCGGTATCCACCTTTGACGCCTCTCGTGGCGGTCGCGCACGGGTCCCGTGACCCGCGCGCCGCCGCCGTGGCCGAGGCCCTGCTCCATCGGGTACGCCTGGCGCGTCCCGGTCTCGACGTCCGGGTCAGCTACCTCGACCACGTGAGACCGGCCCTGACCACCGCCCTGGCCCCGCTCGACCGGGCGGTGGTGGTGCCGCTGCTGCTGACGGCCGCCTACCACAGCAAGGTCGACATCCCGGGCGCCCTGGCCGGTCTCCGCACCCGGGTGGAGGTCAGCCCCACGCTGGGGCCCGACCCGCTGCTGACGGCCGCCCTGGAGCGCCGGCTGGCCGAGGCCGGGGCCGTGATCGGCGATCCCGGGACGGCGGTCGTGCTGGTGTCGGCCGGGTCGAGCGACCCGACCGCCAACGCGACGGTCCGGCGGGTGGCCCGCGACTGGGCCCGCTCGCGGTCGTGGCGGGCGGTCACGACGGCGTTCGCCAGTGCTTCGGGCCCCCGTCCGGCCGAGGCGGTGGCGATGCTGCGGCGGTCCGGCGCGCGCCGGATCGTGGTCGCGCCCTACCTGCTGGCGCCGGGCCACTTCGCCGACAAGGTGGCCCGGGAGTCCCTGGCGGCCGGCGCCGACCTGGTGGCCGACAGCCTGGGGCCCGCGCCGGAGCTGGTCCGGATCGTGCTCGACCGCTACGACGCGGCGAGCTCACTCACAGTTGACCGGCTGGAGCGTCTCGGAGCCTGAGGGGCGTTCGACCACGAGCGGCTGCGCGCAGTCGGCAGGCGCCGGGACGAACAGCCCGGGATAGCGGTAGATCTGCGCGATGACGCCCATCCGGTAGTCCTTCGCCTGCTCCGCCCGCTCCAGCAGGTCGGCCTCGGTGAGCGTGCCGCCCTCGGTGTAGGGGAAGGCGCGGACCCGCACCTTGACCGAGCCGTCCTCGTCGCTGGGCCGGTCGGGGTCGTTCTTGTCGTTCCAGCGCAGTTCGGTGATCGGGCCGCAGGAGCCCTGGGTGACCAGTTCGTCGTTGACCCACACCCCGGCGTGGGCCTGGAATCCCGGGCACTGCACGAAGATCTGCACCGGGCCCTGGCCCGCCGGGTAGTGCATGTCGTCGAGGGTGCCGGGCGTGGCCACCGACCGTTCGGCCAGCATGTAGACGGTCGACCCGGGCGTCGGGATCACGGGCTGGGCCATGGTGGCGTCGGGGGCGAGGGCCGTCGCGCCGGGCAGCGTGACGAACCCGGCGACCGCCACGGCGGCGGCCAGGGCCGCGGCGCCCCACGCGGTGCGGCGCCGCCGGATGCGCGTGGCCCGGCGGTCGATCTCCCGCAGGGAGATCCTGTGCACGGGCGCGTTGAGGGTGTCTTCCTCGAAGAGGTCGCGGATCATCGCCTGCTCCAGTCCATGGCGGGGTCGACGCGCAGCTTCGCCAGGGCGCGACTGGCCTGGCTCCGTACGGTGCCCTCCGCGCAGCCGAGGATCACGGCGATCTCGGCGTCGGAGAGGTCCTCGAAGTACCGCAGCACCAGCACCGCCCGCATCTTGGGCGGCAGGCCGTCGAGCGCCGCCCGCAGCTCGTCCCGTTCGTCGAGGGAGTCCACGACGGCGGGGTCGGACAGGTCGGGCAGCGAGTCGGTGGGCACCTCGCGCCGCCACATGCGGCGCCACCAGGTGTTGTGGGTGTTGACGAGGATGCGGTAGACGTACGCGTCGGGGTTGTCACCCACCCGCCGCCAGGCCAGCCAGGCCTTGGCCAGCGCGGTCTGCGTCAGGTCCTCGGCCGTGGCCCAGTCGCGGCATAACAGGTAGGCCATGCGCAGCAGCCGGGCCGACCGCTGCCCGACGTACCGCTCGAAGTCGGCCCGGTCGCGCATGTCGGGGTCCTCACCGTCGGAGAATTCATGTCACCGACGACTACGCCCCGGCCCCCCGGATCTGTTGCACCGGTCAGTAGTCGTCGTCGCGCCGCCGGCGCGTGCCGTGCCGACGGGCCGTCCTGGCGTCCCTGAGGGCCTCGCGGACCGACTCGTTCACCAGGCGGTTGGCGTCGCGGACCGACTCGTTGACGGCCTGGTTGACGGCCCGGTGCACCGCGTGGTGGCCGAGGCCGCGGCGGCTGAGCCACCAGTCGGTCCAGGCGGCCATGTTGCGCTTGATGGGGGCGGCGTGGGAGTCACCGATGACCTTGATGTCGCCCATGACGACGTAGCCGCGGACCCGGACCACCGGGGCGTGCTGGCCGGGCGGCGCCTCGACCACGCGGACCTTCTTGTCACCCATGATCGTGACCCCGCTGAGCTGCACGTCGACCCCGTCGGGCACGATGATCTTGATGTCGCCCATCACGCAGGTCGCCACGATGTCGATCTCGTTCGACCGGACCTCGGCCTCGCGCAGGTCGATGGTCACGTCGCCCATGACGGCGACCGCGCCGATCTCGCTCTCGATCCGCCACTTGCCCTTGCGCTTGGTGTCGCCCATCACGGCCACGAACCACTGCCGGGCCTTGCCCATCGGCTTGGCGGGGGAAGGGGCGTAGGCGGGGATGGGGGCGCCGCCGGGCAGGTCGGCGGTGATCTGGGCGAGTTCGCCCTGGGTCTGGGCGAGGTAGGCGGCCTCGGTGCGGTCGGTCAGTTCCGCGAGAGTCAGCCGGCCCTCGGTGGAGGCGATTCGCAGGCGCTCGACGACGGCCTCGCGCTCGCTGTCGGACGCGCGCATGCCGGCTGGTTCGGTCATGCCCACGAACATAACGCCCCAGGAGCTCCTGCTCGATCCTCCCTGGGGACGATTCCTCCCTCCCCCTGGCGATACCTCCAGCATTTCCGACATTTCGCCCGAAAGGTACTCTGGAGGAGTGACGATCAGTGAGCTGATGCTCGCCGTGGCGCACGACGACCTGGACCGCGCCCGCGACGCGCTGCGGCGCGCCCCCGACCTCAACCGGGGCCGGGGCACCCTCCCGCTCTACCGGGCGGCCCAGAAGGGCAACGCCGCGATGGTGACGCTGCTGCTGGAGCACGGCGCCGACCCGAACCTGGCCTCCCACGGCGAGGACGAGGGCCTGCCGCTCTGCGCGGCCGCCTGCTGGGACCACGAGGAGGCGCTGCGCGCCCTGCTCGACGCCGGAGCCGACCCCGACCTGCCCGAGTGCGCGGGCTGGACCCCCCTGATGTGGGCCGCGACGCTCGGCCACCTGGCCGCCGCCGACCTGCTGCTCGACTTCGGCGCCGACCCCGACCTGGAGTCCCCTCTCATCGCCGCCGCCCGCTTCGGCGCCTACGGAGTGGTCTGGACGCTGCTGGAGCACGGCGCCACCCCCCTGCCCGAGGCCCTGGAGATCGCCCGCACCCTCGCCGCCGCCGACCTCGCGGAGATGACCGCCGGACCCGAGGTCGTCGTCTCCCGCGCCGCCGACGGCACCACCGTGGCGTCGCGGCCCTCCCCCGAGGGCGACGAGGTCTCCCAGCGGGGACACGCCGCCATCGCGACCCTCCTGGAGGACGCGCTCGGCGAACGGCCGCCCGTGGAGGAGCTGATGCGCCGGGCGGTGCCCTACCGCGACGTCGACGAGGACGGCGAGACCTGGTGGGCCGCGGTCCACGCCATCCAGCGCCGCGCCGACGACGACACCTTCGCCGCGGCCGTCGCGCTCGTCGACCGGCCCGACCCGATGGAGCGCGACTTCGGCGTGGACGTCCTGTCCCAGTTCGGCTTCACCGCCGGGACCCGCCCCTACCTCGACCGGACGCTCCCGGTCCTGCGCGACCTGGCCGGGCGGGAGGAGGACCCCCGGGTGATCGACTCGATCCTGCGGGCGCTGGGCCAGCAGGGCGACCCCCGGGTGCTGCCCGACGTGCTGGCGCTGATCGACCGCCCCGGGCGGGTCCACACCGTGCGGGACCCCGTCGCGCTGGCGGCGGTGCTGCCGGGCGGGGACGGCGACGGCCTAGCGGCTCTCATCGCGCTGTCGCGGGACCGCTCGCCCGAGGTGCGGGACTACGCGACGTTCGGCCTGGCCGCCCTCGACGAGGACAACGGCGAGATCCGCGCCGCCCTGGCCGACCGCCTGACCGACTGCGACCTGACCACGGCGGCCGAGGCGACGCGGGGGCTGGCGATCCGGGGCGACGACCGGGCGGTCCGGGGCGTGCACCGGGTGCTGTGCGAGAGCGACGACGTGTACGCCCGGGACCTCGTGCTCCAGGCGGCGGGGACGCTGGGGCTGGACCTCTAGGGACCCGACAGCGCGTCGGCCAGCCGTCGCAGGGCCAGCCGGAGGCGGGATTTGGCGGTTCCCTCCGGCACGCCGATCTCCACCGCCACCTCGCGGTAGGTCCGGCCTCCGTAGTAGGCGAGCTCGATCACCTGGCGCAGCCCGTCGGGCAGGGCGCGGACCGCCTCCCGCACGCGGACGATCTCGTCGGCGGCGACCACGCCCTCCTCCAGGTCGGCGGGGCGCTCGAACAGCCGAGGGCCCAGCGCGCCGACCCGGCGCCGCTCCTCCGACCGCACGTGGTCGACGGCGCGGCGGTGGGCGATGGTGGCCAGCCACGTCCGCAGGCTGCCCCGGCCGGGGTCGAAACCAAGGGGGCGTTCCCAATATGTCGCGAAGACCTCCTGGGTGATGTCCTCGGCCGCGACCCGGTCGCGGGTCACCCGCAGCGCCAGACCGTGGAGCAGGGCGGAGAAGCAGTCGTACAGCTCCCCCAGAGCGGACTCGTCGCCGCTCACGACCCGGCGGTGGAACAGGTGGTCGTCCACGCGCGCCTCCCACTCGTCGACCCGAGCATCGCATTGTTCGCGAAGGATGGTCAGATGGAGGGCATGAGCCATGAAGTGATGAACCAGGTGCCGGCTCTGTCCGGTCACGACGTGGCGGCCGACCCGGCCCTGGCGGCGGCGCTGGTGCGGGAGGGGGCCGACTGGGCGGAGGGCGAGCTGCGGCAGCTCGGCGTGCTGGCCGGGACGCCGAAGGCGCAGGAGTGGGGGCGGCTGGCCAACGAGCACCCGCCGGTCCTGCGGACGCACGACCGCTACGGCCACCGGATCGACGAGGTGGAGTTCCACCCGGCGTGGCACGAGCTGATGACGGTCGCCGTCGAGCACGGCCTGCACGCCGCGCCCTGGACGATGGCCCGGCCGGGCGCCCACGTGGCGCGGGCGGCCAAGTTCTACGTGTGGTCCCAGGTCGAGGCGGGGCACGGCTGCCCGATCTCGATGACCTACGCCGCCGTCGCCGCGCTGCGGCACGCCCCGGCGCTGGCGGCCGAGTGGGAACCGGCGCTGGCCTCCCGGACCTACGACCCGGGGCTGCGGCCCCTTGCCGACAAGCGCGGGGTGCTCGCCGGGATGGCCATGACCGAGAAGCAGGGCGGCAGCGACGTGCGGGCGAACGCGACCACCGCCGAGCCGCTCGGCGACGGGACCTATCTCCTCAACGGTCACAAGTGGTTCAACTCGGCCCCGATGTGCGACGTGTTCCTGGTGCTCGCGCAGGCGCCGGGCGGGCTGTCCTGCTTCCTGCTGCCCCGCGTCCTGCCCGACGGCTCCCGCAACGCCCTGCGGCTGATGCGGCTCAAGGACAAGCTCGGCAACCGGTCGAACGCCTCGGCCGAGGTCGAGTACGACAACGCGGTGGCCTTCCTCGTCGGCGAGGAGGGGCGCGGGGTCCGGACGATCATCGAGATGGTCAACATGACCAGGCTCGACTGCGTGATCGGATCGGCGGCCGGGATGCGGCTGGGGCTGACCCAGGCCGTCCACCACGCCCGGCACCGCTCGGCCTTCGGCAGGCCGCTGATCGACCAGCCGCTCATGCGCAACGTGCTGGCCGACCTCGCGCTGGAGTCCGAGGCGGCCACCGTGCTGATGATGCGGCTGGCCGGGGCGACCGACCGGGCCCTGGCCGGGCGGGCGCAGGAGGGGCTGTTCCGCCGGATCGCGCTGGCGGCCGGGAAGTACTGGGTCTGCAAGCGCGCCGCCGGCCACGCCGCCGAGGCGCTCGAATGCCTGGGCGGCAACGGCTACGTCGAGGAGTCGGGGATGCCCCGGCTGTTCCGCGAGTCGCCGCTGAACGGGATCTGGGAGGGGTCGGGGAACGTCGCGGCGCTCGACCTGATGCGGGCGCTCACCCGCGACGCCGAGGCCGGGGAGGCGTTCTTCGCCGAGGTCGAGCTGGCCGCCGACCCCCGGGTGTCGGAGGCCGTCAGCCGGGTCCGCAAGACGCTCGCGCACGCCACCGAGGCCGACGCCCGGCGGCTGGCCGAGGAGATGGCGCTGGTCCTCCAGGCGTCGCTGCTGATCAGGTTCGCCCCCTCCGGCGTCGCCGACGCGTTCTGCGCCTCCCGGCTGGGCGGCTCGGGCCGCGCCTACGGCGCGCTGGGGCCCGGCCGGGACCTCGACGCGATCCTCGACCGGGTCTGAGTCACCCGACCGCTACTCGCCGGAAACACGGAGGAAATCGACCGGCGCTCTCATGAAGGGGACTCACCCGGAGGGTGAGGCGCACCTAGGGTTCCGCTCCCCCGGGAGGCTGGTCCGAGAGGTGCAGGCGGCCGCCAGGCCGTTCCACGGCGGGGGAAAAGCCCGGGAGACAGTCACGACGGCTGCCTCTCGACCTGAGGCTTTTCCCGAATAAGGAGTGCCCGTGGGACACCTCCACAACAACTACGGCCCCGAGGCCCGTTCGGCCGTGGAGCGCGAGGCCGCGCTGCCCACCACGATGCACGAGCGCGAGATCGCCCGGGGCCTGGAGCTCGGCCTCCAGGGCGCCGACTCGATCGTCGACCGGACCATCCCCACCTTCTCCCGCGGCGAGCTGCCGCACTTCGCCGGGATCAACACCTTCCTCAAGGCCCCGTACGTGGAGGACGTCCGCCTCTGCGGCAACTACGACGTGGCGGTGATCGGGGCGCCGTTCGACGGCGGGACCACCTACCGGTCAGGCACCAGGTTCGGCCCGCAGGGCATCCGCAAGATCAGCGCCCTCTACGGCCCCTACAGCTTCGAGCTCGGCGTCGACCTGCGGGAATCCATCACGATCTGCGACCTGGGCGACATCTTCACCATCCCGGCCAACATCGAGAAGACCTTCGACCAGATCTCCAAGGGCGTCTCCCACGTCTACGCGTCGGGGGCGTTCCCGGTCGTGCTGGGCGGGGACCACTCGATCGGCTATCCGACCGTGCGGGCGGTGGCCGAGCACCATGCCGGGAACATCGGGATCATCCACTTCGACCGCCACGTCGACACCCAGGAGACCGACCTCGACGAGCGGATGCACACCACGCCCTGGTTCCACGCCACGGATCTGCCGAACGTGCCGCCCAAGAACCTCGTGCAGATCGGGATCGGGGGCTGGCAGGCGCCGAGACCGGGAGTGAAGGTCGGCCGCGAGCGCGGCACCACGATCATGACCGTCACCGACTGCGTGGAGATGGGCATCGAGGCCGCCGCCGAGCGCGCCCTGGAAGTGGCCTGGGACGGCGCCGAGGCGGTCTGGCTCTCCTTCGACGTCGACTGCCTGGACGCCGCGTTCGTGCCCGGCACCGGCTGGCCCGAGCCCGGCGGGTTCCTGCCGCGCGAGGTGCTGAAGTTCATCCAGCTCATCGCCGACGCCCGGCCGCTGGCCGGCATCGAGGTGGTCGAGTGCGCGCCGCCCTACGACAACGCCGACATCACCTCCCTCATCGCCACCCGCGTGATCTGCGACACCCTCGGGTGCCTGGTCCGCGCGGGTCACCTCCCCAAGAAGAAGGGAGCGGCGTGATGTTCCGTCGCCTGCTCGTGATCCTTTTGGTCTGTACGGCCTGCGGCGCCGCTCCGGCCGAGTCCCCCGCCGCCGCCCCGAAGATCACCCTGGGCTTCAGCGCCTGGCCGGGCTGGTTCCCCTGGCAGGTCGCCCAGGAACAGGGCCTGTTCGAGAAGAACGGCGTGTCGGTCGAGCTGAAGTACTTCGACAGCTACACCGACTCCCTGAACGCCCTGGCGACCGGCACGATCGACGCCAACAGCCAGACGCTCAACGACACCCTGGCGTCGGTGGCGGGCGGCGCGAAGCAGAGCATCGTCCTGGTCAACGACAACTCGACCGGCAACGACCAGATCATCGCCGCGCCCGAGATCAAGACCCTCGCCGACCTGCGCGGGAAGACGGTCGCCGCCGAACAGGGCACCGTCGACCACTACCTGCTGCTGCTCGCCCTGAAGAAGGCGGGCCTCACCGAGGCCGACGTGAAGTTCACCCCGATGCTCACCGACGCGGCCGCCGCCGCCTTCGTGGCGGGCCAGGTCGACGCGGTCGGCGCGTTCGCCCCCTTCACCTCCACCGCCCTGGAACGCCAGGGCAGCACGGCCGTCGCGACCTCGGCCGACTTCCCCGGCGCGATCCCCGACCACCTCGTGGTGACCCGGGACCTGCTGGCCAAGGACGAGAAGGCGGTCCAGGGCCTGGTCGACACGTGGTTCGACACGATCGAGTGGATCCAGGCGAACCGCCCGGCGGCCGTGGACATCATGGCCAAGCGCGGCGGCGTCACGCCCGCCGAGTACGAGACCTACGACAAGGGCACCACGATCTTCACCCTCGACCAGAACCGCGCCGCGTTCACGGGCGAACTCGAGGGGCAGGCCAAGCTCATTTCCGAATTCCTCGTCTCGACCGGGCTCGTGGACGCGGCGCCGCCGCTGGAGGGCCTGTTCGAGCCCAAGTTCGTGGAGGCCGTCCAGCCATGACCCTCGCCAACCGCCACCGCGTCCGCATCGCCTCACCCGCCCGCCGCCCCCAGGAGACCGACGCGCCCACCGGCGGGACGACTCTCGCGGGCGGGGACCGCAGCCGGATCGCCGCCCTGGCCGATGCCCTGGCCGAGGTCCCGGCGGTCGTCCACGAGTTCGCCGAAGCGCTTCCGGCCGGCCCGGTGGCCAACGCGGGCCGGCGGGTGGTCGTGGCGGTCGCCGACGGGACCTGGCAGGTCGAGGCGGCCGGGGACGGCCCGTTCTCACCGCCGCACCGGGGTGACTGAGCCATGGTGAGCGTGGAGTCTCCCCCGGTGGAGAAGGCCGCGACGCCCGCCCCCCGGGTCAGGCTGCTCAAGACCGAGGTGTCCCGGCGGACCGCCTGGATCCTGCGGACCGCCTCGGTCGCGGTGCCGTTCGCCGGGTGGTGGCTGCTGAGCGTCTCGGGGCTGGTCTCCGACCGGTTCCTGCCCGCGCCGCCCGAGGTGTGGGCGGCGTTCACGGAGATGGCCGCCAGCGGCGACCTGCAGGGCGACCTGCTGGCCAGCCTCGGCCGTATCGGGGCCGGGCTCGGGCTGGCGATCCTGATCTCCGTCCCGCTCGGGTTCCTGATGGGGACCGTCGGGTGGGCGCAGCCGCTCTGCGAGCCGATCATCGGGATCCTGCGGTACCTCCCGGCCTCGGCGTTCATCCCGCTGCTGATCATCTGGCTCGGCATCGGGGAGACGTCCAAGATCGCGCTGCTGGTCATCGGCGTGGTGTTCTTCAACACGCTGATGACCGCCGACGTCGTCCGGCAGGTCCCGCGCAGGCTGCTCGACGTGTCGGCCACGCTCGGGGCCGGGCGGGCGCGGGTGGCCGCGCGGGTCGTGTTCCCCTACTCCCTTCCCGGCATCCTGGACGCCCTGCGGGTCAACGCCGCCGTGGCCTGGAACCTCGTCGTCGTGGCCGAGCTGATCGCGGCGACCTCCGGCCTCGGCTACCGGATCACCCGGGCCCAGCGGTTCCTCCAGACCGACCGGATCTTCGCCATCCTCATCGTGATCGGCCTCATCGGCCTGACCATCGACATCACCCTCAGGATCCTGCGGGCCCGCGTCGGCAGGTGGTCGGTGTGAGCCTGCGCTTCGAGAACGTGTCGATGGAGTACCAGAAGGACAGGCCGGTCCTGGAGCGGATCGACCTGGAGGTCCCCGCCGGGGAGTTCGTCACCGTCGTCGGGGCCAGCGGATCGGGGAAGTCGACCCTGCTGTCGCTGGTCGCGGGGCTGGTCCGGGCCACGAGAGGCCGGATCACCCTCGACGGCCAGACGATCGAGGGGCCCGGCCCCGACCGTGGGATGGCCTTCCAGTCGCCCTCGCTCTACCCGTGGCGGACGGTCGCCCAGAACGTCGCCTTCGGCCTGGAGACGCGGGGTTTCTCCCGCCAGGCGCGCAAGGAGCGGGTCGAGTGGCTCCTGGAGGAGGTCGGGCTGACCGAGCACGCGCACAAGCTGCCCGGCAGCCTCTCCGGCGGCCAGCAGCAGCGGGTCTCGATCGCGCGGGCGCTGGCCCGCTCCCCCAAGGTCCTGCTCCTCGACGAGCCGTTCGGGGCGCTGGACGTCCAGACGAAAGAGGACATGCAACTGTTCATCCGCCAGGTCTGGCAGGACCTCGGCACCACCGTCGTCATGGTCACCCACGACGTCGAGGAGGCCGTCTTCCTGGGGCGGCGGGTGCTGGTGCTGGCGAGCGACCCCGGCCGGGTGGCCCGCGACCTGCGGGTCGAGCTGCCCGGAACCGGGCTCGAGGTGAAGCGAACCGCCGAATTCCTCACCCTCCGGGCGCAGGTCGAGGACCTGGTGCGCCGCGAACACCGTGCCCACCTGGCGGGCGCGCGGGCCTGAGGCGTTATGTTCGTCGGTGGCATCACCGTTATCGAAGGGATATCGCTATGGCGACCACTCGTACCGCGACGACCCAGTGGAAGGGCGCGCTCCTCGACGGCTCCGGCACCGTGTCGCTGGACTCGTCCGGCGTCGGCACGTTCGACGTCAACTGGCCGTCGCGCGCCGAGGCGGCCAACGGCAAGACCAGCCCCGAGGAGCTCATCGCGGCTGCCCACTCGTCCTGCTTCTCGATGGCGCTGTCGCACGGCCTCGCCCAGGCCGGCACCCCGCCGCAGTCCGTCGAGACCAAGGCCGACGTGACCTTCCAGCCCGGCCAGGGCATCACCGGCATCGTCCTGTCGGTCAAGGCGCAGGTCCCCGGCCTCACCGCCGAGGAGTTCCAGGCCGCCGCCGAGAACGCCAAGGCCAACTGCCCGGTCAGCAAGGCCCTCACCGGCACCGAGATCACCCTGAACGCCGAGCTCCTCAGCTAAGAGCCCGCTGGTGACGGCCCCCGCCCACAAGGCAGGGGCCGTTCCCCTTTTTCAGGCCTTCTCCGTTACGGCTCCGCCCGCCCCGGCCCCCGCC
>NZ_BBXG01000003.1:0-334857 GCF_001570605.1 Herbidospora cretacea | reverse complement strand
CCCGCACCGCCCCGCTCCGGGCGCTCACCCCCGCTCCCGCACCGCGCCGCGACGACGGACCTCTCACGCCCAGAACCGGAACCGCATGATCTGGCCCTGGACGTCAGGGTCGGCGAACTCCGGTCTCAATGCGTCGCGCACCGACCACCACTCGGCCCGGACGTTCCATTCGGCCCCGGCCCGGCCGAGGTCGAACTCCTCGTAGGTCTCGCCGTCCTCCAGCGTGTAGGCCGACAGCATGCCCGAGACGAGGTGGATACGGCCGGTCCAGCTGCGCTCCGCCGGCTCACCCGGGTCGGCCGACCAGTGTTCGTAACGCAGATGAAAGGGACCTGGGCCGTATTGGAGAAGCAGGATGGCGTTCGGGCCCACGGTCAGCCAGCTGGGCTCCTCCTGCGACCACTCGACCTCCCAGACGCCGGGCTCGTTGCCGCCGTCGCCCACGCCGGTGAGGCCGTAGATGGAGTCGACCGGAATGACGTCGGATAACGCGGAGATCAGTTCCGGCATCGCTACCGCGCCAGGATGTCGTCGAGGTTGTAGGCCACCGGCACCTCCAGCTGCTCGTACGTGCACGACTCGGGGGTCCGGTCGGTGCGCCACCGGCGGAACTGGGCGGTGTGGCGGAACCGGACGCCCTCCATGTGGTCGTAGGCCACCTCGATCACCAGTTCCGGTTTCAGCGGGATGAACGACAGGTCCTTCTTGGCGTTCCACCGCGAGATCGCCCCGGGCAGCCGCTGGCCCTCGGGCCCGCCGCCGACCCCGGCCGAGGCCCACGAGGCCCACTCGCCCCACGGGTGGTCGGCCGGGTCGGTGACCTTGTAGGGGGCCAGCTCGGCCACCAGTTCCTCGCGCCGCTTCATCGGGAACGACGCCGACACCCCGACGTGGTGGAGCTTGCCGTCGTCGCCGTAGAGGCCGAGCAGGAGGGAGCCCACGATCGGCCCCGACTTGTGCTCCCGGTATCCGGCCACCACGACGTCGCAGGTCCGTTCGTGTTTGACCTTGAACATCACGCGTTTGTCCGGCTCGTAGGGCAGGCCGCCCGGTTTGACGATGATCCCGTCGAGCCCGGCCCCCTCGAACATCTCGAACCATTCGAGCGCCTGCTCCTGGTTGACGGTGATCGGCGTCAGCCGGATCGAGCCGCCCGCCTTGGCGGTGACCTCGACCAGGCGTTCGCGCCGCTCGGAGAAAGGCCGGCCGGTCAGGTCGTCGTCGCCGACGGCGAGCAGGTCGAAGGCGATGAACGAGGCGGGCGTCGCCTCGGAGAGCATCTTCACCCGGGACGCGGCCGGGTGGATGCGCTGCTGGAGCGCCTCGAAGTCGAGGACCGGCCCGCGCATCACCACGATCTCGCCGTCGAGCACGCACCGCTCGGGCAGCTCGCGCTTGACCGCCTCGATGACCTCGGGGAAGTAGCGGGTGAAGGGCCGCTCGTTGCGGCTGCCGAGGAACACCTCGTCGCCGTCGCGGAAGACGATGCACCGGAAGCCGTCCCATTTCGGCTCGTAGAACAGGGAGCCGTCCTGTTCGGGCATCTTCTTGACCGCCTTGGCCAGCATCGGCGAGACCGGCGGCCGGACGGGCAGGTTCAGCGCGGCGGGTTCGGGCGAGGTCATCGGTCCCCCTCCTGGTGCGGTTCGCGGACGTAGCGGCAGAACAGGCTGCCCTCCTCCTCCAGCACCCCGGCCAGCGCGAACCGGGTGTGGGAGGCGGTGCCGTTGAGCACCCGGGCGGCGTCGCCGCCGATCATCAGGGGGGAGACGGTCAGGCACATCTCGTCGACCAGCGAGGCCGCCGCGAGCTGAGCGTTGAGCCGCGGGCCGCCCTCGCACAGGATGCGCCCGAGGCCCCGGACCCGCAGCTGGGCGACCGCCTCGGCCAGGTCGACGCGCTGCTCCCCGGCCACGACCACCTCGGCGTGGCGGGCGGCCTCGGCCCGGCGGTCGGCGGGGGCGGACTCGGTGGTGATCACGATCGTGCGGGACTCGGGGGCGCACTCGGTGAACAGCGCGCCGCCCAGGTCGAGGTCGAGCTTGCGGGTGATCACCGCCACCGGCGGCGCGGCCGGACGGCCCTCGCGCAGCGGACGCCACGTGTCACGGGGCTTGGAGGGCCCATAACCCTCGATGCGGACGGTCGCCGCCCCCGCCAGCACGACGTCGGCCAGGCCGCGCAGGACCATGAAGACGCGGCGGTCACCGGGCGAGGACAGGCCCCTGGACAGGCCCTTCAGCCACGCGCCGCCGTCGGCGCTGGCCACCATGTTGAGGCGCAGCCACTCGGCCCGAGGGTAGGCGTAGACCGCCGGGAGGTCGGGATCGTCGGCCGGCTCCGGATGTATCTGGCGCACGACCCCACCCTGTCACAGCCCTCCGACAACGCGGCAGCGTGCCCGGGTGGTAACGGTTTGATGTCAAGCGGTCGCCGATTGTCAGGTTCGGTGTTGGATCGAACCAGATGTGGTCGGAGGGGGTTTTCGTGCCGCTTGTGGTGTTGATCGTGTGGTTGCTCGCCGCGTCGGTCGGTGTCTACCTGCTCTACCTGTGGTTACGCGGCGGGGGGCTGCGCCAGCAGGCCACCAAGGTGACCCGGTTCCCGATGGCGTTGATCTTCAGCCATCCGCTGCTGGCGGTGACCGGGCTGGGGCTGTGGCTGGCCTTCATGCTCACCGGTGTCAGCGCCTACGCCTGGGGGTCGTTCGGCGCGCTGTGCCTGGTGGCGTTCCTGGGGTTCGTCATGTTCACCCGCTGGCTGGGCGGCGGACGCCACGCGCGCGGGGCCGAGAACCGGTTCCCGCTGGTCGCGGTGGGCCTCCACGGCCTGGCGGGGGTCAGCACCTTCGTGCTGGTGCTGCTGACGGCGGCCGAGCTGACCCGCTAGCGGCGGACCGCCCGCAGGACGCGGAACGACCGGGCCGCCACCTCGACGTCGGCGCCGGTGTGGCGGACGTCGGCGGGCGGCTGCCCGTGGGGGACGGCGGCCTCGGTCGCGGTGTCGAACAGGGACTTCCAGCTCACCGCGAAGTCACGCCCCGGGAGGGTGAACGTCAGGTCCTCGTGGTGGGCGTTGATCAGCAGCAGGAACGAGTCGTCGGTGATGCGCTCGCCGCGCGGCCCCGGCTCGCTGATGGCGTCGCCGTTGACGAACACCGCCACGGCCTTGGAGTAGCCGGCGTGCCAGTCGGAGTCGTCCATCTCCTTGCCCGCCGGGGTGAGCCAGACGATGTCGCGGACGCCGTCGGACTGCTCGCGGCCGGAGAAGAACCGGCGGCGGCGGAACGCCGGGTGGTCGCGCCGGAAGGCGGCGATCTCCCGGACGAACGTGAGCAGCTCCGATTCGGTCTCGGCGAGGGACCAGTCGATCCAGGACACCTCGTTGTCCTGGCAGTAGGCGTTGTTGTTGCCGCCCTGGGTGCGGCCGAACTCGTCGCCGGCGGTCAGCATCGGCACGCCCTGCGACAGGAACAGGGTGGCCAGGAAGTTGCGCCGCTGCCGCTGCCGCAGCGCCTTGATCGCCAGGTCGTCGGTGGGGCCCTCGACCCCGCAGTTCCACGAGCGGTTGTCGTCGGAGCCGTCGCGGTTGCCCTCGAGGTTGTCCTCGTTGTGCTTGCGGTCGTAGGAGACCATGTCCTGGAGGGTGAAGCCGTCGTGGGCGGTGACGAAGTTGATGCTGGCGATGGGGCGGCGGCCGGAGGTGGCGTACAGGTCGGAGGAACCGGTGAGCCGGGAGGCGAAGTCGGGGAGCGCGGCGGAGGAGCCGCGCCAGAAGTCGCGGACGGTGTCGCGGTACTTGCCGTTCCACTCGGTCCACAGGGGCGGGAAGTTGCCGACCTGATAACCGCCGGGGCCGACGTCCCACGGCTCGGCGATCAGCTTGACCTGCGAGATCACCGGGTCCTGCTGGATCAGGTCGAAGAAGGCGCTCAGCCGGTCGACGTCGTGGAGCTCGCGGGCCAGGGCCGCCGCGAGGTCGAAGCGGAAGCCGTCGACGTGCATCTCCAGGACCCAGTAACGCAGCGAGTCCATGATCAGCTGGAGCGCGTGAGGGCTGCGCACGTTGAGCGAGTTGCCGCAGCCGGTGTAGTCGAGGTGGTAGCGGCGGTCGGCGTCCTGCAGCCGGTAGTAGGAGTTGTTGTCGATGCCGCGGAAGCCCAGCGTGGGGCCCATGTGGTCGCCCTCGGCGGTGTGGTTGTAGACCACGTCGAGGATGACCTCGATGCCCGCCTCGTGGAGCGACTTGACCATGGCCTTGAACTCCAGCACCTGCTCCCCGCACTGCCCCGACGAGGAGTAGGCGTTGTGGGGGGCCAGGTAGGCCATCGTGTTGTAGCCCCAGTAGTTGGTCAGCCCCCGGGCGACCAGGAAGTGCTCGGGCACGTACTGGTGGATCGGCAGCAGTTCGACGGCGGTGACGCCGATCGACTTCAGGTGCTCGACGACGGCCGGATGGGCCAGCCCCGCGTAGGTGCCCCGCTGCTCCTCCGGGACGGCCGGATGGAGCTTGGTCAGCCCCTTCACGTGGGCCTCGTAGATCACCGTCTGGTGGTAGGGAGTGCGCGGCAGCCGGTCGTTGCCCCAGTCGAAGAAGGGCGACACGACGATGTTCTTCGGCATGTACGGCGCCGAGTCGCCGAGGTTCAGCCGCCGGGGGTCGGCGAAGTCGTAGGAGAACAGCGACTCGTTCCATTTGACCTCGCCCTCGATCGCCTTGGCGTAGGGGTCGAGGAGGAGTTTCGAGGGGTTGCACCGGTGGCCCTGGCGGGGGCTGTGGGGCCCGTGGACCCGATAGCCATAGCGCTGACCAGGCGTGACACCGGGCAGGTAGCCGTGCCAGACGAAGCCGTCCATCTCGGGGAGGTCGACGCGCGTCTCGGTGCCGGCCTCGTCGAAAAGGCACAGCTCGACCCGCTCGGCCACTTCGCTGAACATCGAGAAATTGGTGCCCACTCCATCCCAGGTGGCACCGAGCGGATAAGGCTCTCCAGGCCAGACTTCGCGCATGCAGGTCCTATTCTCGCATCCCGGGATTTTCCCTACCCGTTCATTCGATTTAACACAGGCAGGAGCCCCGCCCAACAGCAGCCGTAGGGGTCACATGAATGGATCAACGGTCGCGGTCCTTCGACGGCTGCACCCGTTTCGGCTCTCCGGGCATCTTGGGATAGTTGGGCGGATAGGGCATGTCGCCCCGGCCGTCCTTCTCGTAGACCTCCAGCAGGCCGGTCAGGTCGCACGCCACCTCGTCGATGCCCTCGTGAGGGTCGCCGATCTTCGCGAACCGGGCCGGCATGGTCTTCATGGTGAAGTCGGCGGGGTCGCACGACTCCAGCTCCTCCCAGGTCACCGGGGCCGAGACCTGCCCGTCGGGCCGCGCCCGCACCGAGTATGCCGCCACGACGGTCCGGTCGAGGGCGTTCTGGTTGAAGTCGATGAAGACGCGCTCGCCGCGCTCCTCCTTCCACCATGCGGTGGTGGCGAGGTCGGGCATCCGCTTCTCGACCTCCCGGGCGAACCCGATCCCGGCATATCTGACCTCGGTGAACGTCCACCTCTGCTGGAGCCGCACGGTGATGTGGATCCCCCGGTTCCCGGACGTCTTGGGGAACCCGGTCAGTCCGAGGTCGGCCAGCACCTCGCGCGCGGCGAAGGCGACCTTCCTGGCCTCGTCGAAGCCGGTGCCGGGCTGGGGGTCGATGTCGATGCGCAGCTCGTCGGGGTGGTGGAGGTCGGGGACCCGGGCCGCCCACGGGTGGAAGTCGATCGTGCCCAGGTTGGCGCACCAGGCGATGCCGGCCACCTCGGTCGGCCGGAACGCGTCGGCGGTGCGGCCGGACGGGAAGTGGACCTCGGCGGTCTCCAGCCAGTCGGGGTGCTTGGGCATCCGCTTCTGGTAGATCGCGTCGGTCTGCACGCCGTCGGGATGCCGCTTGATGTATGTCGGCCGGTCCCGCACCGCGCGCAGAATGCCGTCACCGACACTGAGGTAGTACTCCACCAGGTCGCGCTTGGTCGCGCCGGTGCCCGGGAAGTAGACCTTGTCGGGGTTGGTGACCTTGACGGTCCGTCCCCCGGCCTCTATTTCGATGAACGGCGAAGGCATGTTCGAACCCTACCCACCGGGAAGGTTCCGCCTCTCTCCTGGGTTGAGTCAGGTGAAAACCCGTCCAGAAAAGGCTGGTGGCTGATGAACAAGGTCATGAAGACGGACGCCGAGTGGCGAGTCCAGCTCAACCCCGAGGAGTACCGGGTGTTGCGGCAGGCCGGCACCGAGCGTCCCTTCACCGGGGAGTACGTCGACACCAAGACCGAGGGCGTCTACTCGTGCCGCGCCTGCGGCGCGGAGCTGTTCACCTCGGACAGCAAGTTCGAGTCGCACTGCGGCTGGCCCTCGTTCTACGAGCCCAGCGCGGCCGACCACGTGACCCTGATCGAGGACCGCAGCCTCGGCATGGTGCGGGTCGAGGTGCGCTGCGCGTCGTGCGACTCCCACCTGGGACACGTCTTCCACGGTGAGGGCTACCCGACCCCCACCGACGACCGCTACTGCATCAACTCCGTCGCGCTGAACCTCAGGCCTTCGGCTTCGGGTAAGTGACCCGGCAGTCGTCGTCCTTCGGGCCGAGCACGTTGGCCAGCACCGGGTTGCCGTTGCCCCCGGTGCGGGCCTGCACGAACACCACCCGCTTCGCCACTCCCAGCTCGCCGAGGTACTGCATGCCCCGCTCGCAGAGCCGCAGCGCGGCCGGCGAGTTGTCCTTGGACTCGGGGAGATCGGTGTAGATCCGCAGGTAGGTGCCGCTGGTGCGGATGTCGGTGATGTGCCGGTGGGTCTCGTCGTCCCAGCGGTCGTCGAAGTAGGCGAGCGCCTCCTTGTCGGAGAACTCCGTCTCCTTGCGCTTGGCCGGCTTCTCCTCTTCCTTCTCCGCGGGCGGCGGTCCCGGCACCGCCGGGACGGCCGCCTCCGTCGTGGGGACCTCGATCGATGCGATCCGCACGGGAGCCTGCTCGCCCCGGGCCGCCAGCAGGGGCACCACGACGGCCGTCACCCCGAGCCCCAGGCACGAGACGCCGACGACGACCTCAGCCGCCCGCGACCGAGACCTGCGACGTTTCCCCGTGGATCGTGCCATATTCATCATTTGCCCACGAGTATGCCAAGAACCGGCTTCCTACGGCAGCGCGTTGACGAGTTCGGTCACCGGCTTGCGTGATCCGGTGTAGAAGGGGATCTCGATCCGGGTGTGCTCCCGGGCCTTCGCGCCGCGCAGGTGGCGCATCAGGTCGACGATGCGGTGGAGCTCGTCGGCCTCGAACGCCAGCATCCACTCATAGTCGTTGAGCGCGAAGCAGGCGACCGTGTTGGCCCGCACGTCGGGGTAGTCGCGGGCCATCTGGCCGTGTTCGGCCAGCATCGCCCGGCGCTCGCCGTCGTCGAGCAGATACCACTCCAGCGACCGCACGAACGGGTAGACGCAGACGAAGCCGCGCGGCTCCTCCTCGGCTAGGAACGCCGGGATGTGGGACTTGTTGAACTCGGCCGGGCGGTGCAGCGCCATCGCCGACCAGACCGGCTCGCTGGCCCGCCCGAGGGCGGTGCGGCGGAACCGGGCGTAGGCGTCCTGGAGGTCCTCGGGGGCCGGGGCGTGCCACCAGAACATGAAGTCGGCGTCGGCGCGGAACCCGGCCACGTCGTAGGCGCCGCGGGTCACCACGTCCTTGCCGGCCAGCTGGTCGAGGAGCTCCCGCACCTCTTCGGCCACGGCGTCGCGTTCGGCCGGGAGGCCCTCGCGCAGCCGGAAGACCGACCACATGGTGTAGCGGATCACATTGTTGAGGTCACGCGCCTTGAGCCGCGGGGTGCCGTCCGTCATGCCGCCATTCTGCCCGGGGATCCAGGTGGTCGAGAATCCGGGCGGCCGCCGCGCGGGCGGTCGCCGCCGTCGCCGGGATCCCCACGCCGTCGTACGCCGCCCCGCAGACCGCCAGGCCCGGCACTCCGGCCACCGCCGCGCGGACGCGGGCGACCCGGTCGTTGTGGCCGACGTCGTACTGCGGGAGGGCCCCGCCCCAGCGGGTGACCCGGGTGTCGGCGGGCAGGCCGCGCACCCCGGTGATCTCGGTCATCTCGTTCATGGCCAGGGTGGTCAGCTCGGTGTCGTCCCGCTGGAGGAGGCGCTCCTCGCCGAGCCGGCCGATCGAGCAGCGGACGAAGACGTAGCCGTGGCCGGCCAGGTGGGGCCACTTCACGCTGGAGAAGGTGACGGCCTTGACCGCGCGGCCCTCGACGGGCGGGGTGAGGTAGCCGCTCCCGGCGGGGAGCCCGGGGAAGGCGTCGGCCGGGTAGGCCAGCGTGACGAGGGCCATGCTGGCGTACTCGATCCGGGCGAGCTCGGCGGCGGCCTTGGGGACCTCGCGTTCGAGCAGCCGGGCCGCCGGGGCCGCCGGGACGGCCACCACGACCGCGTCGGCCTCCATGACCCGCTCGTCGCGGGTGGGGCCGGTGACGAGCCGCCAGCCGGCGGGCGTACGGGACAGCTCCCGCACCATCACGCCGGTGCGGACCTCGGCCCCGGACGCGGCGGCCAGCGCCGGCGGGAGGGCGCCCAGGCCGGTCTTCAGCGACGTGAAGACGGGGCCGGGGTTCTTGGGCGCGGCTCCGGCGATGTCGCGGGCGGCCCGCAGCAGCGAGGCCTCCGACCGGGCCGCGGCGGCCACCGCCGGCATGGTCGCCTCCAGCGAGAGACGGTCGGCGGAACCGGCGTAGACGCCGCCGAGCAGCGGCTCGACCAGCCGGTCGACCACCTCGTCGCCCATCCGGGCCCGGATGTAGGAGCCCACCGAGACGTCGGTCGTCACGAGCGTCGCCGGGAGCACCTGGTCGAGCGGCACCCGGGCCAGCCCCGCCGGGGACAGCACCCCCGAGCGGGCCAGCGCCACCAGGTCGGACGGCACGCCCATGACCTGGCCTTTCGGCATCGGCCGCAGCTCGCCCCGGGACAGGATGCTCGCGCTGGTCGTGCCGGGATCGACGAGATCGCCGCCGAGCCCGGCCAGCCTGGCCAGTTCGATGCCCTCGGGGCGGCGGGCCAGCATCGCCTCGGCGCCCGCGTCGACCGGCACCCCGGCCACGTCGGTGGCCACGAGCTTGCCGCCGATCCGGCCCGCGCCGTCGAGCACGGTCACCCGCACGCGGTCGTTCCTCAGGTGCCAGGCGGCGGCCAGACCGGCGATGCCGGCCCCCACGACGACCACGTGAAAACGCTCCATGGGCATCACCCTAAGCCGTGACTGCATCGTGACGCCGAGCCCCAAACCGGTGACGCGCGGGGAACGTCCATTGTTCATGAGCACATTGCGTTCACGCGCGATAGCGCCGCTTCTCCTCGCGGCGTTCTTCCTGACGGCGTGTGGCGGCGAAGGCGAGATGGCCAGTGGTTCGGCCGCCGACGCCCCCGCCCTGTCCGCCGAGTCCGGCGGCGCGCCCGCCGCCGCGCCGGAGGAGAAGCAGGCCACCGAGGCCGAAGGGGGCCAGAAGGCGCCCCCCGACGCGTCCGGAGCCAATGTCGCGATGGCGCCCGCCGACCGGGCGATCATCTACAAGGCCGAGATGACGGTCCGGGCCAAGGACGTGGCCGCCGCTCTCGACCAGGCCAAACGCATGGTCACCGAGGCCGGCGGCTACGTCGCGGAGGAGCGCTCCAACTCCTCCGCGTCCCGCCAGGAGTCCACGATCACCTTCAAGATCCCACCCGCCCAGTACCCGGGCACGCTCGGCCGCCTGGGCAAGGAGCTCGGCACCACGGAGTCGCTGCACCAGGGCACCGAGGACGTCACCGGCGAGGTCGCCGACGTCGCGGCCCGGGTGAAGTCGGCCGAGGCTGCGGTGGCGCAGTTCCGCACGCTGCTGACCAAGGCCGAGAAGATCGGCGAGATCATGGACATCGAGCGGGAGATCCAGGCCCGCACCTCCGACCTGGAGGCCCTCCAGGCCCGGCAGAAGTCGCTCACCGAGCAGACCGGCATGGCCACTTTGACGATCACCCTCGTCGGCCCGTCGGCTCCCCCGGTCCAGCCGCAGGTGGAGGAGACGGGCTTCCTGGCCGGTCTGAAGGCGGGCTGGGACGGCCTGAAGAAGTTCGCCGACGCGCTGTCGACGATCGTCGGCGCGCTGCTGCCGTGGCTGGTCGTGATGGGCGTGCTGTTCCTGATCGCGCTGCCCTTCTGGCGGCGGATGCGGCGGCGGCAGGCGGTGGCGGTGGCTCCCCCGCCCGCCGAGACGCCCCGGCGGCACGACGAATCGCTAGTCGAAAAGGAATGACCTCCAGTGCGGTGGTCCGGCGTCGCGGGAGGCGTACCAGCCCTGTTGGTTGCGGATCCGGGCGTCGGGCCACAGCAGCACCCAGGAGGCGTGGCTCGGCATGAGGTGCCGGTCGGCCGGGTTGTAGACGACGAACTCGCGCGTCCCGAAGGCGTCGAAGAAGAACCTCGGCAGCTCGAACGCCAGGTTGTAGGAGTCGCCGCCCTTGGCGTAGCTGTACCGGGCGACGCCGCGGACCCCCGGGTGGTAGTCGGGCCAGACGGCGTCGAGGGCGTCGGGGTAGACGCCCTGGTCGTCGTGGCTCCGCTCGACGGCGGCGATCATCTCGGCGGCGTGGGCGACGGCGGTGTCCCGGGCGTAGGCGGTCAGCGGGCGGCTGAGCACCGCCTGCCCCGCCAGCGCGACGAGCGGCAGGACCACGAAGTAGACCGGCGAGGGCCGCCGCGCGAGCACGGCCGTCCACAGAGCGAGCGCCCCCAGCCCCAGCAGCGGCCCCGACTCGGCCACGGCGGCCGCCGAGACCGCCAGCGCGGTGACCGCCAGGGCGGCCGCCTGGGCGGCCCGCCAGAACCGGTTGCGCGGCCAGAGCAGCAGCGGCACCGAGGTGACCACGGCGAGCAGGCCCACTCCCCCGAAGATCTGCGCCAGCGTCGACAGCGGCAGCGCCAGCGGGTCGTAGCCGCCGGGGAGATACGGCGAGGCGATCAGCAGGAGGAGCGACGCCGAGAGTAAGACCGCCCGCATGGAAGCAGGCTCAGCGGGCGCTGATCTCGTGGACGAAGTCGGTCAGCCGGGCCACCTGGCCGGGGTCGGTCGAGGGCAGCACGCCGTGGCCGAGGTTGAACACGTGGCCCTCGGCGGCGCGCCCGGCCTCGACGACCGCGCGGGCCCGCTTCTCGACGACCTCCCACGGCGCCAGCAGGACCGCCGGGTCGAGGTTGCCCTGCAGCGCCCTGCCCGCGCCGACGCGCCGCGCCGCCTCGTCGAGCGGCACCCGCCAGTCGACCCCGACGACGTCGGCCC
Source organism: Herbidospora cretacea (assembly GCF_001570605.1). Lineage (GTDB taxonomy): Bacteria > Actinomycetota > Actinomycetes > Streptosporangiales > Streptosporangiaceae > Herbidospora > Herbidospora cretacea. Next base: position 323,508 of record NZ_BBXG01000003.1, on the reverse strand, counting down.
CGGCCTCGCCCATGATCGGCAGCAGCTCGCCGGTGCCGACCCCGAAATGGATGCGCGGCACGCCGAGCTCTTCGAGCCCGGCGAAGATCCTGCTCGTGTACGGCAGCACGAACTCGCGGTAGTCGCCGGGCGCCACCGCCCCGACCCACGAGTCGAACAGCTGGAGCGCCGAGGCGCCCGCGTCGGCCTGGACCTTGAGCCAGGCCAGCGTGATGACGGTCAGCCGGTCCATGAGGGAGTGCCACAGGTCCGGCGCGCCGTACATCATGGCCTTGGTGTGGTCGTGGTTCTTCGAGGGCCCGCCCTCGATCAGGTAGGACGCGAGGGTGAACGGCCCGCCGGCGAACCCGATCAGCGGAGTCGCGCCGAGCTCCCTGGTCAGCTCGGTGACCGCCTCGGTGATGTAGGGGACGTCGACCGGCTCCAGCGGGCGCAGCCGCTCGATCGCGGCCGCGTCGCGGATCGGGTCGGCGACCACGGGGCCCACGCCGGGCTTGATGTCGATGTCGATCCCGATGGCCTTGAGCGGCACCACGATGTCGCTGAAGAAGACGGCCGCGTCGACGCCGTAGCGGCGGACCGGCTGCATCGTGATCTCCACGACCAGGTCGGGGGTCGCGCACGCGGCGAGCATCTCGGTGCCCTCGCGGACCTTGCGGTATTCGGGCAGCGAGCGACCGGCCTGACGCATGAACCAGACGGGCGTGTGGGGCACTGGCTGGCGGCGGCAGGCCAGCAGGAAAGGCGACTCGGCCAGCTGGGGATTCACCCGTCCAGAGTCCCACGTTCACAGGCCGGTCCGTGCCACGACCCCGGGTACAGGACCACCCAATGATCGGTATCGTTGGGCCCTCGCGACACCCCGGTCAAACGCCCCGCGAGCGCCGCTCTAGGCAAAGTGTTCGCCAAATGGGGCTCCGGCATCGATTCCAATACCACTTTCGAGACACGCCGAGCGCGATGCGGGGTTTTGTCGGCGCGACGTGCCACCGTCGGACGCACCGGTTCCGATGAAAGGGCGATGACTTCGATGTGGAGTTCCCCCGAACACCGCACTGAGCGGTGTGCCTCCTGCGACGCCGAGCGCCAGTTCACTCAGCCGCCCTGCGACGAGGGCCACGAGGTGTGCCCCGAGTGGTCGTGCGTGAACTGCGGGAGCGCGCTGTTCTTCGGGGAGGGTTCGCCACACGAGCAGGAGCCGGCGCCCGGCCGGCCGCGTCTCGCCCTTGCGGTGGCGGCGGCTTGATCACCACCGATGACCGCGACGACCTCCCCCCTGCTCCGTCTCGTCCCACGACCCGCCTGCGCGCCCGTCATGTCCACCGGTGACCGCCCGGGGCCGCCCGAGGCGTTCGCCCGTGCCCTGGCGACGCTGCGTCCGGCGACCGTACGCCCCGAGATCGAGCTTGAGGACATCCCGGCTCCGCAGCGGCTGGCCCCCTATTCGGGCGCCGTGGGCGCGTCGGTCTACCGCGACGACGACGAACTGGCCATGGGCCGGCTCATCATGCTGTTCGACCCCGACGGCCAGCGCGGCTGGGAGGGCCCGTTCCGGCTGGTCGCCTACGTCCGCGCCGACATGGAGCCGGAGATCACCTCCGACCCCCTGCTCGGCCCGGTGGCGTGGAGCTGGCTGACCGACGCGCTGGAGACCCACGGCGCGGGCTTCGCCGCCGCGGGAGGTACGGTTACGAGAGCGGTGTCGGAGGGTTTCGGGAACAAGGACAACGATCCCGTCACGACTGAGCTGGAACTGCGCGCGTCATGGTCGCCGCTCGACGAGGATCTTTCCGCGCACGTCGCCGCCTGGTGCGACCTGATGTGCATCGCCGCGGGGATTCCCCCCCTGCCACCCGACGTCACGGCCCTGCGGCCGAGACGCACCGAAGAAGAGACAGACCGGAAGACCAGTACGTGACCGATGAGACAGCCGTTCAGCCTCTGCTGGAACCACGCGAAGGGATTCCGCCCGTCATAGCGGAGGCCGCCGACCTCGCGGCGGCCGTAGACGCGTTCGCGGGCGGGACCGGCCCGGTGGCCGTCGACGCCGAGAGGGCGTCCGGCTACCGCTACAGCGGCCGGGCCTACCTCGTGCAGCTCCGGCGGGCGGGCAGTGGGAGCGCGCTCATCGACCCGATCGCCTGCCCCGACCTGTCCGGCCTCGACGCCGCGCTGTCCGGCGCCGAGGTCGTGCTCCACGCCGCCACCCAGGACCTGCCCTGCCTGGCCGAGATCGGTTTCCGCCCGCGACGCCTGTTCGACACTGAGCTGGCCGGCCGGCTGCTCGGCTACGAACGCGTCGGCCTCGGCACCATGGTCGAGGTCGTCCTGGGCTTCGGCCTGGTGAAGGGCCACTCGGCCGCCGACTGGTCGACCCGCCCGCTCCCCGAGGACTGGCTCCGCTACGCCGCCCTCGACGTCGAGGTCCTGATCGAGCTGCGCGACGCCCTCCACGCCGAGCTGACCGAGACCGGCAAGCTCGACTGGGCGCTGGAGGAGTTCGCCGCCATCCTCACCGCCCCCTCGGCTCCCCCGCGCACCGACCCGTGGCGGCGCACCAGCGGCATCCACCGCGTCCGCGCGCTGCGCGGCCTGGCGGTCGTGCGCGAGCTGTGGACCCTCCGCGACTCCCTGGCCCGGGAGACCGACCTCGCCCCGGGCCGCGTGCTGCCCGACTCGGCGATCGTCCAGGCGGCCCTCGACCAGCCCCGCACGACCAAGGCGCTGACCGAGATCCCGCCGTTCACCGGCCGCAGCGCCCGCCGCCACCTGCGCGAATGGCTCGCCGCCATCACCCGCGGCCGCACGATGCCCGAGAGCGAGCTCCCCCAGCCTCTCGGCCCCGGCGACGGCCCGCCCCCGGCCAACCGCTGGGCCGACCGCGACCCGGCCGCCGCCAAACGCCTGGCCGCCGCCCGCGCGGTCGTCGCCGCCCTGGCCGACGAACACCGCATGCCGACCGAGAACCTCCTCCAGCCCGACGCGGTCCGCCGGCTGACCTGGGAGCCCCCGGAAGACCTCGACGAGGAGGCCCTGGCCGAGCGCCTGCGGGCACTGGGCGCCCGCGAGTGGCAGATCAGCCTGGCGGCCCACCCGATGTCCCGAGCGCTCCAACGCCTTGAGACTAAAGGCGAGATCTAGGACCTGTTTCTTGGATGGGGTGCGGAGCCAAATGACGGCGTTGCGACAGTGACCGTGCCGACAAAAATGTAACCGCGTTCGTCATAGCGGGTGGCCATGCCCGTCCTCAGTGGACCGATTGTTTCTGGTCAGCAAAGTCGAGGATCGCGTGTCGGATCTCTTGATGGCGCAGGTGGGAGCAGTCGGCTTAGGACTGTGGTTCCATCGTGCACCCGAAAGCCACCGACCGGCACAGCGATGCCAGCCATTCCCTTGCCGACCTCTGAAAGACTTCACTACAGAGACACCTGAAGCCTCCCTTTCGTTGCGATATTCCGAGGCCCGGTTCAGGTAACCTTCAAGCTAAAACCGAATCGCTTCGTCTGTACTTTCTTCCCGGCCGAATTCTCCGCCTCCGCGTACACGTCCCTATTAGAGAAATATTGCACGCACCCCGCCGGACGCGCTGCGATAACAACGTTATAGGAAACGATGAGCTGGTCGGGAGCGGTGGAAGCGACGGGTGACGGTGCAGTGGTCGAAGGGTTCCGCGCCGCCGGACCGCCAACCAGCCCAGGGCCAGACTTGGTCGCTATCCCATTGGCATCGACGCATGTCGCCGATGAGTTCACCACCCATATAGACACAGAGCGCAGTCCACTTTCCTTGTCGACCGCCCCGGCTATCAGAGTGATAGTGCCAGGCTTCACGATTCTGTCGAGGTCACAGCAGTCTGGAGTGATCGTTTCCGGACTGGACTGCGACGGGGCCCCAGGCTGCACCGGGATGTTGTGCGCGTCGAGCCCGAGCGTGGGCGGCGTGACATCAGGCGTGGCCGGGTTGACTTGATTCGGGCATGCGGCAATAAACGGCACCACAAGCAATAAAGCTAGGACGCGCATTATCTTCAAGGTCACCGAAATACCCTTCGCCTGTAATCGCACCTTCTGTAAGAGTGTTTTTCACACCACCCGAGGTCAAGCCTCCCTGGGGGCCACAACCCCATGGCCGCGACTTTGCCCATATCGACAGTCACTGGAATTCTGGCCATATGGAAACGCTCGCCCCTGGAGACAACTCCGGAGGCGAGCGCAGCGTTCGAAGGCACGGCCCCAGCAGCGGGACACCGTCGAGCGGGCTATGAGCGGAGCCACACCGCCGTGTCCTGGGGCAGGCCGCCGTCCAGCGGGCCGCTCGACAGGACGACCTCGCCGGTCAGCGGGACCGTCGCCGCGCCCAGGTTGACCACGCAGGTGAACCCGTCGCCCCGGCTGAAGGCGATCACCTCGTCGCCTTGGTCGAGCCAGGTGAACGCGCCCCCGCGCGGGCGGGCGGCGATGGCGCGCTTGTAGAGGTTCAAGGTCGAGCCGGGGTCGGACCGCTGGGCCTCCACGGTGAGCGGGGCCCAGGTGGTCGGCTGGGGCAGCCAGGTCGACTCCCCTTCGGTGAAGCCGTAGGGCTTGGCCGTACCGGACCAGGGGATGGGGACGCGGCAGCCGTCGCGGCCGAGGCGGGCGCCGGCGGTGCGGTGGAAGACGGGGTCGTCGCGGAAGTTGTCGGCGATGTCGATGACCTCGGGGAGGCCGAGCTCCTCGCCCTGGTAGACGTAGGCCGAGCCGGGGAGGGCGAGCAGCAGCAGCGCCGCCGCGCGGGCCCGGCGGGTGCCCAGGTCCAGGTCGACGTCGAGGTCGCGGGTGGCCAGCGGGCCGCCGCCGTAGCGGGTGACGGGGCGCACCACGTCGTGGTTGCTGATCACCCAGGGGGCGACGACGTCGGACTCGGCGGCCAGGCCGATCGAGGTCGTGATGGTGTGCTTGAGGGCCGCGGCGTCCCAGGCGGTCTGGAACAGGAAGAAGTTGAAGGCCTGCGGCATGCCGCCGGGGCGGAAGTAGGGCTCCAGGTGGGTGATCTCGGTGCCCCAGAACTCGCCCACCGCCGTGCGCTCGCCGGGGAAGACGTCGGGCGGGTAGGAGTCGAGGATGGCCCGCCACGAGGCGTAGTGGCCGATGAGCTCGGGCCGGTGGAACCACGGCGAGGGCCGGTCGGACGGGGCCGGGTCGGCCACGTCGGGCAGCGAGGGGTCCTTGAACAGGCCGTGGGCCACGTCGACCCGCAGCCCGGCCACGCCCCGGTCGAGCCAGAACCGGATGACCTTCTCGAACATCGCCGGGACGGCCGGGTTCTGCCAGTTGAAGTCGGGCTGGGAGGAGTCGAACAGGTGCAGGTACCACTGGCCGTCCTCGACCTGCGTCCAGGCCGGGCCGCCGAAGATCGACTGCCAGTTGTTGGGCTTGTCGCGGAACATGAACAGGTCGCGCTCGGGGCTGCCCCGGCCGGCCTCCAGGGCGGCCTGGAAGGCGGGGTGGGCCGAGGAGCAGTGGTTGGGCACGATGTCGACGATCACCCGGATGCCGCGCTCGGCCGCCGCCGCGACGAAGGCGTCGAAGTCGGCCAGGGTGCCGAAGCGGGGGTCGACGTCGCAGTAGTCGGCCACGTCGTAGCCGCCGTCGGCCAGGGGCGAGGGGTAGAAGGGCGAGAACCAGACGGCCTCGACGCCGAGGTCGGCCAGATAGGGCAGCCGGGCGAGCGCCCCGGCGAAGTCGCCGGTGCCGTCGCCGTCGCCGTCGGCGAAGCTGCGCGGGTAGACCTGGTAAACGACTGCGTCACGCCACCACTGACTCAACACGTACTCCCTTTTGGCTGGTCGTTTGCCTAGTTAATCAGGTACCGTGCGGAAAGCGCTTTCCAGTCACGAGGAGCAACACATGACCGAGCTCGGCGTGGTGATGAACGGGGTCACCGGGCGGATGGGATACCGGCAGCATCTGGTGCGGTCGGTGCTGGCGATCAACGCCGGGGGCGGGGTGACCCTCGCCGACGGGAGGCGGGTGCGGCTGCGGCCGGTCCTGGTCGGCCGCAGCGAGGCCAAGCTCCAGGACCTCGCGGCGCGGCACGACATCGCCGACTGGACCACCGACCTCGACACGGCCCTGTCCGACGCGGCCAACACGATCTACTTCGACGCCCAGATCACCCAGGCGCGGGTCGCCGCGACCCGGAAGGCCATCGCGGCGGGCAAGCACGTCTACTGCGAGAAGCCGACCGCCGAGACCTCCGCCGAGGCCCTCGACCTGGCGCGGGAGGCCGAGACGGCGGGGGTCAAGAACGGCGTCGTCCAGGACAAACTGTTCCTGCCGGGCCTGCTGAAGCTGAAGCGGCTGATCGACGGCGGTTTCTTCGGGCGGATCCTGTCCGTCCGCGGCGAGTTCGGCTACTGGGTGTTCGAGGGCGACTGGCAGGCCGCCCAGCGCCCGTCGTGGAACTACCGCGCCGACGACGGCGGCGGGATCACGCTCGACATGTTCCCCCACTGGGCCTATGTGCTGGAGAACCTGTTCGGCCCGGTGAACTCCGTGTACGCCCACGTCACGACCCACATCCCGGAGCGCTGGGACGAGCGCGGCCAGGCCTACAAGGCGACCGCCGACGACGCCGCGTACGCGATCTTCGAACTCGGCGGCGGCGCGGTCGCGCAGATCAACTCGTCGTGGGCGGTCCGGGTGAACCGCGACGAGCTGGTGGAGTTCCAGGTCGACGGCACCCACGGCAGCGCGGTCGCCGGGCTGCGCAACTGCCGCGTACAGCACCGGAGCGCCACTCCCAAGCCGGTCTGGAACCCCGACCTGCCCGCCACGGCCGACTTCCGCGACGGCTGGCAGGAGGTCCCCGACAACACCGAGTTCGACAACGGCTTCAAGGTCCAGTGGGAGCGGTTCGTCCGCCACGTGGCCGACGACGAGCCGTTCCCCTACACCCTGCGCTCGGGCGCGCGCGGGGTCCTGCTCGCCGAGCTCGGCCTGCGCTCGGCGGCCGAGGGCCGCAGGGTCGCGGTGACCTCGTGAAGAGCTTCAAGAGCCGGGTCGTGTACGCCGCCGCGCACGTCGTGGCCGACCCCCTCGCCGACAACACCCCCGGCAGACCGGCCGCGGTCGACTGGGAGGCCACGCTGCGGTTCCGCCGCCACCTGTGGTCCCACGGGTTCCGCGTCGCCGACGCCATGGACACCGCCCAGCGCAACGCCGGTCTCGACTGGGCCGCGACCCGTGAGCTGATCAGGCTGAGCGCGGCCGAGGCCCCCGGCCTGGTGGCGTGCGGCGCCGGGACCGACCAGCTGACCGGCCCCCACGACCTGGCCGGCGTCCTCGACGCCTACCTGGAGCAGATCGCCACCGTCCAGGAGGCCGGCGCCGGGGTGATCATCATGGCGTCCCGCCAGCTCGCGGCGCTCGCGCGGCACCCGGAGGACTACCACACGGTCTACGGCCGCCTGCTGGCCGAGGTCGACCGCCCGGCGATCCTCCACTGGCTCGGCGAGATGTTCGACCCGAACCTGGCGGGCTACTGGGGTTCCGCCGACATCGAGAAGGCGACCGCCGAGTTCCTGACCCTGGTCAGGGAGAACGCCGGCAGGATCGAGGGCGTGAAGGTCTCGCTCCTCGACGAGGACCACGAGATCGCCCTGCGGGCCGCGCTCCCCGAGGGGGTGCGTCTCTACACCGGCGACGACTTCAACTATCCGTCGCTGATCAAGTCGGGCTCCCACGCGCTGCTCGGCATCTTCGACGCCATCGCCCCCGCCGCCTCGGCCGCGCTCACCGCCCTCGACGACGGCGACCTGGCGGCGTACGACCGCATCATGGCCCCGACCGTCGACCTGTCCAGGAAGATCTTCGAGGCCCCCACCTTCCACTACAAGACCGGCCTGGTCTTCCTGGCCTGGCTCAACGGCCACCAGGACGCCTTCGTCATGATCAACGGCGCCCAGGCGGCCCGGTCGCTCCCCCACCTGATCGAGGTCCACCGCCTGGCCGAGCGCGCCGGCCTGATCGCCGACCCCGACCTCGCCGCCGCCCGCCTGCGGTCGCTGAAGGCGGTGTACGGCCGGTGACGCTGTCCCTGAACCAGTGGACCACCAGGCGCTGGACCGTCCGCGAGGCCGTGGACGGCTGCGCCCGGCACGGCGTCGAGGCCATCGGCCTGTGGCGGCAGAACGTCGCCGAGCAGGGCCTGGCCGAGTCGGTGAGGCTCGTTCGCGACGCGGGCCTGCGCGTCTCCTCCCTCTGCCGGGGCGGCTTCCTGACCGGCGGCGACGCCCTCGACGACAACCGCCGCGCCATCGACGAGGCGGCGGCGCTGAACGCCTCCTGCCTGGTCATGGTCGTCGGCGGCCTCCCGGGCGTGGTCCCCGGCGAACCCCTGGGGGAGATCTCCAGGGACCTCCCCGCCGCGCGGGCCAGGGTCGCGGAGTCCCTCCAGGTCCTCGCCCCCTACGCCGCCGAGGCCGGGGTACGTCTGGCGCTCGAACCCCTCCACCCCGTCTACTGCGCCGACCGGGCCGTCCTCAGCACCCTGAAGCAGGCCAACGACCTGGCCGAGCCCTTCGGCAACGTCGGGGTGGTCGTCGACACCTTCCACGTGTGGTGGGACCCGGAGGTCCTCGCCGAGATCGCCCGCGCCAAGATCTTCAGCTACCAGGTCTGCGACTTCCTGGTCCCGCTCCCGGCCGACGTCCTGCTGGGCCGGGGCATGATGGGCGACGGCGTGATCGACTTCGGCCCGCTGACCGAGGCGGTCCGCAAGGCCGGGTACGACGGCGACATCGAGGTCGAGATCTTCAACGCCGACGTCTGGGCGAGGGACCCCGACGAGGTCATGGCGGAGATGGTCAGCCGCTACGCGCGATGGATCGAACCCACTCCCGGGCTCCCGGGATGACCTCCTCCAGCGGCTCGACATCGGGATGCCAGGCCTTCTCCCACTCCAGGGAAACCCATCCCGGATAGCCGCGCAGCAGGCCGGCGACGACGTCCAGCGGCACCTCCCCCAGCCCCATCGGCCGGGGCGTGGTGCCGGCGGCGTCCTTGATCTGGACGTACGCGAGATGCCCCCGGAGCGCCTCGAAGGTGGCGGCCGGGTCTTCGCCGTTCCGCCAGGGATGGAGGACGTCCCAGATCGCCCCGGCGGCGTCGGGCCTGGCGAACCGGTCGAGGAGCGCCCCCACGGCGGCCCCGGTCGGCATGTGGTCGTGGGTCTCGACCAGCACGCGGGCCCGCGTCTCCCCCGCGACCGCCTCCAGCCGCCGCAGCGCGGCCTCGACGTCCCGCCCGCCGGGGAACACCCGGACCCCGAGCGCCCCGAACCGGTCGGCGAGCGCGAGCTGCTCCCGCAGGGCGGCGACCACGGCGTCGTCGGGCCCGGGTTCGGCGATCCTGACGTATCCGCAGACGGCGACCACCTCCAGACCGGCCTCCCTGGGGTCGCGGTCCAGCGGCATGTCCTCGTGCAGCCGCAGTTCGAGCCCGTCGACGTGATGGCGCACGGCCACCTCGACCGCCTCGGACAGCGACGCCCCCGGCAGCCCGAGGGTGCTGATCGCGAATCTCATCGCGCCCGCACGCTCTCTCTGATCACGACCTCGCCCTCGACGTGCACCACCGACGGGCCGGCGTCCCCGGAGAGGGCCAGTTCCACCGCGCGCGCCCCGATCTCGGCCAGCGGCAGCCGCACGGTCGTCAGGGCCGGGACCAGGTCGCGCAGGGTCGCGATGTCGTCGAAGCCCGCGAGGGAGAGGTCGTCGGGCACCCGCAGGCCCCGGTCGCGGAACGCCGCGAGCGCGCCCACCGCCATCACGTCGTTGACCGCGAACACGCAGGTCACGCCAGGGTTGATGGACGCCGCTGCGGCGTAGCCGCCGTCGCGGTCGAAGGGGCCGTGGATGATCTGCGGGGAGAGACCGGGGAGCGCCGCCGCGAACCCTTCGCAGCGGTCGGCCGCGGTGATCAGCCGGGGCGGCCCGGCGAGGATCGCGAACTCCCGGTGCCCCATCGCCTTCAGCGCCTCGGCCAGCGCGGCGGCGCCCGAGCGGTTGGCCACGGCGACGGTGTCCGTACCGAGAAGATCCTGGCCGATGACCGCGACCCGGCCGCCCCCGGCCCGGTAGCGCTCCAGCTCGGTCCGCAGCGCGGCGGCGGAGGGGTCGTCCACCCGCGACCCGGCGAGGATCACCGCCCGCGCCCGCTGCGCCCCGAGCGAGGACACGTAGGCGATCTCCTTCACGGGATCGCGGTGGGTCGTCCCCACCATGACCACCATCCCGTGTGCCTCCGCCGCCCGCACCGCCCCGTCGGCGATGGCCGCGAAATAGGGGTCGACCAGGTCGTGGACGACCAGCCCGATCACGTTCCCCGCCCCACGGGCGAGCGTCTGCGCCGCCACGTTGGTGCGGTAGCCCAGTTCGGCCGCCGCCTGCTCCACCCTCTCCCGGAGCCCCGCCCCGACCTGCCGGGCGCTGCCGTTGAGCACCCGCGAGGCGGTCGCGAGGGACACCCCGGCATGGCGTGCGACGTCTTCCAGCGTGACCACGAGCTGACACCCTTCCGGAAAGCGATTTCCCAGTATGCCGCACCACCGGCTAGTTACTCACGAGTAGCATTGGGGTGTCAGCCCACGCACATAGGGAGATACCGTGCCCGCGTCACGTGAAGTCGTCTTCGTCGACGGCGTTCGCACGCCGTTCGGCAAGTCGGGGCCCAAGGGCCTCTACGCCGAGACCAGGGCGGACGATCTGGTCGTCCGCGTCATTCGCGAACTGCTGCGCCGCAATCCGTCGCTGCCGCCCGAGCGGGTCGACGAGGTCGCCATCGCGGCCACCACCCAGATCGGCGACCAGGGTCTCACCATCGGCCGGTCGGCCTCGATCCTGGCCGGGCTGCCCAAGACCGTTCCCGGTTACGCCGTCGACCGCATGTGCGCGGGGGCGATGACGGCCGTGACGACCGTCGCGGGCGGGATCTCCTTCGGGGCCTACGACGTCGCCATCGCGGGCGGCGTCGAGCACATGGGCCGCCACCCGATGGGCGAGGGGGTCGACCCCAACCCCCGGTTCCTGTCCGAGGGGCTGGTCGACGCCTCCGCCCTGGTCATGGGCATGACGGCGGAGAACCTGCACGACCGCTACCCGACGATCACCAAGCAGCGGGCCGACGCCTACGCCGTGCTGTCGCAGGAGCGGGCCGCCAAGGCCTACGCCGACGGGGTGATCCAGCCCGACCTGGTGCCGATGGCCACCCGCAAGGCCGCCGAGGGCTGGGGGCTGGCGACGGCCGACGAGGCCATGCGGCCCGGCACCTCCATGGACGGGCTGGCCACGCTGAAGACGCCCTTCCGGCCCCACGGCAACGTGACGGCGGGCAACGCCTCCGGCATCAACGACGGCGCGACCGGCTGCGTCCTCGCCGCCGAAGACGTGGCGGCCGAGCTGGGGCTGACCCCCCGGATGCGGCTGGTCTCCTACGCCTTCGCCGGGGTCGACCCCGAGCTGATGGGCGTCGGGCCGATCCCCTCGACCGAGCGGGCCCTGCGGCTGGCCGGGCTGACCATCGGGGACATCGGCCTGATCGAGATCAACGAGGCCTTCGCCGTGCAGGTGCTGGCCTTCCTGGAGCACTTCGGCATCGCCGACGACGACGCCCGGGTCAACCCCTACGGCGGCGCCATCGCCTACGGCCACCCGCTCGCCTCCAGCGGCGTGCGGCTGATGACGCAGCTGTCGCGGGGCCTGGCCGAGCGCCCCGGCGTCCGCTACGGCATCACCACCATGTGCGTCGGCCTGGGCATGGGCGGCACCGTCGTATGGGAGAACCTCACCAAGGAGAACGGCGCATGAGCGAACTCGTCACCCACGCCCTGGTCCGTGACGTGGAACTCCCCTACGGCGCGGGCACGATGGCGCTGATCACCCTCGACAACGGCGAGGACCACACCAAGCCGAACACCTTCGGCGAGGGCGGCCTCAACGAGCTGAAGAACGCGCTCGACGCGATCGCCGAGCGCACCGACCTGACCGCCGTCGGGGTCACCGGCAAGCCGTTCATCTTCGCGGTGGGGGCCGACCTCAAGGAGGCGGGCTCCATCTCGTCCCGGGAGCAGGCCCACCTGGTGGGGCAGCTCGGCCACAGCGTGTTCCGGCGGCTCGGCGAGCTGGGCGTCCCGTCGTTCGCGTTCGTGAACGGCGCCGCGATGGGCGGCGGGCTGGAGCTGGCGCTCCACTGCGCGTACCGGACGATCTCCTCCGGCGTCCCGGCGGTCGCCTTCCCCGAGTGCTTCCTCGGGCTGGTGCCGGGCTGGGGCGGGACCTACCTGACGCCCCGGCTGATCGGGCCGGAGAAGGCGGTCAGGCTGATCGTCGAGAACCCGCTGTCGCAGAACCGCATGATCAAGGGGCCGGAGGCCTACGGGCTCGGCCTCGCCGACGCGATGTTCGAGCCGGCCGACTTCCTGGAGGAGTCGCTGCGCTGGGCCGCCAGGGTGGTCAACGGCGACGTCGTGGTCGACCGGGCCGACCACGAGGCGGCCGACTGGACGCCCGTGATCGAGCAGGCCCGCGGCCTGGTGGACCTCAAGCTGCGGGGGGCCGCGCCGGCTCCGTACCGGGCTCTGGAGCTCATCGGGAAGGCCCGCACGAGCGACCGCGACACCGGTTTCGCGGCCGAGGACGACGCGCTGGCCGATCTCATCATGAGCGACGAGCTGCGGGCCGGCCTCTACGCCTTCGACCTGACCCAGCGGCGGGCCAAGAAGCCCGCCGGGGTGCCGCAGGTGCCGGGCCGGGCGGTCACCAAGATCGGCGTGGTCGGCGCGGGGCTGATGGCCTCGCAGTTCGCGCTGCTGTTCGCGCGGCGGCTGCAGGTGCCGGTCGTGCTGACCGACCTCGACCAGGAGCGCGTCGACAAGGGCGTCGGCTACGTGCACCAGGAGGTCGACAAGCTCCAGGCCAAGGGGCGGATCACCGCCGACCAGGCCACCCGGCTGAAGAAGCTGGTCACCGGGTCGCTGACCAAGGAGGCGTTCGCCGACGCCGACTTCGTCATCGAGGCGGTGTTCGAGGACCTGAAGGTGAAGCAGACGGTGTTCGCCGAGGTCGAGGAGGTCGTCTCCGACACCTGCGTGCTGGCGACCAACACCTCGTCCCTGTCGGTCACCGAGATGGCCTCCCAGCTCCGCCACCCCGAGCGGGTCGTCGGGTTCCACTTCTTCAACCCGGTCGCGGTCATGCCGCTGCTGGAGATCGTGCGCGGCGACCAGACCGACGACGCGACCGTCGCGACCGCGTTCACCGTGGCCAAGACGCTGCGCAAGTCGGCCGTGCTGGTCAAGGACGCGCCCGCGTTCGTGGTGAACCGGCTGCTCACCCGGTTCATGGGAGAGGTGCTGGCCGCGGTCGACACCGGCACCGCCGCCGACGTGGCCGACCACGCGCTCGATGAACTCGGCCTGCCGATGACCCCGTTCACGCTGCTGCAACTGGTCGGACCGGCGGTCGCGCTGCACGTCGCCGAGACGATGAACACCGCCTACCCCGACCGGTTCCCGGTCTCGGCGGCCCTGGCCACGATGGTCTCCACCGGCGGCGACATGCTCCACCCGGGGCCGGGCGAGGTGTCGAACGCGCGGCAGGTGCGCGAGCGGGCGCTGCGCGGGCTGGCCGAGGAGATCCGCATCATGCTCGACGAGGGCGTCGTCTCCGCGCCGCAGGACATCGACCTGTGCCTGATCCTCGGCGCGGGCTGGCCGTTCCACCTGGGCGGCATCACGCCCTACCTCGACCGGACGGGCATCTCGGAGGCGGTCAACGGAGCCCGGTTCCTCCCCTAGGCTCCCGTGATGTGCGGGAACTGCTGCTCGGAATCGGCCTCGGCCTCGGCGCCGGGGTCGCGCCGGGCGCGCTGCTCGGCCTGGTCATCACCGCGAGTCTCCGCGGGGGTTTCCCGGCCGGGCTGCGCATGGCGTGCGTCCCGCTGCTGTCGGACCTGCCCGTCGTGGTGCTGTCGATCGTGCTCGCGGGCGCGCTCCCGTCCCCTCTGCTGCGGGGTCTGTCCGTGGCCGGGGGCCTGTACGTGGTCTACCTCGGCGCCGAGGCCTTCCTGGCGGCCCGCACGGCCACCCCGCCGACGCCCGGCGAGAAGGTGCCGTCGCAGGTCGGCAGGGGCGTGCTGGTCAACCTGCTGAACCCCCACCCGTGGCTGTTCTGGATCACCGTGGGCGGCCCGCTGGTCGTGGCCGCCTGGGAGTCGGGTCCCGGCCGCGCCGCCGCGTTCATGATCGGCTTCTATCTGCTGCTCGTCGGCGCGAAGGTGGTCCTGGCCGCGCTCGTCTCCGCCGGACGGCACCGCCTCAGCCCGCGCGCCTACCGGACGACCCTGGCGGCGAGCGGCCTGCTGCTGGCCGCCGCCGGGGTCTGGCTGGTCGTCCAGGGCGTGACCGGATAGCCGCTGGGCAGAAGGACGGGATGTTCGACGCCGTGGACCAGATCCTCGAATGGCTGACCACCCAGAGCCCCGTTCTCGTCGCCCTCGTCATCCTCCTGTACGTCGCCCTGGAAGGCCTGCTGCTCGTCGGCGTGATCGTCCCGGGAGACCTGTCCCTGATCATCGCCGGGACGACGGTCGACAGCGTCGCGGAGGGCCCGCTGGTCGTCGCGGGCGGGCTGGGCGGGGTCGCGATCAGCGCGTTCTCCGGCCACTGGATCGGCAGCCACTTCGGCCCCCGCGTCCGCGCGAGCAGGGTGGGCCGCTGGGTCGGCGAGCCGAAGTGGAAACAGGCCGAGGAGGTGCTCCAGGGCAGCGGCTGGCTGATCTCGCTGACCTATTTCGTCCCTGGCCTGAACGCCCTGACCCCCGTTCTGGCCGGGATCCTCGGCATGCCGCGCCGCCGGTTCGGCTTCTGGGCCATGCTCGGCGGCGCGATCTGGGTCGTCGGCTACGTGACGATCGGCGCGCTCGCCGGTGAGGCGGCCCGCCAGAACGAGGGGCTGATCATGCCGATCGCGGCCGGCGTCGCGGTGGTCGCGGCCACGATCGGCTTCGTGATGAAGAAGGTCGTCAACCGCCGTTAGAAGTCGACGGCGGCCCGGCGGCGCAGGGCGTCGGACAGCTCGCCCGCCAGGTCGATCGCGGTGAGCCCCGCGTCGGCCATGATCTTCGGGCGCTTGGCGTGGTCGAGGAACTCCTGCGCCAGGCCGAAGTTGCGCACCGGCACGTCGATGTCGTGGTCGCGCAGCAGCCGCGAGACGGCGTCGCCGACCGCGCCGACGCGGCCGTTGTCCTCGACGACCGCGACCAGCTTGTGGGCCGACGCCAGCAGGGTCAGCGACTCGTCGAGCGGCTTGACCCAGCGCGGGTCGACCACCGTGGCGGAGACGCCCTGGGCGGCCAGCAGCCCGGCGGCGTCGAGGCACATCTCGGCCATCGGGCCGACCGCGACGATCAGCACGTCGGGCTCGCCCTCGCCCTCGTGGAGCAGCTCCATCGAGCCGATCTCACCGATCGCCTCGACCTCCTTGACCAGGCCGCCCTTGGGGAAACGCACCACCGTCGGGCCGTCGGTGACGTCGAGGGCCTCGCCGAACAGCTCGCGCAGCCGCACCGCGTCGCGCGGCACCGCGACCTGGAGGCCGGGCACGACCTGGAGGATCGACAGGTCCCACATGCCGTTGTGGCTCGCGCCGTCGTCGCCGGTCACCCCGGCCCGGTCGAGAACCACGGTCACCGGGAGGCGGTGGAGCGCGACGTCCATCAGCAGCTGGTCGAAGGCGCGGTTGAGGAACGTCGCGTAGACCGCGACCACCGGCTTCAGGCCGCCGACGCACAGGCCCGCCGCGCTGGTCAGGGCGTGTTGCTCGGCGATGCCGACGTCGAAGATGCGGTCGGGGTAGAGGGCGGCGAAGTCGGCCAGGCCGGTCGGGTGGAGCATCGCGGCGGTGATGGCGACCACGTCGGGGCGCTCGGCGCCGACGCGGACCATCTCGTCGCTGAACACGTTGGTCCAGCCGAGCTGCTTGGGGCGCTCCTCGCCGGTGACGATGTCGAAGGGCTGGGGCGCGTGGAAGCAGTCTTCGTCGTGGTTCTCGGCCGGTTCGTAGCCCTGGCCCTTCTTCGTCACGACGTGGACGATGACCGGGCCGCCGTAGGCCTTGGCCTTGCGGAGCGCGGCCTCCATGGCGGGCTCGTCGTGGCCGTCGATCGGGCCGACGTATTTGATGCCGAGGTCCTCGAACATGACCTGGGGGGCCAGGACGTCCTTGAGGCCCTTCTTGATGCCGTGGAGGGTGTCGTAGAGGACCGGCACGTTGCCGAACTTGTCCTTGACGAACTCCAGGACCTGCTCGTAGCTCTGGGTGACCCGGAGCTTGGACAGGTGGGTGGCCAGGCCGCCGATCGTCGGGGAGTAGGAGCGGCCGTTGTCGTTGACCACGATGACCAGCGGCAGGTCCTTGGTCAGCGCGATGTTGTTGAGGGCCTCCCAGGCCATGCCCCCGGTGAGGGCGCCGTCGCCGATCACCGCGACGACCGTGCGGTCGCTGCCGGTCAGGCGGAACGCCTTGGCGATGCCGTCGCCCCAGGACAGGGCGGTGGAGGCGTGGGAGTTCTCCACGATGTCGTGGACCGACTCGGCGCGGCTCGGGTAGCCCGACAGGCCGCCCTCCTGGCGCAGGCCGTCGAACTGGTCGGCGCGGCCGGTCAGCATCTTGTGGACATAGGACTGGTGGCCGGTGTCCCAGACGATCCGGTCGTGGGGCGAGTCGAAGACCCGGTGGAGGGCGATGGTCAGCTCGACCACTCCCAGGTTGGGACCGAGGTGGCCGCCCGCCTTCGAATTCGCGACGGAGCGGACCAGCAGGTCACGGATCTCCTCGGCGAGCCGGGGCAGCTCGCTCGCGTCGAGTGCTTTGAGGTCGGTCGGTCCGCTCAGGGACTCCAGAAGGCCCACTGCGATTCCTTTCCCGTTCGCCGTCGAACAGTAGGAGTGTAGTTCGACTGTGCCCGGCTTCCGCTTTCAAGGCCTGGAGAATCCCTTTACGGGTGGTTGACTTGTCCCGTACTCTCCTGGATTCGTGCGAAAAATCATTTCCTTACTGGTCGCGGGCATGCTCGCGCCTCTCCTGGCGCCCGGAACGGTCCACGCACGGCCTGTTCCGACCGGCCTGTCCGCTCTGACGAAGAACCCGATCTACACGACCGGCAAGCTGCCGGTCCGGTCGTGTCCCGAATATGCCGAGGAGATCCCCGACTACCTCACCGCGGAGAACTACCTCCGCGAGGGCGCTGAGTGCCTCGACGCCACGTGGACCTCCTACTTCAAGAAGGCCAAGCTCCCGTTCCGCACGCCGAGCATGGAGTTCATCAACAAGTCCTCGGTCAAGACCCGCGCCTGCGGCAAGATGGACGGCTTCTGGGGCGGCGCCTACTGCCAGGACACCCAGGGCATCGTGGTCATGGTCGACGGCTGGATGCTCGAGTACGAGGGCACGCCCTTCCTCTTCTACGTGCTGGCCCACGAGTACGGCCACCACGTCCAGCACCGTGCGGGGATCGTCAAGGCCCACGACAAGCTGGCCCCCAAGGACACCCAGAAGGCCTACCGCTGGGACGCCCGCCTCGAACTCCAGGCCGACTGCCTGTCGGGGGCGTTCCTGCGCAGCATCTGGACCTCCACCGGGCGCGACTCCTACGACTGGAAGGAGTTGCTGACCTACATCAAGGAGGACATGGGCGACCCCGTGCACGGCACCGGCAAGAGCCGGGCGGCCTGGACGGACAGGGGCTTCAAGGCCGGTTCGCCGAGCGCCTGCAACACCTACAAGGCCCCGGCCTCACAGGTGGCCTGACCTGCGGTGAGGCGGTCATCCCCGGGGGGTGACCGCCGTAAATATCCGTATTTACCCGACTTTACTCGCCAATAAGACCTGCAATATGGTCTGCAGACCATGCGAATTCCCCTGATCGCACTGGCCTCCGGCGCGCTCTCCGTCCTCTTCGTGACGGGCTCCGCCGCTCAGGCCGCACCCTCTCCCCCGCCCCTGGCCGCCGCCCCGTCGACGCAGGCCGCACCGGCCCCGTTGGCCGCGCCCGCCGCCGCGCGGCGCGGGTTCCCCACCGTGCTGACGAAGAACCGGCTCTACCGGTCGGGCGCCGTCGACTCCTTCACCTGCTCGCCGGGCACGCCACGCAAGGGCAGCGCGAACTCCCTGAAGGCGTACCTGCTCCAGGTCGCGCGCTGCGTCAACGCCATGTACGCCCGGCAGTTCCGGGTGGCCGGCCTCAGCTACCGGGTGCCGAAGATCGTGATCCGCGCCAGCGGCACCAGGACGCCGTGCGGCAAGCTCACCAACACCTACACCGCGCACTACTGCCCCTCGTCGCAGACCATCTACCAGTTCCTGCCGAAGTCCCAGATCCGCGACCCGTGGGGCCTGACGCTGGCCAAGACCATGGCCCACGAGATCGGCCACCACGCGCAGCAGCGGGCCGGGATCGTCCCGAGCTTCAACCGGCTGTACGCGCAGGCGCGCACCAAGACGGCCCGCGACTACCTGAGCCACCGGGTCGAGCAGCAGGCCGAGTGCATGGCCGGAGTCTTCCTCGGCGCGGTGCAGGAGAGCCTGCCGGTCGTGTTCGAGGAGTGGGACCAGGTCGTCGACTGGGCCGCCAAGCACGCCTCAGACACCGTCCACGGCAAGGGCCGCAACCAGGCCTTCTGGCTGGAGCGCGGCTTCGACTCGCAGTCCTTCCAGGCCTGCAACACCTGGACCGCCTCCAACGCCCGCGTGGCCTAGTCCTCCCGTAACAGACGATCCGGTACGGGAGCGGCTGACTATCCTGATGCGATGGCGCCCTCCCGTACCGAACCGGACCTGTCGTTCCTGCTCGACCACACCAGCCATGTGCTGCGGACCCGGATGGCGGCGGCGCTGGCCGAGATCGGGCTGACCGCCCGGATGCACTGCGTGCTCGTCCACGCCGTCGAGGAGGAGCGCACCCAGGCCCAGCTCGCCGAGATCGGCGACATGGACAAGACCACGATGGTGGTCACGGTCGACGCCCTGGAGCAGGCCGGCCTGGCCGAGCGCCGGCCGTCGAGCACCGACCGCCGGGCGCGCATCATCGCGGTGACCGAGAAGGGCGCCGAGGCCGCCCGCGACAGCATGCGGATCGCCGACCGCGTCCACCGCGAGGTGCTCGAAGCGCTCCCCGGCGACGACGCGCGGACGCTCGTGCGCCTGCTCACCCGCCTGACCGAAGGCCTTCTGGCCACCCCCGTCGAAGCCCCGCAGAACGCCCGGCGGGCCCGCCAGCGCGTCAATTAGGTCCGTTGAGGATCGTCTACAACAAAACTATCTGCTACGGTCGCTTCTGTTCCCCCTCGAACAGGAGACGACCGTGTCCCGTTGGCTCGCGTTGGCGGTTCTGTCCGCCGCCATGCTGATGACCATCCTCGACGGCAGCATCGTGACCGTGGCGCTGCCCGCCATCCAGCACGACCTCGGCTTCTCCCCGGCCGACCTGAGCTGGACCGTCAACGCCTACCTCATCCCCTTCGGCGGGCTGCTGCTGCTGTCCGGGCGGCTGGGCGACCTGATCGGGCGCAAACGCGTGTTCCTGGCCGGGAACGCCGTGTTCGTCGCGGCGTCGCTGCTGGCGGGGCTGGCCGGCAGCCCGGGACTGCTCATCGCCGCCCGGTTCCTCCAGGGCGCCGGCAGCGCGCTGGCCTCCTCGGTGGTGCTCGGCATCCTGGTGACGCTGTTCACCGAACCGGGCGAACGTGCCAGGGCGATCGGCGTGTTCAGCTTCACCGGCGCGGCGGGGGCCTCCATCGGCCAGGTCCTCGGCGGGGTGCTCACCGACGCGCTCGACTGGCACTGGATCTTCTTCATCAACGTGCCGATCGGGCTGGCCACGATCCTGCTGGCGGTCAGGGCGCTGCCCGCCGAGCGCGGCGCGGGCCTGTCGGCCGGGGCCGACGTCGCCGGGGCGGCGCTGGTCACCGGCGGGCTGATGCTGGGCGTCTACACCGTGGTCGGGATCGAAGGGCGCGGCGGCGGGGAGAGCCTCGTCCTCGGGGCGGTGGCGCTGCTGCTGCTGGCCGGGTTCTTCGTGCGCCAGGCGACCGCGCGCACCCCGCTCATGCCGCTGCGGATCCTCCGGTCCCGCAACGTGTCGGGCGCCAACCTGGTGCAGATCCTCGCGCTGTCGGCGATGTTCGCCTTCCAGATCCTGGTCGCCCTCTACATGCAGCGGGTCCTCGGGTACGGCGCCCTCGCCACCGGGCTGGCCATGCTGCCCGCGGCGGTGGCCATCGGCGGGGTGTCGCTGTTCGTCTCGGCGCGGCTCAACGACCGGTTCGGGGCCCGTGCGGTGCTGCTCGCCGGGCTGGTGCTGCTGGCCGCCGCGATGGGGTGGCTGACCCGGGTGCCGGTCGACGCCGACTACGTCACCGACCTGCTGCCGGTGATGCTGCTCATCGCCGGGGGCGGGCTGGTGCTGCCCGCCCTGACGAACCTCGGCATGTCCGACGCCCGGGAGGACGACGCCGGGCTGGCCTCGGGCCTGTTCAACACCACGCAGCAGATCGGCATGGCGCTCGGCGTGGCGGTGCTGTCGACGCTGGCGGCCGGGCGGACCGACGACCTGCTGGGCGAGGGGGCGTCCGGGCCCGCCGCGCTGACCGGCGGATATCAGCTCGCGTTCACGGTGTCGGCGGGCCTGCTCGCGGTGGCCTTCGCGGTCGCCTTCGCGGTGCTGCGCCCGGTCAGCCGCTCATCCGCGCGAGGACCTCGAGCGGGTCGGCGAGTACTTTCGTGAAGGCCAGCTCGGCGGCCCCGACCAGCGTCGCGTCGTCGCCGAGCTCCGAGGTGCGCAGCCGCAGGGTCTCCCGCAGCGCGGGGTGGGTGGCCAGGTTGAGGCGGCTGCGGACCTGCGCGGCCGAGCCGAGATAGATCTCGCGCAGCGTGCCGCCGAAGATGACGACCTCGGGGTTGAAGACGTTCACCAGGTTGGCGACGCCGATGCCGAGCCAGTCGCCCACGCGGTGGAGCGCGTCCTGAGCGATTATGTCGCCGCGGTCGGCCGCCTCGACGACCGCGTGGATGCCGTCGCGGCCACGCCCGGCCGCGAGCCGGTGGATGCCGGAGCTGCCGGCGTGCTCCAGCAGCGCCCGCTCCCCCACCTCGGCCTCCAGGCAGCCGTGGGAACCGCAGCCGCAGGCCCGGCCGCCGGGGTTGACCACCATGTGGCCGACCTCGCCGCCGTAGCCGGCCGCGCCGCCGAGGAGCTGGCCGTTGACCACGATGCCGCCGCCGATGCCGACGTCGCCGTGCATGTAGACGAGGTCGCGGCAGCCGGTGCCGGTGCCCCGGGTGTGTTCGGCCAGGGCGCCCAGGTTGGCGTCGTTGCCGACGGCGACCGGCAGGCCGAGCGCCAGCTTCTTGGACAGCTCCTCACCGAACGGGCCGTCCTCCATCTCCAGGTTGGGGCTGAAGCGGACCAGGCCGTCGGACTTGCGCACCGCGCCGCAGAACGCCGCCGCCGCGCCGACGCAGACGGTGTCGGCCCTGGTCTTGCGGTGCATCTGGCGGGCGAACCCGGCCAGCGTGGCGACCGACTCGCCGAGATCGAACGCGCCGCGCGGGCGCACCGCCCAGCGCCGGTCGAGGATGACCCCGCCCAAGCCGACGCGGGCGGCGACCAACCGGTCGACGCCCACGTCGAAGGCGAGCACGTAGACCCGCGAGGACTCGGGCCGGACCACCAGCGACGGGCGGCCGGCCCGGCCGGTCTCCCTGGGCAGTTCCTCGCGCACCAGCCCGGCCGCGGTGAGGTCGGCCGTCAGCGCCATGATGGTGCTGCGGTTCAGCCCCATCCGGCTGGTCAGTTCGGCACGCGAGGTCGGACCGCCGAGGTGGACGTGGCGCAGCAGGGTGCCGAGGTTGTGCCTGCGGATCTCCTCCTGAGAGGGACCTGCGCGCAGCATGCGTCCTGCCTCTGGTGCCGGGGGGTCGTCGTTCGCGCCCACCCTATCGGCGGCCGGAAGCCGACGCCCGCTTACGGGACAGGGCGTCCACACCCGCCGCGAGCAGCAGCACCGCGCCGGTGACCACGTACTTCACGCTGGAGCTGTAACCCATCAGGCCCATGCCGTTGATGACGACCGCGACGACCGCGCCGCCGAGGATCGCGTCGAGGGCCCGGCCCTTGCCGCCGAACAGCGACGTGCCGCCGATGACGGCCGCGCCGACCGCGAACAGCAGCACGTTGCTGCCGCCCGTGTTCGGGTCGACCGAGTTGGCCCGCGAGGCCGCGATGATGCCGCCGACGGAGGCCATGAAGGAACAGATGACGAACGCGGAGATCTTGATCCGGTCGACGTTGATGCCGGCCCGGCGGGCCGCCTCGGCGTTGCCGCCGACGGCGTAGATGTGCCGGCCGAAACGGGTGCGGCGCAGCACGAACGTCCACACCAGCAGCAGCACCAGGATGATCGGCACCACGACCGGCACACCCGTCAGGGAGATGACGCCGGGGTTGCGGCTGCGCTCCAGGTTCAGCACGTACACCGCGAAGCCCGACGCGACGGCGAGGGCGCCGACGCGGACGGCGATCAGCGACAGCGGGTCGGTGACCAGGCCGCGGCCCGCCCTGCGGCGGTTGTTGAGCAGCTGGAGCCCGGCGTAGGCGAGCACGCCGACGACCACGAGCGCCCAGCCGAGCCACGGGTACATGTTCTCGTTGGCGATGGCCAGGATGACCGAGTCGCGGATCGAGATGTTGGTGCCCTCGTCGAGCAGGATCAGCACGACGCCCTGGAAGGCCAGGAACGCCGCCAGCGTCACGACGAACGACGGGATGCCGAGCTTGGCCACCAGCCAGCCGATGATCAGGCCGATCACGACGCCGACCACCATCGCGGCCAGCACCGAGGCGTACCAGGGCCACCCCTCGTTGGTGAGGAGCACGCCCAGGAAGGCCGCGCAGACCCCTGAGGCGAAGCCCGCCGACAGGTCGATCTCGCCCAGCAGCAGGACGAACACCAGGCCCATCGCGATGACGGTGACGCCCGCGCCCTGGGTGAACAGGTTGGCGAAGTTCACCGGCGACAGGAAGACCGGCGAGAGGATCGCGAAGACCGTGCACAGCACGATGAGCCCGATGACCGCCGGGAGGGCGCCGAGTTCACCTCCGCGCACCCGCTCCACGTAGTCGCGGACCTGCTGGTTCAGCCCGGCGGACGGCGCGACGGCCTTCTCCTCCGGGGCGGTTGTGGTGGTCATGCGGTCGCTTCCTTGCCGTTCTGCAGGCCGAGCTCCCCGCTGCGCCCGGCCGTGATGAGCTCCACGATCTGGGAGTGGGTGACGTCGGAGGTCTTCACCTGGGCGGCCATGCGGCCGAGGTACAACGCGGCGATCCGGTCGGAGACCGCGAAGACGTCGTTCATGTTGTGCGAGATGAGCACGACGGCCAGGCCCTTGTCGGCCAGGCGGCGGACCAGCTCCAGGACCTGCGCGGTCTGCGCGACGCCCAGGGCGGCGGTGGGCTCGTCGAGGATGACGACCTTGCTGTTCCACAACACGGCCTTGGCGATCGCGACGGTCTGCCGCTGGCCGCCGGACAGGCTGGAGACGTGCTGGCGGAGTGACTTGACCGTCCGGACCGACAGGCCCAGCAGGGTCTTGGCCGCCATCTCCTCCATCGTGTCCTCGTCCAGCACCAGCCCGCGCTTGCGCTCGCGGCCGAGGAACATGTTCTGGACGATGTCGAGGTTGTCGCAGAGGGCGAGGTCCTGATAGACGATCTCCACGCCCATCGACGCCGCGTCACGGGGGCCGCTGACGTGGACCTGCTTGCCTTCGAAGTAGTACTCGCCCGAGTCGAAGGGGTGGATGCCGCCGATGCATTTGACGAGGGTGGACTTACCGGCGCCGTTGTCGCCGACAAGAGCGGTCACCTCACCGGGATACACCGAAAAGGCGACATCGTGAAGGACCTGCACAGGGCCGAAGCTCTTGTCGATTCCGCGCAGTTCCAGGACGGGTGCCGTGGACACGATGGGCTACTCCTGGTTCCAGAGAGAGGGGTACGGCCCACGCCCCGGGTCGTGGGGAAAGGGGGCGTGGGCCGTACCCGCGGAATTTCCTAGCTGATTCCGGCCTCGGTGCACAGGGCGGCGAAGTCGCCCGTGCAGAGCTCTTCCTTCGTGACGTAGCCGTCGGCGACGACGTCCTTCACGTTCTCCTTGTAGATGGCGACCGGGGTCAGCAGCACGGCCGGGACGTCGGCGTTGGTCTCGGTGTCCTTGACGGTGCCGGTGGCGGCGGGCTTCTCACCCTTGGCCAGCGCGATGGCCAGCTGCGCGGTGGCGTCGGCCTCCTGCTTGACGGCCTTGTAGACGGTCATGCACTGGTCGCCGGCGAGGATGTTCTGCAGGCCCTGCGCGGTGGCGTCCTGGCCGGTGACCGGGACCTTGCCGTTGAGGTTGTTCTTCTTCAGCACCGCGATGGCGGCGTTGCCGAGGCCGTCGTTCGCGGCGAGCACGCCGGCGATCTTCGACTCCTTGGTGAGCTGCTGCTCGAACAGGGTGCCGGCCTGGGCGTTGTCCCAGTCGGGAACCGAGTCCTCCGGGCCCTTGACGTAGTCGCCCGAGTCGAACTTCGGCTTGAGGACGCTGTCGTAACCCTCCTTGAAGAGGGTGGCGTTGTTGTCGGTCGGCGAGCCGTTCAGGTAGGAGATGATCGGCTTCTCGGCCTTGGCGTCGGTGAGGCACTTCGACAGGCCCTCGCCCTGGAGCTTGCCCACGGCGGTGTTGTCGAAGGAGACGTAGTAGTCGGCGTTGCCGCCGAGGGTGAGGCGGTCGTAGTCGATGGTGGCGATGCCCTGGGCCTTCGCCTTGTCGAGAACGGCCTTGCCGGTGCCCGAGTCGAGGTTGACGATCGCCAGCACGGTCACGCCGCCGGTGATCATCTGGTCGGCGATGGTCTGGAACTGGGTCTTGTCACCCTGCGCGTTCTGGATGTCGTAGGCCACGCCGGCGGCCTTGAACGCCTCTTCGAGGTACTTGCGGTCGGCGGTCTCCCACCGGGCGGAGGACTTGCTGTCGGGGAGGATGACGCCGATCTTGCCAGCGGGGGCGGCGGCGGACGTCGCGGGCGCGGCGCCGGTGGTCGCCGGGGCGGCTTCCGTGCCCTCGTCACCCCCGCCACACGCGGTGAGACCGAGGGAAAGGGCCGCGAATGCGGCGCCGATGCTGAGGATCCCCTTGCGCATGATGCGTGGGTCCTTTCTGGCCGGGGGTCTATCTGGGGGGTGTGCATCACCTAATGGGTGAATGTTGTTTGAGACAACGTAAGCCCAAGACAACGTGGGAGAAAGACACAGGACGGTAACGTTTGTTGTCTGGGGTAACAATGAAGAAACGTACCCGCAAAGAAGCTGGTCGCCCACCCAAGGCCAGGTAAAAACCAAGGTCAGCCCAAGAACAGGGCCTCTGACCGCCAAGACGGCCGTGAAACGCGAAAGCCGCCCCGGTCCTTCGACCGGGGCGGCTCTCTCTCGTGGAACCGAGGGGCTACTTCGCCAGAAGCGACCGCAGCACGTACTGCATGATGCCGCCGTGGCGGTAGTAGTCGGCCTCGCCGGGGGTGTCGATCCGGACGATGGCCTCGAACTGCTTGTCGCCCGCGCGGACGCTCACGGTCGCCGGGGTGTGGCCCTGGTTGAGCTCCTCGACGCCGGTGATCTCGAAGGTCTCCTCACCGGTCAGGCCGAGCGACGCGGCGGTCTCCCCCTCGGGGAACTGCAGCGGCAGCACGCCCATGCCGATCAGGTTCGAGCGGTGGATGCGCTCGTAGGACTCGGCGATGACCGCCCGCACGCCGAGCAGGGCGGTGCCCTTGGCGGCCCAGTCGCGCGAGGAGCCCGAGCCGTATTCCTTGCCCGCCAGGACCACCAGCGGGGTGCCCGCGGCCTGGTAGTTGACCGAGGCGTCGTAGATGAAGGCCTGCGGGCCGCCGTCCTGGGTGAAGTCGCGGGTGTAGCCGCCCTCCACGCCGTTGAGCAGCAGGTTCTTCAGCCGGATGTTGGCGAAGGTGCCGCGGATCATGACCTCGTGGTTGCCGCGGCGCGAGCCGTAGCTGTTGAAGTCACGGACCTCGACGCCGTTCTCCTTGAGGTAGTCGGCGGCGGGGGTGCCGACCTTGATCGAACCGGCCGGCGAGATGTGGTCGGTGGTGACCGAGTCGCCCAGCACCGCCAGCACCCGGGCGCCGGCGATGTCGCTGACCGGCTCGGGCTCGGCGGGCATGCCCTCGAAGTAGGGGGCCTTGCGCACGTAGGTCGAGGACGGGTCCCACTCGAAGGTGTTGCCGGTCGGGATCGGCAGCGACTGCCAGTGGTCGTCGCCCTTGAAGACGTCGGCGTAGTCGCGCAGGAACATGTCCTGGCCGATCGAGTCGGCGACGACGCGGGAGACCTCTTCGGGCTCGGGCCAGATGTCGGCGAGGTAGACCGGCTTGCCGTCGGAGCCCGTGCCGAGCGGCTCGTTGTTCAGGTCGAGGTCCATCGTGCCCGCGAGCGCGTAGGCGACCACCAGCGGCGGCGAGGCCAGGTAGTTCATCTTCACGTCGGGGTTGATGCGGCCCTCGAAGTTGCGGTTGCCCGACAGCACGGCCGTCACGGCCAGGTCGCCCGCCTGGATCGCGGCCGAGATCTCCTCGGGCAGCGGGCCCGAGTTGCCGATGCAGGTGGTGCAGCCGTAGCCGACCAGGTTGAACCCGATCTTGTCGAGGTAGGGCTGGAGGCCCGACCGCTCGAAGTAGCCGGTCACGACCTGGGAGCCGGGGGCCAGCGAGGTCTTCACCCACGGCTTGCGGGTCAGGCCCTTCTCCACCGCGTTGCGGGCGAGCAGGGCCGCGCCGAGCATCACGTAGGGGTTGGACGTGTTGGTGCACGAGGTGATCGCGGCGATGGTCACCACGCCGTGGTCGATCTCGAAGCTGGTGCCGTCGGCCAGGGTGACAGGGACCGCCTTGTGGGGGCGGGGGGCGCCGGCGCGGGCGTTGGAGGCGGGCGCGTCGGAGGCGGGGAAGGACTCCTCGACGGCCTCGTCGACCCCGTCGCCGTCGAAGTCGGTGACGTAGGCGCGCACGTCGCGGCGCCAGATCTCCTTCGACTCGGTCAGCGCGATGCGGTCCTGCGGGCGCTTGGGCCCGGCGATCGACGGCACCACGGTGGACAGGTCGAGCTCGATGTACTCGGAGAAGGCGGGCTCGGCCTGGGGGTCGAGCCAGAGGCCCTGCTCCTTGGCGTAGGCCTCGACCAGGGCGATCTGCTCGGCGGTGCGGCCGGTCAGCGTCAGGTAGTTGATCGTCTCCTGGTCGATCGGGAAGATCGCGCAGGTGGAGCCGAACTCGGGGCTCATGTTGCCGATCGTGGCCCGGTTGGCCAGCGGCACCGAGGAGACGCCCTCGCCGTAGAACTCGACGAACTTGCCGACCACGCCGTGCTTGCGCAGGATCTCGGTGATGGTGAGCACCAGGTCGGTGGCGGTCGCCCCGGCCGGGAGCTTGCCGGTCAGCTTGAAGCCGACCACGCGCGGGATGAGCATCGAGATCGGCTGGCCGAGCATCGCGGCCTCGGCCTCGATGCCGCCGACGCCCCAGCCCAGCACGCCGATGCCGTTCTCCATCGTGGTGTGGGAGTCGGTGCCGACGCACGTGTCGGGGTAGGCCTTGCCGTCGCGGATCATGACCACGCGGGCGAGGTGCTCGATGTTGACCTGGTGGACGATGCCGGTGCCCGGGGGCACGACCTTGAACTCGTCGAAGGCGGTCTGGCCCCAGCGGAGGAACTGGTAGCGCTCGTGGTTGCGCTCGTACTCCTTCTCGACGTTGCGCTGGAAGGAGTCGGGGCCGCCGAAGAAGTCGACGATCACCGAGTGGTCGATGACCATCTCGGCGGGCGCGAGCGGGTTGATCCGGTCGGCGTCGCCGCCGAGGTCGCGCACGGCCTCGCGCATGGTGGCCAGGTCGACCACGCAGGGGACGCCGGTGAAGTCCTGCATGATCACGCGGGCCGGGGTGAACTGGATCTCCACGCTCGGCGCGGCCGTCGGGTCCCACTGGCCGAGGGCGTTGATGTGGGCCTCGGTGATGTTGGCACCGTCTTCGGTGCGCAGGAGGTTCTCCAGCAGGATCTTCAGGCTGTACGGGAGGCGCGCCGACCCTTCGACCCTGTCCAGCCGGTAGATCTCGTACGACGCGTCACCCACGCGCAGTGTGTCACGGGCGCCGAAGCTGTTCGCGGACACGAAGTCTCGCCTCCCCAAAGGTTTCTGTTGACAACTCGCCCGGCCATCCTCCCGTACGCACAGGAGGGGTTGATCGGTCAGGCTCACCTAACCTTGGGCGAATATCTCTTGATATCAAGATATCGCATTCTCGCGCGGGCATGCTCACACGGGCACGCTCACACGGGCATGAGCCGCAGGAAGAGGAGAGCGAGCACCGCCACCGAGAGCGCCGGGGCGAGGATCTTGGTCTCGAACTTCTTCCCGGTCTTGAGGCCCCAGTCCCACGGCAGCAGCCACTTGTGCTTGAGCGGCCAGAGCACCGGGCACCCCCGCTCGGTCAGGCAGTCGCCCGCCACGTGGACCAGACACCCGATCCCGATCGCGAACCCCAGCCAGGCGTAGCTCACCCCCAGCCCCCAGAAGGCGGCGAAGATCCCGGCGGTCAGCACGATGTTCACCACCGCCGACGCGATCTTGTTCCCCGGCACCCCGATCCCCACGGCCCGCAGGGCGAGCCCGATCGACAGCACCACGAGGATGTCCTGCCCGACGGTGAACCGCGTCGCGAGAAGGTGGGCCCCCACCCCCATGAGGATCGCGAACAGCAGCGAGTGGGTCGCCTTGCGGTGTCCCCCGCTGATGAAGTTGACCCCCTTGCTCAGCAGCCAGGTGGCGGGCCCGAAGGTCTGCGCGATGGTCGCGCTGGGGTGATCGAGGTCCGGCAGCATGGCCGCCCCGGCGCAGATCAGCGCCCCCGCGATGAGCTCGGCCGGCGACATCACCGTGGCGAAGGCCAGGGTCGGCTGGAAGTCGAGCACCCCGGGTAACGCGGACAGGCCGGGCGCGATGCCCAGCCAGACGATCGCCCCGGTCAGCGCATGGGAATGCCCCATCATGTCGTGATCACGACACGGCAGCGTACGGCAAAGCACCGACAAACTTCACCGCGCCATGCCAGACCCGTCTGCGGCCGCGAGCCCGGACTTCCCGGGGAAACGCAAGACGGGATCGCTCCGCTCCAAGAGCACCCCCCAGCCCTCTCAGCGCGGAACAATCCCGTCTCTGCCCAATGTAACGGAGCGGTCTCAGTACCTGTTCCCGGACATCCCATCTTTTTTCGTGACTTGAGTCACTTGTTCCTTTTGCTTGCTGTCGACATGTTCGCGATATATCTTTGAAGCATCGCGTAACACTCTGCGTTCGCGCTTTGAATCCGCCCAATCAGACAGGAGATCCAATGACCAACGCACACACCGCAGGGGGCCCCTGGGCCCATCCACACGAGTTCCACCGGGAGATCCGCAACCTCAAGGCCGCGCTCAAGGCGAACCTGCGCGGCTTCGCCGCCACCTGGGAGACCCCCGGCGGCGGCCCCCACGACCACCGGCACCGCGGCCACCGCGGGCGGGGCGGTCCGTGGGGAGGGGGTGGGCCGGGGTTCGGTCCGGGCGGGCCGTTCGGGCCGGGGTTCCCGTTCGGGCCGCGCGGGTTCGGGCGGGGGCGCAAGGCCAAGCGCGGTGACGTCCGCGCCGCCATCCTGGCGCTGCTGTCGGAGGAGCCGCGCAACGGCTACCAGATCATCCAGGAGATCGCCGAGCGGTCGCAGGGCGGCTGGAAGCCCAGTCCCGGCGCGGTCTACCCGGCGCTCCAGCAGCTCACCGACGAGGGGCTGGTCCGGGCCGAGGAGAACGACGGCCGCAAGACCTTCACCCTCACCGACGCCGGCCGCGCCTACATCGCCGAGCACCAGGACGAGGTCCGCGCCCCGTGGGAGGAGATGACTCCCGACATCGGGGACAACGTCCACGAACTGTTTGATTTGTCACGCCAGGCCGCGTCCGCTTTGTTCCAAATCGCGCAGACTGGAAGTGAGAGCCAGGTCCGTCAGGCCAAGAAGATCCTGGCCGAGACCCGGCGCAAGCTGTATCAGGTCCTGGCCGACGGCGACGCCGACGAGGAGTAGGGGACCCCGTCATGACCGCTGACCGCGTTCGACCCGCCGACATGCGCGTCGGCGACAAGGAGCGGGACGAGGTGACCGCCTTCCTGCACGACGCGTTCGCGCAGGGGCGGATCACCCGCGAGGAGCTCGACGAGCGCCTCGACGTCACGCTCGCCGCCAAGACGGCAGGCGACCTGGGGGCGGTGCTCGCCGACCTGCCCGGCGGCCAGGGCGTGGGGGCGCCCGTGGCGCCCCGGGTCCAGGTCCCTCAGGGCATCGACATGGGCAACTGGGGATACCACCTGGCCCGTCCCCCGCGACCGGCCGCCGTCCACGGCCGGGGCCGGGGGCCCGGACCGGCGCCGTTCGTGCCCTTGATCGTCGTGGCGTTGATAGCGATGATCCTTACGGGTGCGGTGTTCACGGTGTTCAAGATCCTGTTCCTCGTGTGGATCATCTCTCTGGTCGTGGGGGCGGCCGGCCGGCACGGACGCCGTACCCGCGTCAGATAGGGCTGCACCCCGGGGGAGGCGAGAGTGCGGTTCCCGCGGGTCAAGGCGGAGCACCGCCCGTTCCGCACCATGGACGGCACCGTGCGCATCGGCGGCGAGATCTACGGTCTCGCCGCCGAGATCGACGATCCCGGGGGATGGGTCTGGGCGGCGCTGTGCCTGCTCGACGGCCGGCGCGGCCCGCAGGAGGTGGCCGCCCGCCTGGTCCTGATGTTCCCCGGGCTCGGCGCGGCCGAGGCGCGCGGCGTCGTCGACGACCTGCTCGCCTCCGGCTACCTGGAGGAGGCCGCCGCCGCTCCCCCGCCGCGCGGGCTGACCGCCCGCGAACTCGACCGCTACAGCCGCAACCAGGCCTTCTTCCGGGGCGTCGACCTGGTTCCCGGCCACAGCGCGTGGGAGACCCAGCTCGCGCTCAAGCAGGCCCGGGTGGTCGTGGTGGGCCTCGGCGGCACCGGCAGCCACGCCGCCTGGTCGCTGGCCGCGATCGGGGTCGGCCGGCTCCACTGCGTCGACCCCGACCTGGTCGAACTGTCCAACCTGAACCGCCAGCTCCTCTACAGCGAGGCCGATGTCGGCCGGCCGAAGGCGGCGCTGGCCCAGGCCCGGCTGAGCCGGATCAACAGCGACATCGTGGTCACCTCGGCCCGCCACCGCGTCACCTGCGAGGCCGACCTGCGCTCGCTCGTGCGCGGTTACGACGCCCTCGCCCTCTGCGCCGACGAGCCCAGGGGTGAGGGCATCCGCGTCTGGGCCAGCCGCGCCTGCGCGGCGGCGGGGGTGCCGTGGGCGGGCGGCGGCTACAACGGCCCTCTCGTCACCGTCGGCGTCTTCGACCCGCCCAACGGCGCCTGTTACGAATGCGTCGCGGCGGCCGAGCAGACCCGGCGGGCCGAGGGCGGCGTCCCCGATCTGGGCGGCGGCCCCGGCGTGACCGGCGCCTCGGCCGGGATCTCCGGCCATCTGGTGGCGCAGGCGATCATCTCGCTGGTCACGGGCGTGCCGGAGGTGCCGCCGGGATACGTCCACGGCGTGAACCTGCTCTCGCCCGACCACCACGTCTACGCCCGCCACCCGGCCCGCCCGGGATGCGCGACCTGCTTTGGGCCTTGACGCCCGGGACGATCGCCTTACGATCACCTCGTGTCGGGGAACCGGGACGGAAGGTAATGGGATGAAGCAGTCGCAAAACGACACAACACCCACTACGCCCGTCAGACGGCAGATCACCATTCGCCGCCTGGGGCACAACGAGACCGCTGTCTGCAGCAATTCGTACGGGAACTGACCACCACCAACGCGGGCCGGCGAGAGGCGCGGATCGCCGACCCGGCCGATGGAGGATGAGTGCGGGAGATCGTGCAGGGCGCCCCCGGGGTCGTGCTCGACCGGCAGGCGTACACGACCGAGTTCTACGGCGTCTACCGGGAGATGGAGGGGGTGCTGTGGAAGCTCGAACGGGCGCAGCACTTTCATGAGCCCTACAGTCCGAGCTGGGTGGCCTGGGCCGACGGCGACTGGAACGGGGCCATGAAGCTCATCGAGGAGTCGGCCGGGGAGATCGCCGCCGACGTGGTCGACTCGGTGGAGCTGCGGCGGCTGCGGATCGCCGAGCAGCCGCTGTCGGCGTACCTGCAATGGGAGTTTCAGGTGCTCAGGGCGCGGGCGGGGGTCGGCGAGCGCACCCGCGTGCTGGACGTCGCGGCGGTGCGGCACCTGGAGCGCCACGGGCCGCTCCCGGAGATCCTGATCCTGTCCCGCGAGCTGATGTACGAGGTCCTCTACGACGACATCGGCGCCCACGTCGGAGGGCGGCGGATCGTCCAGAAGGACGTCATCGCGACCTGCCTGTCGGACCTGGAGAGCCTCTACGACCAGGCCGAAGACCTGACCGGGTGGCTGGCGGCTAACCCATCTCCTCCAGCGTTCGGCCCTTCGTCTCGGTCACGATGAAGACCACGAACAGGTACGACAGGGCGGCGAACACGGCGTAGAAGAGGTAGGTGAGCGCCAGGTTCCAGTCGGCCAGCGGCGGGAACGTCACGGTGATCAGCCAGTTGGCCAGCCACTGCGCCGACGCCGCCACCGACAGGGCCGCCGCCCTGATCCGGCCGGGGAACATCTCGCCGAGCAGCACCCAGACGATGACCCCCCACGACAGCGCGAAGAACAGCACGAACGCGTTGGCCGCGATCAGCGCGGCGGCGCCCTGCACGACCGGGAGCTGCACGACCCCGTTGACGCTGAAGCTGTAGCTGAACGACCACGACGCCACCGCCAGCGCGATCGCCATGCCGGCCGACCCGACCAGCAGCAGCGGGCGGCGGCCGACCTTGTCGACCAGGGCCATGGCGATGAACGTGCCGACGATGTTGATGATCGCGCTGGAGAAGCTGATGAGCAGCGAGTCGGACTGGTTGATGCCGACCGACTGCCAGAGCACCGACGAGTAGTAGAAGATCACGTTGATGCCGACGAACTGCTGGAAGACCGACAGGATGACCCCGGTCCACACGATCGGCAGCAGCCCGAGGCGTGGCCCCCCCAGGTCGCTGAAGCGGGGGCGGCGGCGGGTGAGCAGCACGCTCCTGATCTCCGCCACCCGGGCGTCGAGGTCGACGTGCTCCCCCTCGATGTCGCGCAGCACCTCGCGGGCCTGCCGGTCGCGCCCGACCGAGACCAGGAAGCGGGGCGACTCGGGGATGACGCTGGCGAAGACGAGGAAGATCAGAGCGGGCACCAGGCAGGCGCCGAGCATCCACTGCCAGGCCTGCAGGGGCCCGAGGGTGTTGTTGACCTCGCCGCCCGCCCACAGGTTGATGGCGAAGTTCACCAGCTGGGAGACGGCGATGCCGAGCACGATCGCGAGCTGCTGGAACGACCCGAGCCGCCCCCTATAGGCGGGCGGGGCGACCTCGGCGATGTAGGCGGGCCCGAGGACCGAGGCCATCCCGATCGCGGCGCCGGCCAGCACCCGCCAGAACGCCAGGTCCCAGATCGCGAACGGCAGCGCCTGCCCGACGGAGCTGACCGCGAAGATGAGCGCGGCCAGCCGCATGGTCTTGGTGCGGCCCCACCGGTCGGCGAGGGTCCCGGCGAACCAGGCGCCGACGGCCGACCCGAGCAGCGCGATGGCCACCACGACGCCGATGGTGAACGGGCCCACGTTGAAGTGACGCTGGATGCCCACGACCGCGCCGTTGATCACCGCGCTGTCGTAGCCGAACAGGAAGCCACCGATGGCGCCGGCGGCCGCGATGAACGTGACATAGCCGAGACGCTCCTGCCGGTGCGCGGCTACCGCTGGACCCCCCATGTCCCCTTAGTGCCCTCAATCACGACAAGTAGCGCCACGGCTACACTAAGGGGTCATTACCGGATGCGGACGCGACTTTTCAGGCACACGGTGCAGTGCTGCACCACGACATTGCCGATGCGCTCGGTGTCCTGCCAGTCATGACGCAGGTGAAACCAGGGTTTTCGCGTTCCACGTATATTCATGAGTGATCGCAACTTCACGCTCTGTCGTCTGCCCCGATGTTAGGCCTTCCGTAGTGACCCTGGGGGTGACGTTGGTGTCGCTCCGGTGAAACCCCGCTCACAACCTGGGGTCGACCGGCTCACACTCCAGAGCGAGCACGGAGAAGACCGCCTCGTGGACGCGGTGGAGCGGCTCGCCGGCCGCCAGTCGCGAGAGCGCCTCGACTCCCAGGCTATGCTCCCGCAGCGCCAGCGACCGCTTCCGTCCGAGGAAACGTCTGCGCAGGTCGTCGAGCGATTCCAGGTAGTCGGGGCCGTAGATGATGCGCAGGTATTCGGGTCCGCGCACCTTGATCCCGGGCTGCACCCTGTTACCGGCCGGGGCGACCGGTTTGACGACCATCCCCTCGCCTCCTGCGGCGGTCAGGCCGGTCCACCAGCGGGTCGCCGCGGCGCGCTGGTCGTCGTCGTCCAGGTCGACGTAGGTGTGCCGGGTGGCCGCGATCAGCGGATGCCCGATCGCGGCCAGGTGATCGAGGTGCCAATCGTGGGATCGGGTCACGGCGGTGGCGCCCTCGGCGCAGGCGAGGATCTGGAACGGCGCGAAACGCAGACCGGAAATACCGGAAACGGGCCCGCAGTAACGGGCATAGGCCTCGCGGAACCGGGCAGCGTTGGCGTGGCGGCGCCGGGTGCGGTCCAGTATCGAACCCACATCCAGACCGCGCCCGGCCGCCGCTTCCAGTGCCGCCACCGCGACCGGCAGCGCGGCCGAGGCGGCGGCGCCGACCGAGGCGTACTGGCTGCGGATCAGGTCGCCGGCCTTGGCCGACCAGGGCAGCAGCTCGCCGTCGAGCACCAGCCACGGGGTGTCGAGCGTGGCGAAGAGCGGGTCGAAGGCCTCGCGGAGCGCGTGGACGAACTCCTCCTGCCTCTCGCCGAAGAACGGGCGGCCGGTGCGGGTGAAGACCGTGCCGAGGCCCTCGATCCCGAACTTCGCGAGCGCCTCCTCCGGCGTCCTGGCCAGCACGGCGACCGCGCGCGAGCCCATGTGCTTCTCCTCGCACACGACCCGTTTCACCCCGGCGGCGGCGAACTCGGCGAACGCCTCGTCGGGGTGTTCGAGGTGACCGTCCCTCCTGGACGTCTCCGGCGGGGCCATCGTCGGCGGCAGGTAGACCAGCCAGCGCGGGTCGACCGCGAACCGGCTCATGATCTCCAGGGCGGCGGTGGCGTTCTCCTCCCGGATCTTGACCGTGCCGGTCGAGGTCTCGACGTAGCGGTCGCCGGTGACGTCGCCGATGTCCAGGACGTCGGGCTCGCGGCCCCGCGAGGTCAGCGGGCGGGCCGGCTCGTACCAGACCCGCTCGGCCGGGACCGAGACGATCTCCTTCTCCGGGTAGCGCAGGGCGGTCAGGCGTCCGCCGAAGACGACGCCGGTGTCCAGGCAGATCGTGTTGTTGACCCATTCGGCGTGGGTGGTGGGGGTGTGGCCGTACACGACCATGGCCTTGCCCCGGTACTGCTCGGCCCAGGGGTAGCGGACCGGGAGGCCGTATTCGTCGGTCTCGCCGGTGGTGTCGCCGTAGAGGGCGAACGACCTGACCCGGCCCGAGGCGCGGCCGTGGTATGCCTCCTTGAGACCGGCGTGCGCGACGACGAGCCTGCCGCCGTCGAGCCGGTAGTGGCTGATCAGGCCGTCCATGAAGGCCCTGGCCCGCTGGGTGAACGCCTCGTCTTCGAGCGCGAACTGCTCCAGCGACTTCTCCAGGCCGTGGGCGACCCGGACCTTGCGGCCGTTGAGGGCGCGCACCAGCTTCTGCTCGTGGTTGCCCGAGACGCACAGCGCGGTGCCGCGCTCGACCATGCCCATGACCCGGCGCAGCACCGCCGGGCTGTCGGGGCCCCGGTCGACGAGGTCGCCGACGAACACGGCCGTCCGGTTCTCCGGGTGGACGCCGTCGTCGTAGCCGAGCCTGGCCAGCAGGGTCTCCAACTCGGAGGCGCAGCCGTGCACGTCGCCGATGACGTCGAACGGGCCGGTCAGGTCGGTCCTGTCGGTCCACGCCCTCTCGTAGCCGATCACGGCGTTCTCGATGTCGTCGCCGCGCAGCACGTGGACGCGGCGGAACCCGTCGCGGGAGATCTTCGACAGCGACTGCCGCAGGTCATTGCGCTGCCTGCGGATGACGTGGGCGCCGAAGTCGCGGTCGGGCCGGAAGGCGTTGCGGGCCACCGCCACCTCCTCGGGCACGTCGAGCACGATCGCGTCGCACAGCACGTCGTGGCTCTTGGCCAGGGCGATGAGCGACTGCCGGGCCTTCCACTGGACGTTGGTCGCGTCGACCACGGTCAGCAGGCCGCGCCGCAGGCGCACGCCGACGATGTGGTGCAGCAGGTCGAAGGCCTCAGGCGTGGCCGACTGGTCGTTCTCGTCGTCGGCGACCAGGCCCCGGCAGTAGTCGGAGGAGACGACCTGGGTGGGCTTGAAGTGCTTGGCGGCGAACGTCGACTTGCCGCTGCCGGACACCCCGACGAGCACGACCAGCGACAGGGCCGGAACGCTGATCTCGGTCATGCCTGGGTCTCCTTCGTGAAGACGGCCATCTGGGTGGGCGGGCCGACCTCGGGGTCGTCGTCGCCGACGGGGCGGAACTCCACGTCGTAGCCGTACCGTCCGGCGACGCCGTCCGCCCAGGCGCGGAACTCGGCGCGGGTCCACTCGAAGCGGTGGTCGGGGTGGCGCAGGCCGGTCAGGTTCTCGTAGCGCGGGTTGTACTCGGCGTTGGGGGTGGTGACCAGCACGTGCCGGGGCTGGGCGGTGCCGAAGACGACCCGTTCCATGGCCGGGAGGCGGGGCGGGTCGAGGTGCTCGACGACCTCCATCAGGACGGCGGCGTCATATCCGGCGAACCGGGCGTCGGTGTAGGTGACCGAGCCCTGGAAGAGCTCCACGCGCTCGCGGGTCCGGCTGCCCATGCGGTCGAGCTTGAGCCGCCGGGCGGCGATCATGAGCGTGTGGGCCGAGACGTCCACCCCGGTGATCTTCTGTACGCCCTCGTCGAGCAGCGCCAGGATCAGCTGCCCCGAGCCGCAGCCGAGGTCGATGACGGTCCGCGCCCCCAGCTCCCCGACCGCCGCCGTCACGGCGTCCCGGCGCAGCGTGTTGAGGGGGACCCGGACCTCCTCCTCGGCCGGGGGCTCCAGCGTCTCCTCGTCGTCGTCGCCCACTTCGGCCAGCCGGGCGAAGGCGGCCCTGGTCAGCGCGGTCCGCCGGTTGAGGAACCGCTTCGTGATCAGGGTCAGGTCGGGGTGGGCGGCCAGCCAGCCCTCCCCCGCGCGGATGAGCTTGTCGACCTCGTCCTCGGCGATCCAGTAGTGCTTGGCGTCGTCGAGGACCGGCAGCAGGACGTAGAGGTGGTTGAGCGCGTCCGCGAGCCGTTGCTCACCCTTCAGCGTGAGGGTGACATAGCGCGACTCTCCCCATTCGGGGAAGGCCGGGTCGAGCGGGATCGGCTCGGCGGTGACGTCCCAGCCCATCGGCTCGAAGAGCCTTCTGGCCAGTCCGGGCCCGCCCCGGCACGGCAGCGCGGGGAGGGTGATCTCCAGCGGGATGGCGGTCTCCGCCAGCTCGGGGCGCGCGTTGCAGCGGCCCGACCTGGCGGTCCGGAACACGTCGGCCATGGCGGTGGACAGCAGGGAGGAGGCGGCGTAGGGGCGGTCGTTGACGTACTGGCCGAGACTGAACTCGGGGGTCGCCTTGCCGCGGGTGCGCGCGAGGCGTACCGCGTCGACCTCCAGCAGCAGCGCGGCCGTGCATCTCTCGTCGGTGGCCTCGGGATAGAAGACGTGCGCGACCCCGAACGCCCGTGGGAACTCCTGCACCCGGCCGGGATGCTTGTGCAGCAGGAAGCCGAGATCGGTGGCCGGCGCACGGGTGGTCGAGATAGTCAGCAGCACAGGCAGAAGTGTGCCCTGGCGAAATGCCGGGAGCGACCGGGTTTCCCCTAGATCACTTCCGACTTCTCTCCTGTACGACCAGAGCACACCGAGGGTGGGCCTGTAGCCGGGTCAGACGTGGGGCAGGACCTCGCGGGCGATCAGGTCGAGGTGGTCGAGGTCGGACAGGTCCATGACCTGGAGGTACACCCGCTCGGCCCCCAGTTCGGCGAACCGGCCGATCTTGTCGACGACCTCCTCGGGAGTGCCCGCGAGGCCGCCGGAGCGGAGCTGCGCCGGGCTCTCGCCGATGGCGGCGGCCCGGCGGGAGACCTCGGCCTCGTCGGCGCCGACGCAGACGGTCTGGGCGACCGAGTAGATCAGCGACCGGCCCGTCAGCTCGCTGGCCGCCCGGACCCGGGCGAACCCCTCGCCGACCTCGTCGACCGAGCGGAAGGGGATGTTGTACTCGGCGGCGTAGGTGGCGGCGAGCTTGGGCGTGCGGGTCGCGCCGAAGCCGCCGATGATGATCGGCAGCGGGTCCTGCACCGGCTTGGGCAGCGCCGGGGAGTCGGTGAGCTGGTAGTGCGTCCCGGCGTAGGAGAACGACTTCTCGGCCGCCCACAGCCCGGTGATGATCGCGAGCTGCTCCTCCAGCCGGTCGAAGCGCTCCTTCACCGGCGGGAAGGGGATGCCGTAGGAGCGGTGTTCGGCGTCGTACCACCCGGCGCCCAGGCCCAGTTCGATCCGGCCGCCGCTCATCTGGTCGGCCTGCGCGACGCTGATCGCCAGCGGCCCGGGGAACCGGAAGGTGGCGGGGGTGACGAGCGTGCCCAGCCGGATCGTCGCGGTCTCCCGGGCCAGCGCCGCCAGGGTGAGCCAGGCGTCGGTGGAGCCGGGCCCGGGGTCGCCCGCGTTGATGGCCTGATAGTGGTCGGATCGGAAGAACGCGTCGAACCCGAGCCGCTCGGCCGTCTGCGCGACCGCGAGCAGATCGTCGTAGGTCGCGCCCTCCTGGGGCTCCGTGAAGATCCTCAACTTCATTCGGCCATTATCGCCGTCCGGCCCTTGCTATGGTCCCTTGCGGATAGTAGTCGTCGCGCGACGCTCGGTGGTGATAGCACGTGGAATCCGCAAGCCGGCCCCGCCCTGTGGGCACGCCGTCGCGCGCCCTCGTCACGGCCGCCGCGACCTGTCTGGTCGCGGCCACGGGCGCCGCGCTGTGGCTGCTCCCGGCCGAGCCGCTCCCCGAGTGGGCCGCCCCCGTGACCCCGCCGGTCGCCGCCGCGCCCGCCGTCGCCGTGGCCCCCAAGGCCGAGCGGACCGTCCCCTATGTGACCTTCATCGACGCGATCCGCGCCGAGGGCGGGATCTCCCGCGCCCCGTCCTACCTGGTCGGCCACGTCAACGCGACCGGCTGCCTCCCGACGTGGAGCGGCCTCCCGGCCTCGGCGAAGAAACCGCTGGTCTCCTCGCTCCACAAGACCGGCCGCCCGGTGGCGCTGTCGTTCGGCGGGCCCCAGGGCGCCGAGCTGGCCGCGACGTGCCCGGGCCCCGCCCGGCTGCTGCGGGCCTACCGGGCGGTGCTGAAGGCCTACCGCCCCGAATCGATCGACTTCGAGGTGACCGACTCGGCCGACGCCGCCACGACCACGCGGCGGGCGGTCGCGATCCAGCGGCTCCAGGAGGAGGCCCGGCGGGCCGGCTCCGAACTGCTGGTGACGATGACCCTCCCCGCGACGAGGGCGGGCCTGTCCCTGGCCGACCGGGCGATGCTCAAGGCGACCCGGGCGGCGGGCGCGGAGATCGGCAGGGTCAACGTCCTGGTCCCGTTCGCCCCCGGCCGGCGCGACAACCTGCGCGCCCTGGCCGACGCCGCCCACGCGACCAACCGCCAGCTGACCCGGATGCTCGACCGCCCGGCCTGGCCCCACCTGGGCCTGACCCCGGTCCTGGCCGGCCCCGACGATCTGACGGCGGCCGACGCGAAGACGCTGGTCGCCTTCCAGACCAGGAACAGCCTGGGCGAACTGTCCGTCAGGGGCGCGACCCCGGCGGAAGAGGTCTCCCAGATCCTGACGGCCCCCCGTCAGTGACCGGTAAGGGCACCTCGATCGGGGTGCCCGCCCGGCGGCAGGCGCCCTCGACAGCGGCCAGAGCACTGACCAGAGCCGTGGTGTCGCCTCTTTCGGCGGCCAGAGCGGCGTCGTCCATCACGGGTTCGACCTCGCCGTTGGCTGCCTGGACGGCCCGGTCGATGTGACGCAGCGCGGGTTCGAGAGCCTGGCCGACGTCGGCCGCCGGACGGCTCGCGGCGTCGCGGAGGTCGTCGGCGGCCAGCGCGAACTCCAGGCAGGCGGCCGCGTTGACCGGGTCGGGCGCCTGGGCGCCGGGGCCGGCCTCGCCGGTGCCGCAGGCGGCCAGGACCAGGGCGAGGCCCAGTAAGAGGGTGATCCTCATGAGGCTCCTCGGGGGTTCTCCCCCAAGCGTTGCCCCGCAGGCCCGGCGAACCGGCGCTTCCGACCTGATTGGTTGGCGTACCAGGCCCTCCAGCCCCCGTGGCGCGTCATAACCCGCCCGGCTCACGACTGTGCGGTCTCCGCAGTCGGACGCCAGTCGGCGAGACCGTCGCCGAGGCGTCCTGATGTCCTCGAACCGGGCCAGATTCGGTGGAATGTCCAAGCCTGGAGGGCGGCGGCGCAGATCTCCAGGCCGCACATCTCCCGCGTCGGATCCTCCAGAGGGGGCTTCCTTCGCATCGGTGCCCCACGGGGCTGGTTCCCGCCGGACCGGGTCTTGAGGGTGACGGGCCGGCGCGGTCTTGTCGATCTGTAGACGTCTACGCCGCATCACCCTGCCTGACCGGTTTGTAGGCGATTGTCGGTACTCTGCGGCACGTGCTGGATCTTTCGTTCGCCGGGTCGACCCTGGCTCCCGAACCCCCCGTCACGCAGACGGACCTGATGCTCCCCACGATCACGACGCCGATCATCAGCGTCGCTCCGCCGGACGACGGCTCGATCGACGTGTGGAGAGAGATCATCTGGACCGACTTCGGCGGCGCGTTCCTCGGCGTGGTGGTCGCCATCGGGGTCGCGGTGTGGATCGCACGTCGCGACCACCGCGCACGCCTCGAAGACCGGCGCCTGGCGATCGCCACGCGACTCCTCGACGCCGTGAGCGAGGTCATCCGGCTCCTGCCCACCCGCGACGACGGCGAGATCCGGTCGGCTCTCGGCGCCCTCACCACCGTCACGACCCGGATCCAGGGGCAGTACGGCACGTCGCGGATCCACAGCCGCTTCACCACGTGGCTGGGCCAGGAGGTGACCAGGTTCCGGACCGACTGGCTGACCACGAACCTTCGCGACCTGGCGGCGAACCTCGACGGCGGCGTCGCGGAGCCGACCCGGACGTCGATCGGCGACACGAACGATCAGATCGCCGAGCTCACCACCATCCAGGACACCACGACAGCCTGGATGGTCGACCCGAAGGGATGGAAAGTGGACGAGTCCTACCAGGAGATCTGGCGCCGGCAGCGCAGCCTGCTCTTCGGCCCCACACCCGCTGAAGCAGTCTCTCCGGGAGCTCCGTCACCACGTCCATCGGAGTGAAGAAGGCCGGCAGCGCGTCCTCGATGGAGCGACCTGGAGTTCCGCGGAGCACCCGAAGCCCGCGGAACCCCGGGCCAGCGTGTCTTCCTAGTCTCTGACCAGCAACGCGACACATTCGACGTGGTGGGTCATCGGGTATTGGTCGAAGGCGCGGATGTCGGCCAGGTCGTATCCGAGCTCCTTGAACCACTTGATGTCCCGCGCCAACGTCGCCGGGTCGCACGACACGTACACGATCCTGGACGCCCGCAGGTTCGCCACCCGCTCCACGACCCCCCGCCCGAGCCCCGCGCGGGGCGGGTCGGTCACCACGAGGTCGGCGCGCTCGATCTCCAGCCGGTCGAGGGCCTCCTCGACCCGGCCGCGCTCGAAGGACACCTGGGGAACGCCCTGGAGGTTCCACCGCGCGTCCTGCACGGCCTGCGCCTCGGACTCGATGCCCAGCACGGCCCCCGACGGGCCGACGGCCTCGGCGAGACCGGCGGCGAACAGGCCGGCGCCGCAGTAGAGGTCCAGGGCCCACTCCCCCGGCTTGGCCTGGGCGAAGTCGAGGACCGCGTCGAGCAGGGTCTCGGCCGCCCCGGGGTGGACCTGCCAGAACCCGCTGGCCGAGACCCGGAAGTCGCGGTCGCCCACGCGCTCGACCAGAGTGCCGTGGCCTTGGATGACCCGGGTGCCCCGGCGGCCCTCGTCGAGCATCACGCTGGCGTCGATGTCGGGGATGCGCACGTCGCGGTGGGGCTTGGGGGTCACCACGACCGCGTTGTCGCCGCCCGTCGAGGCGATGAACTCCACCGAGGCGGCTCCCCGCCAGCCCTCGGTCGCGACGCGCAGTTCCTCGATCTCCGGGGCGGCGATCAGGCAGTCGGTCACCGGCTCGACCTCGTGGGAGCGGTGACGGCGCAGGCCCAGCAGGCCGTCGCGGCCGGTCGCGTACTGGACGCGGGTGCGCCACCCCAGGCCGTCGGGGGCGCCGGGGACCTCCTCGACGGTGATCTCACGGTCGATGCCCGCCAGGCGGGAGAGCTGTTCGGCCACCACGTCGGCCTTCAGGCGGCGCTGGGCCTCCAGCGAGGCGTGCTGCCAGTCGCAGCCGCCGCACTTCCCCGGCCCGCTGAAGGGGCACGGCGGGGTCACCCGGTCGGGGGACGCCTCCAGGATCTCCACCGCGTCGGCGCGCAGGAAGCGGGCCGTCTCCTCGGTGACCCGGGCGCGGACGCGCTCACCGGGAAGGGCGTGCCTGACGAAGACCACCCGCCCGTCGTGCCGGGCGACGCACCATCCGCCATTGGCCACCTGGCCCACCGTCAGTTCAAGCATCCCCCCATCATGCCTTGGGCCGGCCCCCGGACTGACCGGGCGGAGATCCGTAGGCCCGCCGTGCGGACCCCGGCGCGGCCGGTTCGGCGCGGCCGATGACACGGTCGGCCGACTGGAGCTGCCACGGCACGCTGGTGACCATGACCCCCGGCTTGAACAGCAGGTTCGCCTTCAGCCGCAGGGCGCTCTGGTTGTGGAGCAGGTGCTCCCACCAGCGGCCGACGACGTATTCGGGGATGTAGACGGTCACCACGTCGCGCGGGGAGCGGCGGCGCAGCGACTTGACGTACTCGAGGATGGGCCGGGTGATCTCCCGGTAGGGGGAGTCGAGGATCTTCAGCGGCACGGGGATCTCGCGCCGGTCCCACTCCTCCCGCAACCGCTGCGACTCCGCCGGGTCGACCCCGACCGAGACGGCCTCCAGGGCCGAGGGGCGGGTGGCGCGGGCGTACGCGAGGGCCCGCAGGGTCGGCTTGTGGATCTTGGAGACCAGCACGATCGCGTGGTTGCGGGCCGGCAGCATCGAGGCGTCGACGTCGTCCTCGGGGGCGGCCAGCTCGGCCGCGACCGCGTCGTAGTGGTGGCGGATGCCCTTCATCATCAGGAACAGCACCGGCATGGCGATGCAGACGATGTAGGCGCCGTGGGTGAACTTCGTGATCAGCACGACGACGAGCACGAGCCCGGTCATCACGCCGCCGAAGCCGTTGATCACCCGGGCGCGCATCATCTGGAACCGGACCTTGGCGTCGGCCTCGGTGCGCAGCAGCCGCGTCCAGTGGCGGACCATGCCGGTCTGGCTGAGCGTGAACGACACGAACACGCCCACGATGTAGAGGTTCAGCAGCTTGCTGACGTCGGCGTCGAACGCCCAGATCAGCAGGCCCGCCCCGGCGGCCAGGATGATGATGCCGTTGCTGAAGGCCAGCCGGTCGCCGCGGGTGTGGAGCTGGCGGGGCAGGTAGCGGTCCTGGGCCAGGATCGAGCCGAGCACCGGGAAGCCGTTGAACGCGGTGTTGGCGGCCAGGAACAGGATCAGCGCCGTCACGGCCGAGACCAGGATGAACAGGACCGTCCCCGGCCCGAAGACCGCCGAGGCGACCTGCGAGATGATCGGCTCCTGGTAGTAGTTGGGCCCGACCGCCGTGCCGTCGGGGCGCAGCAGGCCCTCGGCGACGTGGGCCGGCTCGGC
Organism: Herbidospora cretacea; assembly: GCF_001570605.1. Taxonomy (GTDB): domain Bacteria; phylum Actinomycetota; class Actinomycetes; order Streptosporangiales; family Streptosporangiaceae; genus Herbidospora; species Herbidospora cretacea. The sequence goes on along the minus strand of NZ_BBXG01000003.1, from coordinate 279,213 downwards.
GACCGTCACGCCCGCCTTCAGCCCCAGGAAGATGATGCCGGCGAACATGCTGACGGCGACCATGCCCATCATCAGCAGCGTGGTCGCGGCGTTGCGGCTCTTGGGCTTGCGGAAGGCCGGCACCCCGTTGCTGATCGCCTCGACCCCGGTCAGCGCCGCACACCCGGACGCGAACGCCCGCAGGATCAGGAACGCCATGGCGAACCCGGCCAGGTCGACCTCTTCGGGCACCACGTCGAACCCGGCCGTGGGGGCGCGCAGTTCGTCGCCCAGGACGCCCAGGCGGAACAGCCCCCACAGGATCATCCCGATCACGGAGGCCATGAAGAGGTAGACGGGGATCGCGAACAGCACGCCCGACTCGCGGATGCCGCGCAGGTTCATCATCGTCAGCACGACCACGATGACGATCGCCACGAGCGGCTTGTGGGTGGCCACGAACGGGATGGTCGCCCCGACGTAGTCGACGCCGTTGGCGACCGACACGGCCACCGTGAGCACGTAGTCGACCAGCAGCGCGCTGGCCACGGTGAGCCCGGCGTTGGGGCCGAGGTTGACCGTCGCGACCTCGTAGTCGCCGCCGCCGGAGGGGTAGGCGTGCACGTTCTGCCGGTAGGACGCCACCACCGTCAGCATGATCACCACGACGCCGACGGCGACCCACGGGCTGAAGCTGTAGGCCGCCACACCGGCGATGGAGAGGATGACGAGGATTTCCTGCGGCGCGTAGGCCACCGAAGAGAGCGCGTCGCTGGCGAAGACCGGCAGGGCGACGCGCTTGGGCAGGAGCTGCCCGTGCAGCTCGGTGCTGCGCAAGGCGCGCCCGACGACGAGGCGCTTGACGAGGTCCGTCACCTTTGGCACGACTGAGAAGCCTAGCCTCCCTGACCAGGGCACCGGCACGGGGCGGTACCCGTAGGCGGGATACTGTCCCCATCGACGTCTCGACACCGGCGGGGAGCATGCACATCGTGATCATGGGGTGCGGGCGCGTGGGTTCCACGCTCGCCCACATCCTTGAGGACAACGGCCATTCGGTCGCGATCATCGATCGTGATCCCCAGGCGTTCCGGCGCCTGCGTGCCGGGTTCCGCGGCCGCCGGGTGACCGGGATCGGTTTCGACCGCGACGTCCTCGAAGAGGCCGGCATCGAGTCCGCGCAGGCCTACGTGGCCGTGTCCAGCGGCGACAACTCCAACATCATCAGCGCCCGGGTGGCGCGCGAGACCTTCGGCGTCGACAACGTGGTCGCCCGCATCTACGACCCCCGGCGCGCCGAGGTCTACCAGCGGCTGGGCATCCCGACCGTGGCCACCGTGCGGTGGACCGCCGACCAGATCCTGCGCCGGGTGCTGCCCGAGGGCGCCGAGCCGCTGTGGCGCGACCCGACGGGTACGGTCGTGCTGGCCGAGGTGACCTACAACCCGGCGTGGATCGGCACCCGCGCCAAAGACCTCGAATCCGCTGTCGGCGGGCGGGTCGCCTTCTTCAACCGGATGGGCGAGGCGGTCGTCCCGCGCGAGGACACCGTGCTCCAGGAGGGAGACGTGCTCCACGTCGTCGCCTCCGGCAATCACATGGACCACATCAACAAGGTGCTGTCCGGCACTCCGGCCGAGACCGAGGAGAACTGATGCGCGTCACGATCGCGGGGGCGGGCGCCGTCGGCCGGTCGATCGCGGCCGAGCTCCTGGAGAACGGCCACGAGGTGCTGCTGATCGACATCGACCCCAAGGCCATCAAGATCGACAGTGTGCCGAGGGCCGAGTGGCTGCTCGCCGACGCCTGTGAGATCTCCGCGCTCGACGAGGCCGGGCTCAACGCCTGCCACGTCGTGATCGCCGCCTCGGGCGACGACAAGGTCAACCTGGTCGTCTCGCTGCTGGCCAAGACCGAATACGGCGTGCCGCGCGTGGTCGCCCGGATCAACCACCCGAAGAACGAGTGGCTGTTCAACGAGTCGTGGGGCGTCGACGTGGCGGTCTCCACGCCGCGTCTGATCAGCGCGCTGGTCGAAGAGGCGGTCAGCGTCGGCGACCTGGTGCGGCTGATGACGTTCCGCCAGGGGCAGGCCAACCTGGTCGAGCTGACCCTGCCGGAAGACGCGCCCGTGGTGGGCCAGCGGGCCGGTTCGGTGCCGTGGCCGACCGACTCGGCCCTGGTGGCGATCCTGCGCGAGGGCCGGGTGCTGGTGCCGTCGGTCGACGACCCGCTGGAGGCCGGCGACGAACTGCTGTTCGTGGCCAGCCAGGAGGTCGAGGAGGAGCTGGCCCAGCTCCTCGCTCCCCACTAGTTCCCTACGACGCGTTCGCTACGACGCGGTGGCCTCGGGAGCGGCGGTCCGCCCCCGGGCCAGCATCCAGCCGACCGTGGCCAGGGCGGCCAGGTAGACCGGCCAGCCGAGCGCCACCTTGGCGATGCCGAGCCAGAACACGTTCCCCGCGAGGTAGAGCGGGATCTGCACGGCCAGCTTGATCAGGCCGGGCAGCGCCATGATCCACGACAGCTTCACGCACAGGTCGACGATGCCCTTGTCGCGGTGCCAGGCGATCGGGTCGTCGGGGTTGGTCGCGCCGAGCAGGAAGCCCAGGAACGGCCAGCGCACCAAAATCGACAGGATCATCAGCGCCTCGACGACGGCGATCCACAGCATGCCGGGCAGGAACGCGTCCTCCGCGTTGCCGCTGCGCAGCGCGAAGAACGCGCCGATGCCGATGCCGAAGAGGCTGTTGAGCACGAACTGCGGCGTCGACCGCTGCACGATGCGCGCGATCAGCAGCAGCACCGACAGGGCGACCGACAGGATCACGGAGAACTTGAGGTCTTCGGTGAAGATCCAGCTCAGCGTGAAGGCGATCGTCGGCACGGCCGCCTCGACGGTGCCCCGCTTGCCGCCGAACGCCTTGGCGATCTGGGCGCGGACGACGGCCTCGACGGACTCGTGGGCGCTCGCCGGCGGGGTCACCGATGGGGGCGCGGCCTCTTCGGCAGTGCTCACGTGTGCTTCACCGTTCCTCGTCACCCGGCTGGGCGCAGTTCGTACCTGGGGTTGAACATGACCTTGCGACCGTCTTGCAGGCTCACGAGGCCCTCGGCCCGGACCACCCGGCCCGGCTCAATGCCGACGATCTTGCGTCGGCCCAGCCAGACCAGGTCGATGACGTCGGAGCCGTCGTAGAGCTCGGCCTCCAGGGCCGGCGCGCCGCCCCGCGGCCGGAGCGTCACCGTACGGAGAGTACCGGCCACGCAGAAGCGCTGGCGCTCACCACACGCCGCGATGGGCGTGGCTCCTTCGGGTTCGAGGCCTTCCCGGAGTTCGGCCGCCTCCAGCTCGGCCTGGCTGGTGGCCAACCGGCGGAAGAAGCCTCGTAGTCCGCCCTTTTTGACGGGCTCCTGTGTACTCATGATGCTTCAGCCTAGGCGATGGGCCGCCAGGTGCATAACGGTCCCATATCGACCGGGCAAAAGCGGGAATTCACCGCGTTTCGGTGATCTCCGGACCACGCTCGTACGGGTTGTACGACCCGTCGTCGGCCTGCTCCTCCAGGGCCTGCCGGGCCTCGGGCGGGAGCTGCAGCGCGATGCCCTCGCGGGGGGCCATCGGCTCGTCGCCCCGGACGACCACGACCTCGCGCACCACGCCCTCCAGCACCGCGGCGGCGTTGGGGTCGACGGCGGCGCGGCCGGTGATCACGGCCCGCAGGAACCAGCGCGGCCCGTCGACGCCGATGTAGCGGATCGGCGCCCGCTGCCCGTTCTCCTGCGGCACGTGGGCGTGGAGCTCGGTGCCGAAGGGGCCCTCGCGCTCCTCGACCGTGCCCTTGGCGGCCTCGACGTCACGGGAGAGCTCGACGCGCAGGTCGTCCCACAGGCCGGACTTCTTGGGGGCGGCGAAGGCGTGGAGCTGCAGGGCGCTCTCCTGGGCCAGCACCAGCGCGCCGACGATCTGCTCGCCGGCCACCTGGAGCTGGACCTCGAAGTCGGGCCCGATCGGCAGGTGGAGCCCGCCCAGGTCGACCCGGTCGGCCTGGGGGTAGCTGTCGGCGGAGTCCCAAGGGCCGGACTCACGGCCCGAGCCACCGGAGGCGGGGGTCTCCTGTCGCGGAGTGGGGTCGGAAGGCTTGTCGGACGGGGTCTCGGCCGCGCCACGTCGGCGTCGGAACACTTGGTTCACCTTTCCTATCTGCCGGTGGAGCCGAAGCCGCCGGCGCCGCGCGCCGAACCGGGCAGCCGCTCCACCTCGTAGAACGCCGCCTTCTCGACCCGCTGGATGACCAGCTGGGCGACGCGGTCACCGCGCCGCAGCCGGACGGCCTCCTTGAGGTCGGTGTTGAGCAGCGTCACCTTGATCTCGCCTCGGTATCCGGCATCGACCGTTCCAGGCGCGTTGACGAGCGTCACACCGTGCTTGGCGGCGAGCCCGGAACGCGGGTGGACGAACGCGGCGTAGCCGTCGGGCAGCGCGATCGCCACGCCCGTGCCGACCATGGCCCGCTCGCCGGGGAGCAACTCGACGTCTTCTGCCGCGTAGAGATCGGCACCCGCGTCGCCCGGATGGGCGTATGCCGGTAGCGGCAGCTCAGGGTCGAGCCGGTGGATCAGCACCTCGACACTCATGGATCGCAACCCTACCGGTTGGGGCCGCCCGGGACCGCGTCTCCCGCGCCTGGTGAGGGCTCTGGTTCAGGCGGTGCCGGTCCGATCATCCGGGGCGGTTCCTCCGGCCGGTCGCGGCGCAGCTCGGGCAGCGCCCGGTAGATCACCGCGGTCACCGGGACGGCCACCACGGCCCCGGCGATGCCGCCGATCACACCGCCGACGGCCAGCACGATGATGATGGCCAGCGGGTGGAACTCCAGCGCCCGGCCCACGATGAGGGGCTGCAGCACGTGGTTCTCCAGCTGCTGCTCGACCACCAGGACGCCGACGAAGATCAGGGCGTACACCCAGCCCTGGGAGCCGAAAACAACGAGGGTCGCGACGCCGCCGGCGAAGAAGATGCCGACGATCGGGATGAACGAGGCGAAGAAGATGAGCACCGCGAGCGGCGCCCAGAGCGGAACCCGCATCCCGGCCAGCACGATGCCGATGACCAGGGCGTGGACGGCCGCGACCGCGACCGTGCCGAGCACGTAGTGGGACAGGGTGCGCCAGGCGGCCCGCCCGGCGCGGTCGACCCGGTCGGCCGCGCCGCCGAACGCCCGCAGGAACCAGGCCCAGATCCGGTCGCCGTCCTTGAGCAGGAAGAACGTCACGAACAGCAGCAGCACGATCGCGGCCAGCACCTCGACGAGGGCGGTCGCGCCGGTCAGCACGGTGTCGGTGATCTGGCTGCGCTGCTCGTTGAGCTGGCGGGTGAGGTCGTCGACGAAGTCGGCGATCTGCGCCTCGCGCAGGTGGAGCGGCCCGGTGAGCAGCCAGTTCTGCACGTCGCGGGCGGTCCGCTGGATCTGCGCGACCAGACCGGGGAACTCCTCGTTGGCCCGGTTGCCGATCAGGAAGCCGATGCCGCCGATGAACGCCAGCGCGACCAGCATGGTCAGCCACGTGGCGTAGATGGGCCGCAGCCCGGCCCGGCGCAGCCGCTTGGTGATCGGGAACAGCAGCGCGGTCAGCAGGAACGCGATCGCGACCGGCAGGGTCACGAAGCTGAGCCTGGCGATGATCATGGCGACGAAGTAGACGACCACGCCGATGACGATCAGCCGCCAGGACCACGACGCGACGAGATTCAGTGTGGGCGGGACGTCCCCGCTCCGCCGGCCCTTCCCCGGGTGGGCCGCCCGCTCACGTTCTGCGATCACGCGTCCAGCCTGGCACGGGAACAGGCCGGACGCGCAACCGGATTAGCCTTCTTCGAGGACCGTCTTCACCACAAGCGGACCCTCCGCCGCCTCCAGCACGAACTCCTCGACGTTCCCCGCCGAGCAGAGGTCGTCCTGGGCGAGGCGGACCAGGTCGGCCTTCTCCCCGCGCACGTCGAGCCGGGCCACCTCGGCCCGCATCGACAGCTTGGCCGCCGACTTGGCCTTGCGGACCCGCGCCAGCACGTCGGCCACCGCCTCCAGGACGCCGGGGTCACCGCCGCGACCGCCGACCGACGGCCAGGAGGCGGTGTGGACGGAGCCCTCCCGCCACCACGACCAGACCTCCTCGGTCACGAACGGCAGGAACGGCGCGAACAGCCGCAGCAGCGTGTCGAGCGCGGCGCGCAGCGCGGCCACCGCCGAGGCGTCGCCGTCGTAGGCGCGCGCCTTGACCAGTTCGAGGTGGTCGTCGCAGAACGCCCAGAAGAACCGTTCGGTCCGCTCCAGCGCCTTGGTGTAGTCGAAGGCCTCGAACGCGCGGGTGGCGTCGCGGACCACCTCGTCGAGCGCGGCCAGCATCGACAGGTCGAGCGGCGCGGTGACCTCGCCGGGGTTGTCGTCGAAGGACAGCACGAACTTCGACGCGTTGAGGATCTTGATGGCCAGCCGCCGGCCGATCTTGATCATCCCGGTGTCGAAGGTGGTGTCGGTGCCGGGACGGCCGTTGGCGGCCCAGTAGCGGACCGCGTCGGAGCCGTACTCCTCCAGCAGTCCCATGGGCGTGACCACGTTGCCCTTGGACTTCGACATCTTCTTGCGGTCGGGGTCGAGGATCCAGCCGGAGATGGCGGCGTGCTTCCACGGGACCACGCCCTCCTCCTGGTGGGCCCGGACCATCGTGGAGAACAGCCAGGTGCGGATGATCTCGTGGGCCTGGGGCCGCAGGTCCATCGGGAAGACCCGCTGGAACAGGTCGGCGTCGCGCTCCCAGCCGCCCGCGATCTGCGGGGTCAGCGAGGAGGTCGCCCAGGTGTCCATGACGTCGGGGTCGCCCGCGAAGCCGAAGGGCTTGCCGCGCAGGTCCTCGGTGAAGCCGGGCGGCACGTCGCTCGCCGGGTCGACCGGCAGCATGCTCTCGGGCGGCGTCAGCGGCGCCTCGTGGATGATCTCGCCCTCGGAATCGAGCTGGTACCAGACCGGGATCGGCACGCCGAAGAACCGCTGCCGGGAGATCAGCCAGTCGCCGGCCAGCCCCTCGACCCAGTTGTCGTAGCGGACCCGCATGTGGGCCGGGTGCCAGATCAGCTCCCGCCCCCGGTCGAGCATCTCCCAGCGCAGCTTGGCGTCGCGCCCGCCGTTGCGGATGTACCACTGGCGGGTGGTCACGATCTCCAGAGGCTTGTCGCCCTTCTCGTAGAACTTGACCGGCCGCTTCACCGGCCGCGGCTGCCCCTCCAGTTCGCCGCTGTCGCGCAGCATCTCGACCATGCGCTCGCGGGCGCTGTGCATGGTCTTCCCGGCCAGTTCCTTGTACGGCTCCGCGTTCACGCCCTCCGGGGCGTCCGGCAGCATCCGGCCGTCCCAGCCGACGACGGCGCGCGTGGGCAGTTCGAGCTCCCGCCACCAGACGACGTCGGTGACGTCGCCGAAGGTGCAGATCATCGCGATGCCCGAGCCCTTGTCGGGTTCGGCCAGGTGATGGGCGAGGACCGGGACCTCGGCCCCGAAGACGGGGGTGCGGACGGTCGAGCCGAACAGCGGCCGGTAGCGCTCGTCGTCGGGGTGGGCGACCAGCGCCACGCAGGCCGGGATCAGCTCGGGCCGGGTCGTCTCGATCCAGACCCGGTCGGCGAACCCCTGCGCCTGCTGCTCGGGCGACAGGTGGAAGGCGATGCGGTGGAAGGCGCCCGGCCACTCGCGGTCTTCGAGCTCGGCCTGGGCGACGGCGGTCCGGAACGTGACGTCCCAGAGCGTCGGGGCCTCCGACAGATAGGCCTGCCCCCGTTCGAGGTTGCGCAGGAAGGCGCGCTGGGACGCCGCCCGCGCGTTCGCGTCGATCGTCTGGTAGGTCATCGACCAGTCGACCGACAGCCCGAGCCGCCGCCACAGCTCCTCGAACGCCTTCTCGTCGTCGGCGGTCAGCCGTTCGCACAGCTCGATGAAGTTGCGCCGGGAGATCGGCACCTGCTGCTTGCCGGGCTTGTCCGGCGGCTGGAAATCGGGGTCGTAGGGGACCGACGGGTCGCACCGGACGCCGAAGACGATCTGGACCCGGCGTTCGGTCGGCAGGCCGTTGTCGTCCCACCCCATGGGGTAGAAGACCGACTTGCCGCGCATCCGCTGGAACCGGGCGATCGTGTCGGTGTGGGTATAGGAGAAGACGTGGCCGACGTGGAGTGATCCGGAGACGGTCGGGGGCGGCGTGTCGATCGAGAAGATCTGCTCGCGCGGGCGCGTCCGGTCGAAGCGGTAGACATCGTCGGCGGCCCAGCGGGCTACCCATGCCTGCTCCAAGCCGTCGAGAGAGGGCCTGTCGGGGGGCAGTGGTCGCTGAGTCGTCATGCCACCAGATGTTATGGCGTACGGGCCTGGCGGACGCACCAGAATAAGGCTGTTACCGAGGAGGGATCATGGCGGGTAAGGAAGAGAAACCGGACATGCAGTGGCGCATCGTCGGCGGCCTGGTGGGGCTGGCGGTCGGCTTCGCCGCGAAGAAGGTGCTGTCCTTCGGCTGGGAGAAGGCCACCGGCAAGAAACCCCCGGCCAGCGTCGACTCCCCCGACGTCAGCCTCGGCGAGGCCATCGCCTACGCGGTCGTGATGGGCCTCGGCATCGAGGTCACCCGCATCATCACCACCCGCGCGGCGGCCAAGCGCTGGAAGAACTGGAAGGACATGGCCCAGGACGTGACGGACGAGCTCAAGGACTGACCCAGGCTTTGGATCTTGTGCCTTGCAGACAGGCGGCCTTTCCCGGAGGGCCGCCTGTCTATTGGGCGGATTCGGAGGCGCGACCCCAGGCCAGCCTCCGGCCGACCAGGGCTCACGCTCACGCCTCCAGGTCCGTCAGGAAGTCGCTGGCCCAGCGGTCCACGTCGTGGGTGGCGACGCGGCGGCGCAGCGACCGCATGCGGCGGCCGAGTTCGTGCGGGGGCTCGTGCATGGCGGTCATCATGGCGCGCTTCATGCCGTCGATGTCGTAGGGGTTGACCAGGTAGGCGTGCTTGAGCTCGTCGGCGGCGCCGGCGAACTCGCTCAGGACGAGGGCGCCCCGCAGGTCGTGGCGGCAGGCGACGTACTCCTTGGCCACCAGGTTCATGCCGTCGCGCAGCGGCGTCACGACCATGACGTCGGCGGCGCAGTAGAGGGCGGCCAGCTCGTCGCGGTTGTACGACTGGTGCATGTAGTTGATCGGCGACCACCCGAACAGGCCGTATTCGCCGTTCATGCGCCCGACCTGGAGCTCGATGTCGTTGCGCAGCCGGATGTACTCCTCGACCCGTTCCCGGGTGGGCGTGGCGATCTGCACGAACACCGCCTCGCCGGGCTCGATCCGGCCCTCGGCGAGCAGCTCGCCGTAGGCCTTGAGGCGCTGGCCGATGCCCTTGGTGTAGTCGAGCCGGTCGACGCCGAGCAGCACGTGGTCGGGGTTGCCGAGCTCGGCCCGGATCTCCTTGGCCCGCGTCATGATGTGGGGCTCGCGCACGAGCTGGTCGAGGGAGCCGAAGTCGACCGAGATCGGGTAGGCCTCGGCGCGGACGATCCGGTCGTCCATCTGGATCTCGTTGCGGCTGGTCGGGAGGTTGAGCACCCGCCGGGCGAGCCGGACGAAGTTGGAGGCGCCGCCGGGCCGCTGGAACCCGACGAGGTCGGCGCCGAGCAACCCTTCGAGGATCTCCTTGCGCCAGGGCAGCTGCCAGAACAGCTCGGCCGGAGGGAAGGGGATGTGCAGGAAGAAGCCGATCTTCAGGTCGGGCCGCAGCTTGCGCAGCATCGCCGGCACCAGCTGCAGCTGGTAGTCCTGGATCCACACGACCGCCCCGGGCGCCGCGGCGTCGGCCGCCGCCCGCGCGAACCGGTCGTTCACCGCCTTGTACGCGTCCCACAGCACCCGTGAGTAGACGGGGGTCGCCACGACGTCGTGATAGAGGGGCCACAGGGTGGCGTTGGAGAACCCCTCGTAATAGAACTCCACCTCCAGCTGCGACAACGGCACCGGGATGAGGTGCATCCCGTCGTGGTCGAACGGCTTGAGTTCCTCACCGGCCGCGCCGTGCCAGCCGAGCCATGCCCCGTCTCTCCGCTGCATCACCGGAGCGATCGCGGTCACGAGGCCGCCAGGACTGCGGCGCCATTGTTTTTCGCCCACACGGTCGACCGGCAACCGGTTCGCGACGATCAGGAACGAGCTGGTGCCACGCATGAGCCCTCCAGTTATCGCCTTACGGATAACCATACGTAAGGTCCCCGGACCCGCCCATACCCCCATCGACGTGCACAATTCATAACGTGAAGTGTGAGAATGATCTCCCGCAGGTCGTGACCTGTTACTTATTGGTTTAGACCAGATGGTAACGGTTTGATATCAGCGTGACGGAGCGGGGGGAAGACCCCGCTGACGCCGGAGATCCGTGCGCACGGCCTGAGCGAGGCGCTTGGTGGCGAGCCGGTTGAGCGTGCCGCCGGCGACCGCTCCCGTGAGGAAGGGGCCCAGGGTGGTGAGGTGCCGGCCGAGGGTGCGCATCAGCCGGTTGCGCAGCGAGGTCTTGGCCGCCGCCCCGAGGGCGAGCGTGACCGACGCGGGTTTCAGGGGGTCGACCCCTCGCTGCTTGGACCAGGCGACGGCGAACTGCGCCGCCCTGGCGGGCCCGGTGCCGGGCACCTGGACGCCGTAGACCTCGTGGAGTTCGGCCAGGAGCTTGACCTCGATGGCCGCCACGACGATCGTCTCGGCCACGAGCTGGGCCGGTGCGGAGAGAAGGAGAGGGGGCGCGGCGAACTCCGCCGCGGCCAGCGCGCCGCCCACGGCGCCGACGGCCATGGTGGCCTTCGTCGCGGTGCGGACGAGATCGTCGGCGAGTTGCTCGCCGGTCATGCCGTAGTGATGTTCCTGCAGGGTCGCCAGGTCGCGGATCGGCAGCCGCATGGCGACGTTCATGAACAGGTCGGCCAGCCAGCGGCCGCGGCCGACCCCGCTCGCGCCCGCCTTCCTGGCGGACGTGGCCAGCGCCCCGCTGAGGCGGCCGAGCAGCCTGCGCCGCTCGGCGCCGTCAGTTTCCCCCGGTTCGTCCTGGCTGACGAGCTTGCCGATGATCTCAGCGACTTCGTCGTCGCCGCTGTTCGGATCTCTGTTCTGATCTCTGGTCTGATCCGCTTCTGAAGCCATCAACGGACCCTTCCCGGAATCAGGCCGCGCACTCGCGGCAGACCTGCTGTCCGTTCTTCTCCGAGGCCAACTGGCTGCGGTGATGCACCAGGAAGCACCGTGAACAGGTGAACTCGTCGGCCTGCCGAGGAATCACGCGGAGCGAGAGCTCCTCGTTCGACAGGTCGGCCCCCGGGAGCTCGAGCGACTCGGCCAGATCGGTCTCGTCGATGTCGATGCTGCCCGACGACTTGTCGCTGCGCCGCGCCTGGAGTTCCTGAAGGCTGTCTTCACTCAGGTCGTCGTCAGTCTTGCGCGGGCTGTCGTAGTCGGTAGCCATTTGCGTACTCCATCCCCCTCATCTATATCTCTGACGCTTCGGGAGGGTGGCGCCCATACCGGGCAATCGGTACCCCGGTTGAATAGACACTGAACCTCCTGCCTCGCGAGGGTGTTCCCCACCTTGGCTCCGGTTAGCCAAATATGGCGAAACCACAGCATTGGCGGGATGACCCACCGCGTTCGACGGCACATCCAACCACATTGCGCGAGTGGATGTGCAGCAGGGCACGATCACCGCGCCGAGGGAGTCGCCGCGGGGGCCGAGCCCGGCAGTCGCACCGTCACCACGAGGCCGCCGCCGTCACGCGGGACCGCCGTGACCGTCCCTCCGTGGGCGCGCACGATGGCGCGCACGATGGACAGTCCGAGTCCTGCCCCCTTGGCCGACTCGATCCGGTCGGCGTGCAGCCGCCGGAAGGGCTCGAAGAGCGCGTCGACCTCGTAGGCCGGGACGAGAATGCCGGTGTTGGCGACCTGAACAACGGATGCCCCGTCCACGATTCCCGATCGCACCCAGACTTTTCCGCCGGACTCGTTGTTGTACTTGATCGCGTTCTCGACCAGGTTGCTGACGCAGCGTTCGAGCAGCACCGGGTCGCCGGTGACCTGGGCGGGGTGCAGGTCGTACTCGACGTCGACGTCCTCCTCGGCGGCGAAGGGGCCGAGTTGGTCGACGGCGGTCTTGGCGACGTCCTGGACGTCGACGGCCTTGCGCACCGACAGTTCGCGTTCGCTGCGGGCGAGCAGCAGGAGGCCCTCGATGAGGCGTTCGTGCCGGGCGTTGGTGCCGAGCAGGGTCCGGCCCAGCACCTTCAGGTCCTCGGAGGCGGCCGGGTCGGACAGGGCCACCTCCAGGACGGTCCGGTTGATCGCCAGGGGCGTCCTGAGCTCGTGGGAGGCGTTGCCGACGAATCTTCGCTGGGCGTCGAAGGCGCTGTTCAGCCGGGAGAGCATGGCGTCGAAGGTGTCGGCCAGCTCCTTGAGCTCGTCGTCGGGGCCCTGGAGGTCGATGCGCTCGTGGGCCAGCGAGGTCTCCGAGAGCTTGCGGGCGGTGGCGGTCATCTGGATGACCGGCCGCAGCGCCCGGTCGGCCACGACGTAGCCGAGGATCAGCGCGAGGATGCCCACGCCGAGCAGGGCCATCAGCGACCGCTCCAGGACGTAGCGCTGGGCCACCTCGATCGACTGGCCGCGCAGGGCGGCCCACCAGTCGCGGATCAGCGGGTCGACGTCCTCGGGCGGCGGCCAGGCGTCCTTGATCGCCCAGCCGACGAGGGAGTACATGACGAACACCAGCAGGGCCCCGGCGGCGAAGAACATCGCGCCGTAGGTGATGGTGAGGCGCCAGCGGATGCTGAGGCGTCCGGCCAGTTCCTTGATCTGCTCGGTGAGCGGGGGCTTGGCCGGGTGGAGGTCTCCCGGGGGCGGGCCGTCCCAGACGGGCGGGCCGCTCGGCGGCGGGGCCTGCTGCCGCCGGTAGGGGCCGGTGCCCATCGTCGAGGTCATCCGCACGTCGAGGGTCTCGGGCGCGGCGTCGTCCTTGCGCTCCGTCACAGCTTGTACCCCACTCCAGGTACCGTCTCGATCACCTGGGGCTCGCCCAGCTTCTTCCGCAGCGTCATCATCGTCACCCGGACCACGTTGGTGAACGGGTCGATGTTCTCGTCCCACGCCTTGTCGAGCAGGTCCTCCTGGCTGACCACGGCGCCCTCGGCGCGCAGCAGCTCCTCCAGGACGGCGAACTCCTTCTTGGTCAGCGTGATCTCGTTGTCGTCCCGGGTGACCAGGCGCTTGCCGGGGTCGAGCCGGATGCCCGAGCGCTCCAGGACCGGCGGCAGCGCCGACGCCGAGCGCCGCCCGAGGGCCCGCACCCGCGCCACCAGCTCCATGAACACGAACGGCTTGGCCAGGTAGTCGTCGGCCCCCAGCTCAAGACCCTCGACCTTGTCGTCGACGTCACCGCTGGCGGTCAGCATGATGATCCGCGAGGCGGTGCGCTGCGCCACCAGCCGCCGGGCCACCTCGTCGCCGTGGACCTTGGGCAGGTCGCGGTCGAGCACGATCACGTCGTAGTCGATGTAGCCCGTCTTCTCCAGGGCGGCGGCGCCGTCGTAGGCCACGTCGACGGCCATCGCCTCACGGCGAAGTCCGGTCGCGATCGCGTCGGCGAGCACGCGCTCGTCCTCCACCACAAGCACCCGCATCGGGCTCCTCCTTCATCAGGTGGCTTCATTCTCGCGGCAGTGACCGTAAGTGCACGGTAAGGCTCATCCCGAGATGGAGAAATTTCCATGTTTAGGTGTTTAAGCAGGGTGGGTAGAGGTGGACATACCCCCGAGCCTTCGCGTCCGCTTCCGCGTCGGCTCGTCGACCCCACAGGAAAGAAGGTGAGATGGGCGAGTTCACGAGCACGATCGAAACCCGGCTCGACCAGGCCTACAAGGGACTGCAGGAGGCCACCAACGCCGGCGACGATTTCCTCGCCGACACCCTCACCGCCGAGATCGAGGATCTTCGGAGGTTGGCCGACGACCACGGCATCCCTCTTCAGCGCTGACTGACCCAGGCTGGAAAAACCCTCCCGAGCAGAGCGAGGCCCCGCGCGACCAACAGGTCGGCGGGGCCTCGCGCTCTGCTCAGAGATCCCTTTCGGGGTCCAGGCCGAGCAGCAGGTCGTGGAGCTGGTCGAACAGCCCCGGCGCGGCGGCCAGGCCCATCTCGATGTTGTACGACGTCCCGCGCAGCCCCCCGACCTTCGCGCCGGCCTCCTCGGCGATCAGACCGCCCGCGGCGTGGTCCCAGTAGTTGGTGCCGCGCTCGTAGTAGGCGTCCACCCGCCCGGCCGCCACCGAGCACAGGTCCACCGCGCACGACCCGCCCCGGCGGATGTCCCGCACCCGGGGCAGCACCTCGGCCAGCACCTGCGCCTGCACGGCCCGGCGCCCCGCGGCGTACCCGAACCCGGTCGCCACCAGCGCCCGCTCCAGCGGCACCCCGGTCGAGCACGAGATCGGCCGGTCGTTCAGGAACGCCCCGCCGCCCCGGACGGCGGTGAACACCTCCCCCATCGGCGGCACGTTGACCACCCCCGCCACGATCACCCCGTCGACCTCGACGCCGATCGACACCGACCAGGCGGGCAGGCCGTAGAGGAAGTTGACCGTCCCGTCGATGGGGTCGACGACCCAGCGGGCGTCGCCCGCGCCGGGGGTGTCGCCGCCCTCCTCGCCGAGGATCGCGTCGTCCGGGCGGTTCTCGGTGATCCGGGCCCGGATCAGGTCCTCGGCGGCGCGGTCGAGGGCGGTCACGACGTCGGTGGGGCTGGACTTGGTCTCCACCACTTCGGGGCGGGCGGACAGCGCGGCGCGTTCGGCGAGCAGCAGGTCGCCCGCCTCGATCGCGATGCTCCGGGCGAGATCGAGGAATTTGTCCGGGTTCAGCGGCATGCGATCAGGCTACCGAGGCCCGCCGGATAGGTTTCCTCGCATGCCGCACCCGAACGCCACGCGCTACCTCACCCTGGCGGATCGCCTGCTGCCCGGCCGGATCACGGCCTTCTACCTGGTCGGCTCCGCCGCCCTGGGGGCCTTCCGCCCCCGCCGCAGCGACCTCGACTTCGTCGCCCTGACCTCGGGCGAGGTGAACGCCCGGGGCCTCCACTACGCGCGCATGCTGCTCGGCTTCCCCACCGTCAACGGCGTCTTCGTCCACCAGGACGACGTCGCGCGCCCGGTCACGACGATCCGCCCGCTGGCCTCCAGCACCGGCCTGCACTACCGCCCCGGGCAGGGCTTCGACGTGAACCCCGTGCAGTGGCTCGTCCTGCGCGACCACGGCATCGCCCTGCGCGGCCCGCACCCGCGCGAGCTGAACCTGGACCCCGAGCCCGCCCGGCTGCGCGAGTGGAACCTCGCCAACCTGAACGGATACTGGGCGGCGTACGCCGAGGCGATGCGGCACCGCCGGGTCCGCCGCGCGGAGATCGCCTGGGCGACCCTGTGCTCACCGCGCCTGCACTGCACGATCGCGACCGGCCGCGTGATCACGAAGGAGGCGGCCGGGGAGTACGCCCTGGCGACCTTCCCCGAGACCCACCACCGGGTGATCCGCGAAGGGCTGGCCTACCGGCGGGGCGAGCCCCCGCTCATGAGGGACGCGCGGGAACGCGCCCTGGCGGCCTCCGACCTCGTCCGGGCCGTGATCGCCGGCGCGATCGACCTCTGAACCGAGCCGTGGCCGGACGCTAGAGGTAATCCACGTCGGGCGGAGGAGCATTGCGATCGTCCGGCACCCACTCCTCAAGCGGCGGAGGTGCCCCTTGCTGAGCCGAAGGGGCGACGCCCCGCAACTTCACCCACTTGGCCGACTTCATGGGGTCGTTGGCTCGTGGGCGCGCTTCCGCCAGCCACGCACCGCGGCCGAGAACCTCGTTCAGAGCTCGTACGTCGAGTCCACGTTCTCGAATCCAATCCCGGCGATCTCCACTCCATGTCGGGGGTAGACCTACCGCGAGGATTTTCAGCAGCCCGCCCCAGGGGTAGCCCCGGTCAGTCCGTACCTCGCGGTGGAAGTCAGCGTTGTCGGCCAGTTGCTGGATCACCGCCTTCGCGAAGGTGTCGATGGTGTCGAGGTGGTCGGCGACGGTGACGCCGCGCCCGCCCGCAGCCTGGATCGCATGGCGGACAGCCTGCTGGAGTCGTCTCCTCAGCCCGGACGCGTAGCAGTCCACGGGACCACGGTCGTAGTTCGGATCGGCCGGCTTGACCATGTTTTCGAAGAGCATCGCGCGGATCGGAATGGGATACGGCGTGGTTCCGGCGCTGGACCAGAAGATCCCATGGCCGGGGATGGGTTCGTTCAGCAGGGACGACAGCAGATCGTCGGAGAAATGGGCGTTCGCTTTCTTCGCGGCGCGCAGGTCTCCCTCGCTGAGGAGATGGAAGATGAACCAGTTGTCCCCCTGGGAAAGGATCTCCGGAGGAATGCTGGCCGGCTGCTGAGTGATCAGTACCGCGCCGAGATCGTATTTCCGCCCCTCTTTGACCCAGGAGACGAAAGGACCCTCACCCTGCGCCGCAGCGGGGCTGAGGACGGACTGAGCCTCTTCGATGACCGCGATCGTCGGGATGCTGCGCGAGTTCTTCTTCGTGAACTCGACCTGGTTGTGTTCGAAGATGTGCTGGAGGATCACTCCCGCCAGGGCGAGCCCCTGCGCTCCACGCATTTGGGAGATGTCGACCACGCAGAGCATGCCGTCGGAGAGCGCTTGGCGGAGCGCCCCCAGAAGCTGGCTGGAAGGGTCGTGGAGTGCGTTGACGATACGCACCATGTTCGCGCGGGCCGCCAGCGCCTCTGCGTCCTGAGTGCCGTCGGACTTGAGCTGGAGAGCGCTGTAGATGTGGCGAAGGTCGGTGCCGCCCTTCTCCCGCCACACCTGATCGACCAGCTGTTCCCAGGCCTCGGGGCGTAACTGCTTGAGCTTGGCGACGTTCTGCTGGTCCTGGCGTTCGGCTGGGATGACCAGGGAGACGACCTTGGCCGCCTGGAGTTCCTTGATGTTGAGCTTCACCCTGTCCACGACGAAGGACCGGTAGAAGTCGCTGTCGCCCTCCTTGTCGGTGAAGACCACCAGCCGGTCTTTCAACTGGGGGACGTCACAGAGCCCCGGTCTGCCCTTGTCATCCGGCCAGTAGTACTCGCCGTCCGGATCGAAGATCACCGTGCCCACGGGGACTTGACGGTCCCGCTTGGTCGTAGTGGGCGCCTTGGCCTGGCCGTACAGGTTCGAGAACTGCATCTTCACGAGGTTGGACTTACCGAAACCGGCTCGCGCGAAGACGAAGGAACGCCTGCTGACCAATTGGTTGACGTTGAAACGTGGGATGACCTTGGGACTCCGTACTTCCAGCCACTCCACGTCGCCCACCCGTGGGTCGTCACCGGCGAACACGAACTCCCCGAATGCCAGGAACCCCAGTTCGGCTGCCTCGTCGCCGGCGGCGCCGGCCACGTGACGGAGAAGTTCCTCGGAGAGGAAGGCGACCTTCGCCCCCACATGGGGCAGTCGCCGGTGGGAGGGCACGAACATCGGCGGCTTTCCCGCTTCCCCGATCCGGAGGACGCCGAGGATGCGGATGTCGACGCGGTATTTCAGATACTGCTCCCGGAGGTCCTCCGGAATGGCGCGGTCTTCGCGCTGCTGCCGCAACGCGTAGTCCTCTCCGGTTCCGGAGACCAAGCGGCCCTGGGCGGAGATCGTGGTGATCCGGCCGAGCACCGCTTCGGTGTCGTTCTCCAATCCCACGATGATGAACTGCCCGTGCATGGGCGACGACTGGAAGTCGTTGCGGTAGGGCAGGACGAGGTCGGCGTGGAATTCCAGCCCTCCTTCCGAGAAACCGAGGAAGGTGCCGACCACATTCTGCTTCTCGAAGAGGGTCATTGATACCTCACAGCCGCCGGATCGGCGACGGCGAGGCGCTGGGCGTCGAACACATGCCGTCGATCAGCGGCGATCTGTTCACGAACGGCCTCCTCAAGTGAGTCCTGCAGAATCGCCAGGTCCAGGTCGACCACCTGCGCGTGCCGGTCGGCCTCCTGAAGGCAGTGCGGATAGAAGGGGACGGGAAAGCCCTTCTGCGCGTCGTCCAGCAGGGAACCGAACACCTGCTGGGCCCGGTCGGTCTCGCTGTGCAGGATGTCGACGGTCCACACCGGGTCTCCGGAACGGCCGCCGAACCTGACCAGATGCATCGCGCCCATGTTGAACTTCGGATTCTCCCTGCCGTCATCGGAGTCCTCCGGCGAACGGACGTACTCGTCCCATTCGTAGACCTTGCTCTGCAGCGCGGCAGGCACGGGGACGTAGCAGGCGTAACCGGCCCTGAAGACATCCTGAACGGCCATCGCGAGCCGATAGCGCTCGATCACCCGGGACCGCTTCGCGATGCCCACCAGGAAGATCTCTCTTCTGCGCGTCCTCCTGGTCACCTCGATCGCCTCTTTGATCTTCCTGTACATCTGGACGAAAAGGTCATCCCGGAAGATCTTGGCTCTGAGGAGACCGTCTCTGACGATCAGGGTGTCGCTGCCCCATGTCTGCTTCGTGATCAGGTCGTACAGCGCCGCCCATTCGCACAGGTCCCGGAAGACCAACGGCCACGACTGCGACTTCGGATTGGCAGGGATCATCGGGCTGAGATCGGCCAGCGAGGTGGCGTTCAGATCACTCATCAGCCTCCCTAGAGGGGTGCCCTGACGAAGGTGACGCCGGCCCAATGCGGTCGTGTCGCTCGACGGCGAGATGACGTCAAGGACCAGTTCCTGGCCGAAGGTGTCCACGACGCGTACTACTTGGAGCGAGAAGGGATTGAAGACCAGACGGTTGTTGCCCCCATCGGAGGCGACCAGCGAGATCCTGTTGGTGTTCCGGGGCTGAATGGTGCTGACGTCCTGTTTCAGCAGTGTGACGTCGCTCATCACCTCGTCCAGGAGATTCGAGTCACCCGACGTCGCCTGACGAACCAGCTCTTTCAACTCGGGAAGACGGTCCGGATCGAACATCGCCGATCACCCGCGTCTTCTCAGCAATTCGGCGGTGACATCAATCTCGTCGACGGCGACCCCCATCGTCTGATGTTTCCCGTTGAACTGTTCCGCCTGCCGGCGGGGCCCACTGGCGGACCCTGCCGGGCACACGTCCCGCACGAGCCATCCCGCTTTCGCCTCCCTTAGTGAGGCGAGGAGCATCTTCTCGGGTGAGACGCCGACGGAGGGAAGGGCCCCGAAGCGGATCACCAGATGAGCTCCGGGCGAGCATCGGCTCGCGACCGCGCGCCAGACCTCGGCCATGGCGGAGACGAAGGCCGCCTGGTTCCTCTGGGTGGCGAGTTGGCCCGCAGTCCCGTAGGGCACGTTCGGCGGCCCGCCGAGGAACCAGTTCCTGAGCCACTGGTCAGGCACATACGTCCGCATTCCGTAGTAGGGAGGGGACGTGACCACGAGGTCGAATCGTCGTTTCAGCCGGGCCACGGTCGAGGCCGCGTCTCCTGTCAGAACCTCCCCAGCGGTACGGGGCGGGAGGCCGCGCAGCATCCGCTCCGCTCTGCGCGTGATCACCTGAACCGGATCGACGAATACGGGCCGAAGATCCCGCTCACGCCAGAACCGGACCGCGTAGGCGGGTTTCGAGGCGTAGGTCCTAGGCATCTGGTTGGACAGATAGGACGGTAATCCCTTGTTTCTCGGGCCGTGGAGAATCCCCAGAATCAGGGCACGGAGCATCACCGAGGTGGGCGTGTCCTGCCGGTCGAGTAATCCCGTCCGGAGGGCGGCGATTTCCCGCAGCGTCCGGCTGTGGAAGGCCCAGTTCCAGAAATCCCCGGCAGGAGCGGGGGCACAGCCGTATTCCTTGATCAGTTTTCTGGTCAGGCGGACCACCGGCGCCGGCCCGACACGGGTGAGTTTCGCTCGGGCGATCGCACTCGCGACCGGATTCAGATCGATGCCCACTGCGGATCGACCGGCCAGCCGGGCGGCGAACAGAGTGGTTCCCCGACCGCAGAAGGGGTCAAGGACGCTCTTGGCCTCGGGATATACGGCCATCTGCCGAAGGGGGAAATCCAGCGGGAACATCGTGTAGTAGGGGCAAACCGCATTCAGTCGGAGCCAGTCTTCCGGCCATGCCTCCATGTCCACCGCTACCGGCATGCGGTGATCATAAAATGACAATCCGCCCGAGCATAGCTATGAACGGTGAATACTAACGAGATAGGGACGTATTCATCAGATCGAGATTAGATGCTTTACAGCGGAGGGGAACCGGGTACGCAAAAGGGTTTGTCTATAAATATGACGGGGGCCCGGTTACGAGAACCGAGCCCCGGTCGTCAGGCCACCGAGCCGGGCCTGTCCCAGTCCTCGCCCAGCACGTGGTGGGCCAGGAACGCGAAGACGGTGTCGTACCAGGCGATCGAGTTGCCGGGTTTGAGGATCCAGTGGTTCTCGTCGGGGAAGTACAGGAACTTGGCCTCGGCGCCGGTGCGCTGGAGGTCCCACCACAGGCGCAGGCCCTCCCCGATGGGGACGCGGTAGTCCTTGTCGCCGTGGATGACCAGCATCGGCGTGGTGATCCGGTCGAGCCAGTGGTGCGGCGACAGGCGCCGGTAGCGGTCGGAGCCGGGGGCGCCGAACTCGCGCTGCCAGTAGGAGGAGACGTCGGTCGTGCCGGCGAACTGGTCGAGGTTCCACAGGGAGGCGTGGGTGACGATCGCCTTGAAGCGGTCGGTGTGGCCGGCCACCCAGTTGGCCATGTAGCCGCCGAAGGAGCCGCCCATGGCGGCGGTGCGGGCCTCGTCGATCTCGGGGAGCTTGCAGGCGGCGTCGGTGATCGCCATCAGGTCGCCGTGGGTGACCGGGCCCCATTCGCCCCAGCCCCGGTCGATCATCCGCTGCCCGTAGCCGGTCGACATGGCGGGGTCGGGCAGCAGCACGGCGTAGCCCTTCGCGGCCATCAGCCAGGGGTTCCACCGCCACGACCAGTCGTTCCAGCTGCCGAGCGGGCCGCCGTGGATCCACAGCAGCAGCGGGGCGGGCTGCTCCGAGGCGGGCAGCACCAGCCAGGCGTGGATCTCGGTGCCGTCCTCGGCGGTGGCGGTCACCTCGGTGAGGGTGCCGGGCAGGTCGAGGTCGGGGGTGGGGGACGGCAGCGTGACGTAGCCGCCTTCGGTGAGCCTCACCGGGACGGGCGGGTGGTCGACGGCGCCGCGCAGGGCGTAGACGGTGCCGTCGGGGGCCACGTTGATCTCGATGTAGGCGCCGTGGTCGGAGGTGACGCGGCGGCGCTCGCCGTCGAGGGACACCGCGAAGATCGGGCGGCGGCCGCGGTCGTCGCAGGCGGCGTACAGGAAGGAGGAGTCGGGGGCCCAGGCGATCGAGTGGCCGGAGTCGCCAAGGGAGCGCTGGTCGCCGGTCTCCAGGTCGATCAGCCACAGCTCGCCCCTGGCCGAGAGGGTCTCGGTGGTGAGGCGCTCGCGGTGGCAGGCGACGTAGCGGCCGTCGGGCGAGACCACGACGGGACCCTCGAAGTGGTGGTCGTCGTCAGCGGCCAGGACGCGGCGCTCGCCGCCGGTCAGCGCGACCACGCGGGCGCGGTAGTCGCCGAGGGGGAACTCCTCGCGCCACAGCGCGACGACGGTCGCGCCGTCGGGGGTGACGTCGAAGGCGGTCCGCTGCAGCGCGTCGCCCGCGTCGGGGGTCAGGTCGCCGTGCTCCAGCGAGAACAGGCGGGGACGGCCGGGGCCGAGGTCGTGGTCCCAGAAGCGGACGGGGTAGCCCTCGTGGAGGATCGCGGTGATCCCGGCCTCCTCGCGGTCCTTGCGGCGCTGCCGCTCGGTGTCCGGGTCGCCGGGGAACACCTCGGAGAGGTACACCACCGAGGATCCTCCGGCCCGCACGCCGGAGATCCCGCCCGGACGGGTGGCCAGGCGGCGGGGCTCGCCGGTCTTCGGCAGCAGCCACAGGGCCGGCTTGTCGTTCTCGTCCTTCTCGGTCGGGTCGGGGCGGGCCGACACGAAGAGCAGGTCGCCGTCGGGGGTGAAGACCGCGCCGCTCTCTCCCTTCGCCGACCGGGTCAGCCGGGCAGGCTCGCCGCCGGGGTCGAGGGGGATGTCGTAGAGCGCCGTGCCGTAGCTCTTGCCGTCGGGGTTCAGGGACTGCGTGACGGCCACGAGCCGGGAGCCGTCGGGGGCCAGACGCAGCGAGGCCGTCCGGGGGACGGCGACGTAGTCACGCACATCCTGGAAGATCGAGCTCATCCGTCGAACCTACCCCCCTAAGCTGGGCACATGGGGAACTACGACGCGGTCGTCGTGCTGTCGTTCGGCGGGCCGGAGCGACCGGAAGACGTGCTCCCGTTCCTGGAGAACGTGGTGCGCGGACGGGGTGTGCCGCGCGAGCGGCTCCTGGAGGTGGAGGCCCACTACCAGGCCATGGGCGGGGCCAGCCCGATCAACGACCAGAACCGGGCGCTGATCGCCGAGCTGGAGAAGGTCGTCGACCTGCCGGTCTACTGGGGCAACCGCAACTGGCACCCCTTCCTGGAGGAGACCGTCGCCCGGATGAAGGCCGACGGGATCAAGAGGGCGGCGGCGTTCGCGACGGCGGCCACGGCCTCCTATTCGAGCTGCCGTCAGTACCGGGAGGACATCGCCCGCGCCGCCGCGGCCGTGCCCGGCGGGCCCGAGCTGATCAAGATGCGCCACTTCTACGACCATCCGGGGTTCGTCGCGGCGATGGCCGACCGCACCCGCGCGGCCCTCGACGAGATCGGCGGCGAGGCGCGGCTGGTGTTCACCGCCCACTCGATCCCGGTGTCGATGGCCGTCTCGGCCGGGCCGCAGGGCAACGCCTACGAGCGCCAGCTGCGGGAGGCCTCCGCGCTGGTCGCGGCCGAGGTCGGGGCAGCCGACTTCGACCTGGTCTGGCAGAGCCGCAGCGGCCCGCCGCAGATCCCGTGGCTGGAGCCCGACGTCTGCGACCACCTGGAGACCCTCCACGCCAAGGGCGTCGAGTCGGTCGTGCTGGTGCCGATCGGGTTCGTCTCCGACCACATGGAGGTCCTCTACGACCTCGACGTCGAGGCCCGAGACCGGGCCGCCGAGCTGGGCCTGCGCCTGGCCCGCGCGGGCACGGCCGGCACCCACCCGAGGTTCGTCGAGATGATCCGCGACCTGGTGAACGAGCCCGAGCCGACGGCCTGCCCGGTCACCTGCTGCCCGGCGCCCTCACGGGTACGCCCTGGCGTAGGCGGCGGCGAGTCCTAGGACCTTGTTCACGTAGTCCCACGAGTGGTTGTAGGCCCACACGGCCTTCCTGAGGCTCTCGCCGCCACCGGCCGCGCCGGTGGCGCACAGGTAGTTGGCCGCGCCGGGCACGGCGTCGTAGGCGCTCCAGATGTCGGCCTCGCCGTCCCCGTCGCCGTCGACGCCGTAGGCCCGCCAGGTGGCCGGCATGAACTGCATCGGGCCGAGCGCCCCGGCCGACGACGGGCCGTTGTTGCGGCCGTGGCCGCTCTCGACCTGGCCGATCGCGGCCAGGACCGTCCACGACAGCCCCGGGCAGACGGCGGCCGAGCGCTGGTAGAGCTCCAGGTAGCTCTCGGGGCGGCCGACGAGGGTCTGCTTCGGGGCGGCGTCCCGTCCGGCGGGCCGCTGCTCCTTGACCACCCCGATGGGCACGACGCTCGACCCGGTGCCCATCAGCTTGCGCACCCGCGTCCCGCTGACCTTCTCGCCGTGGACGAGCACGACCACCCCGTCGGAGAAGCCGAGCCGCTGCCCGAGGTCCTTGGAGATCAGGCCGTCGATGTTGGGGAAGCCGAGCGTGGCCGAGGCGGCGATGCGCAGGCGGGGGCCGTTGTCGACCTGGTACTCCTCCCCCAGGATCATCCCGAGCCGCTTCATGACGGCCCGGTCGGCGACCACCTCGCCGCGCGCGATGGCGCTCCACACCTCGGGGTGCTCGGCGACCGGCTTGGGCGTCCACGACCGGAACTGGGCCGGTTCGACGGCCAGCAGCTGCAGCGGGTGGCCCGACAGCCGCACCCCGCCGCCCGCCACGAGGGCGACCTTCTGGACGTGCTTGACCTTGGCGATGCGCAGCACCGTCTCCTGGGGCACCGGCCGGGGCGCGATGCCGAGCAGCTGCGGCGGGGTCACCTGGACGCCCGGCCCGCCGATGGCGGGGGGCGCGGAGGGGATCGTCCGGTCGGGGACGAGGTTCGGCACGTCCTCCCCGGCCACGGGCTGTTCCTCACCGGCGCCGAGCAGGAACACACCGCCGGCGGTGAGCGTCACCACGATCGTCGCGGCGAGCCCGGCCACGAGCGCGAGAAGCGGCGTGAACCGGGGATGACGGGGAGCCCTGTTCACGTTGGTACCTTATCGACCGGAAACTCACTTGCCATCCACATCGGCTGTGAGACATGGTCAGAAGAGTTTCAAGGGGAGTAAGCAGTAGTCGTCCGCGTGCCATCCCATTCCCCCATGGCCGCAGCCGTTCATCGGCTCGCCCGGACGCTTGGGTACGGGTTAGAGGTCTGTTCTCATGCGTACGTATCGGGGTCTGTTCCGCACGCCAGGTGCGAAGGGCTTCGTCCTCTCCGGTTTCGTCGGGCGCATCCCCATGTCCATGCTGGGCATCGGGATCACGCTGCTCGTCCAGGAGGTCACCGGATCCATCGCGACGGCGGGCGCGGTCGCGGCCGTCTTCGCCCTGTCCACCGCCGTCGGCGCGCCCGTCATGGGGCGGCTGAGCGACCGCTTCGGCCAGGCCCGGGTCGCGCTCCCGGCCGTGCTGGCGCACGGCGGCGCGCTCGTGGCGCTGATGCTGCTGGCGCACGCCGCCGCGCCGACCTGGACGCTGTTCCTGTCCGGCGCCTTGGCGGGCATGGCGGCGGTGCAGCTCGGGTCGATGGTGCGGGCCCGCTGGTCCCACCTGCTCGACGACCCGGCGAAGCTGCACACCGCGTTCTCGTTCGAGTCGGTCGCCGACGAGGTGATCTTCGTCACCGGACCGGCCTTCACCGCGCTGGTGGCCACGTCCCTGAACGTGTACGCCGGTCTCGTCGTCGCCGTCGTCCTGGCGGTGTCGGGCACGACGGCGTTCGCGCTGCTGCGGTCGAGCCAGCCGCCGGTCGTCCGGCACCGGGAGCACCGGGGGTCGCCGATCGCGATCCCGGGGGTGGCGCTGCTGTCGGTCGTCCTGCTCGGCATGGGGGCGGTGTTCGGCACGGTCGACATCGTCACGGTGGCCTTCGCCCAGGAACACGGCAACAGGGCGGTGGCCGGGCTGCTGCTGGCCTCGTTCAGCGCCGGGTCGATGGTCTCGGGTCTCTGGTACGGCTCCCGCGCCTGGAAGCTCACCCTCCGCAGCCGGTTCGTGCGCGGCCTCGGCGTGTTCGCGGTGGGCCTGACCCCGATCGTGCTGATCGGCGAGCTGGCCCCGATGGCGGTCGCGCTGTTCTTCGCCGGCCTGGCGATCTCGCCCACCCTGATCACCAGCTTCTCGCTGATCGAGCGGATGGTCCCGGCCACCCAGCTCAACGAGGGCATGTCGTGGCTGACGACCTCGATCGGGTTCGGCGTGGCGGTCGGCGCCTGGGCTGGCGGCCACCTGGCCGAGACGTTCGGCGCGTCCAACGCGTACGGTTTCGCCTACGGCTGCGCCCTGCTGGCGGCCGTCGTCGGGCTGGCCGGGTCGAGCGCACTACGAACGCCGGTGGTTTCTGAGTATCGTTCACATTCATGACGTTCACGAACTGGGCGGGCAACCAGTCGATCACCCCGGCTGAGACGCGTTCGCCGAGTTCACCCGCCGAGGTCGCGCAGGCCGTGGGCGACGCCCGGCGGCAGGGCCGCAAGGTCCGCATGACCGGCACGGGCCACTCCTTCACCGGGGTGGCCCTCACCGACGGGATCCTGCTCCGGCCGGACGGCCTGACCGGGATCCTGTCGGTCGGCGACGACACCGTCACCGTGGCCGCCGGGACCCCCGTCCACGTGCTCAACGTCGAGCTCGACCGGCGCGGGCTGGCCCTGGCCAACATGGGCGACGTCACCGTGCAGACCGTGGCCGGGGCGATCCAGACCGGCACCCACGGCAGCGGCCGGTCGGTCGGCGGGCTGGCCGACCAGGTGACCGGGCTGGAGCTCGTGCTCGCCGACGGGTCCCTGGTGACCGTCTCGGAGGGCGACCTGTTCGACGCGGCCCGGGTCGGGCTGGGGGCGCTGGGCGTCGTGACGGCGGTGACGTTCCGGGTCGAACCGGCGTTCCTGCTGCACAGCCGCCGGGCGCCGATGACCTTCGACGCGGTTCTCGACGCGCTGGACGCCTACACGCTGGACAACGACCACCTCGACTTCTTCTGGTTCCCGCACACCGACCGGTGCCTGGTCAAACGGAACAACCGGGCGACCGGCGGGCAGCACACGCCCGGCCGGTTCCGCACCTGGCTCGACGAGGTCTTCCTGGAGAACCGGGTGTTCGAGGTGACCAACCGGGTGGGGGCACGGTTCCCGGCGGTCATCCCGCCGATCAACCGGCTCTCCGGGGTGGTGCTCAGCGCGTCGGAGAGCGCCGACACCGCGTACAAGGTCTTCACCAGCGTGCGCGACGTGCGGTTCCTGGAGATGGAGTACGCCGTCCCGCGCCGCCACCTGGCCTCCGCCCTCCGCGAGGTGCGCGCCCTGGTGGAGCGGTCGCCGTGGCGGATCTCGTTCCCGGTGGAGGTGCGGGTCACGCCGCCCTCGACGGCCTGGCTGTCGACCGCCCACGACCGGGACACCGCGTACATCGCCTGCCACGTCTACCGGCGGACCCCGAACCCCTCCTACTTCGCGGCGGTGGAGGAGATCATGACCGCGCTGGGCGGCCGGCCCCACTGGGGCAAGCTGCACAATCAGGACTACACATATCTTTCAGGGGTATATCCGCGTTTCACGGATTTCGTGGCGCTACGTAACCGGCTCGACCCCGACCGTCTCTTCGGCAACGCCTACCTGGACCGTGTCCTGGGCGGCTAGTTCTCCGTCGAGTTGACCCAAGTTCACCACCCTCAGGTACGTCTACCGGGAGAATCCGACGAGGACCCCGAACCGCTTGCTCAACCCGCCTGTCTATAGCAGGGTGAACGCGACAAAGCGAGACGCGCACGGCCGAAGGCCGGGTGTGGCTCGCGCCACTGAACTGCCCGATAGACACGAGACGCGCACGGCCGAAGGCCGGGTGTGGCTCGCGCCACCCATCCGCCACGACGAATTGTGACTGGCGTCATGTCGCCTCCGCAGCCCCTGGAGAAGGCGATGTTCGGACATGCCGGGTACGGTGCTTGGAAGGCAACCGGCTCACGCGAGAGACTCAAGGGTCCGGGGGAAGATTCAGCACGACGAAGGGACTCGCATGCAGGAGCTCCGTCTCGTCGCGGTGAGTGAGGACGGCACTTACCTCGTCCTGGCCACGGCCGGGAGGGGTACCCGCTTCACGCTGCCCGTCGACGACCGGCTCCGCGCTGCCGTCCGCGGCAACTTCTCCCGTCTCGGTCAATTTGAGATCGAAGTGGAGAGCCCGTTGCGTCCCAAGGAGATCCAGGCCCGCATCCGTGCCGGTGAGACCGCCGAGGAGATCGCCGCCACGGCGGGCATCCCGGTCGAGCGGGTGCGCTGGTTCGAGGGGCCGGTGCTCCAGGAACGCGAGTACATCGCCCAGCAGGCCCAGCGGGTCGCCGTGCGCCTCCCCGGCGAGTCCGCCGCCCGCCCCACCCTCGGCGAGCTCGTCGCCGAGCGCCTCACCCGGCGCGGCGTCCCCGTCGACGAGATCGACTGGGACTCCTGCAAGCGCGACGACAACCTGTGGCGCATCAAGCTCGGGTACGTCTGGAACGGCCACACCCGCCACGCCGAGTGGCTCTTCGACCCCCGCCGCCGCCACGTCTCCCCCTACGACGACGAGGCCATGCGCCTGTCGGCCGACGACTACGCCGACCCCCAGGCCGAAGAGGCGACGGTACGCCCCTTCGTGCCCAGGATCGCGGGCAAGCTCGCCCCGGTCCCGCCGCCCGAGTTCGACTACGACGTGGCCGAGCCCGCGCCGCTGCGCGTCGCGCCGAACGGCAACCTGCCCGACCACTTCTCGCCCCGGTTCAGCCCCGAGCCGTCCCTTCCGGCCGCCTTCCACGAGCCCGCCGAGCCGCCCCGGCCCCCGAACTACGGGCCGCCGGAGCCCCAGGTCAGCGCGCCCCCGTCCCAGCCGACCCATTACTACACCGCGCCCGAGCCGCCGCCCGCCGCGCCCCCGGCCAAGGACACCCGCCTCGCGACCGCCGAGCCGCAGGCCGCCGAGCCGCCCGTCAGCGCGCCGGTGACCCCGGAACCGCAGGCCGCCGCGCAGGAGACGCCGAGCGCCCCCGAGCCGCAGGCCGGCCCCGCCGCCCCGGCCGAACCGGTCCGCGCCCCCGCGACACCGGAACCGCAGGCCGCCGCCCCCGCGACACCGGAACCGCAGGCCGCCGCCCCCGCGACAGCGGAACCGCAGGCCGTCGCTCCCGCGAGGCCGGAGACGCAGGTCAGCGCGCCCGTCGCCGAGCCGCGGCCGAGCGCGCCCGAAGAGGCGACCGCGACACCGGCCGCGCAGGAGGTCCGCCCGGCCGAGGCGCCGGCCGCCCCCGCGACGCCCGAAGCGGCTTCGGCGCAGGCGACTCCCGAGGCATCTGCGGCGCAAGAGGCCGCTCCCGAGCCGAAAGCCGCCGAGCCCGTCGTTCGCGAGGCTCAGCCGGTCGCGCCGGAACCGCGAAGCACCCCGGCCGCTCCGGCGGCGGAGGCGCGTCCCGCCGAGCCCGCCGCCCCGGTCGTGGACCGTGCCGTCGAAGAGGCGACCGCGTTCGTAGCGCCCGAGGCGCCCGCCGTCGTTCCGGCGCAGCCCACGCCCGCCCCCGTTCCCGCCCCGGCCCCCGCTCCGGAGCCGGTCGCCGAGGAGCCGGTGGAGGAGCCGCCCACTCCGGCGGTCATGCCGAAGACGGTCGCGCCACGGCCGGGGCCGCCCCGGGCCAAGCCGCCCGCGCAACGGCCCGCGCCGAAGGAGGACAAGCCGTCCGAGCCGGTGCCCGCGGGCGCCGCGCCCGCTCCGGCGCCCAAGCCCGCCCCGCGCCGCAAGTCGCGGGCGCGCCGGGCGTCCGTCCCGTCGTGGGACGAGATCATGTTCGGCGCTCCCAAGCAGGACTAACGCTTGAGGAAGGGCGCCATCCACTCGGGGGTGACCTCGGCGGCGAAGGCGGCCGCCTGGGTCTCCCCGGCGTCGATCGCCTTGTAGCCGCCGCTGCCCGCGCCGACCCCGGCGATCACGGTGACCAGTCCGGCCCGGCGCTGGAACCACGACTGCTCGATGGTCCAGCCGACCACCGCCCGGCGTTCGACGACCGCCTGGGCCCGGCGCAGCGATCCCGAGCGGACCGACAGCCGGGTTCCGTCGTAGGTGTGGCCCAGCGAGCGGTAACGGTCGAGGCCGAGCGCGATTCCGGCCACGGCCAGGACGGTGGCGATGATCCCGATGATGGTCTGGCCCAGGGCGTACAGGACCAGGGCCAGGACCAGCCACGGCGCGATCGCCCGGAACAGGCGGCGGCGCCGGGCGGCGGGCGGGTGAGGGCGCAGCGCCTCGCTGAACGGGCCGACGGCCTCGGCGGCGATGTCGCCGACGGCGGCGCGGGGGGCCACCGGCAGGAGCTGGCCGCGCGTCTGGGAGTCGCCGAGGCCGGTCACCACGGCCCACAGGCGGGCCACCTTCGCCTGGCGCTCCAATGGGCTCTCGGCGATCTCGTAGCCCCGGATGCGGCGGCGTTCGAGGGAGACCACGCGCCGGTTGATCAGGCCGCGCTCGGCGACCAGGTGGTCGCCCCGGCCGAACAACACGAAGTTCCAGTTGAAGACGGCGTACATGGCCGCGCCCAGGAACGGCATGAGCACGACCAGCGCGACCGCGACGCCGACGAGCAGCAGCGGGTGGCCCCAGAGCCACGAGCCGACCGCCACCGCGTCGTCCTCGTCGAGCCCGAGCTCGCCGCCCCACTGGAACGCCAGGCCGACCGCGCCGGCGACCAGCGCGAAAGGGGTGAACAGGAACGCGCCGGACAGCGGGCCGTAGCGGAGCCAGGCCGGGGGCACGCGCAGGAACACGTGGTCGCGCGGCGCGGCGGCGGCCTGTTCGAGAGGCTGCCCGGCGACCCCGGGGGCCCCAGTGACCCCCGCGTGGCGGGCCAGCAGCACGGCGCGCAGCCGTTCGGCCTCCTCGACCGTGATGCCGTCGAGCTCGCCCTCCTGCTTCTCGCCGCCCGCGCCGGTGTCGAGCTTCAGCACCGCCAGGCCGAGCAGCCGGTGGAGGAACGGGGTGGTGACGTCGACGCCCCGGATGCGCTCCAGCGGGATGACCCGGGTCGAGCGGCCGATGAAGGCCCGGGAGAGCTCCAGGCGGCCGCCGGTGATCGTGTAGGAGAAGGTGGCCCAGCGCACCACGGCGTACAGGACCGAACCGGCGACGCCGAACGCGGCCCAGATGAACGAGCGCGGCGAGAACCCCCCGGCGACCAGCACCCCCGCGAGCGGCACCAGCAGCGAGGGCAGCACCCTTATGGGGTCTATGAGCAGCAGGCGCGGGCTGAGCCGGGCGGCCTCGGGCACCGGCTCATGGAAGGGCAGGCTCACGTCGCGTCGTCCCGGAGTTCCTGGGCCCGGCGCGACAGCTCCTCGGCCAGCCGCGCGGCCACCTCGTAGTCGAGACCCTTGATCGTGGACGACCCCGCGTAGGACGCGGTCCGGATCTCCACCGTCGCCAGCCCGAAGAAGCGCTCCAGCCAGCCCTGCGCCTTGTCGACCGTCTGGATGCGGGACACCGGCACGAACACCCACTTGCGCGACAGCCAGCCCGACCGGGCGTAGACGACGTCGGCGGCCAGCTCCCAGCGGTGCACGGCGAACCGCACGACCGGCTCGGCGAGCACGAACGGCACCATCAGCAGCCCGAGCACGAGCGCGACCACCCAGGTGCGGTCGAGCAGCCACTGCGGGAGGAACTCCCAGCCGGTCATCCACATGGACAGCAGCACCAGCCCGCCCACCAGCAGCGCCGTCACGATGACGGCCTCCGCGAACCACAACGACCTGGCCCTCGGCGACACCTGGTTGGCGGGGTCACGCAACGCGTCACGCATCTGGCATCACGAGTCCACCCTAAATCGTCGGGATGTGCCGTTGGTCACCCCCCAACCCCCCCTTGAAGATTTCTACCGGCGAGTACCCGTTCCCCACCCGAAACATAGGAATCCCAGGTCACACGGGTTCGGGCGGAGGGGCAGGGTGAACGAACCCGGCTTATGTGGAGTTTCTTCTCGCGCTGGATCATCGCGATCCGGTCGGCGCACCAGCGGGATCCGCGTAGCATCAACGGGCATGGGGTCGCTGACGAAGTCCGTTCGCACGCGCCGAGCCGCTCTCCTACCGGCGGCTGTCGTGGCGCTGACGGCATCGACCTCGGGCTGCGGGATCGTGGGCGGCGGTTCGCCCGCCGACCTCGACGTGATCAGTGTGTCGAGCCCGCAGTTCCGTGACGGCGATCCACTGCCGTCCGGCTACTCGTGCAAGGGAGACCTGGGCAATCCGCCCCTCCGCTGGTCGGGTACGTCGGGCGCCAAGTCGGTGGCCCTCGTGGTCGACGACAACGCCGACGGGCAGAAAGCGATGGTGCACTGGGTGGTGTTCAACATCGACCCCAACACCACCGAGCTCGCGGAGAACGGCACCCCTAGAGGTGCCCGGCAGGGGCAGACGACCAATGGAAAAGTCGGATATGTGCCCCCATGCCAGCCCGATGACAGCTACCGTTTCACCGTCTACGCCCTGAACAAGGAGCTGGACCTCCCTCAGGGCGCCCCCCTCTCGGAGAGTCTGGCCACCATCGCGTCCCACACCATCGCCCGAGGTCGCCTCACGGCGGCTGACATCGAGTGACATGCTGATGACCGGAGGTAGTAGTGGTGGACCAATCTTCGCCTAGGGTGTGACAACGGTCATTGTGGTCGAGCAGAATCGGATCCTGAATTGCTGAGCGCAGGTGATCACAGGGGGCAGGTCGCGTCGATGGCCGCGCGATCTCACCGGCGCCGCTGGAAGGCCATGGCCTTGAGGGTGGTGCTATGACCGCGGTCATTTTGGGCCTTGTCGCCGTTGTCCTGCTGGTGCTGATAGTGGTGGCGCTGGGCATGCGGTCGATGAACCGGAGAGAGAGCGCGCTCTCCTCCGAGCGCATCAAGGCGATGGCCGAGGGCGCCGCGAAGAAGAAGGGCAGCCGGCCGGCCGAAGAGACGTTCTTCGAGAGTTTCCCCGAGGGTTTCGACGCGTTCGAGGAGCCGAAGAAGGCGCCGGTCAAACCGGTCGCCAAGGCCCCCGGCGCGCAGCCCCGTCCGGGCAGCCGCCAGGGCGCCAAGCCCGCGCAGCGTGGCAAGCAGCCCGCCGGCGCCGGTGCTCCCCGTGGCAAGCGGGGGGTCGACGAGTGGGGCGCCGACGACGACTACGACGACGACTACTGGTCGCGCGTCCGCGCCGACGACGGCGCGTTCGGGGGGACCATCAAGCAGCGCATGGCCCACTCCCGCCCGGTCGAGCCCGAGCCCGCCGCCTCCTCCCCGGTGTCCCCGGTCTCCTCCGTGTCCTCCGGGGCGATCGACCCCAACGCCGCGACTGTCCAGGGCATCCTCCCCCAGCGCCCGGCCGCCGTGCCGCCGCCCGCCGCCCCGGTCCCCGGTGTGGTGACCCCGATCGCGGCCACGCTCACCCCGGGCGTGGTCACCCCGATCAGCAGCGCGCTCAACGCGGGCACCCCGTCCAACGGTTTCTTCTCCCCCGACACCGGCGTCGTCGACGGCCTGCGCGCCACCCCCTCCTCGCAGCTCGCCGAGCAGAAGACGGTCACCTTCTCCGCCCCGACCCCCGATCTGACCAGCCCCGCGACCGGCCCGTTCCCCCCGCCGGGCGCCTCGACCGACCCGTTCTCCACCGGGCCGTCGACCGGCATGTTCGAGACCCGGCCGGGCGCTTTCGACCAGCCCGCCACCGGACCGTTCCCCAGCCGCCCCGGCTACGACACGGGCTACACCAGCGGCAACTTCCCGGTTCCGCCCGCGGCGCAGCCCGAGCCGATCCCCCCGGCCTACCCCGAGCCCTCCGGCTGGGCCGTCCAGCCCGCGCCCAACTACCCGCAGCCGCCGGCCGCGGCTCCCCCGGCGTGGGGCGGCGGCGACGTGTTCGACGACCCGCAGCCGGTGCAGGGCAGCGGGTCGACCTGGGCGGCCGGCGAGGCGGCGGGCTACCAGATGCCCGCTCCGCCGCCCCCGTCCTACAACGACTTCTCGACCGGGGCCTACCAGACCGGCAACCTGCCGACCCCGCCGCCCGGGTCCTACGAGGTCAGCGCCGGGTGGGCGACGATCGACGACTCCGACTCGGTGGCCGGCGCCTACGGCTACGACCAGCAGGGCTACCCCAACCCCGCCCCGCCGCAGAACACCGGCGGGAGCTGGCCCTCCTACGACGAGCTCTATCCCGAGCAGACCACCCGCAGCGGTGTCGGGCGGCGCGGCACCCACCGCGGCAATCCGGAGACCGACCAACCCGACTATTACCGCTGATTTCCCCGTCCGTGTTCGACCCCCCGGCTGACCTTGGCATAAAGTCGCCGCATGACCGGGGGTAACAGTTCGACCACGCAGCGTTTCATCGACGTCCTGCGGCATGACGTTCCGGCCTCACTCGTGGTGTTCCTGGTGGCGGTTCCACTGTCACTGGGCATCGCGGTCGCGTCCGGGGCGCCGATCGCGGCCGGGCTGGTGGCGGCGATCGTCGGCGGCATCGTCGCGGGCGCGCTGGGCGGCTCCGTCGTCCAGGTCAGCGGGCCCGCCGCGGGCCTGTCGCTGGTGGTGGCCGATCTCGTCCAGGTGTACGGCTGGCGGGCCACCTGCGCCATCACACTCGCGGCCGGGCTGCTGCAGATCGTTCTCGGCGCGTTCCGGGTGGCCAGGGCCGCCCTGGGGGTCTCCCCCGCCGTCATCCACGGCATGCTGGCCGGGGTCGGCGTCGTCATCGCGCTCTCGCAGCTCCACATCGTCCTGGGCGGCAGCCCGCAGCGGTCCGCGCTCGACAACCTGATCGAGGTCCCGGCCCAGGTGGCCACGCTCCACGGCGACGCCGTCATGATCGGGCTCCTGACGATCGGCGTGCTGCTGGTGTGGGACCGCATTCCCAAGGTCGGGTTCGTGCCCGCCCCGCTGGCCGCGCTGGCCATCGCGACGGTGACGGCGGCGCTGGCCGGCTGGAAGTTCACCGAGGTCGACCTCGCCAACGGGCTGAGCCAGCTCGCCGGGCCGATCCTGCCCACCGGCGACTGGCACGCCATCGCCGCCTCGATCCTGCTGGTGGCGGTGCTGGCCGGGGTCGAGTCACTGCTGACCTGCGTGGCCGCCGACCGCATGCACGACGGGCCGCGCGCCGACCTCGACCGTGAGCTGTGCGCCCAGGGCGTCGCCAACGTCGTGTCCGGCGGTCTGGGCGGCCTGCCGGTGTCGGGCGTGGTGGTCCGCACGACCACCAACGTCCGGGCGGGCGCGCGCAGCCGCTGGTCGACGGTGCTCCACGGCGTGTGGGTGCTGATCGCCACGATCGCGTTCGCCTCGGCGCTCGGGCTGATCCCGATGGAGGCGCTGGCCGCGCTGCTGCTGTTCATCGGCGTGAAGATGGTCAACCTGGGCACCGCCCGGGGGCTGCGCGGCCACGGCGAGATGCCGATCTACTTCCTCACCATGGCCGCGGTCGTGCTGCTCGGGCTGGCCGAGGGCATCCTCATCGGGCTCGGCCTGGCGGCGCTGCTGGCGCTGCGGCGGCTCACCTGGGTGTCGGTCGAGGTCACGCCCGGCGGCGGGCGCTGGCGCGTGGTGGTGACCGGGTCGCTCATCTTCATCGGGGTGCCCCGGCTGACCGACTCGCTGCGCACGATCCCGCGCGGGGCCGACGTCGACCTGCTGCTCAACGTCGACTTCATGGACAACGCGGCGTTCGAGGCGCTGCGCAACTGGCGGCTGGAACACGAACGGGCCGGCGGCACGGTCGAGATCGACGAGCTCCACGACGACTGGTACACCGCCGCCGCCAACGGCATCCGGGTGTTCCCGGCCAAGACCCCGCCGAAGATGGACTGGTCGTGGCTGCCGTGGTCGCACCGCCGGCCTCCGGAGGCCGAGGCGAACCTGCTGGAGGGCACCCGCGAATACCAGCGCCGGACCGCGCCGCTGATCCGGCCGCTGCTGACCCGCATGGCGCGCAAGCAGTCTCCGTCCCACCTGTTCATCACCTGCGCCGACTCACGGGTGATGCCCTCGGTCATCACCGCGAGCGGGCCGGGCGACCTCTTCATGGTCCGCAACGTCGGCAACCTGGTGCCCAGGTTCGAGTCGGTGCCCTCCGACGACTCGGTGGCGGCGGCGATCGAATACGCCGTGGGCGTGCTCGGCGTCTCCACCATCACGGTCTGCGGCCACTCGGGGTGCGGCGCGATGGCGGCGCTGCTCGGCGAGGCCCCCACGGGCCTGACGGCGGTGGGCAACTGGCTGCGCCACGGCCACCACACGGTCGAGCGGTTCGAGAACACCCCCCACGGCTCCGACGAGCCGGCGCTCGACCACCTGTGCCGGGTCAACGTGATCCAGCAGCTGGAGAACCTGCGCAGCTATCCGATGGTCGACCGTTTGGAACGTGCCGGGAAGCTGGAGCTGTCCGGGCTCTACTTCGACATCGGCACCGCCCGGGTCCACGTGCTCGACGTAGAGGGGTTCACCCCCGTGCCGGAGCTCCGCCCCGACGAATTCGCACAGGGTGAAATCGGCCGGGCGTGAAACGGCACGGATGACCAGCTTCCGGGCGCCCAGGATGGGGTCATGAGAATTCTGGTGATCGGCGGCTCGGTCTTCCTCGGCCGGGCCCACGTCGAGGAGGCCCTCGCCCGGGGCCACGAGGTGACGATGTTCAACCGGGGTGTCAGCCGCGCCGACCGGCCCGGCGTCGAGGTGGTCCACGGAGACCGGACCGACCACGACGACGTGGTGCGGCTGGTCGAGGGCCGCAGCTGGGACGCGGTCGTCGACGTGTGCGGCTACACCCCGGCGACGGTGCTCGACAACGTGCGGGTCCTCAACGGGCACGCCTCCCACTACACGTTCATCTCCAGCATCAGCGCCTACAAGGGGTTCCCCGAGGAGATCGGGGTCAACGAGGAGTCCGAGCAGTTCCCCGGCGACCCCGAGGCGACCGAGGGCGAATACGGCCCGCTCAAGTCGGGCTGCGAGCTGGCCGTGACCGAGAACTTCGAGGGCGGCGCGCTGATCGTCCAGCCGGGCCTGATCCTCGGTCCCCACGAGAACGTCGGCCGCCTGCCGTGGTGGCTGACCCGGGTCCAGCGCGGCGGCCGGGTGGTCGCGCCGGGCGACCCCGACCGGGAGATGCAGCTCATCGACGCCCGCGACATCGCCGCGTTCACGATCGCGCAGGTCGAGAAGGGCACCACCGGCAAGTTCCTGACCGGCGGCGTCCCGGCCAACACCACCTACGGCCGGTGGCTGCGCGAGTGCGTCGAGGTGACCGGGTCGGACGCCGAGCTCGTCTGGGTCGACGACGCGGTGCTCCACGAGCACAAGGCGCAGATGTGGACGGAGTTCCCCCTCTGGGCCGACGACACCATGCCCGGCGTGTGGCTGACCGACTCGTCGAAGGCCCACGCGGCCGGGCTGACGTGCCGGCCGGTCAGCGAGACCGTGCGCGACACGTGGGAGTGGCTGCGGCACATCCCGGTGGAGGAGCGGGTGTTCGGGGCGCGGTTCCAGCACGGCATCGACCCGGACAAGGAGGCCGCGATCCTGGCCGACTGGGACAGCCGGGCCTGACGACTTTCCCGGCATCCCCACCGAGAGTGGGACGCTGCCCCTAGGATTCACGAGCCGCGTTCAGACGGCTACACCGCGTGATGATTCGGGAGACGCGTTCCATGGCAAGGTCCATCAAGGGGAACTCCGCCCTTGCCCGGCCCTACCGCGACCTCGTGTGGCTCGCCTATCTGACGCTGCCGCCCGACAGCGGCGAGCGGCGGGTGCTGCTCGCCCACCGCCTCGCCGCCCGAGCGCTGCTGCGCCGTCCGGGCGACCCGGCCCAGGCCCGTCTCGACGTGCTGAAGCGGGTGCTGAAGCGGCGTCCCTACCCGCTGATCGGGTTCGGGCGCCGTCTGGAGGTGGTGCCGGCCGTCGTCCGCAGCGACGAGCGCGCCTTCACCGCCGCGCTGGAGGAGCTGCCGCCCGCCGCCCGCGCCGCTTACGCGCTCACCCGGATCGAGGGCCTCGACGCGGGTGAGGCCCGCCGTCTGCTGGCCGCCGCCGGGGTGGCCGAGCCGACGATCGCGCTGGCACTCGTCGAGGCGCTCGACGACGAGCACGGCCGCTTCGCCGACCACCGTCCGGCCGCCGACCCGACGCTGGCCCGCATCTACGGGCGGGGCCCGTCCAAGGTCCTGATCGCGCTGGCCGCCGCGGGCGGCCTCCTCGCCGTCTCCGGCGTCCCCCACCTGCTGGGTCTGTACGACGTCCGCGCCGCCACCGCCGCCGAACCCGCGCTGCCCGAGGTCGCCAGGGTCTCCCCCGGCACCTGGCGGACCACGACCACCCTCGACCTGCACACCTGGGAGCCCCGGGGCGACCTGACCGACGACGACGGCCTGGTCACCCGCGCGGTCCGGGCCTGGCAGGGCGAGGTGACCCCGCAGCCCGTGTCGGGCGCGCTGCCCAGCCCGCCGGTCGCGCCGCAGCTGCTGTTCGCGGGGGGTCTCGACGGCAACGCGGTCGTGCTGCTGCGCGACTCGGGCCGGGTCGCGCGCTACGCCGAGACGGGCCGGTCGCGGTCGCTGGAGGTGTTCCCCGAGCCCCGGCTGAAGGCCGACGGGTCGAGCCCGCTGAAGCTGTCGGGGGGCCGCTATCTGGTGCCGCCGTGGGTGACCGAGGTGTCGGCGGCCAACCTGAGCCGGCTGGGCGCCAAGTGGCGTCCGGTCGCGGTGACCGGCGGGGTGACCGAGCCGGTGCCGCAGGTGACGGCCGGTCCGTGCTGGCGCGGCCCGGTGCTGCGGCTGCGCGCGCCGGGGGTGGCCCACGGGATGCCGTACACGATGCTCGATCTGGGCCGGATCGGGCTGGCGAACGTGACCCACCAGGCGCCGCCGCCGGCCGAGGTCAACCGGCTCGGGCCCGAGGAGATCGACGTGTCGCCGGGCGGGTTCAGCGCGTGGGCCCACCTGTCGTGCGCGCTGCCGTTCCCCACGGCCGAGGCCGAGGCGGCGTCGGCCTGGGAGTTCTGGTCGGGCGAGCTGCCGGAGGCGGCGCGGGCGCGGTGGATGTGCGCCCGGTTCGCCAACGCCGACGGCACGAGCTCGGTGCGCGGCGTGCTCGCCGTCGCCACCCCCGGCCGGACGGTCACCATCCCGACGGGCGGCCTGACCGGAACCTGGGACTGCAGCCGGTTGAAGCGCCACCTGGTGTCGGCGACGTGGTGGCAGGCCCCGTCGGGGCAGTGGTACTACCTGGTGGCGGGCAGCCGCGACGTCCCCGCCATCAAGGTCACCGGGCCCACGGTGCGGGACGTCCTGGCCGGGCGCGGGCTGATCGCCGCGCTCGGGCCGAAGGGCGGGCCCCAGCCGGTCGGGGAGGTCACCGTGGACGCGGGGGCGACGACGGTCCTGCGCGAGACGAGTCCCTGACCGACCCTGACCGACCCTGACCGACCCTGACCGACAATGGCGTCGTGGACGACTGCGCCTGCGGGCACGCCCGGTTCTCCGCGCCCCGGGACCGGGCCGAGGGCCTGGTCCTGGCC
The DNA here is from genome assembly GCF_001570605.1 of Herbidospora cretacea. Classification (GTDB taxonomy): domain Bacteria; phylum Actinomycetota; class Actinomycetes; order Streptosporangiales; family Streptosporangiaceae; genus Herbidospora; species Herbidospora cretacea. The sequence goes on along the minus strand of NZ_BBXG01000003.1, from coordinate 240,203 downwards.
GGGCACCTGCGGGCCGTCGGCCATCTGCTGGAGCCGGTCGAGCGCGACGCGTCCCGCTGGCTCGGGATCCTGCGGTGCACGGCCTGTGGCCGCCACTGGGCGGAGGACAGCATGTCGTCGGGCCACGCCGACCTGTTCTTCGTCTATCCCGTCGACACCGCCGACCCGAGCGCCTGGCTGGCGGCGGCCCGGCCGGTCTTCTAGCGGCGCTGTTCTAGGCGATCCACGGCGGGGTGCCGTGGACGGTGCCGTCGGGCAGGATCGCCCTGGCTCCCCCGGCGGCGGTGACGACGGCGGTGAACCCCTCCCCGGCGGCGGTGACCTGGCGGGCGGTGTGGGGCGGCATCACCACGGTGTCGCCCTGGGCGACCTCGAAGGTCTCGCCGCCGAGTTCGACGACGGCGCCGCCGCTGACGAACGCCCAGATCTGCTCCCGGTCGAAGTCGTGTCTCGGCCCGGCGACGCCCGGCCGGACCTCGACCCGCCACAGGGAGCGTTCGGCGCCGCCCTGGGTGGGCGAGGCGAAGGTGGTCATGACCCCGCCGGGGGTCTCGGAGCGGCGGGCGGACGCGGCGCGGACGACGGTCATGGCTGATCCCCTAAGATGGACAATGTCGTTGTCCATATAGTCAACCAGGTTGTCTTTCATGTCAAACGGGTTCGAGCTGCCGCTGCGGCTGCTGATGGCGTTCCGGGTGCTCATCGACGCCCTCCACGAGGAGCTGGCCGCCCAGGGACACCCCGACATGCGGCCCATGCACGGGTTCGTCCTCCAGGCCATCGCCCGAGGGGGCGACTCGGCCGCCTCCCTCGGGCGCACGCTGGGCGTGTCGAAGCAGGCGGCCGGGAAGACCGTCGAGACGCTGGAGGGCCTCGGATACGTCACCCGGGTGCCCGACCCGGCCGACTCCCGCCGCAAGAGGGTCGTCCTGACCGAGTTCGGGATCGACGCCCTGCGGCGGTCGGCGGCGGTGTTCGACGACCTGCGGGCGCGCTGGGCCCGCGAGCTCGGGGCCGAGCGGCTCGACGACCTGGAGGACGCGCTGCGCCGGATGACGCCCGGCGATCCGTTCCGGCTGGACGTGCCGGGCTGGTTCGGTTAGCTCCCCCAGCCGGGGACCGTCCGGTCGAGGATCACGAGGGGCAGGTCGCGGGGGGACTTGGTCTCGTAGGTGGCGTACAGGGGGAACATCTCGGTCATCGTGGGCCACAGGGCCCGTTTCTCCTCGGGGGTGGCGGTGCGGGCGCGGGCGGTGAAGACGTCCGGGCCGACCTGGACGGTCACGTCGGGGTCGGCGGTCAGGTTGAGATACCAGGCGGGGTGCGTGGGCGAGCCGCCGTTGGAGGCGACCAGCAGGTGGCGGGGGCCGTCGGTGCCGTAGAAGAGCGCGGTGCGGCGCGGGCGGCCCGACTTTCGGCCGGTCGTGGTCAGCAGGAGGGCCGGTCTGCCCTGGAAGGTGTGGCCCTTCCGGCCGCCCGACTCGACGTAGCCGGCCACGTGGGCGGCGACCCATCCCGTGGGGCTGGGCTCGATGTCGGCGCGCGGCCTGATGGGGGCGTACCTGCGGAAACCGCCGCTCTCCACACCGGGGAAGTCGTAGACGCGCTGCCAGGCGGGGTTGCGGTCGGCGATCGCCTCCTCGTGGGCCTCGGCGCCGGTCCAGCCGGCCAGGTTGAGCATGCGGGTGCCGTCGAGGCTGACGTGGAAGCGGCCCGAGATGCCGCCGGGGTGGGGCTTCTCCCCCGCCATGACCTCGAAGACGGTGTCGATCCAGCGGCGCACCCGGTCGGGGTCGGGCCCGTCGAACTCCGCCTCGACCGCGACCACGCAGCCCGGCGCGCGTCCGTCGGTGTCCTCGCGGTGGAGGTGGTAGCCGGTCGGGACCGCGCCGGTGAGGCCGGTCAGGAAGGCGCTCCCGTCGGTGGTCCACCGGCTGTAGGTCAGGACGGTGGTGGCGTCGAGGCTCTCGTACACCTCGAAGGAGACGAGCCCCTCGGGCCACGGGACCGGCGCCCAGCCGTCGGCGGCGTTGGACTCGGTCGTGAAGAACAGGTCAGGCAACGTTCGCTCCATAAGGGTGAGCCAGGCGGGCCGCCGCGAGGGCGCGGCCCCACCAGGCGAGCTGGTCGAGCAGCCGGTCGGCGGCGGCGCCGCACGGACCGGGGTCGATCGGGCTTCCGCCGGCGTCGAACCGGCCGGGGGCCCAGACGAAGGAGACGGTCTCCCGGACGGTCACCGCGTGCAACTCGGCGAAGACCTGCCGCAGGTGCTCGACCGCCCGCAGGCCGCCCGAGATGCCGCCGTACGAGACGAAACCGACCGGCTTGGCCTGCCACGGCGTGACATGCCGGTCGATGGCCGACTTCAGCGGGCCGGGGAAACTGTGGTTGTACTCGGGCGTCACCACGACGAACATGTCCGCGGCCGTCAGGGTCCCGCCATCGGGCTCGCCCTCGGCCAGGTCGACGACCTCGACGGTCAGGTCCGCGCGGCCCCGGGCGTGGCCCGCGAACCAGGCGGCGACGGTCGGCCCGAACCGGCCCTGGCGGGTACTGCCGACGATCACGACGAGTCTCATGGCTCCACCCTGGAACCTCAACAAGGGTTGAGGTCAAGCTAGGGTGCCCGGCATGACCCTCCCCCCGGAGATCACGATCGGCGAACTGGCCGGCCGCAGCGGCGTGCCCGCCTCCGCGCTGCGCTTCTACGAACGCCAGGGCCTCATCGACAGCCGCCGGACCACGGGCAACCAGCGCCGCTACGCCCGCGCCACCCTCCGGCGCGTGGCGTTCATCCGCGCCGCCCACCACTTGGGCATCCCCCTCTCGGTCGTCGGCGAGGTGCTGGCCCTGCTCCCGGCCGGAGAGGCCCCGACGCGGGAGTTCTGGGCGCGCGCCTCGGCGTGCTGGAGCGCCGAGCTCGACTCGCGCATCGAGCGCCTGGAACGCATGCGCGACCGGTTCACCCGCTGCGTCGGCTGCGGCTGCCTGTCGTTCCAGGAGTGCGCGCTGGTGAACCCCGGCGACGTGCTGAGCGGCGAGGGCGCCGGCGCGCGGCGGCTGTTCGACGGCGTCACCCCGCCCGGCTGACCACGCGCCCGGTGAAGTCGACCACGACGCGGTTGCCCACCGGCTCCTTCAGCGTCAGCGACGCCTTGGTCAGCGGGGCGGCCACGCGCCGGTCGCAGTCGCCCGTCTCGGTGCCCGACACCTTCAGCCCGATCTGGACGAACGACGGGAACTCCACCGCCGTCGGGACGATCCGCGGAGCCGCCGCCCCCGGGCACGGCATCCCCCAGCTGACGGTGAAGGTCGCCGACAGGGTCAGCCCCTCGACGGACAGGTCGGTGACCAGCGTGGACGGCACCATCGAGCCCAGCCGCCAGAAATAGCTCGCCGTGAGGGCGGGCCAGGTCAGCGTGCCGCCGCCGGCCAGCCGGAACTCCCACGCCGGCAGCTCCACCGGCCCCCGGTCGGTGGTGAAGGCCGACTCGGTGAGCTCGGTCCCCGCGACGAGGGCCTCGGTCCCGCCGGAGGCGACGTGGGACCGGACGGCGGCCAGGGCGTCCTGCGCGCTGGTGAGGGCGACGTACCGGGACAGGCCCTGAACGGTGAGCTGCCTCGGCGGCGGCACGGACGCGGGCAGCGCGACGGAGGCAGGCGCGCGCCCCCGGCCCGCCTCGTCGGTCAGCGGCAGCGGGTCGAGCACGATGAGCGGCCGGTCGAGCGCCGAGGTGACCGGGAAGTCCCGCCAGAGGTCGGCCACCTTCGGTCCCGGCGCCTTCGGCGGAGCCGTGGGGTCAGGGGTGCAGGCGGCGACGGCGAGGACGGCGAGCAGGAGCACGAGGACCCTGCGCATGTCGCCTCCCGTTCCGGGTTCCCACCCGAAGAGACGGATTCCGGGCATCAGGGGTTCGGACCGTCACGTGCGGCGTCCCCCGGCCCACAGCAGAGCGCCGACGGCGAGGACGAGCCCGGCGGCGATGACCGGCGCGAGAGCCGCGAACCCGAACCCGGCCGCGACCTCGCCGAACAGCGGCGGCCCGAGCAGCGACCCGAGGCTTCCCCCCTGGGCGACGAGCCCACTGCCGACGTCGGCGTGGTCGAGCCGCTCCAGGATCAGCGGGAGGGCGGCGAAGACGATGGCGGCCAGGAACCCGTTGGTGAGCGACAGCACCCCCGCGCCCCCGAGCACCCCGGCGAGCGGCCCGCCCCCGTAGACGAGCCAGGCCGCGGGCACGGCCAGCAGCCCGAACAGCGCCAGCACCCCGACCTTGCCGCCCCGCCGCAGCAGCAGGCCCGCGAGCAGCCCCCCGGCCGCGCTGAGCAGCGAGATCACCGACGTGCTCGCCCCCGCCGCGGCGGCCGACTGCTCGTGCTGCTCGATGAGCACCGTCGGCAGCAGCACGATGACCGGGATGGTCACCAGCGCGGTCAGGCAGAACGAGGCCGCCAGCACCCCCGGCCACCGCAGCGCCCGCAACCGCGGCACCGGCCCGCCCGCCTGCGGCCCCGCGGCTCCCGCGCGGGGCAGCCGCAGCCACAGCAGCGCCGCCATGATCAGGGTGAGCCCGGCGAGCATCCCGACCCAGCCCCGCCACCCGAAGGCGTCCCCCGCCGCGCCGCCGACGAGGGTGCTGGCGAACAGCCCCACGGAGACGAAGGTGGCCCAGAAGGAGAGGGCGGCGCTACGGTCGCGCTCGTCGGCGAGACGGAGGACGAGGACCGGGCCGGCGATGGTGACCAGGAGGTAGCCGATCCCTTCGACGATGCGTGCTGCCAGGAGGGTGACGAAGTCGCCCGCCAGGACGCTCGCGCCGCTGGCTACGGCTACCAGGACCAGGCCGTAGACGAGGGAGCCGTGGGCGCCGAAGCGGCGGACGAGGTAGCCGCCGGGGAGACCGAAGACGGCGCCTATGCCGACGATGGCGGAGATGATCCAGCCCAGCTGGGAGAGGGAGAGTTCTAGCTGGTCGGTGACTATGGGGCCTACGGGGGCGAACTTGCCTAGGCTCATGGCGGCTGCCACTCCGCCTAGGTAGACGAGGGCGATGGTGGCCCATCTGGAGCGGCGTCCGAGCTGGTGGGGGGTGTGCTGGACGGGCTCGGACTTCACGCTTCCTCCTTGGGACGGTGACCCTGGACGTTTTGATGCTTGTGGGGGTGGGGGCGTGGGTCAACCCGATATGGGGCGGGGGCCCGTCGGGGCGGAGGTTTTCTTGGATGGCGGGGGGTTTGACGGAGGCATTTGGGAGATGACGAGCCGGCCGGTTGGGGAGGTGTTCGCGTTCGCGACCGACGGGGATTCGACGAAGACGTTCCCGAGCTGACGAGGCAGCCAGCCGTGGGAAATGCACGCCATCCCCCAGAAGGTCTGACCAGGCGTTTCGAGCCAGTTCTTCGCGGAGATGCACGCCAGCACAGACCGGAAGGTCTGACCGAGGCGTTGCGAACCAGCTGGTCGCGCGAGACGCCCGCCATCACGAACCTACGGAAGGTGTGACCAAGGTGTTGGTGACATGACGAGCGGCGGGTCGGAGGAGGCCTACGCGATCGCGACTGGCGGGTTTGGCGGAGACGCTTCTGAGACGACGAGCCACCAGGTCGGGGGGAGGCATGCGCCGTCACGACTGACGGAGGACTGACGAAGGCGTTCCTGAGAGGACGAGCAAGCCGGTCACGCAAATACGCACGGCTCGACGCCCAACCTCGCGGTGGGGGTTCATGGGGCGTCTGTCCGGCCAGAGAAGCGGCCCGTGGCAGCCGCTGCCTGAGCAGAAGCCACGTTCTGGCCGCTGGCGAGCCTTCCGGCTCAGCGGCATTTCCTCTGTCGTCGCGGCACTCTTTCACCCTATTTGTTCACGTATGCGCGAGTAGGCCCAGCGGGAGACTCTCTCCAGTTCGCGGGCTTTGCCCGCATTCCAAACACCGATCGTTCGGTGGAGGTTTTACTTTCCCCTTATCGCATCGAAGGTGTGCAATAAGGGCAGCGGCGGGAATGTAGATCACGATCGCCGCATTCACACATACGGACATGTGCGTATTTCGCCGTCCGATGCGTCGCTGAATCGCTTGTGGTCTACCGTCATTCGCCTTGTTGTGCACGATCAATGGGGAAGTCATGCGATTCCACCGACGCAGCGCCATGCTGGCCACCGCGATGTGCCTGATGAGCGGCGTGGCCGCGCACGCCGACAGCGCCGTCCAGCCGAACACCCGTCTGGTCCAGTCGCCGCCGCCCGCCGGGCTGGTCTGCGGGCCGCCGTACGTGACCGGCGACCCTGACCTGGGGCCGACCTACCTGCCGAAGGCCCACTATCTCGGCGCCGTCCTGCGCGGTTATGTGCCGTTCGGTGGGCTCACGCCGCAGCACTTTCTCTCGCGGTACTGGGATTACGCCGTGCAGAATTACCGTTTCCCGCCTGACTCCGGATTCGGCCGGTCCGGGAATTACCCGAACGGGCGGCTGCTGGCCAAGACGACGTTTCTGCAGATCGGCATGAAGCTCGATCGTTTCGGCGGCAACGGGGGATCTTTCATGTCGCCGCTGGGCGACCTGTTCATCAAGCGCGCGCTGCCGCCGCGTAATCTCAACACCAATCCGGCGGATCCTCAGCATCCTTGCAATTACCATGCGTTCCGGGTGCTCAAGCCGTTCCGTGTCGAAGTGGGTCCGATCGCACCGGCGTTCCAGCAGCCTGGAGGCGGGACGCAGTATCACGTGGTCAGCAGGCTCATTCCTGAGGCTCCGCCGCTGCCGGAAGAGGTGCCGATCAGCTGGCTGCTGGATAACCACTACCTGGAGGAGATCGTGCCGGTGTACCGGGCTGTTCGCCCGGATGTCCGGCCCGTGAGCAGCCGCGGCAAGAAGAGTCACGGCACCTACCGGGTTCGAAGCGCCTACTGAAAAGGTCTGTCGCGTGCTCGTACTGGACCATGCCTCGCGGAGTGCAGGTCGATCTCCGGAATCCAGAGCGGTTGGCTACAAGGAGCCCTTTTCATCGTGATCGATAGCCGGTTTCGATGTGGTGCAGGACGAGGATGGCCTGCACCATCGTGGTGGCCTGATGAGGGCAGCAGCGGAGCTGCTCGATGATCTTCCAGGCTTTCAGCGTCGCCACGGCGCGTTCGCCGATCGCTCGGATGCGGGCATGCGCGCAACTGACGGCCTTCTGCCCGCTCGACAGCCGCGGTCGGTGCCGGTGGCGTTTGAACGGGGTGCGGATCGTCCCGCCCGCGCCTTGATAGCCCCTGTCCGCGAACACCTTCACCCCCGCCCTGGTCAGCGCGTCGACTAAACCTGCAGTGCGGGCGGACGTCAGATCGTGTGCGGCTCCGGACAGCGCGGGGGAGGCCCAGACCAGGCGTCCGGCCGGGTCGGCGAGCACCTGGACGTTGACCCCGTGCCGGCGGTGTTTGCCCGAGTAGTACGGCTGCTGGTCGGCCAGTCGGTCTATCGGGATGAGCGTGCCGTCCAGAATCGCGTAGGCCAGACGTTGGGTGTGCCACAGCGGCATGCACGTCATCGGCGAGCCCGGCGAGCAGGCCAAGGGTCTCGCGGACGTATCGCCAGGCGGTGCTGGTGCCGATCCCAAACCGGAGGCGAGCCGGGTATAGGTGTCGCCGTTACGCAGATGGGCCAGGACCCGCAGCGCCTGATGGCTGGAGTTGAGACGGCGCCATCGGCCGCCCAGGCCGGCGGTGCGCGCGGATCAGTTCGGCCAGGCGGATCAGGGTGTGGTTCGACAAGGGGATCGAGGCAGGGTAGGACAGCAATCGAGGCTCCCGGTCGGGCATCGGGTTTGGTCGATTTGCTGTCCTACCGGGCGCCTCTTCTCATGTCACCCCGACGCGCCGGACCTGCTGCGACCAGCACAGTCACGATGAAAAGGCCCAAGGCCCATCAAGGTGACGGTCGGCGTCCAGCCGGGCGCGTCACTCGGTCGACCCGGCCTCACCCGCAGTTTTAGATCACCGACAAAGTGCCCTTCCCGCCGCAAGACCTGGCCGGGAGGGCACACTCATGCAGGCCAGAAAGTCTTAAGGCGGACGAGTCGGCCTATAGGCCGGGTTCTCATTCCGCGTGAGCGCTGCCTGCACGAAGATGCTTGGAACCGCATGCCACCTGCAAGAATGTTGCCGCTCGTTCTCGTCGCTTGCCAGCAGTTCTCAACGCCATGTGCACTGAAAACGCCCGACGGCAACTCGTCAGGCAGTGCACGGGCACGGGCTGCCACCTGGACCTAAAGCTAAAGGGTCAGAATTCCTCAAAGAGTTCCGCTGCGGCCTTCGGATCCATGATGTTGGACCAGACCTGTTCGGCGGGGAGCAGATCGCGTTCGGGAAGCGCGTACTCGGGGAACCACGCATCCGCCTCACAGCCGGGAACCCGGCTCAGAATCATCGCGGTCAGGTTGGCCGGAGCTGAGCCGGTGATGCGAATAGCCGCGTAAGTCTCATTTCCGTCGTCAGCGCGGATCAGAATGCCGAGGCGGAAGCCGGGGAAGTCGGCAGCGTGTTCGTGTCCGTCGCGCAGGGAACCGCGTGCGAGATCGCGAATCGTGGAGTTGAGACGCAGGGCGAATCTGGTGGCCGCTTCGAGCTGGTAGCGGTCGTAGTCGGCGTCAGTGGGCAGGAGATGCCTGTTGTAGGTTCTGGTGGTCAGGGCTTGGTCGTGCTTCGCGTTGTGGCGGGCACGGGCCGCATTTCCGCCGGCTTCCAGAGTCGCGTAGAAGTCATCGCCGGAGCCGTCTTCGCGGGTGCCTGCGGCTACCAACCACGCAGAAACTTCGGCGTCGGGATCGTCGATCCATACGGCGCCGCGCCAGCGCTGCACCTTCACCTTGAACAGCACCACATCGTCGATGGCGCGGATGCGCTCGTGCGCGGTACCGGGATCGGCGAACTGCTCGGAAGCCTTTGTCCAGCAGGGGGTGGCTGATCGCGTCCAAGGGGATCTGCGCCGAGGGCAGGGACAGCTTCAGATCGTCGCGGAGGGCGCGCAGCGTGGGACGGACGCGATGCGTGGCGATGTCATTCCTCCCAGTCGCCAGTGCCGCCGAGTTCGGTGACGCGGTCGGGCGACAGACCGCTCAGCAGGGACACGCTGGAAGACAGGGAACCGTCCAGAACCTTCATCGACTCGATCATCCCGCGTCGGACCTGTTCCCGTTGCTGGTCCAGGTAGACACGTACTGCGGTGGCGACCAGGTCTTTCTTGGTCACTCCGAGGAAGTGGGCTCCTTGCGAGATCAGCTCATCGGTTGCCGGGTCGACCTTTAGCGGTGCTTGCCTCTTGGCCGGGCGTGGCATCGTCATGGACACCTCCTGAGCTCCTAGTACCCATGTACCTCAAATATACAACACGAAGGTTCACTTGAGAGTGGAACCGTGCTCGCCGCCTACCTCGAAGGCCCTCACGGCTGATGGATCTACCTGGGAGCGCACATCCATGCAGCTCGTAAATGCCGGAGGCGAAAAATCCAATAAACCGTTCCTCGGAGAGGAAGACTGGGCACGGCACCCACCGACAGAATGATCAGTTTCGCTCGCGGAACCCTGACGGAACCAGCGATCTTGGAAATGATCTCTCGCCTGATCGAAGGCTCAGGGGCGGACGAGTCGGCCTATAGGCCGGGTTCTGTGGTCATTGCTGACCGACGGCCATCCATCTAGGGCCACGATTGCTCGTGGTCTCAAGCGGTCTACCCGCGCGCCATCGAACGGGCTGCTCTCAAGCGGCGCGCGCGGGAGTCCGGGGACCCCCTTCTTGACCTTGCTCCGGGTGGGGTTTACCTAGCCACCCCCGTCACCGGGGGCGCTGGTGGTCTCTTACACCACCGTTTCACCCTTACCTCTCCCGTGAGGGAAAGGCGGTCTGTTCTCTGTGGCACTGTCCCGCGGGTCGCCCCGGGTCGGCGTTACCGACCACCCTGCCCTGTGGAGCCCGGACCTTCCTCGGCGGGACCCGTGGAAGGGTCCCGACGCGGCCGTCCGGCCGGCTCGTCCGCCGTGCCTCCAACCCTATCGGCTCTCCACGCCGCCCATGTGGCCCACTCCAAGTGGCCCGTCGGGCGTCACGCCGCGGAGCTGGGAGGACGCTGAGTGGTCCCCGTGAAAGTGGCCCGATCCTCAAGCGGGCCCCAAGGACACGGCAAGCGCGACCGCGTCCAATGACACAGACGGAGGCCGCGGGGGCGGCTACAACCGGAGTCGCACCAATCATCACCGAGGGGGAACACCATGAACCGGCCGCCCAGAGGGCCACGGCCCATCAGGATCAGCCCGCAGGCGCATCCCCGGCTGCGGGTCGGCGGGGTCGACCTGGTCACGCGGCCCATGACGCTCGACGACGCCCAGGGCGTACGGGACATGCATGAGAGATGTTCCCCGGAGAGTCTGCGGCTGCGGTACTTCGGGCCGCTGCCCCGGTTGAGCGAAGCGGTCATGCGGCTGTTCACCGATCCCGGGCGGGGGATCACGCTGGTGACCCATCCCGAAGGGGAGCCGGGGCGGGTCGTCGCGATGACGAACCTGATGGACCTGGAGCCGGGGGTGGCCGAGGTGGCGCTGCTGGTGGAGGACGACTGGCAGGGGCGGGGGCTCGGGCACGTGCTGATGCGTTACGCGCTCGCTCTCGCGCCGTCGAGGCGGGCGCGGGTGATCACCGCCAGTGTGTACGCCTCCAACAGCCGCATGCTCTCGATCCTGAAGGGCGCGGGGGCCGAACAGCCGTCGATGACCGGTCTGATCCTCGACGTCCGGCTCCCGCTCAGCTCGTCCGCGACCGAGGCCGCACCCTGCGGGGGCTGAAGAGCTTTCTTCCGTTACGGCTCCGCCTGGCCGGGCCACCCGACGGGCCTCGGGCGTCAGCGCGCGTAGGTCAGGTGGGCCGTGTCGTTGAAGACGCGCAGGACCGACGGGCCGTCGCTGTAGTAGTCGATGGCCGACAGGCACGCCAGGTCCAGGTGCATCCGGTAGAGCGCCTCGGGGGGCGCGTTCAGGGCGTGGCGGACCAGCAGTTTGATCGGGGTCACGTGGGAGACCAGCAGCACCGTCTCGCCCGGATGGGCGGCCAGGATGCGCTCCCTCGCGCGCTGGACCCGGTGTCCGGCCGCCTGGAAGCTCTCGCCGCCGGGCGGGGCCACCGCCGGGTCGGCCAGCCACGCGTTCGTCTCGTGGGGCCAGCGTTCGCGGATCTCGGCGAAGGTGCGGCCCTCCCAGGCGCCGAAGTCGGTCTCGCGGAGGTCCTCGTCGACGTGGACGGGCAGGCCGGTCGCCTTGGCCACGGCCTCGGCGGTCTGCCGGGCCCGGCCCAGGGGGGAGGAGACGATCGCGTCGAGCTTGGCCTCCGCCAGCCGGGTGGCGGCCTTCTCGGCCTGCGACTCGCCCAGCTCGGTGAGAGGGGGGTCGCCGAGGCCGGAGAACCGCTTCTCGACGGAGAGCGCGGTCTGGCCGTGGCGCAGCAGGATCAGCGTCGTGGCGACGCGGGTCGCGCCGGTCCACGGGTTGCCGGTCTGGCCGGACGACGTGGTGACGGTCACTTCTCCTAGAAGAGACGTCTGAGCAGTCGCGCCAGCAGACCCCTCAGACCCCGCCGCCGCCTCTTCCGGCCCCGGACCCTGATCCGGACCCGGGTCGAGGATCCTCGTCGTCGTACGCGTACTCGCACTCGCACTCGACCATTTCTCACCACGTGCCGCCGCATCCATCGCCTCGTTGGCCAGGGCGTCGGCGTGGGAGTTGCGCTCGCGCGGGATCCACGTCCACGTCACCCGGAAGCGCCGCGCCAGGGCGGCCGCCTCGGTGGCCAGGGGCCGAAGGCCCTCGTTCTTGATCTTCCAGCGGCCGGCCATCTGCTCGATGACCAGCTTCGAGTCCATCCGGACCTCGACCGGGATCCCGTCGAGGCCGAGGCCCGTCAGGGCGGTGAGGCCGGCGATCAGGCCGCGGTATTCGGCCACGTTGTTGGTGGTCACGCCGATCGACTCGGCCGCCTCGGCGACGACCGTGCCGTCGGGGGCGAAGACGACGGCGCCGTAACCGGCCGGGCCGGGGTTGCCGCGGGAGCCGCCGTCGGCCTCGATGGAGTAGGTCGTCACAGGCCCGACTCGTTGGTCCGGACGAGGATCCGGCGGCACTCCTCACAGCGCACGACCTCGTCGGGCTTGGCGGCCTTGATGACGTTGAGGTCGGCGATCGACATCGTCGTGCGGCAGCCCAGGCAGCGGCCGCCGCTCAGCAGGGCGGCGCCGACCCCGCTGGACTCGCGCAGCTTCTCGTAGAGGGCGAGGAGGTCGGCGGGGATCTCGCCCGAGATGGTCTTGCGGCGGGCGGTGACCTCGGAGCCCTCCTTGTCGATCTCGGCGAAGGCGGTGTCGCGGCGGCTCTCCGCGCCGACCAGGTCGGCGGTGACGGTCTCGCGCTCGGCGCGCAGGGCGTCGACGCGGGCGTCGGCGGTCTCGCGGCGCTCCATGATCTCCAGCACGACCTCCTCCAGGTCGCCCTGGCGGCGGTGCAGCGAGGCGATCTCGGACTGGAGGCCGGCCAGGTCGCGCGGGGAGGAGACGGCGCCGGAGTCGAGGCGCTTCTGGTCGCGCTCGGCCCGCTGGCGGACGGCGTCGACGTCGGACTCGGCCTTCGACTGCTCGCGGCCCAGGTCGGCCGCCTCGGTCTCGGCGGCGATCATCTGGGTGGCGATCTGGGCCAGGCGCTTGGTCAGGTCGTCGATGCCGGCCAGTTCGGGGAGGGTGCGGCGGCGGTGGCGGAGCCGGTCGAGGGCTGCGTCCTGCTCAGCCAGGTCAAGGAGGCGCTTCTGTGCGTCCGGTGCGGCTTTCATCCCTATCCTCGCTGTGCTGTTGTGGTCCAGGCGTCGGTGACCCTCTCGGAGACGCGCGCCTCCACATTATTGCCCGTCGCCGCGAGAGCCTGGGTCAGCCGTTCGGCGGCGTCGGTCAGCCAGGGCCACTCCGTCGCCCAGTGGGCGGCGTCGATCAGGGCCGGGCCGTCCTCTTCCGCGTACTCGCTGGCCGGGTGGTGGCGCAGGTCGGCGGTGAGGAACACGTCGACGTCGGCCCGCCGGGCCGCCCTGAGCAGGGAGTCGCCGGAGCCGCCCGAGACCGCGACGGTCTTCACCAGGCGGTCGGGGTCTCCGGAGACGCGCAGGCCACCGGCCGTGCGGGGCAGGCCGGTGGCGGCCAGGGCGGCGAACTTGGCCAGCGTCATCGACACCGGCAGCTGTCCCACCCGGCCCAGGCCCAGATGGGGGCGGTCGGGCAGCGGGGCCAGGGGGCGGAGCGAGCCTGCCAGGCCGACCGCCCGCGCGAGGGCGTCGGAGACGCCGGGGTCGGCGACGTCGGCGTTGGTGTGGGCGGTGTAGAGGGCGACGCCCGCCCTGATGAGGCGGTGGACGATGCGGCCCTTGGCGGTGGTCGCGGCGACCGAGGTGACGCCCTTCAGGTAGAGCGGGTGGTGGGTGACGACGAGGTCGGCGCCCCAGTCGAGGGCCTCCTCGGCGACGGCCGTCACCGGGTCGACGGCGAACAGCACCTTCGCCACGGGCTGGGCGGGGTCGCCGCAGACCAGGCCGACGGCGTCCCACGACTCGGCGGTGGCGGGGTCATAGGCCGACTCCAGCTTGCGCAGCACCGTCTGAAGGGTCGTCTCAGTCACTCTGGGAGGTTACCGGCCTCCGGGTTAGCGTGGTCTCCATGCGTGTCGCCATCGTCGGAGCGGGGTTCGGCGGCCTGTGCATGGCCGTGCACCTGGCGCGGAAGGGCATCCCCCACGTCGTCTTCGAGAAGGGCGACGGGGTCGGCGGGACCTGGCGCGACAACACCTATCCCGGGGCGGGCTGCGACATCCCCTCCCACCTCTACTCGTTCTCGTTCGAGCCCTGGTGCGACTGGTCACGACGCTATCCGGGGCAGCCGGAGATCCTCGCCTACCTGGAGATGGTCGCGGCCAGGCACCGCGTCCGGCCCCGGTTCGGGACCGAGGTGACCGAGCTCGCCCACGACGGGAGCGGCTGGCTGGTGGTCACGCCGGGAGGCGTCGAGCGGTTCGACGTGGTGGTGACGGCCGTGGGGCAGCTCAACCGGCCGCGCGTCCCGGAGATCCCCGGCGCGGAGACGTTCCGGGGCGAGGCCTTCCATTCGGCCCGCTGGGGGTCGCGGGACCTGGCGGGGAAGCGGGTCGCCGTCGTCGGCACGGGCTCCTCGGCCGCCCAGCTCGTCCCGTCCCTGGCCGGGACCGCCCGCCAGGTGGACGTCTACCAGCGCACCCCGAGCTGGGTGCTGCCCAAGGCCGACGGCGCGTTCTCGCCGCTGACCAGGGCGGTGTTCCGGCGGGTGCCGGGGGCCCACCGGCTCTACCGCGAATGGCAGTTCGCCTATCTCGAGAACACGGTGTTCCCGGCCCTGGTCGAAGGGTGGAGCACCGGGCTGATCAGGAGGGCCGGGCTCGCGCACCTCCGGAGCCAGGTCGCCGACCCCGGACTCCGCCGCAGGCTGACGCCCGGCTATCCGCCCGGGTGCAAGCGGATCGTCCTCGACAGCCGGTTCTATCCCGCTCTGACCAGGCACGACGTCGAGCTGATCACCGATCCGATCACCCGGATCGTGCCGGAAGGGGTGGAGACACCCGCCGGGGTCAGGCAGGCCGAGGTCATCGTGTACGCCACCGGCTTCCACACCACCGAGTTCCTGCTCCCCATGACCGTCACCGGAACCTGCGGCCGCGACCTCCGCGAGCAGTGGCGCGACGGCGCCGAGGCCTATCTGGGGATGGCCGCCCCCGGCTTCCCCAATCTCTTCTTCCTGTACGGCCCCAACACCAATTTGGGCCACAACTCCATCGTCCACATGCTGGAGGCCCAGGTCGGCTACGTGATGCGCTGCCTCCACCTGATCGCCCGCAGGGGGCGGATGGAGGTGACGGAGGCGGCCATGTCGGCGTACACGACCGCTTTGAACAGGGCTCTGGCGGCCACGGTCTGGAACCAGGGGTGCCGGAGCTGGTACAAGACCGAGGCCGGGAGGATCACCAACAACTGGCCCAGGAGCGCCCGCGACTACCGGAGACTCACCCGGCGTCCCCGGCCAGGGGCGTACAACTTCGGAGCGGGGCGGTAACGTCCGTTCAACCTTTCCGGAAGGAGCCACGCCATGCTGCACTTCGACGCGGTGGTGGCCGACACCCACAACGATCTCCTGATGGCCGTGGCCGCCCGCCCGCCGAGGAACTGGGCCGGCTACTTCCGCGACACCTGGCTCCCCCAGCTCACCGAGGGCGGGGTGAACCTGCAGGTCCTGCCGGTGTTCATCGACGACTGGTACAGGCCCGAGGGCGCGCTGCGGCAGACCCTCCGGATGATCGAGGCCGCCCACGTGATCGCCGCCGAGGTCGGCGAGGTCCGCCTCTGCCTCGACGGCGCCGAGATCGACGGGGCGCTGGCCGACGGGAAGATCGCGCTGGTGCTGGCCCTGGAGAGCATGCCCGGCCTGGACGCCAGCGTGGAGCTCATCCCGACGCTCCACCGGCTCGGGGTGCGGGTGGCCTCGATCGCCCACTGGGGCCGGACCCCCCTGGCCGACGGCAGCGGGGAGGACGCCACCGGCTCGCGGCTGACAGCGGCCGGGGTCGAGGCCCTGGAGATCATGGAGGAGCTGGGGATCGTCTTCGACGTCTCCCATCTGGGCGCCTCCGGCGTCGCCCACGTGCTCGAACGGGCCCGGCGGCCGGTCATGGCGACCCACTCGTCGGCGCGGGCGCTGCTCGACCACCACCGGAACCTGACCGACGACCAGCTCCGCGGCGTCGCCGCGACCGGCGGCGTGATCTGCGTGAACTTCCTCCCGGCGTTCCTGACCGAGCACCCCAGGAAGGTCACGGTCGACGACCTGGTCGACCACATCGCCCACATCGCCTCGGTCGCCGGCATCGACCACGTGGGCCTCGGCCCCGACTTCATCCGCGAGGTGCTGGCCGACCTGACCCCGCCCTGCTGCGAGACCAACGGCACGACCGGCCTCGACGTCGACGCCGTCATCCCCGGCCTCGACGGCCCGCGCGGCCTGCCGCTGGTGACCGAGGCGCTGGAGAAACACGGCTTCTCCCCCGACGAGATCCGGCTGATTTTGGGCGGCAACGTGCTGCGCCTGTTCCGGGCCGAGCTGGGGGTCCGCCGGTGAACCTGGGCGAGATGGTGGCCGACCTGGAGGAACTGGTCTGCGCCGAGTCGTTCTCCGCCGACCACGCGGCGGTGGCCAAGAGCGCCGACGTGGTCGCCGGGGTCGGCGCCCGGCACCTGGGCGCGCCGCCCGAGCGGGTGACGGTCCGGGGCGTGTCCCACCTGCGGTGGACCTTCGGCGAGCCGAAGGTCCTGGTGCTGGGCCACCACGACACGGTCTGGCCGGTCGGGACCCTGCGCGACATGCCGTGGAGCTTCCGCGACGGGATCGCGCGCGGACCCGGTGTCTTCGACATGAAGGCCGGGCTCGTGCAGTTGTTCCACGCCCTGGCGGCGCTGCCCTCCCTCGACGGCGTCTCGGTCATGATCGTCGGCGACGAGGAGCTCGGCTCCCCCACCTCCCGCCCGCTGATCGAGGAGGCCGCGCGGGGGCTCGCCGCCGCGTTCGTCCTGGAGGCGAGCGCCGACGGCGGGGCGCTGAAACTGGCCAGGAAGGGCATCTCCCGGTACGAACTCCTGGTGCACGGCCGGGCCGCCCACGCCGGCCTGGAGCCGGAGAAGGGGGCCAACGCCGGGATCGAGCTGGCCCACCAGATCATCGCCATCACGCGGGTGGCCGGGCAGGTGTCCTCCTCCTCCCGGCCCGGGTCGCTGTCGGTGACCCCCTCCCTCATGTCCGCCGGGACGTCGACCAACACGATCCCCGCCCTGGGGCGGGTGGCCATCGACGTGCGGGTCCCCGATGTGGCGTCCCAGCAGCGGGTCGACGAGCTGATGCGCGGCCTCTCCCCGGTCCTGGAGGGCACCCGGCTGGAGCTCATCGGCGGCCCCAACCGGCCCCCCTTCGACGGGGCGGCCTCGGCGGCGCTGTTCGAGCGGGCCGTGGGCATCGCGGCCTCTCTCGGGATGCCTCCCCTGACCGGGGTGTCGGTCGGCGGGGCCTCCGACGGCAACTTCACCGCCGGGGTCGGCACCCCCACGCTCGACGGGCTCGGCGCGCTCGGCGGCGGGGCGCACGCGCCGGAGGAGCACGTCCTGGTGGAGCACATGCCCGTCCGGGCCCGGCTGCTGACGGAGCTGGTGCGGTCGGTGCTGGCGTGAACGTCCGCGAACTGACGACGATCGCCGAGTTCGAGGCCCTCCACACGGTGTTCGACGAGATCTGGCGGCCCGACCCCGCCAACCCCCCGGTGACCGTGGAGCTGATGCGGGCCCTCTCCCACGTGGGCAACTACGTGGCGGGGGTCTTCGTCGACGGGCGGCTGGCCGGCGGGTCGGTGGGGTTCTGCGCGCCGCCCCGGCAGGCGACGCTGCACTCGCACGTGACCGGGGTGGTCGCGGCCGGGGCGGGGCTGGCGCTGAAACGGCACCAGCGGTCGTGGGCGCTGGCGCGCGGGATCTCGACGATCACGTGGACGTTCGACCCCCTCGTCCGGCGCAACGCCTACTTCAACCTGGTGAAACTGGGGGCACGGCCGGAGCAGTACTACGAGAACTTCTACGGGGCGATGGCCGACGTGGTGAACGCCGGGGACGAGTCCGACCGGGTGCTCGCGGTGTGGCGGATCGACACCGTTCCCCGGCGCGACGGCTCACCGGTGGCCGGCGGTCCTTCCGCGCGGGAGACCGACGCCCCCGTCCTGATCGCGCTGCCCGAGGACATCGAACGGCTGCGCCGGGACGACCCGGTCACGGCCAGACGCTGGCGGCTGACCGTCCGGGAGGAACTGGGCGGACGGCTGCGGCGCGGCTGGCGGGTGACCGGGTTCCGGGACGGCGCCTACGTCGTCGAGGAGCACGGACTCTGACTATCTCAGGTAGTCCTCCCGGACCTTCGTACGCGACAGTTTTCCAGTGGGCGTTCGCGGCAGGTCGTCCCGGAACTCGATCACCCGGGGATGCTTGAACCTGGCCAGCCGAGGCTCCAGGTGCTCCCTGAGCTCCTCCTCTGGCACCTTCTCCGACGTCTGAACCAGCGCCACCACCGAGTGGCCCCACTCCTCGTCCGGGACCCCGATCACCGCCGCGTCCACGACCGCCGGATGCGTCAGCAGGGCGGCTTCGATCTCGGCAGGGTAGATGTTCACGCCGCCGCTCACGATCAGGTCGGTGCGCCGGTCGAGCAGGAACAGGTAGCCGTCGGGGTCGAGGTAGCCGATGTCGCCGGGCGCGTACCAGTCTCCTCGTTTGGAGGCGGCCGTCTTCTCCGGGTCCTTGCGGTATTCGAAGGTGTTCAGGGACGACTTCACGTAGACCATCCCGGGCGTCCCGGGCGGCACGTCCTGGCCGTTCTCGTCGAGGACGCGGGCCTCCATCGTGGGGACCGGGCGGCCGACCGTGCCGGGGTGGGCGAGCCACTCGTGGGGCTTCACCGCGAAGGCGATCGTCGACTCGGTCGAGCCGTAGTACTCGTAGAGGACCGGGCCGAGCCAGTCCATCATCGCCTGCTTGACCGCGACGGGGCAGGTCGCGGCCGTGTGGATCACCTGGCGCAGTGACGACACGTCGTAGCCGCGCCGGACCTCCTCGGGGAGGCGGAGCATGCGGTGGAACATGGTCGGGACCATCATCGCGTTGGTCACCTGGTGCTTCTCGACCAGTTCCAGCACGGGTTCGGGGTCGAACCTCGGGGCGATGACGACCGTGTGGCCCATGTGGAGGGCGAAGCCGGCGTGGGCGCAGGGCGCGGAGTGGTACATCGGCGAGGTGACCAGGTGCACGTCGTCGCCGGGGCGGAGATCGAGGACCTCGCCGACGAACCAGAGGAAGGCGGGCATGACCTCTTCCGGCGTCCTGGACGACCGGGGCCGCAGCACCCCCTTCGGGAAGCCGGTGGTGCCGCTCGTATACCACATGACCTGGCCGTACGTCCGGTCCGGCGGGTCGGTGACGGGGTTGCCCAGCGCGAGGGCGGCGACGTCCTCCGGACCGCGGACGACCAGTTTCGCGTCGCTGTCGGAGACGATGTAGCCGATCTCCGTCTCGGTGAGGTGCCAGTTGACCGGCACCCAGTAGAGGCCCGTCTGGCCGGTGGCCAGGTACATGACCAGGGCGTCCAGGCCGTTGCGCAGGGTGCCGGCGACGACGTCCCCGGCGGTCAGGCCCCGCGCGCGCAGGCCGTGGGAGACCTGGTTGGCCAGGGCGAGCAGGTCGCCCGCGCGGACCTTCGTGCCGTCGACGTCGATCACCGCGAGGCGGTCGGGATCATTCCGGGCGATCAGGTAGAAGCTCGGGTCCATATGTCGAGCATTGCGCCAGACGACCTGTTTGCCCAGCCTTGACCACTACGAGTAGCCGCCGCCGGACTTTCTGTGATCATCTGGGACATCAGGGGGACAAGGTTGTTCGCATGGCACCGATGGTCGATGCGTGGCCGGTTGACGTTGGTCGCCGGTCTGGTCATGACGCTCGTGTGCCTTGCCGTGGCGGCCATCGTGCTCTTCGGGATCCGGGGGCTGGCCGGGCAGTACAACGTCGACCAGATCGTCAGTGCCGCGCTGAAGACCGTCCGCCTAGTGAAACTCGACCAGCTTCCGCCCGCCCTGCCCCATCAGGGGATCGCCGGGGTGCAGGTCCTGCGGCCCGACAGGCGGGTCCAGGCCGCCACTCCCAACCTTCAGGGCCAGCCACCCATCACGGACTTCGTGCCGCCGGAGACGTCCGTCCGGCAGGACCGGGTGATCTGCGATCTTCCGGCCTTCCCGGACGGCTGCATGACGATCGTCGCCATAAGGGTCTACGAGCTCGACGGCGAATGGATGGTGTACGGCGCCGACCCGGCCGTCCCGTGGTGGGTCGACCCCCGGCTCGACATGCTGCTGCTGCTCGGCAGCGCGGCGCTCATCGGGTTCACGGCGGCCGGGACGTACTGGCTGCTCGGGCGCGCCCTGGGCCCGGTCGACGCGATCAGCCGCGAACTCGCCACGATCACCGCCAGCGACCTGGGCCACCGGGTGCCGGTGCCCCGCTACCGCGACGAGATCCACCGCCTGGCCGAGACCGCGAACGCCACCCTCGACCGCCTGGAGGAGGCCGTCGAACAGCAGCGCCGGTTCGCCTCCGACGCCTCCCACGACCTGCGCAGCCCCCTGACCGCCATGCGCGCCGAGGTCGAGAGCGCCCTCCTCGACGTCGAGGGCACCGACTGGGCCGAGACCGGCGAGGCCATCCTGTCCAGCATCGACCGCCTTCAGGCTCTCGTGGACGATCTGCTCCAGATCGCCCGCCTCGACTCGAACACCCAGGGGCGCAACGACCCCGTCGACCTCGGCCAGCTCGCCGCCATGGAGCTCGACCGCCGCAGACGCCGGATCAGGGTCGTCCGCGAGTTCGAGCCCGGCGTGGTGATCCCCGGCGACCGGCTGCGCCTGGGCCGCGTCCTGACCAACCTGGTCGACAACGCCGAACGGCACGCCAACTCGCTCGTCGTCGTCCGGGTCTACCGGGAGGGCGACGAGGCCGTCATGGAGGTCCTCGACGACGGCGCGGGGGTGCCGCCCGACAAGCGGGAGCACGTCTTCCAGCGCTTCACCCGCCTCGACGCCGCCCGGTCCCGCGACGCCGGCGGCACCGGCCTGGGCCTGGCCATCGCCCGCCAGATCTCCGAAGGTCACGGCGGCAGCCTGTGCATCGAGGACAGCCCCAAAGGCGCCCGATTCGTACTGCGAATCCCCGTGTCGCGCTAGGGTTCCGCTGTGGCACGGGGAATCAGCCGCATGCGCCGGGAGGATCTGCTCAAGGTCGCCTGCGAAGTCATCGCGGCCCAGGGATTCGGGCACACCCGGACGGTCGACATCGCCCAGGCGGCCGGGGTGAGCCAGGCGCTGCTCTTCTACCATTTCGAAACGAAGGAGAGGCTTTTCGCCGCCGCTTTCGGATATGCCGCCGAACGCGACCTCGACAATCTGGAGGCGCTTCTCGAAACGGCCGGGGAGCCGCTGGAGAAGCTGCGGGCGATGCTGAAACTCTATTCGCCGAGCGGTAAATCGAAATCCTGGGCGCTGTGGATCGACGCGTGGTCGGAATCGATGCGCAATCCCGCCCTGGAGGACGTGTCCCGCGCGCTTGACCTGCGGTGGAAGGACGCGCTGCGGGGAATCCTGACGGCCGGGGCGGCCGACGGGGTCTTCCGGTGCCCCGACCCCGAGGGGGCGGCATGGCGGTTGATGTCGCTGATCGACGGGCTGACGGTTCAGGTGACCGTGCACAAACGGATGCTGACCCGGGCCCGCCTGTTCGAATTGGTCCGGACGGCCGCCGCCCACGAACTCGGCCTGGAGCCCGATCAGCTGGCGTAGGCGTCGAGGGCGACACCGTCTTTCAGCGGGTTGATTTCGATTCCGGTGAGTTCCGGGTGGGCGTGGAGAATGTCCCCCACCACGACGAGCGCATGGGCGACGGCGTCGATGTCGGCGGGCGCGGACCCGCGCCAGCCGTCGAGCAGACGCGAAACCCTGGTGGCCGCGATCACCTCTCTCGCCTGCCGGTGGGTCAGCGGGGCGAGGGCGGTGACGCTGTCGGCGATGAGCTCGGCGAGGACGCCGCCCGCGCCGAACGTGACCACCGGACCGGCGTGGGGGTCGCGGTGCGCCCCGACGATCAGCTCGGCGCCTGAGGTGGTGAGCTGCTCCTCGACCCAGAGGGGAAGGCCGAGCCGGTCCCGCATCAGCGCCGCCTCCCGGTGGAGGTCGGCCGGCGAGCCGATGCCGAGGACGACCCCGCCCAGCTCGGTCTTGTGGGCCGGGCCCAAGACCTTGAGGACCACGGGGTAGGCCAGGCCGGGATCGGCCCCCTCGTAGAGACGGCCCTCGGGGAAACCGACGCCGTGGGCCATCAGGGCCTGGCGGAGGGCGATGAATCCCGAAATCTCGCCCTGCGCGATGATCTGCGCGCGGCGGGCGTGGGCACGCGCTCCGGCGGTGGAGGACTGCTCGCGGAGCTGTCCGACGCCGACGGCACCATGTCCGGATATTTCGGTTGATGGCGACGGCGAGCCCGCCTGCCGGGGCCCGTCGCCGAACCGTCGCGGGGTCACGGCGCTCAGCCCCGCCATCAGTGCGTCGACGGTGCCGTGGACGGGGATCCCGGCGGCCCTCAGGAACTCCACGGTCGGGCCCTCGGGGCGCATCGTGTGGATCAGGCAGGGCGTGGTGGTGGTCGTCTCGGTCAGGCGGGCGGCGGCCGCGAGTTCGGCCGGGCCCAGCGACGGGCTGTCGGCGGCGTAGCTGGCGAAGTAGCCGGTCAGGACCACCGCGTCGACCTCGCTCGCGACGAGGTCCACGACCCTGGGATACGTCGACAGGTCCGACTCCCCCGCGCCCGCCAGGTCCACCGGGTTCGACAGGCCCGCCTCCGGCGGCAGGAGCTCGGCGAGCGCCTCGACGGTGGCGGGGGTGAGGGCGGGGACCTCCAGGCCGAGGCGTTCGGCCAGTTCGGCGGCGATGGCGCCCTGGCCGCCGCTGTCGGCGACCACGGCCACCCGCCGGATCGGGGCCGGGACGGCCAGGCAGGCCTGGGCGATGTGGACGGCCTCCTGGGGCGTGCGGGCGCGGATCGCCCCGGCTGCCCGGCAGAGGGCGTCGACGACCGCGTCGGGAGTGGCGAGCGCGCCGGTGTGGGAGGTGACCGCGCGGCGGCCCGCGGCCGAGCCGCCGACGGTCAGCAGGACGACCGGCTTGTCACCGGCCAGCGCGATCAGGTCGCGGCCGAGCGACAGGTCCTCCAGGTAGAGGATGACGGCGCGGGTGTGCGGGGCGGCGACGACCGCCTCGGCCAGTTCCCGCACGCCCAGGTCGGCCGCCGCGCCGACGGAGACGAACCGGGACAGGCCCAGGCCTTCCCGGGCGGCCAGGTAGCCGATCTCCAGGCCGACCGAGCCGCTCTGGGAGACGACGCCGATCGGGCCCGGGGTCAGCGTGCCCCAGGTGAGGGCGAGGGCGGAGGCGGAGTCGTACACACCCATGCTGGTCGGGCCCACGAGACGGGCCCCGGCCGAGCGCACCCGCTCGGCCAGCGCGGGCAGGCCGCCCGGGTAGACGACGCCCGCGGTGATGGCGACGAGGTGCCGGGCGCCGGTGTGCAGGGCGTCGTCGACGACCTGTTCGTAGGTGCCGGGCGGGGTGGCTATCGCGACCAGGTCGGGGGTCTCCGGCAGGTCGCGGAGGGTCCGGTGGGTGGGGTGGCCCAGCACGTCGGCGCCCCGGGCGTTGACCAGGTGGACCGGGCGTCGGGACGCGCCGCTGAGAGCGCCTTTCGCCAGCCAGTAGCCCCATTTGGCCGGGTCGCCGGAGGCCCCGACCACGGCGACCGTGCGGGGGTCGAAGAGCGCGTCGCCCGCCTGGCCGGTCATCGCTGGGCGGCCAGGTTGCGGGCGCTCAGCGCGTGGGCGACCTCCCGGGGGGTCCGGGCCGGGTCGGACATGATCTCCGTGGTCACCCGGCGCATCCAGGAGCGGATCTTGGCGAACGACGCGCCCGCGTCGGCCGGGATGTCGCCGAACAGCGTCCACCACCACCAAGAGTTGGTCGCCGAGTTGGCCACCACGTCGGGGATGACCACGACCCCCCTTCCGGTGAGGACGCGTTCGGCCTCCGGGGTCACCGGGACGTTGGCCGCCTCCACCACCAGCCTCGCCCGCACCCGCCCCGCCTCGGCCGCGCCGATCGCGTAGGAGACGGCGGCGGGGATGAGCACGTCGCAGTCGACCTCGAGCCACTCGTCGCGGGGGCGCTTGTCGCCCGGGACCCGGCCGAAGGGGTCGCGGGCGCGGAGCAGGCTCTCCACGTCCAGGCCGCCGGGGTCGGTGAGGAGGCCGTCGGCGTCGGCGACGCCGACCACGCGGACGCCCGCCCGCGCGAGGAACCGCGCGGTCGCGCCGCCCATCGAGCCGAAGCCCTGGATGACGGCCGTCGGTCTCCGGATGCCCAGGCGGTCGATCGCGGTCAGCGCCGACTCCGCCACGCCGCACCCTCCGGCCAGGTCGCCCAGGCCGATGCCGTCGACGGTCACGGCGAAGGCGGCGTCGAGGCGTTTCAGGGCGGTGTCGGGGTCGTCCAGGAGAGGCAGCACGGCGTCGATCGAGGTGCGCAGCCCGGCGGCGTGGCAGGCCTCCTCGATCGACTCCTGGCGCAGGCCGAGGTCCTCGCCGGTGGCCCAGTAGGTGGCCAGCAGCGGTTTCATGGCGGCGATGTAGCGGTGCAGCATGCCGGTCGCGGCCGGGTCGAGGGGGTCGCAGTCGATGCCGCCCTTCGCGCCGCCCAGCGGCTGGTAGGCCAGGCCCGGCTCGTAGGCGATGGCCTCCTTGCGGGACATGCCCCGGGCCAGGTCGGCCACCTCGTCCAGCGTCACCCCGGCGCGCATGCGCAGCCCGCCGCTGCTGACGCCCCGGCCCAGGCGGTCGATGACCAGGTAGCCGGGGCGGCCGGTGACGTCGTCGGTCCAGACGACCTGGAGGAACGGGGTCATGGCTGCTCCTGGATGACGATCACCGTGGGGATGTCGGCGGCGAACGCCTTCGCGATCTCCTCGGTCAGGTCGGGTGGGTCGGCCATGCCCCGCGCGCCGAAGGCGCGGGCCAGCGCGGCGAAGTCGGGGGTGTGGAGGTCGACGGCCACCGGGCGCATCGGGCGGGCCTCCATCTCGGCTCTGATCTCGCCGTAACCGCCGTTGACGGAGACGACGATGGGGAGATTGAGACCCAGTTCGACGGCGGTGGCCAGTTCCTGGACGCTGAACTGGAGCGCGCCGTCACCGGCCAGGACCACGACGGGGAGGCCGGGGTCGGCCACCTTCGCGCCAATGGCGGCGGGCAGGGCGTAGCCGAGAGTGCCGAAGCCGGTGGGGAAGAGGAAACGGCGCCTGAGGGTGGCGAGCGCGCCGTAGTAGCAGAACATCGAGTTGTCCGCCGCGACCACGGCCTCGCCGGGGAGAGCGGCGGCGATCGCCTTGAGGTCGGTCTGCCAGCGTGCGGAGAGGGCGGCCCGCTCCGCATCGATCCGCTGCACGATGGCGGTCAGCTCGGAGTCGACGGCGTCGGGGGTGGCGGCCAGCTCGGAGTCATCGGCGTAGGCGGCGGAGGCCAGCTCGGGGGCATCGGCGTAGGCGGTGGCGGCCAGCTCGAAATCGACGGCATGAACGGCGACGGCCAGCTCAGAGTCGTCGGCCTGGGGGGTGGCCGGTCTGGCGGAGATGTGGGCCTGGGATGCCGTGATCACGCCGGGGACCGGTTGCCTGGATGCGTGAGGGCTAAGGGCCGGCTCGTCGAGCCTGGTGCTCTCCCCGATGAGGTCGGCCAGGACCCGGAGGGCCTCCTCCGCTCGGGCCACGATCGGGATGGTCGCGGTCGTCGTCTGGCCGGGGTCGACGTCGACGCGGATGAGGGTGCCCTCGTAGGTGAAGTCGGTCCACAGGTCCGAGGGGGCCAGTTCGGTTCCCGCCGCCACGACCACGTCGCACGACTTCAGCCACGTCTGGGTGGAGGTCAGGAAGAGGGCGGGGCCGAGGTTGCGGTGGTGGGTGGGAGGGAGGATGCCGGTGCCGTTGACGGTGGTGACGAGCAGGGCGTTCAGGGTCTCGGCCAGGGCGAGGGCCGCCGCTCCCGCCTTCCGGGCCCCGCCGCCCAGGACGATGCCCACGCGCCTCGCCGCCGTCAGGGCCGCCACCGCTTCGGGAAGGCCGCCGCGGGCCGGGAGGGTGAAGTCGCCGGGGGCGTCGATCAGGTCGGCGGGGATCTCCATGTGCACGGGCCGGGCGCGCCCCGAGGCGAAGAAGGTGAACGCCGCCGCCAGCGCCGAGGGGATCTCGGCCACCGTCGTCACGCGGTGGCTCCACGCGCACACCGCGTCCATCGCGGCCGACTGGTTCTTGGTCTCGTGCAGGTAGCCGGTGCCGCGACGCGGATGCGTCGTGGGCACGCCGGGTGAGATGAGCAGCAGCGGGACCGAGTCGGAGTAGGCCTGCCCCGCCGCGGCGGCGGCGTTCAGGATCCCGGGTCCCGTCGTGGTCAGGACCACCCCGGGACGGCCGGAGATCCTGGCGTACCCGTCGGCGGCGTACCCGGCCCCCTGCTCGTGCCGGGGGGTGATCAGCCGCATCCCGTGGGCGGAGAGGGCCTCGTACAGGCCGAGATTGTGGGTCCCCGGAATGCCGAACACGGTGTCGACCCCGTGGGCGGCCAGGGTGGCCGCGACCGCCGTCGCTCCCGTCATGACCGGGCCAGCGAACGGGAGATGATCAACCGCTGGATGTCCGAGGTGCCCTCTTCCAGCTCCTCCAGTTTGGCGTCGCGCAGCCACTTCTCCACGAGGAACTCCCGCGAGTAGCCCCACCCGCCGAAGGTTTGCATCGCCGCCCACGCGCACCAGACCGCGTTCTCCGACGCCGTCAGCTTGGCGATCGCGGCCTCCTCGGTGATCGGCTCGCCCGCGTCGTGGAGGTCGGCGGCGCGCCGGGTCAGCAGGGCCGACACGTCGGTTTTGGCGGCCATGTCGGCGAGCCGGAACGCCACCGCCTGGTGGCCGATGATGGGCGTGCCGAACTGCTCCCTCTCCTTCGCGTACGCCACCGAGACGTCCAGGGCGGCGCGCGACAGGCCCGTGCAGGCGGCGGCGATCAGCACCCGGGAGGCGTCGAAGGTCCGCATGAGGCCGCGGAACCCCTGGCCCTCCCCGCCGAGCCGGTCGGCGACCGGGACGCGAACCCCGTCGAAGAACAGCTCCGCGCACGCGATGCCGCGCTGCCCCATCTTCGGCATCGGCGGCCCGACGGACAGGCCGGGGGTGTCCCGGTGCACGACGAAGGCCGTCACCCCCTTGGCACGGGTGCCGGGCGCGACCGTGGCGAAGACGACGAACCACTCGGCGAAGGGCGCGTTGGAGATCCACGTCTTCTGCCCGGTCAGCACGTAGTGGTCGCCGTCACGCTCGGCCCGGGTGGTGATGGCCGCCGCGTCGGACCCGACCCCCGGCTCGGTCGTGGCCAGCGCGGTCAGCGGCGGGTCGTCACCGGTCAGCGGCGCGAGCAGCCGCCGCTTCTGCTCGTCGGTGCCGAGTTCCAGGACGGGCGAGGCGTAGAAGCCGCCGGAGGTGATCAGGTTCCCGATGGAGATGTCGCCGTGGCACAGCTCCTCCTGCACCAGGCACTGGGTGACCAGGTCGGCGACCCCGCCCCCGCCGTACTCCTCCGGGATCATGAACGAGGTCAGCCCGGCCTTCGCCGCCTTCACCCAGACGTCACGGGGGAAGACGTGATCGCCCTCGTCGACCTCCCGGGCCCGGGGCCGGATCTCCTCGGCGGCGAACCTGCGGGCCAGCGCGACGACGTCGGCCTGCTCCGGGCTCAGCTCACGGCCGAGACGGGGGACTCTGGGCATGGTCTCTCCTCGGGTACGGGCCGGGCCACGATCCCCATCGCGGCCAGCATGCAGCCGCCCCCGACGAGGACGGTCCAGGTCAGCGGCTCGCCGTAGAGGACGGCGGCGAACGCGGTCGCCCACACGGGCTCGACCGCGATGACGACGGCGGCGGCGGTCGGCGGGACGTGCGCCTGCGCCCACGTCTGGGCGAGGAAGGTCCCCGCCCCGGCGACGGTGGCGAGGTAGACCACCCCGGTCCAGTCGAGGCCGGTCTGCGGCAGCGTGATCCCGCCGGGCGCGGCGGCGACGGTCATGACGACGGCCAGCGTGAGGATCTGCACGACCGACAGCGCGTACGCGTCCTGCGGCCGCGACCACTTCCCCAGCGCGACCAGATGGACGGCGTACAGCGCCGCCGACACCGCGGTCAGCGCGACCGCGCCGGCGGGGGCGCTGACCGACCCGCTGAGCAGGCTGAACGACGCGGTGCCGACGGTGGCCAGCCCGACCGCCGCCCAGGTCGACCGGCTGACCCGCGTCCTCAGCCAGACGAGGGCGATCAGCGGCGTCATCACGAGGTAGGACCCGGTGACGAACCCGGAGACCGACGACGGCAGCTCGGCCAGCCCGATGGTCTGGAGGGTCAGCGCGAGGCCGTAGACGAGCCCCAGGAGCGCGCCGACCGCCCACAACCGGGCGGGGAGACGGAGCAGGGCCCTCGGCCTGATGGCGATCAGGACCACCACGGCGATCCCGAACCGGGCGGCGTAGAGGTCGGCGATCGGCAGCCGCGCGACCAGGTCCTTGGTCAGCGGGAACGTGGATCCCCAGATGGCGGTGACGGCGACCAGCGCCAGCACCCCCAGGTGGTAGTGCTGCTTCGGCCTCCCACCGACGATTCCGGTGGTCATGAGACGGCCCGCAGGATGTCCTTGACGACCTCGCCGCCCTTCATCACGAACGCCACGTCGGCGAACTTCGTGATGTCGAGCTCTCCGGGCACGGCCACCAGGTCGGCGTACCGGCCGGGGGCGACGGAGCCGACCCGGTCGTCCCAGCCCATGCACTCGGCGCTCGTCAGCGTCGCCGCCTTCAGCGCCCCGATCGGGGTGAGGCCGTGGTCGACCATGGTGGCCAGCTGCCGCCCCTGGAGCCCGTGGGGGAACCCTCCGGCGTCCGTGCCGAAGCCGATCTTCACCCCGGCCCGGACGGCCTTCCGGAACCCCTCGCGCTGCGCCTCGGCGGTCTCGTCGTTCTTGCGGAGCTGTTCGGCGTCGTAGCCCTGCGACGGGCCGGTCTCGCGGATCCAGTCGGCCCACCAGATGTCCGCCGACAGGTAGGTCCCGTGGGCGGCCATCAGTTCGGCGGCCTCGTCGTCGAGGAAGCAGGCGTGCTCGATCGACCGCACCCCGGCGCGGACCGCCCGTTTGATGCCCTCGGTCCCGTGGGCGTGCGCGGCGACGTGCCGCCCGTACCAGGAGGCCTCCTCGACGGCGGCGCGCATCTGGGCCTCGCTCAGCTCGGGCGCGCCGGGCACGGTCCCGTTGGCCAGCACCGCGCCGGTGGCGATCAGCTTGATGAGGTCGGCGCCGTGGAAGATGATCTCGCGGACCCGCTCCCGGATGTCGTCGGCCGAGCACGTCTCGCCGAAGCGGAACTCCGCCGGCACCTCGACGTCGTGGGCGAACCCGGTCAGCATCCCGCCGCCGCCCCGGACCGTCACGTAGGCCCCGGCGACCGCCATGCGCGGCCCGAGGACGTGTCCGGCGTCGATGGCGTCGCGCAGCGCGACGTCGACGAAGGCGCGGAAGGTCCCGACGTCCCGCACCGTGGTGAACCCGGCGAGGAGGGTGTCGCGGGCGTTGGGGATCGAGGCGAAGGCCTGCCGGGCGGCGCTGTGCTTGAGCTCCTGCGCGTAGTCGCCGCACGCCGCCACCCCGACCAGATGGGTGTGCAGGTCGATCAGCCCGGGGGCGACGGTCACGTCGCCGAGGTCCAGGAGCTCGCCGTCGAACCCGTCGAAAGGTCCTGCCGAGACGATCCGGTCACCCTCGATGACGATGAGCTGATCGGTCAGCACCCGCTCGCCGACGACGTCGACGAGCCGCGCGCACCGCACCGCTCTGGCCACCGCACCTCCCCTCCTGTTTTACTGAGTCGCTACTCAAACACAGCGGGGTTTACCTTGGCAATAACGGGAGCGGCGATGCAACCGAAGGACCTGGCGGCCGACCGTCTGCTCTCCGAACCGGCCGTCTCCCCCGACGGTTCGCGGGTCGCCGTCATCGAGCGCCGCGTCGTCGCGGGCCGCGAGCGCCACCGCCTCCTCGTCGTCCCGACCGCCGGTGGCCCGCCCAGGGTCCTCACCGCCGACGCCTCCGCGCCGTCGTTCTCCCCTTCCGGTACGTCCATCGCCTACCTGCACAAGAACCAGGTGCACGTACGACCCTCCGCAGGCGGCCCCGCCCGCAGGGTGACGGCGTTCAAACGGGGCGTCGCCGAGTTCGCCTGGCTCGACGAGACCCGCTTCGCGGTGCTGGCCCCCGACGACGAGTCGCCGGTGATGCGCGGCGACGTGGCCAGGGTCGTCCGCCGCCTCGACTGGCGCGAGGAGGGCCACGGCCTGCGCCTCTACCCGACCCATGTCCACGTGGTGGGCGACGGGGTCACCCGCCTGACCTCGGGCGACTGGTGGGCGTCGTGCCTGCGCGTCCACGGGGAGCGGATCGGCTTCATCGCCGACCCCGGCGGCGACGACCGCGACCCGCACCCCCAGGTCCACGAGGTCACGTTGACCGGCGACCTCACCCGGCGCACGGACCTCCCCGGCCCGGTCCTGCGTTTCACCTACACAGAGGAGGGCGACGTCGTCACGGTCGCCCCTCCGGTACGCCGCCCCACCGACTGGGACCCGGAAACCGTCTGGCACGGGACCGAGCCCCTGACGGCCCACCTGGACCGGTTCGCCGGCCAGGCCCCCACCACCGACGAACGCCTGACGGTCATCTGCGACGACGGCCGCGATTACGCCCACGACCTGAGGACCGGCCGCGACCTGACCCCGAGGGAACTCGACCCGGTGGTGCACGCCCTCGCGGAAGGCGGCGGCGTCGTCTGCGCCGTGGCGTCGTTCGGCCCCGCCGCCCGCCCCGACCTCTACCGCCTCAACCCCCTGAAGCGCCTGATGTCCTCCGGCTCGACCTGGCTCGCCGCCCACCCCGCCCCGGTCCACCGGGAGATCGAGGTCGACGGCATCCAGGTCTTCCTCACCGCCCCGCCCGGCACCGACCTGGAGACCGCCCAGGCTCTCCCGACGGTCCTGGCCCTGCACGGCGGCCCCGCATGGGCGTGGCCGGTCGCCCCCGACTCCGACGCGCTGCTCCTGGCGTCGGCCGGCTACCTGGTCGTCCGCCCCAACATCCGGGGTTCCTTCCACCGGGGCCGCGCGTGGGGCGAGGCGCTCGGCGCGGACTGGGGCGGCCCGGACGCCGCCGACTGCCACACCGTCCTCGACCACCTGACGGAGTCGGGCCTGGCCGGAAAGCTGGCCTGCTACGGCAACTCCTACGGAGGCTTCCTGGTCAACTGGCTCATCGGCACCAGCGACCGCTTCGCCGCCGCCATCAGCCAGAACGGCGTGACCAACCAGGTGTCGGGCTTCGCCGCCTGCGACCTCGGAGCCGTCTACGACGTGGACTCTGGCCTGGGCGACACCTGGTCGGAAGAGGGCGTGGACCACCTCTGGAGAATCAGCCCCCTGCGCCACGTGTCGAGAATCGGCACCCCGCTGCTGCTCCTCCAGGGAGAACAGGACCTCCGCTGCCCACCGTCAGACGCGGAACAACTGTTCGTCGCCCTCAGACGCCAGGGCAAGAAGGTCGAGTACGTCCTCTATCCGGACTCGGGCCACTCCCTGACCCACGACGCCCGCCTGGACCGCCGCATCGACCGCTCAGAACGCATGCTCCACTGGCTCGACGACCACCTGGGCTGAGGCGAGTCAGTGGCGACCGGGACACCACGGAACAGGCTCGCCGCAGCAGGACCAGACCGGGATCGGCTCGTCGTCGCTCACGCGAACAACTCCCCGGCGTCGTCGACGAGGACCGCCCGCCTGAGCAGTTTCCTGACGTCGGCGATGTCGTCGCTTTCGGTGATGCGGGCGCGCTGCTCCGCAGTAAGGGGGATCCGCCGCAGTTCGAGGACTTCGAGCACGTCGGCGATGCCCTGTTCGACCATCCCCTTGCCGAAGTGCTCTTTCGCGAACGGGCTGAACACGGGTTTGGTCTCCAAGGCCTTCTCCAATCGGTGTTTGGCCGACTCGACGGCGAAGTGATAAGCGTATTCATAGTAATACGCAGCGTGTTTGACGGGCAGGGCCTCGAATCCCTCCAGGATGTCGTCGACCACCGCCTCGTCGTCGCTGTGGGCCATCAGGGAGAGCGTGGCCAGCTCGGGGTTGTCGACGACCTGCGCGCCCGTCACCAGAGGGATGTCGTCCGGCCCGATGGCCAGCGGGTCGATGTGGAAGGTCTCCAGCTGGGTGGGCATGCGGGTGGCGGCCCAGCGGGCGGTGCGCCTGTCGGGGCAGACGACCACGACGTGGACGGGGCAGTCGAGGTGCAGCCACACCGCGGCCGCGTAGCGCGGGAGTTGCCGGGCCTTGGCCTCCGACGGCTGGAGTTGCATCTCGACGATCAGCGCGGCAGTGGGCTCACGCTCGGGGCCGAGCGTGAGCAGCAGGTCGGGGCGGAGCTCTTTCGAGACGCGGTCGCTCAGTTCGAGCAGATGGGCCCGGACGGGTGGATCGCCGGGCATCTCCAGCAGCTTGGCCTGCCTGACCAGGTCGAGGGCGAGCCGGGGCCGTTCTCGGAAGAGCTGGTTGAGGGAGTCGTGTTGGGTTGTCGGCACGTGTCAGGACGTTACCGACTGATTACCTTCCGCACATGGCATTCGGTAGAACAGTCGCTCGAATCTCAGAGTGCTCGATAGTCGAACCAGGAGAAACGCGCGGAATTCGAACTCGAACGGCCCTCCGAGGTCGCGTACAGGGCGATCATCGTGCCGATGAAGCCGCCCGCCACCGTCGAGCTCAGGATCCGGCCGTCGACCGGCTGCCCGAGGGGCTGCCACTCGCCGGGTGAGAGGGCGTACCGCGCCTGGTAGTCCTGGCCCCAGGCCTCGAAGGCGAGCCAGACCCGCCCGCCGGGGGCGTCGGCGCGGGCCAGGAGGGTGTCGATGCCTTCGGCGCGGCTGACCAGTTCGAGGCCTCTCGCCCCCAGGGACAGGCGGATGTGGAAGGCGTCGTTCTGGATGAGGGCCAGGCCCGCGTGTTCGGCCGACCCGGGTGAGAAGGTCAGTTCGGTGTGGGCGGCGAAGTTCACGTGGGCCTGGGGGCGGGCCACCAGGCTGGGGTTGCCCCATTCGGTCAGCGAGGGCGGGCGCACGTCGAGGGTCAGTCCGTCGCCGACGGTCCAGAACGTCTCGCGCGGAGTCCGGAGGAACTGCCAGACCGGGTCGAGGCGGTCGAAGTGGTCGCACGCCGGGCCGGCCGGCCACCGGTGCGCGGGCAGCGACGGGCCGTCGAAGACCGGCGTCACCTGGGCGTAGACGGGCCACTCGTCCTCCCAGGTCACCCTGGTCAGGAAGGTCTCGCGGCCCAGGTTGTAGCCGTGTTCGCGCCGCACCGTGGACATGTCGGTGAAGGTGGTGCCGCCGTAGGGGCGGGTGGCGAGGAGGACCGACCACCACTCCCCCGACGGCGTCTCCACCAGGTCGGGGTGGCCCGTCGAGGTGATGGGGTGGCCCAGGCCCAGGTGGCGGTGGGTCAGCACCGGGTTGCGGGGGTTGCCCTCGTAGGGGCCGGTGACCGAGCGGGAGCGGGCGACCATGACGGCGTGCTCCTCGGCGGTGCCGCCCTCGGAGGTCAGCAGGTAGTACCACCCGCCGGCCTTGTAGATGTGCGGGCCCTCGGTCCAGATGGCGCGGCGCAGGTGGGGGGTCCAGATGACGTGCTCGTCGCCGACGAGCTTCAGCGACTCCAGGTCGAGCTCGCGGAGCCAGATCTCGGTGTCGCCGTCGTACTCCTTGTTCTCGCGTTCGCGGCTGCCGTGCATCCAGCAGCGGCCGTCGTCGTCGAAGAAGAGCGACGGGTCGAAGCCGCGGGTCTCGGGGAACCACACCGGTTCGCTCCACGGCCCCTCGGGCGAGGTGGCGGTGACCATGAAGTTCCCCGCCGTCTCCATGAGCGTCGTGATCATGTAGAAGACGCCGTCGTGGTGGCGGATGGTGGGGGCGAAGATGCCCGCCGACGGCTTCAGCCCGTCGAGGTCGAGGGAGTGCAGCACGTGGCCGAGCTGCCGCCAGTGCACCAGGTCGCGGCTGTGGAAGATCGGGACCCCGGGAAACCATTCGAACGACGACGTCACGAGGTAGTAGTCGTCGCCCACGCGGCAGATCGAGGGGTCGGGGTGGAAGCCGGAAAGGATCGGGTTGGCAGACACCGGCGGGAGCCTCCGGGAAGAAGGGCGCCGGGCCCCGCACGCTGCGGAAGGCGGGGCCCGGCGCCAGAACCTATTGGACCATGCACTACTTACCGAGCCGTAGCGCTCCCCATCGCGCCGTGGACAGATAGCTCTGTCCGGTCGGGTCGTGCCAGGTCACCGCCGCGGTACGGGCCGTCCCGGTCGCGTCGTTGATCTGCACGTCGAAGCCGAGCACCCGGTCGCGGGCCAGGGTCACCGTGGGCAGTTTGATCGCCGCCTCGACGATGTAGCCGGTCGAGGTGCGGGAGACCGCGCTGGTCAGGTTGTCCCTGATCGCGAACGCGTCGAACGTGCCGCCGATCGACTCGGCTCCGGTGAAGGAGATCCGGTACTGGCCGTCGTCGTCGTCGTAGCCCTTGGTCTTGTTGTTCTCGGGGTCGACGAAGATCTCGACGCTGTCCTCCTCCCACGCGTTCGGCGACTCGTCGCTGAGCACGGGGTCGGTCACCTTGGCCAGGACGTACAGGACGCCCGAGGGCGACCACAGCGCGCGGACCTTGGCGGTGGCGCCGGACGTGCCCTGGATCCAGGTGCCGGTGTCGACCGGAGTGGCCTTGTTCCAGACCGCCTCGGCGACGCCGTCGACCACCGGGGTCTCCTTCGGCGCGGTGAACTCCCTGACCTCGGGGACGAACGTCAGGGTCCCGCTGAAGACCGCGTCGGGGCCGGTGCGGACGTCGTCGGCCGTCAGGTCGAGGGCGGTGGCCGCGCCGGAGGGCAGCAGGGCCTCCGCCTGCCAGCCCGTGGCGGTCTTCCTCGTGTGCGCCTTGAAGCCCTGGGCGGGGGCGCCGCGCGGGATCTTGTACGTCGTGGATCCGAGCTTCACCGACAGGGAGTCGGTCCGGTCGTCGGTCGCATCGGTGACGTCCGCGAGGACGTACACACCCGAAGGGGCCTTGCGCAGTTGGAAGGAGGCCGACAGGTTCCCGGTCCGGGCCACCCGCGTGTCGGGCAGGCGGTCCCACTGCTCGTCCCGCTTGCCGTCGACGGTGACGGTCCCGGCCGGCACGGTCACCGCGAGCCGCGAGGCGGGCAGCTCCGACGGGTCGGCGATGCCCCAGAACGCGGGCTTGGCCTGGAGTTCGTCGTCGAAGGGCAGCGGCGCGTTGACGCGGGTGATCGGGAAGGTCGACAGCCAGGTCTCGTCGTCGGCCACGCCCCAGATCGTCACCGACGTCAGCTTGGCCGCCTGGCGGCGGAAGACGTCGAAGATCTCCTTGTAGCGGTGCCCCTGCTGGGCCAGCACCTCGGCCGGGACGGTCGCGTAGGTCGACACGAAGTCGGTGTAGACCGACACGTCGAGCTCGGTGACCTGCTGCTCCACGCCCAGCGTCGCGAAGCGCTCGATGGAGTCCTCGATGAAGTGGGCGGGCGGGTTCTCGATGTTGACGTGGAGCTGGTGGCCGACGGCGTCGATCGGCACGCCCTCGTCGCGGAGCTGCTTGACGACCTTGTACATCGCCTCCCGCTTGCGCGGGAACTCGGTGTTGTAGTCGTTGAACACCAGCGTCGCGGCGGGGTCGACCTCGCGGGCCACCCGGAACGCGGTGCGGATGTAGTCGAGGCCGGTGATCTCGAACCACGGCGAGCGGCGCAGGCCGTCGGGCTGGTTCTCGTCGATGACCTCGTTGACCACGTCCCAGGTGCCGATGCGGCCCTTGTAGCGGCCCATCACGGCGCGGATGTGGTTCTCGATCCGCTGGAGCAGGACCTCCTTGGTCGCGCCCTCGAAGACCCACGCGGGGGTCTGGCTGTGCCAGACGAGGGTGTGGCCGCGGAACTCCAGCCCGTTGCCGGTCGCGAAGTCGACCAGCGCGTCGCCCTCGTCGAAGGTGAACTGTCCTTCGGCCGGCTCGGTGGCGTCCCACTTGAGGGCGTTGCCGGGGGTGACGCTCCCGTAGTGCTTCTCGATGAGCTTGGCGTGCTCGCCGAGGGTGGCCCCCCGGTGGAAGGCCGCGCCGAGGGTGAAGGGCACGGTGTCCTTGAGCGACGGGATGCCGGTCTGGATGGGCTTGGGCGCGATGTACTCCAGCGCGAAGTCGTCGATCTCGAACGGCAGCGCACCCTCGGCCGACTCGACGTAGACGCTCAGGAAGTCGACGTCGTGGGCCAGCGTGTAGGTCCCGGTCAGGTGGGTCCAGCCGGTGACCGCCACGGGCGCGGCGATGCGCTCGTAGGAAGGGGTGCCGTTCTGCCGCCGCTCGATCGACAGGCCCAGTGACTGCGCCTGGGCGGACCTGACCCAGATCGACACGGTGTACTTCGACCCCTTGGCCAGCTTGCCGAGGACGTTCAGCGAAGGGCCGTCCCAGGAGGCCTGCCGGTTGGCGACGGCGAGCCCGAAGTTCCCGGCGTGCGCCGCCTGGCCGGTGGCGGTCAGCGTCGCGGCGGCGCGGGGGTTCCAGCCCTGGGCGGTCCCGGTCTCGAAGTCGGTGGTCAGGCCCGACTGCGTGGGGTCGCTGTCCGAGGTGATGACGACGTCGTCGACGGTGAAGTCGGCCGTCGCCTCGGAGCTCTCGAAGTAGAGGTTCAGGGTGGAGTCGGCGGAGTAGCTGTAGGAGCCGGACAGTTCGGTGAACTCGCCGGGGGCGGACGTCGCCGCCCCGACGCGCTCCCAGGTGGTCGAGCCACCCGCCGGGGTCCGCTCGACGGTCAGCGCGACCGCTCCGGAGACGCGGGCGGTCACGTTGTAGGTGACGCCCTTCTCGAAGGGCGGGGTGATCTGGGCGCCCATCCAGGTCTGGGTGCGCCCGGTCACGCGCAGCGCGCCGGTGGAGGTGTCGAGGGCGACCCCGTCACCGCGCGGGCCCCAGCCCTGGGCGCCCGAGGCGAAGTCGTAGGTGGCGATGGTGGTGACGTCGGCCCGGGCCGGGACGGCCAGGCATAACAGGACGAGCAGCAAGGCCGTCACGGCTCGGGACATGGGGGGTGTCTCCTGGACTATCGAGCAGGGCGCAGGTTCGCGCTGAGCAGGTCGAGCAGCGGCTGACGCCGGGCGCAGTTGGCGAAGGCGAAGGAGTCGGCCAGGGCCAGCAGCTCCTCGTCGCTCCTGCCGCGGAAGATCTCGGCGTACTCGGGGAGGAGCGCCTGGGCGATCAGGATGTGCCGGATGAGGTCGTCGATCTGGTAGCGGGCGCCCCACGGGTAGGGGTCCCAGGAGGGGAACTCGGCCTCCATGAGCTGGTGCAGCGGCGAGATCTCGGCCGCGCTCTCCTCCATCGTCGAGCCCCACCGGTCGGCGCCGAGGCGGCCCTTCTTGGCGATGAAGTCACCGAAGGTCCCCATGTACGGTTCACCGGCGGTGACGAGCCCCTGCAGGCCCACGTCCTTGTACGTCCAGAGCGACCACCCCGCCGAGTGCGCGTCGAAGATCTCCAGCTGGTCGCGGAGGATCTGGTAGCGCATGTCGTCGACCTCGGGCCGGCCGGTGTAGACGGGGCCGAACTCGCCCACCCAGATCGGCGTGCCGGTCTCGCGCTGGAACACCGTGCGCTTCTCGAAGGTGGCCTCCAGGGTCGAGCGGTCGACCCACTCGCCGCGCGTCTCGCCGGGGTAGGGGCCGCCGTGGGCGAAGCCGGCCAGGGCGTAGTCGTGGCAGACGAAGACCGTGTTCTCGTAGACCTCGCGGAAGATGGAGAAGTCGGTCGAGTAGGTGTTGCCGTCGAGGAACAGCACGTGGCCGGGGTCGACCGCGCGGATCGCCTTGACCAGCCGGTCGTAGAAGGGGCCGACGACCCGGCCGTGCACGTCGCCGGGCTCGTTGATCGGGTTGTAGCCGGCCACCCACGGGTTGTCCTTGTAGCGGTCGGCCATGACCTCCCACAGGTGGACGGCGCGGTCCTGGAACTGGCGGAACTTCCAGAACGCGGCGATGTGGGTGGGGTTGTCGGAGTGCCAGTGCTGGTTCTGCGAGCCGGGGAGGGCGTGCAGGTCGATGACGCTGTAGATGCCGCGTTCGGCCAGCAGGGCGATGACCCGGTCGAGGTGGCGGAAGCCGTGTTCGATGATCTCGAAGGGGCGGTCGTCCGACTCGAAGTGGTGGTAGTTGACCGGGATGCGGACGCAGTTCATGCCCAGGTCACGCAGCAGGTCGGCGTCGGCCGGGCCGAAGAAGGAGGTTAACAGGCGGTCGAAGAAGAGCTCGGAGCGCTCCTCACCCAGCACCTCGCGCACGGCCGACCGCATGGTCGACTCGTTGGCCGAGTAGCCGGTGATGAAGTTCTCCATGTTGAGCCAGCCGCCGAGCCCGACGCCACGAAGGCGCACCGGACGCCCGGACGGGTCGACGAGGTGAGATCCGGACACGCGCAAGTCGGGCATCGATTCCCCTTGAAAGTTTCGGAGTGTTACCGAATATTTCGCAAGCCGCAGCATAGATATCCAGCTCGCGGACCGTCAATAAAGTGCTGGGAGCGCTACCACCGGGAATGACGCCCCAGGTACGCATATCCGAAACCTTTCGGATACACTTCCGGCCATGCCAGCGAAAAGGCGGGTGACGATCGCCGTAATCGCCCAAGAGGCGGGTGTGTCGGTCCCCACGGTGTCCAAGGTCATCAACGGCCGTCCGGAGGTCGCTCCGGAGACCCGGCAGCGCGTCGAACGCCTGTTGCACAAGCACGGCTACCAGCGCCGGGTCAGCCCCGGCGACGGCCCCGTCGGTCTCATCGACCTGGTGTTCGCCGAGATAGAGAGCCCCTGGGCGATGGAGATCGTGCGCGGCGCCGAGACGGCCGCCCGCGAGTCGGAGTCCAGCGTCGTCATCTCCGTGCTCCACACCCACGCCGGGCCCGGCCGCGACTGGCTGGAGCGCATCGCCTCGCGCCGGACCGACGGCGTGGTCGTCGTCGCCTCGCGCCTGTCGTCCGGGCTCCAGAACCAGTTGTCGGCCCGGTCGATGCCGTTCGTCGTGGTCGACCCCGAGGGTGAGCCGGCTGGTGGCGTCGCCTCCGTCGGCGCCACCAACTGGCACGGCGGCCTGGCCGCCACCCGGCATCTGCTGGAGCTCGGCCACCGCCGGATCGGGATGATCGGCGGCCCGGCCGACATGCTGTGCAGCCGGGCCCGCATAGACGGCTACCGGGCCGCCCTGGAGACCGCCGGGGTGGCCGTCGAGCCGGGCCTGATCCGATACGGCAGCTTCCTCGCCGACGCGGGTCACGACCACGGTCATGCCCTGCTGTCACTGCCCGACCGCCCGACGGCCATCTTCGCCGGCAGCGACATGCAGGCCTTCGGGGTGTTCGAGGCGGCCCGGCAGCGCGGGCTGCGAGTGCCCGAGGACCTCAGCGTGGTCGGCTTCGACGACCTGCCGCTGGCCCAGTCGGCGTGGCCGCCGCTCACCACGGTCCGCCAGCCGCTCCAGGACATGGCCGAGCTGGCCACCCGGATGGTGCTGGCGATGGGCCGCGGGGAACACCCCGAGGCCCGCCGCGTCGAGCTGGCCACCGATCTGGTGGTCCGCGAGAGCACCGCGCCGATCACCCTTTAGTCGCCCCCGCCGTGAGGCCGCCGATGAGCTGCCTCTCGGCGACCGAGTAGAAGGCCAGCGCCGGGATCATCGCCAGGACCACGTACGCGAGGATCTTGGCGGTGTCGGCCGAATACTGGCCGGTGAACTGCTGCACGCCCACGGGGAGCGTCCACCAGTCCTTGTCGTTGAAGACCACCAGCGGCAGGAAGAAGTTGTTCCAGCTGTTGACGACGGCCAGCACCGACACCGTGGCCAGCGCGGGGCGGGCCATCGGCAGCAGGATCCGCCAGAAGAACCCGAACGGCGTGCAGCCGTCGAGGATGGCGGCCTCCTCCACCTCGTGCGGGATCGACCGGAAGAACGACCGCAGGATGATGATCGTCAACGCCAGGCCGAAAGCCGCCTGGGGCAGGATCACCCCCAGCGGGTTGTTCAGCAGGCCGAAGAACCGCAGGATGATGAACAGCGGCAGGATCGCCACCGCGAACGGGAACATGAGCCCGGCCGCGAAGACGGTGAACAGCAGCTCCCGGCCCCGGAACGCGAAGCGGGCGAACACGAACGCCGCCAGGGCGGAGACCGCGACGGTGATGAACGCCGTGGTCAGCGCGATCAGGGAGCTGTTGAACACCTGCCGCCAGAAGTCCGACGAGGCGAGCACGTTCGTGTAGTTCTCCGGCACCCACGGCGCCGGCAGCCCGATCGGGTTGTTGGCCAGCTGCTGGTTGTCCTTGAACCCGCCCAGGATCCCGTAGACGATCGGGACGAGGATGAACACGCCGATGATGACGACGATCGTGTGCAGGGCGATGGGCCTGAGGACCCGCCCCGGCGTGGTCCGGCGTTCCCGCGCGTGGACGCTCATCGGCGGCCACCTCCCATGGTCGTGGTGGCCCCGTCGAGGTCGCGCCTGAGCACGAACCGCTGGTAGCCGATGGCGAAGACCAGGCTGAGCGCGAACATCACCACGCTGATCGCGCTGGCGTAGCCGACCTGGAAGCGTTTGAAACCGAAGTCGTACATCGTCACGCCGAGAGTCTCCGACGCGTGCACGGGACCGCCCCCTGTCAGCACGTACACCAGGTCGAAGAGCTGGATGGTGCCGATCACCGACAGGAAGACCGTGATCCGGATCGTCGGGCCGAGCAGCGGCAGCGTCACGTAGCGGAACACGTGCCAGGGGCCGCACCCGTCGATCTGGGCCGCCTCGGTGAGCTCCTTGGGGATGCTCTGCCGTCCGGCCAGATAGAGGATCATGTAGAAGCCGAAGTACTTCCATGTGATCACGACGAACAGCGAGGTCATGACCGTGTCGGGCTCGGACAGGAAGCTCGACTCGCCGAGGCCCAGGAAGCCGAGGACCTCGTTGGCGAACCCGCGCTCCGGCGACAGCAGCATGCTGAACAGCACGGCCGCGATGACCTCGCTGAGCACGTACGGCATGAAGAACAGCAGCCGGTAGAGGGCCCGCAGCTTCATCTTCTGGTTCAGCAGCAGCGCGATGGCCAGGGCCAGCGGCAGCTGGACCACCAGCCCCAGCACGATCAGGAGCGCGCCGCGCCGCAGGTCGCCGAGGAAGATCTCGTTGTCGAACAGCCGGGTGAAGTTGTCCAGCCCGACGAAGTTCTTCGGCAGGAGCCCGAAGCCGTTCCATTTGAAGACGCTGGAGTACATCGCCAGCAGGATCGGCGCCAGCACCAGGAACGAGAACAGCAGCACGCCGGGGAGCAGGAACAGGATGATGGTGATCCGCTTACGCGCCTTGCCCCGGCTCTTGGGCCTGTGGGGCTGCGGCGGGGGGATCAAGCGTCGCGGGACCGGAGAGGCCGTGACGGCGCTCTCCGGTCCTTTCGTCGTCTTCACGCCGCGACTACTCCGACTGCGCGGTCTCGGTGATGGCCTTGACCACTTCTTCCGGCGACTTGGTCCCGGCGATCAGCTCGGCCACGCTGTCGTTGACCTGCGCGCCGACGGCCGGCGGGTAGGCCTGGTCGAGGTAGAGCTGGAAGCCGGTGGCCTTGGCCAGCACGTCGACGACCATCTTGCCGCGGGGGTCGGTGACGGCGTCCTCGGTGCCCTTGACGACGGGCAGCAGGGCGCCGGTGGCGATCTCCTTGCGGGCGTTCTCCGCCGACAGGATGAACTTCAGGAAGTCGGTGGCCTCCTTGGGGGCGTCCACGCCGACGGCGAAGCCGCCGCCGCCGCCGAGCGCCTCGGTGGCCGCGCCCTTGCCGCCCTCGACCGAGGGGAAGGGGAAGAAGCCGAGCGCGTCGCCGAGGTCACCGGCGGTGTCCTTCTGGACGGTCGGGGCCCACTGGCCCATCAGCTCCATGGCGGCCTTGCCGCCACCCATCGCGGCGGCCTGGCCGTCGGGGGTGTCGTAGGGGGCGCCCAGGAAGCCGTTCTGGAACGGCTTGAGGTCGGCCAGTTCCTTGAGCTTCTGACCGGCGGCGATGAAGTCGGGGTTCTCGAACGACTTGGCGGACGCCGCCTCCTGGAGCGCGGGCAGACCGGCGATGCGCATCGCGAGGTAGGTCCAGTAGTAGTGGCCGGGCCACTTGGCCTTGCCGCCCAGGGCGATCGGGGTGATGTTGGCGGCCTTCAGCTTGTTGACCGCGTCGAGGAACTCGGTCCAGGTCGCAGGCGGCTGCTCGATGCCGGCCTTCTTGAAGAGGTCCTTGTTGTACCAGAACCCGACCATGCCGATGTCATAGGGGACGCCGTAGGTCTTGCCGCCCAGCTGGTAGGCCGCCAGGGCGGCCGGGTTGAAGGTGCCCGACCAGTCGGCGATGTCGGCGGTGATGTCCTTGGCGATGCCGCCGTCGGCCTGCTGCTGGAGCACGCCGCCGCCCCACGTCTGGTAGATGTCCGGGCCCTCGCCCGACTGGGCGACGGTGGTCATCTTGGCCTTGAAGGCCTCGTTCTCCAACGGGTTGATGTTGATCGTCACGTTGGGGTGGGCGGCCATGTACTCCTTGGCCATCGCGTCCCAGACCGGCAGCATGGGCTCGATGTTCTGAATGTGCCACCAGTCGATGACGACCTTCTCCTGCGCCGCCTGCCCTCCACCGGGCGCGGGCGTCTCCTCGGCTCCGGATCCGCAGCCTGCGAGTAACAGCGCGGCAGCAGCCGCCGTCACCACTGCGCGTCGTGTCAACGACATATCGGTGGTTCCTTCCGTCCCGGGAATGCACTGCAAGAAACTTTCGATGAAGTTCCGATAGTTTCCCTTGATGGCAGGGAGGTTACATCGCGTTTTCCATGGGATCAACGGCCGTTGTGGAGCTGTT
This sequence comes from Herbidospora cretacea, assembly GCF_001570605.1. Lineage (GTDB taxonomy): Bacteria > Actinomycetota > Actinomycetes > Streptosporangiales > Streptosporangiaceae > Herbidospora > Herbidospora cretacea. The sequence continues at coordinate 197,356 of NZ_BBXG01000003.1, read as the reverse complement.
ACTCGGCCCTTGCCGCTAGGGTGCTGCCGTGGTCCGGGCGGAGATCACGTGAAAAAGCGTGCAATCCCCCATCAAGTGCGGATATTTGGCAGTGAGGTCGACGGGTGCCCGGATGGAAGACGGCGGTGAGCCTGATCGCGGCTTCCGTCACGCTCATGGGACTTTCAGCACCCGCGCTCGCGGGCGCGCGCGAAAGCGGCGTGCGAGAGGGCGTCGAGGAGCACCCCTGCCCGGCGCCGGTCCCGGCCGGCACCACGTGCGGCTACCTGCTGGTCCCCGAGCGGCGCGACGCCTACCGGAGCGACACCGTCAGGGTGGGGTTCGCGGTGCGCCGGGTCGACTCTCCCGCCGGCCCGCCGGTGGTGTTCACCAACGGCGGCCCGGGGATGTCCTCCATCCAGCTGACCGGGACGATCGCCGCGATCGCGCCCGACCGTGACGTGGTGGTCATGGAGCAGCGCGGCGGCGCCTTCTCCGAACCGCGCCTGGAGTGCCCCGAGATCGTCACCGGCGCGCTCAAGGAGCTCACCTCCACCGGGCCGGCCAAGGGCGACATGGCGCTGGCCGCGCGCGCCTGCCGGGCCCGGCTGACCAGCGACCTGCGCGGCTTCCGCACCCAGGAGATCGCCGCCGACGTGGTCGAGCTGCGCCGCACCCTCGGCTACGACAAGTGGAGCCTTTTCGGCGTCGGCTACTCCACCCGCATGATGCTGCTGGCCGCCGCCATGGACCCCGAGGGCACCGCCTCGGTCGTGCTCGACTCCTACCTGCCCGAGTCCTACGCCGTCTACGACGAGGCCCCGGCCGCCCTGCGCTCCATGGCCGACCGGCTCGGCGTGGCCGGCCGCTACGACCAGATGGTCCGGAACCTCAACGCCGAACCGGTCAGCCTGGCCACCCGCGACCCGCTCACCCGCGCCCGCGTCGAGGTCTCCCTGTCCGGCGACGACGTGGCCACCCTGCTGGCCGAGTCGGTCTCCGACCCCGAGGTGCTGCCGATCCTGCCGGCGCTGATCGACGGCCTGGCCGACGGGCAGACCGACCTGCTGTCGCCGCTGGTCGACGCCGCCGCCGCGACGATGACCGGCCGCGAGTGGGGCCTCTACTACTCCGTGCAGTGCCAGGACGAGTGGCCGTCCAACCAGATCCGCTCCAGGGCCCTGTTCACGGTGTTCAACGACGCGACGACGTGCGCCGAGTGGCGGCTGCCCGCCTCCGGCGAGGAGGGCGCGCTGACCCAGTCGCCGGTGCTGGTCCTGGCAGGCCAGTACGACCCGGCGATCCCCGCCGAGAAGGTCCGGACCGCCAGCGAGAAGCTGCCCGCCGCCCGGTTCCAGGAGTTCGCCGGGGTCGGCTACGGCGTCTTCGAGGTCAGCGATTGCGGCCGGAAGACCATCGGGGCGTTCCTGGCCGACCCGGCCGCGCCAGCGCCCTGCGACCCGGCGAAAGCGCCCCGCGCCCTGGTCGAGCCGGGCGACGTGCACCTGACCCCGGCCGGCTACACCACCACCGGCTTCCCATGGGCGGTCGCGCCGCTGGGCGCGTTCGCGCTGCTGTCGCTGTTCCAGGTGGCGGGCGGGGCGATCACGGTGCGCCGGGGCGGGCTGCTGACCCTGCTGGCCGGGCTCGCCGGGGCGGCGTTCTGCGCCGTGGCGGCGTGGAGCGTGTGGGCGGTCTCCGACCGGGTGGCGTTCACCGTCGGCATCCCGCCGATCATCTTCTGGGCGAGCCTGCTGCCGATCGCGGCGACGTGCCTGTCGGTCGTGGCGGCGTTCCGCGACCGGGCCCCCGGGGTGCTCATCCTGCCCGCGGCGACCGGGCTCATCTTCACCGCCTGGCTCATCGGATGGGTTCTCTGACGCTTTTCCGACTCACGGCGTTGACGCGCGCGCCGTGAAACCTTTACGTTACCCGCAACGAAAAGTCTCGGTAATCTTGTGAAACTTTCGGAAAGCGGGTTCCCGCATGTCTCGACGTCACAAGGCGCTCTTCGTTCCACTGCTGATCCTCCCCCTCGTCGCTTTCACTCCCGAGCGCGCGGGCATCGACGTGCGCTCGTGGTCGGTGAAGCAGCGGATCGACGGGTTCGGTTTCTCCCAGGCGTTCCGGCGTAACGAGCTGGTGCGCGCGCTGTCGCCCGAGAAGCAGCGCGAGATCCTGGACCTGTGGCTGAGCCGGTCGAAGGGCGCCGGGTTCAGCATCCTGCGCCTGGGCATCGGCTCCTCGCCCGCGGGCAGCCCCTACGACCTCATGGTCTCCATCCAGCCGGAGAACCCCGGCGGCCCGACCGCCAAGCCCAAATACGTCTGGGACGGCGACGACGGCGGCCAGGTCTGGCTGGCCAAGGAGGCCAAGCGCTACGGGGTCGAGCGGTTCTACGCCGACGCGTGGAGCGCGCCGGGCTACATGAAGACCAACGGCAGCGACAGCAACGGCGGCGAGCTCCTGCCGGAGTGGCGCCAGGCCTACGCGGACTACCTGGTGCAGTACGCCAGGTTCTACGCCAAGGAGGGCATCAGGATCACCGACCTCGGGTTCACCAACGAGCCCGACCTGACGGTCTCCTACGCCTCGATGCGGTTCACCCCGCAGCAGGCCGCCGACTTCGTCAAGGTCCTCGGCCCGACGGCGGCCAGGGCGGGCATCAAGGTGGCCTGCTGCGACGCCGCCGGATGGTCGGAGCAGCGGCAGTTCACCGAGGCCATCGAGGCCGACCCGGTCGCCCGCAGGTGGGTGGCCACGCACACCGGCCACCCCTACGTCAGCCCGATCGACGGCCCGCTGCCGACGGACAAGCCCGTATGGATGTCGGAGTGGTCGCCCAACGGCGACACCTGGAACGAGAACTGGGACGACGGCAGCGGATACGACGGCTTCGCGGTGGCGCAGCAGATCCACGACTCGTTCACCACCGGCAACGTCAACGGCTACGTGTTCTGGTTCGGCGCCTCCCGGGGGGCCACCCGGGGCATGCTCCAGATCGACGAGGCGACCGGGACCTACCGGATCTCCAAGCGCTTCTGGGCGCTGGCCGCCTACAGCCGCTTCATCCGGCCCGACGCGGTCCGGGTCGACGTCACCGCGGCCGACCCCGCGCTGAAGGTCACCGCCTTCCGCAACAGGGACGGCTCGGAGGTGGTCGAGATCCTGAACACGGCGGCCACCGAGATCCGCACGAAGATCAACACCAGAGCCGGAAGGGCGACCGTCCACCTGACCGACGGGACGCGCGACCTGGCGGAGACACCACTGCCCGGCCGGGGTCCGAACAGGAACCTCACCCTGGCCCCGCGTTCTCTCACGACGCTCGTCGTGAGGTGAGACGCCCGGGCGGGCGCCCCTGGGAGCGTGGGCGCCCGCCCGGGTCACCAACACAACAGGAGGTAGGGCCGGATGATCCGGGTCGCCGTCGTCGGGACCGGTGGGATCGCCGGCGTCTGCCATCTTCCGGCGCTGCGCGCCCAGGCCCACCGGGCCGAGGTGGTCGCGGTCGCCGACGTCGACCGGGCCCGAGCCGCCGTGTTCGCGAGGGAACACGGCATCCCGAGCTTCCACGGATCGGTCGCCGAGCTGCTCGACCAGGCCCGTCCGGACGTGGTCCATCTGTGCACGCCGCCGGGCGGACACGCCGTCCAGGCGATCGAATGTCTCAAATCGGGCGCTTGGGTGTGGATCGAGAAGCCCGCATGTCGTTCACTTGCTGAGTGGGACGCCATCACCGCCGCCGAAGGGCCCGGCTACGCCTCCGTGGTCTCGCAGCACCGCTTCGGCTCCGGCGCCCGGCACCTGAGGGAGATCGCCCCGCTCCTCGGCCGCCCGGTGGCCGCCCTGTGCGTGACGGCCTGGTTCCGCGACCACGACTACTTCCAGGTCCCGTGGCGGGGCCGGTTCCGGACCGAGGGCGGCGGCCCGACGGTCGGCCACGCGATCCATCAGATGGACGTCATGCTCTCGGTCCTCGGCGACTGGACCGAGGTGAGCGCGATGACCGCGACCCTCGACCGTGACGTCGAGTACGAGGACGTCGCCATGGCCACGGTCCGCTTCGCCTCCGGCGCGCTGGCCTCCGTCGCGACGAGCCTGCTCTCCCGCCGTGAGGAGAGCTACCTGCGCTTCGACTTCACCGGCGCGTCCGTGGAACTCCGTCATCTGTACGGCTACCGCAACGAGGACTGGACCGCCACGACCGACCTGTGGCAGCCCCCCGACGACGTGCCCAGCTCCCACGAGGCCCAGCTGAGCGTGCTGCTCGACGCCTACGAGAAGAACGAACGCCCGCCCATGAGCGCCCGCCAGGGCCGGCAGGCCCTGGAACTGGCGACGGGGATCTACGCCTCGGCCCACCGGAGGCGGCCCGTGACCCGGGCCGAGCTCACCCCCGACGACCCCTTCTACCACCGGCTGGACGGCGGCGCATGGACGAGCTGATCTACGACGAACGCGGCGTGGAGATCCTCCGCTACGTGTACGACGACCGCGACACCGACGTCTTCGAGTCCCCCAAGCCCTACTTCCACCCGATCAGGACCCTCGAGGGCGACCTGGTCACCGCCTTCCGCCCGCACGACCACCGCTGGCACAAGGGCCTGGCGATGACGGTCTCCGACCTGTCGGGTGAGAACTTCTGGGGCGGCGGGACCTACGTCCGCGAGTCGGCGGGCTACGTCGACCTGCCGAACACCGGCACGATCCGGCACGACGGCTTCGACCGGCCGGGCGCGCAGCGGCTGAGCTGGCACACCCAGGCCGGCGAGCACTGGGTCGACGAACTGCGCGAGTTCCGGGTCACCGACGTCGAGGACGACTCGTGGGCGCTGGAGTTCACCACCACCCTGCGCAACGTGCGGGGCGCGGACCTGGTGTTCGGCAGCCCGACGACCAACGGCCGTCCGACGGCGGGTTACTGCGGCCTCTTCTGGCGCGGCCCGCGCTCCTTCGAGAACGGCGACGTGATCGCCGAGACGGGGGAAGGTCCTGAGATGATGGGCCGTACCTCCCAGTGGCTGGCCTACGTCGGCCGCCACGACGGTGTCGACCGCTCGTCGACGCTGCTCTTCCAGGCCCCCGCCCCGGTCACGTGGTTCGTGCGAACGACACCATTCGCGGCGGTCAACCCCTCGATCGCCTTTGACGAGATTGTTAACCTGCCGCGTGGAGAGAGCATGCGGCTGGGCTATCGCGTCGTCGTCTGCTCGGGGGGCTGGGACAGATCCCGGCTGGCCGCGTACGTGAAGGAGCACCCATGTTCGGCATAGGCGTCACCGCCCTGAGTGTCTACGACTGGCCCGCCGCCGACGGCCGGTGCGGCGGTTCGCCCCACCTGCACACGCTGTGCGCGGAGGCGTACGTCGTGGTCGCCGGCACCGGGTCGGTGCAGACCCTCACCTGGGAGGGTTTCCAGGAGACCCCGCTGGCCCCCGGGGCGGTGGTGTGGTTCACCCCGGGGACCGTCCACCGGCTCGTCAACGACGGCGATCTGAAGATCGTCGTGGTCATGCAGAACAGCGGCCTGCCCGAGGCGGGCGACGCCGTGTTCACCTTCCCCAACGCGGTGCTGACCGGTGACTACGACCGGGCCGCGGGGATGGCCCCGCGCTGGCGGCGCGACCTGGCGTTAGAGGGCTTCCGGCAGCTCAAGGAGGCCGGGCAGCCGGGCTTCGAGAAGTTCCTGGAACACGCCGTGCGCCTGGTCGGCGGGCGGCTCGACGACTTCGAGGACCTGTGGCGGGAAGGCCCGCTCAAGGCGGTCGAGGACACCGAGAAGCAGCTCGCGTCGCTGCGCCGGGGCGACTACGACTATCTGCGGGAGGCCCGCATCACCGAGGCGTCCGGCGAGCCGCGCGACGGCATGTGCGGGCACCTCTTCACCTATCCCGGCTAAGCGAGGCTTAAGAGCGGCTTAAAGCAGTACTATCAGGAAACTTTCTTAAAAGAACGCATTGACTCACCTGATCACGCGGCTTAGGTTCACGGTCATCGGGGCGGAACGATCCTGCCCGCCGAGGCGTCCGGGCCGCGTGAGAAAGGTGACGCTCACGCGGCCCGGGCTTACCCTGCCAATCGTGCGATTTCTCACCGTCTCGCTGGTGCTCCTGGCCGCCGTGCTGTGGCCGGTCCCGGCGTCGGCCCACAACGTCCTGAAGGGCAGCGACCCGGCCGAGGGCGCGTCGGTCCCCCACCTCGACCGGGTGACCCTGACCTTCGACCAGCCCGTCCGCGCCGACTTCGCGAAACTGGCCCTCACCGGGCCCGACGGGGCGCGCTACGACGCGGGCCTGACGGTCCGCGACGAGGTGGTGACCGCGACGGTGAAGCCCCTGACCACCGGCGGGGCCTACGTCATCGGCTGGCAGATCGTCTCCAACGACGGCCACCCGGTGTCGGGGACGATCAGGTTCACGTACACGGGCGCCGGGGCGGCCCCGGCGGGAGCCGCGGCGACCCTCGCGCCCGCGCCCGGCGCGGTGTCGGCGCCGATCCCGGCCGCCTCGGGCGGCAGCTGGGTCTGGGGCCTGATGGTCTTCGCGCTGCTGATGCTCGGACTGGCCACCTGGGTGCTGCACCGCCACGAGTCGCGGCCCCGCCACGCCGGGACGACCCCTCCCGCCCACGACCGGACCCTCGCGTGAGTCGCGCCGCCCGCCCGCACCCCGCCCCCGACAGGACCGCCGCATGACCCTGCTCGACTCCCGCCCCGCCGCCGCCGACCGGCGGCTGCGCGCGCTGCCCCTGGCGGGGCTGACCGGCGCCGGGCTGACCGCCGCCGTGGTGGCCACCTGGGCCACCCTCCCCGAACCCCCCTTCGGGCTGCCCACAGCGGGCCCCTGGGTCGAGTTCGGGCTCCCGGTGACCAGGTTCGTCCTGGACGTCGCCGCGCTCGTCACCGTCGGTCTCAGCCTCTTGCCGAAGCTGCTCGGGTTCGACCATCCCGAGGCCACCGAACCGGCCGCGTCCCGGGCCCGCCGCTGGGCCGTCTACTCGGCGGTCGTGTGGGCCTTCGCGGCCCTGGTCTCGACGCTGCTGAGCGCCGCCGAGGTGATGCCGGGCCGCTTCCCCGACGTGCCGCTGTACGTGGACGCGATCGGCTCCGGCCAGGGCCTGGTGGTGAGCGGGGCGGCGGCCGTCTTCAGCGCGGCCATCGGGATCTTCGCGGTCAGGTTCGGCGAGAAGGTCCCCGCCGAGCTGCGCGTGGGCGCGGCGGTGTTCGGGCTGCTGCCGCTGCCGGTGACCGGGCATGCCTCGAACTGGTACTGGCACGACCTGAGCATGGTCGCGATGGAGCTCCACGTCATCGGCGCGGCCCTGTGGACCGGCGGCCTGCTGGCGGTCGCGCTGCTGCTGGTGTCCGACCGCGAGCTGCTGGGCCGCACCCTGCCGAGGTTCTCCAGGCTCGCCACCACCGCGCTGCTCGTGGTCAGCCTGTCAGGGTTGTTCACCGGGCTCGTCGAGCTGCTGCTCTCCCCCGCGGAGGCGTTCCCGGCCTCGCTGGTGACGACCCACTACGGCCTGCTGGTGGTCGTCAAGACCGTGCTGGCCGGGGTGATCGCGCTGCTGGCCGCCAACATCCGGTGGCGGCTGCTGCCCGGCGTGACCGCCCGCCGCCCGACCGCTTTCGCGGCCTGGGCGGCGGTCGAGCTGACCGTGCTGGGCCTCGCCTACGGCGTGGCCGTGGTCATCACACGGACGGGCGGCTGAGCCGTCTCCCGGCGAGCTCGACGACGAGCCACGCCACCGCGAGGCCGCCGAGCGCGTAGGGCCACGCCCAGGGGGCGTAGGGCGGCGCGATGAGGTAGGCCTCCTGGAGCCAGAGCCCCCCGAACACCCCGCCGGTGACGAGCAGCGCCCCGGCGGCGACCCGCACGTACGCCTGCGGCACCAGGAACGCCAGGTCGACGCAGATCGCGCCGAGGAGCAGGAAGAACGGGATCGCCGAGGTGGGGAAGCCGATCCCGGCCAGCAGCGGCCAGATCACCATCCGGTAGGCCAGGTAGCCCGCCGCGATGAGCGTCGCGGTGAACCGGTAGCCGGTCGCCTTCCGGGCCGCCACCAGGATGGCCATGCCGACGATCCCGGCCCACAGCGAGTAGACCTGGTCGGGCACCGGCAGCGCGAAGTTCTGCACCGCGATCAGGTCGACCGGCCGCCCGAGGTCCTCGGCCGCGAAGGCGAGCAGCGACGGCTCGGCCTCCGGCTCGCCCCGGATCCAGGCGGCCAGGCCGATGACCCCGTACTCCTGGTGCTCGCTCGGGAAGATCGCGTTCTCCAGGAAGAAGCCGAACAGCGCCGCCAGCACGACGGTCCGCCGGCGGCCCGGCTGCGCGCCGACGTACCACCCCCGGATCACCCCGGCGATCATGAACGCGGTGCCGATGAACAGCAGCGCGTGGGACGGGCTCCACGCGGTGATGTCGAGGCCGTTGACCTTGTGGTTGATCAGGTCGAGCGGGATGGCGACCAGGAAGGTGCCGGTCCCCCACAGGATCAGCCGCTGGGCCGCCTTGTCGACGCCGTAGCCGGTGTACCAGTGCACGATGGTCAGGCCGACGACGATCATCGTCCCGACGGTGTTGATCAGATGGGGCGGCGCGAGGTCGTCGCGCAGCCAGCGGAAGTGCCACGAGACGTCCCAGGACGCCCCGAGCACCTTGAGCGCGAACGCCACCAGCCAGGCCGTGTAGATCAGCCGGAAGACGTCGGGAGGTGTCGGGCGGCCGGGCAGGCCACGCGACCAGAGGGGCAGGCCCCAGGCCACGACCTGGCGGGGCACCCGCGTGAGCATCGTTGTTCCAGTCGCCACGCGCGAATTGTGCCGTTCCCTTTACTCACGGCGCAATCAAACGATGAGGTGAGCAGATGAATCTCGACCGCAAGGCAGCCCTTCTCGGCGGGCAGGACATGTGGACGCTCCCCGCGGCGCCCGAGATCGGCCTGCCCTCCCTGGTCACCTCCGACGGTCCGATCGGGGTCCGCGGCGCGCGGTGGATGGCCGGCGACCCGGCCCTCGCCCTGCCGTCGCCGACCGCCCTGGCCGCCACCTGGGACGTCGGCCTGGTCCGCCGGGCCGGCGAGGTGCTGGCCGCCGAGTGCCGCCGCAAGGGGGTGCACGTGCTGCTGGCCCCCAGCGTCAACCTGCACCGGACGCCGCTGGGCGGGCGGCACTTCGAGTTCTTCTCCGAGGACCCGCTGCTGACCGGCGAGATCGGCGCGGCCTACGTGGCCGGGGTGCAGTCGGGCGGGGTCGGCGTGACGGTGAAGCACTTCGTGGCCAACGACTCCGAGACCGAGCGGATGACCGTGGACGTCCAGGTGGACGAGCGCACCCTGCGGGAGCTCTATCTGGCGCCGTTCGAGCTGGTCGTGCGCAAGGCCGCGCCGTGGGGCGTGATGGCGGCCTACAACGGGGTGAACGGGGTCCCGATGTGCGAGCACGCCGGGCTGATCGAAGGAGTGCTGCGCGGCGAGTGGGGCTTCGACGGGATCGTGATGTCCGACTGGACCGCCGCCCGCGACGCGGTCAGGTGCGCGCTCGGCGGGCTCGACCTGGCCATGCCGGGGCCGGGCAGCGTCTACGGGGAGCCGCTGGCGCGGGCGGTGCTGGAGGGGCTCGTACCGGAGGAGATTCTCGACCTCAAAGTGGCCCGGCTGAAGGCGCTGTTCGCCCGGGTCGACCTCGCCGATCGCGAGTCCGAGGACGGCGCGGCGTTGGCCCGGGAGATCGCCGCGCGGTCGTTCACGCTGCTGACCAACGACGGCGTGCTGCCGCTCGACCCCGGCCGGAAGGTGGCGCTGATCGGCGGACCGGCCGCCGACCCGCGCGTCACCGGCGGCGGGAGCGCGATGGTGTTCCCCGACCACACCGTGTCGCCGCTGGAGGGCCTGACGGCCGCCGGGGTCGACGTCGCGTACAGCCGGGGCGCCGACGCGAGCGCGACGGTCGCCCCGGCCGTCATGGCGGCGACCGCGACCGCCCGCGACGCGGCGGGCCGGGTGCTCGGCGAGTTCCCCCTCAAGGACGGCGCGCTGCTGTGGCTCGGGACGCTGCCGGTCCCCTACGAGGAGCTGCACACCGTCGAGATCAGCGGCGTCCTGGACGCGGCGCCCGGCTGGAACACCCTGGCCGTCCAGGGGGTCGGCCGCTTCACGCTGGAGGCCAACGGCAGGACCCTCTTCGACGGCGCGGTCCGCCCGGACGCCGACGACCCCCTGGCCGGGTTCTTCTTCCCGCCCCAGCACGAGGTCCTCGCCGACCTGCCGGGCCCCGTGGTGGTCAGCCTGGTCCACACGGTCCGGCACGCCCCCGAGCCGCCGTTCTTCGTCGGCTTCGCCCTCTGCCACCGCGAACCGCGCCCCACCACCGGCCGGATGATCACCCAGGCCGTCGAGGCGGCCCGGGAGGCCGACGTGGCGGTCGTCGTGGTCGGCACCTCGAAGGAGGTCGAGAGCGAGGGCTTCGACCGCACCTCCCTGAAACTGCCCGGCCGCCAGGACGAACTCGTCTCCCGGGTCGCCGCCGTCAACCCCCGCACGGTCGTCGTGGTCAACGCCGGGTCGCCGGTCGAGATGCCATGGCGCGACGAGGTCGCCGCGATCCTGCTGACCTGGTTCCCCGGCCAGGAGGGCGGCCACGCCCTGGCCGACGTGCTCACCGGCGCGGCGGAGCCCGGCGGCCGCCTCCCCACGACCTGGCCCGCCGAGCTCGCCGACTGCCCGGTGATCAACGTCACACCGGAGGAGGGCGTGCTCCGCTACGACGAGGGCCGGTTCGTCGGCTACCGCGCCTGGGACCGCCACGGGACCGCCCCGGCGTTCCCCTTCGGCCACGGCCTCGGCTACACGACCTGGTCCTACGACGAGATCGCCGTCGACGGCCTGGAGGTGACCGTCACCCTGACGAACACGGGCCCCCGGCCCGGCCGGGAGGTCGTCCAGGTCTACCTGGCCCCCGACGAGCCGGGCGACCGCCCGGCCCGCTGGCTGGCCGCCTTCACCACCTGCGCGGCACAGCCGGGTGAGACGGTCTCGGTCACCGTCGAGATCCCCCGCCGGGCGGTCGAGGTCTGGACCGAGAGGGGCTGGGAGGCCGTGCCGGGCGCCTACCGGGTCCTCAGCGGACTCTCAGTCAGCCCCACTAGGCTCAAGATATGACGTTTCTCGGGGGCCGGCGCGGCCTCGCCGTGCTGGCCGCCGTGCTCGTCGCCGTGGCCGCGATCGTGTGGCTGGTCTGGCCGTCCGACGGTCCGCCCCAGGGGGAGGACGTCGTGATCCCCGTCGTCGACGGGCCGGCCGACGACCAGAAGGTCCTGATCGACGCCTCCTACTTCGCGCCCGCTGGCGGCGGGAAGGCTCCGGCCGTGCTGCTCGGGCACGGGTTCGGCGGGAGCAAGGACAGCGTCCGCGACCAGGCCGGGCAGCTCGCCGAGCAGGGTTACGCCGTGCTGACGTGGTCGGCCCGGGGGTTCGGCCGGTCGACCGGGGAGATCGCGCTCAACTCGCCCGACTACGAGGTCAAGGACGTCAGGCAGCTGATCGACTGGCTGGCGAAGAAGCCCGGCGTGCTGCTCGACGCCGCGGGCGACCCGCGCGTGGGCATGGCGGGCGGCTCCTACGGCGGCGCGATCGCCCTGATGACGGCCGCGAACGATCCCCGCGTCGACGCGATCGCGCCGTCGATCACCTGGTACGACCTGGCCGACGCCCTCTTCCCCGAGGCGTCCGGCGCCGGTCCGGCCCAGGGCGTGTTCAAGAAGATGTGGGCCGGGATCTTCTTCAGCGCCGGGGGCTCGGGCCTCAACCCCTCGACGCAGGCCGACGGCCTGGCCCGGCTCCTCAGCGGCTCCTCGGGGCAGCCCGCCCCCGACGGCATCACCCCCGAGCAGGCGCAGTGCGGCCGGTTCCTGCCGGCGATCTGCACGGTCTACCAGGAGATCGCGGCCACCGGGAAGGCCACGCCCGAGGCGATCGAGCTGCTCCGCAGGTCGAGCCCGGTCTCCGTGCAGGGCCGGATCAAGGTCCCCTCGCTGATCATCCAGGGCCAGCGCGACTCGCTGTTCCCGCTCGGCCACGCCGACCTCAACGCCAAGGCCATCGCGGCCACCGGCGCGCCGGTCGAGGTCGCCTGGATCGCCGGGGGCCACGACGGCGGCGACGCCGAGGCCGACTTCGTCCTGGCCCAGACGCTCAACTGGTTCGACGCCCACCTGAAGAAGTCGGGCGCGGCCACGGGTGAGGGCTTCACCGTCTCGCGCGACGGCGGCCGCGACCCCGGCACCCGCCAGAACGTGCTGCTCCACGCCGAGGGCGCGGCCTACGCCGGGCTCGGCGGGACCGTGACGACGCGGCTCGACCTGCTCGGCCCCGACCAGGAGGTGGCCACGCCGCCCGGCGGCAGCCCGGCCGCGATCTCCTCGGTGCCCGGCCTCGGCAGCCTGCTCGGCGGCGGCGCGGGCGGCGGCGGCTCGGCGGGCGCCTCGCTCGACCTGCCGGGCCAGGTCGCGACCTTCCAGACCCGCCCGCTCGACACCGCGCTCACCGTGACCGGTTCGCCCACCGCCGAGATCAAGGTGTACGGCGAGGGCGAGGTCACCCTGTTCGCCAAGCTCTACGACGCCGCCTCCGGCCAGCTCGCGGTGCTCCCCGGCGGCCTGGCCGCGCCCCTGCGCGTGACCGCCACCCCGGCCGGCACCCCGGTGAAGGTCGCCCTCCCGGCGATCGACCGCCGCGTCGAGCCCGGCCACGTGCTGCGCCTGTCGGTGACCACGACCGACATGGCCTACGCGCTGCCGTCTCAGCCGAGCGTCCACCGGGTGGGGCTGGGCTCGACCACGCTGACGATGCCGGTCGACGCCGGGCTGGCCGCGCCGGTCACCGGGCCGGCCTGGTGGACGTGGGCGTTCCCGCTGGTGTCGGTCCTCGCGGCGGCGGTGATCCTGCTGACCGGACGGCCGCGCCGGGCCGCCATCGCGCCCGACGCCGCGCTGGCCGAGGTGCCGCTGGAGATCACCGGCCTGACCAAGCACTACAAGAACGGCCACCGGGCCGTCGACGACCTGTCGTTCCGGGTCGAGAAGGGCCAGGTCCTCGGCCTGCTCGGGCCCAACGGCGCGGGCAAGACGACCACGATGCGGATGATGATGGGGCTCATCCACCCCGACGAGGGCGAGATCCGCATCTTCGGCGAGAAGGTCGTGCCGGGCGCGCCGGTCCTGTCGCGGCTGGGCTCCTTCGTCGAGGGTCCCGGCTTCCTGCCCCACCTGACGGGCCGCGACAACCTGAAGCTCTACTGGCAGGCCACCGGCCGCCCGGCCGCCGACGCCCACATGGAGGAGGCGCTGGAGATCGCCGGTCTCGGCGCCGCCGTCGAGCGGCCCACCCGCACCTACTCCCAGGGCATGCGGCAGCGCCTGGCCATCGCCCAGGCCATGCTGGGCCTGCCCGACCTGCTCGTGCTCGACGAACCCACCAACGGGCTCGACCCGCCCCAGATCGCCGAGATGCGGCGGGTGCTGCGGGCGTACGCGACGAAGGGCCGGACCGTCATCGTCTCCAGCCACCTGCTCGGCGAGGTCGAGCAGACCTGCAGCCACGCCGTCGTGATGCACCGGGGCCGCCTGGTCTCGGCCGGGCCGGTGACCGAGCTGCTCAGCCGCGGCGCGCTCAACGGTTCCACCCGCCTGGAGGACGTGTTCCTCGACCTGATCGGAGAAAAGGCTTGACCGCGACCGGTTACGCGCCCGGGCGCACGCTCCCGCTCCGGGTCGAGTTCGTCCGCCAGTTCCGGCGGCGGCGCACGATGGTGATGTTCGCGCTGCTGGCGGCGCTGCCGTGGATCCTGGTGATCGCCTTCCAGTTCGGCCCGAACAACAACCGGGGAGGCGGCAACGGGCTGCGCATCTCCGACCTGGCGACCGAGGGCGGGCTGAACTTCGCCGCCTTCGCCCTGTCGGTGTCGGCGAGCTTCCTGCTGATGGTCGCGGTGGCGCTGTTCTGCGGCGACACGGTGGCCAGCGAGGCCAACTGGTCGTCGCTGCGCTATCTGCTGGCCGCGCCGATCCCGCGCGACCGGCTGCTGCGCCAGAAGCTGATCGTCGCGCTGACCTATTCGGCCGCCGCCGTGACGGTCGTGCCGGTGATGGCGGTGGTGGCGGGCACGATCGCGTTCGGCTGGCACGACATCCGGGTGCCCGGCACCGGCGAGCTCATCCCGGCCGCCGACGTGCTGCCGAAATTCGGAATCGTCATCCTGTACGCGATGGTCAGCAATCTGGTCGTCGCATCACTGGCGTTCCTGCTGTCCGTGAGCACCGACTCGCCGCTGGGCGCCGTCGGCGGCGCGGTCGGCCTGGTGATCGTCAGCACCATCCTGCAGGCCGTGGAGGCCCTCGGTGGCCTGCGGGAGTTCCTGCCGACCTTCTGGAACACCGCCTGGCTGGACGCCCTGGCGCCGGTGCCCGACTACAGCGGCATGATCAAGGGGGCCGCGGTCGCGGTGACGTACGCCGCCGTCCTGCTGGCCTTCGCGTTCCGCCGGTTCCGCCGCAAGGACGTCGTTTCCTGACATTGACAGTCCTCCGATTTCGTGTAGGAATCGATGGGACAAAAGGCTCAATTAAGCTCGGACGCTTTAATTAAGCGCAATCACGCCCACACAACTCACCGGGCCGAAAACTCCTGCGCTCCGGGACCGTGCCAATGCCGTCCCACTTTTGTCGGGCCCGGCCAGACGAACCGGAAGGACCTGCTCGTGACCAGCGTCGTTTCGTCGCCCCGGTTGGACGTCCCCTCGTTCTACTGTCCTTTCCCCTACGCCATCTCCCCCGAAGCCGATGAAGTGGACCGTGCCACGGTCAAATGGATGGATGATTTCGGACTCTTCCGATCAGCCGAGCAACGCGAATACCTGGCCGCCCAGCGCATCGGCCACTGCGCCGCGCTGGCGCTGCCCCACGGACGCGGAGAAGGGCTGCGCCTGGCGGCCGACTACGTCTTCTGGTTGTTCACCTTCGACGACATGTACTGCGACGAACGCGTGCACGACATGTCTCTCGACGCCTTCGTGCAGTTCGTCAGCAAACTCACCCGCATCGTCGAGGCGCCCACCGCGAGGATCCTCACCGACGACCCCTGGGCCGAGGGCCTGCGCGACATCCGGTTACGCCTGGAGAAGGCCGCGACCCCGGTGCAGCTCGCCCGCTGGGTCGAGGAGCAGCGCAAGTACCTGTTCGGGCTGATCTGGGAGACGGCCAACCGGCTGGAGGGCCGGATCCCGGCCGTCGACGACTACGTGACCATGTGGCTGAACGCCAGCGCCTGCGGGGCCAGCGTGATGTTCGTCGACATCAGCGCCGGCTACGAGGTCAGCGCCGATGACATGGCCGACTCGAGGGTACGGGCGCTCACCGAGATGGCCAACGCGATCATCGCCTGGGACAACGACCTGATCTCCTTCAACAAGGAGTCCTACCGCCAGCACCGCTACGGCTATCCGCAGATCCAGAACCTGGTCAGCGTGCTGACCTCGGGCGGCCTGTCGGTCGAGGAGGCCTCCGCCGAGGCGGTCCGCATGCGCGACCGGGTGATGACCCTGTTCCTCAAGGTCGGCGACGAGGTCCGCGCGGACGCCTCCCCCGCGCTCGGCCGCTACGTCCACGGCCTGGGCGAGTGGATCAGGGGCTATCTGGCCTGGGCGATGAGCACCGGCCGCTACCTCGACCCCCGCAACCCGACCGACCGCGTCGCGGCCGACCCGGTCGCGATGCCGGGATCATGGAAGGAGCGCGCCAGCGACGACCGCCTCGAACCCCTGCCGCTCCCGGCCATCACCTGGTGGTGGGACCAGCTGGCGGTCAGGTGAGGTCACCAGTGGGGCGGGCGGTCCTCCAGGAAGCGGGAGATGTCGTCGGACGATTCCCGCCACTCGCCCCACCCGTGATCGGTGTCGTCGAGGGTCTGGTCGGGAAGCACCGGTAGGCCGTCGTCGGACAGGTCGACCGGGCGCAGTTCATCGGGCTGCGGCTCAGACATGGTTCCCAGCCTAGCGAAGGGGCACCACAGGATGAGGTATCTCCCCAACGCTCCCCACAGGCAAATCCCTCTAAAGGTACGATGCCGGAGCAGGTGCAAGCCGGAACGCGACACCCCCCGTGAGGCGGCATGGCGACCCCAGCAGGTAGGCGCAGAGAGGGCAATCTTCCGGCGGAGCTCACCAGCTTCGTCGGGCGGTCGCGGCTGCTGACGACGATCAGGCAGCGCATCCAGCAGTCGCGACTGGTCACGGTGACCGGGATCGGCGGCGTCGGCAAGACGCGGACCGCTCTGCGGGTCGCCCATCAGCTGCGCCCCCAGTTCGACGACGGCATCTGGTACGTCGACCTGGCCCGGCTGCAGGACGCGTCGATGCTCCACCACACCGTCCGCACCGCCCTGGGCCTGGCCGACCAGTCGAGCCGTCCCGGCGGCGACTCGCTGGCCGACTGGATGGGCGAGCGCAAGGTGCTGCTCATCCTCGACACGTGCGAGCACATGGTCTCGGCCTGCGCCGAGCTGATCGAGGACCTGCAGAGCCGCAATCCCAACCTGCGGGTGCTGGCCACCAGCCGCCGCTCGCTCGACGCCGCCGGCGAGTCGGTGGTGCCGATCCCGCCGCTGCAGGTGCCGGGCGAGGATCCGGGCGAGTCGCCCTACAACAACGACGCCGTCGAGCTGTTCCGGCAGCGGGCCACCGCCGTGGTGCCCGACTTCACGGTCGAGGAGAACAACGTCACCGCCGTCGCCGAGCTGTGCGTGCGGCTCGACGGCATCCCGCTGGCGATCGAACTGGCGGCGGTCCGGCTGCGCGCCCTGTCGGTGGAGCAGATCCTCGGCCTGCTGACCGACCGGTTCTCCCTGCTGGCGGGCGCCTCCCGCACCGCGTTACCGCGCCACCAGACGCTCCGGGCCGCGATCGGCTGGAGCCACGAGCTGTGCGAACCGGCCGAACGGCTGCTCTGGGCCCGCCTGTCGGTGTTCTCGGGCGACTTCGAGCTCGACGCCGCGCGCTACGTCTGCGCCGGCGACACGCTGCCGCCCGACCGGATCATGGACGTCATCACCGGCCTGGTCGACAAGTCGGTGCTGCTCAGCTACAACACCGTCTCGGGCCAGCGCTACCGCCTGATCGACACCCTGCGCGACTACGGCGAGGAGTGGCTCGACAAGCTCGGCGAGACCGACAACCTGCGCCGCCGCCACCGCGACTACTACCTCCAGCTCGCCGAACGCGGCGAGCACGCCTGGTCGGGCCCGCGCCAGGTCCACTGGTTCGTCCGGATGCGCCAGGAGCACGACAACGTCCGCACGGCCGTCGACTACTGCCTGTCGGTGCCCGGCGAGGTCCGCATCGGCCTCGAACTGCTCTCCTCGCTCTGGTTCATGTGGGTGGCCTGCGGCTTCATGCGCGAGGGCCGCCACTACCTGGAGCGCGCGCTCCAGATCTCCCGCCAGGCCAGCAAGGAGCGCTGCCGGGCGCTGTGGACGCTCGCCTACGTCTGCAACATGCAGGGCGACCACGACGGCGCGACCGAGGCGGCCGAGAAGTGCTCCTCGGAGGCGCTGGAGGTCGGCGACTCGGGCGCGGTGATCTTCGCGACCAAGATGCTCGGCACCAGCGCCATGCTGAAGGGCGACTTCAAGCGGGCCACCGCGCTGCTCGGCGTGGCGATCGAGTTCCACAAGAGCGGCCGCGAGCTCAACCCCGGCCTGCTCCCGGCCGTGGCCGAGCTGGCCCTCGTGCTCACCTACCAGGGCGACTACCACGAGGCCGAGACCCTGGTCCAGGACTGCCTGAAGATCTGCAACGAGCGGGGCGAGCTGTGGATCCGCTCCTACGCCGTCTGGATCCAGGCCGTGCTGGAGATCGAGACCGACCGGACCGACAGGGTCAAGGCGAGCGCCCGCGAGGCGCTGCGGATCAAGCGCCACTTCCACGACGTGCCCGGTGTGCTGCTCTGCCTGGAGACGATGGCCCGGCACGCCGCCGCGACCCACCAGGAGGCCCACGCGGCCTACCTGCTGGGCGCCTCGGAGCACAACTGGCGGGCCTCGGGGCTGGCCCAGCTCGGCTCGCCCTTCCTCAGCGAGGATTTCAAGCGCACCATCAAGCAGTGCAAGGAGACCATGGGCTCGGAGGAGTTCGAGCGGGTGTTCGCGGCCGGGCAGGCGCTGTCGCTGGAGGACACCATCGCGGTCGCCCTCGGCGAGCTGGAGGTCATCGACGACCTCTAGGCCCCGTCTTCACCGAGGCCGAAGATCTCCAGGGAGGTCGTGTCGCCGAACATCCGCGCGGTGTCGGCGGCCGACGGCCGGCCCTCGTGGGGGTCGGCGCCCGCGTCGTACAGGGCCCTGACCACGTCGTGGTTCTTCTTGAACACGGCCCCGGCCAGCGGGAGCTGGCCCTTGTCGTTGGGGCGGCCCGGGTCGGCGCCCCGGTCGAGCAGCGCCTTCACCGTCTCGGCGTGGCCGTGGTAGGCGGCCAGCATGAGCAGGGTGTCGCCGTTCTCGTTGTGCAGGTCGGCGGGGACGCCCGCGTCGACGTAGGCGACCAGTTCGGCGGTCTGCCCGCCCCGGGCGTATCCGAACAGCCGGGTGGCGAAGTCGACGAGTTCCTGATCCGGCTCCATGCGCCCTATTGTCGCCCGGTAGGGTCCCCGAAACGGCGTGGAATCGATTCACCCCGCCGGAGGTTCTGTAGAAGACAGACCGTGAGAAAGGCTGCCAGTCGTGTACGACCCGACGGATCTCTACCGGCTCGACGGTGACGTCCCCGAGCTGACCGATCCGGTGCTGCTCTACCACTTCGAAGGTTTCGTCGACGCGGGCGGAGCGGGGCGGCTGGCCCTGGGGCACCTGATGACGGAGCTGGACCACCGGGTCGTGGCCACCTTCGACGTCGATCGGCTGATCGACTACCGGTCGCGGCGGCCGGTCATGGTCTTCGACACCGACCGCTGGGTCGAGGCCGACATGCCCGAGCTGACGCTCCACCTGGCCCACGACCTGACCGGGACCCCGTTCCTGCTGCTCACCGGTCCTGAGCCCGACCGCGAGTGGGAGCTGTTCACCGAGGCCATCGGCATGCTGGCGACCCGGCTGAACATCGGCAAGATGGTGACGATCCACGGCATCCCGATGGGCGTCCCGCACACCCGCCCGATCGGCCTGACCGCCCACGGCAGCCGTCCTGAGCTGATCAACGGCCAGGTGAGCCCGTTCGGCAAGGTCCAGGTCCCCGGCAGCGTGGCGGCCCTGCTCGAACTGCGGCTCGGCGCCAAGGGCCACGACGCCCTCGGCTACTCCATCCACGTCCCCCACTACCTGGCCCAGGCGGAATACCCGCAGGCCGCGGTGACCGCCCTGGAGGCGATCACGAGGGGCACCGGCCTGGTCTTCCCGATGGACGCCCTGCGCGACGCCGCCGACAAGACCACGACCGAGATCGAGGAGCAGATCCAGGCCAGCGCCGAGCTGTCCGGCGCCATCGCGGGCCTGGAGCAGCAGTACGACGCCTTCACCTCCGGCAAGGACAACCTGCTGGCCGACTCGACCCCGATGCCGACGGGCGACGAACTGGCCGCCCAGTTCGAGGCGTTCCTGGCGGAGCGCGACGACCGGGACTCGTGACACCGTGACCGACGACATCAAGGTCGGCCTGGTCGGCTACGGCCCGGCCGGCGAGTTCTTCCACGCGCCGCTGATCGCCGCCACCCCCGGTCTGCGGCTGGCCGCCGTGGTGACGGGCGACCCGGAGAAGGCGGCCCGCATCGGGCCCGGCGTCGCGGTGGTCCGCCACGCCGCCGACCTCCATCCCCTGGTCGACCTCGTCGTGGTCGCCTCGCCGAACCGCACCCACGTGCCGATCGCGAGTGAGGCGCTGCGCGCCGGGCTGCCGGTCGTGGTCGACAAGCCGCTGGCCGCCACCGCCGCGGAGGCGCTGGAGCTGGCCGCGCTGGCCCGTGAGCGGGGCCTGCTGCTGACGGTCTTCCAGAACCGCCGCTGGGACGGCGACTTCCTCACGATCGAGCGCCTGCGCCCCCGCCTGGGCGAGATCCGCCGCTTCGAGTCCCGCTTCGAGCGCTGGCGCCCGGTCCCGAAGGGCGGCTGGCGCGAGCAGGGCGGCCCCGAGGACCTCGCCGGTCTCCTCTACGACCTGGGCAGCCACCTGGTCGACCAAGCCCTCCAGCTCCTCGGCCCGGTGACGTCGGTGTACGCCGAGGCCGATGTCCGGCGCGAGGGGGTGCGGGCCGACGACGACAGCTTCATCGCCCTCACCCACGCGAACGGGGCCCGCTCCCACCTGTGGGTGAGCGCGGTCGCGGCGAACCTGGGCCCGCGCTTCCGGGTGCTGGGCTCCGAGAACGCGTACACGAAATGGGGCATGGACCCGCAGGAGGACCGGCTCCGGGCGGGCCGCAGCCCGGCCGAGCCCGGCTTCGGCGACGGCGAGCCCGGCTTCCTCGGCGAGGAGCCCGTGGCGACCGAGCCGGGGAACTACCGGGCCTTCTACGAGGGCGTCGTCCGGGCGCTGTGGGGCGAGGGACCGCCGCCGGTGACCCCGCAGTCGGCGGCCGAGGCGCTGACCGTCCTGCGGGCCGCCCGGGTGTCCGCCGACGAGGGCCGCGTGATCACCCTCCGCTAGGGCTCGGGTGGCCGCGCCTGGTCGGGTGGCCGGCCAGGCGGAGCCGTGACGGAGAAAGGGCTTCTCAGTCGCGCAGGCGGGAGCGGAGGGCGGCGGTGTCGTCGTCGGTCCAGCCGTGTTCGGCCAGCCAGCCCAGCGGGCCGCCGTAGCGGGTGTCGAGGATCTCCAGGAAGTGCTCGATGTACTCGGCCCGGGGGATGTGGCTGTCGGCGGGCTTGGAGTCGAGGTCGACGCGGTAGGTGTCGCTCGACCTGAGCCGCTCAAGGATGGCGGCGATGCGGTCGCCGGTGGCGACGTAGTCGGCCACGATCGCCTCGCGGGTGACCCCGGCGACCTCCTCGGCCAGCGCGCACAGCACGCCGGTGCGGTCCTTGCCGGCCGCGCAGTGGACCAGCGCCGCGCCGTCGCTGCGGGCCATCGCGCGCAGCGCGGCCACCACCGAGTCGGGGCGGTCGCGCAGGTAGCCGTAGTAGTGGCCGGTGACCCGGAGCTCGGGGTCGAGCCGCTCGGCGTCGGCCCACGGCAGCGCCCGCTCGTCGAGCTCCTCCGACTCGTCGGGGTCGTCGCTGGCCGCGTCGGTGAACAGGCCGCCCTCGGCGAACAGCGTGTGGTGGTGGATCGCCACGTCGGGCTCGTCGGTGAGCGGCCCGGGACCCTCCAGCCGGACCTCGGTGTTCGATCTCAGGTCGATCACGTCGCGCAGCTTCAGCTCGGTGACCAGCAGGTTCACATCGGCGGGGGTGAGGCTCTGCAGGTTGTCGGAACGGAGGACCCGGCCGGGGCGGGTGAGGCCGCCGTCAACGGTCGGCAGACCCCCCAGGTCCCGCACGTTGACCGCACCTTCGAGAACAATCCAGCGCTCATTCTCATTCATCACGTATGAGCCTATCTGTCGCGTCTGGAATCTGCCCGATCTACACGTCGGTGGCGTGGCGCCCGTATGAACCCTCCGTACCCCTGATCAGCGGGGTGCCCGTGCCTGGGCGAGCGCGTCCTGGGCGCGGCGCGCCCCCGCCTCGTTCCCGAGGCTCTGGTAGATGTCGAGGGCCTGGCGGGCCGGGTCGTAGGCCTCGGCGGGGCGGCCGGCGCGGATCAGCACCTCCGCGATCGTGCGCAGGCCGCGCGCCGCCCACCAGCGGTCGCCGAGGGCCTCGAAGTCCAGGACGGCCCCCCGGAGCATCGCCACCGCCTCGTCGACCCGGCCCAGGCGTTCCAGCACCCGGCCCTGGCTCACCTCGGCCCGCGCGACGCCCCACGAGTCGCCCAGTTTCTCCAGCATGTCCTTGGCGTCGCGGACGTTGGCGTACTCGGTGAGCATGTTCGCGGGGTCGCCGATCTCCCCGGCGGCGCGCAGGCTGCGGGCCTGCTCCCACTCCTCGCCCCGGTCGCGGAAGGAGCGGACGGCGAACCCGAGCGCGTTCCCGGCCAGCACGAAGTTGCGCTCGGCCCCCGCGGAGTCGCCCCGGGTCAGGCACATCCGGGCCTCGGCGCCCAGCACCTCGCCGAGGGCCCGCTGGGTCTGCGCCTCGGAATAGCGGTTGCCGGCCCGCTGGAAGGTGTCGAGCGCCTCCTCCAGCAGTTCGCGGGCCTCGGTGTAGCCGCGCTGGGCCAGCCGGAGCTCGGCCAGGTTGCGCTGGGAGCGGGCGGTCCACCAGCCGTCTCCCTCGGCCTTGAAGGCGGTGATGGCGCCGATCAGGTAGTCCTGGCCCCGGTCGAGGTGGCCGCTGGTGAACAGGGTCATGCCGACCGCGCGCATGGCGCGGGCCGCCCACCAGGGCTCGTTCTGCTCGGTGAGCAGGTCGAGGGCGCGCTGGGCGTCCTTGAGGGCCTCCTCGCCCCGGCCGACTCCCCCGGCGACGGCCGACCGTTCGAGCAGGGCGATGCCGAGGGCGCGGGGGTCGTCCATGCGTTCGGCGGCGTCGCAGATGATGTCGGCCACGGCCTGCCAGTCGGACCAGTAGGCCCGCAGCGAGTGGCACAGGGAGCAGAAAGCCCGGCCGATGCCCCAGGCCAGGTCCCACATCTCCAGCTGCCGGGCCAGGTGCACGGCCGACAGCAGCGTCAGGCGTTCGGCGGAGAACCACGTGCCCGAGGTGACCTCGGGGCTCTTGGGCACCCGGACGGCCGCGCCGGTCGGCTCGATGCGGGGCCAGGTGATCTCGTCGGGGGAACGGCCGGCCACGTGCGGGCGGGGGCTCCAGTCCTGCGGCCAGCGGGTGGCGGCGGCGGCCTCGGCGCGGCGGCGGTAGCCGTACAGGACGCGTTCCATGGCGGTGTGGCGGGCGGGCGCGTGGTCGGCGCGCTGTTCCTGGGCGAACAGGCGGACCAGGTCGTGGAGGCGGTAGCGGGTCTGGCCGGTCAGGTCGCGGCCGGTCACCTCGGCGAGGTGGCTGGCCACCAGCGCCTCGATCTGGTCGGCGCCGTCGGCCTCGGAGACGTCGAGCAGGTCGCCGGCCACCCAGGCGGGGACGTCGGAGGCCGGGAAGCGGGCCAGCAGGCGTAACAGGCGGCGCTGGGTGCCGGTGCACTCGTCGTAGGACAGCTGGAGCGAGGCCCGGACGCTCTTGTCCATCTCCTTGCCCACCTCCAGCTGGTCGAGGCGGCGGCTCTCGTGTTCGAGGCGGTCGTACAGGTCGAGCAGGGTCCAGTGGTTGCGGGTGGCCAGCCGGCCGCCGCAGATGCTGATGGCCAGCGGCAGCCGGTCGCAGGCCCGGACGATGCCGAGCGCGGCGTCGAGGTCGGCGGCCACCCGTTCGGAGCCCGCCAGGCGGGCCAGCAGCTCGACGCCCTGCGCCTCGGTGAAGGCGGTCACCTGCTCGTCGAAGGTGTTGCGCAGCATCAGCGACCTGCGGGAGGTGACGATGACGGCGCAGCGGGGCTCGGTCGGGATGAGGTCCTGGATCTGGTCGGCGTCCTGGGCGTTGTCGAGGAAGATCAGCAGGCGGCGGCCGCTGGTCCACGTCCACCAGAGTTTCTGCAGTTCCCGCAGGCTCCCGACGTCGGTGGTGAGGCGGGCGCCCAGGGCCCGCAGGAAGGCCATCAGCACCTCCTCCGGCCGGACCGCGCCGTCGGCGCCGCGCAGGTCGAAGTAGAGCTGGCCGTCGGGGTAGCGGCCGACCATCTCGTGGGCGAACCGGGAGGCCAGCGCCGACTTGCCGACGCCGCCCTGGCCGTAGAGGGAGGCCACTATCGGGGAGTCGCCGTCGTGGCGGGCGAACAGGTCGCGCAGCTCGGTCAGCAGTTCGGCCCGGCCGGTGAAGTGGGCGATCACCGGGGGCAGCTCGGCGGGGATGGGTGTGCCGCCCGCCTCGGCCTTGCGGTCGCGGCGGCCCGAGGGGTCGGCGGTGGCGTAGGCGAGCACGCCCGCGAGCACGGCGGCGACGCCGGTGATCCCGATCCCGGCGGCGACGGGGAGCTCCCAGATGTTGAGGACGGCCGCCGTGGCGCTGGCGACGGCGGCCACGACGCCGACGGCCGCCGGACCGGCCAAGGACGAGCGGCGCGGCGACGGCAGGCGATCGTCGTCGTCGCGGGGAGCTTCCGACATCCTGTGGTCCCCTCAGGAAGGTGATCTAGTCAGGATTCAAGCACGCCTGTCCCCATTCATCCGCAAGTCCGAGTCTCGTGGGCGAATTGGCCGTAATGTATGGCGTCTCAGTGATCGAACGTTCAGGGGAGAGGGATGTCGCGGCCGGTCGTCCGGATGATCGTTCTGGTATCGGTGCTGGTCGCGGGGTTACTCTCCGCGCAACCGGCCGCCGCGGCGCCCAAGACGCACCTGCTGGGCACGTGGTCGGCCTCGGTGGACCGGCTCCCGACGGCGATCGGCGGGCAGACCGTGCGGATGGTGGTGCGCCTGTCCGTGGGCGGCCCGGGTCTGCGCATCCGGCTGACGAACCTGTACGGATCGGGCGCGATCGTGCTGCGGTCGGTCCACGCCGGGCTCCAGGCCTACGGCGCCGAGATCGAGACCGGCACCAACCGCCCGGTGCTCTTCGGCGGGAGGAACTACGTCCGCATCCCGGCCGGCAAGGCGGTGTGGAGCGATCCCCTGCCCGGCCGCTACGCGCGCGGGAGCGACCTGGTGGTCAGCGTGTTCGTCCCGGGCAACCACTCCCGGGTGACGGGCCACGAGAGGGCGTACGCGACGACCTTCCTGTCCGACCCCGGCGACCACGCCGCCAAGGACGACGGCTGGAAGTTCAGCTACACCAGCACCCAGTGGTACTTCCTGGACCGCGTGGCCGTCACCGCGCCCGCGACCGTGCCCGCCGTGGTCGCCATCGGCGACTCGCTCACCGACGGCGCGGGCCAGCCGACCGACTCCAACCGCCGCTGGACCGACTTCCTCAGCCAGCGGCTCGGGGGCAGGGCGTCGGTGCTGAACGCGGGCATCGCGGGCAACCGGCTGCTCCAGCCGGTGACGGGCGCGAGCGTCTACCAGCGGTTCGGCCGCGACGCCCTCGCCCAGCCGGGGGTCAGGACCGTGGTCCTGTACGCGGGCATCAACGACATCGCCAAGGGTTCCTACACCTCGGCGGCGCCGATCATCCACGCGTACAAGAAGCTCATCCAGTACGCCCACCGGCACAGGGTCCGGGTGGTCGGCGCGACGCTGACGCCCTTCTACGGCTACCCCGCGTGGACGGAGGACCGGGAGGCGGTGCGACTCCAGGTGAACGACTGGATCCGCAGGAGCGGGGCGTTCGACGCGGTCGCCGACTTCGACGCGGCGCTGCGCGACCCCACCTACCCCGACCAGCTCGCCGCCGCCTACGACTCCGGCGACCACATCCACCTGAGCGACCAGGGCCGCCGCAAACTGGCCTATTCGATCCGTTTGTCGGCGATCGTCTGAGACGTCCGGTTAACCGGTGGATCACCGCGCGTTCAGCGCGGGGTCACCGGGTTTCGCCACGCTTTCGCGCATGCACAACAGGACCCTCCTCACCGGCGTGCTCGTCGCCGGACTGCTCGTCGCCACCCCCGCCGAGGCGAGCGCCCACAAGGGCATCTCGCTGCACTTCCTCGGCCGCCACACCACGGGCGCGTTCGACGCCGGCGCGTCGGAGATCACCGCGTACGACGCGAAGACCCGCCGCGTCTTCGTCGTCAACGCCCAGGCCGGCACCGTCGACGTGCTCGACATCCGCGACCCGAGGGCCCCGAAGAAGGTCGGCACGCTCCAGACCCCCGGCGCCAACAGCGTCGCCGTGAAGAACGGCCTGGTCGCCGTCGCCCAGCAGGCCGACGACAAGACCAGGCCCGGCACGGTCGGCCTCTTCTCCGCCTCCGGCCTGAAGAAGATCCGCTCGGTCACCGTCGGCGCGCTGCCCGACATGGTGACCTTCACCCCCGACGGCTCGAAGGTCCTCGTCGCCAACGAGGGCGAGCCCTCCGGCTACTGCGACGGCGACGTCGACCCCGAGGGCTCGGTCAGCATCGTCGACGTGCGCCGCGGTTCGGTGAAGACGGCCGACTTCCGCCGGTACATCGGCAAGGAGGACCGGCTCCGCGCGCGGGGCGTGCGGATCTACGGCCCCAAGGCCAACGCCGCCCAGGACCTCGAACCCGAGTACATCACCACCGACAGGCACGGCCGCACCGCCTGGGTCTCGCTCCAGGAGAACAACGCCCTCGCGATCGTCGACCTGCGCTCGGGCCGCGTGACGGACGTCGTCCCGCTGGGCCTGAAGGACCACAGCCGCCCCGGCAACGGGCTGGACGCCTCCGACAAGGACGGCAAGATCAACATCGTCCCGCGTCCCGTCAAGGGCATGTACCAGCCGGACGCCCTCGCCTCCTACGAGGCCCGCGGCCGCACCTACGTCGTGGCCGCCAACGAGGGCGACGCCCGCGACTGGGAGTGCTTCGCCGAGGAGGCCCGCGTCAAGGACCTCAAGACCACGCTCCCCGACGCGCTCAAGGCCGACGCCGAGCTGGGCCGCCTCACGGTCACCTCGACCTCGCCGAAGAACGCCGAGGGCGTCACCACCGAGCTGCACGCCATCGGCGCCCGCTCGATCTCCGTCCGCGACGCCGACGGCCGCCTCGTGTGGGACTCCGGCGACCAGATCGAGAAGCTCGTGGCCAAGGAGCTCCCGGCCGAGTTCAACTCCGACCAGGAGAACACGTCCTTCGACAGCCGCAGCGACAACAAGGGCCCCGAGCCCGAGGGTGTGGCCGTCGGCGACGTCCGGGGCCGCACCTACGCCTTCGCCGGCCTGGAGCGCGTCGGCGGCGTCGTGGCCTTCGACGTGACCGACCCCCGCCGCCCGGCGATCGCCGACTACGTGAACAGCCGTGACTTCACGGGTTCGGTGGAGGGCGGCACCGGCGGCGACTCGGGCCCGGAGGGCGTCCTGTTCGTCCCCGCCTCCGACAGCCCGACCCGCAAGCCGCTCCTGGTGGTGGGTCACGAGATTTCCGGCACGACCGCCATTTACGAGATCCGCTGACGGTCTACGGTTTGGGGCATGGTGACCCCGCTTGACCCCGACGACCCGCGCTCCCTGGGCGACTACCGGCTGACCGGACGCCTCGGGGAGGGCGGGCAGGGGGTCGTCTACCTGGGCACGGCGCCGTCAGGACTCCCGGTGGCGGTGAAACTGCTGCGGGGCGCCGACGACGGCGTCCGCCACGCGCTCTCCCGCGAACTGTCCGCCCTGCGGAACGTGGCCCCCTTCTGCACGGCCCGGGTCCTGGCCGCCGACGTCGCCGGGCGGCGGCCCTACGTGGTGTCGGAGTACGTGGACGGACCGTCCCTCCAGGAGCGGGTGACCTCCGCCGGACCGTTGACCGGCGGGGAGCTGGAGCGCCTGGCCGTGGGGACCGCCACCGCCCTGGCGGCCATCCACGCGGCCGGGGTGGTGCACCGGGACCTCAAGCCCGGGAACGTCCTGCTGGGCCCGGACGGGCCCCGCGTGGTCGACTTCGGCATCGCCAGGCCCAGCGAGAGCGACACGATCACCGGCGGGCTCATCGGGACCCCCGCCTACATGGCCCCCGAGCAGATCGCCGGCCGACCCGCCTCGGCGGCCTCCGACGTGTTCGCGTGGGGGGTGACCATCATCTTCGCGGCGACCGGGCGCGCGGCGTTCGGCGCGAACTCGGTCGCCTCGGTGCTGCACCGCATCATGACCGTCGACCCCGACGTGAGCGACGTGCCGTCACCGCTGCGGGAGCTGGTCACCCGGTGCGTGGCCAAGGACCCCGCTTCCCGGCCGACGGCCCGGGACGTGCTGCTGACCCTGGTGGGCGCGGCCCCGGACCCGCTCAGAGCCGGCGAGGCGGCCGCCCATGGGGCGGCGGGCCCTCCGGGGGGTGGGCCTCACGATCCGGCGCAGGGGCGTTCGGGGGCCGGGCCCTACGATCCGGCGCCCGGGATATGGGCCGGTGATCCGGACCGGCGGCAGTTCACCCAGCCGCCCGAATGGGCGGGGCACGCCACTCATGGCTCCCCGGCCCCCGCTTCTACCGGTGCCCAGGCCCCTAACCGCAGGGCGCTCGCGTTCGTCCTCGCGGCGCTCGGCGCGGCCCTGTTCGCGGTCGGCGTCGTCGTCGTGCCGCCGCTGCTCGCGCCCGACCAGGAGACGAACACCACGTCGACCGCGTCGACGCTCACCCCGGAGAGCCCCGCCCAGGAGACTTCCAGCGAGGAGTCCCCCGCCGCCGGGTCTCCGACCGCTGAGCCTTCTGACGCCGAGACCGCGGGCCCGGCGGGTTCGGCGATCCCGAAGGCGTTCCACGGGACCTGGGAGGGACACATCGTGCCCTCCACCACGGCGATGAGCGAGCACGACATCGAGATCGGCCTCAAAGCGGGTGAGCCGAGCGGAACGTGGCGCGAGGACCCGTGCAAGGGCACCCTCACCCTTCTCAAGGCGTCGTCCACGATCGCCATGTTCCGGCTCGACGACCTCGGCGGTCAGTGCGTCCCGGGCAACGTCACACTGACCTCGAAGGGCGACACGATCGAGTACGTCTGGAACGACGACCTCGGCCTGCTCACCTACACCGGAACCCTGAAGCGCAAGTAGCTCAGCGGATGCCGGGACTCTCGATCAGCGCGCCCATGCCGCTTCCGGGGTCGCGCTCCAGAAGGCCACAGGCCATTCCTGCACGTACGTGGGTGCAGTCATCCGTGACGCACTTCTTCTCCAGGCTCACCGCCCGGTTGGCGGCCGTGACGATGTGCGGAGCCAGATCGGCCGCTCGCGCCTCGGTGATCCGTTTGTCGCGGCCGTACCTGACCCAGGCGTCCCGCTGGTTCAGCCGCCTGACGATCTCCTGACTCGAACCGTTCTGCGCCACGTCGTATGCGGCGAAATGGAGATGGAGCCAGAACTCGAAGGAGGGATGGGAGAAAGCCACCCTGACCTTGGGCGCCTGCCGTGCCAGGCGTTCGAGCGCCCGGGGGATGCCGACATGCTGGTCACGGTCGAAGACGGCCCAGATCTCCGTGTACTGGTCGCCGTCTGTTTCCGCGACCCGGAGAGCGAAGTCGGCGACCTGGTCGGGCGTCATGTCGTCGCGGCGGGAGCCGGGAGAGGGCATGTCGATCCGGAACGAGCAGGCCGCCCCATGGAGGTTCTGTAACAGCGTCAGGTAGTCGTATTCGGTGACCCGCCCCTCGCACACGGCGAAGAACACCCGATCGGCCACCCGCAACCGTCTGCCCGCCGCGAGGCTGGAGCCGCGCCGGTGCTTGCGGTCCGTTCTGTCAGGACTCACCGGCAGCCTCGGCGAATCCCCGCGCGAGTTCTCCGGGAGCGACCCGGGGAGTGCCGCCGTAGCGGCCCGTCAGATAGCCGCGTTCGAGGTTTTCATCCTTGCGTGGGGGCGGCTGGAGTCCGGAGACCGCATACAGCTCCGTGGCACCGGAAGCGTCCTTGTCGGTCATCCAGATCGCATCGCGGTCGAGAATCCGGTCGCCGCCGGGAAGCGGCCTCAGCAGGGTGGCGTCATGCGTCGTGAAGATGAGCTGGGCACCCGCCCGGTTCACCTCGGGGTCGTCGAACATGCGGATGATCTCAGCGACAAGCGTCGGATGGAGGCTGGCGTCGAGCTCGTCCACGACGAGAACCGCGCCGCGATCGAGGGCCCTGATGAGGTGGCCGAGCAGGGCGAACCAGGTCCGCGTTCCGAGCGATTCCTGATCGAACCGCAGCGGCTTACCGGCGTGGAGGAACTGGATCTCGCCATCCTCGAGTGCGTGCGAGTCGAATCCGGTGATCCCCTGATCGGCGACTGTCAGCAGCCGGGTGACCCGATCGCGGTAGTCCTTGTTTCGGACCAGCCTGAATGGGCTCACCGATGAGTGACGTCTGAAGTTCCGCAACTGCCGTGCCGGGCTCAGCACCCGGAGATTGATCCGGAACCATTCGAACACCGGGAGCAACTGCTCGTTGTTCCATTCAGCGGCAACCGTGAGGAAGAGCGCGTCGGGGCGGGTTTTGCGTACGAGATCCTGCCTGTCGCCTTTGAGGGAACCGGGAAATTGGAACTCGTCTTCGGCGCGGTCGAACCACACCTGCCGCCGGCCACGAGGGTAGGCGTGCAGCCACTCTCCCCGCACCCGATCGTCATCAATCTCGAATCCATAGGTGTAGCGGATGCCGTCGATCTCAAGGTCGACCTCAAAGTAGGACGGCATGGCGGCGACGGCGTCATCGAGCGCGAACGCGACCCGCCGATCCAGATCGCTCTCACTGAACCAGGACACGCTTTCCAGCACCGCTCGCCGCATGAGTTCCAGCCCGCTGAGGACGTTGGTCTTCCCCGAGGCGTTGGCGCCGTAGATGGCCACCACGGGCAGCGCGGCGAGCCGCTTCCCCGCATCTCGAATGGGGAGTGGGCGCGCGGAACCGCCGTTCAGATCGGTGGCGATCAGCGAGAGCTGCTGTTCGTCACGCAGCGATAGCACATTGGCCAGCCGGAAGTTAAGCAGCACGACGGACACCTCCCCAGCCAAAGAATAGCCCTCTCGTGCGGATTTCCCGCGCGAGAGGGCCTCAAATCATCGCGAGAGCCGCTCGGCCAGTTCGGTGAGGCTGTCGACGATCATGTCGGCCTTGGCCGCGTCGTCGCGGCGGGCGTGGAGGAAGCCCCAGGGCCCGCGGCGCAGCAAGGCCGTCTTCATGCCCGCCGCCAGCGCCGGGAGCACGTCGTTGTCGACCCGGTCGCCCACGTAGAGGATCTCGTCGGGCGCGTGGCCGGTGACGGCGAGGACTTTGGCGAAGAAGGCCGGGTCGGGCTTGGAGACGCCCCAGCCGGCGCTCGTGTAGATGCCGTCGTTCGGGAGGTCCATGGCCAGGAGCTGGTCGTAGGCCTGGATCGGCTGGTTCCCCGCGATGACGACCTGGAGGCCCGCCTCGCGCATCGCGGCCAGCGACGACCGGACGTCGGGGTAGAGGTCGTCGGCGTCGAAGTTCTCGCGCAGGCCGTCGGGGTCGTCCTTCTCCCAGGCGGCCAGTTCGGCGGAGATGTCGAAGCCGGGGCGGACCAGTTCGAAGGCCGCGCGGTAGGAGCCGTTGGTGGCGGCCATGGCTCCCAGGGCGCCCATCAGGGTCATGGGGGTGACGCCGATGCGTACCGCCCAGCGCCACCAGATGCGCGACTCGTCGATCAGGGTCTCGCCGACGTCGAGCACCACGGAGCGGATCGTCATAGCTGGGCCATCGCCTTTCTGATGCGTTTCTCCGACACCGGGGTGGGGGTGCCGAGGGTCTGGGCGAAGAAGCTCACCCGCAGTTCCTCCAGCATCCAGCGGATCTCTCCGGCCGCCGGGGCGTTGCGGCGCGCGGGGGGCAGGCCGGCGACCAGGTCGCGGTAGTCGTCTTCGAGGTCGTGGATCTGGTGCATCAGGGTGCGGTCGCGGTGGACGTCGTCGGCGAGCTTCTCCAGGCGGCGTTCGACGGCGCGCAGGTAGCGGTGGAGGTCCGGCAGGCGCCTGTAGCCCGTCTCCGTCACGAAGCCGGTGTGGATCAGCGCCTTGAGCTGGTCTTCGATGTCGGCCACGATGTCGGGCGGGCCGGACATCCTGTTCTGGACGGTGTGCCAGACGCCCAGCACCCGCTCGACGCGGGTGACCGTCTCCCAGGTCACCTCGTAGAGGTCGGCGCGGACCTGGTCGAGCAGGGCGGTGAAGGCCAGTTCGTCCCAGGCGGGGCCCTTGGCGTCGGCGATGAGCTTGTCGGCGGCGCAGGAGACGCAGTCGTCGAACAGGGCCGGGGCTCCCCCGTGGGGGCTGCGGGACAGCGACAGCTTCTCCGCGGTCGTCAGGCCGCGCAGGATCTGCTTCGCGGGGCTGACCACGTTGAGCAGGACCAGGCGGCGGGTGCCGGTCCACATGGCGCGTTCCTGCTCCTCCGCGGTCTCGTACATGCGGACGGAGACGGAGGTCCCCTGGTCGGTCAGGGCGGGATAGGCCTTGAGGCGGCCCTGTTCGAAGACCTTCGGGAGGGTGCCGATGGTCCACTTGGTCAGGCCCGACTGCTCCAGGGTGTCGGCCGCCTCCGACAGGGTCTCGCGGATCTTGGGGGCCAGGCGGCGCTTGAGGCCCTGGAGGTCCTTGTCCTCGGCGACGGTGTGGCGTTTGTCGTCGACGACCCGGTAGGTGACCCGCAGGTGGTCGGGCAGGGCGTCGAGGTTCCACG
Organism: Herbidospora cretacea; assembly: GCF_001570605.1. Taxonomy (GTDB): domain Bacteria; phylum Actinomycetota; class Actinomycetes; order Streptosporangiales; family Streptosporangiaceae; genus Herbidospora; species Herbidospora cretacea. Next base: position 165,031 of record NZ_BBXG01000003.1, on the reverse strand, counting down.
CCTCGCGGGGCACGCTCACGCCGGTCTGGCGGAGCAGTTCGCGCTCCAGGGCGTCGAGCAGCGGCTCGCTGCCGGGCTGGACCTGGGCCAGCACGGCCTTCGCGTAGTTGGGGGCGGGCACGAAGTTGCGCCGCAGGTGCTTGGGCAGCGACCGGATCAGCGCCGTGACCAGCTCTTCGCGCAGGCCCGGGATCTGCCAGTCGAGACCGGTGTCGGTGACCTGGTTGAGGACCGACAGCGGCACGTGGACGGTCACGCCGTCGGCCTCGGTGCCCGGCTCGAACTGGTAGGTGAGCCTCATCCGGTGGCCGCCCTGGCGGACGGCGTCGGGGTAGTCGCGCGCGGAGACGCCCGAGTTCTCGTTGACCAGCATCTCGGGCGTGAAGGTCAGCGACGACTTGTCGGGTTCCTTCTTCCACCACGCGTCGAAGTGGGCGCCCGACACGACGTGGGCGGGGATGCGCTGGTCGTAGAAGTCGAACAGGGTCTCGTCGTCGACGACGATGTCGCGCCGCCGCGCCTTCTCCTCCAGCTCGGCGGCCTCGGCGAGGAGCTTGCGGTTGTCGTGGAAGAAGCGGTGGTGGGTGCGCCAGTCGCCCTCGACCAGGGCGTTGCGGATGAACAGCTCGCGGGACAGGTCGGGGTCGATGCGGCCGTAGTTGACCTTGCGCTCGGTGACGATCGGGACCCCGTAGAGGGTGACCTTCTCGTAGGCCACCACGGCGGCCTGGTCCTTCTCCCAGTGGGGTTCGCTGTAGGTGCGTTTGACCAGGTGCTGGGCGAGCGGCTCGACCCACGACGGCTCGATCTTGGCGTTGACGCGGGCCCACAGGCGGGAGGTCTCCACCAGTTCGGCCGACATGACCCACTGGGGCTGCTGCTTGGCCAGGGCCGAGCCGGGGAAGATGGCGAACCGGGCGTTGCGGGCCCCGATGTACTCGGTCATCGGGCGGCGCCCGCCGGGCTGGTCCTTCTTGGCGACGTCCTTCACCCCGATGTGGGACAGCAGGCCGGCCAGCAGCGACAGGTGGATGCGCTGGGGGTCGGCGTCGGCGCTGTTGAGGACCACGCCGAGGGTGCGGGCGACCGAGCGGAGCTGGGCGTCGATGTCCTGCCACTCGCGCACGCGCAGGTAGTTGAGGTATTCGGCCTTGCACAGCCGCCGGAACGCGCCCGACGACAGCTCCTTCTGCTGCTCGCGCAGGTAGCGCCACAGGTTCAGGTAGGTCAGGAAGTCGGATTCCTTGTCGGCGAACCTGCGGTGCTTCTCGTCGGCGGCCTGCTGTTTCTCGGCCGGTCTCTCGCGCGGGTCCTGGATCGACAGCGCCGCTGTGATGATCATCACTTCGCGGGCACAGCCGTTGGTCTGGGCCTCCAGGATCATGCGGGCCAGGCGGGGGTCGACCGGGAGCTGGGCGAGCTTGCGCCCCATCGCGGTCAGGCCCTTGGCGTCGAGGGCGCCGAGCTCCTGGAGCAGGTTGACGCCGTCCTTGACCTGGCGCTGGTCGGGCGGCTCGACGAACGGGAAGGCCGAGATGTCGCCCAGGCCCAGGCTGGTCATCTGGAGGATGACGCTGGCCAGGTTGGTGCGCAGGATCTCCGGGTCGGTGAACTCCGGGCGTCCGATGAAGTCCTCTTCGCTGTAGAGGCGGATGCAGATCCCGTCGCTCGTACGGCCGCACCGCCCCTTCCGCTGGTTCGCCGACGCCTGGGAGATCGGTTCGATGGGCAGCCGCTGGACCTTCAGCCGGTGGCTGTAGCGGGAGACGCGGGCCGAGCCGGGGTCGATGACGTATTTGATGCCCGGGACGGTGAGGGAGGTCTCGGCGACGTTGGTCGACAGCACGATCCGGCGGCGGGTGTGCTGCTGGAAGACCAGATGCTGCTCGGCGGCCGACAGCCGGGCGTAGAGGGGCAGCACCTCCTCGCGGCGGCCCTTCAGCGCGTCGGCGGTGTCGCGGATCTCGCGTTCGCCGCTGAGGAAGACCAGGATGTCGCCCGGACCCTCGGCGACCAGTTCGTCGACGGCCTCGACGATGGCCTGGGTCTGGTCCTCCTGGTCGTCGTCGATCGGGCGGTAGCGGACCTCGACCGGGTAGGTGCGGCCGCTGACCTCGATGATCGGCGCGTCGTCGAAATGGCGCGAGAAGCGCTCGGGGTCGATGGTGGCCGAGGTGATGACGACCTTGAGGTCGGGGCGCTTGGGCAGGAGCTGTTTCAGGTAGCCGAGGATGAAGTCGATGTTGAGGCTGCGCTCGTGGGCCTCGTCGATGATGAGGGTGTCGTACTGGCTGAGAAAGCGGTCGGTCTGCATCTCGGCCAGCAGGATGCCGTCGGTCATCAGCTTGACCAGGGTGTTGTCGCTCGACTGGTCGGTGAACCTGACCTTGTAGCCGACCGCCTCGCCCAGTTCGATGTTCAGCTCGTCGGCGATGCGCTCGGCGACGGTGCGGGCGGCGAGGCGGCGGGGCTGGGTGTGGCCGATCTGGCCCTGCACGCCCCGCCCGAGTTCGAGGCAGATCTTGGGGAGCTGGGTGGTCTTGCCCGACCCCGTCTCGCCCGCGACGATCACGACCTGGTGGTCGCGGATCGCGTCGAGCAGGTCGTCCCGGCGCTGGCTGACGGGCAGTTGCGCGGGGTAGTCGATGGCGGGCAGCGCGGCCCGCCGGGCCGCCACCCGCGCCTCGGCTGCCTCGACCTCGCCGGACAGCTCGGTGAGGATCTTCTGGCGGGCCTTGGGGTCGCGGACCTTGCGCACGCCGTCGACACGGCGGCGCAACCGGCGCTGGTCGCGCAACGTGAGGCCGGACAGGCGGGTCTGGAGATCGGAGAGCGTGTTCATCCCATCCTCAAGGATAGGCAGGTCTCCTGGGCCTCCAGCCAATGGTTTTCAGCCTGCGTACTTGTACCCCACGTTGCGGACCGTGACAATGCGGGCCGCGTGCCGGCCCAGCTTGCGGCGGAGTCTCAGGATGTGGACGTCCACCGTCCGTGCCCCGGCGTCGTCGTAGCGGTCCCAGACGGCGGCGAGCAGCTGGCGGCGGTTGTAGACCCGGCCCGGGGCGGCGGCCAGGTAGTCGAGGAGCTCGAACTCCCGGTAGGTCAGGTCGATCTCGGCGCCGTCGGCGACGACGGTGCGGCTCTCGCGGTCGATCTGGACCTCGCGCCGGGGCGCGGGCGCCTTGGCGGCGTCGCCGACGAGGTAGCCGACGACGACGAGAGACGCGCCCGTCTCGGGAACGGGGATGACGCCCAGCACGGCGCCCTCGCCGGGCTCCGCCCCGGCTCCCGCGATGTCGCGCTGGCGAGCCATGAGATCGATGACAGTCGCATGGGTCATGGTCGTCCCCTTTCCTCGTAGTTACCGGAAACAATACCACCTATACAAGTAGGAATTAAGGGTTACGAATGACCGTCATCGGAAGGGGTAGCACGGGTCGCTGTGAAGACGATCGCTGTTGTCGCGCATCAGAAGAAGACGCTCGGCGCGGGTCTCGACCGGCTACGGTCGCTGCTGGCCGAGCACCACGACGGTGAACTGCTCTGGTATGAGGTCCCCAAGAGCAAGAAGGCGCCCAAGGCGGCCAAGGAAGCCCTCAAGAAGGGGGCGGAACTGGTGTTCGTCTGGGGCGGCGACGGGACCGTGCAGCGCTGCGTCGACGTGCTGGCCGGTTCGAAGGCCGAGGTCGCCATCCTGCCCGCCGGAACGGCCAACCTCCTCGCCCGCAACCTGGGCGTCCCCACCGACCTCGACGAGGCGGTCCGCATCGGGTTCCACGGCCGCCGCGAGCGGCTCGACCTCGGCAAGCTCAACGGGGAGCACTTCGCCGTCATGGCGGGGGCCGGGTTCGACGCCGAGATGATCGCGGACGCCGACCGGGGCCTCAAGGAGCGCATGGGCAAGCTCGCCTACTGGTGGACGGGCCTGCGCCACGCCGGTTCGAGCGTCGTCGCGACCCGCATCGACCTCGACGGCGAGCGCTGGTTCGAGGGCGACGCGAGCTGCGTGCTGTTCGGGAACGTCGGCACGGTCGGCGGCGGCATCGAGGCCTTCGACGACGCCAAGCCCGACGACGGGTGGCTGGAGGTCGGCGTGTCCACGGCCAAGGGGCCGATCGAGTGGGCGCGCACCCTCGGCCAGATGTCGGCGGGACGCTCGGACGAGTCGCCCTTCCTCCGCATCACCCGGGCCAGGAAGGTGACGGTCCGGTTCGCGGAGCCGACCACGTACGAGATGGACGGCGGCGCGCGGGGCCGGGCCGACAAGCTGAAGGTGAAGATCGTCCCCAAGGCGATCACCTTCTGCGTCCCGGAAGCGGCCCCGATCGCCAAGAGCGCCTGACATACAAGGGTCCCGGCCGGTCTCCCCGGCCGGGACCCTGAGTAATAACGGCCCCGCCGGTTCGGTCCGGCCGGGCCCTTCGGTCAGCCCTGCATGCGGCGCGAGCCGCCGGACGAGCGCCGCGTCGGCGTCGCCGCCCGGCGCGTGGTGCCCCCGGCGGAGCGGGTGGTGCGGCGCGCGCTCGAGTTGGTGCTGCCGCCGGCCCGCGTGGTGCCGGTCGAGCGGCCCGTGCCCGTGCGTGAGGTGCCCGTGCGGGAGGTGCCCGTCGACTTGCTCGCCGAGGTCCGGGAGGTCCCGGTGGTGGAGCGCGCCGACGGAGTCCGCGAGGTCCCTGACGTCGAGCGGCCCGTCGTGGCTCTCGCGGTGGTGGCCGAGCGGCCTGACGTGCTCCGGGACGTGCCGGATGTGGCCGCCTTGCGGGTGCCCGTCGTGGTGCTCGTGCGCGACGAGCTCCGGTTCGGGGTGGTCGCGGCGGAGCGGCGTGAGGCGCTGCGGGTGGCGCCGGTCGTGGCGCGGCCGGTGCGGGACCTCGTGGAGGTCGCAGTGCGGCTGGTGCGGCGCGGGGTGGTGGTGGCGCGGGCCGACGGCAGGGCCATCGTGTCCGCGGCCAGGGCGGCGCCGACGATGCCGGCCTCGTTCAGGAGTTTGGCCGGGACGACCGGGGTGCGGAGGTCGATCATCGGCAGGTACTTGTCGCTCTTCTTGCTGATGCCGCCGCCGAGGACCATCAGGGCGGGGCTGAAGAGCATTTCCATATGGCGCAGGTACTGGCCGATGCGCTTGGCGTATTTGTCCCATGACATGTCGCGTTTGTCGCGGGCGGCGTCGGACGCCCTCGACTCGGCTTCCTTACCCTTGAGTTCGAGGTGCCCGAACTCGGTGTTGGGCACCAGCCTGCCGCCCATGAAGAGCGCGCTGCCGATGCCGGTGCCGATGGTGAGGACCAGGACGACGCCCTGGTTGTTCTTGCCCGCGCCGAAAGCCATCTCCGCCAGCCCGGCGGCGTCGGCGTCGTTGATGACCATGACGCTCTTGAGTTTCTTGCCGAAGAGCTTCTGGGCGTCGACGCCGATCCACGACTTGTCGACGTTCGCGGCCGTACGGATCTCTCCGTCGACCACCACCCCCGGGAAGGTGATGCCCACCGGGCCTGACCACTCGAAGTGGTCGACGATTTCTGACACGACCTCCGCGATCGCCTTCGGCGTGGCCGGCTGCGGGGTCGGAATTCGGTGGCGCTCCGCCGTGAGTTCGCCCGTTTTCGTGTCAACGGGCGCGCCCTTGATTCCGGAGCCGCCGATGTCGATGCCGAGAACGTTCATACTCGGAGCGTTACCCGGAAGTAACACCCTCATGCCCCCATACCAGCGCCTCCGGCTCGGGTAACGGACACCGCGCGGCCGGTCACGTCCCTTTCCCCGGACAGGCGGGACGCGTGGTTTCCTCGCTGCGCACGAGGTTCCCGACGACGAGGCGGTTGGTCGCCCCACCTTCCCCCGCGGCGCGCTCCGCCCGGTCGGGGTCGGCCGATTCCGGGAACGGCCTTGACCGTTTCCAGGGGAACCGCCGGGCGCGGACCGGCGGTTCCCCTGGGTCGCGGGGCCGCTAGACGTACACTCCGAGCTCCCAGAGCGAGTAGCCCCACGCCGTGCCGCGCTGCGTCATCTCCACGCGGACGTACCTGGCGGTCGCGGTCAGGTTGACGCTGTCGAAGCCGCCGTCACCCGTCGTGGTGGCGAACGACTCGGTCCACGTGGTTCCGTTGGTGCTGGTCAGGATTTTGTACGACTTCCCGAACGCCCCTTCCCAGGCCAGCTGCACGTGCTTGACCGCCTGGCTGGAACCCAGGTCGACCTGAATCCACTGCGGGTCGGCCCACTCGCTGGCCCACCTCGAGGTGTAGCTGCCGTCGGTGGCCCGCGCGGGGTTGAACGGCCCGCCGTCGCCGGTCGCCTGGAAGGTGGAGGCGGTCGTGGTCTTGCCGACCGCCACGTTCGTGCCGGACACGACCGGCGGCACGACGCGGAACGACTTCGTCTCGATGCCGACGTTGCCGTGGCCGTCGTAGGCGTACACGTACACCTTCCAGACGCCCATGGCCTGCGGCGCGGTCACCGAGAAGCGGCCCGGGGCCGTCTCGGTGAAGCGCACGTGGTCGAAGCCGCGGTTCCCGTTGACGTGCTTGTTGGAGAACATCAGGGTGTAGCGGATCAGGTCGCCGTTGGGGTCGGTCGTGTTCGTCTCGACGACGAACTGCGAGCCCGCCGGGACGGCCGTCTGGTTCTGGACCGTCATGGAGTTGATCTCCGGCGGGGTGTTGGCCGAGGCCACGCCGGTGTAGGCCCGCTTCAGCGAGTGGTAGCCGTGCCGCCGCCAGCCGCCCGTGAGGGTGTTGAGCCAGACGCCGCCGAAGTCGTTCTCCAGGCCGTAGTGGAACTGGGTGGCGCCCAGCGCCACGCCGGTGTGGTTGTGGATGGCGTTGTAGCTGGCCGTGTACATGTCGCGCTTCTGCAGGTCGGTCGGCTCGGTCGGCACCCCGTTGACGTCGTCGGGAACCTCCCACTCGCCGTCGGGCCCGGCCTCGGTGACGATGTACGGCTTGGTGTAGCCGCCGGCGATCCAGTCGGTGCGGACGGTGTGGATCGCGCCGTAGGAGTTGACCGCCAGCAGGTCGAGCGCGGGCGAGTGGGCCTTGTAGTAGGTCCACGCGAAGGTGTACGCGTCGGTCGAGGTCACCGGGTGGTTGGGGTCGGCCGCCTTGATGGCGACCGCGACCTCGTTGACGAACTGGGCGTAGGCGATCCGGCGCGCCTCGACGGTGGCGGCCGGGAGGCCGTGGTCCTGCATCGTCAGGATGACCTCGTTGCCCACGTCCCACATCAAGACGCCCTGGCGGCCCTTCAGCGCGTTGACGCGGGCCACGATCTCGGCCTTCACGGCGGTCTTGTACGCCGTGTCGTTCACGTAGTCGGCGCCCTGGTTGAGCCAGTGGCCGACGATCACCTTGATGCCGTGCTGGGCGGCCTTGTCGAGCAGGGCCGGGGTGGCGTCGTCCACGCCCCAGATGCGGATCGTGTTGACGCCCATGTTCTTCAGGTCGCGCATGTAGCCGTCGCCGGCGCCCTGCGGCGGGCCGTAGGTGAGGCCCTTGACCTCCCACGGCTGGCCGTTCACCTGGAGCTGCCAGTTGCCCTGGGTGCCGGTCACCCGGACCACCGAGGGCCCGGCCGGGGTCGCCGGGTCGGTCATCGCGGCCGGGGTGGCGCCGGTCTGGCGGGCGACCTGGACCCAGTCGACGCTCAGCACGCCCCCCGGCGTGGTCGCGGCCGTCGGGGTCGTCTGACCGGCCAGCGCGTTCGGCAGCGAACCGCCGATGGCCAGGTCGAGGCGCAGGTAGAAGCCATGGTGGATGGCCGCCTGCCAGGCCGCCACGCCGACCTGGGACTCCCTGACGACCCAGGTCTGCCGGCCGTCGAGGTAGAAGCGGATCTCCTCGTCGGTCTTGGTGCGGTCGATGACCTGCGTGTACTCGTGGTAGCCGGTCTGGCAGCCGGTGCACGACGCGAAACCGCTGGTCCGGCCGTCGTACTCGTTGCAGACGCCCTGCGGGGCGGTGCCGCAGTGGAGGGTCTGGGCGAGCTGGCTCCGGCCGTTGACGTTGGTCATGATGTCGGTCTCGCCGACCCCGGGCCAGTTGGTGTGGTTGCCCCGGTAGGCGGCTCCGGTGGCACGGAAGCCGGGCCAGTAGCCGAGGGCGTTGGCCACGTCGGGCTGCTTGATGCGGGCGCTGAACCGGAGCATCTGGCCCGGCTGCGGGGCGAAGTCGGTGCGCTGGGTCTCGACGCGGCCCGAGGTCCAGTTCCCGGCGCCGTCGCGCAGCGCCTTGATCTCCAGGAAGCCCTGGCCGTTGAGCGCGACGTTGGCGGTGGAGGCGCTCATCGTCTCGACCTCGCCGGTGCCCCAGTTGGCGGCGCCGCCCGGGTACTGGGTGCCGGTGCGCAGCAGCCAGTTGGCGGCCGACGGGGAGGTGCCGGAGCCGCCGGTGAAGTCGTCGCGCCAGACCTCGGTCCAGGTGCCCGGGTCGGGGTCGGGATCCGGGTCAGGGTCGGTGCCGCCGCCGGAGTGGACGGCCATCTCCCACAGGCTGTAACCCCAGCCGGAGTTGCGCGCGGTGCCGTGCATGCGGATGTAGCGGCCGGTCCCGCTCACGTTGATCGTCTGGGTGCCGCCGGCGCCGGTCGTGGTGCTGTGGAGGTCGGTCCAGGTCGCGCCGTCGGTGCTCGACTGGATCTTGTACGCGGTGGCGTAGGCCCCCTCCCAGGTCAGCACGACCTTGCAGACCGGCAGCGCCGAGCCCAGGTCGACCTGGACCCACTGCGGGTCGCTGTAGGCGCTGGACCACCGGGTGGTCGCCGAGCCGTCGAACGCGGCGCTCGCGGGGGTCCCGGCGTTCTCGACGCTGGACGCGGTCGCGGTCTTGCCCTGGGCGACGTTGGCGGTGCCGCAGGCGCCGGTCCCGGGGTCGGTGGCGCCGGGGCCGAAGATCTGGAACTCCCACAGCGAGTAGCCGTAGCCGGTGCCGCGCTGGGTGCCGTAGAGGCGGACGTACCGCCCCGAACCGGTGACGTTCAGCGTCTGGACGCCGCCCGTGCCGGTCGTGGTCGAGTAGACGTTCGTCCAGGTCGTGCCGTTGTCGCTGGTCTGGATGCTGAAGGCGCGGCCGTAGGCGGACTCCCAGTTGAGCACGACCTGGCTGATCTGCCGGGTCGAGCCGAGGTCGGTCTGGATCCACTGCGGGTCGCTGAAGCCGGATGCCCAGCGGGTGGCCGGGTCGCCGTCGAAGGCCGCGCCGGGGCCGAAGGCGCCGCCCTCCGAGGAGGAGGCGGTCGCGGGTCTGCCCTGCGAGATCGGCGGGTCGGCGGCCGCCGCCGGTGAGGTGACGGCCAGCCCGGACGCGATGAGCGCGACCAGGGTGGCGATGAACAGGCCTAAGCGGTACACGGCCGCTCCTTGGGGGGTGTCAGGGGGCTATGCGAGTTGGAGAGCGCTCTCCAAATCAAGAGACTCGCGCGGGCGGCTGACAGGTGTCAAGGGCCCAATCCCTCGCCGGGAAACCTCGCGGAAACACCCGGAAGGGTCGCGAAAGGACGTCAACGCAGGTGGAGAGCGCTCTCCATCCTCCAATCGCCAGTCCGAAACCACCGCTTTGACCTGCAGTAAGACCAAATCTGACGAAGATCGGGCCGTGGGGAGGCTGTCAAGAGGGCGGCGGAAATCAGGCGCGAAACTGCAGGCCGTTACCTCGGCGTCATGAAACGTAATGAAATTTCGCCCGTTTCCTTGACCCCTCGGAAAACGCGTCCATAGCCTCGCTGAAGGGCGTAGTGGGAGCGCTCCCAAATCATCGCGGGGGGCGCGGATTCGTGCTGTCCGCAAAGCGCGGGACGCGGACGGCCGGAGGCCGGTCGTGATGCGTGTCGCGGATCTGCCCCGAAGCAGGGCCCCTACGAATGCGGAGTCATCTGTTGACCAGTCTTTCCCCGGCCAAACAGGCACTTCTGTCGCGACGGCTGCAACGCCGGGCCGTCGCCGGGACCATCGCTCCACGCTCCCCCGAGGTCAGCCCGCCCCTCTCCCACGCGCAGGAGCGCCTCTGGTTCCTGGAGCACTACCGGGCGGGGACGACGGCGTACACGATCCCCTTCACGGCCCGTCTCACCGGCGCCCTCGACGAGCACGCCTTCGCCGCCGCGGTGACCGAGGTGTCCCGGCGGCACGAGAGCCTGCGCATGCGCTTCCTCGCCTCCGACGACGGGCTGCCCGAGGTGGTGGTCGACGAGGACCCGGCGACCGAGTTCGTGTTCACCGAGGCCGCCGGCGAGGCGGCCGCCCGCGAGCTGATGGCCGCCACGCTGGACCGCCCCTTCGACCTGACGGCCGGGGGCCTGCTCCGCGTCCTGCTCGTCCGGCTCGCCCCCGACGACCACGTCATCCTGATGGCCGCCCACCACGCGGTCACCGACGGCTGGTCGGGCGAGATCCTGCTCCGCGAGCTGCTGACCCTGCACGCCGGGGAGGCGCTCGACCCGCTGCCGATCCAGTACGGCGACTACGCGCTGTGGGAACGCACCCGCGACCACGCCGGCGACCTCGCCTACTGGAGGGAGCGGCTGGCCGGGGTGCCGCCGCTGGAGCTGCCGCTCGACCTCCCCCGCCCGGCCGAGCAGACCACCACCGGGCGCGGCCACCGGTTCCGGGTGGACACCGCTCTGCTCAACAGGTTCGCCGACCAGGGCGTGACGCCCTACATGGCGATGCTGGCCGCGCTCCAGATCACCCTCGGCAAGTGGTCGGGCCAGCGCGACTTCGCGGTCGGCTCCCCGGTCAGCGGGCGTCCGCTCCCCGAGCTCGAACCGCTGGCGGGCATGTTCGTCAACACGCTCGCGATGCGGGCCGACCTGTCGGGCGACCCGACCTTCGGCGAGTACCTCGTCCGGGTCCGCGACTCCTGCCTCGACGCCTACGCCCACCAGGAGCTGCCGTTCGACAAGCTGGTCGGCGAGCTGCGGGTCGAGCGCGACGTCAGCCGCTCGGCGGTGTTCCAGGTTCTGCTGGCCCACCAGGGCTACCAGCCGCCGGGTGACCACGGGCTGAAGGTCTCCGCGTTCCACCCCGAGGTGACGGTCAGCCGCTTCGACCTGGCCTTCTACCTGTGGGACGACGACGGCCTGGTCATCTACAACCCCGACCTGTTCCACCCGGAGACCGTCGCGCGGCTGACGGAGTCGCTGACGGCCGTCCTGGCCACCGCGCCCGGGACCCGGCTGTCGGAGGTCGACTGGGTCCCGGACGAGGCCGGGGTGCTGGCCCTCGGCGTCGCGGCCCCGGCCGAGCCGCTGCCCGCCCGGCTGCTGCACGAGCTGCTGCCGGTCACCGACGCCACGGCGGTGGTGCTCGGGGGCGACGCGCTGACGTACCGGGAACTGGACGCGCGGGCCAACCGCCTGGCGCACCGGCTCCAGTCGCTGGGGGTGCGCCCCGGCGACCGCGTGGCCGTCTGCCTCGACCAGTCGACCGGCCTGGCGGTCGCGCTCCTCGGGGTGCTGAAGGCCGGGGCCGCCTACGTGCCGCTCGACCCGGAGCAGCCGGACGACCGGCTGGCCTACCTGATCGCCGACTCGGGGATCCGCGTCTCGGTCACCGAGCGCGCGCTGCCCGGCGGCACCACCGGGACCGCCCCCCTCGTCGACGGCCCGGACACGCCCGTGACCAGCGAGGTGACCCCCGGCGACCTCGCCTACGTGATCTACACCTCCGGCACGACCGGCCGTCCCAAGGGCGTGGCGGTGCAGCACCGGGAGGTGCTCACCTACCTGTCGGGCGTGCGGGAGCGGTTCGGGATCGAGGACGGCAAGGTCTTCGCGCTGCCGCAGTCGCTCGCCTTCGACTTCGGCGTGACGGTCTTCTACCTGTCGCTGATGACGGGCGGCACCCTGCACCTGATCCCGCCGAAGTCGACCGACCCGTGGCCGGTCCGCCCCGACTACCTGAAGATGACCCCCTCCCACCTGGCCGCCCTCGACGTGGAGCTCCCGAAGGAGCTGCTCATCCTGGGCGGCGAGGCCTCGGCGATCGGCTGGGCCGGCGAGCTGGCCCAGCACTGCCGGGTGGTGAACCACTACGGCCCCACCGAGGCCACCGTGGGCGTGACCACCTACGAGGTCCCGCCGGGCCAGACCGGTCAGACGACCGTCCCGATCGGCCGGCCGCTGCCGGGCGCGCGGGTCTACGTCCTCGACGAGCACATGCGGCCCGTCCCGGCCGGGGTGACGGGGGAGATCTATCTCGGCGGCGACCGGCTGGCCCGCGGCTACCTGGGCAAGCCCGCCCTGACGGCGGAGAAGTTCCTGCCCGACCCGTTCGGGCCGCCCGGATCCCGCGTCTACCGGACCGGTGACCTGGGCCGGTGGACCGCCGACGGGGTTCTCCAGTTCCTCGGGCGGCGCGACCTCCAGGTCAAGATCCGGGGCTACCGGGTCGAGCTGAGCGAGGTCGAGACGGTGCTCGCCGAGCATCCCTCCGTCATGCAGGCGGTGGTGGAGCTGCGCGACCAGCGGCTGGTCGCCTACCTGGTGGGCGACGACGTCCCGGCGGCCGACGTGCGGGCGTGGGTGAAGGAGCGGCTGCCCGACTACATGGTCCCGGCGCGGTGGGTGTGGCTCGATGCGCTGCCGCTCAAGTCCCACGGCAAGGTCGACCGCGCGGCGCTGCCCTCGGCCGACGAGCCCCCGCAGACCGGGCTGGCCGAGCCGGAGACCGAGGCCGAGGAGACGATCGCGGCGATCTGGGCGGCGGTGCTGGGCCTGGAGCGGGTCGGGGTGACCGACGACTTCTTCGACCTGGGCGGCCACTCGCTGCTGGCCATGCAGGTCGTGGCCCGGATGCGGAAGGCCGGGCACCCGATCACGCTGATGCAGTTGTTCACCCATCCGACCGTGCGCGACCTGGCCCGGTCGGATGCGGGGTCCGGCGGGCTGCTGCACCGGCTCACCCCGGCGCGCCCGGTCACCGCCTCGCTCGTCTGCGCGCCCTACGGCGGGGGCAGCGCGGTCGTCTACAAGCCGCTGGCCGACGCGATGCCGGCCGGCTGGGCGCTGCACTCGATCGCCGTCCCGGGCCACGAGCTCGGCGAGGAGCCGCGTCCCTTCGAGGAGGTCGCCGAGGAGGCCGCCGCCGAGATCCTCGCCACCGTCGAGGGCCGGATCGTCCTGTACGGCCACTGCGGCGCGGGCACCACTCTGGTCGCGTCCATCGCCCGCAGGCTGGAGGCGGCGGGCCGTCCGGCCGAGGCGATCTACCTGGGCGGGGTGTTCCCGTTCACCCGGCCCCGGGGGCTGTTCGCCCGGTTCGGCGAGTGGCTGGAGGACCACGGCAGCGACCAGTCCCGCATCAACGGCCTGGTCGCGGCGGGCCTGGACGTGGCCGAGTTCGAGCAGGCGGAGCTGGAGCTGATCGTCCAGAACCGGCGGCGGGGCACCCGGGAGGCCGAGCGCTACTTCGCCCGGCTCTTCGAGGAAGGCGCGCCGCCGCTGTCGGCGCCGGTGATCGCGGTGGCCGGTGAGCGCGACCCGGTCGTGGAGTTCTACCAGGAGCGCTACCGCGAGTGGCACTGCCTGTCCCAGGTGACCGCGTGCGTGGTCCTGGACGAGGCCGCGCACTACTTCGTGAAATACCGGGCCGAGGAGCTGGCCACCATCCTCACCACCGTCCACCCGGACCTGGACGTCGAGGACTCGGCGAGCCTCCAGAGGGCCAAGGGGTCGGACACGTGGTGGGTCGAGGGGGTCTCCCGGGTCACCCCCGGGCAGCCGGCCGGGCTGCCCGGCGCGGACGGGCCCGCGCCCAGCATGAAGCGGTTCCTGGTGCTGGCCGCCGGTCAGCTCGTGTCGATGACCGGTTCGGCGCTCACCGAGTTCGCCATCCCGCTCTGGATCTATCTGGAGACCGGCTCACTGGCCAACTTCGCGCTGTTCTCGGTGCTCGGGCTGCTGCCGGGCCTGCTCGCCGCGCCCCTCGCGGGGGCCGTCGTCGACCGGTTCAGCCGGCGGGCGGTGCTGATGGGCGCGGACATCGCGGCGGGCAGCAGTCAGCTCGCGCTGGGGCTGCTCGTCTGGACTGGAACCATACAGATCTGGCATGTCTACCCGCTCCTGGTGACGCTCTCGATCGCGCTCACCTTCCAGCGGGTCGCCTACGCGTCGGCGATCCCGCAGATCGTGCCGAAACGGTTCCTCGGGCACGCCAACGGCGTCGTCGGGATGGCCACCGGGGTCGCCCAGCTGGTGGTGCCGCTGGTCGCGGCGGGTCTGCTGGCCGTGGTCGGGCTCGGCGGGATCCTGGTGATCGACGTGGTCAGCTACGTCGTGGCGATCTCGGTGCTGGCCGTCATCCGGTTCCCCCGGACGATGGCGTGGCGGCGGCGCGAGACCGTGCTCAAGGAGATGGCCGAGGGGTTCCGCTACACGTGGGGGCATCTGGGGATCCGGCGGATGCTGCTGTTCTTCGCGGTGGTCAACCTTTTCATGTCGCCGCTGTTCCTGCTGGTCTCGCCGCTGGTGCTCAGCTTCGCCGAGCTGGGCGACGTGGGCCGGGTGACGTTCTTCGGCGGGCTCGGGGTGTTCCTCGGCGGGCTGGCGATGACGTTCTGGGGCGGTCCGCGCCGGCTGCGGCTGCGGGGGCAGCTCCTCGCGACGCTGTCGCTGTCGTGCTTCGCGCTGGTGATCGGGGCCAGGGAGAGCCTGGTCGTGATCGCGATCGGCGTGTTCGGGATGTTCGCCTCATTGACCGTGCTGAACGGGATCTACAACACGATCATTCAGGTCAAGGTTCCGCAGCGATTCCACGGCCGGGTCTTCGCTCTGAACCAGCTTGTGGCCTTTTCGACACTGCCCATTGGTTATGGGCTGATCGCCCCGTACGGGACTGCGCTATTTGAACCGTTGATGGCGGATCACGGGCCTCTGGCCTCTACGGTTGGCATGATCATCGGGACCGGGGAAGGGCGTGGGATCGCTCTCATGTACGTCCTCTTCGCCCTGGTCATGGCGGCCGCGGTCGTCGTCGGCACGCGGATGCGGCGGTTGTGGAATTTCGATCTGGAGGTTCCGGACGCCATCCCCGACGATGTCATCGGGTTCGCAGCACTTCATGCAAAAACGCGCAGCACGGAGGAAAAGTGAACGAAGAGCGGATCATGCGGCTCTGGAGCGACATTCTCGGTATTCCGGTCACGTCCCCGGACGACGACTTCTTCGACATGGGCGGCCAGTCGCTCGCGATGGTGCAGTTCCTGGCCCGGGTGGAGAGCGAGTTCGGCGTCGTGCTGCCGATCGAGGTGCTGTTCGCGGGCGACCTGACCGCGTCCGGGGCGGCACGGGCCATCCAGGAGATCCTCGACGAGGAGGGCGAGGACGTCGACGCGCTGCTCGCCGAGGTCGACGCCCTGCCGGCCGGGGACATCCGGGCGCTCACCGGAGACCGCACGTGGCACGAGTGATCATGTCCACGCACGGCAGCCACGGTGACGTGCTGCCGTTCGTGGCCCTCGGGCGGGCCCTGCGCGACCGGGGCCACGAGGTCGAACTGCTCTCCCACGCGCCGTTCCGCGACCTGGCCGAGCGCGAGGGGCTGGCGTTCACCGCCATCGACACGGCGGAGGCGTACGAGGCGAACCTCTCGGACACCCCCCCGCTGCTGGGGGCGGGGCTGCCGCGCTGGCGCGCGTACTACGAGGCCAACGGCCTGTTCGAGCAGATCGCGTTCGAGACGCGGCACACGATGGAACGATACGTTCCCGGCGAGACCGTCCTGGTGGGGCGGCACACCACCGCCGTGTCGACCCTGTTCGCGGCCGAGGCGCTCGACGCCCCGGCGGCGTGGGTGGCGGTGACGCCGATCCAGTACATGTCCGAACGCGGCATCGCGCACATGTACGCCCAGACGATGACCGACCACTTCGACCGGATCCGGGCCGGGATCGGGCTGCCACCCGTCAAGGACTGGGCGGCCTGGTTCGCCTCCGCCCACCTCGACGTGGCGCTCTGGCCGTCGTGGTTCGACCAGGCCGGGACGCCCGCCCCCAAGCGGGTCCGCCTGACCGGCGCGCCGCTCGGTGACGCCTCGGGTGAGCAGGTCCTGCCGCCCGAGGCGGAGGAGCTGCTCGACCGGGACGCCGTCCTGGTCACCGGCGGCACCGGCCGGATGCTGCACGACCGCTTCTACGAGGTCGCGGTCGAGGCCTGCCGGGCGGTCGGACGGCCCGCGCTGCTGGCCGTGCGGCACCGCGATCTGGTGCCCCAGACGCT
This sequence comes from Herbidospora cretacea, assembly GCF_001570605.1. Lineage (GTDB taxonomy): Bacteria > Actinomycetota > Actinomycetes > Streptosporangiales > Streptosporangiaceae > Herbidospora > Herbidospora cretacea. Next base: position 148,825 of record NZ_BBXG01000003.1, on the reverse strand, counting down.
GCCCGACGGGATGCGCTGGTTCCCCGGCCTGCCGTTCCCGCAGGTCGTCCCGAGAGTGGGGGCGATCCTGCACCACGGCGGGATCGGCACCCTGATCCGGGCGGCCACCTCGGGCACCCCGCAGGTCATCCTGGCCCACGGCTTCGACCGGGCCGAGAACGGCGCCCGCGTCGCGGCGGCCGGGCTCGGGTCGTGGCTGCCCGAGCAGCGGTGGTCCGCCGAGGAGGCGGCGGCGCTGCTGAAGGACGCCCTGACCGGGCCGCGCGTCCAGGTGCCCGCCGACGGCGGGCTCGGGGCGGCGGCCGAGGCCATCGAGGGGCTGGCCGGGAGCACCACGCCCTACTCGGCCCGACATCTACTCACCCGGGCGGAGCGCCTGGCGCTCGCCCGCCGACTGCGTTCAGGAGAGACGGCATGACGCCGGCCCAGTTACGCGCCTGGTTCCTCCAGCAGTTCGACCCCGAGGACGCCGCCTTCAACCTGCACCGGGTGCGGCTGCTGACCGGGCCGCTCGACCCGGTCGCGCTCGAAGGGGCGCTCACCTCGGTGGCCCGGCGGCACGAGACGCTCCGGACCCGTTTCCCCGCCGTCGACGGGCGGCCGGTGCTGGTCGTCGAACCCGCCGCGCCGGTCGAGGTGGAGTGGCTGCGGGCCTCCTCCGACGAGGAGGCCGAGCGGCTGGTCGCCGAGCGGACCAACCGGCCGTTCGACCTCGTCTCGGAGCTGCCGTTCCGGGTGTCGGTGGTCGGGCTCGCGCCCGAGCGGCACGTGCTGGTGCTGGTGGTCCACCACATCATCGCCGACGGCTGGTCGCTGGACGTCCTCATGGACGACCTGGCGGTCTTCTACGGCGGCGGCGAACCCGCCCCGCTGGAGATCACCGCCCGGGAGCACGCCGAGCAGACCCCGGAGGTCGACCCGAAGGAGCTGGCGTACTGGCAGGAGCGCCTGGCGAACCCGCCGACCCTGGAGCTGCCCGCCGACCGGCCCCGCCCGGCCGAACGGATCGGGCACGGCGACGAGATGGCGTTCCGGATCCCGGCGCCGCTGGTCTCCCGGCTCTCCGAGGTGGCCCGCACCTCGCGCTGCACCCTGTTCGCGCTGCTGCTGGCGGCCTACCAGGTGCTGCTGTCGCGGCACTCGGGCCAGGACGACGTGACCGTCGGCGTGCCCGACGGCGGGCGCGACACCGAGGAGGCCCACGCGCTGGTGGCGGGCCTGTCGGGGATGCTGGTGCTGCGCGGCGACCTGTCGGGCGACCCGCCGTTCCAGAAGTTCCTGCGCGGCACGATGGGCTCCCTGCTGGGGGCGCTGTCGCGGCGGCGGGTGCCGTTCGAGCGGCTCGTCGAGGAGCTCGACATCGGCCGCGACCTCAGCGTCACGCCGTTCTACCAGACCACGCTCACCCTGCACCCGGGCGAGCTGGAGCGCGTGCAGCACTTCTCCGGGCTGACGGCGACGCCGTTCCCGCACGGGTGGAAGTGGGTGCGCTGCGACGTCGCGGTCGACGTCTTCTGGGCCGGCGACGACAGCGGCGACCTGGTGACCGTGGTCCGCTACGACACCGACCTGTTCGACGAGCCGACCGTGAAGGCCCTGTTCGAACGCTTCCTGGTGCTGCTGGACGGCATCGCCGACGACCCGTCGCTGCCGCTCTCGCGGCTCCCCCTCATGACCGCCGACGAGCGGGACCGGCTCGTCGCCACCTGGAACGCCACCGGGCGGCCGATCCCGGTGCCGCTGCCCCGGCTGTTCGCCGCCCAGGTGGCCCGCACCCCCGACGCGGTCGCCTTCTCCGACGGCGAGACGTCGCTCACCTACCGGGAGCTCGACGAGGCCGCCGCGCGGATCGCGGGGCGGCTCGGCGACCGGCGCGGCTCGGTGGTCGCGGTCTGCGTCGACCGGTCGGTGCGGGTGCTGCCCGCGCTGCTGGGCGTGATGCGGTCGGGGGCGGCGTACCTGCCGATCGATCCCGACAACCCGCCGGCCCGCATCCAGTACATGCTGGAGGACTCCGGGGCCGTCCTGGTGCTGGCCGACGAGGGCCCGGCCGGGCGGTTGCCCGCCGGGGTCGAGGTCGTCCTGGTCTCCGAGGCGCTGCGGGCCGAGCCGGTGGGCGGGTTCCCGCCGGGGCCGGACGACCACGCGTACACGCTCTACACCTCCGGCTCCACCGGGCGGCCCAAGGGCGTCGTCATCCGCCACTCGGCGCTGGCCAACTTCCTGGCCGGGATGGCCGACCTGCTCGGGTCGGATCCCGGGCAGGTCTGGCTGGTGCTGTCGTCGGTGTCGTTCGACATCTCGGCGCTGGAGCTCTACCTGCCGCTCATCGGCGGGGGCCGGGCCGTCATCGCCGGACGCGACGTCGCGGTCGACGGCGCGGCCCAGATCAAGCTCATCGGCGACGCCGGGATCACCCACATCCAGTCGACGCCGTCCGGCTGGCGGGTGCTCATCGAGGCCGGGTTCACCGACCCCGGGATCACCGGGCTGGTCGGCGGCGAGGCGCTGCCCGAGGAACTGTCGCGCGAGCTGCGGCCCCGGCTCGGCCGCCTGGTCAACGTGTACGGCCCCACGGAGACCACCATCTGGTCGACGACCTGGGAGGTCCCGCCCGGCGGCGGGGAGCCCAGGATCGGGCGGCCGATCGCCAACACCACCTGCTACGTGGCCGACCGGGCGGGCGGGGTCGCGCCGACGTTCGTGGCCGGGGAGCTGCTGATCGGCGGGGCCGGGGTGGCCGACGGCTACCACGGCCGCCCGGAGCTGACCGCCGAGCGGTTCGTCGAGTTCGAGGGCGAGCGGGTCTACCGGACCGGCGACCGGGCCCGGTGGGGCTTCGACGGGAACCTGGAGTTCCTCGGGCGGATGGACAACCAGGTCAAGGTCCGCGGGTTCCGGGTCGAGCCGGGCGAGGTCGAGGCGGCGATCCTCACCTGCCCGGGGGTCGACCAGGCGGCGGTGACCGCGCGGGGCGACATCCTCGTCGGCTACATCGTCGGCGACGCCGACCTCGGCGACCTGCGCGACCACCTGGAGAAGATCCTTCCGGCGTACATGATGCCGGCGCTCTGGACCCGCCTGGCCGCGATGCCGATGACCATCAGCGGCAAGGTCGACCGCAAGGCGCTGCCCGACCCGGTGGCCGAGAGCGCGGCCGAGTTCGTCGAGCCGCGCACCGACGCCGAACGCCTGGTGGCCGACATCTGGCAGGAGGTCCTCGGGCTCGACCGGGTCGGCGCGCTCGACGACTTCTTCGCCGTCGGGGGCCACTCCCTGATCGCGGTACGGGTGGCGGCGCGCATCCGGGCGATCATCGATCTCGACGTGCCGATCCGTTACCTGTTCCTCCGCCGGACGGTCGAGGAGCTGGCCAGGACCATCGAGGACCTGCTGACGGAGGAGCTCGACGGGATGAGCGAGGAGGAGGCCGCGCGGCTGGTGGATTGACGCTGGTGGATTGACAGGGGAGGTCCCGGATCCCTTCAATGGAGAGCGCTCTCCAAACCTAGCCTCGGGGGGATCTGTGGACCTTGTCCGGCTGCTGTCCGGGTCGTCGGTGTGGCGGACCGCCGCGGAACCGCTGCTCGGGCTGCCCGAGCTCGTCATGTCCGACGGCCCGGTCGGGGTGCGCGGCCCCGGCTGGGACGAGCGGCGCACCTCGCTCGTCCTGCCCTCGCCGACCGCCCTGGCGGCGACCTGGGACCCCGGCCTCGTCCGCGACCTCGGCGCCCTCCTCGGCGCGGAGGCCCGCCGCAAGGGGGTCGACGTGCTGCTGGCCCCCAACCTCAACCTGCACCGGTCGGCGCTCGGGGGGCGGCACTTCGAGTGCTTCTCCGAGGATCCGCTGCTGACCGCGCTGATCGGGGCCTCCTACATCGCCGGGGTGCAGTCGCGGGGGGTCGCGGCGACCGCCAAGCACTACGTGGGCAACGAGGCCGAGACCGAGCGGATGAGCTACGACTCGGTCATCGGCCCCCGGGTCCTGCGGGAGGTGTATCTCGCGCCGTTCGAGGCGGCGGTGGCGGCCGGCGTGTGGGTGGTGATGTCGGCGTACAACCAGGTCAACGGGGCTCTGATGGCGGAGAACGCGCTGCTGCGCGACCCGCTGAAGACCGAATGGGGCTTCGACGGGGTGGTGGTGTCGGACTGGGGCGGCGTCCGCTCGACGGAGGCCTCGGCCCGGTCCGGCCAGGACCTCGCGATGCCGGGGCCCAACGACTTCTGGGGCGACCCGCTCCGCGAGGCCCTCCGCAACGGGACGGTCCCCGAGGCGGCCGTCCACGACAAGATCGCCCGCCTGAGGCTGCTGGCCGAACGCGTCCACCGCGCCGACACGCAGGCACGAACCGGTTCGCGGGCGGCGCGCTCGACCCGGAACGACGCGACATTCGAACCCTCCCCCGGATCAGCGGCGCAGACGGAAGGCGGTGCGCCGTGGGACGCGCCAGCGCCGCTACCGCTCAGCCAAGCCAACGGGACCTCGATGCCTCTCGCCGAGCGAGTGCAGCGGGCCCGGGGCGGGTTCTCTCCGGAGGTCACCGGGCCGGAGATTCCCAACCCACCGGCCGGAGATCCGGCGGAACTCGCGCTGCTGCGGCGGGCGGTGGCCGACTCGTGTGTGCTGCTCAAGAACGACGACGGGCTGCTGCCGCTGGCCACGCCCCGGGTCGCGGTCATCGGGGCCCACGCGGCGCGGACCCGGATCCAGGGCGGCGGGAGCGGCGGCGTCTATCCCTCCGGGGTCGTCTCGATCCTCGACGGGCTGCGGAAGGTCGTGCCGGACCTGGTCTACGCCCCCGGGGTCGACATCCAGGCCGGGCCGACCCCGGTCGGCGACGTGTGGGTGCGGATGCTGGGCGACGACGGCGAGGAACTGTCGGTCGAGGACCGGCGGACCGGGTGGCTGCCGGAGCCGTCGGTCGTCGAGGGCACCCGGACCGTCGAGGTCAGCTCCTTCCTCCGTCCCGAGATCTCGGGACACTGGCGGCTGTCCGTCGCCGGGTGGGGGCGGCTGACCCTGTCCGTCGACGGGCGGCGGGTCCTCGACGCGGACGTCCCGTGCGACAGCGACGACCCGGCCACCGTCCACCTGAAACCGCCGTTCCGGCACGCCTCCGTGTGGCTGGAGGAGGGCGTGGAGGTCCTGGTCACCGGCACGCGGGCGATCGAGCCGCACACCGGGCGCGCCTGCGTGCTGGCCGCCGACCCCCCGGCGGTGGACGACGACGACGCCATCCGGGAGGCCGTCGACGCCGCCCGGGACGCCGACGTCGCGATCGTCGTCGTGGGGACCACCGAGGAGATCGAGAGCGAGGCCTGCGACCGGACCTCGCTCGCCCTGTCCGGGCGGCAGGACGACCTGGTGAAGGCCGTGGCCGCCGTGCGCAGGACCGTGGTCGTGGTGAACTCGGGCGGGCCGGTCGCGATGCCGTGGCGGGACGAGGCCGCCGCGCTGCTGCTGTGCTGGTTCCCCGGCCAGCAGGGGGGCCACGGGGTCGCCGACGTGCTCACCGGGCGGCGGGAGCCGGGGGGCAGGCTGCCGACGACCTGGAGCGACGTCCCGCTGGTCCCGGCCGCGCCGGTGGACGGGCGGGTCGTCTACGCCGAGGGGCTGGACGTCGGCCACCGCGGCTGGCTGACCGCCGACCGGTCCCCGAGCTACTGGTTCGGCCACGGCCTGGGCTACACGACGTGGTCCTACGAGGACCTCGCCGCCGACGGCGACCACGTCAGGGTCAGGGTGCGGAACACCGGCGAGCGGCCGGGGCGGGAGGTCGTGCAGGTCTACCTCTCCAAGCCGGGTTCGGGGATCGGGCGGCCGGCCCGGTGGCTGGCCGGGTTCGGGGTCGCGCGGGCCGAGCCCGGAGAGGCGGTGGAGGTGGCCGTCGCGCTCCCCCCGAGGGCCTTCCAGCACTGGGAGGGGGACGGGTGGCGTACGGAGGAAGGGGAGTTCGTCGTGCACGCCGGACGGTCGGTGGTCGATCTGCGGCTTAAATGCGTTGCGTCCCCACCCTCGTGACCGATATTTCTAGGGGTCAACACAGAAAGGAGGAAACAATCATGTTCGCAATCTTTGTGCCCGTTTCCTCCCGACAGGGCGTGGTGTGACCGGGCACTTCCGTGAAGGAAGCCCATGCGTGAGATCCGGCCGCTCGAAGGCCGTCACGAGCTCGACCTGTTCCGTCGTTTCCCCTCGCCGCTGAACGCGGAGTTCGACGCCGACCTCCAAGCGGGCCGCCGCCGGCTCGACTGGATGTGGATCGCCCTCCGCGACGGCGAACCCGTCGCCCGCCTCGCCTGGTGGCGCCGCGACGCCACCGAGAAGCCCCTGCTCATGGACGTCTTCGACCTCGCCACTCCCGAAGACGGCCTGGCGCTGCTGGAACACGCGTTCCCGCAGGTCGTCGAGGGCACCCCGCCGCCGTTCCTGCGGTTCGTGCCGCCCGACTGGCGCGACCGTGACACGACGTGGCTGGAGACCCTGGAGAAGGCGGGGGCCCGGCCGCTGGTCGAACGCCTCCGCCTCGAATGGCGTCCCGGCACGCCCGTCGCCGCCACCACCCTGGAGTTCCGCGAGCCACGGGACCGCGAGGAGCTGGTCGGCCTGATGACCAGGGTCACCGAGGCCAGCCTCGACGCCCACACCCAGGCGGAACTGAAGACCATGACCCCGCGCGAGCAGGCCGAGGCGCAGTACGACGGGGAACTGGCCCTCTACCGTTCGCCCCGCGAGTGGTGGCGGGTCGTGATCGCCGACGGCGAGCCGGCCGGGTTCGTCATCCCGGCCAGGAACGCCTACAACCCGATCATCGCCTACATCGGCCTCGTGCCGGAGCACCGCGGCAGGGGGCTGGTCGGCGAGCTCCTCGCCGAGGGCACCCGGGTCCTGGCGGCAGAGGACGTTCCCAGGATCCGCGCCAGCACCGACGTCACCAACGTCCCGATGGCCCGCGCCTTCGCCAAGGCCGGCTACGTCACCATCGAGCACCAGGTCGACATGGTGTGGGGGGAACCTGTGTGAACTGCATGTTTCCGGCGTGGTCTTGACAAGGTGAGATGACACGGCCCACTCTCCTTTGGAGAGCGCTCTCCATCACCCCCCTTCTTGTCCGAGGAGACGCCGTGCATCCACGAATACGCCTGAGCCTGATCGTCGCCACCCTCGTGGCGACGATCGCGGCCGGGCTGGCCGTCATCGCGCCCGCGATGGCGGCCGACGCCCTCATCTCCCAGAACCGCCCCGCCACCGCCTCGTCGAACGAGGGCGACGGCTACGCCGCCGGGGCCGCCTTCGACGGCAACACCGGCACCCGCTGGGCCAGCTCCTTCAGCGACCCCCAGTGGATCCAGGTCGACCTGGGCGGCAGTGCCACGATCTCCCAGGTCGTGCTCCAGTGGGAGGGCGCCTACGGGAAGTCCTTCAAGATCCAGACCTCCGCCGCAGCAGGCGGGCCGTACACGGACGTCTACTCCACCACCACCGGCGCGGGCGGCACCCAGACGCTCAACGTGACCGGCTCGGGGCGGTACGTCCGCCTCTACGGCACCCAGCGCGGCACCGGCTACGGCTACTCGCTGTGGGAGTTCAAGGTCTACGGCACGGGCGGCTCCGGCCAGCAGCCGGTCCCGAGCCCGACGTTCACCGACCCGGTCACCCACCGCGAGTTCCAGGCCAACTGCTCACTCACCCAGCACCGCCCGGACGACCCGATCGTCTACCCGAACCTGCCGGGCGCCTCGCACATGCACACCTTCGTCGGCAACACCACGACGAACGCGGCCAGCACCTCGTCGTCGCTGCTCAACGGCTCGACGTCGTGCACCAACCCGCATGACAAGTCGGCTTACTGGTTCCCCAGCTTCTACAAGGGCGACCAGCTGATCGCCCCGACCGGCCACCAGGTCATCTACTACAAGTCCGGCATCCACGAGTACTGGCGCGTGGTGCCCTTCCCGCAGGGCCTGCGCTTCGTCGTCGGCAGCCCGACCGCCACGCTCGCCGAGTTCCGCGACTCCCCCGGCCGGGTCGAGGGCTTCGAGTGCGGCAACCTGTCCTTCCAGTGGGACATCCCGGCCAACTGCCCGGCGGGCAGCCAGGTCAACGTCCGCTACCAGGCCCCGAGCTGCTGGGATGGGGTGAACCTCGACAGCGCCAACCACAAGAGCCACATGGCCTACCCGGTCGGCGGCTACTGCCCGTCGTCCCACCCGGTGGCGGTCCCGATGCTCGAATTCAAGATCGCCTTCCCGGCGAGCGGAGACCTGTCGAACGCCAGGCTGTCGAGCGGCCGCGGCTACTCGTGGCACTACGACTTCTTCAACGCCTGGGACGACCCGGCCATCCTGGCCGCCCTGGTCCGCCACTGCATCAACGGCGGCCTCCAGTGCAACCCGCGCGGCTACGACCTCTACAAGCCCCACCGAGGCGCGGCCCTGACCGAGAACTTCGAACTGCCCTGACCGACAGCTCCCGGCCCGGCGCGGCCGGGAGCCTCCGTGAAACGTTCACCCGGTACTAGCCCCTTCTCCGTACGGCCACCGCCGAGATTGGGCGATCCGCCCCCGACGCCGTTGAATAGCCGGAATGCGGGAGATCTTCGTCGGGCGTGAGGCGGAACTCGCCTGGCTGGCGGCCACGAAGGCCCACGTGGTCGGGATCGACGGCGAACCGGGCGTCGGCAAGACGGCGCTGGCCCGCCGGTTCGCCGCGGCGCAGGAGCGGCCCGTCTTCTGGGCCGCCGCCGACGAACACGAACCGGAGCTCGCCTGGGAGGGCCCCGAACCAGTCTTCCACGACTGCGTGGTGGTGGTCGACGACGCCCACTGGGCCGACCGCGACCAGCTCACCGCGCTGCGGCTGGCGATCCGCCGGCGGCCGGACGTGCTCGTCGTCGTCATCGGCGACCTCGACGCCCTGGGCGACGCCTGGCGGCGGCTGCTCGGCGACCGCGTCGTGCTGACGGGGCTGCCGCCCGAGGACCTGATCCGGCTGGCCGCGCTCACCGGGCATCCGGAGCTGTCGGCCGCCGGGGCCGCCCGGCTGCACGACCACACCGGCGGCCATCCCCTGCACGCCCGCCACCTGCTCGACGAACTCGACCCGCACACCCTCGCCTACGGCTCGGGGCCGCTGCCCGCCCCCCGCTCGTTCGCGACGGCCGTGCGCGAACGGCTGCGGGAGTGCTCCCCCGAGGTCAGGACGCTGCTGGAGGACGGCGCGGTGCTCGGGCGCCGCTTCCCCGCCGACTGCGCCGAGGCGGTCGCCACCGGGCTGGTGCGGCGGACCGGGCAGGGGCTCGAGTTCACCAGCGCCCTGGTGCGCGGCGTCGTCTACCACGACATCCCCGCCGCCCGGCGGAAGTCGCTGCACGCCCGGCACTCCTCGCTGCGGCACCGGATCGCCGCCGCCGACCCGCCCGACGAGGCCCTCGCGGCCGAGATCGCCCTGGAGGCGGCCCGGTTGCAGGGCGACTCCCGCACCCAGGAGGCGGCCGTGCTGCTGGCCGGGTCGCTGCCGCTGACGCGGGACCGGCGGTTCCGGCTGGTCGCGCTGGAGGCGATGCTCGTGGCCGGCGACCTGGCCCGGACGCTGCCCCTGCGCGACTGGCTGGCCGCCGACCCCGGCAGATGGGCCCGTTACGTCCACGGCTACCAGACCCTCCTCATGGGCCAGGTGGCCGAGGCGCGGACCGTGCTCCTCGACGCGCTGGCCGCCGCCGAGGAGGGCCCGGACGACCTCGACGCCCGGATCAGCACCCAGCTCGCCATCATCGGCGTGATCACCGTCTCCTACGACGACATGATCACCTTCGGCGGCCGGGCGGTGGACGGCGCCAGGGAACCCTGGGTGGCCGCCTTCGCCTGGTTCGCCAGGGCGCTGGGCCTGGCCGTCGCCGGGCGGGCCCCCGAGGCGCTGGAGTTCCTGGCCTCCGCCGACGCCCCCGGCGCCCCGGCCGGGCTCGACGGCCTGGTGGCGCGCGGCATGATCCGCCTCTGGCGCGACGACCTCGACGGCGCCTGCGCCGACCTGCGGCTGGCCGTCCAGCGCGCGGCCGGCGGCGAGCCGCTGCGGGTCGGCCAGGCCCTCGGCTTCCTCGGCGAGGCCCTCTACCGGCGCGGGGAGCTGGCCGAGGCGGTGCTGCACAGCGAACTCGCCGTCGCCGACGCCCAGGACAACGGCCGGATCTGGGACTACGCCATGCTGCACGCCCAGGCCGCCTACCCGCTGGCCGCGATGGGCGAATGGGTCCGCGCGGGCGCCCACGCCGAGGAGTCGGCCCGCTGGGCGAGGGCCACCGGCATCCCCGCCGCCCGCGTGTACGCCGCCGCCGCGGCCATCGCCATCGCCCGCGCCCGCGACGACCCCTCCTGGGCGCTCCAGGCCTCCGGCGAGCTGGCCGGGATCTATCCCGCCGGGGAACCCGGCACCCACCTGCTCGGGCCGGTCCGCGAGGAGGCCCTCGCCCAGCTGGGCCAGCCCAGCGACGACCTGAAGTTCCCCGAGGGCCTGGGCCTGTTCCGGGCCCGGGGACGCATCGCGATGGCCCACGGCGACCACGAGCAGGCGCTCGCCTGTTTCGCCCAGGCCCGCGTCCACGCCGCCCCGTTCCCGCTGGAGCGGGCGGTCATCGACCTCCTCGTGGGCCGCTGCCAGCTGCTCCGGGGGCGGACGAAGGCGGCCGAGCGGGCGTTGCGGGGGGCGTACCGGGAGTTCGAGAGGATCGGCGCCCGCGCCTACCAGGACCTGGCGCGTGGCGCGGGCCTGGCCGTCGACGGACCCGAGCGCCCCTTCGACGACCTCACCCCGGCCGAGCGCGCGGTCGCCGACCTGGCCTGCGACGGCCTGACGAACCGGGAGATCGCCCAGCGGCTGTTCGTCAGCGTGAAGACGGTCGAGTTCCATCTCGGCCACGTGTTCCGGCGGCTCGACATCGCCTCGCGGCGGGAGCTGCGGGAGCTGGGGTCGGGGCCCGCGATCCCTGGGGTCTGACCCTGAAGCCCGGGGACGGCCCCGCCGCCTACCCTCGCGCCATGCTGCGCAAAGCGATCATCATGATCACCACGACGGTGCTGATCCTGACCCCGGTCTCCGCCGAGGCCCACCCCCGGCCGACCAACGGCTTCGCGAAGTGGGGCCCGTGGAACCAGAAGCTGCCCCGCGACGTGCCGCTGGCCCCCAACTCCCAGGCCATCGTGGACAACATCAAGCTCGACAAGGAGCAGAACTATGGCAGCTGGGCCATCAACACCGACGAGTACTCGGCGCCCATCTACACCGTCGGCCGGCACACCCCGCGCCAGCGGTGGCGCTTCTCCGACTGCCTCGGCCTCCCCCACCTGGCCCCGGTCATCGCCGATTCGCTGCGCTCGGTGCCGACGCCCCCGGACCTGATCGTCTCCAAGGGCACCGACGCGTCGGTGGCCATCTACCAGCCGTCGACCGACACCTACTGGGACTTCTGGCGCGCCGAGAAGGACGCGCAGGGGAACTGGTCGGCCTGCTGGGGCGGCAAGATCGAGAACTACTCGCGCAATCCCGGCATCTTCGACAACCCGCTGGGCGCGACGGCCACGGGCCTGCCCTTCGGGGCCTTCACCATCCGCATCGAGGAGCTCCAGCGGGGCCGCATCGACCACGCGCTCAACATCGTGACCGTCCGCACCCGGGCGAACTGCAACAGCTGGCCCGCCTCCCGCAACGACGGTTTCGTCGAGGGGGCCGACATCCCGTGCGAGGGCCAGCGCTTCCGGCTCGACCCGGCCTTCGACGTCTCCACCCTCACCTCACCGGCGGCCCGGACCATCGCCCGCGCGATGCAGGAGTACGGCCTGATCATGACCGACAAGGGCGGCGCGCTGGTGACGTACGCCGAGGACCCGCGTCCGTACATGGCCCGCAACGGCGGCGTGGACCCCTACTTCAAGCTGTTCGACCCGACGGACATCATCTCGCCGGACGGCCCGGAGAAGTACCTCGTCCTGTCGGAGATCCCGGTGGAACGCCTCCAGGCCCTGCCCATCGACTACGGCAAGGGCCACAGCCGGTGGTAGGACGGTTCGTCGCCGGTGGTGACGCGCTCGCCGTCGGCCTCGATCCAGGCGTGGAAGGTATACGGATCGGGCAGCACCCCGAAACACCAGTCGGCCCGGCGGCCCAGGAAACCCGCCCACAGCACCGTGGCCAGGGAGATCTGGAGGCAGGCCGCGCGGCCGGGGAACCACCCGGCGGCCCGGCTCACCTCGGCCACCATGCGCCGGGCCCGCATCGGGTCGAGCGGCCTGCGCCCCCGGCCCGCGACCGAGGCGACCCGGTGGGCGACCTTGAACGGGAGCAGCAGCAGGAGCGCGGCCACCACGAGGAAGCCCGCGGCCTTCACCCCGGGACGGCACGGCGCTTCGGCCGCCATCGGCACGGCCACCGGTCCGGGACCGTGAGATGAGGCGGGCCCGACGCCGCCGGGGACCAGGCCCGCCTGCCGCAGGTCGTTCAGCAGGGTGTCGACGTCGGCGCGCAGCCGGTCGCCGGGGACGGCCGGATAGCGGGAGGCCAGCGCGGTGACCGCGTCGTCGCGGCTGCCGCCGGTGCTGAGGACGCTCCAGGTCATCAGGCCGGGCGGGTTGAGGACGTGGCACTCACCGGAGCGGACGTCGACGAGCACGAGGCCCCGCTCGTCGTCGAGCAGGTGGTAGATCATCGCCGCAGCCACACCTCAAGGGCGACGAGCCTGCCGAGGGCGCTCAAGGGGACCTGCGCCCCCGCGTTGAGCCGGGTCAGCGTCGCCGTGACGGCGGCCGGGTCGATCACGCCCAGGTCGGCGAGCCGCGAGTCGCGCAGCAGCGCGGCGATCTCCGGCCGGGCGGCGCGGGCCCCCGCGTACTCCTCCGCCTGGTAGGCGCCCTTGGTGCGGCGGGTCAGCACGTCGGCCGGGACCAGCCCGGCCAGCGCGCCGGCCAACTGGGGCTTGGCGCGGGCCGGGTCGGGGCGCGGCTGCGGACCGGCGAGGACCGCGCCGACCACCGCGTCGTCCAGGTAGGGGGCGTGCACCGCGACGCCGAGCCGGTCGCCGAGCGTGCGGAGGAACCGCTGGGCGGCGGCGGCCGAGCGGACCGCCACGAGCCTGGCGTGGCGGGCGGGCGTGATGCCCTCGGGCATCCGCCGGGCCGTCTCCCGGTCGGCGGCGAGGTCGGCGAGCGCGGCCCGGGTCGGCGCGGTCAGCCAGCCCGCGGCCTCACCGGACACGCTCCACCAGCCGACCGCCTCCCCCGGCCGGGACGGGGCGGCGACCGGACGGGCGAGGAACCGGCTCAGCCCGCGCAGCGCCCGGCCGTGGGAGGTCACCGCGAGCCGGGCCGCCCGCGCCGCCAGGTCGAGCGCCGAGGCCTGCCGCATCCGCCCCAGCCGGGCGCTGTGCCCGGCCCAGTTCCGCAGGTCACCGCGTCTGAACAGGTCGGCGAGGGAGGAGGGCGGCGGCTGGAACAGCGCGTCGGCGCCCTCTCCGGTCAGGTGGGCGGGCGAGCCCTTCGCGCGGGCCCAGTCGAGCCGCAGCGCCGCCCGCCGCCGGGCGAGCAGGCCGGACGCGGGCCAGTCGAGCCGCAACTCCGGGTCTTCGGCGAGGCCCTGGTAGGGCAGCGTCCGGCGGTCCCCGGTCACCACGTCGAGGCTGATCCGGTCGCTCAGCCGGGCGGCCCGGCGGGCCTCCGCCAGGTCGGCAGTCGGCACGCCGGGATGGTGGTAGACGACCGCCTCCACCGGCCCGCGGGCGGCGGCGAGGAAGGCCAGCGAGGTCGAGTCGATCCCCCCGCTGAAGTCGGAGGTCACCCCGGCTCCGCGCCCGCGCACCGCCTCGACGAGCACCTCCCGCACCGGACGGCCCTCGGCGGGAGGCGGGGGCTCGTGCACCCCGACGCCGGTGAAGTAGGAGCGGCCGATCGTGAGCGGGAGCACGTGGGGGCAGGCGATCTGGACGGCCGCCGCCACGGGGTCGGGGGGCCGGGAGTGGAGCGCGGCCAGGAGGGTGGCGTGGTGGGCGACGAGGGTCTCCTCGCCGCGTACGGAGAAGAACAGGGGGAACTGGCCCGCGCGGTCGGAGCGGACCTCGACCCGGTCGGCGGTGACGGTCACGCAGGAGCAGGCGCCGGGCAGGTCCCGCACCGGGGCGGTCCGCAGTTCCCGTTCGGTGGCCAGGACATGGCCGAGGAGGAGCACCTTCTCCGGTCCCCGGTCGACGGCTCTGAACAGGGCGGGCGGCGGCGATCCGTAGACCCTGACCGCGTCGGAGCCGGGCCATACCGGCTCTCCGGGGAGGTGCGCGCCGCCGTCGAGGCGGCCCGCGACGGTCCGGATCAGCAGGCCGAAGTCACCAGTAGTAGTCGGAGTTGGCGTCGGCGTTGCCGCTGGAGGAGTTGCCGCCGAAGAGATCGGTGACCCGGCCGAGGCGGATGAGGGCAGGCGGCTCATAGTCGGGCTCCGGCGTCGGCAGTTCGGGCCCTTCTGCTGACATGAATGACCACCTGTGCCTGTGAAGTGGGATACGGATGAGACCAGAGTGATGCTACCGACACTCAGCGGAGATGGCCGATGAGCCCGAGAATCAGGGCGCCGTGGGCGGCGGCGTCCCGTTCGGCGAACCGGACCGTCAGGTGCCTCGTCCAGGTCGAGCGCCGGAGTTCGTCCTCGCAGGTCCCGGCGACCAGGCGCAGGCCCGGGGCGAGCGGGCCGCCGATGACGACGGCCTGCGTCTCCAGGGTCGTCGAGCTCGCGCGCAGGGCGCGGACCAGCCTCTTCGCGGCGACGGTGAGGGCCCAGAGGCAGTCGGGGTCCCCTCCGCCGGCCCGGTCGACGAGGTCGCCGATGGAGGCGGGCGGCTCCTCTCCCCGGCCCCGGGCGCTGACGTACATCCCCTCCAGCACCGCGGGAACGCTGATGTAACGTTCCAAACAGCCTCTCTCGCCACACCAGCAGTCGAGACCGCCCGGCTCGACCGGGTGGTGGCCGACGCCCCCGGCCCGGCCGAGGGCCCCGCGCAGCATCCTCGGCCCGACGACCAGCCCGCCGAGGACGTGCTCGGCGGCCTCGACGTAGAGCAGGGTCTCGTACGGGTGGTGGTAGGTCTGCTCGTGCAGGGCCCCCAGCCGGGCGTCCGTGTCGACGGCCACCTTGACCTGGCCGAATCGCGCCTCCAGGTGCCGGTGCAGGTCGGGGGCGGCGAACCACGGCGCGGGCGGCGAGGGGGACAGGTCGCGCGGGTCGACCGCCCACGGAACCGCCAGGCCCATGGTCGCGATGTCGCCCGGCCCCCGGCCGATCGAGCCGACGAGGTCGGCGACGGCGTCCGCCGCCGCGTCGAGCCAGCCCGCGCCGTCGCGCAGGCCCAGATCGAGGCGGCTCACCCGCGCCTGGTCGCTGCGCCAGTGAGGCAACCGGGCGGAGACCGTCGCGCGGCGGGTGCCGATCTGTATCCCGACGGCAACCCCGGCCGCGGGCAGCAGGACCACCGGTTCCTTCTTGCCGCCCTGGGCGACGCCGTCTCTCAGGAGGGTCTTCACCGCCGTGCTGACCGACGCGATCGACAGGCCGGTGCGGCGCGCGAGCTCGGTCCGCAGGCCGGAGCGGCACATCAGGGCCCTGATGACCTGGAGGACGCTGTCGCTCTTGGTCTCCGGGTCGAGTAGGTCACGCGTCTCGTGCACGGGCACCCCGCCGCCGATTTCGAAATACGAGTCGTGCCGCCTCGATCGTGACACAGCGGCTTCACATCGAAAAGCGATCACGGACCGTCGCCGAACCGTTACCGGAGATACGGAAATCCCATGACATCGAGGTTGGGACGGCCGATACCCTCCGTATTCACCACACCCCAATCAGTGACGCCTCCGACCCGAGGGGACTCCCCCGTGCCCGGCCGCCCCCACGCCCCGCTCCCACGCGGGGTCCACTACCTGCTCGCCCAGTTCACCGCCGCCATCGCCACCCGGCCCAGCGACCGGCCCGCCGTGCTGCTCGACGGCCCGGCGGCCGGACGGCTGATCGGCGAGCTCGCCACGGCGATGGGCGGCCGGGTCGTGCCGCACGCCCACGTGGGCGACGCCGACGCCGAGCCGAGGGTCGGCCTGGTCTCCGTCATCGCCGAGAAGCTGCGGAACTCGATGCCCGAGGGCGCGGGCACGCTGCGGCTGCCCCTGCTGGAGACGTGCCAGGACGTGGTGTCGCTGGACAAGGCCCGGCCCGGCCAGCGCGACCGGCGCGCGATCGTCCGGGACGAGCTCTACGCGAAGCTGCTGGAGCGCCGCCGCCGGCTGAGGACGGCGCTCGCCGTCGCCACCAGGACCGGCGAGCTGCCGTTCGTCGGTTTCCTGTCGGGGGTCGTCCTGGTGCTGGCCGAGACGTTCCCCCGCTGGGTCTACGGCGTCTGGCTGGCCCGGAACCGGTCGCTGCGCTGGGTCGGCGGGATGCTGGGGAGACAGGACCGGCGGCTCCTCGACGTCGCGACGGCGATCACCGAGCGGGGGGCCGAGACCGCCGAGGCGGCCGTGCAGCAGGTGCTGGTGACGGCGCTGCTGCGCGATCTCGACCGGGCCGCCCGGCCCTCCCGGCTGTGGGTGTACCGGAGGCGCCGCCGGTGGTCGTTCGTCGTGCTGCTCGACGCCGTCGGCGGCACGGGCTCGCCGTGCAAGCAGTTCCTCGACGACTACGCGCGCCTCGTCGGCGCGGGCGAGCCGTCCGCGGTGCTGGTGCTGGGCGCGCTCGCGGCCGAGGAGCCGTCGGTCGCGGTCCGGCTCGGCCCCGGCCACGTCGCCGACCGGGTCGAGGCGCTCTACGCGGGCTCGGTCCAGCGGGAGTCGGCCGTGTACGTCGCCCCGCTGTCCGGGGAGGCCGACGACGGCGCGGCCGAGCGGTGGATCGCCACCAGCCTCCGGGTGCCCGCCCGGAAGGCCGCCCGCCGCGACTACGTCTGGTCGCTCGCCCCCTGGATCGCGGTGGCGACGGTCGCGGCGCTGGTGACCGTGGTCCCGCGGGGCCCGCGCCCGTGCCGTCCGGTCGCGGGCGGCGAGATCGTCGGGGTCACCGACGGCATCGAGTGCAGCCTGGCCCCGCCCGGCGCCGGGGGTGACCGGCTGCGTGAGCTGGAGGCGGTGGCGGCGTCCGTCAACCGGGCCGTGGACCCGGGCAAGCCCCACCGCGCCGTGGTCTTCTACGCCCCGGTCACGGTCCGCGACGGTTCGGGGAACACCACGCTGAACGGAGTCCAGAGCCTGCGCGGGGCGCTGCTCGCGGTGGCCGAGCTCAACGCCCGCCCCGGCGCGCGCCACATGGCGCTGCGGATCCTCCTCGCCAACCCGGGCGACGCCTTCGGCCACGGGCCGGAGGTCACCAGGGCGATCCTCGACCGGGCCGGGCGCGACCGCGTCTCCGCCGTGGTCGGCGTCACCCAGAGCCGCCCGGCCTCCCTCGCCGCCGTGACGGAGCTCAGCGACGGGAAGATCCTGGTGGTCGGCAGCTCCGTGACGGGCAGCGCGATGGTGGAGGGACCGGCGGCCCCGCTGCGCTACTTCCAGGTGTCGCCGTCGAACGAGCCGATCGCGCGGATCATGACGGCCTACGCCCGCGACGTGCGGCGCGAACCCAAGGCGATCGTGGTGGCCCACCCCGACGACGAGATCTTCAGCGTGGACCTGGCCCGCAAGCTGGAGGCCCGCTACGGGGCAGCCCGCACCTACCGCGTCGACTACGCGGAGACCGGCCGGGGGCCCGGCGCGCGCGACGCCGCCCAGAACATCTGCGAGCGGGTGGCCCAGTCGGGCGGCCACGTGATCTACGCCGGCCGGTCCGGCCGCCTCCAGGAGCTGCTCGACGCCATGGGCGACCGGAAGGACTGCGTCCGGGACGACGGGACCAGGATCGGTTTCCTGACCGAGAGCATGCCGAGCGGGTTCCTCGACGACCCCGACGCGCTGACCTCGCGCTATCCCTTCGCGGAGTTCTCCTACCTGGGGTTCGACACCTCGGCGACGCGGCAGTCGGCCCAGCACCGCTTCGCCGCCGCCTTCACCCGCTTCCTCACCGGCCGAGGGCTGCCCGCCTACCCGCCCAACGGCGACGCGGCGGGCGCCTACGACGCCGTGCTGGTGGCGTCCCGGGCCACCGACGAGGCCTTCGCCCTCAACTTCCCCGACGAGGACTTCCCCGCCAACGACGTCTACAGCTGGCTGGCCAGCTCCGGCGTCGAGGGCGTGAACGGGGCCTCGGGCGACCTCACCCTCGACCGGGTCCGCCGGTTCCCGCCCGGCAAGGCCCTCTACATCCTCGGCGTCGACCCGGTCACCGGCGTCACCCGGGTGCTGCTCGAATGCGGCGCGGGAGCCTGCCCCGACCGCCGGTGAGTGTTTCGGGTTGGTTTCGACCTCTTGACCGTCCACACAAAACGGGTGTAATCACAGATAAAACAACAAACACCCAAGGACGAAACCAACATCATGTACGCCGAGGAGCGACAGCAGGAGATCCTGCGCCGGGCCCGCGCCGCCGGTCGGGTCGACGTGGTGACCCTGGCCGAGGAGTTCGCCGTCACCACCGAGACCGTGCGCCGTGACCTGACCGCCCTCGAGAAGGCCGGGGTGCTGCGGCGGGTGCACGGCGGCGCCATCCCCGTCGAACGGCTCGGCTTCGAGCCCGCCCTGGCGGCCCGCGACGAGGTCATGACGTCGGAGAAGGAACGCATCGCCAAGGCCGCCGTCGCCGAGCTCCCCCAGGACGGCGCGATCATCATCGACGCCGGTTCGACCACCCACCGGCTCGCCCAGGAGCTGCCCGCCGACCGCGAGCTGACGGTGATCGTCAACTCGCCGCCGCTGGCCACGATCCTGGCCGCGCGGGCCAACCTGAACGTCATCATGATCGGCGGCCGGGTCCGCGGCCGGACCCTCGCCACCGTCGACGACTGGGCCCTGCGCCCGCTGGCCGACATCCACGTCGACGTGGCGTTCATGGGCACCAACGGGATCTCCGTCGCCAAGGGGCTGACCACGCCCGACCCGGCCGAGGCCGCGATCAAGCGCGCCATGATCGCTTCCGCGCAGCGCAGCGTCGTGCTGGCCGACCACACCAAGTTCGCCGGCACCTACCTGGCCCGGTTCGCCACCCTGGCCGAGATCGACGTGGTGGTCACCGACACCGTCCTCGACCCCCAGCTGGCCGCCGACCTGGCGCTCCACGGCCCGGAGGTGGTCCGCGCGTGATCCTCACCCTGACCCTCAACCCGAGCCTCGACCGCACCGTGGAGATCCCCGCGCTGGGGCGCGGCGAGGTCATCCGGGCCGCCGCCGCCCACCTCGACCCGGGCGGCAAGGGCGTCAACGTCTCCCGGGCGCTGCTCGCCAACCACGTGCGCTCGTGCGCCGTGGTCCCCTACGGCGGCGAGGAGGGCCGGCGGCTCATCGAGCTGCTCGACGTCGAGGGCATCGACATGATCATGGTCCCGGTCGCCGGGGCCACCCGTTCCAACATCACCCTCGCCGAGCCCGACGGCACGGTCACCAAGGTCAACGAGCCCGGGGCCACGCTCAGCCCGGCCGAGCTCGACGAGATCGCCGACGCCGTCCTGGCCGCCGCGCACAGCGCCGACTGGGTGGTCGCCTCGGGCAGCCTGCCACCCCAGGTCCCCTCCGACGTGTACGCCACCCTCTGCCGCCGCTTCCGGCAGGCCGGGATCAACGTGGCGATCGACACCAGCGGCCCGGCGCTGCTGGCCGCCCTGCAGGCCGGGCCCCGGCTGGTCAAGCCCAACCGCGAGGAGCTGGCCGAGGCGACCGGCACGCCGATCGACACGGTCGGCGACGCCCTGGAGGCCGCCGCGAATCTGCGCGCGATGGGCGCGGAGACCGTGCTGGCGAGCCTCGGGCGTGACGGCGCGCTGCTGGTCGACGACGGGACCGTCTGGTTCGGCGAGAGCGCGGCGGAGGAGCCCCGCAGCTCCGTCGGGGCGGGCGACGCGTTACTGGCCGGGTTCCTCGCCGCCGGGGCGCGCGGGCGGGCGGCCCTCGTCGAGGGGCTGGCCTGGGCGACGGCGGCGGTGCAGCTGCCCGGCAGCCGCATGCCGGGGCCCGGCGACATCAGACGTGATCGGGTGACCGTGTGTGAACCCGATCCGACCCGGCCGCTGTCGGGGGGCTGATCGCGGCCCGCAGTCTCACCCTTTCCACCCCCCGAGCTCCCCGGAAAGGAGCACACATGACCACCGACTACACCCCGCCCGTGGAAGGCACCGGGGTCAAGGCCACCATTCAGCGATTCGGCGGCTATCTGGCCGGGATGATCATGCCGAACATCGGCGCGTTCATCGCCTGGGGTCTGATCACGGCGCTGTTCATCCCGACGGGCTGGATCCCGAACGAGATGTTCGCCGCCCTGGTCGACCCGATGATCAAGGTGCTGCTGCCGGTCCTGATCGGTTACACCGGCGGCCGGATGGTCCACGGCCAGCGCGGCGCCGTCGTCGGCGCGGTCGCCACCATGGGCGTCGTGGTCGGCGCCGAGGTGCCGATGTTCCTCGGCGCGATGATCATCGGCCCGCTGGCCGCGTTCCTGCTGAAGCTGTTCGACGACGCGGTGCGCGACCGCGTCAGGGCCGGCTTCGAGATGCTCGTCGACAACTTCTCGGCGGGCATCATCGGCGGCGCCGTGGCGCTGCTGGGCGTGTGGGGCATCGGCCCGATCATCCAGAAGGTCACCGAAGTGGCCGGCGACGCCGCCAACTGGCTGATCACCAACAACGTGCTGCCGCTGGCCTCGAT
The DNA here is from genome assembly GCF_001570605.1 of Herbidospora cretacea. Classification (GTDB taxonomy): domain Bacteria; phylum Actinomycetota; class Actinomycetes; order Streptosporangiales; family Streptosporangiaceae; genus Herbidospora; species Herbidospora cretacea. Next base: position 128,032 of record NZ_BBXG01000003.1, on the reverse strand, counting down.
CGTCATCGAGCCGGCCAAGGTGCTGTTCCTGAACAACGCGATCAACCACGGCGTGCTGACGCCGCTGGGCGCGGCCGACGTCACCGAGACCGGCAAGTCGATCCTGTTCATGCTGGAGACCAACCCCGGTCCGGGCCTGGGACTGCTGCTGGCCTACTTCTTCTTCGGCCCGCGCGCCCTGCGGCCGAGCGCCCCGGCGGCCATCATCATCCAGTTCTTCGGCGGCATCCACGAGATCTACTTCCCGTACGTGCTGATGAAGCCCCGCCTGATCCTCGCCATGATCGCGGGTGGCGCCTCCGGCATCCTCGTGTTCATCGCGACGGGCGCCGGGCTGCTGGCCTCACCGGCTCCGGGCAGCATCTTCGCCTACCTGGCCGTTACCCCTCCGGGCGGCTACTTCGGCGTACTCGCGGGCATCCTCGTCGCCACCGGCGTGACCTTCGTGGTCGCCGCGGCGCTCCTCGGCTTCGGCCGGGGCGAGAAGGAGGAGACCCAGGAAGAAGAGACATCCACCACTCCGCAGGAGGCGTGAGGCTCATGGCCGGCATCGAGAGCGCGGCAGTCAAGAAGATCGTCATCGCCTGCGACGCGGGCATGGGCAGCAGCGTGATGCTGGCCTCCACGCTCCGCAAGCAGCTCAAGGGCAACGGGATCGAGGTCGTCCACTCGCCGGTCGACCAGATCCCGGCCGACGCCGACGTGGTCGTCACCCACCAGGGCCTGGCGGCCCGCGCGCGGAAGACGACGCCGGAGGGGGCGGTCCTGATCCCGTTCCAGGTCTTCATCGGCGACCCGGCGGTGACCAAGCTGGTCAACGCGATCAAGAACGGCGGCGTGGTCGGTGGCTGACATCCCGCTCGACCCGCGCGCGATCAGGCTCGACTGCGTGGCGAAGGACCGCGACGACGCGATCCGCCAGTGCGGCGAGACGCTCGTGGCGGTCGGGGCGGCGGCCGAGCCGTACGTCGCGGCGATGCTGGAGCGCGAGCGCACGCTCTCCACCTACGTGGGGGAGGGCGTCGCGATCCCCCACGGCACGGTGCGGGCCAAGGAGGTCGTGCACCGCGACGCGGTGTGCGTGCTGCGCTTCCCCGGCGGCGTCGACTGGGACGGCGACCTGGTCAAACTGTGCGTCGGCATCGCCGCCAAGGGCGACGGCCACGTCCGCCTGCTGGCCGAGCTGGCCGACATTCTCATGGACCCCGACGCGGCCGCGGCTCTGCGCGAGACGGCCGACGAGGCGGAGGTCCGAAGGCTTCTCATGGAGGGAACAGCATGAAGGTCGCGCGTTTCCACGCGCCCGGCGACATCAGGGTCGAAGACGCCCCGGAGCCGGTGGCGGGTCCGGGCGAACTCCTGATCCGGGTGCGCAACTGCTCCACCTGCGGCACCGACGCCAAGATCCTGAAGTTCGGGCACCACCACATCCGGCCGCCCCGCGTCATGGGCCACGAGATCGCCGGAGAGGTCGTGACCGGGACCGGCTCGTTCGAGCCCGGAGAGAGGGTGCAGATCATCGCCGCCATCCCGTGCGGCGAGTGCGGGGAGTGCCGGCGGGGCCGGATGACGGTCTGCCCGAACCAGGAGTCGATGGGCTACCACTACGACGGCGGCTTCGCCGAGTACATGGTCGTCCCGGCGAAGGTCCTGGCCGTCGACGGCGTCAACCGCATCCCCGAGGGCGTCGGCTTCGCCGAGGCGTCCGTCGCCGAGCCGCTGGCCTGCGTGCTGAACGGCCAGGAGCTGGCCCGGGTCGGCCCCGGCGACGACGTGGTCGTGATCGGCTCGGGCCCGATCGGCTGCCTGCATGTGCGCCTGGCCCGCGCCCGGGGAGCCAGGAGGGTCATCCTGGCCGACCTGAACCCCGACCGCCTGGAGATGGCGGCCGTCCTGGTCAACCCCGACGCCGCCCTGCACGGCGACGACGTGACCGAGGCGGTGCTGAAGCTGACCGAGGACCGCGGCGCCGACGTGGTGATCACCGCCGCCGCCTCGGGCGTCGCCCAGGAGCAGGCGCTCGGCATGGTCGCCCGGCAGGGCCGGATCAGCTTCTTCGGCGGCCTGCCGAAGGACAACCCGATCATCAGGCTCGACTCGAACCTCGTCCACTACCGGGAACTGACCATCGTCGGCGCGAACGGTTCGAGCCCCGCCCACAACAAGCAGGCCCTCGAACTCATCGCCACGGGCGCGGTCCCGGTGGCCGACCTGATCACCCACCGCGTGCCGCTCACCGACGTCCTTGAGGGCATCGACATCGTGATGCGCGGCGAAGCCATCAAAGTCACCGTGGAGCCGTGATGCCGGAGAGAACAGTAGCCGTGGCCGCCGCGACCGGCCTGCACGCCCGCCCCGCCAAACTCTTCGTCCAGGCCGCGGCCGGGACCGGGGTGCCGGTGAAGATCCGCGTCGGCGACGGCAAGGCGGTCAGGGCCGACAGCATGCTGGGCGTGCTGTCCCTGGGCGCGACCCACGGGACCGAGGTGACACTCTCGGCCGAGGGCGAGGGCGCCGACGCGGCCCTGTCGACCCTGGTGGAACTGCTGGAGCGGGACCTCGACGCGGAGTAGGAAACGGCCGGGCGCCCATTCGGGGGGTGCCCGGCCGTCTTTCCCCATTGTCCGCCGGTTCGCCCTAGCGGGCGGCCAGCTGGTCGAGGTTCCACACCGTGATCTCGTATTGGTCGACCGCGCCCTCCCACATCGCGATGACCGCGTCGTTCCCCGGCTGGGGGCAGTAGGCCAGGTCGTCGGACCGCCGGTCGGAGAAGGCCTCCAGGTGGGCCAGCGCCGCCTGCTCACTGGGCTCGGCGGACGGCGGGATCAGGGTCGCCGGGGAGTCGCCGATGGCGGTGGCCGCCATGAGCGCCCCCAGAAGGCTGCCGTCGGAGGCGATGCACGCCTGCCAGAGCGTCCAGCCCGGCTCGCCGGGGTGCTTGTCGAGCAGCACGGCCAGGTCGGCGCCGCGCACGATGCCGGGCTTGGCGAACACCGAGACCGAGGCGACCAGGCCCTCGTCGAAGTCGGCGGGGTCGACCTCGAAGAGGGAGCGGCTCGCGTCGAAGACCAGGGGCGCGTAGCCGTCGAGCAGGATCAGCACCTCGGGGTGGCTGACCGTCTCCTGGCCGGAGAGGGCCTCGCGGCGCACCCACCCGGGATGGTGGTGCAGCTCGGTCTCGTAGAGCCAGTTGCCGCCGTAGAACGCGCCGTAGGTCGCGGCGGGGGCGAAGTCGGCGAGCGGCCGGCCGAGCAGCTGCCCGAAGGCGTGCGTCAGCGCGGTATCCCAGGCGGCGGTCACAGATGGAACTCCTCGGTCAGTGAGAGGGATAGAGGACGGGCCACGGCACGATCTCGTGGGCGTCGACCAGGGACTTCGGCGCGGTCATGCACCAGGCGTCGGTCACGAGCTCGAACAGTTCGTCGGCCTCGATCAGGTCGAGGTGGACCACCACCCACCCCGTCGACTCGGTGGTGAACTGTATCTCGAACACCTCGGGCCGCTCGCCCACCAGGGCCGCCTGCTCTTCGAGGGTGGTCTTGAGGCCGACCGTCGAGGTGCGCTCCCACAGGTAGCCGAAGCCCTTGTTGCGCACCTTGATGGAGACCCACTCGCCGCCGAAGCCCTGTTTCGTCTCGGGCAGATGGTCCAGCATCTTGAGGAACTCGTCCACGCTCACCGCCATGGCCCCAAGACCTACCAGACCCCACCGACATTTCTCATCCGTCGAGAAGACCGAGCAGGGAGGCCAACTGTTCGCGCTGTTCGTCCGAAAGAACCGAGAAGACCTCCGCGGCGGCCTCCCGCCGCGCCACCCGGGCCCTCTCGTGGACGGCCAGCCCCTCCGGGGTGACCGAGACCAGCGTGGAGCGCCGGTTGGAGGGGTCGACGGAACGCGCGACCAGGCCGGACGCCTCCAGGGCGTCGACGACCGAGGTGAGGGAGCGAGGGACGATGCCCAGGAGCTCGGCCAGGCGGGTCATCCGCAGGGGTTCGCCGGCCGCGATGAGCGCGCGCAGGGCGCGGGACTGGCCGGGGTTGACGCCCAGGGGTTCGAGGCGCTCGCGGAAGCCCCGCCGGATGCGGTGGTCGACGCGGTGGACCAGCTCGAAGAGTTCTCCGTCGGACACAGCACTCGCCTCGTGGAATGAATGTGAGGTAACCTCCGTTTGAGTGTACATCATGGACAATGAACCCCGGGCGCCGTTGCGGCGCGTCATCCGTCTGTTCCGGCCCTACCGCCGCATGCTGGGCGCGGTCGGGGCCCTGATCGTGCTGTCGTCGGTGGTGTCGCTGGCCTCGCCGTTCCTGCTGCGGGAGATCCTCGACGTCGCCCTGCCCGCCCGCGACGCGCGGCTGCTGTCGATGCTGGCCCTGGGCATGATCGTGATCGCCGTCGTGACCAGCGTGTTCGACGTGCTGCAGACGTTCATCTCGACCACGGTCGGCCAGCGGGTCATGCACGACCTGCGCAAGTCCGTCTACAACCACCTCCAGCGGATGTCGCTGGCGTTCTTCACCCGCACCAAGACCGGTGAGGTCCAGTCGCGCATCGCCAACGACATCGGGGCCATGCAGGCCGTCGTGACGACCACCGCGACCTCGTTCATCTCCTACCTGACCTCGGTGATCGCCACCATCGCGGCCATGCTGGCGCTCGACTGGCGGCTCACGCTGATCTCCCTGGCGCTGCTGCCGCTGTTCGTGTGGATCAGCCGCAAGGTCGGCAAGGAGCGGCGGCGGATCACCACGCAGCGCCAGGTCACCATGGCGTCGATGGCCTCGATGGTGCAGGAGTCGCTGTCGATCAGCGGGATCCTGCTGGGGCGGACGATGGGGCGCACCGGCGCGCTCACCGACCGGTTCGCCGCGTCCTCCGACGACCTCGCCGACCTAGAGGTGCGGTCGTCGATGGCGGGGCGGTGGCGGCAGTCGTCGATCCAGATCGTGATGGCGGCCATGCCTGCGGTGATCTACTGGGCGGTCGGCTGGACGGGGGCCGTCTCGGTCGGCACGCTGGTGGCCTTCACCACGCTCCAGACGTCGATGTTCCGGCCGTCGGTGCAGCTCTTGCAACTGGGGGTCGAGGTGCAGAGCTCGATGTCGCTGTTCGGGCGGATCTTCGAATACCTCGACCTCAAGGTCGACATCCACCCCGGCGACCGCGCGCTCGACCGGGTCAAGGGCGACGTGCGGTTCGAGCAGGTCGACTTCTCGTACGGCGACACCCCCACCCTCACCGGCATCGACATCGAGGTCCCGCCGGGCAGCCGGCTGGCCATCGTGGGCGAGACCGGGTCGGGCAAGACCACCCTCAGCTACCTGCTCCCCCGCCTCTACGACGTCGGCGGCGGCCGGATCACCATCGACGGCGTCGACGTCAGGGAGCTGACCTTCGAGTCACTGGCCGAGACGGTCGGCGTGGTCTCCCAGGAGACCTACCTCTTCCACGCCTCGGTCGCCGACAACCTGCGCTTCGCCAAGCCCGACGCGACCGAAGAGGAGTTGCACGCCGCAGCAAGGGCCGCCCGCATCCACGACCACCTCATGTCGCTGCCCGAGGGCTACGACACCCTGGTCGGCGAGCGCGGCTACCGCTTCTCCGGCGGCGAGAAGCAGCGCCTGGCCATCGCCCGGACCCTGCTGCGCAACCCGCCGGTGCTGATCCTCGACGAGGCCACCAGCGCCCTCGACACCCAGACCGAGCGGGCCGTCCAGGAGGCCCTCGACGAACTGGCCGAAGGCCGCACCACCCTGACGATCGCCCACCGGCTCTCCACCGTCCGCGACGCCGACCAGATCATCGTGCTGGACAGGGGCCGGATCGTGGAGCGCGGCACCCACGACGAGCTGATCGCCCTGGGCGGCCACTACGCCGCCCTGGTCAACCGCGACGAGCTCACCCTGACAGCAGCCGAAGCGGCAGGGTGATCACCACATAGGCGGCGACCGCGAACGGCACCGCCGCCAGCAGCGTCCAGAAGATCTCCCTCACGGCGTTGGCCAGCAGCGGGACCAGCAGGAACACCGCCAGGCAGGCCCAGGCCTGCGGGGCGTAGCCCAGGCCGAACGCGTAGTGGGCGGCCTCCATCCCGAAGACCCCCGACAGGGCGGCCAGCCCGGCCACCCGCTGCCACCGGGCCACCCCGCGCCGCCACCACAGCCCCGCGACCCCGAACACCGGCCCGGCCACGCACGCGATGACCACCCAGACGAGCGGCCAGAAGAAGTCCCCCATCCCGTCGCGGCCGAACTCGGCGTAGCCGTAGTAGCCCACGACGAGCCCGATCTCGGCGGCGAGCCCGGCCAGCAGCGCGCGGGGGAAGGCCGAATGCTCCGGCGGGGCCATGCCGAGGAGCTCCACCCCTCGCGGACCTGGCCCGTAGGAGGTGAAGCCGCGCGGCGGACCGCCCGCGACCACCGCTCCGGCGACGAACGCCACCACCGACCACACGGCCCCCGAGTTGGCGATCTGGTTCCACGCCCCCGGCAGCCACCCCTGGGCCAGGTTGGTCAAAATCCCTGCGGCGAGCCCCGCCGCCAGGGCGATCGGCACCGCCCGCCATCCGTTCATGGTCCGGCACTGTATCGGCGGATTCAGATCTGGTTGAGGCCCCCGTCCACATAGAGCTCCGAGCCGGTGATGAAGCTGCTCTGGTCCGACGCCAGGAACGCGACCGCCCCGGCGACCTCCTCGGGCCGCCCCATCCGCCCGATCGGGACCGACTCCGTCAGGTAGCCCTTCAGCTGCGCGGCCCCGGCCTCGTCGGCGGCAAGGCCGTCGATGCCGGGGGTGGCGATGGGGCCGGGGACGATTGCGTTGACCCGGACGCCCCGGCCCTTGAGCTCGTTGGCCCAGGTCCGGGCGAAGGAGCGGATGGCCGCCTTGGACGCGGCGTACACCCCGAAGGCCTCGGCGCCCGAGCCGGCCGCGGTGGAGCCGGTGAGGATCACCGAGGCGCCCTCGTTGAGGTGGGGCAGCGCCTTCTGGACGGTGAAGAGGGTGCCCTTCACGTTGGCGTCGAAGGTCTGGTCGAAGTGCTTCTCGGTCACGTCCTCCAGGCGGGTGAACTCGCCGCCGCCCGCGTTGGCGAACAGCACGTCGACGCCGTGCTCCTCGACCGCGGCGAAGAGCCGGTCGAGGTCGGCGAGGTCGGCCACGTCGCCGCGCACCCCCACCGCGCCGTGGCCGATCTCGTCCACGGCCTGCTTCAGTTCCGCCTCGCGGCGACCCATGACGTAGACCCGCGCCCCGTCGTCGGCGAGCCGCCGCGCGGTGGCCAGGCCGATCCCGCTGGTGCCGCCGGTGACCACGGCCACCTTGCCGTCGAACGTTCCCATGATCCGCCTCCCTTGTCGTAACCGATCTGGTTACGACAGCGATGTAACCATGCCTGTTACACTGGCGTCAAATGAGCGCGAACAGCAGGCTGACCATCGCCGCACACGTCCTGACCTGGATGGCCATGGACCAGGAGAGCGGCCGGGTCGCGACCTCCGACCGCATCGCCGAGAGCGTCCAGACCAACCCCGTCGTGATCCGCCGCTACCTGGGCGAGCTGCGCGCCGCCGGGCTGGTGGAGGCCAGACGGGGCGCGGGCGCGGGCTGGCGGCTGACCCGGGAGCCCGCCGAGGTGACCCTCCTCGACGTCTACCGCGCGGTCGAGGACGGGCCCCTGTTCGCGATGCACGCCACCCCGCCCAACCTGGGCTGCCCGGTGGGGTCGGGCATCCGGCCCGCGCTCGGCGAGGTCTACGCCGGGGTCGAGGAGCGTCTGCGGGCCCAACTGGCCGCCACCACGATCGCCGATCTCCTTAATGACATAAGGGGCAGCAAAAACGGATAATTCGCACCGTGAAATCTCGTCGCGCGCTTGTCGTCCGAGGCGGCTGGGAAGGTCACCAGCCCGAGGCCGCCACCGATCTCTTCCTCCCCTACCTGTCCGGTCAGGGATTCACCGTCACGATCGCCGACTCCCCCGCCGCCTACGAGGACCCCGGCCTGATGGCCGCGACCGACCTCGTCGTCCAGTGCTTCACGATGGGCGACATCACCCGCGAGCAGAGCGCCGGCCTGACCTCGGCGGTCGCGGCGGGCACCGGGTTAGCCGGGTGGCACGGCGGCATCGTCGACGCCTTCCGCTCCGACCCCGACTACCTCCACCTGACCGGCGGGCAGTTCGCCTGCCATCCCGAGATCGGCGGGGAGACCTTCGTCCCCCACCGGATCGAGATCACCGGCGACGACCACCCGATCACCGCGGGCATCGCCGACTTCGACCTGGTCACCGAGCAGTACTGGGTGCTGACCGACCCGTACAGCACCGTTCTCGCCACCACCACCCACGTCGCCCAGGGGCCGTGGAACCGGCCGGTCACGGTCCCCGCCGTGTGGGTCCGCGAATGGGGCCGGGGCCGCGTCTTCGTCGCCACGCCCGGCCATGACCTCGACACCCTCCGGAACGGCAGCGTCCGCACCATCGTCGAGAGGGGGATGGCATGGGCGAGCCGGTGAAGATCGGGATGATCGGCTGCGGGAAGGTGTCGATCCAGTACACGACCACCCTGCGGACCCTTCCGGGCCTGGTCCTGCACGCCGTCGCGGACCTCGACCCGGCCCGCGCCCAGGCCACCGCCGCCGAGACCGGCGCCCGCGCGATGGCCGTCGACGACCTCATCGACGCCTGCGACCTGGTGCTCAACCTGACCGTCCCGGCCGCGCACACCGAGGTCGCGCTGCGCGCCATCGCCGCCGGGAAGGACGTCTACGGCGAGAAACCGCTGGCCGCGACGCTCGCCGAGGCTGCGACGGTCGTCGAGGCGGCGCGCGCGGTCAAGCTGGGCTGCGCCCCCGACACCGTGCTCGGCACCGGCTTCCAGACCGCCCGTCACCACCTCGACGCGGGCCTCATCGGCCGCCCGGCCGCCGCCGTGGCCACCATGATCACCTCAGGTCCCGAACCGTGGCACCCCGACCCCGACTTCTACTACGTGCCCGGCGGCGGGCCGCTACTGGACATGGGTCCCTATTACGTGACGGCCCTGGTGACGCTCCTCGGCCCGGTCGTCTCGGCGATCGGGGCGAGCAGCCGCACCCGCCAGGAGCGGGTGATCGGCAGCGGCTACCGAGCCGGCGAGCGGATCCCCGTCACCACCGACACCCACGTCACCGGGGTGCTCACGCACGCCTCCGGCGCGCTGTCCACGCTGATCATGTCGTTCGACGGCGCGACGAGCCGGGCGCCCAACATCGAGGTCCACGGCGACCTCGGCACGCTCGTCGTGCCCGACCCGAACCGCTTCGACGGCGACGCGCTCGTCCACCGCGTCGGCGGGGCGTGGGAGACGCTGCCGGTCGCGGCAGGTTACCGGGACACCGGCCGCGGCATCGGCGTGTACGACCTGGTCACCGCCCCCCGCCCGCGCGCCTCCGGGGAGCTGGCCCTGCACGTCCTGGACGTGATGGAGTCGCTCCTCCGGTCGGCCGTCACCGGGCAGGCGGAGACGGTGAGGAGCACCTGCGACAGACCCGACCCGGTGCCCCTTCTTTAGGGCAGATTCACGGCGCGAGCCGCGGCCGTCCGCGGCTCGCTTCAGTCCCTCACATGACCCTCGGCGGCCAGTGACTGGTATTCGATGATGTCGTCCGCCGTGATCAGGCCGTCTTGGATCGCGCGGGCCAGCAGGGTCGTCTTCGTCGGGGCGGCCCTGCCGGTGCTGGCGTACTTCACCCGGGCGCGTTCGATGTACTGCTTCACGGTCGCCTCGGAGATGCCCATCCGGAGCGCGACCGACTGCTTGTTCATGCCCTGGAACCACAGCAGCAGCGCCTCGCGCTCCCGGCCCGACAGCATCGGCCGGGACGTCTGCCCGTCGGCCGCCACCAGCGCCCCGGCCATGACCGGCGGCACGTAGGGCCGGTCGCGGGCGACGGCCACGATCGTGTCGACGCAGTGTTCCTTGGTCTCGTTCTTGGCGATGAAGGTCGAGGCCCCGGCCTGGAGCACCGCCATCACGGTCGCGTCGTCCTCGTGCACCGAGTAGACGACCACCCGGCGCCCGGCCGCGACCAGCTCGGGGATGCGCGGCAGCGAGTTGACGCCGTTGTCGAGCTCCAGGTCGAGCAGCAGCACGTCGGCGTGCGCGCCGGCGCCGTCGAGGACCGAGTCGACGGTGTTCCCGCTGGCCACGATCTCCACGCGGTTCCCGGGGTCGGCGGCGACCCACGACCGGATGCCCTCCAGCACGACCGGCGTGTCCTCCACCACCGCCAGGGTCACGGGGCGGTCCAGCGGCTCTCGATCCACAGTTGTGTCCCTCCGTTCTCGGCTTCGACGCGGGTGGCGACGTTGTCGGCCCGGACGGCCCCCGGCGCGAGCAGCGACGGCGCGTCGGTGAGCACGCTGACGATGACCTCGCGCGGGGTCGCGACGAGGGTGACCCTGGCCTGGCGGCGGGCCCGCGCCATGCCCTCGATGGGCGACTCGGTGAGCGCCCGGCGCACGTCGAGGGGCAGCGGCGGCACCGTCCCGGCGGTCAGGAACAGCACCACGACGCCCCGGCGCTCGACGTCGAACGCGCAGGCCCGCAGGGTGTGCAGCAGCGGGTCGGGGGCGTCGTCGGTCTCGGCGATCAGGCGGCGCAGCCGGGCCGCGCCGACCGCGCTCTCGTGGCGGACGTCGGGATTGGCCGGATCGGCGCCGTCGGCCAGCAGGTTCAGCACCGGCGCGACGGCCGAGCGCACCTCGGCGTAGCGGGCCAGGCGGTCGGCGTGGACCTGGTCGGCGGCCTTGCGGTCGGCCTCGGCGCGGGCGGTGCGGTTGGAGTTCTCCACCGCCCACCGGGCGGCCAGGTCGAGGGCGTGGCCACCGGCGCTCGCGCCCGCCTGCAGGGTGATCGCGCCGACGCTGACGACGAGGAACTTGCTCAGCGACAGCGGGTCGAACGCCCCGGCGACGGCCAGCCCGCCCAGCGTGACGACCACGTTGGCCAGCAGGAAGAGGCTCAGGTCGCGCAGCCAGGTCGGGCGCGGCCAGAACAGGATCATGGCCAGCCAGCCGACCGACCCCCAGGCCCAGTTTGCGGCGTTCACGACGTCGCCCGGCTGGCACGCGGCCATCACCATCGCCGACACGGCCAGCGCCCCGGCCGCGTAGGGCCAGACGTTGAATCGGAGCGACGATTCGCTCAGAAGGGCGACGGCGGCGACCGCGCCGATCACGGTGTAGAGGACCCAGGCGAGCCCGGCCAGCCACGGGTAGCGGTAGGAGTCCCACAGGCCGACCGTGCTGACCAGGTCGAAGCCGAAGTGCCAGAGGGCGACGACCGACACGGCGGCGCGGCGGGCGCCCAGGCTGTAGTTGCGGCGGACACTCGTCTCGGTTGCGGTCACCGCGTCCACCTCAGGGTGACCCGGGTGCCCTGCGGGCCCGACTCGACCACGCCCCGGCCGCCGACCATCTCCATGCGGGCCAGGATCGACACCCGCAGGCCGTAGCGGTGGTCGGGCACGCCCGCCACGTCGAAGCCCATCCCCCGGTCGCGGACCTCGACGGCGACCAGGCCGTCGTCCTCGGTCAGCGTGACGGTCGCGGTGGTCACGTTGGCGTGGCGCAGGACGTTCGCGAGCGCCTCGGCGACCGCTTCGAGGAACGCCTCGCCGACCTCCCACGGCACCGACACCGGCACCAGCCGGGTGTGGACGACCAGGCCCGACCGGGCGGCCCCGGCGGCCAGCCGGTCGTGCAGCGGCACGTGGTCGGGGCCGGTGCCGCCGCCCTCGGACATGCGGTCGAGGTCGGCCAGGTGGCGCGCGGCGGTCTCGCGCAGCATGGGCGAGGTCGCGCCGATGCCGCCCGCGCCGATCATCATGAGGGTGGCCAGCACGCTGCCGTGCATGCGGCTGTTCTGGGCGCGTTCGTCCCGGCGGCGCTCGCGTTCGACGGTGGCCTTCTCCTCGGCGTCGCGGGCGGCGGCCAGTTCGGCGTCGGCGTCGGCCGCGCCCTTCCTGAGCAGGCTCATCAGCAGGGCCGTCGCCACCACCTGGAGCACGTGGATCCCGGCCACCGCGAACGCGCCGGAACCGATCAGGTGCGCGGCGACCACCACGAGCCCGGCCGGGACGGCCGGACCGGCCCGCCAGGTCAGGTTGATCACCACGATCGTCATGGTGACCAGCCCGCCGACCCAGCTCGCGCTGTCGCCGATGAGCGTGCCCGCGACCAGGTCCCTCTGGAAGACGCACAGCGCGGAGGTGATGAGCACCTCGAAGACGACCACCTGCGGCAGCAGGCCGCGGGTCCAGCCCGCCCAGAGGAAGAAGACGCTCCAGCACAGCAGCCCGGCCACGACCGGGACCAGCACCCCGGCCTCGACCGGCGGGGCGAGCGCCAGCAGCGCGGCGGCGGCGGCCACGACCCCGGCGACCCCGCGCATCACGGCCGCGCAGCGGGCGGTCACCCGGTCGAGCGCGGCGGTCGCGGGCATGCGCCCACCCGCGTCGAGCCGAACACCCAATGCCATCAGAGGCCCCACTCAGCAAGGCTGGATCATGACCGCGCCCTGCGAGTGTAGAGCCGTTTGTCCGGCTGTCGGTCGAATGGCCGTCATAGGTACGCGTCTGTAACCCGGTCTAATTGAGACGGTAATCGTCACGGTGGAGGGGACGGGCAATGCAGTACGCGACGGAGAGCGAGATCCGCTCGACGATCACCTCGGCGCGCGTCACGGATCCGGGGATCGCGATCCAGTTCGACGACCGGGTGAACCGCGGCGACCTGCCCGCCCTGGTCAGCCTGATCGCCAGCATCGTCCGGCTGTTCCTGGGCCTGGCCAAGAAGATCGACGACGAGACGGCCTCCCGGGTGGCGCGCTCCTACCTGGCCTGATACGCATGAGTCCATGACGCTTCATCCCCATCTGGACCCCGACCTGCGCGCCGCGCTCGAAGCGACCCCCGTGGCCCCTTACGACCTGAGCAGCGCCGATCTGGACGAGATCCGCCGCGCCAGGGCGGCCACCTGCCTGCCGCCGGGGCCCGGGACCAAGGTGACCGACGTCGACGCCGACGGCCTGCGGCTGCGCGTCTACCGCCCGGCCGGCGCGGGCGACGGACCGCTCCCCTGCCTCTACTGGATCCACGGCGGCGGCATGGTGTTCGGGCTGCCCGAGATGGACGACGCCCGGGTCTCCCGCTGGGTCGAGGCCCTCGGCTGCGCCGTGGTGTCGGTCGACTACCGGCTGGCGCCGGAGCACCCCTATCCGATCCCCCTGGACGACGCCTACCGGGGCCTGGTGTGGACCGCCGACAACGCCGCCTTCCTCGGGGTGGACGCCGGGCGGCTGGCCATCGGCGGGAACTCGGCGGGCGGCGGCCTCGCGGCGGGATGCGCCCTGATGGCCCGCGACCGGGGCGGCCCGGCGCTGCGGCTGCAGATGCTGCTGTGCCCGATGCTCGACGACCGCGACGACACCCCCTCGAAGACCCAGCACGCCGAGTCCCTCTGGCCGCGCGCCAACAACCGCTGGGCCTGGAATGCCTACCTGGGCGACCTCGCCGACGTGCCCGTCTACGCCGCCCCCGCCCGCGCCGCCGACCTGTCCGGCCTGCCCCCGGCCTACGTCGACGTCGGCGACCTGGAGCTCTTCCGCGACGAGGACGCCCACTACGCGCTGCGCCTGGCGGCGGCCGGGGTGCCGGTCGAGTTCCACCTGTGGCCCGGCGCCGTCCACGGCTTCGCCGGCGCCTACCCGGACACCCCGATCGGGCGACGGTCGACCGCCGAGCAGATCGAGGCACTCAGACGCGGCTTCGCCTGAACCTCCGGGTGCTTCCCATGGCGCACGGCCGCTGAGCCGAAAATGTCGGTGGCCGTATCTAGGCTGCCGCGTGTGAACCGTACGGATCGGCTTTACGCCCTCGTCGAGGAACTGCGGGCCGCCTCGCCCCGGCCCCGGTCTGCCCGGGAGCTGGCCGAGAGGTTCGAGGTCAGCGTGCGCACCATCGAGCGCGACGTGGCCGCGCTCCAGGAGGCCCACGTCCCCATCTACGCCGAGTTCGGCCGCCGCGGCGGCTACGTGCTCGACACCCGCCTGTCGCTTCCCCCGCTCAACTTCACCCCGGAGGAGGCGGTCGCCATCGCGGTCGCCCTCAGCCACGAGGAGTCGCCGTTCGCCGAGCAGGCCAGGAGCGCCCTGCGCAAGGTGATGGCGGCGATGCCCGACGGCGAGGGCGAGCGCGCCAAGGCGCTGGCCGACCGGGTCCAGCTCCTCCGCGACGACGACCGTCCCGCCGACCCGATCGCGAGCGTCATCGACAAGGCCGTCCTGGCGGGCGGGGTGCTCCGGATCGGCTACGCCGACGCCAAGGGCGTGCCGACCGAGCGCGAGGTCGAACCGGGCGTGTTCGTCGGCAACCGCCGCGGCGAGTGGTATCTGGTCGGCTGGTGCCGCTTACGCGAGGCCGTCCGGGTGTTCCGCCTCGACCGCATCGCCGGCGCCGAACCCACGGGCGAACGCGCCCCGGCCCGCCACCCGGCCACCTTCACCTCAGAGGCCGGCGTCCTGCGTCAGCCCGTGCTGAGCTGATCCGGGGCGCCGCCGAAGCCGATCTCGTTGCCGTCGGGGTCGCGGTAGGTCACCTTGCGGACGCCGTTGTCGTAGGTCTCGCGCTGGGCCGGTTCCAGCCCCCGGGCGGTGATGCCGTCGACCAGGGTGTCGAGGTCGCCGGTGAAGATCGTGGCCATCGAGTGACCGGCGCGCGCCGGGAGGAGTTCGATGTAGAGGTAGCGGTGCCCGGCCAGTTCCCAGACGGCCTCCCGATCGTTCGGGAAGAAGGTGGGCGCGCCGCCGAGCAGTCTCTCGTACCAGTCGACGGCCGCCGCGAAGTCGGAGACCGGGATCCCGGCGAACAGATCGAGTTCCATCCGGCCATCCTAGGAACCGCTTCTAGAAATCGAAGACGCTTCCGGTGGCGCCGGACATCACGCAGCGGTTGCCGAAGGTCTTCCGCCAGACGACGAGCCGGCCCTGCCAGGCGCCGAGCGCGATGGCCGTGTGCGGCAGATACTCCTTGGTGCAGATGGCGTCGGGTTTGACGTTGAGCGCCTCGAAACGGCCGCCGGCCCGGCGCAGCTCCGCACACGCCTCGGCGGCGCGCGGATGGGTGCTCCCGGCGCCGTCGCAGACCAGCGTGGTGGTCACCTGCGTCTGACCGTCGACGCTCCTGGCCAGCACGAACGCCGACGGCGTCTCGGCGGCGGCGGGCGTGGCGGTGAGCATGACGAGGGCGGCGGCGAGGACGGTGCGCACGTGATCTCCTTCTGATTCCTTGATCACTACGGACAGTAGCCGCTAATGATCATGGAGTCACGCGCGCCGTGAGCCGTGTCCCGGTCAGCCGGGCAGAGCGGCCGGCAGGCGGATCGTCACGAGCAGGCCGCCGCCCTCGCGCGGGCGGGCCTCCGCCGTGCCGCCGTGGGCGCGGGCGATGGCGCGGACGATGGACAGTCCCAGGCCCGCGCCGCCCGCCGAGCCCGTGCGGTCGGCGTCGAGGCGGATGAAGGGGTCGAACAGGCGGGCCGCCTGGGCGGGGGCGATCTCGCGGCCGGTGTTCTCGACGGTCACGTAGGAGTGGCCGGCGGCGCTGCCCGTCCGGACGGTCACCTGTGCGCGCTGGTCGTTGTAGGCGACCGCGTTGTCGACCAGGTTGCGGATCATGCGCTCCAGCAGGACCCCGTCGCCCACCACCGGGGCGGGCAGCCGCCGGGGCAGCGCGAGGCCGTGGGCGAGCAGGGAGGGTTCGGCGAGGTCGGCGAGGTCGCCGGGCTCCTTGCCCGTCAGGTCGCGCTCGCTCAGGGCCAGGGTCAGCAGGCCCTCGATGAGGCGCTCCTGCCGGGAGTTGGAGGCCAGCAGCTCGTCGCGGACCGGCCGGAGCGACTCGGGGATCGCCCCGTCCGACATGGAGACCTGGAGCAGCGCGCGGTTGATGGCCAGCGGGGTGCGCAGCTCGTGGGAGGCGTTGGCGACGAACCGGCGCTGGCCGTCGAAGGCGTTGTCGAGGCGTTCCAGCATGGAGTCGAAGGTGTCGGCCAGGTCCTTGATCTCGTCGTTCGGCCCGGCCATGGAGATGCGCCGGTGCAGCGTGTCGGTGGACAGGCGGCGGGCCGTCTCGGTGACGCGCTGGAGCGGGTCGAGGGCGCGCCGGGCCACATACCACCCGACCGCCAGCGCGACGAGGCCGACGAGCACGGTGGCCAGCAGCGACCACTGGACCAGGGAGCTCAGCACCGTCGAGTGGTAGTCGTCGATCTGCTTGTTGAAGACGCCGAAGAACAACTGCCGCTTCTCGCCGGAGGGCGACGGCAGCTCGGGCGGGAGCCGGATCAGCAGCCGCTCGCTGAGGCGGCTGCTGACCACGAAGTAGTTGATCAGCACGAGGGCCAGCGCCGCCGCGAAGAACAGGCTCCCGTAGACCAGGGTGAGCCGCCACCTGACCGGCATGCGGTTCACAGGCGGTACCCGGCGCCGGTGATCGTCTCGATGACCGGCGGGTCGCCGAGTTTCCTGCGCAGGGTCATCACGGTCACCCGCACCGAGTTGGTGAAGTAGTTGGCGTTCTCGTCCCAGGCCTTCTCCAGCAGGTCCTCGGCGCTGACCACCGTCCCGCCGGCCCGCAGCAGGATCTCCAGCACGGCGAACTCCTTCGGGCTGAGCCCGACGTAGCGCCCGTCGCGGAACACCTCGCGGCGGGCCGGGTCGAGGGTCACCCCGGCCCGTGCCAGCACCGGCGGGTGGGCCAGCGGCGCCCGGCGGGCCAGCGCCCGGAGCCGGGCGACCAGTTCGGGGAAGTCGAAGGGCTTGGGCAGGTAGTCGTCCGCGCCGATCGACAGGCCCTCGACCTTCGACCGCAGGTCCCCGGCCGCGGTCAGCATGATGATCCGCGCCGGGATCCGCTGCGCGACCAGGCGGCGGCACACGTCGTCGCCGTGCACCGCCGGCAGGTCGCGGTCGAGCACGATGACGTCGTAGTCGTGGGTCATCGCGCGTTCCAGGGCGGCGTCGCCGTCGTGCACGACGTCCACCGCCATCGTCTCTCGCCTCAGCCCGGCCGCCACGACCCGGGCCAGCACCTTCTCGTCCTCGGCCACCAGCACCCGCATGGTCCGCATCCTGCCGGTCGGGGGGTAAACACCGGTTAAGTACTGCTGAGGGCGAGGGTGGGCGACATGCGGGCGGCCCGCATCGCCGGGTAGATCCCGGCGACCGTGCCGACCAGCAGCGTCGCCGCGAGCGCGCCGCCCGGCGCCCAGGCCGGCACCGTCGGGGGCAGCCCCGTCCAGGTCGCGTACGCCACCGTCACCGCCCCGCCGAGAACCGCTCCGGCCACCCCGCCCAGCCCGGAGAGCAGCAGCGACTCGGTGAGGAACTGCCCGCGCACCTGCCCCCGGGTCGCCCCCAGCGAGCGGCGCAGCCCGATCTCGCGACGCCGTTCGAGCACCGAGATGACCATGGTGTTGGCCACCCCGACCCCGCCGACGAGCAGCGCGACCGCGCCGATCCCCAGCAGCAGGTTGGTGAACGCCGAGTCGGCCGCGGCCCGCGCCGCCAGCGCGTCGGACGGACGGCTCACCTCGACCTCCTCCGGGCTCTCCGGCGCCGCCGTGGCCGGGAGGACCGCCCGGACCGCGTCGACCTGGCCGGGGTCGGTGCGCGTGTAGATCGTGGTCGGATGCCGGTCGAAGTCCAGGTACGTCTCCGCCGCCCCGAAGCCGACCAGCGCCGACCGGTCGACCTCGGGCGCCAGCGGCGACGACGCCAGGATCCCGACGACGGTCCACCACCGCCCGCCGATCCACACCTGTCCCCCGGCGGCCCGCACGCCGAGCCGCTCCGAGGCCACCGCGCCGAGCACGACGGCCCGCTGCCGGGCGGTCGCGGCGTTCAGCCAGACGCCGTCGGCGACGCCGGTCTGCAGCGCTCGGAGCAGGTCCAGCGAGGCGGCCCGGGTGGTGAGCCCGGCGGTCCGCCGGGGGTCGATCCGGTCGGTGCGGAAGACGGGCGTCCCGGTGTCGCCGGTCGCGCCCGCGACCTGGACCGGGCCGATGCGCCCGACCATCGCCGGCGCGGTCTCCGGCAGCGAGGTCGGCTCGCCGAACAGGCTCTGGCCGGGGGTGACCCGCAGCAGGTTGGTGCCGAGCCGGTCGAGCTCGGCCAGCAGCTGCGCCTTCGACGAGGAGGAGACGCCGACGACGGCGACCATGGTCGCGATGCCGATGGCGATCCCGAGCGCCGACAGCACCGCCCGCGCGGGCCGGGCCCGCAGCCCGGCCGCGCCGACCCTGACCAGGTCGCCCCAGGTGAGCCGGGCCGGTCGCAGCTCAGCCATCCGACACCACCCTCCCGTCGCGCAGCCTGATCCGGCGCGGCGCGGCGGCGGCCACCTCGGCGTCGTGCGTGATGATCACCACGGTGGTCCCGGCCGCGTTCAGCTCCGCCAGGAGGGCGAGCACGCCGGTTCCGGAGACCGAGTCGAGGTTCCCGGTCGGCTCGTCGGCGAGCAGCAGCGCCGGTTCGCCGACGACGGCGCGGGCGACCGCGACCCGCTGCCGCTCGCCGCCCGACAGCTCGTTCGGCCGGTGGCTCAGGCGATGGCCCAGGCCGACGCGGGTGAGCGCCTCGGCGGCCCTCTCGCGGCGTTCGCGGCGGTTCGTCCCGGCGTACAGAAGGCCGTCGGCGACGTTGTCGAGCGCGCTCACGCCGTCGGCCAGGTGGAACTGCTGGAAGACGAACCCGATGCGCCGGGCCCGCAGCGCCGACAGCTCACGGTCGGAGAGCGCGGCGACGTCGTACCCGGCGATCCTGACCACGCCCTCGGAGGGCCGGTCGAGGGTGCCGATGAGGTGCAGCATGGTCGACTTGCCCGACCCCGAGGGCCCGGCGATGGCGACCAGTTCGCCCGCCTCGACGCGCAGGTCGACGCCGTCGAGGGCGCGGACGCCCCCTGAATAGACCTTGGCGGCCCCGGCCAGTTCGATGACGGCGGTCATTCGGCGGGCACCTCGACCTTCATGCCCTCGGCCAGCCCCGGGCCCTCGATCTCGACCCGACCGGCCGCGAACAGCCCGGTCTCCACGACGACCACCGCGCCCTTGTCGACCTTGACGCCGTAGCCGCCCTCGCGCAGCGCCAGCAGCGCCTCGACCGGCACCGACAGGACGTCCTTCCTGGTCTCGCTGGTCAGGCCGACGTCGACCGGGGCCTGGTCGAACCGGCCGAGCCCGCCCCGGGCGGTGATCTCGACGTCGACCGTCGCCTCCCCGCCCGGCTCGGCGGGCGGCTTCGCGACCGTGCCGATCGAGGTGATCCGTCCTTTTCCGGTACGCCCGTCGGGCATCTCCAGCGTCACCGCCGCGCCCAGCCGGGCGAGCTGCTGGTCGGAGGCGGCGAGGTCGACGTGGACGACGCGCTTGGTGCCGGTGGTGGCGATGACGGACCGCCCGGCCGGCATCCCGGGCTCGGTGGTGACCTCGGCGACCCGGACCGCGCCGGAGGCGATCACCACCTGCTCGGGCCCGACCACCCCGGTCTCGTCGAGGTTCCGGTCCTCCTGCCAGTCCCGTACGGCCGACCGGGTGGACCAGGTGAAGTCGCCGTCGACCGTGCCGGGGTCGTAGCCGAGCGCCTTGAGGTTGCGCTCCAGCTGGAGGACGTCGCGCCCGCTCGTGCCGGTGGTGAGCTCGCGGTACATGGGCATGGTGCCGTACAGGAGGACGACGCTCTTGCCGGAGACGGCGTAGAGCCGCTTCCCCCTGCGGACGACGGCGCCCTCCTCGGGCGTCCAGGTGACCGTGCCGCGGGCGGCGTTGGGCAGTTCGCGGCGGTTCTCGTAGCCGAGCGTGCCGCCGACGGTCTCGGCGTCGGCCAGGTCGCCCCGGGTGATCTCCGCCGTCGCGACGGCGGCCGGGGAGGGCGGCGGGGCCGACCGGTCGAGGGAGGCCGCCGCGACCCCGCCCCCGGCCAGCGCCGCCACCGCCACTCCCCCGGCGAGCAGCCCCTTCCTCACTTCGGTCCCCCGCCGGGCAGGTGCTTCTCGCAGATCTCCCGCGCCTTCTGCGCCTCGGGCGAGTCCATCTCGCCCTTCGGCCCCTTGATCATGACCCGGCCGCCGTCGACCTGCGGGTCGGGCATGTCGACGCCGTTGTCCCGCATGCAGGCGGTGAATTTCTGCACGGCGTCCGCGAACGCCGCGTCGTTCACCCCCGGCCCGCCCCCGATCGGCCGGTATTTCGCGCATTCCTCGTTGGCCTTGTCGACGGTCGCCGGATCGACCCCCTCGCCGACCCGCACCCGGACGGCGTTGCTCCCCGGCTCGGGGTCGGGCACGTCGATGCCGTGCTCCCGCATGCACTGCGCGAACTTCACCCCGTCCCCCGAGGCGCTGGGGCTGGGCGCGGCCGAGGCGGCCCCGCCTCCGGCGGTCGCCACACCGCCCGTCTGAGGGGTTCCACAGGCCGCCAGGAACAGCGGCAGCGCCGCGACGACGGCCATTCCGATTCGTTTCATGTGCGATTTCTAGCGAGGAGCCGTTAAACACCCCTTAAGCGAATTCGCTTATCCGATGTTTATCCGCACGGAAAAGGCCGGCGTGCTCCGGAGAGCGGCCGGCCACTCCGGAGGCGTAACGGAGAATGCCTTTCCCGACGACACGGCCCGCGCCGATGAGCGGTCCCGCGCTACTGCGGCGGCCGGTTGCCGAGCTGGCGGCGGAGCTGCTCCAGCTCGCGCTCCAAGTCGGCGACGTTGCGGTCCTGCGGCTGCGGGACGGGTCCGCCTCCTTGCTGCTGCCCGTAGGGGTTGCCGTGTTGCTGCTGGTAGGCCTGGTAGGGCTGCGACGGCGGGCGGTAGCGCGTCGTGCTCTCGGCCGGGGGCAGCGGGTGGGCCTGCGGCGGCTGGTAGGCCGGGATCTGCTGGGCGGCCTGGTAGGGCGGCGCGCCGTGGTAGACCGGGATCTGGGCGCGCTTCCTCCGCTTGGCGTTCTTCACCAGCAGGCGGAGCAGGACCAGGCCGAGCAGGATCGCCACGATCACGCCGGCGCCGACCAGCAGCCAGAAGCTCGACGACTGCGGCGTCTCGTCCTTGCCGGCCGTGATGGCCTGCTGGGAGTTGGTGATGTACTCGGCGACCCACGGGTGGGTCGGGTGCAGCGCCTGGACCTCGCGGAAGATGGGCAGCGCCTGCGAGTAGTGGTGCAGGAAGAAGGCGTCCAGCGCGGCGTTCCAGCGGGTCGTGGTGGCCGAGGCGGTGGGCTTGATGCCCTTCTCGTTCAGCTTCTCCTTGATGACCGAGACCGGCAGCACGAACGACTCGTTCTCCGAGGCCTCCCCGCCCTGGGACACGGTCCCCGCGATCAGCATGCCGATGACGTCGCCGTCCTTGGAGAACACCGGGCCGCCGGAGTTGCCGTGGTAGGACGGCGCCTGCGTCTGGATGTACGGCACGCCCTTGTCGGTCGTCCGCAGCGCGTTGTACGGCCCCTCGGTCAGCGCCGGGTCGAGCTTCGACTCCAGGCTGAAGAACGGCGTGTTGGTGACCAGCCCGGGGAACCCGCTGATGTAGACCGTCGACCCGACCTGCACGTCGGCGTCGTTCCCGAGCGGCACGGTCGGCAGGTTCTGCTGCCCGTTGACCTTGAGCAGCGCGTAGTCCTTGCCCGGGTAGCTCTCCCCGACGTCGACGAGCTCGGCGACGATGGGCTTGGCGGTCTTGTCGACGCCGCCGCCCGGGTGGGCCTGGACGACCGCGATCTCCTTCTTCAGCCCGTTGACCTGCATGTTGGCCGCGTTGAAGTTGATGAAGAGGTTCTCCGCGAGCTTGATCATCTCTTCGTCGGGAGAGAGGTCCTTGACCATCTCCAGGATGCCCTGCGCGTCCTCCTCGTAGAACTTGGTCAGCGCCTGCTGGGCGAAGACGTCGTTGAGCTCCTTGTCGCCCATCTGGACGCAGTGCGCGCCGGTGACCATGTACCCGTCCGGGGTGACCCACCAGCCGGTGCACATGCCGCCGACCTCGGCGTCCACGACGCGGTTCGGCGTGCCGGGCACGAGGTAGGCGCCCACGTTGGCGTTCATCTGCTCGAACATGTACTTCGCGATGCTGCGCTGGTCCTGCGCGATCTTCCCGGCGAGCACGTCATTGGTGATCTTGTCGACCAGGGCGTAGAGGTTGGCCTCGTTGACGGCCGGGGTCGGGACGCTCACCTGGCCGGTGTAGGTGAGGCTGGTGAGCTGGACGGCGGGGTGGGTCTTCGCGGCGAGCCTGGTGCCGATGGGGACGTCTGGCGTCTCGTCGGCGTACGCGGGAGATGCGGCGAGCACCGACACCGCCGCGGTGGCGACGATGATTTTTCTGAGGTTCACGGAATGATCGTGGGATACGCGCCTTGTCCACCACTTGTGAGTGACTTGGGGTTTCCATTACCCGAGGGATAACCCCAGGGCAGACCCCGTGGCGGCGGCCCCTGGCCCGTTCCTACCGTGGCGGACATGGCCAAAGCCGTCCCTCCCGGGACCGTCACCGTCGGCGGCCGCCCCTTCGTCGCGGCCGTCCTCCCCGATGTGTACGACGCCCGCGACCTCACCTACCGCCCCCTCCTGCGGCCGCTTCCCGACGTGGTGGACAACCGCGCCGGACGGCGGGTCCTCACCCAGGAGGGGGCCTCCTGCACGGGCCACGCCCTCGCCGCCGTCATCGCCTCGGCCCGGCGTGGCCTGGCGGTGAGCCCGTACATGCTCTACCGCCTCGGGCGGCGCTACGACGAGTTCGCCGGCGAGGAGGACGTCGGCTCGTCGCTCCGGGGCGTCCTCAAGGGCTGGCACCGCCACGGCGTGCTCCCCGAGGCGGCCTGGACGACCCCCGAGCCGGACCTCGCCGACCCCCTCGTGGCCGCCGAGGCGGCCAGGATCCCGATGGGCGCCTACTACCGCGTCACCCCCGGACGCCTCGACGACATGCAGTCGGCCATCGAGGAGGCCCGCGCGGTGTGCGTGTCGGCCGTCGTCCACGAGGGCTGGACCCGTCCCGTCGTGGAGAACGGCGCCCACGTCATCCGCCGCCTGAACGGCCACGCGACCCTGGGCGGCCACGCCTTCGCGCTGGTCGGCTACGACGAGACGGGTTTCCTGGTCCAGAACTCCTGGGGCCCCACGTGGGCCGCAGGCGGCTTCGCGACCCTCCCGTACGAGGAATGGCTCGCCACCGCCTACGACGCCTTCGCGGTCCGTCCAGGCGTCCGGGGCACCCCTCTGACCCTCCGCGCCCGCCCGGCGGAGGACGCCCAGACGGGCGCGGCCGGGACGGACCTGGCCCCCCACGTGGTGAACCTCGGGAACGACGGCCGCCTGGCCAAGATCGGCTCCTTCGAGAGCTCGCCCCGCCAGATCGAGGCCGCCCTCACCCGGATGGACGCCGCCCACGACAAGTGGGGCGGCTCCGAGCACCACGTGGTCCTCTACGCGCACGGCGGCCTGACCAGCGGCGGCACCGGCCAGGACATCGCCCGCCGGGACCTCGGCTGGTGGCTGGCCAACCAGGTCTACCCCCTCACCTTCGCCTGGCAGACCGGCGCGACCGAGACCCTCCTCGACCAGCTCGCCGACCTGGCCCGCCGCTTCCTGCCCGCCGGCGGCCCGGCCGAGTGGCTCACCGAACAGGCCGACCGCGCCGTGGAGGTCGTGGCCAGGAGCAGCCTGTCGTGGGCCTGGGACCAGATGAAGCAGAACGCCCGCGCCGCCTCCGCGCCCGTCTCCGGCCCGGTCGACTGGACCGCGACCCGGTCGGCCCAGCCCGGCGCGACCCTGACCGCGCTGGCCCTGAGGAACCACCTGCGCCCCGGCACCCGCGTCCACCTGGTCGGCCACAGCGCCGGTTCGATCTTCCTCGCGGCGCTGGCCGAGCGCCTGGTGGCGGCGGGGGTGCCCATCGCGTCCACGACCTTCCTGGCCCCCGCGATCACCGTGGCGGACTACCGCCGGACCCTGGCGCCCCTGGCCGGCCGGATCGGCCGCTTCACCACCTTCGCCCTGACCGACGAGCGGGAACTCGACGACACGTGCGGCGCCGTCTACCGCAAGTCGATCCTCTACCTGGTCTCCCGCGCCTTCGAACGGCCCGAGCAGCCCGGCGGGGAGGTCCCCCTGCTCGGCATGGCCAAGCACCTGGCGGGGCTCGACCTGCCCCGCGCGCAGGTCGTCCTGTCGGGCACCATGACCCCGATCACCGACCACTGCGCCGCCAGGGGCCACACCGACTTCGACACCGACCCGGCCACCATGACCTCAGCCCTGCTCCGCCTCCTCGGCCGCCAATCCCTGGACGCGACCCTCACGCCCTATCACTGACCGTGTACGGCTGACTCCGCGCCACTGTCACGAGGAACGACGACCAGGGAGCCGAAACCCGTCAGGGCCTCATTTACCGAGCACATCTCGCCATGCCCGATATGCGCATTACGCAGGGAATTGCGTGCATTCGCACGCAACCTCATCAACGCAAGGGTTTGCAGGAGAGCGAAAGCACTGCAGAAACAGCTGTGCCCCGGGTGCGTGCAGAGCAGAGGCAACACCGGGGCTTATACAAGCACGGTATCACGCCGTTGAGAGGAAGTCAGGATGCATGCCGAAGAGGCCACCCGGCTTCATGGAGGGTTGTCCACGACACGTATGAGCGAGTATTTGCTGCGGTGTGGCGGCGATCATGTGGCGGCACTGCGCCTTCACTGCTGGAACACCGAGATCTCGGAGGCGCTCTATGGACCGTTACAGTACTTGGAACTCGCGACGCGCAGCAGTATGACCGCGCGCTTATGCTCACATTTCGGGCGAAACGACTGGTGGGACGATCCACGAGCGAACTTGAACCGCGTTGCGCAGGACAAGGTGTCGGGGGTGAAAGATCAGGCCGCCCGCGGCGCCGCTTTCCGTCCACTGACCATTACCGAAAGTCTCTCTTTCGGTTTCTGGGTCTCGCTGCTGGGGCGGGGCAACGATTATGAGAAACACCTCTGGCGCCCCGCCCTGCACCGGGCGTTTCCTCACTGGGGCGGCAACCGCAGCGGTCTCCACAAGAAGCTCGACTACCTGCGCGTCCTGCGCAACAAGATCGCACACCATGCGCCGATTCATCATCGACATCTCCTGGCCGATCACCTGGGGATCATCGAGTGCCTGGGATACATCGATCCGGGGCTCGCCCGCATGGTCGGGCGCCACAGCCGGTTCCCTGAGGTACTGGCCCGCCGCCCCTGATCACGGCGGCTCAAGATCGGAGACGGGTTTTCACCCGGCGCGACCGGCCCGCCGGATCACTGACCCCGGCGGTTGAATGTGCCCGAAACGAAAAGGCCCCCGAGGGTTCTCGGGGGCCTTCTGAGAGTCGCCTGGGCTAGACGCCCATCGCCTCGGTGTCGTTCGACTCGGCGGTGGTGCCGATCTCGGTGACGCCGTTCTTGAGGTGGTAGCGGGCGATCGCGTCCTTCAGCGTCTCCTGCTTGACCTCACCACGCCTGGCGAGCTGCGTCAGCACCGCGAGGGTGATCGACGCCGCGTCGACGTGGAAGTGGCGGCGCAGCGCCGAGCGCGTGTCGGACAGGCCGAAGCCGTCGGTCCCGAGCGAGCTCCAGTCTCCCGGCACCCACTGCGCGATCTGGTCCTGCACGGCCCTCATGTAGTCGCTGACGCCCACGAACGGCCCCGGCACGTTGGACAGCTTGGTCGTGACGTAGGGCACCTTCTGCTCGGCGTCAGGGTTCAGCAGGTTGAACTCCTCGCACGCGAGGGCGTCGCGCCGCAGCTCCGACCACGAGGTCGTCGACCACACCGAGGCCGCCACGCCCCACTCCTCGGCCAGCATCCGCTGCGCCTCCAGGGCCCAGGGGCCCGCGACGCCGGAGACGAGGATGTTGGCCTTCGGCCCGTCGCCGGTGGCGGGGGCGAAGAGGTAGAGACCCTTGAGCAGGCCCTCGACGTCGAGGTTGGCCGGCTCGGCGGGCTGCTGGTAGGGCTCGTTGTAGACGGTCAGGTAGTAGAAGATGTCCTCGGCGTTCTCGCCGTACATCCTCCGCAGGCCGTCGCGGACGATGTGGGCCACCTCGTAGCCCCAGGCCGGGTCGTAGGACACGGCCGCCGGGTTGGTGGAGGCGATGAGCGGCGTGTGGCCGTCTTCGTGCTGGAGGCCCTCGCCGTTCAGGGTCGTGCGGCCCGCGGTGGCGCCGAGCAGGAAGCCCCGGCCCATCTGGTCGGCCAGCTGCCACATCTGGTCGGCCGTGCGCTGCCAGCCGAACATCGAGTAGAAGATGTAGACCGGGATCATGTGCTCGCCGTGGGTGGCGTACGCCGAGCCGACCGCGATCGTGGAGGCCATCGAGCCCGACTCGGTGATGCCCTCGTGGAGGATCTGACCCTCGGTCGACTCCTTGTAGGACAGCAGCAGGTCGCGGTCGACGGCCTCGTAGGTCTGGCCGTAGGGCGAGTAGATCTTCGCCGTCGGGAACATCGCGTCGATGCCGAAGGTGCGGGCCTCGTCGGGGATGATCGGCACGAACCGGTGGCCGATCTCCTTGTCGCGCATGAGGTCCTTGAGCAGCCGGACGAACGCCATGGTGGTGGCGACGTTCTGCTTGCCCGAACCCTTGGAGAGCTGCTTGTAGGCGTCGTCGCCGGGCAGCTTCAGGGTCTTGGCGCGCACTACTCGCTTCGGCAGGAAACCGCCCAGCGCGTGGCGGCGCTCCTTCATGTAGGCGATCTCGTCGCTGTCGGCGCCCGGGTGGAAGTAGGGCGGCAGGTCGCCTTCGAGGTCCTTGTCCGGGATCGGAAGGTAGAGCCGGTCGCGGAACTCCTTGAGCTCCGCCTTGCTCAGCTTCTTCATCTGGTGGGTGGCGTTGCGCGCCTCGAAGTCCTTGCCCAGCGTCCAGCCCTTGATCGTCTGAGCCAGGATGACCGTCGGCTGGCCGACGTGGTCACGGGCCGACTTGAAGGCCGCGTAGACCTTGCGGTAGTCGTGGCCGCCGCGCGACAGCTTGCGGATGTCGTCGTCGGACAGGTGCTCGACCATCTTGCGCAGGCGCGGGTCACCGCCGAAGAAGTGATCCCGGATGTAGGCGCCGTTCTCGACCGAGTAGGTCTGGAACTGGCCGTCGGGCGTGGTGTTCATCTGGTTGACCAGGACGCCGTCGACGTCGGCCGCGAGCAGCGGGTCCCAGTCGCGGCCCCAGACGACCTTGATGACGTTCCAGCCGGCGCCCCTGAAGTAGGACTCCAGCTCCTGGATGATCTTGCCGTTGCCCCGGACCGGGCCGTCGAGCCGCTGCAGGTTGCAGTTGATGACGAAGGTCAGGTTGTCGAGCTCCTCGCGGGCCGCGAGACCGATGGCGCCGAGCGACTCGGGCTCGTCCATCTCGCCGTCGCCGAGGAACGCCCACACGTGGCTGCGCGAGGTGTCCTTGATCTTGCGGTCCTCCAGGTAGCGGTTGAACCGCGCCTGGTAGATCGCGCCGATCGGGCCCAGCCCCATGGAGACCGTGGGGAACTCCCAGAAGTCGTTCATGAGTCGCGGGTGAGGATAGGACGGCAGGCCCTTGAACCCGTGGGACAGCTCCTGCCGGAAGGCGTCGAGCTGGGTCTCGCTGAGGCGGCCCTCCAGGAAGGCGCGCGCGTAGATCCCCGGGGCCGCGTGGCCCTGGAAGAACACCTGGTCGCCCGACTCGCCGTGGTCCTTGCCCCGGAAGAAGTGGTTGAAGCCCACTTCGTAGAGCGAGGCGGCCGAGGCGTAGGTGGCGATGTGGCCGCCCACGTTGGTGCGGGCGTTGGCCCGGGTCACCATGATCGCGGCGTTCCACCGGATGTACGCGCGGATGCGCCGCTCGACGTATTCGTCGCCGGGGAACCAGGGTTCGCGCTCGGGAGCGATCGTGTTGATGTAGTCGGTGCTGCGCAGCCCCGGGACGCCGACCTGATGCTCTCGCGCCCGTTCAAGCAGGCGGAGCATCAGGTAGCGCGCTCGGGTTCGCCCCTCCGTCTTGACGACGTTGTCGAGCGACTCAAGCCACTCCTGGGTCTCGCTTGGATCGACATCAGGAAACTGGCTGGGTAGGCCGTCACTGATGATCGAGAAACGCTGGCGTCCGGAAGCCACTGGGTCTCGCCTTCCGAGAATGGACTTTTGTCGGTCTAGGGTTCGGGTTCCATCCTGGCTGGTCCCTACGGAAGATGCATCTCTACCGTGGGGTAACCGGGGTGGTCTATGGGTCTAGACCACCGATGGTAGGACGATTTTCGCCCAAGCTCGCACATCCTGCCACCGCCGGGTGTGCTCACTTCGTCAGCGTAACGTTTTGACCTAGGTTGTCCCTCACCTGGTCGCGCGGTGCCGAATAACGGGCAGGCCGCACCTTAGTATCCCGATGTGAGATCTCAGGTCATCGAGGTGCGGACGGGCTCCCGGGAACGGGTGCACGACATCACCGCGGAGTGCGCGAGGTTCGCCGAGGAATGCGGGGGCGACGGCCTTCTCAACGTCTTCGTGCCTCACGCCACGGCGGGCGTGGCGCTGATCGAACTGGGCGCCGGCAGCGACGACGACCTGCTGGCGGCGCTGGGCGACCTGCTCCCGGCCGACGACCGCTGGCGGCACGCCCACGGCTCCCGGGGCCACGGGCGCTCCCATGTGATGCCGGCCCTGATTCCGCCCTATGCGACGGTGCCCGTCATCGGGGGGCGGCTGGCGCTGGGCACCTGGCAGTCGATCGCCGTCGTGGATCTCAACGTGGACAACAGGGAACGGAGTGTCCGTTTGTCCTATTTGTCCGAATCGTAGATAACGGTGCGGGTCACTGACCGTGGCGACCGTTGACGACGATGGGTCACAGCGTGTGGACTGTGCCGAACGATACCCGCAGCGGTTTTCCAGCGGGGTCGATCCGAGCAGGAGGGATGAGAGTGAGCGCGACCGCGGGTCAGGCGCAGGGCGAGCGCGGCCTGGCCGAACGACTCGGCCTCAAGCCGGGTCAGGTGGTGCAGGAGGTCGGCTGGGACGAGGACAGCGACGAAGAGCTTCGTCAGTCCATCGAGGAGCTGACCGGCAACGAGATGGTCGACGAGGACTTCGAAGAAGTCGTCGACGTGGTGCTGCTGTGGTATCGCGACGGGGACGACGATCTGTTCGATGTCCTGAGCGACGTCATGACCTCCCTGGCTGACGGCGGCCAGATCTGGCTGCTGACGCCGAAGGCGGCCCGTCCCGGCCACGTCGAACCGAGCGACATCGGCGAGGACGCCACGACCGCCGGTCTGGCGCAGACCAGCAGCATCAGCGCGGCCAAGGACTGGTCGGGCACGAGACTCGTCTTCAAGGGCCGCCGCTAGGCGGTGGAGCCCCACCTGCCGTACGGCCGCCGCCGTACGGCAGGATCACTACGGGCGGAGCGATCATGGACATGCTGACCGCCGGGTCATTCGCGCCCGATTTCGAGCTGAGCGACCAGCACGGCACGCCGATCCGGCTCTCCGGCCTGCGCGGCCGGAACGTCCTGCTGGTCTTCTTCCCGTTCGCCTTCACCGGGGTGTGCCAGGGCGAACTCCACGACCTCGCCGGATTCGGCGGTGACGCGGAGGTCCTGGCCGTCTCGGTCGACTCCACGTTCGCCCAGCGGGCCTGGGCCGACCGGGAGCGTTTCGACGTCACACTGCTCTCGGACTTCTGGCCCCACGGTCAGGTCGCGCGTCTTTATGGTGTTTTCGACGAGGTGAAGGGGGCCGCCTCCCGGGGGACCTTCGTCATCGACGGCCAGGGCGTGGTGCGCTGGACGGTCGCGACCGCGATCGGGCAGCCGCGCGACGTCGCGGAATACCGGAAAGTCCTCAGCGAGCTGTAGGGGGAGGCCGACATGCCCTGCTACCGATGCGGGGCCCGGCAGACCGACCCGGTTCGTGGCGCGAGCCCGTGGAAGCGCGGGGTCAGCGCCGACGCCCAGGTCCTGATCTGCCCGGAATGCCAGCGATCGCACGACCTCGACCTCGACACGTGCTCCTCGTGCGCCTCGACGGCCCTGATCTGCCGCCTCGGTGAGGTCGAGTGCCGCTCCTGCGGCCACGTCCGCAGCGCGGGCGAGGGGCAGGGCGGGGGGCAGGGCGAGTGCCTGCCGAAGAGGCCGTCCGTGCCCGCCGATCTCGCGGCGGAGGTGGAGGCGGCCCTGTCTCGCGTACTCGGCCGGTCGTGAGATTAGATGTCCGGATG
The DNA here is from genome assembly GCF_001570605.1 of Herbidospora cretacea. Taxonomy (GTDB): domain Bacteria; phylum Actinomycetota; class Actinomycetes; order Streptosporangiales; family Streptosporangiaceae; genus Herbidospora; species Herbidospora cretacea. The sequence continues at coordinate 97,747 of NZ_BBXG01000003.1, read as the reverse complement.
AGTTACGTGGTCGCCCTTGATGTGGGCGGAACATCGATGAAGGGCGGCCTCGTCAGCGAATCGGGCGAGGTGACCGTTTTCCCCGGTCGCCCGACCAGGCGCGACGACGGGCCGGACACCGTGGTCGCCGACATCAGGGACTACGTGGCCGAACTGGCCTCGCAGCACGCCGAGCCCCCGATCGGGGTGGGCGTGGCCGTGCCCGGCATCGTCGACTCCGGCACCGCGCTGTTCTCGGCCAACATCGGCTGGCGTGACGTCCCGGCGGCCGCGTTCGTGCCCGAGGGGCTGCCGGTCCGGCTGGGCCACGACGTGCAGACGGCCGGTCTGGCCGAGAGCGTCTTCGGGGCCGGGCGCGACGTGACCGACTTCCTCTTCCTCCCCATCGGCACGGGTATCGCGGGCGCCCTGATCATCAAGGGCGAGCCCTACGGGGGCGTCAACGGCTGGGGCGGCGAGATCGGCCACACCCCCGTGTGGCCCGACGGCGAGCGCTGCGCCTGCGGCCAGACCGGCTGCCTGGAGACCTACGCCTCGGCGGCGTCGCTGGGCCGCCGCTACACCGAGCGCACCGGCAAACCGGCCACCGCCGTCGACGTGATGTCCAACGCGGCCACCGACCCCCATGCCTACGCCGTGCTGGCCGAGGCCGTCGAGGCGCTGTCGATCTCCCTGGCGTCGTACACGCTGCTCATGGACCCGGCGATGATCGTGATCGGCGGCGGCCTCGGCGAGGCCGGCGAGGCCCTGCTGATGCCGCTGCGCGACCGGATGACCGAGCGCCTGAGCTTCCGCAAGCCCCCGCCGCTGCGCCAGACGGCACTGGGCGTGCGCGCCGGGATGCTGGGAGCGGGCATTCTTGGCTGGCGCGCGGCGGGCGTGCAGGACTGGGCGCCTCAGCTGGACCTGTAGTCGGTGCAGGTACGGGCGGGTTGTCGAGGGCCGCACCCCCGGCCGGCGCCTCAGCTCGACCTGTAGTCGGTGCATGTACGCGCGGGTTGTCGAGGGCCGACCCCCGGCCGGCGGCCTCAGCTCGATCTGTAGTCGGTGTACGTGTACGGGTTGTCGAGAATCTTGGTCTCCGGGATGTCGGGGTTCATTCCGGAGAGCCACGAATCGCCCAGTTCGCCCTGGAGGTAGTCGACCGTCTGGGCGACGGCGGCGCGGGCCTTGGCGATGCCGTCGACCTTGCCGTCGCGCTTGACCACCTCGCCGTTGACGACGACGGTGTGCACGTCGCCGCGCTGGGCCTGGAAGGCCACGTGGCCATAGGGGTTGAGGATCGGGAACATGACCGGCGAGTCGTCGTTCTTGATCAGGACGATGTCGGCCTTCTTCCCCGGCTCCAGGCTGCCGATCTTGTCCGACAGGCCGAGCGCGGCGGCCCCGCCTCGGGTGGCCCATTCGACGACCTGCTCGGCCCGCAGGTGGCAGTGGGTGACGGTCTCCGACCTCAGGTGGGCCTCCAGGTGCTCCCGTGACCGGTCGGCGCCCAGGGTGGAGCGCATCGCGGAGAACAGGTCGCCGCTCCACCACACGCTGGTGTCCATCGACAGCGACACGGGGATGCCGTGGTGGCGCAGCTGCCACGTGGGCGGATAGCCCTGCCCGGCGCTCTGCTCGCTCTCGGTGGAGACCGAGACCGACCCGCCGGTGGCGGCGATCCGGTGGTAGGAGTCGGCCGAGAGCGTGGCGGCGTGGACGTAGACGGTCTCGGGGGTCATGAAGCCGTTCTCGTACATGAGCCGGATGCCGTCGTCGTTGGTCGCGCCCCAGACGCCCGCGTGGGTGGTCACGGGCAGGCCGAGGTCGCGGGCGGCCTCGAAGGCGGCCTTCTCGGGGAAGGCGGGGTCACCGGTGACGTCGAAGGCGAGCTGGAGGCCCAGCATGTCGTCCCAGGACCGCCGGCCGATGAAGTTCCGCAGGTCGGCCGAGGGCGCCCAGTCCCAGGGGGCCTGCTGGATGTTGCCGTACGCGAGCACGAAACGCCCCGGGACCTCCTGGAGGGCGTCGGCCGCCGCCTCGGCGTGGTCGACGGTCTGGAGTCCGTGTGACCAGTCGACGGTGGTGGTGACCCCGGCGTCGAGGGCCTCGACGGCGCCGAGGAGGTTGCCGGCGTAGATGTCCTGGGGGCGGAACCTCCGGCCCCATTCGAGGTAGTACCAGACGAAGTACTGGGTCAGCGTCCAGTCGGCGCCGTAGCCGCGCATCGCGGTCTGCCACAGGTGGCGGTGGGTGTCGATCATGCCGGGCAGGACGATCCCGCCGGCCGCGTCGATCTCCTCGGTGCCCTCGGGGACCGCGAGGTCGGGCCCGACGGCGGCGATGGTCTCCCCGTCGGCCAGCACGTCGCCGCGCGCGAGCACGGTGCGCCGGTCGTCCATGGTCAGCACGAGTCCGTTGCGGAGGACGATGGGCATAAGACTGCCTCCCAGAATCGCGGACCACTGTCCGCCTGGCGGTCGCAGAAACGTGAATGCAACAATGCGAGCCCCCTCGGCCGATGTCAAGGCACTCGGGGCGGTCTAAAGTCGACGGCATGCCACGCAAGGACACCGGGCCCGACTTCATCGAAGCCCTGGCGAGGGGCCTCGACGTGATCAAGGCGTTCGGCCCGCGCCAGCGGATGATGACCCTGACCGAGGTCGCCACCGCGACCGGACTGGCCCGCCCGACCGCCCGCCGCATCCTGCTGACGCTGGAGGAGCTGGGGTACGTCCGGGCCGCCGAGGGCGGGTTCGCGCTGACGCCCCGGGTGCTGGAGCTGGGGGTCGCCTACGTCCACTCGATGGGCCTGTGGGAGATCGCCCGCCCCCACCTGGAGCAGTTGTCGGCGCTGACGCGCGAGTCGTGCTCGATCGCCCAGCTCGACGGCTCCGACATCGTCTATGTGGCGCGGGTGGCGGTCCCCAAGATCGTGACGCTGTCGGTCAGCATCGGGACCAGGTTCCCCGCCCTCCAGACCTCGCTCGGCAAGGTCCTGCTGGCCGCGCTCCCGGCGGCCGAGGCCGACGCGGTGCTGGAACTGCCGAGCCAGTCGGGCATCACGCCGCGCTGGCGGCCCACGGCCGAGGAGCGCCACGCGGCGCTGCGCGCGGTCAGGGCCAGCGGGTGGGCGGTGACCGACGAGCAGCTCGCGCCGGGCATCCGGTCGGTGGCCGCGCCCCTGCGCGACGGCCACGGCCGGGTGATCGCGGCGATCAACGTGAACGCCCACTCGGCCGAGACCTCGATGGAGACGCTCACCGGCGACTTCCTCCCCGCCCTGCTCCGCACGGCCGGCGCGATCGGCGCCGACGTGGCCCTCCACGAGTCGATCCCCCAGTCGACCACCCAGGTCCCTGCTTGACACGACCTTCGCCGCCCGACAAGACTCGGGATCGCGGACACCTGTCCGCCACACGGACGAAGGGACCTCATGGGCGCACTCGACGGCATCCTCGTGGCCGACTTCTCCCGGGTTCTCGCCGGGCCCTACGCCACGATGCTGCTGGCCGACATGGGCGCCGACGTCATCAAGGTCGAGTCGCCCGGCGGTGACGACACCCGCAACTGGCTGCCCCCCGCGCGGGACGGCGTGTCGACCTACTACCTGGGCGTGAACCGGGGGAAGCGGTCCGTCGCCCTCGACCTGAAGGACCCGGGCGACCAGAAGCTCGCCCACGAACTGTCTGCCCGCGCCGACGTGTTCATCGAGAACTTCAAGCCCGGCGGCCTGACCGCCTACGGGCTCGACTACGCGGCGGTCCAGGAGCGGAACCCCAAGGTGGTGTACGCGTCCATCACCGGCTTCGGCACGGAAGGCGGCGCCCATCTGCCCGGGTATGACCTGATCGTGCAGGCGGTCTCCGGATTGATGAGCCTGACGGGGTCGGCCGACGGGCCGCCCTACCGGGCCGGCATCTCGGTGTTCGACGTGATCACCGGGCTCCACGCCGTGTCCGGGATCCTCGCGGCGCTCTACGCCGGGGGCGGGCAGCGGGTCGAGGTCAACCTCATGTCGTCGGCGCTGTCGGCGATGGTCAACCATTCGAGCGCCGTGGTGGCCGGGGAGGTCACCCCGTCGCGGATGGGGAACGCGCATCCGTCGCTGTTCCCGTACGAGCCGCTGGAGTGCGCCGACGGGGAGCTGGTGATCGCGGCGGGCAACGACGGGCAGTTCCGCAAGCTGTGCGAGGTGCTCGGGGTCCCCGGGCTGGCCGAGGACGCGCGCTTCGCCCGTACCAGAGACCGGACCGCGAACCGGGCGGCGCTGAAGCCGCTGCTGGTCGCGGAGCTGGGGAAACGGACGCGAGCCGAGCTGTTCGCGGCGCTGAGCGCGGCAGGCGTGGCCTGCGGGCCGATCAACACGGTGACCGAAGGCGTCGCGCTCGCGCGGGACCTGGGCCTGGAGCCGGTGGTCGAGCCGGGCGGGGTGCCGTCGGTGCGCCACCCGATCACCTTCTCCGGCACCCCGGCGGGCTACCGGCTGCCGCCGCCGTCGCTGGACGAACACGGGGAGGAGATCAGGACGTGGCTGAGATGAGCTTTCCCACCGGGATCGGGACGTCGGACGCCGACTCGATCAGCCTGCTGGGACAGGACCTGGCGCATGACCTCATGGGCAACGTCGGCTTCGGCGAGCTCGCGTTCTGGCTGGTCGCCGGGCGGCGGCCCACCCCGGGCGAGACGCGGGTGTTCGAGGCGGTGCTGGTGGCGCTGGCCGACCACGGCTTCACCCCGACGGCCATCGCGGCGCGGCTGACCCTGCTGAGCGCGCCGGAGAGCGTCCAGGGAGCGCTGGCCGCCGGGCTGCTCGGCGGCGGGTCGCGGTTCCTCGGCGTGACCGAGGACGCCGGGCGTTTCCTCCATGACCTCGTGGCCGCCCATGAAGGCGACTGGGACGCGGTGGCTCTGGAGGCCGTGCGGGCGGCCCGCGCCGAGAAGCGGCTGATCCCGGGGCTGGGACATCCCGTCCACAAGATCGAGGACCCCCGGACCCCGGTGCTGTTCGCCCTGGCGCGGGAGGAGGGGGTGTTCGGCCCGCATCTGGCGCTGTTCGAGGCGATCGGGCGGGTCCACCCCGAGGTGCTGGGCCGGAAGCTGCCGCTCAACGGGGCCGGGGTGTGCGGGGCGGCGCTGGCCGACCTGGGGCTGCCGGTCGACCTGCTGCGGGGCTTCGCCCTGCTGGCCCGCGCGGCCGGGCTGCTCGGTCACCTGGCCGAGGAGCGGCGGCGGCCCATCGGCATGGATGTCTACCTGAGCGTCGACCGGAACGCGACGTACGAACCGTAGAAGAGGTGCCCGCATGGCAACACTGGCCGCCGTGATCGCGTCCACGCACCACCCGTTCTACTACAAGGCCAGCACCGCGCCCCCGGAGGAGCGCCCGCCCTTCGCCGACGCCTGGGTGGCCAAGATCCTGGCCTTCCGCGAGACGCTGACCCGCGCCAGGGCCGACGTGCTGGTCATGGTCGGGTCGGACCACTTCCACCAGCTCTGGCTCGACAACATGCCCCAGTTCCTGGTCGGCAAGGCGCCCTTCTACGACGCCAACTGGCACAACGAGGAGCGCGAGTTCGGCCTGCCCCGGATGCTGCTGCGCGGCCACGAGGAGCTGTCGTCGCACATCCTGCGCGGCGGCCTGGACGAGGGCTTCGACCTGGCCTTCTCCAACGAGCTGCGGATCGACCACAGCATCACCTGCCCGATCATCACGCTGCGGCCCGAGGCCGACCTGCCGATCGTGCCGATCTACACGAACATCTTCGCCCCGCCGCTTCCCCGGCCGGGCAGGTTCGTGGAGCTGGGCCACTCGATCCGGCGGCTGATCGAGACGTGGCCCTCCGACCTGCGGGTCGCGGTGATCGGCACCGGGCACCTGTCGCTGGAGCTCGGCGGCCCCCGGCAGTTCGGCCCGCACGGCCCCGACCCGGAGTTCGACCGGAAGGCGGTCGAGTGGATCGCCTCCGGCGACATCGAGCGGGCCTTGGCCGAGGTGACGCTCGACTCGCTGTGGACGCCCGGCAACGCCACCCACGGGTTCATGGACTTCATGCTGATGATGGGCGTAGCCGGAGAGGGCGCCAAGGCCGACTACGCCGACTCGCTCGACCTGTTCCACACGATGGAGGCCTACTTCACCTGGTATCCGAACGGGGTCCCGGCATGAGCAAGTACCTGCTGAACAAGTTCCTGTTCACCGTCGACCGCGACCCCGACCTGGTCGAGCGCTACCGGTCGGCCCCCGGGGAGACGGTGGCGTGGTGGGAGTCCACCATGGCCGGCGAGATCCTGGGCTGCCACGGCGGCGAGGCCAGCACGTGGCTGTCCTTCACCGACGTCGAGCGCGACGCGCTGGCCGCGCACGACTACGTGAAGCTCTTCGAGCTCGGCGCCCACCCGTTCCTCACGCTGACCCTCTTCATCGCGCTGTTCGAACGGGACTACGAGGAGCCGCTGGCCTTCCAGAAGGAGTACGCGGCCCGGCTGTCCCACTTCTCCCTGCCCTACCCGGATATCTCCACATGAGAGCGGCGGTGGTCGAGGAGTGTGGTCGGCCGCCGGCGGTGCGGAGCGTCCCCCGGCCTCTTGCGGGGGCCGGGGACGTCCTGGTGTCGGTGACCTGCGCCCCGATCACCCCGCTCGACCGGCTGTGCGCCACCGGCGTCTCCTACTTCGGCGCGCCCGCGCTGCCCTATGTGCCCGGCGTGCAGGGCGTCGGCCTCGCCCCCGACGGCTCACGGGTGTGGTTCCCCACCTCGGCCGGGATGGCCCCCGGAGACGGGAGCCTGGCCGAGGTCTGCGCCGTGCCCTCCTCGGATCTCGTACGCCTGCCCGACGGCTGCACCGACGTCGCCGCCGCCTCCCTGGGCCTCTCCGCCGTCGCGGCGTGGATGGCGCTGACGTGGCGGGGACAGCTGGTGGCCGGGGAGAACGTGGTCGTCCTCGGCGCGGGCGGGGCGGTGGGGCAGGTGGCCCTGCGGGCCGCCCGGCTGCTCGGGGCCGGGACCGTGGTCGGGGTGTCCCGGCTGGCCAGGGAGGGGTGCATCCCACTGGATCCCGTGTCGACGCTGGCCGAGCGCCTTCGGGACGCCATCGGATCCGCCGACGTGGTGATCGACCCCGTCTTCGGCGAGCCGGCCGCCGCCGCGGCGTCGGTGCTGGCGGCCGGGGGGCGGCTGGTGAACCTCGGCGGGTCGGCGGACGACTCCGCCGTGTTCTCGTCGTCGCTACTGCGAGGGCGCGGCATCTCCGTGCTGGGATACTCGAACAACGCGCTGAGCAGGTCGGAGCGCGCCGAGGCGCTGGAGATCATCTTCGGGTACGCGGCTTCGGGTGATCTGTCGGTTGATCACTACGTTGCCGGGCTTGACGAGGTTGGCGAGGCTTGGGACTCGACCCGGGCGGGACGCGCCGTCGTACGGGTTACCGAGGTGCCTTCGGCCGTGCGAGTGCCGTAAGGTGTAAGCGGTCCGGGGGCGGTTAGCTCAGCGGTAGAGCACTCGCCTTACAAGCGAGGGGTCACTGGTTCGAACCCAGTACCGCCCACCAGGAGACGGCTACCCATGGTCGCGCTTTTGGCGCTTCGCGGGTCTCCTTCCCTCATACGGGGGGCGACCCCCGAACCCCCGATGTCAGGGGGCTCTCGCCCCCTCACGCTCCCCCTGGTCCGCTGTCGCGGCCCCTTCGTCGCATTCGCTCCTCGCGAGGGGCTTTGCCCCTCGCACTCCCCGGCCAGGCGTCGCTTTGCTTCGGCTGCTCTCGACCGGCGTGCGGGTGATCTTGAGACACGCGGCCATCACCTAGGCCGGACAAGGGCCACGTATGCATCGCCGCATCCGGGGGCGGTCGTTCTTTGCCGTGTTCTCGCTGGCACGAGGACCGCTGGGCCACGTCAGCCCCTCTTGTCGGTCACCTGCCAGGGGTTGCCCATGGCAGGTCCCGGCTCCTTCGCTGGGTGGACCGTTGTCCGGCCGCGCTCCGCATCCCGGGAACGCCGGAGGCGTGGATCAGCGACTAGGTCGCTGGAGCGAGTCCTCCGGCGCAGGCCTGGGTGATCACCGCTTCGGGCTTGGCGGATCAGGCGGTCCTACAAACCGTGCTTGCTCCAGAGGAACAGGGATGCGCCGTGGAGTTTCACGAACTGCCACTCGGTCGATGTCAGGCCGGCCTTGATGTCCGTCAGGATCGGCGTGACATTGGCTTTGGTGAGATATCCGGCCACCATCACGTGGACCTGTTTGGCGCATTCCGACTGCGTCTTCCCGCTCTTTTTCATGGCGAGAATCTTCTGACTGATGTTTTTGTAATATGGCTCGAACCTGCGGAGCAGGACCGCGTTGACCTTTGTCAGCGGAGCCCCGGTCGAACCGCTCGCCAGCTTGACCAGGACCAACGTTTGAGCTGCGGTGAGACCAGCCGAGGTGATGAGAGTGGCGGAGGAATCCTTGAGCGACTTGTTGGCGTAGATGTCCGCCGCCAGCCTGTCGAGGATTTTGGACAGTTGCTGGTCGGTGAAGAATGTCGTCAGCAGCGCCTTGGTCTTGTCGATGGCCGTCTGCTTGGGCGTGACAGTGGTCTGCGATCCCTGTGACAGGGCCGCTGTGGCCGACATCGATGCGTGAGCAGAAGACGATGAAGCCGCGCTTACCGGTGAGGTATTCGCGATGCAGGCCGACACCGCGAGGGCGGCGACCAGAAGAGAGGAGGTTCGTGGCACCGGCGTCACGGTACTCATATCTTCGACGCCCGTCCACGCGACGTCGCAGCGCCAGGCTTGGGCGCGCAGACCGCCAATGCCGAGGCCGACCGGCTGGTGCGTGGAGCGTGAATCCGCCGTCCTGCGGATGGCATAGGCGGCGCGAACCCGAGCACTCTCTGTGCGGCGACACGCACAGATCGATGCAGCGAGGTCACTCCGTTCCGGTCAGCGGGGGCGGTTGGGCTTCTTCTTGCGGCCGGTGGGCGTGGTCCGGCGGGTGGAGCCGCTCTGCGTGGGTTTCTTCGCCTGTCGCTGGGCCGGTTTCGCCGCGGGGGCGGCGGGGGCGCGGCCGCGTGAGCTGTTCGCCGTCCGGCCGCGGACGATGCCGATGAAGTCCTCCACCAGGTCGGTGGTCGCGGCGGTGGGCCAGGCCAGTGCGACCTGGGACTGCGGGGCGTCCGGGACCGTCAGGTAGGTGAGGTCCCTGCGGTGGTGGAGGCGGGCCAGTGACTGCGGGACCAGGAGGAGCCCGCTGCCTGCCGCCACGAGTTCGATCGCGTCGGCCGTGCTCGGCGGGCGGGTGAAGGCGGGCAGGCCGGGGCGGACCGGCCAGTCGATGGTGTCGTCCAGAGGATGGAACACCTCCTCGTCGGCCAGGTCGGCGACGGCCACCTCGTCGGCCTCGGCCGCCTCGTGGTCCTTGGGCAGCACGACCACCGTGGTCTCGACATAGAGGGGGATCACGCTGAGCCCGTCACGGTCGACCGGCAGCCGGACGAACCCGGCGTCGGCGCGGCCGTCGCGGAGGAGCTCGACCACCTCGGCCGCCGGCACGGCGAGCAGGGTGATCGGCACGTCCGGCATCCGCTCGGTCCAGACGTTGACCCATTTCGCGGGGGTCACCCCGGGCACGTATGCCAGCCGGAACGCTCCGCCGGTCTCCCCATCAGTCACCGGCCCAGCGTATCGATGTCCGGGACCCCCGTTCCGACTGACTATTCTCGACGCCATGACCTCGTCCAAACCGAAGACCGTCCAGACGATGAAGCCCGAGACCGCGGCCAAGAAGCTGGACGTCCTGCTGTCGGCCACTCCCGCCGAGTTCCAGGAGGGTGTCGTCTCCAGGGACGAGCTGAACAAGCTGCAGGCCGAGCCGCCCGCCTGGCTCGTCGACCTGCGCCGCAACGGCCCACACCCCAAGCAGGTCGTCGCCGCCAAGCTCGGCGTCTCCATCTCCGGCCTGCTCAGGGGCGGCATCACCGAACCGCTGACGACGGCCGAGATCAACGCGCTGAAGGCGGAGAACCCGGCATGGCTGGAGCGCGAGCGAGCCGTCCAGGCCGAGACCCGCAAAGAGGCCCTCCGCCTCAAGCAGCGCTAGCACCGCCGTTTCACATTCCGACGTCGAACGGGCTGGGTCCGCCTGGTCGGGAATCGACAAGCCGCGGGAGAGACTGGTCCGCCTACACAGGCTCGAGTCCTGAGAATGCTGGGTCCGCCTGGTCGGGATTCGATCAGTCGCTGGGCGGCTGGTCCGCATACACAGGCTCGGGTCCTGAGCGGGCAGCCACACAAGTCGCCCAAGGCGGTTTCATGTGCAAGACCTAATGGAACTTGGTGACATCCGGCTTATGGATGGCCTGCCGCCAAGGGCTGAGCGCTGACAGGTGGTGTTGTAGTACTCCAGCCAGGGGCCGAAAGCCTAGGGCGCGGTCCTGGTTGCGGGAGCGGGCGCGGATCGCCCAGAAGGTGCGCGACTCACTTTCCGCGAAGCGCACACCCTCACTCGGGGTGGTCAAGGGGAGATTCCCAGGCCGGCCGCGAATGCGGCGGTGAAGACGACCACCACGTCGTCCGTCCCCAGGAGGAAGCCATCTTCCGGTCGCCCGACAGCGATCCACACCGCCGTTTCCCGTGAGCGCAGCCGAACCGCATACGGTGTCCGCACGGCCCCCTGGTCCTCGGACCAGACGATCTCGATGTGGGTCAGCTTCTTCCCGACCAGCGCTGACCAGCGCGGGTGTCCGGTCACGTCCACCGCCGCCGACCCGAACGCCTCCCCGATTCTCAGCAGATGGGCGGTCATCGGCTCGGGGAAGATTTCAAGCCCGTAGTGGTCGAAGCTGCTGTCCCAGACCGCCGAAGAGCAGACCTCGTCGTCGGTGATCAGTTCCACGCCCATGGTCGGCTGCCATGGGCCGAAGTCCTACTCTTCGACTTCGAATCCGTCGTCTCCACCCCGTCAGCGGGGGTAGACGACTCTCCGGATGCGCCTGCCGCGCAACAGAGCAGTCGCCCTTGCGTAATTCACCGCCGGCGCAGACGACATCACCACAGCATCGCCGACGGCTGACCATCCCGGCGTCCACAGTGCCCTGGTTCCGCGTGCATCCATGGATGATGCGGCGGCGAGGGATCCCAGCGAGCAGGCGCATAGCGATCGCCGCACGACGAAACAGCGCTGGTCGTGTGCTTTTCAGAGCGATGACGGCTCCGCCGGGTTCAAGCGGTCGACTTGAAGCCGGGCTCTTGCCGCGCGCATCGCCGGCTGCGGGTCAAGGGGCCGGCCGCAGCCGACGTCGACGGCCGCCGACCCAACCGCACCGGCGTGCAGAGAGGGCCCGGCGCCGCCCACAGACCTCCGCCTTATGCGCGCTTAACATCTAGAGTCCTAAAGTACTAGGAGACTAGATAAATGGAGGACTCTGGTGATCGAGTTCCATCTCGACGGCAGGTCGGGAGTCTCGTCCTACCTGCAGCTGGTGCAGCAGGTTAGGCAGGCCATGCGCCTGGGGATGCTCCGCGAGGGCGACCAGCTCCCCACCGTCAAAGAGGTCGTCGCGCAGCTCGCGATCAACCCCAACACCGTGCTCAAGGCCTACCGCGAACTGGAGCATCAGGGTCTCGCCGCGGCGAGGCCGGGTGTCGGCACGTTCGTCACGAAGACCCTCACCGACGCCTCGCGGGCGGCGGCGCACGGGCCCCTCCGCCAGGATCTGCGGCGCTGGCTCGGCAAGGCCCGCAAGGCCGGTCTCGACGACGAGAGCATCGAGGCCCTCTTCATGACCACCTTCCGGACCGTCGCACAGGAGGACATCGCGTGACATCCGTCCTTTCGGCCCACGGATTAGGCAAGAGGTACGGCCGGCGCTGGGCACTGCGCGACTGCACCATCGACATCCCGGCCGGTCACGTGGTCGGCCTGGTGGGGCCCAACGGCGCGGGCAAGACGACGCTGCTGAAGCTGGCCTGCGGTCAGCTCGTGCCGACCGAGGGGACCATCGAGACGATGGCGAAGGTGGGGTTCGTCGCCCAGGACACCCCTGTCTACGCCGGTCTGACGGTGGCGGAGCACCTCACGCTGGGAGCCCGGCTGAACTCCGGGTGGGACGCCGCCCTGGCCCGGGAGAGGATCGCCCAGCTCGATCTCGATCCGGGGCAGAAGGCGCGCAAGCTGTCCGGCGGGCAGCGCGCCCAGCTCGCCCTCACGCTCGGGCTGGCCAAGCGGCCCGAGCTGCTGATCCTCGACGAGCCGGTGGCCTCGCTCGACCCGCTGGCCCGGCGCGAATTCCTGCAGGGTCTCATGGAGGCGACGGCGGCGGCCGAGTTCAGCGTCCTGCTGTCGTCGCATCTGGTCGCCGACCTGGAGCGGACCTGCGACTACCTCGTCGTGCTGGTCGACTCGCGCGTGCAGGTGGCGGGAGAGGTGGAGGAGCTGCTCGCCACCCACCACCGGCTGACCGGTCCGCGCCGCGACGAGAGCCGGATGCCCGGTGACCAGTACGTGGTCTCGGCCCGGCACACCGACCGCCAGAGCACCTACGTGGTCCGCACCTCGGCGCCGATCCTCGACCCCGCCTGGGCGGTCAGCCGGCTGACCCTGGAGGACCTCGTGCTGGCGTACATGGAGAAGAGGCCCGCCGAGCGGCGGCGGGCAGGCCTGGAGGCGCTGCGATGATCTGGCTCACCTGGCGGCAGTTCCGCGCCTCGGCCGTGACGACGGCGGCGGCGCTGGCCGTGCTGGCGGCGGCGCTCGTGCTGACCGGTCCCGGACTGGCCGACCGCTACGCGGCCGGGATCGCCGAGTGCACGCTCGACGACACGTGCCCGCGCTTCTACGACCTGTTCTTCGACGACTACCAGATGACCTTCACCGTGCTCAACCTCGCGCTGCTGGCGCTGCCCGCCCTCATCGGGCTGTTCTGGGGGGCGCCGCTGATCACCCGCGAACTGGAGGCGGGCACCCACCTGCTCGTGTGGAACCAGGGCGTGACCAGGGTCCGCTGGCTCACCGTGAAGCTGGCGCTCATCGGGCTGACGGCGGTCGCGGCCGCGTGTGTGACCGGCATGCTGGTGACGTGGTGGTCGCGGCCGCTCGACAGCTCGGCCGTGCCGGAGCTGGCGCAGATGAGCCCGCTGGTCTTCTCGGCGCGGGGCATCGTCCCGATGGGGTACGCCGCGTTCGCGTTCGTCCTCGGGGTGTCGGCGGGCATGCTGGTCCGCCGCACGCTCGCCGCCATGGCCCTCACACTGGCGGTCTTCGTGGCCGTCCAGATCGCGATGCCGATGGTGGTGCGGCCCCATCTGATGACCCCGGTCACGGCCGTCCACGAGCTCAGCCGCGAGAACGTGGGCGGGATCAGCGTCCGGAGGGGCGGTGGGGAGGTCCGGGTCCAGTTGAAGAACGCCGTCCCGGGGCAGGCCGGCGCGTGGGTGCTGGCGAGTGAGCTGCTCGACCCGTCCGGGAAGGTGATCGCCTCCGACGGCGAGGACAGCCCCACCACCGTGTCCGGCACGTCGGGGCCCTGCGCGCCCGGCGCCTCGCCCGACGGCTGCCCGGGGGAGATCAGCGCGCAGGGGTACCGGCAGCAGGCGACCTACCATCCGCTCGACCGCTTCTGGGCCTTCCAGTGGATCGAGACCGGCATCTACGCCGCCCTCACGATCGGGCTGACCTGGTTCTCCTTCTGGTGGATCCGGAGACGCCTGTCATGAGGGCCGCCGGGGTCGCCCTCTCCCTCCTGCTGGCGGCGGCCTGCTCGGCGCCCGCCCCGCCGCGCGCCGAGGTCACCGCCTCGGTCTGCGCCCCGCCGCAGGGCCCTGCCGCCGAGGAGACGCCCACCACGATCGACGTCGTCGAGCAGGCCTACTTCTGCATCCTCGGCAACTACGTGGACGGTCCCTCCCTCGACGGCCGCACCTTGCTGACCAGAGCCTTCGCGGCGCTGACCACCGAGCTCGACCGGACCGGCCGCGACGTGCCCCACGCGTCCGCGCCGGCGCTGACCGGCGACGAGAAGGCCGACTGGGCGGCGTTCGAGGCGGTCTACCGCACGATCACCGACGAGGAGGACCTGGCCGTCGTCACCCTGGAGGCGATGGTGGCCGCGCTCGACGACAACCACGCCCGCTGGACGCACGACGTCAGCAGGCCGCCCGGTTACTACGACGGCGACGGCTACGGGCTGGGCTTCCAGGCGGCCACGTACCGCGACCAGGTCTTCGTCGCCGCCGTGGAGGGCGGCGCGGCCCGCGCGGCGGGGCTGCGGCCGGGCGACGTCATCGAGAACGTCACGGACCTGCGCACGCTCAGGCCGCAGTATCCGGACGCCGACCCGGTCGAGCTCCGCGTCGGCCGCCGGACGGTGACCCTCAAGCCCGGCCTCTACCAGCGGAACCTGGCCGACGTCCAGGTGGTGCGGTCACGGCTGCTCGAAGGCGACATCGCTTATGTACGCATTCGCGGTTTCTCCCCCGACGCCGCGAACCGGGCCTTCCGGGCGATCGCGAGAATGCGTACCGGCCGGACCCTCCAGGGAGTCGTGCTGGACCTGCGCGGGAACGGCGGCGGCAGCCCGGCCGAGGCGACCCGGCTGGTGAGCGCGTGGGCGCACGGCGGGACCACCTCCCACCTGTGCAACGCCGACGACCGCTGCGAGCCGGGCCGCACCGACGACACGGTCGAGCTGATCGGGCTGCCGCTGGTCGTGCTGACCGACCGGGGGTGCGCGTCGGCGTGCGAGCACTTCAGCTCCGCCGTCAAGGACCTGCGCGTCGGCACCCTGGTCGGGACCCGCACGGCCGGGGCGATCTCCGGCCCGGCGGAGCCCCACCTGCTGCGGAACAACACGATCCTGAGCTTCCCCACAAGACGTCACCTCGGCCCGGACCGCGAGGTCGTCGACCGGATCGGGGTGCCGCCGGACCACGTCGTCCCGCTGACCCCCGAAGACGCGGCGGCCGGCCGCGACCCCGCGCTCGCCCGGGCGCTGACCCTGCTGGAGGGATGATGAGACGCCTCCTGGCCGCGCTGCTGGTGCTGACCGCCTGCTCGCCGCCCGCCCCGCCCCGCCCGGCCGCCGCCCCGCCGCCCTCACCCGGCCCCGTCACCCTGGCCGCCCCGACCGGGGACCACCCCGTCGGGACCAGGGTCCTGCACCTGACGGACGCCTCCCGCGCCGACCCCTGGAACCTCGACGCCGAGGCCAGAGAGCTCCGGGTCACCCTCTGGTATCCCGCCGGGCGAGGGGAGGGCGAGCGGGCGGCGTACCTGAGCAAGGAGGAGTCTGACCTGGTCATGAAGGGGTCGCGAGCCGTGGGCGACCTGAGCACGACGATCGTGCACGCCACCACCGGCCCTCCCGCGGCGGGAAGGTTCCCCCTGGTGGTGCTCTCGCCCGGCTTCACCAAACCGGTGAGCACCCTGACGTCGCTGGCCGAGGACCTGGCCAGCCGGGGATACGTCGTGGCCGGGATCGACCACACCTACGAGAGCTACGCCACGACCCTGGCCGACGGCACGGTGGCCGGCTGCCTGGCCTGCGACAGCGACACCGACCCCGGTTTCGGCACGGGCGTGGTCCGCAGCCGCGCCGCCGACGTGTCGTTCGTCCTGGACGAGCTGCTGGAGTCCGACGTGGCCGACCCGTCGAAGATCGCGATGGTGGGCCAGTCGATCGGCGGCGCGAGCGCCCTGGCCACCATGGCGTCCGACCGGCGCGTCCGCGCCGGGGTCAACCTCGACGGCACGACCTACGCCCGCCTCCCCCACGGCCTGGACCGCCCCTTCCTCTTCGTCGGCACGCCCCAGCACGCCCCGGGCGGCCGCGACACCTCCTGGGACCGCGACTGGAGACTGCTGACCGGCTGGAAACGCTGGCTCGTCGTCAAGGGCGCCGACCACCAGTCGTTCACCGACCTCCCGCAACTGATGCCCGCGCTGGGCCTGAAGCCGCTCCCCGGCGCCCCCTCGGCCGAGCGGCTGGCCGAGATCACCCGCACCTCCGTGGCCTCGTTCCTGGACGAACACCTGAAGTCCCGGCCGGGCCGGGTGGAGCACCCCGAGGTCTGGGTGGCCCGCACGGCCGCCTCCTCTGGTACTACGGATCAATGACGCGCAGCCGCAATTACCAGGTTCTCTCCGCCGCCAAAGCCGTCGCCCGCGCTCTCGGCCACGATCCCGCCGACGCGAACCGCCTGGCCGTCGAGCTGGCCGCCGAGGGGCGGCTCGACTGGAACAACAGCGAGCTCCTGCTGCTGGCGCTGGAGCGGCTCGCGGGGACGCCGGCGCCCGAGCTGGTGGGGGTGGCGCAGGCCGGTGAGATCCTCGGCGTCTCTCCCGAGCGGGTGCGGGAGCTCGCCGGGCGGCCCGATTTCCCGGAACCCCGCTGGGACAGGGACGCCCTCATTGAAGTTCGGGATACGAACCATTATGGTTCGTACAACGAACAATGATTCACGCCGGGGGGTGGATGTCGTCGTCCCAGTCGAGGAAGATCGTGCTGACCGTGTTGTCCATGACGACCCGGCCGAGCAGGTCGGCCAGCGCCGCGCGCTCCCCCTCGTCGAGGGCCGACGGCACCTCGGCGATCCGCTCGCAGGTGTCGGTGTAGAACTTCCCGGCGGTCGAGGCGCCGTCGTCGGTGAGGACGACGACGACCGCGCGCCCGTCGGACGGGTCGGGCTCCCGGCGCACCAGCCCCCGCTGGGCGGTCCGGTCGACCAGTTCGGTGAGGCTCGACTTGGCCAGGCGCAGCGTCGTGCCGAGCTCGGTCATCCGGTGGGGGCGGCTCATCAGCACGCACAGCAGGTGGCCCTGCTGGTGGGTCAGCCCGTGGTCGCGGGCGCTCTCCGCGTAGACGGCGGAGACCAGAAAAGACGCGCGCACCAGACCCGCGACGACCCCGGGATTCTTCTCCGCACCATCCATGCGGGCCAAGCTACCAGCGTGGTTCGCCATCCGAACTAGTCAGGAAGGGAAGCGTGCCGTGAGACGTGGCATCTCGTTCGGCGTCGGCGTTTCCAGCGCGGCCGGAGAGGCCCGGCGGACCGTGGCCGAGGTCGTCCAGGCCGACCACGACGGGCTCGACCACTTCAGCGTCTCCGACCACCCCTATGTGGGCGACCGGCTGGACGCCTACTCGATCGTCGGCTTCGCCCTCGGAGCGACCACGCGGATCTCCGGGCTGGTCAACGTCACGAACCTGCCGACCCGGCCGGCTCCCATGCTGGCGCGCACGGTCACGTCCCTGTCCTCCCTGTCGGAGGGCCGGATCATCCTGGGCATGGGCGCGGGCGGCCTCCTGAACGACATCGCCCGGGTCGGCGCGCCCCGGCACAGCCCGGCCGAGGCCGTCCGGGCCTTCGCCGAAGGCATCACCTTGGTCCGGGCGCTGTCCGGCGGCGGCGATCCGGTGACCTTCGAGGGCGAGTTCTACCAGGTCACCGACCTGGCCCCCGGTCCCGCTCCGGCCCCGCCGATCTGGACGGGCTCCAACGGCCCCAAGTCCCTGGCCGTGACCGGGCGGCTGGCCGACGGCTGGATCCCGGGCCACGCGGCCGACTGGCTGAGCGACCGCTACCGGTGGTCCCGCCCGCTGATCGACGAGGCGGCGTCGGCGGCCGGCCGCGACCCGGCCGACGTCGTAACCGTCTACAACACCACCGGCCGGATCACCTCCTCTCCGCTGAAGGCCACCCGCGACGACGAGCGGAAGTGGCTCGGCGGCTCGGCCGGTCAGTGGATCGAGGAGCTGACGGGAGCGGTGCTCGACCACGGGGCGGCCGGGTTCACCTACTTCCCGGCTGACGACACGATGAGGAAGCTCTGGGCCCAGGAGATCGTCCCGGCGGTCCGCGCCGCCGTGTCCTGAGCGGGCTTTTCCACAGGCCCGTCCGGCGGGCGGAGCGGGGCCCGCCCGGCTGGCAGGGTGCCGGGATGGACATCAGTGCGGTGCCGCTCGTCTACGACGGCGTCATGTTCCGCTCGACGCTGGAGGCCGACTGGGCCGCGACCCTCGACGCGCTGGGCGTCTACTGGCAGTACGAACCGCTCGCCCTCCGGCTGCCCAGCGGCGCGATCTACGTCCCCGACTTCTACCTGCCCGCGCTCAACGCCTGGGCCGAGGTCAAGGGCCCCCACTGGGAGCGCATCACCAAGCCCGCCGAACTCCGCTCCACCCTGTCGGTCGCCGGGGGCGCCGGGTGGTGGGAGCAGGTCCACGTCATCGTCCTGGAGGCCCCCGGTCCGGGCGACGCGGCGAGCTGGCACGTCCCCGTCGGGTCGTGCTGGCTGGTGGAGTGTGGCGAGAGGCAGAACCGCTTCGCCTGGTACGACGGCCGCTGCTGGGCCTGCCACCGGCGGGAGCTGGGCGGGCTGCACCACTTCTACCGCCCGGCCCGAGCCCTGACAGCGGGCCCGACATGGCGGATGACCCGGGCGCCCCGGCCCGAACCGCTGCGGCGGGCGGCCTAGTGCCTCATCGTCGACAGCACGGCCCCGAGCGCCTCCTCCTCGTACGCCAGGTGCTCCAGGAACCGGTCGGCCAGCGCGTCGAGCGCCTTGACCAGCCGCTCCCGGCTCTCGGCGTCGCGGGCGGCGGCGCCGACCTCGTCGAGCAGCCCGGAGACGGCGGCGTGGTCGGCCTCCAGCCGGTCGACGGCCGCGTTCAGGTCGGGCGCGATCCTGCGGATGCGCGGGAAGAGCGTCGCGCTGGAGAGCTGGACCAGCCCCTTCCTGACCTCGGCGAGGTCGCCCCCGGCCGCCGCCGACTCGGCCATCCGCCGGATCTCGGCCAGGTCGCGGCGGAGCATGTTATGCACGAACGTGAGCTCGGACAGCAGCGACATCCGTACAGACTAGGGGCAGCCGTCAGAGCGGGAGGGCTGAGCTCAGGTCGGTCAGGCGCTGCTTGTCCGGTTCCGGGTAGCGCTCGTCGAGGACCTCGGCCCGGGTGATCCGGTCGACGCGGAACACCCGCACGTCCTCACGCAACCGGCACCACGCCACCAGATACCAGAAGCCGCCGCGGCCGCCCAGCATGATGCTCGGCTCCACGTCGCGGGTGGAGACCACGCTCTTGCTGTTCAGGTAGTCGACGCGGAGCACCCGCCGCCCCGTCAGCGCGCGGTCGATGGCGCGTTTGACCTCTTCGGTCCCGTCGATGGTGTATCCGCCGGGGTCGAGCCGGATGGGCACGCCCTCGGTCTGGAGCCGGGCGATGTCTCTGATCACGGTCCGTTTGCTCACCTCGAGCCGCTCCGCGAGGTCTTTGGCGGACAGCTGCCCGTTGCTCCGTAACTCCTCTACCAGCGCACGTCGACGGTCCATAACGCCGACGTTACGTGCGGTGAGCGACAAATCCTGGTATTTCGCATCTAACTCAGCGGCCACATACCCGTATTGACCACCCGATCCGCCTCCACACCACACAGGGCGGCGCGCTCACATCCGTACACGAGCCAGTCGAGCTGTCCCGGAGCGTGGGCGTCGCTGTCGATCGCGAACACGCAGCCCATCTCGTAGGCGAGCCGCAGCAGCCGCTTGGGCGGATCGAGCCGGTCGGGCCTGGAGTTGATCTCCACCGCGACCCCGAACCGGCGGCACGCCTCGAAGACGAGCTCCGCGTCGAACCGCGACTCCGCGCGCAGCCCGCCCCGCCTGCCCCCGGCCTTCACGATCCGCCCGGTGCAGTGGCCGAGCACGTCGACGTGCGGGTTGGCGACGGCGGTGACCATGCGCCGGGTCATCTCGGCGGGCTCCATCTTCAGCGACGAGTGCACCGAGGCGACCACGCAGTCGAGCCGGGCCAGCAGCGCGGGATCCTGGTCGAGCGACCCGTCGGCGAGGATGTCCACCTCGATGCCGGTGCGGATCTCGAAGGGCGCGAACCGCTCCCGCAGCCCCTCGATGACCTCGATCTGCTCCTCGAGACGCGCGGCCGACAGCCCGTTGGCGACGGTCAGCCGGGGCGAGTGGTCGGTGATCGTCAGGTAGGAGTGGCCGATCGCCCGCGCCGCCTCGGCCATCTCCTCGATGGGAGACCCGCCGTCGCTCCAGGTCGTGTGGCTGTGCAGGTCGCCCTTCAGCGCCCGCCGCAACTCCTGGGCCGCCTCCGGCAGGTCGGTCCCGGACGTCGCCTCCAGCCGCCGCAGATAGGTCGGCACCTGCCCGGCCAGCGCCTCGGTGATCGCCAGCGCGGTCACCTTGCCGACCCCGGGCAGCTCGGTCAGCGTCTCGGCCAGCGCCCTTTCCTCCAGCTCCGCGCGCGGCAGCTCCTCGACGACCTTGGCCGCGCCCCGGAACGCGCGGACCCGGTAGGTCGGCTCACCGGCCCGTTCCAGCAGGAACGCGATCTGGCGCAGCGCGTCAAGGGGCTCCATGCCGAAGACGTTATCAACCGGCCAGAATTGATGTTTGTAGCGTTCTAAGCGTCACCGGTAGGCTTGCCCGACCTCAAGGAATCATGGAGCCTTCATGGCCGCCACGCCCCCGCCGCCTCCGCCGCCCCCGCCACCGGGGCCTCCGACGTTCCCCATGGCCGGCGGCCCGCCCCCTCAGAAGAAGAAGGCGTCGACCGCGGTCAAACTGGGCGCCATCGGCGTGCTGTCGGTGCTGGTCGTGGGGTTCTGCGCGGCCACCGACGACGACTACGAAGAGGTCGACGCCGACTGCGTCGACATGAACAACCCGCTGGCCGACGGCTCCTACCCCATCGTCGACGACGACCTGTGCGACGACGACGGCCGGACCTACGTCGGTTCCCACGGCGCCTACGGCTGGTACTACGGCGGCGTCCGCTCCGGCTCCCACATCCGTGGCGGCACCACCCTGCGGCCGTCGAACGCGCAGATCTCCACGCGGTCGGGCAAGGTCATCCAGCGCGGCGGGTTCGGTTCCCACGGCAGCAGCAGCAGCGGCAGCTGACCCGTGCGCAGGGAACGGTCGGCGCCGCGCGAGGGCTGGGAGACCACGGTCGAGGCCCATGGGCTGGCCTATCACCGCTCGGCCCATCCCGGCGGGCTCGCCCGGCCCTACTGGGACGAGAGCGTCCACTACGTCTTCTCGATGGACGAGGTGCTCGCCCTGGAGGCCCAGGTCGAGGAGCTCCACCGGATGTGCCTGGAGGCGGTCGACCACGTCGTGGCCACCGGCCGCTTCCACGACTTCGCCGTGCCGCCCGAGTGGGTGCAGGCGATCAAGGACTCCTGGTACCGCCGCGACCCCCACCTGTTCGGCCGCTTCGACCTCCGCTACGACGGCACCGGCCCGGCGAAGATGCTCGAGTACAACGCCGACACCCCGACCAGTCTGCTGGAGAGCTCGGTCGTCCAGTGGTACTGGCTGCAGGACGTCTTCCCGGACGACGACCAGTGGAACTCCATCCACGAACGCCTGGTCGACCGCTGGAAGGCCGTCGCCGCGACCCTCCCGACGGGCCCCTCCCACTTCGCCTGGACGAGCCTCGACACCTCCGGCGAGGAGGCGATGACCCTCGGCTACCTCCAGGAGACCGCCGCCCAGGCCGGTCTGGTCACCGTCGCCATCGCGATGGAGGACATCGGCTGGGACGCGCTCAACCGCCGCTTCGTCGACGTCGAGGAACGCGTCATCCGGTCGCTCTGCAAGCTCTATCCGTGGGAGTGGATCGTCCACGAGCCGTTCGGCGCCCACGCGCTGCGGCTGATGCCGTCGATGACGTGGATCGAGCCGCCGTGGAAGATGCTGCTGTCGAACAAGGCGCTGCTGGCGGTGCTCTGGGAGCTCTACCCGGGCCACCCCAATCTGCTGCCGGCCTACCTCGACGGCCCCCGCGACCTGGCAGGATTCATCCGCAAGCCGCTCCTGGGCCGTGAGGGGGCGTCGATGACGATCATGTCGGCCGACCACTCCCTGGAGACCGGCGGCTCCTACGGGGCCGAGGGGTTCGTCTTCCAGGAGTTCCAGGCCCTGCCCGATTTCGACGGCCAGCGACCCGTTCTGGGCGCCTGGGTGGTGGAGGACGAGTCGGCCGGGCTCGGCATCCGAGAGACAGCCGGCCTGATCACCGACGACACCTCGTCGTTCGTCCCCCATCGAATCAAGGAGCAGGGTCCATGAACACCGCCACCACCTTCGGCGAGGTCCTCGGCAACGGCGCCCTGGCGATCGCCGCCTACGCCGTCCTCGGCGTGCTGCTGCTGATCGCCGGTTTCTACGTCATCGACATGGCCACGCCGGGCAAGCTCAGCAAGCTGATCCGTGAGGAGCGCAACCCCAACGCCACCGCGCTGACCTCGGCGGGCCTGGGCGCCGTCGGGCTGATCGTGGCGGCCTCGATCTTCTCCTCCGGCGGCCGGCTCCAGGAGGGCCTGATCGCCACCCTGGTGTTCGGCCTGATCGGCATCGCCGTGCAGACGCTCGGCATGTTCGCCTTCGACAAGGTGGCCGGGATCTCCATCCGCGCCCTCGTCCACGAGCCGCAGCTCCAGCCCGCCGCCATCCTGCTGTCGGTCACCCACGTCGCCATCGGCCTCATCACCGCCGTCGCCGTCATCTAGGGCGGCCGTCCGATTCCTTCAAGACGGTCGTGGACGCGGTCTCGTACCGTCGGACCATGGCTATCCAGTTCAACGTCATCGGCCTCGTCGTCTCCGACATGGGCCGCTCGCTCGCCTTCTACCGCCGCCTCGGCCTGGACATCCCGGCCGAGGCCGACGGCGCGCCCCACGTCGAGGTGACCCTGCCCGGCGGCTTCCGGCTGTGCTGGGACACCGAGGAGACCATCAGGTCCTTCGACCCCGGATGGACCCCCGGCCCCGGCCGGACCGGCCTGGCGTTCCAGTGCGGCAGCCCGGCCGAGGTCGACAAGACCTACGCCGACATGGCGGAGTTCGGGCACCTCCAGCCCTGGGACGCCTTCTGGGGGCAGCGCTACGCCGTCCTGTCCGACCCCGACGGCATCAGCGTCGACCTGTACGCCCCACAAGATCCGTCAGCGTGACCCCGGCCAGCGCCCTGACCTCGCGCGCGAGGTGGGCCTGGTCGGCGTAGCCCTCCTGGTGGGCCACGTCGGCGAGGGGAGAGCCGGTGCGGGCCCGTTCGAGCGCCCGGTTCATCCGCAGGATGCGGCCCAGCGTCTTCGGGCCGTAGCCGAAGGCGCGCAGGCAGAGCCGGTGGAAGCGGCGCTCGCCCAGGTCCAGCCTCTCGGCGGCGGCGGCCACGCCCAGCCCGCCGCCGATCAGCGCGGCCGCTCGGCGGACCACCGGGTCGGGCCTCAGGCCGGCGGCGACCGCCTCGATCCCGCCGCCCCTGTGCAGCGCGTTCTCGAGCCCGCGCACCCGGCGGGCGGCCCAGATCTGGTCGAGCGGCACCCGGCTGTCGCGCAGCTCACTGGCGGCCACGCCGAGCAGCTGGGGCGCGTCGCCCGGCGCGAACCGCAGGCCGGTGTAGTCGTCGGCGGGGCCGACCGGGGTGACGTACGCGACCGAATCGGGCCCCGCCACGACGAGCCGGCCCGAGGTCCACAGCAGATCCATGCAGCCGTCGGGAAGGACGCGGCGCCGCACCGACCCGGGCGTGCCCGGCGCCTGCCACACCACCGCGCCCGGGATCACCGACGGACGTTCCCGGTACACCGCTCCAGCTTGCCACGGGCCTACCGTTGGCGAATCCGCGCAGGCGACCTGGCACGCTAGTAGCCGTGAACGACAGGGTGCGTGAGGACACGGCGCGACGGCTCGACCGCGCGATGGGCAGCCTGGGCACCGCCGCGATGGCCCGCATGGAGGAGCAGCTCGCCTGGTACCGCGCGCTGTCGGCCGAGGACCGCTCCTGGGTCGGCCTGGTCGCGCAGGCCGGGATCGCCGCCTTCGTCGAGTGGTTCGGCCATTTCGGCCAGGGCCGTCCGACCCCGAGCATCGAGTTCTTCGGCACCGCCCCCCGTGAGCTCAAACGCAGCGTCTCCCTCCAGCAGACCGTCGACCTGGTCCGCATCGTGGTCGAGGTGGTCGAGGCCGAGGTCGAGGACCTGGCCGCCCCCGGCGGCGAGGAGCAGCTCCGCAACGCCATGCTGCGCTACACCCGCGACGTGGCGTTCGCCGCCGCGCAGGTCTACGCCCGCGAGGCCGAGGCGCGCGGCTCCTGGGACGCCCGCCTGGAGGCCCTGATCGTCGACGCGCTGGTCCGGGGCGAGGTCGACGACGGCCTCCACTCGTGGGCCGCGGCCCTCGGCTGGACCTCCGCCCCGGTGGTCGTCTTCGCCGGCCACTCCCCCAGCGACGACTCCCAGAGCGTCATCGACGGCCTGCGCGACCGGGGCCGCCGGGCCGGCCACGACCTGCTGGCCGGTGTCCAGGGCGACCGGCTGATCGTGATCGTCGGCGGGGCCGACAGCATGAAGGAGGCCGCCCGCCTGGTCGTGCCCCGCTTCGCGCCCGGCCCGATCGTGATCGGCCCCGAGGTGCCCGACCTCCACGCCGCCGCCCGGTCGGCGCGGGCCGCCATCGCCGGGCTGCGGGCCGCCTCCGGGTGGCCCGACGCGCCCCGGCCGGTGCTCGCCGACGACCTGCTCGCCGAACGCGCGATCGACGGCGACGAGGACGCCCGCGCCGCCCTTGTCGACAACGTCTACAGACCGCTGGCCGGGACCCCGCTGCTCGACACCCTCGCGACCTACCTCGAACAGGGCACCTCCCTGGAGGCCACGGCGCGGCTGCTGTTCGTCCATCCGAACACGGTGCGTTACCGGCTGCGGAAGATCGCCGAACTGACCGGCTACACGCCCACAGAGGGGCGGTCCGCATTCACCCTTCAGGTAGGGCTGATACTCGGTCGACTGACCGTAATCTGACCGTCGTCAGTTAATTGCGGAGAAACCGGAACTGTAGGGATTCCACAACAGAGGCAGGCAAAAGTTCGTTCGCTTCCCCAGCTCTGTGTCGAAGGGCTACAGGGCAGGGTGGTACCGTGCTCGTCATCGTCGCGCCGGGACAAGGCGCCCAAACTCCAGGGTTCCTGAGTCCGTGGCTGGAGCTCCCCGGATTCCGTGACCGTCTGTCAGCATGGTCGGAGATCGCGAAGCTCGACCTCGTCGCCTACGGCACCACCGCCGACGCCGACGAGATCCGCGACACGGCCGTCGCCCAGCCGCTTCTCGTGGCCGCCGCGCTGGCCGCCTTCGAGGAGCTCGGCGTCGCCCCCGATCTGGTCGCCGGCCACAGCGTCGGCGAGTTCGCCGCCGCCGCGCTAGCCGGAGTGATCACCGCCGACCAGGCCGTCTCGCTCGTCGCCGAGCGCGGCCGGGCGATGGCCGAGGCCGCCGCCGTCACCGCGACCGGCATGACCGCCGTCCTAGGCGGCGTCGACGTGCTCGACGCCCTGGCCAAGCACGGGCTGACCCCCGCCAACAACAACGGTGCCGGCCAGATCGTCGCGGGCGGCACCCTGGAGCAGCTCGAGGCCTTCAAGGCCGACCCGCCGCAGCGCGCCCGGCTGATCGCCCTGTCGGTCGCCGGCGCCTTCCACACCAGCCACATGGCCCCGGCCGTCGAGCGGCTGCGCGCCGCCGCGACCGGGATCGCCCCGGCCGACCCGGCGATCCGCCTGCTGTCCAACGCCGACGGCGCGGTCGTCCTGTCGGGCCAGGACGCCCTCGACCGCATGGTCAACCAGGTCAGCAACCCGGTCCGCTGGGACCTGTGCATGGCGGCCATGGCCGAGGAGACCGGCGACACCCCCATCACCATGATCGAACTGCTGCCCGGCGGCACCCTGACCGGCCTGGCCAAGCGTGGCCTGCCCGGTTCCAAGACCGTCGCGCTGAAGACCCCCGCCGACCTGACCCCGGCCATCGACGCCGCCAAGGAGGCGATCCAGTGAAGCTGCCCGCGGGGGCGCCGGGTGCGAAGGTGCTGGCCTTCGGTCACTACCAGCCCGCGAACGTGGTCACCAACGACGATCTCGCCAAGATCATCGAGACCAACGACGAGTGGATCCAGAGCCGGGTCGGCATCAAGGAGCGCCGGTTCGCCGGTCCCGAGGAGTCCGAGATCGACCTGGCCGTCCAGGCCGGCGGCAAGGCGCTGGCCGCGAGCGGCCTGGCCGCCTCCGACATCGACCTGGTGATCGTCGCCACCTGCACCCCCGAGGCGCCGATCCCCAACCTGGCCGGGCGGGTCGCCCACCGGCTGGGGGTCCAGGCTCCCGGGGCCTACGACCTCAACGCGGCCTGCGCGGGCTTCTGCTACGCCCTCGCCGCGGCCAGCGACTCGATCCGCGCGGGCTCGGCGAAGAACGTGCTGGTCATCGGCACCGAGAAGCTCACCCAGTGGGTCGACATCAACGACCGCGCCACCTCGGTGATCTTCGCCGACGGGGCGGGCGCGGCGGTGGTCGTGCCGTCCGAGACCCCGGCCATCGGCCCGGTGGTCTGGGGCAGCGCCGGCGACAAGGCCGACGCGATCATGATCCAGGACCGGTCGTCGTCCCTCCACCAGGAAGGTCAGACGGTGTTCCGCTGGGCCACCACGGCCCTTCACCCGGTGGCCAAAGAGGCTTGCGAGCGTGCGGGCGTGGCTCCCGCCGACCTGGCGGCGTTCGTGCCCCACCAGGCGAACCTGCGCATCATCGAGGCCATCGCGCGCAAGCTCGGCGCGGACAAGGCCGTCGTCGCCCGCGACATCGTGCTGGCCGGCAACACCTCGGCCGCGTCGATCCCGCTCGCGCTGTCCCGCATGATCGAACAGGGTGAGGTGCCCTCGGGCGGCCTCGCCCTCCTCCTGGGCTTCGGGGCGGGCCTGACCTACGCCTCCCAGGTCATCGAGATCCCTTAAAGCTTGTACGGTCTTCGCCGTACGAAAACCCAGAAACACCACTCAAAGGAGAGACATGGCAGTCACCGAGCAGGAGATCCTGGCCGGCCTCGGCAAGATCGTCAACGAGATCACCGGAATCCCGGCCTCCGAGGTGACCCCGGAGAAGAGCTTCGTCGACGACCTGGACATCGACTCGCTGTCGATGGTCGAGATCGCCGTGGCGGCCCAGGACGAGTTCGGCGCGGAGATCCCCGACGACCAGCTCAAGCACCTGAAGACCGTCAAGGACGTCGTCAACTTCATCCAGAACTGATCCACGCTCAACCGTTCGACCGTAGAGGAGTGCAACCAAAGTGAGTACCAACCGGGTGCGAGTCGTGGTCACCGGACTCGGCATGACGACGCCCCTTGGTGGAGACGTCGCCTCATCCTGGTCGGCGCTCCTCGACGGGCGGTCGGGAATCCGCACCCTCACCGACGAATGGGTCGACACCGTCCCGGTGAAGTTCGCCGGACTGGCGGCGGTCGACCCCGGTGAGGTGCTGCCCCGCCCCGAGGCCAGGCGTCTCGACCGCTATGAGCAGTTCGCCCTGATCGCCGCCCGGCAGGCCTGGCAGGACGCCGGTGCACCCGAGATCGAGCCCACCCGGCTCGGCGTGGTCGTCGGCTCCGGCATCGGCGGCATCAACACGATCCTCAACGCCTACGACACCTACCGGGACAAGGGGTGGAACCGGCTCTCGCCGTACACCGTCCCGATGCTCATGCCCAACGGCGCCGCGGGCTGGATCTCCATCGACCTGGGCGCCCGCGCGGGCACCCACGCCACGGTCAGCGCCTGCGCGACCGGCGCCGAGTCGATCGGCTACGCCATCGAGATGATCCGGTCCGGCCGCGCCGACGTCGTCGTCGCCGGCGGCAGCGAGGCCGCGATCCACCCGCTCAACATCGCCTCGTTCGCCGCGATGCGGGCCATGTCGACCCGCAACGACGAGCCCCACCGCGCCTCGCGCCCCTTCGACAAGGGCCGCGACGGGTTCGTGCTCGGTGAGGGCGCCGGCATCGTCGTCCTGGAGTCGGAGGAGCACGCCAAGGCTCGCGGCGCGAAGATCTACGCGGTCGCGGCCGGCGTCGGCATCACCTCCGACGGCCACCACATCTCCGCACCGGAGCCGACCGGCATCGGCGGCAAGACCGCGATGCTGACGGCCGTCGCCGACGCGGGCCTGTCGGCCGCCGACATCCGCCACGTCAACGCCCACGCCACCTCGACGCCCGTCGGCGACGAGATCGAGGCACGCGCGATCCGTGAGGCGCTCCCCGGCGCCCCGCTCGTCACCTCCACCAAGTCCATGACCGGCCACCTGCTGGGCGGCGCCGGCGGCATCGAGTCGATCTTCACGATCCTGGCGCTGAGCGAGCGCCTCGTACCGGCCACCGCCAACCTCGACGACCCGGCCGACGGCCTCGACGTCGACCTCGTGGTGGGCGAGCCGCGCAAGCTCCCCGACGGCCAGCTCGCCGCGATCAACAACTCCTTCGGCTTCGGCGGCCACAACGTCGCCGTGGCCTTCACCTCTGCTTGATCTTGAGAGGGACGCAATGACTGTCGTTGACAACAGGGTGGTGACCGCCGCCTCCGACCAGGAGGCGGCCGACCCCCGCGATCCCGTCGTCCGGCTGGGCCACCTGCTCGACGAGGGTTCCATGCGGCTCATCACGCCGCAGGACAAGAGCGGGGCCCTGGCGGTCACCGGCCGCGTCGAGGGCGTCCCCGTGGTGGCGTTCTGCAGCGACGCCCGCTTCCAGGGTGGCGCGATGGGCTCGGAGGGCTGCGAGCACATCGTCCACGCCTACGACGTGGCCGTCCGCGAGCGCGTGCCGATCATCGGCGTCTGGCACTCGGGCGGGGCGCGCCTCGCCGAGGGCGTGGAGTCCCTCCACGCGGTCGGCCGCGTCTTCGCGGCCATGACCAAGGCGTCGGGCATCGTGCCGCAGATCTCCGTCGTCGTCGGCGCGGCGGCGGGCGGCGCGGCCTACGGCCCCGCGCTGACCGACATCGTGATCCTCGCCGACGAGGGCCGCATCTTCGTGACCGGCCCCGACGTCGTCCGTTCGGTGACCGGCGAGACCATCGACATGGCCTCGCTGGGCGGCCCCGAGCCGCACAGCAAGCGCAGCGGCGTGGTCCACGTCGTGACCAAGTCCGAGCCCGAGGCCCTGCTCAAGGCCCGGCAGCTCGCGACCCTGCTCGGCCACCAGGGCCGGGTCAGGCTGAGCGAGGTCGGCGAGGTCGACTTCTCCACCCTGCTCCCCGAGAACGTGCGCCGCGCCTACGACGTGAAGCCGCTGGTCAACGGCCTGCTCGACGAGCCCGGCGTGGAGCTCCACCCCAAGTGGGCGCCGAACATCGTGACGACCCTGGGCCGTCTCGGCGGCCGTACCGTGGGCGTCATCGCCAACAACCCGATGCGCCTGGGCGGCTGCCTCGACTCGACGTCGGCGGAGAAGGCGGCCCGGTTCGTCCGGATGTGCGATGCCTTCGGGGTTCCGCTCGTCGTCCTGGTCGACGTGCCCGGCTACCTGCCCGGCGTGGGCCAGGAGCACGACGGCGTGGTCCGCCGCGGCGCCAAGCTCCTCCACGCCTTCGCCGAGGCCTCGGTGCCCCGCGTGACGCTGGTGACCCGCAAGTCCTACGGCGGCGCCTACATCGCCATGAACTCCCGCGCCCTCGGCGCGACCAAGGTGTTCGCCTGGCCGACGGCCCAGATCGCGGTCATGGGCGCGGTCGCGGCGGTCCGCATCCTCAAGCGCCGCGAGCTCGCGGCCGCTCCCGAGGAGGAGCGCGCCGACCTCGAACACCGGCTGGCCGAGGAGCACGAGAAGATCGCCGGCGGCCTCGACAAGGCCATCGACCTGGGCGTGGTCGACGAAGTGATCAAGCCCGAGGAGACCCGGGGAGCCATCGCCAAGGTGATCGCCCGGGCGACCCCGGCGCGCGGCGCCCACGGGAACATCCCGCTGTAGTTCTTCTCCGTACGTCCGAAGCGCCGTCTCTCCTGGTGGAGGGGCGGCGTTTCGGCGTTCCGGCGGGCTGGGGACCCATCGGCCATCGGTTCGAACCGGTGACCCCTCGCTTGCAAGTCAACCCAGGAGGAGACCGGACCAGCGCCTTTGGTCGACGGTGGCGGCCTCCCTCAGCCCGAGGCGGTCGGCGATCGTGATGACGACCGCGTCGCAGGGCCGAGAGCGCCTGGAGCCGCCCGGGGCAACCGGCGATGACATTACATCGGCACCCTCGACAACGCCTGGGCTCACTCGCAACCGAGGTCAGCACAGGTGCAGGGCGCCACCCGCCGACAAGATCCTCAGCGGGCTGCTAGCCGAGCAGGCGCTGGAGGCGGGTGATCTCGGCGCTCTGTTCGGCGACGACGTCCTGGGCCCAGGTGAGGACGCGGTCGTGGGAGCCGTTGATCAATTGGGTCTCTGCCATGGTGATGGCGCCCTTGTGGTGGGCGATCATCAGGGTGAGGAAGAGGGTGTCGAAGGATTCGCCCTTGGCGTTGCGGAGGTCGGTGAGCTGGGCGGGGGTGGCCATGCCGGGCATCGTGGCGTGGTCGGCGTGGTGGTCGGATTCGCGCAGACCCTCTTCTTCGAGCCAGGTGGTCATGGCCTTGATCTCGGGGCCCTGGGCGTCGTGGATGCGGTCGGCCAGGGACTTCAGGCGGGGGGACTGGGCGCGGTCGGGGGCCAGCGCGGCCATTTCGAGGGCTTGGCGGTGGTGGACGATCATGTCCTGGACGTAGCGGACGTCGGTGGCATTGATCGTGGGGGACGGCAGGGGGGCGAAAGTCTGGCCGGGGCTGAGGGTGGCGGCGACCTCGCCCGGTTTGCCGGGGACGATGACCGGGGCGTCGGTGATGACCTTGGGCGGGTCGGCAGGAGACGAGCAGGCGGTCAAGAGCACGGTGGCCCCCGCGATGCTCAGGAGAGCCCTGACCGCGGTGGTCCCGGCCTGGCGGAGCGGGAGAGCTCCGAGCGCATGGGGATCGGCGCTCGGGGCGGGAACGCGGCGCATTTCGGTCCTTCCGGCTGTGGTCGCGGAGCGATTGTGCCTGGTCATGATGAGGGGATATGTGCGCACCCGTCCCCCTTTCGGGCCTCCTGAGGAACCTAAGGCCTGGGCTTGTGACAGTAAAGGAGGCGGATCGTAGGAAATATGTGACATATTGACGACTTGATTGAGGGCCTGGGTAAAGAAACCATAAGGGGTGTTTGCCACCTTTTACCCGGAGGTTCCCTCAATGTCCCCCCTCCGCAGAGTTGGGCGTTTACTCGCCGTGCTCGGTGCCGCCGGAGCGCTTACGCTCTCCACGACACCGGCTCAGGCCGCTGACATCCTGCCCCCCGGCGCTATCGACATGAGCGACAACGTCCAGCACGTCGCGAACCTGCCGCGACCCGACTCCCTGCTCACCACCATCAACACCGACATCGCCTTCCAGGGCGACTACGCCTACGTCGGCAACTACGGCGGCTTCTCCGTCTACGACATCAAGCACCCGAAGAAGCCGAAGCTGGTCAGCTCGGTGCTGTGTCCCGGGTCGCAGATGGACATCTCCGTCTACGGCAACCTGCTGTTCGGTTCCGTCGACTCCTCCCGCAGCGACGACTCCTGCACCAGCGTGAGCCAGTCGGCCGCGATCAAGTCGTCGTGGGAGGGTATCCGGGTCTTCGACATCAGCGACAAGGCCAACCCGCGCTACGTCAAGTCGATCGAGACCAACTGCGGTTCGCACACCCACACGCTCGTCCCCGGCACGGACAAGGCGAGCGTCTACCTGTACATCTCCTCCTACAGCCCCTCGGCGTCGTTCCCGGACTGCCAGCCGCCCCATGACCTGATCTCGATCGTCAAGGTGCCGCTGAACGACCCGACCGCCGCCTCGGTCGTCGCCACGCCGAATCTGTTCCCGGACGGCGGCAACCCGGGCGAGAACCTCCCCTACCCCTACCGCACGTCGGCCACCACCGGCTGCCACGACATCACCGCGTACCCGGAGAAGGGCGTCGCGGCGGGCGCGTGCATGGGCGAGGGCATCCTGCTGGACATCCGCAACCCGGAGGCCCCCGCCGTTCTCGACGTCGTCCGTGACGACGAGAACTTCGCCTTCTGGCACTCCGCCACGTTCAACAACGAGGGCGACAAGGTCATCTTCACCGACGAGCTGGGCGGCGGCAGCGCCGCCACCTGCAACGAGGCGATCGGACCGAACCGCGGCGCGAACGCCATCTTTGACATCGCGGACGGTCAGATGACCTTCCGCAGCTACTTCAAGATCGCCCGCCACCAGGCCGACACCGAGAACTGCGTGGCCCACAACGGCTCGCTGATCCCGGTCAAGGGCCGCGACATCATGGTCCAGGCCTGGTACCAGGGAGGCGTCTCGATCTGGGACTTCACCGACTCCGCCAACCCGCACGAGATCGGCTACTTCGAGCGCGGTCCCGGCGAGAACCTCGGTGACGGTTACTGGTCGGCCTACTACTACAACGGTTACATCTACGGTTCCGAGTTCACCCGGGGCTTCGATGTGCTCAAGATCAACGACCCCCGTACGAACCAGGCCAACAGCGTGAAGATGGACGGCTTCAACGTGCAGACGCAGCCGTCCTACAAGGACAAGAAGCACTAGTCAGCCCTGATTCGCGGCCCTCGCCCCGTCGGGCGAGGGCCGCATTCGCGAAGCCGCCTTCGGCGGGGGCATGAGTAACTCGCCGTCTACGTCCGGCAGTCCATCCGGCGGACGGGAGACACCAAGACCGTCAAGTCTCATCGGCCGCTCAAGCTCCCGCGCCGGTGCGTGGAGGCACTCAAGGCTCTCCATGAGAAACAGGCCGACCATCCGGCCGCCTCGGATCTCGTCTTCCGCATGAAGACGGGATCAGCAACTGGATCTTCGCGCAGGTGGGCGGCACGGGGTTCGAACCAGTGACCCGTCGCTTGTAAGGCGAGTGCTCTACCGCTGGGATCACTGGGCTACACGCGCGGATCCTCAGTTCTCGCGGAACGGCCGAAGGCGCCCGGCACAGGGCCGGGCGCCGTTCGCGCGGGGAGGGTGGCGGCCGGGTAAGGCGGGCCCGGCCGGGGTGTCTTCGGGTCAGACGGCGGCGTGGAGCCAGCGGACCGGGGCGCCCTCGCCCGCGTAGCGGAAGGACTCCAGTTCCTCGTCCCACTGCTTGCCGAGCAGTTTGTCGAGTTCGTCCTCCAGCACGGCGCGGCCCTGGGCGGCCATGAGCATGACGTTCCGGAGGCGGTCCTCCGGGATCATGATGTCGCCGTTGGCGCCGATGGGCGCGGTGAAGGCCCCCAGGGCAGGGGTGTACGCATGGCGCGCGCCGTCGCTACCCTGCGATGGATCCTCGGTGATCTCAAAGCGGATGCGCTGCCACCCCATCAGCGATGAGGTGATCTTGGCGGCGACGCCGGCGGGCCCCTCCCATTCGGCCTGGGCGCGCAGGGCCCCGGGCGCAGCGGGCTGGGGCGTCCACGTCAGGTCGACGGGAACGCCAAGAATGCCTGCGACGGCCCACTCGATATGTGGGCACAGCGCAGGCTGAGCCGAGTGGACGTACAGGACGCCACGTGCAGCAGCCACCGGACCTCCCGATTCGTACGAGGTACGCCTTCCCCAACGGCCTCATACAGGGATGATCACTAGTGACTCTAGGAGAGACTACCGTCCGTCGCGGCGAGGCACCAGAGGAGGGTCATACCGATTACCGGAGGGCCGGCCGAACCCTGGGGCCTCAAATCGCCGCGATCACGGAAGTTGACCACCCTTCCGGAATTCGCCGATCCCACCGGGCCGCGCCGGACACCACGGCTAGAGTTGCTCACGCAACGCTCCTCTGTCAGCACAGTCGGTGAAGTCCGGTGCGGAAAGGGTAAGGGACGCGTGCTTTTCGAGGTTCACGACGAATCGATCCCCCTCGATCTGCTCGACGACCACGCGTGGTCCGAGTTGGTCGCCTGCTTCAACAGCCGCATGTGGGCCGTGGCACGGGCGGCGGGCCTGGGGACGGCCGACGCGGCGGACGCCGTACAGGGAGCGTGGCTGAGGCTGGTCGAGAGCGTCGACCGCATCCGCGACCCGCAGGCGATCGGCGCGTGGCTGATGACCACCACCCGCCGCGAGGCGCTCCGGCTCGGCCGCAAGGCCGGCCAGGAGTTCCCCACCGACCCACCTGACCTGTACGAACACCCCACGTTTCTGACGCCCGACCCGACGACGGAGATCGTCGACGCCGACTACGGGCGCACGCTGTGGTCCCGCGTGTCCCGCCTGGACGAGCCCTGCCGGACCATGCTCCGCCTCTTCGCCCTCAACCCCGACGCCCGGAACGCCCAGGTCGCAGCCCGGATGCAGCTTCCGGTCGGCAGCGTGGGCCCCACCAAGAAACGATGTTCGGCCAAACTCCGGACCCTGCTCGCGGAGGACCCCGTTGAGCACTGACCCGAGCCACGCAGGTCCGGCCGGCCAGGAACGATGACGGGAGGGGATCCCCCTTGACCACCGACGACACCGCGCTGGAGACCTATCTGCTGGCCTCGATGCGCCTGGCCGCACACGCCGACCCGGCTCCCCGCCGGCTCGCGACCGACGCGATGGCCGCGCTGGCCATGCGTCTGCCCGGCTGCGTCGTGGCGGCGCCGGCCGATCTGGCGGCGGCCTCCGGCGCCCGGGCTGATGGGAGGCCCCAGATGCACCGTTTCGCGGCCGGGGAGACGACCCTCGACGTCGAGACGACCGTCACCGACGGCCTACTGGAGATCGCCGGGCAGGTCAGTCCCCCACCGGCTCCCAGCGCCTACGTCGAGATCCGCACCCCCCACCTGGCGAAGGTCCGGGTCCCCTCCTCAGACGGCCAGTTCGCGGTGACCGGCCTGCCGCCCGGCTGGGTGAGCGTGGCCTACCACCGGCCGAGCGATCCCCCGGTGGTCACCCGCTGGCTGCGTGTCCGCGCCTGAGCCCTACGGCCCGTTCGCCGCGGCCCGGCGTGCCGACATCCTGGCGGCGTTCGACGTCCATCTCGCGGCCGAGGATCGCCTGTACGACTCCCCGGACCGTCTGGCCCTCACCCGCGCCGCCTTCGCCTCGGCACTCGTCGGAGCACGCCTGCCCGGTGAGGCGCGGATGCTCCTGGAACTCGCCCTGCCCGACCTGACCTCGCCCGGCCCGACGGCATCCGCCCGGCTCCTGCTCGCGACGGTCGAACTGCTGACCGGCGACGTTCGCCGGGCCGAGGACACGGCGTCGACGGCCCTCAGGGAATTCCGGCGGCTGGGACGCGCGGGGTGGGAGCGGAGAGCCCTCGACGTTATGCTCCGGGCACGGGTGGCCCAGACCGAGACGAGGCCGGACGACGTGCTCCTCGGCGAGTGCGCGGCGGGGGCGGATGAGCTGGAGGGGTCGGGCTGGCGCTCGGAGGCCGACGAACTGCGGCTCTTCGTGGCGTCGACGGTCGTGCGCCGATCCGGCCGGGGACCTGCTGATCTGCTTGCGGCCCGAAGGCAGGCGACGGTAGACCTTGCGAAGGTCGCGCCGATCCTGGAGCAGGTTCGGAACGGGTCCGAGTGCACCGGGTCGCGGCTCCATGCGGAGGCGTTGGAGAGGTGGGCTAGGGGCGACCTCGCAGAAGCCCTCGAAGTAGCCCAACAGGGGTTCTCCGCGTCACTTCAGGAAATGTCGCGCTTAGCTTCGACGGGTTCCGAGTCGGATGGCCAACGACAGGCGGAACCCTCGCATGAGCCATTCGACACGGAATGTCCAACCGTGATGCCGCTCTTCGGAGATGACCGACCCGACAGCGTCGCCGCAGAGCCGATTCACGCTTGGGCCGGGCTCACGGCGGAGGCACGGATAGGCGTCCATACAAGTGCCCTCTCCCAAGACAAGCCGACATCGACGCCCAAGGTGGGAGCCGACCAACCCCTTTCGACACCCAGGATCGAGGCCAACCAGCCCACAGCGAGGCCCGAGACCGAAGCCAACCAGCCCACATCCACACCTGAGCCCCAAGCCGACCAGCCCACCTCGACACCCGGGACCGAAGCCAACCAGCTCACATCCGCACCCGAGCCCCAAGCCGACCAGCCCACGTTGAGGCCCGAGGCCGAAGCCAGCAAGCCGACATCGACATCCCAGCCCGAAGCTCACCAATCCATATCGACGCCCTGGACCGAAGCCGACCAACCCACACCGACACCCAGAGCCGAAGCTGAGCAGCCCACAGCGAGGCCTGGGGCCCGAGCGGGTCAGCCAGTTACCACCTCTCCTCGTGCAGGTCAGGGTGCTGTAGCAGTGGGGAGGCGGCTCGCTGATGAGCGGTGGCGGGTTTCTCGGGTGGCGGAGGAGATCGCGATGCTTGGGCTGGAGTTGGCCGTCGGCTCGGGGAGTGCCGAGGAGGTGCTGCTGTGGTCGGAGCGGTGGCGGGCGCTGGTCAGCGGTGCGGAGCCGGTGGCGGCGCGGCCTGAGGTGCTGGTCGAGCTCGTACGCGGCCAAGACGCCCTCCATGCCGTCGTCGCCCACGGTGATCGAGTGTCGCTCCATGGACTGGGTTCGCTGTCGTGGGTCACCGAGGCGATGGTGCGGATCCGCTACAACCTGCGGCGGCGCAACCTCCGCGACACCCGGCCCGAAGGCGAGGAAGGACTCTCCCCCGGCCTGCTCCGGGAGCTGACCACCCTCGACGACGTTCTGATCCGGCCCCTCGACCTGCCGCGGAGAGCGGTCAGCGTGGTGCCCACGGCCGCCCTGCACTCGCTGCCCTGGTCGCTGCTGCCGTCGCTGTGCGGGCGGCCGGTCTCGGTGGCCCCCTCGGCCGCGATGGCCGTGGTGGACCGGGAGATCGACGGGCCCGTGATCGCTCTGGCCGGGCCCGATCTGGCCCATGCGGAAGACGAGGTGGCGGCGGTGGTCTGCGTACACGAGAAAGGAGAGCGGGTGCCCGCCACGCGGGACGCGCTCCTGGAGGCGCTGGGGCGTGCCGGGGTCGTGCACATCGCCGCCCACGGCATCTTCTCCGGGCGGCGGCCGATGATGTCGAGCATCCTGCTGGACGACGGCCCGCTCCTGGTGCACGAGTTCTTCCGGCTGGCGCGGGTGCCGCCGTTGGTGGTCCTGTCCGCCTGCGACGCGGGCATGGCCTCGGCCCCCGCCGACGGAGCGGCGTTCGGGCTGGCCGGGGCCTTCCTCGATCGCGGCGCACGGGCCGTGGTCGCGGGCATCGTCCCGGTCAGGGACGACGAGGCGGCGAGACTGATGGCGGAGTTCCATCGCCTGCTGGCCCTGGGGCAGGGCCCCGCTGCGGCGCTGGCGGGCGCGGCGGTCGCCACAAGTGTGCCGGGCTTCGCCTGCTTCGGCACCGGCTGAAGGCCTAGCCGGGTGGTAGTTCCACGTCGGCGAAGACGGCTTTGTGGTCGGTGTCCGGGAGGAGGTGCACCGCGAAGGCGTGGACCGCGGTGCGGTCGTCGACGAAGACGTGGTCGAGGGTCACGGGCGGGATGGGGAGCACGCCCTGGAACTCGCGTGGGATGGCCGGCCAGGTCGTCCGTAGGCCGTCTCCGGTCAGGTCGGCCGCGTCGCGGTAGCCGGAGTCGAGGAGGTCCCGCACTCTGGCGTGGTCGAGGGTGGCGTTGAAGTCGCCCGCCAGGATCCTCGTCGTGCCGCCCGCGCGGGGCAGCGCGTCGAGCCCGTCGCCCCAGCAGCGGTGGGAGGTCGCCACGTAGGGGGCGCACGGATGCACGGACACCACTTCCACCGACGTCCCCTCCACCTCCAACCGGCCGACGAGCTGGCCGAATCCGCCGAAATCGAGCAGGCCGACCTTGGCCGCCGGAAACCGGGAGTAGATCCCGGACCCACCCGTCCCCGGCCGGGCCTCGGTCACCTGGTGGGGCAGCAGCGCGCCGACGCCCGCCTGCTCCATCGCCGCCACGGCCGCCGGAGTGAGCTCCTGGAACGCCACCACATCGGCCCGCACCTCCCGCACCAGCCGCACCACCTCATCCCCCGGAACCCCGCCGACCAGCAGGTTCACCGACAGAATCCGAAGACGCGGCCCTCCGCCTCCGGACGCCGCCCCCTCCCCGAGCATCCGCGGCACGACCAGCACCGCCAGGACGAGGCACACCACCAGCGCGACCGAAGCAGCCGCCCACCGGCGGGTCAGCAACGCGAGCCCGACCGGAAGGAAGGCCAGCGAAGCCACATAGGGCGTGAACGCCACCAGTTGCACCCAGAGGAAGCCCACGTCAGCGGGGATCAACCGCAGCACGGTCCATCCGACGAACACCGCAGTGATCACCCAGATCACCACGGTCACCCACCGCCGCCGGGCCTTCGGCGCTGTCGGCATCACCTCTTAGGACTTCTCCACCGGACGGGCAGGGTTGGTGATCCACTCGGACCAGGAGCCCGCGTACAGGGAGGCTCGGATGCCTGCCGTCTCCAGCGCCAGCACCTCATGGGCCGCCGTCACGCCGCTCCCGCAGTAGGCCCCCACCGGGATCCCCTCGACGGCCCCCAGGGTGTTGAACCGCTCCCGGAGGAACTCCGGCTGGTGGAAGCGCCCGCCGGGCTCCAGGTTCTCGGTCGTGGGCGCGTTGACGGCGCCGGGGATGTGGCCGGCCACGGGGTCGACCGGCTCCACCTCGCCGCGGTAGCGCTCCGGCGCGCGGGCGTCGAGCAGCAGGCCGTCTTCGGCCAGGATCGCCGCCTGGTCGGCGTCGATCAGCGGCATGCCGCCGGGCCGGGCCGTGAAGTCACCGGGGGCGACGGAAGAAGCGTCTTTGGAGAGCTCTCCGGTCCAGGCCCTCAGGCCGCCGTCGAGCACCCGGACGTCGCGGTGCCCGAAGTACCGCAGGCACCACCAGGCGCGGGCCGCCGCCAGGGAGTTCCAGTCGTCGTACACGACGACAGGGCGCTCGTCGG
Source organism: Herbidospora cretacea (assembly GCF_001570605.1). Taxonomy (GTDB): domain Bacteria; phylum Actinomycetota; class Actinomycetes; order Streptosporangiales; family Streptosporangiaceae; genus Herbidospora; species Herbidospora cretacea. The sequence continues at coordinate 58,996 of NZ_BBXG01000003.1, read as the reverse complement.
AGACGCCGAGCGCCCGCATCGAGGCCTCGAAGGCCTCGGCGGAGGGCAGCGGGTGCCGGCCGCCCGCACCGGCCGGAGCGGCGAGGGCGGTGTCGAGGTCGCAGTAGACGGCCCCGGGGATGTGCCCGGCGGCGAACTCGGACGGGCCGGAGGGGCCGCCGAGACGCCAGCGGACGTCGAGGAGGGTCACCTCGCCCAGGGTCGAGGCCAGGTCGGTCGCGGTGATCAGTGGGCTCATCGTCGGATCTCCAGGAAGGGCACGTTCTGCTCGGCGGGTGTGAGGGACCCGTGGAACCCCATCATCGACCACACCTGCGGCTCCGCCTCGGCGGACGCGATCACGCTGCCGCCAGCGGCCACCACGACCACGTCGCCGATCCGGTCGAGCAGGGCGGGGTTCACCGGGCCGAACCAGCCGGAGCCGACCGCTTCCGGCCGCGTGGCGACCAGCGCCCGGTCGCCGAGGACCGAGCGCCACGTCTGCGCGACGCCGTCGGCGGCGCCGGGGTGGGTGTAGAGGTGGCGGGCCCGGGGCTCTCCCCCGACCAGCGCGACGCCCTCGGTCAGTTCGGGGGCCAGGTCGAGGTCGATCTTCTCGGTCGCGTTGACCATGCCGTGGTCGGCGGTCACATAGAGGACGCCGCCGGGGGGCAGCGCGGCGGCGATCCGTTCGGCCATGCCGTCGACGAGGGAGAGCTGGTCGAGCCATTCGCGCGACCCCCAGCCCATCATGTGGCCGGTCATGTCGAGGTCGCCGTAGTAGCAGGTGACGTAGGCCTTGGGGGTGGCCCGCAGGGCGGCGTGGACGCCCTCGACGCGTTCGTCGACGGTGTCGGCCGGGATGTAGCGGACGCCCCGGTAGACCGCCCGGGTCAGCCCGGCCCCGTCGTAGGCGCCGGGCGCGACGTAGGAACAGGCCACGTCGAGGTGGGCGAGGCGCTGGAACACCGTCTGGAGGGGCTGCCAGCTCGCGGGGTCGACCGGGGGGCCTTCGGTCGTCCAGCGCAGGCAGTTGAGGAGGCGGTTCTCGCCGGGGACGGCCACCTGGATGCCCAGCATCCCGTGGTAGCCCGACTGCACGCCGGTGCTGATGGTCGCCAGGCTGATCGGGGTCGACGACGGGAATCCGGCCGTCAGGACCCGGGCGAGCGCCGAGGAGAGGAACGGCGCGCGGGACGGGTGGGCGGCCAGCAGGTCGGCCCCCAGGCCGTCGACGATGAACAGGCACACCTTGTCGGCCGGGTGGAGCCCGAGAGTGCCGCCGCCGGTTCCGTCGAAGGTGGCGTAGACGGAACCGGCGATGTCGGCGAGGGTGCCCGTCACGTGCGGGCCGTCGCCTCCGACAGGGCGCCGGCGAAGGCCAGGACGTGGCGCACGGCCTCGGGGCCGTCGGCGGCCTCGCTGACCCGCAGTTGCAGGTCGTCGGCGGTGATCGAGCCGGTGTAGCCGTGGTCGGCCTCGCAGTTCTCGTCGCCGCAGGTGGCGGGTTCGAGGTCGACGTGGGAGATCGCGCCCCAGCCGATGGTGAGCGTGACCTCGCTCGGGGCGACGCCGGGGGAGTATGCGGCCGGGTCGGGCACCAGGCGGGTGAGCGCCACCGACTGGACCCGGCTCAGCCGGACCGCCTCGGTGGTGGTGGAGGCGTGGGAGGCGGGGTTTCCCTCGGCGGGCGGATGTTCGTCGGTGTGGCAGACGAGCAGCCGGGTGGGCGACAGCACCAGCACCGTGACGTGGCGGCGGACCTCCATGGCCGGGTCGAAGGTGGCCTCATGGTGGACGACGTAGGCGCTGACGCTCTCTTTCCCCAGAGCGGAATCGACGGCGTCGGCGACCAGATCGGGGTAGTAGCCACTTCGGTCGATGGCCTCGCGCAGACCTGCAGCCGAGACTCGGGTATCCCTCATGGGACCATCCTGCCCTGTCAAGCACCCTGATTTCACCGGGCTGACGCACCGGGCATTCAGGAGGGGAGCCGCCGGGGACCGACGTCGGGCCGGGGTCCGGTGACCGCTTTCAGGACCGCCCGCGCGCCGAGCACGTGCACGCCGTTCTCCCCCACCAGGACCGGATCGAGCCGCAGCGTCGCGACCTGCGGATGCGCGTCGGCCAGGCGGCCGATCCGGCACAGCAGGTCCTCCAGCGCGCCGACGGCCACCGGCGGATAGCCGTGCTCCCCGAACAGCAGCGGGGCGGCCCGGGGCGCGCGGACCAGCGCGGCGGCGTCTTCCGCTGTGAGCGGAGCGAGCCGGTAGGCGTCGTCGGCGAGCAGCCGCGCGGCCACCTCGCCGAGCCCGAACGACACCACGGCCCCGAAGTCGCGGTCCTGGACGGAGGTGACGACCGTCGCCACGGCCGGCTGGGGGGCCATCCGCTGCACCGCCAGCCGGGCTTCCGGTCCCAGGAGTTCCCGCAGGTCCCGGTACGCCCGGGCGACCGCGCCCCCGTCGGACAGGGCGAGGCGGACCGTCCCGGCGCGACCGGTGCCGTGCCACTTGACCACGACGGGGTAGCCGAGCCGTTCGGCCGCCACGACGGCCTCCCTCGGCGACTCCACCACCTCACTGGGCCAGACCTCGACGCCGTAGGCGGCCAGCAGGCCGGTGGCGTCGATCTCGGCCGGGTCGTCGGCCGCCCGGCAGGCGATCTCCCGGGCGGCCACCACGTCGATCCCGCCGAGCTCGGGGATGGCGCCCTCGGGCTGGCGTCGCCACTGCGCATGGCGTACGGCCAGGGCCAGGGCCCGGACCGCCTCCTCGGGCGCGGGATACGACGGGATCGAACCCCGCGCGGGACCTTCTCCCGGCGCGCGCAGCGCGGCCGGGACCCCGGCCTCCCCCCGGAAGGTGGCCAGCACCGGCTTGCCGCTCTCCCCCGCGACCCGCAACAGCTCGGCCGCGACCTCGGCGTCGGGGCCGGGCACCGGCGGCATGTAGACGACCACGGCGGCGTCCACGTCGGGGACGACCGACGACAGCGCCCGGCCGAACGCGGCCGCGTCGGCGCGCGCGCCGAGGTCGACGGTCGTCGGGGCGAGGCCCGCGTCGACGCAGGCGTGCGCGGCCAGCCGGGCCAGCGCGTCGGAGTTGCTCACGATGCCGACCCTCGGCCCCTCGGGGAGCGGCTGGCAGGCGAGGAGCTGGGCGACGTCGAACAGCTGGGTGAGGTCGTCGACGCGGACCACTCCGGCCTGCTCGAACAGCGACGACACCGCGCTGTCGGGCAGCCCGAGCTCGGCGGCCTGCGACTTGACCGCGACGATCGGCTTGGTGCGGGAGATCCGCCGGGCCAGCCGGGTGAACTTGCGCGGGTTGCCCATCGACTCCAGATAGAGGAGGACGACCTCGGTCGCGGGGTCCTCCTCCCAGTACTGGAGCAGGTCGTTGCCGGACACGTCGGCCCGGTTCCCGGCGGAGACGAAGGTGGAGATGCCGAGCCCGCGCTGGCCGACGCGGTGGAGCAGTGCGGTGCCCAGCGCGCCCGACTGGCTGAAGAAGCCGATGCGGCCACGCGCGGGCAGGTGTTCGGCCAGGGTCGCGTTGAGCCTGATCGACCGGTCGGTGCTGGCGATGCCGAGGCAGTTGGGCCCGACGACCCGCATGCCGTAGGCGCGGGAGATCCGCACCAGCTCCTGCTCGCGCCGCAGCCCCTCCTCGCCCGTCTCGGCGAAGCCGCTGGAGACGACGACCAGTCCCTTGACGCCCTTCTCCGCGCACTCCTCGACGACGTCGAGCACGCTCTCGGCGGGGACGGCCACGACGGCGAGGTCCACCTCGCCGTCGATCGCGCTCACGCTCTTGTACGCCCGCACCCCCGCGACCGCCCGCACCTCCCGGTGCACCGGGTAGACCGGCCCGGTGAACTCGGCCCGCAGCAGGTTCCGCAGCACCGTCTGCCCGATCCCGCCCGGCTCCCTGCTGGCCCCGATGACCACGACCGACTCGGGCTTGAGCAGCCGTTCGATCGACCGCGCCTCGGCCCGGTGCTCCCGGCCGGTCATCGCGTCCACCGAGTCGGGGGTGCTGGCCAGGTCGAGCGTCATCCGGACGACGCCGTCCTCGAACGTGCTCTGCGCGGTGTAGCCGGCCTGCCGGAACATCTGCGTCATGCGGTGGTTGGCCGGCAGCACCTCGGCGACGAAGGTGCGGATGCCGCGTTCCCGCGCGGCGGCGCGCAGGTGTTCGAGGAGCACCGCGGCCAGGCCGCGCCCCTGGTGGGCGTCCTCGACGAGAAAGGCGACCTCGGCGTGGTCGGCGGGCTTGACCCGGTCATATCGAACGACCGCCACCATTTCCGTTCCGATGGTGGCGATCAGGGCGAGCCTGTCGTTGTAGTCGACCGTTGTGAAGCGCGTCACTTCCCGATCTGACAAGCGGGGTCGGGGGCCGAAGAAACGAAAGTAGATGGACTGGTCGGAGAGACGGGAGTAGAAGGTCCGCAGCGCTTCGGCGTCGTCGGGGCGGATGGGCCGCAGGTGAGCGGTGCCGCCGTCGGAAAGGACGACGTCAGCCTCCCAATGGGCGGGATACGGTGCTTCCACCATTCGAGGGTATCTGTGCACAATCGCGGTGGTTGGGCAACGGATGTGCATCGACTGTGTACGAGTGTCCGCCTCACCCCCCACGAAGCTTGCGGAAGCTGTTAAGTTTTGCGGGGTCAGCGTCGATTTGCAGGGGCAAGGTGGTGACATCATGACGCGGGTCGTCGTGGTGGGCGATCTCATGACCGACGCGGTCGCCCGCGCCAGGTTCCCTCTCGCCCGGGCTAGCGACACCCCGGCCGTGGTGACCATGCATGGCGGTGGTTCAGGGGCGAACATCGCGTCCTGGCTCGCCGTGGAGGGCTCCGAGGTCGCCTTCATCGGGCGGCGCGGCGCCGACATCACCGGCCGCAACCGCGACATGGAGCTGATGGGCTACGGCGTCGACGCCCGGCTCGTCATGGACCCCGAGCGCCCCACGGGCACCTGCGTGGTCCTGGTCACCCACAAGGGCGAGCGCACGATGCTCTCCGACCCGGGCGCCAACGCCGCGCTGTCGCCGGAAGACCTGCCCCGTGACCTGTTCACACAGGGCAGCCACCTCCACATGTCGGGTTACACCCTGATCTGCGAGGGCTCCCGCGACGCGGCGCTCGCCGCCCTCGACCTGGCCCGCCGGGCGGGCATGTCGATCTCGGTCGACTGCGCCTCCTCCGCGCCGGTCGAGCGCACTGGCGCCGAGCCGTTCCTCGAGTGGACCCACGGCGCCAAGCTGCTGTTCGCCAACGCCGACCAGGCCAAGGTCCTGACCGGCCGCGACGACCCCGAGGCCGCCGCCAAGGTGCTGACCGCCTGGTTCCCCCAGGTCGTCATCAAGTGCAACGCCGACGGCGCGCTCTGGTACAGCAACAACCGGTCCGACGCCGTCAAGGTCCCGGCCGAGCAGGTCGAGCGGGTCGTCGACGGCACCGGCGCGGGCGACGCGTTCGCCGCCGGGTTCCTGCCGAGCTGGCTCGACGGCAAGCAGCCCGCCGACGCCTTGGCCGCCGGCAACGCGCTGGCCGCCAAGTGCCTGGTCAACCTGGGCGCCCGGCCTCGCCTCTAGCCGAAAGTACGCCCGGTTGCCGGCCCTTGGAACGATCGGGCCGCAGCCGTTGGCGCGATGTGACGAGGGGCCTTGGATCGCGACGATCTGAGGCATGACCGTCAGGCGCCAATGGGCGCTCCCTACCGGGCTCGTCCTGCTCGCCCTGATCCCCACGCTGGGCGGGGCGATCCGGCTCGAAGACCTTTCCTCCGGTGGCCCTGTCACGCCGGAGAACGCCCGGTTCTTCGACATGCCGCTGCCGGTGATCGCCCACATCTTCGGCGCGGTGATCTACAGCCTGCTCGGGGCGTTCCAGTTCGTCCCCTCGCTGCGGTCCCGGCCGTGGCATCGGCGGGCAGGGCGGGTCCTGGTCGTCGCCGGACTCGTCGTGGCGCTCAGCGGGATCTGGATGACCCTCCGGTACGACATGCCCGACATCGACGACGATCCGCCGATCACGGTCCTGAGGCTGGCCGTCGGCGGCGTGATGGCCTTCGCGATCGTGCACGCGTTCCTGGCGGTCCGCCGGCGAGACTTCCGCACCCACCGGGCCTGGATGATCCGGGCCTACGCGCTCGCCATGGGCGCCGGAACGCAGGCCTTCACCCATCTGCCCTTCGCGGTCACCGGCGCCGCTCCCGACGCGACCGGGCGCACGATCGCCATGGCCGCCGGGTGGGCGATCAACATCGCGGTCGCCGAGTGGGCTATCCGGCGTTCCTGATCCGGCCGGTGTCGTGGGCCCACATCGCGATCTCGACACGGTTCCGGGCGCCGAGCTTGCCCATCAGGCTGGCGACGTGGGTCTTCACCGTGCTGACCGAGATGTGCATCTCGTCGCCGATCTCGTGGTTGGTCCGGCCCCTGGCGACGGCGGCGAGGATCTGCTCCTCGCGGTCGGTGAGCGCCTCGACCGGCTGGACGGGGTCGGCGGTCCCGGCGAACGCGCGCAGCAGCCGGGCCGTCACGCTCGGCGCGATCAGCGCGTCGCCCTCGGCGGCGGCCCTGATCGCCTGGGAGAGCAGCGCCGAGCCGGCGTCCTTCAGCAGGAAGCCGCGGGCCCCGGCGCGCAGCGCCGCGTAGACGTACTCGTCGAGGTCGAAGGTGGTGATGACCACCACGGCGACCTCGCCGGAGAGCCTCCGGGTGGCCTCGATGCCGTTCATGCCCGGCATCCGGATGTCGAGCAGGCACACGTCGGGCCTGAGGCGGCGGGCCAGTTCGACGGCGCGTTCGCCGTTGGCGGCCTCGCCGACCACCTCGATGTCGTCCTGGGCCTCCAGGATCATCACCAGGCCGGTCCGGACGATCTCCTGGTCGTCGGCCACGATCACGCGAATGGTCATGCGGTCCTCGGGAGCACGGCGGTGACGGTCCAGCCACGGCCGGGGTTGGGCCCCGCCTCGCAGGTGCCGCCGAGGAGGGTGGCGCGTTCGGCCATGCCGAGCAGACCATAACCCGTCGCGCCCGGCGCGGTCGCCTCCCCGTCGTCGGTGACCTCCAGCCTGATCGCGTCGCCGCAGGCCGCGACGACCACCCTGATGCGGGTGGCGTGGCGGGCGTGCCGCCGCGCGTTGGTGACCGACTCCTGGGCCAGCCGGAAGATCGCGGCGCCGGTCGACGGCTGGAGGTTCCCGACGTCGCCCCGGATCTCGACCTCCACCGGCACCCCGGAGCCCCGCTGGAGTTCGGCCAGGTCGGCCACGCCGCGCGCCGGGTCGAGGTCGGCGGGCTGCCGCAGCACCCGGACCATGGTCCGCATCTCGGCCAGCGCGCGGGACGCCTCGGCCTCGATGACCTTGAGCGCCTCCACCGCCGCCCCGGGGTCCTTCCCGGCGCGGGCCAGCCCCGCCTGGGCCCGGATCGCCATCGCCGACACGTGGTGAGCCACCGTGTCGTGAAGGTCGCGGGCCAGCCGTTCGCGCTCCAGCAGCTTCACCTGGTCGCGTTCCCGCTGCCGCAACCGCGCCCGGAACCTGACGGCGAGCCCGGCGAGCAGCGCCATCGAGACCACCGCGAAGGCCCCGGCCAGGTCGGCCGGCCCCGCCATCGACAGGGCGACGTTCACCAGGACGACCGCCGCCCCCGCGAGGATCTCCCGCCCCGACCCCCACCGGCTCAGGCTGTACGGCAGGATCAGCAGGAACACGCCCGTGTACGAGTCGGGGTCGTCCCCCAGCACCAGCCGCGCCACGAGCGTGGCCCCGAACCCGGCCACGACCACCCACAGCGGATGCGACCGCCGCCACCACAGGGTCGGCAGCAGGGCGATCGTCAGCGCCACCACCTGCCAGGGCAGCTCCGGCCGCAGCACCCCTTCGAGCACGGCGGCCGGGGCCAGCAGCCCGATCAGCGCATGGTCGCGCCAGACCCGTCGTGGCGCGCCGGGGGGACGCGGCTCGTTCCACACGCCGTCATGGTACGAGTTCGCACTCGATTGCAGATCCGCCCAAAGTACTACCGTTCCCGAGGGTCACCATGCCCGTCCTGCCCAGGGCCTCGATCGTGTACGTCCCCCGGAAGCCCCGCAGCGGCAACCGGCCCTCGTCGTCGGTCCTCATGGTGGTCTCGGGCAGCCACCACTCGCCCCTGATGAGGTTCTGCAGAGCGTGGTAGGACGGCTTGGCGCTGCCGTCGGCCCGGACGAACCCGCCGGGCGCGCCCAGCCACGCGCCGTCCTGGAGGCCCCAGTAGGTGATCCCCCGCACCGCCGGATGGCCCACGAGGGTCCGGTAATGCCGGGCGATCTCGTCGGCCTGGCGCTCCTCGCCCTCCGGCGTGGTCGGCCAGTCGTCGATCTGGTAGTCGTTCAGGTCGACGATCTCCGGCGGCATCAGGTGCCCCGACACGATCGTCGTCTCGGTGAAGTGGATCGGCAGGCCGTACCGGGAGAACCGGTCGAGGACCGAAAGGGTGTGCTCCTCACCCCAGTAGCCCTGGTGCATGTGGCTCTGCAGGCCGAGCGCGTCGATGCGGACGCCCGCCTCCAGCACGCCCTCGATGAGGCACTCGTAGGCGGCCGACATGTCGAAGTCGTTGAGCAGCAGCGTCGCGGCCGGGTTGGTGTGGCGGGCGGCGTCGAACACCAGGCGGATCATCGGGATGCGGCCGATGTCGCGGCACAGGCGGGTGATGCCGTTCTCCTCCTTGTCGAAGATCGGCATGATGACGACCTCGTTGATGACGTCCCACATGTCGATCACCCCGGCGAAGTCGCCGACCTCGCGGGTGACGCGTTCGACCTGGGCGGCGGCGATCTCGCCGTTGTTGCGTTCGAGCAGCCAGTCGGGGGCGAGGGTGTGCCAGGCCAGCGGGTGGCCCTTGACGACGCAGCCCCGGTCCTTGAAGAACCGGGCCATCTCCATCAGCTTCTCCGTCTGGGGGCTGCCCGCCTCGCCCTCGAACTGGCCCCAGTAGAAGGGCAGCGTGGCGAAGTTGAACAGCCCGAACCACTGGTCGGCCAAGGGGATGTCACGTTCGAAGCCGGTGCAGCCGAAGAGGAACTCGTGATCGGTCTGCCTTACGAGAACGTCCTGCCCGGCGACCGGTGCTCGGTCGGCGGTGACGGTGACGAGGGCGTCCGCGACGCGGTGGGAGGGAAGCACCCCTCCCCTATACCTACGTAGCGGCCGCCAACACCAGCGGGAGCACTTCGGTTGCGCCCGCGTGGCGGATCTGTGCGGCGGCGAGCGTGAGCGTCCAGCCGGTGTCGGCGCGGTCGTCGACGAGCAGCACCGGGCCACCGGCCTCGGCGATCTTGGCGGCGAGGTCGCGCGGCATCGCCAGGGTGGCCCTGATGGCCTGGACCCGCTGGTTGCTGTTGAACTGCTTTCCCGGACTGCCGTCGCGGTAGCCGAGCTCGCCCAGATAGGTGAGGCGGCCGATCTGGGCGAGGCGCTCGGCGAGGCTGCGTACGAGCTGCGGTTTGGAGACGGACGGGACACTGACGACGGCGACCGGCCGCCGCTCCCAGCCCCAGCCCTTGAGCACCTCGACGACGGCCTGGAAGACGTCGTCCGGCACGGCCTGGTCGGGTCCCGCGAGCAGTTCCCTCAGCCGGGTGCCCCAGCCGATGTCGGTGAGCCGCCCGAGCGCGCGGCCGGTGCCTGCCGACAGTTCCGGCTTGATGCGCCCCTTGAGCTCGTCGAGGCCGGTCGGCCACTGGCGGCGGGGTTCGAGGTCGATGCCGGGCCTGACCAGGCGCTCGTGGGCGCTCTTCACCGCGGTCTCGGCGACGCCCGCGTCCCAGTGGGAGCCGGTGCAGTTGTCGCAGCGGCCACACGGGGTGGCGGTGTCGTCGTCGAGGTGGCGGCGCAGGAACATCTCGCGGCAGCCGTCGGTGGTCAGGTAGGCGAGCATGGCCTGCTGCTCGGCGGTGCGTTCGGCGGCGACGCGTTTGTAGCGGTCGGCGTCGTAGGCCCACTCCTCACCGGTGGACTCCCAGCCGCCCTTCACCCGGCGGACCGCGCCGTCGACGTCGAGCACCTTGAGCATCATCTCCAGGCGGGTGCGGCTGAGGTCGACGCGGCTCTCCAGAGCGGCGGTGGAGAGCGTCTGGCCGTCGAGCGCCGCCAGCGCGGCCCGGACCTGGTTCTCCGGAGGGAAGGCCAGCGAGCCGAAATAGGCCCAGATGTCGCGGTCTTCGGCGCCGGGAAGGAGGATGACCTCGGCCCGCGCCACCCCGCGCCCGGCGCGGCCGACCTGCTGGTAGTAGGCGACCGGCGAGGCCGGCGCGCCGACGTGGACGACGAACCCCAGGTCGGGCTTGTCGAAGCCCATCCCAAGCGCCGAGGTGGCGACGAGCGCCTTGACCCGGTTGGCGAGCAGGTCGTCTTCGGCGGCGAGGCGCTCCGACGGCTCGGTCTGCCCCGAGTAGGCCACCACCGGGAACCCCTGGTCGCGCAGGTAGGCGGCGATCTCGGAGGCGGCGGCGACGGTCAGCGCGTAGATGATCCCGGAGCCCGGCAGCTCCTTGAGCGTGGTCGCCAGCCAGGCCAGCCGCTTCTCGGCGCCGCCCGGGTTCACCACCGAGAGCCGCAGGCTGTCGCGTTCGAGCGGCCCCCGGAGCACGAGCGCGTCGCCGAGCTGCTCGGCCACGTCGCGCGTCACCCGCGCGTTGGCCGTCGCGGTCGTGGCCAGCACCGGCACGCCGGGAGGCAGTTCCTCCAGGAGTGTGCGCAGCCGCCGGTAGTCGGGCCGGAAGTCGTGGCCCCAGTCGGAGATGCAGTGGGCCTCGTCGACCACCACGAGCCCGGCCGACTCGGCCAGCTCGGGCAGCACCTGGTCGCGGAACTCGGGGTTGTTCAGCCGCTCGGGGCTGACCAGCAGCACGTCGACCGCGCCCTCGGCGACCTGGCCGTAGATCTTCTCCCACTCGCCCGGGTTGACCGAGTTCACGCTGACGGCGTGGATCCCGGCCCGCTCGGCGGCGGCGATCTGGTTGCGCATCAGGGCCAGCAGCGGCGAGATGATCACCGTCGGCCCCTCGCCGAGCTCGCGCAGCAGGGCGGTGGCGATGAAGTAGACCGCCGACTTCCCCCAGCCGGTGCGCTGCACGACCAGCGTCCTTCTCCGGTCCATGACCAGGGACTTGATCGCCGTCCACTGGTCGTCGCGCAGGGTGGCATGGTCGCCGGCGAGCGCCCGCAGGCGTTCCTCGGCCTCCTCGCGCAGCATCTCCTCTTCGCTCACGGTGTCCTTAGTACCAGTAAATTCCTCATGTGGACGTCACCACCTGGTACCTCGAACAGACCTCCCCCTCCGATCTGCGCCCCGCCCGGCCGCCGCGCGACGATGTCGACATCGTCAGGGCCGAGATCCCGTCGGCCGATTTCCACCGGTTCCTCTACGGCGCCGTGGGCGGCGGCTGGCAGTGGACCGACCGCCGGTCGTGGACCGACGAGCAGTGGCTGTCGTGGCTGGACCTGGGGGTCGAGACCTGGGTGGCCTATCTGCGCGGCACACCGGCGGGCTACATCGCCCTGGAACCGCAGAGTTCTTCGGTGGAGATCGCCTATTTCGGGCTGATGCCCTTCGCGATCGGGAAGGGCCTCGGCGGGCACCTCCTCCATTACGGCGTCGAAAGGGCCTGGAAGATCGCCACCGACCGGGTCTGGGTACACACCTGCTCCCTCGACTCCCCCGCGGCGCGCGGAAACTACGAGGCCAGGGGATTCCGCCTCTACAAAACGGAAGTTACGGCGGTCTGAGTCGCGGGTGTCGGTGGGGACCGGCAAAATGTTCGACATGGCCCGACGAACGACCAGCCCCCCGCCCGACGAGGACTTCGAGGAGCGGATCGTCGACATCGACGTGTCCGCGGAGATGCGCACCAGCTTCCTGGAATACGCCTACAGCGTCATCTACCAGCGCGCCCTCCCCGACGCCCGCGACGGGCTCAAGCCCGTGCAGCGCCGCATCCTCTACTCGATGAACGAGATGGGGCTGCGTCCCGACCGGGGCCACGTGAAGTCGTCCCGCGTCGTGGGCGAGGTCATGGGCAAGCTCCACCCCCACGGCGACGGCGCGATCTACGACGCGCTGGTCCGCCAGGCCCAGCCGTTCTCGATGCGGCTGCCGCTGGTCGACGGCCACGGCAACTTCGGTTCGCCCGACGACCTGCCGGCCGCCATGCGCTACACCGAGGCCCGCCTGTCCGACGCGGCGATGCTGATGGTGCAGTCGATCGACGAGGACACGGTCGACTTCAAGCCCAACTACGACGGCCAGGAGACCGAGCCCTCGGTCCTGGGGTCGGCGTTCCCCAACCTGCTGGTCAACGGCTCGACCGGCATCGCGGTCGGCATGGCGACCAACATGGCGCCCCACAACCTGGTCGAGGTCGTGGCCGCCGCGCGGCACCTGCTCAAGCACCCCGACGCGACGCTCGACGACCTGATGAACTTCATCCCGGGCCCCGACCTGCCGACCGGCGGCTACATCAACGGCCTGGGCGGCATCCACGACGCCTACCGCACCGGCCGGGGCACCTTCAAGATGCGGGCCACCGCGACGGTCGAGAACGTCACGCCGCGCCGCAAGGGCCTGGTCGTCACCGCGCTGCCCTACAACGTCGGCCCCGAGCGGGTGGTCACCAAGATCAAGGAACTGGTGACGTCCAAGAAGCTGACCGGCATCGCCGACCTGAAAGACCTCACCGACCGGCACAAGGGCCTCCAGCTGGTCATCGAGATCAAGAACGGCTTCAACCCCGAGGCGGTGCTGGAGGAGCTCTATCGGCTGACCCCGATGGAGGAGACGTTCGGCATCAACAACGTGGCTCTGGTCGACGGCCAGCCGCGCACCCTGGGTCTGCGCGAACTCCTCTCGGTGTACGTCGACCACCGCATCGACGTCGTCCGCCGCCGCTCGCTGCACCGGCGGCGCAAGCGCGAGGAGCGGCTCCACCTGGTCGAGGGCCTGATCGTCGCCCTGCTCAACATCGACGAGGTCATCCGGGTCATCCGGACCTCCGAAGACTCGGCGGCGGCCCGCACCGGCCTGATGGAGACCTTCTCGCTGAGCGAGATCCAGGCCAACTACATCCTCGACACCCCCCTGCGCCGCCTGACCCGCTACGACAACCTGGAGCTCGACAAGGAGAAGGAGACCCTGACCCGCGAGATCGCGGAGCTCAGCGAGATCCTCGGCTCCGACCTGAAGCTCCGCAAGGTCGTCTCCGACGAGCTGGCCCAGGTCGCCAAGACCTACGGCACCCCCCGGCGCACCCTCCTGCTGGAGGGCGGGGTGGCCACGCTCGCCCCGGTGCCGCTGGAGGTCGCCGACGACCCGTGCCTGGTGCTGCTCTCCTCCACCGGCCTGCTGGCCCGCACCTCCGACGCCTCCCCGCTGCCCGCCTCGGGCGACCGGACCGTCCACGACGTGCTGGTCTCGGCGGTGCGGTCGACGGTCCGGGGCGAGGTCGGGGTGGTGACCTCGCTCGGCCGCATGATCCGGGTGTCGGTCGTCGACCTGCCGACCCTGCCCGCGTCGGCCAACCCGCCGTCGCTGGCGGGCGGCCACCCGGTGGCCGAATACGTCTCGCTGGCGGCCGACGAGTCGGTCGTGGGCATCGGCTCGCTCGATCCCGACGGGCCGGGCCTGGCGCTCGGCACCGAACAGGGCGTGGTGAAGCGGGTCGTGCCCGACTATCCGGCCAACCGCGACGAGTTCGAGGTCATCACCCTTCGCGAGGGCGACACCGTGGTCGGGGCCGTGGAGCTCACCTCCGAAGACCACGACCTGGTGTTCATCACCTCCGACGCCCAGCTGCTGCGCTACTCCGCGACCAACGTCCGCCCGCAGGGCCGCCCGGCCGGCGGCATGGCCGGCATCCGGGTCGAGCCCGGGGCCAAGGTCATCTGGTTCGGCGCGATCGACCCGGGCCGCGAGTCGTGCGTGGTGACGATCGCCGGGTCGTCCACCGCCCTCCCGGGCACCCAGATCGGCGGCGGCAAGATCTCCGACTACGCCGAGTTCCCCGCCAAGGGCCGCGCGACGGGCGGCGTCCGGGCCCAGCGGTTCCTCAAGGGCGAAGACGTGCTCCTGCTGGCCTGGGCCGGGCCGAGCCCCGCCAAGGCGGTCTCGTCGGTCGGCAAGCCGGTGCCCCTCCCCGACGAGATCGGCCGCCGCGACGGTTCGGGCGTCAGGCTGACCCACACGGTCTCAGCCATCGGGGGCGCCCTCTAACGTCTGAGGCCCCGGTCCCTTAGTCGGACACCGGGGCCTCGGGTTCAGGCGGACGACCGGGGCCTCGGGTTCAAGGCGGATTTCGGGGCCTCGGGTTCAAGGCCGACACCGGGGCCTCGGGTTCAAGGCCGACACCGGGGCCTCGGGTTCAGGCCGACACCGGGGCCTCTGGCTCTCTGCGCCGGGTCGCATGACCTTTGGGGCCGGAACAGCCGTTCCGGCCTCGGAAGGGCCGCCGTGGACGTCTGGTCAGGAAAGCTTGGCCGTGTAGGCGTCGCGGAGGTCCTGCCAGTCGTGCTTCAGGGCGTCCTCGCCCACGACACGGCCCTGTGGGGTGCCCGCGAGGAGCAGGTCGGCGGTGTCGAGGCAGACGTGCCAGCCGGCCGCGTTGCGGGCCGCCCACTCCGGGCCCGGCATGGTGTGGGAGAGGCGGAGGCGGGTGCCGGTCTCCGTGGGCTCCAGCTCCCAGCGCAGGAGATCGCCGCCCCACGTGTATTCGAGCAGATGGGGACGGTCGGCCTTGGTGACGGTCTCGTCGGTGCCGGCGCCGTCCATGACCAGGGTCGCCTCGCCCGGCTCGCCGAGGTCGCGGCTGGGCTCGAACGGGGCCCACTCCTTGAGTCGGCCCGGTTCGGTGAGGGCGTCCCAGACCTTCTCCGGCGGGTGGGACAGGTCGCGGGTGAACACGAGGGTCCAGCGGCCGTCGCCTGCCGGATGAGCCGACACGTCTGCGAGTTCCATGGCCTACTCCTGCTGGTCGAGGTGGGCTTCGAGGGCGTCGAGACGGTCGTCCCACAGGCGGCGGTAGGGCGCCAGCCACTCGTCGAGTGCCGCCAGCGGACGGGGCTCGATGCGGTAGATGCGCTGCTGCGCGGCCGTGCGCGAGGAGACCAGCCCGGCCTCCCGGAGCACCTTGAGATGCTTCGAGACGGCCGGCTGGCCCATCGACAGCTCCCGCACGAGCTCCCCGACGCTGCTCTCCGACCGGCGCAACCGGTCGAGGATGCGGCGCCGGGTCGGCTCCGCGAGCACGACGAACACGTCCACCTCGCTATATTCCCCTTAAGGAATATGCGCTGTCAATCGCAGAGGCAGAACGGGTGGCCCGCCGGGTCGAGATAGACGACGAAGCCCTTCTCGTCGCCCGGCTGGTGGTGGTGCTTGACCGCCCCCAGCGCCGTGACCCGCTCCCCCGCCTCGGCGAGGTCGGCGACGGTGACGTCGAGGTGGGCCTGCTGGGGGTGGTCGGGCTGCGGCCAGACGGGGGGCACGTAGTCGGCGGCGTACTGGAACGCCATCTGCACCGGGCCGCCGTCGCCGATCACGACCCAGTCGGTGTCGTCGCGCACGATCTCCCAGCCGAGGAGCTCCTTGTAGAACTCGGCGAGGGCGCGGGGGTCGGGGCAGTCGAACACGAACGAATGGAGGGTGGCGATGGCCATGGACGTCACTCACTTTCCCGTATGAGGTAACCGGTGAAGACGTTATACCGGTGTCGCTGGATAATCCAGGCAATATCCCCCGACCTGCCCCGCCCGCCCGCGTCCTATCGCGCCAGCGCGGCCAGCAACTGGGCCGGGTCTCCCCCGGACCACTCCGCCAGCAGCTGGGCCTCCCGGTCGCCCGGCTCGAAGCCGTCGGGCTTCAGCATCCCCGTCTCACGCAGCGCGACGATCACCGGATCGTCCTCCGGCAGCGTGTCCACGTAGCAGGCCGCGTCGATCAGGGCGAGGGCCAGGCGGGCGTTGCGGCCCTCGTCCGACGGCTCCACGCGGTCGAGGCGACGGCGGGCGTGGGCGCGCAGATGGTCGGAGAGGGGCGCGGTGGTGCTCATGTTCTCGGGTCTCCTCAAACGGTCGGCGACTTTACGTCACGGATAATTACCTAGGGTGACACGAGTTCGGAGGTGGTTCACCGCATTGGTAGACCCCGGGAAAGGTCACGAAAGCGGTTTGCGGGAACATTCGGTACATGAACGGTGCCTTCGATGACCTCCTGGCCGCCAATGAGGCCTATTCCGCCACGTTCACGGGTTCCGGCCTGACCGGCACGGCCGCCCGGGGCCTGGCCGTCGTCACGTGTATGGACTCCCGCATCGACCCTCTCGGCCTGCTGGGCCTCAAACCCGGCGACGCCAAGATCCTCCGCAACGCGGGGGCCCGCGTGACCGACGACGTGCTGCGCACGCTCGTCGTCGCCGTGTTCGTCCTCGGCGTCAACCGCGTCCTGGTGATGCCCCACACCGACTGCGGCATGACGAAGGTCACCGACGACGACATCCACGACCTGGCGAGGGCGCAGGGGGTCGACACCCGCAGCCTCGACTTCCACACCGTCCCCGACCAGGACGCCGCCCTCCGGCACGACCTCATCCGGATCCGCACCAGCCCGTTCCTCGACGGCGTGGTCTCCGTCGGCGGCGCGATCTACGACGTGCGGTCCGGCAAGCTCACGCCGATAGAGGAACTCCGCCGGAACGCCGCCGCATGAGCGAACTCGCCCGCGTCCTCCGCTTCAAGGAGGACTACATCCGCTCCCAGGCCGACGACGTCCAGGAGCACCCTTTCGGGTTCACCGTGCGCAATTTCCGGTACGCCTCATCACACCACCACAACAAGGTCGTGATCACCGGCCCGGCCGACCCGCGCGACATCCTCGCCCTGGCCGACCGGGCGCTGGGCGACGTCGGCCACCGCCTGGTGGAGATCGACCACGAGCCGACCGCGAAAGCCGCCGCGGCGGCGCTGACCGAGGCGGGCTACGGCCACGAGACCAACGTGCTGATGCTCCACCAGGGCCCTGTCCCGCCTCCCGCACCCCAGGTGGTGGCCGTGACCATGGAGGACCTCCACGAGGTCGTACGGGCCGCCTGGGCCGCCGAATACCCGCAACTCACCGCCGAGGAGCTCGACCAGCTCACCGATCGCCGGGCCACCCTCGTCCAGGAGGGCTACGACATCACCTTCCTGGCGGTCCGCGACGGGAAGACGATCGTCTGCCACGGCGACCTCTACGTCCACCGGGCCTCCGGCATGGCCCAGTTCGACGACCTGATCACCGACCCGTCCCACCAGCGGAAAGGCCACGCCCGCGCGGTCGTGACCGAGGCGATCCACCGGGCCGGCGACCTGACCCTCTTCCTGGAGGCCGACCAGAACGACTGGCCCAAGGACTTCTACGCCCGCCAGGGCTTCACCCCCATCGGCCAGACCAACCACTTCCGCAAGTTCTCCTGACCCTGAGGGAGGGGCGCGCCGTGTCCCGAAATTTCGTGACACGGCGCGCCCCTGGCCGAACCAACCGGCCGACCCCATCACGGCCGTGGCCGCGACCAGCAAGCCCGAGGCACGGACGACGCCACCCCATGAACTGCCTGCCGCCACCGACATGCAATCCCATGGGCACGACAACACTCAGATCGCTGCATGGTGATCGCGATCAGCCATAACCCGAAGCGGCCCCCAGCCAGGCCTCCAGCAAGCAGCCGCCAGCGCTGTCGATAGAGTGCCGCCGCCGACGTGGCACCGCGCAGCAAGGCCCTGTGCGCGGTCAGCGCTACGGGACATCGGGATACCGGCGGGCACCAACCGCCGGTCGTCTGCCAAACCCGGCTGAAGCCGATCACGGGCCGGACCGACATGTCGGTCGCGCCGCCCATCACCTGGCCCGGTCCAGCCGATCCCCGGGCCGAGGGGCATGATGTCAGTCACATCACCCGCCACCAGGCATGGTCCAGCCGACCACGGGCCAGGGCGGCATCATGTCCGTCGCACTACTCGCCACCAGATGGGGTCCAGCCGATCCCCCGAGCCGAGGCGGCGTCACGTCGGTCACCCCGCCCACCATCAGAGGCGGTCCAGCCGATCACGGGCCCAGAGCGGCACATGCCCGTCGCGCTACCCGCCACCAACGCGGTCCCGAGCCAGGCGCATGACGTCGATCACCCCCGCCACCAGACACGGCCCAGCCGATCACGGGCCAAGGCGGCATCACGTCCATCGCGCCTGCCCACCACCAGGCACGATTCAGCCGATCACGGGCCAAGGCGGCATCACGTCCATCGCGCCTGCCCACCACCAGGCACGATTCAGCCGATCACGGGCCAAGGCGGCATCACGTCCATCGCGCTACCCGCCGCTAGACGCGGTCCAGGCCATTCCCCGAGCCGAGGCGGCATGACGTCGGTCACCCCGCCCACTATCGGACGCGGTCTACCCGACCGCGGGCCATGGCCGCATCATGTCCATGCGCCAGCACGATCCATCCAATAGCGGGACTGCACCGCGTGATGTCGGTCACGCCGTCCGCCACCAGGCACGGTCCAGCCGGTCCTCCAGGCCGAGGCGGCATGGCGTCGATCGCGCTGCCCGATCCATCCGATCGTGGGCCGGAGCGTCACGACGTGCGATGAGGCTGCCCGGACACCGTCCGGCCGATCACGGGCCAGGCCGGCATGAGGTTCGATCGCACTGCCCACCAGGCGCGCTCCCAGCTGGCCGAGGCCGCCACTGAGAAATTCCAAACGCCCCAGGCAGCCTCAACCCGTCCACAAGCCGCCGAGCCCATCTCAGGGCCCCAAACAACCCCGTCAGCGGGCGAAACCCCCGTCAGGCGTCGATGGCGTCGCGGTCGATGTCCGAGGCCGAGCTCACGATGAACTCCCGGCGCGGCGCCACGTCGCTCCCCATGAGCAGGTCGAAGATCCGCTCGCCCTCTTCCACGTCCTCGATCCTGATGCGGCGCAGCACGCGGTGGCGGGGGTCCATGGTCGTCTCGGCCAGCTGGTCGGCGTCCATCTCGCCCAGGCCCTTGTAGCGCTGGGGCGGTTCCTTCCACTTCTTGTTCCGCTTGCGGAGCCCCGCCAGCACCTTGTGGAGCTCGGCGTCGGAGTAGCAGTAGATGTACTTCTCCTGCCCCCGCCCGGGATTGGTCAGCTCGACCCGGTGGAGCGGCGGCACGGCGGCGAAGACCCGCCCGGCCTCGACCATCGGACGCATGTAGCGGTGGAACAGCGTCAGCAGCAGACACCGGATGTGCGCCCCGTCGACGTCGGCGTCGGCCATGAGAATGATCTTCCCGTAGCGCGCCTGCTCGATGTCGAACGTCCGGCCCGAGCCCGCCCCCACGACCTGGATGATCGCCGCGCACTCGGTGTTCTTGAGCATGTCGCTCACGGACGCCTTCTGCACGTTGAGGATCTTGCCCCGGATGGGCAGCAGCGCCTGGAACTCGGAGTCGCGGGCCAGCTTGGCGGTGCCCAGCGCCGAGTCACCCTCGACGATGAACAGCTCGCTGCGGTCGACGCCGTCGCTGCGGCAGTCGACCAGCTTGGCCGGCAGCGCCGAGCTCTCCAGCGCGGTCTTGCGCCGCTGGTTGTCGCGGTGCTCGCGGGCCGCGATGCGCGCCTTGGCCGCCGCGACGATCTTCTCGAGAACGGCCCTGAGCTGCTGCTTGGCCCCGCGCGGCGGGTTGGTGAAGATCTCGCGGAGGTCCCGCGAGACGACCGTCGAGACGATGCGGGTCGCCGCGGAGGTGCCGAGCACCTCCTTGGTCTGCCCCTCGAACTGCGGTTCGGCCACGCGCACGGTCACCACGCCGGTGAGACCCTCGAGGATGTCCTCTTTGGTCACGCCGTCGTCGTTGGCCCTGAGCAGCCGGGACTCACGCAGTAATTCGTTCATCGTCCGCACCAGCGCGCGCTCGAACCCGAGCACGTGGGTGCCGCCCTTGGGCGTGGCGATCACGTTGACGAACGACCGGACGGTCGAGTCGTAGCCCTTGCCCCAGCGCACCGCGACGTCGACGACCATCTCGCGCTCGACCTTGGTCGGCGTCATGTGGCCCTGCTCGTCGAGCACCGGCACGGTCTCGTGGAAGTGGCCCTGCCCCTGCATGCGCAGCACGTCGCAGACGGCCTCGTCGCGCGCCAGGAACTCGGTGAACTCGCTGATGCCGCCGTCGAACCGGAAGGTCTCCTCGGAGACCTCCTCGGTGCGGCTGTCGCGCACCGACAGGGTCAGGCCGGGCACCAGGAAGGCGGTCTGCCGCAGCCGCACGTGGATCTCGTCGAGCGAGACCTCCGCCTCGGGCAGGAAGATCTGGCGGTCGGCCCAGAACCGCACCCGCGTGCCCGTGACCCGGGCCCCGAGCGGGCCGCCGTCGCGCAGGCCGGACTTCTTCTTGAACTTGGCCGAGGGCCCCTCGCCCTCGAAGACGCCGGGCACCCCGCGCCGGAAACTGATCTCGTGGACCCGCCCGTCGCGGTCGACCTCGACGTCGAGCCGGGACGACAGCGCGTTGACCACCGAGGCGCCCACGCCGTGGAGACCGCCGGAGGCACCGTAGGACCCGCCGCCGAACTTCCCGCCGGCGTGGAGCTTGGTGTAGACCAGCTCGACACCCGCGAGCCCGCTCTTGGGCTCGACGTCGACCGGGATGCCCCGCCCGTCGTCGCGCACCTCGACCGAACCGTCGGGATGGAGCTCGACCTCGATCAGGGAGCAGTATCCGGCCAGCGCCTCGTCGACGCAGTTGTCGACGATCTCCCACAGGCAGTGCATGAGCCCGCGGCTGTCGGTCGACCCGATGTACATGCCTGGGCGCTTGCGGACGGCTTCGAGACCCTCAAGAACCGACAGATGACGAGCCGTGTAACCCGTCTCCGCTACCGTCACTCCAGCTCCCACGCTCAACAGTCGAACACGCGTACGCAGCTTAGCGCTAGGCGTGGTTTTACGCCTACCAGCTTGCCAGCTGTCGAGGGCTTCTCGTTACCTGCGGTGTGATCCACGTCACCTTTCGGAACATTCCGCTCTCGGCGTAGTCAGGAGGTGATTGGGAACGCCCTCATCCGGTTAGATGTTGTCCCAAGTGACTGTGACGCCAACATCCCCGGTCAACGGGGTGACCCGAAAGGCGATACGTGACTGGAGCTCTCGCCCCCACCAAGCCGCTGACCGCCCTAGACCGCTGCGACCGATGCGGCGCTCAGGCCTATATTCGCGCGATTCTTCCGGTAGGCGCTGAACTCCTGTTCTGCGCACACCATGGCCGACAGCACGTGGCCGCATTGCGCGACAAGGGCGCTGAGATCCAGGACGAATCAGCCCGACTCAGTTCGACATCCGCATCCGCCGCTCCCGACGAGCGGTGATCCGGCCACCGACACCGACAACGGCGTGATCAGGCATCCCCTGATCACGCCGTTCTCATTTCTCCGTTACGGCTCCGCCCACCCCGGCCCTGACCACCGCCCCCGCGCCGCCCGCAACCAGCGCCAACCACCCGCTCCTGCCCCGCCCCGCAACGCCGTCAGCTCAGCCATAGACCCGCCGCTGACCTGAAACGTCCGCGAACGCCGCCGACCAACCTCCCCGACGGCCGCAGATTGTCCCTGATGTGGAATCAGGCCCGCGCCGCCGATCCGCAACGGACTGGAACCTACGCTGGCCGTGTGCTCCTGTGGCCCCGGTGACGGCGTGCTGTTGGCCTGGGGTTTCGCCCTAGGCTGGGGAGGTGCTGATCCTCCTGCCGCCCTCCGAGGGCAAGGCGGCCTCGGGCCGGGGTCGTCCCGTCGATCTGGAGTCCCTGAGCTTCCCCGAGCTCACCTCGCCCCGCGAGAAGGTCCTCGACGCGCTCGTCGAGCTCTGTCACAGCCCCGAGCAGGCCCACCAGGTCCTCGGCCTGCCTCCGGGGCTCGCTGGGGAGATCAGCCGCAACCGGGGGCTGCGCACCGCCCGGACCGTCAAGGTCTCCGAGCTCTACACGGGGGTGCTCTACGACGCCCTCAGCCTCGCCACGCTCGACGCCAAGGCCAAGGCGCGCGCCACGAAGAGGGTCGTCGTCTTCTCGGGCCTCTGGGGCGCGCTGAGGCTGGGCGACCGGGTTCCGCCCTACCGGCTGTCGATGGGGGTGCGGCTTCCGCCGGTCGGCGGGCTGGCCGCGTTCTGGAAGCCGAGCCTGGGCCCGCTCCTCGACCAGGCCGGTGGGCTCGTGGTCGACCTGAGGTCGGCCACCTACGCGGCGGCCTGGAAGCCCAGGAGGGAGACGGTCGCGGTCAGGGTGCTCACCAAGGACCGGACCGTCGTCAGCCACATGGCCAAGCACACCCGGGGGCTGATCGCCCGGTCGCTGGTGGAGAGCCCCGCCACGGCGAAGGACGCCGGGGAGCTCGCCCACCTGCTGACCAGGCTGGGTCACGCCGTCGAGCTCCACCCGGGCAGGCTCGACGTGGTGCTCAGTTCGTGATGACGTTGAGTTTGCCGCAGGCCCGCTGGAACTGGTTCTCCGGCTCTCCGCCGAGGTGGGACCACGGCAACCGGCTGAACCGGCCACCTGTCCGCGTCAGATGTCCCCTCGCCGGACGTCGCAGGTCGGACAGGTAGAAGGCCGCTCCGAAGGCGTTGTGGCCCTCTATGGAGCGGGGATGGGCGGGGCCGATGCGGCGCTGCGACCACTGGCCCGCCGCGGCGACGATCTCCCGCTGCGCGTCGAAACCGAACCAGGCCCCGCGGGACATGGGAGTGCGCTGCGCGGCGGCGACCTCGAAGTGGGCCAGCGGGACGAGTGCAGGAAGAGGGCTTCCCTCAGGGGCGTGGGAGGCGACCGTGCGGGCGAATTCCAGCATTTCGGTCGCGGTTCCTCCCCAACCGGGAGAAAGAGTGATTAATCGGGCCACATTGGCCGAATAGAGGGTCGGCCAGCGCCGGGCGCATTCGTACCAGACCGAATCCTTGTCGACCCGGGGCCGTTCGAGACCGAGAGCCAGCCAGAGCATCGACTCCCACGGAACGGGGTCGGCGGGCATCAAGCCGGCCGCCGTGACCAGAGGCTGCCGGGCGCTCTCCATGGCCGCGTGGTAAGCCTCCAGCCGCTGGGCCTGGACGGCCCGCGCCTTCACCTCGGGCTTGATGTCCCAGGCCTCCTCGATCCTGGTGCGGCCCAGCCACAGCCAGAGATCAGGATTGGCCTGATCCCGGGCGATCAGGCTTTCGATGCCGCGGCTCATCCCCATGGCCGCGCGCGAGAGGGCTTCGATCCGCAGAGCCCGCACTTCCGGATCGCCCCTGGTGGCGGCCAGCAGAGGGGCGGCCGCCTCGAGATTACGGCGCTGAACGGCCAGAACCGCGTCGTCCAGCATGATGTCCGCCCATGGGCGGTCCGGGATCACTCGTGGCCCCCGAGCACGTGCTCGATCCACTTCGATTACTCCCATGGGGCGGCAGCATAGAAGCCACCGATGGGACAGGCGCTACTTTCGTGTTACGCCCGAGTAAAACCCCAACGTAAAACGGACTCGGCACGCAATATTGCGCGCCGAGTCTCGTTTACGGATATCCCTTAGTCGAGGTAGTCGCGCAGAACCTGCGAACGCGACGGGTGACGCAGCTTCGACATGGTCTTCGACTCGATCTGGCGGATGCGCTCGCGCGTCACGCCGTAGACCTTGCCGATCTCGTCGAGGGTCTTCGGCTGACCGTCGGTGAGACCGAACCGCATCGAGACGACGCCCGCCTCGCGCTCGGACAGGGTGTCCAGAACGCTGTGGAGCTGCTCCTGGAGCAGCGTGAAGCTGACGGCGTCGGCCGGGACGATGGCCTCGGAGTCTTCGATCAGGTCACCGAACTCGCTGTCGCCCTCCTCGCCGAGGGGGGTGTGGAGCGAGATCGGCTCGCGGCCGTACTTCTGGACCTCGATGACCTTCTCGGGGGTCATGTCGAGCTCGCGGGCCAGCTCCTCCGGGGTGGGCTCGCGGCCCAGGTCCTGGAGCATCTGCCGCTGCACGCGGGCCAGCTTGTTGATCACTTCGACCATGTGGACCGGGATGCGGATGGTCCGCGCCTGGTCGGCCATGGCCCGGGTGATCGCCTGCCGGATCCACCACGTGGCGTAGGTCGAGAACTTGTAGCCCTTGGTGTAGTCGAACTTCTCGACGGCGCGGATGAGACCGAGGTTGCCCTCCTGGATCAGGTCCAGGAACAGCATGCCGCGGCCGGTGTAGCGCTTGGCCAGCGAGACCACGAGGCGGAGGTTGGCCTCCAGCAGGTGGTTCTTGGCCCGGCGGCCGTCTTCGGCGATCCACTCGAGCTCGGCGCGGACGTCGACCGGGAGCTGGTCACCGTCGGTGCCCAGCTGCTCCTCGGCGAACAGGCCGGCCTCGATGCGCTTGGCGAGCTCGACCTCCTGCTCGGCGTTGAGCAGCGGGACCTTGCCGATCTGCTTCAGGTAGTCCTTCACCGGGTCGGCGGTGGCGCCGGCGGCGGCGACCTGCGCCACGGGGGCGTCGTCGTCGTCGTCGGTGAGGATCAGGACCTCTTCTTCGACCTTGGCCACGACCTCGGCGCCCTTGGGCTCGTCGGTCGTCTCCTCTTCGGAGTCGCCCTCGGTCTCGGCCTCTTCGCTCTCGACCTCGACCTCGACCTCTTCGATGTCCTCGATGTCGAAGTCTTCGATGTCGACGTCTTCGATGTCGTCGTCGTCTTCACCGGACGGGTCGGCCGACTTGGGCTTCGCGTCGGCCTTGGCGCCGGGGACGGCGGGACCCGTGGTCGGCGCGTCAGCGCCCTTGGCGCCGGGGGCGGTCTTCTTCGCGGCCGCGGTGGGCTTCGCGGCCGGGGCGGCCTTCTTCGCGGCCGGCTTCTTCGCGGCCGGAGCGGGCGCCGGATCGGTCACCACGGCGGTGACGGTCTCGGGCTGCGACTCCTTGGCGGCGGCGGCCTTGGTGGACGTCTTCTTGACGGGCGCGGCCTTGGCACGGGTCTTCGCGGGGGGCTTGGCTTTCTTGGGCCCCGCGGAGTCCTCGGCGGTGAGCCTCACGATGATGCCCTCTTTGCTGAGGCTGCGCAGGATTCCGGCGACTTGCGGCACCGGGATGTCCGCTTCCTCGACGGCCCGGCGGACATCCTCGGCTTCGAGGAAACCCTGCGAGCGCCCACGCTCGAGGAGCTGCTGAATCACTGGCTCGTTCAGCTCCGACGGCTTCGAGCGAGTCGAACTTGCAGGCGACACGAACACCTCTCGAACGAACGCATGGCGAGAATGGACCCAGGTGGTTGCTTCTTCTCCGATGGCGAGGCCGCGCGGTGGGCGACATGCCATTCTGACACGCCGCCAAACCCCGTACGGCCGCCTCCGGCCGGTTGCCCTCCACCCTAGGCCGACCGAAGGACTGGTGCGTACGGAAGCCAGTCACCGATACCCGAAAGCAACCGTTATGACTGATTCATTCAGTCACTCTTCGTGGCAGCGGGGACATGGACCGCAAGCACCGTGACGTCATCATCCTGTTCATACCCGGACAACATCCGGTCCACCAGGAAATCAAGCAACATATGGGGACTTGTCAAGATCTCCTCAGGCGCCTCCGCGACGACGGCGGAGAGCTCCCGCAGGCCGGCGTCCAGGCCCCGCTTGCGGTTTTCGACGAGACCGTCGGAGTAGAGCACCGCCGTGTGGCCGGGCGGCACAGAGAAACGGAACTGCTTGCGGCTGGTGGCCCAGCCGAGCGGGGTGCCGGGCTCGCACTCCTGGAGGATGGCGGTGCCCTGCGGGGAGACCAGCAGGGGCGGCGGGTGACCGGCCAGCGCGAGGGTGCCCTCGCCGGTGGTGGGCTCGACGACCATGTAGGCCAGCGTCGTGACCTGCTCTTCCTCCTCGGTCGCCTCGAAGACGCGGTCGAGGCCGGTGAGCACGGCCGCGGGCGGCGGGTTGGTCAGCGCGAGGGCGCGCATCGCGTTGCGGATGCGGCCCATCCCGGCGGCGGCCTTGACGCCCTTGCCCATGACGTCGCCCACCACGGCGGCCACGCGGCCGTCCTGGAGGACGAAGGCGTCGTACCAGTCGCCGCCGACCTGGACGTGGCGCGAGCCCGAGCGGAAGCGCTGGGCCAGCACGAGGCCGCGGACGACCGGCAGCCGCTCGGGGAGCAGGCTGCGCTGGAGCGTTTCGGCGGTGCGGTGCTCGCGCTCGAACAGGGTGGCCCGCTCGACGGCCAGCGCGCACTGACCGGCCAGGGCCTCCAGGAACACCCCGTCTTCCTGGGAGATCTTCTGGGGGCGGGTGAAGGAGAACCGGAGCGCTCCCAGCGCCCGCCCGGCGGCGAGCAGCGGGAGGCCCACCCAGGCCCGCTCCTGGGTGTGGGCGAGGAAGCCGTTGATCTGGTCGGTCTCGCCGCCCGCGTCGGCGAGCTGGGCGCGCAGGCTCTCGGGCGACTCGGCGAAGACCGGGCGGCGGCTGTTCACGGCCATGGTCATGACGCTGGAGCGCGACAGGGAGATGTCCTCGCCGGGCGCGCCGCCGGCGTCGGGGATCGCGCCGGAGTTGATCACCTTGAGGGTGCCGCGGTCGGGGTCGAGCAGCGCGACGGCGGAGTGGTCGGCGGCCAGGGCGGTGCGGCCGACGTCGATGATGACCTGGACGACCTGCTCGACCGTGAGGGCCTCGGCCAGGATCGCGGTCGCGCCCTGGAGGCGGGCGGTGCGCAGGGCGGCGGCGCCGAGCTGGTCGGTGAGACGGCCGCGCATCTCCTCGGCCTCACGCTGGGCGGTGACGTCGGAGTTGGCGCCCACCCACTCGATCACGCGGCCGTGGCGGATGATCGGGACGGCCCGGACCTCGAAGTCGCGGTAGCCGCTGGCGCGGGTGCGAACGCGGTAGGACCACTCGAACATGGTCCGGCCGCGCAGTGCCTCGCGCCAGGCCTCCTCGGCGGCGGCGCGGTCGTCGGGGTGGACGGCGTCGAGCCAGCCGTGGGCGAGGTACTCCTCCAGCCCCTGGCCGGTGATGGCGCGCCATTCGGGCGCGTCCTCCATGACCGCGCCGCTGGGCGAGGTGATCCAGACGAGCTGCTGCTGCGACTGGACGAGCGAGCGGTAGCGCTCCTCGCTGCGGCGCAGGTCGTCTTCGGTGTTCTGGCGTTCGGTGAGGTCGACGCCGAACAGGGAGGTGCCGATCGCGGCGCCCTCGTCGTCGTGGAGCGGGAAGAACGAGATGGTCCAGTGGCGGGTGTCGCCGTTCTCGGCGCGGGTGCGAAGCCGCTGGTCGGTGACGGGAAGACGGTCGTCGCCGATCCTGCGCAGGGCGGAGTCGATCACGTTGGCCAGGTCGGCCGACAGGATGTCGGCGGGGAAGCGGTCGATATGCCGGTCGACAGGCATCCCGGTCAGCTCGGTAAAGGTCGAGTTGACACGGACAAAACGGCCAGAGACGTCAAAGAACGCGAAGGCGTAGGGAGCCTCCGCCATGAGGCCCTTGAACAGGGCAGAGTCTGAGATGTCCAAACCCGACTCCCGGGGACGGGGCACGGAGGTTTCGGCGCTCATGGTCGGCACCTCCGTCGCGTGCCAGGGTCTCCCACGAGGCACATCTCCATAACTGTATTGAGTAGCGCAGTTCTGCCCTACATCATCGGCGATGGGCACGCATGGACGGAAGCCCCGCCCGGCATGCGGTCAACGCATCCTGTCAAAAAAGCGCCACCTCGCGCAGCAAGATAAGACTTACTTTTTGGCGGCCCTCTTCGCTTCCTGCTTGGTCGCCCGCACTTTGGCGAGGCTGCCGGCGTCGACCACGTCGGCGACCGACCGGAACGACCCCTCCTCGCCGTAAGCCCCCGCGGCCTCGCGCCAGCCCGGCGGCTGCACGCCGAGCTGTTTGCCCAGCAGCGCCAGGAAGATCTGCGCCTTCTGCTTGCCGAACCCGGGAAGGTCCGTGAGGCGGCGCAGCAACTCGGCTCCGCTGCCCGCGTCGGCCCAGACCCGCTTGGCGTCGCCATCGTAGTGGTCTGCCAGATGGGCCGCCAGTTGCCTGATCCGCCCGGCCATGGAGCCCGGATAACGGTGCACGGCCGGTTTCGCCGAAAGTATCGCGGCGAAGGCTTCCGGGTCCATCGCGGCGATCTCGTGGGCGTCGAGATCGTGGCCCAGCCGCTCGGAGATCGTGTACGGCCCCTGGAAGGCCCACTCCATGGGGATCTGCTGATCGAGCAGCATGCCCACGAGCAGCGCCAGGCCACTGCGGCCGAGAAGCTCGTCGGCCTCGGGACGCTGTGTTAGCCGGATGTACATGTTTCCAGCTTCGCACGCGTCACCCTGGTGTGTTTGGCTCATGTAACAAAACCACGCGGAGGGTTGACACCAGCGCGGAAAGTTATGGAATGAGAGACGGCACTTTCGCCCGACAACCGGTGCCCCACCGAGCACCGGAATTCCCACATTCAGCGAGGATGCCTACCTCTATGCCTACACTCGCCACGAGCTCCACAGCCGCAGGAACACGCGCTGGAACACGTGAGGCCGTCACCGCCCGGCTCACCGAGGAATTCATCACCGTTCCCCTGGTCACCGTCGAACGCTGCGTCGACGACGTCTGGGCGTGCACGGAGCACCTCGGTGTCGACGTCACTCCCGTGAGCATCGAGCGCATCGCACGGGAACACCTTCTCGCCCTGGTCAACTCCGCTCCGCCCGGCAGGAGATAAATAACGGGCTAGTCACCGGGCCGCGTTACGGTGCCTTTTGGCGTCGTAATGCGAGAAGGTGGAACAGTGAGTCGAAGACGGAGACGAGATCCCCGGGAGAATCCGCCGGACGACGTCTTCGCGGAGATGCTTCTCGCGGCCCGCGAGCTGCTCGCGGTCCGGAGCCCGCTGGACGCCGAGCTCATGGTGTCCGACATGCTGGGCGCCTGGTGGGGGAAGCGGCTGCGCGGCGGCGACGTCGAGCAGATCCTCGGTGAGGGCCTCGTCGACTACGCCGCCAAGGCGGGCACCCCCGCCGCGCTCACGCTGCTCATCTCGGTGGCCTACCTCGGCACCGCCCGGCAGGCCGCCAAGGCCGAGGGGGCCGCGCTGGCCCTCATGGAGTCCGACGTCGCGCGCCCCGGCTGGGCCGACCGGGTCGGGGCGGTCAAACCGCAGGGCTGCTATGTCTCCCGCGACATCTACGGCGACCAGGACACGGTGGTCAGCACGTTCGCCTACAACGGCGACGACGTCCACGCGCTGGTGCTCGTCGTCGACTACAACATGCGCGGCATGGCCCGCGACGCCTGGGTCTCCACCCAGGTCGACAAGCTGCTGGAGCAGGCCGGTCTGGAGGCCGCGGGCAACCCGATGCTGCGGTTCGAGGAGATCGAGCCGCAGCAGGCGCGGGCGCTGCTGGAGTTCGCCATGAAGGCGGCCCGCGAGGAGGCCTACGACCGCAAGGCGCCCAAGGTCGTCAGCGACAGCTACTCCGCCTACCACGCCTTCGCCCGGTCGCGGATCAAGGCGCTGCCCCCCGGGCGAAAGCGGCCGGCCCCGGCCCACTCCGAGGCTCCGTACACGAGGGAGCGGCGGGCCATGCTCGCGGCCGAGTTCCTGGCCAGCGACGCGGCGGAGAACCTGTCCGACCCCTCGGCGGCCTCGCGGTGCGCCGACCACATCATCGACTACGGCTGCGACCGCGACTTCGGCCGGCCCCACCGGGTCAGCCCGGCCAAGTGTGAGACGTTCCTGCTCGACTGGCTGCCCCGCAAGATCATGCTGACCCCCGCGCAGCAGGACGCCATGCCCCACGTGCTGGCGGCCTGGGTGAGGTTCGCCGGGCAGCGCATCGGCCTGCCCGACCAGGCGATCCGGGCCACCCTCGACGCGGTCTGGGAGGCGACCGGCCGGTTCGGCGTGGCCTACCGCGACCCGACGTCGTTCGGGCTCGACCGGGAGTTGGTGGAGCGGCTGCTGCCCGACGGCGACCTGTCGGCGCTGGCGCGGCGGGCGTTCGTGTTCCCGGTCCTCCAGGGCACCTACGGCGACGTCGAGCTCGACCGGCTCAACCCGGCCGACGAGGCCGACCGGCGGATCCTGCTGGAGATGGACCACGCGGGCGAGCTGTCCCGGCCCGACTTCGCCGAGCACCTGGCCTGGCACGAGGAGATCGCCAAACGTCTCTGGGACGGCGACCCGCCCCAGATGTGGGAGGCCGCGCAGCGCCTGATCGACCTCGGCCACGACCGCCACGACGTGCTCCACGTGCTGATCGAGATCGCCGAGCGCATCGGCGACCACCCCGACGAGCTCGCCGCCGCGCTCGACGACATCGCCGACATCCCCGACGAGCCGCCCGTCTAGGCTGGGGATCATGAGGATCGACCTGAACGCCGACCTCGGTGAGGGGTTCGGGGCCTGGAAGCTGGGCGACGACGACGCTCTGCTGGAGATCGTCACCAGCGCCAACGTGGCCTGCGGCTTCCACGCGGGAGACCCGCTGACGATCCGCCGCGTCTGCGAGGCCGCGGTCGCCCGGGGGGTGGCCGTCGGGGCCCAGGTGTCCTACCGCGACCTGGCCGGGTTCGGACGGCGGGAGATGGACGTGCCGGCCGAGGAGCTCCGGGCCGAGATCCTCTACCAGCTGGCGGCGGTCGACGGGATCGCCCGCGCCTGCGGGGGCCGGGTCACCTACGTGAAGCCGCATGGAGCGCTCTACAACCGGGTGGTCTGGGATCCCGTGCAGGCGCGTGCGCTGGCCGAGGCGGTGGCCGACCACGGCGGCCTGCCGATCCTGACCCTGCCGGGGTCGGCCGTCCACGGCATGGGCCCGCCCACCGTCGCCGAGTGTTTCGCCGACCGCGCGTACACCCCCGAGGGGACCCTGGTGTCCCGGCGGGAGCCGGGCTCGGTCCTGCACGACCCCGAGGAGGTGGCCGCCCGCGCGGTCCGGATGGCCCGCGACGGCGTCGTGGTGGCGGTCGACGGTTCCGAGGTGCGGGTCGCGGCCAGGTCCATCTGCGTGCACGGCGACACCCCCGGTTCCGTACGGCTGGCGCGCGCCGTCCGCCACGCGCTCACCGGCGCGGGTGTGGCAGTGGAGGCGTTCGCGTGATCAGGCGGGTGGGCGAGCGGGCCCTGCTGGTCGAGACGGGGTCGCTGGCCGCCTCCCACCGGCTCGACGCCCGGCTGCGGCTGCTGGCCGACGTCGAGGAGATCGTCCCGGGGCCGGAGACGGTCCTGGTCGTGGGCGGCCGGGCCGACCGGCTCATCCCGCTGATCGAACAGCTCGACCACTCGCCGCTGCACGACCCCGACGGGGAGCCGGTGGAGATCCCGGTCGTGTACGACGGCGCGGACCTGCCCGACGTCGCCGCGCTGGCGGGGATCTCCGTCGACGAGGTGATCGCCCGCCACACCGCGTCGGAGTTCGTGGCCGGATGGCTGGGCTTCGCCCCGGGGTTCGCCTACCTGGTGGGCCTCGATCCCACCCTCCACGTCTCCCGCCTCGACCGCCCCCGGACCGCCGTGCCGGCCGGGTCCGTGGCGATCGCCGGGGCCTACTCGGCGGTGTATCCCGCCGCCTCGCCGGGAGGCTGGCGCCTGCTGGGACGCACCACCCTCCCGGTGTGGGACGTGACGAGCGACTCCCCCGCCCTGCTGAGGCCGGGCACCCGGGTCAGGATGGTCGCCACGTGACCCCTGCCGTGGAGGTCGTCGCCCCGGGTCCCTACGCCACCGTCCAGGACTTCGGGCGGCGGGGTTACGCCCATCTCGGCGTCCCCCGCTCCGGGGCGGCCGACCTGCCGAGCCTGCGGCTGGCGAACCGGCTGGTGGGGAACGCGGAGGACGCCGCCGCGATCGAGCTCACGTTCGGCGGGGCGGTGCTGAGGTTCCGGCGCGGCGCGTGGGTGGCGCTGGCCGGGGCGCCGGCGCCCGCGTCGGGGGGCGGCATGTGGGCGCCCTTCTGGATGTCCCCGGGGGCGACGCTGTCGGTCGGGATGCCTTATGAGGGGTTGCGGACGTATGTGGCGATCCGGGGCGGCGTGTGCGTGCCGCCGGTGCTGGGCAGCATGTCGACCGACTCGCTCTCCGGCCTGGGGCCGCCGCCGCTGACGGCCGGAACGGTCCTGGCGCTGGGTGAGCCGATGTCCGCGATCCACGCCGACGTCGCGCCGCAGCGCCCCATCTCGGCCGAGCCGACCGTCCAGGTGGTGCGGGGACCCCGGGACGACTGGTTCACCGACGACGGTTTCGCCACGCTGTGCGCGGGGGCGT
This sequence comes from Herbidospora cretacea, assembly GCF_001570605.1. Lineage (GTDB taxonomy): Bacteria > Actinomycetota > Actinomycetes > Streptosporangiales > Streptosporangiaceae > Herbidospora > Herbidospora cretacea. The sequence goes on along the minus strand of NZ_BBXG01000003.1, from coordinate 26,725 downwards.
ACAGAGTGAGCCAGGACAGCAACCGGGTCGGGGCGCGGCTGGCCGGGACGGCGCTCAGGCGGGCGCGGACCGGGGAACTGCCCAGTGAGGGCATGGTCGCCGGGGCGGTCCAGGTGCCGCCGGACGGCCAGCCCATCGTGTTCCTCGCCGACCACCCGCCGACCGGCGGCTATCCGGTCATCGGCGTGGTCACCGTGGCCGACCTGCCGAAAGTGGCCCAGCTCCGGCCCGGCGACCTGCTCAGGTTCCGGCCCGCCCGGCCCTAGTCAGCGGCGGGCGTCGCGGGCCCGCGCCACGGCCTCCGCGCGGCCGGAGACGCCGAGCTTGGCGAAGATGTTCGACACGTGGTTGCGGATCGTCTTCTCGCTGAGGAACAGGCGCTGGGCGATGGCGTGGTTGGTCAGCCCGGCCCCGACCAGGTCGAGCACCTCCTGCTCGCGGTCGGTCAGCTCGGGCAGCGGGCGCGGCCGGACGGTCTCGGCGGCCAGGGCGGCCAGCACCCGGCCCCCGGCGGACGACCCGAAGACGACCTGACCGGCCGCCACCGCCTGGAGCGACCGGACGATCTCCTCCGGCGGCGCCTCCTTGAGGAGGTAGCCCCGGGCGCCGGCCCGCACGGCCGCGATGATGCTCTCGTCGTCCGACATCATGGTCAGGGCGAGCACCGCCACGGCCGGATGTGCGGCCCTGATCCGGGCGGTGGCCTCGACGCCGCTCATGCCGGGGAGCCGCAGGTCCATCAGGACCACGTCGGGAGCGTGCCGGCCGACCAGCTCGACGGCTGCCTCGCCGGTGCCCGCGACGCCGACGACCTCGACCTCGGGCAGGTCGCGGAACAGCGCGACGAGCCCGTCGGCGAAGATCGGGTGGTCCTCGACCACGACGACGCGGATCACGAGGTCACCAGCGGGAGCCGGACGACCAGGTGGGTGCCCGTGCCGTCGCCGCTGCGCAGCTCGAACGTGCCGCCGAGTTCCTCGGACCGGCGCCGCATGGAGGTGAGGCCGACGCCCTCGGGGGCCGGTCCGAGCCCCGTCCCGTCGTCGTCGACGCGCAGTTCCAGGGCGTCGCGGGCGCGCACCCGGATGGTGCAGCGGGAGGCCCTGGCGTGGCGGGCGGCGTTGGTCAGTGCCTCGGCGGCGATCCGGTAGGCGGCCAGCTCGATCGGGGCGGGCAGGGCCGGCAGGTCGGCGTCCACCCGGACGTCGAGGTGGTCGGCGAAGCCTCTTCCCAGGTCGGCGAGCGCACCCGCGAGCCCGAGGTCGTCGAGCGGGGGCGGCCTCAGGTCGTTGACGATGGCGCGCACGTCGCCGACGGTGGCCCGGATGCGGGCCGACAGGTCGTCCATGATCGCCTTGGCCCGGGCGGGGTCGGTGTCGACCAGCCGCCGTCCGCGGTCCATCTGGAGGGCGAGCGCCGCGAGGGTGGGGCCCACGCCGTCGTGGAGTTCGTAGCGCAGGCGGTCGCGCTCCTCCTGGCGGGCGGCGAGCAGGCGGGCGTGCGAGCGGGCGAGATCGGCGCCGAGGCGGTGGGCGTGGACGGCCACCGCGACGTGCGGGGCCAGTTCCGCCAGCAGCGCCCGGTCCTTGGGGCGCAGCCGCTCGCCGACCACGAGGGTGCCGACGTTGAGGCCCCGGTGGTGCAGCGGGACGTGTTCGGCGGCCTCGCCCCGGGAGCCCCAGGAGGCCACGACCGCTCCGTGCTCCTCGACGGCGACGTAGGGCACCCGCAGCACCCGGCCGACCTCGGCGGCCACCCGTTCCAGCAGGTCCCCGGGGGCGTCGGCATCCGACAGCCGGGCCCCCAGGCGGCGCAGCGCCCTGGCCGGGTCGTCGCGGTCGCCGTACACCAGGCGGTTGGCGGCCACCCCGGCGCGCGCGTAGAGCGGATGCACGGCGAGCGCGATCAGCACCGCCGACACCCCGGCCCCCAGGACGCCGCCGAGGGTGAAGGCGATCAGCGCGTAGGCCGCCAGCAGCAGCACGCTCACGACGCTGAGGGCCAGCGCCCGCGACAGCAGCAGGTCGAGGTCCCACAGACGATGGGCCACCACGGCCACGGCCAGCCCGGCCGACAGCGGCACGCAGGCCAGGGCCAGGATCGGCGCGCCCCACGGGACCATGAGCGCCAGGCCGAACAGGCTCACCGTCAGCAGGGCCCCGGCCACGATCCACTGCAGGCGGCGGCGCGTCTCCTCGTCGGCCCGCCGGTAGCGCACCACCAGCGAGGCCACGGCCGCCACCGCGCCGACCAGCGCGCACGCGATCCCGGCCGCGCGGACCACCGGAGGAAGCCCCGTCAGGTCGGCGAGGACGCCGGTGTAGCCGGGGGGATACATCCGGCCGACCTCTCCCATCAGGGTCACCGGCTGGAGGATCCAGTCGACCGCGTTCACCGCAATCCCGGCGAGGGCGAGGGCCGCCACGGGCCGCCACCGGGGCGAGGGCAGCCGCCCGTCGGGGAAGATCATCAACAGGATGGTCGGCACCGCCAGGTAGGCCGGCACCCAGAGCCAGTTCGACGCCCACATGGCCCAGTCGTCGCCGGGCAGCCCGCCGTCGTTGATGCCCAGCAGTCCGTACGCCCCCAGCGCGACCCCCACCGCCTGGGCCGCGCCCACGACGACCATGAGCCACCCGACCCTGCTGGCCGGCCGCTGCGCCACCACAAGCACCCCGGGCACGCCGAACGCCAGCCCCGCCACGCAGCGGAAGGCGTCGAAACGGGCCACGATCCCCGTCACGCCGAGGTGCGCCAGCCGGGGCTCGACGACGAGCGCCGCCGCCACCAGGAGCACCAGCGCGCCCACCGGGACGACCACGCGCCACGTCGTTCTGTCCGTCACGAGGGAGATGGTCCCACCCGGGGGTCCCGGCGTCACGGGACGAGAAGTCCCGTCGAGGCCGGGACCCGCGCCTCACGACACCCGGCCGTCCCGCCACGGATCCTCGGAGCGTCACCCCCGCTAGGAGGAACCATGTCGTCCCTGACATCCGTCGAGCCCCCGTTCGCCCGTGCCGTGGCCGTCGCCGTCGGCGTGCTGCTCGTCATGGACGTGACCGGCGCGCTGATCTCGCTGTCGGCGGGGCTCAGCCCCACGTTCCTGGACGCCCTCGGGCCGCAGGCCCGGCTGTCGGCGCCGATCCCGATGATGGTCGCCCAGGTGATGCTCGCCTTCGCGGTGACCCGGCGGCGCCGCGCGGTCGCCGGTCCTGCCGCCGCGCTGCTGGTGGTCGCCGGGCTGCTGGCCTTCCTGTCCGGGTTCGCCGACGGCGGGTACGCCGCCGACCTGACCGCCGGTCAGCGGGTGTTCCAGGTCGCGCTCGTCGGGGGGCATCTGGCCATGGGCGTGCTCGCCGGGCTCCGCCTCGTCGCGCTCCTGCGCAAGTGAGGCCCCGGTGACTGATCTCGTGGAGGGCGGGGCGGTGGACATCCGCGTGCTGGGGCCGCTGGAGGTCGTCGGCGGCGACGGCCGCCCGCGCGGAACCGGCACGCCCAAGCAGCGGATGCTGCTCAGCGTCCTGGCCCTGGCCGAGGGCCGGCCGGTCACCCCGGCGACCCTGATCGACCGGATCTGGGGCGACGCGCCGCCCGCCGAGGCGCACGCGTCACTCCAGGTGTACGTCTCCAACCTGCGCCGGGTGCTGGAGCCGGAGCGCCGCCCGCGCGCCCAGAGCCGCCTGCTGACCTACGACCCGGCCGGATACCGGCTCGCCGTCGACCCGAGCCGTCTGGACGCGGCCCGGTTCCTCGCCCTGGTCGCCGAGGCCGAGCAGGCCACCGATCCGGTCGCGGTGGAGCGGGCCGCGACGCGGGCGCTGCGGTTGTGGCGCGGGGAGCCGTACAGCGACCTGGCCGGGCAGGACTACCTCACGGCCTCCCTGGCCCACCTCACCGAGGCCAGGGAACGGGTCCGCGAGCTGCGGGTGTCGGCCCTCATCGGCCAGCACCGGCACCACGAGGTGGTCGGGGAACTGGAGGCGCTGACCCACGAGCATCCGCTGCGGGAGCGGCTGTGGGCGCTGCGTGCCCTGGCTCTCTACCGCTGCGGCCGGCAGGGCGAGGCCCTCGACGCGCTGCGGACGGCGGGCCGCATCCTCGCCGACGAACTCGGCGTCGACCTCGGCGACGAACTCCGCGACCTCCAGCGCGACATCCTCCGCCAGGCACCCCACCTGCGACCGGCCCGAGCCCACGCTGTGGAGCGAGTGGCGAGCCGGCACGGGGAGCTCACCGCCTTGGCCCCCGCTGTGGAGCGAGTGGCGAGCCGGCACGAGGAGCTCACCGCCCTGGCCCCCGTTGTGGAGCGAGTGGCGAGCCGGCCCGGGGAGCTCACCGCCCTGGACCACCTGCTCGACGAGGCGATGGCGGGACGGCCGCAGTTCGCCCTGATCACCGGGGAGCCGGGGATCGGCAAGACCCACCTGGCCGAGGAAATGGCCGCCCGAGCGAGCGGGCGCGGCCACCTGGCGGCGATCGCCCGCTGCCCGGCGACCTCGGGGACACCCGCGTTCTGGCCATGGACCCAGGTACTCCGCCAACTGAGCCACCTCACGCCGGAGGGCACCGACGTCGGCGCAGGCAAGGGCACCGCCTTCGCAGCGGGCGAGAGCAGCGAGTTCGCAGCGGGCGAGCGCACCGCCCAAGCGCTCGCCGCCGCCGCCGCCCGCGAACGCGCGCTCCTGGTGATCCTGGACGACCTCCACCAGGCCGACCCCACCTCCCTCCGCCTCCTGAGCCACCTGGCCCAGACCTTCACCGAAGGCCGAGTGACCATCGTCGCCACCGCCCGCGACAACGAGGCGGCCGCCCAGACGTCAAGTCAGGCTCTCAACCCCCTGCTCAGCTCGACGCCCGCCTTGGCCCTCGATCCGGTTCTCAACCCGGCACTCAATCCGACCCTTGACCTGGCACTCAACCCCGCGCCGCACCTGACCTTCGACCCGATATTCGACCAGGCCCTCAATCCCGCGCTCAATCCCGCGCAGAACTCCACGCCCAACCCAGCGCCCAACCTTGCGCTCGATCCCGCGCTCAACCCAGCACTTAATCCGACCCTTGGCCTGGCACTCAACCCCGCGCCCGACTCCAAACTCAATCCCGCGCTCAACCCCGCGCCGCGCCTGACCTTTGACCCGATATTCGACCCGACCCTCAACCCCGCACTCAATCCCGCGCAGAACTCCACGCCTAACACCGCGCCCAACCCCGCGCCCAACCCCGCGCCCAACCCCGCGCCCAACCCCGCGCCCAACCCCGCGCCCAACCCCGCGCCCAACCCAGCGCTCGTCGATGTCTATGAGGCGCTGGCGCGGCGGCGGGCGCTGCGGCTGTCGTTGAGTGGGCTCACGCTGCCCGAGATCGCCCAGTTGGCCCCCGCCGGGACGCCGCGCGACGAGGTGCGGGTCCTGCGGGACCGCAGTGGGGGTAACCCCTTCTTCGCCACGGAGCTGCTCCGCCATCGGGGCGGCGGGCTGCCGCCGGGGGTGCGGGATGTGGTCGTCGGTCGGGTCGGCCGGCTGCCCGCGCCCGCAGCCGATCTGCTGCGCGTCGCGGCGGCGGTCGGCGGGGAGTTCGACGTGGCCCGGGTCGCCCGGGTCGCCGGGCTGTCCCTGGAGACCGCGCTCGACCGGCTGGAGGCCGCCATGGCCGCCGGTCTGCTCGTCGAACGCTCCCCGGGCCGTTTCGGATTCGTCCACGGCGTCGTCCGGGAGGCGCTGACCGAGGGCAGGTCCGCGCTGCGACTCGCGGTCGGCCCCGGCCCAAAAGCGGGTCACCAGCCGGTGATCAGGCGTGCCGGGGCGACGCCGCCGGGGCGGCTGTGCGGGAGGAGCCGTATCGGTCACCCGTGAGCGAAGGTCAGGCGACCACCACTTTCAGGTCCCTGCCCATCAGGGCGAGCACCTTCTCGGCCGCCGCCTCCACGCCGGGGGCAGGTTCCAGCAGGGTCGCGGTCAGGGTGCCGTCGCGGGCGTCCCAGGTGCCGACCACGCGGCCCCGGTGGACGACCACCGGGGAGATCCAGCCCGCCGCCCGGCTGACCGCCGCCTTGGCCGCCGCGGGGAGCAGCGGTTCGAGGTCGCGGGGGGCGCCCATGACGTATTGGTCGAACCCGGCCAGCAGGTACGTCTCCTCGGACGGCCGGGTCGCCCGCAGTTCGTCGACGTGTTCGGGCAGGACGAACAGGTCCTCCCCCTCGACGGTGACGGTCGCGGGGGCCAGGTCGGCGAACCACTGACGCAGGACGGCCCGCCGGGTCAGCCCCCGGAACAGCCACCCGTCGAAGGCGGCCGTGCTCGCCGGGCCGTGGGCGCCCAGGAAGGCGCGCAGCAGCGCGACCCCGCCCTCCTCGGCGGACATCTCCCCCACGCGGGGCGGCGCGGTGAAGGTCACCTTCCCGGCGCGCGGCACGCCGTGGCAGAGCTCGCCGAGGAAGCTCAAGGGCTTGAAGAGCTGCCCCCAGCCGGAGGCCAGCAGCGGGCGCAGGTGTTCGTCGCCGGTCACCGCGATCACCGCGTCGACCAGTTCCTCCCTGGTCAGCTCGGCGTCGCCGAGGGCCTCGGGGACGGCCCCGATGATGGCGTCGAGCTCCGCCGCCGACACCCCGCTGCCCCGGTGCCAGGAGGGTTTGTCCCAGTAGCGGAGAGTGCCCAGCACCGCGCGGTAGACCGGCCACGACGCGGTCGGCAGCAGGTGGAGGGTGCCCCGGATCGACCAGGTCCTGAGCAGGGTCCGGTCGGTCCAGAGCGCCTGCTCGATCTCCGGCCCGGCGGGGCGGCCGAGCCGGAGGGAGACCGCCAGCTCGGCCGAGGAGGCGACCTGCGCCTGCACCCCGCAGAGCCGCTCGGCCACGGCGACCGCGCCGGGCCCCGGGGCGGTCACGAACTGACGGCCGAGCCGCCACGCCAGCACTTGCGGCCACGTCAGGTCCATGGCCGCACGCTAGCCGAGACCTACGACAGTCCCGACGGCTATGACTTGAAGCCGATGTCGGCGTAGTCGAGGTCGCGGAAGCCGCGCGCCCCGACGTTGGCCAGGCCCGCGTTGACCGCGACGGTCTGGGGCCGCTGGTAGAGGGGCAGGACGTTGACCTCGCGCCACACGAGCCGGTCGGCCTCGTTGATCAGTTTGACGGCCTTCTCGGGGTCGAGCTCGGCCATGGCCGCCTTGAGCTTGGCGTCGATCTCGGCGTTGCCGCTGCGGCCCAGGTTGGCGTTCCACACGATCTCGTCGCCCTGCGCCCGGACGCCGTTGGCGTACGTGCCGTAGGAGGCGGAGACGGGGAACGGCGTCCCCACGTACGAGAAGGGCGCGATGTCGTAGTTGCCGGGGATGACGTACTTGGTGAAGAAGTCGTTGCTCGGGACGGTCTCGATCGTCAGCTTGACGCCCAGTTTGGCCAGCATGGCCTGGGTGATCTCGCCCTCCGAGCGGGCGAGCTGGAGGCCCGACGGGATGACGAAGCGCAGGTCGAGCTGCTTGCCGCCCTTGGCGCGGACCTTGCCGCTCAGCCGCCAGCCGGCCGCGTCGAGCAGTGCCCCGGCTCGGGTCAGGTCGGGGCCGGCGAGTTCGTCGGCGTTGGGGCGGTAGCCCTGCTGGCTGTTCATCAGGAAGTGGTTGTCGAGCAGGGTGACCGGCCAGTTCAGGCCCTTGAGGTCGCTCTTGGCGATGACCGCCCGGTCGATGCCGAGGGCGACGGCCTGGCGGACCCGGACGTCCGTGAGGATCGGGCTCTCGCCGTTGAAGGTGAAGTGGCGGAAGTCGGGCCCGGCCGCCTGGCGGACCACCGCGCCAGACGCCGACCTGGCGCGGGACAGGTCGGCCGCCGACGGGCCGATGTCGAACACGTCGAGCTCGCCGTTGGCGAAGGCGGCGACGCGGGCGTCGGACTCCAGGCCCCGGAACACGATCGAGTCGAGCTTGGCGGGGTCGCTCCACCACTTGGCGTCGCGGGCCAGGGTGAGCGTCTTGGCGCGGGTGTCGAAGCCGCCGAACCGGAACGGGCCCGCCGTGGCCGGGATCTTGCCGACCCAGCCGGCGTTGAACGCCTGCGGCGAGGAGTTGGCGCTCCTCGGGTAGAGCGGCGCGAACAGGGAGCGCCAGTCGCCGAACGGCCGGGTGAAGGTGACCACGACCTGGTGGTCGTTCGCGCCCTTGGCCACCGAGGCGATGTCCTGGTATCCGGTGACGTTGGCGACGTGGAAGGCCGGGTCGGCGCCCCGCAGCGCCTTCCACTGGGCGGCGTAGTCGGCCCAGGTGATCGGCTCGCCGGTCGACCAGCGCGCCTTGGGGTTCAGGGTGTACGTCACGACCTGCTTGGGCGTCGTCTTCGTCACGTCGGCCGAGGTCACGTAGTCGGAGTCGAGCGTGAGGGCGCCGTGTTCGTCGGCGCGGAAGGGGCGCGGCATCAGGGCGTCCATGACGGTCTTGACGTTGGCCAGGTTGCCGTCGATGTGGTTCTGGTTCCACTGGGCCGGATATTCGGTCAGGCCCCAGCGGAGGGTGCCGCCGGTCTTGATCTGGGCGCGCGGGGTCAGGTTGAGGTCGGCCGCGGTGACCTCGGCCGCCGGCCGGCCCGATTCACCCGGTTGGGCGGCGCAGGCGGCGGTCGTCAGGGCCAGTAGCAGGGCGTACGCGCGTTTCACGGTGCTTCTCCTGGATGGTGGTGGCAGGCGGCTCCCGAGTCGCCGGTGATCTCGGGTTCCTCGGTGGCGCAGCGGGATCTCGGGGCGGCGGGGAGCTCGGCGTACAGGGGACAGCGGGGACGGAAACGGCAGCCCGCGGCGATGACTGGGTCGTCGTCGCGCAGGGGGGAGGCGCGCAGCAGGGCTCTCGTGTAGGGGTGGGCGGGGGCGGCGAAGATCTGGTGGGCGGGGCCGATCTCGGCGATCCGGCCCCGGTACATGACCGCGACGCGGTCGGCGATGCGGCGGATCAGCGGCAGGTCGTGGGCGACGAACAGGTAGGACAGCCCGCGTTCGGCCCGCAGCTTCTCCAGCAGCGTGATGATCTCGGCGCGGATGGTCGGGTCGAGCGCCGAGACGGGTTCGTCGAGGACCAGCACCTCGGGGTCGAGCGCGACGGCCCGCGCGATGGCGACGCGCTGGCGCTGGCCGCCGGAGAGGTGGGCGGGGTGGCGGGCGGCGTACTCGGCCGGCAGTCCCACCTGCGCCAGCAGCTCCGGGACCCGCGCCGGTGAGCGGCCGTGGGTGGTGAGCGGTTCGGCGACGATCGCGCCGACGGTCATGCGCGGGTCGAGCGACGACGAGGGGTCCTGGAAGACGATCTGGAGGTCGCGCCGGATCCGGCGGCGGTCGCGCCGCGACACGTGGGCGGTGTCGCGGCCGAGCACGGTGATCCGGCCCCGCTGCGGCCGGGCCAGCGCCATGATCTCCATGAGCAGGGTGGTCTTGCCCGACCCCGACTCGCCGACGAGCCCGAGGGTCTCGCCCGAGCGGAGGTCGAAACTCACCCCGTCGACCGCTTTGACCCCCGGGTGGTGGCGCACCAGGTCCCGCACTTCGAGCACGGTCCGCACCGGCCGCGGGGCCGCGGGCCGGTCGCCGGCCTCCATCGCCGCGACGAGCCTCCTCGTGTACGGCTCCCGCGGCGCCCGCAGCACCTCCTCGACCGGCCCGGTCTCCACCGTCCCGCCGCCCTTCAGGACGTGCACCCGGTCAGCGGCCCGCGCGACGACGGAGAGGTCGTGGGTGATGAGCAGGACCGCCGCCCCGGTCTCCCGCTGGGCGGTCTTGAGCACGTCGAGGATGTGCGCCTGGACGGTCACGTCGAGCGCGGTCGTGGGCTCGTCGGCGATGAGCAGGCCGGGGTTGTTGGCGATGGCCATCGCGATGAGGGCGCGCTGCCGCATCCCGCCGGAGAACTCGTGGGGGTACGACCGCGCCCGCTGGTGCGGATCGCGGATGCCGACCAGGTCGAGCAGTTCCACCGCCCGCCGCGCCGCCGTTCTCCTGGGCACGCGCTGGTGCGCCCGGACGGCCTCGGCGATCTGCGCCCCGACGCGGTGGACGGGAGTGAACGCCTGGAGCGGGTCCTGGAACACGATGGCCATCGCGCGCCCGCGCAGCGCGGTGAGCCGTTTCTCCGAGGCGGTGGTGAGCTCCTCGCCGTCCAGCAGGATCGACCCGCTCGTCGTGGCGGTGCGCGGGAGCAGGCCCATGAGGGCCAGCGCGGTCGCCGACTTCCCGGAGCCCGACTCCCCGATGAGGCCGAGGATCTCGCCCCGCGCGACGGAGAAGCTCAGGTCCCGCACGGCCGGGGTGGTCCCGAAGGAGACGGACAGATCTTTGACGTCGATCACTGGGGCGCTCGCAGGGCCGGGTCGAAGCGGTCGCGCAGGTCGTCGCCGACCAGGTTGACCGCGATGATCAGGGCGATGAGCAGCCCGGCCGCCCACCAGAAGGTCCAGGGGGCGTAGAGCGCGGTCGGCGCGCCGTCGGCGATCAGCGAGCCGAGCGACACGTCGGGCGGCACGACCCCGAAGCCGAAGTAGGACAGCGTCGTCTCGGCCAGGATCGCCGCGCTCACGTTCACCGTCGCGTCGGCGACGAGCAGCGAGGCCAGGTTCGGGATGACGTGGCGCAGCACGATCCGGTGGGCGGGCACGCCCATGAACCGGGCCGCCCTGACGTATTCGCGGTCGCGCATCGCGATGGTGACCCCGCGCACCGCCTTCGCGGTCACCATCCACATGAACGCCGCCAGCAGCACGACCAGCGCGATCCACCGGTCCTGCCCCGAGGACACGACGGCGACGACGAGGAACGCCGGGATGACCAGCAGCAGATCGGTGACCCACATGAGCGTGCGGTCGACCCAGCCGAGGAAGTAGCCCGCGAACGCCCCGACGAGCGCGGCCACCGCCGTCGCCGCCACGGCCACCACGAGCCCGATGACCAGCGACTTGCGCAGGCCCAGCAGGGTGAGGACGAGGATGTCGGCGCCGGAGGCGGTCGTGCCGAAGGGATGGTTCGCCGAGGGCGGCTGGAGGAAGGCCTCGAAGTCGCGGTCGGAGGCCGTCCAGGGGATCAGGATCGGGCCGAGGACGGCGAGCGCGCCGAGGAAGCTGAGCAGCGCGAGCCCGGCGATGCCGGTCGCCGAGAACATCCTCGGCGGCGGCTCGGCCGGGGGCACGCCGGCGGGGGCGGAGACGTCGGGGAGCGTCGCGCTCATCGGGGCCTCCCGGGGTTGAGCATCCGCTGGAGCACCTCGGCCACGGCCGCGCACAGCACCAGCGCGACGGCCGCGATGGCGGTGATCCCGGCGACGGTGTTGACGTCGCTGGTGACGATCGCGCTGATGAGTCGCTGGCCGAGGCCGTGCCAGCCGAAGACGGTCTCGGTGATGGTCGCGCCGACCAGCAGCGCGCCGAAGGTGAAGGTCAGGTAGGTGGTCGTGGGGATGAGCGCGGTCCGCAGGGCGTGCCGGACGACGACCTTCCGCCGGGACAGGCCCTTGGCGCGTGCGGTGCGGACGTAGTCGGCGTTCAGCACGTCGAGCATGGCGCTGCGGTGGTAGCGGCTGACGATCGCGGCCAGCGGCAGCGCGAGGGTCAGCGCGGGCAGCACGACATGCCGGAGCCGGTCGAGCGGCCCGCCGTCGGTGAACTCGCCGCTGACCATGAGGAACCGGGTGCCGGTCGTGTCGTTGAACCAGACCGCGCCGATGATCAGGACGTTGGCCAGCACGACCGCCGGCACCGCCAGCAGCAGGAACACCACCCCGCCCGACAGCCGGTCGAACCAGCCCCGGTGGCCGACCGCGGCGAGGGTGCCGACGGCGACCCCCAGCAGCGCCCCCACCGCCAGGCCGGCCGTGACGAGCCGGAGCGTCACCCCGGCGCGTTCGGCCAGGTCGGCGCCGACGCCCGCGCCGTCCCAGGTGCGGCCGAAGTCACCGCGCGCCATCCCGGAGACCCAGGTCAGGTAGCGGTCGAGCAGCGGGTCCTTGTCGTTGAGGTTGGCCTCGGACAGGGCCGCGTCGACCACGGCGACCGCCGGCGCGGGGGTGCGGCCGGCGTAGTTGGCCCGTGGATCGAGGGTCACGGCGGCCAGCAGCCACGCCAGGCTGGAGGCGACGACGATCAACGCCGCGTAGTTCACCAGTCGCACCATGATTCCCCCCACCACCTCGCGTCACAGAGTAATGGCAGAGCGTGATCAAATCAGGCGAGCCGTACGCGTGGATCGAGGAACGAATACGCCACGTCGACGAGAATGTTCGCGAGCACGATGAACGCGGCGGCCAGGATCGCCGCGCCGATGATGACGGGCAGGTCACCGTCCCGGACCGACCGGATCATGAGCTGCCCGATGCCCTGGAGCCCGAAGACCGATTCGGTGACGACCACGCCGCCGAGGAGCGTCCCGACATCCACCCCGAACTGGGTGATGACGGGCGTCAGCGCGGCCCGCAGCCCGTGCCGGTAGGTGACCGACCGCTCGGGCACCCCTTTGGCCCGCGCCGTGCGGATGTAGTCCTCGCCCATCGTGTCGAGCATCGAGCCCCGGGTCAGCCGCACGTACACCGCCGCCTGGACCACCGCCAGGCAGATCCACGGCATGACCATGGTCGACAGGAAGGCCCCGACGTCGATGAACGGGGAGATGTACGGGCCCGGCTGGAGCCCGGTCCCCGGGAACACCGACAGCGCCAGATAGATCATCAGGATGCCCAGCACGAACGTCGGCAGCGAGATCCCGGCCAGCACCAGCACGGTGAGCGTGCGGTCGCGCAGGCTGCGCGGCTTGGTCGCCGACAGCACTCCCCCGCCGACCCCCATGAGCATCCACAGCACGGCCGCCCCGAAGACCAGCCACAACGTGCCCGGGAGGCTCTGCAGGATCAGCGTGGAGACCGGCGTCTGGCTGATGAACGAGGTCCCGAGGTCACCCCGCAGCAGGTCGCCCAGGAAGCCGAGGTACTGCGTGAACAGCGGCCGGTCGAGGCCGAGCGTGTCCTTGATCTGCTCGACGACCTCGATCGGCGCGCGCGGCCCGGCCAGGCGGCGCGCCACGTTGTCGGCCGGACCGGCGAAGAACAGCAGGAACACGGTCGTCGCCACCAGCCACAGCACGACGACGCCGAAGACGATCCGCCGGATGAGAAAGCGCCACACAGGTCACCTCTTGGGGTCGAGCGCGTCGCGGATGCCGTCCCCGAGGAGGTTGAACGCGAGCGTGGTGAGCAGCAGCAGCACGGCCGGGAAGACCAGCAGGCCGGGCGCCACCCGGTAGAAGTCGGTCGAGTCGGCCAGGATCGCGCCCCAGCTGGGCGTGCGGGGATCGACGCCGAGCCCCAGGAAGCTGAGCGTGGCCTCGAAGACGATCGAGGTCGGGATGAGCAGCGAGGCGAGCACGGTGACCGGCGCGACCAGGTTGGGCAGCACGTCGATGACCATGATCCGCAGCGGCGAGGCGCCCAGCGACCTGACCGCCTCGGTGAACTCCCGCTCCCGGTAGCCGATCGTCTGCCCTCGCACGACCCGGGCCATCGCCGCGAACGAGAAGAACGCGATCACGAAGATGGTCAGCGCCACCGAGGCCCCCACGGCGGCGACCAGCACGATCGCGACCAGCAGGTAGGGGAAGCTGAGCACGACGTCGAGCACCCGCGCGAGCACCCCGTCGACCCAGCCGCCGTAGTAACCGGCCAGCAGCCCGACGACCACCCCGAACACGGTGGCGAGCAGGGTCGCGCTCAGCCCGACGAGCAGCGAGATCCGCGCCCCGTAGGCGAGCCGCACGAACAGGTCCCGCCCGAGGCTGTCGGCCCCGAGCCAGAAGTCGGCGCCCGGCCCGACGGGGAGCCCCTCGGGCGTGAGCGCGGTCTCCGGATACTGCGTCAGCGGGTCGTGCCCGGTGATCAGCGCGAACAGCGGCGCGAGCAGCGCCAGCAGCGCGACCAGCACGATCACCGCCATGGAGATCACCGCGGCCTTGTCCCGCCGCAACCGCTCCCAGGCCAGCTGCCAGGGCCCCTTGCCGTGCACGACCTCGGCATGGACGGGCTCGGCCTCGAAAGCCGCATCAGTGAGACTCACGCCGACCACCCCTCGTCGCCGCGCGACGGCGCGCCTCGGTGCGCTGGAAAGATTTCTCTTCCGTTACGGCTCCGCCTGGCCGGCCACCCGACCGGCTCATGACGTCATGGGCGGTTCTCACCGGCCCACCTCCGCGCTCCGCAACCGCTCGCCGGGTTCCAGGGGGAAGTGGCAGGCCCACTTGTGGCCGTCGCCGAGCAGCAGCGGCTCCTCGACCCGGCACCGCTCCTGGGCCTTCGGGCAGCGCGGATGGAACCGGCAGCCCGAGGGCGGGGAGATCGGGGACGGGACGTCGCCGCGCAGCACGACGCGGTCCCTCGGCCGGTCGGGGTCGGCGACCGAGGCGGCCGACAGCAGCGCCGCCGTGTAGGGGTGCCGGGGGCGCTCGTAGAGCTCCTCGCCCGGGGCGATCTCGACGATCTTGCCGAGGTACATGACGGCCACCCGGTCGCTGACGTAGCGGACCACCGAGAGGTCGTGGGCGATGAAGACGTAGGTGAGGCCGAGCTCGGTCTGCAGGTCCTTGAGCAGGTTGACGACCTGGGCCTGGATGGAGACGTCCAGCGCGGAGACGGGCTCGTCGCAGACGACCAGCCGGGGGTTGAGCGCCAGCGCCCGCGCGATCCCCACCCGCTGCCGCTGGCCGCCGGAGAACTCGGCGGGGAAGCGGTTGTAGTGCTCGGGGTTGAGCCCGACCAGGGCCATCAGGTCGCGCACCCGGCCGCGCCGCGACGACGGGGTGCCCTCGCGGTGGATCACCAGCGGGTCGGCGATGATCGACCCGATCCGGCGGCGCGGGTTCAGCGACCCGTAGGGGTCCTGGAAGACCATCTGCACGTCCCGCCGCACGTCCCCGTCGAAGGCGATGGTCCCGGACGTGACCTCGTGCAGCCCGGTCATGCACCGCGCCAGCGTCGACTTGCCGCAGCCCGACTCCCCCACCACGCCGAGCGTCTCGCCCGCCTCGACCGACAGGCTGACCCCGTCGACGGCGTGCACCCGGCCGACCTCGCGCTGGAAGAAGATCCCGCTCTTGATCGGGAAGTACTTCCGCACGTCGGAGACCTCCAGCAGGCTCACCGCCCCACCTCCAGCCAGCAGGCGTCGGGATGGTCGTCGGGGCCGAGCATCGGCGGCTCCTCGATCGGGCAGCGGGGAATCCGCACCGGGCAGCGCGGATGGAACGAACAGCCCGAGGGCGGGCTCAGCAGGCTCGGCGGGCGGCCGGTGATGGGCTGCAGGCGCTCCTTGCCGTGGGGCAGCGAGTTGAGCAGGCCGCGCGTGTAGGGATGGCGGGGGTCGCGGAACAGGTCCCGGCGACCGGCCTTCTCGACGGGCTTGCCGGCGTACATGACCATGACCTCGTCGGCCATGTCGGCGATGACCCCCAGGTCGTGGGTGATGATGATCAGCGCGCAGCCCAGCCGCCCGAGCAGTTCGAGGATCTGGGCCCGGACCGTCGCGTCCAGGGCCGTCGTGGGCTCGTCGGCGATGATCAGCTCCGGGTCGAGCGCCATCGCCATGGCGATCATCACGCGCTGCCGCATGCCGCCGGAGAACTGGTGCGGATAGTCCCGCACCCGCACGGCCGGGATCCCGACCTGCTCCAGCCGCTCCCGCGCCACCGACCAGGCCTGGTCCTTGCTGACCTTCCGGTGGACCAGCACCGCCTCGGCGATCTGCCGCCCGACCGAGTACATCGGGTGGAGGCTCGACAGCGGGTCCTGGAAGACCATCCCGATCCGCGCGCCGCGGATGCGCCGCAGCCGCTCGGCCGGCATCCCGATCAGCTGCTCCCCGTCGAACAGCGCCGAGCCCTCCACGCGGGCGCCCGGGACCAGCCCCAGCAGCGCCTGGACGCTGACGCTCTTGCCCGACCCCGACTCGCCGACGACGCCGAGCGTCTGCCCGGCCTCGACCTCGAACGACACCCCGCGCACCGCCTGCAGGTCCCCGTCGGGCGTGGCGAAGGTCACCCGCAGCCCCGATACTTCGAGAAGGCTCATGAGGCCAGCCAGAGCTGCGTGTAGTCGAACTGCTGGGTGAGCGGCGTGTAGATCGTGTTCCGCACCCGCTCCGAATGGAAAATCGGCACGTTCTGCGAGGTCAGCGGCACGATCGGGGCGTCGGCCATGATGCGCGCGTTGGTCTGCCGCCACAGTCCCTCGGCGGCTTTCGCGTCGGGAGCGGTCAGCGCGCGGGTGATGAGGTCGTTCACCGCGGGGTCGTTGTAGGCGCCGTAGTTGGTCGAGCCCTCGGTGTAGTTGCGGCCGTCGAACAGCGGCACCACGATCGAGCGGGCGTTGTTGCCGTACCAGTCGGGGATCCACCCGGGCGCGCCGATGTCCCATTTCCCCTCGCGGCTCTTCTGGACGCTTGACAGGTAGCGGCCGTAGAAGTCGTCCGGCGCGGTCGGGATGAGCTGCGAGGTGATGCCGCACTTGGTCAGGTCGCCGGCGATCGACTGGGCGACCTTCGGGTGGTTGCCGTTGGTGCGGTAGGGGAACTGGAGGCTCAGGTTGGTCACCCCGGCCTCGGCCAGCAGCGCCTTGCAGCGGTTCACGTCGCCCCGGCCGCCGGGCGTGGCGTAGGGGCGGACCGCCGCGTCGTAGCCGATCGAGCCGGGCGGGATCGCCCCGTCGAGCACAGAGTTGATCTTCGGGCCGCCGTAGATCTGGGCGATGGCCGCCTTGTTGACGACGTAGTTGATCGCCTGCCGGACCTTCACGTTCGCCAGGGCGCGGTTGTTGTTGGGGCTCTGCATGTTGAAGGCCAGGAACGGGTTGAGCGTCGACCCCTCGTAGACCTTGTAGGCCGGGTTCCCCGTCAGGCGCGGGATGGCCGAGGTCGGCACCGGCTGGTCCCACGACAGGTCGGCCACGCCCGCTTCGAGCTGCTGCTGCACGACGTCGGGGCTGTCCTGGCCGAGGGTGACCAGGATGCGGTCGACCCACCGGTGGCGCACCGGGTCGCTGGACTGCTTCCACACCGGGTTGTGCTCCAGCATGATCTGCCGCCCGGCGAAATAGGTGGTGATCTGGTACGGCCCACCGGAAATGGTGTTCTGCCGGAAGTCCGGCCCGTCGGGGACGTATTTCTCGTATTCGACCGGCGCGGCCGACGCGAAGCCGAGCGCCATGATGTTGAGGAAATCGCTGGCCGGTGCGGTGAGCTGGATCCGCAGCGTCGTCGGATTCACCGCCTGCACGCCCCTGATAGGCGTGGAGTTCATGAACTTCGCCATCCCGGCGGCCGTCTTCGGCTGCTTCTGGAACGCGGTGAAGAACTCCTGGAAACCGTCGATGGTCTGCGTGTAATAGGAGATCCCGCCCGACGGCTGCACCGGGTTGGCCAGCCGTTTCAGCCCGCGTTCGAAGTCGGCGGCCACGATCGGGCGCGGCGGGCTGGTGTTCCACATGACGTCGGGGCGGAGCGTGAAGGTGTAGGTCTTCCCGTCGTCGCTGACCTTCGGCAGCGCGGCGGCCACGTCGGGCACCACCTCACCGGCGACCGAGATGCCGCCCCCGGCCGGGTAGGTGACGAGCTGCCGGGTCCAGGTGCGGCCGAGGTTGTAGGCGATGACCGTGTAGGACGACGACGGGTCGAGGTGGTCGACGTCGCCGGAGCCGACGACCCTGAGCATGCCGCCCTTCTGGGGGCCGCTCCCGGTGGCCGTCGTCGCACCGCCCCCGCAGGCGCCCGCGACGCCGGACAGGACCATGGCGAGGGCCGGGACCAGCAGACCGGCGCGTTTCCTCATGGTCCACCATCATGCGATCACGCCACCGATGGACCCGCAAAACCACTGCCAGGTGTCGGTCAGGACAGTTCGTCCACCGCCGACTGCACGTCTTCGCTGGTGATGGTGGTGAGCTCGGTCGCGCTCGCGCTGCCCAGCGCGGCCAGCCGCACGTCGCGCCGCATGGCGGCCCGCTCGTAGAGGGAGCGGGCGAAGCGGCCGTTGCCGAGGCCGTCGATGAGGCGCTCCTGGCAGACGTAGCCGAACACGTCGCCCAGGTCACGCCGGGCGGCGGCGTCGAACCGGTCTCCGGCGTCGGCGGCGTGGGTCTCGGCGATCTCGGCGAGCTCGCCGGGAGAGTAGCTCGGGAACACCACCCGGCTGTTGAACCGGCTGGCCAGGCCGGGGTTGGTGGCCAGCAGGGTGTCCATCTCCCGCTCGTAGCCCGCCAGGATGATGACGAGCCGGTCGCGGTCGTCCTCGGCCCTCTTCAAGAGTGTCTGTACGGCTTCCGCCCCGAACGCGTCGCCGCCCGAGTAGCCCGAGTTGATCAGGCCGTAGGCCTCGTCGATGAACAGCACCCCGCCGAGGGCCCGGTCGACCAGCTCGTTGGTCTTGATCGCGGTCGCGCCGAGGTGCTGCCCCACGAGATCGGGCCGGGACGCCTCGACCACGTCGGGCCGGGCCAGCAACCCCAGCGCGGAGAAGATCCGCCCGAGGATCCGGGCCACGCTCGTCTTGCCGGTGCCGGGCGGCCCGACGAACACGAAGTGGCGGGTCCCCGACTGGACCGGGAGCCCCTGCTCCTCGCGCATCCGGGCCACCCGCAGTTGCGCGGTGATGGCCTTGACCTGCCGTTTCACCGGTTCGAGCCCGGCCATCCTGTCGAGGTCGGCCAGCGCGTCGGCCAGCGTCGGGGTCGCCTGGTAGCCGCGGAACCGCGCGGTGATCTCGCTGAACGCCTTGGAGACGTCGGACGCCGTCGTCGTCACCAGGTCTTCGCCCCGGGGCGCTCCCCCGACGCTGATCACCCGCACGTCCCGCGCCTGCGCGGCGGCCTCCACGACGCTGCGCGCGAAGCGGGCGTTGCCCAGTTCGTCGACCAGGCCGCGCCGGTGGACGTCGTCGAACAGGCCCAGCAGCACCGGCCGGGCGGCCGGGTCGAGCCGGTCGCCGCGCTTGGCCTGGAGCGCCTCGGTGATCTCCAGCAGCTCGGCGGGCTGGTAGCTGGGGAAGCGGACCCGGGTGGAGAACCGGCTGGACAGGCCCGGGTTGGAGGCCAGGAAGGCGCCCATCTCCTTCTCGTATCCGGCGAGGATGATGATCAGGCGTTCGCGGTCGTCCTCCGCCCTCTTCAGGAGGGTCTGCACGGCCTCGTGGCCGAACCGGTCGGTCTGGCCGTCGCCGGAGTTGATGAGCGCGTAGGCCTCGTCGATGAACAGCACCCCGCCGAGGGCGCGGTCGATGAGCTCGTTGGTCTTGATGGCGGTCGCGCCGAGGAACTCGCCGACCAGGTCGGCGCGCTGGGCCTCGACGACGTAGGGGGTCTCCAGCAGGCCGAAGGCGTAGAAGATCGAGGCGAGGCTGCGGGCCACGCTGGTCTTGCCGGTGCCGGGCGGGCCGACGAAGACGAAGTGGCGCATCGGCGCGTCGGAGGTCAGGCCGGCCTCGCGGCGGAGCCGGGCCGCCTCGATGGAGGCCGCTATCGAGCGCACCTGCTCCTTGACGGGTTCGAGGCCGATCATGCCTTCGAGCTGGGCCAGGGCCTGCTCGACGGTGATCTGCGGAGGACGGTTCTGCTCTCCCTGGACGTGGGGATGGGGCGGCGGACCGCCCGCCCGCACCCGCTGCTGGGCCGGCACCTCGGGCGGGGCCTGCCGGGCCTTGGCCTGCCGGGCCAGCACGAACCGCCAGATCAGCACGACGGCGGCGGCGGCGTAGGCGCCGTAGAGCGCGGCCGGGTCACCGGCGAGCCGCAGCAGCATCCCCGCCACGGCCGCCGCGGTGAGGGCCAGGGCGGTGGTCAGCCAGGGCGGGACCCAGCGGATGAGATGGGCGACGGCCGCCACGATGAAGCCCAGCAGCCACATGGGGATGAGCAGCAAGGTCCCGACGGACTGGCTGTTGGCCATCTGGAGGGTGAACGTCGAGACCGGCGTCCACACGGCCACCACGATCATCGTCGCCGCGGCCCGGGGGAAATGCAGCGCCAGAACCGTGAATGCCAGGACTGTCAGCGATACGAAAAAGGTATTCAGCAGATCCCAGCCGAACCCCGCGCCCAGCGCTATCGAGGCGACCAGTAACACGCCGAAAATGACTCTCCGCGCGACCGCGGGAAGGGCGAAATAGCGCTGTCGCACCTGTTCGAAAGCGTTTCTCGCAGCCACTCGCCCCGTGGGGCGGGCTCGGCCGTCCTCCCGCATCCTGCCTCCCCGGTCCGCACCGGTTATACCGCACGGGAAAGGCGAATGGGTGGACCTAGCGCGTGCGAGCCTGGTGGCGGCCGGGATATTCCCGGACCAGAACCTCACGCGGGGTGATCCTCAGAACGTCGTTGTCGGCGATGGCGACGCCGCGCACCTCGGCCCAGAACCGGGGGTCGCCGACGAACACCGACACGCGCGGATCGCGCTCGACGGCCTCCCACGCCTCGTCGCCGGCGATGACCCGCATCTCGCCCGACGGGCTGACCGACGTCACCGCGCTGACCGCGACCGAGCGGGGGCCCGCCGGGCCGGCGTAGGAGAGCACGACGCTCCGGGAGAACGTGGCGGCGTGCCGCACCTCGTCGCTGAGGCCCGACGACGGGCCGAGGTCGGCGGGCGGGTGGTCGCGCGGCACCAGGGAGGACCGGGTCGGCCCGGGTGCGCCGCGCCACCAGGCCAGCGCGCCCCTGACCGCGAAGGCGACGGCCACCCCGCCGAGGGCGGCCCAGCCGCCCTGCCACGCCCGGGTCAGACCGGGGCTGAACCCGGCGGCGGCGAAGCAGACGGCGGCGGCCACCAGCAGCGTGAAGGCGGCGGCCAGCCACCGGTCGCGCCGCAGCACCCGCCCCGGCCGGGTGCGCCGCCCGGCCAGGACCAGCCCGATCGGCACCGCCAGCACGGCGATCCCCAAGTGGGGCCAGGCCAGGAGACCGGGCGTGAGCCCGGACGCGAGGGTCACCCACCACGCGCGCCCGGCGATCACCCACAGCGTCACGTCGGTGTCCCGCCAGGCGACGGCGTCGCCCGGCACCCGGGCGAACTGCGCGAGCGCCTTCACCGGCCGCCCCCGCCACGCCTCCACCAGCAGCCGCAAAACGAGCACGGCGGGCGCGTTGAACAGCACGAACCCGAGCGCCCCCGCCCACTCTCCCCCGGCGGCCGGGGCCAGGAACGACCCTGCCAGGTGGATCTCCAGCGCGGGCATCCCGGCCACCCCGATGACATAGGCGGCGATCGTCATCACCGCCACGGTCACCGAGACGCTCAGCCACAGGTCGCGCCCGAGCATGGCCGGGACCAGCGGCCACACGGTGACCTTCGCGGCCTGCCGGACGGTGATCAGCGCGACCGCGCCGAGGACGGCGTACCCGGCGATCCTGGCCTCGTCGTGAAGGGCGAAGCCGAGCCCGGCGACCGACACGGCCACCAGCGCGACCGCCAGCAGCAGCCGGATCCGCCGCGACCAGACCTCCAGCGCGCGGCGGGCCCGGCCGGTCTCGCGCGGGTCGGCCTCCCAGGCCGGGTCGTGGTGGTCGCGGTGGCGGTCCCACCGCAGGTGGGTCAGGCCCAGGTTGACGCGGGCCCCGGGCTGGGCCGGATCTCGCCTCAGGGCGGCGCGGTAACCGGCGGCGGCCGACTCGTGGTCGCCCCGGATCAGCGCCAGGTCTCCGGCCAGGGCGTGCGGTCCGGCCTGCTCGGGGGCGTAGCGGACGGCCAGCCGGACCTCCTCCACGGCCTCCCGCCAGCGGGCCGGGTGGCGGCGCAGCGCCCCGGCCAGCCGGAGCCGCGCGGCCCAGGAGCCCGGCGCGAGCCGGACGGCCTCCTGGGCCGACGCGACCGCCTCGGAGTCGCGGCCGAGACGTTCCAGGGAGAGGCTCGCCAGGCGATGCCCCCACTCGCCGTGCGGATCACGGTCGACCGCCTGACGAGCGGCCTCCAGCGCCTCCTCGGGCCGGTCGCGGCGCAGTCGTGCCGCCGCGACCCCGCACCAGGCCCGCGGATCGGCGCGGTCGCTCGGGAGCGGCACCTCGGGCGCGTGATCCTGGGCATCGCTCCCCACCCCCGAATGATCTGGTGGCCGGACCGGCGTGGCTAGGCCCTGGAATACACCTCTATCTCTCTAGAGAGGTCGCCCCGGAGTCAAGCGCGGCGACAGCCACTTGACGGCCATCACGTAGCGGTGTTCAAGGTCGGAATGGGTGCCCTCGAACAGTTCGAAGAACACGTTCTCAGCGGGCACCCCGGCCCGCTCCACCTCGTCGCGGAAGGCCACGGCGCCCATGTCCAGGTAGTGTTCGTCGCTCCTCCCGGCGTCGATCCAGATGCTGTGCAGGTCCCGGAGCGCCTCGGCCCGGCCGCGGGCCATGACGACGGGGTCATATTCCAGCCACCTCGACCACACGTCCGGAACCAATCTGCCGACGGAATCGAACGGCATGTCAACCGAGCCGTCGGGGTTGGCGGAGTAGGAGGCGGCGTTGCCGTACAGGAGGATGAGGTCGGAGCCGGGGCAGCGGCCGCCGGTGGCGTGGAAGCGGTCGAGGAACCTCGGCCAGGAGCCGTCGTACTCCTCGCGCAGGACGCGGGCGGCGGCGACGAACTCGCGGGGATAGAGCACCTCGAACAGGGCGTCGCCCGCGTGGGTGGCCAGCGCGCCGAACAGGCCGGGGCGGAGCATCGGGGTGATCATGGCGCCGTAGCCGCCGCTGGACTTGCCGGTGATCGCGCGGTGCTCGGGGGCGGGGAGCGTGCGGTAGTGCTCGTCGACGAACGGGACGACCTCGTCGCAGAGGTAGGAGTGGTAGGCGCCGTGCCCGTGGGAGTCGACGAACTGGCTGCCGCCGAGGCGGGTCCAGGCGTCGGCGAAGACGACGATCGCGGGCGGGGCCTCGCCGTCGGCGAAGAGGCGGTCGAGCAGCTCGGGGTAGGTGCGCCGCCACGGACGGCGGTTCCCCCACATGACGACCTGGCCCGAATAGCCCTGGATGACATAGATCGTCGGGTAGGCGGCGGCGCCGTCGTCGTAGCCGGGCGGGAGGTAGACCCACAGCGGGCGCTCATGGGGGTCGCCGAGAGGGTTGTCGCGCAGGACGTCGCTGACCACGGTCACCTCGTCGACGCGTCCGGACATTTCCGCGTTCCAGGGCAGCATGCCTCTCACACTATGACGAGGCCCGAAGTCCCTCACAGTTGTGCTCGGCGGCGTGTGACGACGGCGATGCCGGGACCTTTGAGGCGATATCCGGTGAGAGGCCAGTCTTCGCAACCGCCTGAGTGATCTTCGATCGATCGCCTAGGCTGCGGCCCATGTCCCCGAGGGCCGACCGGTGGGCGATCCTCGCGCTGCTGTGCTTCAGCCTGCTCCTGATCGCCGTCGACGCGACAGTGCTCCACATCGCCGTCCCGGCGCTGACCGCCGCCCTCGAACCGACGGGCGTGCAACTGCTGTGGATCATCGACGTCTACTCGCTCGTGGTCGCGCCGCTGCTGGTCACCTTCGGGACGCTCGGCGACCGCTACGGGCGGCGCCGGCTGGTGCTGCTCGGCTACGTCGTGTTCGGGATCGCGTCTCTGGCCGCGGCGTTCGCGGCCACGCCCGAGGCGCTGATCGCGGCGCGGGTGTTCCTGGGCGTCGGCGGGGCGATGATCATGCCCGCGACGCTCTCGATCATCCGGCAGGTCTTCACCGACCGGCGGGAGCGGGCGATCGCGCTGGGCGTCTGGAGCGCGGTGGCGGCCGGGGGCGCGGCGGTCGGGCCGGTGCTCGGAGGGGTGCTCGTGGAGCACTTCTGGTGGGGCGCGGTCTTCCTGATCAACGTGCCGCCGCTGGTCGTCGCGCTGCCGCTGGCCGCCCGGCTGATCCCCGACGTGACCGAGTCGCACGGCCATTCGTGGGACGGGCTGAGCGCGCTGCTGTCGGTGGCGGGTGTGCTCGCCGTCGCGTTCGGGCTCAAGGAGGCCGGATACGGCCACACGGTCGGGCGGGGCGCGGCGGTGCTGATCCTGGCCGGCGGGGTGGCGGTGCTGGCGTGGTTCGTCGCCCGGCAGCGCGCCCTGTCCTCGCCGCTGCTCGACCTCGGGCTGTTCGCCGACCGGGCGTTCGCGACCGGGGTGGCGTGTGTGCTGTTCGCGGTGTTCGCGCTGGTGGGGCTGGAGCTGGTGCTGGCGCAGTACCTCCAGCTCGTGCTCGGGCTCTCGCCGCTGCACGCGGCGCTGCGGATGCTGCCGCTGATGGTCGCGGCGACCTGCGGCGGGCTCGCGGCGGCCCACGTGCTCCACCGGATCGGGCTGCGGGCCACCATGAGCGGCGGGCTCGCACTGACCGCGCTGTCGCTGCTGCCCACGCTGGGCTGGGGCGTCGAGGACCACCCGGTCGCGCTGACGCTCTGTTTCGCCGGGATCGGCTTCGGCATCGAGGTCGCCCTGCTGGCCGCCTCCGACGCCATCATGTCGGCCGCGCCGCAGGAGCGGGCCGGCGGCGCCGCCGCCGTCGAGGAGACCGCCTACGAGCTGGGCGCGGGCCTGGGCATCGCCGTTTTGGGCACGGTCACCACCCTCGTGTACGCCCCCGCGATCGCCGGTGTCGCCGGGGTGCCCGCCGACCTGCTCGCGAAGGCCGAGGGGTCGCTCGCGGCGGCCGCCCACGTGGCCGACGAGCTGGGCGGCACGGCCGGAGCGGCCCTGTCCGAAGCGGCCCGGTGGGCGTTCGTGTCCGGGCTGCACGCCGCCGTCGGGGTGAGTGTGGTGTTGCTGCTGGCCAACGCGCTCCTGGTCGGAGTGCTGGTGCCCGCACGCGAACGGCGGGCCGAAAAGGAACGTCTCTCCGTCTGACATAGGAGCGTGGGTTATGGGGCAATTGCCTCGAAAGCCAACCCATAACCCCTCAGAATGAGTCACGTGAAGAAAACCTTCCACGACCTCGCCACGCTCGCGGCCCGCATAGGCGTCGGCGGGATCTTCTTCGCCAACGGCTGGGCCAAGCTGCGGGCCGGCCTGGACGCCACCGAGACCCAGTTCCTCCAGCTCGACGCGCCGATCCCGGAGTTCTGGGCGGCCGCCACGATGCTCATCGAGCTGCTCGGCGGCGCCCTGCTCATCGCCGGAGCGGCCGTGAAGGTCGTCGGCGTGCTGCTGTTCGCCGAGGCGCTCGCGGTGTTCATCCTCGCCGCCGGGGACCCCGGCCTTCCCCTCACGGGCGGCAGTGTGCAGCTCGTGGTGGCCCTGGGCGCGGCGTCGGTGCTGCTGTCGGTGAACGGCGCCGGGCGGCTTTCGGTCGACCAGATGGTCATCATCAAGCGGCGCGACGCCGAGGCGGCCGACGAGATGGCGGCCGACCTGGCGGCCGACGACGTCATCAACTCGCTGCGCGAACCGGCCCGGGGCGAACCGGTCCAGCCGAAGCCCGCCCAGCCCAAGCCGGCCCAGTCGAAGCCCGCGCCGGAGACCGAGAAGACGGAACCGCACAAGGGCCCGGTCACCTTCCCGAACCAGCCGGAGGAGTCGACCGCGCCCCATCCCAAGCCGAAGCCGGCCCCCCGCAAGCCGACCCGCCGCGACACGACCACCGAGAGCCGGAGCGAACCCGTCGTCAAGGGCGGAGAGCCGGGCGACACGCTGGTCGCCGGACGCCGGAGCGGCAAGACCGACTGACCCACCCGCGGCCAGGCCTTCCGCCGTCGCGGCGGGAGGCTGGCGCGGCCGGTGCGCGCCGGGTGCGGACGGTCCCGGGGAGGGCGGGCGGGGGCGGGGCAGGCAGAGCCGTAACGGAGAAAATGGGGTTATGGCACTTCCAGTCATCGACGTGAGCCCACTGCTGTCCGGCGGCCCCGCCGACCGGGTCGCCGCCGAGATCGAGGCCGCCTGTGTGGACAGCGGGTTCTTCTACGTCACCGGGCACGGCGTCCCGGCCGAGTTGGTGGCCGAGCTCGACGACTGCGCGCGGCGGTTCTTCGCGCTGCCCGAGGAGTCCAAGCTCAGGATCGCCATGTCGCGCGGCGGCCGGGCCTGGCGCGGGTTCTTCCCCGTCGGCGGCGAGCTGACCTCGGGCCGGCCCGACCTCAAGGAGGGCGTCTACTTCGGCGCGGAGCGCGAGCCCGACGGACGGCCCCTGCACGGGCGGAACCTGTTCCCCGAGGAGATCCCGGAGATGCGCGGCGTCGTGCTGCGCTATCTCGACGCGGTCGAGGAGGCGGCGCAGGCCGTCTTGGGCGGGGTGGCCCTCAGCCTCGGGCTGCCCCGTGACCACTTCTCGGCGGGCTCGACGGCCGACCCGACCGTGCTGTTCCGGATCTTCCACTATCCGCCCGGCGTCGACGACTCGTGGGGCGTCGGCGAGCACACCGACTACGGGCTGCTGACGCTGCTGCTCCAGGACGCCAACGAGGGGCTCCAGGTGCGCACCTCGCGGGGATGGACGGACGCGCCGCCGATCCCGGGCACGTTCGTGTGCAACATCGGGGACATGCTCGACCGGCTCACCGGCGGGCACTACCGGTCGACGCCGCACCGGGTGTTCAACTCCAGCGGGCGCGACCGGCTGTCGTTCCCGTTCTTCCTCGACCCCGGCTGGGACAGCGAGCTGCCGCCGCTGCCGCCCACCGCCAAGGGCTTCCGGCGGTGGGACGGGCAGGACCTGCGGGCCTTCTCCGGCACCTACGGCGACTACCTGCTCGGCAAGGTCTCCCGGGTGTTCCCCGAGCTGCGCGGAGAGATCGT
>NZ_BBXG01000002.1:464921-703677 GCF_001570605.1 Herbidospora cretacea | reverse complement strand
GGTCCGGCCGGTGCGACCGGTGCGACCGGTGCGACCGGTGCGACCGGCCCGGCGGGTGCGACTGGACCTGCGGGTCCGGCCGGCCCCGCGGGCCCGGTGGGACCGGAGGCCGCTCCGGCCGACGTGTCGCTGTCGCCGCTGCTCCTGGACACCCTTCAGGTGTCGGTCCGTCCTGACGGGACGACGTGGATCCGCGACCCGCGGACCACGCCGGTCTGGCACAACCTGTCCACGCTGCCCGGTTACCCGGCCGGCGTGCGGGCGGTGTCGAGCGAGATCATCATCGAGCTCCTCCTCGGGATCCCGACCCTGCACGTCTCGGTTCAGACCAACACCGGCACCATTCACCGGACGAGCTGCGCCGTAGGTGTGCCCATCCCGGGTGGCTTCCTCGCCCCGGGCACTCCGGGGGGCCCGGCGGCCTACCCGGCGAACTGCACCGACTGGATCAACCAGACGCCTCCGCTCCGCATGGCCACCTGAGTCTCCGACTCGGGTCCCATGAGAGCTGACGGCTGAGCGAGCCGCGGGCGGCCGAGCCGACCGTGGCTCGCGCCGGGAATCTGCCTCAAGTGGCAGTCAGAGGGCCGCGTATCCCTTCGGGGATGCGCGGCCCTTCTGCGTACCCCGAACCTTCCACTAACATCGGGTGATTTCTGTCGCCTTCGGGGGGTTTCGGGTGTCTTACACAGCTACGCGCTGGGCCTGCTACACCGGCTACGTCACCCAGGCCATCGTCAACAACCTGGCCCCCCTGCTGTTCATCGTGTTCCAGACGGCGTACGACCTCCCGCTCGAAATGCTCGGACGTCTGGTGCTGCTCAACTTCGGCGCCCAGCTCGTCACCGACCTCATCGCGGTGCGCTACGTCGACCGGCTCGGCTACCGGGGACCGCTCGTGCTGGCCCACGTGATGTCGGCGACCGGGCTGGTGCTGCTCGCGGTGGCGCCGTTCGTCGCGCCGACGCCCTACCTCGGGCTCTGCTTCGCGGTGGTCGTGTACGCCATCGGCGGCGGCCTCCTCGAAGTGCTGGTCAGCCCGGTCGTGGACGCGCTGCCCACGCCGCAGGAGGGCAAGGCGGCGGCGATGAGCCTGCTGCACTCGTTCTACTGCTGGGGCCAGGTCGCGGTGGTCGCCGGGTCGACGCTGCTCCTGGCCGCGATCGGGCGCGACTCCTGGTACGTGCTGCCGCTGGTCTGGGCGCTCGTGCCGCTGGCCAACCTGGTGGCGTTCCTGCGGGTGCCGATGCCGCAGACCGTGCCCGACGAGCACCGGACCTCGCTGACGTCGCTGTTCCGGACGCCGGCGTTTGTGACGGCCATGGTGCTGATGCTGGCCGCCGGGGCGTCGGAGCTGACCATGTCGCAGTGGTCGTCGCTGTTCGCCGAGGAGGGGCTCGGGGCCTCGAAGGTCTGGGGCGACCTGGCCGGGCCGTGTCTGTTCGCGGTGCTGATGGGGGTCGGCCGCATCGTCTACGGGCTGTTCGGGGAGAAGATCCCGCTGGTCCCGGCGATGGTCTTCTCCGGCGCGCTGGCGACGCTCTGCTACCTGGTCGCGTGCCTGTCGTCCAACCCGGTGCTGGCGTTCGCGGGCTGCGCGCTGTGCGGGTTCGCGGTGAGCCTGCTCTGGCCGGGCACCTTCAGCCTCGCCTCGGCGCGGTTCCCGCTCGGCGGCGCGGCGATGTTCGGCGTGCTGGCCGTCTTCGGCGACCTCGGCGCGGCGGTCGGCCCCTGGACGGCGGGCGCGGTCGCCGACACGACCGGCGGCGGGCTGAGCACCGGACTGCTCGCCGGCATCGTGTTCCCGCTGACCGTCGTGGTCGGCTCGCTCGTGTACGGCGCCATGACCCGAAAGAGTGTTTCGAGCAAGTGACCGATCCGTGACAAGGCGAGCCCTTGACGCTCGCATATGTTAACGCTCACAGTCGACACGGCAACAAGCTTCCCTCTGATTCCCAGCCGGGCCAGTGGTGTGAGCGCTAACAAAGACAAGGAAGGGACTTGACCTTGTTAAAGAAGATCATTGCACTGGTCGCGGTCGGCGTACTCGCGACGGCGTGTGGCGGCGGCGACGCCGAGACCGGTGCCACGACCGGCGCCACCAGCGGCGGCGGTGACTCGACGATCACTATGGGCTTCGCCCAGGTGGGCGCCGAGAGTGGCTGGCGGACGGCGAACACGAAGTCGGTGCAGGAGTCGGCCAAGGCCGCCGGCATCGACCTCAAGTTCTCCGACGCCCAGCAGAAGCAGGAGAACCAGATCAAGGCGATCCGGTCGTACATCCAGCAGAAGGTGGACGTCATCGCCTTCTCGCCGGTCGTCGAGTCGGGTTGGGACACCGTGCTGATGGAGGCCAAGAACGCCAACATCCCGGTCATCCTGACCGACCGGGCGGTCGACTCGGCCGACACCTCGCTCTACAAGACCTTCCTCGGCTCCGACTTCGTCGAAGAGGGCAAGAAGGCCGGCCAGTGGCTGGTCGAGCAGTACGCCTCCGAGACCGGCGACGTGAACATCGTCGAGCTCCAGGGCACCACCGGCTCGGCCCCGGCCAACGACCGCAAGTCGGGCTTCGCCGAGGTCATCAAGGCCGACCCGAAGTTCAAGGTGATCGCCTCCCAGAGCGGCGACTTCACCCGCGCCAAGGGCAAGGAGGTCATGGACGCCTTCCTGAAGGCCAACCCGGACATCGACGTGCTCTACGCCCACAACGACGACATGGGCCTCGGCGCCATCGAGGCGATCGAGGGCGCGGGCAAGGTCCCCGGCAAGGACATCAAGATCATCACGGTGGACGCTGTCAAGGACGGCATGCAGGCCCTCGCCGACGGAAAGATCAACTTCATCGTCGAGTGTTCCCCGCTGCTCGGCCCGCAGTTGATGGACCTGGCCAAGAAGGTCCTCGCCGGTGAGACGGTCCCCGACCGGGTCGTCACCGAGGAGACCACCTTCACCCAGGAGCAGGCCAAGACGGCCCTGCCCACCCGTCAGTACTAGGAGCGGAAGGGGCCGTCCTGACCTGAGACCCGGACGGCCCCTCTTTCCGATCGAACGCCAGAAATTGAGGATGGCGCATGGCTGAAGCGATCCTTCGGATGACCGGGATCGGCAAGGAGTTCCCCGGCGTCCGCGCCCTGGACGGCGTGGACTTCCGGCTGCTCCCCGGCGAGGTGCACGCGCTCATGGGCGAGAACGGCGCCGGGAAGTCGACCCTGATCAAGGTCCTGACGGGCGTCTACTCCATCGACGCCGGTGAGATCGAACTGGCCGGGGCGAAGGTCGCCTTCACCGGCCCCCTGGAGGCCCAGAAGGCGGGGATCAGCACCGTCTACCAGGAGGTCAACCTCTGCCGGAACCTGTCGGTCGCCGAGAACGTGTTCATCGGCCGCGAGCCGCGCAGGTTCGGCCGGATCAACTGGCGCGAGATGCGCCGCCGGGCCGCCGAGCTGCTCACCCGGCTCGACCTGTCGATCGACGTCGCCAAGCCGCTGAGCACCTACTCGCTGGCGATCCAGCAGATGGTCGCCATCGCCCGCGCCATCGACATCGACGCCCGGGTGCTGATCCTCGACGAGCCGACGTCCTCCCTCGACGCCGGCGAGGTCGCCCAGCTCTTCCGGGTGATGCGGCGCCTGAAGGAACAAGGCATCGCGATCCTGTTCGTCTCGCACTTCCTCGACCAGATCTACGAGATCGCCGACCGCATGACGATCCTGCGCAACGGCCGTCTCGTCGGCGAGTACGTCACCGCCGAACTCCCCCAGGTCGAACTGGTGGGCAAGATGATCGGCCGCGAACTGGCCGAACTGGAGCGCCTCGACGAACGCCCCCCGGCGCGCACCTCCGACACCCTCGTCGAGGCCTCCGCGCTCGGCGGCAAGGTGGCGCCCTTCTCGCTGACCATCCGCGAGGGCGAGGTGGTGGGCCTGGCCGGGCTGCTCGGCTCGGGCCGCACCGAGATCGCCCGCCTGCTGTTCGGGGCCGACCACGCCGCGACCGGGACCGTGCGGATCGGCGGTGAGCAGGTCAACCTGCGGACCCCGCGCATCGCCATGTCCAAGGGCGTGGCGTTCTGCTCGGAGAACCGGCGCGAGGAAGGTCTGGTGCCTGAGCTCACGGTGCGAGAGAACCTTATCCTCGCCCTCCAGGCCGACCGCGGCTGGAGCCGCCCGGTGCCCCGCAAGAAGCAGGACGAGCTGGTCGCCAAGTACATCAAGGCGCTGAACATCCGGCCGGACAACCCCGAGATGCTGATCCGGAACCTGTCCGGCGGCAACCAGCAGAAGGTGCTGCTGGCCCGGTGGCTCATCCTCGAACCCAGACTGCTCATCCTCGACGAGCCCACCCGCGGCATCGACGTCGGCGCGAAGGCCGAGATCCAGAAGCTGGTCGTCGAGCTCTCCGACGGCGGGATGGCGGTCCTGTTCATCTCGGCCGAACTCGAAGAGGTCCTGCGGCTCAGCCACAAGGTGGCGGTGCTCCGCGACCGCCGGGTGGTGGCCGAACTCCCCAATGACGACACCCTGACGACGGACGTGCTGATGGAGACGATCGCCAGCGGAGCGGCCAAATGAAGCGCCTCGCCTGGCCGCTGGGCATGCTGGCCGCCCTGCTGCTGGTCAACCTGATCTTCACCGACCACTTCTTCCAGATCGAGATCAAGGACGGCCACCTCTACGGCAGCCTGATCGACATCTTCCGCTTCGGCGCCCCCCTGATCCTGGTGGCGCTCGGCATGACCCTGGTCATCGCGACCAGCGGCATCGACCTGTCGGTCGGTTCCGTGGTGGCGATCTCCGGTGCGATGGCCTGCCTCCAGATCAGCTCGCTCACCTCCCAGGACTCGATCGGCGGCGTCCTGGGCGCGGTGGGCATCGCGCTGGGCCTGGCGATCGCGCTGGGAGTGGGCAACGGCGTGCTGGTCTCGGTCATCGGCATCCAGCCGATCATCGCGACGCTGATCCTGATGGTCGCCGGGCGGGGTCTCGCCCAGCTCATCACCGACGGCCAGATCATCACGATCAACAGCGACCCCTACAAGCTCATCGGCGGCGGCTACTGGCTGACCCTGCCGTTCGGCATCATCATCGTCGCCGCCGTGCTGGCGCTGACGGCGTTCATCACCCGGCGGCTGGCCCTCGGCCTGCTGATCGAGTCGGTCGGCGGCAACGCCGAGGCGAGCCGCCTGTCGGGCATCCGCTCGCGCGGCATCCTCATCGTCGTCTACGCCTTCTGCGCGCTCTGCGCCGGCATCGCCGGACTGATGATCAGCTCCAACGTGTCGAGCGCCGACGGCAACAACGCCGGCCTGTGGATCGAGCTCGACGCCATCCTCGCCGTCGTCATCGGCGGCACCTCCCTCGCCGGAGGCCGTTTCTCCCTGAGCGGCACGGTCCTCGGCGCCCTCATCATCCAGACCCTGACCACGACGATCTACTCCATCGGCGTGCCGCCGGAGACGACGCTGCTGTTCAAGGCGCTCGTCGTGACGATCGTCTGCCTGCTCCAGTCGCCGGCGTTCCGGGCCAAGGTCTTCCGCCAGCGAAGAAGACCGGCCCCGCCCGCGGTCGCCGCCGACGAGAAAGTGACGGTGCGCACGTGAAGACACTGGCACGCCCGCTCCCGCGCCAGCTCCCGCGGACGCTCCCCCGCAACTACCTGCCCGTGCTGGTGACCGGCGCGCTGTTCGTCGCGATGTTCGTGGCGGGCGGCATCCGCTACGAGGGCTTCGCGACCGGCCAGATCATCCTGAACGTCTTCATCGACAACGCGTTCCTGCTGGTCGTGGCGGTCGGCATGACCTTCGTCATCCTCACCGGGGGCATCGACCTGTCGGTCGGCTCGGTGGTGGCGCTGACCACGATGATCTCGGCCTCGCTGCTGCCGTCCACACCCTCGATCCTGGTGATCCTGCTCGTGCTGGCCATCGGCGGGGTGCTCGGTGCGGCGATGGGCGCGATCATCCACTACTTCGAGATCCAGCCGTTCATCGTGACCCTCGCCGGCATGTTCCTGGCCCGGGGCCTGTGCTACACGATCGGCACCGACTCGATCCCGATCAACGACCCGACGTTCACCTCGATCGCGCAGACCCAGATCAAGCTCGGGCCCGACCTGTGGATCTCCCCCAGCGTGCTCATCGCGCTGGCGGTGGTGCTCCTGGCGACGTACACGCTGCACTACACGCGCACCGGCCGGAACGTCTACGCGGTCGGCGGCAACGAGCAGTCGGCGCTGCTCATGGGCCTTCCGGTGGCCCGGACCAAGATCGTCGTCTACACGATCAGCGGTCTGTGCTCGGCGCTCGGCGGCCTGCTGCTGTCGTTCTACATGCTCTCCGGCTACGGCCTGCACGCCGTCGGCATGGAACTCGACGCCATCGCGGCGGTCGTCATCGGCGGCACGCTGCTGACCGGCGGATCGGGCTACCTGCTGGGCACGGTGCTCGGCGTGCTCGTGCTCGGGTTGATCCAGACCGTCATCAGCTTCGAGGGCACCCTCAGCTCCTGGTGGACCAAGATCGTCATCGGCCTGTTGCTCCTGATCTTCATCCTTCTCCAGCGCCTCATTGTGACGACGGGAGCTACGCGTGACCGATGACAGATACGTGGTCGGAGTCGACTACGGCACCCTTTCCGGCCGGGCCGTCGTGGTCCGGGTCCGGGACGGCGCCGAACTCGGCTCCGCCGTTCATGAGTACGCCCGGGGAGTGATCCCCGGCCCCACCCCCGACTGGGCCCTCCAGTCCCCCGACGACTGGCGCGACGTGCTGCGCGTCGCGGTGCCGAAGGCGGTGGAGTCGGCCGGCGTGTCACCTGAGGACGTGATCGGCATCGCGACCGACTTCACGGCCTGCACCATCCTGCCCGCCTTGGCCGACGGAACCCCGCTGAGCGACCGGTTCCCCGACCGGCCCCACGCCTGGCCGAAGCTGTGGAAGCACCACGCCGCGCAGGCCCACGCAGACCGGATCAACGAGCTGGCCGCTTCCAGGGGGGAAGCGTGGCTGCCGCGGTACGGAGGCAAGGTCTCGTCGGAATGGGCGTTCGCCAAAGGACTCCAGCTGCTGGAGGAGGATCCCGAGCTCTACGCGCTGGCCGACCGGTGGATCGAGGCGGCCGACTGGATCATCTGGGAGCTCAGCGGCGTCGAGACGCGCAACGTCTGCACCGCCGGATACAAGGCCATCTACCAGGACGGCGCCTACCCGTCCGAGGAGTTCCTGACCGCGCTCAACCCGGAGTTCGCCGGGTTCACCGCCAAGCTCGGCGCTGAGCTGTCGCCGCTCGGCGGCCGGGCCGGCGGCCTGTCGGCCAAGGGCGCCGGATGGACCGGCCTGCCCGAGGGCATCGCGGTCGCGGTCGGCAACGTCGACGCCCACGTGACGGCCGCCGCCGCCGACGCCGTGCGGCCCGGCCAGATGGTCGCGATCATGGGCACCTCGACGTGCCTGGTGATGAACGGCGAGAGCCTGGCCGAGGTGCCGGGCATGTGCGGCGTGGTCCAGGACGGGATCGTTCCCGGGCTCTGGGGCTACGAGGCCGGGCAGTCGGCCGTGGGCGACATCTTCGCCTGGTTCGTCGACAACTACGTCCCCGCCTCCTACGTCGACAAGGCCGCCGAGCTGGGCGTCTCCGTCCACCAGTACCTGACCTCGCTCGGCGAGAGCCAGGCCGTCGGCGGCCACGGACTTGTGGCGCTCGACTGGTTCGGCGGCAACCGGTCGGTGCTCGTCGACCACGACCTCTCCGGGGTCGTCGTCGGCCAGACCCTGTCCACCAAGCCCGAGGACGTCTACCGGGCGCTGCTGGAGTCGACCGCGTTCGGCTGCCGGGTCATCATCGAGACCTTCGAGGCCTCCGGGGTGCCGGTCGAGGAGTTCGTCGTCGCGGGCGGGCTGCTGAAGAACGCGTTCCTCATGCAGGTCTACGCCGACGTGCTGCGCAAGCCGCTCGCGGTGATCGAGTCGGACCAGGGGCCCGCGCTGGGCTCGGCCATCCACGCCGCGGTGGCGGCCGGGGCGTATCCGGACATCCCCTCGGCGGCGGCGGCGATGGGCAAGCGGAAGGCGAAGGCGTACACGCCCGACGCCGAGCGGGCCGCCGCCTACGACCGGCTCTACGCCGAATACCGCATCCTGCACGACCACTTCGCCGACCGAGGCCTGCTCCACCGGCTGCGCGCGATCCGGAACGAGGCGTCCAAGTGAGAAAAACCGTCTGCGCCCTGCATTCGGAACTGGTCCGCTACGGCCTGGTCGCCTGGACGGCCGGCAACGTCTCGGGCCGCGTCCCGGGCGAGGACCTGTTCGTCATCAAGCCCAGCGGCCTGTCCTACGACGACCTGACCCCCGAGTCGATGGTCGTCTGCGACCTCGACGGCAACCTGGTCGAGGGCGACCACTCCCCATCGAGCGACACCGCCGCGCACGCCTACATCTACCGCCACATGCCCGAGGTCGGCGGCGTCGTGCACACCCACTCGACCTACGCCTCCGCCTGGGCCGCCCGCGGCGAGTCGATCCCGTGCGTGCTGACCGCGATGGCCGACGAGTTCGGCGGTGAGATCCCCATCGGCCCGTTCGCCCTGATCGGCGGGGACGACATCGGCCGCGGCCTGGTCGACACCCTGAAGGGCCACCGCTCCCCGGCGGTGCTGATGCGCAACCACGGCGTATTCACCATCGGCGCGACCCCCAAGGCCGCCGTCAAGGCCGCCGTGATGTGCGAGGACGTCGCCCGGACCGTGCACATCGCCCGCCAGCTCGGCGACGTCGTCCCCATCGAGGACAAGCACATCGACGCGCTCTACGACCGCTACCAGAACGTCTACGGACAGAGGAGCACCAAGTGAAACTGTGGTTTCTGACCGGCAGCCAGTCTCTCTACGGAGACGAGACTTTGGCCCAGGTCGCCGACCAGTCGCGGGCCATCGCGACGGAGTTGGGCCACGCCCTGCCGTTCGACCTGGAGTGGAAGCCGGTCCTGCTCGACGCGACGTCCATCCGCAACGTGATGCTCGCGGCCAACGCCGACGACGAGTGCGGCGGCGTCATCGCCTGGATGCACACCTTCTCTCCCGCCAAGATGTGGATCGCGGGCCTGGACGCCCTGCGCAAGCCGCTGCTGCACCTGCACACCCAGGCCAACCGCGAGCTGCCCTGGGCGACCATCGACATGGACTTCATGAACCTGAACCAGGCCGCCCACGGCGACCGCGAGTTCGGTTACGTCCAGTCGCGGCTCGGTGTGGCCCGCAAGACCGTGACCGGCCACGTCTCCGACCCGGCGGTGGCCGCGCGCATCTCCGCGTGGGCACGCGCGGCGGCGGGCCGCGCGGAGGTCGGCTCGCTCAAGCTGGCCCGGTTCGGCGACAACATGCGCGACGTGGCGGTGACCGAGGGCGACAAGGTCGAGGCGCAGCTCCGCTTCGGCGTCTCGGTGAACACCTACGGCGTGAACGACCTGGTCGAGGTCGTCGACGCCATGGCCGACACCGACGTGACCTCGCTGGTGAAGGAGTACGAGGACCTCTACGACGTGGCCGTCGAGCTGCGCAGCGAGGGTTCCCGGCACGAGTCGCTGCGCTACGCCGCGCGGATCGAGCTCGGCCTGCGGACCTTCCTGACCGAGGGCGGCTTCAAGGCGTTCACCACGAACTTCGAGGACCTCGGCGGCCTGCGTCAGCTTCCCGGCCTCGCGGTCCAGCGGCTCATGGCCGACGGCTACGGCTTCGGCGGCGAAGGCGACTGGAAGACCTCGGTCCTGCTCAGGACTCTGAAGGCGATGGTGCCCGGGGGCGGCACCTCGTTCATGGAGGACTACACCTACCACCTGACGCCCGACGAGGAGCTGATCCTCGGCGCCCACATGCTGGAGGTCTGCCCCAGCATCGCGGCGGGCAAGCCGTCGTGCGAGATCCACCCGCTCGGGATCGGCGGCCGGGAGGACCCGGTCAGGCTGGTCTTCGACGCGGCCCCCGGCCCGGCGGTCGTCATCGGCCTGGCCGACATGGGCGAGCGGTTCCGCCTGGTCGCCAACGAGATCGACGTGGTCGCCCCGCCGGAGCCCCTGCCCAAGCTCCCGGTCGCCCGCGCCGTCTGGCAGCCCCGCCCCGACCTGCGCACCTCGTCGGAGTCGTGGCTGACCGCCGGAGCCCCGCACCACACGGTCCTGTCGGCCGCCGTGGGCGCGGAGGAACTGCACGACTTCGCCGACATGCTCGGCGTGGAGCTCCTGCTGATCGACGCCGGGACGACAACCCGCTCCTTCACCAAGGAGCTGCGCTGGAACCAGGCCTACTACCGCCTGGCCCAGGGCTTCTGACGGCTGGAGTCCACGTGGGCCGGCCGGGGGTGCCATCCACCCCCCGGCCGGGCCCACCCACCCCGGGGCCCGGCTCATCGTCACCGCTCCGACCGACGTTCTCACGGGCGACGATCACACCTGTGGAAAAGCCGGTCGCCTAGGTTGGGAGGATGCTGCTCCGGGAGCTGGAATATCTCGTCGCGCTGGCCCGCGAGCGCCATTTCGCCCGCGCCGCCGAGGCGTGCCACGTCTCCCAGCCGTCGCTGTCAGCGGGCATCCGCCGCCTGGAGACCGACCTCGGCGTGACGTTGGTGCGTCGCGGGAGAAGGTTCACCGGGCTGACCGAGGAGGGCGAGCGGGTCCTGCTGTGGGCCCACCGCATCCTCGCCGACCGCGACGGCCTGCGCGACGACCTCGCCCAGATGCGGGCCGGCGTCTCCGGCACCCTCCGCCTCGGCGCGATCCCCACGGCCATGGCCGCCACGTCGCTGCTGACCACCCCCTTCTGCGCACGCCACCCGCACGCCCGCATCTCGCTGTGCAGCCTGTCGTCCCGGGAGATCCACCGGCGGCTCGGCGACTTCGAGATCGACGCCGCGCTGACCTACCTCGACGGCGAGGACGGCGACCGCGCCGTCCCCCTCTACGAGGAGCGCTACCTGCTGCTCACCCCCGACGACGGCGAGCTCGCCGACCGGCCGAGGGCCCGCTGGACCGAGGTGGCGGCGCTGCCGCTCTGCCTGCTCGGCCAGGAGATGCGCAACCGGCGCATCCTCGACGACCTGTTCCGCGACGCCGGCGCGGCGGTCGTCCCGGCGATCGAGACCGACAGCGTCTCGGCCCTGTTCGCCCACGTCGCCACCCACCGCTGGTCGAGCGTGATCGCCCACGCGTGGCTCCACATGATCGGCGTCCCCGAGGGCATGCGGATCGTCCCGATGGACACCCCGCCCCGGTCGCCGCAGATCGGCCTGGTCACGGCCGAGCGCTCCCCGGAGCCCGTGGTGGTGCGGGCGCTGCTCGACGTCGCCCGGGGGCTCGACCTCCGCGCCGCGCTCGACGCCACCCTGCGGAGCCACCTGGCCTGATAGGCAGGGCCTATCAACGATAGGGACATACGCTTTGACCTGCTACGGAGCGTCGCGAAGGGTGGAATCTGACCACCTTCCCGCGGACGAGAGGCGATTCCCATGGCCAAGGTCCTGTGCGTGCTGTACGACGACCCGGTCGACGGCTACCCGAAGGAGTACGCACGCGATGGATTGCCGGAACTGTCCGGCTATCCCGGCGGGCAGACCCTGCCGACCCCCTCGGCGATCGACTTCACCCCGGGCGTCCTGCTCGGCAGCGTGTCGGGTGAGCTCGGTCTCCGTGAGTACCTGGAGGGCAACGGCCACACGCTGGTCGTCACCTCCGACAAGGACGGCGTCGACTCGACGTTCGACCGTGAGCTGCCCGACGCCGACGTGGTGATCTCCCAGCCGTTCTGGCCGGCGTACATGACGGCGGAACGGTTCGCCAAGGCGGCCAACCTCAAGCTGATCGTCACGGCCGGCATCGGCTCCGACCATACCGACCTCGACGCGGCGGTGGAGCACGGCGTCACGGTCGCCGAGGTCACCTACTCCAACAGCATCAGCGTCGCCGAACACGTCGTGATGATGATCCTCTCCCTGGTCCGCGACTACCTGCCCGCTTGGGACGTCGTCAGGGAGGGCGGCTGGAACATCGCCGACGTGGTCAAGCGGTCGTACGACCTCGAGGGCATGCACGTCGGGACGGTCGCGGCGGGCCGGATCGGGCTGGCCGTGCTGAGGCGGCTCGCGCCGTTCGACGTCCACCTCCACTACACCGACCGCTACCGGCTGCCGAAAGAGGTCGAGGAGAGCCTCAACCTGACCTGGCACGAGAGCACCGCCGACATGGTGCCGGTGTGCGACGTCGTCACGATCAACGCCCCGCTCCACCCGGAGACCGAGGGCCTGTTCGGCGAGGAACTGCTGTCGACCATGAAGCGGGGGGCGTACCTGATCAACACCGCCCGAGCCAAGATCGCCGACCGCGACGCGATCGTCCGCGCTCTGCGGAGCGGCCGTCTCGCCGGCTACGCGGGCGACGTGTGGTACCCGCAGCCGGCCCCGGCCGACCACCCGTGGCGGACCATGCCGCACCACGGCATGACGCCGCACATGTCGGGCTCCTCCCTGTCGGCCCAGACCCGCTACGCGGCGGGCACCAGGGAGATCCTGGAGAACTTCTTCGCCGGCACGCCCATCCGGGAGGAGTACCTGATCGTCGAGGGCGGGCATCTCGCGGGGGCGGGCGCCCACTCCTACTCGACCAAGAAGTAGCTACAGTCGCCGGGGTGACGATCGTCCGTTCCCTGGTGCTGTTCGCCCTCACCGCCGTCGCCGAGATCGGCGGGGCGTGGCTGGTCTGGCAGGGGGTCCGGGAACAGCGCGGGCTCCTCTGGGCCGGGGCCGGGGTGATCGCGCTCGGGATCTACGGATTCGTCGCGACACTCCAGCCCGAGGCCGAGTTCGGCCGCATCCTGGCCGCCTACGGCGGGGTGTTCGTGGCGGGGTCGCTGGCCTGGGGGATCGTGTTCGACGGCTTCCGCCCCGATCGGTGGGACCTGATCGGGGCGGGCGTCTGCCTGCTCGGGGTGCTGGTCATCATGTATGCCCCACGAGGATGAACACGCCGATCCCGACGAGCACGACCGGGAAGAGGACGTGGCCCCATTTGGCCAGCGCCCTCGCGACGACCGGCCTGGTCGCCAGGAAGTGCCCGGCCAGGCAGAGCACGCCGACCATGACCAGGAAGACGACCACGTAGACGACGACGCCCTGGGTGGCGAAGACGGGGACGTACACGCCGATGTTGTCGCCGCCGTTGGCGAAGGTGATCCCGGCAATGGCGAGGATGGCCGCGAATCCGAGGTACTGCCCCAGAACGATGCGTAATGCTGTGGTCTGGGTGAAGAAGAGGGCGATCAGAACGAGATCGTCCACATTCGTCATGGCGAAAAGCCCGATGGCCTGCCCGACAGTGCCCGCGTTCACCCGGCTATCCTGCACCTTTTCCGGATACTCTCAGCACGTGGCGATCCGGAACTCACACTGCACCTTCTGCGGCGCCTCATACGCGCTCGACCAGCCCTGGCCCCGCCTCTGCGCCGCCTGTGGCAACACCGCCTATCTCAACCCGCTGCCGGTGGCCGTCATGGTCCTGCCGGTCGACGAGGGCCTCCTCGTCATCAGGCGGGCGATCGAGCCCCGGCTCGGGCAGCTCGCCCTGCCCGGCGGCTTCATCGACATCGGCGAGTCGTGGCAGCAGGCCGCCGCCCGCGAGCTGTTCGAGGAGACCGGCATCGTGGTCGCCGCCGCCGACGTGACGCTGTTCGACGTGCTGAGCGCCCCCGACGGGACGGTCCTGATCTTCGGCCGCGCCCCCGCCGTCTCCAGCACCGACCTCCCCGTGTTCACCCCCACCCCGGAGACCTCGGAGTGGCTGATCGTGAAGGAACCACAAGAGTTGGCGTTCCCCCTGCACACGCAGGTCATGGCCGCCCACTTCGCCGCGACGTAGGCGTGTTCGCCGCCGACGACGTCGTCCGTGACTTCGGCACCTCGGGCGACGAACCGGGCACCGCCAGCGCGGCCGGGCTGCGCTGGCTCGCCGACGAGGTGGGCGCGCCCCCGGCCGGGCCCTGGGCCGCCCGGCTGGCCGCCGTGACGGCCGACGTCCCGCTGCTGGTCGAGCTGCTCGGCCACCCGTCGCCGGGCCTTCGGCGCATGGTGGCCTTCGCGCTCTCGTACGTGCCCGAGCCCGCCCTCGGCCCGGTGCTGCGCGACCACATGGAGGTCGAGCCCGACACGGCCGCCAGGATGGCGACCCTGGTCGCGCTGGCCCGCCACCCGGCCCAGGTGCCGTTCGTCCGGGGATATCTGCGCTCCGAACATCCCGAGCTGCGGTTCGGGGCGGCGTTCGGGCTGCTGATCCGCGCCTGCCTGGCCGACGAGGAGGTGGTCCGGGCCCTCGCGCTCTGCGCCGAGAACGGCGTGGCCAACTGCGCCGAGCGGGTGCCGTGGATGGACCCCGAGTGGGACACCGTGACCGGCGTGGTCTGCGAACGGCTCCGCCTCCAGCCGGAGGCGCTCGGCCGCCTGCTGTCCATCCTGCTGAGCCGGAAACGGCCCCCGGCGGCGTGCTGCTGGGAGGCGGCCGGGCTGGCCGCCCAGAGCGACCACGGCCGCCGGCTCGGGCCACTTGTCCTGGCGCTGACGGATCACCCCGATTTCAGCGTCCGGCAGGCGGCGCTGCGGAACATCGTGGCCTGGATCGACGAACCGGGCTATCTCGACCGGGTGGCCGAGCTGGCCGACGATCCGGACCTGGGCGAGATCGCGATGTGCGTCCTGGTCAAGCAGGGCGACCCACGCTGTGTCCCGGCACTCCAGCGGATGATCGCCGGGCCGCTGAGCGGCTTCGTCAACGCCCCGCCCGACTGGGTGGAGCAGAACGTCAGCCGCGATCTGGTCCTGCGCACCGCGGCCCCGTTCGCCGACGACCTGCTCCCGGCGGTCGAGGAACGCCTGGAGGGCGACCTGACCCCGAACGAGGAGAAGGTCCTGATCCAGGGCTTCGGCAAAACGGTCCTGACCCGCTGGCTCTCCCGTCTACGAGGACCGGCCAGAGACCGGCTACGCACCATGCTCATCTGACGGCTTGCAGGGGTCCGCGCTTGAGCTGCGGTCGTGGGCCTTGACCTCCTGGATGGCCCATTCGGCCCACTCCTGGTGGAGCCGGTTGAAGCGGAGGCCCCATTCCAGGGCGACCCGTCCGTAGACGGTGAAGTCGTCGTCGTAGTCGGCGATCATCTGGCCGACCTCCGTCAGGTGGTCGACCGCCTCCGCGCCGGTGCGCTGCTGTTCGCGCAGGTAGGCGATGGCGTCGTCGGTGGAGATCTGGCCGAAGAAGAAGACCCGCAGCAGCATGTCGTAGCGCTGGATCCAGGTCGGCTTCACCTCCAGCATCCAGTGGCGCAGTTCCGCTCGCCCGGCGTCGGTGACGGCGTACTCCTTGCGCCCCCGCGCCCCCTCCGACTGCACCGTGATCAGCCCGGCGTCGGCGAGGCGGCCGAGTTCGCCGTAGAGCTGGCTCTGCGTCGCGGGCCACACGTTGGCGAGCGAGTTGTCGAAGAGTTTCAGCAGGTCGTAGCCGCTGGCCGGACCCTCGGAGAGCAGCCCGAGCAGGGCGTGGCGCAGGCTCATGGACGGCACTCTACCTGTATGCGTTGACATGTCAGGATTGGAAGGTCTACTTTCGACATGTCACTGATGGAATGTCAGAGGAGCGCGCCATGACGAAGAGCTACCTGGACGGCCAACTCGCCCCCGTCCCCGACGAGATCGAGGCGTTCGACCTGCCCGTCACCGGCGCCCTGCCGCCCGAGCTGACCGGCCGCTACTTCCGCAACGGCCCCAACCCCCTCCCGGGCCAGGACCCGGGCCACTGGTTCACCGGCGCGGGCATGATCCACGGCGTCCGCCTCCGCGACGGCCGCGCGGAGTGGTACCGCAACCGCTGGGTGCGGACCCGCGACGGCCGGTACATCGACGACCAGGGCAGACTCGACCTGGCGGCCGTCCCGGCGAACACCAACGTGATCCGCCACGACGGCCGCATCTACGCCCTCGTCGAGGCCGGCCTCCCCTACGAGATGAGCCCCGAGCTCGACACCATCGGGCCCGTCGACTTCGGCGGCCGGCTCACCACGGCGATGACCGCCCACCCGAAGGAAGACCCGATCACCGGCGACCTGTTCTTCTTCGGCTACGGCTTCTTCGCGCCCTACCTCACCTACCACCGCCTGACGAAGGACGGCGTCCTGGTCGAAAGCCGGGAGATCCCGGTCAAGGGGCCGACCATGATGCACGACTTCGCCATCACCGAGAACTATGTCGTCTGGCTCGACCTGCCCGTCGTCTTCGACCTCGACCTGGCCTTCCAGGACTCCGGCATGCCCTACCGCTGGGACGACGCCTATGGCGCCCGCATCGGCTACATGCGCAAGTCGGGCGGCCCGGTGACCTGGGTCGACGTCGACCCCTGCTACGTCTTCCACGTCGGCAACGCCCGCGAGGACGCCGCGGGGAACATCGTGATCGACGCCGTCCGCTACTCGCCGGGCACCTTCACCGGCATGTGGGGCCACATCAGCGGCGCCCCCGACCCGGCCCACGAGGTGATCGGCTCACGCCTCCACCGCTGGACCATCAGCGGCACCACCGCGAGGGAGGAGGAGCTCGACGACCGTACCGTCGAGTTCCCGACCGTCAACGACGGCCACACGGGCCTGCCCGGCCGCTACATCTACGCGGCGGGCGGCGACGAGATCGTCAAGTACGACCTCGCCTCCGGCGTCACCAAGGTCCACGAGGCGAAAGGTCCGGGCGAGGCCGTCTTCGTCCCCCGGGGAACCGCCGAGGACGACGGCTGGCTCGTCTCCCTCGTCTTCACCGACCACGGCTCGGACCTCCTCGTTCTCGACGCCGCCGACCTCGCCCACGTGGCCTCGGTCCACCTGCCCCGACGCGTGCCGCGCGGCTTCCACGGCCACTGGCTCGCCGACTGAGCGGTTTTCCACAGGCGGTGGCGTGGCCGGCGGAAACGTCGGCAGGGGGCGGGAGGATGGCCACACCCCGGGCGGGTGGGGTCCGCGACTACCCTTCCCGGCGGGCTTTTGCGCGGCGTTTGCCCTCGTGCATGGCCTGCACCCGGGCCACCGGGATCGTGTGGCCGTGGTCGATCAGGTCGGCGGGCAGCGTCTGCGGCTTGGGCATCAGCGCCGCCCACAGGTCCTCGTCGGGGAGCGGCGTCTTGATCGTGAAGTCGGCGGGGGTGATCGACTCCAGATCGTCCCAGGCCACGGGGGTGGAGACCGGGACGCGCGGTCGGATCCGGGGTGAGTAGGCCGCGACGATGGTCGCGCCGCCCGCGCGGGTCGAGTCGAGGAACACCTTTCCCTCGCGGTCCTCGCGGATGAACGCCGTCGTCGCGATCTCGGGCCCCAGCTTCTCGGCCCGGACGGCCAGCGCGCGGGTGGCGGCGGCCACGTCCTCGAAGGGGAGCGCGTCGGCCAGGGGCACCAGGATGTGGACGCCCTTCGACCCGCTCGTCTTCACCGCGGCTTCGAGCTTGGTGTCGGCGAGCGCCTGGCGTACAAGAAATGCGGCTTTGACCACCACGTCGAAACCCGCGCCCTCCGGCGGGTCGAGGTCCAGGACCAGGTGGGTCTGGTGCACGTCGTCGGCCGAGCGGTAGAGCTGCGCGTGGTACTCGACCGCGCGCTGGTTGCCGAACCACAGCAGGGTGCGCCTGTCGTCGCAGACCGGATAGCGCACCTCGCGCTTGGACGCCTCCGCCCAGATCGCCTCGGTCCGGATCCAGTCGGGGGCGTATTTGGGCAGGTTCTTCTGCATGAAGGGCGGCTGGCCCGGCCTGACCCGCATGACCGACAGCGGCCGGTCACGCAGGCCGGGCAGCATCCGCGCCGAGACGGCGTCGAGGTAGTCGATCAGGTCGCGCTTGGTCGCCTCAGCGCCGTCGAACAGCTGGACGTCGAGGTTGGTCAGCTCGACGCCGTCACGTTCCTCACCCTTGGCCATCCGTCAACACTAGATCGTGGCGTGCGCCCGTTTCGAGC
This sequence comes from Herbidospora cretacea, assembly GCF_001570605.1. Classification (GTDB taxonomy): domain Bacteria; phylum Actinomycetota; class Actinomycetes; order Streptosporangiales; family Streptosporangiaceae; genus Herbidospora; species Herbidospora cretacea. Next base: position 685,659 of record NZ_BBXG01000002.1, on the reverse strand, counting down.
AGCACCTCCCGGTAGTGGGTGATGAGTTCGGAGCAGACGGCGTTCCAGGTGCGGTCCTCGACCGACGCGCGGGCCGCCTCCGCCATCTGCCGCCGCCTCTCCGGGTCGGCGGCCAGTTCCTCGACCGCGTCGCGCATCGCGGCGCGGTCGTGGGCCGGATAGAGCAGTCCGGTACGACCGTCGCGCACCAGATCCAGCGGTCCGCCCGCCGCCGCCGCGACCACCGGAACCCCCGAGGCCAGGGCCTCCTGAACGGCCTGCGAGAAGGTCTCGTTGCCGCCCGGGTGCACGAATACGTCGAACGAGGCGACCAGTTCGTGCAGCTCGGAGCCGGTCTTGAGACCCGTGAAGACGGCGCGCGGGATCAGCTTGCCGAGCGCCTCCTTCGCCGGTCCGTCGCCGACCACCACGAGCCTGACGCCCGGGATGTCGGCGACCCCGGCCAGCAGGTGCACCCGCTTGTCGGCGGCGACCCGGCCGACGTACCCGACGATGACCTCGCCGTCCGGCGCCAGTTCCGCGCGCAGAGCCTCGGAGCGGCGGCCGGGGTGGAAACCGGTCAGGTCGACGCCCCGGCCCCAGCGGGCCAGGCGCGGGATGCCGTTGGCGCGCAGCTCGTTGAGCGTCGCGCTCGACGGGGCCAGCGTGCGGGCCGCCTTCTCGTGGATGGCGCGCAGGCGGCGCCAGATGAAGGGGCCGGCGGCGCGCAGGCCGTACTGGCGGGCGAACCCCACCAGATCGGTCTGGAACACCGCGACGACGGGGATGCCGAGGCGGCTCGCCGCCCGGATCCCGGACGCCCCGAGCACCGCCGGGGACGCCAGATGGATGATGTCCGGCCGGAACCGCTGCAACGTGCGCAGCACCAACCGGCTCGGCAGGCCGGCGCGGAAATCACGGTAGAAGGGCAGGGCCAGGGCCGGGGTCGCCACGACGGGGAACCCCGCGTAGCTGGCCGGACCGGGGTCGGGTGCCATGACGAGCGCCTCGTGGCCGTTGGCGGCGAGGTGGTCGAGCAGGCGGCAGACTGAGTTCGTCACCCCGTTGACCTGGGGCAGGAACGATTCGGAGATGACGGCGACCCTCATGTCGAGTGCACCTTCAGGAATCCGGCCACCGAGGCGGCCCAGCTGAATCGTTCGGCGCGCAGGCGCGCCAGATCCCGGCGGTCGTCCCGGCGCAACAGGTCCTCCACCGCGTCGGCGTACGCCCCGGGATGACCGAAGACGCATCTCCCCGCCGGGCCGATGACCTCCCCGAGAGCGCTGCGCCGGTCCGCCACCACCGGGGTCCCGGAGGCGAGCGCCTCCAGGGCGGCCAGGCCGAACGTCTCGGCGGGGCCCGGGGCGATGGCGATGTCGGCGGTCGCCAGCAGAGCGGCAAGACCGGCCCGATCGGTGAGGTGGCCGAGGAACCGGACCGGCAGGCCTTCCGCCCGGCGTTCCAGCCGGGCCCGCAACGGTCCCTCGCCCGCCACCGCGAGCACCGCGTTCACCCCGCGGCGCCGCAGCTCCGCGAGGGCGTCGATGGCCCGGTGGGGTCTCTTCTCGATCGACAGCCGCGAGCAGACGACCAGCAGCACCTCGTCGGCGCGGGCCAGCCGGTCTCGCACGGCCTGATCGAAGTTGCCGGGGGTGAACCGGTCGAGGTCCACCCCGAGCGGAACATGGGTGACGTTCGGCGCCCCGATCCGCCGGAACTCGGCGGCGGCCCAGTTGGTCGTGCAGACGACGGTGTCGTACGACCGCGCGGTGGCCCTGTTCAGCGGATCGGCGAGCGGCGGCAGCAGCGCGGCCAGGCTCTCGTGCGAGACCATGACCGACCCGATCCCGCGCTCGCGCGCCCAGCGCCCGGTCCACCGCAGCGTCGACCGGTCGGACACCTCGATCCGGTCGGGCCTGATCTGTTCGAGCACGCGCCGGACGGCCCCGCGCGCGGTGATGACGTGATAGCCGCCGGTCCCCGGCACGATGCGCCCGGGAAGAGTGATGACCAGCCCCGACTCCGACTCCCGGACCGAGGCGATCGGCCCCGGGACGACGAGGAACGGCTCATGCCCCGAGGCGGCGTATCCCGCCCCGAGCTCGGCCAGTGCGGTACGCAGCCCACCAGAGGTTGCCGTGACGAAGTTGGCGAGCCGCACGATCTTCACGGCTGGAGTGTGGCAACCGAGAGTAAATCACCCGAAAAGGGCGAATGACGGCAGCGAGGCTAAACGTTGGGTTTCTGCACCATGTTGTTGAGCGCCGACGCCATATGCCGGAGATGGTCGTCGGTGAGCTGCTCAAGGGACATGCCCCCGGCGTCGAGCTTGTCGACCAGCGTCGCCCTGGCCACCACGACAGTGGCATGGTGAACGTGGGCTTCGGCGACGACGCGGATCCGATCTTCGTCCAGCACCAGCGTGGCACCGGGAATGTCGGACTCAAGCAAATCACGTATGTGATGGGGCTCAACCGTGGCCATGATCCGAATTGTTCCCGCCGAAAAGGACCGGTGAACGCGGGAAAAGCAATCGCATCTGGGCGCTACTCAGTCGCGGCCTGTCGCACCGAAGCGCTCTCGCTCTTACTCGCCGCGAGACCCAGCAGCGGCACGCCGCCCGCCAGCGCCCCCGCCGCCGCGCCCAGCGCGACCCGGATCCCGTAACGCTCCGCCGTGAGCCCGAGCGGCGGCCCGCCGGCCATCTCACCGGCGGCGTCGACCTGCCCGAGGAAGGAGAACACGGTGGCCCGGCTCCCCGGCTCGGTCCGCTCGGTGATCCACGTGATCATCGTCGGCCGCGCCGCGTCCCGGACGGCGCTCAGCAGGACGGAGGCGACCGCCGCCGGCCAGAACCACCCGGAAGCAGCCAGCACGAACGCCGACACCGCCGCCCCGACCTGCAGGACCGCGAGTCCGCGCATCCCGGTCCCGTCGGTGACCTGCGTCAGCAGGATGGCCGCCACCATCGCCCCGATCGAGATGGCCCCGAACCAGACGAACGGCGTGCCGAACGCCTGGGTGAAGTGAAGCTGGGTGAGCCGGTCGATCCCCTCGGACGCGACCGCCGAACAGGCCACCGCCCCCATGAGGAACCACAGCGCCGGCCGCTTCCGCACCGCCCTGACCGAGGCCGAGAGGTGCTCCCGAGGCGCACTGACCTTCTCGAAAGGCGACTCCCGCATACCGAGGGCAAGACCCCCGGCCAGTACACCATCGCCCCGCCCCCCACGAGCAGCGGCACCCGAAGATGCACCGAGGCGAGCAGAACCGAGACGACGATCCCGACGACGGTGCCGCCCTGGGTGACCTGGGCGCCCCGCGTGAACGCCCGCCCCGCGCCGTCGTCGAGCTCCCCCGCGACCCAGGCCTCCTCGGCCCCCTCGACACAGGTGTAGCCGACCCCCATGAGAGCCGAGGCGGCGAGGATGACGGGAAACGTCGGCACCAGCCCCTGCGCGAGGGTCGAGGAACCGATCAGCACATACCCGACGACCACCGACCACTTGCGGCTGTGCAGATCGGCCAGCACCCCCGTCGGCACCTGCGCCGCGAAGATCACGACCTCGAGAACCGTCCCGACGAGGACGAGCTGCAGCGGCCCGAGCCCCGCCGTCTGGGCCTGGTAGACGAGCTGGAGGGTGAACGCGCAGGCCATGGCGAACCCGGCGACCGCCCGGATGACCAGATAGGTCCGGAACGCCCGCATGACGCGGACGCTAACACCCACTCGCAGCCGAACACTCGGACTTTCTTGACAAAAAAAGTTGTCGGTGAGAGGCTTCAGGAGAACGCGACGCAGAACGACACCAAGGAGCAGAAATGCGCAAGATCATCTCGGGCCTGTTCGTCTCCCTCGACGGCGTCGTCGAGGCCCCCGACCAGTGGCACTTCCCCTACTTCAGCGACGAGATGGGCGAAGCGGTCGAGAGCACCGTCGCCAACGCCGACGCGGTCCTGTTCGGCCGCAAGACCTTCACCGACTTCCAGAGCTACTGGCCCAGCCAGGGCCCGGAGGTGCCCTTCTCCAGCTTCATCAACAACGTCCAGAAGTACGTCGTCTCCACCACCCTGACCGAGACGACCTGGGCCGACTCGTCGATCATCTCCGGCGACGTGGAGGCGGGGATCCGCGAGCTGAAGGCGTCCGAGGGCAAGGACATCTCGATCACCGGCAGCGGCACGCTGGTGATGTGGCTCCTGCGCCACGGCCTGCTCGACGAGCTGCGCCTGCTGGTCCACCCGATCATCGTGGGCGAGGGCAAGAAGCAGCTCTGGGACGGCGGCGAGCGCCTGGGCCTCGAACTGGTCGACCTGAAGGTCTTCAAGAACGGCGTGACCCACCAGATCTACGCCAAGGCCGACATCCCCGAGAACCCGATGGGCTTCTGACCAGCCAACTCAGATGAGCCAAGGAAGCTCAAGCGCCAAGAACCACTTGAGCCGACCTTCAGCGGAGCGAACCAGGGGCGGATCCACGCCCCTGTTCGCCGGGCCCCTCGACAGATCCAAAAGATGTGCCCCCTCATGGCTCGAAACGGCGCGAACCGAAACGGCCGGTTGCCGCCGCCCACTGGCCGCGCCCCGAGCGGCGGGAGGCGCAGATCAGGCGGAGCCGTAACGGAGAAGCGTTTGAAATCGGGCGGCGAGCCGCACGAGGCCTGCGCACGGACCACCCCCAGCGAAGCGGTGGCCGAGGACGAAGCACCCGTGAAGCGCCGCGCGCTGGACCCGGCGTTCACCAAGAGCTGGGCATTGCCGAGAAGCGCGTGGCGCGGCCTGGCAGTGGGTCGGCCCGAGCCGTTGGACGCCGCCAGGCCGCGGCTCTTACGCCGGTAAGAGGGTCTGGTTCCCGAAGTTCCCCGGCAGTCGTTCGTCCGCCGGCCCTTGTGTCACCGCGCGGACCAGCAGTTCACCGCCCACGAACGCCCCCCGCCACGACCCGCCGAACCCGCCGAACAGCTCCTCTCTGTCCCCCCGCGACCGAGGCGCGTTGTGCCCGACCTTGAAGGCCCGCACCTCGCCGGCCAGCCGGGCGGCGGTCCGGGTGTCGTCGCACGAGATGGTCGCCACCAGTGCCCCGTTGCTGGCGTTCATCGCGGCCAGCAGTTCGGCCTCGGTGTCGACGAGCACCACCGTGTCGACGGGCCCGAACGGTTCGGCGTGGAACAGCGGCGACGAGCGGGGCGGCGTGAGGATCGCCACCGGGGCCATGTAGGCCGAGATGTCCTGCCCGGGCAGGAATCGCCCGTCATCCAGCGCTCCCCGGAACAGTGGCACGCCGCCCTTGGACACCGCCTCGTCGACCTGGTCGGTCAGGTCTTTCACCTTCGCGTTGTTGATCAGTGGGCCGAAGTCGAGCTCCGGCAGCGGATCGCCGGCCGACTCCACCGCGAGAGGGTGCCCGAACCGGACGCCCTGGACCGCCGGCAGATAGGCGGCCAGGAACTCGCCGAACGCTGACCGCTGCACGACGAACCGCGGGTAGGCCGTGCAGCGCTGTTTGGCGTAGTCGTAGGTCTTGCGGATCTGCCCGGTCAGGGTGGCCCAGTCGCTGTAGTCCCAGACCCCCCAGCAGTTGAGGCCCTCCTGTTCGAGGATGTGCCGCCGCCCGAGGTCGGCGAGCGAGGTGGCCACCTGGCCGCCGGTGTCGCGCCCGCCGACGAAGGACACGCAGCCGATCTCCTGGCCGCGCACCAGCACCCGCGACAGCTCCGCCCCGCTCCCCGACACGAGGGTCAGCGGAAGACCCTCGCGGGCGGCGAGCGCGGTCGCCAGGGTCAGGCAGGACAGGCCGCCGTCGGTCGGGGTCTTGGCGATGGCCCCGTTGCCCGCCAGGACCTGGACCAGCATGGCGTGCATGAGCACGCTCATCGGATAGTTCCAGCTCGCGATGTTGGAGACCGGACCGGCCAGGGGGACGCGGCCGTCGGTCATCCGGGCGATCTCACCGGCATACCAGCGCACGCCCTCGATGCAGCGGTCGACGTCGGCGGTCGCGAGCTTCCAAGGTTTGCCGATCTCCCAGACCAGCAGCAGCGCCAGCAGGTCGCGGTGGGCCTCCATCGCGTCGAGCGCGGCCGACACCCGCGCGGCGCGCTCGGCCACGGGGGTGTGCCGCCAGCGCCGGTGTTCGTCGACCGCCGCGTGGACGGCCCGCGCCGCCGCCGACCGGTCGAGTCGGGGCGGACCGGCGATGGACGTGCCGTCGACGGGGGTGACGGCGGGGGTGGTGCGCCCGTCGCGGTGCCAGATGCCTCCCCAGTGGTTGAGGACGCGGTCGTCGTTGAACGCCTCGGGGGCGGTCTCGACACAGCGGCCGTAGGCGTCGGACCAGGCCGTGCCCGGCTTGAGCATGAGCGGCATGGCTGTCGTCCTCTCAGTCGGACCGGCGGGCGCCGGGCTGGAGCGTGGGCGGCATGTCGTCGTCTCCTCAGTCGGACCAGTCGATGTCGTCGGCCAGCACGGGCAGCGGCTCGAACTCCTTGATGGCGTCGAGCGACGGACCCATGGCGGCGTTGGCCTCGCGTTCGACCATGACCTCGACCAGCACCGGGAGCCGTGACCGGTGGGCCTCGGCGGTGGCCCATTCGAGGGCGGGCCGGATGTCGCCGGGCTCCTCGACCCGGCGGGCCGGGCAGCCGAAGGCCTCCATGGCCTTGACGTGGTCGATGCCGCCTTCGCCGTAGTGGAGGTCGACGGCGAAGTTCATGTCGTAGGGGATCTCGGCCTGCCGGATCAGCCCCAGGCACTCGTTGTTGACCATGACGATGACGAACGGGATCTGGTATTGCGCGGCGACCGCGACCTCCTCCATCAGGAACTGGAAGGAGTAGTCGCCGACGACCACCACGACCTCACGCTCGGGATAGGCGCACTTCACCCCCATCGCCGCCGGCACCTCCCAGCCCAGCGGCCCGGCCTGGCCGCAGACGAGGTAGCGCCGCGGCAGATAGGTCTTCTGGAACTGGCCCGACCAGATCTGGTAGAGCCCGATGGCGGTCACGAAGGTCGTGTCGGGGCCGTAGAACTCGTTGATCTCGCGGTAGACGCGCGGCGGCTTGATCGGCACGTCGTCGAAGTCGTCGCGGCGCGGCAGCGTGCGCCGCAGTTCGCCGACCCGGTGGGCCCACCCCGACGCGCGCCTGGCCGGGCCGCGACCGCGCGCCTCGGCGGCCAGCGCCGCCAGCGTCGGCCGGGCGTGCCCGACGACCCCGAGGTCGGGCTCGAAGACCCGGCCGATCTGGGTCGGCTCGATGTCGACGTGGATGAACTGGCGGCCCTTGCGGTAGACGTCGAGGTCGCCGGTGTGCCGGTCGCCGAAGCGCGCGCCGACGGCCAGGACCAGGTCGCTTTCGAGGAACGCCGCGTTGCCCCACCGGGTCTGGGTCTGGATGCCCGCCATGCCGGCGAACAGCGGATGGTCTTCGGGGAACGCGCCTTTGCCCATCAGCGTGACCTGCACCGGCACCTGGAGGTGTTCGGCCAGTTCCCGCAGCTCGGTCGAGGCGTCGGCGATGACGACGCCGCCGCCCGCCAGGATCAGCGGGCGCTCGGCGGCCGACAGCATGTCGACCGCCGCCGCGACGGCCTTCGGCAGGGGCTGCGGCACGTCGACCGGCAGCGGCGCGTCGAGCTCGGGGTCGTAGAGGCAGGTCCCGCGCTGGACGTCGATCGGCAGGTCGATGAGCACCGGCCCCGGCCGCCCCGACCGGGCGACGCGGAACGCCTCGCGGAAGACCCAGGCGGCCTGCGCGGGCTCCTTGAGCTGCACCGCCCACTTGGTCACCGGCTTGGCGATCTCGACGATGTCGACCGCCTGGAACGACTCCTGGTGGAGCTTGCCCTTCTGGGCCTGGCCGGTGATGCAGATCATCGGGATCGAGTCGGCCATCGCCGTGTAGAGCCCGGTGATCATGTTGGTGCCGGCCGGCCCGGAGGTGCCGATGCAGACGCCGACGTTCCCGGTGACGCGGGCCCAGCCGTCGGCGGCGTGGGTGCCGCCCTCTTCGTGGCGGACGGTGATGTGCCTGATCGAGCTGTGCTGCAGAGCCGCGTAGAGCGGCAGGATCGCCGCGCCGGGGATGCCGAAGACGGTGTCGACGCCTTCGCTCTCCATCACCGCGACCGCCGCCTCCATGCAGGGGATCCGCTTCACGAATTGATCCTTTCGATCACTTTCAGCAGGGCGGAGTGGTCGAGGGAGCCGTGGCCCTGGGCCTTGGCCGCCGCGATGAGCTGGGCGACCAGGGCGGTCATGGGGAGCGCGATCCCGGCCTCGCGGGCGGCGGCGGTGGCGATGCCCATGTCCTTGTGGTGCAGGTCGACGCGGAAGCCCGGCTGGAAGTTGCGCTCGACCATGGAATGGCGCTTGAGCTCCAGGATCCGCGACCCGGCCAGACCTCCCGCGAGCACGTCGAGGCCCCCCTTCGGGTCGACCCCGGACGCCTCCAGCAGCACGATCGCCTCGGCGATCAGGGCATAGGTGCCGCCGACGACGAGCTGGTTGGCCGCCTTGACGGTCTGCCCCGCCCCGGCGGGCCCGACGTGGACGATCGTGGTGCCGAGCACCCGGAGGATCTCCCGGGCCGACTCGACGTCTTCGGCCCGCCCGCCGATCATGATCGATAACGTGCCGTCGATGGCGCCCTTCTCCCCGCCGCTGACCGGCGCGTCGATGGCGTGGACGCCCTTCACCGCCGCCGCCTGCGCCACCCGCCGGGACGTCTCGGGCTTGATCGTGCTCATGTCGATGAGGAGCAGCCCGGCCGGGGCGTGGTCGAGGACGCCGCCCTCGCCGAAGACCACCTCTTCGACCTGCGGCGAGTCGGGCAGCATGGTGATCACCACGTGGGCCTGCGCGACCGCCTCGCCCAGGCTCGCCGCAGCCTTGCCGCCGAGCTCGGCCAGTTCGTCGAGCCGGGCGGCGCTGACGTCGTGGCCGACCACGGTGTGCCCGGCCCGGACGAGGTTGGCGGCCATGGGCGTGCCCATGATGCCGAGCCCGATGAAGCCGATGTTCATCCGTTCCTCCAGGCGAAGCTGTCGGCGCTCGGGCCGACCGGACGGTATTCCAGGCCCACGTGACCGTCGTAGCCGGTGGCGGCCAGCCGCTCGAAGACGCGGTCATAGGGCATCGAGCCGGTGCCCGGCTGCCCCCGCCCCGGATCGTCGGCGATCTGCACGTGACCGAACCGCTCCCACCGGCGGTCGATCAGTTCGAGGACGTCCTCTCCCATGCGGTGAAGGTGGTAGAGGTCGGCGAGGAACCCGACGTTGGCCACGCCGACCTGGTCGAGCAGCCGGAACGCCTCCTCGGACGACACGATCGGATAGCGGGGGCTCTCGTGGGAGTTGAGCGCCTCGACCAGCACCATCGCCCCCGCCTGGTCGGCGACCTCGGCGGCGTGGAGCAGGTTCTCCACCGCGATCGCCCGATGGACCTCCGGAGCCACGTCGGGCTCGGCGTTGCCGTAGAGCGCGTTCAGCCGCCGGCAGCCGAGCGACTCGGCCAGCCCCGCCGCGACCTCGACGTTGGCCCGGAACCGCGCCGACCCGCCCGGCGAGGAGACCAGCCCCCGGTCGCCCCCGGCCATGTCACCGGCGTCGAAATTGAGCCCGACGAGCCGCACCCCGGCGTCGCCGATGGCCGTCCGCAGCCGGTCGAGCTCCGGCTCGGACGGCTGCGGACCGTCGAAGGGCCACCACAGCTCGACCGCGTCGAACCCCGCTTTGGCCGCCGCCTCGAACCGCTCCAGCAGCGGCAGCTCGGTGAACAGGATCGACAGGTTGACGTCGAACCGGAGCCCGTTCACGCCGCCTCCAGCAACGCCCGCATCAGGCGGGCCGTCTCGCTGGGCGTGCGGCCGACGCTGACGCCGACCTTCTCCAGTGCCTCCTTCTTGGCCTGGGCGGTGCCGGCCGATCCGGAGATGATCGCGCCCGCGTGGCCCATGGTCTTGCCCTCGGGCGCGGTGAACCCGGCGACGTAGGCGACGACCGGCTTGGTGACGTGTTTCTCGATGAAGGCGGCGGCCCGTTCCTCGGCGTCGCCGCCGATCTCGCCGATCATGACGATGGCGTCGGTGTCGGGATCGTCCTGGAACGCCCGGAGGCAGTCGATGTGGGTGGTGCCGATGACGGGGTCGCCGCCGATTCCCACAGCTGTGGAGAACCCGATGTCCCGGAGCTCGTACATCAGCTGATAGGTGAGAGTGCCCGATTTGGACACCAGGCCGATGCGCCCGGGAGCGGTGATGTCGGCCGGGATGATCCCCGCGTTGGCGGCGCCGGGCGAGATCAGCCCGGGGCAGTTGGGCCCGATGACCCGGGTCGTGCCCTGCCTGGCCACGGTCAGGAACTCAAGACTGTCGTGCACGGGCACGCCCTCGGTGATCACCACACACAGCCCGATCCCGGCGTCGACCGCCTCCAGGACCGCGCCCTTGGTGAACCGGGGCGGCACGAACACCACGGAGACGTCGGCGCCGGTCGAGTCCATCGCCTCGGCGACCGACGAGAACACCGGGATGCCCTGGTGGACCTGGCCGCCTTTGCCCGGGGTCACCCCGGCCACGACATTGGTGCCCGCCGCGACCATGCGGGCGGTGTGCCTGCCGCCCTCGGCGCCGGTCATGCCCTGCACGACGACACGGCTGTCCTTGCTCAGGAAGATCGACATTCTGGGGTTCTCCTCACGCGGCCGCGTTGGCCAGCCTGGCCGCCTCTTCGGCGGCGCCGTCCATGGTCGGGACCTGCCGGACGGCGGGGTGTGCCGCCTGATCGAGGATCCGGCGGCCCGCCTCGGCGTTGTTGCCGTCGAGCCGCACCACGATCGGGTGGGTCGCACCCTGCTCGCCGAGGGTGGCGAGGGCGGCCACGATGCCGTCGGCCACCGCATCGCAGGCGGTGATCCCGCCGAACACGTTGACCAGCACCGATTTCACGTCGGGGTCGGACAGGATGACGCCGAGCCCGTCGGCCATGACCTGGGCGGAGGCGCCGCCGCCGATGTCGAGGAAGTTCGCGGGCCTGGCGCCGGCCTGCGCGACGACGTCGAGGGTGCTCATGACGAGCCCCGCGCCGTTGCCGATCACGCCGACGGAGCCGTCGAGCTTGACGTAGTTGAGCCCCTTGCCCTTGGCCCGGCTCTCCAGGTCGTCGCCGCCCGTGGCCGCTTCGGCGGGCCGGTCGTGCCGATAGCCGGCGTTCTCATCGAGCGTCACCTTGCCGTCGAGGGCGAGCACGCGGCCGTCGGCGGTCCGGGCCAGCGGGTTGACCTCCACCAGCACGGCGTCTTCGCCCGCCATCACCTTCCATAAACCGACGAGGATGCCGGCCGCCTCACCGGCGACGTCGGAGGGCAGCCCGGCCTCGGTCACGATGAACGACGCCGTCTCGTGGTCGACCCCGCGCAGCGGATCGATCGGCACCCTGACCAGCGCGCCGGGATCGGTGGCGGCCAGCTCCTCGATCTCCATGCCGCCCGAGGCCGAGCACATCGCCAGGAAGGTCCCGGCCGCGCGGTCGACGAGGAAGGCCGCGTAGTACTCCTCGGCCGGGACGTCGGCCACCTCGACCAGGACACTACGGGTCAGGTGACCCTTGATGTCCATCCCGAGGATCGCGCGGGCGGCGTCCTCCGCCGCGGCCGGGCCGGGAGCGGGCTTGATGCCGCCGGCCTTGCCGCGACCGCCCGTCTTCACCTGGGCCTTGACCACGACCGGCCCGGCCAGCTCGGCGGCTATGGCGCGCGCCTCCTCGGGCGTCGCCGCCACCGCCCCCTCGGGGACGGGAACGCCGTAGCGCGCGAACAGCTCCTTCGCCTGGTGCTCGAACAGGTCCACAGGGCCTCCCTCAACGCATCTTGTAGACGGTATACCGTATGGAACGAGCCTCGTAAAGGCCTCTCGACAGGAGTCGGTGTCCTGGGATATTCCATACGGTATGCAGGATACTTTGGAAGTGAGAGACTGGCGCGGGCGTCTCTATCGCGTGGGCCCACCAGCCCCAGAGCTCACCGGTCGTCCCAGGTCAGCGATGCTCTGGCCCGCCATGGCCGCCATGGCGGCGGTCGGCCCGATGCAATACGGCTATGCCGCCGTCGCCCCGTCGATCGCCCGTGCCCACGGCCTCTCCGCCGCCGAGGTTCTGCTCCCCCTGGCGGTCTGGCTGACGTGCCAGGCCGCCGTCGCGCTGCCCGCCACCCGCCTTCTGTCGCGCGGGGTCGTCGGCGTCCGCGTCGCCCTGTGGCTCGGCGCCCTGCTGTGCGCGCTCGCCATCCCGTCGCTGGCCGTCCCCAGCGGTCCTCTGCTGATCGGCTACGGCCTGCTGGGCGGCACCGGAGCAGGGCTCGTGTACGCCGCCTGCACCGAGACCCTCGCCCGCTGGCATCCCGAACGGCCGGGGGTGCGCGTCGCCCTCGTCACCGGCGCTTATTCGTGCAGCGCCATTCCACTGGTCCTCGACCTGCGCTTATGGCCCGTCATGGCCGGTTTGGGCCTGGCCGCGATCGCCTGGGCCGCGGCGGTCCTCCGCACGCCCCCCGCCAACTGGTGGCCCCCGGAGATCGACCCGCGCGCGTGGGCCCTCGACCGCCGGGTCCTGCACCGGCAGCCCCGGGCCGCCCGACAGTTCTCCCTGGCCGAGGCCGCCCGCACCCCCACGCTGGTGGTGCTGACCGTGATCCTCGTCGGCGCGGGCGCCGTCGCGATCTTCGACGTGATCGCCCTGGCCTTCCTCGGCCCTGAGCCGTTGTGGCTCGCCCTGGCCGTCCTGCTGACCCTCACCGGATTGGGCCGCTCGACGGCGGTCCCACTGGCGGAACGCTTCGGCCGGGTGCGGGTCCTCGCCGCGGCGCTGACCCTGCTGGCAGTGGCCCAGGGCCTGCTCGCCGCGGCGGCCGCGGTGGCCGCCGCCGACACGGCCGCGGTGGTGGCCGCTGTCCCCGCCGGTCTGGGCGGAGGCGCCATCTATCCGCTCATCGCCGCGCTGGTGCGGGAGTACTTCGGCGAGGACCGCGTCCACGGGATCCACGGCCTCGTCTACACCGCCAAGGCCGTCGCGGGCCCGGCCGGAGTAGGCCTGGCGCTCCTGGCCCTGCCCGCCCTGCCCGGCAGCGCGGGCACCCCCGTCTTCGTGGCCGCGACGATCATCGCCGCCGCCACCGCCCTACTCTGCGCCACTTTGCGTCGCCCGGGAGTACCCGCGACGCTGCCCGCGCCGTCGTTGTGAGGGGCGTTCAGCGGTAAGGGCCGGGGAAATGGGCAGGCCGATGTGAGCGATGTCACGGTCGGTAAGAATGCCAGGAATGTATGCTGTAGGCAGTCGACGACAAACACTTAGTGGTCGTTTCCAGGAGTTGAGAAACCCGATGCTGGCCAACCAGGGCTCCACCGCGAAGATCGTTCGTCCCACAACCCTGCGGGAGAGCGTGTTGGAGAGGATCCTCGAGCTCATCATCATCGGCAGCCTGAAGCCGGGTCAGCACCTTGTCGAAAACGAGCTTGCCGACAACCTCGGCGTCTCCCGCCAGCCGGTCAGGGAGGCTCTCCAGTTGCTGAGCGGCGAGGGCTGGGTCGATCTGCGTCCCGGCCACGGCGCCTACGTCCATTCCCCCACGGTCGAGGAAGCCGACCAGCTCCTCGCCGTCCGCACCCTCCTGGAAGCGGAATCGGCCCGCCTCGCCGCCCGCAACCCCGACAAGAGCGGTGTCTCCACGCTGCGCGACATCTGCCTGCGCGGCCTGGAAGCCTGCGTGGCCGACGACGTCGACGCCGCCGTCGCCGCCAACAGCGAGCTCCACACGGCAGTGGTCAACATGTCGGGCAACCGCGTCCTGGCCGACCTGACCTCCCAGGTCGCCCGCCGGGTCCGCTGGTACCACACCCCCGTGGCTCGCCACCGGGGCAAGGCCTCGTGGGAGGAGCACGCCGCCCTGATCGACGCGATCGAGGCGGGCGAGGAGGACGTCGCCGCCGACATCATGCGCCGCCACACCGAACACACCCGCCAGTCCTACCTGGAGTCCCGCGCCCAGCACCCGGAAGTGGAGCCCCCGGCCCCCATCCGCCGCCGCCGGCCGCGCGCGGTATCCAGCTGAACCGGTGCTCAGCGAGCCAGTCCGGAGGAGGAAAGAATGGTCGCCCGGTAGAGCACCTTTCCCCGCCTGATGAGCCGAGGGGACAGCTTTCACGGGCAGAAGCAGCCTGGCCTTTCGGACAAGCTCCAAGCCGATGCACGCGCGAAACCGACTCGCCTTGCGGCGAGCAGTTCAAGCATCGTGCTTCGAGACGGACACTCGCACTGGGACAGATATCCGAGCCCCGCTGCCAAGCGGGCTCCTGGGACACCGATCTAGAAATCACGCTCGATCGGACCCGGCATATCCGTTCCAGCACCGGTTTCAAGGACTGACGGCCGGCTGGCTCACTTGGCAGCTGACAGCCCGAGACATCAGGTCCGCGGAGACGACGCTTGACGGACCAGGTGGCACCCAGGGCCGCGCTTCAGAGAACGCTGCCCCACTGAATCTCTTCGGCACTCATTGCGCCGCAGGAGCGTCAGGTCTCAGATAACAAAGACCGAACGACAAAGGGCGGCACCCATCCGCCACATGACTGCCGCTCGGACATCTACTGAGACGTGGTGCGGAGGAAACCGGCGTCTCGGTCGCAATAACCAGCAGTAAAGGGTGAGTAGCAGCCGAGGTTAAATCGTCACTGCTCGTAATCAGTGCCTGACGATACGGCTGATTGCCCATCTTCGACGCCGCAAAGGGCAAGCAAATCCAGCAAGGCACCAAGGAGGCTCCAGGATCACCGAGATGTTTCCACTCCTGAAACGCAGACCTAATGCTTTAGCGGGAAACTCGGACAAGGTTCCGCTTCTGGAAACTTGCCACAGAGCTCTGGACAAGAGCCCGATGTCACCCCGTTTCACCTGCACCGGATGCACCCACAACAGATCTCACCACCCGGCCTCACCACCCGGCCTCACCACCCGGCCTCACCACCCGGCCTCACCACCCGGCCTCACCACCCGGCCTCACCACCCGGCCTCACATGCCCGATGTCAGCGGCCATCGATTCCGGTTACCGAACAGGCTGATGAACCATCCAGCCGCTTGAAACCGGAAGCTTGCGCCTCATACCGAACATCTTGAACCCGCATGACCAGCCGACATCCAGCAGTCGGCGCCCCTGGATTCCCCGGGACCGTCCCGGGTAGTTGAGACAGTCCCCGAAGGAGGTGTATTCGCATGAAGTCGTTCTTCGAGAAGCTCCGCGCCTTCGAGGGCCCGCTGGGCGCCTCGGCCGACGGCCGCCCGATCGGGCTGGGCCTCGCCACCGCACTGCGCAAGGCGCGTTCCGCCGATGGCGTCGAAAGCCACGTCAGCCGGTGGGCCACCGAGCCCGTCAAGGCCGAACAGCGCTGACCCCCCGCTGCCACCCGGCGTCGGACTCGCGTGCACTCCAGCACCAGGGTCCGACGTCATCGTGGCGGCATGCCCAAACGTCGGGCGCCACCGCTCAGCAGCCGCCGACATTGGGCATCGCGTGCCCGTGATGCTCAGCGGGGACCTCATCCGGCCAAGCCAGGACCGGTGAACCGAGCCGACACCTGAGGGAGAGGGCTGACGTGCCAATTCAGCTTCCCTCATCGGCCTAACTAAGTCGCGACTGTAATGAGCAAGGACGCAGAGCAGCCGCCCAGCGTGGGTGAAACCGCCTGCATGACCTCTGCTGCGTAGTCTGCTGGGCGCCCGGTAGGCCTCTACTGAGACCCCCGGCAGCCCCTCTGCTGAGGCCCGCCCGGCAGTCCCTGTACCGAGACCCGCCCGGCAACCCCACTGCTGAGATTCGCCCGGCAGTCCCTGTACTGAGACCCGCCCGGTAGACCCGCTGCTGCGGCCCGCCCGGCAGTCCCTGTACCGAGGCCCGCCCGGCAGCCCCGCTGCTGAGATCCGCCCGGCAGTCCCTGTACCGAGACCCGCCCGGTAGACTTTCTGCTGAAGCTCGCCTGGTAGGCCGTCTGCTGGAGCGGAGGCTAAGTTCGGCGAACTGACATCGCCGGCTGGGCCGGCCAGTCTCGGATTAGCCAGGGCGGAGACGGCTTGGTCGATCCGGGTGCCATCCTTGCTGGTCGGCGGTGCTCATGCGGCCTATATGAACTCGTCCCAGAACGGAATGGGCACGCCCCGCTCCCAAGCACTCGCTTCCTCGCGGTTCGGCCGGAACTCATTGCGCACCCATGCTGGGAGATCTCGTCCATAACCGATGATGTCGTCGCCCCAGATCGACAGCACCTGACCGCCGTAGGTGCCCCGTCCCGCAGGCAGGAACCGGTGACCGTAGACCGGCACGAGCCTCGGTGCAGTGGCGAGACGTTGCGCCGCCACCTCAGCTGCAGCGGTCCCATCTTCGGGCCGGGTTCCCCACGAGGCCGGCCAGGCACCGTCCTCCACCGCGAACAGGATGCCCTCGCTCGGCCACGTCAGGCGCGAGCGGAGCTCGTCTTCGTCTCCGTCACGCCAGTCGGGCCAAGGCCGCTTCCGGACCGCACCCTCCTCGGGCCGCGTCCCATTGATCGGCAGCCCTGCCGCGAGGAAGGCGCGATGATCGTCGGCGAACGTGAAACCAAACGTCGTTTCGATCTGGTCGAACTCGGCATCGGTCAGGCCCGGGCGGATCTCACACCGGCCCAGCAAGGCCAACCTGTGAGCGGCCTCCCGCCCGAGCCGCACCGCGTCAGGTCGGAGCATGCACCCGATACCACCAGGCCTCCGCAGGACGGGCAATCCCGCGGAGGCCGGCGACAGAAGGGGTCAGCTGTCGATGTCGGCCTTCGGGCGGCCCTCCTCGCCCGCGTCGTCTTTCGGGGCGGGCGGGGGCGAGGAGGCGGCGCGGCGGTCGTCCATGCGGGTCTTGATCAGGCTTGCGATGGTGGTGACGATCAAGGTGCCGAGGATGACGCCCAGGCTGACCGAGATCGGGACCTCGGGGGCCCACGAGACGCCGTCGTGGTGGAGGGCTTCCATGATCAGTTTCACGCCGATGAAGGCGAGCACCACCGACAGGCCCTTGCTCAGGTAGACGAGACGGTCGAGCAGGCCGCCGATCAGGAAGAACAGTTGCCGCAGGCCCATCAGCGCGAACGCGTTGGCGGTGAACACGATGTAGGGCTCGCGGGTCAGGCCGAAGATGGCGGGGATCGAGTCGAGGGCGAACAGCAGGTCGGTGGTGCCGATGGCCACCATGACGATCAGCATCGGGGTCACCACGCGGCGGCCGTTGATGCGGGCCGTCATCCGGGCGCCCTGGTATTTGTCCGTCGAGGGCAGGACGCGGCGGACCGTGCGCAGGGCGATGTTCTCGGAGAACTCGGCCTCTTCCTCCTCGTGGCCGATGAGCTTCCACGCCGTGTAGATCAGGAAGGCGCCGAAAATGTAGAAGAGCCAGTCGAACCGGGTGATCGCGCCGGCCCCGGCGGCGATGAACGCGCCGCGCATGACCAGGGCGATGATGATGCCGATCAGCAGGACCTTCTGGCGGTACTGCCGCGGCACCTGGAAGCGGCTCATGATGATCAGGAAGACGAAGAGGTTGTCGACGCTCAGCGAGTATTCGGTGATCCATCCGGCGAAGAACTCCCCGCCGTGGTCACCGCCCCACAGGATCCAGAGGCCGACTCCGAACACGGCGGCCAGGCCCACGTAGAAGACGACCCAGCCGACGCATTCGCGGAAGGAGGGTTCATGGGGGTTGCGTGCGACCAGCCAGAAGTCGAACGCGAGCACCAGGGCGAATCCCGCGATCGTGGCAAGCCATACCCAGGCGGGAAGGTTCATCGGACTCCTTTTGTCGGACCCTTTCCACGCGCCTTCCGGCTACGACGGTGGTGGTTGAGGGCTTCGGCGTGCTCGACATAGCGCTGAAGCAGGGTACGCGCCACGGGGTTGTGCCCTGCTAACCGGATCAGCCAATGGGGCATGAGCCGTTCGTGCAGCCAGACGAATCCGATGGCGAAACCGAGGCTGACCAGCGCCTGGTAGGCGAGGAATCCGGCCACGCCGCCCGCGAGGACGACCTGGCCATCGAGGATGAGACCGGTGCTGACCTGCTGAATCAGCCGGGAGAGCGGGAAGGCGACCAGCCAGAACAGCCCTGCGGGGGCGAACAGGCCGGGGCGGAAGGGGCCGCCGAGTCCGCACAGCGTGCTGAAGACGCCGCCGAACAGGGCCAGCGGGAGGGCGAGCGTGAGCGCCGCGACGGCGGCCCAACCGGCGGGCTGACCCGTGATGAGGGTCAGCCCGCCGGCCATGGCGCCGCCGACGGCTCCGATCGCGACGCCGGGGAGGGCGAGCTCCGCGGCGTGCCGGATGGAGGGTCGGCCGGGCGCCATGTCAGCCGACCACGACGCCGTAGGCGAACAGGCTGTAGAGGAGCATGCCGAGGTAGAACACGGCGCCGAAGCCGATGATCAGGTTCGACCACCACTTGGGGCGGATCGGTTTCGGCAGCATGCGGTTGTTGACCAGCAGCAACGTCACGCAGTAGGCGCCCATGGCGAACGTCGACAGGAACGCCAGCGTGTCGAGGATGCCGCTCGGTCCGTCGGCCGGGCCGAACAGCAGGATCAGGATGCCGAAGGCGATGACGCCCCACAGGAAGGCCGCGTAGAGATGCGACATGCGCATCTTCTTGGCGCCCCTCACAAAGTGGTAGGTCATGTCGGCCTGGCCGCGCGAGAACGAGTCGAACAGGCCGAGGGTCGCGTTGAGGCCGATGAGCGAGATGAAGCCGAGGAAGATGACGCCCAGGACCGAACTGCCCGCCGAGGCGAACGAGTCGGCCATGGCCGACAGGGCCGCCTCACGCTCGCCGTTGGCGATGATCTCCCGGATGCCCGGCGTCTGCCGGGTCGCCGCCTGCGCGATCACCGTGAACGAGATGGTGACGAGCATGGTGACGCCCCAGAAGAGCAGGAGCGCGTCGAAGGTGACCCAGCGGCGCCAGCCGCGCCACTTCTTCATCTCCTCGGGGTTGTCGGTGTCGAACATGAAGCCCCGCGAGGGCATGGCCTCTTCCTCGCCGGCGTGGCGCAGGCCGCGGATCTGCGGGATGTGCGCGCCCATGCCGGCCCCGGAGTCGCGCAGGTGGAGGGTGTACCACATCTGCTGCATCCCGGACGGACCCGCGAACGCGATCGACCCCACGATCACCGGGAACCAGGCGGCCGTCATGGCCCCGTCGGGGATGTAGCCGATGGCGAACATGCCCGTGACGGTGCTGACGACGTCGTTCCAGGTGCCGACCATCGCGGCGACGATGGCGGTGCCGATGACCAGGGCGCCGATCAGGATCGACAGCAGGGTCTCCAGCAGGCTGTAGATCACCTTGGCGAGGCTGAAGACCACCCCCACCAGGAGCAGGCCGCATACCGCGGTCACCGTCCATGGGATGCCGGTGATCTCCTCGAACGCCGCCGCGCCCGCCGACAGGTGGCCGGGCCAGATGTAGACGGCTATGGCGACGACGAAGAAGAACCACATCAGCGGCTTGAAGACGCGGGCCGCGCCGAAGAAGATGCTCTCGCCGGTCGCCATGGCGTAGCGGGCCATCTCCAGCATGACGACGGCCTGCAGGGTCACGCCGACGAGGAACAGCCAGCGGATCTCCGGCCCGAACAGCAGGACCAGCCGCGGCCACATGTAGGACTCGCCCATGCCCACGCCGAGCGCGACGAGGAACACGGTGGGCCCGAGGATGTGCACCGACGGGGGCGCGTCGGGCAGGGTGCGGATGGGCATCGGCTCGAGTTTGCCCGCCCGCCACACTTTCTCTTCTTGACCTGCGGCGGCAGCCGTGGGTTCGGTCGCCGGTGTACTTGACGTGTCCACGTATGGACCTCCTCGGGAGTTGATTGGTCCCGCCTGTCCCCGATTCGCCCCCCTCTTGGGTCTCCGGCCCTGGTCACCGGAGCGTCGTGCGCCGGCCCGCCGTGCTCAGGTGCGGCGGGCCGCCGCGGTGTGTGCGGGTGGTGCGTCAGCCGGGCATGAGACCCGCCGCCCTGGCCCAGCGGTATTTCGCGCCGAGCACGGCGACGGGCTTCTCCGTGGTGTAGGGGTAGGCGACCACGCCGTGGTCGAAGAGGTAGTCGCAGGCCTCTTCGACCTCGGTGTCACCGGCCAGTGAGGCGACGACCGGCTTGTGGTTGCCCTTCGCCCTCTCCTCGGCCACGACCCGGGCGACCAGTTCGGCGAAGACCATCGGGGGGGTGACGATGGTGTGCCAGTAACCGAGCACGAGCGCGTGGATCCGGGGGTCGGTGAGGCCCAGCCTGAGGGTGTTCTCGTAGGTGGACGGCGGTTCGCCGCCCGTGATGTCGATCGGGTTGCCCGCCGCTCCGAACGGCGGGATGTAGGCGCGGAACGCCTCGTCGAGGTCGGGCGGGATCTCCATGAGGGTCAGCCCGTTGTCGACGCAGGCGTCGGAGAGGAGCACGCCGGAGCCGCCCGCACCGGTGATGATCACGACGTTCTCCCCCTGGGGGGTCGGCATGATCGGCAGGGAGCGGGCGTATTCCAGCATGTCGTTGAGGCCCGGTGCGCGGACGACACCGGCCTGCCGGAGGATGTCGTCGTAGACCTTGTCGTCACCGGCCAGCGCGCCGGTGTGGGATCCGGCGGCCCGTGCCCCCATGGCGGTCCGGCCCGCCTTGAGCACGATCACCGGCTTCTTCGTGACGACCCGCTGGACGGCCTCGACGAAGCCGCGGCCGTCTTTGAGGTCTTCGAGGTGCATGGCGACGCAGTTGGTGTTGTCGTCCTGCTCGAAGAAGGTGAGGAGGTCGTCTTCGTCGACGTCGGCCTTGTTGCCGACCCCGACGATGGCGGAGACCCCCATGCGGGTGGTGCGGCTGAAGCCCAGGATCGCCATCCCGATGCCGCCGCTCTGGGAGGTCAGCGCGACGCTTCCGCGCACGTCATAGGGGGTGCAGAAGGTCGCGCAGAGGTTCTCGGGCGTGTAGTAGTAGCCGTAGATGTTGGGCCCGAGCATGCGCACGCCGTGTTTGCGGGCGATCTCGACGATCGCCTGCTGGCCCTCGACGTCGCCGGTCTCGGCGAAGCCCGAGGGGATCATGATGGCCCCGGCGACGCCCTTCTCGCCGGCGGCCTCCAGGGCGGCGGGCACGAACGCGGCCGGGATGGCGAAGACCGCGACGTCGATCTCGCCGGGCACGTCGGCGATGCTCCGGTAGGCGGGTAACCCGAGGATCTCCGCCGACTTCGGGTTGATCGGGTAGATGTTGCCCCGGTAGCCGCCGTTGATCAGGTTGCGCATGACCGAGTTGCCGATCTTGCCGGTCTCGCCGGAGGCGCCGATGACGGCGACGGCCCGGGGATGGAAGATGCGGTTCATCTTGGCGAGGATCTCCTCGCGCGGGATGCGCGGGGTCTCCACCGGCGCCTCGGCGGAGAGGATGATGCGCACGTCAGCTGCCACGGCACCGTCGGCGGAGGCGAAGACGGGGTTGAGATCGACCTCGGCGATCTCGGGGAAGTCGGCGACCAGCGCGCCGACGCGTTCGATCATGGCCGACAGAGCCGCCCGGTCGGCCGGTGCGGCTCCGCGGGCCCCACGCAGCACTTCGGCCGCCTTGATGTCGTCCAGCATCGCCAGGGAATCATGCACTGTTAGGGGGGCGAGCCGAAAGGTCACATCCTTTAACACTTCGACCAACGTTCCGCCGAGGCCGAACGCGACCACCTTGCCGAAGGTGGGGTCGGTCACCGCGCCGATGATCACTTCGTGGCCGCCGCCGACCATCTGCTGCACCTGGACGCCGTCGATGACGGCTCCGGCGTCGTAGGCGTGGGCGCTGGCCAGGATCTTCTCGTAGCCGGCGCGGACGGCCTCGGCCGAGTCGACGCCCACCAGGACGCCGCCGGCCTCGGTCTTGTGCAGGATGTCCGGGGAGACGATCTTCAGCACCACCGGGAAGCCGATCGAGGTGGCCAGCGTGACCGCGTCGTCGGCCGAGGTGGCCAGCCCCTCTCCGGGGGTGGCGATCCCGTAGGCGTCGCAGACGCGCTTGCCCTCGGGGGCGGTCAGCGCGGTGCGCCCTTCGGCGCGCGCCTTGTCGAGGATCTCGCGAACCTCTGCCGACATGTCAGATCACTCCGTTCGTCTTCAGCTCGGCCAGCTCGTCGGGCGTGACGCCGAGCCGGGTGTAGATCTCGTGGTTGTGCTCTCCGAGCAGCGGCGGCGTGGTGATGTCGACCGGGGAGTCGGAGAGCTGGAGGGGGCTGCCGACCGTCGTGAACTCCCCGCGCGCCGGGTGGGGGACGGTGACGACCGCGCCCTCGGCGCGTAGCGACTCGTCGTCGATGAGCTCGGCGGTGGACAGGATCGGCCCGCAGGGCACGTTGGCCGCGTTGAGCCGGTCGAGGACCGTCCATTTGTCGTGCTGGCTCGACCATTCCTCGATGAGCTGGAACATCTTGTCGAGCTTGGTCAGCCGCGCCTCGGGGGTGGCCCACTCGGGGTCGTCGGCGAGCTCGGGGCGGCCGATGATCTCGGAGACGGGCTTCCAGCCGACGGGCTGGACGATGACGTAGATGTAGTCGTTGGGCCCGCCGGGCGCGCACCTGACCGCCCAGCCGGGCTGGCCGCCGCCCGAGGCGTTGCCGGAGCGCGGCACCTCGGTGCCGAAGGTCCGGTTGGGGTATTCGCGCAGCGGCCCGTGGGCCAGGCGCTGCTGGTCGCGCAGCTTGACCCGGCAGAGGTTCAGCACGGCGTGCTGCATGGCGACCTGCACCCGCTGCCCCTGGCCGCTGGACTCGCGCTGGTAGAGCGCGGCCAGGATGCCGGCCACGGCGTGGACGCCGGTGCCGGAGTCGCCGATCTGCGCGCCGGTGGCCAGCGGCGGGCCCTCTTCTAACCCGGTCGTCGCCATCGAGCCGCCCATCGCCTGGGCGATCACCTCGTAGGCCTTGAACTTGGCGTATCTGCCGGTGCCGAAGCCCTTGATGGAGGCGTAGATCAGGCGGGGGTTGAGCTCCTGGAGCCGCTCCCACGGGAAGCCCATGCGGTCGACCGCGCCGGGACCGAAGTTCTCCACCAGGACGTCGGACTCCTGGACGAGCTTGACGAACAGCTCCTTGCCGCGCTCGCTCTTCATGTTCAGCGTGATGCTGCGCTTGTTGCAGTTGAGCATCGTGAAGTAGAGGCTGTCGACGCCCGGCACGTCGCGCAGCTGGCTGCGGGTGATGTCGCCGGTGGGCGCCTCCAGCTTGACGACGTCGGCGCCGAGCCACGCGAGCAGCTGCGTGGCCGACGGGCCCGACTGCACATGGGTCATGTCGAGGACGCGGACGCCCTCCAAGGCCTTGGGCATGCCGCGCTCCCTACTTGTACATCGTCTGGTTCATGGTTCCCGGGGCGTAGACGTCCGGGTCGACCCACACGTTGATGAGCGCGGGCTTGCCCGACTCGCGGGCGCGCTCCAGGGCCGGGCGGATGTCGGCGGGGTCGCGGACCTCCTCGCCGTGGCCGCCGAGCAGGCGGGCGAACTCGTCGTAGCGGACGTCGCCGAGGGTGTTGCCGACGCGGCCGCGGTCGTTCCCGTATTTGGCGGCCTGGCCGTAGCGGATCTGGTTCATCGACGAGTTGTTGCCGATGACGCCGATGAACGGCAGGTCGAAGCGGACCATCGTCTCGAAGTCCCACCCGGTGAGGGAGAAGGCGCCGTCGCCGAACAGGCACAGCACCTCCTTGTCGGGCTCGGCGTATTTGGCCGCCATCGCGAACGCGACGCCGACGCCGAGGGTGCCGAGAGGCCCGGGGTCCATCCAGTGGCCGGGCGACTTGGGCTGCACGACCTGGCCGGAGAAGGTGACGATGTCGCCGCCGTCGCCGATGTAGATGGTGTCCTCGGTGATGAACTCGTTGATCTCGTGGACCAGCCGGTAGGGGTCGATCGGCTGGGCGGCCGAGAGCTGGCGCGGGAGCCGCTTCTCGAAGGCCTGGGTCTCGACCGCGCGCAGCTCCTCGATCCACTCCTTGCGCCGGGCGGCGCCGGTGTCGACCCGGCCGGAGGCGGCCTGGGCGGCGGAGGCGAGGATGAGCCCGGCGTCGCCGACGATGCCGAGGTCGATGTCGCGGTTCTTGCCGACCGTGCGGTAGTCGAGGTCGATCTGGACGACCGTCGCGTCGCGGGACAGCCGCTTGCCGTAGCCCATGCGGAAGTCGAAGGGGGTGCCGACGATGATGATCAGGTCGGCCTCGTTGAAGGCGTAGCGCCGCGAGAGCTGGAAGTGGTGGGGGTCGCCGGGCGGCAGCGTGCCCCGGCCGCTGCCGTTCATGTAGGCGGGCACGTTGAGGGCGCGGACGAAGTCGATCGCGGCGTCGGTGCCCCGGGTCGTCCAGACCTGGCTGCCGAGGAGCACGCAGGGCTTCTCGGAGTGGACGAGCAGGTCGGCCAGCCGCTCGATCGCGTCGGGGTCGCCGGCCTGACGGGTGGAGGCGCGGTAGCGGCCGGCCTCGGGGATGCGGGCCTTCTCGACCGGCACGCTGGCGTCGAGCACGTCGCGCGGGATCTCCAGGAACGACGGGCCGGGCGCGCCGTTGTAGCACTCGCGGAACGCCATCGACACGATGTCGGCGACCCGCTCGGTGGACGGGACGGTCGCGGCGAACTTCGTGATCGGCGTCATCATGTCGACGTGGGGCAGGTCCTGCAGTGAGCCCATCTTGTGCTGGCTCAGCGCGCCCTGGCCGCCGATCAGCAACATCGGGCTCTCGGCGCGGAAGGCGTTGGCCACACCCGTCACCGCGTCGGTGGTGCCGGGGCCCGCGGTCACCACGGCGCAGCCCGGCTTGCCGGTGATGCGCGCGTAGCCGTCGGCCGCGTGGGCGGCGACCTGTTCGTGACGCACGTCGATCACGTCGATGCCCTCGTCGACACAGCCGTCGTAGATGTCGATGATGTGGCCGCCGCAGAGGGTGAAGATCACGTCGATCCCCTCCGCCTTGAGCGCCTTCGCGACCAGGTGACCGCCGGAGATCTGGTCCGGGGCTGGTTCCGTCATCAGGGCCGTCCTCTCAAAGACGTTCTGTCAGAACGTTCTGAATTGCGTCTACGCCATACTGCATACCGTATGAGGATTATGGTTACCCCCGGGCTCCGAGGATGTCCATACCTTTCCGGCGGGTTACAAGATTTCGAACCGGTTACCGGGCCGGGAGGTCGAGCAACTCGACGGGCTCGCCGGCCCAGCCCGGGGGAACGACCGCCAGGGCGTCGGCGATCGCCGCTCCGCGCAGGGATCCGGGCTGGTCATGACCCACGGGGGTGGCGCCCCGGGCCGATCTCCACACGGGCACCAGGCGGGTGTCGCGCGGATGACCGCGCACCGGCCCGGCGACGGCGCTGAGCTCTCCTTCGGGTTCGGGCCGCCCGTTGAGCGCGCGCAGCACCGGCGCCAGCAGCGTGAGCGCCGCCGCCAGCGCGGCGAACGGATTGCCGGGCAGCCCGACGACCAGCCGCCCTCCCGGCAGCCGGGCGAGGGCCTGCGGATGGCCGGGCCGCACCGCGACGCCGTCGACCAGGACCGCCGCGCCGAGCCGCCCGAGCACCCCGCGCAGGTGGTCGGCCGGTCCCTTCGACGACGCGCCGCAGACCACGACGACGTCGCCCTCCGAGTCACGGATCGCGGCCTCCAGCGGGTCGGCGCCGTCGGCCAGCCGCCGGGGCGGCAGCGCCCTCCCGTCGGCCGAGGCGATCAGCGGGGGCAGCATCGGCCCCACGGCGTCGCGCACCAGCCCCGGCCCCGGCACCCCTGAGCCCACCACCTCGTCACCGGTGATCAGCACCGACACGGAGGGCCGCGGCCGCACCCGCAGCGTGTCGTGGCCGAGCGAGGCGGCCAGCCCGAGCACGACAGGCGTGACCACGGTCCCGGAGGTCAGCACGACCGTGCCCTCGGACACGTTCTCCCCCCGCCGCCTGATGTGCCGGCCCGGCTCACAGTGACCACTGATCGACAGCCCGCTCTGTTCGGTCTTCTCGTACGGCACCACGCACACGGCCCCCTCAGGCACCGGCGCCCCCGTGGCGATCTCCACGGCCTCGCCGGGACCGAGACGCCGGGGGAACGGCGCGCCCCCGGCCGCCACGTCGCCGACGACGAGCCACGGACCGGGGCCGCCGACCGCGTAGCCGTCCATCGCCGAGACGTCGACGCCCGGCAGCGCCACGAGCGCGCGGAGCGGCGCCGCCAGCCGGCGGCCGTGGGCGGAGGAGAGAGGCACATCGGCCTCGGGCAGCGGCAGCGTGGCCGCCGCCGCGAGTCGGCGCGCCCGGTCCCAGGGCAGGTCGGCGTGGCCGACCGCGGGTCCGGGGCGGGCGCGGGAGAGCACGGTCATGGGTTGACCTCCTTGACGACGCTGCTGCCATACCGTATACCGAATGCACTGTCGACGCGAGAACGGAGCTAGTGTGAAGGTCGCTGTTCTTGGCGCCGGCGCCATCGGCGCGTATGTGGGGGCCGCCCTGCATCGCGCCGGCGTCGAGGTCCATCTCATCGCCCGCGGGGAGCATCTCGCGGCCATGCGTGAGTCAGGCGTGCGCGTGCTCAGCCCACGCGGTGACTTCACCGCCCACCCGCACGTCACCGACGAACCCCGCGAGGTCGGCCCGGTCGACCACGTCTTCCTCGGCCTGAAAGCCAACTCCTACGCCGCGGCCGGTCAGCTGGTCGCGCCGATGCTCCACGGCTCCACCAGCCTCATCGCCGCCCAGAACGGCATCCCATGGTGGTACTTCCACCGGCTCGGCGGCCCCTACGACGGCTACCGCATCGAGAGCGTCGACCCCGGCGGCTCGGTCACCGAGGCCCTCCCGCTGGAGCGCGCCATCGGCTGCGTCGTCTACGCCGCCACCGAGATCGAGGCTCCCGGCGTGATCCGCCACCTCGAAGGCACCCGTTTCTCCATCGGCGAGCCCAGCGGCGAACGGAGCGCCCGGTGCGTCGAGTTCGGCGACGCGATGGTCGCCGGCGACCTCAAGTGCCCGGTCGAAGCCGATCTGCGCCAGGACATCTGGGTGAAGCTGATGGGCAACGTCGCCTTCAACCCCATCAGCGCCCTCGCGCGGGCCACGATGGCGGGCATCTGCCGCCACGACGGCGCCCGCGAGCTGGTCAGGACCATGATGGAAGAGACCGTCGCGGTGGCCCGGGCGGTCGGCTGCAACCCCCACATCTCCATCGAGCGGCGGCTCGCCGGGGCCGAGAAGGCCGGCGAACACAAGACCTCCACACTCCAGGACCTGGAGAAGGGCAAGCCGCTCGAACTCGACGTGCTGCTGGCGGCGGTGGTCGAACTCGCCGATCTGACCGGCACCCCCGTCCCCACCCTCCGCGCGATCCACGCCGTCACCGACCTGCTCGACACCCAGGCCCGGCTTGTTGGCGCGGCATGAGCTCGAATACCGTAGTCTGCATACAGAATACGTTGTGGAATCTGCCTGGGAGAACGGTGAGGGCATGAAGAAGAGAAAGGCCGAACACTACGACCGGCTGACCCATCCCCTGGTGCGCGAAGACGGGGTGTTACGCCGGGCGACCTGGGAAGAGGCGCTCGACCGTGCGGCCGAGGGGTTCCGGCGCAACGTGGCGGCCCACGGGCCCGACGCCTTCGCCATGTTGTCGTGCGCCCGATCGACCAACGAGATGAACTACATCGGCCAGAAGTTCACCCGTGTGGTCATCGGCACCAACAACGTCGACTCGTGCAACCGCACCTGCCACGCGCCCAGCGTCGCGGGGCTGTCGGCCGTGTTCGGCAGCGGCGGCGGCACCTCCTCCTACCAGGAGGTCGAAGACGCCGACGTGATCCTCATGTGGGGCTCGGCGGCCCGCAACGCCCACCCGATCTTCTTCCAGCACGTCCTCAAGGGCATCCGCAAGGGCGCCAGGATGTTCGCCGTCGACCCCCGCCGGACCGGCACGGCCCAGTGGGCCGACCGCTGGCTCGGGCTCAACGTCGGCACCGACATCCCGCTCGCCCACGCCGTGGCGCGCGAGATCATCCACGCCGGGCTCCACAACACGACCTTCATCGAGCGCGCCACCGAGGGCTTCGCCGAGTTCGCCGCCAGCGTCGAACCGTGGACCCTGTCGGCCGCCGAGCAGGTCACCGGCGTGCCCGCCGACGCGATCCGCGAGATGGCCCACGCCTTCGCCCGCGCCGACCGCGCCCAGATGGTCTGGACCCTCGGCATCACCGAACACCACAACGCCACCGACAACGTGCGCGCCCTCATCAACCTGTCCCTGCTGACCGGCCACGTCGGCCGCTACGGCTCGGGCCTGTCACCGCTGCGCGGCCAGAACAACGTGCAGGGCGGCGGCGACATGGGCGCCATCCCCAACCGCCTCCCCGGTTTTCAGGACATCCTCGACCCCGCGATCCGAGCCCGCTTCGAGTCGGCCTGGCAGGCCCCGATCCAGCCCCGCTACGGGCGGAACCTGACCGAGATGCTCGAAGGCATGGCAGAGGGCGAGGTCACCACCTGCTACCTGATCGGCGAGAACCCGGTCCAGTCCGAGGCCGACTCGCTGAGCTGCGTCAAGCGGCTCAGCATGCTCGACCACCTCGTCGTCCAGGACATCTTCCTGACCAAGACGGCCCAGATGGCCGACGTGGTGCTGCCCGCCGGGGCGGCGTGGTGCGAGTCCGACGGCACCTTCACCAACAGCGAGCGCCGCGTCCAGCGGGTGCGCGCCGCGCTGGTGCCGCCGGGTGAGGCCCGCGACGACATCTGGATCCTGTGCAAGCTGGCCCGCCGGCTCGGCCACGACTGGGCCTACGAGTCCTCCGAGCAGGTCTGGGACGAACTGCGCGCCGTCTCCCCCGCCCACTTCGGCATGACCTACGACCGGCTGGAGGAGCACCAGGGCATCCAGTGGCCGTGCCCCTCGACCGACAGTCTCGAACCGTCCTATCTCCACGGCCGCCTGTGGGAGACCGATCCGGAGAAGCGCGGCCGTCCGGCGCCGTTCGCGATCCTGCGCCATTCGCCGCCGGTCGACCTGCTCGACGACGAATACCCGTTCCGCCTCACCACCGGCCGCCGTCTCGACTCCTACAACACGGGGGTGCAGAGCTCCGGCTTCGCCTCCCCGCTGCGGCGCGGCGAGACCATCGAGCTCTCCCCCGAAGACGCCGAGCGGCTCGGCGTGAGCGCCGGCGAGGAGGTCCGCATCAGCTCACGGCGGGGCACGGTCGTGGCCCCCGTCTGGATCGACCCGGCCCTGCGGCCGGGCCTGGTGTTCATGACGATGCACTTCCCCGACGAGGTCGACACCAACGCCCTGACGATCGAGGCGACCTGCCCGATCGCGGGGACCGCGGAGTTCAAGGCCGCCGCGGTGCGCATCGACCGGCTCGTGCCCGCGAAGGCCGGGTGACCGGCGCATGGATCTCCGGTTCCGCGACGCCGAACTGACCGCCGAGGAGCGCGCCGCCGTCAACGCGCTCCTCGGAGCGCCCTCCTCCGCCTGGGACGGCGGCGACCGCACCGAGTTCGACCTGCGCTTCGCCGCCCAGGCCCCCCGGGCCGCACGCGACCGGCGCGACCTGCTGCTGCCCGCCCTCCACGCGGTCAACGACCGGGTCGGCTGGATCAGCGAGGGCGCGCTCGACTACATCTGCCGCCGCCTGACCGTCCCCCCGGCCGAGGCCTACTCGGTGGCGACCTTCTACTCGCTGTTCTCCGTCAAGCCGCGCCCGCCCCGGATGCTCCATGTCTGCACCGACCTGGCCTGCGCGGCCAAGGGCGCCGAGGCGATCCGCCGCGACGTCGAGGAGCGCTTCGGCCCTCCCGGCGTCTCGTGGCAGCCGAGCCCCTGCCTGGGGCTGTGCGAGCGCGCCCCGGCCGCCCTGGCGATCGAAGCAGGCGATCCCCCCGCCAATGCCGTCTACGGGCCATGCTCGGTCGGTCAAGCGTGGCCCGACGTCACGGAGGAACCTCCGGTCGAGGCGGCGGTGCCCCAAAGCTGGCCCCAGACCACGCCCCAGACCACGCCCCAGACCACGACCGACACCACGCCGCAGTCCGCTTCCGCTGACCAGTCGGCCGATCATGTCTCGGCCGGCGCGGCGAGCCCGGCTGCGGCAGCGGGCGCGGACCCGGCTGCGGCAGCGGACGTCGACCCAGGTGCGGCAGCGGGCGCCGACCCGGGTACGGCGGCGGACGTCGACCCAGGTGCGGCAGCGAGCGCCGACCCGGCTGCGGCGGCGGCTGCCGACCCAGGTGCTGCGGCGGGCTCCGGCCGGTCACCCGGTCATTCCGCGCCAGCCGGTCTGGTTCTGCTCAGACGCGTCGGGGTCGTCGACCCCCTGAGTCTCGACGACTACCGGGCCACCGGAGGCTACACCGGCCTGCGCCGGGCCTTCGAGCTCGGCCCCACCGGAGTCATCCGGGAAGTCCTGGAGTCGGGGCTGGTCGGGCGGGGCGGCGCGGCCTTCCCCACCGGCCGTAAGTGGGAGGCGACCGCGCGTCAGCTCGACCGTCCCCATTACCTCGTCTGCAACGCCGACGAGAGCGAGCCGGGCACGTTCAAGGACCGGGTCGTCATGGAGGGCGACCCGTTCGCCCTGATCGAGGCCATGACGATCGCGGGTTACGCCACCGGCTGCGCGCTCGGCTACCTCTACATCCGGGGCGAATACCCCCGCGCGCTGAGGCGGCTCGACAACGCCATCGCCGTCGCGAGGTCACGGGGTCTGCTGGGCGACGACATCCTCGGCCAGGGGTTCTCCTTCGACATCGAGATCCGGCGCGGCGCCGGGGCCTACATCTGCGGCGAGGAGACCGCGATCTTCAACTCGATCGAGGGTTTCCGGGGCGAGCCCCGCACCAAACCCCCGTTCCCGGTGGAGAAGGGCCTGTTCGGCAAGCCCACGGTCGTCAACAACGTCGAGACCCTGGTCAACGTCCCGCACATCCTGGAGATGGGGGCCGCGGCCTACGCCGCCGTCGGCACCTCCTCGTCCACGGGCACCAAGCTGTTCTGCGTGTCCGGCACGGTCGGGCGGCCGGGCATCTACGAGCTGCCGTTCGGCGCGACCCTGCGCGACCTGCTGGAGCTGGCCGGGGGCGCGACCGGCGAGCTGCGGGCGGTGCTGCTGGGCGGGGCGGCGGGGGCCTTCGTCCGGGCCGACGAGCTCGACATCCCGCTGACGTTCGAGGGCACCCGCGCCGCCGGGGCCACGCTCGGCTCGGGGGTCGTGCTGGTGCTCGACGACACGGTCGAGCTGCCGGGTGTGCTGCTGCGCATCGCCGAGTTCTTCCGCGACGAGTCGTGCGGGCAGTGCGTGCCCTGCCGGGTCGGCACGGTCCGCCAGGAGGAGGCCCTCCACCGGCTCTCCAAGCGCCGTAGTGACGGCGATCTACTGCTGCTGCGCGAGGTCGGGCAGGCCATGCGCGACGCCTCGATCTGCGGTCTGGGCCAGACCGCCTGGAACGCCGTCGAATCGGCGATCGACCGTCTCGGTGTCTTCACGGCGAAGGAGAACCCATGAGCGTCCCTCTGCGTCCGCCCCGGCGGCTCATCGAGATCACCGTCGACGGCGAGGCGATGCGCGTCCCGGAAGGCGACACCCTGCTCGACGCGTGCCAGGCGGCCGGGAAGGACATCCCGACCCTCTGCTACGGCGACACCCTCAACCCGAAGAACGCCTGCCGCGTCTGCGTCGTCGAGGTCGAGGGGGCCCGCACCCTCGCCCCGGCGTGCTCCCGCAGGGCCGAGGCCGGCATGGTCGTCACGACCGACTCCGACCGGGCCCGCCACAGCCGCAAGGTGGTCCTGGAGCTGCTCGCCTCCTCGGTCGACCTGTCGACGACTCCGGGCGCGGCCGAGTGGATCGCCGAATACGACGCCGATCCGGGCCGCTTCGGCGACGACGCCGCCACGGTCGCCGAGCCGCCGAAAGTCGACAACGACCTCTACGTGCGTGACTACAGCAAGTGCATCCTCTGCTACAAGTGCGTCGACGCGTGCGGGGAGCAGTGGCAGAACTCCTTCGCCATCTCCGTCGCCGGGCGCGGCTTCGACGCCACGATCTCCACCGAGTTCGACGCCCCGCTGACCGACTCGGCCTGCGTGTTCTGCGGCAACTGCGTCGAGGTCTGCCCGACGGGCGCGCTGTCGTTCAAGAACGAGTTCGACATGCGCGCCGACGGCACCTGGGACCAGGAGAGCCAGACGCAGACCACGACGATCTGCAGCTACTGCGGGGTCGGCTGCAACCTCACCCTCCACGTCCAGGACAACAAGATCGTCAAGGTCACCTCGCCCCATGACAACCCGGTGACCCACGGCAACCTCTGCATCAAGGGGCGGTTCGGTTTCCAGCACGTCCAGAACGTGGCCTCCGATGGGTAGGGTCACCGTCCAGCGGCGGATCCTGCGGCTGCGCGAGACGGGGCCCAGTCACCGCGTCGACGCCCTGGCCGCCGAGGAACCGCTGGAGATCCGGCTCAACGGCAGGCCGCTCACCATCACGATGCGCACGCCCGGCGACGACTTCGACCTGGCCGCCGGGTTCCTCGTCAGCGAGGGCGTCATCGGCGGGGCGGGCGACATCGAGGCCATCCGCTACTGCGCGGGCGCGCTGGAGAACGGGCAGAACACCTACAACGTGCTCGACGTGCGGCTCACGACGGGCGTGACCCTGCCCGCCACCTCGCTGGAGCGCAACTTCTACACGACCTCGTCGTGCGGGGTGTGCGGCAAGGCCTCGCTCGACGCCGTCCGGACCGTCGCGCGCTGGGACGTCGCCCCCGACGACGTCACCTTCTCCGAGGAGGTCGTCGCCGAGCTGCCCGAGCGGCTGCGCACCGCCCAGAAGGTGTTCGACCGCACCGGCGGCCTGCACGCCGCCGGGCTGTTCACCCCGGCCGGTCGGGCCCTGTGCGTCCGGGAGGACGTCGGGCGGCACAACGCGGTCGACAAGCTCGTCGGGTGGGCGCTGAGAGACGGCCGGCTGCCCCTTCGGCAAACGGCGCTCATGGTGTCGGGCAGGGCCTCGTTCGAACTCGTCCAGAAGGCCGTCATGGCGGGCGTTCCGGTGCTGGCGGCGGTGTCCGCGCCGTCAAGCTTGGCGGTGGAGCTCGCCGCCGAATCCGGGTTGACCCTGCTCGGGTTCGTCCGTGGCCGGTCCATGAACGTCTACTCCGGAGAGGAGCGGATCACGACGTCATCATGAGATCGCCGCCACAGGTCAGGGGCATGGCCGGTGGCGTCCTCACGATGGCGGACGGGATGCCGGTCGGCGACGCTTCGCCCCCCTCGCCACCGGCATCCCGAATGCCACATTTCGCCCTGTACGCGAACTTTAAAAGTTCTTAGCCCTCTTAGTCCTCACCAAAGGGGATCACTCTCCGTGTCAATGACGTGACGAACCGGAGGGGCTACCAGATGAGAGCCGCGGCGACTGTCGGATTGATCGTGCTGGCCGGGTGTGTGGCATGTGGCGCCAACCAGGACCAGAAGCCCGCCTCGGCGGTGGACGTCAAACCGGCGGCGATCAAGCCCGTGAGCGCGGCCAACGCCAAGGCGGTCAAGGCCAACGAACTGGGTCAGATCCCGGTTCTGATGTATCACCGCATCATCGAGAACCCGGCGACCCAGGACGACCGTACGCCCAAGCAGTTCCGCACCGAGCTGGAACGACTGGCCAAGGAAGGCTACGTGCCGGTCACGGCGGCCGAATACGTGACCGGGAAGATCGACATTCCGGCCGGGAAGCACCCGGTCGTGCTGACCTTCGACGACTCGTCACCGTCGCAGGTCACCCTCGACGGGACCGGCACCCCGGCGAAGGACACGGCGGTGGCGATCCTGCAGGAGGTGGCCGCGCGCAACCCGGGCTTCCGCCCGGTGGCGACCTTCTATGTGACGCGGGACATGTTCGGCAAGAGCAGCCCGTCCGAGCAGGCGCAGATCGTCGCCTGGCTCAAGCAGCACGGCTACGAACTCGGCAACCACACCAAAGACCACACCAACCTGATGGGCAAGTCGAAGAAGATCGTGGTCGACGAGGTCACGGCGGGCCACAAGCTGATCACCGACCTCAACGGCGGTGAGGTGGTCACCTTCGCGCTCCCCTACGGCAACCAGCCGACGACCAAGGAGTGGGCGCTCAAGGGCTCCGAGAAGGGAGTGAAGTACAACTACTCCGGCGTGTTCCTGGCGGGATACATGCCGGCCCAGTCGCCGTTCAGCAGCGCGTTCGACCCGCTGGGCATCCCACGGATCCGCTCGATGGACAAGAAGGGCGACTGCGCGAAGTTCTGCTCGACGGGGTGGCTCGACTGGCTGAAGGCCAACCCGGGCGAGCGCTACACCAGCGACGGCGACGCCCGTACGGTCGCGTTCCCGAAGTTCCAGGAGACGATGCTGGCTCCGGGGGCGAAGACAAAGGCACTCGCCTACTAAAGGATCATCTTTCCGCCAAGATCGCCTAAGTCCGGTCTGTCCGGTGATCATCGTGGGAATTTCGCCCCCATGCGGACATATATGGTCGTCAGCCTCGGATTCGGGCTGGCGTTGATCACCGGGTCGGCGGCCTTCGCCGATTCGGCGGATAGAGAGCACGGCCACCGCGCCGTGAAGGATCGGCATCACAAGCACATTCAGGAGAACAGGCAGCACGGGCGCCCGACCGTCCACACCACACGGGACCGGCGCCCTGCTGTGACGCGCGCCCAAACCACCGGATACCGCCGGACGGACACCGGCCAGTTCGCGCGCCCCACCGTGAGCCGCCCGCACACCGCCGACCGCGGCACCCGCCGAGCGGTCCACTTCCGGTACGCCGAAACCCGCACCGCCACCCGCCGCCACGACCCGCGACGCGAACACCCGAACATGCACACCCGGGGTCACGAGGAGCAGGCGAACGAGCACGCCAGGCACCACGAGGGTCGCCACGAGCGCTGGAACGCCCACGCCCGGCACCACGAGCACCCCAACACGCACGCCCGGCACCACGAGGGTCATCACGACCGTGCGAACAACCACGCCCGGCATCACGAGGGTCATCACGAGCACCCGAACATGCACGACAGGCGCCACGACGGTCACCACGATCACGGGAACGACCACGCCCGGCACCACGAGCTCGGGAACACGCATGCCCGGCACCACGGCGGCGGCCACCACGATCATCCGAACATGCACGCCCGGCACGACGGCGGCCACCACGGCAACGTTCACCACGCCCAGCAGGCCGGTCACCACCGGCACGAGCACCGCCGGCCCGAGGTCATGAAGTTCGGCGAGAAGAGCCCCCAGATCCGCGCGATGAAGCAGCGTCTGCGGGTGCTCGGCTTCGACTCCGGCGTCGACGACGGCCGCTACGGCGAGACGACGCGCTACGCCGTCTGGGCGTTCCAGAAGGTCAACGGCCTGCGTATGACCAACCGCATCGACCAGGACACGATGCGCGCGCTCCGCCACCCGCGCCGGGTGAGGCCGCTGGTCCGCCCCAGGCTCACCAACCGGGTGGAGATCGACGTCCGGCGCCAGCTGCTCACCATCTGGCGCGACGGAAAGCCCGACCTGACCACCCACATCTCGACGGGCGCGAACCGGTCTTACTGCGACAACGGCCACTGCGGCTTCGCGCGCACCCCCGTGGGCACCTACGCGGCCGGGACCCGTGCCCCGGGCTGGACGACCAGCCCGCTGGGCACGATGTTCAACTCGATCTACTTCAACGGCGGCATCGCCATGCACGGATCCTCGGAGGTACCGAAATATCCGGCCTCACACGGATGCATCCGGATCCCGATCCACACCTCGAAGATCGTGTACGCCATGGTCAGAACCGGCGAGCCGGTTCACGTCCTCGGCGCCCAAAGCAAGTATGTCTAGTTCTGATACGGATCGTGCTCGGCGAGGAGCCGGTCGAGTCTCGCCTGGTCGACCCGGGCCACCACGGCCGACTCCTCCTGCCGGTCGCGGATCACCTTGGCCAGCGTGAACGACGCGGTGACCAGGTAGAAGACGCCGACGGCGAAGAACGAGCGGATCCAGGGGTTCACGGGCAGGTAGGCGACCCCGAGCGTGAGGGCGCCGAGTGACAGGCCGAAGGAGATGACGGACTGCACGAAGTAGGCGGACGTGGTCTTGTTTGGCACAGGCTTGGTCATGCGGCAATGCTGGAGGCCCATCCAGCACCCGGGCCTGAGCCCCGCATCCCAAGTTACCGGTGAGTAGCACATGAGTAGCTGGCGAGAAACCAGAGAGGCCCTGCGGGAGTACGCCCTCAGCCTCCCCGAGGCGTTCGAGGACTTCCCGTGGGAGGGCGACGCCGTCGTCAAGGTGAACAAGAAGATCTTCGTCTTCCTGGGCGTCACCGAGCCGACCGAGAAGTACCGCCCCACGTTCGGCGTCAAGCTGAACACCGCCCACGGCCACGCGCTGAGCGTGCCGGGCGCCGCCCCCAGCCGCTACGGCCTGGGCCGGTCGGGCTGGGTGACCGTGCCCTTCGAGGCCGACCTGCCCGCGTTCGACGTGCTCCAGGACTGGGTCGAGGAGAGTTACCGGCTCGTCGCGCCGAAACGCCTCAGCAAGTTGCTCTGACAGATATGACAACCTAAAGTTGTCAACATGGAGCCATCAGAGTTACTCGCCCGCGCACGCAAACGCGCGGCCAACCCCTCTGACCCGCTGGAAACCCTGGCCGCGGCCAACGAGCTGAGCCAGGAGCTGACCCGCGACGCCGACGCCCTGATCGATCTGGCGGTCCGCGACGCCCGCGCCGCGGGCACCTCCTGGACGGCCATCGGTGACCGCCTCGGCGTGTCGAAGCAGGCCGCCCGCAAGCGTTTCACCCGCAACTTCACCCACCCGTTCTCCGCCCGCAAGGTCCGGCGCGCGGCGGCCTGCTCGTTCTGCCGCAAGCCGCCGAACCCGCACCTGCACATGGTCTACGGCGAGGGCGGCCGGATCTGCGCCGAGTGCGTCGCCCTGGCCGCCGAGATCGTCGCCGACAAGGCGAAGACCAAGTAGCGAAGACCAGGTAGCGGAGACTACGTCACCGTCACCTGACGCTGATACCGCTCGTCCCGCCAGATGCCCTTGCCGATGATCTCGGCGAGGGTGTCGGCGGCGTCGTACACATCGACATAGCGCAGGTAGAGCGGGGTGAACCCGAAGCGCATGATGTCGGGGGCGCGGAAGTCGCCCTGCACCCCGTGGTCGATCAGCGCCCGCATGATCGGATAGCCGTGCTCGTGGCGGAAGCTGATCTGGCTGCCGCGTCCCGACGGGTCGCGCGGGGTGGCCAGGTCGAGCCCGAGGTGCTCGGTCAGCGCGATGAACAGCTCGGTCAGCGCGACGCTCTTGGCCCGGACCGAGCGGATGTCGACCTTCTGCCACAGGTCCAGCGAGGCGCCCAGCGCGGTCAGCGACAGGATCGGCGGGGTGCCGACGGCGAACCGGCGGATTCCCTCGGCGGGCCGGTAGTCGGGCTCGAAGGCGAACGGCGCGGCATGGCCGTGCCAGCCGCGCAGCACCGGCTCGGCCGCGGCCAGGTGCTCGGGCGCGCAGTAGAGATAGGCCGGCGCGCCGGGTCCGCCGTTCAGATATTTGTACGTACATCCGACCGCGAAGTCGACCGAGCCCACCTCGACGGGCAGCGCCCCCGCGCTGTGGCACAGGTCCCAGACCGCCAGCGCCCCGGAGGCCTGCACGAGCGCGGTGTCGGCGGCCATGTCGCGCAGCGCCCCGGTCCGGTAGTCGACGTGCGACAGCAGCACCACGGCGACGTCATCGTCGAGGATCCCGGCGAGAGAATCACCCGGACCGAAATCCCGCACGTTCAGGTCGAAGCCCGCCGCGAGCCCCTGCACGGCATACCGATCGGTCGGAAATCCGTCGGACTCCACGACGACGGTCCGGCGGCCCGGACGCAGCCGGACGGCGGCCGACATCACTTTGAAGATCGAGACCGACGTGGACTCGCCGCAGACCACCGTTCCCGGCCCCGCGCCGATCAACTGGGCCAGCCGGTCGCCGATCACCTCGGGCAGGTTCCACCACCCGGCGGTGTTCCAGCTCTGACCCAGGTCACGGCCCCATTCGGTGGTCACCGTGTGCGCGACGGCCTCGGCCGTGCGCCGCGGCAGCGCGCCGAGCGAGTTGCCGAGCATGTAGACCGTGTTCTCCGGCAGGACGAACTCCGCTCTGAGACCGCGAAGGGGGTCGGCGGAGTCGAGGGCGGCGCAGCCGGCGCGGGTGATGCTCATGCGAGACATCATCTCCAGAAATATCCTGACTCGGCAGCCCAATGCGTCACCAATGGCTGGCTTCCCATTGGGCCACCTTCTGGTGACTGTTTACGGCTAAGGTTTTTGTCGCTTTAAGCCCTGACCGCAAGTGCCATGGGGTGTCCGGAACGACCGGCCCGATGGATGCCAAAAAGGACACAGTCATGTTGCTGGCGTGGGACCTATGGGGACATGTCGTCCTCGCCACCCTCTTGACCATTCCGGCTGGATGGGGTGTCGCCCACCTGCTCACTCGATCACGGGAGCGTTCCAAGCACCCGGAACCTGCGCGGACGGCGTACGCGGACGTCTTCATGGTGATCGGCACGGCCCCGTGGATCTGGATGATCCTCACTCCGGGTGACCCCTCGACTCCTGGCCGGGCGGTCGGTCTGCTCCCATTTCACGATCTTGCACAGGTAGTGACCGACCCCGCCTCGACGGCGTTCGTGCAGGTGGGAGGCAACCTTCTGGTGTTCGCCGCACTGGGCGCGCTTTTGCCCCTCAGGTCTCAAAAGTTGGCTCGTTTGAAGATCGTCGGGGCCGTCGCGGCGGCCGGATCTCTTACCGTCGAGTTACTTCAATACGGCCTGGAGCTCCACCGTGTGTCATCGGTCGATGACATCCTGCTGAACACAACAGGTGCCGTCCTGGCTGCGGCAATGACTCAGCGTTGGTGGGCCCGGTGAATACCGGCTTGCACCGTTCCATGGTAACGGGCTGCACTAACCGCTGAAGATCGCCACAGGGGCACGATTCGCTCAAATTCGGCTCGGGACCAACCTTTCTCACTGTGCGATCGTGGACAAGACGGGGCAAGTTCTCTGGAGACGCTAACCCCCCGTTGGTGACAGAGGGTGATCAAACGTGACTGAGTCCCCGGTGCATCACGAGCCCCCCATCTACCGGCGTATCGCCGACCGGCTGCGCGCGCAGATCCTGTCCGGTGAACTCCGCGATGGGGAGCGGCTACCGGGCGAGAACGCCCTCATGACCGAGTACGGCATAGCGCGCGCCACCGCACGGCAGGCGCTGGCCGTACTGATCAATGAGGGCTTGGCTGTTCCGCGGCGAGGTTCGGGGGTATACGTGAGGCTGTTCCGACCCATCAGACGGCATGGGTCACGACGTCTGTCCCGTGAACAGTGGGGGCAGGGACGTGCGATCTGGGACTCCGACACCAGGGGTCGCGCTTACACCGTGGACGAGGTCCACATCGAACGGCTGCCGGCGAGCGAGGACATCGGGCGCGTCCTCGACGCCGACGAGGTCTGGATCAGGCGAAGGCGCTACAACGTGGACGGCAGGCCCGTCCAGCTGGCCGTCTCCCACTTCCCCGCCGACCTGGTGGAGGGGACCGCCATCACGCTCCCCGACACGGGCCCCGGCGGCGTCTACGCCCGTCTGGGCGACCTGGGCTACCTCCCGGCCCACTTCACCGAGGAGTTACGTGCACGCATGCCCCAGCCCCAGGAGGCGGAACTCCTGCATCTGCCGCCGGGCAACCCGATCATCGTCGTGGTGCGCACGGCGTACACATCGGGAGGCATACCGGTTGAGCTCAACGAGATGACACTCGACGCCGCGTCGTATGTACTCCAGTACGACTTCGATGCGTAGTTCAACTTGAAAAATCGGACGATAGGTGGACCTGTCCTCCCAGGATCTTGTCTTCTCTAGAGATGTCCCGCACCTTGAGAGGGAGACGTCAAGGAGATCGGGGTAAACCCGGGGCGGCTCGGCGAGGGAAAGGTGGGCAGATGTCCTTTGACCGGCATCTTGCCGAAATTGCCCGCGAGTATCCGGAATGGACTATCTGGCGGAGCGATGCGGGACGGTGGTGGGCCACCCGGCACCATCCGCTGTCATCCGCACAGCGGGAGGCCGGCTGCGCGATGACCATCGACGCGGACGAGCCGGAGGGTTTACGCCAGTTGTTACGCGACCAGGAGGAACGTGCCAACTCGGCAGACCCTTGACGCTGCTCGCGGCGGGTTCACCGGACCAGCCCACCAAGCGCGGAAGCCTCCGACCCTATCGGGGGCGGAGGCTTCCGCTTTCTCGTGCGACAAACAACCAACAGACCCCCGTGGGGGCGCTTTCCACTGGTGCCAGCCAAAACGGGCGCTCTCACGGGGCACCACACCGGCCGCCGACGACGTCGGCCGGAGCTGATACGCGGGCACGGCCGGCAGCCGCTCCCGCTCACGATCGGCGATGGGCCCGCCGCCACCCCATTGGCGGGCCCATCTCCACACGTCAGGCGCCGCGGGCATCCATCGGAGGCAGTCCGCGTCGCAGGTCCACCGGCGCCTCGGCGACGGCCGGGCCACGATCGACGATCACGTGCTCGTCGTCGGAGTCATCCTCCTCGGCGGCCTGGTCGGCAGGCACATCAGGACCGGCGTCGGCCGGGGAAGGCGCGGCTGCCGGCTGCGCGG
The DNA here is from genome assembly GCF_001570605.1 of Herbidospora cretacea. Taxonomy (GTDB): domain Bacteria; phylum Actinomycetota; class Actinomycetes; order Streptosporangiales; family Streptosporangiaceae; genus Herbidospora; species Herbidospora cretacea. Next base: position 644,887 of record NZ_BBXG01000002.1, on the reverse strand, counting down.
CCGGCGCCGGAACCTCTTCGTCCTCAGCCTTCTGGGCCGGGATCTCCTCGTCGATCGAGGGGGCCGGCGGCAGCACCGACGACTCGTCGATCAGCGCCCCGGCGGCCTGCTCGCGGTGGAGCAGATCGCCCAGCACCGCGCCGATCTCGTTGAGGCGGCGCATCACCTCGGTGTGGGTGTCGGTCAGATAGACCACACGCCGTCCGGTGTGCTCGTCAAGGTGACCCGCCCGCTGCTTGGCCGAGGTCAAGGTCCGCTCGGAGACCGCGTTCGCGTCGGCGACCAGCTTCTCCGCCTCCAGCGTCGCGGCGGTGACCCGCCGGTCGGCCTCGGCCCGAGCGTCCCGCAACGTCTCCTCGGCCTCGGCGTTGGCGGTGGCGACCTTCTCCTCGGCCTCGGCCCCCGCCTGCGCCAGCAGGCGCTCGGCCGACGCGGTCGCGTCGTGGATGCGCCGCTCGGCCTCCTCCTGCGCGGCCGACCTGATCGAGTCGGCCTGCTCCCGCGCGTTGGTCACCACCCGCTCGGCCTCGTTGGCCGCCAGGTCACGCGTCTGCGACGCCGCGTTCTCCGAGGCCTCCTTGTTGGCCCGAGCCTCCTCATGGGCGAGCTTGAGGATCTGGCTCAGCCGTTCACCCAGCTCATCCGGGCTCTGAGGCGCCTCGGTCAGTTTCCGGCGGGCCTCGGCGAGCTCCAGCCGGCTCTGCTCGGCTTGGTCGATGGTACGTGCCAGACGCTCCTCAAGATCACGAATCTGGTTCCGGGTACGGATCATGTAGTCGTGCACCTGACGGCGGCTGTATCCACGCATGACGACTTCGAACGAGTCGTCGCTCATGAGGTCGGGGAAACTGTCAGTCTGGTTCGTCATGAAGAGCCTTGGGGGAGATGGCGGGAAGACGTATCAAGACACGACTTTCCTGCTATCGGCTTGAGACCGCAACCCGAACCTGTTTATTGGCCGCGCCTCCGGCGCGGCGGGCTCGGGCGCTCCCAGCCCCCGTCTTCCCTCGTCACCACGGTTCGCTTCGCCCTCCGGCGTCCCTCAGTCCGCGCCGGGTGCCGGAGTGGGTGACGATGCTCGACTTGCTGGAGCAGCAGGGGATCTCGGTGTTCGTCACCACGCGCAGACGTCCGCATGACCCCGCCAACCCGCGTGACCGTCGCGGCTGATCGATGACGCCGACGACTCGGAGTATGGGCCAGCGAAGATCGCCCAGCGAGTCAGACGGACATGGCCGCCCGCACGGGCTGTGCCTTGGAGGGCTGCGTCCGGTCGACCACGCACGGACCGGGAAGCTGATCATCTGGAGGCCGAGCCCCCATGATCGTGGAAAGGCGTAACGCCTTGTCCTGCTGGTAGGCGGTCAGGAGCGCCACCTCATCCACGACGAACGGATCATCGATCGTCGAAGTGTGCTCGCATACCGGTATGCCCGCTCTTGCATGAGCGCCACGGCCTGTTCCAACTCGCTCCTTCGAGGTGCCTAAGGCATCAGCCGGCCTCAGCATCCGCCACCGCCGTACAGGGCAGGCAACGCGAGAGAATCGCCCTTCTTCCGCAGTGAAGTGCCGAAGCACCTGAGAAAGGACGACAGTGAAATTCTCCACCTATGCCGAAGTCCTCACGCCAGAACATCCGTTAGCCGAGGGGCAGATGAAGAAGCCTGGGCATCTTCTGAAAGACGTACTCGATGAGACCGGCGGCCGCTACGAGCTGACCGTCGAAGTGGGGTTCCGCATGCAGAAGACCCTTCGGCTGGCCGCCGAAGCCACCGGTGATGAGCGACTCGCCGATCTCGCCCAGCAAACAGAGGTGACGGTCTCTCTGGAGCATCTACGGCGGCACGACCCGCTCTCCACACGCATCGTGTACGGGTGCCGCCTCGATCGTGAACCAGCAGATGGCGACCTGCCGGAATTCGACGACCGACGACGCTTCTAGCGATCAACGCAAAAGCACAGGCTGCTGTCTCGATTTCCGAGGAATGAATGTGAGACAAGATCCGACCGTTTTCCAGTGCCCGCCAAGGCTTCCTGTCCTGATCAGCCAGACGGTGACGATCGACGAGATTCCCGATGGGCCGATCACGATGACCGCCTGCAAATACCACACCCAGACCGACATGGAGAGCGCCCGTCTCATCGGGACCAGGGTCATCGAGGGATCCGAGGCCGTTTCCCTCGCTCGCCAGATCAAGCACGGCCCGCCGCCGGACCGCAGGCGAAGATGCCCAGCCCCCGACACCTGGGAGATCTGGCGCATCCAGCAGGAGGGTTTCCCCGGGATCCTGCTGCTGGTGGAATTGGGCGGGTGCGCCTACGTCACTGACGGGAATGCGGAGAGAGCCATTCCCGACGGAGCGAGGGCCGGTCTCGTGGAGCGCTTCTGACTTCTCAGGTCAGACGGAGATGCCGCCGCACCGCTCCAGGTCTAGTCGCCGGATTGTTCTGGTAAATGTCAAAGCGGCCTCTGCCCTCGCGAACAGCAAAGGACGAACGGCCTTACACCGTTTTGGTGAGGCCTCCGTCGATGACATGGTCGGCGCCGGTGACGTTGCCCGCGCGGTCGCTCGCCAGGAACACGACCAGGTCGGCCACCTCCTGAGGGTGGGTGAAGCGGCCGGTCTCCGACTGGGTGGCGACCCCCTCGGCCACCTCCGCCGGGTCGGCGTCCTTGGCTGCGCCGACGGTGGCGGCCATGCCCTGGTCGCCGAGCCACAGGTCGGTCGTGACCGGGCCGGGGCTGACGGTGTTGACGCGGATGCCGTGGGCCCCGACCTCCTTCGACAGGGCCTTGGAGAAGTTCGTCAGTGCGGCTTTGGCCACGCCGTAGTCGATCACCAGCGGGTCGGGCAGGAAGGCGTTGACCGAGCTCACCGTCACGATGGCGCCGCGCCCGGCCTCGATCATGGCCGGGAGCGCGGCGCGGGTGGCGCGGACGGCCGCCATCAGGTTGAGCGTCAGCGACCGGGTCCACTGGTCGTCGGTGACCTCCAGGAACCCGCCGAGCCGTGGGGTGACGGCGCCCACGTTGTTGACCAGGATGTCCAGGCTGCCGTGTTCGAGGGCGGCGGTCACGAGGTCGGCCGGGCCGGTCTCGGCCGACAGGTCCACCCGGACCACGCGCACCCCGGGGAGTTCCTCCAGTTCGCGCGTGCTGGTGCGGGAGCCTGCGATCACACGTACACCCTCTTCGACCAGCGCCCGGGTGACGGCCAGGCCGATCCCCCTGCTCGCGCCGGTCACCACCGCGACCTTGTCCCTCAGTTCCAGGTCCATCTTTTCCCCCTCAGGTGACCGCGTCGCCCTCCGTGAAGTCGTCTGACGTGCGCAGGGCCTTGGCCAGTGCCGATCGTGAGGTGATCTCGAGCTTGGGGAAGATCCGGTAGAGGTGGGAGCCGACGGTGCGGTGGGACATGTGCAGTTTCTCGCCGATCTCCCGGTTGGTCAGGCCGTCGGCAGCCATCTGGGCGATCTGGAGCTCCTGGGCGGTGAGGACGTCGCGGGCGTCGCCGGTGCGGCGGCGGCCGCTCTCGCCGGAGGCGCGCAGTTCCTGCCAGGCCCGCTCGCTCCACGGGATGACGCCGAGCGCGTCGAAGGTCTCCCTGGCCGTGCGCAGCGGCGCCCGTGACTCGGCCGTGCGGCGCTGGCGGCGCAGCCATTCGCCGTAGGCCAGCTGGACCCTGGCCCGGACGAAGGGCAGCCGGCGCAGGTCGGCGTCGAGCGCTTCGGCGTAGAGGGCCTCGGCGGTGGCCTCGTCCGCCAGCACGGCCCTGGTGTAGCGCAGGTCGGCGTGCAGGGCGGGTGAGGGGGTGAGGCGGGCCACCTCCTCCAGCTCCGCCACGATGCCGGCGATGGCGTGGCCCTGGCCGCAGTGGGTCGCGGCGTCGGCGAGCTCGGCCAGGCTGTAGCAGCGCAGGTCGGGGTGGAAGGCGGGGTCGGCGGGGTCGTGTATCCGGCGCAGGTGGTCGTAGGCGTCGGTGTAGCGCCCCTCGCCGAGGGCGGCCAGGCCGCGGGCGTGCTGCACGGTGGCCAGCACCGGACGCGCCCCGGTGGTCAGGGCCACCTGCTCGGCCACGGCCGCGAGGCCCTCCATCCGGTCCTGGTTGCCGCGCAGCGCGGCGATCACGGCGCCCGAGGCGTGGGCCATGGCGTCCATCAGCGGCAGGGACGTCTCCTGGGCCAGCCGGGCGGCCTCCTCGGCGGCGGACATCGCGACGCCGAGGTCGGCGAGCCGGGCGGCGCTCCAGGCCTGGGCCCCCAGGTCGCGGCACAGATGGCTGAGCCGGCCCTGGACGCGCAGGCGCGGCAGCGACAGGGCGCAGAAGTCCTCCGCCAGCTCGAACGCGCCCACCATCATCGCCGAGCTGCCGAGCAGCCGGGCCGCCCCCCAGCCGCCGGGCCGGTCGGCGGCCAGCCGGCGGAGCCGCTCGATCACCACCCGGCCGCGTTCGATCGGGGCCGCGAACGCCAGGATCGACAGCAGCCACCCGTCGTCCTGGTCGACGGGCAGGTTCTCGGCCGCGGCGATGACCAGGCCCCGCGACTCCGGGTCGGTGTGGGCCCAGAAGCAGCGCAGGGACGCGGCCGACAGCAGCTTCAGCGCCAGATCGACCTCGCCCTCCTTGGCGACGGTCCCGGCGAGGTCGACCAGGGAGCGCACCGCCGCGCCGTCGTCGCGGATGTCCTCCTCGAAGCTCTCGCGGATCCACACCACGCGGGCGCGCTGCGAGAGCGACAGCGTCCAGGGCTCGGCCTCGGTGACCAGCCGGGTGGCGAGGTCGCGGCGGCCCGCCTCGGCGCCCCATTCGGCTGCGTGGACGAGGCGTTCGCGCCGCTGGGCGGGGTCCTCGCTGAGCCGGGCGGCGCGTTCGAGGCCTTCGACGCCCGACAGCAGGTCGCCCCGCCGCCGGGCCCGGCGGGCCGCCGTCTCCAGCTCGGCCGCCATCTCCTCGTCGGGACGGTTGGTCGAGGCCGCCCGGTGCCAGCGGCTGCGGTCGGGCTGGCCGGCCAGGACGTCCGCCAGGGCGGCGTGCGCGGCGTGCCGCCGGGACCGGCTCGCCTCCTGCTGGATCGCCGAGCGGATGAGGGGGTGGCGGAACCAGACCACGGTCTCGTGGACGTCGACCAGCCGGACGGCCACCGCCGGCAGGAGGTCGTCGGCCGTCACGTCGGCGCCGAGGATCAGCGTGGTGGCGTCGAGCGCCTCGCACAGCGCGGTCCCGTCGTTGACCGCGACCACCAGCAGCAGGGTCCGGGTGGCGGACGGCAGCCCCGACATGCGGGCGGTGAAGGTCTGTTCCAGCCGGGTGGTCAGCGGGAGGCGGCCGGGCTGGGGCCGCAGGGTCTCCACGGCGATCGGGAGTTCGACGAGGGCCAGCGGGTTGCCCGCCGCCTCCCGGAGCACCCGGCCGCGCGCCTCGGGGGTGAGGGTGGGGCTCTGGGCGTCCAGCAGGGCGGTGGCGGCGTCGTCGTCGAGCCGGTCGAGAACCAGCTCCGGCAGCCCCGCGGTCTCCATGGGGCTCTGCGACCCGTCGCGGAGCGCGGCCACCAGCAGGATCGGCTCGGACTCCAGCCGCCGTGCGACGAACGCGAGCACCTCGGCGCTCGGCCGGTCGAGCCAGTGCACGTCCTCGGCCAGCAGCAGCACGGGGGTCCGGGCCGCCGCCCCGCTCAGGAGGTTCAGCGTGCCCAGGGCGACCAGGAACAGGTCGGGCGCCGGGGCGTCGACCAGCCCGAACGCCGCTCCCAGGGCGTCGCGCTGGGGCGCGGGCAGCTCCCCGATCTCGGTGCGGAGCGGAAGCAGCAGCTGGTGCAGGCCGGCGAACGGCATGTGCGTCTCCGCCTGCGCCCCGGCCGTCCGCAGAACGCGCATGCCCCGAGCGGCGGCCGTCGCGGCCGTGTCCAGCAGCAGGGCCGACTTCCCGATCCCGGCGTCGCCCCGGACCAGGAGCGCGGCGCCGCCTTCGCGGACACCGTCCACGAGATCGGCGAGGCGGCCCTGCTCAAACTCACGCCCGAAAAGTGCCTCTTGCGTCAGTTTTGGTGGCATATGTGTGTATTTTCGCCTCGGATGAAGGGTCCTGTCCAACCGACCGCAGTCGGTGTCGCAGTCAGGTGACGCATGCGTCCCCAACCGGCCCGTTCCTAGCTTAGGCCGCAGAACCCTTCATCCTGTTTGGAGATCGTCATGCCCAAAAAGCTGCTGCTGGCCGCCGTCGCGCTCGCCGCGATGGTCCCCGCCATGGCCACGCCCGCTTCCGCCACGACGGGGCACCACGCGGCCAAGCCCGCCAAGCCCACCGTCATCCTGGTCCACGGCGCGTTCGCCGACGCGTCGAGCTGGACCAAGGTCATCGCCAAGCTCCAGGCTGACGGCTATCCGGTGATCGCGCCCGCCAATCCCCTCCGCGACCTCAAGGGTGACTCCGACTACGTGTCGAGCGTCATCTCCACGGTGCCGGGGCCGGTCATCCTGGTGGGCCACTCCTACGGCGGTTCGGTCATCAGCCAGGCCGCCGCCGGTCACGCCAACGTCAAGGCGCTGGTCTACATCGCCGGGTACGTCCCCGAGGTGGGCGAGTCGGCGCTCGACCTCACCGGCAAGTTCCCGGGCAGCCAGCTGCCCACCAGCCTGCTCACCCGCGACTACCCGGGCGGCACCGACGTCTACGTCGACCCCGCCAAGTTCCGCGCCGCCGTGGCCGCCGACCTGCCCGCCCGCGAGACCGCCCTGATCGCCGCGACCCAGCGTCCGGTCTCCTACGCCGCGCTCGACGCCAAGGCCACGACGGCGGCGTGGAAGAAGATCCCGTCGTGGTACCTCGTGTCGGGCGCCGACCAGGCCATCCCGCCGGCGGCCCAGAAGTTCATGGCCAAGCGCGCCGGGGCGCACACCAGCGAGATCAAGGGCGCCTCGCACCTGGTCCTGGTCTCCCACGCGGACGCCGCCGCCGACCTCGTCACCGCGGCCGACCGCGTCACCCGGTAGTCAGTTCACCAGCGCCGGGCGCGTGCGTGGCGGCGGGCCTTGTCCATGTAGCGGTCGGGGGTCTCGGCGAAGGTCGCGATGTCGTCCTCGTCGAGGTCCCGGATGATCTTCGCGGGGGCTCCGGCCAGCAGCACCCCGCCCGGGAACTTCTTGCCCGGAGTCACCAGCGCGCCCGCCGCCACCAGGGTGCCCGCGCCGATGTGGGCGCCGTTCAGCACGATCGCGCCGATGCCGATCAGGGCGCCCGTCTCCACATAGGCGCCGTGGACGACGGCCTTGTGCCCCACGCTGACCCTCGGTTCGAGGACCGTCGGGAACCCGGGGTCGGCGTGCAGGCAGCACAGGTCCTGCACGTTGCACTGCGCGCCGACCTCGATCGACTCGTCGTCCCCCCGCAGCACGCTGCCGTACCAGACGTTGGCCTGCGTGCCGACGCGGACGCGGCCGGCCACGACCGCGCCCGGCGCGATCCAGGCCGTCGGGTCGATCGACGGCAGGTCGTCGTCCAGAGCGAATACCTCAGCCAACCCAAGCCCCCGTGGTGAAGTTTCCGACATTGATCATCATCACCGGAGCCGCCACGGCGACATACGCCATGAACGTCCACCTGTTGCGGACGGCGGCGATGCCGATGCCGATGAAGAGCGGCCACCACAGCAACGATGCCCGGCCGACCGACATGTAGAACGACGACATGGCCAGCAACGCGACAGCTTGCGGCAACAGATAGGCGAAATCGGCCCACTGCCGCCGGAACAGCTGCCAGAGGATGAGGGCCACCAGCACGAACGCGGCCAGGATCTCCTCGCGGTAGGAGGTCTGGAGCACGCTCTCCTCCAGAGAGCGGTTCCACGTGTTGACCAGCGCCTGAATGGGGTCCTCGGGGTAACGCCCCCAATATTGGGCCTGCGCGGAGTTCCAGGCCATCCACTCGCCGACGGTGACCTTCAGGAAGATCATGTACGCCACCACCGGCAGCCCCGGCACCGCCAGCCACGGCAGCTTCCGCCAGTTGGCCCGGAATCCGTTCTCGGCCACCAGGAACATCACCGCGAGGCCCAGCGCGAGGAACAGCCCGGAGATGCGGATCGACGAGGCGAACGCCGCGCAGACCGCCGCCCACTCCCAGCGTCCCCTGCGGGCCAGCAGCCAGGCCGGGATCGCCAGGGCCAGGAACGGCGCCTCGGAGTAGCCCGCCCACATGAACACCGCGAACGGCGACAGGAAGAACGCCAGGACCGTCCAGGTCCCGGCCCCTTCCTTGTAGGAGTTCCCCAGCCGCGACAGCGCCACGGCGACGACCGCGCTCCCGACGAACGACACCAGCACGATCAGCACGTCGTAGTTGGGCACCAGCCAGTGGAGATCGCGCAGCAGCAGCGGCAGCCCGGGGAAGAACGCCACCAGCTTGGGCGCGTCGGTCATCCCCGGCGAGCCCGCGTAGCCGTATTGGGCGATCGTGATGAAGTTCTCCGCGTCCCACGGCGTCAGCCGGTCGAGCAGCGGCGCCTCGGTCCGGCCGGGGGCGGCCAGGACCATGTAGATGTAGGTCGCCACGTGCCAGAAGAACCAGATGCCCAGGGCCGTGCCGTCACCGGGTTGGACGAACCGCTCCCATCGGCTCTTGGGAGCGTTTTCCGGCTGGTCCGCGTCGCTTTTGGCCTGCTGGGTCTCCGTCACGAAGACCATCGAAGTGGAACAACAGCGGACATGCCAAGAGGCTGTGTCGCGAGTCCCCCAGCTCAGAGCCATTTATCCAGCTCAATGGGGTGAAAGTTTCATGTGTTCTAGCATGGCCCTCGTGCAGGTGGACGGTTTCGGAGCCGTGGAACAGGATGTCCGCGCGATGGTGGCCGACCCGCAGTGGTCGCTCCGCCGCATGGAGGTGCGCGCGGAGGCGCTCGCCCGCCGGGGCCTGGCGGCCCGCGACGGCTCGTGCTGGATCTTCGGGCTGGGCGCGCGGTGGTACCGGCGCGACGCCGACGGCCAGTGGATGCTGTCGCCGCCGCCCGCCGACCCCGCAATGCGCGACACCTGTGTACGGGTGAATCCCGCCATCCCGTGGTGGCTGGTGCCGCAGGGGCCCGACTTCGCGGCCGACCGGGGGTCGACGCAGGGGTTCGTGGGGCCCGACGTGCTGCCCGAGGTGACCGAGCGCATCAGGGCGATCCTGAGCGCCCACCGGGGGCTGGGCCAGGAGGACTTCCCGCTCGGCCCCGGCCCGCTGAAAGACCTGTTCGCCCCCGAGGTCACCTCGCCCGTCGCGATGGTGTGGGCCGTGATCATGTGGTGCGCCTACGCGCCGGCCTTCGACGGCAACGAACACCTGCTGACCATGTTCGGCGAGTTCCTGGGCAAGCCGCTGCCGGGCGACGACTGGGTCAGGTGGCTGCCGGGGGTGCGGCTGGAGACCCTCCTGGAGCCGTACCGGGAACGGCTCGCCGCCGGGGCCCACGAGACGGCCCTGCGCCTGGCCGGGCTGGCGGCGGAGGTCGCGACCGTGCTGAGCGACGACCCGCGCTTCCGCCCCCGCGCCCAGGCCCTCACGGTGATGGTCGAGCCCCTGCTCAGGCAGCCCTGGCTCGACCATGGCCAGACCGACCTGGCCAGACATTGGCTGCACCGGTTGCCACCCCATCTGACCAGTACGACCATCCACGAGACCGCCCCGAAGGACCACTTCCAGCACACCTTCTACGACCTGGCCGAGGCACTGGGCTACACCGCCGGGCGCGGCGTCGACCCGCGCATGGCCGCCGCGAGCCTCCTCGCGTGTGACCTGTCAACGGTGGCTGACGCCGAGGTGACAGATGTGTTCCCCCTCCTCGACGACGAGGTCCGCCGGGCCGCCCGTCAAGCCCTTGACGATTCGGCCCACCCGCTGAGGGCCCTCTGGCCCGTCGACGCCAGGCTTCCCGACGTGCTCACCCCGCCCGGCCGGGAGGCCGGCTCGATCCTGCTGGGCGCGGCCTACGCCACAGGTCTGGCATGGTCTGCCATGATCGGCAGACCGGCGCCGGAAAGAGGATTCCCGTCGGCTTCAGCCGTCTCTGGGAAGTTGATTCACGAACGTGATGACACTGTTCCTTCGCCGTTGCGGATGCCCGGAAGGCCCGTCTCGGAGATCACCTCAGAGTGGTTGTACCACTCCTGACCGCCACATCCCGCTTACCCCGCAAAGAGCGACAAATCATCCTTTAGCAATCAAGTACCACCTACCCTGCGACATTGACCGAATTGTGATGGCGGTAACCGGGAAATGGTTAGTCGAGGGGGGTCCGACGGCGGGAATGGTCCCGATGGGCCATGTCGCCGAAACCGACGCGGACGTAACCTCGAAGAGGGTGTGGGCTGCGGAAGGAAGGACGACGCGGTGGGGCACGACGACTTGGACTTGCGGGTCCATGACCGTGTCGCGTTGGACGAAATCGCGCTCTACGCCGAGGTTCTGGAGGCCGTCAACTTCACGGATGACCGACTGACCTTGGAGGAGCTCGACAACGCGCTCGGGTTGCGGACTTCGGCGAGTCGCTGAAGACGAAGATCACGGTCCCGGGCTTCCGAAAACGGGGAGCTCGGGATCTGCTATTCCACGGGGATCACGCGCGGGAGCGCAAGCCGTACATGAGATCCTGCCAGCGCGCGGCGATGGCGGGGGCGGTGCGCTGCGCGGCCGATTCGAGCGCCCCGGCGGCCAGCGTCATCCGTTTGCGCTCGTCGTCGACCAGCGAGAGCAGCGCGCCGGCGTAGGCCTCGATCTCCCCGGTCCCCTCGCCGACCAGCACGCTGTCGAGCCCCGGCCGGACGAACTGGGCCACCCCCTTGGGCCCGTCGAAGCCCACGATGGGCACTCCACAGCTCAGCGCCTCGTTCACGGCCATGCCGAGCACCTCACGCCGCGAGGTGACCGCCACGATCGACGCCTTGGCGAACTCGCCGGGCAGGTCGGGGGTGGTGCCCATGAAGTAGACGTGGTTGTGCAGGCTCAGCTCGGCGACCAGCGCGCGCAGCCGCTTCTCCTCCGAGCCGCCGCCGTAGAGGCGCAGCCGCCAGTCGGGACGCTTGTCGGCGACCATCGAGAAGGCCCTGATCAGCCGGTCGAAGGCCTTGTCGGGCACCCACCGGCCCCCGGCGCTGACGATCCGGTTGTCCATCCGCGACCTCGGCCACGGGCCCTTCGGCAGCGGGTCGGGGATCATGTGCACGCTGAGCTCGTCGTCGAGCAGCCGGGTCCACTCGGCGCGGCCGGTGTCGGTGCTGGTCACCACGGCGTCGAGGCGCGGGTAGTAACGCTGGACGGGCGCCGGCACGGCCGGGCGGGTCCACTCGCGGGCGATCTTGACGACCTCGCGGGGGGCGTACCGCGCCGACTGCACGCTGAGCGCCGGCCGCGCGGTGATCAGCACCTCGGAGCGGAGCGCCCGCAGCGCCCGCCAGAGGGCGACCTCGGTCCTGACCTGGCCGCGCGGCAGCAGGTGCCGCCCGGGGCGGGCGTCGACCAGCCAGCGCAGCCGGATCGTGGGGTCGATCGGGAAGAACGGCGTGTCCCTGGTGCGCTTGACGCTGACGATCTCGACGTGGTGACCGCTCGCCAGCGCGGCGGCCAGGTTGAGCGTCGCCCGGATGTCGCCACGCATGCCATACGCGGACGGCACCAGGAACGTGATCCTCACGCCGCGCCCACCTCGAGACGGAGATGGTCGGCAGGGGAGAAGCTCGGCTTGATCGGAACGCCGTCGATCTTCGTGGCCGGATAGTGGACGCGGCGGCGCTTGCCCTCCACGTCGTCGAGCAGCGCGCCGAGGGCCATCGGCCCCTCGACCCCGTCGACTTCGAGGGAGGGCTCCCACACCCCTTCGGAGTCGGGGGTGGCCGCCAGCACGTCGCACAGGGACAGGGCGGCGTGGAACCGGACGCCTTGGACCGTGGCAATCGCGGTGACGGTGGCGTCGCTGTGCCTCAGCGAGAGGCGGGCGCGGTGGTGCTGGTCGTCGTCTCCCAGCCCGGTGTACGCCAGCAGCCCGGTCACCTCGAACCGGCCCTCGCGGAACCAGACCGCCCGCACGTCGGCGACCGGCTCGGCCTCGGCGATCTTGATGGCCAGGAAGCCGTTGCGGGTGCGGTAGGCGCGGTAGGACATGGTCCGGCGGCCCAGCGCGTAGGCGTCGAGGCGGTCGAGCGAGAAGCCCGGGTCGACGCTCTGCATGCGGGTGCGCGGGCCGCTCTGCTGAAGGTAGGCGTCCCAGCGGCCGGGGGTCAGCTTCAGCCCCGCCAGCGAGACGGCGACGGTGGCGTCTGTCGTGGGACGGCCCGGGGTGCCGAGCCGTACCTTCCGTTCCGAACCGGTGCCGCGGTGCCGGAGCACCAGATGTGTGCCCGTCCCCAGCGGATGGTCGATCGCCATCCGCAGGGAGAGCACGTCGGCAAGAGTTACTTCCGCGTCAGTGACGACCACACCCACCGTTCAGCCCCCTCCCCGTTGATTGAGCCAACGTTGAGGTTACCGTGATTCTCCCGTTATGTGGAGAACGAGGTGGCGCGCATGTGGCCATGACCAGCGGATTCGACAACCGATCAACGGCCGAGTCAGCCCGGAAGGGTCTGCCCCTTGACCGATTTGATCAGCAGCTGGGCCACGTCGACCACTTCCAGCGTCTCCTTGGCCTTCCCGGAGTTCTTCTTCTCGTTGATCGCGTCGCCGAGCATCACGAGGCAGAAGGGGCAGGCGGTGGAGACCGTGTCGGGGTCGGTGGTGAGCGCCTCGTCCACCCGCTCGGTGTTGATGCGCTTGCCGATCCGCTCCTCCATCCACATGCGCGCGCCGCCGGCGCCGCAGCAGAACCCGCGGTCCTTGTGGCGGTGCATCTCCTGCGTGGTGACGCCGGGGACCTTGGCCATGATGTCGCGCGGCTGCGAGTAGACCTTGTTGTGCCGCCCGAGGAAGCACGGGTCGTGGTAGGTGATCTTCTCCTCGATCGGCGTGATCGGGGTCAGCTTCCCGGTGTCGACCAGATGAGACAGCAACTGCGTGTGGTGTACGACCTCGAAATGCCCGCCCAGCTGCGGATATTCGTTGGCCAGGGTGTTGAAGCAGTGAGGACAGGTGGCCACGATCTTCGTGACCCCGGCCTCCTTGAGCGTCTCGATGTTCTGCTGGGCCAGCATGTTGAACAGGAACTCCATGCCCAGGCGGCGGGCCGGGTCGCCCGAGCAGGCCTCCATCGGGCCGAGCACCGCGAACTTCACGCCCGCGATGTGCAGCAGCTCGGCGACCGCCTTGGTGGTCTTCTTCGCCCGGTCCTCCAGAGCGCCCGCGCAGCCGACCCAGAAGAGGTATTCGGTGTCTTCGGGCATCTTGTCGTCGACGATCTCGACCTCGAAGTCGAGCTCCTCGATCCAGTCGGCGCGCTTCATCTCGGGCAGGCCCCACGGGTTGCCCTTGTTCTCGAGGTTCTTCAGCATGACGCCGGCCTCGGACGGGAAGTTCGACTCGATCATGACCTGGTAGCGGCGCATGTCGAGGATGTGGTCGATGTGCTCGATGTCGACCGGGCACTGCTCGACGCACGCGCCGCAGTTGGTGCACGACCAGAGCACGTCGGGGTGGATCACGCCCTCCTCGCCGACCAGCGGCTTGTCCAGCAGGGCCAGCACGTCCTGACCGGCGTGGGCGCGCTGCTCCTCGCTCATCAGCAGGTAGGGCGCGACCGCGAAGGCGTGGTCACGCTGGTCGAGGATGAGCATCTTGGGCGACAGCGGCTTCTCGGTGTTCCAGGCGGGGCACTGCGACTGGCAGCGGCCGCACTCGGTGCAGGTGTAGAAGTCGAGGAAGCCCTTCCAGGTGGTCTCCTCGATCTTGCCCCGGCCGAAGACGTCGGTCTCCGGGTCGGCCTCCTCGAAGTCGAGCACCTTGCCGCCGCTGCGCATCTCCTGGGCCGCGCCCAGGCCGTCGGGCCGCCGCGAGAACAGCACGTTGAGCGGGGCGGTGAAGATGTGCAGGTGCTTGCTGTTCACCACGATCACCGCGAACACCAGCATCAGGGCGATGTGCAGCAGCAGCGCGATCTCCTCCAGCAGCGAGGAGGTCGGCAGGACCCGCGCCACCAGCTCGGAGACGAAGGCCCCCGACTGGTAGGGGAAGTTGCCGGTGTTGATCGCCGCGCCCCGGAACAGGAACAGCGACCAGATGATGTTGAAGATCATGAAGAGGATCAGCCACGCGCCGCCCAGGTGGGACCCGGAGAACCGGGAGTCGCGGCCGAGCTTCGAGGGCGCGTTCCTGATCCGGATCACCGCGAAGGCGACCAGGCCGAGCAGCGCCGCCAGGGCGATGAAGTCCTGCAGGAAGCCCAGCACCGGCCAGCGGCCGATCAGCGGGATGTGGAAGTCGGGCCGCCCGGTGATCGCGCCCTGGATCATCGCGCCATAGGCTTCCACGTAAACGGTCAAAAGAATGAAAAACGCCCACATGACAAAGAAGTGGGCAATGCCCGACGGCGTCCACTTGAGCAGCTTCTTCTGCCCGAACACCTCGACGAGCTGGGCCTTTATCTCGGCCCCGATGTTCGCGCGGGCGTATTCGATGCGCTCGGGCGCCGGCTGGCCGACGGTGGCGAGCCGATAAAGGAAACCCACCCGCCTGGCCACCACCGCGATCGTGAGCGCCGTCATCAGCAGCCCGATTATGCAGACCAGCAACATTGGGGCCTCCTCATCGCCATCGTGGTCACCATAATCAGACCCTAGAACAAACCTCTAGAAGGCGCTCCGTCAGGGGTCGACATAGCGTTGCAACGTGGGCGCGAGCAGGGCGACCAGCTCATCCGGCGAAGCCGACGCGATGGGCTCGATCTTGACGATATACCGCAGCATCACCACGCCGATCATCTGCCCGAACGCCGCCTCGACCCTGATCGGATCGATGCCCAGCCCCTGGGCGAGCCGCTGGAGCACCGCCTCCCCGAGGAACTCCCGCACCATCGTGGCCGCCTGCTCGTTCGACATCGCCGACCTGATCATCGCGATGATCGGCGCCCGCCGGTCCTCGTCGGAGGCGACCGTCAGGATGAACCGGATCAGCCGCTCCCCCAGCTCCTCCCGGGGGCCGGCCAGGATCATGGGCACCGCCACGCTCGGCTCGACCGGAAACTGCATCGCCGCGACGAACAGGCCCTCTTTGGTGTCGAAGTAGTGGTGGACCAGGGCCGGATCGACACCCGCCTCACGGGCGATGCCGCGCACGGTCGCCTTGTCGAACCCCTTCTCCGCGAAGACCCCCCGGGCCGCCGTGATGATCTCGCCCCGGGTGTCCAGCGATCCGGGACGTCTTCCAGGCCTGCGCCGCTGTTCCGTCATTCGGCGGGCTCTTTCCGGCCGACCGCGAGGTAAACGCGCATCGGCACGACAAGATCACCACCGGGGAACGCGCGCAGGAACTCGGTGCGTTCACGCTCGATCAGCTCGTCGGCCTGAACCGGGTCGAGCCTGGCCATGTAGGAGTGGGAGCGCAGGTTGGTCAGGAAGACGTCGATCGCGACGTGGCGGGTCCAGTAGACCCACCGCTCGCGGACGTCGAGCCCGGCCGCCGCCATGGCCCGCGCGATGGCCGGCAGGTCCCGCCCCTCGGGCCCGGTGTAGCCCGGCACGCCCGACAGCCTGATCTGACACGCCGCCAGCCAGTCGGCCTTGGCGGTGTCGACCGAGTTCCACCAGCCGGCGACGGCTCGCCGGGTGACCCGGATGGCCTCGCCGATGGAGGTCTCCGGATGGAGCCAGTGCCACGCCTGGGCGTACGTCACCAGGTCGGCCGAGCCGTCGCGAAAGGGCAGCACGTTGCCGTCGGCCAGCACCGCCGCGCCGTCGTGGTAGGCCAGCATGTGTCCGGCCAGGTCGGCGGCCACCACCCGGGCGCCCCGGTGCATCATCCCCCTGGAGGAGATGCCGGTCCCGGCCCCGACGTCGACCACGACGGCCCCGTCGAGCGAGCTTCCGGACAGTTCGGACAGAGCGTCATACAGCGCGACGGGGTATTCCGGACGGGCCGCGTCGTACGCCTCGGCCACCCTGGGCGCGTCGAAGACCAGGTGACTCATGGGGTTGTTGCGCTCATTTCCTCGCGGACGAGGCGGCGAAGTTGAGCCGGGCGAAGGCCAGCGCCTCGGCCAGGTCGTCGATCCGCTCGCTGCGGGTCGCCGCCCTCCGCGTGTTGATCTCCAGCACGATCAGCCCACCATAGCCCGCGTTGGCCAGCCGCTCCAGCATGGGAGCGCAAGGCTGGTTGCCTCGTCCCGGAACGAGGTGTTCGTCCTTGTTGGTGGTGCCGATGCCGTCGGCCAGGTGGAGGTGGGCCAGCCGGTCGCCCAGCTTGGTGGCCATCTCCATCGCGTCGGAGCCGGAGACCGCCGTGTGGGACAGGTCGAGGGTGACGTGGGGGAAGTCGTAGTCGAGGGGGTTCCAGTCGGGCGAGTAGGGCACGACCTCGTTGCCCCGGGCCCGGAGGGGGAACATGTTCTCGACCGCGAAGGTCACGTCGGTCTCGTCGCGCATGCGGGCCAGCCCGATCTCGAAGTCACGGGCGTAGTCACGCTGCCAGCGGAACGGGGGATGCACCACGACGGTCTGGGCGCCCAGCCGCTCGGCGGCGTCCTGGGCCTTGCGCAGCTTGAGCCACGGGTCCTTGCCCCACACGCGCTGGGTGACCAGCAGACAGGGCGCGTGGATCGCGAGGACGGGCAGCTCGTAGTGGTCGCGGAGACGCTGGAGAACGTCGACGTCCTGACTGACCGGATCCTGCCCGACCATGATCTCGACGCCGTCGTATCCCAGGCGTGCCGCGAGCTCGAAGGCGTCGGGGGTTCGCTCGGGATAGACCGATGCGGTCGACAATGCGATCTTCGCATTCGGCACCCGGACGACCTCGCTCCTTCCGATATATGTACGCTCGCCACGACTCTTGCTCACCATGCCAGCCTAAGCGGGCGTGTGTCCGGTCGAGGCGAACCTAGGGTTGCGTCATGGCCAGCATCGTCAAGGGCGCCGTGCCCAGCCCCAACATCTGGAACACCCCGCAGGTGTACGAGCTGGAGAACCACGCCGTCGACCCCGACCGCCACGTGGAGACCGCGATGCGGGCCCTGCGCCCCTGGGCAGGGGCGACGGTCCTGGACATCGGCTGCGGCACGGGCTACCACCTGCCCGCCCTGGCCGCCGAGGCCGCCACCGTGATCGGCGTCGAACCCCACGGCGACCTGGCCGCCCTGGCCCGCAAGCGCTGCGCCCGACAGGGGAATGTGACCATTCACACCGCCACGGCCCAGGCGATCCCGCTGCCCGACTCCTCCGTCGACGTGGCGATGGCCCGCTGGGCCTACTTCTTCGGGCCGGGCTGCGAACCCGGCCTGGCGGAGCTGTCCCGGGTGGTGCGCAAGGGCGGCGCGGCCTTCGTCGTCGACCTCGACGCGACCCGGGGCTCCTTCGGCCGGTGGTTCTCTGCGACCGTGCCGCCGACCTACTCACCGGCGGCGGTCGAGGCGTTCTGGGCCCGCCAAGGGTGGTCGCGGCAGGAGCTCGACCTGCGGATGGTCTTCGAACGCCGGGCCGACCTGGAAGCGGTCCTGAAGATCGAGTTCGCCCCCACGGTCGCCAGGGCGGCCATCCGCGAGACCGAGGGCCTGGAGATCGCCTACCCCAACATCCTGAGATGGCGATTCTTCTGAGCCCTCGATCTGTCGGGGAGCGCCGGTAGCCTGCGGGGCGTGGCTAAAGCGACCAAGGTGTCCTATCGGTGCGGTGAATGCGGCTGGCTGAGCGTCAAGTGGGTCGGCCGCTGCGGGGAGTGCCAGGCTTGGGGCACGGTCGAGGAGGCCGGGGTCCGGGCCGGGGTCACCGAGGTGAAAGCCGGCGCGATCACGTCTCCGGCGGTGCCGATCGGCCAGGTCAAGGCCGAGGTCGCCCACGCCAGGCCGACCGGGGTCGGCGAGCTCGACCGGGTGCTCGGCGGAGGGCTGGTGCCGGGGGCGGTGGTGCTGCTGGCCGGGGAGCCGGGCATCGGCAAGTCGACGCTGCTGCTGGAGGCCGCCGCCCACGCGGGCCGCCAGGAGACCGTCCTCTACGTCACGGGTGAGGAGTCCGCCTCCCAGGTGCGCATGCGGGCCGACCGCATCGGCGCCGTCGTCGACAACCTCTACCTGGCGGCCGAGACCGACCTGGGCGCGCTCGTCACCCACGTCGAGAAGGTCAACCCCCGGCTCCTGATCGTCGACTCGGTCCAGACGATCGGCTCCGCCGACGCGACCGGCGTGCCGGGCGGGGTGACCCAGGTCCGCGAGGTGGCCGGGAACCTGGTCCGGCTGGCCAAGGAGCGCGGCATGGCGACCGTCCTGGTCGGCCACGTCACCAAAGACGGCTCGATCGCCGGGCCGCGCGTGCTGGAACACCTCGTCGACGTCGTCCTCCACTTCGAGGGCGACCGCAACTCGCGGCTGCGCATGGTCCGGGCGATCAAGAACAGGTTCGGCCCGATCGAGGAGGTCGGCTGCTTCGACCTCCACGAGAAGGGCATCACCGGGATCACCGACCCCAGCGGCCTGTTCGTCTCCCGCCATCCCGAGCCGGTCCCCGGCACCTGCGTGACCGTCACGATCGAGGGCACCCGCCCGATCCCCGCCGAGCTCCAGGCCCTCGTCGGCCCCACCGAGGCCCCGCAGCCCCGCCGCACCTCCTCTGGCCTCGACTCCTACCGCGTCGCGATGGTCCTGGCCGTCATGGAGCGCCGCCTCAACGCCAAGATCGGCCGCTGCGACGTCTTCACCGCCACCGTCGGCGGCATCCGCCTCACCGACCCGGCCGTCGACCTGGCCCTGATGCTCTCGGTCGTCAGCGCCGCCGGGGACAACCCGCTCCCCCAGGGCTTGATCGCCATGGGCGAGGTCGGCCTGGCCGGGGAGCTGCGCCCGGTCCGCGACGTCCGCCGCCGGCTCGCCGAGGCCGCCCGGCTGGGGTTCACCCGCGCCCTGGTCCCGGCCGGCTCGATGGAGGCCGTCACGCCGCCCCGCCTCGACCCGGCCCCGCGCGGCCGCCGGGGCGAGGTCGTGCCGGTCCGGGAGTCCCTGCGGACCACCAGCTTCGCCCCCGGGTTCTCCGTCACCGAGGCCGAGAACGTCTGGGACGCTCTGACACACATCCGGTGAGGACGCCGTTACGTCGGTAAACTGCGTAGTAGCCGTGTGAACCAGCGGGGGTCACTTACGTGCAAAACGACAAACAGGCCGACGAACGAAGGCGTGCCGTCCTGGCCATGCTCGCCCCGGGAACCATGTTGCGCGACGGGCTCGAGCGCATCCTCCGGGGCCATACGGGCGGTCTGATCGTGCTGGGATACGACCCGACCGTCGAGGAGCTGTGCACCGGCGGGTTTCAGCTCAACGTCGAGTTCACCGCCACCGGCCTGCGAGAACTCGCCAAGATGGACGGCGCGATCGTGCTCGACGAGGGCGACCACCGGATCGTGCGGGCGGCCGTCCACCTCGTCCCCGACCCCGGGGTGCCGACCGACGAGTCGGGCACCCGCCACCGCACCGCCCAGCGGGTCGCCCGGCAGACCGGCTATCCGGTCGTCGCGATCAGCAAATCCATGCGCATCATCGCCGTCTACCTCGACGGTGTCAGACACGTGCTCGAAGAGTCGGCCGCGATCCTGTCGAAGGCCAACCAGGCGCTGGCCACCCTTGAGCGCTACAAGATGCGCCTCGACGAGGTCGCCGGCACCCTCTCGGCGCTGGAGATCGAAGACCTGGTGACGGTGCGCGACATGGCCTCGACCGTGCAGCGCATGGAGATGGTCCGCCGCATCGCCCGCGAGATCGAGGGCTACGTCGTCGAGCTCGGCACCGACGGCCGCCTGGTCTCCCTCCAGCTCGACGAACTGCTGGCCGGGGTCGAGGAAGACCGCGCGTTCATCGTCCGCGACTACCTGCCCGACGCCCTCGGCCCCAGGCAGCGCGGCTTCAGCGACGCGCTCCGCGAGCTCGACGACCTCAACTCGACCGACCTGCTCGACCTGTCCCGGGTGGCCGGCATCCTCGGCGCCACCGGCCCCGAGGCCCTCGAATCACCCGTGAGCCCGCGCGGCTTCCGGCTGCTGGCCCGGGTGCCCCGCCTCCCGGCGTCGATCGTCGACCGGCTGGTCGACCACTTCGGCGGCCTGCAAAAACTCCTCGCCGCCAGCATCGTCGACCTCCAGATGGTCGGCGGCGTGGGCGAGACCCGGGCCCGCAGCGTCCGCGAGGGGCTGTCCCGCCTGGCCGAGTCGTCGATCTTGGAGCGCTACGTCTAAATGTAAGGGACGCTTGACTCAATGGAAAGCGAACCTTACATTCGTGCCATGGCAGAGCTTCAGCATGACCAGAGGACGCGTGCGGCCCGCCGCGCCGTCCTCATCGACGGCATCCCGGTGGCCGCCCTCGGCGTGGTCGCCCTGACCATGGGCAGCGACCCAGACCAGAGCACCGCGCAGAAGACCTGGTGGATCGCGGCCACCGTCGTGTTCACCCTCGCGATCGCCTGGGTGCTGCTGCGGGCCTTCCGGCGCGCGGACGAATACCTGCGCCGGATCCAGCTGGAGAGCATGGCCGTCGCCTTCGCCGTGGTCCTCGTGGGGCTCCAGGTGGCCACGCTGCTCGACGCCGCGGGCCTCATCACGCTGCGGCAGGCCGCGCAGCCGATCCTGCTCGGCGGCCTGGCGGTCTGGCTGCTGCTGGCGGACGTGCGCACCCGCTTCCACCGGTGACGGCCCGCCGTGAAGAACCGACTGCGCGAACTGCGGGCCGCCCGCCGGTGGAGCCAGGCCGACCTGGCCGACCGGTGCCAGGTCTCCCGGCAGGCCATCAACGCCATCGAGACCGAGCGCTACGACCCCAGCCTGCCCCTGGCGTTCACCATCGCCGACGTCTTCGGCCTTGCCATCGAGGAGATCTTCCATCCCGACCGGCCAGACCCCGGCTGACGCCCGCCGGTCACCTCAGGTGGAAGACGTTCTTCTTGCTGCGCAGACCGCCCGCGCGCGCGATGGCGACATAGGTGCCCTTGCCGGCCGCGCTCGTCCTGGCGGCGCAGGAGTCGCCGGAGCGGTTGCGGTCCCACTCGATCGAGCGGACGTAGGGAACGCCGCGCTTCAGGGTCTGCCGGTCGACGCCCGAGCCGGCGACGCAGTCGGCGGTCGACCAGATGCGGGCCGGGCCCGAGGTGATGCGCATCTCCAGCGCGCGCGGGCCCACGTCGACCTTGCACGGGTTCTTGGCCGTGTTCACCACGGTCAGCATGAATCCCGGCCGGTCGGCGCCGGTGTAGACCTCCCGGCCCGCCGTCAGGCTGACGACCAGGTTCTTCGGGCTGCACGTGTCGCCCTCGCGCTTCACCGGCGAGGGTGAGGGCGAGGGGGTGGCCGAAGGCGAGGGCGTACCGGAAGAAGAAGGGGTTGGGGCGGGTGGCGAGGGCAGCGAGACGATGAGTGCGTCGGAGGCGCCCTTGGCGGGAGCGGCGCCGGTCAGCGGCGCGTCGGGCCCGCTCGTGCAGGCCCACGCGACCACGGCCCCCACGACGAGCATGCCGGTCAGCACCAGCACCCGCCGCCGCCAGTAGACGTCCGGGCCCTCGACGACCTCACCACGGAAGGTGTCCGGATCCATACTCACAGTATTAATAGACCCGCAGGTCTCGGCGGACGCGCCTCGCCGGGGAGCGAGGTCAACTACAGTGCGGAAACGTGGCACATCCGCTTCACTCCCCCATCCTCGACTGGTATGCCGAGCACAACCGCGACCTCCCCTGGCGCCGCCCCGAGGCGACCCCGTGGGGCATCCTGGTCAGCGAGATCATGCTCCAGCAGACCCCGGTGGTGCGCGTCCTGCCGATCTGGGAGGAGTGGATGACCCGCTGGCCCACCCCCGAGGCGCTGGCCAAGGAGGCGCCGGGCGAGGCGGTCCGCCACTGGGGCCGCCTCGGCTACCCCCGGCGGGCGCTGAGACTGCACGCCTGCGCCAAGGCGATCACCGACGACTTCGCCGGCACGGTCCCCGCCACCTACGACGAACTCCGCGGCCTGCCCGGCATCGGCGACTACACGGCGGCGGCCGTCGCCAGCTTCGCCTACGGCAAGAGCCACGCGGTCCTCGACACCAACGTGCGCCGCGTCCTGGCCCGCACGATCAACGGCGAGGAATATCCCCCCAAGGCCACCACCACCCCCGAGAAACGCCTGGCCGAGTCGCTGATCCCGGCGGTCGGCGCCCCCCGGTGGGCGGTGGCGGTCATGGAACTGGGCGCCCTCGTCTGCACGGCCCGCGCCCCCCGCTGCGCCGACTGCCCGGTGTCCGGCCGCTGCGCCTGGCTGCTGGCCGGCAAACCCGCCCACGACGGCCCGGAACGCAAGGGCCAGACCTACGCCGGGACCGACCGCCAGTGCCGGGGCCGCCTCCTGGCCGTCCTGCGCGACGCACCCGGCCCGGTGGAGAAGGCGCTGCTCGACGCGGTCTGGGCCGACGCCGTCCAGCGGGAACGCGCCCTCGACGGCCTGCTGGCCGACGGCCTCGCCGAACTGGTCGACGACGACCTCTACGCGCTGCCCGGCTGACTCAGTGCCAGTCGCTGATCGGCACGTCCCTGGGGGCGGGCTCGCCCTCGCCCGTCTCCACCAGTGACTTGAGGCTCATCAGGAAGGTGGCCCACTTCGTGCTGCAGTGGTGCATGAACTCCACCGGTTCCCGCCAGCCGCCGTGCTTGAACAGCACGATCGTGTAGTCGCCCTCCTGGCGGAGGTCCCAGTCGACGGTCGTGCCGACCCACTCCTCCGGGCCGTCGACCACCTTCCAGGCCACCTTCTCGGACGGCCTGAGCTCGGTGACCTCCATGTCGAAGCCGCCGACGGGGAAGCGGAACTCCACCACTCCGCCCACCCCGCCGTCGCCCTTCGTGTCCTCCGTCCACCAGCCGGCCAGGCCGTCGACGGTCGTCAGGACGTCGTACACCTCCTGCGGTGTCGCGTTCTTGACGCCGACGCGGTGCAGGATGTCCACCATCTCGGTGCTCCTCTCTCAGTCCTGCTGGTTCTGGTGGATCGTCTCGGCGATGCGCTTGATGCGCTGGAGGCGGGCGTCCCACGTCGATCCGACCGACGCGAGCTGGGCCGCCGCGCGGGCGAGTTGCTCGTCGTCGACGCGGTAGCGCTTCTCCTTGCCCGCCGGCACCGCCCTGACGAGGCCGACCCGGTCGAGGACGCCGAGGTGCTTGGCCACCGCCTGCCGGGTGACCGGGAGCCGCTGGCTGAGGGTGGTCGCGGTGCCCTCGCCGTCGGTGAGCAGTAAGTCGAGCATGCGGCGGCGGGTCGGGTCTCCGATCGCCGACCAGAGGTCGTCGTCCACCGTGGCGGTCCCACTGGCGGTCACGCCGGCGCTCATCGCGAGGACTCCAGCCGTGCGACGTACGGCGCGAGCCTCGGCAGGTAGAAGTCCCAGCCGGTGTTGTGCTCCCGGTACTGCTCCTCCAGGACGGCGATCTCCCAGCCCATCTCACGGAAGCCGGTCTCGGTCATCCGGAGCAGGGTGCCCTGGCCCTTCGGGGCGAGGTCGAAGGTGACCAGCAGCGAGTTGCCCGGCGCGGCGACCTCGCCGACCGGGTGGGTCCAGCGGAAGGAGAAGCTCTCCGGCGGGCGCGCGTCGACGACGGTGAACCCGACCACGGTCCCGTCGGCGTCGCGGTCGCCGAAGACGATCTCCCCGGGCGAGCCGGGGACCGTGTCGTAGGCGGCGTCGTCGGGCCACCATTCCTTGAGGTGGCCCGGACTGCTCACTACCTCGAAGACGATCTCCGGGGGCGCGTCGATGTAGATCTCGCGCTCGATGGTTCCGTACTCCATGAATCCTCCTGCAACCTTTGGTTGCACATCAGACTACGCAAGAGTGACGGATCACGCAACCATTGGTTGCACGTTGGTTCAGGCGGCGAGCTTCAGGCCCAGCGCCGTCAGGTTCCGCCGGGTCCAGTCGAGGTCGTCGGCGAGGCGGGCCACCAGGGCCGCCGGGCCCTTGGTCTTCGGGGCGAACCACTCGTGGGCCTCGACCTCGAGATGGGCGCTCTTGTGGACCGCGCCCGACAGCAGCGCGTTCAGCGTGTTGGGGATTTCGTCCATGTTGTTGTGGACGTGCCCCAGTTTGACGACAGGGGCCCCGGCCTGGGCCAGGCCCCTCAGCGCCTTCCCGGCCTCCTCCGCGCCGCCACAGGTCAAATGGCACGCGTCCAGGCACACCCCCAGGTGCTCGGAGTCGATGCCGCAGACCCGCTCGAGCGCCTGCTCCGTCGTCTCGAGCACACAGCCGGGCCACGGCTCGAAACCGACCCGGATGTGCTTGCCGGTCACGCTGTATATCCCGCGCAGCTCGCGCGACAGACGCTCCAGCCGCCGGGACGCGATGGCGTGGAGGTCGGCGGGCCAGTCGCGGCGCCAGCCGATCGGGATGGTGGAGATCGAACCGAACTGCACGTCGTCGGGCAGCAGGAACGCGAGGATCTTGGCCAGCGACATCGTGTAGCGGTAGCGCTCGGGCTTGGCCCAGTCGGGGCCGGGCACCTCCTGGTGACGGCCACCGGTGCCGTTGAGGCTGACGACCTCCAGGCCCCGCTCCTCCAGCGACCGCCGGAGTCGGACCAGCTCGATGCGGTCGGAGATCAGGTTGTCGGCGACCGAGGGGGCCAGCCAGAGGCCGATGCCCAGGCGGTCGACGCCGAGCTTGCGCCGGACCGGCACGGCGTAGCGGGTCAGGTGGGCGATCAGGTTCTCCAGATCCTCCGCCGGGTGAACGCCCGCGTTGTAGGCCAAATGGACGACGGTTCCGTCGTCGTGGCGCAGCCGCATCGATGCCTCCAAAGGTCCGACCCAATCCACCCACGCCATCTGTCCTGATCGCATGGGGCCTGAGTCCCGGGACGCCGGGATTCCAGAGCATGCCGTCGTACGGCACTCCGGTGCGTCCACCCCGCAGCTGATTCGCAGGTACGCCTGTAGGCGGACGTTTCGGCGCCTGTGTCGCTCTACGCAGTGTAGTACTACCTTTGGTGGCGCTGCCACGTCACTTCACCCAGTTGTGACGTGAACGTAAAACAGCGGGCCGCCCCCGGAGGGACGACCCGCTGGTGAGACGTGGGACCTACGCGCCCTTGGTGATCGCGTCGACGATCGCGGCGGCGCTGTCGGGCACCCCTTCGGACTTGGTCTCGCCGACGAAGGTGAACTTGGCGGCCTCGCCCTGACCCTCGACGTCGACCTTGACCAGCTGGCCGGGGCGCAGCTCGCCGTAGAGGATCTTCTCCGACAGCGAGTCCTCCAGCTCACGCTGGATGGTGCGGCGGAGCGGACGAGCGCCCAGGACCGGGTCGTAGCCGCGGTCGGCGAGCACCTGCTTGGCGGCCGGGGTGAGCTCCAGGCCCATGTCCCGGTCCTTCAGGCGGGCGTCCACCTGGGCCAGCATCAGGTCGACGATGCGGATGATCTCGTTCATCGTCAGCTGGTGGAAGACCACGGTGTCGTCGACACGGTTGAGGAACTCGGGCCGGAAGTGCTGCTTGAGCTCCTCCTGGACCTTGGCCTTCATCCGGTCGTAGTTGCCCTCGACGTCGTTGTTCTTGGCGAACCCGACCCCGATGCCCTTGCTGATGTCCCGGGTGCCGAGGTTGGTGGTCATGATGATGACCGTGTTCTTGAAGTCGACCACCCGCCCCTGGGCGTCGGTCAGCCGGCCGTCCTCCAGGATCTGCAGCAGGCTGTTGAAGATGTCGGGGTGGGCCTTCTCGATCTCGTCGAACAGCACCACCGAGAACGGCTTGCGCCGCACCTTCTCGGTCAGCTGACCGCCCTCTTCGTAGCCGACGTAGCCGGGAGGGGAGCCGAACAGCCGGGAGACGGTGTGCTTCTCCATGAACTCCGACATGTCCAGCATGATCAGCGCGTCTTCGTCGCCGAACAGGAACTCCGCCAGCGCCTTCGAGAGCTCGGTCTTACCGACACCGGACGGGCCGGCGAAGATGAACGAGCCACCGGGACGGCGCGGGTCCTTCAGACCGGCGCGCGTACGCCGGATCGCCCGGGACAGACCCTTGATCGCGTCGTCCTGGCCGATGATGCGCTTGTGGAGCTCGTCTTCCATGCGCAGCAGGCGCTGGGACTCCTCCTCGGTCAGCTTGAAGACGGGGATGCCGGTCGCGGTCGCGAGGACCTCGGCGATGAGCTCCTCGGTGACCTCGGCCACGACGTCCATGTCGCCGGCCTTCCACTCCTTCTCGCGGCGCTCACGCTTGAGCATGAGCTGCTTCTCGGAGTCGCGGAGCGCGGCGGCCTTCTCGAAGTCCTGCGCGTCGATCGCGGATTCCTTGTCGCGACGGACCACGGCGATCTTCTCGTCGTATTCGCGCAGGTCCGGCGGGGCGGTCATGCGGCGGATGCGCATGCGCGAGCCGGCCTCGTCGATCAGGTCGATCGCCTTGTCGGGCAGGAACCGGTCGCTGATGTAGCGGTCGGCCAGCGTCGCGGCGGCCACCAGCGCGCCGTCGGTGATCGAGACGCGGTGGTGGGCCTCGTAGCGGTCACGCAGACCCTTGAGGATCTCGATCGTGTGGCTGAGGCTGGGCTCGGCGACCTGGATCGGCTGGAAACGACGCTCCAGAGCGGCGTCCTTCTCCAGGTGCTTGCGGTACTCATCCAGCGTGGTCGCACCGATGGTCTGCAGCTCGCCACGGGCCAGCATCGGCTTCAGGATGCTGGCGGCGTCGATCGCGCCCTCGGCCGCGCCCGCACCCACCAGGGTGTGGAGCTCGTCGATGAACAGGATGATGTCGCCGCGGGTGCGGATCTCCTTGAGGACCTTCTTCAGGCGCTCCTCGAAGTCACCGCGGTAACGCGAACCAGCGACCAGCGCGCCCAGGTCGAGCGTGTAGAGCTGCTTGTCCTTCAGCGTCTCGGGCACCTCGCCCTTGACGATCTTCTGGGACAGGCCCTCGACGACGGCGGTCTTGCCGACGCCGGGCTCGCCGACGAGCACGGGGTTGTTCTTGGTGCGGCGGGACAGCACCTGCATGACCCGCTCGATCTCCTTCTCGCGCCCGATGACCGGGTCGAGCTTGCCCTCGCGAGCGGCCTGCGTCAGGTTGCGGCCGAACTGGTCGAGCACAAGAGAAGTGGACGGCGCCGCTTCCTGGGGGCCGCCCGCGGCCGCCGGCTCCTTGCCCTGGTAGCCGTGCAGCAACTGGATGACCTGCTGGCGGACCCGGTTGAGGTCGGCGCCCAGCTTCACCAGGACCTGAGCGGCGACACCCTCGCCCTCACGGATCAGGCCCAGCAGGATGTGCTCGGTCCCGATGTAGTTGTGACCGAGCTGCAACGCCTCACGCAACGACAGCTCAAGGACCTTCTTGGCACGGGGCGTGAAGGGGATGTGGCCGGACGGCGCCGACTGGCCCTGGCCGATGATCTCCTCGACCTGCTGGCGCACCCCCTCAAGGCTGATCCCCAGGCTCTCGAGAGCCTTGGCCGCCACACCTTCACCCTCATGGATCAGACCAAGAAGAATGTGCTCCGTACCGATGTAGTTGTGGTTGAGCATCCGGGCCTCTTCTTGGGCCAGGACGACCACCCGCCGCGCACGGTCGGTGAACCTCTCGAACATTCGTCACTCCTCACGAGCGGTCGGGCGGACCGGGAGTCCGGCTCCGTCGTTCCGCATGCCAGCCTCGGCACGGAGAACAGTCAAGTCAATTGGAGCAGACGTTCCCCGGGCGCAGGGCGTTCACCCTCCATCCAACTACTGCTGGAGGGTGCGGTGTTCCCGATACGCCGCAAGCGAACGACGTTTATGTGGTCACAAAACACGATCGTGCGATCATCCCGACTGCCGCGACATCCCCACAACTTCGAGACATCCGGCGACCGGTATAACCGCACGATCGCTTCGCAACCCTTAGTGGGCCGCTTCGTAGGCCTCCACGATCGAGGCGGCAATGCGGCCGCGCTCGCTCACGGGGTGGCTGTTCGCCTTCGCCCAGGCGCGGATCTCCGCGCTCTTCTCGCGGGTCATCGCGCGCTGCGAGCCACCGCCACCACGACGGCGTCCACGCGAGGGGCTGGATTCCGCACGGCGGGCGCCGTTGACGAAAGGCAGGACCGCTTCGCGGAGCTTCTTGGCGTTCGAGTCGCTGAGGTCAATCTCATATGACGTGCCGTCAAGCGCGAAGGTGACAGTCTCATTGGCCTCGCCGCCATCGAGATCGTCGATGAGAATCACCTGCGTGTGCTTGGCCATCCGGCAATCCTTTCGCAGAGCATAGTTTGATTCGTCAGCCAAACATATACCCGGTTTCCGTCGCTGACAATTCACGATTCCCAGGCGGCGTTCAGGTTCAGGTGTTGTCGGATGACTTCTCGTCCGGTTCGCGCCTTCCACGGAGGCCGGCGGCGTCAGAACGCAGCAACTTTACGACGCCGTAGACGACCGCGGCGCCGACTACGAGAGGTGGTATGAGGGCGGACAATACCTCTGACATTCGACCTCACTCCTTCCCTGGGAAAACACCGGGAACCCCTGCGAAATAGGGGCTTTCGTGTCAGATGGTCCACGGAGGCGTACCTGACGATAGCGGAGCCCGGGACCGGTGGGTCGCGCGGGGTGGTCAGGCGTCTTACCCGATGCATATCAATCGTACCGAGGAAAAGACAGAGGGACGGTCGCCGAGCGACCGCCCCTCTGTTTGGAACGCTTCCGGAAGCCTCAGGCCCGGACGACCACAGTTCCGGCGACCTTGTCGTGAATCGCCTGCTGCAGCGGCTTGTCCCACAGCGGCCACAGGCCGTCGACCAGCAGGAACACGTTGGCGACCCAGCCGAGAAGCGGGATGAACCCGAGGAGCTGGGGGCCGAACATGACGCCAATGCGCTTGATGGCGGTCTCCGTGTCGATGCCGCCCTGAGCAGGGTGGCCGAGCTTAACGACCCGGATCTTCATAACCTTCTTGCCGATTGTCTGACCGTCGCGCGAGATCTGGAAGAACTCGTACGCGGCGTACAGCAGGAAGCTGATCACGGCCTGGATCAGAAGGCCGACGAACGAAACCGTCGGGATCTCGACCGCGAAACCGGCGACGTTGGTGGTCTCGGTCGTGGTGAACGCACCGGTGATCAGGCTGCCGATAAGCAGCGTGACCACGAGGCCCAGGATTAGGCCGTCGATGATGCGGGCGACCAAACGCTGCCACCACTCGGCGAGAGGCGCGGGAACTCCGGGAGGAAGAGGTGCACCCTTCGGCGTGCCATAAGCGGGAGCGGCGCCATAACCCTGGGGAGCGTCATATCCACCCTGGGGCGGGTAACCGCCCTGCGGGGGGTAACCGCCGCCCTGCTGCGGAGGCGGGTAACCACCCTGGGGCGGGTAACCCTGAGGCGGCGGGTAACCACCTTGCTGCGGCGGCGGGACGGAACCATATGGGTTCTGGCCGGGGGGCGGTTCCGGGTGCATTGGTTACCTCTCGTCACTTCTAAGTGGGGACATGTGTGTTCATGGTCCCAAGGAACGCTAGCACCTGGCGCATACCGCTTTAGGGAGTTATTTCGGATAGAACGAGCCGAACACGCTGTGTACATGAAACGGGGCCGATGGTGCGATCCATCGGCCCCTGGCACCGTTTTCCGGATGCTCTATGTCACTACTTGACCTTGACGACGATCGTATTGGCGGCCTTGTCGTGCAACGCCTGCTGGAGCGGCTTGTCCCACAGCAGCCACAGAACGTTGATGAGCATGAAGACTCCGGCGACGAGGCTGAGGATGGTGCCCACCACGGGAACAACAGCCAACGCGCGGATGAACTGCGGGCCATACAGGACCCCCGCCCGCTTTCCGGCGGTCTCGACGGAAAGTCCCGGCGTCGCGAGGTTGCCGCCCACCGGAATGACGCGGATTCCCATGACGATCTTTCCGAGGGTCTGCCCGCGCGACTTCAGCATGAAGAACTCGTACGCGAACCAGATCGTGGCGCTCACGAGCGCGATGAGGATGGTCGCCAGGACGAGCCCGCTGCCCTCCGACACCGTGAGCTCGTCGAGGTTGATCGACGGCTCGGTCACGACCAGCGCGGTGATGGCGATCGACGGGATGAGGAACGCGATGCCGAGGATGATGCCGTCGACGATGCGGGCCACGAGCCGCTGCCACCACTCCGCGAGCGGAGCCGGCGCGCCCGGGGGAAGGGCGTGGGCCGGGTAACCGGGGTTGTAGGCGGGGGCGGAGTACTGCTGCTGGCCGTAGGTGCCCTGGGGCTGGCCGGGGTAGCCGGGCTGCTGCTGGTAGCCGGGGGTCTGCGGCTGCTGCCCGTAGCCCTGGGGCGACGTCTGCTGCTGGCCGTAGCCCTGCTGCTGCCCATAACCGGGCTGCTGCTGGCCATAGCCCGGCTGCTGCCCGTAACCGGGCTGCTGACCGTAGCCCTGCTGCTGGCCGTAGCCGGGCTGCTGCTGACCATATCCCTGCTGCTGGCCATAACCCGGCTGCTGCTGCTGACCGTAGCCCTGCTGCTGCCCGTAACCGGGCTGCTGACCGTAGCCCTGCTGCTGGCCGTAGCCGGGCTGGGGCTGCTGGGGGTGTTGCTGCTGCTGACCGTAGCCCTGCTGGGGCTGCTGCTGGCCGTAACCCTGCTGGCCGTACTGACCCTGGTGGCCCTGCTGCTGGCCATAGTGCTGGCCCTGCTGCTGACCTTGCTGAGCCGCGTAGGGGTCGTAGCCCTGCTGCTGGCCGTAGACAGGCTGCTGGCCGGTGCCCCCGGTGGGGTTACGGCTCACGATCGTCATGTCGGGGTCATAGTCCTGCGCGGGTTTGTCCTGGCCTTGCTGCCCGTCACGGTCGTCCGGGCGGTATGGCGGCTGGGCGCTCACCGTGTCACCTCACTTCGAGTACGCATGCGGTACACGTGAGACACGCACGCTTGACTTAGCCAAAAGTATCGATAGCCGGATCTACAGTCACCTCCCCGGCCCGTTATGGCCTCCGTCAAGCACGCGGTTCCAAGTGCAGGATCATGCGTGTATTGCCCAAAGTATTGGGCTTCACATGTTCAAGATCGAGGAATTCCGCGACACCTTCGTCATAGGAGGCGAGCAGTTCGGCGTACACCTCGGGAGAGACGGGGGTGCCGTTGATCTCGCGGAAGCCGTGGCGTTCGAAGAACGCGACCTCGAAGGTCAGGCAGAAGACGCGGCGCACACCGAGCTCGCGCGCCGTCGCGATGAGGGCCGCGACGATCTCGTGACCGACGCCCATCCCCCGTGCGGCCGGGTCGACCGCGACCGTGCGGATCTCCGCCAGGTCCTCCCACAGCACGTGGAGCGCGCCGCACCCCACGACCGCGCCGTCGACCTCGGCCACCCAGAACTCCTGGACGTCCTCATAGAGGGTGACGGTGCTCTTCTTCAGCAGCCGGGGACCCGATCCGGAGTAGGAGTCGACGAACCGGCGGATCGCCCGCACGTCCGGGGTGCGCGCCCGGCGGACCTTGACCATGGCGAGCACCTTAACGGCCCAGCACAAATCGACGAAGCCCCTGATCACAGGTGGCGACCGAAACCCCCGTGGTCACCTGGGTTACAGTGGCCTCATGCGTGATCTGTCCGTGATTGTTCGGTTGTCGAACCTAGACAGAAATCGCAGTTCCGGTTGAGCACGAACATGACGTGCACTAATGTCCAGGCGGCCGAGTCCTCCGCCCGAGGCGGCGAACCGGCGGGTGAATCCCCCACACGTAGGGCTGCTTCCGCCCGAACCCGTCAGCTGACCCGGCAGGCCCTCTGGAAGGAGCATGGTTGATTTTCCGAACCGTCCGCAGGGTCGTGTTCGTGGGCTCGGCGCTGGCCCTCATCTCGATCGGCGCCCCGGTGGTGTCCGCCACCGCCGACCCCGAGCCGACGCTGAAAGAGCTCACCGCCGAGGTCGAGAAGCTGCACGAGGAGATCGAGTCGCTCACCGAGCAGTACAACGGTGAGAAGATCCGGCTCGACGAGGCCAAGCGCTCGGCCGCGGCGGCCAAGAAGACCCTCGACACCAGCGAGGCCGATCTGGAGTCCCGCCGCAAGCGCGCCATGGTGTTCGCCACCAACGCCTACATGACCGGCGGCGCCAGCGGGATCGCGTTAATGAACGCGCCCGATCCCGACGCCTACATGGACATCGCCTCGACCACCTACGCGCTGCAGTTGCAGAGCGGCGAGGAGGTCGTCCAGCTCACCAAGGCCCGGGAAGCGGCGCAGCGGGCGCGGGCCAGCGCCAAGGCCCGCCAGGACGAAGTGGGCAAGCTCATCAAGAGCCTCGACAAGCGCGAGGGCGAGATCCGTGGACTGATCAAGAAGACAGAGAGCGAGCTCTACTCGCAGGTCGCCGGCCAGGTGTCGGTGGCGAAGCGGCTCAGCCTGCCCGTCGTCGGCGACGGCAAGGCCGCCCAGGCGGTCAGATGGGCGCTCAAGCAGCAGCTCAAGCCCTACGTCTGGGGCGCCGAAGGACCCAACTCGTTCGACTGCTCCGGCCTCATCATGGCGGCGTACGCCACGGTCGGCATCAGCATCCCCCACTACACCGGCAGCCAGTGGACGTCGGGCACGCACGTCTCACGCGAGGACATGCGCCCGGGAGACCTGGTGTTCTTCTACAACGACCTGCACCACGTCGGCCTCTACATCGGAGGGGGCTACATGGTGCACGCTCCCCGCACAGGTGATGTCGTGCGGGTCGCGGCGATCGGCAACAGGCCGTTCGCGGGAGCCGTTCGGATCGCCGACTAAATCAAACGCCGTCGGGCCGCCCATGCGACGGCCTCGATGGCGGTGGCGACGCCGATGCGGTCGCAGATGCCGCGCAGCCGACGGCGGACCGTCCGGCCGCTGACATCAAGGCTCCGCCCGACACGGTCGACGGTCACGCCCTTGGCCAGCTCGGCCAGCAGCAGCAACTCGTCGTCGGTCAGGCCGACGCGCTCGGTCTCGGAAACTGACATCGTGAGCCCCTCTCCCACGACGAATGATTCTCGCCACCCCTCAGGGAAGGTAAACGGGGAGTCGAAAGGACGTCAAGCAGGGGTTTCACTATGCCTGGCCCGTTGCTGACCCATTGTGAACGGTCGGTAACGTGAGGCCCCCACGCTGCGTGGGGGCCCACCTGCTGCTAAACGAGAATCAATGGCTGGGGCGCACGAGCGGGAACAGAATTGTTTCGCGAATGTTTTTTCCGGTGAAAGCCATGATCATGCGGTCGATGCCCGCTCCCATGCCGCCGGTGGGGGGCATGGCGTATTCGAGGGCCTGCAGGAAGTCCTCGTCGAGCTGCATGGCCTCGGCGTCGCCGCCGGCGGCCAGGATCGACTGCTCGGTGAGGCGGCGGCGCTGCTCGATCGGGTCGACCAGCTCCGAGTAGGCGGTGCCGAGCTCGGTGCCGAAGCCGATCAGGTCCCACTTCTCGGTGAGCAGCGGGTTGTCCCGGTGCTGACGGGTCAGCGGCGAGGTCTCCAGCGGATAGTCCATGACGAACGTGGGCTGGATGAGCGTGTGCTCCACCAGCGCCTCGAAGACCTCCTGCACGAGCTTGCCCTGGCCCCACTTCGGGTCCCAGTGGATCTCGCGCTTGTCGGCCAGCCTGCGCAGCTCGTCGAGCGGCGTCTCGGTGGTGATCTCCTCGCCGAGGGCCTCGGAGACCGAGCCGTAGAGAGTGATCCTCGGCCACTGGGCCAGGCCCAGGTCGATCTCCTGGTCGCCGTGGCGGACGACCGTGGTGTCGAGCGCGGCCACGACGGCCTTCTGGTACATGCGCTGCGTCAGGTCGGCCATGTCGTTGTAGTCGAGGTAGGTGCCGTAGGCCTCGAGCATGGTGAACTCGGGGTTGTGGGTCGAGTCGGCGCCCTCGTTGCGGAAGTTGCGGTTGATCTCGAAGACCTTCTCGATGCCGCCGACGACCAGCCGCTTGAGGTAGAGCTCGATCGCGATGCGAAGGTAGAGCTCCATGTCGTAGGCGTTGATGTGGGTCTTGAACGGCCGGGCCGCCGCGCCGCCGTGGATCGGCTGGAGCATCGGGGTCTCGACCTCGAGGTAGCCCTCTTCGTGCCAGAAGTCACGGACCGCCCGCACGGTGGCGCTGCGGACGTGGGCCATCTTGCGCGCCTCGTCGTTGACGATGAGGTCGACGTAGCGCAGCCGGACGCGGGCCTCGGGGTCGCTCAGCCCGGCGTGCTTCTCGGGCAGCGGGCGCAGGCACTTGGCGGTGATCGCCCACGAGTCGGCCATGATCGACAGCTCGCCGCGCCGGGACGTGATGACCTCGCCGGTGATGCCGACGTGGTCGCCGAGGTCGACGTCGCGCTTCCAGGCCGCCAGCGCGTCTTCGCCGAGCTTGTCGAGCGACAGCATGATCTGGAGGTCGCCGGAGCCGTCGCGGATGGTCGCGAAGCAGAGTTTGCCGCCGATCCGGGAGAGCATGACGCGGCCGGTCACGCCGACGGTGTCGCCGGTCGCGGCGCCCGGTTCGAGGTCGGTGTATTTCTCGCGGACCTCCGCGTTGGTCGCGGTCCGCGGGTAGTTCACCGGATAGGGGTCGACGCCTTCGGAGATCAGACGGTCCAGCTTTTCGCGGCGGACGCGCATCTGCTCCGGAAGCTCGCTCAGCTCTTCGCTCACGGCACTACAGATTAGCGGCGTTTAAGCGGTGTTTCGGGCGTAGACCAGCCGAAGCCCGATAAGAGTGAGCCATGGTTCGTGTACGTCGATCGTCCGCGCCTCGCTGACCACCAGCGGCGCGCCGGGGCCGGTCGCCACCACGGTCACCTCGTCGGGGTCGGCCGCGAGCTCGGCGGTCATCCGGTCGACGATGCCGTCGACCAGGCCGGCGAAGCCGTAGATGATGCCCGACTGGAGGGCCTCGACGGTGTTCTTGGCGATCACCGAACGGGGCCGGATCAGCTCGACCTTGTGGAGCTGCGCGCCCGCCTCGGCCAGCGCGTCGACGCTGATCTCCAGGCCGGGGGCGGTCACCGCGCCGACGTACTCGCCCCGGGCGGAGACGGCGTCGAAGGAGGTCGCGGTGCCGAAGTCGACGACCACGCACGGGCCGCCGAACAGGCTGATGGCGGCCAGCGCGTTGACGATACGGTCGCTGCCGACCTCTTTGGGATTGTCCATCCGGACCGGCACGCCGGTGCGGACGCCCGGCTCGACCACCACCGAGGTCACGTCGCCGTAGTAGCGGCGTGACATCTCGCGCATCTCGTTGAGGACCGAGGGCACGGTCGAGCAGATCGAGATCCCCGAGATGTCGGTGTTCTTGAGGATGGCCGACTGGGCCAGCAGGCCCTGCAGGACCACCGCGAGTTCGTCGGCGGTCCGGCGGGCGTCGGTGGCGATGCGCCAGTGCTCGATGACCTCTTCACCCTCGAACAAACCAAGCACCGTGTGGGTGTTGCTGACATCGATGGTGAGGAGCATGCCCCGATTATGCACCACGAAGATCTAGGGCAATATCGAGCGCGGGGGACGAATGGGTCAGTGCTCCGACGGCCAGGAAGTCGACCCCCGTCTCGGCGACCGACCGCGCGCTCGCCAAGGTCAGCCCGCCGCTCGACTCC
Organism: Herbidospora cretacea; assembly: GCF_001570605.1. Classification (GTDB taxonomy): domain Bacteria; phylum Actinomycetota; class Actinomycetes; order Streptosporangiales; family Streptosporangiaceae; genus Herbidospora; species Herbidospora cretacea. The sequence goes on along the minus strand of NZ_BBXG01000002.1, from coordinate 609,217 downwards.
AGCCGGGCCCGGCCCGCGACCAGCTCCACGGCCTCCTTGAGCTGCGGCACCGTGAAGTTGTCGAGCAGGATCTCCTCGGCACCCTCGGCCAGGACCGGCTCGATCTGGTCGATGCGGTCGACCTCGACCTCGATCAGGATCTCCGGGTAGGCCTTGCGGACCGCCCGGAACGCCTCGGCGACCCCGCCGGCCGCCACCACGTGGTTGTCCTTGATCAACGCGGCGTCGTAGAGGCCGATGCGGTGGTTGACGCCGCCGCCGCAGCGGACCGCGTACTTCTCCAGGGAGCGCAGGCCCGGGTGGGTCTTCCTGGTGTCCCTGACGCGGGCGCCGGTGCCCTCGATCGCCTTCACCCACTGGGCGGTCGCGGTGGCGATGCCCGACAGGTGGGTGAGCAGGTTGAGGGCGGTGCGCTCGACCGTGAGGAGCTCCCTGGTCTCGCCCTTGACGGTCATCAGCACGTCGCCGTAGGAGACCTGGTCGCCGTCCTTGACCCGGTGTTCGACCTCCAGGCCGGCGTAGCGGAAGGCGGCGGCGGCCACGGGCAGCCCGGCGACCACTCCGGAGCGGCGGGCCACGATGTCGGCGACGGCCTTCTGGCCGGCCGGGATCGTGGCGGTCGACGTGACGTCCTGCCCGGTCGACAGGTCCTCGCGGAACGCGGTCTTGATCAGTGTGTGGATCTCCGCCGGGTCGAGCCCGGCGGCCAGCAGGTCGGCGTCGGCGCTGACGTGCGGTGCGTGCTCCATGACGAGTTCGCCCTTCTCGGTGAGCGTGATGTCGAGGTGGCCGAGCCACGTGTCGTCGCGGCGGTCGGGGAAGTCCTCCCGCCAGTGGGAGCCCCGGGTCTCCTGCCGGGCCGCGGCGGCCCGGGTCAGGGCCGAGGCGACGGTGTGCAGGTTGGTCGCCTCCCACGCCTCCAGGCAGGGCTCGACCGCGACCGGGGTCCACCGGGCGTCGCGCAGTGCCCTGGCGACCCCGGCCAGGCTCTTCACGCTGCGCAGTACCCCGGCGCCCCGGCTCATGAACGCCTGGACCCGGCCGCGCGCCCGGGGGTCGATCAGTCCGATCTCCTCGGCGAGGACGGGCTCCCCCGGCACCGCCCTCGGCGTGATCAGGTCGGAGGCGATCCGCTCGGCGAACACCAGCCCTTCGAGCAGCGAGTTGGACGCCAGCCGGTTCGCCCCGTGCACGCCGGTGCAGGCGGTCTCGCCGCAGGCGTAGAGGCCGGGGGCGCTGGTCCGGCCGAACAGGTCGGTCCGCACTCCCCCGCTGGCGTAGTGGGCGGCCGGGGCGACCGGGATCGGCTCGGTCACCGGGTCGATGCCGTGCTCCCGGCAGACCGCGAGGATCGTGGGGAACCGGGCCTGCCACTTGTCCTCGCCGAAGGCCCGCGCGTCGAGGTACACGTGGTCGTCGCCGGTCTCGGCCATCCGCCGCATGATCGCCTTGGCCACGACGTCGCGGGGGGCGAGGTCGGCGAGCTCGTGCACGCCGGCCATGAACCGTTCACCGTTCCGGTCGATCAGGAACGCGCCCTCGCCCCTGACCGCCTCGGAGACCAGGGGCTGCTGGCCGGTCGAGCCGTCGCCGAGCCACAGGACCGTCGGGTGGAACTGGACGAACTCCAGGTCGCGGACGACCGCCCCGGCGCGCAGCGCCAGCGCCACCCCGTCGCCGGTGGAGACCACGGGGTTGGTCGTGGAGGCGTACACCTGGCCCATGCCGCCGCTGGCCAGGACCACCGCCGCGGCGCGGACCGCGCCGACGCCGTCGCGGGCGCCCTCGCCCATGACGTGGAGGGTGATCCCGCAGGCCCGGCCCTTGTCGTCGGTGAGCAGGTCGAGGACGAGGGCGTGCTCGATGATCTCGATGCGCGGCTCGTGGGTGGCCGCCTCGATCAGGGCCCGCTGGACCTCGGCCCCGGTGGCGTCGCCGCCGGCGTGCACGATCCGGTTACGCCGGTGGCCGCCCTCGCGAGTCAGCTGCAACTCACCGCGCGCGTCGCGGTCGAAGCGGGCGCCGTGCTCCATCAGGCGCTTGAGCGCGTCGGGCCCCTCGGTGACCAGGACCCGCACGGCCTCCTCGTCGCAGAGCCCGGCACCGGCCAGCAAGGTGTCGCTCAGGTGCTCGTCAGGGGTGTCGTTCGGGGAGAGCACGGCGGCGATGCCGCCCTGGGCCCACTGGGTCGACCCGGCCGACAGCACGTCCTTGGTGACGACCAGCACGCGGCCGGAGGAGGTGAGCTCGGTGTAGCGCAACGCCACGGTCAGCCCCGCGATCCCGGAGCCGACCACGACCACGTCGGCGGACGTCGTCCAGCCCGGAGGTGGCGCGGTCAGTCTGCGGGGGAGGGTGGTGTCGGTCATCGCGAGCCCCTTTCGTCAATATGACGATAACGCCCACGATGCCGGGGCTCATCCCCGGGTGGCCACTTCGTCGCCCCGCTCCAGGCCGGGCAGCAAGGACGCGGCCAGATCCGCACCGAGATCCACGATCCGGTTGTCGCGGTCGACGTGGACCACCTTCGGGGTGTAGGCCCGCGCCTCGGCGTCGCTGAGCTGGCCGTACGCGATGATGATCACCAGATCCCCCGGCGAGACCAGGCGGGCCGCGGCCCCATTGATGCCGATGATCCCCGACCCCCGTGGGCCCGGGATGGTGTACGTCACCAGCCGCGCCCCGTTGTCGATGTCGACGACGTGGACCTGCTCACCCGCCAGCAGGCCGGCCGCGTCCAGCAGGTCTTCGTCGACCGTCAGGGACCCGACGTAGTGGAGGTCGGCCTGGGTCACGGTCGCCCGGTGGATCTTGGACGTGAGCATGGTCCGGAGCATCGGGGGTCCTGTTCTCTAGGCAGGTTCACAAACGCGAGCCACGGCCGGCCTTCGGCCGTCCGCGTCTCGCTTCAAACGGTGAGCACGACGTTGTCGATCAGGCGGGTCGTCCCGACCTTGGCGGCCACCGCGAGGATCGCCTCCCCACGGTGACCTGGGGAGACCTCCTCGAACGTGGCGGGATCGGCCAGCGTCAGGTAGTCGAGCAGCAGCGGGGGCTTGAGCCGGGCGGCCTCTTCGAGCACCGCCTTGGCCGCCTCCTTCGCCCTCTGCGGGTTCCTGGCCCCGGCGTCGAGGGCCTTGGACAGGTGGAGCGCCGTGACCCGGTCGTCGGCCGACAGGTAGCGGTTGCGGCTCGACAGGGCCAGGCCGTCGGGCTCTCTCACGGTCCGACCCGCGACGATCCTCACGGGGACGTCGAGGTCGGCGACCATCCGGCGGATCAGGGCGAGCTGCTGGGCGTCCTTCTGCCCGAACACGGCCACGTCGGGCCGGGTCAGGTTGAACAGCTTCAGCACCACGGTGAGCACGCCGTCGAAGTGTCCCGGCCGGAACGCGCCCTCGGCGACCGTGCCCATCGCCCCGGCCGACACCGAGACCTGCCGGTCGGGCAGGTACATGTCCTCGACGGCGGGCGCGAACACGACGCTCACGCCCTCTTCGCCGCAGACCTCCAGGTCGCTGTCGAACGTCCGGGGATAGCGCCCGAAGTCCTCGTTGGGCCCGAACTGGAGCGGGTTGACGAAGATGCTGACGATCACGCGGTCGGCCTGCTCGTGGGCCAGCCGGATCAGCGACCGGTGCCCTTCGTGCAGCGCGCCCATCGTGGGCACCAGCGCGTAGGAGCCGGGGCGGCGCGCGCCCTCGAGTTCCGCGCGGTTCCCGGCGACCGTCAGGTCCATATGTTGCCTCCCAGCGCGTCGAGGAGCCGTTCGGCCGCCTCGGGCTTCAACAGACCCGCCGCCAGGGCCCGGTCGGCGGTCAGCCTGGCCAGCGCGATGTACGCGTCGGCCGCCTCGGGCGCGGCGAGGATCAGGGCGTCGACGTGTCTGCGCACGGTCTCGGCGTCTCCCCGCACGACCGGCCCGGTCAGCCCGTTGATCCCCAGCCGGAGCACGTTGTCGAGCGCGGCCCCCAGCAGCGGCCCCAGCATCCGGCCGGGGTGTTCGACCCCGATGCGCTCCAGCAGGTCCTGTGACTCGGCGATCAGGGTGACCATGTGGTTGGCGGCCCCCGCGACGGCGGCGTGGTAGAGCGGCCGGTCGCGGTCGTTGATCCAGACCGGCTCGCCGCCCATCTCGATCACCAGCGCCTCGGCCACCGGGCGCAGCTGCTCGGGCGCGGTCACTCCGAAGGTCGCGCCGTTCAGCCGCCCGAAGTCGTCGCCGCGCCCAGTGAAGGTCATCACCGGGTGGAGCGCCAGCGGCAGGGCTCCCAGCTCGGTCGCGGGCTGCAGCACGCCCAGCCCGTAGGCGCCGCTGGCGTGCATCAGCAGCTTGCCCCGCAGGTCGGCCCCGGTGGCGGCGAGCCCGGAAACCAGACCGGGCAGCACGTCGTCGGGCACCGTCAGCAGGATGAGTTCAGCTCGGCGCATGACCTCGTCGGGCCTGCTCAGGTCGATCCCCAGCAGGTCGTTCGCGCGCCGCTGGGACGCGTCGGAAACGCCGCTGGCGGCCACCACCCGGTGGCCCGCCTGGGCCAAAGCGGCACCGAGAACGGAACCCACCCGTCCGGCTCCGAGCACCCCCACGGTGAGTCGCGCGGGGCGATCACTTGTGTCCATGCCGTCCTCCCGACCGCCAGAGTAACGGCGGGCGCGGACTGGAAGCCGTTAGGGGCCTGGCCTTGATCAAGGGTGTCCACATCCGGACACGGGTAGTGTCGGGCGGATGTGGGTTTCGTGGCGGGCGGCGACCCATCGGGCGCTCTACGGAGACGGCGGGTTCTACCTCAAGGAGCGGCCTTCGGCGCATTTCCGCACGTCCGTGCATGCCTCGCCGCTGTTCGCCGAGGCCGTGGCGCGGTTGCTGGCCCGGGTCGACGCCGACCTGGGGCACCCGGAACGGCTCGATTTCGTCGACATGGGCGCGGGTGACGGGCGGCTGGCGGCGGGGGTGCTGGCGGCGTTCGGCGGGGAGCGGCTGCGCGTGGTCGCGGTCGATCTCGCGCCGCGCCCCGGCGGCCTGCCCCCGGGGGTCGAGTGGGCCTCGGAGCCTCCCGGGGAGATCACCGGGCTGGTCGTGGCCAACGAGTGGCTCGACAACGTGCCCGTCGACGTGGTCGAGCAGACCCCCGACGGCCCCTGCCTGGTCGAGGTCGACCCCGAGACCGGTTCCGAGCGCCTGGGACCCCCGCTCACCGATCCCGCCGACCTCGCCTGGCTCGCCGCCTGGTGGCCGCTCCCCCGCGTCGGGTCGCGCGCCGAGATCGGCCGTCCGCGCGACGAGGCGTGGAACTCCCTTCTCGCACGTCTCTCGCGCGGCATGTGCGTCGCCGTCGACTACTCCCACGTGCTGGCCGACCGGCCCGACCAGGGCACCCTGACCGGCTATCGCGACGGCCACGCCGTGCCCCCGGTCCCCGACGGCACCTGTGACATCACCGCCCACGTCGCCCTCGACGCCTGCGCCCGGGGAGAGGGCCTGCTCACCACCCAGCGCGAGGCCCTGCGCGCCCTCGGCCTCACGGGGGCCCGCCCGCCGCTGGCGCTGGCCTCGTCCGACCCCCGCGGCTACCTGCGCGCGCTGGCCCGCGCGTCGGCCGAGGCCGAGCTCATCGACCCCCAGGGGCTGGGAGGTTTCGGCTGGTTAGAACAGGTACGGTAAAGGGTGTGGAGATCGAACAGACCGCACTGCCAGGGATTGGCCTCAAACACGAGTTCACGACCCACACGGGCCGCCGCATCGGCATCGTGTCGCACCGTTCCGGCAGACGCGATCTGATCATCTACGACCGCGACGACCCTGATCGGGCATGTGAGAGCGTGCAACTCACCGACGAGGAGGCCGACGCGCTCGTCGAGCTCCTCGGCGCGCCCCGCATCGTCCAGCGCCTCAACGCCCTCCACCGCGAGGTCGAAGGCCTGGTCAGCGTGCAGATCCCGGTGACCCCGAGCTCGCCCTACGACGGGCGCACCCTCGGGGACGCCCGCATCCGCACCCGCACCGGCGCCTCCGTGGTGGCCGTGGTGCGCGGTGATCAGGTGCACGCCAGCCCGACGCCCGATTTCGGGTTCCGGGCCGGAGACGTGGTCGTGGTGGTCGGCGACGCCGAGAACACCGCGGCGGTTGCCGACATACTGGCCGACGGGTAGGTCGACGAGTGCACCACACCGCAATACTTTTCCTCGAGCTCGGCGGGGTCATTCTCGCGCTCGGCATCCTCGGGGCGCTCGCCCTGCGCGTCGGCATCTCGCCGATCCCCCTCTACCTGGTCGCCGGTCTGGCCTTCGGCACGGGCGGCATCCTGCCCCTCGCGACCAGCGAGGAGTTCATCGCCACCGGCGCCGAACTGGGCGTGATCCTCCTGCTGCTCACCCTGGGCCTGGAGTACAACGCCGACGAACTCATGACCAGCCTCAAGAGCAACGCGCCCAGCGGCCTGGTCGACCTGGTCCTCAACGCCGCCCCCGGCGTGATCGCCGCGCTGCTGCTCGGCTGGGGCCCGGTCGCGGCGATCGCGATGGGCGGCGTCACCTACGCGACGTCGTCGGGCATCACCGCGAAGGTCCTGTCGGACCTGGGCTGGATCGGTAACCGCGAGACGCCGGTCGTGCTGTCGCTGCTGGTCTTCGAAGACCTGACGATGGCGCTCTACCTGCCGATCCTGACGGCCCTGCTGGCCGGCGTGTCGCTGGTGAGCGGCGCGATCACGGTCGCGATCGCGCTGGCGACGGTCACGGTGGTCCTCGTCGTGGCGCTGAAGTTCGGCGACTGGATCGAGAAGTTCGTCGCCAGCCCGAACTCCGAGGTGCTGCTGCTCAAGGTCATCGGCCTGGCCATGCTGGTCGCCGGCCTGGCCCAGCAGCTCCAGGTGTCGGCGGCGGTCGGCGCGTTCCTGGTCGGCATCGCGCTGTCGGGCGAGCTGGCCCACGACGCCCGCGCGCTCCTGATGCCCATCAGGGACCTGTTCGCGGCGGTCTTCTTCGTCTTCTTCGGGCTGCAGACCGACCCCGCCAAGATCGTGCCGGTGCTGTGGCTGGCCGCGATCCTGGCGCTGGTCAGCATGGTCACCAAGCTGGCGACGGGCTCGTTCGCGGCCCGGCGGGCGGGCATCGGGCGGGCCGGCCGGGTCCGGGCCGGCATCGCCCTCATCCCGCGCGGTGAGTTCAACATCGTCATCGCCGGTCTGGCCGTGGCGGCCGGGGCCCACCCGGATCTGGGGCCTCTGGCGGCGGCCTACGTGCTGATCCTGGCGGCCTTCGGTCCACTGGCGGCCCGTCTGACGGCGCCGCTGGTGGCGGCGCTGACCAAGGCGAAGCCCGCCCCCCACTGAGTTGTCCACAGCCTGTGGACAACTGCTCAGTGCGTGGAGACCCGCAGTTCGGTGAGGCCCCGGATCACGTAGCCGGGCTTCCACGTCGGCTCCTCGACCAGGTCGATCCCCCGGTCGAGGAGCGCGCCGAACGACTCGATGAGCTCGATGCGGGCCAGCGGCGCGCCCAGGCAGAAGTGGATGCCCGCTCCGAACGAGATGTGCGGATTGTCGGTACGCCCCACGTCGAACCGGTCAGGTTCGGGGAACACCGACGGGTCGCGGTTGGCGGAGCCGAACAGCAGGGCCACCTCGCTGCCGCGCGGGATCGGGGTGCCGCCGACCTCGACGTCCTCCAGCACCCACCGCTCGAACATCTGCAGCGGCGTGTCCCAGCGCATCATCTCCTCGACCGCCGTCGGCAGCAGCGAGCGGTCGTCGCGGAGCCGCTGGAGCTCGGCGGGGTTGCGGAACAGCGACCACCAGCCGTTGCCGGTCACGTTGACCGTCGCCTCGTGCCCGGCGTTGAGCAGCAGCACGCAGGTGCCGACCAGCTCGTCTTCGGTCAGCCCGACCTGGGTCAACGCGCTGATCAGGTCGTCACCGGGGTTCTCGGCCCTGAGCCGGGCCAGGTCGCGCAGGTAGGCGGCGAACTCCCCGGCCGCCCGCGCGGCGGTGTGCTGGGCGTCGAGGGACGGGTTGAGCTCGTACATGCCGCAGATGTCGGCCGACCACGGCCGCAGGTGCCGCCGGTCCTGCTCGGGCACGCCGAGCATCTCGGCGATCACCGTCACCGGCAGCGGCTCGGCCACCTCGGCGATCAGGTCGCCGCCGCCCTTGGCGGCCAGCGCGTCGGCCAGCTCGGCGGCCATGGCCCTGATCCGGGGCCGCAGCGACTCAACCATCCGGGGCGTGAACGCCTTGGACACCAGCCGCCGCAGCCGCGTGTGGACCGGCGGCTCGACGTCGAGCATCCCCGCCCGGATCACCCGCCAGAACGGCTCCTGGAACTCCGGCTCCGGCACGTGGCCGAAAACGGAGTGGTCCTCGAGATGGAGATACGACCTCCCGAGCCGCCGATCCCGCAGGAGGGCGTTGACGTCCTCGTAGCGCGGGATCAGATATTGATCGGTCTTGTCGAAGTAGGAGACGGGCCCCACCGCACGAAGATCGGTGTAGACATCGTAAGGATGGGCGACGAAATCCGGGTTCCAAGGGTCAAACCGCACATTTCACATGCTAATCGCGGCGTGGCACGATGAGACCATGAGCGAGATCGTGGTCGGCATGGGCGCGGGCGCCAAGGAGCTCGCGACCGAGGACATGATCCTCAACATCGGCCCGCAACACCCGTCGACCCACGGCGTCCTGCGCCTCCGCCTCACCCTCGACGGCGAACGCATCGGCACGGCCGAACCGATCATCGGCTACATGCACCGGGGGGCCGAGAAGCTCTTCGAGGTCCGCGACTACCGCCAGATCATCGTCCTGGCCAACCGGCACGACTGGCTCTCGGCCTTCGCCAACGAACTGGGCGTGGTCATCGCGGTCGAGCGCATGCTCGGCATGGAGGTCCCGGTCCGCGCCGTCTGGACCCGCACCCTGCTCGCCGAGCTGAACCGCGTCCTGAACCATCTGATGTTCCTGGGCAGCTACCCCCTCGAACTGGGCGCCATCACCCCGCTCTTCTACGCCTTCCGCGAGCGCGAGACCCTCCAGGCGGTGATGGAGGAGATCTCCGGCGGCCGGATGCACTACATGTTCAACCGCGTCGGGGGCCTGAAGGAGGAGATCCCCGAAGGCTGGATGTCCCGCACCCGCCAGGCCGTCGCCGACGTGCGCCGCCGCCTGCCCGACATCGAGAACCTGATCTCCGGCAACGAGATCTTCCTGGCCCGGACCCGTGGCGTGGGGGTCCTGACCCCCGAGACGATCCGCCAGTACGGCGTCAGCGGCCCCATCGCCCGCGCCTCGGGCGTCGACTGGGACCTGCGCCGCGACGACCCCTACCTGGCCTACGGCGAGCTCCCCCTCAAGGTCGTCACCCGGGAGGCCGGCGACTGCCACGCCCGCTTCGAGGTCCTGCTCGACCAGGTCAAGGTCTCCCTGGACCTGGCCGACGCCTGCCTCGACCGCCTGGCCGACCTGCCGCCCGGCCCCATCAACCAGCGCCTGCCCAAGATCCTCAAGGTTCCCGAAGGGCACACGTACGCCTGGACGGAGAGCCCGCTGGGGATCAACGGCTACTACCTGGTCAGCCGGGGCGAGAAGACGCCGTGGCGGCTGAAGCTGAGAAGCGCCAGCTTCAACAACGTCCAGGTCCTGCGCGAGATGCTTCCCGGCCACCTGGTGGCCGACATGGTCGCCATTCTGGGCTCGATGTTCTTCGTCGTCGGCGACATCGACAAATAGCCGAGGGTCAGGCGGGGCGCTGGCCCTGGTGGTTGGGGTCCTCGGGGACCCGGCAGCAGTACTCCAGGAAGAGCGCCGCGCAGATCAGCAGGACGGCCGAGACCAGCGACCCCGCCGCCACGAGCGCGTCCTGCCTCGGGCCGGGGATGTCGAACATCCCCAGGGTGTGGATGAAGAACCCGGCGAACACCCCCGCGAGCCCCGACGCGGCCAGGGCCGTGGCCTTGGCCAGAGCGGCCAGCCGGGCCACGACCAGTGGCTCGGGCGGGGTGGTGCCCTCTTTCCGGTTGATCCGGGCGCGCGTCAGCCACCCCGTGTAGGCCTCGCCGATCGCCAGCAGCAGGAACGTCGGAATGGCCGTCCAGGGCACCTGCGGCAGACTCGAATAGGCCCCCTGCAGGAATCCCCAGGTCACCACGGCGAACACGACCACAACGCCGACGAGCACACCGGGGTTGCTGGGCTTCACGACAGACTCCTAAAGCGGGGGTTCCAGCGACAGGTCGGCCCGGAGCCGCACGCCGCTCTGGTCGAGGCCGCTCAGCAGCGCCGCCACCGAACCCCGGCCCGGCAGCACCGCGGCGGGGTCGGCCTGGGACCACGGCACCAGCACGAAGGCCCGCTCGTGGGCGCGGGGATGGGGCAGCGTCAGCTCGGGGTCGTCGGACATCAGGTTGTCGACCATGACGATGTCGACGTCGAGCGTGCGCGGCCCCCAGTGCTCCGCGCGCACCCGCCCGAACGCGTCTTCCACCCCGTTGGCCCGGTCGAGCAGGGTCCGGGGGTCGAGCGAGGTCTCCCCGATCACCACGGCGTTCAGATAGGCCCCCTGTGAGGGCCCGCCGACCGGATCGGTCTCGTAGACCGGCGAGAGCGCCACGAAGGACATGCCGGGCGCGTCGAACAGCGCGTCGAGACCGCTCTGCAGATAGTCCATCCGCTGCCCGAGGTTGGAGCCGAGCGAGAACACGACCCTCACCGCGACCTCCTGACCGTCACCACCACGTCGTCGAACGGCAGCGGGATGGGGGCGGCCGGCTTGTGCACGGCGACCTCCACGCTCTCCACCAGCTCGTGCCGCAGGCAGACCCCCGCCAGCCGCTCGGCCAGCGTCTCGATGAGGTTGACCGGCTCACCCTCGACCACGCCCACCAGCTCCAGGGCCAGCGCGCCGTAGTCGACCGTCTTGGTCAGATCGTCGCCGGCCGCCGCCGGGGCCACGTCGAGGAACAGCGTCGCGTCGACGACGAACTCCTGCCCCAGCTCACGCTCGGCGGGCAGGCACCCATGCCGCCCCCGCGCCCGGAGCCCTCTCAAGCTCACCGTGTCGAGACCCACGACACCTCCCCGCTCATCTCGGCCCGAGATCACTTTCTACAGGCAGCCGGTTCCGAGCATCACAACGCCCCCCGCCCGAACGGACATTCCACCGGACGGAGATCTACGAGGCTTCCTCTTCTTCGTCGTCGTCGCCCGTCTGCAGGACCGGGGACCCGTGGTGGTGCCACAGGCGCCAGCCCCCGGCCGTCTTCACGAAGGTGTTGGTGGCCACGACCCGGCCCGCCGCGAAGCCCGTGTCGCCCACGTCTTCGGCGTCGGCCGCCGTCAGGATGTTCTCGGCGCAGGTCAGCACCGCGACATTCCCTAACACCGTCGTCTGCACGTCGGTCAGCACGAACTGGATGTAGGGCGTGTTGGCCATGATCAGCGCCCACGATCGGAGCACTTCGCCGCGGCCCGACAGCAGCGGCCAGCCGGGATGGACGCACATCGCGACCAGGTGGTCGGGCACGTCGTCCACCCAGATCTCCGACATCCGATCCAGGTCGGCGCTTTCGATCGCGGCGTAAAAGGCCTGGTTGAGGTCTTCAACCTCTTTCATCGGCTGCCCTCCACGCCGCGGCAACCCGGACGGCGTCGGCGTTGGGTCGGACGTCGTGGACACGCACACACCAGGCGCCGTCGCGGGCGGCGAGCGCGGTGACCGCGAGGGTCGCGTCGTCGTTGTCGGCGAACGGACGGGGTTCGCCGCCGGGACCGGCCAGAAGGCGGCCGAGGAAGCGCTTGCGGGACGCCCCGATGATCACGGGGTGGCCCAGCTCGCGGAGCCGGCCGAGACCGGCCAGGAGCGCCCAGTTGTGGTCGGCCTGCTTGGAGAACCCCAGGCCTGGGTCGATGATCAACTGCTCCTCGCGGACGCCTTCGGCGAGCACCGAGTCGACGCGCTTGCGCAGCTCCTCGGTGACCTCAGTGACCACGTCGGTGTAGATCGCCCGCGTCTCCATGTCTCTGCTGTGGCCGCGCCAGTGCATCACCACGTAGGCGACGCCGGAGGCGGCCACCACGCGGGCCATCTCGGGATCGGCCAGGCCGCCGCTCACGTCGTTGACCAGCTTCGCCCCGGCGGCCACGGCCATCTCGGCGACCTCGGCCCGCATGGTGTCGACGCTGACGACGACGCCCTCGGCGGACAGGCCCCGGATCACCGGCTCGACCCGGTGGAGCTCCTCTTCCAGGGAGACCCGCGCCGCCCCGGGACGGGTCGACTCACCGCCCACGTCGACGATGTCAGCGCCCTGTTCGACCAGGGCCAGGCCGTGGGCGACGGCGGTGTCGGGGTTGAACCACCGGCCGCCGTCGGAGAAGGAGTCGGGGGTCACGTTGACCACGCCCATGACGAGGCAGCGCCCGGCGTCGGGCAGCCCCGGCACGGTGAACGCGCTCATCAACGGCTCCTCATGGTGTCGATCGGGATCAAGCCTAGGCGTTCGGGCATCACGATCAGCCGCCCGGGGGCCACCTGTGGATAACGATCGAACCTAACGGCCGATGATCAGGGACATCGCCTCGGCGCGGGTCTTGTCGTCTTCGCGGAAGATGCCGCGGACCGCCGAGGTGATCGTCTTGGCGCCCGGTTTGCGGACGCCGCGCATGGTCATGCACATGTGCTCGGCCTCGATGACCACGATCGCGCCCCGGGGCTTCAGGACGTCCATCAGGGCGTCGGCGACCTGGGAGGTCAGCCGTTCCTGCACCTGGGGCCTGCGGGCGTAGAGGTCGGCCAGGCGGGCCAGCTTCGACAGGCCCGTCACCTGGCCCTTCGCGTTGGGGATGTAGCCGATGTGGGCCACCCCGTGGAAGGGCACCAGGTGGTGTTCGCACGTGGAGTAGATCTCGATGTCGCGCACCAGGACCATCTCGTCGTGGTCGGCGTCGAACACCGTCGTCAGAACGTCTTCCGGCTTCTGCCCGAGCCCCGCGAACTGCTCCGCGTAGGCTCGGGCGACGCGCGCCGGGGTCTCGACCAGGCCCTCACGGTCCGGATCCTCGCCGATCGCGATCAGGAGTTCGCGAACGGCCGCTTCGATCCGGGCGTTGTCGACCTGGAGAGGCTTGCCAACCACTTTTCTTACGCCTCGTCCTTTTGGGGTGCGGGCTGCGCGACAGCGGAGCCGTTGCCGGAGGCGATGGCGGCGGTGCCGTGGCCGTTGGCCGCGGCGACCTCCTTCGGAGTGATCACCGGAGGACGGTCGGAGGGCAGCCGCTTGCCGTAACCGGCGTAGGACGGCCGCTTCTCCCTGACCACGATGGGCGCGAAGATCTCCAGCACCTGCTCGCGGGACAGGGTCTCCTTCTCCATCAGCTCCAGGACCAGGTTGTCGAGCACGTCACGGTATTCGACCAGGATCTCCCAGGCCGAGTCGTGGGCCGACTCGATCAGGCGGCGCACCTCGTCGTCGATGGACGAGGCGATCTGCTCGGAGTAGTCGCGCTCGTGGCCCATCTCACGGCCGAGGAAGACCTCGCCGTTGCCGGAGCCGAACTTGCGCGCGCCGAGCTTCTCGCTCATGCCGTATTCGGTGACCATGCGGCGGGCGATCGAGGTCGCCTTCTCGATGTCGTTGGAGGCGCCGGTCGTGGGCTCGTGGAAGACGAGCTCCTCGGCCGTGCGGCCGCCCAGCAGCATCGCGAGCTGGTCGTTCATCTCCGAGCGGGTGGCCAGGAACTTGTCTTCCATCGGCAGCGTCATCGTGTAGCCGAGAGCGCGGCCGCGCGACAGGATCGTGATCTTGTGGACCGGGTCGGAGTTGGGCAGCGCGTGGGCCACCAGGGCGTGGCCGCCCTCGTGGTAGGCGATGATCTTCTTCTCCTGGTCGGACATGATCCGCGACTTGCGCTCGGGACCCGCCATCACGCGGTCGATCGACTCTTCGAGGATCTCCATCGTGATGAGCTTCTTGTCCTGGCGGGCGGTCAGCAGGGCCGCCTCGTTGAGGACGTTGGCCAGGTCGGCACCGGTGAAACCGGGCGTCCGGCGGGCGATGACGTCGAGGTCGACGTTCTCGGTGAACGGCTTGCCGCGCCCGTGGACCTTGAGGATGCCCTTGCGGCCCTCAAGGTCGGGACGGTCGACCGTGACCTGCCGGTCGAACCGGCCGGGACGCAGCAGCGCGGGGTCGAGGATGTCGGGCCGGTTCGTCGCGGCGATGAGGATCACGCCGCCCTTGACGTCGAAGCCGTCCATCTCGACGAGGAGCTGGTTCAGGGTCTGCTCGCGCTCGTCGTGCCCACCGCCGAGGCCGGCGCCGCGGTGACGGCCGACGGCGTCGATCTCGTCGATGAAGATGATCGCGGGGGCGTTGGCCTTGGCCTGCTCGAACAGGTCGCGGACGCGGCTCGCGCCGACACCCACGAACATCTCCACGAAGTCGGAACCGGAGATCGAGTAGAACGGCACCCCGGCCTCGCCGGCGACGGCCCTGGCGAGCAGGGTCTTACCGGTTCCGGGCGGGCCGTAGAGCAGCACGCCCTTGGGGATCTTGGCGCCGATGGCTTGGAACTTGGCGGGCGCCTGCAGGAACTCCTTGATCTCCTGGAGCTCCTCGATCGCCTCGTCGGCCCCGGCCACGTCGGCGAACGTCGTCTTCGGGGTGTCCTTGGTGATGAGCTTGGCCTTCGACTTGCCGAAGTTCATCACCCGAGAGCCGCCGCCCTGCATCTGGTTCAGGAAGAACAAGAAGAACAGGACGATCAGGATGATCGGCAGGAAGCTCATGAGCAGGGTGACGAAGAAGTTCTCCTTGGGAACCTCGACCGTCCACCCGTTCTTCGGGTTCGCCTTCGCCAGAGAGTCGGTGAACTGGACGCCCTGACCGGTCACCCAGGAGGACTGGATGCGGTCGGTGGACTTGCCGCCGACGGTGATGGGCTTGGCCAGCGTCACCTGGGCGAGCTGATCCTTGTCGACAATCTTGGCGCTCACCACATTGCCGCTGTTGATCTGCTGGAGCACCGTGGAGGTGTCGGCGGAGGTGTAATTCCCGCCCGTGTTCATCAACGTCGTGACGAGCAGCAGAAGCACGACGATGCCCAGGATCCACAGCAGTGGCCCACGTGTAAATCGCTTGAGATCCATCCGATGCGGAACCCCGGCGGGCCCGTCCCTTCCTGACCAAGGCCTGGCCCCCTTTGGGTAAAGGGGGTCGCGGCACCCTTTGCCGCTCCTACTGACTCCCGGGGCCGCCCCCGGGTTATCAGAAGGTACACCGAGCCGCCGGTGAGGGTCACCGCACGGCAGGCTCGGGCATTGCTCATCCAACGTACGTCAGGGACAGACGTGTTCCCCTCGCGCGGAGCAAATATCAAGCCCCTTGAGGGGTCACTTCGCTCAGGGCTTATTCGCCGCCATAGACATGTGGCGCGAGAGTGCCGATGAATGGGAGGTTCCGGTAGCGCTCGGCATAGTCGAGGCCATAACCGATGACGAACTCGTTGGGGATGTCGAAGCCGACGTACTTCACCTCAAGAGGGACTTTCACCGCCTCGGGCTTGCGCAGCAGAGTGCAGATCTCGACCGAGGCCGGGTTGCGCGACTGGAGGTTGTTCAGCAGCCACGACAGGGTCAGGCCCGAGTCGATGATGTCCTCGACGACCAGCACGTGGCGGCCCGCGATGTCGGTGTCGAGGTCTTTCAGCACCCGCACGACGCCCGACGACTTGGTGCCGGCGCCGTAGGAGGACACCGCCATCCAGTCCATCTGGACCGGCACGTGGAGCGCCCGCGCGAGGTCGGCCATCACCATGACGGCACCCTTCAGCACTCCGACGATCAGCAGTTCGTGGCCGGCGTAGTCGGCGTCGATCTGCCCGGCGAGCTCCTTGACCTTGGCCTGGAGCTCTTCCTCGGAGATGAGGACCTTGGACAGGTCTCTGCCCATGTCGGCTGCGTCCACCTGCGAATTCCTTACGAGAGGGAGCTGGTGAACATCAGCCTGCCATATCGCCGCACCACACCCACCCCTCCGGGTAGGTCCACCCCCTTCTGCCCCGTCCAGCTGGTGACCAGCCGTTCGGCCTCCTCGATGTGGACGGCCGCGAGGGCCGACGGCGGCGACCCGGCGGCGACGGCGGCCCGGTGGATCACCCGCCGCCGCACCGCCGCGGGCAGTTCGGCGAGCGTGGCGGTGGCCAGGCCGGTGCCCAGGTCCCTGGCCTCGGCGTAGACCCGGTCGGCCCAGTCGTCGAGGGCGTCGGCGTCGTCGCGGCACAGGCGGGCGGTGCGGGCCAGCGCGTCGGCGATGCCCGGACCCAGCTCGGCCTCCATCAGGGGCAGCAAGGTTTGCCGTACTTTGACCCGGGTGAACCGCGGGTCGTCGTTGTGGGGGTCGTGCCAGGGGGTCAGGCCGAGCGCGGCGCACGCCTCTTCCGTGCGGGCACGGCTGACGCCCAGCAGGGGCCGCCGGTAGACGCCGGTGGCCTCGGCCATGCCCGACAGGGAGCGCGAGCCGCTGCCCCGGGCCAGCCGCAGCAGCACCGTCTCGGCCTGGTCGTCGCGGGTGTGGCCGAGCAGGACCAGCGCGCCCAGCCGCGAGGAGATCTCGTCGAGCGCGGCGTAGCGGGCGATCCGGGCCGCCGCCTCGGGGCCTCCGAGGGTGCCGACCTCGACCGTCACCGCCTCGGCGACGTCGAGGCCCAGCTGGGGCGAGAGCCGTACGAGACCTTCGGCTCTTTCCCTGGAACCGGGCTGGAGGTCGTGGTCGACGGTGACCAGCCCGGCGCGGAGGCCGAGGCGCGGAGCGACGAAGGCGAGACAGGCGGCGAGGGCCAGGGAGTCGGCGCCGCCGCTGCACGCGGCGAGCACCAACCGGCCCTTCTCCACGTCGGCGAGCGTCTCGCGGATCGCCCGGCGGACGTCGGCGACCGCCGGATGGGGGCCCATCAGGCGGACTTGGGCTCGGAACCGTTCTGCCCCTGCTCAAGGGCGTTGGCGGTGAGGACCCGGCGCATCCACGCCTGGGGATCACCGATCTCCTTGCGGGTGGGCAGGGTCTCCGGGGAGGTCCAGACCCGGTTGAAGCCATCCATTCCGGCCTCCTGGACCACGGTGGTCACGAAGGAGGAGCCTTCGGCGTACTGCTTCATCTTCAGGTCGAGGCCGAGCAGGCGGCGGACCACCTGGTCGACGCGGGAGCCGCCCGCGCGGCGCTGCTGGAACTTGGCCCGGATGTCGGCCACCGACGGGACCACGGTGGGGCCGACGGCGTCCATCACGTAGTCGCCGTGGCCCTCGACCAGGGTCATCACGGCGGTCACGCGGTCGAGCACGGCCTTCTGCTCGGGGGTCTGGATCGCCTCGATGAGGTTGCCCTCGCCGCCCCGGAAGGCGTCGGCGACCGCGTCGGTGACGTCGCGCATGCGGTTGAGCAGGGTCGACAGGTCCATGTCGGAGATCGTGAGGAACTCCTTCATCTGGGCCTGGAGGTATTCACGCAGCCACGGGACGCCGGTGAACTGGACCCGGTGGGTCTCCTCGTGGAGGCAGACCCAGAGGCGGAAGTCGCGCGGGTCGACGCGCAGCTCACGCTCGGTGTTGACGATGTTGGGGGCCACCAGAGTGAGGCGGCCCATCGGGAGGTTGCCGTCGGGGTCGGGCGGTAGGAACAGTTCGTACTGCCCCAGGACCCGGCTGGCCAGGAAGGCCAGGACGGCGCCCACCTCGACGCCGGTGATCCGGGAGCCGACCGCGCTGACGATGGCCGGCATGCTGCCGACCTTCTCCTCCAGCGGTTCGAGGACGACCTTGAATCCCTCGACGTTGGCCCGGATCCAGCCGGGCCGGTCGACGACGGTCGCCTCCTCGGGAGGCGCCGAGTCGATCCCGGTGAACTCCTTGACGTGGACCTCGGCCTCGCGCGACAGGCGCCGAAGCTCGCTGACGGCCTGTTTCGCTTCTTCACGGCTCACCTGTGGCCCCGGGCGGACGAGCCTGACTCCGGTAGCGACGGCGAGATCCCAGTCGATCACCTGCATGTTCACCACCGTATGTCGTCGGTTCACGCGGCGCGCGAGACCAGGGTCGCCAGCCGGTCGAGCGCTTTGACGGTCTTGCCGGGGTCGGTGACGCCGTTGGCCATGAACGCGAAGCTCAGCAGCCTTCCGTCGGCCGAATGGACCAGACCCGTGAGTGTGTTCACCCCGTCGAGCGTGCCCGTCTTGGCCCGGACCAATCCGGCGCCGGCCTTCGAGTCGGCCTCGCCGTAGCGCCCGTGGAGGGTGCCGGTGAAGCCCGCGACCGGCATCCCGCTGACGAGCGAGTGGAGCTCGGGATGGCGCGGGGACGCGCCGAGGGCGACCAGTTTCGCCAGCGCGGCCGGGGTGATCCGGTTGGTGGTCGACAGGCCGCTGCCGTCGTGGACCTCGACGCCCTCGGTGATGCCGAGCCGGGTCAGCACCGCCTTGTAGGCCTTGGCCTGGCCGGCGTAGGTGTGGGGCTGCTTCTCGGCGATGGCGACGTGGCGGGCCAGCGCCTCGGCCAGGTCGTTGTCGCTCTCGGTGAGCATGCGCTCGACCAGGGCGTAGACCGGGGCCGACTCGACGCGGGCGAGCTCCTGGGCGGGCTGCGCGGCCTTGCCGGGCTTGATCGTCTTGCCGACCTTGATGCCGTACTTGCCGAGCAGGCCGCCGAACGCCTTGGCGGCGTCGGCGGGCGGGTTCGCCGAGCGCGGGAAGTCCTGGCGGGGCACGACGCGGCCCTCGTCGATGGCCAGCGCGGTCACCGGGGACGCGCTCCCCTCGGGGACGTAGGTCGGCTTCCAGCCGGGGGCAGTCACCGGGCCCTGGAAGAGCGAGGCGTCGTAGGAGAGTGTGACCGAGGTCACCCCGGCGGCCTTGAGCGCCTTGGCGGTGCGGGAGGCCAGGGCCGCCATGGTGGCCGCGCGCGGATAGTGGTCGCGGGTGTCGGCCTTGGGCCCGGCGAGGGTCGGATCGCCGCCGCCGACCAGAACGATCTTGCCGGGGGCGGTCTGGACGACCGTCGTGGCGAAGGTCACATCGGCGCCGATCGAGGCGAGGGCCGCCGCGCCGGTGACCACTTTGGTGGTGGACGCCGGGGTCAGCGCGGTGGTCGAGCCGCCGTCGAACAGGGTTTCCCCGGTTTCGGTGTCGATGACCGTACCTGCGACCTTGCCGCCTATTCCGGGGTCACCCATGGCGTCACGAAGGAGGGTGGTCAAAGTACTCTTAGCCGGGAGAGGGCCGTCCAGCGCGGCGATCAGAACAGGCGGTGCCGTGACGATCGGTGTGGGGGCCGGTCTGGGGGCGGCGGCCTGTATCGGAATCCGCTCGGTGCCGTTGACCACGAGGTAAACGCCCGCGGCGATGACGAACACCTGCAGCAGCGCGAGGGTGGCGATCACCACCCAACGTTCGCGTCGTACCACGTGACCTCTCCCTAGTTACGCCTACGAGACACTAACGCCACTCCGGGACCACTCGGATGGCTTGAGCGGAGGAAATGGCAGTGGAGTTCGACGTTGTCGTTGAGATACCCAAAGGGCAACGCAACAAGTATGAAGTGGATCATGAGACCGGCCGGATCCGGCTCGACCGGATGCTCTTCACGTCCACTCAGTACCCTGCCGACTACGGCTTCATCGAGAACACCCTCGGCGAGGACGGCGACCCCCTCGACGCCCTCGTCCTCCTCCAGGAACCGACCTTCCCCGGGTGTCTCATCCGCTGCCGCGCCGTCGGCATGTTCCGCATGACCGACGAGAAGGGCGGCGACGACAAGGTCCTCTGTGTGCCCTCACGTGACCCCCGCCAGGAGCACATGCGCGACATCCACCACGTCCCCGAGTTCGACCGGCTGGAGATCCAGCACTTCTTCGAGGTCTACAAGGACCTGGAGCCCGGCAAGTCCGTCGAGGGCGCCAACTGGGTCGGCCGGGCCGAGGCCGAGCTGGAGATCGAGCGCTCCTACAAGCGCGCGGTCAAGCATTAGGCCGCGTGGCGCCGACGTAGTCGGGCCGCCACATCGACGCGATGCGGACCACGTCTCCCGTCTGGGGGGCGTGGACCATCAGGCCGCGTCCGATGTAGAGGCCGACGTGGTGGATCGGGTCGCCGAAGAACACCAGGTCGCCGGGGCGTAGGTCGTCGTCGCCGACGTGCGGGCCGGAGGTCCACTGGGTGCCGGTCCAGTGGTCGAGCGGCACCCCCACCCGTTCCCAGGCCCGCATGGTCAGGCCCGAGCAGTCGAAGCTCTCGGGGCCGTCGGCCGCCCACACATAGGGCTTGCCGAGCTGGGTCAGCGCCCAGCGGGTCGCCTCCCCGCCCGGCCCCTCGGCGGTCAGCGCCCAGAGAGGGGCCCCGCTCGTCCTCATCCGGAACCGGGTCAGATCGAGCCGCTCCTCGATCTCCCGCTGCTCCTTCCGCAGGTCCCTGGTCTCGGCCAGCTGCGTCCGCACGGCCTCCTCCGCGGCCGTCTTGAGACGCCCGGCCTCCTCCGCCGCCCGCCGGGCCTCGGCGAGCATGTCGGCGGCCTGGTTCTGCAGGATCCGGAGCACCTCGCGGCTGTCGTCGAGCCGGCCGATGACGGCCGCGCGCTCGTCGCCGAGCTGGGTGACCAGGCTGGCCCGGCGCATCAGCGCGGCCGGAGCGCCCGGCAGGGCCATCATCGGGCGGGCCAGGTCGACCCCGTAGGAGTCGGCGGCCAGGGCGGCGGCCCGGCTCCTGGCCTCCTCGACGGTCTTCTCGGCCTCCATCAGGCCAGCGGTGACCTCGGCGTGTTCGGCCTGGGCCTGCTTCACCTTGACGAGCTCGCCGTTGTAGGCCTCGATGAGGCGTTCGGCGTCCCTGACGAGCTCGCGGCGGCGCTCCTTCGCGCGGGCCAGCCTCACCTGGGTCCGGGCGAGCTCCCGGACCTGGGCGGCGATGGTGTCGCGGGGGACCGGCGTCGCGGCGGCCTCTCCCGGCGTCCCGGCCAGCAGCCCGGCGACGATGATCGTCGCGGGCAGCGCCCTTGACCTGCGGTTCGACATGCGCAGGCACATTCCCGCAGGTCACTCAAGGAACACCGGCCCCAATGGCAAAGGAGTTCACACGAGTTTCAACAGTCGCGCGATCCAGGGGCGCATGCCGGTGGTGAGCGGGTCGGGGCCGCGCGGGTAGGCGAACACCGGGGCGTCGCCGCCGTGGGTGGCCCGCAGCTCGGCCGCCTTGCACCAGTCGGCGGCGGTCCGGCAGGCCGCCCACGCGACCGACAGGGCCGGTCGCGCCTCCGGGTGGCGTTCGTGGATCTGGGCCAGGGTGATCGCGGCGTGGGCGGCGGCGTAGCCGTCGTCGGGGTAGGCGGTGCCGGCCAGGTAGGGCGCGGTGACCCGGCCGCCGTGGGGGGTGCTCTGCACCCACGTCCAGTTGGCGACGACCAGGTTGAGGACCGGGGCGGGGATCCTGGCCGCCTCGCTGTACATGCGATCCTGCCGGGGACCCGTCAGGCGGCGGGAGGACCAGAGCCAGGTGACGTCGTCGGGGGTCTGACCCTCGGCCAGCCAGGTCAGGACGGCCAGGGCGCGGGCGGCCTGGAGGCGGCTGAGGTCGAGGACGTCGCGCAGCATCCGAGGGCCCGGGTCGAGCCAGACGGGCCAGGCCGCCTCATGGGCCTTAGGCACGAGCGCGGCCAGCGGCGCGGGCGGCAGGTCGGGGTAGACCCGGCGATCACGGACGGCAAAGCCGACGGCGGCCATGGCGTTCGCCCTTCACGTGCGTGTGCTCCTGCTCCTGCGTTTCGGTCGTGGTGGTGGCCAGGTCGACGTCGACCGGGGCGACCGGGCTCACCGTGACCGCCGGGGTGACCGTCGCGACGGGGGTCGGCGAGGGACGCGGGACCGGGGGGCGGGTGCGGGCAGTCCTGCTGGGAGTGGGGCGCGGGGGCCGGGCGCGTTCCGGCCGGGGGTAGTGGACGCCCAGGACGGTCGGGCGGGGGCGCGGTCGCGCGGTCCTGCCGGGGGAGGGTTCGTCGACCGGGGTCAGGACGCGGATCGTCGGCGGCACCTTCGGCGGGTAGTCGGAGACCGGGGTGGTCGGCGTCAGGACAGGACGCGCGACCACGCTGCCGCGGTTCTCCATCGGCTCGCCGGTGACCTGCATGACCAGCGCGACCACCACGGCGGCGGCGACCACGGCGGCCAGCGCGCCCACGACCACGTGACGCCCGCGCCGGCTCTCCCCGCCGGGGAAGCCCTGGGCGTCGAGCGGCCCGGCCCGGCGGGCGACGTAGCGGCGGTAGGCGAGCAGTTCGGGATCGATGAAGCAGCTCATCACCCGGACGCGGACCGTGTCGGGAACCACCGGGAGGGGCAGCAGCGCGAAGACCTTGCCCGCCGAGACCTGGCGGGCGCGGTGGGGGCGGCAGGTCTCGCAGGTGAAGATGTGGTTGACCACGCGGGCCCGGCGTTCGTCGGGGTCGCCGCCCTCGGCGTCGGCCACCAACACCGAACGGGCCGGGCAGTCGCCGGGGTCGCGGCGGGCCAGCACCTCGGCGGTGATCGCGTCCTGCAGCCGGAGCGAGGCCGACTCGCGCAGGGCCTCGGCGTGGCGGGCGCTCAGGCCGAGCACCGCGCCCAGGTCGGCGGCGGCCAGGCCGTGGCGCAGGGACAGTTCGAGGATCTCGCGGTCGTCGGCCGGCAGGCCGTGGACGGCGTGCCAGGCGGCGGCGTCGGGGGCCTCCTCGGGCTCGGCCGGGGGGTCGCTCTGCCGCCTGCGCCGGCATTCGGCGCGGGCCAGCGCGAGCAGCCAGACGTAGAGGCGGTCGGGGTCGCGCAGCGCCTCGATGTGGGCCTCGGCGGCGATCATCGTGTCGCGTAACGCCACCTGGGCGCTCTCGGCGCCGAGCAGGAACCAGCAGAAGCGGTAGACGCCCTCGGCGTGGGCGTCGTAGAGAGATGCGAGAGCACCCGGATCGCGGGCGCGCAGGGCCTGAACCAGATCGCGATCGGTCATGTCACCGAAGGTAATGGATTCGTAACTTGGAGTTCAGGCTTTCCGCCGCATTCTCGGCCGCTATTTTCAAGGCATTTCGCCGAGCGGAACGCCCTCCAGGTCGGCGGGAATTCGTATCCCCAATTGGGCGAAAACGGTCGGTGCGACGTCGACGAGTTTCGCCTCGTGGCGGCGTTCGTGCCGGATTCCCGGGCCGGCGGCGAGCAGGAAGATCTGGCGTTCGGCCGGGGTCGCGCCGCCGTGGCCGCCCTCGTCGCGGTGCCCGTGGTCGGTCACCACGATGACCGACCACTTCTCGTTCGGGTACGTCGGACGACGCTTCACCGCGTCCACGAGGCGGCCGACGGCCAGGTCCATGGTGTCGAGCGCGGTGGCGTACTCGGGGCCGAGAGGGCCGTGTCTGTGGGCCACCTTGTCCGGGTTGACCAGGTGCAGGAAGACGACGTCGGCCTGGTGGCGGGCGATCAGGTCGGTCATCCGGCGGATGATCATCTCGTCTTTGAGGTGTTCG
Source organism: Herbidospora cretacea (assembly GCF_001570605.1). Lineage (GTDB taxonomy): Bacteria > Actinomycetota > Actinomycetes > Streptosporangiales > Streptosporangiaceae > Herbidospora > Herbidospora cretacea. The sequence goes on along the minus strand of NZ_BBXG01000002.1, from coordinate 585,703 downwards.
GCGTAGTCGACGCCGGGGCGCAGGGTCGCGTGCCAGTCGACCTGGTGTAGCAGGCCGGTGTCGAAGAACGTCCGCCACAGGGTGACGGCCAGGGTGTCGAGTTCGGGGTGCAGTCGTTCGATGCGAGTCAGGAAATCGGGATATCTCGTGTATTGGCGTCCGTCAAAGGTGTTGTCGTGTACGCCGTGCTTTTCCGGATTCACTCCGGTGAGAATGGTCGACCACGCCGGACCGCTCAGCGATTTCACGCCGGGGGTCAGGTCGAGTTCCCCGGTGGCGTAGAGGCCCTCGCTCATGAGGGCGCGCAGATAGGTCGCCCGAGTGGTGAGGACACGGTCGGTGCGGACGCCGTCCACGCCGATCACGAGCACCTTCGGGACCGGTTCCGGCGGTGGCGGCTCGACCGTGGTCACCGGGCCGCAGCCCAGCGCCACGGCCGTGGCGACCGTCAGCGCCCCCGCCCACAGGCGCGGTCTCACGCCAGGCCGCCGGCCATGATCGCCAGACCGGCCGCGGCGGCGGCCGAGGCGCCCAGGGCGAGGGTCACCCCGGCGCAGACCATGGCGGTCTCCACGACGCCCCGGTTGATCGACCTCGGGTGGTCGTCGGCGATCTCCCGCAGCGCCCGCACGCCCGTGAACAGCGCCGCCAGGGCGAGCAGGACGCCCAGGCCTCCCAGGAAGAGCAGCGGCAGCGAGAGGTAGCCGAGCCGGGCGGTCCAGACGACCGAGGTGTACGGGGCGTCGCGCCGGGCCACCGCCGCCTCGACGAGCGCCCAGGAGCTCATGAGGTCCTTCGTGGAGGCGGTGCCACGCCCGAATCGCGGTGTAGGCCGTACTTTGAGGTTCTTCATGGAAATCGCCCCCCGGAAGAAAGATCGAGCCTTATCCGGGGGAATATCACGAACGCTGAGTGACCACTCCGCGACGCGCGGTTTCTTGGCGATTCACGGAGTGAGGCCGACGGAGGCGCAACCGTCGGTCAGGGCGTCGAGGCCGAACGCCTCCACCGGGCCGAGCGCGCCGAGGCCGCCCACCCCGCCGACCAGGGCGGTCGTGGCGCCCCAGGCGAGGATCTTGGCGGTGAGGTCGTAGGGGTCGCCGCCGTTGAGGCGGACGGTGGCCAGCAGGGTGCCGTCGGGCGCGTAGGCCTCGGCGATGGTCAGGGAGGCGACGGGCAGGCCGTCGGGGCTGTCCTGGCGGGCCGCCCGGTCGGCCATCAGGGAGGTCAGTCTCCGAGCGCCCGGAACCGCCCGCACCAGCGGGGTCAGCCGGGCGAACACCCCCGCCGCCCGGGTCAGGCCGCCCAGCCAGCCGAGGTAGACGTTGACCTCGCGCAGCCGGGGGTGCGTGCGCGGGAGGGCGAAGTGTTCGCTCGCGCCCATGGCGATGCCGTGGCGGCGTCTCGGGCCGAGGGCGAAGGCCCGGGTGCGGCCGGTCTCCCGGACGATGCGGCCGTCGCGGAAGCCGTACATGGGCTCCAGGATCATGCTCAGCGCGGAGGCGCGGGTTCCGGCGCTGGCCCGCTTGGCCATGTTGCCGCGCAGGAAGTAGCCCACGTCGACCCGCACCGCGTCGGGGCCCGCCTTGCGGAGGGCCAGGGCGGCGGCGAGGTTGCCGGGGACGTAGTCGTACCCGAAGGCGGGGATCAGGGTCGCGCCCGCCGCGGCGGCCTCGGGGCCGTGGCGCTGGAAGACGCGCTTGACGAACGGCGGCTCACCGGTCGAGTCGAGGTAGACCGCGCCCGCCTCGATCGCCGCCATGACCGCCGCGTCGCCCCACCGCAGGAACGGTCCCACGGTGGAGACCAGCACGTCGCCGGGTTCGAGCAGGTGGGCCACCGAACGCGGCCGGGTCGCGTCGGCCACCGCCGTGGGCAGCGCCCCCGGCAGCGAGGCGGCCAGCTCGGCCAGCCGGGCGGGGTCCCGCCCGGCCAGGAGCGGCTCAGCGCCCAGCGCCACCAGCGCTTTGGCCGTGAGCCGCCCGGTGTACCCGGTGGCCCCGAACAGCACGATACGGGGGGTGGTCATGCCATTACCGTAACCTCACGGCTTCACGGCTTCTGTTCGGTGATGACGGTGTAACCCCGGTCCTTGGCGAACGGAGCGGTCTTCGGGGCCTGGGTGTAGATCGGCTGCGCGCCGCCGGCGGCCAGGTCCTCGTAGGGTTTGGCGGTGGCGCCCCAGGTCCGCGCGGTCACGTTCGTGGCGGCGGCCACCCCGCCGCTGACGCTCTCGACGGTGATGATGAACCGGCGGCTCACCCCCGGCCGCACGTCGTCGACGAAGGCGGTGCCCCCGCCGATCAGCTTGCCCGCCGCGTCGCGCAGCAGCCCGGTCACCACCAGGCTCCCGGCCGGGCGCGTGTAGGGCGACTCGACGTAGCCGGTGATCAGGTAGGACGAGGCGCTCAGCTTCTCGGTGGAGACCCGCTCGACCGGGAACGACTTGTACGCCGACGGCACCCGCGCCGCCTGGTGCCACGAGGCCGGCTTGTAGTCGATCTTCACGCTGACCGGCTTCTCCACCGCCAGCGCCTCCCCGGTGAAGGCCATCGAGCCGCCGGGGGCGACCGCGTCGAGCGGCTGCTCCATCCGGACGACCTCCTTGCCGGCGGCGTCCTTCCCGGTGATCGTGGCGACCGCGTTCTCCCCGAAGTGCCACTTGTTGCCGTTGTTGAGCACGGCGGCCCAGTTGACCAGGTAGCCGCCACTGGCCTGCACGACCGAGGAGGTCTGCTCCTTGAGCGCGAGCGGGGCGAGTTCGGTCTTCTTGGCCTCTTCGTCACCCGAGCACCCGGAAACCAGGAGCGTCACGGAGAGGAGCGACAGGGCCAGGACTGTCATACGGTGCGTCACCAGGCCGTGATAACTCGTGCGCGCGGCGCGTTCACCTCGACCCGCCAACAGCGGACGCAATCTTTAACGCGCGCGGACGACCCGCCCCTCGTCCCAGACCGGCTCTGGTGATTCGTAGACCTTCCCATCGGCGCCGAACACGAGGTAGCGATCGAAGTCGGCGGCGAACCAGCGGTCGTGCGTGACCGCCATGACGGTGCCCTCGAAGGCCTCCAGGCCCTCCTGGAGCGCCTCGGCGCTGGCCAGGTCGAGGTTGTCGGTCGGCTCGTCGAGCAGCAGCAGGGTCGTGCCGGACAGCTCCAGCAGGAGGATCTGGAACCGGGCCTGCTGGCCGCCCGACAGGGTCTCGAAACGCTGTTCGGCGATGGTGCCGGCCAGCTCGTAGCGGGACAGGGCCTTCATGGCCTCGTTCTTGAGCCGGGCGTGCTCGTTCATCACGATGTCGACCGGGGTGCGCTTCATCAGCTCGGGGTGGGAGTGGGTCTGGGCGAAGTGGCCGGGGACGACCCGCGCGCCCAGGCGGGCGACGCCGGTGTGCCTCACGTCGCCGCCGCTCAGCAGCCGCAGGAAGTGGGACTTGCCGGAGCCGTTCGAGCCGAGGACAGCCACCCGTTCGCCGTACCAGACCTCCAGGTCGAAGGGCTTCATCAGGCCGGTGAGCTCCAGGTCCTCGCAGATGACGGCCCGCTTGCCGGTCCGGCCGCCGCGCAGGCGCATGGTGATCTGCTGCTCCTTGGCCGACACCTCCGGCGGCCCGGCCTCCTCGAACCGGCGCAGCCGGGTCACCGCGGCGTTGTAGGGGGCCGCCATGCTGTCGTTGTAGGCGGCCTTCTGCTTGAGCATGACGACCAGGCGCTTGATCTTGGCGTGCTCCTCGTCCCAGCGGCGGCGCAGCTCGTCGAGGCGCTCGTTGCGGTCGCGGCGCGCCTGGGCGTAGGTGCCGAAGCCGCCGCCGTGGATCCAGACGTTGCCGCCCTCGACGGTGACGATCCGGTCGGCGGCGTTGGCGAGGAGCTGGCGGTCGTGCGAGATCAGCACGACGGTCTTCTGGGTCTCCCTGATGGCCTGTTCGAGCCAGAGCTTGCCCGGCACGTCGAGGTAGTTGTCGGGCTCGTCGAGGAGGAGGACCTGGTCGGGGCCGCGGAGCAGGGCCTCCAGGACCAGTCGTTTCTGCTCGCCGCCGCTGAGCGTGTTGACCTCGCGGTACTTGCAGTCGTCGTACGGGATGCCGAGCGCCGCCATCGTGCAGGTGTCCCAGAGGACCTCGATGTCGTAGCCGCCGGCGTCGGTGTAGTCGGTGATCGCCTGGGCGTAGCGCATCTGGGTCTTCTCGTCGTCGCGCTCCATCATCTGGAGCTCGGCCTTGGCCAGATGGTCGGCGGCCTCCCTGACCCGGGTCGGCGCGACCGAGACGAGCAGGTCGTGGACGGTCCGTTCGTCGCGGATGCTGCCGATGAACTGGCGCATCACCCCGAGGCCGCCGGAACTGGCCACGGAGCCCTCGACCGCCTGGATGTCGCCCGCGATCAGCCGCATCAGCGTCGTCTTGCCCGCGCCGTTGGGGCCCACGAGCGCCGCCTTGACGCCCTCGCCGACGCGGAAGGAGACGTCGTTGAGCAGCGGCCGCCCATCGGGGAGCACATGGGTGATATGGGCGATCTCGACGTGGGCCATGGGGTCGAGGGTATTGAGACGGGAGATCGGGTGCCAACAGTTATCCGAACGGAACTCGCCTGACCTATTTGTCGGTTATGTCTCATATGAGATCTGTACTCATCACCGGCTCGACCGACGGAATCGGGGCCGAGAGCGCCCGCGTGTTCGGGGCCCAGGGCGACGACGTGATCGTCTCCGGGCGCGACGCCAGCAAGGGCGCGATGGTCGTCGACCAGATCGTCCAGAACGGCGGTTCGGCCCGGTTCGTCCCGGCCGACCTGTCCAGCCTGGACGCGCTCCGCGACCTCGCCGCCGAGGCGGGCGACGTCGACGTGCTCGTCAACAACGCCGGGATGGCGCCGGTGTCGGCGACCGTCGGCCAGGACCCGGAGGTCTTCGAGAGGACCGTCGCGCTCAACCTGCGGGCGCCCTACTTCCTCACCCAGGCGCTGGTCCCGGGCATGATGGAGCGCGGGCAGGGTGTGATCGTCAACATCTCGACCGTCGCCTCCTTCATCGCCGTCCCGTTCCTGTCCGTCTACAGCGCCACCAAGGCCGCCATCAACGAGCTCACCCGGACATGGGCGGCCGAGTTCGCCGACCGGGGCGTGCGGGTCAACGCGATCGCCCCCGGGCCGGTCGAGACCGCGATGTACGACAGCATGGGCGAGCGCGCCAAGGAGTTCGACGAGGGCACGATGCTCGGCCGGGCCGCCAGGACCAGGGAGATCGCCGACGTCGTGGCGTTCGTGGCGTCGGACAAGGCGTCGTACATGACCGGGGCCGTCGTGCCCGTCGACGGCGGCGGCGCGGCGCTGTAGGGGAATCGATGCGCACCAAGGAGTTCCTCGGCCGCCGCGCCGTGGTGACCGGGGGCGCCCAGGGCATCGGGGCCGCCGTCGCCCAGCGCCTGCTCGACGGGGGCGCGCGGGTGGTGGTGGCGGCGCGGCAGAAGACGCCCGGGACGCCGGGCGAGGCGACGTTCGTCGACGGCGACATGGTCTCGCCCGACGGCGTCGAGGCGACGGCCGGGCAGGCGCTGGAGGTGCTCGGCGGCTGCGACATCCTGGTCAACGCCGGCGTGGTCGAGGCCCGCCCCGAGGACGACTCGATCGACGTCGGCTTCCTGTCGGCGGTGCGCATGACCGCCGCCCTGATGCCCGCCCTGCGGCGGTCCGGCTCGGCGGCGATCGTGAACGTGTCGTCCGCCGGCCTCGACGCCTCGACGGGCCCGGAGGCGGCGCTGAACACCTACACGAGATCGCTGGCCGAGGAACTCGCGCCGCAGGGGATCAAGGTCACGTTGGTGGAGAGCACCCAGGCCTCGTCGGAGGTGGCGGAACTCGTCGCCATGGTGGCGTCGGACCGCTCGCCCTAGCGGGTCGACTCGTGGACGAGGCGGGCGGCCAGCGCCGCGAAGACGCCCGCCGAGACGCGCTCCATCCACGTCCGGAAGCCGGGGCGGCGGGCGATGCGCTCCGAGAGGTGGCCCGCGAGCAGGCCGGCCGATCCGTCGACCATGAGGCCGACCACGATGAAGGCCAGGCCGAGCACCAGCATCTGGACGGTGACGGGCCAGGCCTGCTCCCCCCTCGTCACGAACTGGGGGACGAAGGCCAGGTAGAACAGGATGACCTTCGGGTTGGCCAGGTTGGTGAGCGCTGCCATGAGATAGGTCCGGCGCAGCGACCTCGCCGCGACCTCCCGCACCTCCATCGGCTCCCGGCTGCCCTTCCAGGTCGTGTACGCCAGGTACAGCAGCACCGCCGCGCCCACGATCCTGACCACGGTGAGCGCCTCCGGCGCCTGGGCGATCAGGAACCCCAGCCCGAACGCGGCGGCGACGGTGTGCACCGCGAGGCCCGTCGACATGCCCAGCGCGGCGAGCAGGCCCGCACGCCGCCCGGCGGCCACGCCGTTGGTGATGACGAAGAGGAGGTCGGGCCCGGGGGCGAGGCTGAGCAGAAGCGTCGCGACCGCGAAAGCCGCCAGGAGATGGACGTCCATCGGGCCATGATGGCGGTGACGTCATCGACCCTTCAACGGGACGACGCCGGGTGATCGCCCGCGCAGTGGGATGATCTTCGGGTGGTTTTAGCCCTCCATGTCCCGCCTGAACGCGTGCGCGAATTCCTCGAACGCCCCGCCGTCCAGCGTGCCGTCATCCTGGTCATCATCGTCAACGCGGTCACCATCGGGTGTGAGACCAGTGCCACCCTGATGGCTCACGCCGGGGGCCTGCTCGTCGCCGTCGACCACGTCGCGCTGGCGATCTTCACGGTCGAGCTCGCCGCCCGGCTCTACGCCTACCGGCGGTCGTTCTTCGCCGATCCGTGGAACTGGTTCGACGCGATCATCGTGGTGATCGCGCTCGTCCCGGCGGCCGGGCCCGCCTCGGTGCTGCGGTCGCTGCGGATCCTGCGGGCGCTGCGGCTCGTGTCGACCGTGCCGAGCATGCGGCGGGTGGTGGGGGCGCTGCTCACGGCCGTGCCGGGGATGGCGTCGATCATCGGGCTGCTGGTGCTGATGATCTACGTCTCCGCCGTGATAGCGACCAAGCTGTTCGGCGAGGTCGTGCCGGAGCGGTTCGACGAGCTGCCCGACTCGCTGTTCACGCTGTTCCAGATCATGACCGGGGACGACTGGGGGACGGTCGCCAAGGAGGTCATGGCGCACAAGCCGTGGGCGTGGGTGTTCTTCATCTCGTACATCCTGATCTCGACCTTCGTCGCCTTGAACTTGTTCATCGCTGTCGTGGTCAACGCGATGAACGACGCCGAGCCCTCGCCGTCGGAGGAGCTGGCCCAGGCTGAGCTGGTCGAACTCCGCGACGAGGTCGCGGCGCTCCACGCGAAGATCGATCTTCTTCTCGAACGCGGAACCGTACGCCGGCGCTGAACGTTCTGGGGTGCGGCCGAGACGTCCAACTCGACAGGAGAAAACGTGGTCTTCAAACGGATGCTGAGCGCATTCGGCGTCGGCGCCCCCTCAGTGGACACCGTCCTGCACAGCCCCCACACGCAGCCCGGCGGCGCCCTCTCCGGCGAGGTGCGGATCAAGGGCGGCGAGGTCGACGCGGAGATCGAGCACATCACCCTCAGCCTCGTCGCGCGGGTCGAGATCGAGCACAGCGAAGGCGAGAGCAGCGGGCTGCGCGAGTTCTTCGGCGCCCCGGTCTCCGGGCCGTTCACCCTCCGCAAGGGCGAGGAGCGGGCGATCCCGTTCCAGCTCCCGGTGCCGTGGGAGACGCCGATCAGCCAGGGCATGCGCGGCATGGCGATCGGGGTCCGCACCGAGCTCGCCATCGCCAAGGCCGTCGACAAGGGAGACCTGGACATGGTCGAGGTCGCGCCGCTGCCCTCCCAGCGCCACGTGCTGGAGTCGCTGTCGCGGCTGGGCTTCCACTTCCGGTCCGCCGACCTGGAGGCCGGCCACATCGGCGGCTCCCGGCAGACGCTGCCGTTCTACCAGGAGATCGAGTTCACCTCCCACCAGTACGGCGAGATCGAGGTGACCTTCATCGCCGACGCCCACCACCTGGAGGTGGTGATCGAGGGCGGCCACGACGCGATCGGCCGCTTCCCGACCACCCATGACGAGGCCCTCCACACCGACTGGGCCTCGGTCATCGGCGAGTGGCTCTCCCAGCGCTCCTACGGCCACCACGGCGGTCATCACGGTGGCCACCACGGGGGCCACTACGGCCACCACGACGACGACCACCATGGCGGCGGCATCGGCATGGGCGGGGTCGTGGCCGGCGCGGCGGCGGGCGTCGTCGGCGGCATGATCCTCGGCGAGGTCATGGAAGAGGCCTTCGAAGAGGTCTTCGAGGACGAGTGACGGACCCCGGACTGCGGCCACCCCCTGTGGCCGCAGTCCGGGTGGGCCGGGGCGCTGCTATCGTCCAGGGTCGTGATCTTCGAGAGCGGCGAGGCACCTTTCCGGCTGATCGTCTCCGGCGGCGGGACCGGGGGGCACACGTTCCCCGCGCTGACCACCGTCCGGGCGCTGCGGGCGCGGATGGGCGCGCGGGGGCTCGACGTGCTGTGGGTCGGGGCGGCGGGCAGCCTGGAGGAGCGGGTGGCCACGGCTGAGGGGATCGCGTTCGCGGCGGTGGCGACCGGGAAGGTGCGCCGGTCCCGCAACCCGCTGGGGATGCTGTCGGCCCAGAACGTCCGGGACATGTTCCGCGTGCCGCTGGGAGTGTTCCAGGCCTGCTCGATCGTGCGGCGGTTCCGGCCCGACGTGGTCCTGGGCACCGGCGGCTACGTCGCGGTGCCGGTCGGCGTGGCGGCGCGGGTGTGCCGGGTGCCGCTGGTCATCCACGAGCAGACGGTCCGCCTGGGGCTGGCCAACCGGGTGCTCGCGCGCGGGGCGGCCCGCGTCGCGGTGACGGCCGAGGCCTCGCTGGAGCTGCTGTCGGCCGCCGCGCGGAAACGGGCCGTGGTGACCGGGAACCCGGTCCGCGCCGAGGTGCTGACCGGACGGGCCGACCGCGCGCCCGTCGACGGGTTCGACCCCCGGCTGCCGACCGTCTACGTGACCGGCGGCGCGCAGGGCGCCCGGCAGATCAACCAGCTCGTCACGGCCATCCTGCCCTGGCTGCTGGAGCGCGCGAACGTCATCCACCAGTGCGGCCCGGCCGAGGTGGAGCAGGTCGCCGCGGCGGGCGCGGCCCTGCCGCCGGCGCTCGCCGCCCGCTATCGCGTGCAGGGGTTCGTCGGCGCCGAGCTGCCCGACGTGCTCGCCCTGGCCGACGTGGTGGTCTCGCGCAGCGGCGCGGGCACCATCGCCGAAGTGACCGCGCTGGGCAAGGCGGCCGTGCTGATCCCGCTGGCCAGCTCCGCCGGGAACGAGCAGGCGCACAACGCCTCCCATCTTCAGCAGGCCGGAGCGGCGGTCGCGCTGCTCGGCGAGGTGACGCCCGAGGCGCTGCGCTCGGCCGTCGGGCCGCTCCTGGCCGAGCCCGCCCGGCGCGCTGCGCTCGCCGCCCAGGCGCGCGGCCACGGCCGTCCGGACGCCGCCGAACGCCTGACCGACGCCGTCCTGTCCGCCGCGAGGGTTCAGGCCGGGTAGGCGTGTGTCTCGGCGGCCTTGACCGAGACCCAGATACGGCGGCCGGGCGTCAGGTCGAGTTCGGCCACGGCGGCCGGGGTCACGTCGGCGGCCACCGGCACCGGGCCGTCGACGTGGACGCGGATGTGGTCGCCGTGCCGTTCGACGCCGTCGATCCGGCCCTCCCACAGGTTGCGGGGGCTGCCGTCGGGACGGGTGCGGTAGAGCGCCACCGCGCGCGGCGGGAACGCCACGAACGCCGGGCCGCTCACCCGCTCCTCGGCGGCGAAGGCCAGGCCGCCGACGGTCACCCGGTCGCCGTCACCCTCGCCGCGGAAGAGGTTGAGGCCGACGAGCCGGGCCACGTAGTCGGTCCGGGGGCGGCGGGCGATCTCCCCCGGGGCGCCCTCCTGGACGACCGCGCCGTCTTCCACGACCACGAGCCGGTCGGCCAGGACCATCGCGTCGAGCGGATCGTGGGTGACCAGGACGGTCGCGCCGTCGAAAGCGGTCAGGCGGCGGCGGAGCTCTGAGCGGATCTCCAGGCGGGTGTGGGCGTCGAGGGCGGCCAGCGGCTCGTCGAGGAGCAGCAGGCGCGGCTCGACCGCGAGCGCACGGGCCAGGGCCACCCGCTGGGCCTGGCCGCCGGAGAGCCTGCGGGGGCGTACGGAGGAGAACTCCGCCAGGCCCATGCGGTCGAGCAGCTCCCGGGCCCGCGCGCGGGCCTCGGCCTTGGACCTGCCCTGGCAGCGGGGCCCGAAGGCGACGTTGTCGAGCGCGGACAGGTGGGGGAAGAGCAGGTAGTCCTGGAAGACGACGCCGACGGGACGCCGCTCGGCCGGTTCGCGCTCGATGCGGACGCCGTCGAGCTCGATCGACCCCTCGGTCAGCGGGATCAGGCCCGCGAGGGCCCGCAGGGCGGTCGTCTTGCCCGCGCCGTTGGGGCCGAGCAGCGTGACGACCTCGCCCCGGCCGACCGTCAGGTCGAGGTCGAGCCGGAAGGCCGGCCGCCGCACCACGATCCGGGCGCGCAACGTCATGCCGCCGCCCCCACCCACCGGTCGCGCAGCCCGGCCAGGATGACCACCGACACCGCCAGCAGCACCAGGCTGAGCACGATCGCCGCCTCCGGCTCGGTCTCCAGCGCCAGGTAGACCGCCAGCGGCATCGTCTGGGTCCGGCCCGGGAAGTTGCCCGCGAACGTGATCGTCGCGCCGAACTCCCCCAGCGCCCGCGCCCAGCAGAGCACCGCCCCGGCCAGCACGCCCGGCGCGACCAGCGGCAGCGTCACCCGCCGGAACACCGTGAACCGGGAGGCGCCCAGCGTCGCCGCCGCCTCCTCGTAACGCGGGTCGGCCGCCCGCAGCGCCCCCTCGACCGCGATGACCAGGAACGGCATCGCCACGAACGCCTCCGCGACGACCACCCCGGCCGTCGTGAACGGCAGCGAGAACCCGAACGCCGACTCCAGCCACTGCCCCACGAGGCCGCGCCGCCCGAACACCAGCAGCAGCGCCACCCCGCCGACCACCGGCGGCAGCACCAGCGGCACCGTCACCAGCGCGCGCAGCAGCCGCCGCCCGGGGAAGTCGGTCCGGGCCAGCAGCCACGCCAGTGGCACCCCGAGCACCAGGCAGACCACCGTCGCGACGGACGCCGTCACCAGCGACAGCCGCAGCGCCTCGATCACCTGCGGCTCGGCGAGCCGCTGCGGCAGCGTCGACCACGGCGCGCGGATGAGCAGCCCCGCGAGCGGCAGGACCAGGAACGCCATCCCCAGAACGGCCGGGACGACCAGAATCCAGGGAAGACGGCCTCTCACGGCGCTTCGAAACCGGCCTTCGTCAGCACGTCCCGGCCCTGCTGGGACAGCACGAGCTCGACGAACTGCTGGGCGAGCGCGGGCGAGGGGGCCTTGGCGAGCGGCGCGATCGGATAGTCGTTGATCGCCCGGTCGGCCTCGGGGAACGGGATGCCGGTGACCTTCCCGGCGGAGGCGATCACGTCGGTCTGGTAGACGAGCGCGGCGTCGACCTCGCCGAGCTGGACCTTGGTGAGAGTGGCCTTGACGTCCTGCTCCAGGGTGACCGGGGTGACCTTCAGCCCGGCCGCGTCGAGCGCCTTGATCGCGGCGGCGCCGCACGGCACCTGCTCGGCGCAGAGCGCGACCTTGACCTTGGGATCGGTCAGGTCCTTCAGGTTCTCGACCTTGCCCGGGTTGTCCGGCGGGACCGCGATCTCCAGCTTGTTCCGCACGAACACCGTCTGGGCCCCGGCCAGTCCTGCGTCAGCCACGGTCTTCATTGTGGCAGGCGAGGCGGCGGCGAACACGTCGGCGGGCGCGCCCTGGGTGATCTGCTGAGCCAAAGTGGCACTGGACCCGAAGTTGAAGGTGACCTTGCTGCCGGGGTGGGCGGCCTCGAACTGCTTGCCGAGCTCGGTGAAGGTCCCCGTCAGGGACGCCGCCGCGAACACGGTCAGCTCGCTCTCCGCCGGAGCCGAGGCGGAGGTGGCGGGGGCGGCCGACGCGCGGGCCGCGCCGCTGTCCGCGGGAGAGGATCCACAGGCCCCCAGCGCGAACACCGACGCGACGGCGGCGATCAGGGACAGACGCTTCAGCACCGAGCACTCCTCACATCCGGGACGCTCAGTTTACCTCGCATATGCCAACAGTCATCAGTTAACAACCTTGCAAAAGCCGCAGTATTCAACCAATAGAGCCGCAGATGCTTCTCCGTTACGGCTCCGCCCACCTCGGCACCGCCCACCGCCCCCGGCCCTCCCCGCAACCGGCGCCAACCGGCCGCTCCCGCCTCGCGCCCCGACGAGGTCGCTGTGGCGTTCAGGCCAGGCGTGCCAGGGCCAGATAGTGATCGTCCTCGTCGTGGAAGTGGACCGGTTCCCAGCCCGCCGACCGGAGCAGCGGGGTGAGGTGGGGCTCGGCGCGGATGTCGTCCGGGGAGAGTTCGCGCCCGCGCCGGGCGGCCAGGACGGCTCGGCCGACGGGATGGAACAGGGCGAGCCGGGCGCCGGGCCGGGCCACCCGGGCGAACTCCCGCAGCGTCCCCCGGGGCTCGCCGAGATGGCCGATGAGCCCGGCGGCCAGGATGCCGTCGACGGTCGCGGCGGCGAACGGCAGCTCTCCCGCGTCCCCGATCAGCACCGCACCGCGCCCGCGGGCGACGAGCGCCATCTCCGGCGTCAGGTCGAGGCCGACGACCCGGTCGGTGAACCCGCGCAGCAGGGGCATCGCCCGGCCCGTGCCGCAGCCCGCGTCCAGGGCCACCGATCCCGGGGTCAGCTCCAGGCGGGCGATGGCCGCCGCGAACACCGGGCCGTCGTCGGGGAACGTGTCGTCCCAGGTCGTGGCGCGGGCGGCGAAGAAGGCTCTGGTCTCGTCCTTTTCCATGTCAGCGATGCTAGAGCCACGTATAAATTGCACCCATGCCGACAAAATGGCGACGCCGCGCGCTGCTGGGCGCGACCTCCACGGTCGTCGTCGTGGCGCTCGCCCTGGGCGCCGCCGGGTACTACTACTCCGGCCTGGTGATCGATCCCGTCCACACGTCGAACTACCCGATCGAGGTCGTCGCCGTCGGCGACGGACGGATCACGCTGAAAGGCGGCCTCGACACCGACGCACCCGGCTTCTACGGCCTGACCTGGCCGGGAGGCAACGTGGTCCTCGGCGAGACCATCTCGGTCGGGGCCGGCACGGTCACCCGCGAACTCGACAAGGTCGTCAGGGGCGACCTGCGGCCGGGCGTGTTCGGCTATCTCGACCGGGGACTGTGGAGCGAGGGGACGCCCAGGGACGTCGGGGTGCCCTACGAGAACGTGGAGGTGACCTCACCCCTGGGCGCCTTCCCGGCCTGGCGGACCGAGGGCGCCTCCGACACGTGGGTGATCGCCGTCCACGGCCGCAACGGCAGCCGGGGCGAGGCCCTGCGCGTGATCCCCACGCTGCGCGAGCTCGGCCACCCGGTGCTCGCGATCACCTACCGCAACGACGAGGGCGCTCCGGCGAGCCCCGACGGCCGGTTCCACCTCGGCGACACCGAGTGGGAGGACGTCCGGGCCGCCATGGACTACGCGCGCACCCAGGGCGCGCGTAAGTTCGTCCTCTACGGCTGGTCGATGGGCGGCGGCATCTCCGCCGTGGCGGCCAGACGGCTCCCCGGCGCGGGGATCACCGCGCTGATCCTCGACAGCCCGGTGCTCGACTGGCGGTCGCCGATCGCGGAGGGCGCGCGGCAGATGGGGGTGCCCGGTTTCCTCACCACGGTCGGCCAGTGGGTGATCATGGGGCGGACCGGGCTGAGCTTCGACGACCTCGACCACGTCGAGCACGCCGCCGAGTTCGACGTGCCGATTCTGATCTTCGTCGACCACGACGACGCGACCGTGCCGGTCGACCGGGCGCGGGCGTTCGCCGCCGCGCGGCCCGACATCACCACGCTCGTGGAGACCAAGGGCGGCGGCCACACCGGGTCGTGGAACGTCGACCGGGACCTCTACGAGAAGGCGCTCACGGAGTTTCTCCGATCACCACGGTGAACGAGGTGTGGGTGACGGCGAACCCAAGCCGGCTGTAGACCCGCTGAGCCGGGTTGCCGTCGCTGACGGCCAGCCCCAGCCGGTCGAGCCCGTCGGCGGCGGCCCGCAGCTGCACGTGACGCAGCAGCCGCCCGCCGGTGCCCGGGACCGACAGGGCGGGGTGGCGGAAGACCTCGGTCACCCACGGGACGGACTTGAAGTCGTTCACGAGAACCCCCGCGACGACCGCGCCCGCGTCGTTCACGGCCAGCGCGCTGCACGGCATCAGCGGGCCGACCAGGGTGCCGTCGAGGAGGGGGACCACCTCGGTCGCGATGGCGTGGTCGCGGTCGCGCGCGTGGTGGTCGACGTGGCCGGGCGGGTAGGCCGCGCTCATGGCCGGATAGATGTCCTCGGGCGAGCGGTCGACCGGGGTGAAGCGCACCCCTTCGGGCGGGGCGCTGGGGGCGGAGGGGAGGGCCGTGAGGTCGGCGTACATGGAGTGGGCGTGCCGGAGTCTGCGGGCGCCGCGCGCGACCAGGTCGTGGCCGAGGTCGACGTCGGTTGAGACCGCCCAGCCCTGGAGCTGCGCCATGATCACCTCGATGGCGCCGGGGCCGATCACCTCAAGGTAGTCGGCCCACGGGCGGCCGTCGCGGACCCCCTCGACGAAGCTGATCGCCGGCACCCCGAGATCGTTGGCCCTGATCTGTCGCATGCGGCCCACAATAGGCTGGTGTCCGAGATAGAGGTTCGCCCGGCGAAGCCCTCCGACTACGACGCCATCAAGGCGGTCGTCGACGACTGGTGGGGCGCGCCGGTCCAGGGCGGGCTGACGCGCCTGTTCCTCGACCACTTCCACAACACCAGCTTCGTCGTGTACGCCCACGGCCACCTCGTGGCCTTCCTCGTCGGCTTCCTCTCCCAGGGACAGCACGACCTCGCGTACATCCACTATGTGGGCGTCTCCCCCACCTTCCGGCGCAGCGGCGTGGGCCGCGAGCTCTACCGCCGGTTCTTCTCCCTGGTCCACTCGGCCGGCCGCACCCGCGTGGCCGCGATCACCTCGCCGCGCAACACGAGGTCGATCGCCTTTCACAAGGCGATGGGCTTCAGCGTGAGCGAGCCGATCGACGACTACGATGGCCCGGGTGCAGACCGCGTCCGTTTCGACCGATTGATTGATGAATGACGTTTTCCATTCACCGGCTCGGCGTCGACCGTCTCGACGACTTCCTCGCCCTCGCCGTCGACCGCGCGTGGACCCCCGAACGGGAGAAGTGCCGTCTCCTCTACGAGATCGGCGAGGTCCACGGCATCGACGCCCCCGACGGAGACGGCCTCGCGGCGACGGTGGCCCTCGTCCGGTTCGGCACCCGCGTGACCGCGATCAGCATGATGCTGGTGGCGAACCGCTACGAACGCCAGGGCCTCGGCGGTCGCCTGATGCGCCACGCCCTCGACGTCGCGGGCACCGACACGGCCACCCTCACCGCCACGCCCTTCGGCCGTCCCCTGTACGAACGCCTCGGCTTCCGCGCGACCGGCACCTGCCAGGTCTACGCCGGAGACCCGGTCGGGGTGGCGGCGTCCGGCCGTACCGAGAGAGTGACCGACATCGCCGCGGTGACCAAGCTCGACGAGGAGGTCTACGGCGCGCCCCGCACCGAGCTGTTCGCCCGGCTGCCCGGCTTCTCCGAGAGCTTCCGGGTGACCGAGGGCGGCTTCGGCGGCGCGTGGCACAACGGCCACGTGACCATCCTCGGCCCGCTCGTGGCCGGGTCGGACGCCGACGCGCGTGACCTGCTCGACGACCTGGCCGCCGACGTGACCGGCCCGATCCGGGTCGAGGCCTTCCTGCCGGCCGCCGAGCGGTGGGCCCGCGACCACGGCCTGTCCCCCGCTTTCAGCACCACGCTCATGGAACACGGCAGGCCGATGACCACCGACCTCTCCCGCACCTACGCCCCGGTCATGCAGGCGCTGGCATGATCCTCGACGGCGGTCTGGCCACCCACCTGGAGACCCTCGGCTGCGACCTGAGCGACGACCTCTGGTCGGCCCGGCTCCTCTCCGACGACCCGGGCGTGATCCGGCGGGCCCACCTCGACTTCTTCGAGGCCGGCGCCGACGTTGCGACCACGGCCAGCTACCAGGCGACGATCGAGGGCTTCACCCGGCGCGGCCTGTCGGCCCTCGACGCCGCCGGTCTGATCGCGTCGTCGGTCGAACTGGCCCGGCAGGCCCGCGACGAACACGGCGCCGGGCTGGTCGCGGCCAGCGTCGGGCCCTACGGCGCCTTCCTGGCCGACGGCCAGGAGTACACCGGCGAATACGGCGGCCTGACCGAAGACGACCTCTACGCCTGGCACCGCGACCGTTTCCACCTGCTGGCCGGGGCGGGCGCCGACCTGGTGGTGGCCGAGACGATCCCCTCGCTGCCCGAGGCCAGGGCCCTGCTGCGCCTGTTCCACGAGACCGGGGCCGACGGCTGGATCAGCTTCTCCTGCCGCGACGACCACTCGATCAGCGACGGCACCCCCTTCGCCGAGGCCGCCGCCCAGATCGACGTCCCGGTGGGGGCCAACTGCACCAATCCGGCCTACATCGCCAACCTGATCTCTCTGGGCGCGCGAGTGGTCTACCCGAACTCGGGCGAGACCTGGAACGCCCAGGAGCGGACGTGGGAGGGCGTCGGCAACGACTTCCCGGTCGCCGACTGGGCCGGGGCGACCCACGTGGGCGGCTGCTGCCGCACCAAACCCGAGCAGATCACGGCAATCATGCTTCACGTGAAACAACGCTGAGGCGTCACCCCGCGAGCAGCGCCGCCCGGTCGGCGGCCGACAGGCCCGCCTTGTCGAGGTGGGCGAGGAGCTCGCGGTGGGCCTGCCAGACCTCGGGCGAGACGCCCGGGAGGTCGTAGTGGTAGACGACCTCGACCGGGGTGTCGGCGGACACGTCGAGGATGAAGTGCTTGACGCCGTCGACGGCCTCGCGGAGCTCGGTCAGGGTCTCGGCCGACACGCCCGAGCGGATGGGGGCGTCCACCGGGCGGGCGTACCAGACCTCGGCGTCACGGTCGAGTGCGCGTTCCCTGCTGACCCTGACGGTCAGCCGGTGGCCAGCGGTGGTCACCGCAACCAGCCCCTTCCGAAGACGTGTTCCAGATCGTGTTCTACGTCGTCAAGAGCCGCTCTGGTGATGTTCCGTATCGGCACTATCGAGCGCCCCACGACCACCTCGGTTCCGTCGTAGAGCAAGAGTAGGCGACTCGACGTGGTCGTTTCGCGCCATCTGACCGACAGCGCATGTAACCGGGCCAGGGTGTAGATGCGGTCGACGACGTCACGGTAAGAGGTCACCATGCATCTACTGTGCGTGGCGGAAAAGCGCAGCTCAATGAACTGACGGAGAGGAAATCGGACCGGCGCCGCTTTCGGGCCGAACCCGGTCGCGCCGCGCGGCGTATCTCCGGGCGTGAGGCGTCCCGTTGTCGTGTGCGCGCTGGCCCTGGCCGCGGGGCTGGGTGTGCTGGTGCTCGTCCAGTCGCTCGGCGGGCCGCGTGACCTGCCCGCCATCCGGGGGCTCCCGTCACCGGGGGCCTTCACCACGTGGGGCCTGCCGGTCATGCGGCTGGTCCACGACCTCTGCGCGGTCGGCACGGTCGGGTCGCTGCTCGCCGCCGTCCTGCTGAAGGACCGCGACATCCTGGCCCGCGCCGTCCCCCGGTGGGCGCTGGCGTGGGCGGGCAGCGCGGCGGCGACCGTGCTGCTGACCCTCTCCGACTTCGTCGGCGCGCCGGTGCCGGAGGCGCTGCGGTCGGGGATGCTCTCGACCTTCGTCCTGTACGTCCCCCAAGGGCTCGCCTTCCTGGTCGTGTACGTCCTGGCGCTGGCCATCACCCTGTTCAGCTTCTTCCTCCGGGACCGGCCGTGGGTGCTGCTCGTGGCGGCTGTGCTCGCGGTGCTGCCGCCCGCCTACGCGGGACATTCGGCCTCGGCGGTCGACCACGACTTCGCGGTGTCGAGCCTGCTCGTCCACCTCGCCGGGGTCACCCTGTGGGTCGGCGGGCTGTTCGGGCTGGTGGCGTTCATGCGCGCGGCCCCGGTCAGGGCGGTCGAGCGGTTCAGCGCGCTGGCGCTCTGGTGCTACGTCGCGGTCGCCCTGTCGGGCCTGCTGAACGCCTCGGTCCGGCTCGCCCGCCTGGAGTTCCTCTGGACGTCCGAGTACGGGATCCTCGTGCTCCTCAAGCTGGCCGCGGTGGTCGCACTGGGGTGGTTCGGAGTGCGCCACCGGACCCGCACCATCGCGGCCCTCACCACCACGAAGGCGCCCTTCCTGAAGCTGGCCGCCGGGGAGCTCGCCCTGATGGGCGCGACGATGGGCCTGGCCGTCGCGCTCTCCCGCACCCCGCCGCCGCCCGGCGACTCGCCGTCCCACGGGGCGCTCGGCTTCTACCTGCCGATCATGGCCCCCGGCCGCTTCCTCACCG
Source organism: Herbidospora cretacea (assembly GCF_001570605.1). Classification (GTDB taxonomy): domain Bacteria; phylum Actinomycetota; class Actinomycetes; order Streptosporangiales; family Streptosporangiaceae; genus Herbidospora; species Herbidospora cretacea. The sequence continues at coordinate 567,102 of NZ_BBXG01000002.1, read as the reverse complement.
AGTGGCGGCCCGACGCCATCCTGGTGCTGGCCGTCGCGCTCGCCTGCGCGGCCTATCTCCGCTGGTCCGACCGGCAGCGGCCGGTGATGTGGGCGACCGGCCTGGCCCTGTTCGCCTACGCGACCGTGGGCGGCCTGGGGACGTACGCCCGCGCGCTCGTCTCCGTCCAGCTCATCCAGTGGGCGATCGTGGGGGCGCTGGTCCCGGCGCTGCTGGCCATGGCCTGGCGGCCGTGGCGGCCACCGGCCTGGCTGGGCCTCGTCACCGCCACGATCCCCTGCCTGGCGCTGTTCACCACGCCGCTGTTCGAGCTCTCGCAGACGGTGCTGGCCGTCCGGCTGGTCGTGCTGCTGGGGCTGGCCGTGGCGGCGTACACGACCATCTGCTCGGGGCTCTGGCCGTTGATGGCCGGCACCCAGGCGCTGGTCGCCCTCTACCTGCTGTACGGCCCGGCCCAGGGCGCGGGCTGGTACGCCCAGCTCGACGACATCGCCTGGCTGCCCACCGGCGACCAGTGGCTCGGCGCCCTGGTCTACGCCGCCATCGCGGCCGTCGCGGTGGCGACGGCGCGACTCTCACCGAAGAAGGAGGACGGTCATGTCTCTAGTCGTGACCAGACGCTGGACGCTGCCGATCCTCGCGCTGGCGGCGATCCCCGTGATCTGGTGGGCGATCGGGGGCGCTGAGTCCCAGGCCACCGGCCACCACGCCACCGCCCCCACCCACACCCTGGAGGAGATCACCGGCGTCATCGGCTGCACCCCCGAGATCCAGGGCCAGCAGCCGGACATGCGCCAGGCGATGTGCACCGCCCCGAGCTACCGCTCGGTGGTGCTGACCTTCAAGGGCGACCAGAACCAGACCGACTGGCTGAAGGGCGCCCAGGCCTACGGCGGGACGTACCTGGTCGGCACGCGCTGGGTCGTCGTCGGCCCGGAGAAGGAGCTGACCGGGCTCATCCCGCGGCTCGGCGGCCATGTCGAGGTGGCAGAGCACGGAGGACACTCCGGCTAGCCTCATCCGCTCACCAGTTCGGACCAGCCGGAAAGGCCCGGACCTTTATGCTGGCCTCATGCCTGGTTGGGACGACAGCGAACGCGCCGCGCTGGTGGCGCTCCTTCGCCTGAACCCCGGCGAGCGCAGCCACCACGACCTCGTTCAGCGCCTCACCGAGGAACCCTCGGCCCTGGCCCTGTTGCGGGAGCGGCTCCCGGCCGACCTGTTCGGCGACCCTTTCGACGACGCGCTCGAATCGGCGCGGCTCGAGGTCGAGGCGTGGGAGACGGCAGGCGTCCACGTGCTCACCATGGGCGAGGAGCGCTATCCCCACTGCCTGCGCGACGCCTTCGACCGACCCGCGCTGCTCTTCGCCCAAGGGCAGGTGGTGCCCGCCGATCAGGGTGTCGCCGTGGTCGGCTCACGCGAGGTCTCGGACTTCGGACGGCGTGTGGCGGCCGACATCGCCACCGCGCTGGCACACCGCGGTCTGACGGTCGTCTCCGGGCTGGCGGCGGGGGTCGACACCACCGCCCACACCAGCGCCCTGCGCGCCGGTGGGCGCACGGTCGCCGTCATCGGGACCGGTGTCGACCGTTACTACCCCCCTGAGAACGCCGCGCTCCAACGGGAGATCGCCACGAAGGGCGCGGTGTTCTCACAGTTCTGGCCAGGCCAGGGCGCATCCAAGACGAGTTTCCCCATCCGCAACGGCACGATGTCGGGATACGCCCTCGCGACCGTGATCGTGGAGGCGGGAGAGCGCAGCGGCACCCGGATCCAGGCCAGGAAAGCAGTCGAACACGGCCGCCCGGTCGTCCTCATGAGGGGCGTCGCCACACACACGACCTGGGGGCGGGAGATCGCCGCCCGCCCGGATGTCCACGTGGTGTCCTCCGCCCAGGAGGCGATGTCCGTCATCGACGCGGTCGCCGACCGGCCGAACCAGCTCGACGCCCTGATGCGCCGTGCGATGAACGGATGATCGATCCCGAGCTGCGCGACCTCGTCCGCGCCCGACTCGGCGCGATCATGCGCAACCCCGAACGCCAGCGGCACCGGACCTGCCTGACCTGCACGACGCCCATCGAGGAGAAGTACATCTGGTGTTCCCGCTGTCTTCAGGACAGACGGAGCCCCCACCCGGTGGCCGATCGCGTCGTGCCTCTCTCCTACGCCTACTCCGGGCACCAGGCCAACACCGACATGCACCAATACAAGATCGCCACGACGGAGGAGGGGCGGCGCAACCACCCCTCCTACCAGCGTGTTCAGCTGCTCGTGCTGGGTTTCGCCCTCGTCCACAGCGGCTGCGTCGATCAGGTGTCCCCTCAGCCTGTCTCCCGTCTGGCCTTCGTGCCTTCTTTAGGCGGACGGCCCGAACCTCATCCTCTACAGATCGTGGGACAAGTGCTGCCCGCCCGCTGGCAGCGTGTGGGACTCCGCCCAGGCGTCGATGTCGCGGCGGATCAGCGGCGAGCCCTCAACCCAGCCCATTTCCGTGTTCCCGCCCCCGACGAGGTTCGCGGGCGGCATGTCGTCCTGGTCGAGGACACCTGGGTGCAGGGCGGCCATGCCCAGTCGGCGGCGTCCGCGCTGCTCCAGGCCGGCGCCGCTGAGGTGACCATCCTGGTCATCGCCCGGCGGATCCCGACCCGTCCCGACGTGTTGCCGGGCCGCGACTACTCCCTGGTCACCTGCCCGGTGACAGGTGAGTGGTGTCCGCAAGCCGGGCAAAACGTGAAGGTTTTGTGATTGCGGGCGCGAAGTTCAACACGCGAGGACTTCGCACCAATACGCTGTCCGCCATGAGGCGATTAATCGCATTCGCCGGGAGTGCGGCCATGGTGGGCACGGTTTTCGCCACCCCGGCCGCCGCCGCGCCCGCCGACCCCCTCCAGGCACTCGCGGCCACCCTCGAAAGCGCCCACGGGGTGCACTACGAGACGGTGCAGAGAACCGACAAAGCCACCTTCAAGATCTACGGTGACCTCCAGTTCGGATGGTCCCGGGTGAAGGCCAACCGCGCCATCGTGGAGCCGGTCCTCGGACCCTCGGCCACGATGGAGGACGTGCACGAGAAGATCCGCGAGACCATCTGGGTGGGTGACGACGTCTACCACGACGACGGCGCCGGCGGATGGAAGCTCAACGACGACGTGGTGGCCGCCGGGCTCGACGACCCGGCCGTCCACTCGCTCTCGGTGGCGGAGATCGGCGCACTGGTGAAATCGGCGAAGAAGAAGACCGCGGGGACCGTCATCGACGGCGTGTCGACGACGGTCTACGAGGGCCGCAAACGCGGGAAGACCCGTGTGACGGACTGGAAGGTCTGGATCGGCAGTGACGGCCTGATTCGACGGGTCACGAGTGACACGACGAAAAATGATGGAAAAGACCGGACCGTCCGTGACACATATCTCACGGAATGGGGCAAGCAGGTCTGGATCTACGCCCCTGACCAGCGCTTTGTCACCTCGAAAAGCTGACTGAACAATTTTGTCGCGACGTCTTGATAACCCTGTCCTAATAGGACAGGGTTACCGGCAATCACGACAAACGGGGTGGCAAGAATGAAGCGATTAATCGCGACCGCTGCGGCGTTCGCCATGGTGACCGCGCTGACCACGGGGGCGGCGCAGGCCAAGGCGGCAGACCCGGTGGCGGCCCTGGCCGCACAGCTCAAGAGCGCCCACGGCGTCCACTTCAGCTCGGTCAGCAAGCTCGAACCGAACCTGGGCTTCAAGAGCCGGTCGTACGGCGACCTCCAGTTCGGCCGGTCCCGGGTGACGGCCAGCGACGTCATCACGGTCAGCGCCTCCGACGGATCGGCGCCGAAGGAGCTCACCGAACTCTTCGGCGAGTTCTCCGACACACCGTCCCAGACGATCAACCTCAAGGGCGCCACGTACATGAGCGGCGGCCTGGTCGACTGGCTCGACCTGCCCGCCGGCAAGAGCTGGATCCGTCTGAAGGGCAAGGGCAACGCGTCGGGCCTGGGCGGCACCGCGCTCAACGCCCTGTCGCCCAAGGAACTGCGCACTCTGCTGAAGTCGACGACGTCGAAGAAGCCGGGTGGGGTCGTCAACGGGGTGGCGACCACGCTCTACACCGGCAAGCAGCGGCTCGACCTGAGCGAGATCGGCCTCGACCTCATCTGGACGACCAACTGGAAGCTCTGGATCGGCACCCAAGACGGCCTGATCCGCCGCATCGCGACCCATGACGTCCTCTACGCGCCCCCCAGCGCGGGCCAGCGGGAGAGCAAGGTCGTGCTGAGCTCCGACACCCACCTCACCGGGTGGGGCAAGAAGGTCTGGATCGACGCTCCGGCGGAGAAGTTCGTGCAGGACCTCGAAGACGATCTCCTGGGCAAGCCGAACGTCGTCGGCATCATCAACCTGGGCGACTGACGCTCAAGCGGTGAATCACCCCGCCGGTTCGGCAGAATCGGCGGGGTGACGTCTTTCGACGAGGTCGCCGCCTACCGGGACGAACTGCGGGCCCACTGCTACCGGCTGCTCGGGTCGATGGACGACGCCGAGGACGCCGTCCAGGAGACCCTGCAACGGGCCTGGCGGAACCTCGACGGGTTCGAGGGCTCCCTCCGCGCCTGGCTATACAAGATCGCCACCAACCGCGCCCTGACGATGATCGGGCAGCGCAGGCAGCCGATCGAGCTCGGGCCGCCCATCGTCGTAGAGAGCGCCGAGGCGAAGGTGCTCGTCCAGGAGAGCGTGGAGCTCGCCTTCGTGGCGGCCATCCACCACCTGACCCCGCCGCAGCGGGCGGCCCTGCTGCTCAGGGACGTGCTCGGCTACTCGGCGAAAGAGGCCGCCGACATGCTCGGCACCTCGGCCCCGGCCGTGCACAGCGCGGTAAGACGGGCCCGGGCCGCCCTCGCCGAGCAGGACTCGCTCGGCGAGGAGGGGCAGCGCGACGCGGCGGCCCGGTACGCCGCCGCCTGGCACGCCGGCGACCTCGAAGGCATCGTCGCCATGCTGACCGAGGACGCCAGGTACACGATGCCGCCGCTCGACGAGCGCTACCACGGCCACGCGGAGATCCGCGGGTTCCTGGTCGACGGGCCGCTCCAGTTCGGCTGGCGGTTCGTCGCGACCGCGTCGCCGAAGGTGTGGGTGACGTACATGATCAGTGACGGGGTGGAGCGCCCCGTCAGCGTCGACGTGCTCGTCTTCCGGGGCCCCAAGATTTCCGCGGTCGTCTCGTTCGTCAGCGACGAATTCGTGCGCTTCCTCGGGTTGTAGGGGTATGGACGACATCCGCAAGCTGATCGAGACCTGGGCCCGAGCGGTCCACGAGGGCGACCTCGCCCAGGTCACCGCCCACCACACCGACGACATCGTGATGTTCGACGTGCCGCCCCCCTACGAGGGCGTCCGCGGCATCGACGCCTATCGGGCCTCCTGGCCCGGGTTCTTCGAGTGGCAGCGCTCGGGCGCGGTCTTCGACATCGAGGAGCTCCAGGTCGTCGAGGGGGCCGACGTGGCGTTCGCCTTCGCCGTCGCCCGCTGCGCCGACGCGGGCGACGACTCTCCGGTACGGCTCCGCCTCACCTTCGGCCTCACGAAGGCCGACGGGGCATGGCAGATCGCCCACGAGCACCACTCGTTCCCCCACCAGCAGGCTTAGGGCTCGTAGGCGAGGTTGGGGCGCAGCCAGCGCTCCACCTCGTCGACCGGCATGCCCCGGCGGGCGGCGTAGTCGTGGATCTGGTCCCGGTCGAGGCGGCCGACGGTGAAGTAGCGCGAGTCGGGGTGCTGCAGGATCAGGCCGCTGACCGCCGCAGCCGGGGTCATCGCGAACGACTCGGTCAGCCCGATGCCCGCCGCCTCGGCGCCGAGCAGGTCGAACAGGTCGCGCTTCTCGCTGTGGTCGGGCGTGGCCGGGTAGCCGAGCGCCGGCCGGATGCCGCGGAACTTCTCGGCGTGCAGCTCCTCGATCACGGGTTCGGCGCCGGGCTCGAACCACTCGCGGCGGGCCTTGAGGTGGATCCACTCGGCGAACGCCTCGGCCAGCCGGTCGGCCAGCGCCTTCACCATGATCGACTTGTAGTCGTCGTTGTCGGCCTCGTAGCGGGCCGCGAGCACGTCGGCCCCCTGGATCGCCACCGCGAAGCCGCCCATGTGGTCGCCCTCGGGCGCCACCCAGTCGGCCAGGCAGCGGTTGGGCCGGCCTTCGGGCTTCTGGGTCTGCTGGCGCAGCATCGGGAACCGGCGGTCGCCGACCACGATGTCGTCGCCCTCGGAGTGGGCGGGCCAGAAGCCGTAGACGCCCTCGGCCCGGAACGACCCGTCGGCGATGATCTGGTCGAGCATGGCGAACGCGTCGTCGTAGAGCTCCCGCGCCTCGGGCCGCTCCAGGATCGCCGGGTATTTGCCCTTGAGACCCCAGGCCAGGCCGAGGAACTGCCAGTCGACGAACTCGCGCAGCTCGGTGATCGAGGGGCTGACCTTGCGCACGCCGGTGAACTCGGGCGTCGGCAGGTCGTCGTGGGAGACGGCCGTGCGGTTGGCCCGGATCTTCTTGAGCGAGAGCAGCGGCTGGCGGATGCGGGTCTCGTGCTGCTCGCGCAGCCGGTCCTGGTCGGCCTTGGAGGTGATCGCCAGTTCCTTGGCCCGCGCCGGGTCGAGCAGGTCGGACACCACGCCGACCACCCGCGACGCGTCGAGCACGTGGAGGGTGAGCGCGTCGTAGGCGGGCGCGATGCGGACCGCGGTGTGCTGCTTGGAGGTGGTCGCCCCGCCGATCAGCAGCGGCGTCGACATCCCCCGCTGGCTCATCTCGGCCGCGACGCTGACCATCTCGTCGAGCGAGGGCGTGATCAGGCCCGACAGGCCGATCACGTCGGCGCCCTCGGCCTCGGCCACTTCGAGGATCTTGGCGGCGGGGACCATCACGCCCAGGTCGATGACCTTGTAGTTGTTGCAGCCCAGCACCACGCCGACGATGTTCTTGCCGATGTCGTGGACGTCGCCCTTCACCGTCGCCAGCACCACCGTGCCCTGGCCGGAGTCGGACTTCTCGTCCTCCATGAACGGTTCGAGGTAGGCGACCGAGCGCTTCATCACCCGGGCGCTCTTCACGACCTGCGGCAGGAACATCTTGCCGCTGCCGAACAGGTCGCCGACGATCTTCATGCCGTCCATCAGCGGGCCCTCGATGACGTCGAGCGGCCGGGCCGCCTGCTGCCGGGCCTCCTCGGTGTCCTCGACGATGAAGTCGACGATGCCGTGGACCAGGGCGTGGGCGAGCCGCTCCTTGACCGGCGCCTCGCGCCAGGCGAGGTCGACGACGCGGGCGGTGCCGCTGCCCTTGACGGTCTCGGCGTAAGAGACGAGCCGGTCGGTGGCGTCCTCGCGCCGGTCGAAGATCACGTCTTCGACGAGTTCCAGCAGCTCGGCGGGGATGTCCTGGTAGACGGCGAGCTGCCCGGCGTTGACGATGCCCATGTCGAGCCCGGCCGTGACGGCGTGGAACAGGAACGCCGAGTGCATCGCCTCGCGGACGACGTCGTTGCCCCGGAAGGAGAACGACAGGTTCGAGATGCCGCCGCTGATCCGGACCCCGGGGCAGCGCTCCTTGATCAGCGGGAGGGCGTCGATGAAGTTCTTCGCGTACGAGTTGTGCTCGCTGATCCCGGTCGCCACGGCCAGGACGTTGGGGTCGAAGATGATGTCCTCGGCCGCGAACCCGGCCTGCTGGGTGAGCAGGTCGTAGGCCCGGCCGCAGATGGCGACCTTGCGCTCGGTCGTGTCGGCCTGGCCCTGCTCGTCGAAGGCCATGACGACGACGCCGGCGCCGTAGTTCTTGATCTGCCTGGCGTGGTCGAGGAAGACCTCCTCGCCCTCCTTGAGGCTGATCGAGTTGACCACGCCCTTGCCCTGGACACACTTGAGCCCGGCTTCGAGCACCGACCACTTCGAGCTGTCGATCATGATCGGCACCCGGGCCACCTCGGGCTCGGTCGCGATCAGGTTGAGGAAGGTCGTCATGGCCTGCTCGCTGTCGAGCAGGTCGGCGTCCATGTTCACGTCGAGCAGGTTGGCGCCGCCGCGCACCTGCTCCAGGGCGACGTCGACGGCCGCCTGGTGGTCGTTGCCCTCGATGAGCCGCCGGAACCTGGCCGAACCGGTCACGTTGGTCCGCTCGCCGATCATCACGAACCCGGTGTCGGGCCCGATGGCGAACGGCTCCAGGCCGCTGAACCGGGTGGCCTTCCCGGGAGCGGGCACCTCACGCGGCTTGAGGCCCTTCACGGCCTCGGCGATCTTGGCGATGTGGGCCGGGGTGGTGCCGCAGCACCCGCCGGCGATGTTGACCATGCCCTGCCGGGCGAACTCGCCGAGCAGCGCGCCGGTCTCCTCGGGCGTCTGGTCGTAGCCGCCGAACGCGTTGGGCAGGCCGGCGTTGGGGTGGCTGGCGACGTACACGCCCGCGATCTTCGAGAGCTCAGCCACGTGGGGCCGCATCTCGGTCGCGCCCAGCGAGCAGTTGACCCCCACCACCAGCGGTTCGGCGACCTCGATCGACCGCCAGAACGCCTCGACGGTCTGCCCGGAGAGGGTGCGCCCGCTCAGGTCGACGATGGTGACCGAGATCCACAGCGGCAGCTGGGGCGCGACCTCGCGGGCGGCGGCGATGGCCGCCTTGCAATTGAGCGTGTCGAAGATGGTCTCGATCAGCAGCAGGTCGACCCCGCCCTCGGCGAGCGCCGCGATCTGCTCGGCGTAGGAGGCCTTGACCTGGTCGAACGTGACCGCCCGGTAGGCGGGGTCTTCGACCTTGGGCGACAGCGACAGCGTGACGTTGAGGGGCCCGACCGAGCCCGCGACGAACCGCCCGCCGAACTCGTCGGCGGCCTGCCGGGCCAGCCGCGCGCCCTGGAGGTTCTGCTCCCGCACGAGGTGTTCGGCGCCGTAGTCGGCCTGGCCGATGCTGGTCGCGGTGAAGGTGTTGGTCGTGGTGATGTCGGCCCCGGCGGCCAGATACTGCCGGTGGACGTCGAGGATCACGTCGGGCCGCGTCAGGTTGAGCATGTCGGGGTCGCCCGCATAGCGCTCGTCGCCGTAGTCGGCGGGGGTGAGACCGGCGCCCTGAAGCATGGTGCCCCAGGCACCGTCGAGCACCGCGACCCGGTCGGCGAGCAGCTGACGAAGATCCACTGAGCCTCCTCCGAACGATGGAAGAGGCGACCTTGTCGGGGTGGTTCCAGCCGAGCGTGGCGGGCTATGACTGGCCCGTTGCAGCGCCTCTCGACCTGCGGACCAGTTTAACAAAGACCGCGCCTGTCAAGACCAATGAAACTTTTCGGTCCTTCAAACTGGGTCTTTCTCACTTTGCACACTCTGGTTAGCATTCGATTTCGGAACATCTCCGAAACATTTTGGAGCCTGACCCCCCAAGGAGAGAGTTCGATGAGACGACTGGTGGTCATCACGGCCACAGCGCTCGGACTTGTTGCGGTGCTCAGCCAAGGGCCCGTGTCGGCCAACGGACGGCCTCCGGCCGTACAGGACCAGAGCCTGAAAGCCTTAGCAGCCCGGCACAACCTCGCGATCGGCACCGCGATCAGCAACGACGCCCTCGCCGAGCCCCAGTACAAGGCCATCGCGACGCGCGAGTTCAGCAGCGTCACCCACGAGAACGCCATGAAGTGGGAGAGCCTGGAGCCCACCCGCGGCACCTACGACTGGGCCGAGGCCGACAAGCTGATCGACTTCGCCAGGAAGAACAACCAGAAGATCCGCGGGCACGTGCTCGTCTGGCACAACCAGCTGCCGGCGTGGCTGACCGAGGGCGTCGCCAACGGCACGATCTCCAAGACCGAACTGCGCGACCTGCTCAAGAAGCACATCACGACCGTGGTGAAGCGCTACAAGGGCAAGATCTGGCAGTGGGACGTCGTCAACGAGGCCGCCAGCGACCCGTGGGACACCCCCTCGGAGATCCACCTGAAGGGCTTCTGGGCCCAGAACCTCGGCCCGACCTACATCGCCGACGCCTTCCGCTGGGCCCGCGCCGCCGACCCCCACGCGCTGCTGTTCTACAACGACTACAACATGGAGGCCTTCGGCGACCGCGGGCCCTCCGACAAGGTGTGGTTCATCTACAACCTGATCAAGAACCTGCGCGCCCAGGGCGTCCCGATCGACGGCTTCGGCTCCCAGGGCCACCTGGGGACCCAGTACGGCAACTTCGACGCCTTCCAGGTGAAGGAGACCCTCGACGCCTTCTCCGACCTGGGGATGGTCTCGGCGTTCACCGAGGTCGACGTGCGGAGCCAGATGACCGCGGGGGTCCAGGCCGGCGACACCAACGAGATCAACCCGCGCCTCCAGGCGTCGGCGTCGAACTTCAGCGTGCTGCTGCAGGCGTGCCTGCTGAACCGGAACTGCCTGTCGTACACGGTGTGGGGCTTCACGGACAAGCACTCGTGGGTGCCGACGTGGTTCACCAACCCGCCGGAGGGCCTGGCGACCCTCTACGACGAGAACTACCAGCCGAAGCGCGCCTACAACTCGATCAAGTCTGACCTGGTGTTCGCCGGGCCGCCGTACGTGCAGCCCCGCCCGCGCCGCTGACCCTCGGGGCCGTGCGGCATCTCGCCGCACGGCCCTCTCACGTCTTCGCGCGAAGGTCGTGGACGAACCTCGCCAGCACCGGTGACGCGTCGGCGGACCGCCACAGGGCCGCCGCGCTGATCGTGGCCGTAGGGCCCTTCAGCGGGACGAAGGCCACCCCCTCCCTGCGCAGGCCCTGCGCGGAGGCCGGGACGAGGGCGACGCCGAGCCCCGCCGCGACGCTCATGAGCTGGGTCGAGACCTGGCAGACGCGGTGGGTGACGTTGGGGCGGAAACCGGCCGTCGCGCACATGCCGTGGACGGTCTCGCCCCACTGCGGGCAGTCGGCCAGGTCCAGGACGACGAAGGAATCGTGAGAGAGGTCGGCCACCTCGATCACCGGTTCGGCCGCCTGGGGATGGTTGACCGGCAGGGCCGCGATGAACGGTTCGACCGAGAGGATCGTCCCCTCCGGGCAGTCGATGTCGCCGATGCGGGAGATGAAGGCGACGTCCACGTCGGGGGGCCGGGTCGTGGCCCCCAGGGGGAGCTCGAAGAGGTCGATCTCGACGTCGGCGTGGCGGTCGCGGAAGTCGGCGAGCATCGCCAGGAACGGGCCCGACGAGGTCGTCGGCATGTACGCCACCCTGAGGCGGCCCAGTTCCCCTCGTCTGGCACGGTCGGCCACCGACTGGGCGACCCTGGCCTGGGCGAGCGTGCGGCGGGCTTCGACCAGGAACAGCTCGCCGACGTGGGTGAGGCGGGTGCGGCGTTTCTCCCTGATCAGCAGTTCGACGCCGAGGACCGATTCGAGCTTCTGGATCTGCTGCGACAGGGCCGGCTGGGCGATGTGGAGGCGTTCGGCGGCGCGGGCGAAGTGGAGCTCCTCGGCCAGGACGACGAAGCCCTCCAGGTGGCGCAGCTCGAAGTTCATAGGCTCAGCTTATCGACGTATCGATGATCAGTCTTTGATCTTATGAACCTCCCGCTTCTAGCGTCGGGGGCATGAGACTTTCAGGAAAGATCGCGCTCGTCACCGGCGGCACGTCCGGGATCGGCGAGGGCATCGCCCGGCGCTTCGGCGCCGAAGGGGCGGCCGTGGTGTTCACCGGTCGCCGGGCCGAGCTCGGGGAACGGATCGCCGCGGAGATCGGTGACGCCACGTTCGTGCCGGGAGACCTGACGCGGGCCGCGACCCGGGCGGCCCTGGTCGCGGCCGTCGAGGCGCGGGGCGGGCTCGACGTGCTGGTCAACAACGCCGCCGCCTTCGGTGACACGGTGACCGACCAGGTCAGCGACGAGGAGTTCGACCGGATCGTCGGGCTCAACTTCCGGGCGGCCTATCTGGTGACGCGGGACGTGGTGCCGTACCTGATCAAGAAGCCGGGCGGGCGGATCGTGAACATCTCCAGCACGGGAGTGGTCCGGGCCTGGCCCGGGTCGTCCGTGTACAACGCCAGCAAGGCGGCGCTGGAGAACTTGACGCAGACGTGGGCGCACGAGTACGGGCCGTACGGCCTGACCGCCAACGCCCTGACGCTGCCCGTCGTCGACGCGCCGATGTCGCTGCACGCCCAGCCTTACGTCGACCTGGAGGCCATCCCGTCCCGGCGGATCGGGACCGTGACGGACGTCGCCGACATGGCGGTGTTCCTGGCGGGGGACGAGTCGGGGTACCTCAACGGGGCGCGCATTCCGCTGGACGGCGGCCAGACCGCCTAGCGCCGAGAATGAAATTTCACTCGCGAAATGGTGGGATTGGCGGGGGTTTTATCTTAAATGTTCGATCGCCAGTTCGATTGGACTGAGGTAAATTCCTCGCCATGGTGTCGACCGAGCATGAGATCCCTCTAGAGCTCATTCGGGATTCCCCTTCCCTTGTCACTCGATTTCTCACCGAATTAGGAGTCAGTCCCCCGAAGCACACCTCGCTCCGGATCGACCATTCCGGAATGAACGAGACCAAGGTGACCGAGCATCACAGCGACTCGGTGGTGCTCTTCCTTGACGGCGACAAAGTCGTCATGGCGGTGATCGTGGAAGTCCAGCTCCGTTATGAGAAGGACAAGATCTACGACTGGTTCCCCTACGTGGCGAACCTCTGGGCGCGGCGCCGCTGCCCGACCACACTCGTGGTCTACGCCCCCGAGCGCCGAACCGCCCGCCGCTGCGCCGCCCCCATCCCCATCGGCCACCCCGGCCTGACCTTGACCCCGCTGGTGATCGGCCCTGATGCCGTCCCTGTGATCACCGATCCCGAGACCGCCGTCGAGACGCCCGAACTGACTCTGCTGTCCGGTGCCATTCACGGGAACGAGAACCGTGACGTGCTGAAAGCCGTCGTTCACGCGTTGAACGCCATCGAGCCGTCAAAGACCGTCCTGTACGTTGAGTACGTGGCCAAGCGACTGTCTGAGGCCGCGAAGAGGGAGTTGGAGACTCTCATGACGATGATCAAGCCCGAACGCCACAGCATCGTCGCGGTGACGAACTACGCCGACGGACAGGCCGCCGGACAACTCGACACCCTGCGAAGGATCCTTGTGCGCTTGATCGAGAAGCGCGGCCTTGCCCTTACTGACGAGTCGCGGTCACAGATCAGCGAATGCGCCGACACGGACACGCTTGACATGTGGGTGGAGCGGGCAATTCTCGCAGAACGCGCAGAAGACATCTTCAACTGAAGTCCTGCGCAATGTCGAACCTTTCTGCCGACAGAAAGGCATGCGGCCCGATCGGGTACATCATCACGCGGGATAGCGGCGACTTCGTCGAACGCTCCGCGATCAACCCACCTCCACGCGCACGTTGGTGCCGGACCCCCCGGCTCAGGCCGTCCGGGCGGTCCGGCACCTCATCGGAGAGCGGTCAGCCGCAGACGCGGCCGTTCAGTTTGAAGCCGGTGGGATAGATGTTCGGGCCACCGTAGTTGCCCACGTACCCGATGTTGATCGTCGCGCCCGTCGCCACGGTCTTGTTGAAGTCGGCGTTGGTCACCGTCACCGACTGGCCCGTCTGGGTCCACGTGCCGTTCCAGCCGCTGCCGAGGCTCTGCCAGGTGCGCGGCCAGGTGAAGGTCAGTGTCCAGCCGTCGATCGGGTCGCCCAGGTTGGTGATGTCGAGTGAGCCGACGTAGCCGTTGCCCCAGTTGGACGCGTCGGTGACGACCACCTTGCATCCTCCCGGCGCCGGGTTGCCCGTCGTGAAGGTCAGCGGGACCGACGGGCGGGAGGTGCCGCCGCCGGTGTCGCGGGTGATCACGTTGAGGGTGTAGCGGGTGTTCGGGATCAGGTTGGCCAGGTTGAGGGTGGTGCCGGGGGTCTCGCCGAGCTGGCCGCCGGCCTGGTTGTGGAGTTCGTACTTGCTGATCGGCCGTGATCCGGCGGTCGCGGCGGGCCAGGTCACGGTGGCGGTCGTGCCGGTGACGTCGGAGACGACCGGCTGGCCGGGGCGTCCGGGCAGGCCGCTCGGGTTCGAGGAGGCCTTGACGACGAAGGTGGTCATCGACAGCGGGGCGAGGGTGGTCGAGGGCGTCGGGGACAGGGCGGTCGCGCCGTTGGTGTGGAGCCAGCCGGTGGGGGCGGCGGCCGACGGGGTGAAGCCCTGGTAGCCGAGGCTGACCGTGTGGGTGGTGTCGTGGGAGGTGTTCAGCAGCAGGACCGCGAGGTCGCCGTTGGGGCGGCGGGCGGCGTGCGCGACGACGGCCGGGTTGCCCGTGGTGGCCTTGACGAACTGGTCTCCCGGGCGGATGAACCTGCTCATCATCTGGAGGGCGAAGTAGGGCGCGAACGGGGTGTTGAAGGCCGGTTCGCACACCGTGCCGTCGCTGGTGCAGCCGGCGCTCGACAGCAGGCCGAAGTCGCCGTAGTCAGTGTGGCCGGCGACCTGGCTGACCGCGCCGATGCCGTTGTGGACGTTCCACCAGTCGACCGAGAAGACGCCGCCCGCGAGCAGTTGGGCGTAGGAGTCGGCGGCGGCGACCGCGCCGGGCTGGGTGGTCGCGCCGTTGGCGCTGCTGCCGGTGTTGAACTCGGTCATCGCGATGCCGATGTCCGAGCGGCCGGTGTAGCGGGCGACCTGCTCCTTGGTGAGCTGGACCATGTCGGCGATCCGGTCGGTGCGGTTGGTCGCGCCGGGGTACCAGTGCACGATCACGAAGTCGATTTTCGCGGCGGCGTCGGTCAGGACGACCTGGTTCCACGGCCCGGCGTCGCCGGAGGCGGTGATGGCGTCGGGCCACTCGCCCGGCGTGGTCAGCACGGCGCCGATCTTGATCGTCGGGTCGACGGCCTTCATCGCGTCGGCGTAGGCGACCACCTGGCGGGCGTATTCGGCCGGGCTCTTGTCGGCGCGCTCGTCGGCCTCCCACGGGGTGCCGTAGCGGCCGTTGCCGTAGTTCTCGTTGCCGATCTCCCAGTATTTGACGCCGTAGCCCTTGGTGACGTTGGCGTACTCGACCCAACCGGCGGCCTCCTCGGCGGTGCCGGTGCCATAGTTGGCGGTCACCATCGGCTTCGCGCCGGTCCGGCGGGCGCCCGCGATGAACGTGTCGAAGTCGGTGTTGGGGGCGACGTAGCCGCCGGGGGCGGTGTGGGTCTCCCAGTGGTAGATGTCGGAGTAGGAGCCGCCGGGATAGCGCACGACCTGCACCCCGGCGTCCTTCAGCAGGTCGGCGGTGTCGTTGGCGCCCAGCGTGGTGTCCCAGACGGCGTGGTTGGCGCCGATTCCGGTGTCCGGTACGACGGCCAGCCCGGCGCGCGCGTTCACGGTCACCGGAACGGCTGCGGGCGGGTCGGCATGGGCGGCGGTGGGGGTGAGAAGCGGCGTCAGCAGCAGCAACGACGCAGCGCGCAGGAGGATTTTCGGCATCACAACACCTGGCTCGGGAGCGGTGAACGGACTGCCTCCTCCTGACCAGAAGGCACGATGATCGTGCGTCGGGGCCGCCTCCCCCGTCAAGTACCGAAAGTTTCTGTTACTGATTGACAATTTTCGTAACACGTTCCCAGAATGTGCATCGGTAGCCGCTCCCCTACCTCCACCCGCCGTGCACCACCCGGAGGTTTCGTGATGCGTTTGAAAGCGATCCTGCTCACCGCCGCCGTCGCCCTGACCGGGGCGCTGGTCTCCATCCCGGCGCAGGCCGCCGACTGCAGCGCCGGCTACGTCGGCCTGACGTACGACGACGGTCCTGGCGGCAACACCAACACCCTGCTCAACGCGCTGCGCAACGCCGGCCTGCGGGCCACCATGTTCAACACCGGCCAGAACGCCGCCGCCAACCCCTCGCTGGTCCGCGCCCAGGTCAGCGCCGGGATGTGGGTCGGCAACCACAGCTACACTCATCCGCACCTGACCCAGATGAGCAGCTCGGCGATCCAGTCGGAACTGTCCCGCACCCAGACCGCCATCCAGTCGGCCACCGGCACCGCCCCGCGCCTGTTCCGCCCGCCCTACGGCGAGACCAACGCGACCCTGCGCTCGATCGAGCAGCAGCTCGGCCTGACCGAGGTGCTCTGGGACGTCGACTCCCAGGACTGGAACGGCGCGAGCACCTCGGCCATCGTCCAGGCGGCCGGCCGGTTGCAGAACGGCCAGGTCATCCTGATGCACGACCAGTACGCCACCACCGTGGCCGCCGTCCCGCAGATCGCCCAGAACCTGGCCAGCCGCAACCTGTGCGCCGGGATGATCTCCCCGACCACGGGCCGCGCGGTGGCCCCGACCGGCGGGAACAACCCGACCCCGAACCCCACCCCGACGCCCACGCCGACCTCCGGCGGCGGCTCGTGCACGGCCAGCCTGTCGGCGGGCCAGTCGTGGAGTGACCGCTACAACCTGAACGTCTCGGTGACCGGTTCGAACAACTGGACGGTCACGATGAACGTCCCGTCACCCGCGAAGATCAGCTCGACGTGGAACATCTCCGCCAGCTACCCCAACGCCCAGACGCTGACCGCGCGCCCGAACGGCAGCGGCAACAACTGGGGCGTGACGATCATGCGCAACGGCAACAGCACCTGGCCCACGGTGTCCTGCCGGGTCGGCTGAAAGTTTCGGGCTCGCGGCGCTCCCTACCAGGCGACGGGGAGCGTCGTGAGGCCGTACACGAAGTGATGGGGACGGAACTCGGCCGGCGGGTCGGTCTCGCGCAGCCCGGGGAACCGGGCGAAGAGCGCGGGGAAGGCGATCCGCATCTCCATCCGCGCGAGCGGCGCGCCGAGGCAGTGGTGCGCGCCGTAGCCGAAGGCGACGTGCGCGAGGTTCTCCCGGCCGATGTCCAGGCGGCCGGGGTCGTCGACGAACGCGGGGTCGCGGTTGGCGGCCGGGAGCGACAGGATGACGACCTCGCCCTCGCGGATGGTCGTGCCCGAGAGCACGACGTCGCGGGTGGCGATCTTCGCGGCGCCGGCGTGGAGGATGCTGAGGTAGCGCAGCAGCTCCTCCACCGCCCCGTCGACGTGGTCGTCCAGCCGGGCGAGCTGCTCGGGGTGGCGCAGCAGCGCGAGCGTGCCCAAGGCCAGCATGTTCGCGGTCGTCTCGTGGCCCGCGATCAGCAGCAGCCCGCCGATCCCGATGAGCTCGTCGACGCCCAGGTCATGGCCGTGCTCCCGGATGAGCATCCCCAGCAGGTCGTCGCCCGGCGAGGCGTGGTGGCGGGCGACCATGTCGGCCATGTAGACGCGCGCCTCCCGCTGCGCGTCGAGGCGCTCCTCGGGGGTGCGGGCGAAGTCCATGATCGTGGCGGTGCGTTCCTGGAACGCCACCCGGTCCTCGTAGGGCACGCCCAGCAGCTCGCAGATCACCAGCGACGGCACCGGCAGCGCGAAGTCGGTGACCAGGTCGGCCGGCGACCCCTTGGCCTCCATCGCGTCGAGGTGGTCGTGGACGATCTCCGTCACCCTCGGCTCCAGCCGCCTGATCCGCCGCATCGTGAACTCGGGCGTCAGCATCCGCCGCAGCCGGGTGTGCTCGGGCGGGTCCATCATGAGCATCGCGCCCGCGCTCATCTGGGCCTTCTCCTCGGGCGTCGGCTCGGGGAGCTCGGGCAGCCGCAGCTCCATGCTCCGGGCGTTGCTGAACGTCTCGGTGTCGCGCAGCACGTCGCGCACCTCGTCGTAGCGGGTGACGAGCCACGCGTCGGGCCCGCCGAAGAGCGTCGGGACCCGGACCAGGCCCTCCTGCCGGAGCAGCCCGGTCAGCTCGGGGTGCGGATCGAACTCCTCGCGGCGCATGTGCAGAGGCAGCATGAGATCTCCTGAATGACGAACCGTGTTCTTGCGGCTACATTCAGTGATTATGAGCGTTGTCACCATGATGATCGTCGGAGACTCGATCAGCCACGGCAGCAGCGGCGACTGGACCTGGCGCTATCGGCTCTTCAAGCACCTGAAGCACCACGGCATCGCCCTCGACTTCGTCGGCCCCCGCAACGACCTCGACGCCATCGACACCCCCGAGGTCGGCGACGGCGATCTCACCTACGCCGACCCCGACTTCGACCCAGACCACAACGCCCAGTGGGGCCGCCCCTACTGCCTGGAGATGGCGGAGATCGCCCAGAAGGTGGCCGCCCACCGCCCCGAATACCTGCTGGTCCTGCTGGGGATCAACGACCTGTTCTGGTACGGCCACTCCGCCGACCAGAACGAGGCCAACCTGCGCGCCTTCATCTCCAACGCCCGCACCGGCAACAACGACGTGAAGATCATCCTGGGTACCCTCCTCGACACCCACAAGGCCAGCGTCGACCCCGAGTTCAACGCCCGCGTGTCGGAGTTCAACCGCCGGTTGATCCTGACGGCCTGCGAGATGACGACCGTGCGCTCCCCGATCGTCATCGCCGCCACCCACGCCGAGTTCGTCGCCTCGGCCCACACTTGGGACGGCACCCACCCCAACGGCGACGGCGAACTCCGCATCGCGGCGGCGTTCGCCGACACCCTGGCGGGCCAGTTCGGCCTGGGCGCGGCCTACCCGCGCCCGTTCCCGAAGGTCGCCGAGCTCAGACCGGTGTGACGGTCATCGGCATCCCCAGCTGGCTGAACAGTTCCAGCTGGTCGTAGTAGTCGCGGTCGCTGACGATCAACCCGTCTTCGATCGTCGACACCGAGACCCCGCGCAGCGCGATCCGCCTCCCCGTGCCGGGCAGTTCCCAGCCGTCGTTGAGCAGGAACGGCCCGTCATGGGTGCCGGTCAGGGTGAATTCGGTGACGGCCGGATCTTCGGTCGTCGGGAGCGTCCACGCGGTCACCTTGATGTCGGAGAACGCCGTGAACCAGTGGGCGTAGTACCAGGCGACCTGCTCCCGGCCCTCCTGGATCCCCGCCGGCGTGACCAGAACCCCGCCGGGCGCGAAGTCCTGGGTGATCCGCTCGACGTCGTGCCTGTTGTAGGCCTCGATACAGCGATCTTTGACCTCTCGGGCACTGGTCATCGCCACCACCTCCTCTTGCCGAAACTAACAACCGTTTCGTGGTGGTTTGAAGGCATTTTCCCGAGTCGTTGCCTCAGCAGGTGAGCAGCATGTCCAGCAGCGCCGCCTTCTCCTCCGGCTGAAGAGTCAGCGTGTACGCGTGCTTCACCGCGATCCAGGCCTTCGCGTACGCGCACCAGAACTCCGGCAGCGGCGGCTTCCAGGCCGACGGGTCCTTGTCGCCCTTGGCCTGGTTGACGTTGTCGGTCACCGCCCAGAGCTGCGGCCCGGCGAGATCGTTGGCGAACTGGCGGCGCTTCTCCGTCGTCCACGCCCAGGCCCCCGACCGCCAGGCCTCCTTGAGCGGGACCATGTGGTCGATGTCGACGTCGGAGTCGACGGTCCAGATGCCGCCGTCGTAGGGGCTGTGCCAGGTGCCGGAGACGGGCCGGCAGGCCGCGTTGGTGACGACGTCCACCCCGTCGCGCTTGAGCACGGTCTCGCGGGTGTTGCAGGTGCCGGCGACGGTCGTCCAGTGGGGGAAGAGCACCCGGTCGTAGGTCGAGGCGTTCCGTTCCTCGGCCACCTCAAGGGCGCCGAGCTGGTTCACCGCCTCGGCCATGGTCGGCATGCCCGGCACTCCGGTCAGCAGGAAAGCGGCAAGAACCCAGCTCATCGGCGATTCCTCACGTCCACGCCGGCCCCCGTGGCCCGGCGAACGTGATCATCTTGGGCCGCGCGACCGGCTGTGTCGCCTCTATAGAGTCAGCCGCGTGCAACGGCTGGCCCTTTTCGACATGGACAACACGCTGATCGACCTCGACGGGGCGTTCGGCGCCTGGGCCGCCGAGTTCGCCGCGGCCCACGACCTGGGCGCCGACGGGCTGCGGTGGATCCTGGACCTCGACATCCCCCACCGCGACCTGATGTTCCGCTGGATCCGGTACCACTTCGACCTCCGGGCGTCGGCCGACGACCTGTGGGCCGCCTACCGCGCCCGGATGCCGCAGCTCGTCGAATGCCGCCCCGAGGTCCTCGCCATGCTGGCCCGCCTGCGGAGCCGGGGCTGGAAGGTCGGCATCGTGACCAACGGAACGGCCGACAACCAGCTCGGCAAGCTCAAGGCCACCGGGCTGGCGGCGGCGGTCGACGGATACGCGCTCTCCGGGATCGAGGGGATCAGGAAGCCCGACGTGGCCCTGTTCGCCATCGCCGCCACCCGATGCGGGGCCTCCATCGCGGAGGGCGGCTGGATGGTGGGCGACAACCTCACCGCCGACATCGAGGGAGGCCGCGCCGCCGGGCTCCGCACGATCTGGGTGACCCGGGAGCCGGGCGGCTCCCTG
The DNA here is from genome assembly GCF_001570605.1 of Herbidospora cretacea. Classification (GTDB taxonomy): domain Bacteria; phylum Actinomycetota; class Actinomycetes; order Streptosporangiales; family Streptosporangiaceae; genus Herbidospora; species Herbidospora cretacea. Next base: position 546,760 of record NZ_BBXG01000002.1, on the reverse strand, counting down.
GCTGATTCCCTGGCTGATTCCCTGGCTGATTCCCTGGCTGATCACGTGGTCGGGGACGTCCTCGACGCCGAAGCGCTGATCTCGGGTGACTAGTCTCGGGACCTGCAGATTCCACTGAGGAAGGAAACGCGTGGAACACCGCACACTTGGCCGCACCGGTCGCGACGTGTCCGTGGTCGGACTCGGCACCTGGCAGCTCGGCGCCGATTGGGGCGACGTCAGCGAGTCGACCGCCTTCGAGGTCCTGGAGGCGGCCGTCGAGACCGGCGTCGACTTCTTCGACACGGCCGACGTCTACGGCGACGGCCGCAGCGAGCAGTTCATCGGCCGCTTCATCAAGGACCACCCGGACATCCTGGTCGCGACCAAGATGGGCCGCCGGGTCGAGCAGGTCCCGGAGAACTACAACCTCGGCAACTTCCGGGCCTGGAACGACCGCTCGCGCCGCAACCTGGGCGTCGACACCCTCGACCTGGTCCAGCTCCACTGCCCGCCCACCCCGGTCTACTCGGCCGACGAGGTCTTCGACGCCCTCGACACCATGGTCGAGGAGGGCCGCGTGAAGAACTACGCGGTCAGCGTGGAGACCAGGGAGGAGGCGCTGAAGGCGATCGCCCGTCCGGGGGTGGCCAGCGTCCAGATCATCCTGAACATGCTGCGCCTCGGCCCGCTCGCCGACGTCCTGCCCGCCGCCCAGAAGGCCGGGGTCGGCATCATCGCCCGCGTCCCGCTCGCGAGCGGTCTCCTCTCCGGCCGGTACGACGCCAGCACCACCTTCCCGGAGAACGACCACCGCAACTACAACCGCCACGGCGCGGCCTTCGACGTCGGCGAGACCTTCTCCGGCGTCGACTACGAGACCGGCCTGGAGGCGGTCCGCCGACTGTCGCCGCTGGTCCCCGAGGGCGCGACGATGGCCCAGTTCGCGCTGCGCTGGATCATCGACCAGCCCGGTGTGACCGCTGTCATCCCCGGCGCGAGCAACCCGGGCCAGGCCCGCGCCAACAGCGCCGCCGCCGGCCTCTCCCCCCTGACCGGCGAGACCCTGGCCGCCGTCAACGAGATCTACGACGAACTGATCGCCCCCCAGGTCGCCGACCGCTGGTAGACCCGGCTATCGGCCGAGGCCGGCGTCCCTTGCTCGGATGATGGCCTCGGCTCGGTCGGCTGCCTGGAGTTTGGTGACCACGGCGTAGACGTGGTTGCGGACCGTCTTCTGCGACAGGAAGAGGCGGGTGGCGATCTGGCTGTTGGACAGGCCTGCCGCGACCAGGTCGAGGACCTCCCGCTCCCGGGCCGTCAGGGTCGGGAAGGTCTCGCCGGAGACGGCCGGGGGCCTCGGGCCGAGGAAGTCGGCGATGCGGGTGGCCAGGACCGCGCCGAAGACGACGCCGCCGCCGGCCACGGTGGTGATGGCGCGGACGACCTCGTCGGGTTCGGCGCCTTTGAGCAGGTAGCCGCGGGCGCCGGCGCGGAGGGCGTCGAAGATGGTGCCGTCCTCCTCCGACATGGTGAGGACGACGACGCCGGTCTCCGGGCGTTCGGCCAGGACGCGGCGGGTGGCCTCGATGCCGTCCATCCCGGGCATCGAGACGTCCATGACGACCACGTCGGGGTGCAGGCGCGCGACCTTGTCCACGGCTTCGCGGCCGTTGGAGGCCGTGCCGAGGACGTCGATCTCGCCGATGCTGCCCAGGAGGGCGGCGAAGCCCTCGCGGAAGACCGGGTGGTCGTCCACGACCAGGACTGTGATGCTCATACCGTCACCTCGTCGCGGGCGGGGAGGCGCGTCCACACCCGGGTTCCTCTCGGTTCGCGGGGGGCGACCACGCAGGCGCCGCCCAGTTCGGCGGCGCGTTCGCGGAGCGAGACCAGGCCCACCCCGGCGAACGCGTCGGGGGCGAAGCCGTCGCCGTCGTCGGTGATCTCGACCTCCAGGGCCCCCTCTGACCGCGTCAGGGTCACGGTGCAGGTGGTCGCGTGGGCGTGGCGGCGGACGTTGGTGATCGCCTCGGCGGCGATCCGGTAGGCGGCGACCTCGACCGCGGCGGGGAGGCCGGTCAGGTCGCCGTGCTCTTCGACGCGCATGGTCAGGCCTGGGGCCAGCTGGCGGATCGCGCCGACCAGGCCCACGTCGTCGAGGGCGGGCGGGCGCAGGCCGTGGACCAGGCGGCGCACCTCGGCGAGCAGGCCGGTCAGCTCCTGGCGGGCCTGGCCGAGGATCTGGTCGGCGTCCTCGCCGGAGCGGCGGGCGGTGATCCTGGCCATGTCGATGCGGGCGGCGACCGCCGCAAGGGTCGGGCCGAGGCCGTCGTGCAGTTCGCGGCGCAGCCGCCGGCGTTCGTCCTCGACCGCGGACACGATCCTCTCCCGGCCGCGCTGCAACTCCTCCGCCAGGTGGACCGCCTTCGCCGCCGCCGCTGCCTGCCGGATCACGTCGGCGAGCAGCTTCTCGTCGCCGGAGAGCCGGGTGGCCCTGGCGGGCAGCACCAGCCGGCCGATGCGCTCGCCCCGGTAGGCGATGGGCAGGGCGCGGGTCTCGGCCGGGCGCTCGCCGTCCTCCACGAGCAGCGTGTCGGTGATCTCGACGCCGGCGTAGGAGGACCGGAACGCCCGCCGGACGGTGCGGGCCAGGGTGAGGAGCTGGGCCTCGGAGTCGTCGGTGGCCTCCAGCCGTTCGGCCAGGCCGGAGACCACGTGGTAGGGGTCGTCGCGGTCGCCCATGACCCAGCGGCGGACCAGCCGCCACAGCCGGTGGCGGAGCTGCGCGTAGGCGATGGCGACCGCGAACACCGCGATGACCAGGCGTTCCCCGTCGTTGAGCCGCGAGCCGAGGAACTGCCCGACGCTGCCCAGCACGACCAGGTCGAGCACGAACGTCAGCGCCAGCAGCAGCGCGTAGACGACGGTTCCGCCGAGCAGCCGGTCGACGTCGACCAGGTCGGGCCGGACGATGCCGACCGCGACCGCCCCGGCCGTGAGGGTCACCCCGGCGGCCAGGCCGATGGCCGTCCACGAGCCGGGCAGCAGCCGGAACGTCAGCATGACCATGAGGTCGACCACGCCCGCCCAGACCAGCCAGCGCAGCCGCATCCGGTCGAGCCCGGCCGACCCCCGGTAGCGCCGGACGACCACCACGAACGGGGCGACCAGGCTCAGCGGCACGCAGAGCTGGGCCACCCGCAGCAGGACCGTCCAGACCTCGTCGGGCAGCGGCAGGTAGAGCAGGTCGAGGTTCAACGCCCGCAGCGGCGCCGGAATGGGCCCTGACTCCGAGGTGGCCTGGGCGATCTCGGAGGGCGCCGCGATCAGCGCCAGCGGCAGCAGGCTCGTCAGCCCCAGGCTGACCAGCGCGATCCCGCGCCACCAGCCCGTCGGCAGCCTGCCGTCGGGGAACAGCACCAGGACCAGCGGCAGCAGCAGCACGAGGCCCGCGCCGAACCGCTGGTAGACGAGGAAGGCCGCCGAACCGCCCGGCAGGTCGAAAGCCGTCGCGTACGCCAGCCACGACGACGCCAGCCCGTCGATCGCCCACCACGCGCCGAAGACCGACATCAGCCACCCGAGGGCGTGGCGCGGGAACCGGCCGAGCACGGTCATCCCGGCCGCCGCGAGCGCGACCCCGGTCAGCGAGTCGAGCGAGCCCGCCTGGAGTTGCAGCACCGCGCGGTGGGCGCCCGGGACCCGTACGTCGAGCAGGGCCGCGACGGGCAGGGCGGTCAGCGCGACCGCGAAGAGCACCGGCCCCGGCCTCAGCTTCTGCACCTGCAAAGTGTGCCTGAGCTGGTCAGCCAAGTCCCTAGGACGCGTGTCCTGTTTTTTCCGGGCGTCGTCTGGGCCCCCGAAACGGGACGCCACGCCCTGACGGCCCAGGCCGCCGGGTCCGCAGGATTCAGGTGTTCCCGAAAACGAAGGACTGACGATGACGCTCACCGCACCCCCCGCCCCCGCCGCGACCCTCTCCGACACGACGATCCGCCGGCTCGCCCTCGGGCTGTCCACCGGCGCCCTGCTGTGGTCGGCCCTCAGCTTCGCCTACGGCTTCCAGCCCGCCACGGACCTCGGCTGGCTGCTCACCGACCTCGGCGGCCTGGCCTTTCAGACCGGGCTGATGTGCCTGCTGGCCCTCATGATCCGGACCCGGGCGACCGGGACCTCCCGCACCGCCCGGATCATGCTCCAGGTCGAGCGGGTGCTGCTGGTCCCCGCCATGGTCTGGAGCCTGCTGCACGCCGTCCTGCCCGGTCAGCGGGAGGCCGACTGGCTGGCCGTCCTGGACGTCTTCTGGCCGCTCTCGATGCTCGGCATGTTCGTGATCGGGGTGAAGGTCGCCTTCGCCGGCCGCTGGCGCGGTCTGGCCCGGGTGTGGCCGGTCGTCGCGGAGAGCTGGGCCGTGGTGTCGATCCCCAGCATGGGCCTGCTCGGCCCGGAGGCGGGCAGCCTCGTCGGCGCGGCCCACCTGCTCGTCGGCTACGCCACGCTCGGCCTGATCATCGCGTTCCGGCCGGAGCTGGTTCGTACGGAGAAATGAGAAAGCGCCCCTCCTCGTGGAGGGGCGCCTCTCCCATTCCAGAAAGCGTTAAGAGACGGTGAAGGAGTCCACGTCGAACAGTGACCCCGCGCCTCCGACGAAGACCAGGTGGATCGGGCCGGAGGCCGAGCCGGTCAACGTGGTGGAGACGGTCACGTGGGTGTCCCAGCCGCCCGTCGGGCTCACCGCGACCGAGCCCAGCAAGGTCCCCGTCGGCGATCCCGACCGCACCTGGATGGTGCCGCCGGCCCCGGCCGACGACACCCGGGCGCTGAAGCTGGTCAGGCCCGAGGTGTTGACGCCCGAGTAGGCCGTCCAGTCGCCGTTGTCGATGTAGCCGACCGAGTAGCCGCCCTGCGCGCTCGGGTGGTCGGCCTGCTGCACCCCGCTCATCGAGGTCCAGGCCTCGCCCTGGACGGTCTGCGGCTGCGGGCCGGTGCCGCCCTGGGTCGACACGGTGATCATGTCGACGTCGAGCAGGCTGCCCGCGCCGCCGCTGAAGACCAGGTGGAGCGGGCCGGAGCCCGAGCCGGTCAGCGTCGTCGACACGGTGGTGAAGGTGTCCCAGCTCCCGGTCGGCGCGACCGCCACCGACCCGAGCACGGCGCCCGTCGGCGACCCGGCCCTGATCGTGATCGTCCCGCCGGGCCCGCCGGAGGACACCCGGGCGCTGAAGGTCCGCAGGCTCGCCGTGCTGACCTGCGAGTAGGCCGCCCAGTCGCCATTGTCGATGTAGCCGACGGTCTGGCCGCCGCTGGCGGTGGTGTGGCCGGCCGCCTGGACGCCGGACTGCGAGGTGAACGCCTCACCCTCGACGGTCTGGGTGGTCCCGCCGCCGGTGGTGGTGAAACTGATCGTGTACGTCTTCCCCGCGGTCGCCGTCCAGCTCAGCGTGTCGCCGGTCCGGGTGGCGGTGACGGTCGCGCCGGCCTCGTCCTTGATCGAGTAGGCGCCCGTGGCGGCGGCGGTGCGGAGCTTGACGGGGCCGGTCCGCGCGGGCCGCAGGACAACCGTCTCGGCCGCGCCCGACTTCCACGTGGTGTCGACGGTGATGTCGCCGCGCGCCTTCAGCCCCGTCACCGAGCCGTTCGCCCAGGTGGAGGGCAGGGCGGGCAGCACATGGACGGTGTCGTGCTGGCTCTGCACGAGCATCTCGGCCACCCCCGAGGTCGCGCCGAAGTTGCCGTCGATCTGGAACGGCGGGTGGGTGTCCCACAGATTGTCGAGCGTGGACGACTTGAGCTGCTCCGACAGCAGCTTGTGGGCGCGGTTGCCGTCGAGGAGACGTGCCCAGAAGTTGATCTTCCAGGCCTTCGACCAGCCGGTGCCGCCGTCGCCGCGCGCGTTCAGCGAGACGCGGGCCGCGTTGGCCTCGGCCGTGCCCGGGAGGATCTGGTTGCTCGGGTGGAGGGCGAACAGGTGGGAGACGTGGCGGTGGGTGTCGGTCTGGGAGTCCCAGTCGGTCTTCCACTCCTGGAGCTGACCCCAGCGGCCGATGCGCAGCCCCGGGTCGAGCCGCGACAGCGCGGTGGTGAGCTCGGCCTGGAGCGCGGTGTCCACGCCCAGCGCACGGGCCGAGGCCAGGGCGTTGGTGAACACCTCACGCACGATCTGCTGCGACATGGACGCCCCGGCCGAGAAGTCGCCGTTCTCCGGGGAGTAGGACGGCGAGACGACGAGGCGGTTGTCGCGCGGGTCGGTGTGCAGGAAGTCGAGCCAGAACTCGGCCGCGCCCTTGATCGCCGGGTAGGCGGTGTCGCGCAGGTAGGTGAGGTCGCCGTTGAAGCGGTAGCTGTCGTAGAGGTGCTGGGTGGTCCAGGCGGCGGCCTCGGGGAACCAGAACGACTGCGGGTAGTTGTGCACGCCGGTGAAGCCGTAGGGGTTGGTCTCGTTGTTGACCACCCAGCCCCGGGCGCCGTACATGTTCTGCGCGGTGACCCGGCCGGGGGCGACCATCGAGTTCACGTAGCGGTCGTAAGGCTTGGTGGTCTCGCGGAGGTTGGTCTGCTCGGCGGGCCAGTAGTTCATCTGCAGGTTGATGTTGACGTGGTAGTCGGCGTCCCAGGGTGGGTTCACCACGTTGTTCCACACGCCCTGGAGGTTGGCCGGGAGGATGTCGTTCTCCCGCGAGGAGGAGATCAGCAGGTAGCGGCCGTAGGCGAAGAACATCGCCTCCAGCGCCCGGTCCTGCGCCGACGAGCCGCCGGTGTAGTTGCTCCGCAGCGTGTTGGTCGGCACGGTCGGGTTCGACTGGCCGATGTTCAGCTTCACCCGGTCGAACAGCCTCTTGTAGTCGGCCAGGTGGGCGGCCTTCAGCGCGTCGTAGGTCTGGGCCGCGGCGGCGGTGACCCGCGAGGTGACGCCCGCCGCCGGGTCGGCGCCCCGATAGGCCGGGTAGGCGTCGGAGTAGTTGGTGCCGGCCGACAGCACGAGCACCACGCTGTTGGCCCCGGTCACGGTGACCCGGTCGCCTGAGTCGGTGCGGGTGCCGCCCTGGTTGACGACCTGGACCTGGGCCTCGAACTTCAGGCCGTTGTTGGCCAGCGCGCCCTTGATGGTCAACCGGCCGTTCGAGGCGGTCACGGTCTTGTCGCTGCGCGGCGAGGTGTGCCGCAGCGTGAAGGAGACCCGGCCGGTCTGGTTGGCCGAGATGCGGGCCACGATAACGTTGCCGGGGTTGCTGGCGAAGTACTCACGGGTGTACTCGACGCCGCCGGCAGTGTAGCCGACCCGGGCGACGGCCTCGCGGAGGCTGAGCTCGCGGCGGTATTCGGTGGTGCTCGACGGCGGGTTGGCGAAGTCGAGGAACAGGTCGCCGAAGGTCTGGTAGCTGCCGAAGTTCGTCTTGCCCTGGCCGAGAGCGTTGGCCACGGTCTGCGGAGTGATCCGGCCCTGCTGGTCGATCTGCGCCTGGAGGTTGTCGATGGCCCCGGGGCGCGGGGACGTCCAGTTGCCGTGGTTGTAGCCGCCCTGCGCGCCGGGGCCGCCGGTCCACAGGGTCTTCTCGTTGAACTGGATCTGCTCGGAGGCCACCCCGCCGAACAGCTTCGCGCCCAGCGGGCCGTTGCCGATCGGCAGCGCCTGGGTCTCCCAGTTCGTCGCCGGCGAGTTGTACCACAGCGTCAGGTCGTCGGTCGGGGGGAGCGCCAGCGCCGCGGCCTGGCTCTGGGTGATCGCGGTCATGCCCGTGAGCATGACCAACGCGGTCAGTCCGGCAATGCCTAATCTTCGGCGACGCACGGGATCCTCCGGTCAGGTGAGGGGTCAGTCAAGGAAATAGCATCGAAACAACCCTGAAACAAGGGTTGGCATCCGATGTTTCCTCGACTTCGAGCGGATTTCTGACCGGTTGATCCCGTCGCAGCTACCTACAGGTCGGATGTATTTCGAGTTATCTGAACGGGATGCCCGCCTTCGCCCCGAAGACGGTCCCCCGGGTCACCTGCTCCTTGAGCACGGCCCCGGCCCGTCCGGCCAGGTAGGCCCTGCGCGGGGAGTCGTCGAAGTGGGTGAACTGGGCCACCGCGTCGGCCCGGCCGAGGCTGACGCAGACGGCGACGAACCGCACGACGTGAGGGGTCAGCTCGCGGCCCTGGATCGACCGGGCCACGTTCATGGCCGCCGTCGCGCCCTGGGGTTCGGACGCCTGACACGACATCCGCGCCCCCGGCACCGACGCGCAGTCGCCGGCGGCGAAGATCCGCGGGTCGTCGACGCTGCGCAGGAACTCGTCCACGACGAGACGGCCCTCCCCGTCGACGGTGAGGCCGCTGCGCGCGGCGAGGTCGGGGACGCCCGACACGATGCCCCACAGGGTGAGGTCGGAGGCGAGCGCCGTGCCGGAGCGGAGCGCCACCCGGCCGTCGGCCACCGCCGTGACGCCGTCTTCGACGACCTCGACCTTCAGCCTGTCGAGCCCGGCGCGCACGCGGCGCCGCGCTCCTTCGGCCATGCCACCGGCGACGGCGCTGCCCACGAGCCGGACCCGCAGGTCGGGCCGGGCGGCGGCGACCTCGGCGGCCGTCTCGATGCCCGTCGGGCCGCCCCCGACGACGGTCACGACGGCCTTCGGCTCCAGCGCCGCGAGCGCCGCGCGGGCCTGTTCGGCGCCCTCCCAGGTGCCGACCGCGATGGCGCCGGGCATCGGCTCGGCCGTGCTGCCGACGGCGAGCACCGCGTGGTCGAACGCGAGCGAGGCTCCGTCGCCGAGGGTGACGAGCCCGTCGCCGATCTTGTCGACGGTGCCCACCCGGGTCGTGATCCCGGCCCGCAGCATCGACGTGAGCGGGGCCCGCGCCGGGGAGGTGCCCGACAGCCGCTGGTGCAGCCGCACCCGCTCGACGAAGTGGCCGCGCGGGTTGACCACCGTGATCTCGGCCTTGGTCCTCCTGGCCAGGATGTTGGCCGCGTACGTGCCGGCGTACCCGGCGCCGATCACCACGATCTTCATTGTCATCTCCTTGTCGGGTCGCTTCAGACAGGAGATGCTCCGAACTCCCTTTCTGTGACATGTCACGAAAGAATGGTTTCCGGCGTCTGATGGACATGACCGATCCCGCGACGGAGACGTTCGTCGCCCACCGCGCCCTGCTCTTCACCGTCGCCTACGAGCTGCTCGGCTCGGCCGCCGACGCCGAGGACGTCGTCCAGGAGACCTGGCTGAAGTGGAGCGGCGTCGACCTCTCGGCGGTCCGCGACCAGCACGCCTACCTGGTCACCATCGCCACCCGGCAGGCCCTCGGCCGGCTGCGCGCCCTCGGCCGCCGCAAGGAGACCTATGTCGGCCCGTGGCTCCCCGAACCCCTGCTGACCACGCCCGACGTCGCCGAGGACGTCGAACTGGCCGACAGCCTCTCGACGGCGATGCTGCTGGTCATGGAGACCCTCACCCCGACGGAACGGGCCGTCTTCGTGCTGCGCGAGGTGTTCGCCTTCGACTACGCCGAGGTCGCCGAGGCCGTCGGCAAGAACCCGGCGGCGGTCCGGCAGATCGCCCACCGCGCCCGCGAGCACGTCGCCGCCCGCCGCCCGCGCGGCACGTCCTCGCGGGAGCAGACGAGGGGCGCGATGGCCGCCTTCCAGCGGGCGATCGAGACGGGCGACATGCAGGCCCTGTTCGACGTGCTGGCCCCGGACGTGGTCCTGCTGGCCGACGGCGGCGGCGTCGTGCAGGCCATGCCCCGGCCGCTGGTGGGGGCCGCGAAGATGGTCCGGTTCTACGCCGCCGTGCTGCGGTCCTTCGGCCCGGTCATGTCGATGGAGCCGACCGAGTCGAACGGCTGGCCGGCCTTCCTCTGCTACCTGGAGGGCGAACTCGACGGCATCCTGACGATGCACGCCGAGAACGGCCTGATCACCGAGCTCTACTACGTCAGGAACCCGGAGAAACTGTCCCGCCTGGCCGAGGAGACGCCGCTGCGCAAGCGCTGAGCAGTTCCTCCCACTGGGGCCCGACCGCGCTGATGTCGTACTCCTCCGCCGTGACCAGCCCGTTCTCGGCGAGCTTGGTGCGCAGGTCGGGGTCGGCGATGAGGCGGCCGATGGCGTCGGCCATGGCGTGGATCTTCCCGGCCGGGACGAGCAGGCCGTTGTGGCCGTCGCTGATGATCTCGGCCGGGCCGGTCGGGCAGTCGTAGGCGACGACCGGGACGCCCACGCTCATGGCCTCAAGGATGGTCATCGGCATGCCCTCGCGGCGGCTGCTGAGCACGTTGATCGACGCCTCGGCCAGCACCGCGCCCACGTCGGTGGCCGGGCCCATGAGCTTCACGCAGCCGGTGAGCTCGCGCTTCTCGATCGACGCCTGGAGCTTGTCGTGGCGGGCGCCCGAGCCGTAGATGCGCAGCTCCCAGTCAGGGTGGACCTTGTGGACGTGGGCCCAGGCGCGGATCAGCAGGTCGTAGCCCTTCACGTGGGCGAGCCGCCCGATGGCCACGGCGACCGGCGCGGTGCGGGTGGCGGGCGGGGCGTTCAGTTTCGGCACAGCGTTGGGGATGCGGACCAGATGGGCCGGCGGCCTCTTCCTCAACGCCTTCCGGTACGACTCCAGATCGGTCTCGGTCAGCGTGGCGACGGCGGTCAGGCGGCCGTAGCGCCGGACGATCTGCTTCCTGGTCTCCTCCCCGTGGGACGGGAGGTTGGCGTGCTCCTGACCGATGGTGATCACCTCGGGTCCGGCGAACCGGGCGATCAGCAGGTTCAGGGCCGGCCGGGTTCCGATCAGGACGCCCCCGCGCCGACTGCGGATGTACCTGGCGAGCGCGAGGTCGGTCTTCAGGGTGTACCAGTGGGCGGCGGCCTCGTCGGGCGGCGTCAGCCGGCTCCGGAAACGGTTGAGAAGTCCTTTTCTGCCGTCGACCCGATCATCGAGATACGTGATCCGCACGCCGGGCGGCGGTTCGAAGAAGAATTCCGGGAGCTCGCGGACGAGGCTGACGATCTCGACGTCATGGTCATCGGCCAGGTGGGCGGCCAGGTTGAAGACGGTGCGGATCGTGCCACCCAGGCCGTAGGCGTGGAGCAGGAGAATGCGGATCTCCCGGGTGTCGGGCGGCGGCGCCTTTCTCGCTCGACGTGCGTCGCGTTTCTCGAGTAATCGAACGACACCACGTCGTAAAGCTCCCGAAATGGGCAACAGTTTCCCCTTTGAAAATGTGCGATTTCCCCAGTATTAAGACGCAGTGAACGCCTGATTCGCTGAAGTGATCTGGGTCACATTTTGTCCAGGAGACGCCGCCGCCGCTCACCTCACGAGCCGGCCGCTGATCTCGTCGATGACGTGAGGGGCGAGAACCGCGGCCTGACCTCGGATCTCGGGGATGGCCGTGGTCTCGTACCGGCTGCCTCTCAGGACCGGGCCGAGGGTGACGAGCCGGTCGTCGGCGCGGCCGGTGGCGTCGACGACGCGGCCGCGCTCGTCGGCCTCGACCCCGAGCCCGAGCCGGTCGGCCCGCACCAGACCGTCGCCCATCAGCCGGACCAGCAGCGGGTCGCGGGCGCAGACCGAGGCCGGGCCGGTCGCGTTGACCACCCACGAGACGGGGAGGTCGCGGTCCTTGAGGTGGACCAGCACGCCCTCGGGGCCGGGCGTGACGGCGTCCACACAGCCGCTCAGCACCTTCAGCCGCCCGGTGGCCTCCAGCCTCTCGATCTTCGCGGCGGTGGCCGGCGGGATCCGGTGGCGGTGGATCTCCCAGTGGCGCGCCGCCAGCGCCAGGAACCGCCGCTGCTCCCGGAGCGGCAGCCGGGACCACAGCTCCGGCACTCTGGGGCGCAGCCCGTCGACCACGCCGCGCCAGTCACCGTCCGAGGCCGCCTCGCGCACGGCCCGGAAGAGCACCCGCAGCGTCAGCGGCCCTTCGGGGAGCGTGACCTGGCGGGGACTGACGGGATCGTCCGCGTGTACGCGCGGCAGCAGCCCATGGCGCGACACCGCGTAGACCGTGCGGCCGGGCGTGCGGGTGAGCGTGACGGCCATGTCGACCATGGTCAGCCCGGTCCCGACGACCAGCACGTCGCCTCTGCCGACCTCGTTGAGCGCGCCCGCCGCCCACGGGTCGTTGGTACATCGCTTCTCGGGCAGCCTCAGACCGGGCGCGGCGTTGCCGGTGGCCAGCACGATCGCGTCGGCGTCGAAGGCACGGCCGTCGGCCAGCCGCACCTGGGCGGGCCGCCGGGACACCGCCGCGACGTTGCCCGTCACCTTCTGGACGGTTCGTTCGTCGTCCTGGGCACGCTCCAGGACGTCCCGCAGATAGTGGCCGTAGGTCCGTCTGGGCAGGAACTCGCAGCCGGTGACCCTGGCCCAGCGGACGAAGTCGGCGGGATCGTGGTCGAGGGCGCTCATCTTCGCCGCCGGGGCGTTGAGGAGGTGTTCGGGATCGGTGGTCGAGTAGGCCTGGCCGAGGCCGTGGCGGGCGTACCGGTCGATCAGCACGACGTGCAGGGGGAGACGGCGGGTTCGTGCGGTGTGCAGGAGGTGGACGGCGGCCAGGGTTCCGCTGGCGCCGCCGCCGACGACCACGACGACGGGAGTCATGACCCCAGAATAGAGAACTTTACCTACAAGTTTTATAGGTAATCGCCAGGAGTTCAGCAGATCATTTACGCCCTGTCACCTGGCCCGATGCCGCCGGCGTCCCTGACCAGGGGCAGGACCTCGCGGCCCAGCCGGGCGACGTTCTCCAGCGTCCCGCGGTGGTCGCCCGAGCCCTCGACCAGCAGGATCAGCCGCTTCAGGCCGGTCTTCCGCACGGTCTCGCGCAGCACGCGCGCGCAGTGGTCCGGCGAGCCGACCGGGTGAATGCGACAGAGCAGGTCGACGTAGGCGTCGACGTCTCTCGCGGGGCGGGGGCGGTCGTCGACGGGGACGTAACCGGCCAGACCCGGGCGGAGCCACTGCGGCATGGCGCGCTTGAGGTCGGCGACGGCCTGGGCGGTCGTGTCGGCCACGTAGCCGACCGCCGCGCCGATGTGGCCGTCCGAGGGGCGGCCGGTGAGCATCGCGGCCTTCTCCTCGTCGCCGATGTGCAGGCCCAGCAGCATCGGCAGGCCCCGGGCGGTGGCCAGGTCGGCGGTCTCCGGGGAGGTGCAGGCGACGACCGGGCGCAGGCCCGGCGGGCCGGGCGTCATCGGGACCTCGCGGAAGCGGAAGAACTCGCCCTCCGCCGACAGCCGGTCCCGGGTCAGGGCCGCGCAGAGCAGGTCGAGGGACTCGGCGAAGCCGCGTTCGAAGCGGGGGAGACCGGTGCCGAAGACCTCAAGGTCGACCCAGGGGCCGCCGCGTCCCACGCCGAGCTCGAACCGGCCGCCCGACGCGTGGTGCAGGATCGCGGCCTCCTCGGCGAGGGCCACCGGGTGGCGGGTGGACAGGACGCTCACCGCCGTGCCGACGTGGATGCGGGTGGTGCGGCCCAGCGCCACCCCGGCCAGGGTGACGGCCGAGGGGATGACGCCGTAGGACATGAAGTGGTGTTCGGCGAGCCAGGCGTCGTCGAAGCCCGCCCGCTCGGCGGCGACGACGGTCTCGACGGTGTTCCGCAGGACCTCGCCCGAGGTCTGGCCGGGGAACTGCGCGCCGACCAGGAAGATGCCGATGCGGGTCAGGGGCGTCTCCTCAGTAGTCGGGGCGCCCACCAGTTTGCCTCGCCCGCGAGGGCCATCGCGGCGGGCAGCAGCACTCCCCTGATGATCGTCGCGTCGACCACGACCGCCAGGGCCATCCCCACGCCGAGCATCTGGAGGAAGACGACGCCGGAGGTGGCGTACACGGCGAAGGAGGCGGCCAGGATCGCGGCCGCCGCGGTGACCAGCGGCGCGCTCCGCGCGATCCCCTCCTGTACGGAGGTCACGACGTCCCCGGTGCGGTCGTGCTCCTCCTTGATCCGGGACAGCAGGAAGACCTCGTAGTCCATGGACAGGGCGTAGGCGACGCAGAACATCAGGATGGGGATGCTCGGCTCGATCGTGCCCGTGCGGTCCTGGAACAGGAAGACCAGCGCGCCGAACATGACCGACAGGCTGAGCAGGTTGAGCGCCGACGCCTTCAGCGGCGCGACGACGCTGCCGGTCATCGCGAACAGGACCACACAGGTGATCAGCACGATCAGCCCGGCGACCAGCGGCAGCCTGCCGATCACGCCGTCGCGGTAGTCGGCGAGCTCGGCGGGATAACCGCCGACGACGACCTCGAAGGGGGCCGGTGCGGCACGGATGTCGGCGACCAGGTCGAGCCGCCCGGTGGACGCCACGACCGACAGCCAGGTGCCGCCGCCCGCGGCGAACCGGGTCGCGTCAGGGGCCTCGACCGGCCGGCCGTCGGCGAACGACCCGGCCGCCGAGTCGACGCGGACGACGCCGTCGATCCGGGAGAGCGTGGCCGCGTAGCCGGCCGAGGGAGCGCCCTGCTCCGCGACGACCTGGACCGCGTCCGCCTCCTCCACCGGGAAGCCCGCTCTGACCTGGTCGTACAACTGCCGGGCGGGGGCCGATTCAGGCAGGACGCGGTCGTCGGGAACGCCGAACCTGATGCCGAGGAAGGGCGAGCCGAGCAGCAGGACCACGGCGAGCGCGGCCCCGCCCAGCGACCACGGCCGCCGCATGACCCGGGCGGCCACCTCACGCCAGAAGACGCGTTCCCGGGCGGGGCTCCTCCCGGCCACGCGGTGGCCCAGCACCCGGAGCGCGGCGGGCAGCAGGACCGTCGCGCTGGGCACGGCGGCGAGGACGACCGCGAGGCCGGCGTACCCGAACGACTGGAGGAAGGGGAACGGGAAGACCAGCAGGACCGCGAGCGCGGCGGCCACGGTGACGCCGCTGAACAGGACGGTCCGCCCGGCGGTGGCGACGGTCCGGCCGACCGCATCGGAGACGGGGAGACCACGCGCCAGCTCCTCGCGGAAGCGGAACACGACGAACAGGCCGTAGTCGACGCCGAGGCCGACGCCCATCACGAGGGCGAGGTTGGCGGCGAACGTGGACACGTCGGTGAACAGGGTGACCGCGCGGATCAGCGCCAGCGCGCCCGCCACGGCGGCGACGCCGACGCCGAGCGTCACGAGGGCGGCGGCGAACCGCCGGTAGACCAGCCAGAGCAGGCCCAGCACCAGCGGCAGCACGACGATCTCGGCCCGCAGGAAGTCGGCCCTGGCCTGCTCCATGACCTGCCGGAACACCTCGTCGCCGCCGCCTACCTCCACCCTGACCAGCGGGCCGTCGCGGGTGAACTCGGGGGTGAGCGCCGGCAGGACGGTCCGCCTGACCGTGTGGGCGTCGCCCGGGATCCAGGCGAGCACGAGCGCCTGCCGGGCGTCCTCGCTGCGCAGGGTGGCCGAGCCGCGCGTCCAGTAGGACCAGGCGTCACCCGCCCAGCCGGTGAGTTCCCGGGTGAGTTCCCGGCCGGCCTCCGCGACGGCCGGGTCGTCGACGGTGCCCTGCTTGGCCGTGACGAGGAGGGCCAGGTTGGGGCTGCCGGTGCCGAACCGGTCGGCGAGCAGGGCCTTGGCCCGCATCGACTCCGAGCCGGGGGCCTCGAAGCGGTTGAGCGAGAGGGCGCCGAGCGTTCCGGCGGCGACGGCCCCGGCGGCGAGCGTGATCAGGACCCCCAGCACGAGCACCCACCTGGCTCCGCGCACGACGCATCGATCCCCTTGGTAAGGTTTTGCGAGCAATCGCTCGCGTTTGAACAATACGAGCGGTCGCTCGCATTTTCAAGGGAGATCGTGATGGAGCGACGCAGACAGGCGCGCGGCGAACGGCGGATGGCCGAGATCCTCGACGCGGCGGCCGACGCCTTCGCCGAGCTGGGTTACGAGAAGGCGTCCACTAACGCCATCGCCGCGCGGGCCGGGATCTCGCCGGGGTCGCTCTACCAGTTCTTCCCGGGCAAGGAGGCGGTGGCCCGCGCGCTGGCCGACCGCTTCGTCGCCGACATGCGCGCGGCCCACGCCGCCGCCTTCACCGGCGCCGAGGTCGCCGGGATGGACCTCGACGAGCTGCTCGACCGGGTGGTCGACCCGCTGGTGGCGTTCAACCTCGCCAATCCGGGGTTCAAGGCGCTGTTCGCCCGGCCCGACATGCCGTCGGCGCTCGCCGGGTCGTCGCAGCCGATCCAGGCCGCGATGCTCGGCCAGGTCGAGGCGATCCTGCTGGCCCGGGTGCCGGGCCAGGAACCGGCCGATCGGGCGAGGAGCGCCCGGGTTCTCGTGCGGATCTTCCAGGCCATGACGCCGCTCGTGGCGGCGTCGCCGGAGGAGGAGCGCCCGGCCGAGATCGCCGAGCTCAAGCGGGTGCTGAAGGGTTATCTGACGTCGCTCAGCGCTTAGGGGTGCTCTTCCGGCGACGCCAGACCAGCACCGTCAGCACCGCCAGGAGGGCGGCGGCGGCCCCCATGGCCAGCGGCACCGACGACCCCTGGGTCTTCATGGCCACCGGCGCGGGAGCGGCCACAGGGGCCGAGTCGGTCGCGCAGACCAGCGGCCGCGCCTCACCCGCGCGGGCCGCGCAGGAGACCACGGCCAGGCGCTTCAGGCCCGGGTTCAGCCGCTTCACGTCCATGGTCACGCTGAACGTCACGGTCTCGCCCGCTCGCAACGGGTGGGTCCAGCGCACCCGGCCGTCGGCCGCCTTGCCCGGCGGCGACGACGAGACCAGCGTCAGGCCGGGGTCGATCGTCTGGCTGATGTCGAGGGACCTGGCGTCGCCGGCGCCGGTGTTGACCACCGTCGTCGTGTACGTGAGCCGCTGCCCCTGCCTGACCGCGTCACCGCCGCCCTCGACCGCGATGGTCAGCTGGGCTTTCGGTTTCGCGTGCGCGGCCGGCGCCGCGACCAGCAGTACGGCGATAATTCCCGCGGCTTTTCCCCAAAACGCCATGGTCCCCCCAGAGGCCGGCGGACGGATATTCCGCCGGCCATTCTTCCGGCATTAGAGCGTGGTGGCGATGTAATTCAGCGTGCCCGTGTAGGTGTCGGGGCGGACGAACGGAATGGTGATGCGGTAGTTGTTCGCGATGATGTCTCCCGTGGGCGCCGAGGCCGACGCCTTGGTGTCGACCACGACGGGCGTCCCCGGGTTCAGCGGGGTGAAGGTGCCCGCCTGGGCCGGGCCGCTGACCTGGAGCAGCGAAGCCGGGATGACGTCGGTGCTGCCGGCGATCGACGGCAGCAGGTTGGGCGTCGTCGGCTGCACCGTCACGGTGTAACCGGCGAAGTTGTTCGTGGTCACGCGCATGGTCACCGGAGACGCGGTGGTCACCACCGCGCCCGGCACACCGGTCAGCGTGAACGACGGGGTCAGCTCGGTGAGCGTGATCTCGTCGGTGACCACGACGATCGCCTCGGTGTTGCCGGTGGCCGTGTCGGCGGCGGCGGGCGACACGGTGCTCAGCACGCTCGCCAGGCAGCCGAGAGCCGCATACGCCATTTTCATGTCAGGCATTTGTGCCATCCCTTTCGATTAACCTCGAAGCCATGATCACCGCGTTTTCCCGTAGTTAAACTCACGATGTGCTGGCAATGTAGTCGAGGGTCACCGAATAATTGCCGGTCGGGACAAATGGAATATCCACCTCATAATCGTTCGAGAGTGAATCTCCAATTTGTGCCGACGGCCCCGTCTGCCGGTGCACCACGATCGGCGTCGTGGCCGACAGCGGCTCGAAGCCCGACGTCTCGGGCGACCGGACCTTCAGCGCGGAGATCGGGATCGACGCCCCGGTCACCGGTGAGGTCAGCGCGGACGCCGACGACCGCACCGTCACCGTGTAGCCGGTCGGGCTGTTGGTGATGACGTTCATCGTCACGATGCCGTCGCCGCGCTGGGTGGTGTCGGGCGGGCCGGTCAAGGTGAAGCTCCTGGTCAGGTCTGCCACGGCGATGCTCTGGGCGATCACGGTGATGGTCGTCGAGCAGCGTGGGTCGGCCGAGCCCGCCGCGCAGTTGGAGCCCCTGGTGGGTGACGTGATCGTCGTGTCCAGGGTGCCGTTCCCGGCGGCCGGCGCGACCCGCACCGAGTAGGTGACGGTCGCGGTCGCGCCCTCGGCCAGGTCTCCCGTCCAGATCAGCTCGTTGTCGACCGGCGACACGAAGCCGGAGGACGCCCAGGCGTCGCCGCCGTAGATCGCCGTGCCGATCGGGTCGGTGTAGGTCGCGCCCACGTACGGCGTCTGCCCGGTGTTGGCCACCGTCACGGTGTAGGTGACGATGCCCCCGGCCACGACGCTCGCCGCGTCGGCCTGTTTGGTGATCGCGAGCCGGGGCGTCAGCACCCGCACGGTCGTCGAGCACGACGGGCCGCCCGGACAGGTCGCGCCCTGTGTCGTCGACACGACCTGCTGGACCAGCCGGCCGTCGCCGGGATCGGGGTCCTTGATCCGCACCGAGAAGGTGACCGTGGCGACCGCGCCGATGGGCAGGTCGCCCGTCCACGACAGCGTCGGCTCCGCGTAGGACACCACTCCCGAGGTCGCGGAGGCGTCGCCGTTGTAGTCGGCGTCGCCGAGCAGGCCGATCAGGGACGTGCTCCAGGTCGCGCCCTGGTAGGGCGCCTCTCCGGTGTTCGCGGCGGTGATCGTGTAGGTCACGACGTCGCCCGGTGTCGCGGTCTGCCGGTCGGCGACCGTGGTCAGGGTCAGCTCCGGGATGAGGACGGTGACGGTGGTCGTGCAGGCCTGGCAGTCGAGGCCCGGGGTCGTCGAGGTGAGCTCGCTGGTGAGCGTGCCTCCGTCGCCGCCCGGGTCCACCACCGTGATCGAGGCGGTCGCGGTAACCGACTCGCCCGGGGCCAGCGCGCCGTTCCAGGTGACCGAGCCGTCGAGGTTGAAGGTCAGGGTGCCGCTGCTGACCATGGCGTCGTTGTTGTACTGGGCGTTGGCCAGCGCGCCGGCCAGCGACAGCGTGAAGTCGGCGGGCGAGAAGGTGGTCCGGCCGGTGTTGGTGGCGGTCACGGTGTAGCGGACGACGTCTCCCGGCATCGCGACCGTCCGGTCGGTGGCGGTGACGACGGTGAAGACCGCGACCGGCACGTCGGTTTCGCAGCGCGGATCGGTTCCGCAGTTGCTCCCGGTCGTCGGGGAGGTGATCCGGCTCGACAGCATCCGGTCACCCGGGTCGGGGTCCCGGACGGTGACCGAGTAGGTGATCGTCGCCGACTGGCCGGGGGCCAGCGCGCCCGTCCAGGCGAGTTCCCCGGCCGAGAAGCCGACGGTCCCCCTCGTGGCGTCGCCGTCACTGTTGTAGACGGCGTCGTCGAGCACCCCCGCCAGGTCGTCGGTGAAGCTCGCGGCGGGGTAGGTGGTCTGCCCGGAGTTGGTGACGGTGACCGTGTAGGTCACCGTCCCGCCCGGGACCGTCGAGGTCGGGCTCGCCGACTTCACGATGGTCAGCGCCGGGGTGAGGATCTGGACGTTGCTGGTGCACGCCCCGCACGACACCCCTTCGGCGTCCGACGTCACCGTGTTGGCCATGATCTTGTCGCCCGGGTCGGGCGACCGCACGGTCATCGTGTAGGTCACCGTCGCCGACGCCCCGACCGCCAGGTCTCCGGTCCAGGTCAGCGCCGAGTCGGCGAAGGCCACCGATCCGGTCGTGGCGGCGGCGTCCGCGCCGTACACGGCGTCGTCGAGCGCGCCGGCCAGCGGGTCGGTGACGACGACGCCCGTGTAGGGCGTCTCGCCGGTGTTGGCGATCGTGATCGTGTACGCCACCACGTCGCCCGGCTCGGCCGTCGCGCGGTCGGCCGTCTTGGCGATGGTGAGCTGCGGCACCAGCACGGGCACGTCCAGCGCGCACGCCGGGTCGGCGCCGCCCGCCGGGCAGTTCGACCCCGGCGCGGCCGACACCAGGCGGCTCGCGATCCGCCGGTTCCCGGTCGGCGGATCGTTGGCGGTGAACGGCGAGGCCACCGTGACGCTGCCGCCGACGGGGATGTCACCCGTCCAGACGAGGTCGAGGCCCTCGACCGACAGCGTTCCCGAGGTGAGCGTCGTCTCGCCGGTCGGGATGGCGTCGTCGACGAGGTCGCCGGCCGGGATCGCCACGCGGATCCCGTGGTAGGGCGTCTGCCCGGTGTTGGTGAACACGGCGGTGAGCTGCACCGTCTGCCCCGGCTTGACGCTGGTGGCGCTGGACGACACGGAGATCTCCAGCTCCGACACGGTGACCGTGGCCGAGCAGCGCGGATCAGTGCCCCCGGCCGGGCAGTTGCCCCCGGGCGAGGGCGAGGTGAGCGTGCCGGTCAGCAGGTCGTCGCCGGAGCCGCCCGCCGGATCCACCGTCACCGAGTAGGTGACCGTCACGGTGCCCCCGGCGGGGACGTTCCCGGTCCAGGTCACGTTCGGCGAGGTGAACGCGGCGCTGCCCGACGTCGCGGCCAGGTCGTTGTTGTACGAGGCGTCGTCCAGCACCCCCGCAAGCGGGTCGGTGAAAGTCGCCCCCACATAGGGCGTGGCGGCGGAGTTGGCCACGGTGATCGTGTACGTCACGACCCCGCCCCGCACCACCGACGACGGGTCGGCCGTCTTGGTGAAGGTGAGATCGGTGGCGTCGGTGACCACCACGGTGACCGCGCACGGGGTGTCGGCCGACCCCGCCGCGCAGTTGGCGCCCCTGGCGGCCGAGGTGGTGACGGCGGTCAGCCGCTTGTCGCCCAGGTCGGGGTTGTTCACGACGGCCGTGAAGGTGATCGTCGTGCTCGCGCCGACGGCGAGGTTCCCGGTCCAGGTGAGCGCGGGCGCGTTGTAGGCCACCGACCCCGACGTGGCCGCGGCGTCGCCGCCGTACGCGGCGTCGTCGAGCAGGCCCGCCAGGTCGGTGAGCGCCGTGGTGCCCGTGTAGGTCGTCTGGCCGGTGTTGGTGATCGTCGTGGTGAAGGTGACGGTGTCGCCGGGGACGGCGGTCTGCCGGTCGGCCGAGGTGTCCACGGTCAGCGCCGGGGTCAGCACGACCACCCGCGACATGCAGGCCGTGACGCACGTGCTGCCCGGCGCGGCCGAGGTGACCCCGTTGATGAGCTGTTTGTCGCCCGGATCGGGGTCGCGGACGGTCACGCTGTAGGTGACGGTGGCGGTGGCCCCGACGGGCAGGTTCCCCGTCCAGGTCAGCTGCGGCGTGGCGAAGGAGACGGCGCCCGAGGTGGCCGAGGCGTCGTCGCCGTAGACCGCGTCGTCGAGCAGGCCGGTCAGGTCGTCGGTCACGCTGATCCCGGTGTAGGGCGTCTGGCCGCTGTTGGTGATCGTCGTCGTGTAGTGGACGACGCCTCCCGGCTCCTGCGTGGTGGTGTCGGGCGTGGTGGTGATCGTCAGGGCCGGGATCAGCACGTCGATCCGGGCGGTGCAGGCCGGGTCGGTCCCTCCGGTCGGGCACGAGCTGCCCGGCGCGTCGGCGACGAGCGTGCCTCGGACGATCTTGTTGCCGGTGTCGGGGTTCTTCACGGTCAGCGTGCCGGTGACGGTCACCGTGCCGCCGACGGGGATGTCGCCCGTCCAGTTGATGCCGGTCGGGCCCAGGACGAGGTTCCCCGAGGTGGCGACCTGGTCGCCGTTCGGAGTGGCGTCGTCGACCACGTCGGCGCTGGCGGCCGAGACGGTGAGGCCCGTGTAGGGCGTCTGGCCGGTGTTGGCGAACGTCGCGCTCAGGTGGATGACCGAGCCGGGCGTGGTGCTCGTCTCGGTGAAGGCCTGGCTGAGGGCGAGCCGGGACAGCCGGACCGTCGACGGGCAGCCGGTCGGGCAGGTCGACCCCGGGACGGTCGAGACGACCGTGCCGGTGATCAGCCCGTCGCCGGGGTCGGGGTTCCGCACCGTCGCCGAATAGGTGATCGTCGCGGTGGCTCCGACGGCGAGGTTCCCCGTCCAGGTCAGGTTCGGCGCGGTGTAGGACACCGTGCCCGAAGTGGCGGCGGCGTCGCCGTTGTAGACCGCGTCGTCGAGGAGCTGGGCCAGCTGGTCGGTCAGGCTCGCGCCCGTGTAGGGCGTCTGGCCGGTGTTCTGGGCGGTGATCGTGTAGTTGATCACCTCGCCCTGGACGGCGCTGTCCCGATCGGCCTGCCGTGTGATCGTCAGACCCGGGACCAGCACGTTCACCACGGCGGTGCAGCTCGGGTTCGACGAGCCCTGCGGGCAGGTGCTGCCCAGGACCGGCGACACGACCGTGTTGTACATGAGCCGGTCGCCCGGGTCGGGGTTCTTCACGGTCACCGTGTACGTCACCGTCACCGAGCCCCCGACCGCGAGGTCGCCCGTCCACGACAGCACCGGCGCGTTGTAGGCGACCGTGCCGGAGGTGGCCGAGGCGTCGCCGTTGTAGACGGCGTCGGCGAGCACGCCCGACAGCGAGTCGGTGAAGGTCGCCCCCTGATAGGGGGTCTGGCCGGTGTTGGCGGCGGTGATCGTGTAGGTGACCGTGCCGCCGGGTGTGGTGGTCGGCGCACCGGCGGTCTTCGTCAGGGTGAGCCGGGGTTGCAGGATGGGGACGGAGGTCGTGCACGACACGCAGTTCAGGCCGGCCGTCGTCGAGGTGACGTTGCTGGTCAGAGTGCCCGTGGCGGGGTTGTTGACGGTGACCGAGGCGGTCGCGGTCACCGACTGGCCGGGCGCGAGCGGGCCGGTCCAGGTGATCGTCCCGTTCGGGTTCAGCGTCAGGTTGCCCGAGGTGGCGGTGGCGTCGTTGTCGTAGGTGGCCTCGCCCGCCAGGGCCAGCGTGAAGTCGGCCGCCGGATAGGTCGTCTGCCCGGTGTTGGTGGCGGTCACCGTGTAGCGCACCACCCCGGTGGGTGTCGTGCTCGACACGTCGGTGGCGGTGGTGACGGTGAGCCGAGGCACCAGCGTCGTGACGCTGACCGTGCACGGGCAGTTGTTCCCCGGGCTGGCCGAGGTCACCGTGTTGGTCAGCGAGCGGTCGCCGGGGTCGGGGTCGCGGACCGTCACCGAGTAGGTGATGGTGGCCGACGCGCCCGCGGACAGGTTGCCCGACCACGACAACGTCGGCGCACCGTAGGTCACGGTGCCCGAGGTCGCCGCCGCGTCGTTGTTGTACGTCGCGTCGTCGAGCACTCCAGCGAGCGCGTCGGAGAAGGTGGCCGGGGAGTACGCCGTCTTCCCGGTGTTGGTCACCGTGACCGTGTAGGTCACGGTCGCCCCCGGCGTGGGGTTGGCGGTGTCGGCGGTCTTGCCGATGGTGAGCGCCTGGAGCGTGACCGTCGACCGGCAGCGGCCGTCGGTGCTCGACGGGGCGCAGTTGGTGCCCGAGGTCGGCGAGGAGACCGTGTCGGTCAGGATGCCGTTCCCGCCGGTCCGCACGGTCACCGAGTAGGTGATCGTGGCGGTCGCCCCGGCGGCCAGGTTGCCGGTCCAGGTGACGTTCTGCCCGGCGAGCGACGCGCTCCCGATCGAGGCGGCGAGGTCGCCGTTGTAGGTGGCGTCGTCGAGCACGTCGGCCAGCGCGTCGCTCAGGGTGACCCCGGTGAACGCCGCCGGGCCGGTGTTGGCCACGGTGATCGTGTACGAGAGGGCCGACCCCGGCGTCGCCGCCGACTGGTTGGCCGTCTTGGTGATGACCAGCGGCCCGGCCCCGACGTTGATCGTCGCCGACCTGGTGTCGCTCTGCCCGTTCGCGTCGGTGACCTTGACCGTGAAGGCGTAGGCGCCCTGCGTGGTCGGGGTCCCCGAGATCAGGCCGGTCGAGGTGTTCAGCGTCAGCCCCGGCGGCAGCGCCCCGGAGGCGAGCGAGTAGGTGTAGGGGGCGGTGCCGCCCGACACCGACAGCGGCAGGCTGTAGGCCACGGCCACCTGCGCGGCCGGGGGCGGCGGGATGGTCAGCACGGGTGCCGCCGCGATCGTCACCGTCGCCGCCCGGGTGTCGCTCTGCCCGCTCGCGTCGACGATCCGGACGGTGAAGCTGTAGGTGCCCGCCGTCGTCGGGGTGCCCGACAGCAGGCCGGTCGACGGGTTGAGCGTCACCCCCGGCGGCAGCGACCCGGCGCTGATCGACCAGGTGATCGGCGCGGTGCCGCCCGTCATCGTCAGCGGCACGCTGTAGGCCACGTTCACCTGACCGCCGGGCGGCGGCCCGAAGGTGAGCTGCGGGTTGGCGTTCGGCGTCACGGTCGCCGACGGCGTCGACGGCAGGCCGGGGCCGGCCGCGTTCACCGCCGTCACCGTGAACGTGTACGCCGCCCCCGCCGTCAGCCCGGTGACCGTCTGCGTCGTCGCGGTGGACGAGTAGGAGACCGGCGTCTGCGCCACCCCGTTGAGATAGGGCGTGACGACGTAGCCGGTGATCGCGCTGCCGCCGTTGGACGCGGGCGGAGACCAGGTCAGCGTGGCCGACAGGTCTCCCGCCGTCGCGGCGGTGATCGTCGGCCGCCCCGGCACGGTGTAGGGCACCACCGTGTTCGACTGCGGGCTCGCCGTCCCGGTCCCGATGGCGTTCACGGCCGCGACGGTGAAGGTGTAGGAGGCCCCGGCCGTCAGCCCGGTGAGCGTCTGCGTCGTCGCGGTCGACGGATAGGAGACCGGCGGCTGCGCGACGCCGTTCAGGTAGGGCGTGACGACG
Source organism: Herbidospora cretacea (assembly GCF_001570605.1). GTDB lineage: Bacteria > Actinomycetota > Actinomycetes > Streptosporangiales > Streptosporangiaceae > Herbidospora > Herbidospora cretacea. The sequence goes on along the minus strand of NZ_BBXG01000002.1, from coordinate 522,181 downwards.
TAGCCCGTGATCGGGCTGCCGTTCGGCGCCGGGGCCGCCCAGGTCACGGTCGCGCTGGTGGCGCCCGCCGTCGCGGTGGGCGCGGCGGGCGTGCCGGGCGCGGAGGTGTAGGTGTAGGCGGCGGCTCCCGCGACGCCCTGGGTCACCACCGTCACGGTCACCGCGGCGGCCGACGGACGCGACGGCATCGACGGGATCGTCAGCGTGCCGTTGGCGTTGGCGACGAAGCAGTTCGTGGTAATCACGCTGGAGCACGGCAGCAGCACGACCGGTGTGCCGGCCTGCTGCTCGGCCGTGGTGCCGATCTCGATGGCGGTCGCGCCGGTCAGATTCGACCCGCTGACGGTCACGCTCCCGCCGCCCGCGATGGTGCCGCTGGTGGCCGACAGCGTGATGCCCGACGGGGCCGCCGGGATCGTGCCCGCCGTGGTGGTCGTCGCGATGCCCGGGTTGCCGTCGTTGGAGGAGACCGTCACGGTCGAACCGGTCTGCACGGTCGACGGCGTCACCGAACTCCCGGTGACGATGCCGACCACGGTGATCGTGGGAAGGTTCGTGCCGCTGGCGAAGGGGGCGTTGGAGTTCGTACAGGTGATCTTCTGGCCCGACGGAGCCCCGCAGACCCAGCCGGAGCCGAACGCCCCCACGGGCACCACCCCGGCCGGGAGCGTCTCGGTCACCGAGATCGGCAGCGTCTCGTTGGCTCCCGTCGCCGACACCACCGGCCTGACCGTGTAGGTCACCGGGTCGCCCGGCTTGGGTGCGGAGCCGTTGTAGCTGGTCTGCGTCACGGTCAGGTCGGGCACCGGGTTGAGGCTGTTGACCACGACGTTGTCGATCTCGTGGAAGTCGGTGACGCCGCCCGTCGAGGCGACCCAGCCGAACGCGAGCTGGCGGGGGATGCCCGCCGCGGTCGTCCACGTCGACGACGGATAGAGGCCCGACGACACGGTGGGCAGCGCGCCCGTCAGCGTGCGGGGCGAACCGCCGACCGGGGTGAACTGGACCGCGTAGCTGTTCGCCGCGACCGACAGCCCGGCGGCGGTGGTCAGCGCGCTCGCCGTCGGGTTGATCGCGACCGCGACCGGGACCACCGACGCCGCCCGGGTGGTGCCCCGCAGCCGCAGGGCGGCCGAGCTCGTCGAGGTGGCCGTGCTGCTGATCGCGCAGTAGCCGACGGTGCCCGCGCCGGGCCCGCGCACCACGACCTGGCCGGGGACGGTCCCGGTCGTGGAGATGTAGGGCTGGTTCGGGCAGCCGGTGCCCTGGTAGGAGGAGTTGCTGAAGTTGCCGTACGCGTCGAACCCGAACCCCAGGTAGGCGTTGGCCAGGCCCGCCCCGGACGAGAACGGCGAATAGCCCAGCGAACCGCCGGGCCGCCCGATGGTCGCGGGCGGCAGCGGGTTGGCCGGGTCGACGGCCGCGGCGACGAACGCGACGCCGTCGGCCCCGCCGCCGCCGTACTGGTACATGTTGAACGTCACGTCGATGCCCTGCGAGGTCGGCACCGACGTGGCGCCGAAGATCCCGCCCTGCAGACCGGTGACCGCGCTGGTCAGCCGCAGCGTGCCCGAGCCGTTGGCGTCGGTCGAGGTGAGGCAGCTCTTCAGCCCGGTCCCGGTCAGGTTCCCGGCGGCCGACAGGCAGGCGACGTTGCTGCCGGTCGACCCCGAGGGCAGCGCCGGGATCGTCACCGGATAGGCCGGGTCGATCGTGTTGTTCTTGAACGACTGCACGAACAGCGTCGACCCGGCGGCGTGCGACACCGACACCGGGACGTGGACGGCCGTCGCGACGAGGGCGACGGCGAGCACCCGCTTAAACACGGCTCCCACTTCCCGCCAGCTCACGCGCGGCCGACTCGACCCTGCGCCGGTACCGGTTCCGGGCGACCACCCAGATCAGCGCGCCGCCCATTACGAGGGCGACGAGGACGACCACCAGGTGCAGCGGGAAGACCACCACCTGCACCGTCCGGGTGTTCCCGCCGGGCACCGCCACGGTCACGTCGCAGAAGCAGACGAACGGCGGGTCCCAGGTGGCCGCCACCTCGCGGGTCGCCCCCCGCACGACGGTGAAGTCGGGGAACAGCAGCTCCGACCCACCGGCCTGGATCTTGAGGCGGTCCAGCCCCCGGAAGTCCCGGTGCACGGTGCCGGTGCTGCGGACCCGGGCGGTGATCGGCACCGGCCCGCCGAGCACGAACCCGGGCGCCTGGAGGTCGGCGATAGCGGCCGACGCGTCGATCGCCCCGGGGACGGTGACGAACACCGGCGCGGCGATCCCCCGGTTGATCCGGATGTTCGCCGTGGTCTTCGCCGCCGGGACCTTGAAGATGACCGCGAACTGGTGGTCGCCGGGCTCGGGGCTCTCGGGCACGGCCACGCGCAGCGTCACCGGCCGGGTCTCCCCCGGCGGCACCGTCACCTGGGCCGGGCTCACCGTCGCCCAGGCCGCCGCCGCGTAGGGAGCGCCGGGCTGGAACCGCATCGCCCCCGACTCGCCCGCGACGAAGTCGGACTTCTCGACGGTGACCTGGAACGCCTCCCGGCCCTTGTTCGTCACGTCGAACCGGTGGTCGGAGGTCCCGGCCGGGACGACCAGCCGGGTGGGCGTGACCTGCATGGAGAAGGAGGGCTCAGGCTCGGCCGCCCGAACCGGTGTGCCTTGGGTCAAGAAAAGACACAACACGACGAGGAATGCCGCCGTGCCACCCCGAACCGAATTGACCATCCGCAATGCCCCCCATAGCGATCAATTCGAGAAAGTAGTCAATCGACCGCCAAGAGGGCTGCTGAAGATCGTCCGTGGTTTACCAGTCTCCCATCATGGTTTCCATGTGGGTCATATTCCGTAAAGATTCCCCCGATGCGCCATAGTTCTCCCCATTGGGTATATGGGCGGGGTGCAGGGATATACGGGGGAGAAATGAGAAAAAGCATCGCCGCACTGGCGGGACTGTTGTTCGCGGCCGCCACGCCGGCAACCGCGCTGGCGGCGGAGGATCCGGGCTCGACGGGCGTCTCGATCCGGGTGCTGCCCCCGGGAGAACCCGTGGACCCAGTGGACCCAGTGGACCCAGTGGACCCCGTGGACCCGGTGGACCCGCCGAAACCGGTGGATCCGCCGGTCGAGGAACCCGATGGGCACCACGGAAAGCCGGTGACCCATCATGTCCAGGACGGCGTCGACGGAATTCGCGGCAATGTCGACGGCCTGAACTTCGAGGGTGAGTCAGATAAATCCGGCATCAACCGCGATTCCGGTGTTCAGGGCAATTCGGAGGCGGTGCGTGATTCCGGCGTTCAAGGCCATTCGGAGGCGGATCGCGATACCGGAGTCAGCGGAGCCAAGCCCGAGGAGCTGCCCTTCACCGGAATGAACGGCGACGCCCTCGCGGTCCTCGCCCTGGCGGGCGCGGTCGCCTCGATCGAGGGCGTCGCGTTGATCGTGCTGACCCGGCGGCGGTTCAGACGTTCACCTTGACGTCGTAGTCCTTCAGCCAGGCGTCGAGCTGGAGCAGCCGCTCCAGCGGCGCCCTCGGCAGGGGCTCGCCGTCGGTCCGGCCGACCATCTTCCGGGCGTCGACCAGGTCCATGACCTCCTGGCTCGGCAGGTAGTCGGCGCGCAGCAGGTCGCGGACGGCGTCCCGGAGCGCCACCCCGTAGGAGGGGTCCTGGGTCGAGGGGTAGGGCGACTTGACCCGGCGCAGGATCGAGTCGGGCAGGACGTCGGAGCAGGCGGCCCGGAGCAGGCTCTTCTCCCGGCCGTCGAAGGTCTTCATCGCCCAGGGCGCGTTGAAGACGTACTCGACCAGGCGGTGGTCGCAGAAGGGCACCCGGACCTCCAGCCCGACGGCCATGCTCATCCGGTCCTTCCGGTCGAGCAGCATCTGCACGAACCGGGTCAGGTTGAAGTAGCTGATCTCCCGCATCCGCGCCTGGAGCCCGGTCTCGCCGGGGATCCTCGGCACCTCGGCCATCGAGGCGTGGTAGCTGTCGGCCTGGTAGCCGGGGATGTCGAGCAGCCGCAGCAGGTCCTGGTCGAGCAGGCCGAGGTTCATCTGGCCCACGACGTCGCCCATGGCCAGCCACGGGAAGGTGTCGGCGTTGACGGCCTTCGGGTCGTGGAACCACTGGTAGCCGCCGAACACCTCGTCGGCCGACTCACCCGACAGGGCCACGGTCGAGTGGCTGCGGATGGCGCGGAACAGCAGGTAGAGCGAGGTGTCCATGTCGCCCATGCCGACCGGCAGGTCCCGGGCGCGCAGCACCGCCGCGCGCACCTCCGGGTTCATCAGGTCGGCCGAGTCGAGCACGATGTCGGTGTGGTCCGACCCGACGTGCCGGACCAGGTCGTGGGCGTAGGGCCCGTCGGGAGTGGCGCGGGCGGCGTCCGGCTTGAAGTTCTTGGTGTAGCCGGCGAAGTCGACGGAGAACGACCGGACCGTGCCGAGGCCCTGCTCCTTGAGGTCGTTGGCGGCCAGGGCGGTGACGGCGCTGGAGTCGAGCCCGCCCGACAGCAGCGTGCACAGCGGCACGTCGCTGATGAGCTGGCGGGCGATGATGTCGTCGAGCAGCGCCCGCACGTTCAGGACCGTGGTCGGGACGTCGTCAGGATGCTCGTAGGAGCTGAGCTGCCAGTAGCGGCGCTTGGTGATCCCCTCACGCCTGATCTTGACGATCTGGCCGGGGCGGACCTCGTACATGCCCTTGAAGATCGCGTTCTCCGGCGTCTTGACGAACGAGAGCATCTCGCGCAGCCCGTCGGCGTCGACCACCCGGTCGGCCAGCGGGTTGGCCAAAATCGCCTTCGGCTCCGACCCGAACAGCACCCCGCCCGGCGTCGGGTAGTAGTAGAGCGGCTTGATCCCCATCCGGTCGCGGACCAGGATGAGCTCCTCGGTGCGGGTGTCCCAGACGGCGAACGCGAACATCCCGTTCAGGTGGTCGGCGAGGTCCTCGCCCCACTCCAGGTAGGCGTGGAGCAGAACCTCGGTGTCGCTGTACGTCCGGAACGCGTGCCCCTTGGAGACCAGCTCGTCGCGGAGCTCCTGGAAGTTGTAGACCTCACCGCTGTAGGTGAGGACCGCGATCTCCCGCCCGGCGTCCTCGGCGATCATCGGCTGCCGTCCGCCGGCGAGGTCGATGATGGCGAGCCTGCGGTGTCCGATCGCGGCGTGCGGCGAGAGCCAGAGCCCTTCGTCGTCGGGCCCGCGGCAGCTCATCGTGTCGGTCATGGCCTGCGCGATCTCCCTGGGCCTTGCCCCCGTCAGGTCGCGCTCGTAATCCACCCAGCCGGTGATTCCACACATGCTCCCGATCCCCCCATCGCTCGCACACCTGTGGAAACCCGCGATCGGAGGGCGATATGCCCGGATAAAAATTTCTTGGAGACCCGATGTCGAATTCGCGGTCACCCGGACGACGCGCTGACAGAGGACCGACAAACCCAAGGAGACACCATCATGAGCAAGGTCATCGCCGGCGCCACCATGTCCCTCGACGGCTACATCGCCGGCCCCGGCGAGAGCGGCTTCGACCTGCTGTTCCAGTGGTACGGCAACGGCGACGTCGAGGTGCCGGGCGCGAGCCCGAACGTCCCGCCGCTGCGCCTGACGGAGGCCAGCGCCGGGCTGCTCAAGGAGGAGTGGGGCGGCATCGGCGCGCTGGTCGTCGGCCGCCACCTCTACGACATGACCAACGCCTGGGGCGGCATGCACCCGATGGGCGTCCCGGCGGTCGTGCTGACCCACCGCCTCCCGGAGGACCGGCCGAACTTCGCCTTCGTCAGCGAGGGCATCGAGGCGGCCGTGGCCAAGGCCAAGGAGATCGCCGGGGACAGGGACGTCGCGGTCAACGGCGGCCAGATGGCGCGGCAGGCCCTCGAAGCCGGTCTGGTCGACGAGATCGGCGTCGAACTCGTCCCGGTGCTGCTCGGCGGCGGGACCCCGCTGTTCGCCGGGCTGGGCACCGCGCCCGTCCAGTTCGACGGGCCGGTCCGGGTGGTCGAGGGCGCCGGCGTGACCCACCTCCGCTACCGCGTCCGGCGTTAATCTGGGAGGCATGGCACGGCTGGGCACCCTCGAGCGCTCGATCATGGACGCCCTGTGGCGGCATCCCGACGGGATCTTCGCCCACGACCTGGCGGCGAAGCTGCCGTCCCAGCCGGCGACCACCACGGTCCTCACGGTGCTGGTGCGGCTGGGCAACAAGGGCATGGTCACCCGCGAGCGGGTCGGCCGGGCCCACCTCTACCGGGCCGCCGTCGACAAGGACGCCGTCGTCGCCGAGGCGATGCGGGCCGCGCTCGACGACGCCGGTGACATCGAGGGGGCCGTGCAGCGCTTCGTCGGCACGGTCTCCCCCGAGGTCGCCGCCGCCCTGCGCGAGGCGCTCGACGCGAGGGAATCCCGATGAGCCCCTGGTTACTGTCGGCCCTGGTCGCCCTGCTGCCGATGAGCCTGTCCGCCCGCCTGGCGAGAGCCGAATGGACGTGGCGCCACCCGCGCGCCGCGCTGGCGCTGTGGCAGGCCGTCGCCCTGTCGGCCGGGCTCGGCGCGATCACCGCCGGGCTGGTCGCGGCGGTGGCCCCGCTCGACGCGGTGTTCCCCCACGGCATGCACACCTTCGTCCGGGGGCTGGCCTCCGGCCACGGCCTCCACGGGCTGGGCTGGGCGGAGTTCGCCGCGCTGGCCTGGTCGGCCGGGGTGCTGGTCTGGCTGGTCGCCCACACCCTCCGCGCGTCCTTCGCGGCCATGGCCGAACGCCGCAGGCAGCGCCTGCTGGTCGACGTCGCGGCCGAGCACCTGCCCGACGTCGACGTGTACGTCCTCCCGAGCGCCCGCCGCCTCGCCTACTGCGTCCCGGGGGCGGGCGGCAGGGTGGTGCTCAGCCAGGGGGCCATCGACTCGCTGTCGGCGGCGGAGCTCCAGGCCGTGCTGAACCACGAACGCGCCCACGCCAAGGGCCGCCACGACCTCGTGCTGCTGCCGTTCGTCGCGCTGAGCCGGGCGTTCGCCTGGCTGCCGTTCGCCCGCACCGCCCGGCAGGCCGTGGCGGTGCTGCTGGAGATGATCGCCGACGACCACGCCCGCGACCCGATCCCGCTGGCCCGCGCCCTGGTGACGATGGCCCAGCCGTCACCCGCCGGAGCGCTCGGGGCGGCCGACGCCGGGGTGGTCGAGCGGGTCGGCCGCCTGGTGGCCCGGGGCCGCGACGCGGTGTGGTGGGTGTCGGTGCTGGTCTACTCCTCGGCGCTGGCCGTGCTGAGCGGGCCGGTGGTCGTCCTGGTCGCGCCGTGGCTGTGGTGGGACTGCCACCCGTCGGCCGACCTGCTCTCCTGCGTGCCCGACTAGCGGGACGGAGGCCGTCCTCGGCATGTCCCGCCGACCCGGCTGACTACTCTGAGTGATCAGCGGGTATCGCTCGCGTCATGACGATCCCATGGCGGCGAGCGGCCTGCCTGACGGTTCTCCTCGCGCTGGCGAGCCTGCCCGCGCCGGCCGAGGCGTCCACCCTCTCGGCCCTGGCCGAGCTGCGGGTGAAGCCGGCCAGCGCCCGGATCCTCGCCCGCTACGACCGCGCGAAGTTCATGACCGGCTGGCGGCGGCCCGGGACCGGGGGCTGCGACACCCGCCAGATCGTCCTGATGCGCGACGACCGGTCCCCCGGCGGCGGTTGCGGGAGCAGTGACGGCCTCTGGTTCAGCCCCTACGACGGCCGCACCCTGACCGACACCGGCCAGATCGACGTCGACCACGTGGTCCCGCTGGCCAACGCGTGGATCTCGGGGGCGTGGCGGTGGAGCCCGGCCCGCCGTCACGCCTTCGCCCACGACCTGATCCGCCCCGAGCTCATCGCCGTGAGCGAGTCGGTCAACCTCGACAAGGGCGGCCACAGCCCGGCCAACTGGCGGCCGCCGGTCAGGGCGTACTGGTGCGCGTACGCCCGCAAGTGGATCGCCGTCAAACACCACTACGGGCTGTCGGTGACCTGGCGGGAGAAGTCCGCTCTCCAGGACATGCTCGCCACATGCGGCTAGAGCAACTACTTGCCATCTTGGAAAGTAATTGCCATCATCGACGCATGGATCGAGAAGAGGCGGCCGCGGCCCTGAGGGCGGCCGAAGGTCACAGAGAGACGGTCCGGGCCGCGAGCAGGTGGCCCGTGCTGGTGCTGGTCGCGCTGGGGTGCGCGGTCTTCGCCACCGACTTCGCGGTGGCGTTCGTCTCGGGCCCGTGGACGTTCGTCCCCGTTTCCTGGACCGCCGTCTGCGCGATCTGGGTGGGGTGGTACGCCCACCGGCAGAGCGTCCGGCCGCGCGGCTACGTCCGGCGCTACTCCATCTCCCTGGGAGCGGGCATGATCCTGCACGTCGCGTACGTCCTGATCCTGTCAGCGGCCGGGCTGCGCGGGCTCCCCGTCCCCGCGCTCGTCGGTTCGCTTGTCGTGGCGGCGCCCTTCTTCGTCGGCGCCTACGTGGAGAGCCGGGCCGAGTGAACCATCCCCGTCACGATCTCGATGAGGTCATCCACTCCCCGGTGCGGATGTCCATCGTGGCCGTGCTGGCGGCGGCCGACCAGGTCGAGTTCGCCTTCGTCCGCGACGCCGTCGAGATCACCGATCCCACCTTGTCCAAGCAGGTGACCACGCTGGAGAAGGCCGGTTACGTCGAGGTCATCAAGGGCTACGCCGGAAAGAGACCGCGGACCTGGCTCAAGCTCACCCCCGAAGGGCGCGAGGCGTTCGTCCGTCATCTGGCCGCGCTGCGGGCCATCGCCGACGGCGCGGGAATGCCCTAAAAGGATCAAGAGGCATCTTTAAGGCAATTTTCAGGCCGCGCACGTACCGTCGACTCATGACCAAAGGGCCGAAGGCATGGTTGCTCGTCGGGGCGGCCGTGGTCTGGGCCGTGGTGATCACCGGAATGGTCCTGTTCCGAGGAGGCGACTTACCGGAAGCGGCCGCTCCGAGTCCATCCCCATCGCCGTCAGACACCCCGCTGACCACCGCCGAGGTCTACCAGACGCTCCTCCCCTCGGTGGTCAGGATCGAGACCAAGCGCGACGAGTCCAGCCAGGACAGCATGACCACCTCGGCCGTCGGCACCGGCGTCATCGCCAACGCCGACGGCACCATCCTGACCGCAGCCCACGTGGTCGCGAAGGCCGCGTCCATCGAGGTCGCCTACACCGACGGCAGCCGGACCGCCGCCAAGGTCGCCAGCAGTGATCCCAAGAAGGACATCGCCACCCTCGTACCGGAGAAGCTGCCGGGCACGCTCGTCCCAGCCACGCTCGGGGGCGGCACGCAGGTCGGCGACGACGTCGTCGCGATCGGCAACCCGCTCGGCCTGACCCTCAGCACCAGCAGCGGCGTCGTCTCGGGGCTGAACCGCGAGGTCGCGGGCACCGCGGGTCACATCCAGTTCGACGCGTCGGTCAACCCGGGAAGCTCCGGCGGGCCGCTCGTCAACGACCGGGGCCAGGTCGTCGGCATCGTCGTGTCCCTCGCCAACCCCACCGAAGACGGCACGTTCATCGGCATCGGTTTCGCCATGCCCATCGGCGCCGCGCTGGGCGGCGGCGGTGAGGGCGAGGGCGAGACCCTGCCGCTCTAGGAAGGATCCCCCGTGAGCTGGAACGACCCCGAGAACGCACCGTCGGGTCCCGTCGAGAAGCTGCTGTACGAGGTCAAGAAGACCATCGTCGGCCAGGACGCCCTCCTGGAGCGCATGCTGGTGGCGCTGCTGGCGCGGGGGCACATCCTCGTCGAGGGCGTGCCGGGACTGGCCAAGACGCTGGCGGTGAAGTCGCTGGCCGAGGCGATGGGCGGTGACTTCCGGCGGGTGCAGTTCACCCCCGACCTGGTGCCCGCCGACATCGTCGGCACCCGCGTCTACCACCAGCCGACCGGCGAGTTCCAGGTCCAGCTCGGGCCGGTGTTCACCAACCTGCTGCTGGCGGACGAGATCAACCGCGCCCCGGCGAAGGTGCAGAGCGCCCTGCTGGAGGTGATGCAGGAACGCCAGGTCACCATCGGCCGCGAGACCCACAGGGTGCCGAACCCGTTCCTGGTCATGGCCACCCAGAACCCGATCGAGAACGAGGGCGTCTACCCGCTGCCCGAGGCCCAGGTCGACCGGTTCATGATGAAGGTCCTGGTCGGCTACCCGAGCGTGACCGAGGAGTTCGTGGTCGTCGAACGGTCCCTCGCGCCGACGGCGGCCATCCAGAAGATCCTCGAACCGCCGGCGCTGGCGGCGCTCCAGCAGGAGGCCGACCAGGTCTACGTCGACCCGTCCCTGATCAAGTACGCCGTCCAGCTCGCCCACGCCAGCCGCGACCCCGCCCGCGTCGGCCAGGGCGACCTGGCCCGCTATGTCACCTACGGCGCCAGCCCCCGATCGTCGATCAGCCTGGTCCTGGCGGGCCGCGCGCTGGCCTACATCCGGGGGCGGGAGTACGTCGTGCCGGAGGACCTCATCGACCTGGCCCTCGACGTGATGCGCCACCGGCTGGTCCTGTCGTACGAGGCCCTGTCCGACGACGTGACCGCCGACCTGGTGCTGTCGAAGATCCTGGCCAACCTGCCGGTGCCGAGGCCGGCCGGCCGGGGACGCTGACCGATGGCCACCCCGCCCGACCGGCTGCTGCGCCGCCTGGAGTGGCGGCTCGGCAAACGTCTCGACGGCCGGTTGCAGGGCGCATACCGCACCGTGTGGCGCGGCGCCGGCATCGACTTCACCGACCTGCGCGGCTACCTGCCCGAGGACGACGTCCGCCACATCGACTGGAACGTCACCGCCCGGCTCGACGAGCCCCACGTCCGCCTCTACACCGAAGACCGGGAGATGACCGCCTGGCTCGTCGTCGACCGGTCGGCCTCCATGCGCGCCGGGAAGACCCGGACCGCCACCGAACTGGCGGTCAGCATCGCCAGGATCGTCTCCCGCGGCGGCAACAAGATCGGCGCCATCCTGTACGACACCACCGACCACCGCCTCATCCCCCCGCGCGGCGGAAGAGACCAGGTGCTGCGCATCGCCAAGGACCTGATGCGCGAGCCGGTCCGCTCGAAGACCACCACCGACCTGGCCGGGATGCTGCGCCTGGCGGCGGCGAGTGCCAGACAGCGCAGCCTGGTCGTGGTCATGTCCGACTTCATCGGCGACCCCGGCTGGGAGAAGCCGCTCGGCATGCTCACCCACCGGCACGAGGTCGTCGTGGTCCGCGTCGCCGACCCGGCCGAACTCGAACTCCCCGACCTCGGCCTCATCGTGGTCGAGGACGCCGAGACCGGCGAGCAGCTGCTCGTCGACTCCAGCGATCCGCTGCTGCGCAGCCGACTGGCCGCCCAGGTCGAGGGCAGGGAGAGGGAACTGGCCGAGAGCATGCGCCGCGCCGGGGTCGACGCGCACCACATCACGACCGACCACGACCTCGTGGCCACCCTGCTCGGCCTCGTACGGGGACGGAGATCTCGGTGACCTTCGACCAACCGCTCGTGCTGGTCCTGGCCGTGCTGCTCACGGGTGGCGCGGTGGCGGCGTACACGATCGTCCAGAAGCGGCGCAGCGCCGCCCTCGCGGCGGCGGGGTTCGGCGGCCTGGCCGGTGGGGGGCTGCGCAGGCACCTGCCCTACGCCCTCTTCCTCGCCGCGCTGCCGATCCTGCTGACCGGGCTGGCCCGGCCGCAGGCCGAGGTCAGCGTGCCGCGCGTCTCCGGCACCGTGCTGCTGGCCTTCGACATCTCCAACAGCATGAAGGCCACCGACGTGCAGCCGTCGCGGCTGGCCGCCGCGCAGGCCGCCGCCAAGGGCTTCGTCGAGAAGCAGCCCGACTCGGTCGACATCGGCGTCATCATCTTCGGCGACCAGGCGCTGCTCACCCAGGCCCCGAGCGACGACCGCGCCGCGACGACGGCCGCCATCGACCGGGCGGGGGCCAACGGCGGCACCTCGCTCGGCCGGGCGATCCTGGTGGCGCTCGGCACGATCTCCGGCAAGCAGGTCACCCTGCCCGAGGAGGGGCAGCAGCCGCAGAGCCTCGGCTACTTCCCCGAGGCGACGGTCGTCGTCTTCTCCGACGGCCAGGAGACCGGCGGCCCCGACGTCGCGCTGGCGGCGGAGCTCGCGGCGGCGTCGGGGGTGCGCGTCCAGACCGTGGGGGTGGGCACCGAGCGGGGCTCGACCGTCGAGGTCGACGGCTTCCGGCTGGCCACCGCCCTCGACGCCGGCCTGCTCACCTCCGTCGCCCAGATCACCGGCGGGCAGTACCACGAGGCCACTGACGCGCAGGGGCTCGCCGCCACGACCGACGCCATCGACCTGCGGCTCACGATGAAGAAGGAGCCGCTGGAGCTGACCGCTCCGTTCGCCGGGGCCGCGCTGCTGCTGCTCACGCTCGGCGGCCTGCTCGGCACCCGCTGGCACGGAAGGATCGTCTGATGTCGCTCGGCTGGCCGCTGGCCCTGCTCGCGCTCCTGGTCGTCCCGTTACTCCTGCTGGCCCGCTGGTGGTTCAACCGCCGCCGCAGACGCACCGCGATCACCGTCTCCAGCGTCGGGCTCATCCGGGCCGCCCTCCCGGGCCGGACCGCCTGGCGGCGGCGGGTCCCGGTGGCGCTGTTCCTGGCCGGGCTGGCGGTGCTGGCGCTGGGCGTGGCCCGCCCGGAGGCCATGGTCGCGGTCCCGCGCGACAACACCTCGATCATCCTGGCCATGGACGCCTCCGGCTCGATGTGCTCGACCGACGTCGACCCCAACCGCCTGACGGCCGCCGTCCAGGCGGCCCGCGAGTTCGTCGACCAGAGCGACGACGGCACCCGCATCGGCCTGGTCGCCTTCGCCGGGATCGCCGGCCTGCTGGTCCCGCCGACCACCGAGAAAGACCAGCTCGTCGACGCCCTGGAGTCGCTGAAGACCTCGCGGGGCACCGCCATCGGCCAGGCGATCCTCACCTCGATCGACACGATCGCCGAGCACAACGCCAATGTCACCGAGACCGGCGTCGACCTGAGCGCGCCGAGCGCCCCGGGCGAGTACGAGCCCGACACGATCGTGGTGCTCACCGACGGCTCCAACACCACGGGCGTCGACCCCGTCACCGCCGCCGAGCAGGCCGCGGCCCGCCGCCTGCGGGTCTTCACGATCGGCTTCGGCACGACCGAGCCCGCCGCCATGGTGTGCTCGCCCGACCAGGTCAGCGGCGACAACTGGCGCGGCGGCGGCGGAGGCTTCGGCCGGTGGGGCGACGACAGCGGCCTGCGCCGGATCATGCGGATCGACGAGGAGACGCTGACCCAGGTCGCCGACACCACCGGCGGCAAGTACTTCCGCGCCGAGGACGCGGGCCAGCTCACCGACGTCCTCACCGACCTGCCGAGCGAGATCGGCCTCCACGAGGCCAGGCGCGAGACGACGGTCTGGTTCGTGCTGTTCGGCACTCTGCTGGCGTTCGCCGGAGCCGGGCTCTCCCTGTGGTGGAACCGGGGCCGGGCGCTAAGGTGAGCCATGCCGTGGATCTCCGACCGCATCGCCGACCTCGCGAGCGCGTTCCTCACCCAGGCGGTCGTCACGCGGAAGACGGCGCTGTCCGACCACTTCGTCCGCGTCGACCTGCGATCCGACAAGTTCCGCTCCGCGTCGTGGACGCCCGGCTGCAAGGTCCAGCTCCGGCCGGAGACCGGCACTCTGGGCATGCGCACCTACACCCCGTTCGCGTGGGACGCGGCCGAGGGCACGACCTCGCTGGTCGGCTACGTCCACGGCACCGGCCCGGCCTCGCGCTGGTTCGACCAGGTGAAGCCCGGCGACCCCTGTGAGCTGATGGGCCCGCGCCGCTCCCTCGACCTGACGGGCCTGGCGTCCTCGGTGGTCTTCGTCGGCGACGAGTCGAGCGTCGGCCTGGCCGCCGCGCTCCGCGAGACCAGGGCCGACGGCGTCACCTACGTCTTGGAGGCCGCCGACCCGGCCGAGTACACCGAGGTGCTGGCGGGGCTGGGCGTCACCGCGACGGTCGTGCCGAAGAAGCGGCACGACCTGCTCGACGTCCCTGGTTCAGGCGCCTACGACCTGGTCGTCACCGGCGACGCCGCGACCGTCGGGCCGATCCGGCGCGCCGCCCGCGACCGGACGCCCCGCCCGGCGAAGATCCTCGGCAAGGCCTACTGGGCCGAGGGCCGCACCGGTCTCGACTAAGTAGTGAAGATGGCCAGGACCACGACGGCCACCAGCATCCCCGCCGCGATGGCGGCCACCACCAGTAACGCCGCCTTCTTCGCCGTGCCGTTCCGCACCGGGCGACCGGTCGCCGCCCGCGCATGGGCGGCGTTCATCGCGTCGATCCGCCGGGCGAAGCGAAGATCCTGGGTGCGGAGGGTCTGCTCGATCTCCGTCAGGATGCGCTGTTCCGCCGCCGACATACTCATGGGCCTGATCCTTCTCCTGGAGGCAACCGGTAGCCCTGCTACCCCGTAAGCGCGCTGGGGAACCGATCCCACACCCGATGCTTGGCCAGCAGCGTGGTGACTTCGCCGAGCACGGCGAGGGCCTCGGTCCCGATCACCACGCCCGGTGAGCCGAGCGGGATCGCGGCGGCGGTGAACGCCTCCGCCGCGTCGCCCCAGCCGCCGATCGGCTTGGCGTGCCGGAACGCCTCGTCGAGCAGCCGGGCGACCCGGGGATCGACCGTGCCGGGCAGCCCCGCCTTGGCGTCGCGGGCCCCGAGGGCGTCGGCCCCCGGTGCGGGCGCGCCGGCCACCAGGATGGCGTCGAACTCGACCGAGCGGGCCGCCGCGAACGTGCGCTGCACGCTCACCCCGTCGACCGGGGCGCCCGTGGGCGCGATGACCAGCGGCACCATGCCGCCGTCGAGGACGACCCGGCGGACCGCCTGGAGCTCGGCGGCGTCCGGACCGGCCACGATGCCGACGATCCGGCCCTTGACCGGCCAGGTCTGGCCCACCTGCGAGAGCGCCGGGCTGGGCGCGGGCGTCACCCCGGGCGTCTCGTCGGGCGCGGGCAGGCCGAGCCCGGCGGCCACCTCGCGGCAGAGCACCGGGTCGATCCTGGCCAGCACGCGGAGCTGGCGCTCGCGGATGGTCTGTTCGTACACCTTGCTCAGCTCGAAGGTGTACGCGGCGATCACGTGCTCCTTCTCGACCGGCGTCAGGCTGAGCCAGAACAGCCGGGGCTGGCTGAAGTGGTCGGCGTACGACGCGGGGGCGAGCCGCCCGCGCGGCCCGGCCTCGACCGGGAACGGCACCTCCACGTATCCGTCGGCCGCCTGGAACGGGCAGCCGCCGTCGAGCGAGTTGGGCCGGTAGGGCGCGACCCCGGCGTGGACGGCCGTCTGGTGGAAGCCGTCCCGCTGCATGTCGTTGACCGGCGCGTGGGTCCGGTTGATCGGGATCTGGTCGAAGTTGGGCCCGGCCAGCCGGGTGATCTGGGTGTCGAGGTAGGAGAACAGCCGGGCCGCCATCAGCGGGTCGTCGGTCACGTCGATGCCCGGCACCAGGTGCCCGACGTGGAAGGCGACCTGCTCGGTCTCGGCGAAGTAGTTGATCGGATTGGCGTTGAGCGTCATCAGGCCGATGGGCTGGACCGGCGCGAGCTCCTCGGGCACGATCTTCGTCGGGTCGAGCAGGTCGATGCCCTCGAAGGTCTGGTCGCCGTCGGCGAACGTCTGGATGCCCAGTTCCCACTCGGGGTAGGCCCCCGACTCGATCGCGTCGGCCAGGTCACGCCGGTGGAAGTCGGGGTCGACCCCGCCGAGGATCTGCGCCTCCTCCCACACCAGGGAGTGGACGCCCGCCTTCGGCTTCCAGTGGAACTTGACCAGCGTGGTCGCCCCGTCGGCCGCCTCCAGCCGGAACGTGTGGACGCCGAACCCCTCCATCATCCGGTACGACCTCGGGATCCCCCGGTCGGACATGTTCCACAGGGTGTGGAAAGTCGCCTCGGTGTGCAGCGACACGAAGTCCCAGAACGTGTCGTGGGCGCTCTGCGCCTGCGGGATCTCCCGGTCGGGATGCGGCTTGCCGGCGTGGATGACGTCGGGGAACTTGATGCCGTCCTGGATGAAGAAGACCGGGATGTTGTTCCCGACCAGGTCGAAGATCCCCTCGGAGGTGTAGAACTTGGTCGCGAACCCCCGCGTGTCCCGCACGGTGTCCGCGGACCCCCGCGACCCGAGGACCGTGGAGAACCGCACGAAAACGGGCGTCTCGACGTCCTTGGCCAGGAACGCCGCCTTGGTGACCTGGCCGGCGGTGCCGTAGGCGCGGAAGACGCCGTGGGCGGCGGCGCCCCGGGCGTGCACGACCCGCTCGGGGATCCGCTCGTGGTCGAAGTGGGTGATCTTCTCGCGCAGGTGGTGGTCGCGCAGCAGCACCGGCCCGCGCGGGCCCGCCTTGAGCGAGTGGTCGGTGTCCGGCAGCCGGGTCCCGGTGGCCGTGGTCAGGAACGATCCGCCCTGGGCGCGGGTCTCGGTCTTCTCCCCCGACGGCTGCCCGGTCGGCGTGAACGGGTCGGGCCCGCGCTGGTCGGGCTTGGGCGGCAGGGGACCGCGCGGCTCGGTGGCCTCCTCGAGCGCGGGCGGCTCGACGCCGGGCCGCCCGGGGATCTCACTCTTCTTCGAGTGGTCGGTGACCGCGTCGATCACCTTGTCGACGGCCCTGGCCACCGGATTGCTCTCGTCGGACATGAATCCATCCCCCGCACTCCGCTTGATGATCCAAACGGGTAGTACCCGGGACGAAGCCAACAGACGGCCCTGATCAGGACATATATCCCCAGAAGACTCAGCCGGTTGCCAGCCAGACGGGGATGTTCTGCTCCCATTCGTACATGCGCCGATCGCGGTGCTGGACGATCAGGTCGGCGTTCTCAACCCGCACGACGGCCGGCGGCTCGACCACCGCCGCCAGCGCGTCGGCGACCGTCGAGTAGGGCACCGCCGCGTTGCTGTAGGCGATCGACATGTGCGGCACGAACCCGTCGTCCCGCCCCGGCGCGGCGGGCCACACCTCGGCGATGGCCTGCCGGATCGCCAGCCGCACGGCCGCCACGGGCTCGGCCGGGAGGACGTCCCAGCGCACCGCCTCCCGGGTCACCACCGGCCGGTCGATCACGACGTCGAACGCGGGCAGCAGCGCCAGCCGCCGGGTGGCGGCGCTGACCATGGCCCGCATGTCCTCCTCGGGGATCTCGTCGGTGAAGCCGACGTGCTGCATGGTCAGGTGGAGCGAGGCGTCGGGCACCGGGTCGAGCGCGGCGATGCCCTTGAGCCCCAGCCGGTAGGCCTCGGCGATGCGGTGGACCTCGGGCGCGTCCCGGAAGGTCAGGTGCCAGGCGTAGCCGCGCCGTCCGACGCGCCACCCGGGCCGCCACCACCAGTGGTCGGCCATCAGCTCCTCGTCGCTCACGTTCACCGGCACAGTGTTCATCGGCACAGTGTTCATCGGCACAGGGCCAGGGTGCGGTGGGCGTGGGCGGCGGCGTCGGGGGCGGCGATCGGGTGCCGGGCCAGCACGTCGTCGTGGATCATGAACGCGTCGACCAGGGTGAGCGCGTGCGGCGCGAGCTCGGCGTAGGTCTCGTCCCGCAGGGCGGGAAGCGCCTCGACCTCGGCCGCCGTCAGACGGCCCGCCGCGAGCAGGTCGCCCGTGGCGGGTTCCAGGAGCCGCAGCGCCAGCAGCCGGTGGAGGGCGTGCAGCAGACCCGAGTCGGTCCGGCGGGCGGCGGCCAGCAGTTCCCCCGCCGCCATCCGCCCGGCCATGGCCTCGGTGTGGCGGAGGGCGGCCGTGACGGTGTGGTTCCACCGGTCGAGCGGCCCGCTGCGGCCCTTGGCCCGGAGCGCGGTCCGCGCCCGGTCCCGCCAGATCCTCTCGATCCGGACGAGGCCGTTCTGGAGGTGATCGGGGTCGGGGCCGGGGTCCTCGCCGTTCAGCAGCAGCTCCCCGGCGGCCTTCACCATGATGGCGAGGTTGTCCCCCTCGGCCGTGATCAGCCCTTCGAAGGCGGTCATGGCGGGGGCGATGCCGTTGGCGTCGAACAGGCCGTGCGCGCCGCAGCGCTCCCGGGCCTCGATGATCGCCTGGCGTCCCTGCCAGGTCGTCCAGGCCTTGGTGAGGGCGGCCCTGGTCCCGTCGGCCGGGTCCGCCACGGCGGCGCGGTGGAGCAGCGTGGCGGCGTAGGCGGTGGCCAGCCCGTCGAGCAGCGGCGCGTGGTGGCTGCGGTAGGCCCAGGCCGGCACGCTCGCGCCGTTCCCGCCGGTCAGCGCGGCGACCTGGCGGATGTGCGCATATCGGACCGCCAGCGCGAGCACCTGCCGCAGCGCCCCGACCGCGCAGCCGCTCATGCACAGCTTCCCGGTGGTGACCCGGCCGATCGAGTGGAGCATCCGCCGCCGCCGGTTCCCGATCGGGCTGGCGAACACCCCGTCGGCGCCGATCGCGCCGTGCGGCCCCTCCAGGAGGGCCTCTCGGCCGAGCCTGACCTGGTCGAACGTGGTGAGGCAGTGGTCGACCGCCGGCCCCGTCTTCGGCTGGAGCAGCTCGACCGTCACCCCGGGGGCGTCCAGCGGGACGACGAACAGGAACACCCCCTGGTCGGTCGCGCCGTCGATCAGCCGGGCCGCCACCACGGCCGTCTTCGGGCCGCCGATGGCGCTGGTGTTCGGCATGAACTTGGTCGCCGCGACGTCGGGCGTGTGCAGCAGGAAGCCGTCGCCGTCGCGGGTCGCCGTGGTGCCCATGCGGGCGGCGTTGTTGCCGTGGCCGATCTCCGTGCACAGGAAGGTCCCGGCCCGGCCCAGCTGGCCGACCTCCCGGCCGTGGTCGAGGAGGCTGCCGAGGAACAGGTTGTAGTGGATCCCGGCGACCGTGGCCAGCCCTCCGTCGATCGGCGCCGCCCACTCGTGCAGCGCCGCCAGGCCCTCCGGGTCGCAGACGAGCTTCTCCACGTCCGGTACGTGCTGGTCGACGATCCGCAGCCACTCATAGGTGGCCGCGATCCGATCCTCGTAGCCCAGCCCGGCGAGCTCACCCGGATCGAACCCGGCGAACAGAGCCCGCCAGGGGGCGTGCACGTCCGCGTACCGATCCCCGAACAACACCTCAGCCAAGACCATGACGACAGTAAACACGCCTGGTGATCAAGGAATGGCCATCGGTCACCCCGCATCCGGCCAGGCGGAACACCGGTCCTAGAGTGGTGTTGACGTGGGGAGACGTGATGCGCAACCCGATTCTGGTCACCGGCGCGACGGGGAAGACGGGCGCCGAAGTGGTCCTCGACCTCCTGGAGCAGCGCCTGCCGGTCCGCGCCCTCGTCCACCGGGAGGACGAGAGATCGACGAGGCTCGCCGCCTTGGGCGCGGAGATCGCCACCGGCGACCTGCTCGACATCGACGCGGTCGGCGACGCCCTGGCTGACGTCCGCCGGGCCTACTTCGTCTACCCGATCCGCCCCGGCCTCATCGAGGCGACCACGATCTTCGCCCAGGCCGGCGACGAGACGGGCCTCGACGTCGTGGTCAACATGTCGCAGATCTCCGCCCGCCGCACCGCCCACAGCGACGCCGCCCGCCAGCACTGGCTCGCCGAACGCGTCTTCGACTGGTCCCCGGTCGGCGCCGTCCACCTGCGCCCCACCTTCTTCGCCGAGTGGCTCCCCACCAACTGGCAGTACGCCGACGGCGCCGGCCTCCTCCGCCTCCCCTTCGGCGACGGCCGCCACGCCCCCATCGCCGCCACCGACCAGGCCCGCCTGATCGCCGCCATCCTGGCGAACCCGACCGGGCACGTCGGCCAGACCTACAAGCTCCACGGCCCGGTCGAGATGGACCACCACGAGATCGCCGCCGCCATGTCGGAGACCTTGGGCCTCCCGGTCCGCTACGACCCCGTCGACACCGACACCTACGCCGAGATCCTCAGAGCCCAGGGCCGCCCGGAACACCTGATTCAGCACCTGTCGGCGGTCGCCCTCGACTACCGCGACGGCGTCTTCGAGGGCACCGACGACACCATCGAACGCATCACCGGCAAACCACCCCAGACCGTAGAGCAGTACGTGACCGCGAACCGGGACCTGTTCCCCACCTGAGCGGCGCTCACGCCGTCTCGGTGTTGAGGGTCTCGGCCACCGATCTGCGGGACGACAGGCGGGCGGGCAGAGCGGTCACGAGGGCCGTGGCCAGCAGGAGGGGCAGCGGGATCAGCAGCAGCCAGCCGGCCGAGAGGGCGAAGGGCTCGTCGGGGCCGAAGAACCACTGGAGGAACATGCCGAACGGGATCCCGGCCAGCGCGCCCGGCAGGGTCGGCAGGAGTTGCGCGGTGGACAGGCCCGCGGCGATCTGACCGGGGGTGGCCCCCAGTGTCCGGGCGATGGCCATGGTGGCCTGCGACTCCTTGGCCGTGGTCCAGGCCATCGTGACCGTGTTCACCAGCGCCAGGGTCAGCATGGCGACGGTGACGGCCAGCAGCATGTGGCGGGTCTGGTCGTTCATCAGGTCGGCCATGGTGACCCCGCCCAGGTCCCAGCCCTGCTCGGGCTGCGCGTACACGAGGAGCAGGACCGTGATGCCGATGGACGTGGCGGCGGTGCCGCAGGCGTGCAGGATCGCCCGGCCGGGGCGGCGGGCGATGAGGCGGAGCCCGAGCAGCAGCGGGATCGGCAGCAGCGCCGCCACCCGGGTCAGCAGGACCAGGTACTCCGGCCGCCGGACGGCGGGTGAGAGCGTGGTCACGGCGTCGGTGCGCAGGGCCCGCACGGCGGGGCCGAGGGCGGTCAGCAGCGCCACCCCCACGGCGATGACGGTCGTCATCGCGACGACCGGGCCGTCCGGTCCGGCGGCGGTCATGAGGAGGCTGCCGCTGGGGTTGATGATCGCGGGCGCGGCCACGTGGGCGACGGCCAGCCCCAGGGCGTCGGCGAACAGGGCCAGGGCCAGGTATTCGGTCAGCAGCACCGCGCCGATGAGGCCAGGGGTGGCCCCGACGACCTTGAGCAGCCCGACCCGGCGGGTCTGCCCGGCGGCCCGGCCGGCGGCCAGCGTGGTCATGCCCGCGACGGCCAGGAAACTGAGCAGCCAGCCGCCGATGATCATGATCGGCTGGCTGTCGCGGAGGTAGACGCCGTTCTGGCCGATCATGAACTGCCAGGTGAACGAGTTCACCCGGGCCGCCGAGTCGCCGACGCGCCCACCGGCCGAGTTGGGGGTGTCGTGGTAGGTCGCCATGTACTTCGCGGTGTCTCCCGGGTCGCGCATCCGCAGGTAGACGAGCGAGGTCCGGGGCAGGTCGGTGGCGGCCAGCGGCCGGGTGTCGGGTTCGTCCATCCAGACCAGGCCGGAGCCGTCACCGGGCCCGCCGCCCGGCCCGCCCATCGCCGCCCACGGATAGACGGTGCGGGCGGCGGTCACCGCGATCCCCACCACGGGGTAGGACCGACCCGCGATGGTGACGCCGTCGCCGACGTGCACGCCGAGCGCCCCGGCGAACCCCTTCTCGACCACGACCCCGCCCGGACGCACCCACCGGCCCGAGGTCACCAGCGGCCGGTCGATCGGCCCGGGTCTCCGATCGGCCCCCAGCACGATCGCCCGCGCCTCGCCGCCCCCGCGCCGGGTGAGGGTCGCGAAGAACTGCCGGTACGTCCGGCTGAGCCCCACCACCCCGGGGGCGTTCGCCAGCGACGTCAGCACCGAGGTCGCGGCCTCGTCGTCGCCGGGCGCCAGCGCCACCACGTCGGGCCCCGCCGTCGCGGCCCGGGTCTGCAGGTAGAGCCGCTCGGTCGCCCCCGGCAGCGACATCCCCAGGCTGAGCACGGCCGTCGCGACGGCCACTGACAGCACGAGCATCGCCGCCGGCCCGGGATGCCGCCGCACGTCCCCTGCCACGAGACGGAGAACGAGCAGGATCCGGCCCGTCACGACGCGAGCCAGGTGTCCTCGACGAACATCCCGTCGCGCATCGAGATCAGCCGGTCGGCGGTGGCCGCGACCCTCCCGTCGTGGGTGACCATCACGAGGGTCTGCCCCTGGGCCCGCAACTGGCCGAACAGCCGCAGGACCTCGTTGGTCGCCGCCGTGTCGAGGTTGCCGGTCGGCTCGTCGGCCAGCACCACCAGCGGCTCGTTGGCCAGCGCCCGGGCGACCGCCACCCGCTGCCGCTCCCCGCCCGACAGCTTCCAGGGCAGCTGGCGGGCCCGGTGGGCCAGCCCGACCTGCTCTAGGAGCAGCTGGGCCCGCCGCCTGGCCGTCCGCGGCGAACCTCCGGCCAGCAGGATCGGCAGCTCCACGTTCTCCGCCGCCGACAGCTCCTCCACCAGGTGGAACGACTGGAAGACGAACCCCACCGCCCGCCGCCGCAGCCGGGCCAGGGCCCGTTCGCCGGCGTTGTCGAGGCGCTGGCCGTCCAGCCACACCTGCCCGTCGCTGGGCCGCTCCAGGCCACCGAGCAGATGCAGCAACGTCGACTTCCCACACCCGCTGGGGCCCATCACGGCCAGCGTCTGCCCGGCCGGGACGTCGAGATCGACCCCGTCGACCGCCCGGACCAGGGTCTGCTCGCGGCCGTGCCGCTTGGCCAGCCCGCGCACCTGCAGCACGTTCATTTCGATTCCTTGATCCAGACCCGCTCGCAGGCCTCCAGCCAGCGCAGATCGGCCTCCAGCCGCAGCGCGGCCCCTTCGAGCAGCAGCCCGCCCGTCGACCCCTCGGGCTCGGCCAGCACCGCCCGCTGCGTCTCGTGCAGCCGCCGCATCAGCTCGCGCCGCTGCGCCCCCACCAGCTCCACCGGGTCGGCGAGCCTGGACGCGCTCGCCGCGGCGAGCTTGAGGTGGAACTCCACCAGGTCGGGCTTGGGCCAGTCGACCTCGGTGAGCCAGGCGGCCACCCGCTCCTGCCCGGCCTGGGTCAGCGCGTAGACCTTGCGGTCGGGCTTGGCCGGGAGCCCTTCGGCCCGTTCGCCGACGACCAGACCGGCCTTCTCCAGCCGCGCGAGGGTGACGTAGACCTGACCGGCGTTCATCGACCCGCCCATCGGACCGAGGGCCCGCCGAAGCCGAAGGCCCAGGTCATAGCCGTGTGACGGCTCCTTGGCGAGCATCGCCAGAATCGCGTCCTGCATTCATCACCCCTAACGGCTAGGTAATGAATAGCGGTCAGGCAAGAGGAACGTCAACCGAGATCGTGGCGGAGGCGAGCAGGGCGAGTTTCTCGGCGCTGCCGGTGCCGGGTTCGGGGTGGTAGACGACGAGCATGATCCCGTCGGTCCCGCTGACGGCGAGCTTCTCGCGGTCGAGGCGGAGCTCGCCGACCTGGGGATGGTTGAAGCTGAGGGTCGCGCCGAGGCGCTCCGCGACGTCGTGACGTGCCCACAACTGCCGGAAGTGCGGGCTGGCCAGGGAGAGCTCGCCGACGAGCTCGATGAACCGGGGATCGTCGATGTCACTGCCGACCGACTGCCGGAACCCCGCCACGAGAGAGGCCGCCGCGCGCTCCCAGTCGGGGAACAGCGCCTGCTCGGCGGGGTCGAGGAAGACGTCCCGCAGCCGGTTGCCCCCCACCGTCAGCCGGGGTGACAGGGCCGCCGCGAGCGCGTTGGCGGCGAGCACGTCGAGACAGCGGCCCTCGACGAACGCGGGGAACGGCAGCGCCGCCACCAGCCGCGCGGTGCTCGGCGGGACGGTCTCCCTCCTAGCCCGCCGCCGGGCCCGCTTCGGCCGGTCCTCGGCGAGACTCAGCAGGTAGCTGTCGTCGTCGAGCTGGAGGACCCGGGCGATGGACGTCAGCACCTGCGCCGACGGCCGCCGGTCGCGCCCCTGCTCCAGCCGCAGGTAGTACTCGGCGCTGATGCCCGCCAGCATCGCGACCTCCTCGCGCCGCAGACCCGGCACCCGCCGCGTGCCCAGGACGGGGATGCCGACCTGCTCAGGGGTCACGAGTTCGCGCCGGGCGCGGAGGTACTCGCCCAGCAGGTTCGGCTCGTCGGTCATGTCTCCACGCTAATGTCGGCCGCCGGGCGCCTGACTGTCCCTGTCACTACCAGTGTCGCGGGGGACCTGGCTGCGTCCCCGCGCCGGGACGAACGTGACGGCCATGACCAAGCAACGCGTTCTCGTCACCGGCGGGTCCGGTTTCATCGCCGGGCACTGCATTCTGCGCCTTCTCGACCAGGGCTATCTGGTCCGTACGACCGTGCGATCACCGGCCAAAGAGAGTGCCGTCCGCACGGTGCTCACCGACAGCGACGACCTGAGCTTCGCCGAGGCCGACCTCATGAGCGACGAGGGATGGGCCGAGGCCGTCAGCGGCTGCGACTTCGTGCTCCACGTGGCCTCTCCCGTGCGCCCGGGAGCCGTCACCGACGAGAACGACCTGATCGTTCCCGCCCGCGAGGGCACGCTCCGGGTGCTGCGGGCCGCCCGCGACGCCGGGGTCAGGCGGGTCGTGCTCACCTCGGCCTTCCACGCCGTCGGCTGGGGCCACCCGCCGACCGGCCACGTCTTCACCGAGGACGACTGGTCGGTCCTGGACGGTCCGGGCATCGACGCCTACGGAAAGAGCAAGACGCTGGCCGAGCGGGCGGCGTGGGACTTCATCGGTGCCGAGGGCGGCTCGACCGAACTCGTGACCGTGCTGCCGGTCGCCGTGATGGGACCGCGGTTGGGCGCGGAGGTCTCCGGGGCCAACCACATCGTCCAGCTGATCCTCGACCGGAAGACGGCCGGTCTCCCCGACCTGTGGATACCGATCGTGGACGTGCGCGACGTCGCCGAGGCCCACGTCATGGCGATGACCACGCCGGAGGCGGCGGGACAGCGGTTCCTGCTCTCCGGCGGGCCGGCGCTCCGAGTGTCGGAGATCGCCGCCCTCCTGGAGGTCCCCTTCGAGGACGCCGGGGCCGCCGCCGACCATGAGAGGAAGGTCTCCGGCGAGAAGGCGCGGCGGGTGCTGGGCTGGCGGCCGCGCGAGCCCAGGGACGCCGTCCTCGCGGCGGCGGACAGCCTGGTCAGGAGGTGACACCTGGCCCGCAGGCCGCCCACTGTTGGGCCGTGGTTCGGCTCGGCGCGGCCCGGATGTCACGTGGCGGGCACGCCGGATGCGGACGATCACGGGCGTCCCGCCATCCTCGCCCCTGGGAGCACGCATGCGACGCCTCCTCGCCCTGGTGCTGGCCGTCCTGGCCGTCGCCCTGACCGTCCACCCCGCCCGAGCCGCCGCCGACGGGACGCTGACGGTGACGTCGGCGTCCGTCACGGCCGGGTCCGACATCCGGTTCGGTTACACCACGACCAGGCCCAACGCCAAGAACTGGGTGGGCCTCTACCGGAACCCGGGCAACGGGCCCGTCAACCAGGCCTATGTCGGTCCTTCGCTGACCTGGGTCTACACGTCAGGCTCCAGCGGCTCGGCCGCCCTGTCGACGGCGGGGCTGAGCGCGGGCGACTACATCGTCTACTACCTGTACAACGACGGCTACACCTGGCTGGCCCAGCCCGTCCCGGTGCGGATCACCAGCGACGCCGCACCGCGCTTCCCCGCCTCCGCGTTCACCCTGCGCAACGCCAAGGTCGGCGCGGCCTACGCGGCAACGGTCGGCGGGCTCGTCCCGGGGGCCACGTTCGCCAAGACCTCCGGTCCGGCCTGGGTCTCGGTCTCCTCCTCGGGGGCCGTCAGCGGGACGCCGGCCGCCGCCGGCGACGCCGTCGTGGGGATCAGGGCCACCACCTCGTCCGGTACGGCCACCGCGACCGTGACCGTCCGGGTCCAGTCGGGACCGCTGGTGCCGCAGGTCAAGGCGGTGAGCTGGAACCTCTGGCACGGCGGCACCCAGGTGGCCGGCGGGCTGGAGAAGCAGCTGAAGTTCCTGCTCGAACGCGACGTCGACGTGGTCGGGATCCAGGAGAACCAGGGCTCGGCCGCCCAGACGCTCGCCACGGCCCTCGGCTGGTCGTACTTCCAGAACTCCGACACCGCCGTCCTCAGCCGCTATCCGATCACCGGCACCACGCCGACCGTCGCGGGCAGCGCGGTCGCCGCGAAGATCAATCTGGGCGCGCGCTCCCTCCGGCTCTGGAGCGCCCACCTCGGCTACACCCCTTACGGCCCGTACGACGCCTGCTTCGGCCGGATGACCGTTCAGCAGCTGCTCAAGCGGGAGTCGAGCTCAGGTCGTACCGGACAGATCAACAGCATCGTCACGGCCATGTCCGCCGATCTCGCCGCCTCGGCCACCACCCCGGTCCTGCTGACGGGCGACTTCAACGCCCCTTCCCACCTCGACTGGACGTCGGCCGACTCCCGCTGTGGCTACGGCGCCGTCCCGTGGCCCACCTCGACGGTCCCGGCCGGCGCGGGCCTCACCGACTCCTACCGCCAGGCCCACCCGAACCCGTCGACCCACCCGGGCACCACCTGGTCCACGGTCTACGCGACCTTCACCGGCGGCTACGGCTACGACTCCCACGCCGGTGAGCCGGAACCCCAGGACCGCATCGACTTCGTCCACTACCGGGGCCCTCTCACCGTCGTGTCCTCCGAGACGGTGGACACCGCCACCTCCGACCACGCCGCCGTCCTCACCGTCTTCCAGGTGAACTGACCCGAGTGATGAGTTCCCGCGTCCGCACCCGTCACATGTACGAAGGGACCCGACGAGAAAGGATGACGTGATGAGTGCGGACACGCGGTCGGAGGAGCTGGAGTTCACCGGGCTGGCCGAGCGGCACCGCCGGGAGCTGCACGTCCACTGCTACCGGATGCTCGGATCGTTCGAGGACGCCGAGGACACCGTGCAGGAGACGTTCCTGCGGGCCTGGCGGCGGCGGGAGACCTTCGAGGGGAGGTCGACGTTCCGGGCCTGGCTCTACCGGATCGCCACCAACGCCTGCCTCGACCTGCTCGCCAAGCTCCGCCCGCAGCCCGCGACCGGCGGCGAGGTGCCGTGGCTCCAGCCCTACCCCGACCGGCTGCTCGACGAGCTGCCCGCCGGGGACGCCGACGAGCCGGAGACCGTCGCCGTCGCGCGGGAGACGATCGAGCTGGCCTACCTGATCGCGGTCCAGCACCTCGCACCGCGCCCGAGGGCCGTGCTGGTCCTGCGCGACGTGCTCGGCTGGCCCGCCAAGGACGTCGCCGAGCTCCTCGGCGACTCCGTCAACTCCGTGAACAGCGCCCTGCAAAGGGCCCGCGCCGGCATGCGCGAGCACCTGCCCGCCGAACGGCAGGACTGGACGGGCGGTGAAGAAGACGCCGCGACCCGCGACCTGGTCCGCCGCTTCACCGACGCCAGCGTGGCCACCGACGTCGACGCGCTCGCCGGGATGCTCCGCGACGACGTCCGCTGCTCGATGCCGCCCACCCCGGGCCTGTGCGTCGGCCGCGAAGCGGTGGTGAACGACTGGATAAAGGACGGCTTCCCGGAGATGACGGGCCTGCGCGCCGTCCCCGCCGCCGTGAACCGGCAACCCGCCGTCGCCTTCTACCACTGGCGCGAGCGGGAGGGCGCGTACCTGCCGCTGACGGTCGACGCCCTGCGCGTCTCCGGCGGGCTGATCACCGAGATCCTCACCTTCCACGCCGACCGGTTCCCCGCGCTGGGCCTGCCGGAGCGCCTCCCGGCCGACGGCACGGAGCAGCTCAGGTGAGATCGGCCTGCGGCAGCGGGCAGTCCGGGCAGGTGCAGTCGGTCAGGCTGTCGCAGCCCGCCCTGATCACCTGGTCGAGCGCGCCCCGGACCGTGGTCAGGTCGGCGATGCGCGCGTCCACCTCCGCGATCTTGGCCACGGCGCGGGCCCGCAGATCGGGCGTGGAACGGCCGCGCCGCCCGGTGTCGATCAGGTCGGCGACCTCATCCAGGGTGAAGCCGAGCCGCTGGGCCGCCTTGATCACGTTCAGCAGGGCGACCGTCTCCGGCGGGTACGCGCGGTGCCCGCCGGGACTGCGCCGGGGTTCGGCGATCAGGCCCCGGCGCTCGTAGTAGCGCAGGGTCTGCGGATTGACCCCGGCCCGCTCGGCGACCTCCCCGCTCCGCAGGTACGGCCTCACGTCCGGGCCCGCCCGGACTCCTCCAGCGCGTCCAGGACAGGGATCCGCTCCGGCGGCACCGCCACCTCCAGCGCGAGACTCCCCCCGGCGACGGTCAGGGTGAAGGCGAAGAAGGAGCAGCAGCGGCTCTCCCGGGTGATCAGGCCGGCGGTCCGGGCGGCGGTCTCCGGGCTGAAGACGAGATCCAGCCTGAGCCGGTCAGCTTGGGGCCTGCTCATCGAGGTCACCGCTTCGCCGAACAGCCCGCCGAACTCGTCCAGCCGCAGCGGCCTCTCGGCGATCGGCAGGGTGCACGCGGCGGGCACCCATGCGTCGTGGGTCATGACCCGACGGTAAGCCTGTACCCGGGTACCGGATGCAAGTCCCGGCGAGGAGGATCAGGCCCGGGGCAGCTTCGAGCCGCCCAGTTCGCCCCGGGGGTCGTAGACCACGCACATGACGTCGCGGTCGCCGTCCGCCCAGGTCTCGGCGGTGGGCAGGATCGGGAAGTAGTCCAGCCCCGACCCCGCCTCGCCCGGCCAGTAGTGCGCGAACCCCCGCTTGCAGCTGCTCCAGCCGAACTCGGCCAGCGCGGCGCGGTCGTAGGTCCCGTCCTCGGCATGCACGAAACCGTAGGACTGGTTGTCGGCGTGCTGGTCGCAGGGCGTGTAGAGGACGATCTCCTCGCCCGCCGCCGGGGAGTACTCCGGATCGGTGAAGCACTCGCCCGCTTCCAGGTTGAGCACTCCGGTCGTCTCCGGCGTCATGAAGTCGTCGCCCTTGTCCACGGCCGGCGGGACAGGGACGACGAAGAGCGTGCCGAGCGCCAGCACGGCCGGCGCCATCGCCAGGATGCGGAACCGGACTGCAGTCATCGGCTCAGGCTGGCGGATCATGTGAAATAGCACTCCAACGCCGGGTGTCAGGTGGATGACGGCTCGGCTGCCCCAGCCTGACCTGGGGTGACGTTGCTCACAACGGCTCAGCGGAGATCGTCAGTTCACGTCGCGGCAAGGTTCTGGCCGATCTCCGGTCAACCGATTCTGCGTGGATTCGGACATCCCCCCGTGCTCCCTCGGTGGGGTGCAGTCCCCTTACTCAGGAGTGAAGCTCGACGTGAGTGACGCCACCCGACCCTGGTCCCTGCGGACCCGGAAGGCCAAACTGACCGTGATCGGCGCCAGCGCGCTGCTCGTCGGCGGTCTGGCCTTCACCCCGATGGCGTTCGGCGCCGCCGCACCGCCGAAGTTCCCCGCCGCCGAGATCCACAAGCCCACCCCGGTGCCCGACCGGGTCATCCTCACCCCGACCACGACGCCCTCCTCGTCGCAGAAGGTCACCTGGCGCGCCGAGACCACCGCCGAGTTCGCCCAGGCCGAGATCCTGGAGTCGCCTCGCGCGCTGGGCGAGGTCGCCCCCGCCGCCGGCGCCGTCACCAACGTGAAGGCGCAGTCGAGCACCCCGGTCAACACCACCCTCGGGTACGCCTCGACCTACCACACCGTCGAGTTCACCGGCCTGAAGCCCGCCACCCGGTACACCTACCGCGTCGGCGACGGCACCAACTGGACCGAGTGGAACGACTTCACCACCGCCGCCGCCGGTTTCCAGCCGTTCTCCTTCATCTACTACGGCGACGCGCAGAACTACATCGACTCGGCCCTCCCCCGCGTGTTCCGCCAGGCGTTCGCCGACCGGCCGCAGGCGAAGATGATCGTCAACGCCGGTGACCTCATCGACTCCGCCAACAGCGAGGAGCAGTGGGGCCAGTGGTTCAAGGCCGGCGGCTTCATCGACAGCCAGGTCAACAACCTCTCCATCACCGGTAACCACGAGTACAGCGGCACCTCGCTGTCGTCGTTCTGGGTCCCGCAGTTCCCCTACCCGGACAACGGCCCGGCCTGGACCGACTACCCGAGCGCCCAGAACATCGCCAAGACCGCGTACTACGTGGACTACCAGGGCGTGCGGTTCATCGGCCTGAACACCAACGTGCAGTCCATCCCCGAGCTGATGACCAAGCAGACGGCGTGGCTGGAGGGCCTGCTCAAGGACAACCCGAACAAGTGGACCGTGGTGACCTTCCACCACCCCGTCTACTCCAACACCGGCACCCGCAACAACCCGGTCGTCCGCGCCCAGTGGGCCCCGCTGTTCGAGAAGTACGGCGTCGACCTGGTGCTCCAGGGCCACGACCACTCCTACGGCCGCGGCAACCTGAAGTCCGCCCGCCAGTCGGCGACCACGCACAACGGCGTCTCGTACGTGGTGTCGGTCTCCGGCGGCAAGATGTACGAGCTCAACGGTGGCGTGAACTGGACCGGCAACGGCGCCGAGGTGATCAGCACCAGCGAGAACACGCAGCTCTACCAGATGATCGACGTCGACCAGGACCAGATCCGCTTCGAGGCCCGCTACGCCAACGGCGAGCACCACGACGGCTTCGTGATCCGCAAGAACGACGCCGGTGAGCGCACCGTCACCGAGCTCGGCACCGGCAACACCGGCGAGCAGGTCACCGTGGACAAGACCAGCGTCCAGCCGGGCGAGCAGCTCACCGCCACCGCGTTCGGCTACGACCCCGCCGAGAAGGTCAAGGTCTACCTCGTCCGCACCAAGGGCACCGTCGACAGCCGCGCCTACGTCGGCACCCAGACCGCCGACGCCCTGGGCAAGCTGACCTACGGGTTCACGCTGCCGGCCGACCTCGACAAGGACAGCACCTACCGGGTGCTCCTGGAGAGCGCCACCCAGAAGATCACCAGCCCGGTGATCACCGTCAAGTAGCACCCGGACCGGGCCGGCGCGTTACCGCCGGCCCGGCTCCGCCCGACAGGAGACCCCGTGACCTTCCGTACCCGTCTGGCGGGCGCGCTGCTCGCCGGGGCGGCGGTGGCCGCCGTGCCGGTGGCGCCCGCCGCCGCTCACCCCTTCGGCCCGCCGTCGACGGCGCGGATCAGCGTCGACGGCTCGCGCGTGGCCATCGCCTGGCTGGCCGCCGAGGACGACTGGGTCGCGCTCGGCCAGTCGCTCGGCGCGTTCGAGAACCCGGTCACCGGGCCGGTGTCCACCGACCTCACCGGCGAGCAGAAACTTCAGCGGTCCACGGCCGTCCGGGACTACCTGCTCGGCCGCATCACCGTCGCGCAGGGCGGCACGCCGTGCCCCGGCGAACTGGAGTCGCTGGAGCAGGTGCTCGCCCAGGGCGCCCGGCTCACCTTCGACTGCCCCTACCCGGCCGTAGACCTCGACGTCACGGTGAACGCCCTCACCGACCTCGACGAGAACTACCGCACCATGCTGACCTCCGAGACCCCCGCCACCCCGGCCCAGACGCTCTACACCGCGCAGCGGAAGACCACCCGGATCCGCTTCACCGCCTCCGGCGGCGGCCCGACGGCGGCCGTCACCACCGTCGCCGCCGGCACCGCCGCCGCGGCCGCCGGGGTCCTCGTGGTGCTGCGGGTACGCCGCCGGAAGGGCGGCCAGGCGTGAACGAGATGGGCGGACCGGACAGCCGCCTGATCGCGATGTTCGACGGCGGCGCGGCGTTCTGGCTGGTCCTGGCGGTCGCGCTGGGCGTCGGCGTGGTCCACGCGGTGGCCCCCGGACATGGCAAGAGCATCACCGCCGCCTACCTGATCGGCACCCGGGGCCGCTACCGGGACGCGGTGCGGCTCGGCGTGATCGTGGCGGTCATGCACACCTTCTCGGTCCTGGTCCTGGCGCTCGCCTGGGTGGGACTCAGCGACGTCGCCGGTCTGGGCACCAGGAGCATCACCGCCTGGCTCCAGGTCCTCGCCGGGCTGGTCGTGATCGGCGTCGGCGCCCACCTCGTCCACCGCCACCTGCGCGAACGGAGAAGCGTCACCGCCTACGGGCACGGCCACGGACATGGGCACGGCCACGGTCATGGCCACGGGCACGGCCATCCAGGAACCGAAGCGGAGTCGCCGACCGATCCGTGGTCGCGGCGCGGGCTGGTCGCGCTCGCCCTGTCGGGCGGCCTGCTGCCCTCGCCGTCGGCGTTCATCGTGCTGGTCAGCGGCCTGCTCACCGGACGGGCGCTGGACGCCGTCATCCTGGTGATCGCCTTCGGGGTCGGCATGGCGGCCACTCTGACCGCCGTCGGCGTCGTGACGATCAAGGGCGGCGGCCTGCTGGCCGGCCGCGCGCACCGCTGGTCACCGGCCGCCGCGGTGGCCGCCTGGCTCCCCGCCGTCGCGGGCGTGGCGGTGTCGATCGGCGGCTGCCTCTATCTGTTCGCGGCGGTCGGCGCGCTCACCGCCTGACGGCCCGGCGCTCACATACTGGTGCCATGGGGCATCGGGCGAACTACGTGATCGTGGAGTCGGGCCGCGTCTCGATCCACCACTCCCAGTTCGGTGCGCTCAGCACCGCCGTGCACGCCCTGCTCGGACCGCGGGAGTTCGCGGGCCACGCCGGTGGCCTGGACACCCGCGACACGCTCACCGACGACACGTGGTGCGAGGGGGCGATCCTGGCCGACTACGACGCCAGGCTGCTGCTGCTGCACACCGACCACGGCCCCGCCCGGGAGAGCCTCGGCTTCCGGCGGGCGTACCTGGCCGTGCTGCGGGAGCGCTGGCCCGGCTGGCAGGTGCGCTGGGCCACCCGTGACCAAGCGGATCTCGTCGATCACCTCAGGGTGAACCCGGAGAACGTGGTCGGCGACCGGTCACCCCACCGGCCCGCGCTGACCGCCGCCGACGTGGTCGCGGGACTCGGCGTGGCGTACACGGTCTTCAACCAGCCGGTGACCACCGAGGACTACCGGCGTTCGGTGGACCTCACCGACTCGCCCCCCGACCTCGGCGGCCCCCACGCCGAAACAGTCCTGACCGTACGTTTCCCCGACGGCGCCCTCCGCGACTTCAGCTGCGGCCGGGACATCCCCGTCGCCGCCGCCCTCGACGTGGGCCCCGGCCTCCTCGCGGCGCTGGCCGACCAGACCGGTCACCCGCTCCCCCACGAACTGTGCGCCGGGGAGGGCGTCTTCGTCGACGCCCGGACCCGGCGCATCCGGGCCTGGCCCACCCCACGACGCGGGGACCTGGAACACCCGGCCCGACGGTGGCCCGGCTGGACCGTGGAGTGGCACGACGAGGGACTCCCCGAGCAGGCCGCCCAGTCGGGGCGGTCCCCGGCGCCCTACCGGCTGACCGCCGACCACCTGCTCCGGCTCGGCAATCGGCTGCTGGGCGACGCCGGTGATGAGGCCGTGCTCGCCCGGATCGCCGCTCACGCGTGAAGGGGCCGGTTCGCCAGGTCGGCGAGCAGGCGCTCCGCGCGATGGGCGAACAGGTGCGCCTCGCGTTCGACGGCGAGCGTGCGGGCCCGTTCGGCCGCCGCCCTGACGTCGGCGGGAGGAGCGCCGGTCGCCCGTAGCAACTGTGCCCGGACCAGGAGCACGAGGCCTTCCGCGTAGCGCTGGCCGTACGTGTCGAGGTGGGAGTCGGCCCGGTCGAGGGCCGCGGCGGCCTCGTCCGGCCTCCCGGCGGCCAGCCACATCTCGCCGAGCAGCGCCGACCAGGTGGCCAGGCCCGAACGCGGCGGGTCGGCCAGCGCCACGGCGATGAGCCGCTGTGCCTCCGCCGCGGCTCCGGCCGGGTCGTCGCCGGTCACCGCACGTGCCCAGCACCGGGCCAGCCGCTGGTAGCTGCCGAGCCAGACGAAGGAGAAGTCGGGGTCCAGCGCGATCCCCCGCTCGGCCGCGCGCAGCGCCCACACCGGGTCACCGGCCAGCGCCGCGACCGTCACGGCGAAGGAGCCCCAGACGGTGATCACATAAGGGTCGTCGCCGGCGTCGGCCTCCATCGTGTCCAGCAGCGCCCGTGCCGTGTCGAGGTCGCCGTGCAGCGCGGTCATCAGCGCGTGCATCACGGGCCAGAGCAGCCACAGGTCGCGCCTGAGCGGGTCGCGCTCGCTCTGCGCCATCTCGGCCAGCACGGCCGGGTCGGCCCGGGTCAGGTAGCGGAACGCCTCACCGATGTTGCCGATGTCCCACTGGTGGAAGCCCCACGCGTTCCAGCCGTAGACGCGCAGGGTCGGGTCGCCGGACGCCTCACCCTGGTCGAGCAGGCGGCGGGCCAGCTGGCCGGCGCGGTCGAGCTGGAGGCCCTGGGAGTAGGAGACCCAGAGCGACAGCAGGAAACCGGTGGCCTCCCGTTCGCGGCCGAGCTCGCGGGCCAGCTGTTCGGCCCGCTCCAGCGGCTCGCGTGCCAGCCCCACGTATCCCGACCGCCCGACGACCACGGTGAGCTGCGACAGGGCCGACAGCTCCAGCTCCGCCAGGCCGGTCGTCCTGGCCAGCTGCGCGGCTGACCGCAGTTGCCGCTCGGCGGCCTCGTAGGCCGACTTGTTCGCCGCGTGACGGCCCGCGCGCATCAGCGCGCGCACGGTCCGGGCCGGGTCGGCGAGCGGGCCGGCCGCCGACAGGTGGTAGGCGAGGCGTTCGGCCAGCGGCTCGTCGTCCTGGGCGGGGTGTTCCAGCGCGTCGGCGATGCGCAGGTGCGTCTGGGTGGCCCGTCCCCGTGGGGTGATCTCGACGACCGACTCGCGGACCAGGTCGTGCGGGAAGCGGTTCGCGTACGGGTCGTCGGGCGCGGGGCCGAGCAGGCCGAGCGCCTCCAGCGGTTCCAGCCGGTCGAGGCAGGTCGGGCCGTCGATCCCGGCGGCGCGGGCGAGCAGGGCGAGGTCGACGTCCCGGCCGATGAGGGCGGCGATCTGGAGCAGGTCCGTCGCGTCGTCGTCGAGGTCGGCCATCCGGTTGTGGACCACGTCGCGCACGGTGGCGGGCAGCCCGACCCGGGTCAGGGCGTCCTCGGTGAGGACACCGCCGTCGGCGAGGAGCCGGGACAGCTCCCGTACGAAGAAGGGGTTTCCGGCGGTACGCGCGTAGATGCCCTGAGCGGTGTCCGGCCCGGGAGTCTGGCCGGTCTCGCGGCGGACCAGCTCGGCCACCTCGGACGGGCCGAGCGGGCCCAGCCGGATCCGGCGGTGCCGGGACACCCTGCTCGCCGCGGCGAGCATCCGGGCCAGCTCCGGGCCGGGGAGGGGCGCGCGGTCGCGGAGCACCCCGATGACCACGGCGCCTTCCGGCAGCCGGGCGGCCAGGTGACTGAACAGGTCCAGCGAGGCGGCGTCGGCCCACTGCAGATCGTCGACGACGAGCACCACGGGCCGCAGCGCCGACACCGCGCCGACGAGCGCGACGGCCTGCTCGAAGAGGCGGAACTGGGCGCCGCTGTCGGGGAGCACCGGTGTCGCCGGAACGCCGCCGTGCGGCCCGGCCAGGCGGCCGAGTTCGCCGGCGTGCCACTTCCGCCGATCGGCGTCGGGCAGCCCGTCGAGGACCGCGCCGACCACCTGCACCCACGGCCACATCGTCGGCGTGCCGTCCCCTTCCAGGCAGCGGCCCCAGACGACCGACGCGCCCCGGCGGCGTCCCTCGGCGCAGGCCTCCTCGACGAGCCGGGTCTTGCCCGCGCCGGGTTCGCCTTCGACGACGACCAGCCCCGTGCCGCCGTCGAGCGCCGACCCGACCGCCTGCCGCAGCACCGCGAGCTCGTCGGATCGGCCGACCAGACCACTCGTGGAGGTCGTCCTCTCGGCGCGCGGCGGGGTGGGCGGGTGGCCGGCCGGGCTCACCAGCCGCCGGTGAGCGGCGAGCAGCGCCGGGCCAGAGCCGCAGCGCCTCCACGTAGGAGTCGAGCGCCTCGTCGAAGCGCTTCTCCACCAGGCGGGCCCTGGCCGTCTCGACGAGCTCCCGGAAGGTGACGACGTCCACCATGCCGGGGTCGGCGGCGAACAGGTAGCTGCTGCCGCGCCGCTGCAGATACCGGCCGGGTTCGCGGGTCGGCAGCGCCGGTTCCAGGACCCGGCGGAGCGCGCTGACGTACTTCTGGAGGATGTTGAGCGCCGAGGCCGGAACGTCGGAGCCCCAGATCAGCTCGATCAGCTCGTTCGTGCTGACCGGCCGGCCCGCGCGGGCGAGGAGCAGCGCGAGCAGGTGGGTCTGCTGCCGGGGCCCGGTGTCCAGTTCGACGTGGTCACGCCACACCCGCAACGGACCGAGAATCTGCAGGCGCAGCTCGCCACGAGCCGACGGCACGGAGCTATCCACGCCAGTTCCCACCCGACAGGGAAGTCACCCTGACTACTTTCGCGTTTGCCTTCTTCGCCGGTCAAGTCCGCTTGATCCGGTTCGGCCGATCCTGGGATTCTTGACGGTGTGACGTTCCGGGAACTGGTTCGGGCGGCGCGCACGGAGCAGCGACCTGACCTGGCGCTCGACCGATACGTGGAGGCGCTGGCGAGCTGGCGGGAGGACGTCTCCCCGTTCACGACGCCGGACGACGAGTTCATCGACGCCTGCGTGACCGCGACCCGGCTCGCGGTCAGACAGGGCCGCATCGCGCAGCTCCTCCCTCCGCTGCACCTGGCCGCCCGGATGGCGCCGCTGGACGAACACGTCCAGGCGAGCCTCATCTCCGCGCTGGCCGCCGCCGGGCAGCGGGCGGAGGCCGTCACGGTGTTCCGGGCGATCCGGGCCCGCCTGGCCGACGAGCTCGGCGTCCATCCCGGACCGGCACTGCTGGGCGCCCACCGCGAGGTGCTGGGACCCGTGCACGACCTGGTCGGGCGCGGGCGGGAACTCACGCTGCTGCGCCGGATGTTCGCCGAGGGCACCGGGCTGGTCGTCGTGGAGGGCGAGCCGGGGGTGGGCAAGACCCGGCTGCTGGGCGAGGCGTGCGCCGAGGCCGAGCAGCGCGGCGCCCTGGTCCTGTGGGGGAACTGCCTGCCGGGGGACGGCACGCCCTCGATGTGGCCCTGGCTGGAGGTGATCGGCGCGGCACTCGCGAGTCTCCCGGCCGTGGCGCAGGCCGAGTGGCAGGCCGGTGAGCTGGGCCGTCTCGTGGCACCCGGCCCCTGACCGGCTGACAGCGGCACCCGGTTCCGCCTGTTCGAGCAGGCGGTCGCCCTCATCGGGCAGGTCGCGGACGGGCGGCCGGTGGTGCTCGTCGTCGACGACCTCCAGTGGGCCGACCTCGCGTCGCTGGAACTGTTCCGGCATCTGGCCGAGTGGCTGCCGTCCGGCGTCGTGGTCGCCGGCGCGCTGCGTGACCGCGCGCCGGCGCCCGGTCGGGAGCTGGTCAGGACGCTGGCCGCGGCGAGCCGGCTGACCGCCCACCGCAGGATCCGGCTGAGCCCGTTCGGCCAGGACGAGGTGGCCGAGCTGATCCGCCAGGAGAGCGGCCGCGATCCCGCCCCCGAGGTCGTCACCGCCGTGCACGCCCGTACCGCCGGGAACGTGTTCTTCGTCCGGGAGCTGTCCCGGCAGGTGAGCGGGGCAGGCGCGCTCGGCGAGGGGGTGCCCTCCTCGGTGCGCGACATCGTCGAAGACCGGATCTCCGGCCTGAGCGCCGCCGCTCTGGACCTGTTGCAGGTCGCCGCGCTCATCGGCCGCGACACCGATCTGGCGCTGCTGGCCAAGGCCGCGCGGCTGGAGACGCGGGCCTGCCTGGAGGGTCTCGAACCGCTGGAGAGGCTCGGCCTGCTCGAACCTCAGCCGGGTGATCCACGTGCGGTCCGCTTCGCGCACGACCTGGTCCGCGAGTCGGTCTCCGACCTCACGCCCCAGGCGCGGCTGGCCCGGCTGCACCTGCGGGTGGCCGACGCGCTCGACAGCGGGTGCCCGGACGACGACTCGACCGTCGAACAACTGGCGCACCACCTGAGGGCCGCCGGTCCGCTGGCCGACCCCGCCCGGACGGTGGACGCGCTGATCCGCGCCGGCCGGTGCGCGGGCGGCAAGTCCGCGCTCGACGCCGCCTCCCGGCAGTTACGCGCGGCGGCCGAGGTCGCCCAGGCGGCGGGGCTGGCCGAGCCCGAGCTGACGGCTCTGTCGATGCTGACCGCGGTCGACGGCATGCGGGCCGGGTATGCCGGGTCGGCGCCCGAGGTGCTCGAACGCGCCGAGAACCTCGCCCGCGACCTCGGCCACGAACGGCAGGCCACCGACTTCCTGTTCTCCCGCTGGGCCGCCCACGGCCAAGGGCTCCAGCTCGACCGGTCGGGCCCGCTGGCGCTCCGGCTGCTCGTCCAGGGCCAGGCGTCCGCCGACCCGATCGTGCGCGCCCACGGGCTGCACGCCTGGGGCATCCACCAATGGGCCACCGGCAACATCGGGCAGGCCTACCGCTACCTCATCCGGTCGACCTCGGCCATGCGCGACGACCTGGCGCACCGCGACGACGATCCGCTCCGGCACGACCTGCAGAGCCTCTCCCCGCTGATGCTCGCCCTGATGACCGGGCTGCGCGGCGACGTCGTCCACGCCCGCGCGATGTTCGACCGGCTGGAGACCGCCGCCGGCGACGACCGCTACGCGCTCACGGTCTGGTCGGCCTTCGCGGTCACCTTGGCGGCGCAGGCGGGCGACCCGGAATGGGCGGCCCGCGCGGCCGAGCGCGGCATCGCGCTGGACCCCCACTTCCACTTCGGCTTCTTCGGCAGCTACCAGCGGCTGGCGCGCTGCTGGGCGCGGGCGATGCTCGGCCACGACCCGGCCGGGGCCGCCGAGGAGGCAGGATCGATCATCGCCACCACCCTGTCCGACCCGCCGCGCTCGGTGCTGGCCACCTGGTGCGGGCTGCTCGGTGAGATGTGGCTGGCGGCCGGCCGCCTCGACGAGGCCGCGCACGCCCTCGACCGGGCCGATCTGGTGCTCGACGCCTATGGGGAGCGGGACGGCGAAGGCCTGCTGCTCCTGCTGCGGGCGCGCCTGCTCCGGGCGCGGGGCGCACCCCCGGCCGACGTGCGGGCCGCCGCCGAACGGGTCCGGACGCTGGCCGTCGAACGTGAGGCGATCCTGTTCGCCCACCGCGCCGGGCAACTCATCGCCGATCTGGACCAGGAAGGAGAGGCGACCTGACGATGCGGCCGAACCCCGCCCCGGACGCTTCCGGCCCGCTGACCGCGCAGATCCTCGGTCCGCTGCGCATATGGCGTGACGGCGTCGAGGTCGACACCGGGCCGCGCCAGCAGACCTACCTGCTGGCCCTCCTGCTGATGCGGGCGGGCCGGCCGGTCACCTCCGCCGAGCTCCTCGACCTCGTCTGGGACGACAACCTGCCGACGTCGGCGATGAACATCGTCCAGAAGTACGTCGGGGCGCTGCGGCGGCTGCTCGAACCCGACGTGCCCGCGCGCTCGCCCGGCTCCTACCTCCACCGCCGCGGCGGCGGCTACCAGTTCGACGACAGCCGGGTGACCCTCGACCTGGCCGAGTTCCGCCGGCTCCTCGGCGTCGCCCGCGCGGCGATGAACGTCGGTCGGATCGAGGACGCGGCCGACGCCTACGAGGACGCGCTGTCACGCTGGCGCGGCTCCGCCGGTGACGGGCTGGACCTCACCACCGCCGCCTATCCGCTCTTCGCCTCGGTCAACCGTGAACTGCTCCACGCCTGCGTCGAGGCCGCTCACGCCCTCGTGCCGCACGGCCACGCCCGACGCATCCTGCAACCCCTGCGCCTGGCGGCGTGGATCGCGCCCGTCGACGAGACCGTCCAGGCGACGCTCATGACCACGCTGGCGGCCTCGGGACAGCAGGCGGAGGCCCTGTCGGTGTTCGACACGGTGCGCGCACGGCTGGCCGGCGAGCTGGGCGTCGATCCCGGCCCGGCGCTCCGCGAGGCGCACCGGCACGTGCTGGGGCAGGGCGGGGCCGTCCACGCGCCGTCTGCGACGCCGGAACCCGCCGACACCCGGGCCGATCGGATCGTGGGCAGGCAGGAGGAGCTCACCCTCCTGCGTCAGGCCGTCGGCTCGGCCGGTCACGCCGGAGGCCAGATCGTCCTCGTCGAGGGCCCGCCCGGGGTGGGCAAGAGCCGGCTGCTGGCCGAACTGACCGACGAGGCCGCCGCGAACGGCGCCCTCACCCTCTGGGGACGCTGCCACGACGGAGACGGCGCCCCGTCGATGTGGCCCTGGGTGCAGATCGCCGAGGCCCTGGTCGCGGCCCTGCCGGACAAGGACCGGGCACACTGGACCGCCGCGCTCGGCGACCTGCTGCCGGATCCCGCCCGCGAGGCCCACGCCCTGCCGAAAGCGGACGCCTTCGCGCAGTTCCGGCTGTTCGGCGACGTCGTCGCGCTGTTCGGCGCGGTCGCCGCGGTCCGGCCCCTGATCGTGGTCATCGAGGACCTCCACTGGGCCGACCAGGCCACGCTCGCGCTGTTCGCGCGGCTGGCCGAGTCGCTCCCGGACCGGAGCCTGCTGCTGGGCACCCTGCGCGACCACGCGCCGACGCCCGGCCCCCACGTGCGGCGCATGCTGGCGGCCGTCGCCCGCCACGACCGTCATCGGCGCATCTCCCTCGGCCCTCTCGGCCCCCAGGACGTCGCCGATCTGGTCCACCAGGAGACCGGGCAGTGCCCGAGCCCGGGCGTCGCCCGGAGCATCCAGGCCCGCACCGAGGGCAACCCCCTTTTCGTACGGGAGCTCGCCAGGTTCCTGGCCGAGGAGGGTCACCTGGCCGACCAGGTCGCGGCCCAGGCCGCCGTCCCGTCCACGGTCCGTGACATCGTCCGCGACCGGACGAGCAGGCTCGACGACGACGACCGCCACCTCATCGAGATCGCGGCGCTGATGGGCCGCGACGTCGACATCCGCCTGCTGGCGAGCGCGTCCGGTCTCGACACGGCGCAGTGCCTCCGCCGCCTGGAGGCCTTCGAAGCGCTCGGCCTGGTCGAGATGCCCCGCGCCGCCCCGGGCGACTGGCGGTTCGTGCACGACCTCGTCCGCGAGTCGGTGGCCCGCGCGATGTCCCGATCGCAGGCGAGCCGCCTGCATCTGCGCATAGCCGACGCGCTCCCGCGGACCGGGCCGTCGGCCGAGGCGCTCGCCCACCACCTGTGTTCGGCCGGCCCGCTCGCCGACCCCGAGCGGACGGCGCAGGCGCTCGTCGTCGCGGCCCGCATCGCGGCGCGAAGGTCCGCCTACGAGACGGCGGAGAAGCATCTCGGCACCGCGGCCCAGGTCGCACGGGGCGCCGCGCTCCCCGACCTCGAACTGACCGCGCTCACCGAGCTGACCGCGGTCGCGGGCATCCACTCCGGTTTCGTCGGCGCCACCAAGGACCATCTCGACCGCGCCCAGGAGCTCGCCCGCTCGCTCGGCCGCGAACGGGAGGCCACCGGCTTCCTGATCTCCCGCTTCCTCGCGCACGCCCAGGGCATCCAGCTCGACGCCGCCGGGCGGCTCGCGCGCCGCCTGCTGGAGAACGGCGAGCGCTCCGACGACGTGGTCGTCCAGGCCTCCGGCCACCACGCGTGGGGCGTCCACCAGTGGAGCTCGGGCAACATCGGCGAGGCCTATCGGAACCTGAGCCGGTCGGACTCGCTCATCCGCGCCGAGAGGGACACCGAGCCGCTGCGCCACCGGCTGCAGATGACGACCCCGGTCATGCTGGCGCTCAACACCGCCCTCCACGGCGACCTGCCCGCCGCCCGCCACCTCTTCGACGTGCTGGAACTCGACGCGGGGGACGACCCCTACGCCCTCAGCATCTGGGGCTCGTTCGCCGTCACCGCGGCCGCCGTCGCGGCGGACCCCGGCTGGGCCCTGCGCGCGGCCGACAGGACGATCAACGCCGACCCGGACTTCTCCTTCACCTTCTCCGGCAGCTATCCCCGCCTCGCCCGCCAGTGGGCTCAGGCCATGTCCGGAGGCGACCCGATCATCTCGGCCACGGAGATGGAGCGCATCATCGAGGCGACCCTGGTCGACCCGCCCCGGTCGAACCTGGCCACCTGGTACGCGCTCCTCGCCGAGGTCCGCCTCCTCGCCGACGACGTCCCGGCCGCGATGTGCGCCCTGGACAAGGCCGAGCGGTTCATCGACGCCTACGGCGAGCGGTACGCGGAGGGCCTGGTCCTCCTCATCCGCGCGAAGTCGTTCCACGCCGGCGGCGACGTCGTCGCCGCCACGAGCACCGCCCACCGGGCGCTCACCCTGTCGCGGGAACGGGAAGCCCACCTGTTCGCGGCACGCGCCGACAGCCTGCTCACCGAGCTCCCCACCCACGCCAGATAAGGGCTGGCTGACCACCGCTCAGACCGCGGCGGTGATCCGGTCGACGGCCGGGGCGAGGCCGGTCACCCGGACGACGCCGTCGGGCAGGCGCTTCCCGGCCCAGCCGGGCCCCGCCGCGAGCACGACGGCGCCCTCGCCCGCGGCAGCCGTACACGCGACGGGTGAAGCGGTGGCGGAGGTGTGGGACCACAGCACCACCACCTTCGGCCGGACCCGGCCGGCCGCGTCGGCGAGTGCCTGGTCGGGCACGTCCGCGCCGAGCATGACGGCGGGCACGGCCCGTTCTGCGAGGGCGGCGTTCAG
Organism: Herbidospora cretacea; assembly: GCF_001570605.1. Lineage (GTDB taxonomy): Bacteria > Actinomycetota > Actinomycetes > Streptosporangiales > Streptosporangiaceae > Herbidospora > Herbidospora cretacea. Next base: position 479,723 of record NZ_BBXG01000002.1, on the reverse strand, counting down.
CGCCTCCAGCGGCAGGGCGTGGTGTTCGCCCGCTGTGCAGGCGAGCATCGCGACCGGCGCCCCCGCCACGGCGGTGGCCACCTGGTGCAGGCCGGCGGTGATCGACCACGACAGCAGGTGCTCGGCGTCGACGCAGTCGCCCCGGCCGGGGACCGGTTCCTGCACCCGGTGGAGAGCGGGCACGCACAGGAGCTGCCAGGTGTCGCTCACGCCGTGGGCGTTCAGGGCGCGGCCGATCAGCGTGAGCATGCCGTGGCCGTCGAGCCGGTGGGCGGCGTCGACGAGCCGGGCGACCAGGTCACTGTCCAGGCTGACGTCGTGGGGCCGCCGTCCCTGGGCGGCGCGGGCCGCGGCCGAGGGCGGGGTGCCCTGGGCGATGAGCCGTCGCATGACGATCAGGGCGGCGATGTCCGACTCGGTGTAACGGCGGTGCCGTCCGCGCTCGTGACCGCTCGGACCCATGCCGTAGCGGTTGTTCCAGCTGCGCAGCGTGGAGACCGGCAGGCCCAGCCGGCGCGCCACCGCGCCGGCGGCGAAAGTGGGCTGTGTCACGCGCCTATGGTGGCACCCGCCAGGGCATGCGGGAGGGCCTGGGCCGGCACGCCCGCTCTGGACGGCGTATCGGCCCAAGCCCGGTTCAGGGAGGTCAGCGCTGGTGGGGTCCGTCGACCTCGCCCCGCCAGGCGCCGGTCTCGGCGCCCCGCTTCTCGATGAAGTCGCCGAAGCGGCGCAGGTCGCCCTTGACCCGGTGGGTCAGCAGGCCGACGGCGTCGGCCACGTTCTCGGCCACGCCTTCGGGCTCGGTGTCCATCTGCAGGGTGACCCGGGTGTGGTCGTCGTCGAGGCGGTGGAAGGTGACCACCCCGGCGTGCCGGGGGCCGTCGACCGACTCCCACGCCACCCGCTCGTCGGGGTGCTGCTCGGTGATGCGGGCGTCGAACTCGCGCTCCACCCCACCGATCTTGATCTTCCAGTGGGTCATGGTGTCGCCCGACTGCGTGATGGACTCCACGCCCTCCATGAAGTGGGGGAAGGACTCGAACTGGGTCCACTGGTCGTAGGCGGTCCTGACGGGGACCGCGACGTCGACGGATTCGGTGATGGAGCTCATACAGGTTGTTCCCCTCTTGTCGCGACGATCGTGGCGAGCGGGCGAACACAGGGCCTGCTCAGGCAAGGGATCAGACGAAGGCGCTCACCGCGCAGACCGCGCCCCAGGCAAGGGCGACGCCGGCGACCCGCCGTCGGGCGGCGGGGTCGGGCAGCGTGGTGCCGAACACCGCCGCGTCCCCCCAATCCGACGCCACCCGGGCGGCGATGGCCGTGCGCAACGCCGCCCCCTCGGGTGCGGCCATCATGGCCGCGCCGATCGCCAGGTCGCGGGCGCCCACGGCGGCGACCAGGGTGGAGGTCCCGGGCAGGGGTTCGCCTTCCTTGTCGACCAGCCCGCACGGGCGGGCCAGCAGCCTCGGCCGCACGATGATCGCGACCGAGTAGAGCGCGGTGATCGCTCCGAGAATGCGGGGCAGCGGCGTCATGTCCGAACCCCTTCCCTCAGCCACCGCGCTAAACAACGCAGAAACGACGCACCTGGTCCTCGTCTGTACACGCCCGGCATGAACGTGTTAAAACCGCATTGGCTAGCGTCCGCCGCGTAAAAGTGCTGCTCCTGGCACGCCCTACAACCGTTCGACGGCACTACGGAGTCGGCACACTCCGACCCTCGTACATCCCCCCGGGCAATCAGCGTGGCGGCGCGCGCCTTGCCTGACTTATGCGTGAGGTCAGGTCGACATGCACATGCACATGGACGTTCACCCGCGCGGCGCGCGAGGTGCGGCATGAGAAGAGTTCTCACCGCCCTGCTGCTGCTCGTCTCCACCCTCGTCATTCCCTCGCAGGTGACCCCGGCGCAGGCCGCCGCCGGACCGCCGTTCGCCGCGCTGGTCTTCTCCAAGACCGCCGGCTTCCGGCACACCTCCATCCCGGCGGGCGTCGCCGCCATCAGGCAGCTCGGCCAGGAACAGGGTTTCACGGTCGACGCCACCGAGGACTCGGCCGCCTTCACCACGGCCAACCTGGCCAGATACCAGGTCGTGGTCTTCCTCTCCACCACGGGCGACGTGCTGAACGCCACCCAGCAGACCGCCTTCGAGCAGTACATCAAGGGCGGCGGCGGGTACGCCGGCGTGCACGCCGCCTCCGACACCGAGTACGACTGGTCCTGGTACGGCAAGCTGGTCGGCGCCTACTTCAAGCAGCACCCCGCGCCGCAGCAGGCCACCCTCAAGGTCGAGGACCCCGCCCACCCCTCCACCGCCGGGCTGCCCGCGCGCTGGACGCGCACCGATGAGTGGTACGACTTCCGCACCAGCCCGCGCGGCGCGGTCCACGTCCTGACCTCCTTGGACGAGACCACCTACAGCGGCGGCACGATGGGCGCCGACCACCCCACCAGCTGGTGCCAGAACTACGACGGCGGCCGCTCGTGGTACACCGCGCTGGGTCACGCCGACGAGTCCTTCGCCGAGCCCAACTTCCTGAAGATGCTGCTCGGCGGCCTGCAGACCGCCGCGGGCGTGGTGCCGGCCGACTGCTCGGCGAGCCTGGACTCGTCGTTCGCCAAGGTCACCGTCGACGACAACACCGCCAACCCGATGATGCTGGACGTCGCCGCCGACGGCACCGTCTTCTACATCGACCTGAGCGGTGACGTCAAAGCGGTCAGGCCGGGCGGCGGTGTGGTCACCTCCGGTCACCTGAACGTCTTCAACGCCAACGAGAGCGGCCTGCTGGGCCTGGCCCTCGACCCGGCGTTCGCCACCAACCGCTGGATGTACCTGTACTACTCGCCTCCGTCCACCGCCGTGGACCGGCTGTCGCGCTTCGTCGTCAAGGCGGACCTGACGCTCGACATGGCCACCGAGAAGGTCGTGCTGGAGGTGCCGGTCCAGCGGGCGGAGTGCTGCCACCACGGCGGTGGCATGGTGTTCGACAAGGCCACCGGCGACCTGTGGCTCGCCAACGGCGACAACACCAACCCCTTCGCCTCCGACGGGTACACCCCGATCGACGAGCGCGCCGGACGGTCCAGCTGGGACGCCCAGGGCACCTCGGCCAACTCCAACGACCTGCGCGGCAAGGTGCTGCGCATCCACCCCGAGCCCGACGGCACCTACACCATCCCCTCGGGCAACCTGTTCCCGCCGGGCACGCCGAAGACCCGCCCGGAGATCTACGCGATGGGTCTGCGCAACCCGTTCCGGATCGGCATCGACCCCAAGACGCACAAGCTGCTGGTCGCCAACTACGGCCCGGACGCCGGCCAGGCCAGCGCCACCCGCGGCCCGGAGAACACCGTCGAGTGGGACATCCTCAACGGCCCGGGGTTCTACGGCTGGCCGTACTGCATCGGGAACAACAAGCCCTACGTCGACTTCGACTTCGCGACGAACACGTCCAAGGGCGCGTTCAACTGCGCCGCGCCGAAGAACGACTCGCCCAACAACACCGGCATCACCGACCTGCCCGCGGCCAAGGCCGCCACGGTCTACTACCACTACTCCGCCGACCCCGCGTTCCCCGAACTCGGCGGCGGCGGCGCACCCCATGCGGGGCCCGCCTACCGCTACGACCCGGCGCTGGTGTCGGCCCGCAAGTGGCCCGCCTACTGGGACGGCAAGGCCGTCTTCGGTGAGTGGAACCAGAACCGCCTGTACTCCTTCCAGCTCAGCGCCGACGGCTCCCAACTGGTCGACATCAACCCCCTGCTGAGCACGATGAGCTTCAAGAAGCCGATGGACATGAAGTTCGGCCCCGACGGCGCGCTGTACGTCATCGACTGGGGCTCGGGCTTCGGCGGCAACAACGCCGACTCCGGCATCTACCGGATCGACTACACGAAGGGCGTCCGGGCGCCGATCGCCCAGGCCAAGGCCGACAGGACCAACGGCCCCGTGCCGCTGACCGTGCAGTTCTCCAGCACCGGATCCATCGACCCCGACGGGACGCCGCTCACCTACGCCTGGGACTTCGACGGCAACGGCAGCGTCGACTCCACCGAGGCGAACCCTGCCCGCACCTACACCACGGCGGGCAACTTCACCGCCGTGCTGACCGTGAAGGACCAGAGCGGCGCGACCGCCACCGCCAACGTGCCGATCGTGGCGGGCAACACCGCGCCCACCGTGACGATCAACCTGCCCCCCAACGGGAGCTTCTTCAACTTCGGCGACCGGGTCGGCTTCACCGCCACGGTCACCGACCCCGAAGACGGCACGATCACCTGCGCGAACGTCAAGATCCAGGCCATCCTGGGGCACGACACCCACGGCCACCCGCTCGACCAGTACACCGGCTGCTCGGGCACCGTCCAGACCACCCTGTCCTCTGGGCACAGCGACGGCGACAACGTCTTCTACGTGCTGGAGGCCAGCTACACCGACCGAGGCGGCGCGGGTTCCTCCGGCCCGCTGACCACCAGAACCCAGGTGCTGCTGCAGCCCAAGCACAAGCAGGCCGAGTTCTTCACGGCGACCGGACGCGCCCCCGACGGCACCGGCGCCGGCGACCCCGGCGTGCGGGTGGAGACGACCTCCGACACCCAGGGCGGCTTCCACAACATCAGTGCCATCGAGGACGGCGACTACTGGAGCCACGACCCGGTCAACCTGTCGGCGATCGAGCGCCTGACCTTCCGCGCGGCCTCGGGCTCGGCTGGAGGCACGATCGAGATCCGGGCGGGATCGGTGAGCGGCACGCTGGTGGGCAGGGCCACGGTGACCGGCACCGGCGGCTGGCAGACCTACCAGAACTTCTCGGTCACGCTGACCAGTCCGCCCACGACGAGCGGGCCGCTGTACTTCGTCGTCCGCAGGCCGACGGGCAGCACCAGCACCGGCGCGCTGATCAACGTCAACTGGACCGACTTCGTCAGCAGGAGCCTCAACGGCGTCACCCTGAGCGCCAACCCCGCGAGCCTGTCCTTCGGGTCGCGCACCACCGGCACGACCAGCCCGTCCCAGGCGGTCACCGTCACCAACACCGGCACCGCCGCCGCGACCCTGAGCGGCGTCACCGTCACCGGCGACTACGCCCGGACCACCACCTGCGGCGCATCCCTGGCCGCCGGGGCGTCCTGCACGGTCAACGTCACCTTCACCCCGACCGCGGCGGGCACCCGCACGGGCACGCTCACCGTGGCGAGCAACGACGAGAACGGCCCGCTGTCGGTGGCGCTGTCCGGCACCGGCGTCACCTCGACCACCAACCTCGCCCTCGGCGCGACGATGACCGCCGGCAGCTCCAACGGCGGTTACCCGCAGAGCAACGCCAACGACGACAACACCGCCACCTACTGGGAGTCGGCGAACAACGCCTTCCCGCAGTGGCTCCAGGCCGACCTGCGCTCCACGCAGAACATCGGCTCGATCACGCTGAAGCTGCCGCCGCCCGCGGCCTGGGCGACCCGCACCCAGACCCTGTCGGTCCAGGGCAGCACCGACGGCACGACGTGGACCACGCTCAAGCCGTCCGCCCCGTACACCTTCGACCCCGCGACGGGCAACACCGTCACGATCCCGCTGACCTCCACCAGCACCCGGTACGTCCGCTTGAACATCACCGCCAACACCGGCTGGTCCGCCGCGCAGGTCGCGGAGTTCCAGATCTTCCCGGGCGGTGGCGACCAGCCGCCGACCGTGACCCTGACGGCCTCCCCCACCAGCCTGTCGTTCGCCGCAAGGACCGTCGGCAGCCCCAGCCCCGCGCAGACCGTCACCGTCACCAACACCGGCACGGGGACGGCGACGCTCGGCACGGTCGCCACCACCGGCGACTTCGCGCAGACCAGGACCTGCGGCGCCTCACTGGCGTCAGGCGCGTCCTGCACGGTCAACGTCACCTTCACCCCGACCGCCACAGGCACCCGCACGGGCACCCTGAGCATCGCCAGTAATGACCCGAACGGCCCGCTGACCGTCGCTCTCAGCGGCACCGGCACTGCGGTTCCCGTCAGCAACCTGGCGCAAGGCCGCCCCACCACCGAAACCAGCCACGTGCAGACCTACGCGTCCGGCAACGCCGTGGACGGCAACACCGGCACCTACTGGGAGTCGGTCAACAACGCCTTCCCGCAGTCGATCACCGTCGACCTCGGCTCCTCGGTCAGCGTCGGCCGCGTCGTCCTCAAGCTGCCCCCGGCCACCGCCTGGGCAACCCGCACCCAGACGCTCACCGTCCTGGGCAGCACCGACGGATCCACCTTCACCAACGTCGTCGGTTCGGCGGCGTACACCTTCAACCCGTCCACAGGGAACACGGCCACCATCACGTTCCCGGCCACCAGCAGGCGCTACCTGCGCCTGACCATCACCGCGAACACCGGCTGGCCCGCGGGCCAGGTCTCGGAATTCGAGGTCTACGCCTCATAAGCCGCCCGGACTCCGGAGGGGACGACGCCCGTCCCCTCCGGAGCCGACACTGCGGGCGGGCAGGGTGGCGGTGAGCCATGGCGACGGTCCGGCTCGCGTCGGTCACCCGTGATGACGCGCTGGAGGCGGGAACTCGGCGTCCGCTCACTGGGCGCGAACGCGAGCACCACCTTGAGCTTCCTGACCAACGGCACACCGGCCACCTGCGCCAGCCCGTGAGCAGCGCGAATCTTCTCGAAGCGGCGGTATCTCGCGTTCACGTGGGCCCGACGGATGCGGCGGCGCGTCATCCCCGGACACGACTGGGACGAGTGGAAGGAGATCCTCCAGAAAGCCGGTGTCCGGTGATCGAGATGGGCGTCCACATGAGAATGGTCATGGAGGTTCTCAGGCACTCGGACATCCGGGTCACCCAGCGCCACACCATGTCGCCACCCCAATGACCAAGGAAGCTGCGCTGACGTACAAAGCAGTACGGGCCTGCCTGGCCGGGCAGGCCCGTACTGCTTTCATGAGCCCTCGCTGCGACGTGAGGTCCGGCGCGAAAGTTCGACCGTCGGAGACTCGCCTAAGGACGTTCACGACTGACCCCCAAGTCGTTGGAGGAACGCGGATCGGCTCAAGGGCGGTCCTGCGAGCGGCGTGGGCGCGTCCACCCGGACACCGTCCAGGACAACCGGCAGCAGGCGCCGCCACAGCTGTGGATCCGCGTCGCCGAAGGTCTCGATCAGATGGGTCATGACCGACATCAGCACGCCGATGTCGGTGGCTACGAGGTCAGCGCGGACCACCCGCTGTTCGCGCCCGCGCCGCAAGAGCGCCTCGATACAGCGTTCGATCCGGCTCTGGAAACCGTCGGCGTCGAGTTCTGAATTCGGCGCACCTCGCAGAAGTCTCCCCAGGGCGCGCTTGTTCGCCTGCGGTTCGAGCACGGCCTCAAAAAAGGCCTCAAGCCCGGCGGACGCGTCGTCCATCTCCGCCGCGCGCTCCGCCGCCTCGAGCATCGCCTCCATGGTCTCGGCGAGTACGGCCTGCGCCAGGACGAACTTGTTGGGGAAATGCCGATAGGCGGTGCCGACCCCGACGCCGGCATGTCGCGCGACGTCATCGAGCGTCGGCATCAGTCCGGCCGCGTCGAACAGCTCCGCGCCGGCGGCGATCAGCGCGGCGCGGTTCCTCTTCGCGTCCTTGCGTCGGGCCCGTTGATCAGCTGGCGGGTTCGTCGCGTTCTCGTCCATACGGCTCCCCTGGCGTCACACCGGAATCGGAGATGGTTCTCCGCTTATGCTAGCGTGACCGTACCGGAGATACCTCTCCGTTACGTTGCCGTGGCCGTCTTCGGCATCCGCAGCCGGACGAGGCCAGGCCAGTTCCACGATCGCCGCCATTGCGACCAGGGCGCGCGGGCGATGACAACAAAGGGAGATCACCGATATGCCAGCTCACGTAGCGAAGACGTGGTTCATCACCGGGGCATCGCGAGGCCTGGGAGCCCAATGGGCCGAAGCGGCCCTCTCTCGCGCCGATCGGGTTGCCGCGACCGCCCGTTCCGTCAAAGCACTGGATTCGCTCGTCGAGCGCTACGGGGACCTGGTTCTTCCGCTGGAGCTCGATGTCACGGACGAGGCCGCGGTGCACCGGGCGGTCGCGGCGGCCGAAGAGCGGCTCGGCGGAATCGACATCCTGGTCAACAACGCGGGACAGGCCGTGGTGGGCGCGGTGGAGGAAGTGACCGCCGCACAAGCCCGTGAGCAGATGGAGGTCAACTATTTCGGTGCCCTCTACGTGACCCAAGCAGTCGTGCCGCGCATGAGGGAGCGCCGCGGTGGCCAGATCATTCAGATCTCCTCGATGGGCGGGGTCGTGGCGCTTCCCACCATGGGGACTTATCACGCGACCAAGTGGGCGCTGGAGGCGTTGAGCCAGGCGCTGGCGGCCGAGGTCGCGGAGTATGGCGTGCGGGTGACGCTCGTGGAGCCGCTCACGTTCCCGAGCGAGCTGGGGACCATGGCGTCTGCGATGCCTGAATACGACCACGCCCGCGCGCTGGTGATGGCCGGTTTCGAAGGCCTGGGGATCGCGCCGGGAGACCCGGCGGCGGCCGGGCGGGCGATGCTCGCCCTGGCCGATGACCCCCATCCGCCGTTGCGCGTCTTCTTCGGCGCGAACGGGCTGGCCCTCGTCCGGCCGGAGTATGCGCGACGGCTCGCCGTTTGGGAGGAGTGGGATCACCTCGCCCGGCTCGCCCAGGGGGCGTCGCCGGCCTGAGCTCCCAATGCGGGCAAGGGGGCGTCGTGGCGCAAGCTACTCGGCCACGCCCCCTTGCCAGAAGGCACTCACCCGATCAAGATCCGCGACGTGGGGGCCATCTGTCCGATGTCCCAGCGTGTCACGGCCGAGTCGGCGCAGCATCTTCTCGATCCGATGTACGCGGTCGACCATCCCGGTGGGTTCGAGCGCGCCCGAGCACCCGAAACCCGTGGACTTTGTTCAGACTGGTGCGTCGAGCCAGCTCGCTCACCCGACACCAGCCTGCTCGTTTTGGTGCGCGGCCAGGAGATTGACCGCCTTGTCGATGGCGTCACGCCCGGCAGGGCGTTGGCTTACTTTCCCCAGCTCATCCCCATCCCTGGACCGTCACGACGCGCTCAACCTGACCGCCGCACCGCCGCGTTGGTGGTCGGTGAGCAACGACTGGTGGCATCACGGCGCAGTGGAGCCGCCCCGTAGCCCGGCGCCTCGCCCACCTGACCAGCCTGTTCAGCTGAGATGACCCTCACGATTCGTCATACGACCGTACGGCCCCCGCTGACGGAGAGCACCGTCCCTGTGACGAAGCGAGCCTCCTCGCTGACAAGGAACGCGATCACCGCCGCGATGTCTCCCGGATCGGCGACGAAACCCAGCGGAGCCTGCTCCGCCAGTTGCCGCAACCCGTCTCCCAGGACCTCGGATCCCGGCGTGCGGGTCGGGCCGGGGGTCACCGAGTTCACGCGGACTCCGGCCGGGCCGAACTCGGCCGCCCAGCTCTTGGTCAGCAGGTCGAGCGCCGCCTTGCTCGCCCCGTAGACCCCCAGACCGGGGAGCGCCCGCTCGGCTGCCAGCGTGGACACGTTGACGATCGCGCCGCCGCCGCGTGCGGCCATCGCGGGTGCCAGGTTCGCGACCAGGTAGAACGGCGCCTTCAGATTCGTCGCCAGGACTCTGTCGAAAATCGGCTCCTCGGTGCCGGCCGTCGGCCCGCCGGCCCCGATCGCGGCGTTGTTCACCAGGACGTCCACAGATCCGCCGGTGGACTCGGCGAACGCGGTGGCCTTGGCCGCGAGTTCCGCCGCGGACCCCGCTTCAGACAGGTCGGCGTCGATGAAGTGGGCGGTCCCTCCCCCGGCCCGGATCTGTTCCACCACCTCCCGGCCGCGCTGGGCATCGCGGCCGGAGACCACGACGCGGACGCCGTCCTGGGCGAGCTTGAGCGCGGTGGCGCGCCCGATTCCACTCGTCGAGCCGGTGACAAGGGCTGTCTTGATCTTCATGGGTGTCTCCTGCGTGAGTGGTCTTCGGGAAGTCACAGGCTCTGGAGGAAAGCCACGCGGTCCGCGAACGCTTTCCAGGCCAGGAGGGAGTCGGGTGCGAACTGGTCGAAGCCGTGGAAGGCGCCGGGACGCACCGACAGGTTCACCGCCACGCCGTGCTCCATGAGCCGCGTCGCGTAGAGGACCGTCTCGGCGCAGAAGAGGTCCAGCTGCCCGACCTCGAGGTAGGCCGCCGGCAGGCCGCGCAGCGAACCGGCCCGGGCGACCGAAGCGGACGCGGGCACATCGTCGGTGCCGTACCGGTCGCCGAGGTAGGCCTGCCAGCCGGTGATGTTGTCGCCGGCCGACCAGGTCAGGAAGGGCGCGACATCCTCCGCGGCGTGTGCGGTGCGATCGTCGAGCATGGGGTAGATGAGGATCTGGGCGGCCAGCGGCCCGATCGCCCGCTCGTGACACGCGAGTGCGGTCGCCGCCGCGAGGCCACCGCCGGCGGAGTCGCCCATGATCGCGACGCGGGCGCCGGGAACGCGTTCCCGAGCGTGGTCGATCGTCCACCGAACCGCCGCGACGCAGTCTTCGACGGCCGCCGGGAAGGGCGATTCGGGCGCCAGGCGGTAGTCGACCGCGATGACCGCGACCCCGGCTTCCGCGGCGTAGCGGCGGCAGACATGGTCGTATCCGTCGATGCTTCCGGCGATGAGACCACCGCCGTGAAGGTAGACGACAAGGACGCTCGGTACGGTCGGCGGCTTGTACAGGCGCAGTGGGACGGTATGCCCATCCGAAGCCGGCACGGTGAAGTCGACCACCTCGACGCGATCGTCGCTGGTCGCAGTGGCGGCCAGCCAACTGTAGAGGCCGTCGATGGTCGCCCGCCGGGTCTGCCAGTCGCCGACGACCGGCGGCGAGGGTGGGATGGCGGCTGCGAGCGCGGCAACCACTCCGGCGAGTTCGTCGTCGATGTTGAGCACTGTTCCTCCGATGTCGGGTGGGGAGATGTCGGATCTTCAGTGAGTCCGGTTCATGTCGGCACACTATCTGATGCGTGCACGCGCACCTAAACCGGGACGCACGTACCTGATAAAATGGACCGCATGAAAGCGCCCCGGACGACATCGACACTCATCTCCCAGGCGGAACAGGACGGCTGGTTCGGGCTGATGTACGCCCAGGCCGCCATGCGCTCCCGGATCGAGGCCGTACTGATGGAGCGCCACCGTCTGTCGTTCAGCGCCTACGAGATCCTCTGCTGCCTGAAAGACCTCGAACCTCAGCCCGTCCGCGCCCTGGCGAGCCAGCTCGTCACCGTCAGCCCGACCCGGGCGTCCCGGCTGATCCAGGACCTGATCGACGACGGCGTCCTGGTGCGTGGCGCCAACCAGGGTGACGGCCGGATCTCCATGATCAGCCTGACCGAGGAGGGGCGTCGCTACGTCCAGACCGTGGCGCGGACCTTCGAGGAGTCGGTCAAGGAGTTCTTCGCCGACCCTCTCGACGCTGACGACATCACCGCACTGACACGGATCTGGCAGAAACTGGAGTCGGCCACAGACGCACCGGATGGTCGCCGCCCCAGCGACCGACGACTTGCCGCCTCTACCGAAGATGGCCGAGCCGCGGAAACGGACCGGCGCGCTACTCGCTGAGTCATCTGGTGGATGGGCCCGGGCCTCCTCGTGGTCGGCGAAGGCGCGGTAGATGCGCGGCGGTCGAGGGGTTCAGGCCTGTGCGTTCGCCGGTCGGGATGACGGGGGTCGGGCCAGCCTGGGACTGTCGGCGAGCCCGCCCAAGATCAAAGCCGAGCGAAGCGAGTGCGGCCCGAGCGAAGCGAGGCCATGTCAGGGAGCGCGAGGGGCGAAGCCCTTCGCCGGCCCAGAGCGCCAGCGATGCGAGGACGCGAAGCGGCCAGGGGGAGCGCGAGGGGGCGCAGCCCTCTCGTATCGGGGGTCCGGGGGTCGCCCCCCGTAGAAACGAGGAACGGCCCGTGAAAGCCGCCCCGAAGGGGCGTCAACCACGGGCCATTCCGAAAGAGCCGCCTTGGGGAATCGAACCCCAGACCTACGCATTACGAGCTCCAAGATCGGCCTTAGCGGGCCATCCGCAGGTGTTCGCTCATGTCCATCCGGGCTGGTCGCCGCAGTGCAGTTCAGTCACGGTCACTCCCGGACGCCGACGGACTGCAACCACAACTGCAACCGCCACGCTGCCCGCGTTCGCTACCTCAGACATGGCCTAAGAGCGAAAGCCGGGCCCCGGCGACGCAGCGCGTGTACAGACCGACGCCGGCACCAGCCAACTGCAGCAAGGTCATGAGGAAGTCCAGGATCAAGACGGAGATCTTTCCGTTCGAGGTAAGTCACCTGGCCAGGTTCTTGATCTCCAGCACACCCGCCGGCCCAGATATCCCGCCATCTTTCGGACCGCATCGACCCCTCAAGGAAATGGCGCAGGACATCGCCCGCTCCAGTCCCATCGTGGAAATGATCATTCGTAGTCAGGTGGAGAAGGCTGTCGCGCCAGCGGCCCGGGAGGCAACCCGACTACTGGCCGCCAAGTTGGCCGAGGGCGACGTTATCTTGGAGATGAACCTTCGCGACCGTCTGCACCAGTCGGCTGATCAGGCGGCCCGAGATGTCGTCGCCGAAATTGCCCATGGCTTGGCGGACTAACCGGGCAGACAATGCTCCGAAGCAGGTCGATTTATAGGGCGTACTGACCTGGCTTCCGGCTGTGTATCGGAGCGCTCTCTTAAACGTTCGCTTCGCGTCCGGGTCTCCGGGGATCGCAAGTGCTGTAGGCACGGGTCGTTGGCGTGTGCGCGGAGCAGGCGGGCCAGGCGCTCGGCTCACTTCGCTCGGTTGCCTTGCCTTGGAGCCCTCGCGTCGATGGTCAGGAGATGAGGACGGCGGTGCCCAGGGGGACGCGGGACATCACGCGCAGCGCGGCGTCGGGTAGCCGGATGCACCCGTGGCTGATCGGCCGGCCGAAGATCTCCTGGTCCTCCCACCCATGCATGGCCACGGTCGCCGGCCCGTCATCGAAGGTCTCCAGGGTGGTCGAATGCGCTCCCAGGGGGAGGACGAGGGAGCCGTAGCCCGAATAGGTCGGTGACACCGCCGCGAGGACGAAGGTTCTGCCGGTGGGGGTGGGCGTCTCGGGCGCGCCGACGGCCACCTTCCATGACCCCATCTTCTGGCCGGAGTGGTGGACGGTCAGGGTGCGCGTGACCGTCTCGACCTCCACTCGATAAGGGCTGCGCGCCTTCTGCACCCCGCCGCCGCCGACGTAGATCCATCCGGTCGATCCGTTCGGGCGGCTCGGGAGCAGCACCTGCTCCCATCCCGGCTGCGTCGCGATCACCGGCACCCACGTCGGGCTCTTGAGCTGGGTCGCGGGGAGTTTCGCCACGGGCGGGCCGCCCGGGTGGGCGTACACCACCTGAGTCGTGGACGGGTGAAGCACCAGCCCGCTGGTGGGATCGGCCGGTGCCGGATCGCGGGGCGCGGTCGGGATCGTCGTGTACGTCGTCGCGAGCGGTAGTCCCGCCATCCGCTCGGGCGGCACCAGATCCGGCAGGACGACGGGTGGCGTCACCGGGACCGCGCCGGGCTGGGGTGTCCGGACCGTCGTTCCGCAGGCGCCGACGGTCAGCGTCACGAGCAGGGCGGCGATCGCGTTCCCCGGCCGACCGCATCTGGTTCTGTCGTGCAAGGAGAACTCCCGCTGGCACTGGAGCCGACTTCGGAGGGCTGAGTTTAGGCCGCAGTCCGGTGAATACGGCACCAGGCATGAAGCCGCCCTGCATTTCTTTCACGTGGTTTCCATGCGCATGGCAGAGAAATGGGATGTTCTTCTCATCGTCCCGATGATTCCTGCTCGGAAAATCTTTCGCCTGCTACGTAAGCTTTCGATTGTCCATTACCCCACATGGCGTTCTTTTGGTACGGGCTACTCCATAACGCCCAAATGCCACTGGAGTACCGATTTGTGGCATCGGCCGACGAGAGAGACATTCGCGTGAAAGACGTACGCAGGCGCTTGCCAGGCCGACCGGGATTCCTGTGGGTGGTGGCAATCGCCGTACTCGCCCCCTTGCTCGTGCTCTTCACCCTGCCACGTTCCGCGGATGCCGCGCCGGCCCCTGTGGGCCTGGGCACGACGCTCGCCTTCGCGGTGCTGGGTGGTCAGACGGTCACCAACACCGGCCCCAGCGTGATCACCGGGGACCTGGGCGTGAGCCCCGGCGCGGCGATCACGGGCTTCCCGCCCGGCATCGTCGTCGGCGCCCAGCACGCCGCCGACGCCGTCGCACTCCAGGCCCAGAACGACCTGGTCACCGCCTACAACGACGCCGCCGGACGAGCTCCGGACGCACCCATCGTCGGTGACCTCGGCGGGCAGACCCTGGTCGCGGGTGTCTACAACGCCACGACCTCGGCCGGGCTGACCGGGACGCTCACCCTCGACGCCCAGGGCGACCCGTCGGCCGTCTGGATCTTCCAGATCGGTTCGACGCTCACCACGGCGTCGGCCTCCAGGGTCAACCTCATCAACGGCGCCCAGGCCTGCAACGTGTTCTGGCAGGTCGGCAGCTCCGCGACGCTGGGCACCGGCTCGACCTTCGTCGGCAACATCCTGGCCCTGACGTCGATCACCGTGACCACCGGCACCACGATCCTGGGCCGCGCCCTGGCCCGCAACGGCGCCGTCACCCTCGACAACAACGTCATCACCAGAACCATCTGCGCCCCCACGCCGACCCCAACACCTACGCCCACCCCGACACCCACACCGACCCCAACACCTACGCCCACACCGACACCCACTCCGACCCCGAC
>NZ_BBXG01000002.1:32548-464471 GCF_001570605.1 Herbidospora cretacea | reverse complement strand
CCCCGACTCCGACGCCCACCCCGACGCCCACACCCACACCGACACCGACGCCCACCCCGACGCCCACACCCACACCGACACCGACGCCCACACCGACACCGACCCCAACTCCGACGCCCACGCCGACAGCCACACCGACCTTCACGCCGACTCCGCCCGACGACAACGGAGACGACGAGGACGAGGGCGAGGGCGATCTCGGCGAAGACCTCGGGGATGAGGGCGACCTGGGCGACGAAGGCGACTTCGGCGGTGAGGGCGACCGGGGTGACTCCGGCGACCTCGGGGACCTTGGCGACTTCGGTGGCCGCGGCCATGACGGTGACCGCGAGTACCCCGGGAACGACGGTTTCCTCGACGACTACCGGAACCCGGGCGACGCCTACGGCGACGTTCCGCTCGCCCCCGCTCCCGTGCCGTCCGCAGGCGGTTTCCGGACAACGGGCTGACGCGTTCCCGCACCGAAGGTGCCGTCCCGGGCTTCCACCGAAGCCCGGATGGCACCCACTGATCTCCGCTAGACATATGACAGTAGGTCAGGATGGGAAGTCGTGGAAGCCGGATTCCCGACGCCGGGGCGGCATTGAACGCCGATGGCGAACTACTCGTTCAGGATGTACGTGGCCGGGCACACCCGGCGGTCGCAGGCCGCCGAGGAGAACCTGCGGGCCCTGTGTGACTTCTACCTTCCCGGCTGCCACGAGATCGAGGTCGTCGACGCCACCGAACAGCCGGATCTCGCCGAGGAGGAACGCGTCCTGGCCACCCCGATCGTGATCAGGACCAGCCCGCTCCCCGGCTACCGGGTCATCGGAGACCTGTCCGATCGCGCCAAGGCCGCCTTCCTGCTCGGCATCCCCGAGGTGGACGGGCCGGCCCCTGAAGGGCAGACGCTATGACGCGCGGCGCCGGAGTCGAACGGACCGCGACCGGCATCAGCGGCTTCGACGACATCGCGATCGGCGGGCTGCCGACCGGCCGGCCCACCCTCGTCGCCGGGACGACCGGCAGCGGCAAGACCCTCTTCTCCATGGAGTTCCTGGCCAGGGGAATCACCGGCTTCGGCGACCCCGGGGTGTACGTCACCTTCGACGAGACCCCCGACGCCCTCCGCCGCAACGCGCACTCTTTGGGCTTCGACATGGAGACCTGGGAGGCCGACGGCACGTGGATGTTCGTCGACGCCTCACTGGAGGCCGGCGAGCAGACGCCCACCGTCGGGACCTACGACCTGGGCGCACTCATGGCCCGCATCGAGCACGCCGTGCGGCGCATCGGCGCCAGGCGCGTGTCCCTGGATTCGCTCGGCTCGGTCTTCACCCGGTTCGCCGACCAGGATCTCGTGCGCCGCGAGCTCTATCGGCTCGCCCGGCTCCTGGATTCCCTCGGGGTCACCTCGGTCCTGACCACCGAACGCGACGCCGACTACAACGGCGTCACCCGCCAGGGCGTCGAGGAGTTCGTGTTCGACAACGTGGTGATCCTGCGGAGCGTCATGCGGGACGAACGGCGGCACCGGACGATCGAGATCGTCAAGTTCCGGGGCACCACCCACCGGACCGGCGAGTGGCTGTTCACCATCGACCCGGAAGACGGCCTGGTCATCATCCCGGTCGCGTTCCTCGCGCCGCGCGACCGGGCCTCCCGCGAGCGCGTGTCCACCGGCAACGCCGAACTCGACGCGATGGTCGGCGGCGGTGTCTTCCGGGACGCGGTCGTCCTGCTCATCGGGTCCTACGGCGGCGGCAAGACCCTGACGGCGCTGCAGTTCGCCGACGCGGCCTACCGGGCCGGGGAGCGCTGCCTGTTCCACGCCTTTGACGTGACGCGCGGGCAACTCGGCCGCGACGCCGCGGGCTGGGATCTCGACCTGGACGTGATGGAGGCGTCGGGGCTGCTCAGGGTGACCGCGACGTACCCGGAGGTGGCCTCGGTGGAAGACCACTTCCTGCGCATCAGACGGGACATCGCCGAGTTCGCACCCGCCCGGCTCGTCATCGACGGCCTGTCCGCGCTGGAGCGCAGAGCGACGCCGCGAACGCTGCTGGACATCGTCGTCGCGCTCGGCGGGGTCGTCCGGCAGCGCGAGATCACCACACTGTTCACCTCCGCGCCGACCAGTGGGTCCACCACACCGATCATGGAGACGGCCAGTATCGCCGACGTGACGCTCGTGCTGCGGGACGTCGAGGGGCCGGGAGAGGTCCGGCGGGCCATCGCCGTCCTGCAGACGCGCGGCTCGGCTCACGACCACGCCATCCGCGAGGTCACCATCGACGGCGACGGCATGCACATCGGCGACCCTTTTCCCGAGATCCTCCACCTGCTCCCCGACACCCCCGTACTGCCACGCGATCCGGAGGACTGATGGGCGGGCCACACTCACGCGACGCCGGGGTCATGGCCGCGCTGGCCGACGGGATCATCGCCGTCGACGAGGCGGGTCTGATCCGGATCTGCAACCCCGCCGCCGAGGAACTGCTCGGCCGTGCGGCGGACGACCTCATCGGCACCCCGTTCGGCTACCCGGTCGTCAACGGCGAGTCGACCGAGATCGACCTGGTGCTGCCCGGCGGCCGGACCCGGGTGGTCGAGATGCGCGCCACCACCGCGACCGTGCTCGGCGAGCCCCTGTACGTCGCCGCGCTGCGCGACGTCACCATCCGGCACGAGGCCGAACAGGAGTTGGAGGCCGAACTCGAACGCCACAGCATGGTGATCGCCGTGGTCGCCCACGAGGTCCGCAACCCCCTGACGGGGATCGGCATGCTGGTCGACATGCTCCGAGAGCCCGAGGAGCACTTCACCGATCAGGAGCGCGCCGACGTCCTCGACCAGATCGCCGATCGCACGACCCGCCTCCAGACGCTGGTCAAGAAGCTCCTCACCGTGGCGAAGATCGACGCACAGGCCGTCCGGGTAGCGATGGAGCCGGTGACGGTCCTGGAAGTGATCCTGGAACGGCTCGCCGAGTTCGCCGACCGCCCCAACGTGAACGTCTTCTGCGACCCCCACATCCGGGTGCTGTCAGACCGGAGCGAACTGTCCGAAATGCTGATCAACTACCTGGAGAACGCCTTCCGTTACGGAGCCCCGCCGTTCGAGATCCACGTGGCGAAGCGGGCTGGCGACGTGGAGATCCGGGTGTGCGACCACGGGCCCGGCGTACCCGAGGCGTTCCGTCCGAGCCTGTTCGAGCGGTTCAGCCGGGAATCACGCAGCCGGCGGGAGACCAAAGGGTCGGGGCTGGGCCTGTGGATCGTCCGGAGCCTGGCCCGGGCCAACGGCGGCGACGCCTACTTCGAGCCGCGCGACCAGGGCGGCGCCTGCTTCTGTGTACGCCTGCCCCGTGGTGATTGCAGATAATTGGGATGAGTAAGAGCTATTTGACCCCATGTGACACATACTCTGATTACTGAAATGCGTCGCGCCGTCAATCGGGGCGGATCCGCGATGCCGTTCACGCCGTCCAGTCCCCGCGGCTCGGTCTTCCTGCATGCGAAGGACGGGATATGGACATCAGGGCGTCTCTCCTCAATTACCACGACGACACCATGCGCATCACTCCCCTGACCGCTCTTCCCGGTGTCCGAGTGGACGGTGAGCTGGACTACCGGGGCATGATCACGGTGATGGCGGCGCTGTCGGCCGTGCGGCGGGACGGCGGGCCCGCCTGTCTCGACCTGGGCGGCCTCAAGTTCATCGACGTGGAGAGCCTGCGCGCCCTGGACATCGCGCGGAGAAAAGAACTCGTGCAGGTCGTCGTGGTGTCCGAATGGCTGCACCGGGTCCTCACCCGCACCGGCTGGCCCACGCTGGGGCCCTACGCCATCGACATCGGCCTGGCGATGCGTGAATCCGGCGTCCGGGAGAGCCTGGCCCCCTAAGTGATCAGCTTCGCCGCGGCGATGAGGTCGGTCATTCCTGTTCGGTTGTCGATCAGTTCCCGGGCGACGGAGGACAGCGTCCTGTTGTGGTCGCGGGCGTATTTGCGCAGGGCGGTGAAGGCCTGGCCGACGTCGATCTGCGCGCGTTCGGCGAGCATGCCCTTGGCCTGTTCGAGGAGCACCCGGCTGTTGAGCGCGAAATGGAGCTGCTCGGTGACCACCTGCTGCTCGCGCAGGGTGCGTTCGTTTAGGATGCCGATGGTGGCCACGTCGGCGAGCGCCTGGGCCACGGTGGTGGTGTCCTCCGGCAGCTCACGCGGAGCGGCGTTGAACAGGCCGATCGCGCCGAGCACTTGGTCGCGCAGCCGCAGCGGGAAGGCGTGGACCGCGGAGAAGCCGAGCTCACGCGCGGCGGCCGAGAACCTCGGCCACTGCGACGGGTCGGCCGACAGATCGGCGCAGGTCACGGCCACACCACTGCGATAGCAGTCGAGACAGGGGCCCTCCTCCTCCTGCAACTGGAACAGTTCCAGCAGACGCACCTCCTCACTGGAGGCGGCCACCAGCGTGAGGGTCCCGCGCGGATCGGCCAGGACGATCCCGGCGGCGTCCACATCGAAGATCTCGACGGCCCGTTCGGCCAGCGACTGAAGGAAGTCGATGACGTCGAAACCGGCCACCAGCGTGTCGGCCAGTTCGACGAAAACCTGAGCCGTTCTTCGATAGAGCATCTCCGTCACCTGCCTCAGTCCTCACTCTCTAGGTTGGGCGTCCACGGTTCCAGCCGCAGCGTCCGGGCCACCACGTCGTGCGCCACCTCACGCAGGCTGCGGCCGGCGACATAGGCGTGGGCGCGGAGCCGGACGAACGCGGTGGTCAGGTCGGCGTCGATCTGGGCGGCTACCATGCCGGTCGCCTGGTGTACCTCCGCCCACCGTTCCACCTGCCCGAGTTGCAGGTCCGTCGGCCCGGCGTCGGGGTTGACGAGCTGATGGGTCTGGATCAGCAGGGCGGCGTCGGCGAAGATCAGCGCGTCGCCGATCTCGTCGGGTGTCAGCAGCCGGGTGACCGTGTGGCTGATCTCCAGCACGCCGACCGCGATCGCCCCCAGCAGCAGCGGGAAGACATGCACCGACCGGAGGCCCGCCTTGACGGCCGCCGGGGCGAAGACCGGCCACCGCGTGGCGGTCTCCGACCTGTCTACCTCAGGCACCAGGACCGTGCGCCGGTCGGCCAGCGCGGCCGGGCCCGGTCCTTCGCCCAGGGTGACCTGAAGGTCGGCGAGCCGGTGGGCGGCCGGGCCCGTCACCGAGACCGGCTCATACCCCGCCAGGTCTCCGGTGAGGGCGATCGTCACCCCTGCGGCGCCGAAAGCGTCGGCACACGCGTGACAGATGGTGTCGATGGAGATCGGCAGGCCGTCCGCGCGGGCATGGGCGAAGATCAGACCCCACACTCGTGCCGTCCGCTGCTTTTCCATCACCCTCCGCTGCCCATCGTGCCACCTGAGCGCGACTTTTCAGGTCAGGCGGCGGGTCGCAGGGGCTCGGGACCCGCGAGGATGTCAGCGGGCCGGACACCGATCGTCCCGGCGGCGGCGACCGCGAGCGCGGCTACGGCCACGTCGCGCGGGGTGTCGGCGGGGATCACGAGCAGGGTGACGGGCTCGGGTCCCGCGAAACTCAGGATGATCAGGTGTGGGTCACCGCTCAGGAACCAGCCGACCTTGACCTGGCGACCGGGGGCCGGGAAGCGGTGCGGAATGTCGTCCCACGCCTCCCTGTACAGGCCCACGCGCAGAACGGGCCTGCCGATGCGCTGATCGACGGCGGAGACGAGAGCGGGCAGTTCGGCCGCGGCGTCCCGGGTGCCGGGCCACCACGCCCCGTCGACGGTCCCCCTGCGATCGAGGCGGGGATTCAGGCTGATCCTGAGGTCGGAAAGGAGCGCTGTCGTCATCGTGCCTGGCCTGTCGGGCCCTGACCACGGGCCGGAAGCATGCATCGCCGCGGGTGGCGCCAACCTGAATGCCAACGCACGAAATATCCTCGGTAATTTCTATTATACGCTATTTTCCCGGCCTCATGGGATGAATGCCATCACCGAAATCGCCGCCGTTATCGAATTCAGCGAAAACCGGGCCCACCCTGAATGTACGGGTTACAGATGAAGCGGTGGCAACCCCTTGATCGACCGGCGGGAATGATCCGGACGCGACCACCGGAATCCACCGCACCTGGAAGGGCGATCACCGCGTCATGACCGTCACCTTGCCGTGGATTCTGCGGTCGCTGGCCGAGGCCGGCCGGTGGCTGTCGACACCGTTGTCGCCCGACGACTACCTGGGCCTGCTGCACCCGCTCTGGCCCGCCGGGGAACTGCGCGGCCGGGTCGAGCGCCTTCACCCGGAGACGGCCGACGCAGTCACCCTGGTGATCCGCCCCGGACGCGGCTGGCGGCCCCACCGGCCAGGTCAATGGGCCCGGATCGGCGTCGACGTCCACGGGCGGCGGCACTGGCGGACCTACTCCCTGTCATCACCCCCGCACCGGCCGGACGGCTGCATCACGATCACCGTCAAGGCCGACCCGGACGGAATCGTCTCACGCCACCTGGCCCGACATACCGTCCCCGGGACGATCGTCAGGCTGGCCGGACCGGACGGCACCTTCGTCATCCCCGAGCCGCCACCGCCACGCCTGCTGTTCCTGACCGCCGGCAGCGGCATCACCCCCGTGATGGCCATGCTGGGCGGCCTGCTGTCGGACGAGATCCCGCCCGACGTGGTGCTGATCCATTCGGCGCCCACGCCACAGGACGTCATCTTCGGCGACCGGCTCCGGCGGCTGGCCGCGCGGTCACCGTACATGGAACTGCATGAACGGCACACGCGGAGCGTGGGACGGCTCGGACCGGCCGACCTGGCCGATCTCTGCCCGGACTGGACGGGGCGCGCGGTCTGGGCCTGCGGGCCGACCGGGATGCTCGACGACCTCGCGGCCGAGTGGCCAGGCCCGGCGCAGAACCTGCACGTCGAACGCTTCACCGAGACCCTCCGCCCGGCCGACGGCGCGACGGGAGGTCGGGTGCGCTTCACCACGACCGGCCGCGAGACCGGCGCCGACGGCACGACGCCGCTGCTGAATGTCGGCGAGGACGCGGGAGTCCTCATGCCCAGCGGCTGCCGCATGGGCGTCTGCCACAGCTGCGTGGCGCCCCTGCGCTCCGGCCTGGTGCGTGACCTGCGCACCGGCCTGGTCCACGGCGAACCCGGCGACCTGATCCAGACCTGCGTGTCAGCCGCAGTCGGCCCCGTCGAACTGGAGCTTTGAATGACCAGCACGTCACACCTCAACCCGGCCGACCTCGAGAAGTTCGGCCGCGAGCTGGACAAGATCCGGGAGGAGATCCTCGCCGACCTCGGTGACCGCGACGCCCGCTACATCCGCGACGTCATCGCCGCCCAGCGCATGCTGGAACTGGGCGGCCGGGTAGTGCTGCTCGCCTCCTGGCTGCCACCCGCCTGGATCGCCGGCACGGCGGCGCTGGCCGCCGCGAAGATCCTGGAGAACATGGAGATCGGCCACAACGTCCTGCACGGGCAGTGGGACTGGATGCGTGACCCGAAGATCCACTCCACCACCTGGGAGTGGGACCTGGTCTGCCCGGCCGAGATGTGGAAGCACTCGCACAACTTCGTCCATCACACCTGGACCAACGTGCTCGGCAAGGACCGGGACCTCGGCTACTCGGCGCTGCGCGTCACCCCCGAGCAGGACTGGCATCCGGTCTACCTCGCCCAGCCGTTCTACAACGCGCTGCTGGCGCTGTTCTTCGAATACGGCATCGCGATCTACGACCTGGAACTCGAACGCGTCCCGTCCGGGGAGAAGAGCGCGGTGGAGGTGCTGGCCCAGTTGCGGATGGTCGCTCGCAAGGTCCGACGCCAGATCGTCAAGGACTACGTCGCCTTCCCGCTGCTGGCCGGACCGGCCTTCCTGCCCGTACTGTTGGCCAACCTGACCGCGAACATGACCCGCAACGTGTGGGCGCACGCCATCATCTTCTGCGGTCACTTCCCCGACGGCGCCGAGGTCTTCACCGAGGACCGGCTCGACGGCGAGACCCGGGGCGAGTGGTATCTCCGCCAGCTTCAAGGCTCCTGCAACATCGACGGCGGCCGCCTGTTCCACCTCATGAGCGGCAACCTGGGCCACCAGATCGAGCACCACCTGTTCCCCGACCTGCCCAGCAACCGCTACGCCGAGATCGCGCCCCAGGTCCGGGCCCTGTGCGAGCGATACGGGCTGGCCTACACGTCCGATTCCCTTTTGCGGCAGGTGGCTTCGGTGTGGAAGCGCGTGCTACGCCTGGCCCTGCCGTGACAGGGAGGAAGCTGGCGCCGGGCCGTCCCTCACCCCGACCAATGCGGCGGCCTCGGCGCCGGCTGCCGATCTATGGGCCGGTGGTGTGCGGGGTGGAGCTGAGTCGTCCATCAAGGACACCTCCTGCGCTGACGTTGAAGTAAAAGCGGGCCCGCCCAAGATCAAAACCGAGCGAAGCGAGCGCAGCCCGAGCGAAGCGAGCGCAGCCCGAGCGAAGCGAGCGCAGCCCGAGCGAAGCGAGCGCAGCCCGAGCGAAGCGAGCGCAGCCCGAGCGAAGCGAGGCCATATCAGGGAGCGCGAGGGGCGAAGCCCTTCGCCAGGAGCGCAGCGACCCAGAGCGCCAGCGATGCAAGGACGCGAAGCGGCCAGGGGGAGCGCGAGGGGGCGCAGCCCTCTCGTATCGGGGGTCCGGGGGTCGCCCCCCGTAGAAACGAGGAACGGCCCGTGAAAACCGCCCCGAAGGGGCGTCAACCACGGGCCGTTCCGAAAGAGCCGCCTTGGGGAATCGAACCCCAGACCTACGCATTACGAGTCAGACCAGAGGTATCCCCAGAGGTCCACGCCTATCTTCTAAGCAGCGCCGGAACGTCTTGAGCGTCTCCGTGCGTCCATGAAGGTGTACAGCTGTTGTTAGCAGCAGTGTTAGCAAGATCCTCACTCCCCGCGCACGCTCCGAAGTGCTCGTTCACGCGAACGGCGAGACATCGTGACAGAGGGAATCGCGTGGACGAGTGCTCCGGCTCACGGGGGGCTGGGGGCTGGGAAGCCCCCGCTTCGAGCTCGCTGGAACCGCTGTAAAAGCCGGTGGGCAACATCAGAGCTACATCGAAATATCGCTCAGAGGCCATCGACTGCTTGCGGTTCAAACCGTGAGGAACCACAGCCCTCAGAACGTGTTTGAGAAGGGCTGATTCGCCGATCAGGTGATGACGTACCGCTGCTGCCGGATTGCGGCTTGGCCTCGGGTGAGTCGGCGGGTCATTCCGCTGATCGCGGCCCAGCGGATCATGGCCTCGGCGATGGCGGGCCGTCGCTCGTAGTCACGGGCCAGACGGCGGTGGGCGGTGAGCCAGGCCAGGGATCGTTCGACGACCCAGCGTCGTTCGATCACGGCGAATCCGATCTGGCCTGGCGCCTTGCGGACGATGTGCAGCACGGTGCGCAGGATCCGTTCCGCCCAGCCGACCAGGGCCCCGGCGAAGCCGGCGTCGGCGAACACGTGCCGGACCGGGGTGAGCAGGTACAGGCTGAGCAGGGTGGTCTTGGCTCCGTCCCGGTCTTGGACGGAGGCTGCCATCACGCACACGACCAGCAGGAGTCCGAGCGTGTCGGTGGCGATGAATCGCTTGCGGCCGTTGATCTTCTTGCCGGCGTCATAGCCGCGGCTGTCCCGGCCGACGGTGTCGGCGCCCTTGACGCTCTGGGAGTCGATGATGCCCGCGGTGGGTTCCTCGGCACGGCCCTGCCCGGCGCGGACCCGGCGCCGCAGGACGGCCATGATCTGGTCGGTGACCTTGGCTTCCTCCCAGGCGGCGAAGTACCAGTACACGGTCTGCCAGGGCGGGAAGTCGAAGGGGAGCTGCCGCCAGGCGCAGCCGGTCCGCACCACGTACAGGATCGCGTCGACGATGTCACGGCGTGGGTGCTTCTCCGGCCGCCCACCGGTACTCGGCGCGGGTAACAGAGGTTCGATCAGCGCCCATTGAGCATCGGTCAGGTCAGAGGGGTAACGGCGTTCTCGGGGCATCCCGCCACGTTGCGGGACCCGTGCGCCGGACGACCAGGCGACACTCCGGCCCCTATCGCCTGGTACCACCACTTCTCAAACACGCTCTCAGAGGCTAGCTACTCCTGCGCAGTTAAGGCTGCGGATACTCAAAGTCTTTCAATAAAAAGCGGATACCAATCTACTTCAAGCGCCTACTTAGAGTCTTGCTATGCGCTTCTATACTTCGGTCAACAGCTCGCCGGATAATCGGATTGGCTGATAGATGATGGGCGATACCCGGCCAGGCCGATTGCACCCTGTTGATGGTCTCCGCTACTACATCGGACAAGAACGCACCATGAGCATGGAGCTTCTCTTCCAGGTGATCAAACGCATCTATGCTTGCGTTCACGAAGCGTTTAGACCCAGCAAATTTGAGTCCTAGGTCTTCTGGAGCCCCATCCGAGCGGTATCCTGCGGTGGAAACGAGGTCGTAAGCAGGTGCCAGTGTGGGAACCCGTTGATCGAAATATACTAGCGACCAATTTTTGAGATGCGCATCTCCATTGGAGATCAAGATGCTGAATGCAAGTCTGCGCGCAAACTCTCTGAGCGCTTTCCGGTCGCGGCCACGATAGATAAGTGAGGCTATCGTCTCAAAATTTCCCCGATATTTCTGATGAGGATAGAAACCACGCACTTGTGCCAGATCCTCGATGTGGATCAGGTTCCGATCTTCATCCCGATCGAACCGTCGAATTGCGTACGCCCATTCCTCTGTGGCAGGCCAAATATGTTCTGGAAGGCGCTCAACCTGATCTCTATGAACGAGCCTTACCTCCGGCACATCGATTCCGACCGCCGAGGCTAGTGACATCATCGCATATTCATTGCGCGGGACATCGGGATACGTCGTGTCAGGCAGTTTAACAATCCAGTCGCCACGGTCTCCGTACGCTGGGAGCGTGAGACGATCGCCTACAGAGAGCATTGAGAACTTAAGGGCGACTCCTGCGAGGGAGAATCTCCAGTCATGATTTTGCCCTGCGGGCTCCTCCGGCTTGACATGTAGAGAGGGATCCCATTCTCCCGAGTCTGGCGCTTCTCCTTCGGGCAACACTCGGACAGCACCCGGCAGGTCATGGCCGACCTGGGCAAGGAGCTCCATTTCACGATCGACCGATACTCCACGATCATCGGCGATCCACTCTCTCAAGACACCTTCAGGCAACAAATTCGAGAACCAAGCCGGCAAGCGCAAGGCAGATGCGTGGCGCGCGTCAAGATCCTCTTCGAATTGAAGGCCCAAAACAGGCCTAGAAGGGTCTTCCCGATATTCATTCTCTATTGTGAACCAAGTGTAGTCACCACGCTGATGGAGTATTCCAACCCGCCGAGTTCCAAGCCACACCCCGTAGCGCTTCTCAATCAGTGTCATCGTCATCTCCTTCGTCAAATATCAACGAGGACAATGGTGGGGTGTCTTCGAATCCCCAACCACACACTCGATCTATAAAAACCTCGCAGTCGTTCTGGATATGCTCTTGCCGCAGCTCGATAAAACGTCCATCGTCTCGTTTAGCAAGAAGGCCAATCTCTCGACTGGAAAGCGCATGAGAGCGGGCGATTTCAGCCAACTCGTCGAGACCGAATCTGACGGGAAGATTTATAAGAGCGTCTCTAATCGACTCATCCGGCCGTTCGCGACTTGGATGCAACAATCGATTAGCTAGCAGACTTTTAGGGGTCCCCGAAGTACGAACGATTCGCGGAAGTGCCGGGTCTGCGGTATTTGCATCTCCAAGCGATTCCGACAGATCAATCAACGAAAATTCGCTTCCTGTCCACAGGTTTCTGGGGCGCCTATACCACCATGAACAAAGCATGATACGCGTTCGCGGCGAATCTCGCCTAGACAGTGAAGACTCTCGAGTTCGATTACGCCACGGAGGAGCTCCCGAAAGAAGGTACTGGATATTAACGGAAGCGCCAACACCGTCAATCATTGAGAGTATATCGCGAAGCATAAAGTTATTGGCATAGGGAAACAATTCGGAACCGGCCGATGCAGCTCTCCACACCCACCTACTAAGCAACGCGGTATCCCGAGCTTCTATTTCCTTGTATCGCGAAAAAAATCGCGTCAGAATTATAAGTAGCTGCCGATACGGCAGGAAGCTTATATGTGGCACATGTGCATAACTCTGCAGAAACGTGACAGCCCTCTGCAGGGCAACCTCCCCTTCATCATACATTTCCGGCCACACATTCAGCCCGAACTCTGGATCCTTAGATATATCGACCGAATTACACGCGATAATTGCGCGATGGATGGTACTCTCATCGATCAGCCCGAAACCCCTACTTGCATGAATGCGTTCCGCAATTAGGTCTATTCGTCTTGGTTCGTCCTCATCAGACACAGCGATGGTCCGAGCTGTGAATAGGTCCGATCGACTGAGGCTTTTTCCGGATGTATTTAGGCGCTCGAAAATTTCGACGGTTACTGGAAGATCGCTGCCACGGACTACGTATACCGGCATCTGATATCCACTGATTCGGCGAGCCATATCCACGGCTTCTTCCAAATAGTCGGCCGCCTGAGGATATTCTTTAAACCATCGCAGGAGGCTTCTCATATCGAATAGCACGGGCAGCGGAAGGTGAAGTGGGTGACGTTGCACCGTCGTCGGAACGAAGTTTCCGAGCTCAAGAGCGTATGAGATCGAGAACCGACTGTCGTTTTGGCTGGCAGTGTGCATTGCGCTTGCCAAACTGATAAGCCGCTGCTGGCCATCGATAACCCAATAGACCCAATTATCTGCCTGCGCATGAATTGAAATTGGGCCGAGACGAAGATCCTCTTCTTTGCCGGGGCCCTCCGCAAACATAAGCGTTCCGACGGGATAACCTCTTGCTATAGAGTCAAAAAGCTGGGCGACTTCTTTTTGACTCCAAACAATGCGCCTACTATAGCTAGGAACACGTATACGGCCTTGCCAGACGAGATGCACCAATTGCTGCACTTCAAACGTGCTGACATGAGTGTCGAGGCGGGGCATTTTATCCATTTGGCCGCCTTCCGGCTGAAGAACTAATTAGAGTATATCTGACGCGCATAGTTGCTCGCTGGACGCTTAACTCGGGCGGCCAGCTTTGATACTGGTCTACACGTTGGCGCCCCCGTCTTCGACGGAGCAACGTGGAGACAGTGCCGTTAGGACACCGTATGCTGCGCTGGGGTGGACCGGCCGCAGAGCCGCAGCCGCCCCAGCAGGCCGCGCAGCGGCCACCTTGATAACGAACAGAGAAGTTGCTGTGGATCAAGCTCTCCGTACGCCTGACGCGCTCAGACAGCCGAGCTGGTAGCCCACGTCTTCTCGAAGCTCGCAAGGTAGGTAGAGGCTGCGCCCTCGGCGCCATTGATGGTCAGCCGGAGAACAGGTGCCTCCGCCGCCGAGACACCATACGCATGCATGTTGACGATCAGGTCCGCATCGGCACGGTACAGAGAGTTGTAGAGCGTCGTCTTGTGTTGACGGATCTCGATCCCCTCGACAGCTCGTAGCGGCTCGAACAGCCTAATCGCGTTCCGGATGCGTCCCACCATGACGTCACCACCAATGCCCTCTTCCTCTCCTCTGGCAACTGCCTGCGCGCTATCGGGGTGACCCACGAGGATGCGGACTTCGACGCCCGCCCCGGCACGTTCAGACAGCCGGCGAAGGATCCGAGCATCCTCGGCAAGGAACAGCGCACTGTACGTCAGAATGTCGATCTTGAATGTCGCTGCGGCGAACAACTCATGCCACTCCGCCTGAGGAACGGCCCACCGATGCGGATACACCGCCTGGACCTCATCGGCGATCATCCCGCGCGAAATGACATCAGGCCAGAGGTCAGCCTCGTTCACCTTCACGAGCTCCGCGACAGCCCAGCGGTGACGCGGATACGGAACCCGGCCTTTGAGCCATCGGTCTACCGTCTTAGGGTCCACGCCCAATGCGGCTGCCACATCGACAGGTTGCAGGCGGGCACGGAACAGGGCGTGTCGGAGGTTCTCGCTCATCAGAGATCTCCCAACCGGTCATCGTCTCCCGATGACGCTAGCACGAGACGTCCCTAGACGTCCCTCAGTCGTGGTGTAGAGGTTCCCTACTCACGACGGAAGCTCTTCCGACAGGTACGGCAACCCACCCCGTCACGGAGGGGCACGACCGATGAAGAGCAGAAATGCCCTGAAAGCAGAACACGAGACGGAACTTCAGAAGGCGGCGTTAACCAAACTCTCGGCCGAGTTGACACCTCGCGGGCTCATCACGGTTCTGATCGTCGACCAGACGGGACGTGCCGCCCTGGAGGTCCTGGACGCCCGCTTCCGCCCTCGGCGGGTGTACGCGCACCTCCCCTTCCGTTGGTTCTACTGGGGCGAGGAGAAAGACGAGCGCGCTTCGCTGTTGCAGATACCCCAGGCCGCCGACCAAATCGAAGCGGCTGCCCGCGCCGGCTGGCGTGAGGGCGAACAGGGGGACATCTCGACGGACCTGTCAAAAATCGCCGATGCTTACCGCCAATAGCGTCGACCACGTGGACAAGTCGCGATGGTTGACCGGCGGTCGCGTTCACCTGAAGCTCACGGCGGTCCTCCGCGACCGGATCACCACCGGGGTCTATCCGGCCGGGTCCCGGCTGCCCTCCGAGAACGCCTTGAGCACGGAGTTCAAGATAGCGCGCACGACCATACGCCGGGCCTTGGCAGCCCTGGAGGCGGAGGAACTGCTCGTCACGATCCCCTCCAAGGGACGTCTCGTCTCCGCCCGGCCGCCGGTCCAGTCTCCCTACCAGTACCGCCTCATCGCAGAAGAGTTGCGCGTCTCGATAGAGAGCGGCGATCTGGCCGAGGGTACGGCGCTGCCCAGTGAGACGACGCTCTGCAAGCGATACACCGCCTCACGGAACACCGTCCGGCATGCCTTGGGCGTCCTGGAGCGCGAGAGCTTGATAGAGCCGCGCCAGGGACGGGGCTGGTTCGTCCGGCGCCAAGAGAGCGAGACGTCCTAGGACGTCTGGTCCTCCCTCATGGCCGCAACCAGGGAAGCCTTCGTACGGTGAAGGCGTGGAGCATTCCAAATGGGCATATGACCTGGCCAAAGACCTTCTCGCCGAGGCATTGCCGACACGGTGGGCGCACACTAAGGGCGTCGGCGACCGGGCGCGCTCGCTGGCACCGATCCTGGGGTCGGAGGCTGATTTGCTCGTCGCCGCTGCGCTGCTCCACGACATCGGGTACGCGCCCAAGCTGGTCGTCACGGGCTTCCACCCGCTGGACGGAGCGCGCTACCTCCGCGACGTCGCGAATGCAGACGACCGGCTGAGCCGCCTGGTCGCCCACCACTCGTGCGCTGTCAACGAAGCCGCCGAACGCGCCCTGTTTGACGAACTCACATCCGAGTTCGACAAGGAACGCCCCGAGCTGGTTGACGCCCTGACCTACTGCGACATGACCACCGGCCCGGACGGCCGGCACCTCGACGTACACGACCGGCTTGCCGAGATCCACTCACGCTACGGGGCCGACCACCTAGTCTCGCGCTCGATCACGACCTCAACGCCATGCATCCTGGCCTCAGTCGCGGCGGTCCACGCGGCTCTAGCCGATGTGCGGCTTCCCGGCGGCGGACAGGAAATGACCGATCCGCAGACGCATTGAGCGGTCCATCGTCAGCCCGTCGACCTCATCGCGAGTCACCCACCGAACCTCCCGTGACTCGTCACTCGGCGTCGGCTCCCCGCTGACGGCCCGGCCGGTGAGCACGATGGAGAACTCCTGCCGCGCTTCTCCGTTGCTGGTGTAGAAGATCACATGCCTGGGATCGGTGTACGTGCCGACCAGTCCCGTGATCTCACACAGGACACCGGTCTCCTCCAACGTCTCCCGGATCCCGGCCGCAGGTAGGGACTCGCCGAGGTCGATCGCCCCACCGGGGACGGCCCAGTTGTCGTTGTCGGTACGCCGGATCATCAGGATGTCGTCGGCGTCGTTGGTCACGACGACGTTGACGGACGGGACGAGACTGTTGGGCGCTGGCGCGTCCGGGTCGTCGTAGTAGTCGATCCGGCGAGACATGATCACGACTCTATCGGGGTGGCCTGCTCCCAGACCCGTTCGAAGCTCTCGATATACGTGCTGACCATGTCGCCCCCGGCCACGTGCCGAAGGTGCATCACCGGCGCTTGGGCGGCCGGAACGCCGTACACGTGAGTGTTTACGAGCAACTGCTCATCAGCTCGATAGATCGAGTTATAGAGAATGGTCGAGTGAAGGCGGATCTCAACGCCGTGCAACCGGCTGATCGGCCGGGCAAGAACGAGCGCGTTCTTGATCCGCGCGGCCATGCCTTCGTCAATGCCCTCGTCTACGCCCCTCTGTCGAACGTGCTCGCTGTCGGGGTCGCCGAGCAGAATCCGGACGCGAGTTCCGACGCCAGCCTTCTCCCCGACGGTCCGCATGATGCCTGGATCGTCGAACAGGAACAGGCCGCTGTACACGAGGACGCCGATCTCTGAGGACGCCTCGGCGAACAGCCGTCCCCACTCGTCCCGAGGCACCGCCCAGCGATGCGGATAGATCCGGACGATCTCGCTCTCCGAGGCGGCCACCACCTGGTCACGGGTGAGAGCGTTGGGCCACAGGTACGCCTCGTCCATCCCCAGATGAGAAGCCACAGCGTAGCGATGCCGTCGATACGGTTCGCGACCCTTGGTGATCCATCGTTCGATGGTCTTGGGGTCCACCTCGATGGCCTCCGCCAGCTCGGCGATGCTCACGCCGCGCTCAAGCAACGCCGCTCGTAGTCGCTCGTTGGCCATCGCACCTGCTCATCGTGAGGGACGTCCAGGGACCCGGTAATGCTATTCCGGACGTCCTGCACACGTCCCGTCGTGTAGTGATCACGTCCCACCCTTCCGGCGCAATCTCGGTATCGCAAGCGACCGACACCAACCGGAAGGAGACACGCTATGACAAACCTGATCACGTCCTCGCCGGACGAGCCTCACCGCTGCGTCTGCGGTGCCCTCCTCGGCCTGGGACAAGACGTCTGCCGCAAGTGTCGAGCACGCGAGACCTTCGCCAAGCGCGAGCGTGGAGCCAAGCGGGCCAAGCGCCGCGCGGCCACCCGCCGGCCGCCGAACGGTCCGCGTCGTGCTCACTCGGCGGGGGTGACGCTCTGATGAGCTCGTTCCCGCTCTTCCTCGCTCTGGTCCTGGCCGCGCTGGTGGCGGTCGGTTACGTGGTCGTCCTGGTCGGCATGCGCCAGGAGGACAGAGTTCGCAAGCTGCCGGTGCAGGCGCCCACCATGTCGGCCGGCTTCGCCCGCCGGGTGGTCGGCTGCCACGTTCGGGACGACGGTCCTAGCCGCGGGGCTTCCTCGGAGGCTTCGCGGCAGGGCCAGACAACGCCACTTCGACCTGTTCCAGCCGCCGCGTCAAGTCGGCGACGGCCGTACGCAGCTTGACCACCTCGGCCCGCAAGTCCTCCTCGGGCGCGGCGTCCCGGTCGTCCCGGACGAACACGCCCTTGCCCTGCTGGCCGACGACGAGGTTCTCGTTCCGCAGGATCCCGACCGCCATCTTCACCACCGACAGCGACGCCTCGTACTGCTCGGCAAGTTGGGCGGTCGACGGCAACGGCGCTCCGGGCGCAAGAGACCCGCCTCGGATCTGCTCGCGCAGGTCGTCGGCGATCTGAAGGTAGCCAGCCCGGCCGGTCTTCTTGACCATCACCGCACATCAGACCACGGAGGTTGGCGAATTGCCAACCATGTTGACAGCCAAGCCGACTAGGTTAACTATGTTGACCACGACGACAAAAAGGAGGTCCTACACCATGCGAGTGATCCCGATCCCCGTCGATGCCGCCCGGCTCACCTTCACCTGCGTGAAGCCGCCCCGTCCCCGCCTGCTCAACAAGGAGACAGGCGAGATCAAGACCGACAAGACCGGCCAGACCGTGTACGAGGTCACGCTGTCGGTCGAAGACACCTTCGACCGCATCGAACTCGTCAAGGTCGCCATGTCCGGCGAACCGACCATCACCCCCGGCGACGAGGTGACCCCCGTCGACATGATCGGCTACGTCTGGGAACTGGCCGGCCGCTGGGGCATCTCCTACCGCGTCACCGGCTTCCGGCCCGCCGCTCCCGCCTTCGGGAGGACCGGTGTCTGACTGGACCTGGCTCGCAGTCCTGACCCTGATCGGGTTGGGACTGTGGGCCTGGCGATGCCTCCACTACCAGTCGTTCTGGTACGCCATCGCCTACCTGCCCACCGCGATCAGCGTCCGCGCCACGTGGCGCAAAGTCGCCCTCGGCTGCGGCCTGACCAAGAAACGCCATTCCTTCTGGTGGACGATCACCCCATCCGCCCTCGTCTCCACCGGCAACGTGTCCGTCCGGCGGCGCTTCCGTCGAGTGGCCGTCGACACCAAGCCATGGATGTGGCTACCGATCCCGACCCGGCACGGCTGGCGCGTGACCCTGCGGCTTCTGGAAGGTCAGGTTCCCTCGGACTACAGCGAAGCGGCCGCCGCTCTCGCCCACGCCTGGGGCGTCCACGCCGTACGTGCCTGGTCCGACAAACCCGGCCGCTTACGCCTCTCGGCCACCCGCCACGACCCCCTCGTCGCCGTCGACCACGTTCCCGCCTCAACTGAGCTGCTCAAAGTCACCGTGGGCCGGTTGGAGACCGGTGCTCCATGGATCGTCGACTTCCGGCTCATCCCGCACTGGCTCAACGCCGGAGCCACCCAATCCGGCAAATCCAACCTCGCCAACGCCCTGATCGCCGGACTGGCTCGCCAGCCGGTAGCCCTGGTGGGCTTCGACCTCAAAGGCGGGGTCGAGTTCACCCCGTACACACCTCGGCTGTCGGCCCTGGCCACCTCACGCGCCGAGTGCACCGCGCTCCTGGCCGACATCATCGCCCTGATGATCGACCGGATGGGCATGTGCCGCATGGCCGGTGCCCGCAACATCTGGCACCTCCCACCCGCCGTCCGGCCCGTACCCGTCGTCGTCCTGGTCGACGAACTCGCCGAGCTCTACCTCATGGCCGACAAGAACGAGAAAGACGACGTCGCCCGCATCTCCACCGCCCTGCTGCGCGTCGCCCAACTCGGCCGCGCCTTCGGCATCTACCTGTTCTGCTCAGGTCAGCGCATCGGCGCTGACCTCGGCCCCGGCGTCACCGCCCTGCGCGCCCAATGCTCCGGACGCGTCTGCCACCGGGTCAACGACCCGGAGACCGCGAACATGACCCTCGGCGACCTGGACCCGGCCGCACTCGACTCGGCCCGAACCATCCCAGCCTCAACCCCCGGCGTCGCCATCGTCGCCTCCGACGACGGCCAGTGGTACCGCGCCCGCTCCTTCTACGTCAGCGAAGCCGCCGCCGAACACGCCGCCCACACCTACGCCCACCTGACCCCCGACTGGAACCAGCTTATCCACGCCGAACCGATCCCCGTCCCGTAGCGAAGGGAGGACCCGATGCGACGACACACCGCCTGGCTGCTGGACTCCGGCCCCGTAGCCGTCCTAGCCCTGATCGCCGGAGCGGGCTCCTTCACCCACATCCGAGACACCGCCGTCGAACACGGCCAGACCGGCTGGATGGCCTGGGCCGTCGCCGTGTGCATCGACCTCACGTGCGTCATGGCCGCCCGCGAACGCCAACGCGACAAACGAACCGGACGGTCCCAGGACAGCCGGGTCACCTGGCCAACCCTCATCCTGACCGGCGGCATCGTCCTGTCCCTGGCCGCCAACCTGCAACAAGCCGATCCCACCGCCTGGGGCTGGATCACCGCCGCCACACCCGCCGGCGCCTTCCTCGTCGCGGTCTCCATGCTCGAACGCCGCGCCCACGCCCCGACCGCCGAACCGACACCCGCCCTCGTCCTGGCCGTCCCGGACGACCAACCCGCCGAAGACGAAACCCCCGCCGGTCCCGGACCGTCCGCCGCGCTACTCGACTACGCCCGCCGTGTCGCCACCGAACACCTGACCCGACACGGCAAGCCCATCACCCGCGACGTCCTACGCGGACGGCTGGGCGTCTCCAACCAACTCGCCTCAGACCTGCTACGCGCCCTACGCGCCGAACCCGCCCAGTGAACGGAGGTGATGCCTCTGTGGACGAACCGCTCCCCGTGATCCATTACCGCTGCTGCACCTGCGCAGGAACCGGCCTGACCAGCGACGGCGAACGCTGCCACGACTGCGACGGAACCGGGATCGACAACTACGGCGCCTGACGCGCCGACGCCTCCGGCCTGGCCGCACATCCGCCAAGACAAGCGCCAGGTCGGAGGCCCTCCCCTCACCCGAACGAGTGAAAGGAGCCTCCATCATGCCTCGAACCGAAAGGAACGCCCATGCCATCGCGGGCACGATCACCCGCCTGAACGCTCCGGACTATGACCGCTGGGCGGCTCAGATCCGCCGGACCGGCGGCTGTTGCCAGCCCATCCACCTTCGTGGCCGCGTCGACCACCGGCACGCCACCACTGGTGCTCTCCTCCGCCGCTACACCACTCGCACCGAACCTGATGGCGTCCTGCGCTTGCCGTGCAAGACCCGGCGCGCTTCCCGCTGCGCGGCCTGTGCCGAGACCTATCGAGCGGACACCTATCACCTCATCCGCGCCGGCCTTATCGGCGGCAAAGGTGTCCCGACCTCGGTGAGCACCCACCCGTGTCTCTTCGTCACTCTCACCGCCCCCTCCTTCGGCGCCGTCCACGCGCGCCGACAGATGAACGGCAAGCCCCGGCCTTGCCACCCCCGGCGTGACGCTGAGACTTGCCCGCACGACACCGTCATGTCCTGCACGATCAAGCACCATCCGGACGACGGTCGACTCGGCGAACCGCTCTGCCCGAGCTGCTACGACTACACCGGCTCCGTGCTCTTCAACGCGCTCGCCTCAACGCTGTGGAAGCGCTTCGCCGACTCCCTGCGCTGGCATCTCGCCCATGGCCACGCCCTGACGATCAAGGCCATGAGAGACGAACTCGTCGTCTCCTTCGCCAAGGTCGCTGAGTATCAGCGACGTGGTGTCATCCATCTCCACGCGCTGATCCGCCTCGACGGGCCGGATGGTCCTTCGACCCCTCCCCCGATGTGGGCCACCGCAGACGCCCTGGCCGAAGCTGTCAGAGCTGCGGCGCGAGCCGTCCACGTAGCCTCCCCATCGTCGCCCGATCAGACGAGCCGCCTGCTGGGCTGGGGCGATCAGCTCGACATCCGACCCGTCACATTGGCTGGCGAACTGACCGAACAGGCTGTCGCCGGTTACGTCGCCAAGTACGCCACCAAGGCCGCCGAGTGTGTCGGCACCCTCGACCGGCCCATACGCATCACAGACGACCTCGACGCCCTTCCCGTCAGCACACACGCCCGACGCCTGATCGCCGAGTGCCTCCGGCTGGCGTACCTCGATGGACTGGCTGACCTGCGGCTCGGCCAGTGGGCGCACATGCTCGGCTATCGGGGCCACTTCTCGACTCGATCCCGGCTCTTCTCCCTGACGCTCGGTGACATCAGAGCGGCGAGAGAGCGCTTCGTTCACACCGAGGAGTGCACCCGCGAGCACCTGATGGGCATCCCGGAAGACGACGTGGTCAAAGTCGCCGACTGGCATTACGTCGGCCGTGGGTTCACCGCCGCTGATGCCCTGGTGTCCGCGTCCCTCGTCGGCTCCCGCGCTCGGCGTGGTGCCCGATGACGCCGCTCCTGCTCACCGTGCCCGAGGCGGCCGAAGCCCTGGCCATCTCGCGCAGCAAGCTCTACCAGCTCATGGCCTCTGGAGCCGTCGACTCCATCCGCATCGACGGCTGCCGCCGCATTCCCCTCGCAGCCCTCCACCTCTACATCCTCAGCCTGACCGACAAGGAGACCGCAGCATGACTAGGACCCCGGCGGACGACAAGCAGCCCCGCAAGCGGACCACCCCGAAGGTGCGCGACGGCGTGGTCAAGCGCGGAAAGACCTGGTCCTACGTCATCCGCGTCAAGGACAACGAGACCGGCGAGAGCAAGCCGAAGTGGGTCGGCGGCTTCGCGACCGAGGACGCCGCCAAAGCAGCCCGGGATGAGGCACGGGTCAAGGCCCGGCGCGGCGAATACGTCGACCGCAACACCATCACCGTCACCGAGTATCTGACCGACTGGTTGGACGCGCACGCCATGGAGATCAAGCCGCGCACCCTGGACGACTACCGCAACTGCATCAGGCTGTACGTCACTCCCCGGATCGGAAGCATGCGTCTACAAGCCATCCGCCCGACCACCCTGACCAAGCTCTACCGGGACCTGTCCACGACCGGTGGCCGCACCGGTCGCGGCCTGGCCGCCGCCACGGTCACCCACCTCCACGCCGTACTCCGTAAGGCATTCCGGGACGCCGTTGAGGTCGACCAGCTTCTCGACAGCAGCCCCGCCGACCGCGCCAAGCGTCCGAGAGCGGAGTACGCCGAACCCGGCACCATCTGGACCAGACCGCAACTCCGCGCCTTCCTCGCCGTGGCCGCCGTCCACAGGCTCTTCGCCTTCTTACACCTCGCCGCCTACACGGGCGCCCGTCGCGGTGAGTTGCTGAACCTGCGCTGGGCCGACGTCGATCTCGAAGGCATGCAGATCACCATCACGGGCTCCGCGACGATGATCAAAGGCGAGCGCATAGAAGGCACCACCAAGAGTGGCCGATCCCGAGTCGTCAGCATCGACCCGGCGACGGTCACAGCCCTGCGAGAGCACCGCAAGCGTCAGGCCGCCGATCAACTCCAGGCGGGAGAGAACTGGCGCGGTACGGGTGACTACGTCTTCACGACCGGCTGGGGCGAGCCGATCTATCCCGACACCGTCACGGCTCTCATGTCCAAGCTGATCAAGGCGTCTAGAGAAGCAGGAACCCCGCTTCCCCACGCCCGGCTTCACGACCTCCGCCACATCCACGCAACCACGCTGCTCCTGGCCGGCGTCCCCGTCCACGTGGTGGCTGCCCGCCTCGGCCACGCCGACCCCGCGATCACCTTGCGGGTCTACGCTCACGTCGTCCGTCAGGCCGAAGCCTCGGCCGCCGACATCTTCGCCAAGGCCCTCGCCGAAGCCTGTTAGCACCAGTGTTAGCAAGATCCAGAAACGACAAAGGCCCTCGACCGGGAAATACCAGGTCAAGGGCCTTATTCGTAAGAGCCGCCTTGGGGAATCGAACCCCAGACCTACGCATTACGAGTGCGTCGCTCTGGCCGACTGAGCTAAGGCGGCATGCCGACAAGCGGCATGCCCTACTGTACAGCCTCCGGCCCCCAGTCCGCGCCCACGATCAACACCGGGTCCCCTCGGCGGGCACCGTGAGATCCACGAAGTAGGCGTCGACAGCCTTGTCCACACAGGAGGACCCGCTCTTGTACGCCGTATGCCCGTCCCCGTCATACGACAGCAGAACCCCCGACTCCAGCTCGGACGCCAGCCCCTGAGCCCACTCATAAGGCGTGGCCGGATCCCGGGTGGTCCCCACGACAAGAATGGGCGCCGCCCCCGCCCCGGTGATCCGCAGATCGGCCTCGTCGGACCGGGCAGGCCAGTAAGCGCAGGCCAAGCTGTCCCACATCACAAAGGGCCCGAACCGCGGCGCCACCTCGGCAGCCCCCTTGGCCGCCGCCTCGTAGGCGGCCACATCGGTAGGAAAGGCATGGTCAACGCAGTTGACCGCCTTGTTGGCCTCGGTCTGGTTGGTCCACGACCCGTCCATCCGCCGCCCGAGCAGCACATCGGCCATCCGCAGCAGCTGGCTCCCGTCCCCCGCGAACGCTTCCTTCAGCGCCCCCCGCAGCACCTCCCACGACCCCCGGTCGTAGAGCGGAGTGATCACCCCGAAGCCCGCCCACGTGTCGTTGATCACCCGCGAGTCGGCCTGGTTCCGCAGGGGCAGCAGGTCGGCCCGCTGCAGCAGCCGGGAGATCTCGTCGAGGGCCCCGTCGACGGTCCGGGACGAGAACGGGCAGTCGTCGACGGTGAAGCAGTCGGCGACGAAGGCCCGCATCGCGACCTCGAACCCCTTGGCCTGCACCTCGTTCAGCTCCAGGGCCGAGACCCGGGGATCGACGGCCCCGTCGAGGACGAGCGCCCGCACCCGGTCGGGGAACAGCTGCGCGTACACCGCGCCGAGGTAGGTCCCGTAGGACTTCCCGAGGTAGGTCAGCTTCTCGTCGCCCAGGGCCTCCCGCAGCCGGTCCATGTCCCGGGCCGCGTCGGCCGTGCCGAGGTGGGGCAGCAGCGAACCGGCGTTCTTCTCACACCCGGCCGCGAACGACTTGGCCCCCGCGACGAACGCCTCCGTCTCCTCAGGGGTGTCCGGCGTCATGTCGAGAGACAGGTAGGACTCCAGGTCGGCCTCGGACAGGCACCGCACCGGCGTCGACTCTCCCACGCCCCGGGGGTCGAACCCGATCAGGTCGAACCGCTCCAGCAGCGTCTGGGAGACGGGCGCCTGCCCGACGTAGTCGATCCCCGAGCCGCCGGGGCCGCCCGGGTTGACCAGCAGTGACCCGATCCGGTCGCCCGTGGCCGCCTTCTTCGCGACGGCGATCTTGATCTTCTGGCCGTCGGGCTTGTCGTAGTCGAGCGGTACGGCCAGCGACGCGCACTCCAGGCCCTCCAGGCACGGCGTCCACGACAGCGTCTGATCGTCGGCCGACGACGACGCCACCGGCGGCTCGGCCGGCGCCGAACAGGCGGCGGCCAGCAGCGTCAACGCCAGGACCAGGCGCCTCACGACGATTCGTAGGTTTCGTCGTACGCCTTGCGCGGCCCGCAGACGCTCGCCTTGGAGCACGCGCAGCGCCGGCCGCCGTCGTTGAGCCGCACGATCACCGAGTCGGACGGCACGTTGTGCCCGACCACCACCCCGGCGCCCTCCGGCGTGTCCACGGCCAGCCCCACCCGTGGCGCTCCGGCGCGGAACTCCTGGTAGAGCGGGTGTTCGAACTTCAGGCAGCACATCAACCGGCCGCACGCCCCGGCGATCCGCAGCGGGTTGACCGGAAGGTCCTGGTCTTTCGCCATACGTACGGAAACGGGTTCGAAGTCCTTCAGGAAGGTCGCGCAGCACAGGTCGCGCCCGCACGGCCCGATCCCGCCCTGGAGCCGGGCCTCGTCTCGCGGCCCGATCTGCCGCAGTTCCACCCGGGCCCGGAGGTTGCGGGCGAGGTCGCGGACCAGCGCGCGGAAGTCGACCCGGTGGGGGGCCGAGAAGTAGACCGTGTAGACGTTGTCGGCGTCGAGGTAGTCGACGCCGACGACCTTCATCGGCAGCTCGTGGCGCTTGATCAGGCGCTTGGACACGCTCCGGGCCTCCGCGCGGCGGCGCTTGTTGGACTCGTCGCGGGTGAGGTGCTCCTCACCGGCCGGGCCGCCGCAGACGGGCAGGCCCTCGACCTCGTCGGACACCCACTGGGGGGCCCAGATCGTCTCGGCGACCTCGAAACCCGCATCGGTCGGCACGAGGACCCGGTCGCCCACCTTCGGCGAGTGACCACCCGGATCGAGGTAGTACAACCGCCCGTATCGGGTGAAGCTCACGGCCATCATCATGCCCAAGGGAGCCCGGCCTCCTCGTGTGGTTGCGCCTCACGCCACCCTACGCGCCCTCTTTACCAGGCAACCACTCCGTCCATGACCCGGCCGGGAATGTCCACCACCTTTCTGTACGCATTCCCGGACACGACGCCGATCTCCAGTTCGTTCTGGACGAGCATCTGCGCACCCCCGGCCGCCAGGTCGAGCAGCCGGATCCACCCACGGCCCTGATAGAGGGTCTCGACCGGCGAGCCGTCACTCGCGTCGAAGGCCATGATCGCGGCCTCGGGATCGTCCAGCCGCGCCGTCCCGGTGCCCACCCCGGCGATCAACCGGGTGCCGTCGGCGGACATCCGCACGCCGTAGACCTCGACCTTCGCCCCGTCGAGCTGGGCCGACAGCTCCAGACGCCGGGGCGCGGCGCCGGGCCGGGCGGTGTCGACCATGTACACCTCGGAGGAGTCGGGACAGTCCAGCGTCCACGACTGGGTGTCCGAGATCCGGCCGTCGGCCTGTGAGGCGTGGAACCGGCACGAACTGAAGCTCCGCAGTGTGTCCTGCGGCGCGGACGGCACGATCGTGGGCGACGGAGGCCGGACCTCGGCGTCGGCCTGCGGAGACGCGGGCGACGGGACGATCTCCGCTTCCTCCGACACCGCGCCCGGAGACGGCGAGGCGAACACCCTGATGTCGGCCGTCGAACCCGGCTCGCTGATGATCGTGAAGGGTCCGCCCGCCGTCATGGGCAGATACGCGATCTTCGAACCGTCCTCGTTCGTCGAGATCGACGTGAACCCGGCCGCCGGCCCGGCCGACAGCGTCTGGGCGGTCCCCGACTGGACGTCGGCGACCACGACGAGCCCCGCACTCGTCGCGTCGGCCGCGCAGGGCACCGCGCCGAAGACGACCTTCGTCCCGTCACCGCTCACCGTGAAGGCGCTGAACCGGTTCCCGTCCGGTGGACGGACGGGCAGCTCGGCCGGCGGTCCGGCCTGGCCGTCGCCGTCCACGGAGAATCGGACGATCTTGCTGGTGCAGAACCCGGGGCCGCTCATGGTCGCGTAGAAGGTCCGATTGTCGGGAGCGGCGTGCACCTGACCGTACGTCCACCCGCCGTCCGCCCCGACCCGGTCGATCTCCGCGCCGTCGGCCACCCCCCGGACGATCAGCGCCGACTGCGTCCGCGTCTCGACGATGAACCGGGGAGCCGTCGTGGTCGCCACCGTCTGGTCCAGCGCCCCCCGCGTCCCCACCACGGTCCCGATGATCGCCACCCCGACCGCCAGCGCCGCCACGACCGGCGTCAGGAACGGCTTCCTGGCCCTCTCCAGGCGGAGCTCGGACACGGCGGAGATCGTCTCGCCCGCGGCGGCCGTCGCGTCCTTCAGACGGGAAATGACGTCGTTCATGCGTTCTCCCCAAGAATGCGCCCTAGCGCGTCGAGCGCCCGGGAAGTGGTGGATTTGACGGTCCCCCGGCTGACCCCCATCGCGTGGGCGGCCTCCTCCTCGGACAGCTCGGCGTAGTAGCGCAGCACTAGCGCCTCCCGCTGCCGCCGGGGCAGCCGGTGCAGGGCCTCCAGCACCTCCCGGCGCTCCGCCCCGAGCAACGCGGCCGACTCGGCCGACCAGACGGGTGGGTCGTAGGCCCCCGCGAACCACGACGGCAACCGTCTTCGCCGCAGCGTGCTGCGCGCGTTGTTCAGCACCGAACTGCGCAGATAAGGCAGCGCCGCCGCCGGATCACGCAGCAGCCGCCACCGGCGGTGCAGACCGAGGAAGGAGTCCTGGACGACGTCCTCCGCGCTCTCCCGGTCTCCGAGCATGATCAGGGCGAGCCTGGTCAGCCCGAGCGCGTGCTCCTCGTAGAGGAGGCTGATCGCCTCGTCCCGGTCGCCGGGGGAGAGCGCGATGTCCACCGTTTCGGCCTGCATGCT
This sequence comes from Herbidospora cretacea, assembly GCF_001570605.1. Classification (GTDB taxonomy): domain Bacteria; phylum Actinomycetota; class Actinomycetes; order Streptosporangiales; family Streptosporangiaceae; genus Herbidospora; species Herbidospora cretacea. The sequence continues at coordinate 436,918 of NZ_BBXG01000002.1, read as the reverse complement.
TCAGAGACGTCCGGGACCCTCCGAGGTTGCTCGGCTCAGCCGCCGGGTTTCCACAGGGTGAGCGTCAGCGCCTCGACCGCGATCTGCGGGTTCACGTTGGCGGCCAGCCGCTCCCGGCAGCGCATGATCGCGTCGGTGCGCTTCAGGGTGTCCTCCGGCCGCGACGCCCGCGCGACGGCTTCGAGCTCGGCCCGCCGGTCGCCGTTGGCCAGCTCGACCGGCGCCCCGAACTGCACCGCCAGCACGTCGCGGTAGAACGCCATGAGGTCGAGCAGCGCGGTGTCGAGCGACTCGCGCTTGATCCGGGTGGCCCGCGACTTCTGCGCCGTCTCCAGCTCCTTCAGCGCGCCCGCGCCGCCGCGCACCAGCCCCCGGTTGAGCCCCTTCCCGGTCGAGCCCTCGCCGTAGATGGCCCGCAGCGCGGAGATCTCCGACTCGTTGAGCTCGGCGGTGGCCGCCTCGGCGTCCTCGTCGGCGGTCTTCACCAGCTTCTCGGCCGCGGCGATGCACTCACCGACGTTGGTCAGGCTCTTGGGAATCGTCAGTACGGCTTCGCGCCGCCCCCTGGCCGACTCGTCGAGCGCCAGCCGTCTGGCCCGAGCCAGATCGCCCTGCGCGGCCCGGGCGACCGACTCGGCCACCCCCGGCGGCACGTCGTGCCTGGTCATCAGGGCGTGGGCGACGGCCTGGGACGACGGCGTCACCAGGGTCACCACCCGGCAGCGCGACCGGATGGTGATGATCATGTCGTCGGGCGCGGGGGCGCAGAGCAGCCAGACCGTGCGCGGCGGGGGTTCCTCGATGGCCTTCAGCAGGGCGTTGGCGGCCTGTTCGGTGGCCCGGTCGGCGTCGTCGAACAGGACCACCCGCCAGCGGCCCATCGTCGACCGCCCGGCGGCCCGGAGAATGAGCTCGCGGGTCTGCTTGACGCCGTACGAGAGACCCTGCGGACGCACCGACTCCAGGTCGGGATGGGACCCCACCATCACCTGGTGGCACGCGTCGCAGTGGCCGCACCCCCGGTCGGGGCAGAGCAGGGCGGCGGCGAAGGCCTTGGCGGCGTCGAAGCGGCCGGAACCGGGCGGACCGGTGAACAGCCAGGCGTGGGTCATGCCCGCGCCCCGGCCCCCGTCGAGCACGTCGGCGGCAGCGGCGGCGGCCTGGCGCAGGACCGTCGCGGCCTGTTCCTGGCCGACGAGGTCATCGAACACGTCCACCAGGAAAGGCTAGTCCTTGATGGCGGGCATCGTTCCGGTGTTGGCCTCGGTCTCCAGCGGCACCGGATCGGGCAGCACCTCGCGGACCCGATCCTGAATCAATCGTGACACCTCGGGCTGGGTGAGCGTGCCGTCGACGACGAAGTAGCGCTCGGGGTCGCGGGCGGCCAGCGCGCGGAACTCCTTGCGGACCCGCTCGTGGAAGTCGAGCGGCTCCGACTCGATCCGGTCGGCCGGGTGGGCGTGCCGGCGCAGGCCCACCGACGGCGGGACGTCGACCAGCACGGTCAGATGGGGCACCAGCCCCCCGGTGGCCCAGGCGTTGACCTGGGCGACCTCGTCGGCCCCGAGGACCCGCCCCGCGCCCTGGTAGGCCAGCGACGAGTCGACGTAGCGGTCACAGACGACCATCGACCCACGGGTCAGCGCCGGCCGGATGACCTTCTCGACGTGTTCGGCCCGGTCGGCGGCGTAGAGCAGCGTCTCGGCGTGGGCCGACAGCCCCTGGTGGGCCGAGTCGAGCAGGATGGCCCGCAGCCGCATGCCGACCTTGGTCGACCCCGGCTCCCGCGTCTGGACGACGTCGAACCCCTGGTCGCGCAGCCAGATCGCGAGCAACCGCGACTGGGTGGTCTTGCCGGAGCCCTCACCGCCCTCGAAGGCGATGAACATGCCCGGGACCTCCGCCGGGGGCTCGGCCCCGAACGGCTCGCCGCGCAGCGCCGCCACCACATCAACCCGGAGCGGCACCTCGGGACGGTCGTCCATCCGCCGCAGCGAGACGACGCCGATCGCCACGGCCGCCACGGCCGCGGCGAGCAGCACCAGGTTGGCCCCGTTGAAGCCGTAGGTCAGGCCGTTGACGGTCAGCTGGTGGTCGCCGAAGAACCCGCCCACCAGGGCGGCCACCGCGACCACGCCCAGGAACACCACCCGGGAGACGGCGTGGAGGAAGTCGACCGGCGGCCGGCCCTCGGCCTCCACCTCGACCATGGTGAAGCCGATGATCCAGGCGACCCCGGCGAACACCCCGGCGACGAAGGTCAGCACGACCACGATCACCAGGTTGTGGATCAGCGCGATGCCCGCCAGCGTCAGCCCGGCCAGGATGATCGCGAGCGCGAAGAACCGCTTGCGCGACAGCTCCTTCAGCCACCGCAGCCCGAAGTAGGAGCCCAGGGCCGCCCCGACGAACACGGCGCAGAAGAGCGAGGCGTATCCGGCCTCACCGGCGCGGAGCACGTCGACGTAGGCCCGCCCGACGGCGACCACGACGGAGACCGCCGCGAACACGCCGATCATGCCGATGTAGAGCCGCTTGACGGCGCTGTTCGCCGTCGCGAGCCGCCACCCGGCGCTGAGCTGGGTCAGCACCGACGGCTTGGGCGCGCCGCCCGCGTTGCGCAGATCGAGGGTGAACACCAGCGCGGCGGTCGCGAGGTAGCTGAGCCCGGCCACCACGATCATGATCTTGCCGCCCGCGCCCCCGAACCCGGGCGCGATCGCCGTCAGGACGTTGACCAGCCCCGCCACCAGGGCGAACAGCAAGGCCGCCACGGGCGCCATGGCATACCAGGCCAGCAGGCCCACCCGCTCGGCGTCGGCCCGGCGCTCGGCCGGGACCAGCCCGGAGACGGCGGCGTCGCGGCCCGCGTTCCACACCAGGGACGCGCACTCGATCAGGAACATGGCCAGGACGAGCCACTGGTAGCCGCCGATGACCAGCGCGAGCAGGATCACCACGAACCGCACCGCGTCGGCGGCGGCCATCGCCAGCCGCCAGTCGACCTTGGAGACCAGCAGTCCGGCCAGCGGCCCGAGCAGCACGGCCGGAAGCAGCTTGGCCAGGAACACCGCGCCGATGGCGAGGCTCTGCCGGGGATAGCCCTCACCCTGGGTGATCGTCCCGGCCAGGGCGGTCAGCGTGATCAGCACGAGCCAATCACCCAGCCCGCCGACTGACATCGCGGTCCACAAACGGCGGAACGGGGCGATGGTCAGCACGTGGGACGGCTTACGGGCCCGGCCGGGGGTGCTCATGGTGTCAGCGTATCCAGGTGCTCGCTGCGGGTGGGGGGTGGAGCGGGCCGGTTTGCCCCGGCTGCTCATCGCCTGAGGGTATTACGAACCGCGTGGTGCCGCAGTAGTCATGCGCGTTCCCCCCGACTTGGACGGGAGCGCCAACCTGACGCCGCGCTCCCACGTCAGCCCCGTTCCAGCTCGATGAAGGTGATCTCGGGCGGCGCCCCGACCCGGACCGGCGGCCCCCAGAAACCGGCGCCTCTGGTGACGTAGATCTGCATCTCGCCGATCGTGCCGAGACCGCGGACCACGGGCTGCTGGAGCGGCACGATCCGGTCGAAGGGCACCATCTGGCCGCCGTGGGTGTGGCCGGAGAGCTGGAGGTCGACGCCCCACTCCGCCGCCTGCACGCCGACGACCGGCTGGTGGGCCAGCAGAACCGTCGGCAGCTCCGGAGGGCGGCCGTTGAGGGCGGCGTTGAGGTCGGGCCCCGCCTGCATGGTCGCGCCGTTGACGTCGTTGACCCCGGCGAGCGTGAACGCCGCGACGCCGTCGCGGTAGACCGACAGCCGCTCGTTGGCCAGAGTGCGGATGCCGTAGCCGCGCAGGGTCTCGATCCACTCGTAGGGGCCGTCTTCGATGTAGTACTCGTGGTTGCCGGTCACGAAGTAGGTGCCCTGATGGGCCTTGATATGGGTGAGCGGGGCGGCCAGCCGGCCGAGCTCCCGCACGCTCCCGTCGACCAGGTCGCCCACGATGGCCACGATGTCGGCGTTGAGCCGGTTGATCCCCTCGACGATGCGCTCGGTGTGGCCGATGTCCGTCAGCGGGCCGAGATGGATGTCGCTGACCAGGGCGATCCGCACGCCGTTGGCCCGGGGGTCGAGGTTCGGCAGCTTGATCTTCACGGACTCGCGGACCGGATCGCCCAGGGCCGTCTCGATCCCGAACCCGACGATCGTGCCCGCCCCGACCCCGGCGACGACGGCGGCCGTGCGGTTGATGAACAGCCGCCGGTCGGGCCTTTTGGGCGGCTCGACGACGTCTTCGACGTGGATCTCGATCTTCTTCGGCCCGAACGTCGAGCCCACCGTGGCCGGGACGACCTTGGGCGGCGGCGCGACCTTGACCGGGTCACCCTTGAAGACGCGGTTGAGGATCAGCCGGGGGATCTCCAGCGCCAGGCAGATCAGCGTCAGGTAGAACATGACCGCGACCCAGATGAACCCGGGCCAGGCCAGCACGTGGACGATCCACGACGACGACATCCGGCTGCCGACCAGCGCCACGAGCAGCAGCACCAGCAGCAGGACCAGCACCCCGGTCAGCACCCACCGGGCCCACCCCGGCCGCGTCGTCTGCCGGACCAGCCGCCGATAGAGGTAGACGTGGACGGCGAGGATCACACCGAACACGACGACGAAAAAACCCACGGATACCCCCTGTCGACCGCGCTCATGCTACGAGCAAAAACCTCGTGAGGCGCGGCCGGGGAGACCGCCTGTGGACAACTTGGCGCCTGTGGACAACCTCAGCCTGCGCGGCGGACCGCGCAGGCTGACAAGCTGTAAAACGCCTGCTCCGCCGCCGGTCGTGATCGGTACCGGCCGGTATCGGCCGGTACCGTCAGACGGCTACTTCGCCTTCGTGTTGGCTCGCGCCGTCGGCTTGGTCGTGGTCGACTTCGCCGCCGCCGTCTTGGCCTTGGCCGCGGTGCCCGTGGTCTTCTTCGCCGGGGCCTTCTTGGCCGGCGCCTTCTTGACCGGGGCCTTCTCCCGCCGCTCGGCGAGCAGCTCGGCCGCGCGCTCGATGGTGATCTCCTCGACCGTGTCGCCCTTGCGCAGCGACGCGTTCGTCTCGCCGTCGGTCACGTAGGGCCCGAACCGGCCCTCCTTGACCACGACCGGCTTCTTCGACCCGGGGTCCTCGCCCAGTTCGCGCAGCGGCGCGGCGGCGGCCCTGCGGCCCCGCTGCTTCGGCTGTGCGAACACCTCCTTGGCCTGCTCGATCGTCATCGTGAGCAGTTCCTCCTCGGTCGTCAGCGACCGGGAGTCGGTGCCCTTCTTGATGTAGGGACCGAACTTGCCGTTGTGGGCGACGACCTCCTGGCCGTCGATCTCCCCGACCACGCGGGGGATCGTCAGCAGCCGGAGCGCGTCGTCGAGGGTGATCTCCTCGGGGTCCATCGTCTTGAACAGCGAGCTGATGCGCGGCTTCGGCTGGTCGGCCTTCTTGACGCGCTTCTTCGGGCCGTCGGCGGGCTGGGGCTCCTCGGGGAGCACCTCGGTCACGTAGTGGCCGTAGGGCCCGTTGCGCACCCAGATCGAGTGGCCGGTGACCGGGTCGACGCCCAGCTCGCGGGCGCTGGAGGGCTGGGCGAACAGCTCTTCGGCCTTCTCGGCGGTCAGCTCGTCGGGCGTGACGTCGCTCGGCACGTTGACCTTGGAGCCCTCGCGGTCGAGGTAGGTGCCGTAGCGGCCGACCCGGATCACGATGTCGGTTCCCTTGATCGGGAACGAGCTGATCTCCTTGGCGTCGATGTTGCCCAGGTCGCTGACCAGGTCCTTCAGGCCCTCGTCACCGTCGCCGCCGTCGCCGAAGTAGAAGCGCCGCAGCTCCGGCACCCGCTCGGCGCGGTCGTTGGCGATGTCGTCGAGGACCTTCTCCATCTCGGCCGTGAAGTCGTAGTCGACCAGGTTGCCGAAGTGTTGCTCCAGCAGGTTGACCACGGCGAACGCCAGGAACGACGGCACCAGCGCGGTGCCCTTCTTGAACACGTAGCCGCGTTCCAAAATCGTCCCGATGATCGACGCGTAGGTCGACGGCCGCCCGATCTCGCGGTCTTCCAGCTCCTTGACCAGCGACGCCTCGGTGTAGCGGGCCGGCGGCTTGGTCGAGTGGCCCGCCGGGGCGAGCTCCAGGACGTTGACCGCCTGGCCCTCGGCGAGGTTGGGCAGCCGCTTCTCGGAGTCGTCGCGGTCGGTCGACGGGTCGTCGGCGCCTTCGACGTAGGCCTTCAGGAAGCCGTAGAAGGTGATGGTGCGGCCGGTCGCGCTGAACTCGGCCTGCTCGCGGTCGGCCAGGACCTTGACCGAGACCGACTCGCCCTCGGCGTCCTTCATCTGGGAGGCGACGGTGCGCTGCCAGATGAGCTCGTAGAGGCGGAACATGTCGCCGGACAGGCCGGTCTCGCCGGGGGTGCGGAACTCCTCACCCGACGGGCGGATCGCCTCGTGGGCCTCCTGCGCGTTCTTGACCTTGCTCGCGTAGGCCCTCGGCTTGTCGGGCACGTAGGCCGCGCCGTAGAGCTTGATCGCCTGGCTGCGCGCCGCGGCCACGGCGGTCTCCGACAGCGTGATGCTGTCGGTACGCATGTAGGTGATGAACCCGTTCTCGTAGAGCTTCTGGGCCACCTGCATGGTGAACTTCGCCGAGAACCCCAGCTTCCGGCTGGCCTCCTGCTGGAGGGTGGTCGTCCGGAAGGGCGCATAGGGCTTCCTCGTGTACGGCCTGCGCTCGACCGACCGTACGGAATAAGAGGCCCCGTCGAGCCGACCGGCCAGGGCCGTAGCCGCCGCCTGGTCGAGGTGAAGCACGTCTTGCCTGGTCAGACGGCCGTCAGAGCCGAAGTCTCGGCCCTGGGCGACCCGCTTGCCCGCGACGGACAGCAGGGTCGCACCGAACCGGCTGGGATCGTCACTGTCCAGCCCGGTGTCGAAAACGGCGGAGAGGTCCCAGTAGGAGGCGCTCGTGAACGCGATGCGGTCACGCTCCCGCTCGACCACCAGACGCGTCGCGACCGACTGGACGCGACCGGCCGACAGCCCCTGCTTGACCTTCTTCCACAGAACCGGGCTGACCTCGAAACCGTAGAGACGGTCGAGGATGCGCCGGGTCTCCTGCGCGTCGACGAGGCGCAGGTTGAGGTCGCGGGGGTTGGCCACGGCGTCGCGGATCGCCTGCGGGGTGATCTCGTGGAACACCATCCGGTGGACGGGCACCTTCGGCTTCAGGACCTCGCGCAGGTGCCACGCGATGGCCTCGCCCTCGCGGTCCTCGTCCGTCGCGAGGTAGAGCTCGTCGGCCTCTTTCAGGAGCTGCTTCAGCTTCGAGACCTGCGACTTCTTGTCGCTGTTGACGATGTAGAGCGGTTCGAAGTCGTCGTCGACGTTCACGCCGAGCTTGGCCCAGGCCTGGCTCGCGTACTCCTCCGGGATCGTGTCGCCCTTGCCCGGAAGATCGCGGATGTGGCCGATGCTGGACTCGACGACGTAACCGCGCCCGAGGTACCCGGCGATCGTCTTCGCCTTCGCGGGCGACTCGACGATCACCAGGCGGGTTCCGCCGGCGTTGCCGTTGTTCGCTGGCACGCTGCTACCTACCTCGCTGTTCGCTGTCTTATCCCCGTCGGTGTGGGCCTTTCACGGTAACCCGTCACGAGCGGCCCTCCCCCTCGGGCTACCCGGGTGGGCCCCGGTCTGTAACCACCTGGACCCGTTATCCCACGAGGACGCACAATAGAGCCCATCGGACTCCGCCGTCCCCAACGGGAGACTAATCGCTGTGCTCGACTACTCCTACATGGAGCTGTTCCTTCCACGCGGCACATCGCGTGAAGCGGCTCGTCGGCTCCTGACGGAGCACGCCGAATACGGGCATTGGGAACTCGATCGCCTACGTCTCTATTCCGACGGCAGCCGCAGGGTCTGGCTGCGACGGAAGATCATACGCGTGGTCAGCACCCTGTAAACATGGCTTTGCCCGCCCCGGGCCGCGCCCCCGAGACGGGCAAAGCTTTCCCGCCTCCCCCAGCGGGAACCGCCCGGCTGGGGGAGACACCTGATCGCACGCCGCTCAGTCAGCGGCGGCACGTTCTCTTACAGCGACCTACTTGCGACGGCCGAACCGCAGGCGGCGGGCGCCGGCGAACAGGGTCGCGGAGGCGGCGAACATCGCGCCCAGCAGCAGAGCGGCCAGCGAACCGGAGTTCATGCCGGTGATCGAGTCGGGCTGGGCGGCGCTCATCAGGCCGAGGCCGCCGACGGGCAGGGCCGAGGCGGCCGAACCGAGCGAACCGGCGACCGGCAGCCCCTGGGCCGCACCGGTGACCGGGGCGAGCGGGCTGGCCTGCGCGTTCTTACCGGGAGCCTTCTTGCCACCGGTGGCGGCCGGGACGGCCGGCGCGCCGGGCAGACCGGGCAGGGCCGGGAGGCCGAGCATGCCGGGCAGGTCGCCGACCAGCGGCAGACCGGCGGCGCTCATCTTGGTGAGCTGGCGGGCCGAGCTCATCGAGGGCAGGGCGGGCAGCGGGCCGGAGGCCTCCGCCGCGTCGACCTTGCCCCAGCTCTTGGTGAGGTTGTCGTAGCCGTCGCCGCTGGTGTGGTGGACCGAACGGCCCACCCGGCTGCCCCCGAGGCACCCGGCCGCGGCGTCGCCCAGCCCCGCGACGGCGTTGCCGCAGGCGTTGATCGGCGCCGTGATCGGCGCGATGACCTGGTTCCCGGCGAGCACGCCGGACTTCCCATCGGTGCGGTTGCCGCCGCCCCCGGGCCCGCCGTCGGCGGAGACCTCGCCGGTGCAGTGGGCCTCGGCCGCCCCCGCGGCGGCGACGGCGTTGCCGCACGCGTTGATCGGCGCGGTGATCGGCGCGATGACCTGGTTGCCCGCGACGACCCCCGAACGGCCGGAGGTGGTGTTGCCGCCGGCGCCCTTGCCGCCGTTCTTGACCGACGCGCCGCCCTTGCACCCGGCGAACGCCTCGCCGAACAGGGCGACCGCGTTGCCGCAGATGTTGATCGGCGCGGTGATCGGCGCGATGACCTGGTTGCCCGCGACGACCCCCGAACGGCCGTCGGTGGAGTTGCCGCCGGCGCCGGTGCCCGGCGTGGTGTTGGTGGACTCGCTGCCGCCCTTGCATCCGGCCAGCGCGCCCCCGATGGCGTTGCCGCAGACGTTGACGGGCAGGTTGACCGGGGCGATCACCTGGTTGCCGCTGCCGGCCCCGAACCGGCCGTCGGTGTCGTTGCCGGTCGAGCCGGGCTTGCCGGGGCCGTGCTGGTATTTCGGACCGGGGTTGCCGTTGGTCGAGGTCGAGCCGCCCTTGCAGCCCGAGAACGCGTCGCCGAAGACCGCGACGGTGACCCCGCAGACGTTGATCGGCGCGCTGACCGGCGCGATGACCTGGTTGCCGCCGAGCGCGGCCGAGCGGCCCGAAGTGCTGTTGCCGCCGGGGCCGGCTCCGGTGTTCTTGACCGCCGCGCCGCCCTTGCAGCCGGCGACCGCGTCACCGAAGATCGCCACGGCGTTGCCGCAGGCGTTGACGGGGGCGCTGATCGGCGCCGTGACCTGGTTGCCGCCCAGCAGGCTGTTGGCGCCGCTGGTGGTGTTCTTGCCCGCGCCGCCCTGACCGGACGTCTTGACCTCCGAGCCGCCCTTGCACCCGGCGTCGGAGTTGCCGAACAGCGCGATCGCGTTGCCACAGGCGTTGATCGGCGCGCTGACCGGCGCGTTCACCTGGTTGCCGCCCAGGACGCTGCTCTTGCCGGAGGTGCTGCCCTGGATGCCCTTGCCGGCGGTGCCGCTGTTGTCGACCGACGCGCCACCCTTGGACGTCGCGGTCGAACCGCCCGCGACTCCGACGGCGTTGCCGCTCAGGTCGATCGGGAGGGACACCGGCAGGTTGATCTGGTTGCCGCCGCCGACCGAGCTCTGCCCGTCGGTGTCGGCGACAGCGGTGCCCGTGCCGAGGGCCATGACGCCGACCGCGAGAAGTGCCGCGGGGGCAGTGCCCTTCGTCCACGTTCGCATGATGAAGCTCCATTTGTTCTGGGGGTACCTGACAACTCGCGACTGAAGGACTCCAGGCCGAAGACACAGAGGTGCCACAGCGGTGCCTCGGAGCGTCACGAGGATTGGGGAATTCCGCGACTACAGCGCGGAGAGAAGAGATGCCCGCCCGGCTGAGAGCCAGGACACAGGCCAGACCGATCGCCGGATCGCGGGATCAGTCAGGGGAGAAAGACGGGTCGTCCGCCGCTGTGCGGACGACCGGGGGAACCACGGCCGCCAGGGGAACAGGCGGAGCCGCGGGACGCGGCCCCGCGAAGGACCGTGTGACATCCCCGAAATGGATCGAGCCGCCGCCGTTCGGGGGAACGAGACCGTTGCCCTGAGAATGCTCGGCGGAGGCGGGAGGAGGCGCGACCGGCGCGGACGAGCTGGTCAGCCCGTCGACATTGCGCCCGGCCATGGCCTGCGCGTCGCCCGCCGTGGGGAACCCGTCGGCGATCTGCACCGACCCGGCGACGACAGGTGAGGGGGCGGGGCCGGTGGAGGCGTGTGCCTCACCGGCGAACCCGAAGACCACTCCGAGCACCCAGCCGACGGTGATCAGACCACCGACGGCCAACAGGCGACTCAGCCAGGAAACGGCCGCGAACCGCGCCATCCGAGCTTCCCGGCCCCCGGCCGGGACGGCCGCGCCCTCATGCCGGTCAACGACGGACGCGAACGCCCCTCGCTGAACACGCGGCATGCGGAACACGCGACCTCCCAGGTGCCGTCGAGCCGCCCAGTGCGGATCAACCCCTCAACGCTGGGTAACTTTACAGCCACACCAAGTGATCGCAACCGGATACTCAGGAGTAGTCCAGGAACCGATCAAGCACGCGCACCCCAAACTGGAGCGAATCGACCGGCACCCTCTCGTCCACGCCATGGAACATCCCAGAGAAGTCCAGGTCAGCGGGGAGCTTGAGCGGAGCGAAACCGAATCCGCGAATTCCCAGGCGGGTGAACGCCTTGAGGTCCGTACCGCCCGAGAGCATGTAGGGAACGGCCCGCGCGCCCGGATCCTCCTGTTCGAGCGCGTCGGCCATGGCCTTGACCAGCCGTCCGTCGAACGAGGTCTCGACGGCGATGTCGTGATAGTCGAACTCGCGGGTGACGTTGGGCCCGAGGAGCTCGTCGATGGTCCGGAAGAAGTCCTCTTCCTCGCCGGGCAGAAATCGTCCGTCGACCCGGGCCGTGGCGGTCTGCGGGATGACGTTGGCCTTGTACCCCGACTCCAGCATCGTCGGGTTGGTGGTGTTGCGGAGCGTGGCCCCGACCATCCGGGCGAGCGGCCCCAGCTTGGCGACCGCGGCCTCGGCGCTCTCGGCCTCGATCTCGATGTCGAAGGCCTCCTTGAAGAACGACCGGACCGTCGGCGTGATGCGGATGGGCCACTCGTAGCGGCCGAGACGCGCGAGGGCCTCCGACAGCTCGGTGATGGCGTTCTCGTGGTTCAGCATCGACCCGTGGCCCGCCCGCCCGGTGGCGGTCAGCTTCATCCAGGCGATGCCCTTCTCGGCCGCCTCGATGAGGTAGAGACGCTTGTTCTCCGCCACGGTGACACTGAACCCGCCCACCTCCCCGATCGCCTCGGTGGCCCCCTCGAAGACGTGCGGGTGCTTGTCGACGAGCCACTGAGCGCCGTAGGAGCCCCCGGCCTCCTCGTCGGCGGTGAAGATGAGGACGATGTCCCGTTCGGGCCGCCGGCCCTCACTGAGTCGCTTGCGGACGGTGGCGAGGATCATGGCGTCCATGTCCTTCATGTCCACCGCCCCCCGCCCCCAGACGCAGCCGTCGGCGATCTCCCCCGACAGGGGATGATGCCGCCAGTCCTCGGCCCGGAAGGGGACGACGTCGAGGTGCCCGTGCAGGATCAGCCCGTCCCGCGAGCTGTCGGTGCCCTCGATCCGCGCGACGACGTTCGCCCGCTTCGAATCGCTTTCCAGGATCGTGGCCTCGATCCCGACCTCCGCCAGCTTCTCCGCCACGTACTCCGCCGCCGCGCGTTCGCCGGGGCCGCGGTTGTCGCCCGCGTTCGTGGAGTCGATGCGGATCAGTTCCTGGCACAGCGTGACGACGTCGTTCTCGCCGGTGACGGCGGTCATGGCGTTCCTCCAGAGCGGGGTTCGGCTTGCGGGTCCCATCCTGCCGCTTGCATCTCGGGATGAACCACGGGGCGGGGAGTGCTAACCTTTAACAGCCGACGCGGGATGACGAATTCCGCGTGTGGTCACCGGTCCGGGTGGCGGAATAGGCAGACGCGCTAGCTTGAGGTGCTAGTGCCCAGTGATGGGCATGGGGGTTCAAGTCCCCCCTCGGACACAAGCTTTACCCCATGGAGTCCTGGTCAGCCGAAAAGGCGACCAGGACTTTGTTTTGTCCGGACAGGCATGGCCTCCCGCGTCGGACTCGCGGTGCCTAGCCATGGTCCACGGCACGGACGTGACGACGTTCGCGATGTCATAACCGCGCCCGATCTGGAACTGCGCGAAGTGACCACCGCGATCACGGTTACGCGTCCGCCGGATACCAGCGCAGTTCGACCGTGTTGCCGTCCGGGTCCTGGACGTAGAGGGAGACGGCCTCGCCCCGGGCGCCGAACCGGCCCACCGGTCCCTCCAAGACCGTGAACACACCGGACGCGACGACCTCGTCCCAGTCCAGCGGGTCGACCACCAGGCAGATGTGGTCGACGTTCGACTCGCCCCGGGGACGCCGGACCAGGTCGATGATGGTGTCAGAGGTGACCCGGACCGAGGGGAACGGGACCTTCCCGGCTCGCCATTCCTCGGCCCGCACGGGTTCGAGGCCGAGCACTTCGCAGTAGAAGGCCAGCGACCGTTCGACGTCTTCGACGTTGAGGACGAGGTGGTCGAACTCCCTGACCCGCACGGCACCCGTCTTCTTCATGATTTCTCCTGTCGTTTCAGAGCCGGTGACACCTCCACAAGCATTCGCGAATCGGCGGCGGCGACCAAGCCGTCATCGCACTACGATCGTTTACCGAAATTAAACGAAAGGTAGGCGGCATGCTGGAGCGGCACGAGCTTGAGACGTTCCTGACGCTCGCCGAGGAGATGCACTTCGGCCGCACCGCCGAACGTCTGGGGGTGACCACCGGCCGGGTCAGCCACGTGATCAAGAAGTTGGAGCGGCGGATCGGCGCTCCGCTGTTCGAGCGCACCAGCCGGGTCGTGCGCATCACGCCCATCGGGCGGCGGCTGGCCGACGACCTGGCCCCGCTGGCCGCCCAGATGGACGCGGCCCTGCGCAGGGCGATCAGCTCCGGCCGTGGCGTGACCGGACGGCTTCGGGTCGCGTTCCTCGGTGAGTACGTCGCGCCGGTGCTGCTCAAGGCGGTCAACCTGTTCACCGCCCGGCATCCCGACTGCGAGGTCGAGGTGCGTGAGGTGCAGCTGTACAACTCGCGGGCCAGCCTGCTCGACGGCTCGATCGACCTCCTCGTCGCCTCGTTCCCGTTCGACGGGATGGCTTGCGGACCCGCGCTGATGGTGGAGCGGCGCGTGCTGGCCGTGGCCGCCACGAATCCGCTGGCCGAGCGGGAGTCGGTGTCGCTGGAGGCGCTCGGCGACCATCCGGTCGTCCAGTATCCGGCGGTGACCTCGGCCGAGTTCAAGCGTGACCGCACGCCTGAGCGCACGCCGTCGGGCCGGCCGGTTCCCAAGGGACCGCACGGCGGCACCTTCTCGGAGATGCTGTCGCTCGTCGCGCTGGGCCGGGGTGTGCTGCCGGTGGGCGAGCTGACGGAGCGCTACCACCCCCGGCCCGACATCGTCTACGTGCCGATCCACGACGCCCCGCCGATCGAGCGGGGGGCGATCTGGCCGGCGGCGAAGACGACCGCCCGCGTCCAGGAGTTCGTCCGGGCGGCGACGGACGCCGTGGTCACTCCTGTGGCAGCAGTGTCCCCAGGGGGCCCAGGTCGAGGTTGAGGTCGGAGGGGGCCAGGCCGAAGCGTTCGCAGACCTCGGTCATCGCCTCCTCCAGTCTCATCAGGGTCAGGCCGAGTGTCTCGATCTGGTCGTCGGTCAGGTCGGTCTGTTCCATGCGGCGGATGGCCTGCCTCTCCACCAACTGCCGGACCAGCTCCACCAGGGTCAGGACCAGCCGCGACAGGTCTCGCTCCATCGCTTCCGGGTCGGTCTGGATGCGCATCCGGGTGGTCCGGACTGGCTCTGTCACGGCTCCCCCAGGTTCTCTCGTACGGACATGATCAAAACGCGCAGGGAGATGCGGACGAGGTCGATGTCGGCGATCGACAGGACCAGGTCGCCGCTGACGACCACGCCGCCCGCCAGCAGCCGGTCGAGCAGGTCGACCAGCGCGACCCGCTCCGAGGGCAGGCGGCCCTGCTCGGCCAGGGCGGCTCCGCGTGGTGCGTGCTCAACCGTCACCGCGAACCTCCAGGTCGGTGAACGAGTAGGGCGCCCACGGGCCGGTGAGCTCCACGTCCACCCCTTCGCCCCGGAGCTTCTCGACGGCGCGGAGGAAGACCTCGTCGCGGTCGCCGTCGACGAGGTAGGCGCCGTTGAGGATCATCGGCTCCTTGCGGCCGGACAACTCTGGGTCCTGGGCGCGGTGGCGGTGGCTCGCGGCGGCCACGGACGACAGCGTGACGTGGAGTTCCTCGGCGCGGGCGGCGGCCTGGCGCCAGGCCTCCTCGCGGCTGCGCAGGCCCGCCTGGCGCTTCTTCAGGTAGGCCGTTCCGGGGCCGCCCGCCGACTTGGCCGGGGCGGCTTCGGTGACGGACAGGTCGATGTACGCCTTCACGCCCCACTCGCGGCGGCCGGCGATGTGGGCCAGGACGTCCAGGAAGTCGTCATGACGCTCGTGGAGGAGCTCTCTGACCTGGTCGTCGCCCCGGTAGACGGTGACCAGCCGCACCGGCGCGGTCGGGCGCTGCTCGGCGACCTCCTCGACCACGTTGTGGTGGGCTCCCGCGGTCTCGCCCAGCCATTCGAGGTTCTCCATCGAGCGGCGCAGCGGCTCGGCGCCGAACTCGTCGAGCGGGACGGTGCTCACGTACGCGACCAGGCCCTCGTCCACGATGGTGCGGACCGCCGTGCCGGCGACGCCGCGCAGGCCCTCGGGGCCGGGTGACGGGGACTCCTGGGTGACCGCGTACAGGTAGGTTCCGGTGTCAGTCACGTGGGTCACCCGCTTCCAGGGCGTTCAGGCGGGCGCGGAGCCTGCGGTTCTCCTCCTGGAGGGCCTTGCTGTCGCCGGTCAGCCACGGGTCGTGCTCCCACCAGTCGATGCCCATCTCCTTGGCCGTGTCGACCGAGGCGATCACCAGGCGCAGCTTGATCGTGAGCAGTTCGATGTCGAGCAGGTTGACCTTGATGTCCCCGGCGATCACCACGCCCCGGTCGAGCACGCGCTCCAGGATGTCGCCGAGGTTGGCGGGCTCCCGGCGCGACTGGGCGGGCGGGGAGCCCGAACGTACGGCCGGTGCGTATCGTGAGCCGTCCGTCATGTCGTCTAACCTCCGCTGCCTCGCCGGTATCGCGCCTTTCTCCGGTACGAAAGAAGGTTGCCGTCCGCGTCGAGATCGGCCTCGTAGAGCGCCAGGATGTCGCCCGAGGAGGGGATGCGGCGGTCCTCGACGACCTCGACGACCACCACCCAGCCGTCCTTGGCGGGTTCCACCAGGGTGACGCCCTCCGCGTCCTTCGAGGTGAGCCCGGCGATGAGCTTCACCCCGACCTCGCCGGCGGTGACGGCCGTCAGGTCGCCCATGGGTCAGTCGCCTCCCGTCATCCGCTGCAGGATCTCGGTCATGGCCTCCTCCGCCTCCTCCTCGGTGAGCTCGCCCGCCGCCTGGGCCGCTTCTATCTCGTCCAGCTCGCGCCTGATCACCGTGGGGTCGTGCAGCTTGCGCTCCGCCTCGTCGCGCAGCAGTTCGCCCAGCCGGATGACCCCTTTGACCGGTGCCAGCGGCAGTTCCAGGAGGGTGGTGAACAGGCCCATCACTCCGCCTGTTCCTGGGACACGATGAAGTCGTAGGGCGCCATCGGGCCGAGGAGACGGATCTCGACCTGGTCGGCCCACTTCTTGGCCAGGCCCTCGACGGCCTGCTCCAGTTCGCCCTGCCGGTCGTTCTCGACCAGGACGGCCATGTGCACGGCGTCCCACTCGTGCGACGGCGGGCGGACGGTCGACATGACGGCGATGGGCTCGACCTCGTCCCACATCGCGGCGGTGGCCGCGTCGCGTTTGGCCTCGATCGAGTTGTTGATGATCTCGCCCAGCCGGATGTTGTGGTCCCGGGCGGCCTCTTCGGGCAGCGCGCTGATCTCCTCGCGGAGCTGGGCGGCCTCGGCGTTCTCGGTGAGGATCTCGGCGAGCACCGCGTCCTCCTCGAAGCGTCCCTTGATCACGAACTGGGCGCGGCCTTCGAGCTCGTTCAGCGCGGCGACGAACTCGTCGTGGTACGGGGCCAGGAACTCCTCCACCACGGCGTCACGCGTGGCCAGCACGGCGCCGAAGCGGATCGGCAGCACGGGCACCTCGGCGGCGGTGGCGTTGAGCAGCTGCTCGTGGGCGCGCAGGTCCTTGGGCGTGCCGAGCGGACGGTCCATGACGATCTCGCTCACCAGCGCGGCGATCTTGCCGTGGCGGACGGAGAGGACCGGCGCGTCCGCCACGCCCTCGGCCTTCTCGTCGATCTCGATGTCCTCGGGGACGACTCCGTAGATGTAGGTCGCGGACTCGTTCATGTCAGCCCTCCTGGCTGTTCTTGCGAGGAGCGGCATGCTCGCGCTCGCCGGAGAAGTCGTTCAGCTTGTCGCCCGCGGCCTCCAGTGGGCTGCGTTCCTTGGTCTGCTGAAGCTGTTCGATCTGCTCGATCTGCTCCGGGTCGAGCTGCTGCGCCTGCTGGCCGCCTCCGCCGCCCGACATCGCGGTCTGCACGACCTCCGGCAGTCCGGGCTTCCTGGATTTGGTGAGGTCGAGCCGGTTCGTCGCCTCGGCGAAGCGCAGATAGGTGTCGACGCTCGCGATGACGATCCGGGCGTCGATGCTGAGGATCTCGATGCCGATCAGCGACACGCTGACGTAGGCGTCGATGACGAGCCCCTTGTCGAGGATGGTGTCGATGACGTCGGCCAGGCTGCCTCCCCCGGACGATTTCTGCATCCCGCCGCCCGCGCGGCTTCCCACAGGTTGCACCGTCATGGGTACCTCTCACTGATGGTCGGTTCCGCCGGTCCTTCCTTCGGGTCGGGGTAGGCGCCGTACCGGGCGTTCGACGTTGGCCTGCGGCCGTTCCCGGACGACGACGGGGGGTGCTGCGGCGGGGAGCGCGGCGCGTTCGACGAGAACCTCCAGGAGGTTCCGCAGTTCCCGGACGAGCCGCTGGAGCGGTGACACTGCTTCGGGCTGTCCTGTGGCCATCACGCTCATCCCTTCCCGAACACGACCCCCATCCCCGCCGACTCGGCGAATAACCACATATCCACACACAAGAGGGAATCTTTACTGAGATAAAGCCATCATTGCGTTCTTCTCGACAATGGAAAGCTCATGAAGAATGGCGCCGGCCTCGGCGAGGCGCGTTTCGGCGACCAGGGCGGCCACCTCGGTCCATCCGGCCGCGGCCTCGGTGAACAGCGTGTGAGCCGTGCTTATGGCGGGGTCGTCGACCAGCTCGGCGCACTCGCCGAGGAAGTCGCGATAGAGGGCGCGGAACAGCGCTCCGCCGGTGCCGCCTTTCTCCATCAGGAAGGCGATTCGCCGGAGGTCTTCTTCGGGGAGCCGCCATTTCGGGATGCGGAGGGACGCTTTATCGATGCCGCGACATCCGAGGTTCCCGATAGGCGGTGTGAGAAAGGTCCGGGCGCATTCTCTAATAGCGGGGACGATCTGGTCCTGCCATCGCGGCACGCGCTCCGGCAGGGTGATGGTGAACGAGCGGTTCCTGGCGGTCATCGGGCCGCGTTCGGCCCGGGCCGCGGCCAGGCTCTCCCTGCCGGTGCGCACCGCGCCGCCCTGCCCGGCGGTGTCGATCAGGTGGACGTCATGCTCGTCGTAGCCGTACATGGCGACGACGTGGCCGCCGAAGTGGACCTTGGTCGTGAAGTAGTCGAGGTGGTGGCAGTCGAGCTGGAGGCCGACCGGCCGGCCGGCGTCGATGGAGGCGGCGGCGTTGTCCCAGGCCTTGCGCCGGGACGTGGTCTCCGCCACCCGCAGAGTGAGGCCGAGCCGGGCCGTCAGATTCCTGGTGAGCTCGAACGGCTTGACCCGGCCGCCGAGAAAAGGGAACGCCATCGCCCTGCTTTCCCAATAAACGAAGGACAGCCCTGAACCGAGGCCGAAAAGCATGGGCTCGGACAGGTCGAGGCCTTCGTGCCGCAACAGCACTCCGAGCGTCGTCGTCTCACAGTGGTGGGTGCCGCGGGGCTCGATGCCGTTCAGGATGGTCACGCGTCCAGCGTGAGGTCTCACACGGGGAGAGAGTCCAATCACGACGCCATGCGCGCATACGACGATTAGAGTCGGGCGGGTGAGTGCGGAACTGGCGCAACTGGCACAAGAGGTGTCGCCGTACGTCACGGCGGCGATCAGCGCATATGGGGCGGCGGTCCTGGCCAGGGCCAACGACGACGCCGCCGACGCGACCGTCGGGTGGGGCCGCGGGCTGCTGCGGCGCATCTTCGGCACCGCCCCGGAGGAGACCCCAGAAGCGGTCGCCGAACTGGCCGCCGACCCGGACGACCCCGATCTTCAGGCGGCGCTGCGGGTCCAGATCCGCAGGCTGCTGAGCACCGATCCCGAACTGGCGGCGGACGTGCGGGCCATGCTGGACCAGGCGCGGGCCCAGGGGCCGGCCGTCACCGCGTCGGGCGACCGCTCGGTCGCCGTCGGCGGGGACAACACCGGGGTGATCGCCACCGGCGACGACGCCTTCATCGCCGGGCGCTGACATGGCCGACACGCCGCCCGTCGCCGCCCCGGGCGCGCGGTCCGTGGCGGTGGGCGGCGGCGTCAGCGGCACGGTGATCACCGGAGACGTCCGCGTCGAGGTCGGTCAGGTGCTGGCCGCCCGGCAGGTCCGGGTCTCGCCGGACGCGCCGGTCCACCGGCTGGAGGCTCCCCGGGCCGGGACCTTCGTCGGGCGCGACCTCGACGGGCTCCGCGCGCTGCTCACCCGGGCGCCGGCGGTCCGGCAGGTCGTCCACGGCATGGCCGGGGTGGGGAAGTCGGAGCTGGTCCGGCAGTACGCCCACGCCTACCGCGACGAATATCCGGTCGCCTGCTGGATCACCGCCGACTCGCCGCAGAACCTCGAACTCGGGCTGTCCGGGCTGGCGGCGGCGCTCCATCCGCCGATCGGCCTGGTCGGCGACGCGGCCATGGCCGCCGGTTGGGCGCTCGACTGGCTCCAGTCCCACCCTGGCTGGCTGGTGGTGCTGGACAACGTCGACGACCCCGCCGACGTGCGGGCCTGCGTCGACCGGCTCTCCTGCGGACACCTGGTGATCACGACCCGGCGGGACGTGTTCTGGCCGGGGCTGACCGCCCTGTCCCTGCCGGTTCTCGACGGACCGGCGGCGCTGGAGCTGCTGCGGTCGATCGCCGGGGAGCCGCCCGGCGAGGTGCTGGCGGAGATCGCGGCGGAGCTGGGGCATCTGCCGCTGGCGCTGGAGCAGGCGGCGGCGTACATGCGCCAGGAGAGACGTGGCCCCGCCCGCTATCTGCGGGAGCTGCGCGCAGACCCGGCGCGGGCCCACGCGCGGTCTCCCCAGGGCGGCGACGCGGAGCGGATCATCGCCCGGCTGTGGAACCACCACGTCACCGCGCTGGGCGAGCACGAACATCTGCTGCGGGTGCTGGCCTGCCTGGCCCCCGACGACGTGCCCCGGTCGCTGTTCGGCGACGCGTGGGACGACGGCCTGGCGGTCCTGGCCTCGTACAGCATGATCACCCGGTCGGGGCGGGACGAGACCGAGACGATCAGCATGCACCGGCTGTTCCAGTCGGTGATCCGCCACGGGCTCGACCACGACGATCCGCGCCAGGAGCGGGCGCGGGCAACCGCGCTCTCGGCCCTGATGGGCGCGTTCCCCGGCGACCCCGCCACCGATGTGAGCAGCTGGGCGGCCTGGCGGGACCTGCTGCCGCACATCGACGCGCTCGCCTCCCGCTGCCGGGAGGGCGACGAACACACGGATCTCAGCCTGCTCCTCGCCAGGGCGGGGGTGTTCCTCATGGTCCAGGGCCGGCACGAGCGCGCGCACGACCTCGCCGTCCGCGCGCTGGCCATCGCCGAACGCGGCCACGGCCCCGGCCACCCCACCATCGCGACGTTCCTGGGCAACCTCGCCGGCGCGCTCAGCAATCTCGGCCGGCCCGGAGAGGCCCTCCCCCTGGAAGCACGCGCGCTGGCCATCGCCGAAGCCGCCCACCGGCCCGATCACCCCGAGATCGCCAACCGCCTGGGCAATCTGGCCCAGATCCTCCATGACCTCGGCCGGTCGGCGGAGGCCGTCCCGCTGGCGCGGCGCGCCCTGGCCATCACCCAGGCCTCCTACGGGGCCGACCACCCTCGCGTCGCCCTGCGGCTGAGCAACCTGGGCGTCACGCTGCAAACTCTCGGACGAGCGGCCGAAGCCGTCCCGCTGTTCCGCCAGGCCCTGGCCGTCAGCGAGAGCGCGTTCGGCCCCGACCATCCCGATACCGCCACCCCGCTCGGCAATCTCGCCGCCGCCCTCCGCGTGGCGGGCCACCCTGGAGAGGTCCTCCCGCTCGAACAGCGCGCCCTGGCCATCACCGAGGCCGCCTACGGGCCCGACCATCCCCACGTCGCCGCCCGGCTGGGCAACCTCGCCCTGGGCTTCTCGAGTCTGGGCCGGCCGGCCGAGGCCCTCCCGCTGGAGGAGCGCGCGCTGGCCATCGTCGAAGCCGCCCTCGGTCCCGGTCATCCCGAGATGGCCCTGCGCCTGGGCAACCTCGCCGCCACGCTGCACAACCTCGGACGTCCGGGCGAGGCCCTGCCGCTGTTCGAGCGTGCGTCGGCCATCGTCGAGACCGCCCTCGGCCCGGACCATCCGGCCATGGCGACCTGGCTGAACAACCGGGCGCACAGCCTCCTGGCCCTGGGCCGGCCCCGCGAGGCCATCCCCCTCGCCGAGCGGGCCATCGCCGTCACGGAGAAGGCGTTCGGCCCCGACCACCCCGACCTGGCCGTCCTGCTGGACAACCTGGCGCTCGGCCTGCGCGACACGGGACGGTCCGCCGAAGCCCTCGCGCTGCTCGAACGCTGCCTGAGCATCACCGAGGCCGCCTACGGGCCGGACCATCCCCAGTACGCCAGCGAACTGGGGAACCTCGCCGTGATCCTGCGCGAGACAGGGCGGCTGGACGAGGCGGCCGACATGGAACGGCGCGCCCTGGCCGTCGCCGAGACCCTCCTCGGGCCCGGCCACCCACGCGTCGGCGTCCACCTGGCCAACCTCGCCGTGATCCTCGCTGATCTGGGACGGCTGGAGGAGGTGACGCCGTTGCAGGAACGCGCCCTCGCCATCACCGAGGAGGCCTGCGGTCCCGACCACCCGGACACCGCCGTCCGGCTGAACAACCTCGGCACCACCCTCAACGACGCGGGACGGGCGGAGGAGGCCGTCCCGCTCCTCGAACGCGCGCTGGCGATCACCGAAGCCGCCTACGGCCCCGACCATCCAGACGTCGTGGTCCGGCTGAACAACCTCGCCGCGGCCCTGCGCGGCCGGGGACGGCCCGAAGACGCCGTCCCTCTCCTCGAACGCGCGCTGACGCTGGCCGAGACCGTCCACGGCCCGGACCACGCCCAGGCGGTCGCCCTCAGGGCCGCCCTGCGCTCCGGCTCCGACCCGTCCGGTAGGCCCCCGGCGACTCCCCGAAGGCGGTCCGGAACGTCCGGCTGAAGTGGGCGTCGTTGTGGAACCCCCAGCGCGCCCCGATGGCCCGGACCGCCAGCCCGTCGAAGCGCGGGTCGGCCAGATCCCGCCGCGCCCGGGTCAGCCGCCGCTCGCGGATCCACGTCGCGGCGCTCAGCCCCTGCCGTTCGAACATCCGCTGGAGGTGCCGCAGCGACACGTGGTGGGCGTGCGCGACGGCGGCCGGGGACAGGGCCGGTTCGTGGAGGTGGTCTTCGATGAAGGCCTGGATCTGGATCAGCGACGGCGGGCCGGGCACGCCGACCCCGGCGTGGGCCGCCAGCACGTCGGTGATCAGTTCGAGGATGGTCGCGGTCAGGGCTGGTCGGGCGCCCTGTTCGGCGAGGTGGAGGAGCAGGTCGGCGAGGAGGCTGCCGACGCCGGGGAGCCGCGTCGACAGCAGGGGCCCGACGGTGCTCGCGGGCAGCGGCAGCGCCTGGTGGGGGAACTGGACGATCATCCCCTCCGCCGCGACGGGGGTGGCGCTCGACCACGCGTGGAAGGGGCGCGAGGTGTCGTAGAGGGTGAAGTCGCCGGGGACCAGGGTGCACTGGCGGCCGTTCTGCTCCAGGCCCGACCTGCCCATGAGGGTGTAGTTGAGCTGGTAGAACTCCGGGTCTGACTGGCGGATGCGCCGGACGGTCCGGCGCGCCTCGAACGACGCCGAGCGCACCCGCGAGACCTGCACGAGGCCCAGGTCGACGGCGGTCATCCGGGCCCAGAAGTCGGCCGCGTGGTCGCTGGCGGCGTCCACCGACACCACCGACTGGCCGACGGCCTCCCACCAGAAGTCGAAGCGCTCATCGGCTGGTAAGTGGTCCAGCGTGATGACGGTGGTCTGCATCTTTCGGACGATATGTCACACCCTGAAGACGCGGTCGAGTTGCCGGTCGATCAGCCGGACCGCGTCGGCCTCGGTGCGGTGGCCCAGGAGGATCTGGCCCTGCAGGCCGCCGGCCGCGGCGACCAGGAAGGCCGCCTCGTCGCCGGGTGACTCGGTCACGTCCGCGAGCAGCGCGGCCACCATCGTCTCCAGGGCGTCGGGGTCGTCCTGGATCGCCGCCCGCAGGCCGGCGTCGGCGAGGAAGCGGACGAAGTAGGCGGCGTACACGACATGGCGGGCCCGGCGTTCCTCGTCGAGCGGGAGCAGCTCCAGCAGGACCGCCCGGACGATCTCCCGCAGGCCCGGCCCCTGGGCCTCGACGCGCTCCCTGGCCCGTTCTCCGGCGTCGGCGTTGATGATCTCCAGGGCGCCCAGGAGGAGGTCGTCGCGGGTGCCGAAGTAGTACTGCACCAGCCGGACGGACACGTCGGCCTCGGCCGCGACCTGGCGCAGGGTCACCTCTTCCAGGCCGCCCCGGCCGGCGAGCCGCCAGACGGCCTCGGCGATCTGGCGGCGGCGGCGCGCATGGTCGACCTGACGTGGCATCGGCCCCCCTCTTTTGTGGTTCGATCGTACCAACTCGGTTTATGATGCGGTCGTACCACAAACGTGAGAAGGGGCTCATGAAGATCATCGGCATGGTGCTACTGATCCTGGGGGCACAGGGGGCGATCCGGATGCTGGTCGACCACGACGACGCGGGGCTGCTGGGGTGGCTGCCGGGCGGGTTCGCGGCCCGGATCGCGGTCTACGTCGTGATCACGATCGCCGGGATCGCCCTGGCGGGATGGGGGGCCAGGAATCGCACATGAAGCTTTCACGGGCGGGCGCAGGTCGCCCTCCCAAGGCGGCGGGCGGCGCTGGGCGGGAACCGGGCGCGGTGCGATATTCCGGGTAGCCACCCCCGACTCCCGTGGAGGATCGCCGTGCGCAAACTCCTGGTCTCCGCCGCTCTCCTGAGCGGCGTGTTCCTCGCCGTCACCGGCACCGCCGCCCCCGCGCAGGCCGACAGCATCCGGTACGCCTACTACATGCAGTCAGACTGCTACAACGGCGGCAACCTGGGCATCCAGTGGGGCTGGTGGACCAGCTACCGCTGCTCGTGGGAGACCCACGGCGGGCAGCAGTGGTTCTGGTTCCTCTACGCCTGACCTCCCCGGGTTAGAGGCTCTCCACCGCCATGCAGGGGTTGGTGCCGGGGGCCGCCTTGAAGATCGCTTCGGCGGCCCGGTCGGCGTAGTCGCGGAAGGCCTCCCGCTGGTCTTCCGGGAGGCCGCCGAGCACGCTCGCCTCGGCGTCGGCCATCCGCTTCTCGCCCTCGGCCTGGACCTTCCGGCCCGTCTCGGTCGCCACGATCCGGCGCGCGCGGCGGTCGCGGGGGTCGGGCCGGCGCTCGATCAGGCCGGCCTTCTCCAGGTCGTCGATGACATAGGTGAGGACGGTCCGGTCGATCGCCAGCCGGGTCGCCAGGGCGCCCTGCGTCGGCACGTCTTCGTGGACGACCACCGACAGGAGGAGGAACCCCCGGCTGCCGTGAGGGAGGTCTCGGAACGCCTCCTCGGCGAACTCCTGCCAGCGGCGCAGGACCATGCTGATGGACCAGCCGAAATTGGCGGCATGCCGGGGAGCCATGCGATCCACCCTAACCCGGCCGTTGCTGTTACCGTGGGGCCCGATCTCGCGCGCTCCGCGGAGGCGTTTCTCCAATGGCAGGGTTGTTAACGGCGCGGCGTGTCCGCCGCCCGTCGATATTTCACCATCCCGCACGCGTCGTCGTCGGCGGGTTCGGGTTCGCCATCCTGGTCGGCACCCTGCTGCTGTCGCTGCCCGTCGCGACCACCGCCGGGACCTCTCCCGGGCTGATGCCCGCCCTGTTCACGGCCACGTCGGCGGCCTGTGTGACCGGGCTGGTCATGGTCGACACGGCGGCCCACTGGTCGGTGTTCGGCGAGATCGTGATCGCCGCGCTCATCAAGATCGGCGGCCTCGGGATCATGACCCTGGCCACCCTGTTCACGGTCCTGATCGCCCGGCGGCTGAAGCTGCGCACCCAGATGATCGCGCAGGTCGAGACGCGCGCGATGAACATGAGCGACGTGCGCCGGGTGGTCCGCAACGTCGTGCTGTTCAGCCTGCTCTGCGAGACGGTCGCGGGCACGATTCTGACCGTCCGATTCATCGTCGCCTACGACGAGACGTTCTGGCGGGCCGCGTATCTGGGGTTCTTCCACGCGATCTCGGCGTTCAACAACGCGGGCTTCGCGCTGTGGCCCGACGGGCTGATCCGGTTCGCCGCCGACCCGTGGATCTGCCTGACCATCGCCGTCGCGGTCATCATCGGCGGCCTCGGGTTCCCGGTCATCTTCGAGCTCGTCCGGCTGTGGCGTCACCCCGGCCGCTGGTCGGTGCTGACCCGGGTGACCATGTTCATGACGACCGTGCTGCTGGCCGGGGGGACGCTCATCTTCCTGTCGGTCGAATGGCACAACCCGAAGACGCTGGGCGCGCTGGAGGACCCCGGGAAGCTGCTGGCGGCGTTCTTCGCCGCCGTGATGCCGAGGTCGGGCGGGTTCAACAGCATCGACATCGCGTCGATGGAGCCGTCGAGCTGGCTGGTGACCGAGCTGCTGATGTTCATCGGCGGCGGCAGCGCCGGCACGGCCGGGGGCGTCAAGGTGACCACGATCGGGCTGATCATCCTGATCGTGTGGGCCGAGATGCGCGGCGAGACCCACGTCAACGTCGGCCACCGGCGGCTGTCGTCGCCGGTGCAGCGCCAGGCGGTCGTCATCACCGCGATGAGCGCGGCGCTGGTGGTGGTGTCGACGTACCTGCTGCTGCTGATCAGCCCGCACGACCTGGAGAAGGTGCTCTTCGAGGTCGTGTCGGCCACCGGCGTGGTCGGGCTGTCGACCGGCATCACGGCTGACCTGCCCCAGGCGGGGCAGGTGCTGCTGCTGATCCTGATGTTCATCGGGCGCATCGGGCCCCTCACTCTTGGATCGGCGCTGGCGCTGAAGGAACGCGGCCGCCGTTACGAACTTCCCGAGGAGCGTGTGATCGTTGGCTGACAAGAGCGACGCCGTCGTGGTGATCGGGCTGGGCCGGTTCGGCAGCTCGCTGGCTCTCGAACTGACCAGGCGCGGGACCGAGGTCCTGGCCATCGACAGCAATGCCAAGACGGTCCAGCACCTGGCCGGGCACATCACCCACGTCGCGACCGCCGACGCGACCGACGTGGAGGCCCTCAGGCAGCTCGGCGTGCCCGACTTCTACCGCGCGGTCGTGGCCATCGGGACCGGGCTGGAGGCGAGCATCCTGACCGCGTCGCTGCTGGTCGAGATGGAGATCGAGGACATCTGGGCCAAGGCCATCACCAAGCAGCACGGCCAGATCCTGCGGCGCATCGGGGTCCACCACGTGGTCTTCCCCGACAACGACATGGGCGAGCGGGTGGCGCGGCTGGTGAGCGGGCGGATGCTCGACTACATGCAGGTCGACGACGACTTCGCGCTGTGCAAGACCCGGCCGCCGCGTGAATACGTGGGCCGCCCGCTGGGCGAGTCGAACCTGCGGCGCAAATACGGGGTCACGGTGGTGGCCGTGAAGAGCCCGAACGAGGATTTCACGTACGCGACGGCGGACACCGAACTGTCCTACGGCGACGTGATCCTCATCTCCGGGCGAACCGATGACGTGGAGCGGTTCGCCGAACTCCCATAATTCCCCCATGAGTGCCGCGGCAGGTCCGGCCAGCCGTGACTCGGAGCGCCTTAAGCGATCTCATGAACCCCGATCGAATTGTTCGGGGGACGAGGAGAATCGTGCGACACCATCTTGCCCGCATCGCCCTGGTGGCGCTGGCCGCGATGGCGCCGGCCGCCCAGCCCGCGCTGGCCGCCGACCGGCCGGACTTCCGGATCACCCGGTTCCTCGGTGACCAGCGGCTGCCGCACCTGACCCAGGTCGAGGGCACCACGCTCGGCGGACTGTCCGGGATCGACCGCGACCCGCTCACCGGGACCTGGTATTTCATCTCCGACGACCGCTGGCGCTACCAGCCGGCCCGCTTCTACACCGGCAAACTCGACATCAACAAGCGGACCGGCGAGTTCCGCGGGGTGAGCGTCAAGGGCGTGCACACGCTGAAGCGGCCCGACGGCTCGCCCTATCCTCCGTACGCCCAGCCCGATTCCGCCGACCCGGAGAGCATCCGCTGGGACCCCCTGACCCGCAAGCTCGTCTGGTCGAGCGAGGGTGACCGGCCCGACCCGCAGAACACCGCCATCCCGATGTCGCAGCAGTTCATCCGCTGGGCCAACCGGGAGGGCGAGCACGTCAAGAGCCTCCACCTGCCCCACAACCTGCTGTTGACGAACGAGAACCGGGGGCCGCGCCGCAACTTCGGCATCGAGGGCCTGACGCTGACCAAGCACCGGATCGCCGCGATCGTCGAAGGACCCCGTTTCGAGGACGGCACCCCGCCGAGCGTCGAGGCGGGCGCCCCCGCCCGGATCACGGTGTGGAACCGCAACGGCCGGGTCCGCGCCCAGTACGCCTACCAGATCGAGAAGCTGCCCGCCGCGCCGATCCCGCCGACCGGCGCGACCGACAGCGGCGTGTCCGAGCTGCTGGCCATCGACGACCACCGCTACCTGGCGCTGGAGCGGTCGTGGATCGAGGGCGTCAACTACCGGGTGCGGCTCTACGAGATCGACCTGCGCGGCGCGACCAACATCCTGCACCGTGACAGCCTGATGACCCGCATGTTCTACCGGCCGGTCCGCAAGCACCTGATCCTCGACATCAACCAGCCGGAACCCACCCAGAACCTGGAGAGCCTGGCGTGGGGTCCGCGGCTGAAGACGGGCGAGTGCACCCTGGTCATCGGCTCCGACGACAACTTCTCGCCGCAGGAGTCGACCCACTTCCTGCTGTACGCGGCCAAGGGCTGCCCGCGCGTGATCGATCAGAAGTAACGCAGCCAGATGTACGCCCAGGCCATGGTCGTGCTGAGCAGCGTGACCACGATGCCGTAGCGGGTGAACTGCCAGAAGGAGATCGGGTTACCGGTCCGGGCGGCGATGCCGATGGCGACCACGTTGGCGCTGGCCGCGACGGCCGTGCCGTTGCCCCCGAAGTCGGCGCCGAAGGCGAACGACCACCAGAGGGCCTGCGAGGTCTGCGGGTCGGGGGCGGCGGCGGCCATGCCCTCGACGACGGGGGCCATCGTGGCGACGTACGGGATGTTGTCGAAGAACGCCCCGAGCACGGCCGAGCCGAACAGCAGTGACGTGGCGGCGGCGAAGTGGTTCTGGCCGAACAGGTCGACGGTCCACTCGCCGATCGCCCGGATCGCCCCGGTGTGGGTGAGGCCGGCGACCATCACGAACAGGCCCATGAAGAAGACCAGCGTGGGCCATTCGACCTCTTTGAGCACGTCGGACAGGTCGACCTTGGTGACCAGCAGCATGACGCCGGCGCCCACGAGCGCGATGATCGACGGCTGGACGTGCACGACCGCGTGCAGGCCGAAGGCGACGACCACGCCGCCCATCACGATCAGCGACTTGACCAGCAGCCCCTTGTCGGTGATGGCGCGTTTCTCCTGGAGGGCCATGACGGCCGCGACGTGCTCGGGGTGGTATTCGAAGGACTTGCGGAACAGCGGGTAGGTGAGCAGCACGAACGCCGCGAAGATGACGACGACGGCCGGGGCCATGTGGATGAGGAAGTCGTTGAAGGTCAGGCCCGCGCGGCTGCCGATGATGATGTTGGGCGGGTCGCCGATCAGGGTGGCCGCGCCGCCGATGTTCGAGGCCATGATCTCGGCGATCAGATAGGGCTGCGCGGGGATCCGCAGCCGCTGGCAGACCATCACCGTGACCGGGGCGACCAGCATGATCGTGGTGACGTTGTCGAGGAACGGCGAGGCGACGGCCGTGATGGCCATCAGCATCACCATCAGCCGGTAGGGCCGGCCCATCGAGCGTTTCGCCGCCCAGATGGCCAGGTAGTCGAACAGACCGGTCTGTTTGACCACTCCGACGATGACCATCATGCCGAGCAGCAGGAAGATGACGTTCCAGTCGACGCCGGAGTGCTCGGAGAAGAACACTTCCGCTCCGGGCGCGAAACCGAGGACGGTCATGACCCCGGCGGCGATGAGAACGACTTTGACCTTGTTCGCCTTCTCCGTGGCGATGAAGAAGAACGCGATCACGAACACGCCGACGGCGAGGATCGCACTCATCCTGGCCTGACCCATCGAAGCGTGGGCATGCGAAAACGACCTCCGAGCAGGTGAGGGGTTGGGCGCCGGCGGGGACCGCCCGCACAGTCGCGGCCGCCGGCGCCCAAGTCAGAAAAGGTCAGGCCTCAGATGGACAGGCTGATCAGCAGTCGTTCGAGCGTGATCGCGCCATGCAGTGTGCCGTCGTCGCGGACCACCGCCACCAACGGGCTGCGGGCCCGCGCCATCAGCGCGGAGATCTCCAGCAGGGTCGCCCCCATCGGGACGGTCACGGGTCGGGCCACGGGTTTGGGCAGGCAGTCGCCCACGGTCAGGTTGCCGATCTCCTGCCAGAACACATCGGCGTGAATCTCATCCAGCGTCCGCGCCAGGGCGGGGTCCTCGTGGATGCTCAGCGGTATCGCCAGCCGGAGCACCTGGGTGCCCGGCAGCACCGTCCAGGGCCGGCCGTGCCCGTCGACCACGATCAGGCCGGGGAGCCGGTTCAGGACCATGATCCGGACCGCGCGGACGACCGAGTCGGTCGACGTCACGGTCGGCAGGGTCGCGGCGATGTCGCGCGCTTGCATGTCACCATCCACTCGCGCCGGACGGTAGGTCGCGTAGGTTTCGGTCACGGCCTGTCACCTCCGGATTGGGAACTCCTTCAGTCTGCCTATTGGTCTTTTGTCCGGCTATGGGGGCTGACACCCATCTTGGGTGACGCACATCCTGCATGGACAGACCAGGCGAAGATTGCCAATCTGGGAACATGGGACCCTTGTTCTGGCGACTGTGCGTGATCAACGGTGCGGTCTTCACCGTCGGCACCCTCGCGCTGGCGCTGTCTCCGGCCACGGTGTCCTCACCGGTCCTGCTCCGCGAGATCCTCGTCCTGGGCGCCGGGCTGGCCATCATCCTGGTGACCAACGCGCTGCTGCTGCGCACCAGCCTCGCACCGCTGACCACCCTCACCGACCTCATGCACCGCGTCGACCTGCACACCCACGACCGCGCGGTCGACCGGGGCAACGGCGACCTGACCCACCTGATCGACAGCTTCAACACGATGCTGGAGCGCCTGGAACACGAGCGCACCTCCGCCAGCGCGCACGCCCTCGCCGCCCAGGAGGGCGAACGCCAGCGCATCGCCCGCGAACTGCACGACGAGATCGGCCAGAGCCTGACCGTCGCGCTGCTAGGCCTGAAACGGGCGGTCGACCGCGCCCCCGACGACCTGGCCGAGGAGCTCGACCTGGTCAGGGACGCCATCCGGGGCAGCCTCGACGAGGTCCGGCAGGTGGCGCGGCGGCTGCGTCCCGGCGTGCTGGAGGACCTCGGCCTGCACAGCGCGCTGACCGCGCTGACCGCCGACATCGCCCCGGCCGTGGAGGTCACCCGGCGGATCGACCCCCTGCCGCCGCTCTCCCCGGAGGCCGAACTGGTCATCTACCGGATCGCGCAGGAGAGCCTGACCAACGTGGTGCGGCACGCGAACGCCACGAAGGTGGAGCTCTCGCTCCGGCCCTCCGGCCGGGACCTGGTGCTGACGATCGCCGACGACGGAATCGGCGGCGTCCGCGCCGAAGGGGCCGGAATGCGGGGTATGCAGGAACGGGCGCTGCTGATCGGCGCCCGTCTCAGGGTCGCCTCGGAGCGGGGGACCGAGATCAGGCTGACGATTCCCGGAGTGATCAGATGACCCGCATCCTGCTGGCCGACGACCACGCGCTGGTCCGGCGGGGGGTGCGCCTGATCCTCGACGCCGAACCCGACCTGGAGGTCGTCGCCGAGGCCGCCGACGGGGCCGAGGCGGTCGAGGCCTGCCGCGACGCGAGCGTCGACCTGGCCATCCTCGACATCGCGATGCCCCGCATGACCGGCCTCCAGGCCGCCAGGGAGATCTCCAGGCGCCGCCCGGAGATCCGCATCCTGATCCTTTCGATGTACGACAACGAGCAGTACTTCTTCGAGTCGCTGAAGGCGGGCGCGTCGGGATACGTGCTGAAGTCGGTCGCCGACCGCGACCTCATCGAGGCGTGCCGGGCGGCGGTGCGCGGCGAGCCGTTCCTCTACCCGGGCGCGGTCACCGCGCTGATCCGCGACTACCTGCGCCGCCACCGCCAGGGCGACCCGCTGCCCGACCAGATACTGACCCCGCGCGAGGAGGAGATCGTCAAGCTGATCGCCGAGGGCAACTCGACCAAGGCCATCGCCGAGACCCTGTTCATCAGCCCGAAGACGGTCGACCGCCACCGCGCCAACATCCTGGCCAAACTCGGCATGAGCGACCGGCTCGACCTGACCCGCTACGCGATCAGGGCCGGCCTGATCGAGCCCTGAGCCGGCGCAGCATCCGGGCGTCGTCGAAGCCCGCCTCCCGGGCCGCCGCCTCGACCGTCGTGCCGTGGCCGATGAGGTGTTCGGCGTGCTCCAGCCGGAGCGACTGCTGGTAGCGGAGCGGGGTGAGGCCGGTCGCGCGGGTGAAGAGCCTGGTCAGGGTGCGTTCGCTGACGCCCGCCGCCAGGGCGAGCCGGGTCAGCGGCAGGGGTTCGGTGAAGCGGGCGTCGATCAGGTCCTGGACCTGGTGGACGGTGTCGTCGAGGTGGTCGCGGTGCCTGAGCATGGCGCTGGCCTGCGGCTCCGTGCCGTTGCGGCGGGCGTAGACGACCATCTCGCGGGCCACCTGGGCGGCTCTGGCCGGGCCCTCGCGGGTGGCCACGACGTGCAGGGCGAGGTCGACGCCGCTGGCGATGCCGGCGGAGGTCATCACCCGGTCGTCGACGGTGAACAGCACGTCCTTCACGACCGTCGCCCGGCGGAAGCGGCGGGCCAGGTCGTCCTGGAGCTCGTGGTGGGTGGTGCAGCGGCGGCCGTCGAGCAGACCGGCCGCGCCGAGCGCACGGGCTCCGGAGCAGACGCTCGCCACCACGCCGCCGCTGTCGTGGTGGCGTCTGAGCCGGGCGAGCAGTTCCTCGGACAGAGCTCTCTCGCCGCGCCAGCCGGGCACCAGCACCAGGTCGCCGGGGGACGGCGACGGCCAGACCTGGCCCGCCACCACCGGCAGCCCTTGGGCGCTCATGACCTGCGGCCGGTCGGCGACGTAGGCCAGGCGGTAGCCCGCCGTGTCGAACACCTGCGCCGGACCGGCCAGATCGAGCAGGTGCACCCCGTCGACCAGGGCGAAGACGACCAGTGTCATTCCAGTTCGGCCACCGTCGCGATGCGGGCGAAGCGGTCGCGGAGCACGGCCTCGGTGCGGGCCGTGATCTCCTCGGCGGTGAAGCCGCCGACGCCCTCGGTGGTGGTCGCCTCGGTCACGAAGACGACCTGATAGCCCAGGTCACTGGCCACCCGGGCGGTGGTCTCCACGCACTGCTCGGTACGGATCCCGCACACCACCAGCTCCCGCACCCCGGCCTCGACGAGCCGCTGCTGGAGGTTGGTCGTGGTGAACGCGTTGTGGGAGGACTTGTACAGGATCGGCTCCCCGGCCACCGGCTCGTCGAGCTCGGCCAGGAACCTCACGTGGCCGGACGCGGGGTCGAACACACCGCCGCTGCCCTCTTCGGCGTGCAGCACCCAGACGACCCGGTCACCTCTCGACCGGGCGGCCCGGACCAGCCGGTTGACCGGTTCGGCGATCTTGGGGTTGCCGATCCGGTCCCACTCGGGGCGGGCGCGGAAGGATTCCTGGACATCGATGACGATCAGCGCTCGGCTCATGCCTCTGAGTCTGACCTCGCCGAACGCCTGGAGAACAGGCCGGATCGGGTCCCGGGCCGGACCGATCCGGTCACGTGCGCGACAGGAACTCCCGGGTGCGCGGATGCTGCGGCGCCCCGAAGATCTGGTCGGGGTGCCCGCGCTCCAGCAGCACCCCGTCGGCCAGGAAGCAGACCGTGTCGGCGATGTCGCGGGCGAAGCCCATCTCGTGGGTGGCCAGGATCATCGTCATGCCCGACTGCTTGAGCTCGCGGATCACCCCGAGCACCTCGTTGACCAGCGTCGGGTCGAGCGCCGAGGTCACCTCGTCGAGCAGCAGCAGCCGGGGCTGCGTCGCGATGGCCCGGATGATCGCCACCCGCTGCTGCTGGCCGCCGGACAGCCGGTCGGGGTAGTCGCGCGCCTTGGACTCCAGCCCGAACCGGGTGAGGAGCTCCACCGCCTGCTCCTCGGCCTTCGCCCGGCCGACGCCGTGCACCTTGCGGGGCGCGAGGGTGATGTTGTCGAGCACGGTCATGTGCGGGAACAGGTTGTAGGCCTGGAAGACGATCCCGATCCGCTTCCGCACGTCGTCGGCGTCGGCCCGGACGTCGGTGATCTCGACACCGTCGAGGGTGATCGCGCCGTCGTCGACGGTCTCCAGCAGGTTCACGCAGCGCAGCAGGGTCGACTTCCCCGAGCCGGAGGCCCCGATGAGGCAGACGACCTCGTGGGTGTCGACGGTGAGGTCGACGCCCTTGAGGACGTCGTGGTCGCCGTACCGCTTCCAGACCCCGTCGATCGTGAGGAGGGTCATGACGCGCCTCCGCGCTGACGTGCCGCGCGGGCGGCCAGGTGGTCGGCGAAACGGGCCATCGGCACCGTCAGCGCCACGAACAGCAGCGCGGCGACGAGGTAGGGGGTGTAGTTGAAGAGGCTGGCCACGTGGATCTGCGCCTGCCGCAGCGCTTCGAGCGGGCCGAGCGCGGCCACGAGCGCGGTGTCCTTCTGGAGCGAGGCGAAGTCGTTCAGCAACGGTGGAACCACCCGGCGGACGGCCTGCGGGACGACGACGTACCGCATCGTCTGCCCGTGCGACAGCCCGAGCGACCGCGCGGCGGACCGCTGACTCGGGTGGATGGAGTCGATCCCGGATCGGAACACCTCGGCGACGTAGGCGGTGTACGACAGGATCAGCGCGATCGTGCCGAGCACGACCGGATCGCTCGGCGTGCCCTGGAGCTGGAGCGCGGGGATGCCGAACCCGACCAGGTAGACCAGCAGGATGGTCGGGATGCCGCGGAAGACATCGGTGTAGAGCACGGCCAGCGCCCGCAGCGGGAAGAACACCGGCGACCGCAACCCGCGCACCAGCGCCACCCCGAGCCCGAGCACCAGGACGATCGGCTCGGCCACCATGAAGATCGCCACGTTCAGCAGGAAGCCCCGGAGCACGTCGGGCAGCGACGTGACGAAGGCGTCCCAGTTGAAGAACAGCTCCCGCACGCGCGGCCACCCCGGCGAGGCGAGCAGCCCCACCACGATGACCACGATGACGACCACGGTCGAGAGCGTCGCCGCCGACAGCGACCGCCGCCCCTGGGCCTTGAGGAGTTTCTCGCGCTCCTTCTGGCGGTCGCTCTTGACCCAGGTGGTCGTCACG
Organism: Herbidospora cretacea; assembly: GCF_001570605.1. Classification (GTDB taxonomy): domain Bacteria; phylum Actinomycetota; class Actinomycetes; order Streptosporangiales; family Streptosporangiaceae; genus Herbidospora; species Herbidospora cretacea. Next base: position 402,429 of record NZ_BBXG01000002.1, on the reverse strand, counting down.
ACAGTTCGGGCGCGCCCGCGGTCGAGGTCAGCCACTGCTTCTCGATCGCGGCCAGCTCACCGGAGGACTTCAGCCCGGCCAGCGCCTTGTTGACACAGCTCACGAGGGTGTTGCCCTTCTCGAAGAGCAGCCCGAACTCCTCGGGGGCGCCGCCCGACGCGGCGAACTGCCCGACGATCTTCGACCCCTCGACCTGCGCGGCGGTGACGTAGAAGGCGGTCGGCAGGTCGACCACGATGGCGTCGATCTGCTTGTTCTTCAGCGCGTTGACGGCGTCGATCTGCTGGTTGAACACGCTCGGGTCGTCCTCGGGCTGGATCACTTCCCGCACCGCCGAGAACGCGGTCGTGCCGGCCTGTACGCCGATCTTCGCGCCCTTGAGGGCCGCGAGGTTGGCGGCGGAGGCGAACTCCGAGTCGCCGAGCGAGACGACGGCCTGCTTGACCGTGTAGTAGCCGTCGGAGAAGTCGACCGCCTTCGCCCGCTCGGGCGTGATGGAGATCTGGTTGACGTCGAAGTCGAACTTCTTCGGCCCCGGCGCGAACGACGAGTCGAACGGCACCGTCTCCCACACGATCTCGCCCGGCGCGAACCCGAGCCCCTTGGCCACGGCCGCCGCCACCGCGCCCTCGAAGCCCTGCCCGTTGGCGGGGTCGTCGTCCTTGAACCACGGCTCGTACGCCGGCTTGTCGGTCCCGATGGTGAGCTTGCCTGGCGTGATCAGCTTGAGGCTCTCCTTGGCGCACGCGTCCACGGCCGAGGCCGATCCGCTGGGCGCCGCCGCCGGAGGCGTGGCCGTCTCCTGGGGCGCGCAGGCGGTCGCGAGGATGAGCACACCGGCCGCCAGAAGAAGCGAGGAACGGTGCATGAAAGAGCCTCCGGGGTCGTGCGGGTGCAACCCCCCGATGATGTCGGAAATGTCCGACCTCGGCAAATACACAAAGACGTACCGATGTCATCACATTCAGGTGATGTGGCGTCGGGGGCCGCACGATCCGATCCCAAGATGATCACGGACTCTCGGCATCGGCGCGCACAGAGCTTTCTCTTGGGGTGTGCGGCATACGTGGATCGGCCATCCCCTGACCGTGGCGGCCCTGGTGGTGCTGGTCGTCAACGACCACGTGCTGAAACAGGCGTGGCCCGGGTTGGTGACCGGAAAGCTGAGCGATGTCGCCGGGCTCGTGCTGCTGCCGGCGCTGCTCGACCTGGTGGTCCGGAACGCCGTGGTCTCGATCGCGGTCACCGGCGTCGGGTTCACGCTGGTCAAGGCGACCTCGACGGGTGCGTGGCTGGCCTCTGAGGCGTTGACGTCCCTCGCGGGGCCGTCGGTGGTGCTCGCCGATCCGGCCGACCTGCTGGCGCTGCCCGCGCTCTGGGTGGCGTGGTGGGCCTACCGGCACCAGGTTCCGGTGCGCAAGGCGGTGGTGTTCCTGCTCGTGCCGCCCACCGTGCTGGCGGTGGCGGCGACGAGCATCGCGCCGTGGGACTGGCCCTACACCGCCTACGCCGTCGAGTCGGACGGGGACGAGATCGTCGTCCACACCAGCGGCGGATACGGACACGGGTACGACCGGATCGTCTACCGGACCCGTGACGGGCTCACCTGGGACAAGTGGATCCAGCACGAGAGGGTCAGTGGCGAGTCCCACGCCTGCCGGGGAGCCACGTGTTACCGGATCGTCCCGGGTCACCTGCGGGTGGAGGAGTCCCGGGCCGGGGTGTGGACGACCGCATGGGAGATCTCCGACGCCACCCGGGACCGCCTGTTCCGGGCCTATCCCGAGCGGAACACCTTCCGGACCAACATCGATCCGAAGGAGCCGGTGGAGTCGATGTCCGTGGCCGTGACCGAGCGGCTGGTGGTGGTCGCGAACGGCGCCGACGGCATCGCCCTGCGGGACGTCCGGGGGACCTGGCACCGGCTCGGTCTCGGGCCCGACGGCTTCGACCCGGCCAGGGCGCTGCCGATGACCGTGCCGGGCCGCTACGACGTGGCGGCCCCCGTCGGGTTCGCGGCGGCGGCCGCCGCGCTGCTGGTGCTGTTCGCGGGCGCCCGCGAACCCCTGATCCTGATCGGCGGGACGATGCTGGTCGGCGGCCTGTGGCTGTCCTATCTCACCGCGGAGTCGACGCTTCTCGCCGTGCCGTTCCTGGCGCTGCTCTTCCTGCTGTTCCCGGGGGCCGGGCTGCTGGGCTTCGGGTACAGCAGGGCCCGGCCGCCCTGGCCCTTGCCGGTGCTGAGCCTGCTCGCGGGGCTGCTGGCCGGGGCGGTGGCGTGGGCCCCCTACGCCGCCTGGGGCGGCGGCCTGCTCGGGCTCTACTCCGACGCGAAGGACCTGGCGGTCACCGCCTTCCTGCTCGTGACCCTGGCCGGGATGGCCGCCTCGTTCAAAGCAAGCGCGGGGAGAAGCGCATGAACCGGCATTCGTGGATCGCCCATCCGTTGACCGTGCTGGCCCTGGTGGTCTTGGTCGTCAACGACCATCTGCTGAAGTTCACCTGGCCCGGGGTGGTCACCGGGAAGCTCAGCGACGTCGCCGGGCTGATCGTCGCGCCCGCCCTGCTCGACCTGGTGCTCCGGAACGCGAAGGTCTCCATCGCCGTCACCGGCGTCGGGTTCACGCTGGTCAAGGCCACCGAGACCGGGGCGTGGCTGGCGTCGGAGGCGTGGTCGCTGGTGTGGGGGCCGTCGGTGATCCTCGCCGACCTCACCGACCTGCTCGCCCTTCCCGCCCTGTGCGCCGCCTGGTGGGCCGCCCGCAACCCGGTGCCGGTGGGCCGGACCGTGGTCGTCCTGCTGATCCCGCCCGCCGTGCTGGCGGTGACCGCCACCTCAGCGGAGCAGACCTGGTACGCCTACAGCGCCTACAACGTGGCGGAACGGAACGGGACGATCGTCGTCCACACCCGCGGCGGCTGGGGCTACTGGGACACGGACGAACCCGTCTACGTCTCCACGGACGGCCGGACCTGGTCCGTCGTGCTGTCCCCCGCCCCGGCGGCCGTGCCGTCGCCCTCGGACTGCGACGGCGATCGCTGCTACCGGATCGTGCCCGGCAGGCTGGCGGTCGAGGAGTCGACCGGAGGCGCTTGGACCACCGCCTGGGAGGTCTCCGTCGAGGCGCAGGACCGGCTGGCGCGCGCCAACCCGCCGCAGTACCGGGAGGACCGCGAGGCGACCGAGTCATTGGGCGTCGCGGCGGTCAACGGGGTCGTGGTGGTCGCGAACGGCGGCGACGGCATCGCCGTCAGAGACACCTCGGGAGTCTGGCGTCGGGTGGGCCTCGGCGAGAACGGCTTCCGCGAGGAGAACGCCCTGCCGTTGGACGTCACGGCCGACTACGACGGCGTTCTCCCGAAGAACGCCCTGCTGGTCGCCATCGCCGCCGCGCTGCTGGCCCTGACCGTGGGGGTGCGCCGGACCAGTTTCGCCTGGGCCTCGCTGGCGGGCTGGCTGGGCTGCTGGGGAGTGCTGATGGAGCGGGACCACCGGAGCTACGGCATCGTCAACCTCGACTTCCCGATGCTGCTCGTCCTCGGCATCCCGGCCGCGGTCGTGGTGATGACGGTCTCGGCCGGCCGGGCGGCCCCTCCGCGATGGATCTGGCCCGTCGGGTGGGCCGTCGGCGGGCTCGTGTGGTCGCTGATCATGCTGCCGTTCGTGGCCTGGCGCGCGGGCTACGTGCCCACGTACGCGCAGGCCACCGTCCTGGCCGTGGTGCTCAGCTCGGTCGCGGCGGCGGGCGGGGCCTGGGTCACGTGGCGATATGGAGAACCGCCGCCCCGTTCACCCGATCCTTCGCCAGATCCGTGAGGGCGCGGTCGGCCTGGTCGAAGGGGTAGGGCGTGGTCTCGACCGTCAGCGGGTGTTCGGCGACGAGTTCCAGGAAGGCGTGGCCGTCGGCGCGGGTGTTGGCCGTCACCGACCGGAGGCCGCGCTCCTCGAACAGGTGCGTGTCGTAGTTGAGGACCGGGATGTCGGTCAGGTGGATGCCGGCCACGGCCAGCGTGCCGCCCCGGTCGAGGGCTTCCAGGGCGGTCGGCACCAGGTCGCCGACCGGGGCGAACAGGATCGCGGAGTCGAGTTTCTCGGGCGGCCGGTCGTAGGCGCCTCCCGCGCTCGCCGCGCCCAGGGAGAGGGCGAGCTTGCGGGCCTCCTCCGACCGGGTCAGCACGTGGACGGTCGCGCCCCGCTTGATCGCGATCTGGGCGGTCAGGTGGGCCGACGCGCCGAAGCCGTAGATGCCGAGCCGTCCGCCGGGCGGGACCTCGGCCCGGAGCAGCGAGCGGTAGCCGATGATTCCGGCGCACAGCAGCGGCGCGAGTTTCTCCGCCGGATAGTCGTCGGGCAGTGGATAGACATAATCGCTGGGCGCCACCATGAATTCGGCGTAACCGCCGTCGGCGTCCCAGCCGGTGTACGTCGAATTCGGGCAGAGGTTCTCATTGCCCCTCCGGCAGTACTGGCAGGTGCCGTCCGTCGACCGGAGCCAGGCCACGCCGACCCGTTCGCCGGTCTCGGCGATCCGGCCGACCGCCTGGTGGCCGGGCACGGTCCTGGGCCGGTGGGGCTCCAGCTCACCGGCGAGAAGATGCAGGTCGGTACGGCACACGCCGCACACCTCGACCTTCACGAGCACCTCGCCCGGCCCTGGCATGGGAACCGGCAGTCGGGTGAGCTCCAGCGTCCCCGGCCGGGCCACCACCCAGGCGTTCATATCCATGATTCCGACGATAGGCGTCGTCCCGCCAGGAATTGATAAAAGCTCGCCAATAGCCGCATTTGCTGACAGGTAACCAAATAGCGCGTCCTTACCATCATGATGTGGCCACAACTATGTCGAACACGACGCGCTATCTCTGCGCGGCCGGATATCTCGACACCCGGTTCCGCGAGGCGGTGCTCGGGGAACTGGTCCGCGACCCCTACCGGGGTGTGGCCCCCTCGGCGGGCGACTTCGACGTGGTCCCGGTGGTCCAGCACTGCCTGCGGGCGCGGCGGCTGATGGCGTACCGGGATCTGCTGGTCTCCCTCGTGATCGCGGCGGGGCTGGTCGTCGACTTCTGGCGGATGGTGAGCTGGCTCGTCGTGCTGGGCGGGTTCGTCTGGTTCCAGCACTCCCGCCGGGGCGGGCCGGTGGTCGTGATGGTCGTCGGGGTGCTGGTGATGACCAAGGTGCCGTGGCTGGAGGCGCTGATCAGCGGGCAGCCCGTCGAGCTGGGCGCGATACCGCTCGGGATGTCGGCGATCGCGGTCACGTTGATCGTCGTGGTCGGTTTCCGGGTCAGGGCCGGGACGATCCTGGCCCGGCGCCTGCGGGCCGGCGCCGGGACGCCCCCGATCGACAGTCCCCGGCTCGACTACCTGAGCCGGGCGCAGCACGGCAACCTCACGCTGTCGAAGCGGCCGTTCATCGGGGCGGGCCACGTCCACGAGACCTGGCCCTCGCCCGGTCTGGAGCTGCCCGAAGGCGACGACGTCTTCGTGGCGTCAGGGGTGCTCGAACCCGCGTCCCCGCTGCTCGACCACGCCCGTCCGGCCATCACCGTCGCCGAGGGGCCGCGCGGCTACCGCCGGGTGGTGCTCCAGGACGACGAGATCACCGTCACCGCGTTCCTGCGCGCCGAGGGCCGTTACGGCGAGGTCGTGGTGACCGTGCTGCCGCCGGTGGCCGACGTCTACCGGCTGGCCGACCTGCTGCCGGAAGGCCTGGTGAAGATCGCCAAAGGGGTGCTGTCGGTCCGCCGCGCCGATCTCGCCGTGGACGTCCTCCTCGCGGTCCCCCGGCTCTGCCGCCTCGCCACGACGAGACCCAGGAAGCCGGGGGTCACCTACGACTACGGGGCCCGTGTCTCCGTACGGGAACTGGGGTCAGGACCCCTCACCTGCCTGCAGGAACTCGACGTGCAGCGGCAGGTCACCCTGCTGAGGGAGCGTCTGCAGCAGCGCCCGCGGCTGTCCCGGATCATCCCTGAGAAGATCCACTGAGGTCGTATCTCTCCCGTGCCTTCGCGATCTCCTGCTGGTGGGCCTCGGTCCAGGTCACCAGGGCCTTGATCGTCTCGTGGAGGCTCTCGCCGAGCGGGGTCAGCTCGTAGTCGACCCGGGGCGGGACGACCGGGAACACGGTCCGGTTGACCAGGCCGTCGCGTTCGAGATGGCGCAGCGTGCGGGCGAGCATGCGCTGGCTGATGCCGTCGATCTCGCGCTTCAGCTCGGTGAAGCGCATCTTCTTGTTGTCGAGGAGCGCGATCACCAGCAGCGACCACTTGTCGGCGATCCGGTCGAGGATCTGCCGGACCTCGCAGTCCTCCCTGCTGTCCCACTGGAATACGTCGTAGTCAGCGCCGGTATCCCCGCAGTCCCCCGGTGTCGGTAAAGTCCCGTCTTCCATAGCCCTCGATGGTTACCCAAGATGGAGTCGCTTACAAGGGGTAACCATGACAGGGGGCTGCACATGCGCACCTGGGGTGTGCTTTTCGTCTTATGCGGGACGATCTTCATGGAGGGCGTCGACGTCGCCCTGCTGAACGTCGCCCTGCCCGCCATCCGCGCCGACCTGGGGCTGTCGACGGCGATGCTGAGCGGGGTGGTCTCGGCCTACGTGCTCGGGTTCGGGGGGTTCATCCTGCTCGGCGGGCGGGCGGCCGACATGCTGGGCCGGCGGCGGATGTTCCTGACCTGGCTGGCGATCTTCGTGCTGTTCAGCGGGCTGGGCGGGCTGGCCACCGAGGGGTGGATGCTGCTGCTCGCCCGGTTCGTCACCGGGCTGGCGGCGGCGTTCATCGCCCCGGCCGGGCTGGCCACCGAGGGGTGGATGCTGCTGCTCGCCCGGTTCGTCACCGGGCTGGCGGCGGCGTTCATCGCCCCGGCCGGGCTGTCGCTGATCACGGCGAACTTCGCCGAGGGCACGATGCGCAACCGGGCCCTGATCATCTACGGCGCGGTCGGCGGGGCCGGATACTCGCTCGGCATGGTCGCCGGGGGCGTGCTGACCTCGTTCGGCTGGCGGTGGGTGTTCTTCGCGCCGGTGATCTTCGCGGCACTGCTGCTCGCGGCGGCGATCCCGCTCATCCGCGACAACGGCGAACGCACCCGGGGCCGCTTCGACCTGGCCGGGGCGGTCACCGTGACCGCCGCGATGCTGCTGCTGATCTACGGGGTGGTCCGGCTGGAGGACCCCGACCTTTGGGCGGTGCCGATCTTCGCCGCCGGGTTCGCCCTGGTGGCGGGGTTCGTGGCCATCGAGCGCCGGGCGTCCTACCCGCTGGTCCGGCTCGGGCTGCTGAAGACGGTCTCGCGCACGAACGTCTCGGCGACCCTGTTCATGGCGTCGTTCTCGGCCTTCCAGTTCCTCGTCACGCTGCACCTCCAGGAGGAGCGCGGCTGGTCGACGCTGGAGACCGGGCTGATCATGGCCACCATGGGCGTCGACGCGATCCTCGGGCCGACCGTGACGCCCTGGCTGATCAGGAAGTACGGCACCGTCCGGGTGATCCTCGCCGGGGCGGTCGTCGGCGCGGCCGCCTATCTGCTGTTCCTGCCGACCGGGATCGACCGGGCCGCCCTGGTGATGCTGCCCGCGCTGCTGCTGGTCGGGGTGGCGTTCGCGCTGGCCTACGGGCCCTACACGATCGCGGCCACCGACGGCGTGGCCGAACGGGAGCACGGGCTGGCCGGAGGGCTGCTCTACACGTGCGTCCAGTTCGGCATGGCGCTGGGCGTCTCGGCCGCCACCGCCGTCTACGCCACCGGGTCGCTCCAGGCCGCGCTGCTGATCCCGGTCGCCGGAGCGGTGCTGGCCGCCGCCCTGGTGGGCTACCAGACCCAGTCGCGGATCTCGGGGACGTCCTCACCGGTCTCCCGGGTGTAGGCACGCGCCCGCAGGCGGGCGTCGGTCATCTCCTGGCGCAGCCCGGCGTACCGGACGCCGAGATCCTCCACCCGGTCGATCACGTCTCTGACCAGGTGGAACCGGTCGATGCCGTTGAGCATGGCCATGTCGAACGGCGTCGTGGTGGTGCCCTCCTCGCGGTAGCCGCGCACGTGGAAGTTGTCGTGGCCGGTCCTCTTGTAGGTCAGCCGGTGGATCAGCCATGGATAGCCGTGGAAGTTGAAGATGACCGGCCTGTCGGTGGTGAAGAGGGCGTCGAACTCCTGGTCCGACAGACCGTGGGGGTGCTCCCCCGGCGGTTGCAGGCGCATCAGGTCGACGACGTTGATGACGCGTACCCGCAGGTCGGGCAGTCTCTCGCGGAGGATCGAGGCGGCGGCGAGCGTCTCCAGCGTCGGCACGTCGCCCGCGCAGGCCAGCACCACGTCGGGTTCGTGCCCGGCGTCGCTGGAGGCCCAGTCGATGATGCCGAGACCGCGCGTGCAGTGGACGACCGCCTCGTCCCGGTCGAACAGGTCGAGGACCGGCTGCTTCCCGGCGACGATCACGTTGACGTAGTCACGCGAGCGGAGGCAGTGGTCGGCGACCGAGAGCAGCGTGTTGGCGTCCGGCGGCAGGTAGACCCGCACGACGGAGGCCTTCTTGTTCAGCACGACGTCGAGGAAGCCCGGGTCCTGGTGGGTGAACCCGTTGTGGTCCTGCCGCCAGACGTGGGACGACAGCAGGTAGTTGAGCGAGGCCACCGGCCGCCGCCACGGGATCTCCCGCGCGGTGTCGAGCCACTTGGCGTGCTGGTTGAACATGGCGTCGACGATGTGGATGAAGGCCTCGTAGCAGTTGAACAGCCCGTGCCGGCCGGTCAGCAGGTAGCCCTCCAGCCAGCCCTGGCACAGGTGCTCCGAGAGCACCTCCATGACCCGCCCGTCGGGCTGGAGGTTCTCGTCGACCGGGAGCACCCCCGCCTGCCACGCCTTGCCGGACGCCTCGTAGACCGCCTGGAGCCGGTTCGACGCCGTCTCGTCGGGGCCCATCAGGCGGAACGTGTGGGGGTTGGCGGCGATGACGTCGCGCAGGAACTCGCCGAGGATCCGGGTCGGCTCGGTCGACTCCGTGCCGGGCTTGCCGATCGGCACGGCGTAGTCCCGGAAGTCCGGCAGCACGAGCGGCCGCAGCAGTTCCCCGCCGTTGGCGTGGGGGTTGGCGCTCATCCGCCGCGGCCCCTTCGGGACCAGCCCGACCACCTCGGGATAGGGCCTGCCCTGGTCGTCGAAGAGCTCTTCGGGCTTGTACGACAGCATCCACTCCTGGAGCTGCTCCAGATGCTCGGCGTTGGCGCGCACCCCCGAGAGCGGCACCTGATGGGCCCGCCACGTCCCCTCGACGGGCTTCCCGTCGACCTCCTTCGGCCCGGTCCACCCCTTCGGGGTGCGCAGGATGATCATCGGGAGGTGTTCGGGGCGGGTCGCGATCTCGTTGAAGACGGCGTCCAGGGTGCTCGCCATCAGCGGGTGGACCTCGTCGGGGTCGTCGCCCTCGACGACGTAGGGGCGGTAGCCGTACCCCTCCATCAGCCGGTTCAGCTCGGCCGGCGGGATGCGGGCCAGGAACGACGGATTGGCGATCTTGTAGCCGTTGAGGTGGAGGATCGGCAGGACGACGCCGTCCTTGCGGGGATTGCGGAACTTGTTCGAGTGCCAGCTCCCGGCGAGCGGCCCGGTCTCGGCCTCGCCGTCGCCGATCACGCAGGCCACGACCAGGTCGGGGTTGTCGAACGCGGCCCCGTAGGCGTGGGCGAGCGAGTAGCCCAGTTCACCGCCCTCGTGGATGGAGCCGGGGGTCTCCGGGGCGACGTGGCTGGGGATGCCGCCGGGGAAGGAGAACTGGCGGAACAGGCGCCGCATGCCCCGGGCGTCCTGGGAGACCTCGGGGTAGATCTCGCTGTAGGTGCCCTCCAGCCACGCGTGCGCCACCGCGGCCGGGCCGCCGTGCCCGGGACCGCAGACGTAGATCATGTCCTGGTCGCGCTCGGTGATGATCCGGTTGAGGTGGGCGAAGAGGAAGTTGAGGCCCGGGGTCGTGCCCCAGTGGCCGAGCAGGCGCGGCTTGATGTGCTCCGGGCGCAGCGGCTCGGTCAGCAGCGGGTTGTCCAGCAGATAGATCTGCCCTGCCGAAAGATAGTTGGCGGCGCGCCAGTAGGCGGAGACCTGCTGCAAAGCGTCCATATTCGAGGTCTCTACCCCCGTTTGTGGGGAAGTCTCCGGATGGTGAAGGTTCTGACGGTCAACGCCGGGTCATCGAGTCTGCGCCTCAACCTGGTCCGCGGGGAGGAGGTCCTCGCCACCCACCACGTGGAACAGGCGCCCACGTCGGCGGACGCCCTGCTGGAGTTCCTCGACGAGAGGCCCGACGCGGTGGCCCACCGGCTGGTGCACGGCGGCCCGATCGTCCGGGAGCCGGTGCGGGCCTCGATCGAGCTGGTCGACCGGTTGTCGGAGATCTCCGACCTGGCCCCGCTGCACCTGCCGCCCGCGCTGAAGCTGGTCAGGGCGTCGCTGGAGGCGCTGCCGGACGTCCCCCAGGTCCTGTGCCCCGACACCGCGTTCCACGCCGGGATGCCCGAGGTCGCCGCGACCTACCCGATTCCCCTCGACTGGCGGGACCGGTTCGGCCTGCGGCGCTACGGCTTCCACGGCCTCTCCTACGCCCACGCCCTGCGCCGGACCGGTGAACTGATCGACGCCTCCCATATGGTCCTGTGCCACCTGGGCGGCGGCGCGTCGGTCTGCGCCGTCCGGGACGGCCGGTCGATGGACACCTCGATGGGGTTCACCCCTCTGGAGGGCGTCCCGATGAGCAAGCGGTCGGGCAGCGTCGATCCCGGCATGCTGCTGTGGCTCCTCGACGGCCGCCTCTCCCTGTCCGACCTGCGCGACGGGCTGGAGCGGCACTCCGGCCTGCTCGGCCTCTCGAACGGGCTCTCCGGCGACACCCGCGACCTGGTCAAGGCCGGTGACACCTTCACCCTCGACGTCTACTGCCACCGGGTGGCCCGGGAGATCGCCGCCGCCGCGACCTCCCTCGACCGCCTCGACGCCCTCGTCTTCACCGGCGAGATCGGCTGGGACCAGCCGGAGGTGCGCGAGGGGGTCTGCCGCCGCCTGGGCCTGCTGGGGGTGCGGGCGCCGGCGGGCGGGAACCGTGCCGACGACGGCGTGATCAGCACGGACGGCGTGCCGGTCCTGGTCGTCGAGACGCGGGAGGAGCTCCAGCTCGCCCGGGAGGCAGGTTTTGTTCTGACGTAGGCGGTTATGAGTCGGGAATCCCCCCAATTGGTGAGGGGACTCATGGCGCGCATGGGCTGGCCCGGATCGATCGCGATCCTGCTGATACTCGGCTTCCTGGCCATCGGCCTGCCGCTGGCCAACGCCGGACTCGTCGACGACGTCGTGCCGCTCAAGGCCGGCACGGTCGTCCAGGTCGGCCAGGAGTTCGACGGCGGCCGCCGTCCGGTCTCGATGCTGGTCCCCGGCGGGTGGTCGCTCGACGAGGGCGCGTCGTCGCTGTCGGAGGCGGTGACCCTGGTCAGCGGTGGCGCGACGGTCCAACTCGGCGTCATCGACGTGCGGGCGGCCACCCCGCAGCAGCTCTGGACCGGCCAGCACCTGATCTTCAAGGCGCAGGGCGTCCCCGTGGTGACCGAGGAGCCCACCCCGATCACCACCGAGCAGGGCGTGCCCGGCCTGGCCGGAATGATCACCATGGACGACCACATCGGCACCCAGGCCGTCTTCGCCGCTCCCGACCAGGGGGCCAGCGTGCTGGTCGCGGGGGCCCCGGGCGCCATCGCCTCGCACACCGACGACATCAGCCAGATGATCTCGTCCATCCAGTTCGCCGGGGTGAAGCAGTGACCCGCCGCCCCGCCTTCTGGGTCTGGCTGCTCGGCGTCGTGCTCGGCGTCCTGACCGTGTGGACGACGCTGGTCCCGCAGGCCCGGGTGTTCCTCGCCGGGACCCTGATCGCCCTGGGCGTGCTGGTGCCGGTCCTGCTGCTCGCGTTCTGGCTGTTCACCCGGATCCGCCCGGTGCGCGCCGCGCCGACGGGCTATTCGTGGATGGCGCTGGCCTGGGGCGGCCTGGCCGCCTTCGGAGTGGCGTTCCTGGCCAACACGGCGTTCAGCGCGATCCTCACCAAGACGACCGGCCCGCTCTTCGCCGACCGCTGGGCCGACGCCATCGCGGCCCCCCTCGACGAGGAGACGGCGAAACTCGCCGGGGTCGCCCTGATCGCGCTGATCGCCCCGTGGGTCATGACGGGCGCGCTGGCCGGTTTCGGCTACGGCGCGATCGTCGGCCTGGGTTTCCAGATCATGGAAGATTTCCTGTACGTCTTCAACACCATCATCGCGACCGGCGGCATCCAGCAGGGCGAGGACACCATCGCCTCCCTGTTCGCCCGGCTGGTCTACTCGGCCTGGTGGAGCCACTGGGCCATGACGGCGGTGGCCGGGGCCGGGCTGGGCTACGCGATCGCCCGCACCGACCGCCCGCTGGGCACCCGGGTGACGGTTGCGGTGACGGCCTGGGTGGTGGCGATGCTGATGCACGCCTGGTGGGACTCGCCGCTGCTCCCCGACTCGACCTTCGGCAAGGGAGTCCCGCTGCTGGTCATCGCGATCGTGGTGTTCATCGCGGCCCGGCACCTCGACCGGCGGTCAGTCGCGTACCGAGATCCCCAGCGCGTGAGCCATTCGTGGGGCCAGGTCGAGTAGCTGCCGCGTCGAGATCGTGGCGCCCTTGAGCGATTCGAGGCCGTCGGCGATCCCCATGCTGCGCGCCTCCCGGAAGTCGACCTTGGTGAGCTGGGCCTTGTCGAACCTGACGTCCTCCAGCTCCGACCCCGGGAAACGGACCTCCTTGAGCGTGGCGCCGGCGAAGTCGACCTCGCGGAGCAGGCAGTCTTCGAAAGTGACGTTCCTGAGCGTCGCCGACCGCAGGTTGACCGAGTCGAGCTTGCAGTTGTGGAAGGTGACCTGGTGGACCCGGGAGCCGAACATCGGCACCCCCGACATGGCCGAGGAGATGATCTCGGCGTCGAACCAGTCGGTCTCGGCCAGGTTCACCCCGATCCACCGCACGGTGTGGAACCAGACGTCGTTGTAACGGCTCCGGTCCATGCGGCTGTCGTTGAGGGTGACCTGCTGGAACACCGTCTCCATGAACCGGGCCCCGACGGTGTCGACCCCGTCGAACGTCACGTCGCGGAGGTGGACGCCGTCGTAGTCGCCCTCCCGCCCGAGCTCGCCGGTGAGGGGTTCGAGGTAGTCGGCATAGGGCAGATCACGGAGTTCGCGCGGCATCGCGCCATTCTCGCAACCTCAGCGGGCCACCACGTCGAGCCGTCCGAAGACCAGCGAGCCCGACGCCCGTGGGTTGTCGCCCGACCAGAACTCCGCCCACAGTTCCCCGAACTCGGTCCGGGACAGGTAGCCGTCGCCGTCGCCGTCGATCTCGTCGAAGACGTCGTCGGTGTCGATCGGCACGCCGGCCCACCCCACGACCAGCTGGTTGTACTCCCGTGCGGAGATCAGGCCGTCGCCGTTCACGTCGACCGCGTCGAACATCGACAGGGCCGTGGTCGCCATGGCGTGGGGCATCTGGTCGAGGCGGTCGACGATCAGCATCACGTCGTCGAGGGTCACCCGGCCGTCGCCGTCGCGGTCGGCGGTGAGGAGGGTGCCCCACCAGCCCATCATGATCGAGTGGATGCGTCCCTTCGGCTGTCCCTGGATGGCCGCCCACCGGCTCGCCAGCGCCTCGAAGTCGGCCTCGGTCAGAAAACCGTCGCCGTCGACGTCCATCGCGCGGAAGACACCTGTGATCTTGCGGTACTGAAACTTGGTAGCCATCGGCCACTCCCTTCACGGGTGGGGGACCTTGATGGTCACCAACCCGGGCGAGCGGCCACGATGACACCCTCAGTGACAGTTCTCTTACTGCGAGTGATTCGCGGTGAAGTCCATGATCTGGCGCCAGGAATCGGCGCAGGCCTCGGCCCATTCGGCGAACGAGCGGTCGAAGAACGAGTGAGGGGCGCCGTCATAAATGACAGACGTGTTGGGTGTGCCCGCCGCGTCGAGGGCGGCGGTGAAACCGTCGAACTCCTCTTCGGTCGAGGCCGTGTCGGCGCCGCCGCGCAGCAGCAGGATGGGAGCCCCCGGCGTCGCCGGCACCTCGCCGACGCGGCGGATCGCGCCGTAGAAGCCGATCGCGCCGGCCAGGCCGCTGCCGTGGGCGCCCAGCCGCCACGAGTGGGAGCCGCCGAAGCAGAAGCCGGTGGTGAAGACGGGCGCGGGCAGCTGCGCGCGGGCGGCGGCGACGTCCATGTCGACCTGCTCAGGCGTCACCTGGGCGACGTGGGGCTGCCAGTCGAAGTCCTCGCCGCGGTCGTCGGTCTCGGCCGTACGGCCGAAATAGTCGATGGCGATGGTGTGAAAACCGGCTTCGGCGAAGCGGACGGCCAGGTCCCGGTAGTAGGGGTGGAGCCCGCGGATGTCCGGCAGGATGATCATCGAGCGCCCGTTGAGCTCGGCCGGTTCGGCCCGGTAGGCCAGGACGCGGGTGCCGTCTTCGCTGGTCAGCGTGGTCTGCTCATGAGAGGCGACCGCCCCGGCCACCGGCGGCGCAGGCGGCCTGCTGTCGGTGCTGTGACACATGGGGCGATCTTGTCACACGGGTTTCGGCAGGCCGCCGATGACCATCCCGATCAGCTGGTGGAAGCTGTCGTCGATGCCGTAGGGCAGGCCGAAACCCCCGGCGGCCTCCAGGGTGACGAAACCGTGGATGGCGGCCCGCAGCGCGCGGGTGGCGTGGATGGCCTGCTCGCCTTCCAGGCCGTAGGAGCGCAGCGTGGCCAGGGCGATGTCGACGAGTCTCTGGCCGGCCTTCGACAGGTTCGGCGAGGCGGTCTGGATCATGGCGGCGTACCGGCCGGGGTGCTCGTGGGCGTAGCCGCGCCAGGCGTCGGCGAAGGCGCGCAGCGCGTCTTCGCCCGACCGGCCCGCGACCGCGGCGTAGCCCCGGTCGGCGAGCTCGCCCATCACCCTGATCGACACCAGCTCGGCGAGCTCGGCCAGGTTGCGGACGTGCTTGTAGAGCGAGGGCGTGGCGACGCCCGCCCTGGCCGCGACCGCCGACAGGGTCACGGCGGCCGGGCCGTGCTCGTCGACGATCGCCAGGGCGAGGTCGACGACGATCTCGGGCGTCAGGCCCGCCCTAGCCACGCGTGTGCTCCGCGAGGAACGGCAGCACGGCGTCGGCGACCAGGCCGGGGAACTGCGCGTGGGGGTAGTGGCCCGCGCCGGGGATCATGGCGACGCTCCCACTGGGGATCGTGGCGACGATGCCGTCGGCCTCGGCCCTCGGGTCGGTCCAGTCGGGGTCGCGGTCGCCCATGACGACGAGGGCCGGCGCCTTGAGCAGCGGCAGCTTCTTGTCGGCGTCCAGGGGCGCGCTCATGCCCATCTTCGCGACGACGTCCATGTGCAGGGTCGGCTCCAGCGCAGTCAGGTAGGCCTGCCAGTCGGCGGGCTTCACGCCCGGGTAGGCGTGGGCGAGGTACTTCTTCCACAGGCGCACGCTGCGGAAGGCGGCGGTGCCCATGAGCAGCATCATCCCGCGCCGGTGGTGGCCGTCGCGCAGCAGCGCCCCGAAGTCGACCTTCTGCGCCCGGGTGAACGGCCCGACCAGCACGACCGCCCTGACCAGGTCGGGCGCGTCGACCGCCGCGATGGTGGCCGCCCCACCGGCGAACGAGTGCCCCACGATCACGGCCGGGCCGCCGAGCGCGCGGACGACCGCGAGCAGGTCCCCCGCCGTGTCCGTACGCGAGTAGGAGGCCCACCCGGTCGACGAGTCGCCGTGTCCGCGCAGGTCGACCGAGGCGACCCGGTATCCGGCCGCGACCAGCTCCGGCGCCAGGAACCGGAAGGCCCTGCGGCTGTCGCCCATCCCGTGGGCCAGCACCACCAGGGGGCCCTCGCCCTCGATCTCGTACGCGATCCGGCCGCCGTCGTGCTCCACATAGCTAATGTTCATAGCTTTAAAGCTAATGTCATTAGCCAGCCGAGTCAAGTGCCCGGACCGACAGCCACCCGACGAACGCGAACGCCACCGCCGACGCGGCCAGCAGCCGGACGCTCAGCCCCGCCGGGTCGGGCCACGCGTTCAGCGCCACGATCGCGACGGCCGCCCCCGCGCAGGTCGCGGCGGCGAGCCGGTTCCGTTCCCGGGCGAACCGGCGCAGGTGGACCAGGCACGCGATGGTCAGCGCGCCGAAGGCGACGACCGGGCCGAGGGTGTGGACCAGGCCGTGCCAGCTCATCTCGGGCGCGCCCTCGGGGGCCCCGGGCGGGAACCCCGCGCCCGCGTCGGTCGGGAAGACGCCGCCGATGATCAGGCCGACGCCGAGCAGGCCGACCAGGATCGGGCCCCACGTCCCACCCGAAGTCCGGCGCAGGCCGGCCGCGCAGGCGACGAAGAGCGCGCCGGTGACCACGAAGTTGGCGATCTGGACCCAGCCCGCCGGGCCCAGGCTGAGCAGGCTGATCGGGTGCCTGCCGAGGTCGTAGCCCTCGCGGGTGACAGCCTGGATCAGGCAGACCGCGACGAACAGCGGCCCGGCGGCGATCCCGCAGATCAGGAGTCCTCTGGTGGACATGTCTCCTCCTTGGATGAGTGGGAGGAGACGTCGGAGCCGCCGCCCCTGACCGGACATCAGGTCAGGCGGGCGGCCCGGCTCTGGAGGTAGCGCTGTCGCGGCAGGCTCGTCGAGGCCTCCGCCGCTTCCAGGTAGGCCGCCCGCGCCGCCGCGAGATCGCCGGCCATCTCCAGCAGGTGCGCCCGCACGCCCGTCACCCGGTGGTCGACCGGCTCGATCGAGGCCAGCGCCGCCAGACCGGCCTCGGCGCCCTCGCTCATGGCCACCGCCACCACCCGGTTCAGCGCCACGACCGGGGTCGGGGCGATCCGGAGGAGCAGGTCGTACAGGGCGCGGATCTGGGGCCAGTCGGTGTCCCCCGCCGTGGGGGCCTCGTCGTGGAGGGCGGCGATGGCGGCCTGGAGCTGGTAGGGGCCGGTGTCGCCGCGGGGCAGCGCCTCCTCCAGCAGCGCCACGCCCTCGGCGATCTGGTCGCGGTCCCACTTCGCGCGGTCCTGTTCGTCCATGGGAATCAGGACCCCGCCCGGCCCGGTGCGGGCGTGGCGGCGGGCGTCGGTGAGGAGCATCAGGGACAGCAGGCCGGCCACCTCGCCGTCGCCCGGGAGGGTGCGGCGGAGCATGCGGGCCAGCCGGATCGCCTCCCCGGCCAGTTCGACCCGTTGCAGGTCGGGGCCCGAGGTGGTCGCGTAGCCCTCGTTGAAGATCAGGTAGAGGACGTGCAGGACCGCGCCCAGGCGTTCGGCCCGGTCGCGGGGGAGGCCGAAACTCTGGCCCTTGACGGTCTGCTTCGCGCGGGTGATGCGGCGGGTCATGGTCGCCTCGGGCACCAGGAAGGCGCGGGCGATCTCCGCCGTGGTCAGGCCGCCGACCGCGCGCAGCGTCAACGCGATCTGGGACGCCGGGGACAGCGAGGGGTGGCAGCACATGAACAGCAGGACCAGGGTGTCGTCGCCGGCGGCGGGCGGGTCGGCCGGGACGGGGGTCCAGCGGGCCACCGCCTCCTCGCGTTCGCGGCGGGCCTGCTGGCTGCGCAGCAGGTCGGTCAGCCGCCGGGACGCGACCGTGATCAGCCACGCCTTCGGGTCGTCCGGCAGTCCGTCGGCGGGCCACCGCGTGGAGGCGGCCAGCAGCGCCTCCTGGACGGCGTCCTCGGCGGTGTCGAAGTGGCCGTACCGGCGCACCAGGGCGGCGAGGACCTGCGGCGCGTGGTCGCGCAGCAGGTCCTCCACGTCTCGCGGCGAGCTCACTCGACCATGTCGTCGAAGTGTTCCATGATCGGCCGCACGTCGACGTACTGCCCTTCGCCCTCCGGGCCGGGGGTGTCGGCGAGCCGCGCGGCGATCTCGGTGGCCCGGTCGAAGCTCGCCGTCTCGACGATCGTGTAGCCGACCAGGACCTCCTGGGTCTCCGGATAGGGGCCGTCGGTGACGACAGGAACCCCGCCCTTCAGCGAGATGCGCCGCGCGTGGACCGGCGCGGACAGGCCCTTGGCGTCGACGAACTCGCCCGACTCGATCAGGTCGTTGTTCCACTTCTCCATGAACGCGTGCATCTCGGCCACCTCGGGGCCGCCGGTCGCCATGGCGTCGAAGTCACGCTGTGAGCCGTACAGCATGATCATGTATTTCATGATCTGTTCTCCCTTCGCTCACCGGATACGTCGGAGCCGGGGGCTGCCGCCGGACACGTCCTGACGACAAAATACGGGGCATGACGGAGGTCACATTCACCCATGTCGGCGGCCCGACGTTACTCATCGAGTTCGAGGGTCTCCGGTTGCTCACCGATCCGACCTTCGACGCGCCCGGCCGGACCTACAACTTCGGCTGGGGCACCTCGTCGACCAAGGTCGCCGGCCCCGCGCTCTCTCCCGAGGAGATCGGCCCGGTCGACGCGGTCCTGCTCACCCACGACCACCACGACGACAACCTCGACGCCGCCGGACGCGCCTTCCTGAAGGACGTCCCGCTCGTCGTCACCACCGCCTCGGGGGCGACCCGGATCGGCGGGACCGGGCTCACTCCCGGCCGGTCGACCACCCTGAACGGCGTCACGATCACCGCCACCCCCTGCCGCCACGGGCCGCCGCTGAGCCACCCCATCGTCGGCGACGTCATCGGCTTCGCCCTCGAATGGCCGGGCCAGACGCACGGCCCGTTGTGGATCACCGGTGACACGGTCCTGTACGCCCCCGTGCGCGAGACCGCCCGCAGACTGAAGCCCGGCACGGTCGTCCTCCATCTCGGCGGCGTGCGGTTCCCGATCACCGGGCCGCTGCGCTACACGATGACCGGGCGCGACGCGGCGACCCTGCTCGGCGACATGGATCCGGCCAACGTGTTCGCGGTGCACTGGGAGGGCTGGTCGCACTTCAAGGACGGCCGGGAGGGGATCGTCCAGGCGCGGGTGCCGGTCACCTGGTTCCCCATGGGCGAGCCGCTGACGGTGGAGGTCTAGTTTCGCGGCATACATCTGGGGCATTCGCCCGATATGCGAGTAATCGTGGTAGGGGCGACCGGCAACGTCGGAACCAGCGTCGTCAAGGCGCTGGAATCGGATCCCAAGATCACCTCGATCGTGGGGGTGGCCCGGCGGCTGCCCGGATCGCGGGGTGAGAAGACCACCTACCGCGCGGCGGACATCTCCACCGACGACCTGGTGGAGATCTTCTCCGGCGCCGACGTCGTCATCCACCTCGGCTGGCTGTTCCACCCGATGCGCAACCCCGTCCGCACCTGGCGCAACAA
This sequence comes from Herbidospora cretacea, assembly GCF_001570605.1. Taxonomy (GTDB): domain Bacteria; phylum Actinomycetota; class Actinomycetes; order Streptosporangiales; family Streptosporangiaceae; genus Herbidospora; species Herbidospora cretacea. The sequence goes on along the minus strand of NZ_BBXG01000002.1, from coordinate 383,066 downwards.
CGTCCTGGGCGGGATCCGGGTCTTCGACGCGGTCGCCGAGGCGAAGGTCCCCGCGCTGGTCTACGCCTCGTCCGTCGGCGCCTACTCACCCGGCGCCCTCGTGGACGAGAACTGGCCCACCGACGGCTGGCCCGGCGCGCCCTACGGCCGCGAGAAGGCCTACCTGGAGCGGGTGCTGGACGTCTTCGAGCGCGACCACCCCGGCATCCGGGTGGTGCGGATGCGGCCCGGGTTCATCTTCAAGCGCGAGGCCTCCACGCAGCAGCGACGGCTGTTCGTCGGCCCGTTCGCGCCGCAGCCTGGCCGGATCCCGATCGTGCCGGACATCGACGGCCTGCACCTCCAGATCCTGCACACCGAGGACGCCGCCCAGGCCTACCACCTGGCGGCCACCCGCCCGGTGAAGGGCGCCTTCAACATCGCCGCCGAGCCGGTGCTCGACATGCGCATGGTGGCCGACCTGCTCGAAGCACGGCTGGTGCCGGTGCCGGCCCCGCTGGCACGGGCCTTCATGGCCGCCGCCTACCGGCTCCGGCTGATCCCGATGACGCCGGGGATGCTGGAGATCGCCCTCACCATCCCGGTCATGGACACCTCCCGGGCCCGCGAGGAACTGGGCTGGAAGCCCCGGTACGACGCCCAGGAGGCGATCCTCGCGTTCGTGGCCGGCCTCCGTGAGGGGGCGGGAACGGACACCGCGCCCCTCAGACCGGAGGAGGGCCTGAAGGGCCGCGCCCGCGAGGTGACGACGGGCATCGGCCAGCGGCCCTGAGCGCTCAGCCGCCGACCCCGGCGGGGACCGGGGCGTCCTCCTTCTCCACCGTCTCGCGCAGCGGGGCGGGGCGGAAGAACAGGGTGGCGATCACGCCGAGCGCGGCGATGCCGGCCGAGACCAGGAAGATGTGGCCGGTGGCGTCGGCGAACGCCACGGGGAGCGGGTGTCCTTCGCGGACCCCGGCCGCCACCTGGTTGGCCAGGATCGCGCCCAGGATCGACACGCCGATGGTGCCGCCGAGGGAGCGGAAGAACGTGATCGCGCCGCTGGCCGCGCCCAGGTCGTGCAGGGCGACGGTGTTCTGCATGGCGAGCACGAGGTTCTGCATGGCCATGCCGACCCCTGTGCCGACCAGGACCATCGACGGGATGATCAGCCAGATCGACGTGTTGTGGTCGATCAGCGACAGGCCCAGGAAGCCGACGGTGAGGATGCCCGCGCCCGCGATGATCCAGGGGCGGACCCGGCCGGTGCGGGAGATGACCTGGCCCGAGATGGTCGAGGAGAGCAGCACGCCGACCATCAGCGGGATGGTCATCAGCCCGGCCTCGGTGGGCGAGAAGCCCCGGCCGACCTGGTAGTACTGCCCGAGGAACACCGCGCCGCCGAACATGGCCATGCCGACCGCGAGGCTGGCCAGGATGGCCAGCGCGGGCGTGCGCTGCCTGATCACGTGGAGCGGGACGACCGGCTCCTTGGCCCGCGACTCGACCCACAGGGCCGCGCTCAGGATGACCACGACGCCGCCGACCATGACGCCGGTCTGCCAGGAGATCCAGGCGAACGAGTTGTCGACGAAGGTGATCCAGATCAGCAGCAGGCTGACCCCGGCCGCGATGAGGGTCGCCCCCGCGTAGTCGATGACCACGCCCTCGCGGCGGACGGTCTCGATCTTCAGGGTCTTGAACAGCAGCGCCCAGGCGACCACGCAGAACGGCACCGAGATGAAGAAGCACCAGCGCCAGCCGAGCCAGTCGGTGTCGGCGATGAGGCCGCCGAGCAGCGGGCCGCCGACGGTCGCGACGGCCATCACGCCGCCGAGGTAGCCGTTGTACCTGCCCCGCTCCTTGGGCGGGATGATCGCCGCGATGATCACCTGGACCAGCACCTGGAGCGCGCCCATGCCGAGCCCCTGGACGGCCCGGAAGCCGATCAGCTGGGCGGTGTTCTGCGCGAATCCGCAGGCCACCGAGCCGACCAGGAAGAGCACGACGGCGACCTGGAGAAGGGTCTTCTTGTTGTAGAGGTCGGCGAGGCGGCCCCAGATCGGGGTGGAGGCGGTCGCGGTCAGCAGGGAGGCGGTGACCACCCAGGTGTACTGCGACTGCGTCCCCTTCAGGGCGGTGATGATCTGCGGGAGCGCGACCGAGACGATCGTGCTGCTGATCATCGCGACGAAGAGCACGAGGAGGAGCCCGCTCAGGGCCTCCAAGATTTGGCGGTGATTTTTGCTCACATGGCAACTTTACCCACTGCGCAAATTTGCGCGCACAGTAGGGTGCCCTCTGTGGGACTGAGAGAGCGGAAGAAGGCCGAGACCCGGCAGGCGGTCCACCAGGCCGCCCTGCGGCTGACCGTCGAGCTGGGCTTCGACGCCGTGACGGTCGAGGCCATCGCCGACGCCGCCAACATCTCGCGGCGCACCTTCTCCAACTACTTCGCCGCCAAGGAGGACGCCGTCCTCTACGGCGAGGAGCAGCGCATCCAGGAGCTGGTCGAACACATCCGCCGCCGCCCGGCGGGCGAACCCGGCTGGGCCGCCCTCTGCGGCGCGGCCCTGGAGCTCTACGAGGAGCAGGGCGTCGCGGCCGACCGCGAGTGGGCCATGCGCACCCGCGTGGCCCGCCGGCATCCGGCGCTGCTCGCCCGGCAGCTCGGCAACCAGGCGCTGCTGGAACACGAGCTCGCCGTCGAGGTGGCGTCCCGGGAGGGCCTGGACGCCGACGCGCTGCGACCGCGCATCCTGGCGGCGGCGTTCCTGGCGGCGGTCCGGCTGGCGACCCTGGTCTGGCTGGACGAACGGGAGTCACGCCCCCTGGACGAGGTCCTGCGGGCCAGCCTCGCGGAGATGGGCGAGGACTTCACCCCGGCACGTTGAAAGTTTCGGGGTAACGAGACAAACATTTCTCTGTCGTTTCGTGGCCCGGTTGCCTATTCTGCCGATGCGAGACATTTCTGAACCTACCGGGCCTGGTAGGTCTTCCGGCCTTACCTGCATCATGGTGGCTCGAAATATTTCGGAACGGTGGTGGCCGTGCGCACTGACCGACACCTCATGCTCCCCGACCTGCTCATGCTCCGGGGCGCCGAACAGGGCGGGAAGACGGCGATCGTGGTGGCCGACGTCGGGGAGATCACGTTCGGCGAATGGGACCGGCGGGCCGACGCCACCGCCCGTGCCCTCGTCGACCACGGCCTGTCACCCGGCGACCGGGTGGCCCTGGTCTTCGGGGAGCGCGACTGGATCGACTACGCGGTCGCCTGGTGCGGGGTGCTCCGAGCGGGCTGCGTGGCGGTGCCGCTCTCGGAGCGATTATCCCCGGCGGAGATCGACCACGCCCTCCGGGACTGCGGCGTCGTCCACACGATCTCCAAGGAGACCCTCGCCCACCTCGGCCGCGGCGACGGCGAGCCGGTCAGGCGGGACCTCCGGCCCGACGCGCTGGCGCAGATCATCTACACCTCCGGCACGACCGGCCGGGCCAAGGGCGTCGGCGCGACCCACGCCAATTTGGCCTTCGGCGCCGACCCGCGCCACCGCGAGCTCACCCACTCCCGCCACTTCCTGCACGCCTTCCCGATCGGCTCCAACGCGGGCCAGAACATGCTGGTCAACGCCCTCGACACCGCCACGGCCGCGCTCACCCCGCCGATGTTCACGCCGGGACGGTTCGCCCGGCTCATCGAGATCTACGAGGTCGGGACCGTCTTCGTCGTCCCGGCGATGGCGATCCAACTCCTCAACGCGGCGGTGCACGAACGGCACGACTTCTCCTCGGTACGGCTGCTCGCCTCGACCGCCGCGAGCCTGCCGCCCTGCGTGGCCGCCGGGATGGCCGAGGCGTTCCCGAAGGCGACCATCGTCAACTGCTACACCTCCACCGAGGCGGCCCCCGCGCAGACCGAGATGGTCGTCGACCTGGCCCGCCCCGCCTCGGCCGGACGCCCCACGCAAGGCGGCGACCTGCGCATCCTCCGCCACGACGGCACTCCCGCCCAAGCGAACGAGACCGGCGAGGTCTGGCTGCGGTCCCCCGCCGGAAGCCGCGTCTACTACGGCGACCGCACGGCCACCGACCGCGTCTTCCGCGACGGCTGGGTCCGGATGGGCGACCTCGGCTACCTCGACGACGACGGCTACCTCTACCTGGTCGACCGGGAGAGCGACGTCATCAGGTCGGGGGCCCACAAGGTGTCGACGATCCAGGTCGAGGCGGTCCTGCACGAACACCCGGCGATCGCCGAGGCGTCCGTGACCGGGCTGCCGCATCCGGTGCTCGGCCGGGTGACCGGCGCGGCCGTGGTGACCCGCGCCCCGGTGACACCCGCCGAGCTGCGCAACTTCCTGCTCGACCGGCTCGCCCCGCACGAACTGCCCAGCAGGCTCGTGTTCGTGGCCGAGCTCCCCAAGAACCACCTCGGCAAGGTGGTGAAGCCCCGCCTGCGCGACCTGATCGGGCCGGCCGACACCTTCCGGGGACGACGATGAGGGCGACACCCGCCCAGCAGGGCATGTGGGCCGCCGCGCAGCTCGGCGCGGGGACCGCCTACCACCTGCCGGTGGCGCTCTGGTTCGACGGCGACCTCGACGTGCCCGCGCTGCTGGCGGCCTGCGCGGCCGTGGTGGCCCGGCACCCGGTGCTGTCGACGCTGGTCGACAGCGCCGGGGAGATCGTCGAGGGGGCGTCGCCGTCGATCATGGTCGCCGACGGGGCGACGCCCGCGCTCGTCGAGCAGGAGGTCACCCGGCCCTTCGACCTGGTGAACGGCCCGCTCGCGCGCTTCACGCTCGCGCCCGCCGGGCCGGGCCGCTATCTGCTGCTGTTCGTGGCCCACCGGCTGGTCTTCGACGGGCTGTCCAAGGACGTCCTCGTCCGCGACCTCGCCCACCACTACACCGACGTCGGGGCCTCCTGGGAGCCGCTGCCCTTCGAGCCGCGGACCGGGACCCCATTGATGGTCCCCGCGATCGACTTCAGCCTGCCCGGCCAGCGCCCGACCGGCCGGTTCGGCGAGGGCGACCAGATCGCGGGCGACGACGCCGTCCTCACGGCCGCCGCCGCGGTGGCCGGGGCGGCCGGGGTGACGACCTTCGAGGCGCTGCTGGCGGGGGTGCACGCCCTGCTGTTCCGGTACGGCGCCGAGACCCCCGCCGTCCTGGTCGAGGTGACCACCCGGGGCCCGGAGGCGCGCGACCGCATCGGCCCCTACGTGAACGAACTCCCGGTCGTCACCTGGCCTCGGGAGACGCTGACCTTCCACGACTTCGCCCGCGAGGTCCGCGCCCAGGTCAGAGGCCTCGACCGGACGGCCCGGCCGACGCGCGCCCTGGCCACCCCGGTCTCGCTGAGCTACCGGCGGAGCGGCCCGGCCCCCAAGTTCCCCGGGCTCAAGGTCACCGTCGAGCCGGCCGTGTTCGCCGGAGGGGTGCGCGGCCCGCTGCACCTCCAGGTGGTCGACGGCCTCGAAACCTGGCTCCGCTACGACCCCGAGGCGCTCGACCCCGCGACGGTCGTCCGGTTCTGGGACGCCCTGGGCGCCCTCCTCGCCCACGCCGCCGCCGAGCCCGGCACGGCCCTCGGCGATCTCGACGTCATCCCGGCCGCCGACCGGGAGAAACTCCTCGTCACCTGGAACGACACCGACGTCACCCACCCGCCCCGCACCCTGCCGGAGCTGTTCGCCGCCCAGGTCAGGGCGACGCCCCACGCGGTCGCCGTCCGCTGTGGGGACCGCACGCTGACCTACGCGGAGCTCGACATGGCCACCGGGCGGCTGGCCGGGCGGCTGCGGCGGCTCGGGGTCGGGCCCGGCGACCTCGTGGCGGTCGACATCCCCCGCTCCGACGATCTGCTGATCGCGCTGCTGGCGGTGCAGCGGGCGGGCGCGGCGTACCTGCCGCTCGACCCGGACCATCCGGCCGAGCGCCTCGACCTGATCGTGGCGGACGCCCAGCCGAAGATGGTGCTGACGGAGGCGCGGACCGAGGAGCACGAGGGCTACCTGCGGCTGATCTCGCCGGAGGACCTCGCCTGCGTGATCTACACCTCGGCGGACGGCGTGGAGATCACCCACGGCAACCTGGCCAACCTGCTGCTGTCGATGCGGGACCTCCTGTCGTCCGGCCCCGGCGACGGGTGGCTCGCGCTGGCCTCCCCGGCGTCCGGCCTCTCGGCGCTGGAGCTGTATCTCCCGCTGATCACCGGCGGCCGGGTGGTGATCGCGCCGTCCGGGGCGGTCCGGAGACCGGCGGCGCTCGCGGCGCTGGCCGCCGCCGAAGAGGTGACGTTCGTGCAGGCCACGCCCTCGGTGTGGCGGTCGCTGCTGGCGGGCGGGATCACCGGGACGACGGCCCTGATCGACGGGGAGGGCCTTCCCGCCGAGCTCCGGCAGCGGTTCTCGACGGTGGTGAACGTCTACGGCCACACCGAGACGACCGTCTGGAGCACCTTCAGCCTCGACGGCTCCATCGGGCGGCCGATCGCCAACACCCGCGTCCGCCTGCTCGACGAGGACCTCCGGCTGGTGCCGATCGGGGCGCCGGGCGAGCTGTGCGTCGGCGGCGCGGGGGTGGCCGCGGGCTACCGGTGGCGGGCGGAGCTGACGGCCGAACGCTTCGTGGCCGACCCGTTCGGCGCGCCGGGCGAGCGGCTCTACCGGACCGGCGACCTGGCCCGCCACCACGAGGACGGCACGATCGAGCTCCTCGGACGGGCCCGCGACCGGATCGAGCCGGACGAGCCGCCGCTGACCCCCGCCCAGCGGCGGTTGTGGTCCCTGCACCGGTCGGATCCGGCGGACGCCTCGTCCCACCTGCACCTGTCGCTGCGATTACGCGGGCCGCTCGACCGCGACCGGCTCCGGGGCGCGCTGGACGCGGTGGTGGCCCGGCACGACAGCCTGCGCACCTCGTTCCACGACGGGCCGGTCGCGCGGGTGCGTCCCCCCGCCCCGGTCCTGATTGAGCACTCCCGCGACGTGGACCTGGTCGGCGAGCGGATCGACGCGCCCTTCGACCTGACCGAGCCGCCGTTCCGGGTGACCCTGGTCGAGCTCGGCGCCGACGACCACGTGCTCTGCCTCGTGCTGCACCGCATCGTCGCCGACGAGTGGTCACTCGGAATTCTGCTGGACGACCTGTTCGCGCTCTACCAAGGTGAAGAGCCACCTGACCTGGCTCTTCAGTGCGGTGACGTGGCGTCGGGGCTGCCGGAGCCCTCGGCCGGCTTCTGGCGGGCCCAGCTCGCGGGCGCGCCCCGGCCGGAGCTGCCGGCCGATCTGCCCGGGGGCGGGACCCCGGTCGGGGCCCTCCACCGGTTCCACGTCCCGGAAGAGGTCGTCCGGCGGCTCGAACGGCTCGACGGCCCGCTGTCCACCGTGCTGGCGGCGGCCTACCAGGTCTTCCTGGCCCGCCTGTCGGGTCAGCGGGACATCGTCGTCGGCACGCCCTGGGCCGGCCGCGACCACGCCGGGTCGGAGCCGGTCATCGGCTGTCTCACCGGCACGCTGATCCTGCGCGGCGACCTGACCGGCGACCCCGTGTTCGCCGACCTGGTGACGGCGGCGAAGACGGCCGTGCGGGCGGCGCGGACCCACGGCACCGTGCCACTGGAGGAGGTCGGTGGAGACCTGCTCCGGACAATGGTCGCCCTGCACGGCCGCTCGGGCGGCGGCGAACCGCCCGAGCGGGTCGGGGACCTGCGGGTGGAGCCGTTCGACGCCGGCTGCCACCGGGCGAGGTTCGGCTTCGCGCTGGAGGCGTGGCGGAGGGAAGACGGGCTGCTGGCGGCCTTCGGCTACGACGCGACGCTGCTGCGCGTAGAGACGGTCGAGGAGCTCTCCCGGGAGTTCACCGTCCTGCTGGAGGGCATCGCCGACGACCCCGGGCAGCCGATCTCCCGCCTGCCCGTGATCACCAACGTTGATGGAGATGGCATGACCGAGGAACTCAGGGTCCGGCTGGCGGGCATGATCGCGACCGCGTCCGGCGGCGCGATCAGCCAGGCCGACGTCCTGGCGGGGGAGTACACGCTGTCGGCCCTCGGGCTGACGTCGCTGGCCCGCATCAGCCTGATCGACACCATCGAGGACGTCTTCGACCTGGAGATCGACCTCGGCGGCGACCTCTCGTCGTTCGAGGACGTCGACACGCTGGTCGCGGCACTGAAATGAAAACCCTGAAATGAAAGCACCGAAATGAAGATCGAATTCAAGGGGGCCACCGAGGGGGAGGCGCCGCTGACCTGGGGGCAGCGGCTGATGTGGCGGGCCGTGCACCTGATGGGCGACAGCCAGACCTACCTCAACTGCCCCTTCGTGTTCCCCGTCTACGGCCGCCGGGAGCTCCCGGCGGTGCTCGACGCCCTGCGGGTGCTGGTCGAACGCCACGAGACCCTCCGGACGACCTTCTCCTCCGCCGGCCAGCGGGTCAGCCGGGACGGCGTGCTGGAGATCGAGCTGGTCGAGGCCGGGGCCGAACGCGGCCTCCAGGTGGCCGAGCGGGTGGCCGCCGCGATGGCCCACACGGTCTTCGACCACTCCGCCGACCTGCCGCTGCGCTGCGCGGTGGTCGTCAAGGACGGCCGACCGTCCGCGCTGGCCTGCGTCTTCACCCATCTGGCGGTTGACTACCAGGCCCTCGCGCTGCTGGCCGAGGAGTGGAAGACGCTGCTGCGCGGCGGCGCCCTGCCGCCGGTGGCCTGGCAGCCCAGGGACCAGGCGGGCCTGGAGGCGTCGGACGCCTGGCAGGCCCGCTCGGCCAGGTCGATCGCCTACTGGCGGGGCGTGCTGGAGGAGGCCCCGCTCGACGTGTTCGACCACGCCCCCGGGGAGCCCGAGGACCCCCGGTTCATCGAGGTCGGCATGGAGTCGACGGCGCTGGCGGTGGCCGCCCTGCGGCTGTCGGAGCGGCTCGCGGTCAGCACCACCAGCGTCCTGCTCGCCGCCTGCGCCACCGCGCTGTCGGAGGCCAGCGCGCGGCCCCGGGTGGTCATGCAGCTCGTGCACAGCAACCGCCGCGACGCCAGGACCCGGGAGATGGTCGGCACGGTCGGCCAGGACGCGCTGATCGTCCTGGAGATCTCGCCGGACTTCCCCGAGTTCTGCCTGACCACCCACCGGGCCGCGCTCCAGGCCTACCGCAACGCCCAGTACGACCCGGACGCGATGACGCTGATGCGCCGGGAGGTCGGCGCGCGGAAAGGCGGGGAGCACGACCTCGACGCCTTCTTCAACGACCGCCGCCCGATCCCGGGCTGGCCCGCCCTCCTGCCGGACGCCGACCTGTCGGTGGCGGAGACCAGGACGTACACGGAGAACGCCTGGCCCGGGGTCAGGTTCAAGGTCTTCTTCACCGTCGGGACGGCCATCGGCGCAGGCCAGCTCGGCATCATCGCCGACACCGCCTACCTCTCCAGGGAGAAGGCGGAGTCGATGCTGCGAGGGGTGGAGGCCCTGCTGGTCGGGTCGGCCCGGGTCTAACCGGCGATCGGCCGGCCGAAGTCGACCGCGCCGAGGATCTCGCGGGGGGTGGTGGCGCGGAGCTGGGCGTCCGGCTGGAGGCCCAGCGCGTCGTTGACCACGGAGAACGCCATGCGCAGCGCCACGAAGGCGGTGATGTCGAAGATCTGCGCGTCGGTGAACCCGGCCGCCCGCAGCTTCGCGACGTCGGCCTCGGTCGTGGAGTTGGGCTTCTTCGTGATCTTGCGTACCCAGGCGGCCACGGCGCGCTCGTCGTCGGTCAGTTCGGCGTCGTCGCCCCTGAGCACCGACACGACCGTGGCCGGGTCGGACCACTCGGACAGCCGGTTCCCCCACGACAGCGCGCAGTAGGAGTTGCCGAACGCGGCGGCGCAGGCGGTCACCATGATCCCCCGCAGGCGCAGCGGCATCCCGCGCGTGATCTGCCGGGAGGTCCCGATGACGGCCTCGGCCACCTCGGGCCGGTAGCCCCAGAAGCGGGTGGCGTTCATGACGTAGCCGAACGCCTTGAGGTCGACCTCGGCCTCTTCGGGCGTGGCGTCGACGGGTTCCAGGAAGTGCATCACGCCTCCTTCCGGGCCAGGTAGCCGACCACGTCGACGCTCGCCCGCAGGGGCAGGCCCGCGCGCGTCCGCTCCGTGGCCGCCTCGATCGCGGCGGCGGCGAAGGCGTCCTCGCCGATGTTCTGGATCGCCTCGTACGCCGGCCCGGTGGAGGCCAGCGCCCGCGCGTAGGTCGCCGGGTCGGCGAACTCCCACGCGAACGGCACGGTCACCCGCCGGACCCCGGTGAACCCGAACTTCTCCAGCAGTTCCTCCCCCGCGCCGGGACGCCCGAGGGAGACCATGTCCCGCTGGTTGTCCACCTTCGGCGGGGCGGCCAGCCGGAACGGCCCCAGCGCCCACGCGCCGGGTGACTTCTTGATGTGCCCCCACACGGTCAGCCCGACCCGTCCACCGGGCTTGAGCACCCGGTGGATCTCCTGGAGCGCGATCGGCGTGGTCCCCCAGACCCCGCGGAAGCTCGTCACGGCGTCGAAGGACGCGTCGTCCCAGGGCAGGTCGTGCATGTCGCCGACGCGGATGTCCGCGCCGGGGCTGCGGTCGCGGGCCACCGCGACCAGCCGGGGCGAGGCGTCGATCCCGGCGATCTCGGCGCCCCGGGCGGCGGCCAGCTCAAGGGCCAGCCCCGCGCCGCAGGCGATGTCCAGCAGTCGGTCGCCGTCGCCGATGCCCAGATGCTGGTGCACCGCGACGTATTCTCTGCAGTTCCCCGGTTCGCTGAGTGTCGCGAAGTCGACCGCCCGGCGGCCCCACCCCTCGTCGACCAGCGTCCAGGCCGTCGAATCGTACATATCCCCTGATCTCTTAACGAAGCAGCGCGGCCAGGGCGGGATTGTCGATCCCGGCCCCGAGCAGCCGCGCGGAGGCGAGCGCCGTCCGGTCCCCGAGACGGGCGTTGTGCAGATGGGCGCGGACCACCCATTCCCGCATGTCACAGCGGGCGGCCAGCGCGGCGAGCGTGGCGACGAGCGGTCGGGCCCGCTCGTCGTCGCCGATCTCGATCGCACAGGTGATCGTCGCGTCGAGGACGTTGGCCGACACCCACTGGTAGCGGTCGGGCAGCCGGTTGCAGCTGCTGGACGCCTGGCCGAACCAGCGGTCGGCCGCCGCGTGGTCGCCCCGGTCGCGGCTGAGCAGACCGAGCCCCCGTGCGGCGGTCCCCTCCCAGCACGGGTCCTCGACCTGGCAGGCCAGCACCCAGGCCCGTTCGAGGCCGTCGGCGGCGGCGTCCACGTCGCCCATCCGCAGGTCGATCTCGGCGTGCAGCGCGGTCGGCCACGGCAGGAACGCCATCCAGCGCTGCTCCTCGGTCAGTTCCAGCGACCGTCTGAGCACCGTGCGGGCCTGCGAGCGCTCGTCGCGCATCAGGTGGACGCGCCCCAGGATCGACAGCGACCACGCGTGCTGCTTGTGGTCGCCGCAGCGGGCGGCGCGTTCGACCGACTCCTCCAGGTGGCCGATCGCGGCCCGGTAGTCGCCCTGGTCGGAGGTGTTCTGGCCGAGCACGCCGCAGATCGCCGCCATCTCGGCGTCGGTCTGCGCCATCGCGGCGGCCTTGGTCAGCCACGTCGTGGCCGCGGTCCGGCGGCCCGCCTTGACCTCGACGAAGCCGAGCTCCCGGTGGGCGGTCACCGCGACAGAGCGGTCACCCGAGGCGGTCGCCATGACGATCGCCTCGTGCAGCGCGAGCGAGCCCTCCTCGTCGCGCCCCTGGAGGGCGTGCACCAGCGCGCTGCCGAGCGCGCAGTAGGCCCGCGCCTTGAGCGCGGCGTCCCCGGTCCTGGACGCCTCGGCGACCGCCGTCCGCAGACATTGGACGCCCGCCGCGACGGCCCCGGCCGCGATGGCGGCCCGCCCGGCGTGGAGCTGGCTGATCGCCGCCGCCCGCCCGCTGAGCGGGGGCAGCATCGGCGAGTCGGAACTCACCATGGCCGCCTCCCGCAGCGCGGGCGACGTCTTCACGCCCAGCTCCCGCCGCATCAGGTCCTCGCACACGGCGACCTGTTTCAGCGCGGCGGCCCGGTCCCCGGCCATGGTGAGGCCGCGGACCAGCAGCTCGTGGTTGCCCTCTTCGAGCGGGTTGTGCTCGACCGCCCTGGCGGCGTACCGGACCGCCTCCTTCGCCCGGCCCTCGGCGAGCAGCCGGGCGGCGGCCTGCCGTAACCGGCCCTCGATCATCGACGAGACGCGGTGGCGGGCCACCAGCAGCCACGACTCGAACTCCAGCGAGGACGCCAGGTGCACGCCCTCCAGCAGTTCTCCCCCCAGATCGAGCAGCGGCGCGGGATCTCCATCTTGATCGAGGAGGATCCGCACGTCGACCGTGACGCCGGGCCCGAAATCGGTCCTGACCGGGTCGCCCCCGAGGGCCTCACGGAGGCCCAGGGAGCGGCGCAGTTCGGCCAGGGTCCAGCGCAGCGCCCCCAGCGGGTCGTCCGCGTCGCCGAACAGCAGCTCGGCGAGGCGTTTACGGCTGGGCGGCCGTTCGGCCAGCAGCAGATAGGCGAGCAGGGCCCACGCCTTACGGCCGCGCGGCGGCTTCGCCGGACCGCCGCCGATTTCGACGGCGGGCGGTCCGAGCAGCCGGATCGACACCATGAGCCCGCACTCCCTTCCCGGCCTTTTAACCGGCTGCCAGCCGCAGGACGTCGTCGGTGGTCAGCGGCTGACCGCCGATCGCCCAGTCGCCGCTCTTGACCTCGTCGATGACGACCCACGTGACCTGGCGCATGTTCTCGCCCTCGATGGTCACCATCGCCTCGGTCAGCGACTTCACGATCTCCGTCTTCTGCTCGTCGGAGAAGACGCCTTCGATCACTTTCACATTGATGAGTGGCATCGGCCTAGCTCCACTTCAGTTCTGATTGGTGGTGGGACGGCCGGCGTCCTTCCAGGCCTTGAGCCCACCGTCGAGGTGAGCCACCTCCTGATAGCCGAGCGTCTTCAGCGTCCGCGCCGCCAGCGCCGAACGCCCGCCCGAGGCGCAGAACAGGATGGTGGGCCGCGCCGGGTCGAACTCGGCCCGGTGGTACGGGCTGCCCGGGTCGGCGTAGAACTCCAGCATCCCCCGGGGAGCCAGGACGGCCCCCGGAATGGTGCCCTCCTTCTCGATCTCCCCCGGCTCCCGCAGGTCGACCAGCGTGACGTCGCCGGCCTCGACCGCCTTGGCCACGTCGTCGGCCGACAGGTTGCTGATCTCGGCTCGCGCCTGGGCGATCAGTTCCTTGACTGACTCGCTCATGTTTGTCCCCCTATGGACATCGTCGTCTTCGTACGACCCCGACTATTCGGCAGGGCCGTGTGAACCAGCGTGTGCGTTTTCGCCGATCCCCACATCCGTGGTCAGTACGGAGATACTCGGTGCCATGACCACGGAGCCGACCCCCCGCGAGCTGGAGATCCTCCGGCTCGTCGGCGAGCGTCTGCAGAACCGCGAGATCGCCCGCCGCCTCCACCTGTCAGAGCGGACCGTGGAGAGCCACGTGTCGGCGCTGCTGCGCAAGCTGGGCGGCGGCAACCGGCTCGACCTGATCGCCCACGCCGACCGGCTGACCCGCCAGGACCTCCCGGCCGCGCTGTCGTCGTTCGTGGGCCGCGAGACCGAGATCGCGCTGGTCGGCGAGCTGCTGGCGGCCCACCGGCTGGTCACCCTGACCGGCCCGGCCGGCACCGGCAAGACCCGGCTGGCCCTGCACGTCGCGGCCGGGCTGCCGCGGGCGGTCCTGGTCGACCTCGCGCCGCTGGCACCCGGCGACGACGTGACGGCCGCCTTCGACGACGTGCTGCGCGGGGCCGGGGCGCGGACGGTGGTGGTCGACAACTGCGAACACGTCCCGGTCGCGCCGCTGCTCACCGGTCTCCTGCGGACCATGCCCGGTCTGCGGGTGCTGGCAACCTCACACGGACCGTTGGGCGTGCCGGGTGAACGGGTCTGTGAGATCGCCCCGCTGCCGCTGCCCCCCGAGTCGGCCGGGCCGGAGGAGGTCCTGGCCGCCGCCGCGACCCGGCTGTTCGCCGACCGGGCCGCGTCGGTCTCACCCGGTTTCACGGTCACCGCCGGCAACGCCCGCGACGTGGCCAGGGTCTGCCGCCGCCTCGACGGCCTGCCACTGGCGCTGGAACTGGCCGCCGCACGGGTGCGCGCGTTCACCCCGGCCGAGCTGGTCAGCCTGCTCGACAGCAGGTTCACCCTGCTCACCGATGGTCCGATCGGCCGCCACCGCACCCTCGAAGAGGCGCTGCGCTGGAGCTACGACCTGCTGGGCGACGACGAACGCCTGCTGCTGGGCCGCCTGTCGGTCTTCCCCGGCGAGTTCGACTACGACACCGCCACCGAAGTGCTGGCCTATCCGCCGCTCGACCGCCCGGCGATGACCCGGCTGTTCCCCCGCCTGCTCGACCGCTCGCTGCTGTCCCGCCGCCGGGTGGGCGAGACGACCCGCTACCGGCTGCTCGACAGCGTGCGGCAGTTCGCCGCCGCGCGGCTGGGCGACCGGGCAGGGGAGGCCCGCGACCGGCACGCCTCCTTCCACCTGACCCACGCGGTCTCGCTGGTCGGGGCGCTGCGGGGGGCCGACCAGGCCAGGGCGCACCGCTGGTTCAACCAGCACTGGCCCGACCTGCGCCAGGCGGTCCGGCACGTCGACGACCCCTGGCCGTTCCTGGCCGGGGTGGGCACCGCCTGGGAGATCATCGGCGCCCGCGCCGACCTGTTCGACTGGCTCGCCGACCCGCCCCCGACGGTGCCCGCGCTGACCACGGCCGCGATCGTCCACTGCTTCCAGGACGTCCCGAAGGCCCTGGCCTTCGCCCGGCGAGCCGCCGGCCTGGCCGTCTCACCCGAAGACCGGGCCCTGGCCTCGCTCGGTCTGGGCTGGTGTCTCATGTACGCCGACCGCGAGGCCGCCCTGCCCCATCTGGCCGACGCGGCGGCCCGCTACGCGGAGACGGGCGACACGTGGCACCGCGCCCTGGCCTTGGCCGCCGAAGGTCACGCCGCCCAGTCGATCGACCGGACCGCCCTGGCGGCCGAGCTCTTCGGCCGCCTCGGCGACCAGGTCAAACGGGCCAACTCCCTCAACCACATGGCCTTGCGGGCGATCGAGTCGGGCGTCCGCCTCGACGAGGTCGCCGGGTGGCTCGACGAGGCGGAGAAGCTCGCGGCGGCCAACGACAACGACCACGAGCGGCTGCACGCCCAGGTCTTCCGCGCCTCCCTGCTCGACCCGGAGGGGGCCCGCGCCTCCTACGCCCGCTTACTGCCCGAGTTCGAGCGGATCGGCGATCTGCGCTGTGCCGATCGTTGCCGGCGCGGGCTGGCCGAATCGTGACCGTGCGTGGCCGAGGACCGCTCCTATCATGATGTCGTGAACGCGGAGCCTGGCATACCGGCGCAGATCGACGACTACCGCATCCTCCACCGCATCGGACACGGCGGTCAGGGTGCGGTCTTCCGCGCCGAGGACCCCCACGGCACCCCGGTCGCGCTCAAGGTCATCCACGACGAGCTGTCGAAGGATCCCGATCACCGGCGGCGGTTCCTCCGCGAGGTCGAGCTGGCCCGCCGGGTGGCCCCCTTCTGCACCGCCCGCGTGCTCGACGTGGGCGTCTTCGGCGACCGGCCCTACATCGTGAGCGAGTTCGTGCCGGGGGCGTCGCTGCACCACGTCGTGCAGAAGGAGGGCCCGAGGACCGGGGGAGGCCTCGAACGCCTCGCCGTGGCCACCGCCACCGCGCTGGCGGCGATCCACCGGGCCGGGATCGTCCACCGCGACTTCAAGCCGAGCAACGTGCTGATGGGCCCCGAGGGCCCGGTCGTGATCGACTTCGGCATCTCCCGCGCCCTCGACCACACCGCGACGATGTCGGGCTCGATCGGCACGCCCGGCTACATGGCCCCCGAGCAGATCGAGGGGGGCGAGGTCACCCCGGCCGCCGACGTGTTCGCGTGGGCGGCGACGATGGTCTTCGCGGCGACCGGGCGGCGCGCCTTCCCCGGCGACACGGTGCCCCAGCTCATCAACGCGATCCTCCACCGCGAACCGGTGCTGACCGGACTGCCGTCCGGTCTGAAGCCGCTGATCCAGCAGGCCCTGAACAAGAACCCGGCCCTGCGGCCCACCGCCGCCGAGCTGGTGAAGACCCTGACGGGCGACGAGTTCCACGTGGAGACGGCGCCGCTGCCGCCCGCCCCGGTCCCGCCGCCGCCGCCGAGCAAGCAGAACCGGCGACCGGCGCTGTTGGCCGGGGCCCTCGCGGTCGTGGTCGCCGGAGGGGTGCTGGGCTGGCAGCTCTGGCCCAAGGGCGACGGCTCGGCGACCGGCGACGGCACCCGCGCCCAGACCTCGCTGTCACCTTCGCCGTCGGCGGCCCCGATCACTTTCGGGCAGGCCCTGGGCGAGCCGATCGAGGTGCAGGAGAACGACGTCCGCAGCATCGCCTTCACCGAGCTCGACGGCGTGCCCCTGAGCGTGAGCGGCGGCGACGACAACACGGTCCGGGTCGTCGACCTCGACAAGCGCACCGAGCTCTACGCCATGTCCGGCCACGAGGGGTGGGTCGGGCACATCGTCACCGGCCTGCTCGACGGCGCCGCTATCGCCGTCTCGGCCAGCAACGACGGCAGCCTGCGCATCTGGGACCTGCGCAAGGGCACCCAGATGAGCAATCCGATGCTCGGCCACCAGGGCAACGTCAAGGCCGTCGACCTGGGCACTCTCAACGGCGAGCCCATCGCGGTCAGCGGCGGCCAGGACGGCACCGTCCGCGTCTGGAACCTCCACACCGGCGAACAGGACGGCGACCCGATGACCGGCACGACCGGCACCGTCTGGGCGGTCGCCTACGCCGAGGTCGACGGCAAGCCGATCGCGGTCAGCGCGGGCGACGAGGGCGTGGTCCGGGTCTGGGACCTGACCACCCGCCGGCAGATCGGCGAGCCTCTGACCGGCCACACCAACGGGTGGATCCGCTCGATCGCCGTCGGCACCCTCGACGGCGCCCCCGTCGCGATCACCGGCGGCGAGGACAAGACGGCCCGGATCTGGGACCTGGCCACCCGCACCAGCCTCGGCGCACCCCTGACCGGCCACACGAGCTGGATCTGGTCGGTCGACTTCGGCGAGATCGACGGCAGGCAGATCGCCGTCACCGGCAGCGAGGACCGCACGGCCCGGGTCTGGGACCTGGCCACCGGCACCGAGATAGGCCGGCCCCTGGAAGGCCACACCGACCGCATCTACGACGTGACCCTGGGGACGCTCGCCGGCAAGCCGATCGTCCTCACCGGCAGCCGCGACGAGACGATCCGCCTCTGGGACCTGTCGCCCCCGCTGCCCGGCTGAGCCCTCAGCGGGCCAGGCCCCGCGCGATGACGAGACGCTGGATCTGGTTGGTGCCCTCGAAGATCTGCATGATCTTCGCTTCGCGCATGTACCTCTCCACGGGGAACTCACGCGTGTATCCGTAGCCGCCGAACACCTGGACGGCGTCGGTCGTCACTTTCATCGCGGCATCGGTGGCCACGAGTTTCGCCACCGACGCCTGCCGTGAGAACGGCAGCCCGGCGTCCTTCCTGCGCGCCGCGTCGATGTACGTCGCCCGCGCGGAGTCGACGGCGGCGGCCATGTCGGCCAGCAGGAAACCGAGCCCCTGGTGGTCGATGATGCGCTTGCCGAAAGTGGTCCGCTCCTTCGCGTAGCCGACGGCGGCGTCGAGCGCCGCCTGGGCCAGACCGGTCGCGCAGGCCGCGATCCCCAGCCGCCCGGAGTCGAGCGCGCTGAACGCGATCTGCAGGCCCTGGCCCTCCGCGCCGATCAGGCGGTCGGCCGCCAGGACCGCGCCGTCCCAGTGGGCGCTGGTGGTGGGCACGGCGTGCAGGCCCATCTTCTCTTCGGGTCTGCCGAACGTCAGCCCGTCGACCTGGCCGGGAGCCAGGAAACAGGAGATCGACTTCTCACCGGTCCGGGCGAACAGCGCGTAGAAGTCGGCCTTCCCGCCGTGGGTGATCCAGGCCTTCGCGCCGTTGATCTCGTAGCCGTCGGCCACCCGGGTCGCCCGGCAGGTCAACGCCGCCGCGTCGGAGCCCGCCTGAGGCTCGGAGAGGCTGTAGCCGCCCACGAGGTCACCGGCGAGCATGTCCGGGAGCCACCGGTCGATCTGTTCGGGAGTTCCGTACGTCGCCAGGGGAAAACACGACAGCGAGTGAACGCTGACGGCCACTGCGACGGAGGCCCACCTCGCGGCGAGCTCTTCGAGCACCTGCAAATAGACCTCGTAGGGCTGGCCGCCACCGCCGAACTCCTCCGGATAAGGAAGGCTCAGCAGGCCGGCGCCGCCTAGCGTGGCGAAAAGGCCGTCGGGATAGGTCTCGGCCTTCTCGTGCCGGTCCACGATCGGCAGCAGTTCTTTGTCCGCCACCTCACGGGTGAGGTCGAGCAGGTCACGGGCCTCCGGGGTGGGGAGGAGTCGGTCGACGGCCACAGGGTTCTCCTGACATCGGTCGCTTTGTAACCCCGATGCTCTCAGAACCCCGTCAAGGCCTTCGCCTCGGCCACGTAGCCGGTGGCCGGGTCGAGGATCGCCAACGTATTGGGGCTGTTGCGCGGCTCAGCCATGGCCACGCATTCGCCCACCCCTGGGCATCCGCCGAACACCGGGCGGAGCCACCATCTGTTCGGGGGAGAAAGGTACCGCTGTGCCCCCGTGGATGGGGGCACGCCAATCGTGATCTCTTCGCGGTCGTTCGTGAGTGTGCACTTCGGTTTTCAGGCGGCGCTCTGGCCCGATGGTGAGGGGTGCCGGCCACATCGGCGGACGTCGGCCGCCGCAGCGCGCTGTACACCTGAATCGGCCGGCTGTCTCTGACCAGAATCACCGGCACGAATTCGACGAGCAGATAGTTTCTCGTTGTTTTTATTGTGCGCGTCACCGTGGCATCTCCGCCCGGCGCGAGATCGCCGGGCCACCACGGTAGATTGACACGCCCGCTGATGGTCTCCTGAGTGTCGACCACCACGTCCGGCACCGGCGTCTCCGACAGGGCATGAGCCGTACCTGCGGGAACGAACAATCCGATGACGGCGACGGCGAGCGACACGAGAATCGCCCACGTTCTGTCGATCAGTCTGCTCACAACACACCCCCACAATTATCGAGCTCATTTGATTTTCGCCCCGGGGGGTGGCGCCTTATTTAGTGACACCCCTGAACTACCCCCGGCGATCACTGCTGTAAACAGCCTTCTCAAAGAAAAAATCCGACTGCTGAGATGTGGGCTTGTGTCCGCTTTCTTCTGGCTCGGTACGCAGGGTAAATCCGGATATCCCGGCGAACGGCTGACCATTGTCGGCCGCGCCCGACAGGTGCGCCGTGTGCCGACAGATCAGGCTTTCCCGGGTGCGCCGACAGCGAATGAACCCCGTTGAACCATTCATTCAGCGCCGGAAAACGACATGAACACCCATGCGCCCGAATCAGCCGATGTGAACGTTTCAGTCACGACCTCGGCCGACATTACGGCGATCACGGCATTGATTGACCGGTTGAGTCGGGATTTCTACGGTCTTGGGTTGACGCTCCCCCAGATTGGACCGGCTATGAAACGTTTCGCCCTCATCGCGATGGGGCTGATGGCGGCCACGGCCGCCCTGCAAGGCCAGGCCACGGCCGCCGTCGCGTGCCGGATCGACTACTCGATCGTCAGCTCGTGGCCGGGCGGCTTCACGGCCGGCGTGACCGTCAACAACCTGGGCGACCCGGTCGACGGATGGCGGCTGACCTGGACGTACACGGCCGGGCAGCAGGTCTCCCAGGCGTGGAACACCACCCTCACCCAGAGCGGCGGCAGCGTGACCGCGGCCGACGCGGGCTACAACAAGCAGCTCGCGACGGGTGGCTCGACGTCGTTCGGCTTCAACGCCTCGACGAACGGCACCGACAACCCCACCCCCGCGAACTTCGCCCTCAACGGCGTCGCCTGCAACGGCACCCAGCCCAGCCCGAGCCCGACACCGAGCCCGACACCGAGCCCGACACCGAGCCCGACACCGAGCCCGACACCGAGCCCGACACCGAGCCCCAGCCCGACCCCCACGCCTTCCCCGACCCCCACGCCTTCGCCGACTCCGACGCCCACCCCGACCCCGTCTCCCACGCCGACGCCCACTCCGGCGGGCGCGAAGCAGGTCGAGGACCTCGACCGGGGGGTCATCTCGGTCCGCAGCGGCAGCGGGAACCTCGTCTCGTGGCGGCTGCTCGGGACCGAGGCGCGGGACACCTCGTTCAACGTCTACCGGTCGGGCACCCGGGTGGCGACCGTCTCCAACTCCACGAACTACCTGGACAGCGGGGCGGCGGCGGACGCGTCGTACACGATCAGGGCGGTCAGCGGCGGCGCGGAAGGGCCGGTCTCGGAGACCTCGCTGAGGTTCGCCAGTGGCTACCTCGACGTGCCGATCACGCCGCCGGGCTCGAACTACACCGCCAACGACGCCAGCGTGGGCGACCTCGACGGTGACGGCCGGGTCGACCTGGTGCTCAAGTGGGAGCCGAACGACGCCAAGGACAACTCCCAGTCGGGCGTCACGTCCCCGGTCTACGTCGACGGGATCAAGCTCGACGGCACCCGCCTGTGGCGGATCAACCTCGGCCGCAACATCCGCGCCGGGGCGCACTACACGCAGTTCCAGGTGTACGACTACGACGGCGACGGCCGCGCCGAGGTCGCCATGAAGACGGCCGACGGCACCGTCGACGGCCGCGGCGTCACCATCGGCAACGGCAGTGCCAACTACGTGAACTCCTCCGGCTACGTCCTGAGCGGCCCCGAGTTCCTGACCATGTTCAACGGCCAGACCGGCGCGGCGATGTCGACCGTCGACTACGTCCCGGCGCGCGGCACGGTGTCGAACTGGGGAGACAACTACGGCAACCGCGTCGACCGCTTCCTGGCGGGCACGGCCTACCTCGACGGCCAGCGCCCCTCGCTGATCATGTCCCGGGGCTACTACACCCGGGCGGTCGTGGTGGCCTGGGACTTCCGCAACGGCTCGCTCACCCGGCGGTGGACGTTCGACTCCAACAACGCGACGTCCTACGCGGGCCAGGGCAACCACCAGCTGTCGATCGCCGACGTCGACGCCGACGGCCGGGACGAGATCGTCTTCGGCGCGGCCGTGATCAACGACAACGGCACCGGCCTCTACAACACCGGGCTCGGCCACGGCGACGCGCTGCACGTGGGGGATCTGAACCCGGGTCGTACCGGACTGGAGATCTTCAAGGTCAGCGAGGACAGCTCCAAGCCCGGCTCCTGGATGGCCGACGCGCGGACCGGCCAGATCCTCTGGCAGACCGCGTCGGGCGGTGACAACGGCCGGGGCGTCTCGGGCGACATCTGGGCCGGCAGCCCCGGCGCGGAGTCGTGGTC
This sequence comes from Herbidospora cretacea, assembly GCF_001570605.1. Lineage (GTDB taxonomy): Bacteria > Actinomycetota > Actinomycetes > Streptosporangiales > Streptosporangiaceae > Herbidospora > Herbidospora cretacea. The sequence goes on along the minus strand of NZ_BBXG01000002.1, from coordinate 361,600 downwards.
GGCCCGGGACACCACGCTGCGATCCCCCACGGGCGCCTCGCTGGGCCGGGAGCCGTCGTCGATCAACTTCCTGGCCTGGTGGGACGCCGACCCGGTGCGGGAGCTCCTCGACGACGTGCGCATCGACAAGTACGGCACCGGAGGGGAGACCAGGCTGCTGACCGGGTCGAACGTCCACTCCAACAACGGCACCAAGGCCACGCCGTCGCTGTCGGGCGACATCCTCGGCGACTGGCGCGAGGAGGTCGTCTGGCCGACGAGCGACAACCGGGCGCTGCGGATCTACTCGACCCCTGCGGCGACCACCGTGAAGATCCACACCCTGCTGCACGACCCGATGTACCGGACCGCTCTGGCTTGGCAGAACACCGCCTACAACCAGCCGCCCCACCCGAGCTTCTTCATCGGCGACGGAATGGCGACCCCGGCCAAGCCGAACGTCTACGTCCGCTGACCGTGTCCCCCGGTGGAACGGGCTGGAACGCCTCCTTGGTGAGGCGAACGCGCCTCAGACCACAAGGGGGACAACACCATGAACGGCATTCTCAAGCGACTGGCGGCCACCACGGTGGCCGCCGTCGGCGTCATCGCCCTGGCCACGACGCCCGCCCAGGCGGCGACGGTGATCACCGCCCACCTGGAGATCGGCTTCAACACCGGCGTGCCCGCCGCCCGGACCATCAACCTGAGCGTCCACGTGCCCATGAACGAGTACGACGCGAACGGCTACCTGATCCACGGCGGCAGGATCCAGGTCCGCTTCTACGGCAGCGACTCGGGCACCGACCCGATGATCTACGGCCCGATCACCTGGTACAAGGACGACTACGGCCTGACGGCCGGCCCGGACGGCATCCGCCTGGACTACGGCTGGGAGGTGCCCCAGGGCTCCTTCCTCAACGAGGACAGCGGCTGGGCCAACAACGGCGACGAGGTCTACATCGTCGCGAAGTTCATCGACGGCGACGGCGCCACCATCAGCGCCGAGTCGAACATCGAGGAAGGCATCTACTAGGCCGGCCCCAGGCCAGTGGTCCGGCGCGCTCCCCCTCCCGCAGCCGGACCACTCTGCTTTCTCAGTCGGCGATGTAGCTCACGGAGTTCACGTAGTAGCCAGCCGCCTTGGTGCCGCGGACGTGCAGGAACATGGCGCCGCCCTCGTAGGAGTAGGCGCAGCTGTAGCCCTTCGGCTCCTTGGAGCAGCCCTGCCAGTGGTAGGGGACGCCGGTCGGGTCGTACTTGACGGCGAAGCGGGTCTTGATGGCCCCTGCGGTGGCGATCTCGCGGGCGCGGTTCTTGGCGCCGAGCTGCCAGTAGCGGTAGAAGGTCTTCGCGACCGTGGTGGGCGAGGTGACGTGCTGCGACGTGTAGACCGTGGTGACCCTGGAGTGCTTGACGACCATGAGGATGCCGTTGAGGTCGCCCGGCACCTTCACGCTCGTGTGCACGAACCGGCACATTCCAGTTCCGGTGCAGCCGGCGAACTTGTCGGGGTCGCGGTACTTGTAGGCGAGCAGCTTGTCGACGACGTCGGGGGCGGCCCACTTCAGCATCGCCTTCCGGTCCTTCTTGACGAAGCCCTTGAAGACGTTCTTGGCGACGGTGGCGGGGGCGGTCGCCGCCTGGGCGGCCGGGGTGGCGACGGTGAGCAGGGCGGTCGCGGTCAGCGCGGCGCCGGCGAGGAGTGATCTTGAGGACATGCCGTCACGATAGAACCGGGCGCTTTACGCCCGATAGCGGATGGCTTGCCGGGGTAGTCCTAGGCGATGGCGATCTATGGCTTTCACGCCTCCCACGAACAGGTTGCTCCCGCCGATCTTCTGGACGCCGTCCGCCTGGCCGACGAGGCCGGCTTCGCGATGGCGATGTGCTCCGACCACATCGCGCCCTGGAGCGCCCGCCAGGGCGAGTCGGGGTTCGCGTGGTCGTGGCTCGGGGCCGCGCTGCAGGCCACGACCCTGCGGTTCGGGGTGGTGAACGCGCCCGGCCAGCGCTACCACCCGGCGATCATCGCGCAGGCCATCGGGACGCTCGCGGCGATGTTCCCGGGCCGTTTCTGGGCCGCGCTCGGCTCCGGTGAGGCGTCCAACGAGCACGTCACCGGCGACCGGTGGCCGCGCAAGGAGATCCGGCAGCAGCGGCTGCGCGAGTGCGTCGACGTGATCCGGGCGCTGCTGAACGGCGAGGAGGTCAGCCACGACGGGCTCGTCACGGTCGACCGGGCGAAGCTGTGGTCGCTCCCGGCCGAGCCGCCGAAGCTGATCGGCGCGGCGGTGAGCGTGGAGACCGCCCGCTGGGTCGCCGAGTGGGCCGACGGGCTGATCACGGTGAACAGCCCGCATTCGCACGACGTGCTGAACGCCTACCGCGAGGCGGGCGGGCGGGGGCCGGCGGCCGTACAGGTGCATGTGAGCTGGGCGCCGAGTGAGGACGAGGCGCTGGCGATCGCGCACGACCAGTGGCGGTCGAACGTGGTCGGGCCGCCCGGGAGCTGGGACTTCGACACCCCGGAGATGTTCGACAGCGTGGGCCGCTTCGTCACCCCCGAGGAGGTGGCCAAATCGGTGCTCGTCTCCGCCGACACCTCGCAGCACGTCGAGTGGCTCCGGGGCTACGCCGAGGCCGGTTTCGACGAGGTCTACCTGCACCACGTGGGCCAGGAGCAGACCCGGTTCATCGAGACATTCGGCGCGAAAGTCCTGCCTGAGCTCACTACAGGGTGATCGCTCAGGAGTGGGCCGGCGATCGGTCAAGAACTCCTCTGACCTGCGCGCGGAGCACCGGGAGCGGACTCGTCAGCGATCTACGCTCGCGCTGACTTGTTCGCAACCCGGTGTTTCCGGGCGATGTGAGGATGACCGATGCGGTTTCTCAAATATGTGATCGGCATGGCCATGGCGCTGCTGATCGGTTCTGTCGCCCCCGCTCAGGCGGCCGACACCACGGTGACCTTCACCATCACCGGTGGCGCGCTCACCATCACCGCCCCGGCCAGCGTCAACCTGGGCAACACCGCCGCCGGAGCGACCCTCCAGGGCACGATCGGCCCGGTCACGGTCACCGACCTGCGCGGCACCCTGCTCGGCACATGGACGGCCCGCGTCTCCTCGACCGACTTCACCACCGGCGGCGGCACCGCGAACGAGACCATCCCCAAGGCCGACGTCGCCTACGCCTCGGGCCCGGCCACCTCCTCCAGCGGCGTCGGCACCTTCGTGCCCGGCCAGCTCACCGTGCTGCTCGCCCAGCCGCTCACCACCCAGATCACCGCGTTCACCGCCACCGCGCTGGTCGGCAACAACACCGTCACGTGGAACCCCACCCTGCGCGTCACGGTCCCGAACTCGGCCGTCGCCGGCACTTACACGGGGACGGTGACCCATTCGGTGGCGTGATCGCGCCGCTCTCCGCCGGATCCTGATCGCGCCCCTCCTGGTTCTGCTCCCCGCCCTGCCCTTGACCGGTCAGGCGGCCGCGGAGCCGGAGGGGCAGATCGGGATCCGGCTGCTTGAGGCGCCAGAGGACAGGTCCGACGACCCGCGGGCGCGGGTCTACATCGTCGACCACGTGAAGCCGGGGACAGTGATCCACCGGCGTTTCGCCGTGAACAACACCTCGCCGACGTCACAGACGCTGTGGCTGTACCCGGGCGGGGCGCAGATCGAGAAGAAGAAGTTCACGTTCCTGCCCGAACAGACCGGCAACGAGCTGTCGTCGTGGATCTCGTTCGGCCGGCCGGCGGTCACCCTTCCGCCCGGCGGCGAGAAGGTCGTCCAGGCCACCATCCGGGTGCCGCGGACCGCCTGGAAGGGCGAGCGGTACGCCGTCATGTGGGCCGAGGCGCGCGCCCCGGCGACCAGGGAGCGGAACGTCCAGATCAACAACCGGGTCGGCATCCGCGTCTACCTCGACGTCGGGACCGGCGGCGAACCGCCGACCGACTTCCGCGTCGACAGGATCTGGGCCAGCCGTGACCAGGCCGGGAAACCCCGCCTGGAGGCGCAGGTCACCAACACCGGCCTGCGGGCCGTCGACATGACCGGTGAACTGCGGCTCTCCGACGGACCCGGCGGCACCTCTGCCGGACCGTTCAAGGTCACGACCGGCGTGACGCTGGCGCCCAGGGACGTGGGCACGGTCGAGGCGGTCCTCGACCCCGCGCTGCCCGTGGGGCCGTGGAGAGCGGACCTGGAACTGACGAGCGGACGGGTCACCCGATCCGCGGGCGGCACCGTCACCTTCCCCGTGAAGGCCAGCACGATGTCCGCCGTGGACCTGAGCGGGCCCGCCCTTCCCCCGCTGCCCGTCGTGCTCGCCGGAGCGGCCATGGCCGTGGCGGGCGGTGGCTACCTCATCTGGCGACGAGCCCGGAGGACTCCGTGAAACTGCGCGTGACGGCGGCACTGGTCGCCGCCGTCGTGACGGCCGCCCCCGCGTGGGCGGCCGGCGATCCGGTCGGACCCGTGACCCCTGACGACCGGGCCTCCCTGGTCGTGGAAGAGGGCGGGACCTCGGGCGGTGTCCTGGATGGCACACAGGAGGAACCCGCCCAAGGCAGCCCGGTGGGCGCGAAGCCAGAAGCGCCCGGAAAACCAGCGAAGCGATCACCGAAACGGCTGGCCAACGCCGGTCTGGCCATCACCGCCCCCACGTCCAGAGCGCTCGGCAGCACCACGATCGGGGGCCAGCTGTCCGCGCAGCTCGGTGCGGTCACCGTGACGGACGACCGCGGCCTGCTGGTCCAGCTGAGTTACACGGCCACGGTGAGCTCGACCAACTTCACCACCACGGTCGGCGGCAACACCTCGACGATCGCGAAGTCGCACGTCTCCTACTGGTCGGGCCCGGCCACCTCCTCCTCGGGAGTCGGCGTCTTCACCCCGGGGCAGTTGACGGCGGCGACCGCGGCCGCCCTGACCGGGACGACGACGGCGTTCGCCGTGACATTGGCGGCGGGAAATACCTCGGTCGCCTGGAATCCGACAGTAATTGTCAGAATTCCGTCATCGGCGGTGGCGGGTTCTTATTCGGGCACCATCACGCATTCGGTCGCCTGAAAAGAGGGGAAGCATCCCGTTAGGGAATGTCGGTATTTACAGGCTCATCTGCCGTTCGATGTTGCGCAGATTGTGCCGGGCGAGCGCGAGATTGGCGCGGTCGCGGTCGAGGACCAGGTAGAGGAACAGCTGGCCGCCAGGGGCTTTGAGCAGCCGGATGATGTGGTACTGCTTCGTCAGCGTGATCAGCATGTCCTCGATCTCGTCGTCGAGGGCGAGCGAGGACATGGTGCGCAGCTTCGCCCGCACGACCTCGGTGTTTCCGGCGGCGGCGATCTCAAGATCGAACTCCCGGCCACCACCGATCGTGCCGAGGCTCATGCCGCTGCCGTAGTCGACGAGCGCGGCGCCCGTCGCTCCGTCGATGGCCATCGCCTCTTTGAGTGCGGTTTCGATGTTCATGGTGCTCAATCCAATGCTGTTGTGCTTCGAGGGACATAAGGTAACTCTTGCGGCCTCAGATAGTGAAGGGCACAAAAGTGTCATCGCACCACCTCGTTCACCCCCCGGGCGTCGAGTCCCTGCTCCGTTTGGGCGAGCCCATCAGCGGTTTCCACCTGCTGCGCGTCATGGGAAGTCCCGGCGGAATCATTCATGTCCGCGAGGGTCTGGTGATCTCCGCGACCACTCCCGCCTCGCCCGGAGCGGAATCCCTGCTGATCCGGTCGGGCCGGGTCAGCGAGGCGGCCTGGAACGAGGCGTACACCGCGGGGGCGCCCCTGGGCCGGCTGGCGGCCGAGCTGGTCGAGCGGGGCAGCGTGGGCGAGGCCGGGTTACAGGTGGTCTGCCTGTCGGCGGTGTTCGACGCGGCCTTCGCGATGGCCCTGTTCGGGATCGAGGACAGCCTGCCCGAGGCGCTCGGGCCCAACGACGTGCCGCCGCCCTTACCGGTCGTGCCCGGCGTCCCGCGCGAGTGGGTGGCCAGGGAGACCGCCCGGCGGCTGGCGATCGCCGGCCAGTGGCGTGAGCTGGGCGTCACGCCGTTCATCCGGCCCACGGCGGTGCAGCCGATCGCGCCGATGAAGATCCACGCGGATCAGCTCCGCCACGACATCCTCCTCAAGGCCAACGGCCGGCGGACCCCCCGGGACATCGCCTTCGCTCTCGGCCAGGGCCTGTTCGTCGTACTGAAAGAGATCTCCTCCCTGGTCGGGCAGGGGTTGCTGACCGTCGGGCCCCCTCCTCCACCGCCGGTCACCGACGAGAACGTGGTGGTCGTCGAAGACGAGCAGGGGCCGCCGAACCTGCCCCGCCGCCGCCCCGGCACCAGCAAGATCGCCAAACTGCTGGGCGCCGACCTCCGTAATGGCAAGTAACGAAAGTCAAGAACCATGTCTCTGAGCGCTCTGAAGTCGGAACTGCAATCCCTGCGCGAGCGCGTGACGGGGGTGATGGAGTCGGCCGTGGCCACGGTCGACGGCCTGGTCGTCGGCGCCGACACCGACACCGTCTCCCCCGAGACGGTGGCGGCCCTGTCGGCCGCCACGCTCGGGCTGGGCAAACGCTTCGGCTACGAAGTCGGCCTCCACGAGCTGCGGGAAGTGGTCATCCGCTGCCGCGGCGGCTACATCGTCGTGTACGCCCTGGGCAACATCGCCCTGCTCGCGATCCTGGCCGACGAGGGCCTCGACGTGACCAGGCTCCACGTCGAATCACGGCCGACCGTGGAGCGGCTGACCAACCTGCTCGCCGACGAGCGGGCCCGAGCGTCGAAGTAGGGCATCCCGGAGGGCCGCGATCACGCCGTTCTGCGGCGTGAGACGGCCACACCGGCCAGGCAGAGCGCGCCGCCGGCCAGGGCGAGCCAGGTCGGGGTCTCCCCCAGCAGGGCCCAGGCCATCAGGATCACGATGGCCGGAACCACATAGGTGGTGGCGCCCATCTTCCCTGCGGTCGTCCGGGCGAGGGCGTACGCCCAGGTCGTGAAAGCCAACGCCGTTGGGAAAACGCCGAGATAAATCACGTTCAGCGTGGCCGAGAGCGGCGCCTCGGCGGCCTGGGTGACGAGCTGCCCGGCGAACGGCAGGCAGGTGACCGCGCCAATGAGGCAGCCGAAGGTGGTCACCTGGAGCGCGGAGGCGTGCTTCAGCGCCGGCTTCTGCACGATCGTCGCGACCGCCCAGGCCACCGCCGCCACCACGCAGAGCGCCACGCCGAGGATCGAGGCCCCGCCCCCCTCGGACATGGAGAACCCGACGACCACGGCCCCGGCGAACGACACCGCCATGCCGATGAGCAACCGGCGTGGGAACCCCTCCTTGAGGAACAGGCCCGACAGCACCGCGATCATGATCGGCCCGATGTTGACGACCATGGCGGCCGTGCCTGCGTCGACCTCCTGCTCGCCCCAGTTGAGGGCGATCATGTAGATCCCGAACCAGAGGACGCCGGAGATCACGATCCCCGGCCAGGCCGCGCGCGGCGGCAGCCCCTCACGCCGGATCAGCAGGACGACCGCGAGGGTCAGCGTGCCGGCCAGCATCCGCCCGAGGGCGAGGGCTCCAGGGGAGTAGGAGAGCACGGCGTGCCTGATGGCGACGAACGCGGACGCCCACAGGACGACGGTCACTCCGGCGGCGATGAGGGCCTTGCGATCGGTTTGTAGCACGGTGGGCACTTTAGGGGAACACCTGCTCGACCCGCACCACGGTTTCACGGCCTATTGACAAGGAAGTTTTTTACGTACAAAATTGATTTTGCGATGAGAGACGTCCTGTACCTGGAAGAGATCGAGCAGGCCGAAGCCCTGCTCAAGCCGCAGCGCATCGACGTGCTGCGGCAGCTCGCCGAGCCGCGCACCTGCGGCGAGGTGGGCGCGATCTTGGGCCAGACCCCGCAGCGGGTCTACTACCACGTGAAGCGCCTGGTGGAGGCCGGGCTGGTCGAGCAGGTGTCCGAACGGAAGGTGCGCGGCATCTCCGAGGGCATCTACCAGGCCACCGCCCGGTCCTACTGGCTCTCACCCCGGCTCGTCGGCCACATCGGCCTGGGCCGGGCCCGCGACGAACTCAGCCTTGGCCACCTCCTCGACCTGGTCGAAGAGGTCCAGGCCGACATCGCCGCACTCGACCGTTCGGTTCCCGAGCTGCCGTCGATCGGCGTCTCGGGCGACATCCGCGTCCCACCTGAGCTACGGCCCCAGTTCCTGGCCGAGCTCCAAACCACCCTGCAGGCCCTTTTCACCAAGTACGGCGGTGCGGAGGGCGACCCTTTCAAGCTCGTCGTGGCCTGTTACCCCAGCCAGCAAGGAGAAGAGTCATGACCACCCCGTCCCCGACCTCGGCCGTCCGCATCCAGGCCCCGCTCAAGACCGTGTTCCACGCGCTGACCGACCCCGCCGAGATGCGCGTCTGGTTCGCCGAGCACGCCGAGGTCGACCTGCCCGCCCGCTACGACTTCTGGGGCCGCCACACCCTGGAGGGCGACGCCCCCCACCAGCGCGTCCTTGAGGTGAGCGACGACCTGATCGTCTTCGCCTGGACGCTCGACGGCACCGAGACCACCACCGAGATCCGGCTCACCGAGACCGACGGCGAGACCGGCCCCGAGACGCTGGTCGCGGTGACCCAGTCCCACTTCGACCGGGCGCTCATCTTCTCGGGCAGCGCCAGCCCGCTCGCCGCGCTGGAGACCTTCTGGGCGCTGGCGCTCGGCAACCTGGCCGACCACGTCGAGGGCCGGAAGGTGGGCCCGAGGGTCGACTACACCGCCAAGGTGAGCGAGTTCTCCGCCACGCTCGACATCGACGCCCCCGCCGACCGCGTCCGCACCGCGCTGACCGACTCCGACCAGGCGACCAGCTGGTTCGGCTACCCGATCGGGATCGAGCCCGAGGTCGGCGGCCGGTTCGCGATGGGCGGCCTGGAGGCGGCCGGCGACCACGCCGCCCGGTTCGTCGCCCTCGACGACACCTCGGCGTCGATCGACTGGGGCGGCATGGTGACGAGCTGGGAGCTGGCGGGCTCCGGCGGCCGGACAACGCTCACCTTCGTGACGAGCGGCTTCGACGCCGCCCAGCCGCCCTACGCCGCCTGGGGCGGCTGGCTCAGCGGGCTGGTCGAGCTGCGCCGTTACCTGGAGCAGCCGAACTGGCGGTCGGTGTTCGTCCAGGGCTGAGCAGCCGGGGCAGCCCCGGCGGCTTGAAGAACCCTTCGGCGATGGCCGAGGCGATGCCCACCCTGACGAGGTCGCGGGTGTCCCCGTACGCGAGGAAACGGGGCACCCACTCGGGCCGATACTTCACGTTGGCCCGATAGAGCGCCTCCAGCTGCCACCAGCGCGACAGGAACAGCAGGGTGCGCCGCCAGGCCCGGATCACTGGGCCGGCGCCCATCCGCGCGCCCTCCTCGAAGGCCGACCGGAAGACCGCGAAGTTGAGCGAGATCCGTTCGACCCCGAGCCAGCCGGCGTTCCTGACCAGCCCGGCGACCATGAACTCGACCAGCCCGTTCTCCGCCGCCCGGTCGCGGCGCATCAGGTCGAGCGACAGACCCCGCTCGCCCCACGGCACGAACGACAGCAGAGCCGCCTCGTCGCCCTCCTTGGTGAGGCTCTCCACCAGCACGCACTCGGCGTCGAGCGGGTCGCCCAGGCGGCCGAGGGCCATGGAGAAACCGCGTTCGGTCTCGGTGTCGCGCCAGGCGTCGGCGCGTTCGCTGATCAGGCGCATCTCCTCGGGGGAGATGTCGCCGTGGCGGCGGACCCGGAGCTGGTATCCGGCCCGCTCCACCCGGTTGGCGGCCTGGCGGACGCCGCGCATCTCCCGCCCCTGGAGGCTGAACCTCTTGACCTCGATGACGGCCTCGTCGCCGAGTTCGAGCACCTTGAGCCCGGCCCGCTGGTAGGCCCTGGCCCCTTCGGCGCCGCAGCCGATGGCGGCCGGGGTCCAGCCGAACTCGCGGGCCTGGTCCGTCCACGCCGTGATGGCGTGGTCCCACGCCTCCGGGTCGCCGAGCGGGTCGCCGCCCGCGAGGGTGACCCCGTTGACCACCCGGAACGACACGGCGGCCTTGCCGCTCGGCGAGAAGATGACGCTGCGGTCGCGGCGGGTGGCGAAGTAGGCCAGCGAGTCGCGTTCGCCCAGCAGGGCGCGCAGCCGCTCCTCCTCGCCGGGCGCGAGGACGGCCCGCCGCCGCTGCGACCGGAACAGCACCGTGAACGCCACCAGCAGCGCGACCGCGCTCATCAGCCCGATCAGGAAGGAGACCCAGGCCGGCGGATGGCCGTAGCCCTCGACCTCGATGACCCCGCCGAGCACCCGGCTGAGCACCCAGATCGCCCGCGCCGACCGGTCCAGATCGCCCGGGAAGAAGATCGTCAGCAGGAAGCCGACGACGTACGACACCCCGAGCAGCCCGATCAGCGTGGCCACCGCCTTGCGGACCGAGGCGGGCTGCACCTTGGCGTAGAACTCGGCCCGTCCCCACCACAGGTAGCCGATGAGGAAGAGGGCGGCCACCCCGGAGACGATCATCTCGTCGAGCATCCGGTCGCGGTCGGGCACCTCGGTCATCGGCGCGATGGCCAGCAGCGGCGTGGAGATGACGCTGAGCAGCACCGAGAACGCGAACATGATGATCAGCAGCCGCCAGGCCACCCGTTTGCGCCGGGCCAGCGCCCCGGCGAGCAGCCCGAGGAACGCGGCGTAGGCCAGGTTGGGCGTGAGCGGCACGACGTAGTCGTCGACCGCGTCGGTCAGCGGCGCCACCATCCGGCGCAGCGGCGGCAGGATCGCGATGGCCGCCGAATAGACCGCCAGCACGGTCAGCACGACGGACGCCACCCGCGGCACGTCACCCCGCGCCATCCGCTCCCCCTTAGTCGGTCACCGAGGGGGACATACCCCATCTCCGCAGGTCAAAAGCGGGTGGAGTGCGCGGCGGCGACATCCGGAGGCAGGTCAGCGCGGCCACCAGACCGCACGCGGTGGCCAGCAGGTGCCCCAGGTCCCAGAGCGTGTCCGCGATCACCAAGGGCGCGCCGATCCCGACGGCGAGCGTGATGATCCCCGCCGCCCGCCACCGCCCCCGCATCAGCACCACCGCGGCGGCCACCCCCGCGACCATGATGTAACTGACCCCGACATCGGTGCTGAACGCCAGCCGGGCCGGGGCCAGCCCGTTGGTGATCGCGTGATACTCCACGAGCGCCGTGAGCAGCGACCCGAACACGTGGCCGCAGACCCCGATGACGATGATGCGCGGCGTCCCGTAACGCTGCTCGGCCCAGGCGACGACGGTCGCGTAAACGACCACGTAGAAAGTCAGAAAGGCCCCCCGATCCGACACCCAGAGCGCACTGTCGGCGAGCACCACGAGCGGATCGGCCGACAACCGCACCAGGCTCGTGCTCTGCACAGTCGTCAGCACGTCGATCAGATCCGGCGGCCCCGTCCGCTGCAACAACGTCGAACTGGCGAACACCACGACGTACGTGAACGTCGCCGGCGCGGCAAGAACCCACTGATGCGCGAACCGCGTGTAAGGCCCCCCGACCTCCACAAGCCGCCGAGCCCGCGACGACCACTGCGAAACCCCCCGGAGGAGATACCACCCAAGCGTGACCAGCAAGAACACCAAACACAAGATCATGCCGCACCCCGGCTTCCCCCCGTAGGGGGAGCATCTCCAGCCCGAAGTCGGATACGCGGCGGGACTTGAGTTCTTTACCGTCTGACGTGGTCGTAAGGCCGGCCACTCGTGGCTTGGCCGCGTCCGGGCCTGGACTGAGGAGCGCAGGAGAGCGAAGCGAACCGGAGCGACGAGGGAAGGCCCGGACATGAAGGCGGCCAAGCCCCGCCGCGCCGGAGGCGCGGCCATCAAACACAGCATTAGACAGGAATGATCATGTTTGTACTCACTGCTTTCGTCGCCGGGCTGGCGTTGCTGCTCATGGGGAACATCGCCGGGCTGTTCTACGCCTACTCCGTCTCCGTCGTCCCCGGGCTCGACGCCACGCGGGCCGATCACGCCGTCGCGGCGATGCAGCAGATCAACGTCAAGATCCTCAACCCGCTCTTCTTCGCCTCGTTCATGGGCGCGCCGCTGGTCGCGGCGGTCGCCGGGGTGCTGCTGCTGGGCTCGGGGCAGCGGACGGCGGCGGTGCTGTTCTTCGGGGCGGTGGCGGTGTACGTGCTGGGCGCGTTCGTGCCGACGATGATCGTCAACGTGCCGCTCAACAACGCGCTGCTGGCCGCCGGGGACGTCACCGACCCGGCGCGGGCCGCCCAGGTCTGGGCCGAGTTCGCGCCCAAATGGGCTCCCTGGAACCATCTGCGCACGCTGGCGAGCTGCGCCGGGCTGCTGCTGACGGGCGCCGGCCTGTTCGTCTGGGCGGGCAACCGCTGACCGTCCCTATGCTGGGGAGGTGCGCGAGACCTTTGAACTGGAAGACGACTTCATCCCGCTCTGCGACCTGCTGAAATACCTGTCCGTCGCGGAGAGCGGCGGCGAGGCCAAACACCTGATCGCCGAGGGTTACGTGCTGGTCGACGGCGAGGTCGAGCTGCGCAAGCGCTTCAAGGTCCGGCCCGGCCACCTGGTGAGCGGCGACGGTTTCGAGATCCAGGTCGTCGCCGCTCGGTGAGCTACTGCCGGGGCTCGGCGACGAACACGACGCCCGTGCCCGCCACCTCGAAGTCGCCGGCCGAGGCCGCGTGGAAGGCCGAGTCGCCCGGACGCAGCGTGAGCTGCCCGTCGACCACGACCTCGCCCTCGACGCAGACGGCGATCCGGGGCACCCCGCCGGGCAGGGCGCGGCCCTCGCCGGGGACGATCCGGCGGAGCTGGAACTCGGGGCAGTGGGGCAGGTAGAGGCCGTCGACGGGGGTGATCTCGGCGGGCTGCTCGTGGGGGTCGGTGATGCGGAGCAGCTCTTCGATGTCGATCGGCTTGGGGGTCAGCCCGGCCCGCAGCACGTTGTCGGAGCTGCCCATGATCTCCACGCCGAAGCCGCTCAGGTAGGCGTGCAGCACCCCGGCGCCCAGGTAGATCGCCTGGCCGGGAGCCAGCTCGTGGTGGCGCATCAGCAGCGGCGCGAGCACGGCGGGGTCGCTCGGGTAGGTGGCCGCGAGCGTCGCCACCAGCGGATCGCCGGAGGCCCGCACCACGTCGGAGACCAGCTGGGGCCGCTCCTCGGCGGGCAGTTCGAGCAGCACCCGCAGCGCGCCCAGCACGTCGTCGGCGGCCAGCCGGTCGACGACCGGCTGGAGGGCGGGCAGTCCGAGGGCCGCCACCAGCCCGGCCGCCTCGGGCCCCGGCCGGAACCCGGCCAGCGCCGAGAACGGGGTCAGCGCGACGATCATCTCGGGCTTCGGCCACGGGTCGGAGTAGTTCTTGTCGCCCCGCAGGAACCCTTCGGCCGCCTGGTCGAGCGTCGGGTGGACCTGCATCGACAGGGCCTGGTCGACCGCGATGAGCTTCATCAGGTAGGGCAGCCGCTCGCCGAACCGCTCGACGACCTCCGCCCCCAGCTCACCCACCGGGTCGGCGGCGATGATCTCGTTGAGCGCGTTGTCCACGCCGTCCCGGGAAAGCCGCGAGGGGCCCGACGGATGCGCCCCGAGCCACATCTCCGCCTCGGGTCCGGTCGCGGTACGGCCGGTCAGCGCGGCGATGGCCGTGCGGGAACCCCAGCTGTAGTCCTTGATCGGGTTGGTGAGCAGGTCCACGTATACGTCCTCGTAAGTCGGTGACCGGTTGTGCGTCCCAACAGGATGTCACTCGCACCCGAATGCGAGGGCCGCGGCCCCGAACAGCACGGCGTCGCGCCGCAGGGTGGTCGGCGCCACCCGGAGGCGGCGCAGGAACCCGAGCCCGGCCTGGTCGGCCACCGCCTGGCGCAGCGGGTTGAGCAGCGTCGACCCCGCTGCGGCCACCCCGCCGCCGATCACCACGTTGTCGACGTCGAACAGGGCCGCCGCCGTCAGAATCGCGGTGGCCAAAGCGAGCGCGGCCCGGTCGAACGCCTCCACGGCCACCGGGACGCCCCGCTTGGCGTCGGCGGCCAGCGCCCGCGCGTCGACCGGCCGCCCGGCCCAGAAGGTCGGCTCCACCACCTGCTGCCAGCCGTTGGCCAGCGCCCACCGCACCATCGACGGCCCGGACGCGATCGTCTCCACACAGCCGACGGCCCCGCACCGGCACGACTCCCAGCCCTCACCGGCCCGGATGTGCCCGATGTGCCCGGCGTTGCCGCTCGGCCCGAGGTGCGGCCGGCCTTCGATCACCAGCCCGCCCCCGATGCCGCTCGACACGACGACCCCGAGCAGCGCCCCCTCCGAGAACGGCCCCCGCCACCACTCGCCGAGCGCCATCATCTGCCCCTCGCCCGCGAGATGCACCGGCACCCCAGGGAGCAGCCCCGCCACGGTCTTGACCAGCGGGAAGTCCCGCCAGGCCTGGATGCCGGCCGGGCTCACCGTGCCGGACACCGCGTCGAGCGGCCCGGTCACCCCGATCCCGACCCCGGTCAGCCCCTCTTCGGAGATCAGCCCCGGCACGACGATCCGCGCCACCAGGTCCTTCAGCGTCGCCGTGGGGTCGGGGCCGACCGGCATCTCCAGCCTGGCGGTGATCACCCCGGCGGGCTCGATCGTCGCGGCGGCGAACCTCGTACCTCCGATGTCGATCGCCAGGACGGTCACGGTTTCCCCTGTCTATTCGTTGACGCAGCGGAGCACCGGATAGGCCGTCAGGGCCTCCGGGACGAGATCCTCTCCCGTCACGACGAAGGTCGCGCTCTCGCCGGGGAGCAGGGTGACGAGCATGTCGTCGACGGTCGCGAGCGGGTCGAGGCGGTCGGGGAACAGCGCCAGGTCGCGGACCAGGGTGCGGGCCGTGATCTCCACTCGGACACCGTCGTCGAGCCGTTCCGTCGTCACGTCGTAGGCCGCCTGGGGCAGGTCGGCGGTGAGGAACCGCAGGGTCCGCAGGTCGCCGACCGAGGCGCTGAGGAGCTCCTTCGCGACGTCGCCGGGCACCATCGAGGCGGGCAGCGGGACGGCCATCGCCGATCGGGGCGCGAGCCGGACGGGGAAGCGCTCGCGCGCCAGCGTCTCGCCGGCGACCGTCAGCCGGACCACCGACAGCTCGGCGTGCCACTCCTCGGACGTGTCGTTGACGACCGCGACGGTCGAGGGGTCCTGGAAGGTGACCAGCCGGTCGGCGAAGCTGCGGCGCAGGGCGTACCAGAGCGGCTTCTTGCGGCCGTCGCCGTCGACGGCGGCCCACGAGGTCACCGGCCAGCAGTCGTTGAGCTGCCAGACGATCGTGCCCATGCAGTAGGGCATCAGCGAGCGGAAGCGCTCGACGCCGAAGGCCATCGCCTGGGCCTGGTTGAGCTGGGTGTAGTAGTGCCAGTCGTCGAAGTTCCCGGGCTGGGGCAGGTGGTCGCCGAGGCCGCGCAGGAGTTTGCCGTTGCCGTCGTGGGCCTTCTGGTGGTGCAGCACGCCCTTCGACGTCGGCGTCAGCGGCTCGTCGGAGACCGCGCGCCGCAGGGTCGCCCACGTGGGCGGGCCCTGGAAGCCGAACTCGGCGACGAAGCGCGGGGTGTAGGTGCCGTAGAAGGTGTAGTCCTCGCGGTTCCAGACGGTCCAGATGTGGGTGGTGCCGCGGGACGGGTCGTTCGGCGGGGCGTCGGGGCTGCCCGAATAGGGCGAGCCCGGCCAGTAGGGGCGGGTCGGGTCGAGGTCGGCGACGATCTGGGGGAGCAGGTCGAAATAGAAGCCGGCGCCCCAGCTACGGCCGTCGAGGGTGTCCTGCCAGCCCCAGTCGGCGTGGCCCTCGATGTTCTCGTTGTTGCCGCACCACAGCACCAGCGAAGGGTGGCTCGACAGGCGGGTGACCTGCTGGCGGGCCTCCGCCTCGACCTCGGCCCGGAACGGCCCCTCCTCGGGGTAGGCGGCGCAGGCGAACGGGAAGTCCTGCCAGACCATGACGCCGAGGGCGTCGGCCTGGGCGTAGAAGTCCTCGCTCTCGTAGAGGCCGCCGCCCCAGACGCGCAGCGTGTTGGCGCCGGTGTCCACGGCCTGCTGGAAACGCTCGGCGACGCGCTCCCTGGTCACCCGGTTGGGGAAGCAGTCGTCGGGGATCCAGTTGAAGCCCTTCATGAACACCGGCTGCCCGTTGACCTTCAGCCGGAAGGCCTCGCGGTCGAGCTCCAGGGAGCGGAAGCCGATCTCGCGCGACCACACGCTGTCGTCGACGGCCACGGTCAGCGTGTAGAGGGCCTGCTCGCCGTAGCCGCGAGGCCACCACAGGTCGGGTTCGGGCACGGTCAGGGTGATCACGGCGGTGCGCTCGCCTGGCGCCAGGCGTACCCGGTCCTCGACCCCGGCGACGGACGCGGTCACGGTGAGCGGCGCCTGGGCGGCGCGGTCGACGGTGACGTGGACGCGGACCTTCCCGTCGTGACCTTCCAGAGTCACGAGCGGGCGGACCTGGGCGAGCCGGGCGCCCGACCAGGTCTCGATGTAGATGGGCCGCCAGATGCCCGAGGTGACCACGGTCGGGCCCCAGTCCCAGCCGAAGTTGCAGGCCATCTTCCTGATGAACTGGTAGGGCTCGCCGTAGGCCCCCGGCCGGTCGCCGAGCGCGGCCCGCTGCTTCTCGGCGTAGCCGTAGGGCGCCTCGAACAGCACCTTCAGCGTGTTCCTGCCCTCGCGGAGCAGGTGGCGGGCCGGGAAGCGGTAGGCCCGGTGCTGGTTGGCGGTCTGGCCGACCTGCACGCCGTTGAGGATCACCGTCGCCGCCGTGTCGAGGCCCTCGCAGACGAGGTCGGCCCGCTGGTCGCCGGGGTCGGTCCAGTCGAAGCTCGTCTCGTACGACCAGTCGGTGCGCCCGATCCATTTCAGCTTGTTCTCGTTGTCGTCGAGATAGGGGTCGGGGATCACACCCGCGTCGAGCAGGTCGGTGTGCACGCATCCGGGCACCGTCGCCGCCAGCCCCGCGACCACCGGGCGTGGCTGCCCGGTCGACGAGACGGCCGTGACGGTCCAGTTCTCGTGCAGCGTCCTGATCACGCGTCCTCCCACTTCGTGTGCAGTTGCGGCACCGACGCCAGCAGCTTGCGCGTGTACGCGTGTTCGGGCTGCTCGAACACGGCGTCGGTGGGTCCGTACTCCACGATCCTTCCCTTGTGGAGGACGACCGTCCGATCACTGATGTAGTTCCCCAGCGCGAGGTCGTGGGTGATGAACAGCACCCCGAGGCCGCGCAGCTTCAGATCGGCGAGCAGGTTGAGCACGTCGATGCGGGTGGACGCGTCCAGCATCGAGATGATCTCGTCGGCGACCAGGTATTCGATGTCGAGCAGCAGCGCCCGCGCGATCAGCAGCCGCTGGAGCTGGCCGCCGGAGAGCTGGTGGGGGAACTTGTTCAGCACCGCCCCCGGGCTCAGCCTGACCGCGTCGAGCGCGGCCTCAATCTTGGCCGTCCACTCCTTGTCCGGGACGCCCTTGAAATAGACCTCGCGGATCATCCCGAAGACCCGGTCGGCCTTGAAGACCGGGTTGTAGGAGCTGAACGGATCTTGGAAGACGCCCTGGACCTTGCGGTAGTAGTCGCGTTTGCCCATCTTCTTGATGTCGTGGCCGTCAATGGAGATGGTTCCGGCGGTCGGCGAAAGAAGACGGAGCACCATCTTGCCGATCGTGCTCTTGCCGCTGCCGCTTTCACCGATCAGCGAAACGACCTCGCCGGGCTTGATCTCGAAACCGGCCTCGTCGACCGCCGTCATGGTCTGCCCGCCGAACGCACCGATCCGGTAGACCTTGGTGACCCCGTCGAGTTTCAGCATCAGGCGGCCTTCCAGCAGGCGACGACGTGGTCCTTCTCGACCTCGACCGGCGGCGGCTCCTCGGCGCACTTGTCGAAGGCCAGCGGGCAGCGGTCCCGGAACCGGCACCCGGCCACCGGGTTCAGCAGCGACGGCGGGTTCCCCGGGATCCCGGTGAGGCGCTTGTCCGCGTAGCGGACCCCCACCTCGGGGAGCGAGGAGATCAGAAGCTGGGTGTACGGGTGTTTCGGCGCGTTCACGACCGTGGCCGCCGGGGCCTTCTCGGCCAGCTTCCCGGCGTACATGACCATGATCGTGTCGGCGAGCTGGTTGGTCAGCGAGATGTCGTGGGTGATGAAGACCATCGACTTCACGAAGCCCCGGTCGCGGAAGCCCTTCAGCGTCGTGACCACCGCTTTCTGGGTGGAGACGTCGAGGGCCGAGGTGATCTCGTCGGCGATCAGCAGCGACGGGTTGAGCAGGGTCGAGATGACCATGACCATGCGCTGCTTCATGCCGCCCGACAGCTCGATCGGGTATTTGCCGAGCACGTCCTTGGGCAGCTCCACGAGCTCCAGGCGGTGGTGGAGTTCGGTGAGGTCGAGCTTCTCGCGGCGCGATTCGAGCAGTTCCCGGACCATCCGGCCGATCTTGCGGGTCGGGTTCATCGCGCTCATCGAATATTGCGGGATGAGCGAGACCTGCTTGAACCGGTAGGGGTTCATCCTGACGTCGTCGCCGATCGGGAGGGTCTCCCCGTCGAGCGTCACCGAGCCGCCGACGTGCTTCATCCGGCCGTCGAGCCTGATCAGCGCCTTGCCGAGGGTGGTCTTGCCGCAGCCCGACTCCCCCGCCAGGCCCAGGATCTCGCCGTCCTTGAGGCCGAAGGAGACACCGTCGAGGGCTTGGACGTCGCCCTTCAACGTCCGGTAGTAGACCCTGAGGTCGTCGACTTCCAGAGTCACTACAGCTCCCTCAGCTTCGGGTTGAACACCTCGTCGAGGCCGACGTTGGCGACGTACAGGGCACCGACGATCAGGGTGATCCCGGCCCCGGGCGGGATGAACCACCACCACAGGCCGAGGTGCATCGCGCTCCACTGGTGGGCCTGTTGCAGCATCAGGCCGAGGGAGACCGCGTCGGTCGGGCCGAGGCCGATGAAGTCGAGCGAGGAGGCGATCAGGATCGAGCCGCCGAACAGCAGGATGAACGTGAGCAGCAGGTATGAGCTCATGTTCGGGGCGATCTCGCGCATGATGATGCGGCCCGAGCCGACCCCGCTGAGCCGGGCCAGGTCGACGAAGTCGCGCCCGCGCAGGGAGAAGGTCTGCGCGCGGATCGACCGGGCCGCCCACGGCCACTGCGTCAGCCCGATGAACAGGGCCTGCATGCCCGCGCTCCGGACGCCCAGGTAGGCGTTGAGGATGAACAGCACGGCCAGCGTCGGCAGCACCAGGATGATGTTGGTCAGCATGTTGAGGATCTCGTCGACCCAGCCGCCCTTGTAGCCGGCCACGAACCCGACCACCATGCCGATGGCCGCCGCGATGCCCCCGCCGAGCGCGCCGACCAGGAAAGTGGTCCGCAGGCCGTGCACGAACTGGGCCCAGAGGTCCTGGCCGAAGGTGTTGGTGCCGAGCCAGAACTCCCCGCCGGGCGGCTGCATCTGCATGCCGACGTACTCGGTCGGGGCCTTGTCGATGAAGAAGGGCCCGATGACCCCGATTCCCAGCAGGACCAGGATGATCCCGGCTCCGACCAGCAGCTTCGTGTTGCGGACCGCGAAGTAGAGCGCCTCCGTCCTCATGCCGAGGCACCCGCCATTCCCACTCGTGTGCGCGGATCGACGATCACGTAGACCACGTCGATGATGAAGTTGGCGATCAGCACGCCGAGCACGATGAACAGGAACGCGCCCTGCAGCAGGAAGAAGTCCTTGTTCTGGATGGCCGCCAGGATCAGCGACCCCAGCCCCGGGTACGAGAACACGATCTCCGTCACCAGCGCGCCCGCGACCAGCACGCCGAGCTGGAGCGCGAGCCCGGTGATCTGCGGCAGCACCGCGTTGCGGAAGGCGTACCGCCGGATGAGCCGCTGCGGGGCGCCGAGCGCCGACAGGTAGTTGGCGTAGTCGGATTCAAGCTCGTAGATGATCACGTTGCGCATGCCGATCGCCCAGCCGCCCAGCGCGACCAGGAACAGCGACGCGAACGGCAGCAGCCAGTGCCACGCCAGGTCGAGGAAGAAGTCCCAGGTGAACGAGGGCGTGATGGAGAAGCTGTAGCCGCCGGCCACCGGGAAGATCCCCCACACGATGCCGAAAGCCCAGGCCATCAGGGCGGCCAGCCAGAGGTAGGGGGTGGCGGTCAGGACGTACGAGACCGGCAGGACCGTGTTGTCGAGGATCTTGCGGCGGGCGGCGAGCGCGCCGAGCCGGTTCCCGACCACCCAGCTGATCAGGATCGACGGGATGAGCAGCGCGAGCGAGTAGGGCACCGCGCGGGTGAGCAGGTCGGCGACCGGCGTCGGGAACGCCCACAGGCTGATCCCGAAGTCGCCGCGGAACAGCGACCCCCACGAGTTCAGATACTGCTGCCACCAGGGGAGGTCGAAGCCGAACAGGTTGTTGTAGTAGACCCGCAGGGCCTCCTGGGCCTCCGGCTGCGCGACCCTGGCCCGCGCCAGCATGCTCGCGACCGGGTCGCCCGGCATGAGCCGCGGCACCAGCCAGTTGACCGTCACGGCCATGAAGAAGGTGAGCCCGTAGACGAGGAGTTTCCTGCCGAAATAGCGACGCAAAAGGGTTCTCCCTAGGGAGGCCCTCCCTCGTCGTCAGAAGGAGGGCCGTATCGAGAAGGACTAGGGAGCGACCGGCTGCAGCGCGGCGAGGGACTCGAAGCCGCCGAGTTCCAGCCAGTTGCGCCACATCGTGGGCGCCGACTTGGGCGCGCTGCCCTCACTGGAGGGCCAGTTCTTCCACGTCGTGCTGCTGACCTGCGACCAGAGGCCGTTGTACCAGAGCGGGATGACCGGCATCTCGTCCAGCATGATCGCCTCAAGCTGCGAGGAGACCTTCTTCATGCCCTCGATGTCGTCGGTCTTGGTGGAGTCGAGCTCCTGCACCAGCTTCCAGGCCTGCTCGTTCTCGTACCGGGCGAAGTTCACGGTGTTCTGCTGCGCCTGGACGGGGAGCTGGAAGACGTACTCGAAGTAGGTGTACGGCGAGTTCGACAGCTGCCGCTCGTTGTTGATGACCAGGTCGAACTTGCCCGAGTTGCGGGCCTCGACGAGGGCGTTGTAGTCGGGGAACTCGGCCTCGACATTGATGCCGGCGGCCTTGGCCCCGGTGGCGATGACGCGGATGGCCTCCATCCAGTCGGTCCAGCCGGCCGGCACGATGAGCTTCATCGCGATCTTCGAGCCGTCCTTGTTCTCGACCAGGCCGTCGCCGTTGGTGTCCTTGTAACCGGCGTCGGCCAGCATCTGCTTGGCCTTGGCGGTGTCGAACGCGAAGCCCTTCTGGCCCACGACCGCCTGGTCGACGAACTGGTCCCACTGCGGCAGCAGGCCGGTCGGGCTGGCGGGCTTGACGAGGTTGCCGTACACGCCCTCGACGATCTTCTTCACGTCGACCGAGGTGGCCAGCGCCTTGCGGAAGGCGGCGTCGTCGAGCGGCTTCTTCTTCGTGTTGGGCACCAGCCAGGCCGTGTTGGCCGAGAGCATGTAGGGCGGCTCGGGGTAGAACGTGCTGATGCCGAAGGGGCCCTTGACCAGGTTGGCCGCGCCCGGCAGGAAGTTGTTGGACAGGTCGAGGCCCTTCTGGAGCAGCAGGCCCATCGCCACCTCGTTGGAGGAGTTGACGATGTCGACGATGTACTTCGGCTTCGGGTCGAGGTTGAGCTGGGCCTTGCCCCACCAGGTGTCGTTCTTCACCCACGCCACACGGTCCTGGTCGTGGCTGTGGTACTTGTACGCGCCGGTCCCGACGGGGTTCTCGTTGATCCCGTCGAGGACGTCCTTCTCGGCCCGGCCGTCCCAGATGTGCTTGGGCACGATCGAGCGGCTGTAGATGTTGAAGTCCCACTGCTGGTAGTTGGCCTTGGAGAAGGTGAACTTCACGGTCGACGCGTCGGGCGCCTCGACGGACGAGAGCCAGTTCCACAGGTTGTGGTAGGGGACGGTCTCCATCTTGCCGAGCTCGAAGGTGAACTTCACGTCCTCGGCCGTGAACGGCTTGCCGTCCGACCAGGTGATGTTCGGGCGCAGCTTGACCTCGTACGTCGTGTCGTCGGTCCACGCCCCGCTCGCGGCCAGCCACGGGGTGAGCTTCCCGGCGACCGGGTCGAAGTGGAACAGCGTCTCGTAGACCAGGCCCTTCGTGCCGGTCGCGGAGTCCCACTCGCGGATCGGGTTGAAGTTGGCGGGCGGGCCCCACTGGGTGCCGCTGGTGTAGAGCGTCTCGTTGCGCGGGAACGCGCCGCCCTCGGCGGCCGGAGCCGGCGCGGCCGGCGCCGTCGCCCCGGGGGCCGGGGTGGGCGTACCGCCGCTCGTGCACGCGGCCGCGAGCAGGCTGGCGGCCACGACAGGGATCAGAAACCGGGTAGCACGGTTCCGCATCGTCCTTCTCCTTGCTTCCACACGTAAAGGCCAACCCCCGACGGGTCGACCGGTGGGAGCCCCCGGCCGACATGCTGGGAGCGCTCCCAAGGGGCACTCCGATGTGTGATTCATGGCTGAACCGGATAAGTACCGTGACGGTAAAATCTGCATGACATACGTGTCAATAGCCTCATATATGCTGAACCAGTTAAGTAGGGCGACAGGGTGGGTGCGTGAAAAGACCGACGATCGCTGATATCGCACGTCAGGCGGGGGTTTCGAAGGGTGCGGTGTCCTACGCGCTCAACGGGCAACCCGGTGTGTCGGAATCCACCCGGCAGCGCATTCTTGCTATAGCGGATGAAATCGGGTGGCGGCCGAACAGCGCCGCACGCGCCCTGAACGGCGCCCGCGCCAACGCGATCGGCCTGGCGCTGTGCCGCCCGGCCCGCATCCTCGGCATGGAGCCGTTCTTCATGGAGCTGATCAGCGGCCTGGAGGCCGAGCTGTCGTCCCGCGACTTCGCGCTGATGCTCCAGGTCGTCGGCGACCACCCCAGCGAGATCACGGTGCACCAGCGGTGGTGGGGCGAGGGCCGCATCGACGGCGCGTTCCTCGTCGACCTGCACGTCGACGACCCGCGCGTCCCCGTGATGGAGGACCTCGGCATGCCGGTCGTCGTCATCGGCGACCCGTCGGGCTCGGGGACGCTGGTGTCGGTCTGGTCCGACGAGGGCGCGCCCGTGCGCGAGACCGTCGACTACCTCGTGGCCCTCGGCCACCGGCGGATCGCCCGGATTGCGGGCCTGCCGAAACTCGTCCACACCACGCTGCGCGACCAGGCGTTCGCCCGCGCCTGCGCCGGCCTCGACGACTGCCCGGTCGTCCACACCGACTACACCGGTGAGCAGGGCGCGCGGGCGACCCGCCGGCTGCTGTCGTCGCGGGTGAGGCCGACCGCGATCGTCTACGACAACGACATCATGGCCGTCGCCGGGCTGTCGGTCGCCCAGGAGATGGGCCTGACCGTCCCGGCCCACCTGTCGATCGTGGCCTGGGACGACTCGCCCCTCTCTCAGGTCGTACGCCCCCCGCTGACCGCCCTGACCAGGGACATCCCCGCTTACGGCGCTCAGGCGGCACGGCTGCTCCTGGGGCTGATCGACGGCGCTTCGACGGATTCGTTCGAGGATCGGGCGGCAAGTCTGAACCCGCGTGGAAGCACCGGACCGCCGGTTTCGGCCGGGCATTAGGGGATTCGTCGTTACACTTTGCAGCGGTGACCGGGGGGTGGCCCCGGGCCGTGTTCCCCCGGGGGTTGGGCGTTGAGTCAGGTCGACGTGCGTCCGGAGCCGATTGTCCTGCCGCTCCAGGAGAAACCTCCCCGCCGCCTTTGGGTCGCGTGGGTGCAGGTGCTGATCGCGGCCGTGCTCGGCGTCGTGGTCGGCGCGGTGAGCTTCGTGGTCACCGGCTACGTGAAGGTCACCACGAACGTGAAGCACGAGGCGGTCCCGACGACCGACCTCGGGTCGCGGCCCGTCAAGGTCAGCCCGGCGATGAACGTGCTGATCGTGGGCTCCGACGTGCGCAACGGCGCGAACAAGAAATACGGCGTCTTCGCCGGCGAGCGCACCGACACGATCATCCTGGCCCACATCTCCCCGAAGCGGGACGGCGCCACGTTGATCAGCTTCCCGCGCGACTCGCTCGTCCAGCTGCCGCAGTGCCCGGCCCGCAAGGGCTTCCCCGGCCAGAACGCCCACGTCGGCATGATCAACGAGTCGTTCAACTCGGGCGGCATCGGCTGCACGTGGCGGACGATCGAGTCGCTGACCAAGATCCACATCGACCACTACGTGAAGGTCGACTTCACCGGCTTCAAGGGCATGGTCGACGCGCTGGGAGGCGTGCCGGTCTGCGTCCCGGAACCGGGGATCCACGACAAGAAGGCCCTGCTGACCCTCCCGCCCGGCCGCCAGACGCTCAACGGCGAGCAGTCGCTGGGTTACGTGCGCGCCCGCTACAGCCTCGGCGACGGCTCCGACATCGGCCGCATCCAGCGCCAGCAGATGTTCCTGGCCGCGATGTCCAAGAAGGCGATGAGCGGCGAGACCCTCACCAACCCCGGCGCGCTGCTCAACCTGCTCGACGCGGTGACCAAGTCGATCACCACCGACCCCGACCTGACGCCCACTGTCCTGAAGGACCTGGCGCTGAGCGCCGAGGGTCTCAAGGCGGGCTCGATCCGGTTCATCACCACGCCCTGGCACTACTCGTTGACCAGCCCGGGGCGCGTCGAGTGGACGCAGCCGCAGGCCAAGGCCCTGTTCACGATGGCCGCCAAGGACCAGCTGACCACGAAGCTCGTATCGGGCGAGCAGAAGATCCCCCGCAGCCAGATCCACGTGGTCGTGCAGAACGGCTCGGGCCGCTCGGGCCTGGCCACCAATGTGGCGGCCGTCCTTGAGCAGCGGGGTTACCACATCCTCAAGGTCGAGGACGCGCCGAAGCCGTACGCGAAGACGTTCGTGAAGTACACCCCCAACGGCCAGACCCGGGCGGTGCGGGTGTTCCGCGAGCTGGAGAGGTCGACGACGTTCGAGGTGAAGGCCGGCTCCACCCAGCAGGTCGTGCTGGTGCTCGGCGCCGACTACCAAGGTCTCAAGCAGCCCAAGCCCTCGATCGAGGACGTCGAGGGCTTCGACGCGACCCACGACACCTGCACAACCCAATAGGAAACAGCAGGAAACACGGCCCGAACGGCCCGTGAACTGCCTGCGAGGAACGTTAGCCACTCACCGAACCGGGCATATGGGGCGTCATGCGCGAAAACCGGAGCCTGCGTCGGGCCTTGGCACTGACGCTGGCTTCGGCGTTCCTCTGGGGTGTCGCCCACATCTGGGCGGGCCGGACCCGGACCGGCCTGACCCTGGCCGCCGTCTACCTGCTGGTGGTCTCCGCCGTCGTGACGGTGGTCTCCAACGCCTGGTCCCACCTGCCGTCCCTGCTGCTCGACCGGCTCGACACCGCCTCGGCCGCCGCGGTCGCCGTGGCCGTGGTGTGGGCGGCGGTGATCGTGTGGTCGTGGCTGGTGGTCGCCCCCCGGCGGGTGCGGCTGGGACCGCCGCTGATCGCCGTGGCCGGGCTGTGCGCGCTGGTGGTCGCGCCGCTGGGCTACGCGTCCCGGGTGGCGTACGTGTCGAACGAGGTCGTCACCTCGGTCTTCGCCGCCGACGCCCCCGAGCCCGTCCCGCAGGCGCTGACCCCGGTGGTCGATCCCGACCCCGACCCGTGGGCCGGGAAGGAGCGCCTGAACGTCCTGCTCGTCGGCGCCGACTCGGCCCCCGACCGGCCCGGCGCGCGGACCGACAGCATGACGGTGGCCTCGGTCGACACCCGTACCGGCGAGTCGGTGCTGTTCTCGCTGCCGCGGAACCTGCAGAACGTCCCGGTCGACGACTATCCCTCCGCCGCCCTGCTGAACGAGGTCTTCCAGTGGGGCGAGGACCACGGCGACTCCGGCGCCGACCTGCTGAAGTCGACGATCGGCGACATCCTCGGCCTCGACGTCGACTACTACGCGATGGTCGACATGAAGGGCTTCGCCCAGATCATCAACGCCATGGGCGGCGTGACGATCACCGTGAAGAACGACATCGTCTTCGGCGCCTACCGCGAGGGCCTCATCAAGGCCGGCACCCATCACATGAACGGCACCCAGGCCCTGTGGTTCGGCCGCTCCCGCACCGACAGCGACGACTACCAGCGCATGGGCCGGCAGAAGTGCCTGCTGAACGCGGTGGCCGACCAGGCAGACCCGCTGAAGGTCCTGCGCGGCTTCGAACGCATCGCGGACGTGACCAAGCGCTTCGTGTCGACCGACATCCCCCGCAGCCTGCTGCCTGACCTCATCGACCTGGCCCCGAAGGTGAAGGGCGCCGACATCAAGAGCCTCCAGTTCGTCCCGCCGCTGATCCGCACGGGCAACCCCGACTGGGACCTGATCAGGTCGAAGGTCCACGACGAGCTGACGCCCCGCCCGGTCGCCGCGAGCGCCAAAGCCAAGGCGAAGACCAAAGCGGTCGACCTCGACGCGTCCTGCGCGTAGCCGATTCCGGCATATACGTCCAAAAACCTACTGGACTTGACGGGAATCTTGGATCGCTCTTTAATACTCCCTAACCCGACTTATTTAGTAGGAATCAGGGAGAAGCGTATGAAGGCTCGCAGGGTTCGCGGGGTTGTCGCCGCGCTGGCCGCGGTGATGGTCACCTCGCTCGCGGCCGCCTGCGGCGGGGGCGGAACCACCGCTGAAGGGGGCGCTTCGGCTCCCGCCGGCGGCGCTGCGGAGAAGAGCGAGCTGCGGCTCGGCTTCTTCCCGAACATCACCCACTCGACCGCCCTCGTCGGCGTCGAGAAGGGCTTCTACACCAAGGCTCTGGGCGACAACGTCACCCTGAAGACGACGACCTTCAACGCCGGTCCGGCCGCCATCGAGGCGGTCTTCTCGGGGGCCATCGACGCGACCTACATCGGCCCGAACCCCGCGATCAACGCGTGGGAGAAGTCGAAGGGAACGGCGATCAAGATCGTGGCGGGGGCGGCGTCGGGGGGCGTCTACCTGATCGTGAAGCCCGAGATCAACACCATCGAGGACCTCAAGGGCAAGAAGGTCGCCACCCCGCAGCTCGGCAACACCCAGGACGTCGCGCTCCGCTACTACCTGGACGAGAAGGGCATCAAGACCGACACCAAGGGTGGCGGCGAGGTGTCGATCGTCCCGCAGGAGAACTCGCAGACCCTGCAGACCTTCGCCACCGGTGACATCGACGCCGCGTGGGTGCCCGAGCCCTTCGCCAGCCGCCTGATCCAGGAGAGCGGCGGCAAGATCCTGATCGACGAGCGCGACCTGTGGCCGAACAAGCAGTTCGTGATCACCCACCTGATCGTCCGGCAGGAATGGGCCAAGGAGCACCCCGACCTGGTGAAGAAGCTGGTGGAGGGCCACGTCGAGTCGACGGCCTACATCAACTCCGACCCGGCCGGCGCGTCGGCGGCGGTCAACTCCCAGCTCGAGAAGCTGACCGGCAAGCCCCTCAAGCCCGAGGTCCTCGACTCGGCGTTCAAGAACATCACGTTCACGAACGACCCGATCGCCTCGTCGCTGACCGGCAGCGCCGACCACGCCATCAAGGTGGGCCTGCTCAAGCCGATCGACCTGAACGGCATCTACGACCTGACCACCCTCAACGGCATCCTGTCCGCCAAGGGCGAGACGGCGGTGAGCGACAAGTGACAGCTCCTGCTCAGGAGCTCGGCCACGGCCGGACGGAGGGCCCCGCGCCCGCCGTCCGGCTGGACGCCGTCTCCAAGGTGTACGGCCGGGGCGCCACCAGCCTCCTCGCCCTCGACCAGGTCTCCCTGTCCGCGGCGCAGGGCGAGTTCGTCTGTCTCCTCGGCGCGTCGGGCTGCGGCAAGAGCACCATGCTCAACCTCGTCGCGGGCCTCGACCGGCCGTCCGCCGGGACCATCGAGACCGGCGGCAAGCAGATCGCCATGATGTTCCAGGAACCGGCGCTGTTCCCCTGGCTCACCGTGACGGGCAACATCGAGCTGGCCCTGCGGGCGCTCGACCGCAAGAAGCGCAAGGAACGGGCGGCCGAGCTCCTCGACGTCGTCCACCTCGGCGGCTTCGCCAAGAAGCGCCCCCACGAACTGTCCGGCGGCATGCGCCAGCGCGTCTCCCTCGCCCGCGCGCTCGCCCAGGAGGCCGACGTCCTGCTGATGGACGAACCCTTCGGCGCCCTCGACGCGATGACCCGCGACCTGCTCCACGACGAACTGGAGCGCATCTGGCGCGAGCGCAACCTCGCGATCCTGTTCGTCACGCACAACGTCCGCGAGGCGGTCCGCCTGGGCGACCGGGTGGTTCTCCTGTCCAGCCGCCCGGGCACGGTCATCGAGGACTACACGGTGGACCTGGAGAGGCCGCGGCGCACCGAATCGGCGGAAGTCGCCAAGCTCGCAGGCGAGATCACGGTCCGGCTCAAGGAGGAGGTGAGCCGGCATGGCCGTTGAGACCCGTGATCAGATCGCCGGGCTCGACGCGCTCGAGACCCAGGTCAAGGCCAAGCGCAACATCCCCGCCGCGATCTGGGGCCGCGTGTGGCCGATGGCGCTGGCCATCGCGATCGTCCTGATCATCTGGGAAGCGGTCGTCCTGGCTGGCTTCTGGCCCGAATACGTCTTCGCCGGACCGGCCACCGCGCTCGGCGAGCTCGGCACGCGCCTGGGTGAAGGCGAGTTCTGGCACGCCGTGGCCACCACGATGCGCCGGGCCGTCTCGGGCTTCCTGCTGGCCATCGTCGTCGGCGTCGTCGTCGGCGCGGCGGTCTCCCGGATCAAGCTGCTCCGGGCGGCCTTCGGGTCGCTGATCACCGGCCTCCAGACGATGCCGTCGATCGCCTGGTTCCCCCTCGCCATCCTCCTCTTCGGCCTCACCGAGAACGCGATCACCTTCGTGGTCGTGCTCGGCGCGGCGCCGTCGATCGCCAACGGCCTCATCACCGGCGTCGACTACACCCCACCGATCCTGCTCCGGGCAGGACACGTCCTGGGCCTGCGGAGGCTCTCGCTCTACCGCCACCTGATCCTGCCCGCCTCGCTGCCGTCGTTCCTGGCGGGACTGAAGCAGGGCTGGGCCTTCGCGTGGCGGTCGCTGATGGCCGGCGAGATCCTCGTGATCATCGCCAACCAGCCGTCACTGGGCGAGCAGCTCCACTTCGCCCGTGAGCTGGCCGACTCGGCCCGCCTGCTGGCCACGATGATCGTCATTCTGCTCATCGGCATCGTGGTCGACGTGCTCTTCGGTGCGGCGGACAACGCGCTGCGCCGGCGGTGGGGTCTGGACCAGCGGATCGGCTGACAGGCATGCGCCTGTCGGCCCGCACCCACTACGCGCTCCGAGCGGCGGCCGAACTCGCGGCCGCCCCTCCGGGGCCCGTCCCGGCGGAACGCATCTCCACCGCCCAGCGCATCCCCCGACGGTTCCTCGACAACATCCTGCTGCAGCTCAGGCGGGCGGGACTGATCCACAGCCAGCGCGGCCCCGACGGGGGCTACTGGCTGGCCCGCCCCGCCGACCAGATCACGCTCGCCGAGGTGATCATCGTGATCGAGGGCGTCCCCCAGGACAACGAGGCGTTCTTCGGCGCGTCCGAGCCCCTGGAGAAGGTCTGGGCGACGCTGCGCGAGAACGAGACCCGCGTGCTCACCGGCGTGACCCTGGCCCATCTCGCGGACGGATCTCTGCCTACCCTGTGACGCTTATCTCACCTCTGCCCCATTAGTTATGCGAGACTCCCAGTCCAAAGGGTGTCAGCCCGGGTGCAGAGGCAGGCGTGATGGGAAGTCCGGGGCAGCTCGTCGTCAAGCGATACCGGCTCGTGCGGGCGCTCGGCCAAGGCAACACCGGCGTCGTCTGGGAAGGCCACGACGACCTGCTCGACCGTCCCGTCGCGGTCCGCGAGGTGCTGCTCCCCGCCGGGCTGCGCGAGACCCGCGCGACGGCCCTGCGGCAGCGCATCGCCCGGGAGTCCCGCCAGGCCGAGCGGCTGCGCCACCCCGGCATCGCGGCGGTCTTCGACGTCGCCGAGGAAGACGACACCCTGTGGATCGTCATGGACCTGGCGCGCTCCCGGTCGCTCGACGGGATCGTGGCCAGCGACGGGCCGCTGGAGGTGCCCAAGGCGGCCCACGTGGTCAGGACCGCTCTGGCCGCCCTCACGGTCGCCCACGCGGCGGGGGTCCGTCACGGCGACGTCCGGCCCGCCAACATCCTCGTCGGGCACGACGGCCGGATCGTGCTGGCCGACTTCGGGGTGGGCGCGGTGGCGGCCGACCCGGTGTTCGCCAAGCGGGTCGGCGAACGGTCGCCCGCCCACGGCGAGTCGTGGAGTTCGGCGCGGTCGACGTCGGCGTTCCGCGCCCCCGAGCGGAGCGACCCCGACGCGCCGGTCAGAGAGGCCGCCGACCTGTGGTCGCTGGGCGCCTCGCTCTATTTCGCGGTCACCGGCAAGCCGGTGCCGCAGCCCGACGACAGGCCCGCCCGGGTGCCCAGGGACGTCGACGTGTCGGCCGCGCCCGAGGAACTGCGGCCGGTGCTGGCGGCGCTGCTGGCGCGCGACCCGAAACGGCGGCCGTCCCACGAGGCGGCCGACGCGATGCTGGCGGCCTTCGAGCCGCCGCCGGCCCCGCCCGAGCCGAAGCCGGTGCGGGGCAGCATGCGGATGCGGTTCATCGCGGTCGGCGCGGCCGTCGTCGTGGTCGCGGGCGCGATCAGCGGCTGGGCCCTGTTACGCCCGGAGACGACCGTCATCACCACCCGCACCGCCGCGACCGGCCCGACCACCGCGCCGGTCACGCTCCCCTCGCCGTCGCCCTCGCCGGTCGCCCCGCTGAGGTTCAAGCTGGTCCCGTACGACTCCCCGGCCGGCTGGCACGCCATGGCGCCCAGGACGTGGAAGCGCTCGGTCGGCGAATACTCCGTCTGGTGGGTCGACCCGCGCAGGCGCGGCCACCTGTCGATAGAGATGACGAACCAGGTCGGCACCGATCCGCTGGCCGCCCTCCACGAGGCCGAGGCGTTCCTCTATCCGAACGTGGAGGCGTACCGGAAACTGCGCCTGAAGACCGTCGGGTCGCGGCTGGGGTCGGCGGCCGACTGGGAGTTCACCTGGCGCCAGGTTCGTGACGCCAAGGAAACACACCTGGTGAAGGGGGAGACGTACCACCAATATCGGCGCGTCATCTCCACCGAAACCACCACCACTGTTCTCACCTGGACGACCACCGCCGCCGAATGGGAGCGCATGCGGCCCACGTTGCTGAGGGTCTTCCGGGCATACGCCCCCACGCAGACCTGAGGTCCATGGCACACTGATTACGACAATCATTTTCACTGTCGTGATCAGGGAGACCACCCGTGCGTGTTGCCTTCGTCGGCAAGGGCGGTAGCGGTAAGACCACCCTTTCCTCGCTGTTCGCCCGCTATGCGGCGACCCGCGCCCGGGTCGTGGCCGTCGACGCGGACATCAACCAGCATCTCGCGCTCGTCCTCGGCGCCGGTCAGCCGCGCCCGCTCGGCGGCATGCTCACCGAGATCAAAGACCACCTGCGCGGCGACAACCCGCGCATCCCCTCGGCGGCGGCCATGGTCAAGACGACCCCGCCCGGCCGGGGCTCGCGCCTGACCACCCTCGACGACCCGTTCTTCCCCTCGGTCGAGGTCGAGGGCCTGCGGCTGATGGCCACCGGCCCGTTCGGCGAGAACGACCTCGGGGTGGCCTGCTACCACTCGAAGGTCGGCGCGGTCGAGCTCTACCTCAACCACCTGGTCGACGGCCCGGGTGAGTACGTCGTGGTCGACATGACCGCCGGGGCCGACTCGTTCGCCAGCGGGATGTTCACCAAGTTCGACGTCACCTTCCTCGTCGTCGAGCCCACCCGCCAGGGCGTCGGCGTCTACCACCAGTACAAGCAGTACGCCGCCGAGTTCGACGTGGCCATCGCGGTCGTCGGCAACAAGATCCAGACCGCCGGCGACCGGGCGTTCCTCCGCGACCAGGTGGGCGCCGACCTGCTCACCTGCCTCGACCACAGCCCGGCCGTACGGGCCATGGAACAGGGCCGCTCCTTCACCCTCGACGACCTGGAGCCCGGGAACCTCGCCGGACTCCAGACCCTGCTCGACCGAGTCGACGCGGCCGAGAAGGACTGGGCGAAGTTCGGCCGCCAGGCGCACGAGTTCCACCTGCGGAACGCGCGCGCCTGGGCGAACAAGGCGACCGGCCAGGACCTGGCCGGGCAAATCGACCCCGACTTCATTTTCGGGAGCGTCGCCTTGGCATAACGTCAAAAGTGCCCCAACCGAGAGGAGAAAGCCTCATGTCGCTGACCGTTCCGAACGATCTGCTCGACCAGGCCAGGGCCGGTGACGTGGACGACGCCGCATTCGTGGCGTGCGTCCGCGACTCGTTGCCGTACGCGTGGGAGCTGATCAGCGAGCTGGTCAGAACGAGGACCGAGTCGGGCGCGAGTTTCGCCGACAACATGGTCCCGCCGCCGGACGAGGCGGCCCGGGGGCAGCTGCTGCGCTGCCTCGCCAGTGACGCCATGCGGGGCGCGCTGGAACGCCACTTCAACGTGAAGCTGGCGTTCCAGAACTGCCACCGGGTGGCCGTGTTCGACCCGTCGGCCACCGCGGAACTGGCCGACTTCACCACCGCGCGCGCCCAGATCCTCAACCAGCAGCCGGAGCTCGTCGACTGCTAGCAGCGCGTTGACCAGGTAAGACACCAGGCGCCCGCCTAGACTTGATCGCCATGAGGGCCGAGTGGCGGTTGCTCGTCTTCGCGGGCGTCTTCCTGGTCGCGTACGCGACCCCGATCCTCTTCCCGCAGCTCCCGCGCGACTGGAAACTGGCCTGCTGGCTCGCCCAGCTGGGCTGCTGGCTGCTGTTCCTGGCCGAATACGTGATCAGGTTCGTGCTGGCCCACGACAAGAAGGCGTTCGCCAAGGCCAACGTCCTGGACCTGCTCGTCATCGTGCTGCCGCTGCTGATGCCGGTGCGGATGCTCCAGCGGCGTCTCGGCTTCCAGCGCAGGGTGCTGGCCTTCACCGCCACGAGCACGCTGATGCTCGGCCTGGCCGCCAGCCTCGCGGTCCTGCACGCCGAACGCCACGCCCCCGGCGCCACCATCCTGACCTTCGGCGACGCCACCTGGTGGGCCGTCACGACGATGACGACCACCGGCTACGGCGACACCTATCCGGTCACGCCCGACGGCCGGCTCATCGGCTCGGCGCTGATGCTCGGCGGCGTCGCCCTCCTCGGCGTGGTGACCGCGACCCTGGCCTCCTGGTTCGGCCGCCGATTCGACACCGGCGACGACACCGAGGCCCTCCTCCGCGAAGCGCTCAAGGAGATCGGCGAGCTGAAAGAGATGCTTCGCGCCAAAGGGTGAACCACCTCGCTGACCGGCGCGGAACGGGAGTCAGCCCCAGAGGCTCAGCTGGCCCTCTCCTACCGCCGGGTCGCGGTGGCGCTTCAGGTGCCGCCACTTCGGCAGGTCGTCGAGGTAGGACCAGGAGAGCCGGTGGTGTTCGCCCGGCCCGTGCTCGGCCAGCGCGGCCTGGTGGCTCGGCGCGGGATACCCCGCGTTCTCTGCGAATCCGTAAATGTCAGCCCCGGTCAGAGTGGCCATGAACAGGTCGCGCCGCACCTTGGCCAGCACCGACGCCGCCGCCACCGACACGCAGTTGAGGTCGCCCTTGATCTCGCACCGCACCGGCCAGGGCGCGCCGAGGTAGTCGTGTTTCCCGTCCAGGATGACGACGTCGGGCCTCATCGGCAGCGCCTCCAGCGCCCGCCGGGCCGCGCGCCGCAGCGCCTCGGTCATCCCCAGGGTGTCGATCTCCTCGACGGAGGCCTCGCCGTGGCCGTACCCGACCACCCATGACTCCAGCAGGGACACCATCGCCTCCCGCTTGCCGGGCGCGAGCATCTTGGAGTCGGTCAGCCCCTCGGGTGGTTCGCTGAAGTCGGTCACCACGGCGCAGACCGACACCGGCCCGGCCCAGGCGCCCCGGCCGACCTCGTCGACCCCGGCGACGACCTTGCTGGTTCCCGCGGTGAGCAGGCGTTCGATCGTGTACGACGGCACCGGCCAAAACTAGTCGGCGAACCCGTTCGTGGTGGACAGATAGCCGAGATCGCTGGCCAGATACCGGGCGGCGACGTGCAGCGCCCGCAGTGAGGCGGCGACCGACGCCCGGTGCACCGACGACTCGCGCGCGACGGCGGTGATGACCCGCTCGACCGGCTCCCCCGGGAACTCCCGGACCACCACCCCCCGCACCCCGGCTGCCAGCGACAGCGCGGGCACGGCGGCGATCCCGATCCCCTTGGCGACCAGGCTCAGGATCGTCCCGAGACCTTCGAACTCCCAGGCCACCGGCGGCGCGCCCCCGACGTCGGTGAGCAGCCGGTCGACGGCGGTCCGGGACGGCTCGCCCTCGGGGGTCGCCATCCACGCCTCGTCGCGCAGGTCGGCCGGGTCGACCGGCTCGTCGAGGTTGGCCAGCCGGTGCCGGCGCGGCACGACGAGCACCAGCGGGTCGCGCAGCAGCGGGAAGACGGTCAGCGTCTCGCGCCGCCGCACCCGCCCCCACCAGTCGTCGACGAGCGCGATGTCCGCCTCGCCCGACTCGACCTCCCGCATGCCGCGCCCCGACCGGCTCTGCGACAGCCGGAACGCCAGTTGTTTGTGCCGCCGCAGCGACTGCGCGAGGGCGGGCGCGAAGGCGACGGCGGCGGTGGGGAAGGCGGTGATGACGACCCGCCCGGTTGGAGTCCCCGCATGGGCCGACAGGTCGGACTCGGCCGTCTCCACCATCGCCAGGATCCGCTCCGCGTGGACGACCAGCCGCCGCCCCGCGTCGGTGAGTTCGGCGCTGTGGCTCGTGCGGTCGAGGAGAGCCGCTCCCGCCTCCCGTTCCAACGCCGCGAGCTGCTGCGATACCGCCGACGCGCTGTAGCCGAGAGAGGCTGCCGTGGCGGCGATGCTGCCCCTTCGGGCGAACTCGCAGAACAACGTCAAACGTCGCAGATCCAGCATCGGATCTCCTTATGCCCGGCACCGAAAAGCCTCGCTTGTCCTGATGCCCGTACCCACACAAGGTGGGTACGTTCCACAGCATTCAGGAGGAATCAGTATGCACGTCACACTTTCGGCAACTCTGGCCGCAAACGAGGACATCGCCCGAAGACGGAGGTCAGGACAACGGGTGCTCCATCTCGCATTCGGCGAAGCCGGACTGCCCGTTCACCCCGTCTTGCTGGCCCGTCTCGCCGACGCGGGTGTCAGCAACGGCTACGGCGAGGTCGCGGGGCTGGCCGCGCTGCGTGCGGCGGCGGCCGGGTACTGGTCGCGGCGCGAGCTGCCGACCGACCCCGACCTGGTGGTCTGCGGACCGGGCAGCAAGTCGCTGCTGTTCGGACTGCTGGTCGCGATCGGCGCCGACCCGGGCGAGTGGAGGTCTCCCGGGGACATGGTGCTGCCGATGCCGAGCTGGGTCAGCTACGCCGCGCAGGCGGAGATCGTGGGGGTGCGCCCGATCCTGGTGCCGACCGCCGCCGGTGAGGGGGGCGTGCCCGACCCCGACCAGGTCAGGTCGGCCGTGCTGCACGCCCGCGCGCAGGGCCGGACGGTCCGCTCCGTCCTGGTCACGCTGCCGGACAACCCGACGGGCCGGCTGGCCACGCCGGAGACGGTCAGGAGGCTGGCCGAGGTCGCCCGCGAGCTCGACCTGGTGATCATCTCCGACGAGATCTACCGCGACCTCGTGCACGACCCCGCCGCCACGCCTTTCCTGAGCCCGGCCGACGTGGCCCCGGAACGCACCGTCATCACCAGCGGCCTGAGCAAGTCGCTGGCGCTGGGCGGCTGGCGCATCGGCGTGGCCCGGCTGCCGCACACCCCCGACGGGTGGGCGCTGCGCCAGCGGCTGCTCGCGGTGGCCAGCGAGATCTGGTCGGCCCCGGCCGCGCCGGTGCAGCACGCCGCCGCGTACGCGTTCGAGGAGCCCGAGGAGATCGTGGAACGTATCGACGACTCACGGCGGCTGCACGCCACCGTGGCCCGCGCGGTCGCCGACCGGTTCGCCCGCGCGGGCGCGAAGGTGGACGTGCCGCAGGGCGGGTTCTACCTCTATCCGCAGATCCCCGGTTTCGACAGCTCCGAGGAGCTTGCCCGGACCCTGCTCGACCGCCACGGCGTCGGTGTCCTGCCGGGCACCGCCTTCGGCGACGACCCCCGCTCGGCCCGGGTCCGCGTCGCCACCTCTCTGCTGTACGGCGAGACCGCCGAACAGCGTCTGGCGGCGCTGCACGGCTCCGATCCGCTGGCGCTCCCGTGGGTGGCCGAATCGCTCGACCACCTGGAGGAAGCCCTCTCCGGGCTGACCGCCAGAGAGCCGTCGAGAGCCCGAAGGGGGATGTTCCTGGCACCCGCTCCGGCGCGTTGACGATCTTTGTCGAATCTTTACCCTGGACCGCCGTGCCAAGGGTGCGAAGAAACGCTTCTGACCTGCGGTTTTAAGGCTATGGTGGGCGCTCCACCTGGGGTTCCACAAGATGTCGTGTGTCATTTGGCACCAGACATGTCGTCCAGACCCCATCATGTGCTCATGCCCGCTTTTGTCACCCTGTCCGGGCGCCTTGTGCGCCTGGAACCGCTCACCCTCGCGGTCGTCGACGACCTGGTCGACGCGGCGAGCGAGGACCGCGCGACGTACTCGTTTACTCGCGTTCCCGCAGGCCGGGAAGAGATGGTCTCCTATGTGGAGGCCGCTCTGGCTGAGCAGGCGGAGGGCCGCACGATGCCCTTCGCCATCCGGTGGCTGCACACCGACCGCGTGGTCGGTGCCACCCGTCTGATGCACCTGGAGTACTGGCAGGGCCCCATGCCCTGGCCGCCGGGCACCAAAGGCGTGGTGGGCGAGGTCCCGTCAGTCGCGGACATCGGTTACACCTGGCTGGGCGCCTCCGCCCAGGGCACGGGTGTCAACCGGGAGGCGAAGTACCTTCTGCTCTCCCTCGCGTTCGAGACCTGGCAGGTCCACCGGATAACCCTCAAGGCAGACGTACGCAACCACCGATCCCGGGCCGCCATCGAGGCCCTCGGCGCACACCTCGACGGTGTGCGGCGAGCGGACAGCCGAGGCGCCGACAACACGGTCCGAGATACGGCGTATTACTCGATCCTGCGCTCCGAATGGCCGGCGGTACGAGAACGGATCCTCGCGCGTATGCATTACGCGCACGCAGCCGCCTGATCAGCCATTCCTTCGAGCCGAAAACGGAACGAGCGGCCCGCCCCCATGCCGGGGGGCGGGCCGCTGCGTGTCCGGGTGACCATCGCCGGCACCGGCCGCTGTCCTTCTGCTGCGGAAGTGCTTCCCAAAGTGACGTGTCACCAGTCGCTTTGGAACGATTGTCTCCTATCTATGTGAAGCGAGGGAACGGTCAGGCGGCCGTGTAGTCGTACTCGTCGTCCCACGCGTTGTAGATCTCGTGCCAGGAGCCGCACTTGGTCGGGAAGCTGCTGTGCAGGCCGATCTGGCAGACCTTCACCTCGACCTGGGCGACGTCGCTGCGCCAGAAGTCGATCTTCTTGTAGCCGTGGGTGCCGCACTGCTTGTAGGTCTTGTAGCTGGAGGACCAGTCGTCCTCGTGGTCGTCCCACGAGGTGTAGCGGAAGGCGACGTAGCCGCACTTGCCGCCCTGGTGCTCGGTCCGGTAGTCGCGGTCGTAGAGCTTCCCGCTGATGTGGACGGTGTTCGACTCCTCCTCGTCGTAGGAGACGTCGATGTAGCCCTTGGCCTTGGCCTTGCCGTTGTGGCTGTAGTAGTAGCCCCAGTCGCTGTCGTAGTCCCAGTCGTTGGCGGAGAGCGGGGCGGCGTTGGCGGCGGAGGCGAGCATGCCCATGCCGAGGGTCAGAGCGGTCGCGGTGGTGACGGCACCGAGGACAGTACGGAAACGCATTGGAAACTCCAGGGGTTTTGAGGACGACCCCGTTTCCGGGGCACGCCCCATTGATAGAACTCCCTGCCTGCACAGGACTTTCACCGTCCTTGAGGCCTCATTGCGAGCGACCTGACGCCGTATCATTTCGATCGCAGGCTGTCAAGTCGGCCGTTTAATGTGACAGGGGTGCGGGCATGCACGTCTAGCGCACCTGGGGATCTCGCATGACTGACACTAAGATCATCTTGCTTGGCAAGGCAGGGGACGAGCACGTAGCCGTGCTCAGGATGGCGAAGAAGGCGCCCAGCACGGCCGAGGGGTACGGCTACCGGTACGCAGCCCTCACCAAGTTCCTGGCTGGCCACCTGCGGCGCGAGCCCGTGACGAGCGACTTCACCGGGGACAACCTTCTCGCGTTCTTCCTGGAGCGGTCTCCCGGATGGCTGGACGGGACATACGAGCAATACCGCCTGGGATACAAGGCCATCGGTGAATGGCTCATGCGCATGTCCTACATCCCCTGGGGTCCGAACCCCGTTGATGTCATCCCCGCGCGGGAGAAATCCAAGAGCGGCACCACACGCAACCGGCGCGTGACTGACGACGAGTTCGCCAAGATCGCCGAAACCGGGCGCAAGAAGCACCCACGCGATTACTACTTGGCATGGTTCATGCGCCTCTCTGAACGGCGCATCTCTGAAGTCACCGGAATGAAGTGGTCAGACATTCTGTGGGACACCAGCGACATCTATTTCGACAACACCAAATCTCGCAAGTGGGGCGAGAAGATGGTACTCAACGACGAGATTCGCGCTCTGCTGGTTGCGTGGAAGGATTACTACCAGAAGGAAACCGGCGTGGAGCCGAAGGCCGATTGGTACGTCTTCCCGGCAACGATGACGGTTGGGCAGGCCCAGAGGGGCCGGCCGCGAGTGAGGAGACTCAACCCGGCTAACCGGATCTCCAACCCCCACCGAGACTTCGCCGCGATCTTAGACGCAAGCGGTGTTGCCCACGAGAAGGGCGACAATACTCACGTCCTTCGTAAGACCGCGACCACGGCGGTTCATCGGGCGGCCCAGCAGGCCGGGCATGCAAGCCCGGTTAGGGTGGCTCAATTGGCTGCCGGTCACGCGAATCAGGCCACGACGGAGAAGTCGTATCTCGACCAGGACGAGATCTATGAAGATTTCAAGGGCGTCCGTAAGT
Source organism: Herbidospora cretacea (assembly GCF_001570605.1). Classification (GTDB taxonomy): domain Bacteria; phylum Actinomycetota; class Actinomycetes; order Streptosporangiales; family Streptosporangiaceae; genus Herbidospora; species Herbidospora cretacea. The sequence continues at coordinate 322,375 of NZ_BBXG01000002.1, read as the reverse complement.
CGATGTCGACAATCTCTGCCGAGCTTGCCGAGGCGACCGACTTTCTTTCGGGCCTGGTGGCCGAACGCAAGGCAGCTACCAGCCTGACATCGGTACCGACCGAAGCGACTCCCGAGCCGGAGCCTCTGGCGAAGGCTGTTGGTGCTGGCAATGTGGTCAACCTGTTCGACCGAGCACGCCGACGCTAGTGGTAGCCTGAGGCCGTCCCTGGCGCTGTGTGCAAAACTCGTACGGGACAACAGCCCCCATCCCTACTGGGATGGGGGCTGTTTTGGTGTGTCTGGCAACCAGGGTTGCGCATGAGGCGTCATAGTGGAGCAGGCCCTATGCGGGCTTACACAATCTAGGCACGTTTCGGGCTTGACTTCAAGGGGCTCAATATGCGGTTATGGCACGCCTTAACGATCGGCGCGTTCCTCTTCCTGGCAGTGCAGCTTTATGCAAGTAGCAGTGAGGATACGTTCACTAGCTGTGACAAGTGGGGTGCGATGCTCGCGAGTACGGTCGGCCTGGACTCCGCGGAGGCGGAGCCCCGCATTCAACAGATCAGAGTCGCCGCAGCCTCAGAGGGCTGCCAGTTGGACTAAGGAAGCCTGAGCTTCTGGCCCGGCTTGATCAGCTTGGGATCGGCACCGATGGTGCCCTTGTTCAGCTCATAGAGCTTCTGCCAAGTCATGCTGTACTTCTTCGCGATGCCGCTAAGGGTGTCGCCCTTCACCACGGTATAGCTCTTGGCCGGCGAATCCAGATAGGCCGGGTAGCCGTACCCGAAGATGTCAGCCTTACTGCGTGTCTGGAGTGCTACAGAGTTTTTGACGCCACCCTTGGTGGTGTTCCCTTCGATCGCCTTGATTCGGCCATCAGGGAGAACGTCAACGACATAGCCGACGTGATCGGCGACCTTGTCGCCATTCCAGTCGAAGAACACCACGGCCCCACGCTTGGGCGTGGTGCCCCATCGCTTATTCTTCTTGAACCAATTCGCATGGCTGGGGCAATAGGCGAAACGCCCGACGTCCTTTGTGGCGCCCACTTGATCGGCGATCCACGAAACCCACACATCGCACCATGCGGCCGTCGCATACGCCTTGTCCTTGACGATGTTCGCATACCAGGTAGCGAACTTGTTCGGCCGGCTGTACCGACCTTGAGTCTTGAGTGCGAAATCTAGGAGCTGGTCAGTCTTCACCTTCCGGCACCTCTACTTCTTCGGGAAAACCTTCATCGACAAAGTCAGCTTCGAAGGATTCGATCGACATCAATGGGTCCTGTCTCATAGGCGTAATGGCCCGGTTCGGAACCGATACGGCTCTGGTGGCCGGGAGGTCCGAAGGGGAATACGTCGGGGATCTCATGACCGCGAATGAACTTCATCAGCCGGTCAAGGCCGACGAGAGGTGTGGCGGTGAATGGCTTGCCCTGGCGGGCGGTAGCCATCACTGTGATAGAACCGTCAAGGCAATCCTTGGGAATCCCTCTGTACGGCCCTGTAGTGCCCGCAGGCATCATCTGAACAATGGCCCCCGTCTCTGGGTCCCATACGAGATGCACGGCCTTGTGTGTGCTGTTCAGATAGCGAGCGGTTGTGATCGCGGAATAGGCGTCATCGAGACCGCTTACGAGCCATATGACCCGCGACGGCTTCCCCGTCGCCTCGGTCTTTGGGTATGCTCGCATCGGAATCGATCCGGGCAATTCGGATTCGTACATGCTGGGTCCTGGATCTTTTCGGCGAGAACGGTAACGGTCTGCTCCAGCTTCGTGATTCGATCCGCGAGAGACGACCCACCGTTAGGGACCAGCTTCGCATGGATCTCGTCTTCCAGATAATCCCTGAAACCGCGAATCATCGTCCGGATAAGAACAGTGCCGAGGCCGATGGCCGCAGCACCGAGAACGGTAATGAGTACACCGACCCAAATGGGGTCCATCAGTTGATCGTCCTTAGGCTTACAGTGAGCGTCCCACCCCACGTTTGGCCGTTAGGCTGAGGGCCGATGCGCTGGCGAAATTCGATCTGGTCAATGACGACCGATTGCGCGGTTCCGCGCTTGAGATCCTGGAAGAGAACCACGTCACCCGTGCTATCGAGCGCTTCCATGTCTTCCAGTCGCTTGAGGGCAAAACCCTTATAGCCGGATCGAACGCCGGCAAGACTGCTCTCATGGTCATAACACCGAAGAGGAATGATGAACTGCCGTGGCCTTGGGCCACCAGGTAGAGCCTTGATCTGGTATCCACGGAATACCGGAGTCTCGTCGAGCTCACCCCGGTTCAGCGTGAACCGCATACTCAGAAACTCTTGCGGACCGGTTGGAAAGTTGATCGCCAGGTCTTCATCCTGCAACGAGTCATTGTCGACGCTCGCAAGGTTGACCTCATTACCCGCACTGTCCACGCTGGCAACAGCGATAGGGCCGTTAAGGGTGGCTCGAATGTTGTACTGCTTGAACAACTTCGGGCCAAGATAGTTGAACCGGATGCGGCCAGTGAGCATATGGCCCGACTCCTCATAGTCGGTCTCATGCTCGAAGAAAAGCCCTTCGCCTTCAACGGCAATAGCCAGCCGACTGGATGATCCGATCGTGGTCACGCCGGAAACGGTTCCGGCTTCATGGACGCAGAGATCCTTGGCGTATGGCTGCCGGCCACTAGGTAGGACATCCCTGAGGCTGATACGCATGAGGCCCGACGTGCCGTCAGCGAAGCCGTTCGAGTAGGTAGCCCATACGAAATCGCCGATGCCGACGAAGTCAAGAACCGGCTCCGAAGCGGGAATCAGCGGGCCATACTGCAACACGCCTTGCGGTCCGATCACCGCTACACGGGCACCTCGGGAGGTGCCGATGAAGAGATAGGCACCAAGGTAGGCGTAGATCGATCGGCCGGTCTCCCCACGGGGCAGCTCCGCTACCACGGTCGCACTGGTGAGGGACGGCAGGGCCCCGCCTGTATCGAGTGCCAGCTTGAGAATGAAGGACTCGGCACCGTAGTAGCCGATGGCGAAGATCGATTCAGGGCCCTCGGTGATGTCTGCCCAGATCCACGAATCAACGGGATGCGTATAGGTGGCAGTAGGGAGCGCGTGAGGTGCAGCCCCCACGGGGGGCACCAGTTCATAGAGCGCGTTGTCTATGCCGGCCATGAGGCGGCCCTTGACCCATCGCACTACAGCCGTGGTCGCGGCGATCGTCCAGAGCTTGGCACCCGTGGTGCCGGCCAACGGACCGCTGTAGATACCGTCATCCGCGGCGGCATACCACGACTCACCATCAGAGGTGATCGAGAGGATGGAGCCGATGCCACCCCACGTGATCGCAGTAGACGCCCCGGAGGCGTCCACCTTCGCCAGGTCGTCATCACTCGCATAGAGAACGTAATCGGCGCCTGCATCGGTGAAGCCCAAACAGAGGCTTGTCGTCCCTCCCGGCTCAACAGCGCTGGTCGCCTTGAGCAACGTCATCTGACCTGGAGTCCAGGGATCGACGCCTTCAGCGTCGGCGAAGCGGAACTGAGCCGTCTCATCAAGCCGGACATCTGCATTGGTGATGCCGGTACCGAGATGCCAAGAGCTCTGAGAGCGCAGCCACCAACCGACTAGGGTCTGTTCCCCGGGCTCATCCGCGTTGTCAAACTGGTCCTTCTTGTATGCGGCGGTTCCGCGAACCAGCGGGCTTTCCCCGCTGATATCCGCAAGAAAGGGCACTCCACCGATGGCGTAATCGTACGACCCGTAGAGGTCCTGATACGGACTCGCTACCGAGGCCAACCGGTATATCGGATGGGGCAGTGTGAGCGTTAAGAGGCTCTTCGGCGCAGGCATTAAAGAGCCCTGATACAGACGAAGGAAAGCCTCTGAGGGATGAGCGTTGTACCGAAGCCGATATTATAACTACGAACAGTGAGGTAGTCGGTAGCGGCCATGGGGATGGTAGCAGAAAGAGCTACTCGGCAAAGATCTTCTTGGTTGGTCGTCGTGGTATTGGTGTACCAATAGATGGCACCACCATTAGAGGCGTGGTGGGTAAATTCGGGCCGGAAAGTGGCAGGCTGGAAGCTGGCATCTTGATGCTCAACCTGAATATAGGCGAGATAAATCCCGGCCATCGGCGCGACGATCTTATCCGGAGCGCCGGACGACCAGATAGAACCTGATTGGGCGGTCGGGGTTCCAAAGTCGATCGTGTTGTTCCCTGACGCCTGTTCCGATTGTGCACCCCAATAGGCGTAAGGCAAACTACTGCCCCCGCCGCCTTCTTCTAGCTCTTCTAGCCGGGCTTCAAGTCCAGAGATAGCCGCAGTCGTCAGAGTGCCGCCATTGGCGGCATTGGTGTGATTGTGATCAGCGTTGGTGAAATCACTGATGGTGGGCTGGCCCGTCAGCGTTCCGGAATACGTGCCGCCGTTAATCGTCGGCGACGTCAGGGTCTTATTGGTGAGCGTCTGAGTGCCGGCCAGTGTGACAAGGTTCGCCGTATTCGTGATGCCGTGAACGCTGGTCGTGGCAGTCACATGGTCATTCGCTTCCCGGAAATCCCGGGCGCTGGTGCCATGCACCACTACCGATCCAGAGCTATGAGACTGGGCCGGTGTGCCGTCGATCCCTCGGGTACAGCTATTGAAGTCGGTACCTGAAACCGCGCCAACCTCAATCAGTTCCTCAGTTGCCAGGCCAGGATCAACGATGATGGTGAAGGGTGCGGCCGGATAGCCGGTGACCGTTCCCACGGAAAGAGACGTAGCCGAGTTGGAAATGCCTGAAGTGAGTGTGGTCTGAACCGCTACGTTGCTGTAGTTACGAGCCATTACCGATATCCGAAGTGCGCTTGGGTGGGGTCGTTTCTCTGGAGCCGCTCACGCTCAGCCATCAGGCCCATTTGATAGAGCTGAAGGAAGTGCCGAGCCGCGCTCTGCGAAGAGCCGGGCGGAACGAGCTGACTCTTGGTCTGCTGCTCGATGGCCTGGATGTTGAGCCGAGGCGCTTCCAGCAGGCCGACCAGCCTGAAACAGGCACCCCAGACAATGACGTCAGCGGACGAAGCCGGTAGGCCCGTAGCCGTGGCGAAATCCGTTGAGTCGTCAGTGAAGCCCGAAGGGGGCTTGGTGAAGGTCACACGAACAGTGCGCCCCGGAACGGGCGCCTGATACAGGTCGACGCTCTTACCAGATGCGAATTCGTCAGTATCCGCACGCGGATCGAACTGCCATCGCTTGATGGGAATCCACATCTTCGAAGGGCCGATAGAGTGCCAGGTTATACGCCGAATCTGATCGGCCTCAGCCGGCACTTCATATGTGGTCCGAGCCGCGACAAACGGAAACTCAAATTCGTCGATCGCGTACAGGTCAGGATAGACACTGTCCACGGCGTCATTAATGGCGAGTTTCACTTGATGCCGGGGAAACTTGGGCGCGGAAATGATCCGCGATTCCATGTCATGATCCCGGGCTGTAGAGCCATCATAACCGCGCCCGTAAGGCGCGATAAGGATTGTTCCGGCAGAAGGGTCGACTCGACGAATCCACAGCATCTCATCGCCGATCTCGGCCAATCCCTCCGAAATGCGGTTGATATCGTCAACCGCCACGGATAGATCACCGATCGCCAGAGGCGCAGTGATGTGAGTCTGTGAGTCCTGATCAGCCGAGAAGCCCTTGAGATTCGAGATCACTCGATCGGTCAACTGAGAAAGGTTCATTACGGAGGTGTCGGAATCTGTGAGAGGGCCCCGGCGATGCCGAGGCCGACAGTGCCGGCCAGAGCATTAGCAACGCCTTGATAGTCGAGCCCGACCGTGCCATTCAGCGCGTTGAGCGCGCCCACGGTTCCAAGGCCATTGGTGCCGGCCCAGATGTTAGCCGCCCCGGCTTCGCCCAGTCCGCTTGTCTTGGCCAGCCGATTCAGCTCACCTTGAATGTCAAGCGGCATAAGCTACTCCAGTGCGGTTGGACTCCTTGACGGCATAATCCACAGCGACTCTCTTCGTGCTAGCGGGCTGAATGCCTTGTCGCCTAGCATCGGCGTACGCTCGTAGATCTTTCTGCCACCGCTTATCGGCCGTGGCGTCATTGCCGGGATTAGTTGCTGAACCGCAGAAGGCGACCCGAAGATTCTTGCTCTGCTGGCACGCACCCCAATGGGGATGGGGCACGGTCACCCATGTGCATTTGCACTCAAACATCAGATAGGTTCCAAGTGGACTAGGCTCCCGTAGCCGGCGTCAACCAGCTCTTGCGCCTCTTCGTCAGTCAATTGATGGATTCCGCCACCTCGGTAATAGCGCTGCGCCTCTAGGATTTCCTCAAGGCTGGGATAGCGCACTTGCGCCCATGAGCCGTCTACGCGACGGATGATGCTGATCCCACGGTGGATGCCGACACGGATGTGCATCTTGTCGAGCGCTGCCGGTGTCTCCTGGACTCGACCAGGCCGAAGGACGAAGCGACCAAGGCGCCTGACCTCTACATCTCCCCATCTCTCCGCGCTCTCGATGCCGAAGGGGCGGATGAACAGAGGGGGGAAGTCGATATCCAGATCGCCCCACGCCTCCGCAGAGGCGATGCCATCAGGTCTGATGATCTGGTGAGCGAGGATCGCAGGCGTTCCCCAGGCTTCGCCTGAGGGGATGCCGCCAGGTGCTACCGCCAGGCCGCCCACGATGGGCGAGCCCCACACCTCTCCACTGGCAATGCCAGACGGATTGACCTTCAGATTGAGGCGTGCGCTTGCTCCCCAGGCTTCCGCGGTTGTGATGCCAGTCGGTGAGACCGTCTGATCCATCTGGAGTGCGGCAGTACCCCACGCCTCCGCGGAGGCGATCGAGCCCGGCCGGATTCGGAGGTTCAGCCTTGAGCTTCCCCACGCCTCTGCCGATGCGATGCCCGTAGGGCTGACTGTCTGACTGGCCGCCGCCTCGGTGACGATAATAGAGAACGAGGTCAGATATGAGCCCGTCGAAGCGCTCGGGGTAAACGCGGCGGTGCCGGTAGCGCCGGAGCCTGCAACCGTTCGAGTGGCGATTGTAAGACCGGTCGCCGAACCGACACGAAAATCAGCGCGTTCTGTATGACTTCCCGGCGGAGTCCAGGTGACACCCTCATATCCAACCACGCCGCGGACAAGAAAGTCGGCCGAGGTGACAGCGTTAATGGTAGGTGCTACGGCTGTAGCTCCGCCAACCTCCGTTGAAACCGCAATGGTCAGCACTGGAGTACCCGTGACAGTGAGGCGCATAACCGCACCTGCCGCATCATCGCCTGTCGATTTTCCGAATGCGTAGTTGGATGGCTCGGAGCCACCAGCAATCTTGGAATAGATGGCAAGGGGGAGCGCATCGCCGCCCTCATAGCCACCTAGATAATTCCATGTGGTGCCACCAGATACGGTAGCGGTTGTGTTTAGGCTTGAATCTAGAGAAGCGAACGCAATAAGCAGATCACCGCTAGCCGTGCTAGTCGGGCGAGCCACGTTATAACTGGTTCCGCCTGTCGACGCGGTGGCAGTTGTAATTGACTGATAGGTAATCGTCATGATTGCCTACAGCTTGAAGATCTTGTTACTTCCCGAGTCCCAGACAATCGCGATGTCCGCGCCATTGGGCGTCACCGGCAGCCCGGTTCCGGTGTCGATATAGCCGATTAGGGGACTGGTCGCGGCGGAGCCGGTGTCTTTGGCGATGACCAGGTGGGCACAGGAAGCGCCTGCGGAAACACTCGAATAGGTTTCGTCTGCGGCATCGGCTACGCCGGCCGTGGTCGTCTTGCTGGAAAGGTTCGCGCTGGTCGCAACGATCGTGCCACCACCACCGCCAGTCACATCACTCACGAACTCGTGGGTGCTCGTGTTGGGCGTGTAGCCGCGAACGAGATAGACCTTGATGTTGTCCGATGACCAGCTCAGGGCACCGGTCAGAAACTTCTCACGGCCCTTGTCGTACAGGGTGTTAGCCATTTAGTGTCCAAATAGAAAAAGGCCCCCAGCGTTGAGCTGAGGGCCTTCTAGAAGGCGTTACGGATTAGAGGGAGACCGAGCTAGCGGTTTCCATCCGGATGAGCGCAGCCTGACGGAAGATGCTCCATCCCAGCGTGGCCCTCCAGGAAATCGGCGTATAGCGCATGAGCTTATCGGTCACATTACCGATTACAATGGTCGGCTCTTCGGCGACCGCTTCCGCGAGCGCCTCTCGGCCGAACATCAGATTTCGGTAGACCCGTGTAGAGCTGTTGCCATCGGTCGCGCTGATAATACGCGGCGACTCGACGAAATGGGCTCCCTCGTAGATACCGAGCTGGCCAGCCCAAATCGCATCGGCACCCGACAGGTTGTGAGGATCGCGCCACGCAGCCGAGCCAGTTTCAGCCTTCAGATCGTGCGAACAATCAGGATGGAGAAACGACGTAAACAGGTCCGCTTGACGCGGGATAACCTTCGCACCACGCAGCTTGGTAACACCAAGCCGAACCATCGGAGAACTCAGCGTGTCGGCAGAGGTAATGGCACCAGTGGTGCCGGCACCAGCCGCGATCAGGTTACTCCTCAGGGTCGAGGAGTTTCGCCGCATGACGTTCGTGCCACCATTGAGAATGGGGCCAACAATGCCGTCGATAGAATCGCGCATGTTGTAGGCGACCATGTTACTCACGGCCTGGTCCACGTCCGACAGAGCGAACATGCGGAGCTTGCGCGTCATGAGGACGGGGTTACCATATTCACGCAGAGTCACTGATACGTTACTCGTGCTGGGAATGGAAACTGCGTCGGGATCGGTCAGTTCATCCAGCTCCGACGTTGCCGGGGCAAGGTCGTTGTAGAACTGGAAGGTGACGCTGTCGCCCGGATTGGTTTGCTGTTCGGGGCGAGAATCGGCAATCGATCGGAACATAGGCGTAGCGCGAAGCGCAAAGCGAATCTTACGATCGTAGGCCGCTTGCACCAGATCGGTACCAAGGGTACTCGGATCGGTGCTCGTATACTGATTAGCCATTGAAAGAGGGGCCCTTTACCCCTGTGAGCTATGCCATTCTGGGCGCCGTCTTCGCGGCGGCAATCATGGCGTCAAGCTGCTCTTCGGTTAGATTCGGATCATTGACCCGATCCCACTGTTGCTGAAGGGCTCCGCCGAGGCTTTCGCCGGTAGAGGCCGTGTTCTGCATGCGCTGGATAGCGGCAATGTCGGGATTGGCGATGACGGGATTAACGGCGACAGCCGGGACATCTCCACCAGGGGTGGACGGATTCGCGGTCTGCTGGCCTCCGAAGAGGTCGCTGTATTCGTCGAGCCACTTGCCGATTGCCTCAGGGTCCGCACCCACCGATTCGGGGATGAGGGACTTCACCTTTGCCGGCACATTCCGTGCAGTGAGAGCACTGGCCACAGCACCTTCGCGAAGGGTGCGCTTGAGCGTCTCGATTTCTTCAGCCTGGGACTTCTCGCGCGCCTTGGCGTCGCGGATCAACTTTCGCAGTTCCTTGGGCAGCGGGGCTGCCTTGGCCTGCGGAGCCGTCTCCGGCTCGTCGTCTTCGAAATCCCAATCGTCGAACTGGGTCATTTGCTGCTACTCCCAAAGTGGTTTGATCGCAAGCCGCATCCATGATTGGGGGATCATGAATGGCTCTCGCTACCGGGCTAAGACGCATCACAGGGCCGGTCGGTCTGTGTATGGGTCGAACGCCAAGGACTCGAACCTTGATAACGCCGATTAAAAGTCGGCTGCTCTGCCATTGAGCTAGCGTCCGTGGATGGCTCTTTTTGAAGAGAAGGCCATAACTCTTGCTCCCTATGCACGATTCGAACGTGCGTTGCCCGATCCAAAGTCGGGAGTCCTGCCGGTTAGACGAACAGGGAATGTGTAGCGGGGATGGGATTTGAACCCATGACCTACGGCTTATGAGGCCGTCGAGCACTCCGAACTGCTCTACCCCGCTGCGTGGGGAGGGCTAGGCCCTCCCGGTTGCTTACGCTGCCGGTTCCGCAATCAGATAGTTCACGGTCCGGGTGTCGCTGTTAGAAGTGCTGGTAATCGTGAAGCTCGTGTCCGCCACAATCGCGGACACCGAAACTGAGCCAGCAGTGCCCCCCGTGCCGTGAGGCGTGAGAAAGATAAGAGAACCAGCCTTCACTAGGGTGTTGCTGACTGTAATAGTGCCAGCAACCATGGCCGAGCTACGGCCCGCCCGCTTGTTGGTCCCAGTCGGAATGGAAGCGAGAACATCCTCAGCGGTGACATTGCCGGTCAGGCCGTTGACACTAGAAACATGAGACATTGATCAATACCTTTTAGTATTCACTCCGGGTGCGACCCGAGAGCGCCTTAGAGCCGACTCCAGATGAGCCGGAGAATTGTGAAGCTTCCTTCATGGCGATGCGCTTGCGCTTCGCGCTGGCAAGGCCAGAACCGCCAAGCATCTCGTCTTCCAGATCCGATTGGCCCAGCGATTCGCCGTGGATTCGGCCGAGCTTTTCAGCGGTCGGAAGGATCTCGCCAATGGTCTGGTATGCGCTACGCGCCTGGTCCTGAGTAACACCGAGATCGGCGAACTGCTCGGCCCTGGCCTGGTTCAACCCGAGAGCATTCCGAGAAGCCTCAGCGCCGATCTGAGCCGCTCTCACCGTCTTTTGCAGGAGAGGTAGAGCGCGCTTACTGTCCAGCATGTACGCCACTAGATCGCCATCGCCCAGGCCGTAACTGCGAAGCGTCGCCACATAGTTCTGATCGCTGGAATAGATCGCCTGAGACGCCATGGTCACACGCTCCTGGATCTCAGCCGGCGACACATCGCCGGAAATCCAGGAGGTGAAGTCGTCGTGCGAGTCAAAGAATCCTTCGGGCAGCCCGGCAGTACTCAGAAGTTGCCGATACTGACGCTCAAGGGCGATGTACTCGGCAGGACTCAGAACGCTGACACCGGCCGCGCGACGCGCGTCATTGGCCTTGAACCGCGTCTTATACTCCGACGTGTCTTGAAGCATGAGGGCGATAGTGTCTGTGTCGTAGCCCTTCTGGATATACTCCAGAATCTTCGGCGCCAGGGTGCCGAGGCCATAGCCTTCGAAGACGCGCTTGAGATACTCGTAAGCGTTGTTCTGCGCGTTCTGATCAGCGCTGGTCGTTGAAGTCGACGACGTGTTGTAGACCGCTGGCTGCGTGTTCTGGCCATAGCCAGGCGCATCCATGTTGACCACGGTCGCGTTCGCTTGAGACTGCGCGTATGCGGTCTGCTGCTGTGATGCCGGCTGATTAGGATTGGCGTTGTAGTAGTAATCCGAATAGCCCGGGATGACGTCCGTACCAGAGCCTACCTGCGGAGGCTCTTGGCCTTCCTCGTACCAGATGTAGGCATAGCTTACGGGATCGAAAATATAGGGCATTAGTTGGCCAGCCCGAAATCACGGAGGATGCCGCGAGCGGTCGAATTGAGCGACTGTCGAGCATTGTTGGTAGAGAGCCACCGCGGGTCTTTGCGCAGCTCGTTCTCAAACTGCCACAGGGGCATGGTGCTGTTGCCTGCGGTGGCGTTGCCGCCGCTATCGGAGCCGATACCCTGGAGTGCGCGCCTGATTGACGGATCATCCATCTTCAACGCTTGCGGGTTGATCTCCAGGATTCGGGCCATGGACGACATGTAAGGGTCGGCCAGATCCCTGACGGTCATGCCACCCTTGATCTGAGCGGCGAGCCCAGGGAAGGCGCTGATGGCCATCTTCTGGATTTCACCCTTGTAGTCCTGAGCGGTGCGGATACCCGCAGAGATCCCCTTGACCCAATTCTTGATCGTGCCGTTGTCGAGATTCACGCCCATGCTGTATGCGTACTGCCGAAGCTGCTCTTCGTACTCGCCCGCTTGGCCGGCGAAGGCACCGCTTTTGGTGGTCGTGATGTACTCGGCAAGGCTCCGCTTGATCTGTGCGTTGGTCCAGCCAAAGGTGAAAGCATCCTCGGCCATGTCCCAATAGGTCTGCCAATTCGCCCGGACACCCATAGTGCCGGCCATCTGCATGATTTCCTGATAGATCGCGCGTACACGCTCACGCCAAGTGCCAGGGTCGGCCTGCTTGAGTGCTAGGGCCTTACGGCCCGTCTCGCCGTACTTCTTATACCAAGACGTATCTTTGAGCTTGCTGACGAAAAGCTTCTGATCCCAGTTGCCCTTGATGGCGTCGTTGAATAGTTTCCAGAGAGAGCTATCACTCTTGAGCAGGGCAAGAGTCCAGCCGTAATGCTCCGCCCACTCCGCTTGAGTCTTCGGCTTCTTAGTCGGCATCAGTAATCCATAGCTACGCCCCACGCGCCTTCATTGGCGCGGAGCTTTCTTTTGCGCACTTTGAGCCCAGTGCGGGGCGCTTCCAAAATCCAGCCGTCGCCGAGGTAGAGCGCGATGTGATCAGCGCCAGGCGCTTCCGGGTTGTTCTCCCAGGCGACCAAATCGCCAGGCCGTAGCTTGGTGATGTCGACTCGTTTGCCTCTTGCCGCTTGAGCTCCAGACACGCGAGGGATGTCTACGCCGTTCTTGGTGAAGGCCCAGAAGAGTAGACCGCTGCAATCAAAGCCGCCTTCCGCGTCGGACTCCCCACCCCACACATACCATTTGCCGATCTGCGTGAGCGCGTCGTCAATGATGGCTTGGCGCTTGCCGCTAACGTCAGGAATTGCGGGCTCGGGAAGTTCTGGAAGAGCGTCAAAACCGAAGTCGGTAGGAGACATCACGCCCGGGGCGAGGATTCCGGCAGCCTGATCGACAGGCACCCCAACGCCCTCAACGCCGGGAACTACCTCAGTATTGAGGCCCGCCATCACGGGCGAAGTGAGCTGGTCACTGATGGGGATCGGAAGATCGGTCTCATACGTGGGAGGCCAAGGCATATTTAGACCGGCGCGGAGAGCGCATCAAAGAACGCCGACATGTAATAGGTGGACGCCTGGTAAGCGGCGGCCTCATCCTTGTCGTGGCCCATCGCCCATTCCTGAGCGAACGCAGCCGGGTTGAGACCTTGCTTCGTGGTCGTCGACACGTTCGTGCCATCGGCGTTGGTGGTCGTTGTTGACGTCGTCGGATTCTTCTTCTCGGCAGCCTTCAGGGCTGCCAGGAACGTGGAAGTTTCCTTCTTTGTCGGGTCTCGACCGAGGACACCGCGAAGGGCCTGGGTGATCGTCGCCTTAGCCGTAGGCGCATCCGTGTAGTTGACGCTGGTAGAGGTGACCGTACGAGCCTGGGACTGAGCGCCTCCAATCACAGCACCCGTCTGGTAGCGCTCAAGGAGCTGCCAAGGGGTGATCTTGATACCGCGTTCATTCATTTTCGCCGTGCGAAGAACCAGCGCGCCCCAGAGATTCTCAACGTCGTCGAGATTTGCCGAGGGCTTGGAGATCAGACCGGCACCGATGGCGCGAGTCATGAACCCCTCAACCTTCTTGGCATCCCAGTCGTTCACCTGAGCGATAGCTTCCGCGATCGTCGACCAGGTGCCAGAGACCCGCATAGCTGTAGGGCTACGCCCATACCGCGGAGCGTCAGCGGGAGTCTTGGTGGAGAGAAGCACTCGGCCGTCAGGGATGTTGCCGTAGAGCGGATTGCCGGGAACTTCGGCTGCGGGGTTTGTTCCTAGGGCATCGGCGATGGCTTGCGCCACGGCGGCGTCATTAGATGACGCGGGCGGGGCCGTGGCCTGAGGGCTGGCAGGCGAAGGCGAGGGGCCAGAGGTTGCCGGGCTAGGGGAAGGATTGGCACCGGGCGCACTGGTCGCCCTGGCGATCTCCTGATCTACCGGACTGGTGGCGGCCGACAACCGCGCCGAAGGCGTGGGCGAGGGATCACCCAGGGCCATGGTGGCGTATGCCCCCAGGATGGGGACGCTCATGATGATCGGGCGCCAGGGATCGACGTCGAGTCCACCAGACGCCTGCCGGCCGGACACATACTTGCCCGAGCCGATCATGCCGCCGAAGAGGTTATCCCAGAAATCCGCGAACCAGTCCATTAAAATTGCAACTTATCGTTAGTGAGATACCGCGAGAACAGGTCACCGAATCGGGTGTCACTGATCTCGAAATAGCGCTGAACGCGCTCCCAAGCATTCTTGATATGAGCGTTGGCCTGAGCGTCCAGGGTGTACGGGACTTGCGCCTTCTGCTTCGCCTGAAGGATGGCAACGAACTGGGCACGCGCCTTCAGGTACTCATTGAGGGTCCGAAGGTCGGTGCGGTTCGGCTGCGAAAGAAGCTCAGCGTTCTGAACGAGAGACTTGAAGAACTCGATACGCTTCGGGATCGCATCGCGATCCGACTTCGTATACTCGTCCCCCCAATCCTTGTTCTCAGCGCTGAGACGCTCCGTGAGAGCCGTACGCACCTTGGCCACGGTCTTATCATCAAGACCCTTCTCGACGGCCTCAGCGTTCAACTCATTCATCCATGCGTTCAACTTGGTCCAGCCCAGGCGGATGTTCGTTTCCCTCAGGGCGTCCAAGGGTGAGCGACGCTCGCGCGTCGTCATCAGGGAGCCAGGACCAACCTTCTGGCCGAACTGAGCTGAATGAACGTACTGATCAAACTTGCCGGTCATGACGTCCGGCCCCATGATCAGAGCGCCATACTCGGGATTCTGCGCAATCAGATCGCCATGCTTCTTGGTCGCTTCCCAAGCGGTCTTCGTCGCCGTAGCGCCGATATTGCCCTTGCTCAGGCTGTTGGTGAAAATATAGAGATCGTCGCCATACTTCTCATAGAACCGCTCGTCGGCCTCCTGGCCGTAGTGCTCGCGCATCTGCTGGTAGCGGTCAATGAAGAACTGATACGGGCTTTGCAGGTCTGCCGAGAAGGGCAGGAAGAACCGAGTGAAAGACCGGACGTTGTACGCCGCTTGAGTGCGCCTGTCGATCTCCTTGCGGAACTCCACTTCACTGGCCGGCCGCGTGCGGCGGCCTTCCCGGATACGCATCTCCTCTGTCTGCATGATTTGCGTCCAGGTGAAAGCGTATGACGGGTCTTCGATTCCCTCGTTCGCCTTCATCTTTTGCTTCAGCCAGCCGGGAAGCATGACGTCAGCGAAGGACTGAGGCCCGAACGGAATAGCCCACTTGTAGACGTCTTGGAACCCCGTGGGGTTCTTCTGCTGGAGCTGCGTAATCGGGATCTGCATGAGTGGCCCCGCACCGGGCAGCCACCAGGGATCACCCTGAAGGATCAGATTGAGTGACGACTTGGGGATGGGAACCGCGTCATAGCTCTCAGCGCCTTCTCCGATCCACTTCCGCAACCAGTCAGGCAGGCGAGCAACGATTTTCGTTTTGTCGTTCAGGTTCGAATTGAATTCCGACCACTTGCCGGTGTCCTCATCATAGGTGGCGAAGACCGTGCGGCCATTGATGACCATGCTCTTAACCTGCCGGCCATGCTCGTCGACAACCGCAAGGCGCGGAACGCGCTGACCGAACTCGTTCTCGGTGCTCCCGAGATTCATGTTATTCGGGGCATCCCAAATCTTGCTGCCGTAGAAGAGTAGCTGCGGCTTGGCAACCGCCAACTGAGACCAGCGCTTGATGGAATCTTCCCAGGCGGAGAAGAAGCCCGTCATGAAACGCGCGGCATGGGCCGCGTTGCTCCGGCTGGAAACGTTGTAGAGCAGGTTATTGATATTCTTGAGCGCGGTCTCGCGCGCAGTGTGCTCGAATGCGGAAAGCATCCCCCACGTGACGTCTTCACCGGAGAGCATCGCATTGTCAATCTGACGCTTCACGGAATCCTGATAGAGCACACGGAACGTGGGATGCCTGATCAGACGGTCAGTCGGAACCTGGCTGAGCCACTTGAAACCATTCGAGACAATTGAATCCATCCACTTGCGGACACCGCCCTGGTGCAGGTTCCAATCAATGGTGGGACCGTGGACCTGAGGGCGCATCGCGACGTCAGGGAAAAACTCCTCAAGCATCTTCTCGTCAAGCTGCCCACGGAACACGGCATCACGCAGAATCATCGGATTCTCATGGGCGCGAAGGACCGGCACATAGTGATCAACAATGGCTTGAGCCATGCCGGCCAGCAGCTCAGGGTCCTTGCCGTTCGGGCCGATCAGCTTGCGAACATGCTGCCCTTCGGGCGTGCGACGCAGCCAGCGCTCTACCTGTTCGGCAGTCTCGCCGCGCATGAACCGCTTACCCAGCGGACTCTTAAAGATCTGCTCATTGATGGCGTACAGCCATGAGGACAGATGGTCTGCGTCGGTCGGATTCTTGACGTCCCACGCAGCGTATTCGCTGCGGAGCCGTTCAATCATCTCCTTGGACGTACGCGCGATGGCGTCATACGATCCGCCGACAATTTCCTTATAAGGCTTCCCGACACCTTCATAGGCGCCGGTGATGTAATGACCGCGATACTCAAAGCCGTCTTCGGTTTGAATTCGAACTGACTCAAGGTCTCGGCCATGCCTGTCAACAGCCTCTTGCACGATTGAACGCAACTCTTGCAGGTCCGCTGAGTCCATGGCCTTTGTCGCCAAGGCTCCGGCGCCAAGCTTGAGTGCGCCGATCTTCGTATGAGTGACAGCGTTCTTGAGGCGCTTCGCGGGGGCCGAGTCCTTCAGGGTGATTTGCTTATTCCGAATTAGATCGCCCCAGGACCATGCATTGCCCATGTCCCATGTGAACGCGGTCTTCAAACCGGCATTGATGCCGCCCATGATGCTCATAGCACCGAGCGCAGCCATGCTGCGCAGCATGTCATCAGTCAGCGTCCGGATCGTATACCCGAACCGCATGAGAACCGAGAAGGACCAGACCTGAGAGAAGACGTCATGCGCCTTGTCCATGAAATCGCCGATGTCCGCGCGCTTGCGCGCAAAGGCACTCAGGATCTCAGAGTTGGCGCGAAAGACGCGCTCATATCGGTCAAGGTTGAGCAGAGGCATCGAGTTAACGGCCTGCGTCTCAAAAAGACGCGAAGTCACCGGAAGAACATCGTCGTCAAACGCGATGTGGTCAAGGACGGCCGGCGATGCATACTTGTTCTCGCGCTTCTCCGTCATCGCCTTAACGAGACGGTTCCGCGTGCCAGTCGACTCCTTGGCAAGTGCTGCGGCAGCTTCATCATCAAGTCCATACTTGATGGCCATGAAATTGATAGCGTCAGTCTCGGCAGCTTCGACGACCTTGCGCTTAGCCTCGGGAGTCCACGCAGCCATATACTGGCGCATGTACGTCTCACGCTGGCCATTCGAGAAGATCCGAGCGCCATTCAGGAACGCGGCAAAGCCCGCGTGGGAATCTCCACGGTTGAAGTCGATCCAACTAGGAGCGCGCTTCTGCGTGAAGCTGCGCGCCACGCCAAGCGGGAAATCCCGGATCACTCGAACCGGAAGACCGAAAGCCTTCGGGAAGATCACGGATTCATCCGCGAGAGACTTACTCGACCAATCGTAGGCAAGCGCCCTATCGGCCTTGGCCAGGTCGCGATCATTTCGAATCGCATAGTCCTGCATGCTGGCCCATACGCCACGCCCGGGGTTCTCACCACCAGGACCAATGGCGGCAATGAGCAGCTCCATTTCGGACCCACTCTTGCGCTTGATCTCCTCCTGAGCCATCAGCATTGCGCGCTGACTGGCGATCGGCCACGGCTTGATGCGCATCGACGACGACTCATCAAAGCCCTGACCGAGGGCGTTTAGGGTCTCGTCGTGCATCTGCCAGTCAGTTGCCTTCTGCCATGCCGGCTTCGGAGGCAGGCCAGGGATCGGGTTGTCGAGACTGGCAATCGCCCGGTAGGCGTCTGCCTGCGATAGCCCATTGAAGTATGGGATGAGGTCCTTGATCGCCTCTTCGTTGACGGGGCCGGACATCATGTAGGGACCAGCGTCGACCGAGATGCCACCAAGGCCGGTTACCCGATCGCCCGCCTTCGGCGCGATCATGATGTTGCCCTGAACGGTCTTCGGCAGATTGCCGGAGATCGACGGATACTCAAAAGACTTGCCGGCAGGCTGCCCGCCGAAGTCGAGATCATCGGTATCGGTCGGACTCTTCGCCTTCTTCTTGCCCTTGGCGGCCTTGCCGCCCATGCCGGGCTCACCGGCCGGGAACTGGCCGATGTCGAACAGCGGAAGCTGCTCAGGCTCGGGAGCCTTAGGGCCCTGCGAAGGAAGGGCCTTCGGAAGGAAGGTCTTATAGGTGCCGCTCTTGACCAGCTCAAAGTCAACGGCCGAGTTCAGGATGTTGTCAGCGCGGGCGATGCGGAACGCGAGATCATCCCGCCGACTAGCTAGGCGCTGGTAGGCAGCTTCGCTGCCGTAGCCAACGGCGATGATCAGGCGTGAGGTCTGCTCGTCGGCCTCCTGGAGAAGGCCAGCCATCACGCTCGGGTAGGCAGATGCCTTGACCGCCTGGTGGTTGGCGATCTCCCGTCCGCTCTTGCCTTGCTTCCACTTCAGGAAGTTCGTCACGGCCCTGGAGTCCGCGATGTCATCCGCGCTCTGAACACCAGGGCCAACCCCGGCACCAGCAAGGAACGCGGTCCAACCGCGGTCGGATGCACGATGCCCGACATTGAAACCCTTACGAACTGCGTTCGCGCCGGATACCGCCTTCAATCCCACGATGGTCGGATCGCCGAACCAGGAGATAGCGGCATCAATCGTGCCCGTGGTGGCGTTCCACAAGAAGCCGTCTTGAAGCTCCGAGATCCTAGCCTCTTCCGCCAGGACGTCATCAGTAGCGAACATCAGCGCGAGGCTGTTGCCGGCCGAACGAGTGTCGGCCATCTTGCGAGCGCGGTCCCACGTGGTACCGATCTTGCTGACGGCTTCCATCCAGTTGGCCGCGCCAAGCTGCTGACGCCAAGCCGGGGAATCGGTGAGGCTAGCCGTGGTGGCTGCCGCCGAAATGGGCTCGGCCACCAGGTTTTCCAGGCCCCAGCCAACGCCCTCAAAGGTGCCTTCCGCAGCGCCGGCCAGAGTGTTCCCGAAAGCGTTGGTCACCCCGCCGAGGACTCGGCCGAGACGGTTCGTGATGTCGATGTACGCCGGAGTGTTGACTTCGAACGGCTGTGTACTCCAGTCGAACGCGGCGCCGTAGGCGTCTTGCAGGGCCGTCAAAGCGGCGGAGAAGCGATCAGTCCAAGAGCTCATTAGTGGGACGCCTTCAGGCGTCTGACAACGTTCTTCAGTGATTGCGTGGCATTCGGCCGATTGGCCAGGAATTCGAGCACGGGCAGATAGGCGTAGAGCGCATCCATGTCAGCCCGGCGAGCGAGCGCCGCTTCGTCCAGAAGGCCGAGAGAAGCACTACCAGGCCCAGGGCCGAGGTCAATACCAGAAGTGACGGGCTCGTTAGGGCGCATGGTGGGTGCCCCGAAGGGCACCACATCTACAGGCGGCATTCCCGTATTCATCGGCGGCATAGGGCCGCCTCCGCCCGCAGCCATGGGAGCGCCACCCTGGATATCCTGGAAGGCTGATTGCTCACCATATTGGGCGTCAGGAATCCTCATGCGAGGCTGAGCGCCGTCAGTCCTTTTGGAGAGGGCTCCAGGCCCCGATGCAGGGGCGGGATTGGTGGGTGTGCGGGGCCCACCATGGCCATTAGCGATTGCTACTTACCAATACTGCGGTGAGTCTTGCCGTCGCCAGAGGTGCCGCTACCCGGCTTGGTCTCTGACACGTTCATGAACTTCTGGACGCCGGCACTTCGGACCGGCTTCGGAACACCGGAGGTCCAAGGAGTCTGCTCGTGAGGAGTACACATGCCACCGCGAAGCGGATTCCGGGGGATGGCGGTTGCGTTAGCCATTATCTATTCCTTGTTTCGTGCGATGGCGGCGTTAGACCAGAACATCGACTCTTCTAGCTTGGTGATCGCTAGCGACTTTTCCCGGCCTTCGGGGAGCCGACTATTCAGGTCGTCTGCTAGACGCCTATGCGCCTGCCTGACGCTGGTATGTGCGTCGCGCTTCTCTTCGTTGGTCGCGGCATGAAAGGCAAAGCGCCATTCGATATCTTCGGGAGTCACTAGAACGCGGGTTGCCTTCGCTTGATGTTGACATTAGTAGTTGGCGCACCGCTGGAATTAAGACCAGCGAGCATGGTAATCAGATCCGGAGATCCGCCAGGACCCATCTGGGCTTGGCCGGGGGCCGGAGGCATACCGCCAGGGGCACCCATTCCGGGAGGCATCATGCCGTCAGAACCGGGAAGGGTAGGAGACATGGCCCCTGGCGGGGCCTCGGGTGGGGCAAACGCCTTCTCAACAATGTCTTCCAGGGCCTTGCCCTTTTGGGCGCCCTTGATGACCGCTGCGATTTTACTGATTGCGCTGGCTGGGTCCATTCCCTGTTCCGCCAGCAATGGAATGGTGTTCGCGTAGCCGGCCAAAGACTGGACCAGAGAGTCTCTCAGGTCTTCGACGACAATGCGCTGTTCCTCTTGCGTGACATTGATGCCGAAGGGAAACTGCCGCCTAGCCAGATCCTTACTGATGAGGCGTGCGCCAAGAAGCTGGAGAATGAAGACGAGCGACCGGTTCGGATCAAGGCCAACGGCAAAACCATAGGAAACGTCGACAGAATAGTCGCCGTCTATATCTCGGCTAGGCTTCCAGCGGATCTCATACGGCACACCATCTTGGTTGCCGCGAATGCTTCGCTCATCATCGGGCCAATAGTGCTCATCCATTTTGAGGCTGAGCCGCATGGCCTCACGAAAGGCACCGGCGAAGACGTCTTGCGCAGCACGGATCTGGCTATCAAATCCGCCCTCTAGAGCGCGTACGCCTTGACCAGTGATGATGCTGCTATCAAGATTACCCGTCCGCGTCTGCGGATAACGGGCACCGATGCGAAGTTCATTGTCGAGAAGCTGTGATTCGGCGAAAGCCGCTTGCGGCAGATCGGCACCAACGATGCGAATCTTCTCGGGATTCTGGCTCCTAAGTAGAGCCATTGCACCGAGAGAGAACTCTTGGACATCCATGGGCACCGCAAGGGGTGCCTCGGCTGCTCGCTCGGCTGCCGCCATCGCCAGATTGGCGAAACGGTTACGGGCTACCTGCGTCCAGAGGACATCGGCGAATTGACCTCTACCGCGCTTAAGGCCGGGGCGTTCTGCGTAGGCTACCGCGCATTCACCCATGGTGTTCTTCGCGTCCGCCAGGACCAGGTTATGCCGCTCCGGCGCGTACATCATCGTGCGTTCGTCATCCCGATAAAGGATGACTTCGATCATGCTTTGAGAATATGGCGTATCGGTCGGTCCGGGAATGCGATCCGCATACTCGGGATACTCGATGCATAGTTCGGCAATGCTCTTCTTGAACACCTGCGTGAAGGCGTGGCACTTACCGTAGCGATCGACTTCCGCATACGTATTGCGAGGATCGATCAATTGCCAGCGCGGCGAGCGCGCCTCAAAGTCCGGCTCAATCAGGATCGGCATACGCCCATAAGAGGCGTAATAGTCGGCACCGCTATACATCTGCGTCTGTAGATCAGAGTGCGTCAGATAGTGGGCCATGCCCTTGGTCTTCTTGTCGGCCTTCGATCGGGCCGCATCCGAAACCATATTGGTCGCCGAGCCGTTGAAGCTCGGAAGCGGAGCCAGTGATTCCGCTACATCACGCGCGGCGATGTCGACGAAGTTCGCAATGATCGGCTTCGGAAAGTCCTCCGAGAACATTCCCGGAAAGACATCGTCGATATTGCCGTCTCGCACTGCGAAGACATCAGCGTCAGCACGATCACGCTCAGACTGGCTAGCCCTAAGCTCGTCAACCTTGGCAAAGATGGCCTTGAGGGGCGTTAGCGGGCGGGGAGTGTAGTGTGAGAAAAGCATTATGCGGCGTTGCTCGCCTGGATCAGATCATCAATATGGATGACGTTTTGATATCCGCGCCGGTAGCGCGGAACATACTTCGAACTCATATGGCTTTTCGCGCGCAAGGTGCGCTGCTCAACCACTTGCCTCGCCTTGATCTCCGCGAACCAGAGCGCTAGCGGAAGGTCCTGAACAAGGTCCTTGCCCTTGGCTCCAGGGCGCCAGGTGACGAGCTGCTCAATGAGAGCCTTCACGCCTTCCGAGTTGTGCGAGGAAGGAAGCGAGATCATCCGCTCTTTAAAGAGAGGAGAAAGTGAAGCCACGCCGAAATCAGGGTCAAGCTTGTTGGTCCCGGTGTAATGCTCAAGCATCGCAACACCGCGATTCGCAAGGAAGGAGCGGATCTGCTCATCCCTTGTGAGAAAGAGCTGAAAGGCGTTCTTTTCGACGATCCAGCATGACGGCTCATACTTCGTGGTCCAGCTCTCAATGATGTCTCGGATTGCTGATGGCGAAGGAGCGCGCATGCGATGCGCTTCGAGCACGTACCTTTTCAGCGTCTTCGGATCAACCGCATAGGCAACGGTGGCCGTCTCGCCGGCCATAGCAGGGTCCATAGCGCAGATGACATAGAGGCCGTCCATGCCGTCTGGCCGGTCGTGATGCTTGTTGTTCGCGCTCAGTCGGCCAACCGTGCGGTTGCCGTTGACGCAGGCACGGATGTCTCTCGGGTCAAAGATCGCGTCGCTTGACACGTCCATCTGCTGATAGACCATCGACCAGACACGGGGATCGATGCTCTTCCGTCGACGAGCAAGGCGAGGCCCATCCCATCGGGGGTAAAGCCCATCCTCATCCGGAAGGTCATCACTCCGCGGCCACGGCCGGTCGCTCTTCGGCCAGAGCGTCACCCAGTCGTTCGGATCATCCGCCGTCTCCAGGACGGCCGGCATGCCGAGGTAGGTCCAAGGCGAAACGCCATCCTCATAGTTGTCCGGGTTGCGGAGCTCCCGATACAGGTCAACCGTGTCGACGCGAGTGCCAACCACGATCAGTTGCCCGGTGTCACCAAGCCGAGACAAAACGTCCTGTTCCAGCCATCTTTTCTGACTGGCGTACTGAGAGGCGTTGGAGAGAAGGACTGCGTCGTCGACAAAAATCTTGGTGCTTCTCGCCCCGTAGATCTGTCCTCCGATGCCAACGATCTGGACCGTAGGGTCCTTCTCCTCCGGATTCCGGATGGCACTCGGGAACAGGATCTTCGTGGACTGCCACTGAGCGTCGTCAGAGTCGAACCCCTCAGGGGGCCCGAAGTCCTGTTGGAGCTGGGCATACCTCGGGTGAGTCAAACGCTGCTTGATGGCCCAAAGCATCTGGCTAGCAAGTTCGGCCGTCTTTGATACCAGGACGATTCGCTCGTCCGGATTCATGCACAAGAGATACGTAACGTAGTCAATGGTGCATGTGACCGTTTTCGCGTGGTCAGGCGGGATGTTGATGAGAACCATCTGCCGGTCGTTCTGCTCGTACCGCATCGACGGATGGAGCCAGCGAGGCTCCCGGTTCTCGATGACGTCGATCATGTTGAGCTGGTGCGGAAACGTCGCAGCCTGTAGGTACTTCAGGCGCCAGTCGGCGAAGGTCATCGAGCGGTTGGCGGGAGTCGGACCGTCTTCACGGACGGCCCGCACGACTTGAACCTGAGCCTTGAAATCCGCGTCACTTCGAAGCCAGTACTCGTAGCTTCGGGGCCCTCTGCCCACGGCAGCCGTCGCGGATGCAACGGTCCTACCGGCTCTGAGCTGGGCTAATACCAGTTCCTTGGCCTTGGCAATTCCAACGCGGTTGACTGCTTGATTACTAGTCCGCAATGTGGCTAAAGTATGTTTTGTCCGACCGGAACCCAGCGCGAATGGGGGTTCACCTGGTGGAAGGTCGGAACGTCAGGAGGGTAAATAGGTCAGGCGTATGCATGCCGGGCGTCGTTCTCGCCGAGCTGCCATGCGTGTATGCGTCTGACCTTCTCAAACTCTCGGTGGCCCACCGCGGTTACATAGGGCTGCCGAGCTGGGCCGATGGCTGCTCAATGGGCACGCATTCGAACCGACACCTGCGACCACGGGTAGTCATCGGCTCTTCAAAGCTTGGCGTCACGACATCGTGCGAGTCTTCCCCGGACTCCAGCACGGACGCCAAGAGCCGGAGTGAGCGCGCCCCGTTAGATCGCCGTCTAACCACACCCACCCCGCTCACTCCGGCACCGAAACTGCGCACCAAAGGCAAGGTAAGAAATGCGGCGTTCAGAACAAGACGCGGCGCTTGAAGAGCTATACGCCCGAGTGCCGGCCGTCAACTGCGTAGGGGATTGCTGGACCGAATGCAGCTCTATCGACATGAGCCCTCGGGAGCGGCAGCGCATCACGGAAGCGGGAATCCGAATACCGGATCGCCTTACGATGATCGCCGCTCAGGTCCGGAACGACGGGGCCAAGTGCCCCGCGCTCAATGCGCAGCGTCGCTGCTCGGTCTACGACCGCCGACCAATGATCTGCCGTATCTGGGGCGCAAGCAAGATGCTTGTCTGCGTGTGGGGCTGCAAACCGATTGAGGGGCGCTACCTCACACATGCCGAGTCGATGGAGCTGCTCCACCTCAGCCGTTCGATCGGCGGAGCCGATCCGTTCGAGCTGCCGGGATATGAGTATCTCGACCAGAACCCCGATCACGCGCGCCTGGTGGCGCGTGGCCGATACGTGGAAAACCTCGTGAGGGGATCAAGATCATCCGCCCAACATTAGCCCGCTGCGCTCGCGTAGCCGGCGAAGGACTGAGGGGCACCGCTAGGTGCATCGCCTTACTTGCTACTGCGGGAGCTAGGGCCCCGCCACTGCAAGACCATTGCGTAAGGGGAAGGGCCCAAAAGCCCTTCCCCGCTTGCGCTCTATAGGCACTACAGAAAGTCATGGGTTTGTCACCGCCGCACCGAGGCGGCGATAGGCATGGCTCACCGATCAATCGTGATGGAAGCCATCACAAGCTCCGGCCTTTCGGGGCCGGAGGCCAGGCAAGCACTGGCTAGTGGTTGCCGTCGCCCCGCAGGGCGACACAGGGGCGCCGAGCCAGCGCCCCATTAATCAACCCCCTATATATGTATTGCTTGAGGAAATGGAACCTTCCTTAAACAAAAAACATAACGATCTGGTAACGCCAGATACATGCAGGTCAGGGGGGTGAAGTTATACAAAAATATCGGGATGGATAGTAGAGGGGGAAGGGGGGCCGGCATTTAAAGCCGGCGGGTCAAGATCAGCTCATGCGCGGTGGGAACGATAACGGTTGTCATTTTCATTCTATCACCGCAGGTCACAGCCTTGCGCCACCTGGCGCACAGGCAAGGCACCTGTCTCATTTGAAAGCCAATCTGACCGCATATGGGCCCTGACCTCGTGATATGTGCGCCGGCGAGGCGCATGTACGGGCGCTTACCACGAATGGCAGCGTGCTGACAATCCAATCCCACCGAATTCCCTGGAATCGCGGCCACCTCATCAGGGCGATGAACGCAAGCCCGAACCGAGCGATGAATCCAGCCCTTAGGGCCTGGAGTGAAGACCTTAGGAATCCAGATCATCTAGGACTGTCGGCGACTCCTGGTCACCCAAGCAGCCGCTTGGAAGGTCTTCACTCGTCCACACAATGAACTGGGATGAAACAGAATCTCAGAATTTGTGTTGACAGGATTGGGTACCGGTACCCAATATTGACCCATCGCACCGAACGAAAGCGCCGAAGGCCCCTAGCAAAGGCTCGCGGATAGCAAGTAGATCGGGCCCGAAACGGGCACTCGCGAACGATTCTTAAGAACTTCATAGCCTGCACCGCTAGGGATGGGGTGGCCTCGCAAGGGGCATCGATCTTGGCTCTGTCCAGCTCCCGAATGGTCGCGTGAAAGGCAGGTGATCATGACTCTCTATGGGTTCACGGGCTTCCGTCCGATCTCCAGGGAGAGCACTATGTTCGATTCCGTTGCATTCGTCGCCAAGATGATTCTCTGCTCGGTTCTCACTATCGTCTGCGCGGTGGAGATCCTCCCGTTCGGGATGGAAGCCATCGCCTATTCGACCGACCGTGGCGACGTCACGTCTACCGTTCTTAGCCTCGCCATCGTGGCAATCACGGGGCTGGCGATCATCCTTGTTCCGCTTGCGGTCTATAGCGGCATCAAAGGCGAGATCCGCCATAACCGAGCCATGCAGCACAGCGCCGAACGTCGTCGCATCATGGATGCGGCAATCGCCGCGCGTTCCGCTCAATTCGCTTCACGTTCAGCCAATTAGCCCTCACCCCGTGAGCCCATAAAGGGTCGTGATCACTAGCGAATGTGTCTCTCTGTGAGGTCAACGGCCCAATGAGAGGAAACGCAATGAACACGTATCGCGTACAGGTTGACGCATACAACAGTTCCGAGAAAGTTCCGGACGTCACCTTTACATACGACATTCGGGCGTACGATCGCGCCGGTGCCATATGGAAGGTCCCGCTTACGCACTACACCGCCGTCGCGACATACCCCGAATGGCGAATCATGACGGCTGAGGTCCTACGCATTCCAGTCGAGCAAGAGGCTTCCATCGTGGGTGCCGACAAGATCTCGGATGCGAGTCTGAGAATCGGTGGTCACGGACCCTATGCGCCGTGGAACGTCATCGACTGATGGAATTCCGTAGCAACAGCTTCGGTGGTCGAGACGCCATCAAAGGCGCGCAGATCGTGGGCCGTACCAAGTCAATCAAGGGTGGCCTTTGGGCACCCCACATCAAGATTCGCACTCAAGGGTTCGAGTCTTGGAAACGACTCAAGGGCGACTACTCCACGGAGGAGAGCGCCATGAACGCCATTGTCCAGCACTTCAGTTAGCAGCATGGCCAACCCCGTTGGCCTCACAAAGAGACACAATCGCGACAAGGCAATCCTCTGCGGGTCAGCAAATTAATTCGAGAGGATACGAAATATGTATTTCAACACGGAGCGCGTCGAACTTCTTGGTGAGTGCGACGGGGCGTTTCTGATAGTGGACACTGCCAAGCACGTTGGCACGACCCACAGCGACAAGGAGGTACAGAAGGACTTACGAGAGCACGTCAAGGACTGCGAGATCTGCCAAAACACGATGCTCATGGAAGGTGCGTTCAGTCGCTAAGCGTTGCACCACAAGCCGGCATTTGTCGGCTCACACGGGATCGCCTTGTCGCCAGACCATAAGGAGAAACGTGTCATTAGTCGATGTTATCCCGGTGAACATGCGCCTCTTGGCGCTCTCGGGTAACGTCCAGATCTTTGCCACGGATAGAGCGTATCGGTTCATGATCAATGGCGCGTGGTGCGCTGAGATCGAATACAAGACGATCAAAATCCCCAGCGATGATCCCGACTTCCCCGAAGTGCTCACCGCGTTGTGGGAGACGGGCTGTCGCCAGGCTCGCATCCGCTACGCCGCACACAAGGGACCGATCTACGCCTAGAAATGCATCGGACGCCCATCTCCGGATGGGCGTCCTACCGCATGGCTAGTTGAACGAGAGGTGACCATGCCGCGTTTACTGGAGATCACGACCATCTACGGCATTGAATGGACCGGAGATGGAGATCGGGTCAAGGATCAAGACGGAGACTACGGCACGCGCCGTGAAGAATCCGTGATCGATGTCGACGCAGAATTAGCCGATGATGACGACCTGGATTCCCCGGCCGATGTCGTCGCATCGGCTCTGACCAACATCGGTGCCCTGGAGTACAGCCGGATGCCGTTTCAGCCGGGGGGCTGGTATTCGCACACGGAATACGTCACGGCTCCGCCGACCGAAGATGAGACCACGGTAAGGCTCCGGGGTTTCACCCCGGAGGATGAGTGTGAGATTTACGAGCGCTTGCGGCGCGCGTGTATCGTCCTTTGATCGCCGGAAGTGCATCGGGCACATCTCTCCCAATGGGAGGTGTGCCCTTTTGTATGGCCGGAACAGATGGGAGTAGCTAATGCCCCAGTGGCGTAAAGCCGCCGTCGCTCTCGACGGAAGCACCACCAAGTACGAATGTGAGGTGTCGGAAGAGACGTGGAACGGGTCGGAGATCCCGCGATTCAGTCGCCGCATCGCGGCGCGGCTCGTCTGGGATTTCACCACCGACCTGAATTGTGAGATGCATTTTGAGTGGGTGGGTGGCTCCATTCACATCGTAGACCGCGATTGGCGGGAGGTCATTCCCGAGATCGATGGTTGGTACCACTGGCCTTCAGGCTGGGCCTGGATTGAAGTCTGATCATTGCACCATTGGCCGGTCATCGGGGCCCGGCCATGCAATGGAGTGATCAGCAACAGCACCAATGCACTCCAGAAAGGCCGTGATGCACTACAGGGAACAGTTACGCAAGCGTGTTCGTGCGGGAATCCGATTCCTGGATGACCGCAGCGCAGCACACTCGATCTATATCCCCGCCGACTGGCGCGGCGAGATCGATTGGGAAAATCTCGACATGAGTTACTTCGGCTCCGATGTGCTGGAGCAGATTCTCTCACGTCGCAATCTGGATGGCCGGAAGATCGGATTGTCCGGTACGGATGTGATCAGTTTGGGGTTCGACCTTCCCAGCCTTGAGGGCAGTCGATATGAGCTGCTCACCGAAGTCTGGAAAGAAGAGGTGGGCGCATGAGCGCATACATGCTCATCCGTGCCGATAAGGGCGGTGAGTTTCTGGTCATGGCGGTAACGCCGGGGCCGACCTTGCTCGCGGGGCGCATAGAGCCCCGTGGCGATCAATGGGCCATCCTTCACGTCAGCGATGCTGTGTGGGGTCTGACCGCGAATCCGCTCGTGGACCTTGATCGGTTCGTGGATCAGTTCATCGCGGAGATACCGGCCGAGTTCAAGGATGCGACCCGTGAAGCGTAGGCAGTGCCTTGTCTGCGTGGTCTGGCTACCGTCCTACGGCGGTTCCGCGGTCGCGTTCAAGCTCCAGGGCAAGGAATACGTCCGAACCCCGCGACGGTTCTGCGTTCCCTGTGGGGTCAAGTACAACTTCGTGATCCCGACCGCTGGCCAGGTAGCCGGCGATGCCTGATTGCAACTTCCAGCCACAACACTGCCCGACGTGCGGAGCACAAGGCTTTGTGCTCAGCAACTACGGCGGAGATGGCCTCACGGCCATCATGGTCTGTTACGAGAACCACCGATGGACGGCTACAGCGCCGAAGTAGGCGCTAGGCTCTTGGTTGGCGTCGAGAGGTTCCCCATGATCGTGGGGGTTGGCAATCCCGACAAGGCTAGGACGGCCGATGCCTGCGACGAAAACCGCCTACTACGTCATCATCCGCGATACCCGAAACGATGAGGTTCGGGAAAGCGGTTGGGGCGTGTATGCAGATCCAGAGACCGCAGATCACGTGGTCGAACGAGTCAATGAGCGGGAGCGGATCAGAGGTGGCACGACTGCGGTCGCCTTCTGGCGAGAGACCCGATGGGATGCCGAGCGCTATCTTCCATCTCTCGCCGATGGCAAGCCTCTCGACTGCGATAGCCCAGACTTCCTGACAAGCTGATCATTGCGCACTCCCTCATGAGCTTGGACAGTCGTGAGGGACTCGGAGCGATCAGACGCAACAGAAAGGGCCCCCGTAGGGGCCCCGAGCTCGTCTGTGTCTAGGCGCGAACCGCGCCGATGTCCTTGGTGAACTGCAACCACTGAACCCCGACCGCGCCCTGGCCTTGCTTCAGGGTGTCATGCCTGGATACGTCGATGGCCGCGCCGCGCGGTGCGGGAATGTGGTAGGTCACCACGTGCTTGCCGCTCTCCTTCCGGATGGAAGCGATGCGACGGCCGTTCACCGAGCCGACCAGTGCGCCCGGAAGGCCCGTGTAGTTGCGCCACATCCACTTGATCAGCCATTGACCGGCCTGCGTCCCGGCGTCCCATTCCGAGGGCAATGGCATGTACTCTGCATTGGTCACGGACATGCTGTCCCCGGCTTTCCGAAGTAGAGATTCACCCAATCAACTCGCGTGTCCATGGCCGCTATCAGCGCTTCAGGCGTGTCGCCCTGGGCGCCATTGCGCATGGATGGATCTAGGAAGTTCTCGTAAGCGATGTAACCGCCTCCTGGTCGTTCGCGGATGTCCCATGGGCCGATGTATGGCCGTAGCTCTTCGGGCAATGCTGTGTGCATAGCGGCAGCGTACGTCGAGATGCCTACGCCTGCCTACCCCTCACGACACGTACGCCCCGGTAGGCTGCGTCACCGCTGGTCACATACGTTGATCGTGTGAGCGAGCGTGACCACCAGGAGGAGCCGGAGGTTCGGTTCTATGACGACGTGCCCAAGTACCGGACGCTGGTTGATCATTTCCGCAAGCTGATCGCTGATGGCGTCCTGGTCCCTGGTGACCGGCTACCCGGTGAGCCGGCGATGGCCGCAAGGTTCGGGATCGCACGCCGCACGGCGCGGCGAGTCCTTGATGAGCTGCTGGAGAGCGGAGAGGCGTACGCCGTGATCGGGCTCGGGACCTACGTCAGCGACCCTGAGACGGGTGGAGCTCCCAAGCGAGACTGATTGACGCATATAGATGACCTCAGAGGGATTATTTCCTCTGGGGTCTTTTTGTTGCGCCAATCGCAACAATGGACGGCGATCAAGAAAGGATAGAGGTGAGACGTCTCAGTTCTGCCGAAGCTGTGATCATCGGATTCGCCCTGGTGGCGATCCTGATCATGTGGCTCGGTGACTGATGATCGGTATTCGTAAAGTTCGCGACCGGATCGTTTCGCGCGTCATCGCGCCTATCTGGCCGAAGCACTACCACGCCGTGTCAATCCTCGCGTCGAATGGGGGTATGTTCGGCCCTCCCTCAATCACGATTGGTCTGTCGCGTGCGACAACCAGTCGGAAGAGCGCAGCGCGCCTTCTGAAGGAGGTTCTGTTCCGTCATTGGGACAAGCATGAGGATGACTGCCTTCTCAAGGAGTGCCCCGCCGAGGGGCTTTTCATGAAGGCCATCAACGGCGGATACAAGGAACAGCCCGTGACCGTGGTCGGGGACATCGCCGTGACCATCGTGCCGTGCGTGCGCGGATGGCGTTCGCGGGTGTGTCACAAGCACTTCGTTCGCAATCACCGGACGAGAATCATTCAGACGTTCCGTGACATGGCGGAGGATGGCGAGGAAGTGACCACCCCGCCGGAAGCGCCTGCCTACATCGGCAACTTCATGTGATGGAGAACTTTCACGAGTGGTTCGCACCGAAGGTGCCAGCACTGATCGTGGTTTTTCTCTACTTCGCGGGGTATCTCTGGCTCGCTCATTACGTTCTGGAGAAAATCCCCGAACTGGTCGTGCGTCCACTGGGCAGCTTCGCATACGGCACTGCCGGAACGCGGTGGCTGTTCTTGCCGATGCTACGGAAGTCGACTGGATATGGCTCGTTCACGGCGTATGTCCAGGCGCAGCAGGATGACAGGTGAAAGTGCTTGTCGTCGGTTCTTGTTCCTGGCCTCCTTGGCGGGAATGGGACGTACACATGGGGCTCTATCAGGCCATGGGGCGCGTTCTGAGCGCCCCTGGTCGCCCTGGAAAGCTCATAGTCATGCACGGTGACGCCGGCAACGGTGACATCCGTAAAGGCGGAGTTGACGCAATGGTCAGGCGATGGTGTGAAGAGCATGTTCCCCGCTACGCGGGCAGGCTTGTCGAAAAACGCCTACCTGCCGATAAAGCGCTAGACGCACGCCCTGACGTCGTGTACGCATTCCATAAGGAAGGAGATGCAGACACCACGGATTACGTGACCCGTGCCGCGAACGCGGGCATTCGCGTCGTCCACTTCGAACTAGCCTAAACGTCCCAACCAAACATCATCGGGGAACCGGCGAGGGGAAAACATCGGGAAGATGATCATCTAGAACGAGGGATTGCACACAGCGCCATGGAACACGAAGACGAAGAGAAGGAATGGGAAATGCCTGAGACGCTCAAGGAGGCGCTCAGGGTTGCCGAAGCCCACATCTCAGACGTCCAGGAGAACACCGCAGGCGAGCGCCTCAGTGAGCGCGATGCGGCAGAGGAGCTCATGAAGGATATCCTGGCCTTCCTCTACCACACGGGCGAGGACGCCGACACCTCTCTTGCGATTGCGAGGGAGAGGGCAAGGGCAGTAACCGGGCTCTAACGTCTCAGGTCCTTTGGAGAGGGCTTCACGGCCCTCTCCATTGGTCGTGGGGCATTGGGCCCTACGCACGGAACGGAAAGGCACACAGCGCCGTGCACAACATCATCATCGGGGCGGCCTTGATCGCCATCGGGGTTTTCTGCATTGGCCTGCTCTTCATCGGCACCTGCATTTGGATAGGTGTGCGAGAGATGCAGGACGAGATGAAGGAAATGCACGAAAGGATGATCAGGAGTACGCCGGCCTTGCCGGGCACTCCTACGGCTGCCGCTTCCAGCGGAAAGCACGCGACGAATGACAGAAACGGAATGGGAAACCCTCTCGGAGCTAGCCAGGCGGTTTCAGGTGTCCCGAGAGGCGTTCAAGCGGTATCAAAGGCGGGAGGGTTTCCCCACGGGGCGGAGCCGCCCAGGCGACAGGCGAGGCACGCAAGAATTCCCGTTGTCGCGGGTTACGGCATGGCTTAAGGCCAACGACCTTCCAGACTACGAACGGCAAGAGTACGAGCAGAACCGCAGGCGCTAGGGCCTATCGGGGCCCTAGCCTTTAGAATCGCACACAGCGCAGAAAGTAGGAGATATGGCAAGGAAAGTGGTAACCACCGTTACCGATGACCTGGACGGCAGCCCGGCTGCCGAGACGGTCACGTTCTCGCTCGATGGCGTCAACTACGAGATCGATCTGAACGACGCCAACGCGGCGGAGCTGCGGAAGGTCCTAGAGTTCTACGCGAACAAGGGCAGGAAGGCTGCCGCCTCGGCCCCCCCTCCCGCCACTCGCACCGGTCGGGCCGGTAGGCCGACGACTACGGGCTCGGCTGCGGCGAAGGCTGCCATTCGGGAGGAGGGCGCGGCCATCCGCGCGTGGGCTCGGGCCAACGGCTACCAGGTGAGCGAGCGTGGGCGCATCGGTTCGGGGGTTGTCGAGAAGTGGCGGGCTGCCGGGAGTCCCCGGACGACTCGCGTCGTCGAGCCCAGGCCTGAGCCTGCGGCGCCTGCTGAGCAGCCCTTAAAGGATGAGCCGGCGAAGCCCGCCGATGTCGCCCAGGGCGACGAGCACACACAGGAAGCCGTTCGGGCACTGGCGAAGGTCGTCACCTTCCAGGCGGCACCTCCGGAGCCCGATGCCGAACCGACGCAGGAGCCACCCAAGAAGCCCGCACGCAAGAGGGCCCCTAGGGCGAAGGTCGAGCCGGTAACGGCTGCTGAATAGCAAGAACCCCCTCCTTCGGGAGGGGGATTTTTTTATTTGTCCAGAAACAGCAGAACCGCCGCTCCTTGCGGTCACCCTAGCCTTTTGGCTTTCGGGCTCCTACGGAGCGGCGGTTCATCCCCTCGTCGGGCGGGAGGCCCGTCGGCGTTGTTCAACCGGTCAGAGCCGAACAATTCATAGTATACAAGTTGATCATGGCTTGACACAAGCTAGTCCCCCATGGGGTCCTTGCGGTACGGGCTTGACCCACCCAATGCCTTCTGGAGCTTGACCAGGGCGTACGACACTCGGCTACCGATGCCCTTCTCTGTGGTGCCCAAGATGCGTTCGATGCGCTCACGCTTGCCCTTGGCTGTGGCCAGGTTGGCGACCATGGCAGCTAGCTCCGCATCGCTGTACGCGCCCATGTCTGCGAACCGGAACTTCAACCTGTTCCGGTACTTCCGTTGTGTGCGCTCCAAGCCGCGCTGCACGTCCAGTAGCGAGACGAGCCAGTTGCCGCCTGCGGCGGGATCTCCCGAGCTTGAGACCTTCTCGCCCTGCGTCCTGGTGGGCTGCGTCAAGCCTTCCTTGTAGTACCACTCCACAAGTACCCGCAGTAGGCCGACGCTGTAGAACGCCTCATCCTCGGGCTTGTAGCCCACCTGCGCGGCCAGCTCCGCCCTGCAATACCTCTCTCCCGCACGGCGGGCGATCAGCCTCATACGGTTGCCCATGTGCTGGGCTTCGCCCTCATCTTCGAAGTCTCCGGCCCAGAAGTCTTCCCACTCAAGGAGTACCTTCGGGGTTGCCAGGAAGTACAGCACGATTTCTTGGATAATGTCGTCAATGGGGCATGACACATACCTGCGAGCCAATCCGAATGCCACTTGCTGAGCGAACGGGTAAAGGTCGTCAATAGCAGAAGAGGGGGCCTTGGCCCCCTCTTTCTTGTTTTCCAGGAGATCAGCATACATGCTGATTAATTACCCGGAATCAGTCAAAGCAATCGTTTGTGGCCTTGTCGAGATCAAGCACCGCGTCAGAAACACTCTTCTCGATGTCAATGAGACTGGCGTGCGCCCAGGTGATGCGTTCCTGAAACGCCCGAAGGACGTCACTGATTCGCGGTCTCACTTCGAAGAGCGCTTGCTGTTCATCAGGGTCGGGAGTCCCGACCAAGGTCTGTGTCATTTCCCTCTTCTTTCCGCCACCTGTTCGCCTCGCGACGTCTCACAATCCGCACCCATTGACGTTTGCCTTTGTGATTTCCCAGGGTGAGCGAACTGTGACCTGGGCAACAGTCTTGATAATCCCGAACCTTGCCGAGCATTCTCACGCAGCGAGCACCAATCCCGCCTGAGTCAGTTCGTCTTGCGAGTTTTTGTCGAAGGTCATCTTGTAGACGCGATTCGAAGCCGTGTGGAAGATACAGATTCCTTCGGGCTGAGCGAATCCGGAGGCGATCACGCTGCCGTCCTTGATCAGGGCCGCCGAGATACGAAGAAGCTCGTTTGTGTCCAGGATTCCAGTCCACAAAACGGGCACCACATCAAGGCCGATCTCCGCAGCCCTATAAACGCCCTCATCCTCTCCCCATTTGCTCGTGTTGAAGAGGGAGAAATAGCGCTCGCCAGGTTTGCAGTTGTAGCCTCTGCCGATTCGATGACCCCACCATTCCCCGAAATGGCGACCAGGGCCCAGAGTCTCGGCCAGCACCTCGGAGTGCTCTCGCACCCAAGCCCCGAAACCGTGGTTGTCCTGTTCGCCTTCGAGTAGAAGGCGCTTACGCGATTGGGCGTGAACGGTTCCATCGTCATCGACGATCACGCATCCGTTGGTGCCGTCGATCTTCTCGGTAACAATGACGGGCTTCAGGAGGCGTGGAGTCTTCGGCCACGCGATGAACTCAGGCATTCACGGGCTCCGTCGAGTACAGCTCGGCAATGTACACAGCCCCGTCAGGGGGATTGATGGCGCCCGGCACTTCGACTCGGGTCCAGATCGTCACTCCCTCCCAGACTTCGAAGTTGGCAATCCCACCGAGGTGGGTCGCCGCGCTCTTCAGGTGAGACAGGGCGTAGTACGTGCGGACATCCCCCGTCTCGGGATCGACCAGGCCGAACAGTTCACGGTCCAGACCTGCCGGAACCTCAATGACCGTCTTTCCGTCGTCGACCACAGGCACCGGCTCTTCGGCCGGCTCGTCCTTCTCCTGGTCGTACACCTCATCCACGGGAGCGCTCGCAGGGGTGGTCACCTCATAGCCACGAGCGCCGACACCGGCCGCCATCGCGGCCCAGCGCTCACTAGACACGCCCGAGTCGGTACCCAGCCCCTCAAGCTCGGGAGCGGGCTCAGCCTTCTTGTCACGCTTGAACCAGTTAAACACTTGCGGTCTCCTTAGCTTCGCGCGCCTGAGCGCGCACAATCTGTGCGGTGATTTCCATCAGGTCTGCGGACAGTTCTCGCACTGCGGCGAGTCCATCCGCCAATGTTCCGCCGGCCACGACCTGTTCAGGCGAATAGGTAACGGTGTTCCACCCGATATAAACTCGCCCGTCTTCGCCCTGGCCAAAGCTGAAGTGGTTAGGCGGCGACTCGACAATCTTCTTCCCAGCCATCGATCAACTCTCCGATTGCTCTTGCTGCCTGCTGTGGCACTACGCCGTTACCGAGCAAGGTGAAAATTTCCCCGCGATGGAATGCGAAATCAGTTATCCATCCACGGCCCAAGCCCATCATCCATTCCACGAACGGCGCGGCTAGGCGGGGATTACCCTTCGGGCCAATCTCGGTAGGCGCGGGCGCCGTGCGCCCTAGAACGCCTTCCCATTGCTCGATTGCTGCTGTGTACTTTCCCCAATGGCCGGAGCCGGCCAGCGCCGTAAGGTCTTTCCCGGACTGCCTTCCGTTTCCCCATGCGCCACCACGCATCCCATGACCGTTAGGGCTTTGGCCGGTGTTCGGGGTGGGGAGAAGCTCAATCGCGATACCCGAGAGAAGTTTCTCGCCCTTGCGTGTGCCACTCCTTGAGCGCTGGCCTCCCGTCGCTAGGGCGACGGTGGGTGTGGGGAGAGCGTGAACACCACTTGATCCGCCAGTGTCGGACCATGCCCCCCGGCTCTCCTGGTCTCTGGTGGCCTTGCGCCGCCATTGCTGCCAAGGTTGGCCGTTGGCGTAAGTAGCAGCGACGAATGTCCGCTCTCTGATGTGGGGTGCTCCGGCTTCGTCAGCGCGTACGCTCGTCCATTGCGCGTCATACCCCATCTCGGCCAGCGCTCCGACGAGCCGCGGAAGACCGCCTTTGCGGAATCCGGGCACATTTTCCACGACGATGAGCTTAGGTCGAAGGACGCGAACGGCTTCAATGAAGGCGGGGATAAGGTCACGCTCATCTTGTTCTCCCTTCTGCGTGCCAGCTATTGAGTAGGGCTGGCATGGGATGCCGCCCACCAAGACCTCAACCGGTGAGACTGCGGACCAATCAACGGCGCGAATGTCGCCCAGATTTGGCACGCCGTAGCGCGCCCCTAGAAGCTGGCTCGCGGCCTTAGATGTGTCTGCCACCCACATCAGTTCGACGTTCTCAAAGAGGGCCTCTAGGGCGATCTCAAGGCCGCCGTAGCCCGTGCAAACCGAGCCGACTCTCATTGCTTCACGAATTCGTGAGTGACGTCTTCCCATACGGTCTTCGCCCGATAAACACGCAGAACGGGCTTCCATCCTGAGTGCCGCTTGCGTTCAGCGACCACACTCCGTGCTGCGCCGATATCCCCATAGAGGTTTCGCCCATTGGCCGCTTCGGGGTAAACCCGATAGACGCTCGCAGGCATCTTGTGTTCGGTCGTGCTCGTCTGATCCTTGATGACCTCACCGCGGACGAGTCGACAACACCCATCGCACCCGTGAACAGCCTCCGCCCAGGCGAAGTCATCGCCGCGCGCACGGCGCTTGCGGTCAATGTCGTCAGGGTCCGGATGGCCTACACCGTGCCGGCAAAGCCGCTCCATCAGTCCGCGATCCGAGCGCCACCCCTGACGCCACGACACCATGTGGTGATCGGATGGGTTGTGGATCGAGCAGTGCCTACCGGCACACATCCATCCTTCGTGGACCCTGAGAACCGTGCCGTTGTGCCAAGGAATCTCTTCCATGGCTAGGCCGCGAGGCTCAGCCCATCCTGCGTTGCAGGAGTGGGCGCCAGGAGGTGAGGGGCAACGACCTGGAGCTGTGCCAGGGTCCAACGGCAGTCGCCCAAAGCTGTGTGCCGGTCATAGTCGCCAGGGTCCACACCGATGGCCTTGCTCAGCTCGTCAGACTTCCACGGGAGCTTGAGCTTCTCGCCCTTGGCGATCAGGTAGCCGGCGACAAGGATCTCAATGTCCAGGAGGTGATAGTGCCAACTGGGCACGACGCCTTCACGCCGCATCATCGCGGCGAGACACTCAGTGTCAAAGTTCGGCACCGCTCCGACGATCGTCTTGCCTCGCGTCCAGCGCTCCACATCACGGGCAACCCCCGAGGCGCGACCGACGTATCCGCCAGGCACGAAGTCGGGATAGCGAGAGAAGTACCCGCCAACCTGGAGTGCCATCGGGTCAGCGTTGGCCTTGTCCCAATGAGTCATCTCGACAAAGGCGGCATACTCCTTGACGGTGCCGGTTGCATCGACAGTGACCATCGCCACGTCCCACGGCACCCGATCGGGCCGAAGGCTGTTCGTCTCGGTGTCAAGAACAACGATGTCACTCATTAGTCCTCACTCCAATGTTCAGGCAGCAATGCCATGAAGCCGGCGGCCTCGGTTTCCACTCGGCCCCACCACTCCTTCAGTACGCGCAGGGCGCCCGAAGTTTCATCGTCAGGCATCTCGTAGTCTTCGGCTCCATATTGGAGCCAGCTATAGATGCCTCCTTCGTGGTCAATCTTTGAGGCGACCGCCGCGCGGTCTACATACTTGCTCACTTCTTCGCCTTCTTCTTCGGCGGTTCCACGTCATCGCGACCGAAGACCGCAAGATTCATGAGGTTGTCCATCGCCTCATTCGCTTCGTCAATGAAGCGCGTCAACGCAAGGTGGGCCTCGGTCCACGACACTTCATCGGCAATGGTGGTGGTCGCGAACCCCGACCCGAGGGAAACGGTGTATCGCTCAGGCAGGTCATTGCCCTGCATGTCCTTCGATGCGAAACCCTGGAGCTTCCACTTCCAGTAACCGTTGCGCTCGTAAACCAGGTTCTCAGTCATCCGCTTTTCTCCACTCTCCGGTGAGGTATTCGAATTTGACGTTTTGCTTGCCGGCTGCGGATAGCTTTCGGTGACGTCGCTCGGCAAAGTAGCGAAGCGAATAGAGCCGTCCCGGGGATAGCTCGGCTGTGACTCGGTAGACCGTGGTGAT
Source organism: Herbidospora cretacea (assembly GCF_001570605.1). GTDB lineage: Bacteria > Actinomycetota > Actinomycetes > Streptosporangiales > Streptosporangiaceae > Herbidospora > Herbidospora cretacea. Next base: position 283,772 of record NZ_BBXG01000002.1, on the reverse strand, counting down.
GCGGTTCTTATCGACCATGGGACCTTCGACTTGCACACTTCATTGATGTAGTCCTCCCAAACTCTTTTGATCGTCTCTTCAAAGACCACAGAGCCCACGAATAAACTCAGCCCCCTTCGCGCAATACACCAGGTTCGGATCGGACTTCTTGCCCGGCGTCAGAATGGGAAGCTCTACGATTTCGGCTTGAGGAAGATCGGCCTTCACGCGCTCCGCCAGTTCCATCCCCACATTCGCCTCCATGTGGGAATCGTTGTCGGGCACGATGTAGATCTTCCTGAAATCCTTCAAGAGCAGCTTCCACGCGGTCTTACCCTTGGACCATCCGGAGGTGCCCGGCAATCCAACCGTGGGAATTCCGCACTGCTCCATGATCATCGTGTCAAATTCGCCTTCAACCATGGCGAGGAATCCAAGCTCATTGTCCAACGCGGCCACGTTGTAGAGAGCCTGGGAATCCCCGGAAAGGTACTTCGCGTGGCCTTCGTGGTGCTCATCCCACGGGCTGACGGTCTTGTCGGCCATGCACTGATCACGGATGCACTTGTACTTGAAGGCGACAATCCCGGCAGCCTTGATGATGGGGATTGTCAGCCGGCCAACGTATTGCTGATATTCAGCGTCGGCTTCCGGGCCGACGACTCCGAGCCGGAACCGGTCGATTGAGGCCGTGCTTAGCCCTCGCCCATGCAGGTAGGAGAGAGCTTCCGGACTCTCCATCAGCGTCATTTCGTGGCGCCTGGAAGCCTCTTCCAAGGATCTCAGTAGCCCTTTGCTTAGCTGCTTCATAGGGGATTTCTTCCATCCGCATGATGAATTGGATGGCCCCCCCACCCCGGGGTTCCCCGGGGCAGGAGTAGCACACCCATACACCCTTGTCGGAATTCACAGAGAAACTTGCTCTGCGTTCCGGATGGTCAGGGAAGGGACAACACATGGTCGCCTCCCCTGACCTATTCGGGGCGTCAATCCCGTAGTGCAGAAATAGCCTTTCCAAGGCCCTTCTCCACGCTCCTCAGGTCATCGAGAAGGAAATCCAGGGTGTTGGCGTGAGCCTCAGCCATGCGGGCAGTGACCTGCTCCGGAGTCTCGTTCCATCCCTGCGGCCTGCCGGCCGAATCCCGAAGACGATTCGCGGCAATTCGCCGGTCATCGGTGGCGGTCTGAAGGTCCTGCCGGACGCTGGCAATGTCATCCTGAAGATCACGCCAGACCTTGAGGTCCCTCTTCGCGGTCTCGCTCTTGGCGGCCGACGCGGCCGGCTTGTACATCCGCTCGAACGTGTTGACACCGATAATGTCAACCTTGCCGCCATCCTTCACGACGTACATCCCGGTGCCCGCATAGCGCCACGTCGCGCCCTGCGACGAGCGGACCTGGTAGCCGTGATCGGTCACGCCACAGCAACCCTTGACGTGCTCAAGGCCGACGACCGCGGCAAGCTCTGCCTTGGTGGTGGCGTCGGACACCAGGTGAGCCTTCACGGGAGTGCGAGAAACATAGTCAGTCATTACTTTGCTCCTTCGGGGAGGATGGGGATTTCGTCCAAGAGCGCACGAACGGTGCGGAGAATCTCCCAGTCCCCGGGATTGCCCGGGGTGAGGAGTGAAAGCTGATCGTTGATCCGATCGGCAAGCTTGCCGACGTGCCGGCGATAGGCGACGTACTGAGCGACGCCTTGAGCTAGAGCCGGATCAGTAGTTGTTTCCACTCGGATATCTCCTCATGTCGATCAGATCGACGTCGATGCCAACAGCCTTGAGCGCGGCCTGAATCAGATGGACCGATGCCCAACTGTCGTTGGGGCCGTAGACGTCGGAGTATGAGAAGTTCGCTTCTTCTACCAACTCGGCAGCGCTGGAGCCATACCGTTTGGCAGCCTCGGCAGAACCCCAAATGGCCTCTGCCATTTTGATCACGTCGGTGCTGTTGATCAGGCTGCCGTAATCCGGCTTCGCCTTGATCTCTTCGAAGGACTTTCCGGTTCTCTCGTGGGCCACGATTCCCAGCGCACAGAAGCACGGAACCCCACCGCGGATCTCGGCTAGCCCACCTCGGCCCAGATTGAAAGTCTTCTTAGTCTGCGCTTCCACGCTCAAGCCTTTCAATCGTCTCGTCGAAAAGCTGGATGACTTCTTCCTTGGTGCGCTCAGGCCGGTCATTCCACCAGGCGACGCTTCCGCCGAACCCGAGATCATCGTGGGCGGGGAGCTGATCGCGCTTCTCAAGGGTCGCGTGAAGAGCGTTCCGGGCTGCCCAGTACACGGCGAACTCGCCCGTGCGCGCATTCAGGAAGACGTGAGGGACCGCGCGGATAGATCCGAGCGAGCAATACTTGCCGCCGGCCTCAAAGGCGCCCTGAATCCAACCCCCCTCGGTAAGCCGCCGACGGCCCGTCTTGAGAAGAGCAATAATCTCATCCATCGGCTTCCTCCTTGGCCTTCTGAATAGCCTTCTCAAAGAGGGCCACGACGTCATCCTTGGTCCTGGTCTCGTCGTCGTTGAATTCCCAGAGGGCTTCACCGATCGGAGTCACCTCACGGAAGAAGGAGAGATCCGGTGACGCTTCGAAGGAGAATCCGGTGACGGGGAAGCCGTTGGCCGTCCGGTATGCGCCTTCGGCGCAATAGGCCGTGGCGCCATCAGCCAGGGTCGCCGTAAAGCCACCCTGAGTCCACTCATTCGCCTCAAGAAAGGCGAGCGCCTTCGTGAGGCGCTCAACCCGAGTACTCATCTCAGGACAGTCTCTTGCCGGTGATGCCACCCGTGAACCGATAGGTGAATTCGATACCCGCGCCGTCCAGGGCGAAGCCGATGTTTGCGGTGTCACGACGCCAACTGGACGTCTCGGAGCCGGACACATATCCCAGGAGGGATCGAAGGGTGGTGGCTTCCGTCCGGTTCATCTCCAGAATCACCACCTCTTCAGTCGCGGTCTGGACCTTCTCAATCTGGCGCTCTTTGACTTCAACCTTCATTGCCTTGTCTCCTTAAGGGCAGTGCGGATTAGTTGCCGATGGTCTTCAGGTGGCCTTCAACGTACTTGCGCTTGAAACCCAGGTTGACCAGCCCGAAGTCGTAAAGCCTGTTGTAAAGCGGGTCGACGAACTTTCGAACGGTCTTGTTTGAACCGCCCACAGTGCCGGCGATTTCCGCGAGGATCGCGGCCTCTTCCTTGCTCAGCTCCAGGACATAAACCTTCTCGGTCTCCGTCACGGTCTTCTGGACATCACGGGTCTCAGTCTTGGCAAGCATTAGGATCTGTCTCCTCAATCACTGATGGGTCTTGCATGTAGATGGGGATGTCTCGGAAGTTGAGGGGGGCTAGGCCCCCCGCTTTCCTCAGTACGCGAGCCTGGTCGAAACGGTACTTACCGTCTGGCGAGAGCATCCATTTCGCGAAGAATGGTTGCTCCGTCGGGTGTTTGAAGCGCGCGACTAAGCTCGTCGTATCGTGCCAGCCGGTCTCCAGTCCAAAATGAATCAGCTTGAGAATTCGCGGAGGCACTTCCTGTTCCCAGGGAAGGAGTTGCCGTTCCATAGCCAGCCTTCTTGATGAGAAGTTTGGCGAAACGCCAAGGGGTGAAGGTCAGCCATTCGTCCAGGGCTGCCGGCCCTTGGCCGGTCATCCTGACGACGTTCAGAGGAATGTCACCAGGACCACTATTACGTGCTGCCTGGCGGGACCATTCAAGGGGACGGAAATTACGTCTGGCTTTGACCTCAATGGCGAGGCCAGGAGTATTGAGAACGTCAACGCCGACGTGTCCGCTTTCTGGTGGGATCGCGTCCGGATAAATGTCCGTGAGATCCTCTGCCACATAGTCTTCACTCTTTCGGCCCCGGCTAACCCTTGCATCCGTCATTTTCTTCAACGATTTCTGAGCTGACGGGCTTCGGGTTTTGGGGCAGCGCAGCAACCGCCAATGCCACTCCAGCTAGAGCAGCAATAGCGATGCCCTTTTGCGTGGGCTTAGCTGACATCGCAACCACTCGACGACGAAGAGCTGTAGTCGGTAGTGCTTGTCTCTACCGGGCTGCTGAAAACTGGAGTCTCAACGGCCGGCACATCAAAGCCAAAGGCCAGGCTCGACGGAATACCGTCCGGCCGAATGACGAGCGTTGGGGGCTTGCTGTGACGACACTCGCACGATCGGAGTCCGGCGCAACCGCGGCATCGACCCGTGCGGCATGAATAACACTTCATCAATCCATCACCATGAGATCCATCGCAGAATTGCCCCTGTATGGCGCTGAGAGCGCCGGAGAGGCCTGATAGGGAACGAACGGGTATTGCGGTAGGGGCTCGCTGATGGCGAGCGTTTGAGGATTCAAGAGGAAGTGATGCGGGTTGTTGGCGCCGGGATCTTCCCGGCCTTCACGGTTCTTGACGGCAGCCCACCAGAGGCGATCATCGGTCTTGCCGATACTGAGAATCAGGCTCGGCAGTTCGACGATCTTTCCCTTGACCGCATCCATGGGTGAGGGCCGGTCAAGCTTCTGGCCACCGATGTTCGTATGGTGCAACATATGAACTGCGGCTCCGAGTTCATCGGAGAAGTAGTCGAGAACATGCGCCATCTCCCGCAGCCCCGACCATTCGTCGGCCGCATTGGGCAAGAGATTCATCATGTTGTCGATCACGATGAGCTCTGGCGGAATTCCCCATCGCTCCCGGAAAGCATCAATGATGTCTTCCAGTTCTTCCGCAGAAGGGCGTTTCTCAAACGCCAGAAACAAATGGTCTAGCGACCTAAGCGCAGCACGGTATTTCTCCTTGCCGTGGGCAGACTTCACGATCTCCTTGATAGAAGTCGTGGAATCGCCTGTGAGAAGTGCCGCCGCGCGGGCGGCAAATGTGAAACGGCTCATGTCGCATGAGACATAGAGCGTGGGAACGCGCACCTTGATAGCGTGATTCAGACCAAAGATGGATTTGCCGCCTCCCGGGCGGCCGACCGACATATGAAGAGCCGACCGGTAGAAACGTACTTGTGCGGCTTCCATGGATGGCCACACGGGAGGAAGCGCCTCACCCCGGCTTTGCTCTCCATCAAGGCTGCGATGAAGAGCCAGCACCTTTAACCCTTAGGCGGGTTGCACCACTGGCCCTTGTGGTCCCTGTTGCCGGTCGGGCATTCGTGGATGTGATACTGACCGTTCTTTACACTCTTCGGAGAAGGGTTGGCACCCTGACCGCAGGTGCTACACACCGGAGCAGTCATGCATCGGCTGCAATAGGTGCTCATCATCGGTGCCGGCTGAGCGACAGGCGGAACAGGCGTATTCCACACAGGCTGAGGCTGGGGCCACTGCTGAGGCTGCGCAGGCGGATACCCGGGCGTGGGAATCTCGGCAATCGTCTGGCCACCAAGTTCCTGCTCGATCAGACCAACGCCAGTCGGAACCGTGTTCAGGTCTGCGGCAACCGCCTTGATCTTCTCCAGCTTCCCGGCGACGAAGTCAAGGTTCTCTTCGAACTCTGCCGCGTTCGCGCCGCGAACGTTGATCAGGGGATCTTCGCCCTTACGCAGAGAAGCTTGGATACCGTAATCCATAATGCTATCCTTAGGGGGAAACAGCGGAACACCTGAAAGCGTTCCGAGGTCGAAGCCAAAGAGCCACCCTTAAAGCGCTAGCGGGCGGATGGGGTGGCTCTTTGGTGTTTAAGAGATGCCGAAACGGCGAGAATCCCGCGAATCATCGCGGGCAAGTAGACGAAAAGCCTTATCGGCTTCAAGGCGGAGCCGAGAGCTCCGCCGAAGGATTGCCAGGCGGGCTATGCCGCCAGAGTCAGAGCCGACGGCTTGTAGCCGGGATGGCTCGGATCGTGCTTCCATGCGTCGCGCCCCTTGGCGTGAGTGCAACTGTTTCGCACGTCGCACCATGAACAATGCCGGCCGGGGGATGCCGGGTATGCGCCGGTCTGTATGAGTCGCCACTGGGCTTCGATGTCGCCGGCCACGATGCTGGACGACAGGTGGCTGAGGGGCATCAGCGTCTTGCCGTCCTTGAAGATCGGTATCAGGTCGCCCGTGCGACCCTTGTAGATCGCCCCATACTGCGCCTGAACGCCGTAGCGAAGCTCCAGGCCCATCCGGTATCGCGAGAGCTGCACCAGATCCTCAGGCGACTGTGAGCCGAACTTGGCATCCCAGACCACCAGGGCGCCCGTGTCGGGCTCGACAAAGACGCGATCGATGTAGCCGAGAAACGGCACTTCCACATCAGGGAGCGGAACTTTGATCTCAAGCTCGACGGCCAGTTCGCCATCGGGTGTGATCCAGATCTCCCATGCGGTCTTCTCGCGCCATTCGGCGTACATCTGGCCCATCTTGGGTAGCTCGGCACGCCACCACTCGATGTCTTCCTTGTTGGGCCGCGCCTTGGTGGCTCGACCTGAAACCCGCCACTCATCCATGGGGATTCCGCTCTCGGTCTCCGTCCGAGAAACCTCAGCGTCCAGCACGGCACTTGCTTCGTCTTCCCAGTCCTCAATGGACCATGAGGGCCCGCCTTCGAGATCCCAGAACTCGATCAGGCTATGAGCGGCCTTGCCGCCAACGGCGGCCATCGACGGAACCTGAGGAAGCTTCGCGACCTTCTTTAGGTAGAAGCTCTTCGGGCAACTCGAATGACAGCCCAAAGTGGAGTGGGAGAGGTGGGGCACCAAAAGTGCCCCGGCAGTTGCCGGCATATGGTCAAGCCCCCGTAAGCATAGTTATGTATTCCTTCATGCCCCCATAGCTTGAAGTCAAACACGCAACCATGCAGAAGTATCAAAGTCTATGTCTCGCCCCCCAGGCCCCCGATACAGGGGCGGGCTGTACGCGCGCACCGGTCGAGAGGTGTTGCCCCTGGTCTGGGGAGCGAGTGATGCAAGGCTATGCCCGTGTTTCGGCTTAGGTCAAGTTGACAGAGACACAGTTTCGGACGGAAGTTATAACTTCTCTAAGTGCACTTACTGTCACTATGGGTAGTCGAAGCTGAGAGTTTGGTGCAGACATAAACTTGTCGTCCGAATTTGCTGGATTGGAAGGCTAAAACGATCTAGTGTGGTGCTCACACACAGCGCTGGGAGCTGGGGGGCCGGCGTTAATCGCTGGCCCTTCCCGCTGTTTGGAGCGGTCCTAGCGATAGATACAAAGAGAGGCCAACGGCTCAGTGCCGTTGGCCTTATCTATTGCTATTCATCTATCCATAGGGCAGCCCGTAAGGCTGCCCTTAGTTATCTAATACATAAGTAGTTAGATAGTAATGTCTCCATGATCACAACTATCTAAACATCACAGACCCATAACTTTCCTCTGGTATCCGAGAGAGCTAGGGCGGATGATCTTGAAGGCTAGGTTGACAGGGTTGCGCCAAGAAGATAGGGTACGTGGCCGTAAGGCGCCCTTGTCTCATTTCGATCGAAATCTTTCCGATAGGTACAAAGAGGGCGTCTGATGTCTGGTCAGCTCCGCTTCGCGGTACTCGGACCCGTCAGAGCCTGGCGAGACGACGCCGAGCTCGACCTCGGCACCCCGCTGCAGCGGTCCATCCTGGCGATGCTGCTGCTCCGCGAGGGCCGCGCGGTCACCCCGACCGAACTCATCGACGCCGTCTGGGGCGAGGACGCGCCGCCCCGGGCGCTGGGCGCGCTGCGCACCTACGTCTCCCGGTTGCGCACGGCGCTGGAGCCTGACCGCTCTCCCCGTACACCACCGCAGTTGCTCACCTCGGTCGGCAAGGGCTACGCGCTGCGGCTCCCCGACGACGCCTTCGACCTGGGCAGATTCGAGAAGGCCGCGCACGCCTGCGAGTCCGCCCGCAAGGCGGGGCAGCTCGACCGGGCCGCCGGGACCTTACGCGAGGCGCTGTCGCTGTGGAGCGGCGAGCCGCTGGCCGGCGCGGTCGGCCCCTACGCCGAATCGCAGCGCGAGCGCCTGATGGAGCGCCGCATCGCCGCCGTCGAGACGCTGATGGACCTCGACCTGGAGCTCGGCCGGCACGCCGAGGTCATCTCCGAGCTGATGGTGCTGACCGACGACCACCCGCTGCGCGAACGCCTGCGCGCCCAGCTCATGCTCGCCTACTACCGCTGCGGCCGGCAGGCCGAGGCGCTCGCCGTCTTCACCGACACCCGCAACGCCCTCGTCGAGGAGCTCGGCATCGACCCCGGCTCCGAGCTCACCGAACTGCACCGCCGCATCCTGGCCGCCGACCCGGCGCTGGCGTTCGTCCGGCCCACGGCCAAGCCCGTGGACGAACCCGCCGAGCCCCAGCCCGTCGTGGAGATGCCCAAGCCCGCGCAGCTCCCGGCCGCCGTGACCGACTTCACCGGCCGCAAGACGCTCGTGAACCGGCTGCTCAACCTGCTGTCAGCCACCGACGGCGTCCCCGTCGCGGCCATCTGCGGCATCGGCGGCGTCGGCAAGACCACCCTGGCCGTGCACGTCGCCCACCTGCTGCACGACACCTTCCCCGACGGCCAGCTCTACGCCGACCTGCGCGGATACGGCCGCGAACCGACCCCGCCGGAGACCGCGCTGGCCGCGTTCCTGCGCGCGCTCGGCATCCCCGTCGACGTCATCCCCGACGGCCTGGCCGACCGGGCCGCGCTGTTCCGCTCACTGCTGGGCGACCGGCGCATGCTCGTGCTGCTCGACAACGCGCGCGACGCCGACCAGGTCGAACACCTGCTTCCCGGCGCCCCGGGCTGCGCCGCGCTCATCACCAGCCGGGGCAAGCTCGCCGACCTCCCGGCGGCCCGCCTGGTCGACCTCGACGTGATGGAGCCCGACGAGGCGCTCGCCCTGTTCTCGGCCGTGGCCGGTCCCGAACGCGTCGCGGCCGAACGCGCCGCCGCCATGGACGTGGTCGCCGCCTGCGGTTTCCTCCCGCTGGCCGTCCGGATCGTGGCCGCCCGGCTGGCCTCCCGCCCGGCGTGGACGGTCGCCTCGCTCGTCCCCCGGCTGGCCGACGAGCGCCGCCGCCTCGACGAGATGAAGATCGGCAACCTGGCCGTCTCCGCCACCTTCGCCCTCGGGTACGGCCAGCTCGACCCCCGCCAGGCCCGCGCGTTCCGGCTGCTGTCGCTGCCCAACGGCTCCGACATCTCCACCCCGGCCGCGTCGGCGGTGCTGGACCTGAGCCTGGTCGAGACCGAGGACCTGCTGGAGTCGATGGTCGACGTCAGCCTGCTGGAGGCGCCCGCGCCGGGCCGCTACCGCTTCCACGACCTGCTGCGCCTGTTCGCCCGCCGCCAGTCGGAGGAGACCGACACCCCGGAGGACCGCCACCAGGCGCTGCGCCGCCTGCTCGGCTTCTACCTGGGTTCGGCGCGCGCGGCGCACCGCCTGGCCTACGAGGGCAGCAAGGTCGCCGACAGCCTGACCGTCATCGGCACGCGCGGCCACACCTTCGCCTCCGCCGACGAGTCGGTGGCGTGGCTCGCCGCCGAGGCCGACGACCTGTTCGCCATGCTCGGGCAGGTGGCGGAGGAAGGTGCCGATCTCACCGCCGCCGGTGACCTGCTGGTCGCGATGGAGCCGCTGCTGGAGGCGGGCGCGTTCGCCCGCGAGTTCGACCTGCGCACCCGCGCCCTGATCGACGCCGGCGGCGACCCGACCAAGCTGCGCGCCCGCTACGTGCGCGGCCGGATGCTGTTCGGGGTGAACCGGCTGGCCGAGGCCGACCAGGAGTTCCGCGGCGCGCTCGACGTCGCCGAACGCACCGGTGACCACGTGGTCCTCGGCGAGATCTACAACGCCCTCGGCGTGGTGACCGGACGCCTCGGGAAGCACCCGGAGGCGCTCGACTGGTTCAGCCGGGCCACCCGGGTCTACCGCGAGAGCGGCAACCTGGCGGGGGAGGCGCTGGTGCTCAGCTACTCAGCCCGCGACCTGCTGCTCCTCGGCCGGGCCGCCGACGCGGTCTCCGTGTCGGAGCAGGGCCTGCAGATCTTCGGCGAGATCGGCAGCGGCCCCGGCGTGGCCAGGGCCCGCTACCACCTGGGCGTCGTGCTGTCCTACGTCGGCCGCCTGAACGAGGCCGTCGTGCACCACGCCGAATGTCTCGACTTCTTCCGCGCCAGCAACCAGCGGGTCTGGGAGCAGCGCGTCTGCGTCCGCCTGGCCAACACCCTGATCACCGCCGAACGCTTCCAGGAGGCCGCCCGGCACGCCGAGCAGGCCCTCCAGGTCAGCCGGGAGATCACCCACCCCTACGGGGAGGCGCAGTCGCTGACGGCGCTGGGCAAGGCGCTGCGCGGGCTCGGCAGCCGCACGCGCAGCCGCGACGCGTTAGAGAAGGCCCTCGACCTGTTCATCCGGCTCGGGTCCGCTGAGGCGGATGACGTAAGAAAGCTGCTCAGCGATCGCGTCGAGACCTAGGTCGTCGTCGAGCCTGGTCATCCGGACGTGATTGATCACTTGGGTTCCCTTCGGCGTGGAGAGTGAGACGCGGACGGCCGAAGGCCGGCCGTGGCTCGCGCTGTGAATCTGCCTCGAAAAGCAGGTGAGCCCGGCCGGTCGCTGCTCTCACCCGGCGCGCTGGGGGGCCCGATAGCCGTCCACGCCTGCGCCTTGGTGATCGCCAGCCGCCTCTCTGAAACGACCGGCCGGGCTGGGCGGAGTCCCTACCCCCGGGTTCTCCGCCCGAGATCACCATCTCCCACGGCGCTTGACGATCGATCAACGCCCGATTGCGAAGAACCCCTCGGCGATCAGCCGGCGCACGCTCTCGGTCTCGGTCAGCCCGGGTTTCCCGATGAGCTCGCCGATGGCGCCCAGCAGCGCGCCGGTGGTGAGCTCGCCGTCGACGACCCCGGCCAGCGCGGCCTCAACCGTGCCGACGTCGGCGGTCCTGCGCAGCCCCCGGGTCTGCCGCAGCCGGATCACCGACGGGTCGTCGGCGCCCGGCTGCCCGACCCGCTCTTCGAGCACGCCGTCGGCGAGGGTCAGCGCCGCCTGGAGGAGGTCGTCGTCGCTCAGCCGGTGGGCGGTGGTGATCGCGTCGAGGACCCGGTCGACGTAGCCCCCCACGGGGAGCTCGACCTGGTGGGTGAGCTGCTCTATCCGTACGACCGGATCGAGGGAGCCCGAGTCGTTGAGGGTGATCCAGCCGAACCCGACGCCCTCCACCTCCTGCTCCGCGAACCACTCCAGCCATTCGTCGTAGCGGTCGCGATAGGCCGGGGTGCCCTGCTCGGCGGCGTCGCGCAGCCACAGTTCCACGTATTCGGCCGGATCCTGTACGTCTCTCTGCACCACCCAGCCGTCGCAGCCGGTGCCGGAAAGCCAGCCGCCGACGCGGTCGCGCCAGTCTTCCCCGCGCACGTGGAGCCAGTTGGCCAGCAGGTGGCAGGTGCCCCCGGCGGTCAGATGGGCCGGCGCCTGCCGGACGAGGTCGCGGCAGAACTCGTCGCCCCGGTAACCCGTCTCTCGGTAGGTGAGCCGCCCGGCGGGGGAGATCACGAAGGGCGGGTTGGAGACGATCAGGTCGTAGCGCTCCCCGCCGACCGGGTCGAACATCGATCCCTTGCGCGTCTCGACCTCGGCGACCCCGGAGAGCCCCCAGCTCAGCCGGGCCAGTTGCAGCGCCCGCGCGTTGACGTCGGTCGCGGTGATCTCGCTCGCCCGGCCGGCGAGATGGAGCACCTGCACCCCGCAGCCGGTGCCCAGGTCGAGCGCCCGGTCGACGGATTCACGTGAAACAAGCTGCGCGAGGTTGGCCGACGCCCCGCCCGCCCCCACGACGTGGTCACGCCGCAGCGCCGGGTCACCGGGCCGGACCTTCCGGTCGGACACCACATAGCCGCCGGTCTCCCACGGCTGGATGTGCACGTTGGCCTGGACGGTGTCACCCACCTTGATCAGCAGCCCGCTGCGCAGCAGCTCGTGGAGCGGCAGGTCGGCGGCGGCCGTGCTGACCGGCACCCCCAGCCACCACAAGCGGATCAGGGTCCCCAGCGAGTCGCCGTCACGGGTGGCGCGCAGCGCCGGGACCAGCTCCTCCCGAGCCAGCGCCGAGGCGGCGGTGTCGCCGAGCCGTTCGCGTACGCCGTCGATCGTGTAGCCGGCTTCCAGGAACCGGTCGCGGAGCCGAACGAGCAGGTCAGATGGTGCGTCCACACAGAGCAATCTAGCGCCGTAAGCGCTTTGCAAGTGGCGGTCAAGCAGGCGGGCGTATGACCCGGACAACCTCATCGGGGAGTTTGCCGTGCTATTACCGTGCCTGGCCTGCGGCTCGCGATTCCGGCCCGACGACTACTTCCGCGCGTGCCACGACTACAACCGGGGCCGTGACCTGGTCTCGTGGACCTGCCCGTCGTGCGGGAACCGCGACGATCTCCGGGTCCTGCCGGGTGAGCTGGGGTTCGGCTACCCGGCGCGAGGTCGTTACGCCGTGCAGCGGACGATCGCGGTGCCCGGGATGCGGCGTCAGCGCCACGACCTGCGGCTGGAGATCTCCCTCAACAAGCTGGCCTGGATCGTCAGCCGCGCAGGCTCGCCCAGGCCGCCTCGGCGAGCGCCCTGATCTCCTCGTCGGTCGGCTGGTGGGCCCCGGCGAACCACAGGCGGCACATCTCCTGGGCCGGGCCGAGCCACAGTACGTAACACATCGTCGACTGGACGTTCTGGAGCCGACCGTCTTTCATGTGGGGCCGCCACCAGTCGGCGACCTGGCGGAAGAAGGTCCGCCGCGACTCGGCGACCTCGGCGCCGCCGGGCTCCTCGCGGCGGGGCGGCCGTTCGCTGATCAGCAGCCGGGCCCGCTCGGGGTGTTCGCCGCACCACTCCATGTGGAAGGCGACGACCGCCTCGATGCCGCCGCGGGCCTCTTCGTTGGCGAGAAGTCGGGTGATGAACGCTTCCTGGTACATCGCCAGGGTTTCGGCGTAGAGCACCCCGAACACGTGCTCTTTGCTGGCGAAATGGTGATAGAAACTACCTACGCTGACGCCGCTTTCCTCGCGGAGGCTGGCCAGCGTGGTGGCGGAGACGCCGTCCTGGCTGAAACGGCGCAGGGCGCCGTCCATGATCCGGGTTCGCCCGTCTCGACCGATCTTCGCGCTCTTCACACCACCAATGGTGGCCTAACAGAGCTTTGTTCTGCAAATGCGAGACCTGTTCTGACCTGAACCGAGCCGTGTTCGACGGCCATCACGGCGTCCGGCCAGGCTCGGTTGATCATGGACAGAACCCTCCGGTTCTCGCCCATGACGTCCATGGTCAGCCACCGGGTCCCGGCCGCCCGGTCCAGCAACTCCCTGATCAGCCGCGAACCGATCCCCTGGTTCTGCCACTCGTCCGCGACCACCACGGCGATCTCGGCCTCGTCGTCCTTCCGGTAGGCCATCGCATGGCCGATGACCCGGTCGTCGGCCAGGGCGAGGAGGGCGTCGCGGCGGTCGTCCCTGGCCAGCATCGACCCGACCAGCGTGGCACTGGGCCGGGTGAGCCCGGCGAAGAAGCGGCGGGTCTGCGTGTGCAGCGAGAGGTCGAGCAGGAACTTGCGCACCCCGTCCGCGTCGTCCGGCCCGGTCGGCCGGATCTCCACCTGAGTTCTCTGCATGAACTCAGCGTTTCTTGCCCATCTGGGTCTGTCAAGTAGACTCAGCTGACAGGGAAGGTGATGTTTTACGATGCCTGCCATGGACGTCCTGCCGCGAAGTGCGTTCCACCTGGACAACTGCTCCATCGAACGCACACTGTCCGTCGTCGGCGAGAAGTGGACCTTTCTGGTGCTGCGGGAGGTCTTCAACGGCGTCCGCCGCTTCGCCGACCTCCAGGCCGGCACCGGCGCGCCCCGCCAGGTCCTGAGCGCCCGGCTCACCCGCCTCGTCGACGAGGGCATGCTGCGCAAGGTCCCCTACCAGGAGCCCGGCCAGCGCCAGCGCGACGAATACCGCCTCACCGACAAGGGCCGCGACCTCTATCCGATCCTGATCGCGCTGATGCACTGGGGCGACCGCTACGAGTCCGACCCTGAGGGCCCGCCCCTGCTGGTCACCCACCGCGGCTGCGGCGCCCCCGTCACGCTGGAGCTGCGGTGCGCCGAGGGCCACACCCTGGCGGGACCGCGCGAGATCACCCCGGTGCCCGGCCCGGGAGCCCGCGTCAGGGGCACCGCCTAGGGTCCCTAGTCTGTAGGGCGTGTACCGGTTCCTGCTGACCCCTCGCTGGCTGGCGCTGCATGTCGTGGTGCTGCTGGTGATCCCGGCCTTCGTCTTCCTCGGCCGGTGGCAGTTCGGGCGGTACGAATCCCGCTCGGCCGCCGAAGACCGCAACTCCACCAACCTGTCGGCGCCGCCGGTGCCGTTCGAGACGCTGACGAGCGTGGGCGGAGCCGTACCGGAGAAGGACAAATACCGCAGGGTCACCGCGACCGGCACCTACGACGCGGCCCACGAGCTCCTGGTCCGCCGCCGCACCCAGAACACCCAGGTCGGCTTCTACGTCCTCACACCCCTGAAGACGCCCGGCGGCGCCGTCCTGGTCAACCGGGGCTGGGTCAAGGCCGGCGCGACCGCCGACTCGCGCCCCGACGTCCCGCCGCCCCCCGGCGGCCAGGTGACCCTGACGGGCCGCCTGCGCCCCGCCGAGACCACCGAGACGACCGGCATCATCCACCGCGAGGGGCTACCGGAGGGCCAGATCCTCCTCATCGACGACCGCTCCCTCGGCGGCGTCGTCGGATCTCCCCTCTACGGCGGCTATGTCGATCTCATCGAACAGCAGCCGATTTCCGAGAACGCCCCCGAACCCGTGCCCGCCCCCGAAGCGGGTGGTGGCGGAGGGCTCAATCTGGCCTACGGAGTGCAGTGGTGGCTGTTCATCGGGGTGGCGATCGGCGGCTGGATCCTTCTCATCCGCCGAGAGCTTCACGATCGGCGGCAAACCACTGATAATGGTGGGGCGGATGAGGCGACCAGCCACGCCGTGACGTGAACCAACGGATACCAACCGGAGACCTGCCAGCTTGTTTGGCGTTATTCCTTGGCCCTACCGTTGACTGCTGTGAGTACCCCGCTGCTTCCCGACCCTGAGCCGAGGCGGCGGGATTTTGTCATCATCTCAGTCGACGATCATGTGATCGAGCCGCCCGACGTCTTCGAGAACCGCCTCGCCGCCAAATACCGCGACGCGGCCCCCAAGGTCGTCGACACCGACGCGGGCCATCAGGTGTGGCGATACGGCGGCGCGACCTACCCCGCGGCGGGCATCGACGTCGGCGCGGGCCGCCCGCGTGACCAGTGGACCCTCGACCCGGTCCGCTTCGACGACATGCGCCCCGGCTGCTACGACGTCGACGCGCGCATCGAGGATATGGACCGTGCCGGGATCTGGGCGGCCCTCAACTTCCCCGGCATGCTCGCCACCCAGGCGGGTGTGGCCTTCGCCCGCACCCGCGACCAGGACCTCGGCCTGGCCCTGGTGAAGGCCTGGAACGACTGGCACGTCGACGTGTGGGCCGGCACCTACCCCGAGCGCGTGATCGCCCTCCAGCTCCCCTGGCTCCCCGACCCCGAGGTCGCCGCCAAGGAGATCAAGGCCAACGCGGCCCGCGGCTTCAAGGCCGTCGTCTTCCCCGAGTTCCCGACCCGCCTGCGCCTGCCGTCGATCCACAGCGGCCACTGGGACCCGTTCCTCGCCGCCTGCGAGGAGACCGGCACCGTCGTCTGCCTCCACACCGGCGCCTCGTCGTGGGCCCCCGTGCCCTCCCCCGACACCCCCATCGAGGCCATCACGACCCTGATGCCCTCGACCGCCATGTTCGCCTGCGCCGACTGGCTGTGGTCGGGCGTCCCGCTGCGCTTCCCCGGCCTCCGCATCCTGATCGTCGAAGGCGGCGTCGGCTGGCTCCCGATGCTGGCCGAACGCGCCGACTACGCGCTCGACCACCCGGTGTCGAGCGAGTCCGCCTGGGACGGCGGTTTACGCCCCAGCGAGGTCCTGCGCCGCAACTTCTTCTTCGGGACGCTCGACGACACGGCGCTGAGCGGCGTGCGCATGGCCGTGGGGATGGAACACGTGCTCCTGGAGAGCGGCTACCCCCGCGCGGAGTCGTCGTGGCCCGACACCCAGCGCTCGGTCGCGCAGCGACTGGGCAGCCTCCCGCCGGCCGACATCGCCCGGGTGGCCTACGGCAACGCCGCCCGCCTCTTCGGCCACCCGCTCCCGTCGAGAGCCTGGCTCCGCCAGGAGGAGATCTAGAAAAGCCTCATTCTCCGTTACGCCTCCGGAGTGGCCGGCCGAGATCCGGAGCGGAATTCACCGCCGCGCTCAGGCGTGGCGGCGGTTGAGGTCCACCTCGGGGGAGATGGCCATCCGCTTGCGCTCCCAGTCGACGTAGCGGCCGCTCTCGCCGAGGAGCGAGGACGCCAGCCAGAGGAACACCCCGAAGTCGTCGACCACGCCGAGCGCCAGGAACAGCGCCTCCGGGACGACGTCGACCGGGCTGACGATGTAGAGGATCGCCATGCCCATGAGGGCCAGCTTGCCCTTGCCCAGCTCGCGGTAGTCACCGCGCATCGCCCCGGACAGCATGCGGGGCAGGGCGCGAATGCGGGCGCCCAACCCGGGGCTGCCGGGCCGTGAAAGATCCTGGTAGGCCTTGTACGCCTGCGCCGCCCGCCGTGCCTTCACCATGATTGCCTCCCTGCCCGGCCCTTTGCCCCGATAACGGAGGACTTTGCGGCGTTGGTTCCGTTACTGCGGGGCCAGATTTCTCACCGTTTGGTCCATCGGCAGGTCACCCAGGTCGAGCGGGGCCAGAACAGGGGTCGTGAGCCCGTTCTCCACGTATTCGTTCACCCGCGCCCGGCACTGCTCCGCCGTCCCATGGATGATCAGATCGTCGACCACCTCGTCGGGGATGGCCTTCAGCGCCGCCTGCCGGTCTCCCGCCGCCCAGGCCTCGTGCATCGGCCGCAGCACTTCCGCGCGCCCCAGCCAGTCGTGGAAAGCGGCGTACACCGGCACCGTCAGATAACCGGCGATCATCCGCCGCCCGATGGCCCTCACCCGGTCGGCGTCCTCGCTGACGATGACGAACAGCCGCGCGATCAGCTCGGTGTCGTCGTGGATCTCGCCCCTGACCTTCCGCACGTCACCCGGCGACAGCCAGTTCGTGATCGCTCCGTCGGCCTCCTCGGCGGCGAGACGCAGCATGCGCGGCCGGAGCGCGGCCAAGACGATCTTCGGCGGCGTCGTCGGAGCCTTCTCCAGCTTGAAGCCCTGGATCGAGAAGGTCTCATAGGTCTCGCTGACCTTCTCCCCGTTCAGCGCCCTGCGCAGGAACCGCAGCGTGTCGCGGGTGCGGGCGAAGGGCTTCACGAACTCGCCGGCGTTCCACCGTTCGACGATCGCGGGGGAGGAGGCGCCGATGCCGAGCAGGAACCGCCCCGGCGCCCGATCGGCGACCGTCGCCGCCGTCATGGCCAGCAGGCCGGGCCCCCGCGTCGAGACCGGCACGATCGCCGTGCCGAGCCGGAGTTCGGGAGCCCACTCGGCGGCCAGCGTGAGCGGCGTGAACCCGTCGTTGCCGTTGACCTCGGCCGACCACGCGTCGGTGTAACCGAGAGACGGCAGCTCGGCGATCAGATCCCGATCGAGCCCGCTCCCCGCGAACGGGACGGTGATTCCCCAGCGCGCCACAGTGCCTCCCGGCTCTTCGATTGAGGCCACGAGCATACCAACCGTTCGGTACGTCAAGTAAATGCCCTCTGACCTGCTACAACGAAGAAATGGCAGATATCCCGGTGGAAGTAAGAACGTCCTGTCACGCGGAAGTCCACGGCCCGTGGGTCCAGGTGACCTGCGAACGGAACCACACGACCCGCCTCCCCCGAGCCCTCCTGCCATGGGCCCTCCGGCCGTGGGCATTCCAGCCTTGGGCATTCCGACCGACCCCGACCGTGGAATCCCGCTGGATCCCCCTGGCCGTGGTGACCGCCCCGACGGCGGAATCCCCGGCAACCACCCTCATCACGCCCGGACCCTTGCCGGCGTCGCCACCAGTCGCAGTGAACGCACCGCTGGAAACGTGGCTGGACTTGACCATCTCCCCGCTTCCGCCACGCGCCGCCGCCCTTCCGCCCGCGACCGTGGAGCCACCGGCCGCCGCTCAGCTCCCAGAACCGCCTGTGGAAAGCCGCCCGGCGAACCCAGTCCCCGTGGACAGCCGCCCCGTGGACAGCCGCCCCGTGGACAGCCGCCCCGTAGATCCCCCCGCTGTGGAAACCCCGGCTGTGGAAACCCCGGCTGTGGAAACCCCGGCTGTGGAAACGCCCGCTGCGGAAACGCCTACTGCGCACAAGCCCACTGTGGAACCACAGCCTGTGGATAGACCTGTTGTGGACATCCCCGCTGTGGATACGCCGCCTCAGGCCGCACCTGTAGTCGATGCGCCGTCCGTGAACGGGCCCAGTGCCGCGCCGCCGGCGCGAGGAGCCTCTCCGCAAGGCCCCGACCCCGCGTCACCGCGGAACGCCGGGCAACCCATCGACACCAAGGTGCGTGCTCAGCCCGTACAGGAAAGGAACCCGGCGACGACGGAAAGGCCGGCCTCTGGAGAGCAGCCGGACAGCCCGGCCCAGCCCGTGAACCAGCCCGGCCAGGCTCAGCCGCCCGCCGCCCAAGCCGCTCCCGAACCACCTGCTGGACCCGCTGCGCCACCCGCGAACACCCCGGCCGCGGATGCTCCCGCTCAGACTGCGCCCGCACCCGCCGGTCCTGCGGCAGATGCGCCCGCGCCCACTGCCGTGGCACCGCCTGCCGACGCGCCCGCTCCGCCCCCGGTTCGGATCGACACGGCGCCTGTGGCGGATGGGGCGATCGTCCGGGCCAGGAAGCGGATGGCCGACAACGACGCGCATCGCCCCACCGACCGGCAGTCGGTCGTCGTCGTGATGTTCACGGCGGTGATCGCCGTGGCGGCGGGGGCGGTGCTCAGGCGGCGCCGTCGCTAGGGATCAAGCGGTCGATCTGGTCGAACCGCACCTGGGCCTCCTTGAGGGGCCCAGGGTCCACCGCGCCCTCGATCCCGTAGGGGTGCGAGATGAGCTGGATCACCACGATCCCGGTCACCACCGTCGCCACCCGGACCACGTCGGCGATCACCGACGGCACCGTGGGCCGCCGTCGCAGCGCCCATGGCAGGGCGATCACCAGCAACCCCGAGATGATCATCGACCCCATGAACAGCGGTTCGAGGCCGGAAGTGGCGTTGTCCGCCCGAGCCGCCCGCGCGTGCGACACCTCGGCCGCCCGCGCGAGGGCCTCGGCGCGGAGTTCGGTGTCGGTCGAGGGCAGCCGGAGCATCGCGGTCCGCAGCGAGTCGAGCGTCACCCCGGTCCGCCCGTCGAGCGACTGCTCGCGCATGCGCGGCCAATCGAGCTCGACCGTCTGGGCCGTGTACGACCGCACCAGATTCCGCACCTCAGACGACCTGGGCAGGGGAGCCACCGCCCAATAGAGCTCGACCAGGCTCTCCGACTCAGCCCTCACGTCGGCGTCGGACGCCGAAATGGCATCCCGGCACAGCACCACGGCATAGGCGACGACGACGAGGAACACCGCCAGGGCGAGGTTGACCGCGAAGTCGATCGGCCCCGCGCCGCCTTCTTCGTCGGCCCGTCCGCTCCGCCGCAGCCACGTCAGCACCGCGAACAGGGCCACCACGACAATCGCCACAAACCAGAAGACCCATGCCATGTGACAGAGAGTAATCAGATCATTCCCGCAATTCGCGGACCACCTCGATGAAATCTCGTGTCACCCCACGCAAACCCGGCAGGTAGGAAAGCGCGACCAAACGATCGACCAACGGCACGCTGCGGTCGATGAGCCGATAGGTGCGTTCGCATCCGGGCGAGGTGTCGTGCACCCAGAACAGCACGATCCCCATCGACAGCAGCCAGAGAAGCTCCGGCAGTTCGCTCCGCAATTCGGAGTCCATCCGATCGGCGCACCCCTCGACGACCTCGCGATAAAGCGCGACCGAGGAATCCCGGGCCGGCGCCGATTCCGAGCTGAACGGACTCAGCGGATTGTCCGGCTCGGCCGCGTGCTTGAAGAATTTCACCGCGAACGCGTGATAGGGCTCGGAAACCCGTACCCACGCGGAGAGCACCCCATGCAACCTGGGCGCGAACGCCCTTTCGCGCGCGAGAATATCGCGGCTGGCCGCCTCGTGAGCCGATTGCGCCCTATCGTAATAGGCCTGAATCAGCTGCTCTTTGGACGAGAAATAGTAATAAGCGCTGCCGACGGAAACACCCGCCTCAGCCGCGATCGCGCGCATCGTCGTCGCGTCGTACCCCCGCTCGCGGAACAGCCGCAGCGCGGTCTCCACGATGAGCTCCCTGCTCGACCTGGGCACATCGGTCACTGTACGTCTCCAGCCCCCGTCAGGTCATGAACCCACCAGATGATGGCCGAGTTACCCCAAACAGTCGGCCTCTCCGGGGGTGGCTCCCGGCTCGGTGTGGGAGTTAAGCCTGTGATCAAGCTCCCCCACCGCGCTACGCAGAGTAATGGGGGAAGTAGTATGACCCAACGCACGACCGGCTGGGGTGTCGCCGGCTTGACCGTTCTCGCCCTGGTCACGCTTCCCGGCCCGGTGGCCAACGCCGACACCCAGCGCGTCAAGCCACACCGGATGCTGACCTTCCGCCCGGCCGAGGCTCCCCATGGGGTGCGCACCGCATTCCGTACAGGGGTCCTGAAGGTCCGTTACTGGACCTGGCGCCGCGCGATGAACACCCGCCTCCACCACAACTACGCGATGAACCGAATACGTGAAGCGGGCCTCGGCTGGAGTTCCACCGGCAACTGCGTCGACAAGAACCGATCGACCTGCACGTCGCTGCACACCGTCAGGCTCGGCACGCTGCTGAAGACGATCGAGCTGAGGCGCATGTCGGGCTGCCGGCTGGTCGTGACCGGTGGAACCGAGACCGGCCACGCCGCGGGCACCTACAGCCACGGCAACGGCTACAAGATCGACCTGGCGCCGAACCGCTGCCTCGACCGCTACATCACGCGCAAGCTGACGCCGCACGGCAAGCGTGGCGACGGCTCAGCGCTGTATATCTCTCCCGAGCAGGACCTGTTCGCCCGGGAGAGCAATCACTGGGACATCCTGTTCCGTTAGCCCGTGGTGCTAGTCGGTGAACTCGGTGGCGACGATCAGCTCGGCGATCTCGGCCGCGTTGAGGGCCGCGCCCTTGCGCAGGTTGTCGCCGCAGACGAACAGGTCGAGCGTGTTGGGGAAGTCGAGGGCCTGCCGCACCCGGCCGACATAGGTCGGGTCGGTGCCCACGACGTCGATCGGCATCGGGTAGACGCCGTTGGCCGGGTCGTCGACCAGCACGACGGTCGGCGCCGCCTCAAGAATGCGGTGGGCGTCGGCCACGGTGATCTCACGCTCGAAGGTCGCGTGGACCGCGAGCGAGTGGGTGGTGATCACCGGGACGCGGACACAGGTGGCCGAGACCTTCAGCGACGGGATGCCGAGGATCTTGCGCGACTCGTTGCGCAGCTTCAGCTCCTCGGACGCCCAGCCGTCTTCCTTGAGCGAGCCCGCCCACGGCACGACGTTGAACGCGACCGGCGCCGGGAAGGTGTCGTCGCCGTCACCGAGCTTGTTCTGCAGCACCTTGCGCACGTCACCGGCGGTGGTGCCGACGGTGCGGTCGCCGGCCAGGGCCTCGACCTCGTCGTAGAGACGAGCGGAACCGGCGACGCCGGCGCCCGAGACGGCCTGGTAGGAGGAGACGACGAGCTCGGTGAGCCCGAACTCCTCGTGGAGCGCGCCCATGGCCGCCATCATCGACAGCGTGGTGCAGTTGGGGGTCGAGACGATGCCCAGCGGGCGGTTGGCGGCGTCGCCCGGGTTGACCTCGGGGACCACCAGCGGCACCTCCGGGTTCATCCGGAAGGTGCCCGACTTGTCGATGACGATCGCGCCGCGCTCGGCCGCGATCGGCACCCAGGTGGCCGACACCTCGTCGGGCACGTCGAAGATGGCGATGTCGACGCCGTCGAACACCTCGGGCGCGAGGGCCTGGACGGCGACGTCCTCACCACGGACCGACAGCAGCTTGCCGGCCGAACGGGCCGAGGCGACCAGGCGGATCTCGCCGTAGATGTCCTCCCGGCCGGAGATGATCTCCCGCATGACGGTGCCGACGGCACCGGTCGCGCCGACGAGGGCGAGGGTGGGCTTGGTGCTCATCGGCCGGTTCCTCCGTAAACCACAGCTTCAACCTGGTCGGCGTCGAGATTGAACGCCGAGTGGGCGGCGTTGACCGCCGCGTCGACCTGGTCCTGGTCGACGATGACCGAGATGCGGATCTCCGAGGTGGAGATCATCCCGATGTTGACACCCGCGTCGGCGAGCGCCCCGAAGAACTTGGCGGTCACACCGGGGTGGGACCGCATGCCCGCGCCGATCAGCGAGACCTTGCCGATCTGGTCGTCGAACAGCAGCGTCTCGAAGACCACCTGGGCCTGCATCTTCTTCAGCGCCGTCAGCGCCGTGGAGGCGTCGCTCGTCGGCAGCGTGAAGGAGATGTCGGTCCGGCCCGTCGCCGCCGCCGACACGTTCTGCACGATCATGTCGATGTTGATCTCGGCGTCGGCGAGCGTGCGGAAGATGGCGGCAGCCTCTCCGACCTTGTCGGGCACGCCGACAACGGTGATCTTCGCCTCGCTCCGGTCGTGTGCCACGCCGGAGATGATGGGCTGCTCCACTTCGGTTCCTTCGGTCGCGGGGTCGGAGGTGACCCAGGTGCCTTCCTTGGTGCTGAACGAGCTCCTGACGTGGATGGGGAGGTTGAACCTCCGCGCGTATTCCACGCAGCGCAGGTGCAGGATCTTCGCGCCGCACGCGGCCATCTCGAGAGTCTCCTCGTAGGAGATCTTCGGAATCTTCCGGGCCTTCGCGGCGATCCGGGGGTCTGCGGTGAAGATGCCGTCGACGTCGGTGTAGATCTCGCACACGTCGGCCCCGAGGGCCGCGGCGAGGGCGACGGCGGTCGTGTCGGAACCGCCGCGCCCGAGCGTCGTGATGTCCTTCGTGTCCTGCGAGACACCCTGGAACCCGGCCACGATCGCGATGTGGCCCTTGTCGAGGGCGTCGCGCAGGCGGCCGGGCGACACGTCGATGATCCGCGCCTTGCCGTGGGTCGAGTCGGTGATCACACCGGCCTGCGACCCGGTGAAGCTGCGCGCCTCCTGGCCCAGGTTGGCGATCGCCATCGCGAGCAGCGCCATCGAGATCCGCTCGCCGGAGGTCAGCAGCATGTCGAGCTCACGGCCTGGCGGCAGTGGCGACACCTGCTGGGCGAGGTCGAGGAGCTCGTCGGTCGTGTCGCCCATCGCGGAGACGACGACCACGACCTCGTTGCCCGCTTTTTTCGTGGCGACGATCCGCTGCGCGACACGCTTGATGCTCGTGGCATCGGCGACGGACGAACCACCATACTTCTGGACAACGAGCGCCACTGGGTATCTCCGAACGAATCAGGACGTGGAGCTCACATTCTATCTGTGGGTCTCAGAGGGCCAACTGAGTTAGCCCAGCATGTGGACAGTGCTCAGACCACTGTCACCTCTTCGGCCACATCGAGCCTCGTGTGCGCCACCAGTGCCTGCAGTGCCCGCAGTGCCGCCCCGGCGTGGTTGCCCCAAGTGTTGAAGTAGGAGTACTGCCACCACCAGATCGCCTCAAGAGGCCGGCCGGCCTTGTAGTGGCGCAGCCCGTGGATCAGGTCGGCGGCCACCGCCGTCAGGTCGTCGGACAGCCGGTAGGGGGTGACCGAGGTGTCCTTGTAGGGGTCGAACACCTCGGCGTAGTCGTCGACCGGGCCCAGCCGGGCCGCCAGCGCCACCCGCAGCGGGTCGATGTCGGGGTCTTCGCTCAGGGCGGGCTCGACGTTGCCCTGGAGGATCACGTCGTGGACCGCGGCGAGCTGGGAACCCGCCAGGCTGACCTGGGCGACCTCCACCAGCAGCAGCGGCAGGATCGCGTCGCCGCCCTCGCCGCCCGCCAGCCTGGTCAGGCCGTCGATGTAGTTCTGGGCGTGCCCGCCGACCCGGTCGGCCAGGTCCTTCCACTCTTCGTCAAACATCCAGCAGTCTCCGTCCTTCGAAAGCGCGGCCCAAGGTGACCTCGTCGGCGTATTCCAGATCGCCGCCGACGGGCAGACCGCTGGCCAGCCGAGTGACCTTTAAACCCATCGGTTTGACGAGCCGGGCCAAATAGGTGGCCGTGGCCTCGCCCTCAAGGTTCGGATCGGTGGCGAGGATGAGCTCCGTCACCTCGCCGTCGGCGAGCCGGGCCATCAGTTCGCGGACCCGCAGGTCGTCGGGGCCGACCCCGTCGATCGGGCTGATCGCGCCCCCGAGCACGTGGTAGCGCCCCCGGAACTCGCGCGTCTTCTCGATGGCCACGACGTCTTTCGACTCCTCGACCACACAGATGACATGGGGGTCGCGGCGCTGATCACGACAGATCCGGCACTCTTCCTCGGCGGCCACGTTGCCACAGACGCGGCAGAAACGCACCTTCTCCTTCACTTCGAGAAGTGCGTGGGCCAGCCTTTTCACGTCGGCGGGATCGGCCGACAGCAGATGGAAGGCGATGCGCTGCGCGCTCTTGGGACCGACGCCGGGCAGCAGGCCCAGCTCGTCGATCAGGTTCTGGACGACGCCTTCGTACATGACTTAGAAACCTGGAAGCTGGCCGAGGCCTTGCGACAGCGGACCGAGCTTCTCCTGCTGGAGCTCGCCGGCGGCGCGGACGGCGTCACGCACGGCCGCGATGACCAGATCGGCGATCGTCTCGACCGTCTCGGCGGCGTCGCCGGAGTCGACGACCTTCGGGTTGATCTTCAGTTCGAGCAGCTCGCCACTGCCGTTGACGGTCGCCACAACCAGGCCCCCGCCCGCGCTTCCCTGAACCTCGGCGTCGTTGAGCTCCTGCTGCGCCGAGACGAGCTGCTGCTGCATGAGCTGAGCCTGCTCCAGCAACTGCTGCAGGTTGACTTCTGGGTTCACAATCGTGCGCTCCTCAGCGACCGGAGACGTTGTTCGTCCCGACGAGCCTACGGTGTTTGCCGCTCATCTGACACCGGAGCACGGAGCGTGTTCATTGGTGCTGCCCTGGCCGGGTCCCGGCCCCCCTCCAAGCGTCCGAGACCCGGCCTTTTCCACCCTGGGTCGGCCGCGGCCCGGGGTGGCAGACCAAACGTAGCCACCGGAACGTTGCATACAGGTTGCGATCAATCGGTTACTCCTGGAGATTGTGGCCTGTGAGATCTCGCGACACGATCATCTCGGCGTCCTGGCGCCGATCACTCGCCGCCGGGGTCGATCCGGGGGCCAGAACAGCTCCTTTCGTGTACGACACCAGCGACGTCACCGCGGCGCGAGCCGCCCATCCGCTGCGCGAGCTGCTGCCCCTGCTCCATCACACCCTGCTGCAGATCGCCGACGAGGCGGCCCACATCATGGTGGTCACCGACGCCGACGGGAACATCCTCTGGCGCGACGGCCACCGCGAGGTCCTCCGCCACGGCGACCGCATCGGCCTGGCCGACGGTTTCGCCTGGTCGGAGTCCGCCGTCGGCACCAACGGCATCGGCACCGCGCTGGCCGCCGGGGCCCCCACGAGCGTCTACGCCGACGAACACCTCGTCGAGGCCCTCCACGGCTGGTCGTGCGTCGGCGCCCCGATCGTCGACCCCGACACCGGCGACGTCCTGGGCTGCGTCGACATCAGCGGCATCGCCCGCTCCCTGCCCCCCGCCACGGTCGCCCTGATCGGCGCCGCCGCCCAACTGGCCGAGAGCCACCTGGCGCTGCGCATGAACGAGAACGACGAACGCGTCCGCAGCCGCCACGCCGCCCGCTCGGGGGTGCTGGTGTCGTGCAGCGGCCGGGTGATCACCGGAGACCGGTTCCGGGGGGAACGTGTTTCACTCCCGTCCGAGGGCGACCGCCTCGTCCTCCCCGACGGCCGCGTGGGCGACGTGGAGTTCCTCGGCGACTCCTACCTGGTCAATCCCCGTCGCGGAACCGTCCCCCGCCTGTCGTTGACCGTCCTCGGCGGAACCCCGTCCGCCGAATACGGCGGCAGCCGCATCACCCTTTCCCTCCGCCACGCCGAGATCCTGACCCTCCTGGCCACCCACCCCCGCGGCCTGACCGCCGAACAGCTCTCCTTCCTCCTGTACGGCGACGACGGCAACCCCGTGACCATCCGCGCCGAGATCCACCGCCTCCGCGCGCAGCTCCCCGGCGCCGTGGCCGCCAAGCCCTATCGCCTGGTCGGCGAGGTCACCGCCGACCTCCTGGCCGTCCGCAGGGCGCTGACCACCGGAGACCTCGACACCGTCGTGGCCCGCTACCAGGGCCCGCTGCTCTCCCGCTCGGAGTCCCCCGCGATCCGCCGCGAACGGAACGAACTGGAAGCCCGAGTGAGGTCCGAGATACTGGGCAAGGGCACCGCCACCCACCTCTGGAGTTATGCACAGACCAGCGGAGGCCACGACGACGTCGCGATCCTGGAGCGCATCATGTCGGTCGTCCCGGCGGAGGACCACCGCCACGCGGCTGCGTCGGTCCGCCTCACTCACTCCTTCTAAGGAGAGCACCACATGATCGGCACGCTCCTCATGGCCGGCGTCCTGGCGATGTCCGCCCCCGCCGCCGGCTCGCCCTCCCGCGACGGCGGCACCGTCAGCGGCTTCGCGATCACCCACGTCCCGGCGGTCACCGGAGAGTCGGTGAGCGACTTCCAGTCCGAGTGGGAAGACGTGACCTTCGAGACCCGCGTGTGGGAACGCGAAACCCCCGACGGCCACCAGGCCGACCTCCGCGTGGCGGTCCTCAGAGGCGACGCCCTGACCGATCTGCCGTCCCTGAAGGAGTTCCTGACGGAATACGACGAACGCGAGACCTGGGACCTACAGGAGTTCTCGAAGGACGGGACCCCCGGGCTGGCCACCGGAACCGAGGCGTTCTGGCTCGACTCCCCGGGCGTAGCCCTGACCGTGAGAATCACCGAGAACCCCCTGACCCCCGACGACCTGATGGCCGTGGTCCAGGGAATCAGAAGCGAATAGCAACCAGTTCAGGGCCGGCCCGAGGTCTGAACCTCCCGGAAGCGAAAACGCCCCTAGGCCCTGCGGCCGGGCCGAAGTGCTCGCCCGTGGGGCCTTCGCGGCCAGCCGGCCTGTGCCTGGCCGAGCGCCACCGCTCTTGGTTGCGCTACACGGGCAACGGACCTGCTGTTCAGGAGTGGTCGATCTCCTGGATGACCCGGCCGCCCAGTTCCTTCTGCAGCAAGGCCAGGCCTGAGAGGCCGTCGGAGTCGACGTCGGCGTCGTTGTCGGGGTCGACGTCGTCTTCGTCGGACTTCTTCGCCCGCGCGGGCACCGCATCAGGCCAGGCCTGCCGGGCGGGCGCGGAGGTCGCCTGGCGGGGTGCCGGCGTCGCCGGTTGGGACGCCCTGGGCGGCGGGGCCTCGTAGGCCGACTGCGGGGCGGGGCGTTCGAACTCGTCGGTCGGCGCGTCAGGCCACGACTCGTCGGTGGACGCCTTCTCCGGCTGTCTCCGCGCCGGAGCGGACTCCCGAGCGGGCGCCGCCTGGGCGGACTGGGTCTGCTGAGCCGCCGGGGCTGACTGGACCGGCGCAGACGGCTGAACCGGAGGCGGCGGAGGCGCCGGTGGCGGCGTGGGCTGCGAAGGACGGGTCGACTGCCCACCGCCCGTGCCGCCCGTGACGACGTCGACCCGCCAGTGACCACCGAGCACGTCCCCCAGGGCGGCGGCGACGACCTCGTCGCGCTTGCCCTTGAGGAACCCCTGCACGTCTCCCGGCTTCTCGAAGCCGACCGTCACCACGTTCCCCTCGGCGCCCAGCAGGCGACCTTGGGCGTTGATGATCATCCACGCGACCCGCTGCCGGTTCTTGACCGCCTCCAACACCTGCGGCCACACCTGCGCCACAACGCCGGCACTGGCAGGCACCTGCGGGGCACTCGGCTGAGCAGGCGGCGGGGCGCCGGCCTGCGCAGGCGGAGGCGCGTTCGTCTGCGCTCCCGACGGGACATCGGCAGCGGACGGCCCACCAGCCCCGGGCTTGACGGCCGCCGGCCAGTCATCGGCCGGGGGAGCAGCGGCCCGAGCTGCGGGGACACCACCCGAGCCAGGCTTCACGGTCTCGGGCCAGTCGTCGACACCCTGCGGGCTCGCGCCTACCGGGGCCCCACCCGATTGGCCAGCGCCAGACTGCCCCTGCTGAGAGCCGGACTGCGGAGCCGAACCGTTCGCCGCATCACCCTGCGACGCCTGCCCCGACTGCGCGCCAACCTGGAAGCCTTGCTCCTGCTGAGACCCAGGCTGGCCGGGCGAGGTCCCTGGCAGCGACGTGTGACCTTCGTAAGCCCCAGATTGCGAGGCATGAGCTTGGCGAGCCACGGACTGCGAGGTCTCGACCTGCGCAGACCCCGGTTGCGAAGCATGGCCGGGGTGACCACCGGACTGTGATCCCGGCTGCGCGGCATGGCCTGGGTAAGCCCCAGAAGCTTGACCCTGCTGAGCCCCAGGCTGCGCGGTATGGCTCTGATAGTTGGGCTGACCGGCCGACCCCATATGCCCCGGCTGCGCCCGGCCCGCGTAAGAAGGAGCTCCCGGCCCCGAGGCGTACTGGCCCCCGCCACCCTGCGGAACGCCGTCGCGTTCCAGCCGCTCCAGGCGGGCGAGCATGGCCGCTTCGCCGCCTTCCGCCGCCGGAAGAAGGATGCGGGCGCACATCAGCTCAAGCAGCAGCCGAGGAGAGGCAGCCCCCCGCATCTCCGTCAGGCCGGCGTTGAAGATCTCCCCCGCCCGGGTCAGCTCCGCCGGCCCCATCGCCGCGGCCTGTGCCTGGAGGCGTTCCAGCTCGTCGGCAGGCCGGTCGAGCAGACCGTTGGCCGCCGCCTCGGGCACGTTCGCCAGGATCACCAGGTCGCGGAACCGCTCCAGCAGGTCGGTCGCGAACCGGCGGGGGTCGTGGCCGCCCTCGATCACCCGGTTCACCGCCTGGAAGACCAGCCCGCCGTCCCGCCGGGCGAAGGCTCCGACGATCTCGTCGAGGAGGTCGCCGTCGGTGTAACCGAGCAGGGACACCGCGCGGGAGTAGGTGATCCCGTTCTCGTCGGCCCCGGCGAGAAGCTGGTCGAGGATCGACAGCGAGTCCCGGGCCGAGCCGGCCCCCGCGCGTACGACCAGAGGAAGCGCCGCGGGCTCGAACGGCACCGCCTCTGACGCCAGGATCTCCTCCATGAGCGCTTTCAGAGTCGCCGGAGGCATCAGGCGGAACGGATAGTGGTGGGTGCGGGACTTGATCGTCCCGATGACCTTCTCGGGTTCCGTCGTCGCGAAGACGAACTTCAGGTGGGGCGGCGGCTCCTCGACGAGTTTGAGCAGCGCGTTGAAACCCTCGCGGGTCACCATGTGCGCCTCGTCGATGATGTAGATCTTGAACCGCGCCGACACGGGCGCGAAGAAAGCCCGTTCGCGCAGGTCACGCGCGTCGTCGACACCACCGTGAGAGGCGGCGTCGATCTCGATCACGTCGAGGTGGCCGGCGCCCGTCGGGGCCAGGGCGACACAGGACTCGCACACGCCACACGGATCGGGAGTCGGCCCCTGCTCGCAGTTGAGGCTCCGGGCGAGGATCCGCGCGCTCGACGTCTTGCCGCATCCCCGGGGCCCGCTGAAGAGGTAGGCATGGTTCACGCGCCCGCTTCTGAGGGCCTGGCGGAGCGGGTCGGTGACGTGCTCCTGCCCTTTGACCTCTGCAAACGTCCCAGGACGGTATTTGCGGTAGAGCGCGAGACTCATGGACGGTCTCCTCGGGGAGAGCAGAACCGGAAGCAAAGAACCCCCCGCACACCCGCCAGAGCCCGCTTATCCTTGCTGCCTTCCGGCCCTGGGGAGGTTCACAGGATGACGCCGCGCGAGGGGTCCGAGGACAGTCTAGCCGCCGCCCCGACCACCCGCGCCCAGTGCTCCGGATCGGAAGGACAGCGCATGCGCGAAGTCATGTAAGCTTCTCGGCGGAGGATTCGCCTAGTTGGCCTAGGGCGCACGATTGGAAATCGTGTTTCGGGAGACCGATCAGGGGTTCAAATCCCCTATCCTCCGCCACCAGAAGGGGCCGGTCGATTTGCGACCGGCCCCTTCTTCCTTTTCAAAGCCACTTTCCGTTACGGCTCCGCCCACCCTCACACCGCCCACCGCCCCGGGCAGGCCCCGCACCCGGCGCCAACCGGCCGCGCCCACCTCGCCCGCCAACGAGTTCCCGCAGGCCACAAGGGTCGTATACCCGACCTATACCGCTCCTTCCTTCACTCGGAGTCGTCCAGCCGAGAGAAGGAGAGATCATGAAGATCCGTAAGAGAATGGCGGCCGCCGCGCTGGCCCTCGGCGTGGGCGCGGCCCTGCTGCCCGCCTCGGCCGCTCTGGCGGCCAACTCCGAGTGCACCGTCCAGAACTTCTGGACCACCTGCTCGACGGGGAACGTCCAGGCGCATCCCACCGGCCACTACATCCAGATCACCACGTTCGAGTCCTACATCCCCAATCCCATCTGCGATCCGAGCGAGATCCGCTTCAAGCTCGTGGACGCCGTCAACGGCAAGGTGGTCTACCGCGGCACCGGAGCCGTGCAGATCACGGTCGGCGGCCTGTACAGCAGCTACTACGGCCGCCTGGACAACTGCGCCCGGATGTCGATCCGCATCAACAACTGGTGACCTGCCGAGCCGGCGCCTCCACGTGAGGCGCCGGCGCATGATCGCCCTTCTCCGGGGAAGTCACGCCGTCATGGATTTCGACGACCAAGCACAGCTCGACGGCTCTCAGGTCGAGAACCGCGGCCGGGGTGGCATCCCCGGTGGCGGGCTTGCGGTTGGCGGCGGCGCGGCCGGCATCATCGCGCTGATCGTCGCTCTCGTCTTCGGCTTCGACATCGGTGGTCTCACCGGTGGCGGAGGCGCGGAGAACCCCGGCGTCCAGCCGTCGTCCGGCAACCTCAGCGAGAAGTGCCAGAAGGGCACCGACGCCGACCAGGACGAACAGTGCAGGGTCGTCGGCGTGGTCAACAGCCTTCAGGACTACTGGGCCACCAAGGTCGACGGCTACCAGCCGGCCAAGACGGCCCTCTTCGAGCAGGGCGTCCAGACCGAGTGCGGCGCGGCCGAGTCGGCCGTGGGGCCCTTCTACTGCCCGGTCGACCGCTATGTCTACCTCGACCTCAGCTTCTTCAACCAGCTCGAATCGCAGCTGGGCGCCAAGAACACCCCGTTCGCCCAGGCCTACGTGATCGCGCACGAGTACGGCCACCACGTACAGAACCTGACGGGCACGCTTGAGCAGAGCGGCGGCGAGGGCGCGGAAAGCGGATCGGTACGGGTGGAGCTCCAGGCCGACTGCTACTCCGGCGTGTGGGCCAAGAACGCCGTGGACACCGGCTTCTTCGCCAAGCCCTTCACCGACGCCGACATCCAGGAGGCGCTGGCCGCCGCCTCGGCGGTGGGCGACGACTCGATCCAGCAGAAGAGCGGTGGCCAGGTGAACCCGGACGCGTTCACCCACGGCACCTCGGAACAGCGGGTCACCTGGTTCACGAACGGCTACAAATCAGGGGATCCCGCCCGATGTGACACGTTCTCCGGGTCGATCTGACCCCGCCCACCTTCGTCTCATAAACTACATAGCGTGATCTTTAAGTTGGTCGGCGACGAACGTCCCTATCCCGAGCACCGGCTCGGGCATCGAGAGTGGGCGCAGATTCCGCCCCGCCAGGTCAGACTGGACGCTCTCATCACCACCAAGGCCGTCCTCGACCTGCACTCTCTGCTGGCCAAGGACTCCACCTTCTACGGTGACCTCTTCCCGCACGTCGTGCAGTGGGAAGGCGAGCTCTATCTGGAAGACGGGCTCCACCGGGCCCTGCGCGCGGCGCTGCACCAGCGGTCGGTCCTGCACGCCCGCGTTCTCGAACTCTAGAAACACGAAAGGCCCGGTGCTGTGAGCACCGGGCCTTTTCATGTGGCGGTGGTGGTGGGATTTGAACCCACGGTAGGTTGCCCTACACGCGCTTTCGAGGCGCGCTCCATCGGCCACTAGGAGACACCACCGCGCAGCAGCTTACCGGAC
This sequence comes from Herbidospora cretacea, assembly GCF_001570605.1. GTDB lineage: Bacteria > Actinomycetota > Actinomycetes > Streptosporangiales > Streptosporangiaceae > Herbidospora > Herbidospora cretacea. The sequence goes on along the minus strand of NZ_BBXG01000002.1, from coordinate 251,568 downwards.
TCCGGTCACTGTTGGCGCCGCGCGGCGAAGAAGGCCGAAAGGAGCGAAGAACATTCTTCCTCCCGTACGCCCATGATCACCTCAGGCCGATGGTTCAGCCGCCGGTCGCGCACCACGTCCCACAGCGACCCCACGGCCCCGCCCTTCTCGTCGACGGCCCCGTAGACGATCCGGTCGACCCGGGCCAGCACGGCGGCCCCCGCGCACATCGTGCAGGGCTCCAGCGTCACGACGAGGGTGCAACCGGGCAGCCGCCACTCGCCCAGCGCCGAAGCCGCGGCCCGCAGGGCCAGGATCTCGGCATGGGCGGTCGGATCGCCGGACGACTCCCGGGCGTTCCCGGCCCGCGCCAGAACCCGGCCGCCCGCATCCACCACAACGGCCCCGACGGGCACCTCGCCCCGCTCACCCGCCTCGGCGGCCTCAAGCAGGGCCAGGCCCATCACCTGGTCGTACGAGATCACCTGAGCCGGTCGAGCTCTTCGCCGAACGAGAGGCGCTCGGCCACGACCGACAGGACGTCGGCGGGCAGCATGCCCTCCTCGACGCTCAGCTCCAGCAGCTCCTCGGCGCGCAGCCCGAAGTCGGCCAGCAGCTCGAAGTCACCACCCGGCCGGACCCCGAGGTCGGGCGTCTCCTTGTCGACCGCGATGCCGGCCAGCTCGGCGAACAGCTCGCCGAGCGGGTCGCTCGCCCCGGCCTGGGCGTCGGATAGGAACACCCGGGGGTCGAGCTCGCCCTCGTAGCGGACGAGGGCGAACCATTCGTCCTCGACCTCGACGCAGAGCAGCACGAGCTCGTCGCCGGACAGGCCGAGGGCCTCGCTGACAGCGTCGCCGACGTCGTCGGCGATCTCGGCCTCGGACAGGTCGACCTCGGCCCCCGACCAGCGGCCGTTGGTTCGCAGGAAAGCGGCGGCGAAGAGATTGGTTCGCGTGGGCATGGCGAGGTCCCGAGGTTTCTCAGCCGATGATGGCGTCGACGGCGCGTTCGAAGGGGTCGCGGAATCCGAGTCGGGCGGCGATGCTGAACAGCACCTCGTCGGGGTAGAGGTCGCGGTCGCCTGACAGCGCCCCCAGCTCCATCTCGTCGAGGCCGAGGTCGGCGAAGACCGACAGGTCGCCCGCGGGCAGCACGCTGTCGAGCTCTTCCTCCTCGGGAACCGGGATGTCGATGAAGTCGAGGACCTGCCGCGCCAGCGGCCACTCCCACGACGCGGTGATGTCGGACAGGAAGACACTCACCCGCTCGCCGAAGACCCGTAATGCCACGAAGAAGTCATCCCCCACAGCCACCAGGCCAATCGTTCCGGCGCTGCTGGGCTGCTGGCGAAGGGCCTGGAGGAGACCTCTGAGGTCAGAGGTGAGCGCCACCGGGAGCATCTCCGCTTCCCACTGGTCGTCTTCGCGGTAGACCACGATGGCGAAGTCAAGTACGTCTTCGTCGGTCATCTGGTCTCCACGGACGCGGTCATCACGGCCGTAATGGTTTCAGACGCGCGACACCCCCGTCCGGTTGTCGCGCAAATTGTGATCAAAACCGCCGGGCGGGTTCGGATGTCTGTTCCGCTACGCGGTACCTTCTGTACCCATGGAGACCCATGTCGTTGATCATCCGCTCGTTTCGCACAAGCTCACGACACTTCGTGACGTGCGGACCGACTCGCCGACCTTCCGGCGGCTGGCTGACGAACTGGTGACCCTCCTCGCTTACGAGGCCACGCGTGACGTGCGCGTCAGCGAGGTGACCGTCGAGACACCCCTGGTCTCCACTCAGGGTGTACGACTCTCCCGCCCCACACCTTTGGTAGTGCCGATCCTGCGGGCGGGCCTCGGCATGCTCGACGGGATGATGCGGCTGCTCCCCACGGCCGAGGTCGGCTTCCTCGGGATGATCCGCAACGAGGAGACCCTGGAGGCCTCTACTTACGCCACCCGCCTGCCCGAGGACCTCTCCGGCCGGCAGTGCTTCGTGCTCGACCCCATGCTCGCCACCGGCGGCACCCTGTCGGCCGCCATCGAGTTCCTCTTCGCCCGCGGCGCCGAAGACGTGACCGCACTGTGTCTCCTGGCCGCCCCCGAGGGCCTGGCCCACCTGGAGTCGGTCTTCCACGACTCGGGCCGCCCCATCAAGGTCGTCACCGCCGGTCTCGACGAGCGTCTCAACGAACTGGGCTACATCCTCCCCGGCCTGGGCGACGCCGGAGACCGGCTCTACGGTGTCGTCTGATTAGTTACACTTGGTGACTGCTCGGGTACGTACAGTAGTGACGACGTCTCTTTAGCGTCACTCGCTGTACGTGGGGGCGCGCACCAGGGAGAGCCATGAGTCAGTACGAGCAGGTCGAGGCCGCGCTCCGTGACGAATTCGCCGGTGTCCATCCGGCCGCCACAGTCACACGCTGTATTCAGGCCGCCCACCATGGGGCCGTGGAAGTGACGGGTCACGCCTATCCCGGGCTGGTGGAGCGCATCGCGCGCCGGCATCTCCAGGTTCTCGCTACCGCGACGGAGTCATAGCGAGGCCGGTAGTTCCGGCTTTATGCGCTTTACCGAACCAGGTGCCTGGGTAATCTATGACTCAGTGGGAGTGGTGACGGCAAGTGCAGGTCAAGAAGATTCTCAAGTGGGGAGCTGTTGCTCTGGTGGCTTTCTACCTCTTGTCGCGGCCGCATGACGCCGCTGACACCGTGACCGGCGCGGTCACGGGGGTCGTCAACGGTGCCAACTCAGTCGCCCAATTCTTCGCGCGACTGTCATGAGACTGGTCACCCACGGGGACTCGGCCCCGTCCTCCGTCAACCGCTACTTACTTCCCCACGAGCACCAGGTCATCATGGTCCGGCGTCATCCGGCCGTGCTGCTCCGTCCGGTCGCCGAGATCTTCGGCGGCCTGATCCTCGCGGGACTCGCCAGCCAGTTTCTCGGCGCCGGCGAAAACGGCCAGGCCCTCGTCATCATCTGGTGGGCCTGGCTTCTGCTGCTGATCCGCTTCGTCTGGAAGGTGGCGGAGTGGTCGGTCGACTACTTCGTCGTGACGTCCCAGCGGATGATGCTGGCCACCGGGCTGATCACCCGGAAGGTCGCGATGATGCCCCTCGGCAAGGTCACCGACATGAGCTTCCAGCGTGACCTCATGGGCCGGATCCTGGGCTACGGGGAATTCGTCATGGAATCGGCCGGTCAAGACCAGGCCTTGCGGACGGTCCCTTACATTCCGTACCCCGAGACCCTTTACCTCGAGGTCTGCCAGATGATCTTCCCGAACAAGGACGACTCGGACGACTAGCGTCCGAAATGCCGCTTTCCAGCAAGGATTCCCGAGGAGCGAACATAGTTCGCCCTCGGGATTCTTGACGGGAGGGTTACCCGATTCGACAGCTTCGTGCCATCATGGCGGGACCATTGACCAATCCCCTGCCCTGAGAGAACAGATGCCGAGTCAGGGAACCATAGGCGACCGCGTCCGAGCGCTGCGACTGAGCAGGCGCATGTCCCAGGCCCAGCTCGCTGGGCCCGATCTGTCCGACAGCTACGTCTCTCTCATCGAATCGGGGAAGCGAACGCCGACGCCCGTCGTCGCCCGCCTTCTCGCCGAGCGACTCGGCTGTACGACGGAGTTCCTCCTTCACGGAATCGAGCCGCGTCAGCGGATCGACACCGAGCTTGGCCTCCGGCACGCCGAACTCGAGCTGCACCACGGCGACCCGGCCATGGCGGCCGACCGATTCAGTGACATCGTCAAGGCGGCCGGCGAGGACAACGCCATGCTCGCCGCCCACGCCCGTCTCGGCCGGGCCCGCGCGCTTGAGGCGCAGGGTCGCATCGGCCGGGCCGTCGAAGCATACGAACGACTCCGGCGGGAGGCCGGCGCCCACCCCGAGCGCCTGGCCGCACTGCCCCTTACCGTCGCCCTCTGCCGGTGTTACCACCGGGCCGGCGACCTTGCTCGCGCCCGTGACCTTGGAGCGCACGCGCTGGCCCGTGTCGAGGCCCTCGGGGTGACCCAGGGTGAGCTCGCCGTGGAGCTGGCCGCCGCGCTTGCCGAGACCGAGACCGGACTTCCGTTCGTCGACCGCGTGCTCGTGGCCAATGGGCTGCCGCAGGTCGAAGACCGAACGACCGAGATCCTCGCGCTCTGGCAGGCCAGCGTGACCGCCGCAGAAGGGGAGGACTCGGCGCTCGCGGTGCAGCTCGCGGAGGACGCGATCGCGGCCGGACGGCCGTCGCGCATGGCGGTCCGGATGGCCCGCATCGCGATGACCTGGGCGAAGATCACAGCCACCCACCCCGAAGACGCCGATCTGGACCGCGCCAATGTCCTGGCCGCGTCCGCCGGTTCGGTGCTGGGCGCTTTCCCGTCCGAACACCTCGACCACGCTCGCAGCCTGATCGTGATGTCGTCGGTGCGCCTGCGCTCCGGTGACACCGAAGGCGCCAGTGACCTGGCCAATCGCGCTCTCGACCAGCTCGTCGGCATCCGGGGCACGATTCCCGCGACCGCCTATCTCGTGCTGGCGGAAGTCCATTTGGCACGGTCCCAAGATGCCTCCACGGAGCTTCGCAAGGCGCAGGACTTGCTTGCCGCGACCGGGCCCGCGCCCGACCGCGAGGCGGCCCGCACCTGGCGTGAGCTGGGCGACCTCTGGGGCCAGGCCGGTTCCCGCGAAGATCAGTCGAAGGCGTATCGTAGGGCGCTCGAAGCGGTGGGCGTCCACGCGAACATGCCGGGGATCGTCGCACCCGCGGTGCTCACCCGGTAAGAGCCAGACAAGCCTCCTAGAGCACCGGATTTGTGCCGGAAGCTCTGGAATAATTAGGGTCGACCAGTCATTGACTCATGGGATGACTGGTTTCCCCTTAGGAGGCGGACTGTTGTGAGTCTGCGTACGGCGCAGCGGGCGTCTCTCGTGGACCAGGTGATCGATCAGCTCAAGGAGCAGATCACTTCGGGATCGTGGAAGCTGAACGGCAAGATCCCCACCGAGACGGTTTTGGCCGAGCAGCTCGGGGTGGGGCGCAACACGGTTCGTGAAGCCGTGCGGGCGCTGACCCACGCCGGGCTGCTCGACTGCCGTCAGGGCGACGGCACCTACGTCAGGGCCATCAGTGAGCTGTCCGGCGCGATGGCGCGGCGGCTCCGGGCCGCTGAGCAGCTCGAGATACTCGAGGTCAGGCGGGCGCTCGAAGTCGAGGCGGCCCGGCTGGCGGCGACCCGGCGGAGCGACAGCGACATCGCGAACATCCAGGCGGCGCTGACCCGGCGCGAGCAGGCCTGGGCCTCGGGCGACGTCGACGCGTTCGTCGAGGCCGACCTGGCCTTCCACGTCGCGGTCGTGCAGGCCACCCACAACCGGGTGCTGATCGACCTCTACGTCGACTTCTCGGCGGCGCTGCGCACCAGCATCGCGGCGGCCGGCGGTTCACTGGAGCAGAACTACATCCCCCACGACGGCATCCTGCGGGCGATCGCCTCGGGCGACGCCACGGCTGCCGAGCACGCGGGGCACGCGTGCATGGAGCACATCCTGATCGCCCTCACCGAGACGGGCGAGCTCGACTAGTTGATCCGCAGCGACATCACGAGGTAGCGGAACGCCGGGTCGTCACCCGCGTCGGTGATCAGAGCCGGGCGGGTCGGCGACTCCAGGTGCAGCACCGCCTGCTCGGTCTCGACCCCGGCCAGCCCTTCGAGCAGGAAGTGGGGCTGGAAGGCGATCAGGATGTCGTCGCCGTCGAGGTCGGCCTCCATCACCTCGGCGCCCCGGCCGATCTCGTCGCCCGCGGCCTGGATCAGCACCTGGCCCTGGGAGAACGACAGGCGCACGGCCGAATGAGGGCCGGAGACCAGGGCCACCCGGCGGATCGCCTCAAGGAACGGCTGGACGCTGACCGTGGCCCTAATGCCCCAGTCGCCGTTCAGCCGGGAGCGGTAGTCGATGAACTGCTCGTCGAGCAGGCGGACCGTGGTCGACTTGCCCGCGCTCTCGAAACCGGCGACGTTGCCGCCCAGGCAGACGCTCACCTCTCCGGCACGCAGGGATTTCGCCACGTCGACCAGGACCTTCGCCGGGATCATCGCGCCGTGGGCGGTGGCCTCGCCCTCGGGATGCCACAGGAAGTCGCGGGCGGCGATGCGGTAGCGGTCGGTCGCCGCCATCGTCATGTTGACGCCGTCGGTGTCGACGCGGATCGCGGTCAGCATCGGCAGCGTGTTGTCCCGGCTGGCGGCCACCGCGACCTGGGCGACCGCAGAGGCGAACAGTCCGCCGCCGACCGCGCCGACCTTGGCGGGCATCGGCGGCAGGATCGGGAAGTCGTCGGCGGGCATGGTGAGCAGCCCGAACTCGGCGCTCCCGCACGTCAGCACCGCCTCGGTGCCGCTGGTGGTGATGTCGACGACCTCACCCGGCAGGCTGCGGACGATCTCGGCCAGCACCCGGCCCGGCAGCAGCACCTGACCCGGCTCGGCCACCGAGGCGTCGACCTCGGCACGGGCCGACACGTCGTAGTCGAACGCGGAGATGCGCAGCTCACCGGATGCTTCGAGGAGCAGGCCGGTCAGCACCGGCAGAGCCGGACGGGTCGGCAGGACGCGGGCGCACCAGCCCACGGCCTCAGCCAGCACGTCGCGGTTGACCTGGACTTTCACCTTTGACCTCCGACCTCACCACGGGCAGTGACGACACGCTACCCATCACCACCGACAAAACCCGCCGTATCTCGATCAGCGGCCGTTGAGGTATGCCAGAACCGCCAATACCCGCCGATTGTCGTCATCACTCGGGGCGAGGGCGAGTTTGCCGAAGATGCTGGCCGTGTGTTTGCCCACGGCGCTCTCGCTCAGGAACAGGCGCTGGCCGATGGCGGCGTTCGAGCGCCCTTCGGCCATCAGCTCCAGGACCTCGCGTTCGCGCGGGGTGAGCCTGCCGATCGGCTCGTTGCGGGCGTTGCTGACCATGAGCTTGGCGATCACGTCGGGGTCCATGGCGGTGCCGCCGCCGGCCACCCGCTTCACCGCGTCGATGAACTGGTCGGTGTTGAAGACCCGGTCTTTCAGCAGGTAGCCGATGCCGCCGGTGCCGTCGGCGAGCAGTTCGCGGGCGTAGAGCTGCTGGACGTGCTGCGAGAGCACCAGGACCGGTAAACCGGGGACCTGTTTGCGGGCCGCCAGCGCGGCCTGGAGACCTTCGTCGGTGAAGGTGGGCGGGAGCCGCACGTCCACGACCGCGACGTCGGGGCGGTGGGTGACCAGGGCGTCCAGCAGTTCGGGGCCCGATTCCACCGCGGCGACCACGTCGAACTCATGGGCGCGGAGCAGGTGGACGAGGCCCTCGCGCAGCAGGTGGAGGTCTTCGGCGAGTACGACCCTCATGATCGCTCAGCATACGCCCGGCTTGTTGGCGACTGCGGGGTTCAGCCGAATGCCGGTGGCCAGCATGGTGGCGCCGAGCGCGATCATGACCGCGACCGTGGGCCACTGGTACGGAGCCGGCATGTACAGGGCCAGGAACCACGACCGCTCCTCCGGCTGGAAGATCAGCATGAACGTCGCCACCAGGCCCTGCGGGAACAGCGGCAGCCAGCACAGACTCCAGCAGAGCGCGTAGACCAGGCCGCGCCAGCCCTTCGGCAGCGCGTTGACCGGTTCGACGTCCTCGTCGTCGCCGGGCAGCGCGTCGAGCACCTCGATGGTCGCCGTGGTGCCGCCGCCGGGCGGGCTCGACAGGGCCAGCACCCCGTCGAAGGCGGCCAGCCGCCGCTCGATGCCGGCCAGTCCCCCTCCCGGCACGGCCTTCGCCCCGCCCGGCCCGTCGTCGGACACCGTCACCCGCAGCGCCCGGCCGCGCCGGCTGATGTCGATGGTGACCTTGGACGCGTACCGCGACGCGTTGGCCAGCAACTCGTTGACGGCGAAGTAGACCGCCGACTCGACCGGCGACTCGGGCCGCTCCAGCAGGTCGGCGTGGACCTTGACCTTGAGCGGGCTGTCGAGGGCGAGCGCCTTGATGGCGTCGCCGAGCCCCCGTTCCGCCAGCACGGGCGGGTGGATGCCCCTGACGAGCTGCCGGAGCTCCTGGAGGGCGGTCGCCGACGACTCCCTGGCCTTCACCAGCAGCGCCTTCGCGGCGGCCGGATCGCTGTCGACGAGATGTTCGGCGGCCCCGATCGTCATGCCGACGGCCACCATGCGGGCCTGCGCGCCGTCGTGGAGGTCGCGTTCGATCCTGCGGAGCTCGGCGGCCTGGAGGTCGAGCTGGTCGGCCCTGACCTGGTTGAGCCTGTTGACCTGCCCGACGAGCTGGGTGTTGGCCGTGGGGCCGAGCAGGGCCAGGGCGTACAGGCCATAGTTCTTCAGCGCCGCGGGGGCGAGGAAGAAGGCCACGACGGAGAGGGCCAGGCCCCAGTACAGGCCCTCCACGACGGTCAGCCAGACGCCCCAGCCGATGACGAACGTCGGCCCCAGGGCCAGCACCGACCGGGTCCACGGGTCGAGGATGATCCACACCAGCTCGCGCCAGGTCGCCGGGTCGGTGATCACCCAGGCCAGCATCCGGTCGATGTGCGGGGAGGTCGCCGTGCGGTAGCGCTTGCCCTTGTGGTGGTAGTAGCCGTCACGGGCCCGCACCAGCGGCGGCGGCTTGGGGCGGTAGGGGGTGGGGATGTCCACCCCCACCCAGCGGCGCATCAGGTTGCGGTCGATGCCGGCCATGAAGCGGATCAGCCGTACCGACGGCTCCAGCAGGAACACCATGCCCAGGACCGTCGACACCACCACCCCTAGGATCGACACCAGCGCGACCGGGATCTGCACGAACACCAACGCCGACAGCGCGAGCCCGTATCCGAGCGATCTGACCTGCTTCATGCGATCAGTGTGACCGCGTCCCAGCCCCGGCGGGAGTGGGTGAAGCCGCCCGAGGGGGGTGGGGTTTCCTCCACCCCGGCCGGGTTACCAGACGCATTACCTCCGAGCTCGCGAATTTCTAACGTTCTCGGCATGGCAATCATCACGGTGCAGAACCTGCGGAAGCAGTACGGCGACAAGGTCGCCGTCAGGGATGTCTCGTTCTCCGTGGAAGAGGGCGAGATCTACGGGATCGTCGGCCGCAACGGCGCCGGCAAGACCACGACCGTCGAGTGTGTGGCGGGCCTGCGCAAGCCCGACGGCGGCACCATCCGCGTCGACGCCGACATCAAGCAGCAGGTGGGGGTGCAGCTCCAGGAGAGCATCATGCCCGACAAGCTCCGCGTCGGCGAGGCCCTCGACCTGTACGCCTCCTTCTACGCCAACCCCGCCTCGGTGACCGAGCTGCTCGACGAGGTCGGGCTCGACCCCAAGGTCGGCTTCGCCAAACTGTCGGGCGGCCAGCGGCAGCGCCTGTCGATCGCGCTGGCCCTGGTCGGGAACCCCAGAATCGCGATCCTGGACGAGCTCACGACCGGCCTCGACCCGCAGGCCCGGCGCGAGACGTGGGAGCTGATCAGCCGGGTCCGGGACCGCGGCGTGACCGTGCTGCTGGTCAGCCACTTCATGGAAGAGGTCGAACGGCTCTGCGACCGGGTCGCGGTCATCGCCGGAGGCGCCGTCCTGGCCGTCGACACCCCGGCCGGTCTGATCTCGCGGACCGGCGGCGTGCAGCGCATCACCTTCCGGTCGACGGTGCCGGTGGACAGCCTCAGGTCGCTGCCCGAGGTGCATTCGGTGGCCGTCGAGGCCGGACACGTGACCGTGACCGGAGACCAGAACGTGCTGCGGGCGATCGTCACGGCCCTGCCCGACTCGGCGATCTCCAACCTCAAGACCGAGACCAGCTCGATGGACGACGCCTTCCTCGCCCTCACCGGCGAATGACCTGCCCCCACCCCCACCACCCAAGGAGCTCTGCCTGACATGGCCGTCACCACTCCCCAGGTCCGCCGCCTGACCGCTGTCGAGACCAAGCTCTACCTGCGCGAACCCGCCGTCGTCTTCTTCGCCGTCGGCCTGCCCATCGCCCTGACGCTGATCCTCGGCGGCACGATCCCCGACTTCACGGTCCCCGACCCCGCTCTCGGCGGGCTCCGGCCGATCGACACCCACCTCCCCGGAGTCATGATCATCCTGTCGGTCCTGACCTGCGCGTTCTCGCTGCTGCCGACGGTGCTGGTGACCTACCGGGAGCGGGGCATCCTGAAGCGGATGTCGACCACACCGGTCAGCCCGATCACCGTGCTCGGGGTCCAGCTCACGCTCAACGTCGCCATGTCGGTGCTGACCACCGTGCTCATCCTCGTCCTGGCCAATCTCGTGTACGACGTCCCCTTCCCCAAGACGCCCCTCGCCTTCGCCGGGATCCTGCTGCTGGGCATGGTGTCGTCGTTCGCCATCGGGCTGCTGCTGGCCGCGCTCGCCTCCACCTCCCGGATCGTCCAGGGCCTCGGCATGGCGGTGTTCTTCCCCTCGCTGTTCTTCGCCGGCATGTGGGTGCCCCACGCCCTGATGCCCGACCTGCTGCGCACCATCTCCGAGTTCACCCCGTCGGGCGCCTTCGGCGCGGCCCTGATCGACATGCTGGCCACCGGCACCGCGGAGTGGATGAACATCGGCGTGATGGTCGCGTGGGGCCTGGTCGCCGGGATCGCCGCCGTCCGGTTCTTCCGGTGGTCGTGATTACCTGGCGGGTAATCGCCCGGGTGACCCACCAGTGTCTACGTTCGGAGGTGTGACGATGACCGCAGTAGGCCCCCTGCTCCGCGGATGGCGGGAGAACCGCCGCCTGAGCCAGCTCGACCTGTCCGTCGCCGCCGACATCTCCACCCGGCACATCAGCTTTCTCGAGACCGGCCGGGCCCGCCCCAGCCGGGAGATGGTCCTCCGCATCGCCGACTGTCTCGACCTGCCGCTCCGGGAGCGGAACCGCCTGCTGCTGTCAGCCGGTTTCGCCCCGGTCTACGGCGAGACCTCCCTCAGCTCCCCCCGGATGGCCGCCATCCAAGCGGCCATCCGGCAGGTCCTCACCGGCCACGAGCCCTACCCCGCGGTCGTCGTCGACCAGCGCTGGAACCTCGTCGACGCCAACGCCGGCCTCGCCCTGCTCGCCGACGGCATCGACCCCGACCTGACCGCCAACGTGCTGCGCGCCTCCCTCCACCCCGAGGGCCTGGCGCCGCGCATCGTCAACCACGGCGAATGGCGCGCCCACCTGCTCGCCCGCCTGCGCCGCCAGATCTCCTTCACCGGCGACCCGGAGCTCACCTCCCTGTACGAGGAGATCCGCGCCTACCCCTGCGACCAGCCCGAACCCGAGGTGGAGTTCCCCGGCCCCGGCGACATCTTCATCCCGCTGCGGCTGCGCCACAGAGACGGCGAACTCCGCTTCTTCAGCATCATGGCGACCTTCGGCACGCCCCTTGACGTAACCGTCGCCGAGTTGGCCATCGAATCGTTCTTTCCGGCCGACGATCACACTCGCCGAGAGATGGCAGAATTCGCGAGATAAGATCAGGTTCTACCCCGGAGGCCCAGCGTGCGGGTTCAGGTGTTGAAGAACACGTTCCACATTGACGCCGATCTCAAGGTCGTCCTGGAACACCTGACGACACCGGAGAACTACATCGGCCTCTCTCCGATCGTCGTCGCCGTCGAAGGTGTGGACAGGTCCACCCCCGGAGTCGTCCGCTACACCGCCACCGAGCGCTTCAAATTCTTCGGGTTCGTCAAGTGGGACAACCCCATCGCGGTCGAGCTCTTCACCGACGACAGCGCCGTGTGGGGAGACGTCAAGAGCCCGGGCGGGGTGCGCATGGCGTACAGGTTCGACCTCAGCGCCGAAGGAACCGGGACCCGCATGGAAGACACCCTCACCCTGTCGGCGCCCTCCCTGATCATCCGGTACGCCGCCGGCGAGGCCCGCAAGGTGCAGTTGGCCCGAGCCCGCATCCTCGCCGAAAGGCTGAAGGGTAGCGTGGGAGGCCCCGTCTAAGGAGTGCCGATGATCGTCGTGGCCCAGGTGAGCGACACCCACATCGACGGCGGACCCCGCGCCACCGAACGCGCCGAACAGGTCATGCGCCACATCGACGGCCTGACGGTCGACGCCGTGATCGTGACGGGCGACGTCGCCGACAACGGATCCCCGGCCGAATACGAGATCGCCCGCAAGATCCTCACGACCCGCCACCCGACGCTGATCTGCCCCGGCAACCACGACTCACGCGGCCCGTTCCGCGAGGTCCTGCTCGACTCCGACGGCGACGCCCCGGTGAACCAGGTGCTGCGGGTGGGGACGTTCAGCATCGTCCTGGCCGATTCGAGCATCCCCGGCCGCGCCGAGGGCCGGCTCGACCCCGAGACGCTGACCTGGCTCGACGAGACCCTCGCCGAAGCGCCGGGACAGGCGTTCGTGGGCATGCACCACCAGGCGTCCACCATCCACGTCCCCTATGTGGACGGCATCGGGCTGCGCAACCCCGGCGACCTGGCCGACGTGCTCGGCCGCCACTCCAACGTGGTCGCCGTCATCTCCGGGCACGCCCACACCGCCGGCGCCACCACCTTCGCCGGCCTGCCGCTGCTGCTCGGCCCCGGCGTGGTCAGCACCAGCCTGACGCCCTACGAGACCGAGGCCCGCCCGCCCGTCACTCTGGACGAGCCGCCGGGCTTCGCCCTCCACGTGTTCGACGGCGAACACCTGGCCACCCACTATCGGGTCGTCCCTCACCAGGCCTCGACGTAGGGCTCGTTCTCCCCCGGCACGACCGTCACGGCCCCCGACTCGACGTCGACCCGCACCAACCGGGCCGGGTCGCCCCCACACGGGGGCAGCCCCGCGATCGGGCTCCGGTCCATCTCCTCGGCCGCCCGGTCGACCCCGACCAGCAGATGACGACCGGTCGGCGCGGCCACCACCGACTCGATGTGCCCGCAGTCGATCGTGAACAGCTTCTTCACCAGCCGCACCCCGTCGTGCAGCACGACCTCCCGGGTCGGCCAGCCGACCGCCCGCACCTGCCGCCCGTCGGGAAGCACCAGCAGCGCCTTACTGGCGTCGGGCACCGGGACGCTCCCTACCACCCCGGTGCCGACGTCGAGTGTGGCCAGCCCGCTCACCTGCGAGGTGTCGCCAGGCAGCGCCAGCGTCCTCTCGTCGAGCCATTGGACGCCCCACCCGCCGGCCGGCCATTCACGCTCCAGCGTGCCGACGAAGCTCCCGGCGGCGGTCGAGTAGCCGTACGCGATCCGGCCCTGCGGCGAGACCGCCAGGCCGTTGGCCGAGCCCCTGATGGTAGGGGTCAGCCGCTCGTCGACCGTGAACCTGCCATCGGGGTTCATGGTCAGCCGATAGAGGCGGAAGTGGTTTCCCGACCGGCTCGCCAGCGCGGCCACGAACCGATCGGGCTCGACATCGCGGACGATCTCCAGATAGGCGCCGTAGGCCCGGCTCGCCGCAGGCAGCATGCTCACCGGCTCCCCCGTCTGAAGGTCGACGACATAGGGCCGCCCACCGCCTGCCGACACGGCGTAGCGGGGCGTGCCGTCGGAGTTCTCGGGCGGCGAGGCCAGCAGCACCGGCACCAGCGAGACCGCCACGACGACGGCCGACGCCGCCGCGGCCCGGCCGAGGTCCCTCGCCCCCGGCCGGACATCCGCCTTCGCGATCCCGGCCAGGACGACCATGACAGCGGGGGAGCTCACCCAGGTCAGCACCAGCCACGGAACCGAGACGGGCTGCTGGGGGAGTTGCTCGTTCAGGCACTCCCGCCACAGGAACGGCTCGTCCGGGGCCAGCCACTCTGCCGCCTCGCTCAGCCCGACCGGGAGGACCGCGACCACCAGGCCCAGGGCCGCCACACCCCACTTCCCTTTCGACCTGATCGCCCAGAATCCGATCAGGCCCAGCAGCACCGGCTGAGCCAGGGTGAACCAGAGGTCCAGCGCTCCGGCCGCCACGGCGGGAAAGCCTGGCGGCTCGAATTCCAGAGGGGCGGCGCTCATGCAGACGACCGTGGCCCTGGCTGAGCCTCTGTCGGGGGAGACCAGCAGAACCAGAAATTCCCACAGCGACAGCAGAACGGCCGCCCACCAGAAGAACTTCGCCATGCGCATCGGGGGACTCTCCAGGCGATCCGGCGGAAAGCCCGAAGCCTAACGATCACCTGGACTAGTGGGCGGCCATGTCGACGAAGCGGCTGTAGTGGCCCTGGAAGGCGACGGTCACCGTGGCGGTGGGGCCGTTTCGGTGCTTGGCCACGATCAGGTCGGCCTCACCGGCCCGCGGGGACTCGCGCTCGTAGGCGTCTTCACGGTGGAGCAGGATGACCATGTCGGCGTCCTGCTCGATCGAGCCCGATTCGCGTAGATCGCTCACTTGTGGGCGTTTGTCGGTTCGCTGTTCCGGGCCACGGTTCAGCTGGGAGATCGCGATGACGGGGACCTCCAGCTCCTTGGCCAGGAGCTTGAGCGCACGGGACAGCTCCGACACTTCCTGCTGGCGGCTCTCGGTCTTCTTCGGGGAGCTCATCAGCTGGAGGTAGTCGACGATCACGAACTTGAGGTCGTTGCGCTGCTTCAACCGGCGGCACTTGGCCCGGATCTCCATCATCGACATGTTGGGGGAGTCGTCGATGAACAGGGGGGCCTGCGCGACCTCGCCCATGCGGCGGGCCATGCGGGTCCAGTCGTCGTCGTTCATCATGCCGGAGCGCATGGAGTGGAGGGCGACCCTGGCCTCGGCGGACAGCAGGCGCATGGTGATCTCGTTTCTGGACATTTCCAGCGAGAAGACCACAGTGGTCATTCCATGCTTGATAGCCGCAGAACGGGCGAAATCTAGCCCTAGCGTCGAGTTATGGGTCGGGATCCAGGTGCGCCCGGCGAGATAAAGGTGGGCATCGTTGTCCACCTCAACGCACCTCACCGGCACACTTGCCACCGGCCGGACATCGGTGATGTAGCGCAGTCGCGTCGTCGGGTGATCGCGAAGAGTCTGTCGGGCGACCTTTCTAGCGAGCCGGAAAACCCGGTCAGCCGGCGTGAACGTGATGGCGTAGCTGGTCGACGACTCGACGGTGCGACCAGGCACGGGCTTCTCCGTCCAGGTGGCCTTGTAGCCGAGACTGAGCACCAACTCCCAGGCGTTCTCCGCCAACCGACGGTTGGTCAGGGCGAGCACGACCGTCCCCGTCTTGTTGACGTAACCGTCGGTGTCGAGCAGCCCGGCCAGCAGGGCCCGCCGCTGCTCCTCGGACGCGCGAAGGTAGCCCGCCGGAATGTGTTTGTTGTTCAGCACACCGATGCTGCGCAGCACCGCCTGCAGGGTTCCGTGGTTGTCACGGCACTTCTGACACTGGCGCATCCCGGTTGACGGCCGGCCGCAATCGGGACAGGTCGGCGCGGGAACCGGGGCCGACAGGAACCTGGCCCGGCCGCCACAGGACTGACCGCAGGTGCGCACCTGTGATGTGCGTGGCACGAACGACGCACCGCAGACCACACAGGTCCGGGCTGGGATCGCCTCTGCCTCGCAAAACTGGATGCGATAGCGCAGCGAATCACCGGCCCTGACAACGCGCAGACCTTCGGCCTCGATGTGCTGCGCGATCTCAGGATCCGCGCTCGTGTACATCGCCGTGGCACTGTTCCCGTCGCCAAGCCAGACACCCAACGTGTAAGGCGGCACCGGCAGATCGGCCTCGGGCAGGACCACTCCGGAGGCGACCGGCACCGCGTGGTTGAGGCGCCGATCGGCAGAGGGACGACGGAGCGTCTGAGCGATCTGCTCGGTCGTCACGACGGAACCGGGAAGGCCGTTGCGCCGCTCGGATCGAGTTCTGGTCAGCCACTGATGCTGGGCGTCGGCCACGAGCACCGCGCCATCACTGAACTCGACCTCATAGCAGGGCCTGCCTTCGAGGATCTCGGTCGCGGCCACCACTGTCGTCGGCTTGCCGTCGGCGCCGATGAGCTGGTCTCCGACTGCCACGTCACCCATGGTCGTCCAGCCGGTCGGGGTGGGAAGTGGCGTGTCGAGGGCAAGGGCCTTGCCGATGGCCGGGCGGGCCGCGACAACGATCATCTGGCCGGGGTGGAGGCCGTTGGTGAGGGCGTCGAGGTCCTGGAAGCCGGTGGGGACGCCGACCATCTGGCCGCCCCGGCTGCCGATGGCCTCGATCTCGTCGAGGGCGGCGGGCATGATCTCCGAGAGCGGCAGATAGTCCTCGGAGGTGCGGCGCTCGGTGACCTTGTAGATCTCGGCCTGGGCGCGGTCGACCAGGTCGTCGACCTCTTCGTTCTGGCCGCCGTAGCCGTAGGAGACGATGCGGGTGCCGGCCTCGATGAGGCGGCGGAGCACGGCCTGTTCGCGGACGATCTTCGCGTAGTAGCCCGCGTTGGCGGCGGTGGGGACGACGGCGGTCAGGGTGTGGAGGTAGGCCCCGCCGCCCACGCGGCCGACCTCGCCGCGGCGTTGCAGGTCACTGAAGACCGTGACGGCGTCGGCGGGCTCGCCCCGGCCGTAGAGGTCGGTGATGATCTCGTAGATGATCTGGTGGGCCGGGCGGTAGAAGTCGTCGGAGCGGAGGACTTCCACGACGTCGGCGATGGCGTCCTTGGAGAGGATCATGCCGCCGAGGACGGACTGCTCGGCCTCGATGTTGTGGGGCGGGGTTCGCTCGAACGACGGCTCGGAAGGCCCGCCGGAGAAGTCGACGACGCTCACTTGGCCCTCCCCCCTCGCTCGCACCCACCCTCATTTGTAGATGACGCCTCCGACAGTTTCCCGCCACCTCTCGCCATCAGCAACGCGGCCCTGTGGATAACTCTGTGGACAACCTGTGGACGAAGCCCTCAAGGGTGTGGGTAGCTTGGGGATTAGCCTGTGGACAACCTTTCCACATGTCTGTGGATAACGCTCTGAGCTGCACATACGTTATCCACCCCCTGTGGATAAAAGAATTTTCCGGCCCGGCAGAATGACTTCATGTCCCCCGACGATCGCGAGATCCTCCGGCTCGCCATCCCCGCGTTCGCGGCGCTCGTCGCCGAACCCCTCTTCCTGCTGGCCGACTACGCCATCGTCGGACGCCTCGGCACCGGCTCCCTCGCCGCGCTGAGCGTCGCGGGCACGATTCTCGCGACCGTCGTCAATCTATGCGTGTTCCTGGCCTACGGCACCACCGCCGCCGTGGCGCGCGGGATCGGAGCCGGGGCGCGGCGGGAGGCCGTCCAGCGCGGGATGGACGGACTGTGGCTCGCGGCGGGAATCGGTCTGGCCGTGGTCGTGGTCTGCTGGCCGCTGGCGCCGTGGCTGGTCGGCCTGGTGGGAGCCGAACCGGGCGTCGTCGACGACGCCGTGACCTATCTGCGCGTCAGCCTGCTCGGCGCTCCGGGCATGCTCCTGGTCCTCGCCGGCACGGGCGTCCTGCGCGGTCTCCAGGACACGGTGACTCCCCTGGTCGTCTCCGTCGGCGGGTTCGCCCTGAACGCGGCGCTCAACGCGTGGTTCGTCCTCGGCCTCGACTGGGGCCTGGCCGGCTCCGCCTCCGGCACCGCCGCCGCGCAGACCCTCATGGCGGTGACCTACCTGGTCATGGTCGTCCGGGGGGCTCGCAGGGACGGCGCGTCGCTGCGTCCCGACGTCCCCGGGATCAAGGCCTCCGGCCTGGCCGGGATCGCGATCCTGATCAGAACGGTCTGCCTGCGGATCGTGCTGATCGTGGCCACCGTGATGGCGGCCCGGATGGGCACCGCCCAGGTGGCCGCGCACGGGATCGTCTTCCAGATCTGGACCCTGCTCGCCTACGCCCTCGACGCCATCGCGATCGCCGGGCAGGCGATCATCGGCCGTCAACTGGGCGCGGGGGCGGTGACGGCCGCGCGGCGGGCGACGTGGCGGATGATCCTGTGGGGCGTCGGCTCGGGTGTGGTGCTCGGCCTGGGGGTGCTGGCCGCCACGCCGGTCATCCCCAGGATCTTCGACGCCGACGCCGCGGTCACGGCCGCGCTCACGTCGATCATCTGGATCGTGGCCCTGCTCCAGCCCCTCGCGGGCGTGGTGTTCGTCCTGGACGGGGTGCTGATCGGCGCGGGGGACCAGCGCTATTTGGCCTGGGCGGCGGTCGGGACCACCGTCGCCTTCCTCCCGGTCGCCCTGGTCGCGAGCAGCCTGCCGGGCCTGTGGCTGGCCATGGGCGTCTGGATGGCCGCCCGCCTCGCCACTCTGGGCACCCGCGCCTACGGCTCGAAATGGCTGGTCAGCGGCCCCACCATGACCTCGCGCGTGACCCGGACATGACAGAGCCCCCGCCGGCTCGCGCCGGAGGGGGCTCACGTCGAAGGACCGGCTAGCTGGCCAGGACCTCGATGTCGACCGCGGCGGCGACCTCGGGGTGCAGCTTGACGCTGACCCGGTGGGTGCCGGTGGTCTTGATCGCGTTGTCGATGACGATGCGACGGCGGTCGAGCGTGGGGCCGCCGGCCGCCTTGACGGCGTCGGCGATGTCGCCCGTGGTGATCGAGCCGAAGAGGCGGCCCGAAGCGCCGGCCTTGGTCTTCAGCTTGACCTTGAGGGCGCCCAGTTGACCGGCGACCTCCTTGGCCGTGCCCAGGTCGCGGATCTCGCGGGCGTCGCGCGCCTTCTTGATCGAGGAGATCTGGGTCTCGGCGCCGCGGGTCCACAGGATCGCGTACTGGCGCGGGATGAGGTAGTTGCGGCCGTAGCCGTTCTTGACCTCGACGATGTCGCCAGGGGCGCCGAGGCCGGAGACCTCAGTCGTCAGAATGAGCTTCATTTTCCCAAGGCTCCTTTCTCAGCGCGCGGTCGAGGTGTAGGGCAGCAGCGCCATCTCGCGGGCGTTCTTGATCGCGGTGGCGACGTCACGCTGGTGCTGGGTGCAGTTGCCCGTCACCCGGCGGGCGCGGATCTTGCCGCGGTCGGAGATGAACTTCCGCAGCAGGCCCGTGTCCTTGTAGTCGACGTAGGAAATCTTGTCGTGGCAGAACAGGCAAACCTTTTTCTTGGGCTTGCGCAGTGCCGGCTTGGCCATCGTGGTGCTCCTTTCAGAGCCCCGCGCGAGGCGGGAATGGTCGCTCGGTTATTACGGGTGGATTTAGAAAGGCGGTTCGTCGCTGTAGTCGCCGCCGAAGCCGCCGCCGCCCTGAGGGCTGCCGCCGCCGTAGCCGCCGCCACCGCCGCTGTTACCGCCGCCGCCCTGGAAGCCGCCGCCACCGGACGGGGCCGGGGACGCCGAGGCCCAGGGGTCGTTGGCGGGGCCGCCGAAGCCGCCTCCGCCGCCGCCCTGACGGGCCGTCTTGTTGACCTTGGCGGTGGCGTTGCGCAGCGAGGGGCCGACTTCGTCGACCTCGACCTCGTAGACGGTGCGCTTCTCGCCTTCCTTGGTGTCGTACGACCGCTGGCGCAGCCGGCCCTGCACGATCACCCGCATGCCGCGCTGGAGGCTCTCGGCGACGTTCTCCGCCGCCTGACGCCAGACGTTGCAGGTGAGGAACAGGCCCTCTCCGTCTTTCCACTCGTTGGTCTGCTTGTCGAGGAACCGCGGAGTGGACGCGATGCGGAACCGGGCCACCGCCTGCCCCGTGGGCGTGAAGCGGAGCTCGGGGTCGTCGACAAGGTTGCCGACGATGGTGATTGTGGTGTCGCCTGCTGCCATCGGTCGTTGCCTTTCGTATCCCGCCGACGTATTAGTCGCCCAGCGTAAAGCCAGGCTCCGACAAAACGTCAGTGAAGTTCGGGACGCAGCACCTTCGTACGAAGAATGCCCTCATTGAGGTTGAGCTGGCGGTCCAGCTCCTTGACCGTGGCCGGCTCGGCCGACAGGTCGACGACGGCGTAGATGCCCTCGGACTTCTTGTCGATGTCGTAGGACAGCCGACGGCGGCCCCAGACCTCGACCTTCTCGACAGTGCCACCGTCGTTGCGGACGACGGCGAGGAACTGGTCGAGTGAGGGCTGCACGGTGCGCTCATCGAGGGACGGGTCGAGGATGACCATCATCTCGTATCGACGCATGCGGAATCCAACCTCCTCTGGACTCTGCGGCCACGACGACTTGCCGTGACAGGAGGAAAAACACGCGTCCTTAGCAGACGCGGCCTGTCAAGGCTACCAGGGCGGCGGTTGTGTCCCGTCCCGCACGGGAATCAACGGTGGAGGATAGGAGAAGGGGGTGGCGCCAATGCCACACATCTTGGATCCCGTCACACAACCGCCGCGCAGGTTCACGCTCAACACCGACGGCCGGCCTCATCGCCTCCAGAACACCCTGTGCCTGTCGGTGTTCGTGATCGGGGTGTTCGCCTTCGTCTTCGGGTTCGTCGTGTCCCTGCACGTCCCGGCGTCGTGGCTGGGCGCGGTCGGCTTCGTCACCGGACTGTTCTCCCAGTTCATCTCGGTGACGACGCCTCAGCGGGTGTTCAACATCATGGGCATCGTCGCCTCCTTCGTCGGCGTCGGTCTGGGCATCGCGCACGGCGGCTTCGTCTGAGCACACTTACGAAAAGGGCCGTGGCTCACCGCCACGGCCCTTTTCGCATGAAAGGCGAAGTCACTTACCGATATGCAGATCCACGCCCAGCAGGACGAGGAACCAGAGGAAGATCGAAAGAAGGGCTTCGGCGATGTCTCGCAGAATGCCGGGCGTGAGGTAGTCGTAGGTCCACGCCACGTAAATGCCGACCAGGATGTAGATCAGCAGGATGAAGCTCCCGACCCGGTAGCGCATGTCGTCTCCTTATGTCGCGACGCGCGAGTCGCAGGGCGCGTCAACCGCACTCGCGACTGCCCGGACGATCACCTTTGAAACGCCCGCGAAAAGCCCGTTAGGCTCGAAGGCATGGTGCGAATCGGAGCTCATGTCGACCAGGACGACCCGCTGGCCCACGCCGCCGCCCGGGAGGCCGAGGTGGTCCAGTTCTTCCTCGGTGATCCGCAGGGGTTCAAGGGCCCGGTCATGCCCGAGAGCGCCGACGCGATCCGCGATTCTGACGTTCAGGTCTTCGTCCACGCTCCCTATCTGATCAACGTCGCCACGACGAACAACCGCATCCGCATCCCCAGCCGCAAGCTGCTGGAGGGCCAGCTCAAGGCCGCCGCCGAGATCGGCGCGACCGGGCTGATCGTGCACGGCGGCCACCTGAACAAGGGCGAGGATCCGCAGAAGGGCTTCGACAACTGGGGCAAGGTCTTCGAGCGGATGGACTGCCCGATCCCCGTCCTGATCGAGAACACCGCCGGCGGCGACAACGCGATGACCCGCCACCTCGACACCATCGCGCGCCTGTGGGACGCGGTGACCTCGAAGGCCCGCGAGCCCGAGAAGATCGGGTTCTGTCTCGACACCTGCCACGCCCACGCCGCCGGGGAGGACCTGGAGGGCATCGTCGACCGGGTCATGGCCATCACCGGCCGCATCGACCTGGTCCACTGCAACGATTCGCGCGACGCGTTCGACTCGGGCGCCGACCGTCACACGAACCTGGGCCACGGCCAGATCGACCCCGAGCTCATCCTGGAGATCTGCCGCCAGGCGGGCGCCCCGATCGTGGTCGAGACGCCCGGCGACGGCCAGGCCGAGGACATCGCCTTCCTCAGGAAGAACCTGTCTTGAGGCAGATCCCGAGCGCGAACTCTTCCACAGCCTGTGGATAAAGTCTGCGGATTCCCACGATCAAGAAGTGGGTACGGCTTCTCGTTCCTGCCCGTCGGAGTCTTGAACCGGGGGTCGTCGTGTGCTCGTCCACAGGCGTCTGAACGACTCCACCGCCGCCACCAGCAAGACCACGTTGCGGGCGACCAGGACCAGGGTCCCGGGCAGGTCGCCCTTCCACGAGTAGTCTTCCTCGACCCACGGATAGGTGATCCCGGTCAGCAGCGTGGCCGCCAGCAGCAGCCAGGCGACCGGTTTCTGGCTCGACCCCGGCACCGAGAACACCACGGCGGCCAGGCCGATGAGCCAGATCATGTACTGGGGTGACAGCACCCGGCTGGTCAGCACGAGGAACAGCACCGTCGTCAGGGCCGCGTCGTAGAACGTGGCCTCGGTCGGGTGGGCCCGCAGCCACCACACCAGGAGCAGCACCGCCGCGAGCGGGGTGGCCAGGATGGCGAGCCGGGTGGCGGTCTCGACCCCCGACCCGGCCAGTTCCATCGCGCCGTGCTGGTAGGTGGAGAAGCCGTCCCACAGGCCGACGGCGCGCAGCAGCACGAACGGCGTCGCGGCCATCGACTCGACCTGGAGCCCGCGCTCCTGCTGCGCGGTGAGGAAGTCGAGCGCGTTGGGCATGATCAGCGCGGTCGCGCCGCAGGCCACCACGGTCGCGGCCAGCGCCGAGGCGCCGCCGGTGAGCAGTTCGCGCCAGCGCCGCAGCCCGGCCAGCAGCGCGATCGGCCACACCTTGATCGAGAACCCGATGCCGACGAACAGCCCCCGGACCGCCGGGTCGACCGACGCGGTCAGCGCGGCCACCGCGAAGATCGCCACCATCAGGTCGTAGCGGGCGATCAGCAGCGGCCCCAGCAGGACCGGCCCGGCCACCCACGCCCACACCGCCCCGAGCCCGCCGCCGGTGCGCCGGCAGAACCGCCGGATCAGCAGCAGGATCCCCAGGTCGCACAGGATCGAGATGACGAAGAACGACACCAGGTAGTCGAGGAACGGCAGCAGGTGGGGCACCAGCATCGGCACCGCCGCGAACGGCGGATACTGCCACTTGTCGTCGTTGTCGGGGAACTGGCCGCTGAGCAGGACGTTCGACCAGTCGGAGTAGAGCCGGATGTCGTTCTCGAACGACATCGGGAAGCCCACCGGGATGATCTGCATCGCGGCCAGGAAGACGAGGACGCGCGTCAGCAGCCACACCGGCGCGGCATAGCGCATGCCTCAGCTCACTTCGGTCGTGGCCGGGCGGCGGCGTCTGAGCACGAACCGGTCGGGCGCCCCGTCGAACACCCCGCCCGCCTGGTCGTCGATCCCGGCGACCCTGACCACGTCGCGGTCGGGCATCAGGATGTCGAGCACGACCAGCGCCATCAGCCCGACGACCGCCAGCGCCCGCGCCCACACGGCCAGGAAGTAGGGCCCGTCGCCGATGCCCTGCGCGGCGTGGGCCGGGTCCATCCCGACGAAGTAGAGCCAGATGGCGAAGAAGTACCAGACCTCGGTCACCTGCCACACCGCGAGCGAGGGCCACTTCGGCCGGGCGAGCACCGCGAAGGGCATCAGCCACAGCACGTACTGGGGCGACCAGACCTTGTTGGTGACCATGAACGCGGCCAGCGCCAGGAAGCAGATCTGCATCAGCCGGGGCCGGGTCGGGGCGGTCAGCGTGAGGATCGCGATGCCGAGCAGGAGCAGGCCCACCGCGATCATCGCCATCAGGTTGAGGTGTTCGCCGTCGGCCAGGATTCCCCACTGGTACTTCTGGAAGAAGAACCACAGGCCGCCCCAGTCGACCCCGCGCTCGCTGCTGAAGGTGTAGAAGCGCGTCCAGCCGTCGAAGTTGGCGATCATGATCGGCACGTTGGCCAGCAGCCACACCCCGACCGCCGCGCCCAGCATCTTCAGGAACGGCACCCACTTGGCGGTGCGGACGGTCAGCAGGAAGATCGCCCCGAGGAACATCAGCGGGTAGAACTTGGTCGCCACCGCCAGCGCCAGCAGCGCCCCGGCCCAGTAGTGGCGTTCCCGCGCCCAGGCGAGCAGCCCGCCGAGCGCGAGCGCTCCGGCGGCCAGGTCCCAGTTGATGTACGCGGACAGGATGACCGCCGGCGCCAGCGCGTACCAGAGGGCGTCCCACTTACGGGTCGGCCCGGCCAGCGCGGCCATGCACAGCACACCGATCACCAGGGAGACGCCCATGATGATCACGGTGATGTCGTAGAAGCGGACCGCGTCGCCGAACGACAGCCGGCGCACGAGCTCCATGATCCCGCCGATGCCGACGGGATATTCGACGTCGCCCTGAATGTAAGGGATCTTTCCTTCATTCAGGCCGCGCGCGAACCAGAGCGGATAGATGTCGGTGTAGCAGAAGTTCGTGTACTGATCGATCCCGGAATTCCAGGCTCCGCCGAACCGGCAGGCCGACTTCCAGTAATAGGCCAGGATCGCGCCCAACGAGGCCAGCAGCCCTAGCGGCACATACGGAATGAGTCCGTTTACGACCGCCGCGCGCGGCCCGGGAGCTTCTGTCGTCCGGGTCATCATGAGGCCATTCGATCAGGTGTCGGGGTGTCGCACTGTACCGGCGACACCCCGACCTTTGTCTATCAGGCGGCCTTAGGAGCGCCGTCCGGTGGACGCCGGATTCGCCTGTGGCTGCGCCGGTGTGGCCGGTGAACTGAACGGGTCGAAGGGATCCTCCGCGCCGCCCTCGCTCGGGATGTCGACCTCACAGTCGGGGGCGCCGGGGAAGCACTCGCTCTCGCCGGGCTGACCGTCCTCCTCCCAGGGGAGGCTCGGCTCCTCGACGACCTCCTCCGACGGCTTGGGCGTCGGGGTCGGGCTGGGCACGATGTCCTCGGGGCTGCCGATCCCGGCCTTCGGCGGGAACTGCACGACTTCCTTGTTCTTGTGCGCCTCCAGCATGAACTCCCGCCAGATGCGCGTCGGGAAGCTGGCGCCCGCGAAGCCCAGCGACACCTCATAGGGCTCGCTGTACGGGTTGGCCATCGTGAACTTGGGGTCGCTCTTCTCCTGCGACTTGCCCTTCCACCAGGGGCAGCGCGCGTCGACCGGGGGGACGACCTTGCCGCTCTTGGTCCGGCACTCCTCGCGGTACATGCCGACGGCGGTGGAGACCTGCGGGGTGAACCCCACGAACCAGGCCTCCTTCTCCTCGTTGTTGGTGCCGGTCTTGCCGCCGGCCGGGCGGCCGATGCCCTGGCCGCCGGCCGTGCCGGACTTGAGGACCTCTTCCAGGGCGACGACCGCGTCGGCCGACGCCTCGGGCGAGATGACCTGCTTGACCGGCTTGCGCTCGGGGTACTTGAGCTCCTTGCCCAGGTAGACACCCTTGACCACGTGGTAGTTCACGTGCTTGCCGGCGTTGGCGAAGATCGAATATCCGGCGGCCTGCTCGACCGCGGTGACCGGGGCCGAGCCGATCGAGAACTGGTAGTTGCCGCGCTTGATGTCGGCGTCCATGCGCTTCTCGGAGAAGCCTGAGTCGAGCACGATCTCACGGACCGCGCTGAGCTTGCCGACCGTCCCGGCGTCCTGGTCGAGCTTGTAGGCCATCGAGACGTAGGCGGTGTTGACCGAGGCCGAGGTCGCGGTGATCGCGGTGACCGCCGCCGGGCCGCCGTGGTCGTTGGTGAAACCGCCCCTGGCCTGGCCGGGGATCTCCTTCGGCACGGTCTCGTTGCCGGGCAGCCAGCTGTTCAGGCTGTAGCCGGCCTCCAGCCAGGCGGCCAGCACGTAGGGCTTGAACGCCGAGGCGGCCTGCTTGGCGGAGTCGAAGGGCTCGTTCCAGCTGTCCTTGACGTAGTCGTCGCCGCCGTAGAAGGCGATCACCCGGCCGTTGGTCGGGTCGACGGCCGCCAGGCTGGCGTGCACCTCGCGGTTGTTCGGCACACCGGACATGACGCTCTTGACGACCCGCTGGGCGGTCTTCATGAGCTTCGGGTCGAAGGTGGAGACGATCTTGTAGCCGCTGCTCTTGATCTGGTCTTCGGTCATGCCGCGCTGCTTGATGAGCTCGTTGATGACCACGGAGACCATGTAGCCCTTCAGGCCGCCCATCTCGTTGACGAGGTTGGGGTCCTTGACCGTCTTGGGGAACTTGGCCGTGGCCGGCAGGTTGCCGTACTTCTCCGGGTTGAGCCTGGCCATCGCGTTCAGGACGTCCTTGAAACGCGACTGGAGCGCCGGTTCGTCCGCCGACCAGCTCGGGGTCTGGACGCGGGCGGCCAGGTAGGCCGCCTGCTCGACGGTCAGGTTGGCGGCGGTGGCCTTCTTGCCGAAGTAGGCCTGCGCGGCGGCCTCGATGCCGTAGGCGCGGCCGAAGTTGATCGTGTTGAGGTACTGCTCCAGGATCTCGTCCTTCTCCATCGTCTTGTTGATCTTCACCGCGACGAAGATCTCCATGACCTTGCGCTTGAACGAGACCTCCTGGCTCAGGCCGTCGTAGTAGTTACGGGCCATCTGCTGGGTGATCGTCGAGGCGCCCTGGAGCTGCTGGCCGGTGGCGGTCATCCACACCGACCGGAACATCGCGGGGATGGAGATGCCCGAGTCCTCGCGGAAGGTGTCGTTCTCGATCGCGATGACCGCGTCCTGGAACGTGGTGGAGATCTTGGTGATGTCGACGATGACGCGCTTTGTGCCCAGGTGGGCGATCGGGGTCTTGCCGTCGGCGTAGTAGACGGTGCTGCCCTGGGCCAGCGCCTCGGCCTGCGCGTCGTTCTTGTCGGGGACGGGGGTGTTCGCGTAGGCGATCGCGATCATCCCGAACACCCCGGCGACGGTCACCGTGACGCCCGCCACGACGATCTTCCAGTTGGGCACGAACCGGCGCCAGCCGGTGCGGCGCGGCTTCTCGTCGTCGTCGTCGTCGAAGTCGTCGGGGCCCTGCGGGCCACGCGGGCCGCCAGGTCCGCCGGGACCACCGGCGGGCAGGGCCTGCGGCGGGCCGCCCCGGCGGCGGCGACCGCCGTTGGCGCCCATCATCTGGGTCGACTCGCCCTCGACGGGACGCTGCGGCGCGCCCGGCCTGGGACCTTGCGGGTAGGGCAGGTTCCCGGCGGGTCCGCCGGGTGGGCGGCCGATGCGGGTGGGCTGGCCGGGGCCGCCGGCGCCCGGACCCATCCCGGGGCCTGCGCCCGCCGGGGGTGGGACGGCGCCCATGGAGGCGGTGTCCTCGAAGGCGGCCTCCTGGCGGCGGCTCGGCTGGGGCCGCTGGCCGGGATGCTGGCCGGGATTTTGGCCAGGGTGCTGGCCAGGGTGCTGGCCGGGATGTTGGCCGGGGTGCGGCGCGGGGTGCTGCGGGGCGGGGGGCTGTCCCCAGCCGCCGGTCGGCTGCTGCGGGGGCTGCGGTGCCTGAGGGGGAGCCGATTCGGCGGGCGAGCGACGGCGCCGCCCAGGTCGGGGCGCACGACCGGCACCCTCCGAGGGGCCGCCCGTCTGTCCCGGGCCATAGCTGCTGTTACTCACGCGTCCTCGTCAAAGTTCGTGGGGAATGTTCGCGACGTCCACTCGGCGTCTGTCCCGAGGACGTACGAGACCACCAGACGGTTCCGGTCACAACCTTGACAGGTTCTCCGGCGACCCAGAGGGGTATTCGCCGGATTCATGGGCCATCGGGGCCCTTGCTGACCGGGCTTTTACCCAGCGTGCGGGCACGGTTCCAGGTCGCGTCGACCCTCGCGCCACTCCCGTCCGCTGTGACCACATGTGGGCAAGATTACGTCCCTTTGCCAAAACGTGCCCAACCGTTGCCCCGCGTTGCGTGCCCTGACGGCGCGACGTATCCTTCAGATGTATCAGCTCGATACATCGCTCAAGCATACCGAGGAGGTGCTTCAGTGACCGGGTCCAGAAACGGCGTCCTGGAGCTCGCCGTCCTCGGCTCACTCCACGAGAACCCGCTGCACGGTTACGAGCTGCGCAAGCGCCTCAACACCCTGCTCGGGATGTTCCGCGCGTTCTCCTACGGCTCGCTCTACCCATGCTTGAAGGGTTTGCTCACCGACGGCCTGATCGTCGAGGAGGAGCCTCCGGACGACGTGGTCCTCGGCCGCCGGTCGAAGATCGTTTACAAGCTCACCGCCGAGGGCAAGGAGCGTCTCCAGGAGTTGCTGACCCAGGCGGGTCCCTCCTCCTGGGAGGACGAGAGCTTCGGCATCCACTTCGCGTTCTTCCGTCACACGGAGGCCGAAGTGCGCCTGCGGATCCTCGAAGGGCGGCGCAGCCGCCTGGAGGAACGAATGGAAAACGTCCGCACGGCCCTGGCCCGAACCCGTGAGCGGCTCGACAGCTACACGCTCGAGCTGCAGCGACACGGGCTGGAGTCGGTCGAACGCGAGGTCCGCTGGCTCAACGAGCTGATCAACACTGAACGGGCGCAAGCCGATAAAAGCCAATCAGAACGGGACAAACGTCCCGATTCCGATGAATAACGATCCAAAGGAGCGAGTGCGATGGGTTCGGTGCGCGTAGCCATCGTGGGTGTGGGGAACTGCGCCGCCTCACTGGTGCAGGGCGTCCACTACTACAAGGACGCCGACCCGGACATGCGTGTGCCGGGCCTCATGCACGTCCAGTTCGGCGACTACCACGTCGGCGACGTCGAGTTCGTGGCGGCGTTCGACGTCGATGCCAAGAAGGTCGGCCGTGACCTCTCCGAGGCGATCCTGGCCTCCGAGAACAACACCATCCAGTTCTGCGACGTGCCGCCGCTCGGCGTGAACGTCCAGCGTGGCCCGACCCTCGACGGCCTCGGGGAGTACTACCGCGAGATCATCCAGGAGTCCGACGACCACGCGGTCGACGTGGTCCAGGTGCTCAAGGACGCCCGCGTCGACGTGCTCGTCTCCTACCTGCCGGTGGGCTCGGAAGAGGCCGACCGGTTCTACGCGCAGTGCGCGATCGACGCCAAGGTCGCCTTCGTCAACGCGCTGCCCGTCTTCATCGCCTCCGACCCCGAGTGGGCCCAGAAGTTCACCGACGCCGGGGTGCCGATCGTCGGCGACGACATCAAGTCGCAGGTCGGCGCGACCATCACCCACCGGGTGATGGCCAAGCTGTTCGAAGACCGCGGTGTGGAGCTGCTGCGCACCTACCAGCTCAACTTCGGCGGCAACATGGACTTCATGAACATGCTGGAGCGCAAGCGCCTCCAGTCGAAGAAGATCTCCAAGACGCAGTCGGTGACCTCGCAGATCCCCCACGAGATGGCCAAGGCCGACGTGCACATCGGCCCGTCCGACCACGTGCCGTGGCTCGACGACCGCAAGTGGGCCTACGTCCGCCTTGAGGGCCGCTCGTTCGGCGACACGCCCCTCAACCTCGAATACAAGCTCGAGGTGTGGGACTCGCCCAACTCCGCCGGTGTCATCATCGACGCCGTCCGGGCCGCCAAGATCGCCCTCGACCGAGGCATCGGCGGGCCGATCCTGTCGGCGTCCTCCTACTTCATGAAGTCGCCGCCGGAGCAGTACTCCGACGACGACGCCCGCGACGCGGTGGAGGCCTTCATCCGCGGCGAGGTCGAGCGCTAGACCACAGCCGAGGGGCCCCGGGATGATCCCGGGGCCCCTCGGCTTTCCTACAGATCGCGTACGGCCGCGGGAAGCTCACCCGGATCGGCCACCGGCCACGTCAGGGGGTCGGGCCCGAGGGCGGCCAGCTGGGGGAGCTGCTCGGTGGCCCACGGGGAGATCTCCAGCTCGCCCGACAGCACCCGGTCGGAGAACTCCTTCCACGGCATCCACAGGACGCTGCCGACCTCGTCGGGATTGGCGGTCGGCTCCTCGCCCACCAGCGCCCGGTAGACCGGGCACAGCTCGTGT
Organism: Herbidospora cretacea; assembly: GCF_001570605.1. Classification (GTDB taxonomy): domain Bacteria; phylum Actinomycetota; class Actinomycetes; order Streptosporangiales; family Streptosporangiaceae; genus Herbidospora; species Herbidospora cretacea. The sequence continues at coordinate 222,062 of NZ_BBXG01000002.1, read as the reverse complement.
TCGACCGTGCCGTCGGGCATGACCGCGCGGTAGGAGAAGCGGGGCAGCAGCAGGTCGACGGAGGAAACGGTCAGCGAAAGCTCGTGGGACAGCCGGCGAATGACGGCCGAAGGAAGGCCCTCGCCGGGCAGGGGGTGACCGCAGCAGCTGTTGGTCAGCACCCCGGGCCAGGTGATCTTGTGGTCGGCGCGCCGGGTGAGCAGCACGTTGCCCGACCCGTCGAAGACGTAGCTGGAGAAGGCCATGTGCAGGGGGGTCGCCGTGCCGTGGACCGTGGACTTGGGGGCGGTGCCCACCGCGTTGCCCTCGGGATCGACAAGTACGACGTGTTCATCGTTCGTCACGCAATGAGACTACGGTCTCTTCCGTTCCGGTTCTGCCCTATCCGGGATGACCCTGATGTCCCAGGCTTGGGCCACGCGTAGGCTGACGGGCGTGTCCTACGTCTCAGATCTTCGTGTCGTTCTGCGAGGCAGGGACTTCCGACGGCTCTTCGGCACTCGCCTGGTCTCTCAATTCTCCGATGGGATCTTCCAGCTCGCGGTGGCCGGATACGCCTTCTTCAGTCCCGAGAAGCAGACGTCGGTCGCCGATGTCGCGGCCGCCTTCGCGGTCCTTCTGCTGCCCTACTCGATCGTCGGCCCGTTCGCCGGGGTGTTCATCGACCGCTGGTCACGGCGGCAGATCCTGGTCGTCGGCCCGCTGGTCAGAGCGGCCCTCCTGCTGCTGGCGGCGGTCGTCGTCGCGCTGCAGGCCCCCGACTGGATGTTCTACGCCACTGCCTTCGGCGTGCTCGGCGTCAACCGGTTCTTCCTCGCGGCGCTCGGGGCCTCCTTGCCCCACGTCGTCCCCAAGGACACGCTCATGATCGCGAACGCGGTCACGCCGACCTCCGGGACCGTCGTGACGTTCGTGGGCGCGGGTGTCGGCTTCGGGTTGCGGTGGATCTTCGGGCCCGAGCACCTCGGCACCGCCGGGATCCTGCTCATCTCGGGTGTGATCTTCGCGTCCAGCGCGCTGATCGCCCGGCGGATGAGCCGGGAACTGCTCGGCCCCTCCTTCGACCCCGACCGGCCGCAGGCGCGTGACGCCGTGCGCCACGTCGTCAGCGGGCTGGTCGACGGCGTGCGCTACATCGCCCACCGGCGGGGACCCGCCGCGGCCCTCGGGAGCATGGCCGCCCACCGGGTCCTCTACGGCATGTCGCTCGGCATGGTGCTGATGCTCTACCGCTACTACTTCACCACCGACGCCGAGGTGGGGCTGATGGCGCTCAGCGGCGTCGTGGCCACCTCGGGGCTGGGCTACTTCGCGGCGGCGTTCCTGACGCCGTGGGCGACGCAGCACTTCCGGATCGAGACGTGGATCCCGATCACCCTGGCCGTGTGCGGGGTGCTGGAGTTCCTGCTGTGCGTCCCGTTCCAGCAATGGGGCTTCCTGGTCACCGGCTTCGTGACCGGCGTCCTGGGCCAGAGCGGCAAGATCTGCACCGACGTGGTGGTCCAGCGCGGCATCGCCGACGCCTACCGCGGCCGCGTCTTCTCGATCTACGACCTGCTGTTCAACGGCATGATGGTGGCCGGGGTCTCGCTGTCGGCGCTGCTGCTGCCGCCCGACGGCCGGTCGGTGGTGGTGCTGACCATGATCACCGTGCTCTACCTCGTGGCGGCGGGCGCCTACCGGCTGGCGGTGCTTCCCGTCGTCCGGCAGGTGGAGCCCGTCGCCGTCAAGCCGTGACCGCCGCGACCATCGCCGCAGCGATGAGCGCCACCTCTTCCCGGGTGCAGGCGTAGGGCGGCATCGCGTAGACGAGCTTCCCGAAGGGGCGCAGCCAGACGCCGTGATCCAGAGCGGCGTCCTGCGCCTTTCTCATGTCCACCGGCTCGTGACACTCGACGACCCCGATGGCGCCGAGAACGCGTACGTCGGCCACCGAGGCCTCCACCGGAGCCAGGCCCTCGCGCAGGGTCCGCTCGATGAGGCCGACCTCCTCGCGCCAGGGGCGCTCGGCCAGCAGGTCGAGGGACGCGCCGGCCGCGGCGGCGGCCAGCGGGTTGCCCATGTACGTCGGCCCATGCATCAGCAGCCCGATGCGCTCGGCGATCTCGGGTGTGGTCAGTGTGGCCGCCATGGTCAGGTAACCGCCGGTCAGCGCCTTGCCGACGGTGACGATGTCGGCCCTGATCCCGGCGTGGTCGCAGCCGAACAGCTCGCCCGAGCGGCCGAAGCCGGTGGCGATCTCGTCGGCGATCAGCAGCAGCCCGTGGCGGTCGCAGATCTCCCGGAACGCCCGCAGGTAGGCCGGATTGTAGAAGCGCATCCCCCCGGCGCCCTGGACGACCGGCTCCAGGATCATCGCCCCCACCGCCGGGTCGCCCGCCAGCCGGTCGACCTCGTCGAGGTAGGCCTGGTCGACGGGGGCGTCGTAGCCCAGCGGCGGCACCGGAGCGAAGACCTGCTCGGCGACCGCGCCGGTGAAGATGTGGTGCATCCCGTTGACCGGGTCGCAGACCGACATGCAGCCGAACGTGTCGCCGTGGTAGCCGCCCCGGACCGTCAGCAGCCGCCGCTTCCCGGTCGCCTGGACGGCCATCTTGATCGCCACCTCGACCGCGACGCTGCCCGAGTCGGCCAGGAAGACCTTCTCGTAGCCGGTCATCGCGGCCAGCCGCTCGGCCAGCAGGATCGCCGGCTCGTGGGTGAGCCCGCCGAACATCACGTGGGCCATCCGGCCGAGCTGGTAGGTGATCGCGGCGTCGATCTCCGGCACCCGGTAGCCGTGGATGGCCGCCCACCACGACGACATGCCGTCGACGACCTCACGCCCGTCCTGCAGCTGGAGGTGCACGCCGTCGGCGCTCTCCACCACGTGGGTGGGCACGGCGGGCGGCACGGTCGCATAGGGATGCCACACGTGCCTCCGGTCGAGCTCGACCAGGTCGCTCACTTCTGGGCCGCCCACTCCAGGAGGCGGGCTCGGGCGACGTCCTTGCCGAGCATGCCCTCGTCCATCCGCAGGTCGAGCAGGAACTTGTAGGCCTTGCCGATCATGGGGCCCGGCGGGATGCCGAGGATCTCCTGGATCTCGTTGCCGTCGAGCTCGGGCCGGATCTTGGCCAGTTCCTCCTCGTCGGCCAGCTTGGCGATGCGCTCTTCGAGCTGGTCGTAGGTGCGGGCCAGGGCGGCGGCCTTGCGCTTGTTGCGGGTGGTGCAGTCGGCCCTGGTCAGCTTGTGGAGCCGGTCGAGCAGGTGGTCGGCGTCGCGGACGTAGCGGCGCACCGCGCTGTCGGTCCACTCGCCGGTGCCGTAGCCGTGGAAGCGCAGGTGCAGCTCGACCAGGCGGGCCACGTCGGAGGTGACCTCCTTGGGGAACCGCAGCGCGGTCAGCCGGCGCTTGGTCATCTGGGCGCCGACGACCTCGTGGTGGTGGAAGGAGACCCGGTTGCCGGGCTCGTTCCTGCGGGTCTTGGGCTTGCCGATGTCGTGGAGCAGCGCCGCCCAGCGCAGCACCCGGTCGGGGCCGCCGATCTCCTGGGCGATGGCCTGGTCGAGGACGATCAGGGTGTGCTCGTAGACGTCCTTGTGGCGGTGGTGCTCGTCGATCTCCAGCCGCAGCTTGGGCAGCTCGGGCAGCACGTGGTCGGCCAGCCCGGTGTCGACCAGCAGCGACAGGCCCGCGCGTGGGTGGGCGCCGCAGATCAGCTTGTCGAGCTCGGCCTGGATGCGCTCGGCCGAGACGATCTCGATGCGGCCCGACATCTCGGTCATCGCCCTGACCGCGTCGGGGTCGACGGTGAACCCGAGCTGCGAGGCGAACCTGGCGGCCCGCAGCATCCGCAGCGGGTCGTCGTCAAACGACTGCTCCGGCGTGCCGGGCGTGCGCAGCACCTTGCGGGCCAGGTCGCCCAGGCCGCCGTAGGGGTCGACGAACTCCCGGCCGGGCAGCCGGACGGCCATCGCGTTGACCGCGAAGTCACGCCGGGCCAGGTCGGCTTCGAGCGTCTGGCCGTAGACGACCTCGGGCTTGCGGGACTTGGGGTCGTAGGACTCGCTGCGATAGGTGGTGATCTCGAGCTGCCAGTCGCCCTTGCGCACGCCGACCGTGCCGAAGTCGATGCCTATGGTCCAGATCGCATCGCCCCAATCGCGCACGATCTCCAGAACTCGTTCAGGATGGGCGTCGGTGGTGAAATCGAGGTCGGCCCCCGATCGTCCGAGCAGCACATCGCGCACCGGCCCGCCCACCAGGGCCAGTTCGTGGCCGTGTTTGGCGAACAGGTCGCCCAGTTCGTGGGCGACGGGTTCGATCCGGCGGAGCAGGTCGGCCAGAGCGGTCTCTATCGGGTTTGTAGGGGACAAGCTGGGTAGGTCCTTCGGTTACGGAACAGGTGCCACTGGGCTAATACACCTATGGCGATCAGCAGGCTACGTTCAGTGCAGATCTGTCGGGGGCCGCGAAAAGGAGCAGACCACATGCAGGACGCCCTCGCGATCCATCGCTGGCTCCTCGCCCGTCAAATCCACCATGAAATCGTACGGCTTCCGCGCGTCCTGACTTCCGCCGACGAGCTGCCCGAGATGCTGGGCGTGCCGCCCGAGACGTGCGTGACCGTCACCGTGTTCGAGGTGACCACCCGCGGCTGCCGCGAACCCGTCGCCGTGATCAGCTCGGTGGCCGGGCGTCCCCGTCCGGGCGTGATCGCCGCCGCGTTAGGGGCCGAGCGGGTCAGGCCCGCCTCCTCCTACACGGTCAACGCGGTCACCGACTACGCGGCCGGTCTGGTCTGCCCGTTGCTGCTGCCCGAGAAGCTCACCCTGCTGATCGACCGGCGGCTGGTCGACGCGACCGACCCCGACGAGTTCGTGCACACCGCGACCGGCGAACGCATGACCGCGCTGCGACTACGGGCTGTGCATCTGTTCCCTCTGGCCTCGGGAAAGCCCGTGGAGCTCGCCGGTCACGGCCTGGCAAGCTGACATCGGCCATATGGCCGGGGCCTATAGCATTCAGGGCGTGCGTCGCCTCGGTCCCGTCTTGTTCGCCTTTCTGCTCGCCGGTGCGAGCCTGGCGATCCCGGCGGCCCCCACTGCCGCGGCGGCCTCCGCGCGGGCGGCCGACCCGGTCACGCTGAGTGATTTCAGCCCCGAATCCCCCGACAAGCCCGACCAGCTGGTGACCATCGCCGGCGCGGTCACCGGCGTCCCGCAGAGCTTCGTGAGCGTCCACGTGAAGTTCGCCGCCGGACGGCCCTTCACCTCGCGCGCCGAGATGGCCGCCTACGTGACCGGCCAGTCGGTCTTCACGAACTCGTGGCGGACGAAGGTGCAGTCGACCCAGCTCGACGGCTCGGGCAAGCTCCCGTTCACGGTCACCTTCACCCCGGCCGAGCTCGGCATCGGCCAGCCCGGCGTCTACCCGCTGGAGGTGGAGGCCGTCGACGGCGCGACCGGGCAGGTCGTCGGGGTCGAGCGCACCTTCCTGACGTACGTCCCCAAGGGCACCTCCGTGAAGCCGACCCGGCTGGCGCTGGCCCTCCCCCTGACCGCGCAGCCGAAGCGGGCAGACGACCAGACGTTCCTCAGCGACGACCTGTTCGGCGACGGCCGCCTCAACAACCTGCTGGCGCTGGCCACCGCGACCGAGGACACCGCCACCTGGTTCGTCGACGGGTCGGTGCTCGACGACGCCCAGCGCGTGTCGCGGCCCTACTTCGAGCCCGACGGCGACGACAAGCCGGGCATCGGCCAGGGCGCCGAGTGGGTGACCTCGCTGCGCTCGGCGCTGGCCGACAACCCCGTGGTGGCGATGCCCTACGCCGACTCCGACCTCGGTTCGGTCGTCCACAACGGGCTCGACACGACCACCCGCACGGCGCTGCTGGTCGGATCGCTGGCCACCAACCAGATGCTCAAACTGACCTCCGCCACCACGTCCACGGTCTGGCCCGTCGGCGGGGTGATCGACCGCGACACCCTCGACGCGCTGGCCGTCAACGGCGTCGACACAGTGCTCCTGGCCCAGGCCGCGGTGCCGCCCGGCGCGACGGTGGCGCGGGCCGGTTCGGCCGGAGTGGTCGACACGGTGGGCGGGCCGGTGATCGTGCAGACGGCCGATCCGGTGCTCAGCGGGCTGCTCGGCACCGACGGCAAGGCGGCCGGGGCGACCGTCGCCGCCCGGCAGCGCTACATCGCCGAGACGGCCATGAACGGGCTCACCGCCGCCAAGGCCGCGCCGCTGATCGCGATGCCCTCCAACCACCTGTGGAATCCCGACCCGACGTTCATGAACGCCCTGCTCAAGCCGCTGCCGTGGGTGCGCGACGTGCCGCTGGCCTCGATCCGGCCCGGGAAGAGGGCCGCGGTCGACGACCTGGTCTATCCGGGGCAGGCGCGGCAGGCGGAGTTGCCCAAGTCGTACATGAACGGGGTTCGCCGGATCGCCCGCACGGCCGAGGTCGCGATGGCGGTGCCGACCAGCGGCCAGCGGACCTACGACCGGGCGGTGCTGCGGCTGACCTCGGCGTCGTGGCGCGGCGGCAAGAAGGCGCCCGCGTTCGCCAAGCAGCTCAACACCGCGATCGTGAAGCAGATGAACCGGGTGTTCATCGTCGGCGCCAACGACCCGTTCGCGGTGGCCGGCAACAACGGCCGCATCCTGGTGACGGTCCGCAACACCCTGCGCGAGAACGTGAAGTTCAACCTTGAGGTCACCTCGCGCGACCCCGACCAGCTCCAGGTCGAGGCGGCCGGCGGCGTGTTCATCCAGAAGCTCGCCGAGGTCCAGGCCGGGAAGGCCGGGTCGTTCGAGATCCCTGTGGTGGTCCCCGCCGACCACGGCCGGGCCACCTTCGACGTGCAGCTCCTGACGCCCGACGGGCGGAAGTACGGCAAGCCGACGAAGATCATCATCTCCGCGACCGGGTACACCGGCATCGCCCTGGTGATCGTCGGCGTGGCGGTGACGATCATGCTGGCCGCCGTCGTGATGCGGCTGCTGCGCCGCCGTCAGCGCAAGGATCCGGTCTTCCCGGCGCCCGTGCCGATGCCCATAGAGCAGGAGGAGCCCCAAGGGGCGTAGCCTTCGTCTCGCCGTTGCCCGGGTGGATCAAGGAGTCGATCGATGAGCCGGATGTTGCGCGCGAGCGCGATTATGGCGGCGGGCACGCTCGTGTCGCGTCTGACCGGGTTCCTCCGGACCGCCATCCTGGCCTCGGCCATCGGCACGGCGATCCTGGGCGACGCGTACAACGTGGCGTACACGATCCCCTTCGTGCTGCTCGACCTGCTGATCACCGGCGTGCTGAGCAGCGTCGTGGTGCCGTCGATCGTCAAGCGGCAGAAACAGGATCCCGACGGGGGAGCCGCCTACGAGCAGAGGCTCCTGACCGTCGCCGCGCTCGGCCTCACCGCCGTCGCGATCGTCGCCGTCGTGCTGGCCAGACCCCTCGTGCTCCTGTACGCCGACAAGCTCCCCCCCGAGGGCGTCGACGCGGCCGTGACGATGGCGCAGTTCATCCTTCCCCAGATCGCCTTCTTCGGCGTCGGCGCCGTCGCGGGGGCGGTGCTGAACGCCCGCGACCGGTTCGCCGCCCCGATGTGGGCGCCGGTGCTCAACAACCTCGTGGTCATCGGCGTCGCGGCGGCCTACCTGCTGAGCGACGGCCCCTCCGACATCGACCGGGTCACCCAGGCCGACCTGGTGCTGCTCGGCCTGGGGACCACCGCGGGCATCGTCGCCCAGGCGATCGTGCTGGTCGTCTCGCTGCTGCGGGCCGGGGTCAAGTTCCGGCCTAGGTTCGACCTGCGCAACGCGGGGCTGGGGGAGATGGCCCGGCTCGGCGCGGGGGCGCTGGCCTTCACGGTGATCAACCAGGTGGGCTTCGTGATCACCACCAACCTGGCCGTCGGCGCGGGGGCCGCCGCCGCCGAGGAGGGCGTGCACGGCCGGGGCCTGACGCCCTACTCCTACGCCTTCCAGCTCTTCCAGCTCCCGTACGGGATCATCGCGGTCTCCGTCATCACGGCGCTGCTCCCCCGGCTCAGCCGCTTCGTCCACGACAAGGACTTCGCCTCGGCCCGCCAGGAGTTCGCGGGCGGGATCCGGACGGTCAGCGCCCTGATCGTGCCCGCCGGGCTGCTGCTGATGGTGCTCGGGCCCTCGGTGACCGTGCTGATCTTCGGGCGTGGGGCCGTCTCGGTCGACCAGGCCATCTACATCGGCAACGTGCTCCAGGTGTTCGGCCTGGCGCTGGTGCCGTTCTCGATCTTCCAGTTGCTGCTGCGGGTTTTCTACAGTTTCGGCGACACCCGCACGCCGGCGGTGATCGCCGGTGCGAACGTGGTGGTCAACGCTGCGATTGGTCTAACTTTGTACTTCACTATCCCGCCAGACCTTGTTGTCATGGGTTTGGCGGGTTCGTTCACAGTGACGTACGTTCTGGCGTGCGTCCTCACGTGGGTGCTGGCGTCGCGGCGGGTCGGCGGACTCGGCGGGCGGGCAGTGGCCTCCGGGCTGATGCGCATGTACCTCGCGGCTATCCCGGCCGCCCTCGTGGCGCTGGCGGTGCTGTGGGGGAGCGTGCGGATCACCGAGGTGACCGTGCTCAGCTCGCTGGTCGTGCTCGTCGTCGGCGGCGGTCTCGCGGGTGGCGTCTACCTCGTTCTCGCGCACCGGCTGGGCATCCAGGAAGTGCGGTCCATCATTGGAATGGTGACGAGACGGGTAGGACGCTAACGGTTTCCGTGCCAACGGGGCTTAAGGTCCGGTTGATACGACTCCGAAGGGGAAGGCGGGCAAGACCGGCGCGGCACTAGCATGGTGCGCCGCGGAGGACGCGGTAGTGGCAGAGTCGAGCGGAAGCGAGCAGGTGTGGGCGGATCCACCCGGAGTCGGCTGCCGTTCTGGGGAGCGGCGGCGTGAGCATGTCCACTGTCGAACCCGGAACCCGTCTCGCTGATCGATTCCGGCTGGAAGACCGGGTGAACGAGTCGGCCGGCGCCACCCTGTGGAAGGCCATCGACGAGGTGCTGGCGCGGCCGGTGGCCGTCCACACCTTCTCCCCTGATTTCGAACGTCAGCATGAGGTCGTGATCGCCGCGCGGGCGGCCTCCCGGCTCACCGACCCCCGGCTCACCCAGGTCTTCGACGCCGCCGACGAGGACGGCGTCGCCTACGTCGTCAGCGAGTGGGTCTCCGGCGAGACGCTGCTCGACCTGCTGTCGGCCGGTCCCCTGGAGGCCGAGCGCGGGGCCGCCCTGGTCGCCGAGGCCGCCGAGGCGATGGCCCACGCCCACGCCCACGGCCTGGCCCACTTGAACCTCACGCCCAACCGGCTGATGTGGACCTCCGGGAACACCGTGAAGCTGCTCGGGGTCGGCGTCGACGCCGCGATCCTCGACGCCGCCGACGGCCTGTCGGAGCAGGAACTCGCCCACGCCGACGCCCAGGGTCTCGGCCGGCTCCTCTACGCCGCCCTCACCGGCCACTGGCCCTCGCCCGACGACGAGTGCGGCCTGCCCGAGGCCCCGCGCGACGACGACCACTACTGCACCCCGCGCCAGGTCACGGCGGGCGTGCCCGGCTACCTCGACACGATCGCCTCGCGCATCCTCGGCCTGCGCCGGGGCGCCGAGCCGATGGACACCCCCGAGGAGATCGCCGAGGCCCTGTCGTCGGTGCCCCGCCCGGCGCCCGCCTCCGTCTCGACCGTCCCCCCGGCGGTCGAGCTGCGCTCCGAGCCGGTCGACACGATGGGCAGCCGGTCGGCCATGCCGCCGATCATCCACCGCCCGCCGCCCCCGCGCCGCTCCCCCATGCTGTCGCGGTTCGTGCTGACCGTGGTGGTGCTGCTGGCCATGGTCGTGGTCGGCGTCGGCGCCTGGACGCTCGGCAAGAGCCTCGGCACCGAGCCCGCCGTCCCGAGCGCCTCCCCGAGCACCCCCGCCGAGGAGGGCCAGGCCGCCGGCAAGCCCACCGAGGTGAAGATCGCCGGCGCGATCGGGTTCGACCCGCTAGGCGACGGCGAGGAGCGCAACGAACTGGCCGCCCTGGCCATCGACGGCTCCGCCACCACCGACTGGCACACCGAGACCTACGGCGGCCCCGACTTCGGCCGCCTCAAAGAGGGCGTCGGCCTGCTGCTCGACCTGGGCAAGGAGACCCGGCTGACCCAGGCGGTCATCGACTTCGGCGAGTCGGGCGGCACGGTCGAGCTGCGCACCGGCACCTCACCCGAGCCCGGCAGCCTGAAGACCTTCCTGACCCGGAAGGACGTCACCGGCAAGGTCACCTTCGACCTCAACGGCTCGTCGGCGACCCGCTATCTGCTCGTGTGGTTCACCGAGCTCCCGCCCCACGGGCAGGGCTACCGGACCATGATCCGCGACGTCAAGTTGATGGCGGCCAAGGGATGACCAGGCCGGTTTGATCTGTTTTACGCGCTTTGCCAATCCCAGAGGGAAGTATGGTGGCACCATCGTGCACGTGAACCCCTCGGGATCGGCAGACCAGTGACCTCGCCGCCAGACTTCCCCCAACCGGCCGATCCATCGGGTCAGCCGGCGCTGAGTGATGCCGATCTGCTGACCCGTCACATCGGTGGCGACACCACGGCCTTCAGCGAGATCGTCAAGCGCCACCGCGACCGCATGTGGGCCGTCGCCCTGCGGACGCTGGGCGACCCCGACGAGGCCGCCGACGCGGTCCAGGACGCGTTCGTCTCCGCCTACCGGAAGGCCGAGAGCTTCCGGGGCGACGCCGCCGTCACGACCTGGCTCCACCGCATCGTGGTCAACGCCTGCCTTGACCGTATGCGCCGGAAATCGGTCCGCCCGGTGGCCGACGACGAGCTCATCGAGGCCGCCGAACGCGACATGCCGCTGCCCGACCAGACGGCCGAGCGTGAGGTGTCTCTCGAGGTCACGGCCGCGCTCAAGCTGCTGCCGGCCGATCAGCGGGCCGCGCTGGTGCTGGTCGACATGATGGGCTACTCGGTCGAGGACGCCGCGGCCGTGCTGGACGTTCCAGCCGGAACGGTGAAGAGTCGATGTGCGCGGGGGCGCGCGAAACTTGCCCCAATTCTTTCGCATCTGCGGAACCGATCAGACCTCACTCGCGTCTCATCCCCGAAGGGAGCAGAACTTCGTGACGGGTGACACGCACTACGACCTGGAGATCCTGGCCGAGCTCGCCGAGGGACTCCTCGACGACGCGACGGCCCTGGAAGTCCGGTCGCATCTCGCGATCTGCGACGCCTGCGGGGAGAGCCTCGCCGGTCTGGCCGCGGTTCGTGAACTTCTCTCCGCGGTCCCGGTGACCGCGATGCCGCTGGGCGTCGCGATGAGGATCGACCGGGCCCTGGAGGCAGAGGCGCAGCGGGGTGGCCTCCGCCTCGTCGAGGAGCCCGACTGGGACGAGATCATGAAGGACTCGCCCTGGGAGGAGAAGCCGGTCTCCGAGCCGGAGCCTCAGGTCCTGCCCGAGGTGGTGCCTCTGGCCGCCAGGCGGAAGAGATCCCGACGCGCCTGGGCGATGCCGATCACGGCAGCCGCCGCGGCCGCCGTGGTGTTCGGCGGGGTCGGGCTCGCCACGCAGCTCGTGGCCTCCGGCCCGGGTGAGGGCGTCACCGGCGGCCAAGTCGCCGGACCCGCCGTCTCCCCGGAGAAGTCGCCGCTGAAGACCGCCGAGGCCGCCTGGGCGGTCCGGGCCAGCGGCCACAACTACACCTCGCGCGAGCTGAACGGCCCCCTGCTCGGCTACTTCGGTCCCGAGCCCGGCACCGGCAGCAACAGCGACGAGCAGACCGACAAGTGCGTGGCCCGCAAGGCCAACGAGCTCGACCGCCAGCCGATAGCGGTCGACCGCGCCTTCTACAACGGGCAGGACGCCACGATCATGGCCTTCTGGGAGGACAAGACGATCAACGCGGTCCGCGTCGTCGTCGTCGGCTCCAACTGCCACAATCTGAGGCCCGAGGGCCTCGCGACCTGGAACTGAGTTCGCGCTGATCAAAGGCCTCGCGGAATACCGCGGGGCCTTCGTCATGTGTGGCGGGAATCGCCGACGCCTAGGATCTGTTGACGCCCGTGCAGACATGAAGGAAAGGCAGAGCGTTGAGCGACGTCCGTAACGTGATCATCATCGGGTCGGGCCCCGCCGGCTACACGGCGGCCGTCTATTCCGCCCGAGCCGACCTGCGTCCGCTGGTCTTCGAGGGCTCGGTGACCGCCGGCGGCGCCCTCATGAACACCACCGACGTGGAGAACTTCCCCGGGTTCCCCGACGGCATCATGGGCCCCGACCTCATGGACAACCTGCGCAAGCAGGCCGAGCGGTTCGGCGCCGAACTGGTCGCCGACGACGTCGTCGAGGTCGACCTGAACGCCAACCCGAAGGTCGTCAAGACGTACACCGACACCTACTACGCCAAGTCCGTCATCCTGGCGACCGGCTCCGGCTACCGCGAGCTCGGCCTGACCAACGAGAAGCGGCTGTCCGGCAAGGGCGTCTCCTGGTGTGCCACCTGTGACGGCTTCTTCTTCCGCGACCAGGACATCGTGGTCGTCGGCGGCGGCGACACCGCCATGGAGGAGGCCACCTTCCTGACCCGGTTCGCCCGGACGGTCACCGTCGTGCACCGCCGCGACGAGCTGCGCGCCAGCAAGATCATGCAGGAGCGGGCGTTCAACAACGAGAAGATCCGCTTCCTCTGGGACAGCGAGGTCGTCGACGTCCTGGGCGACGCCAAGGTCTCGGGCGTGCGGGTCCGCAACCTCAAGACCGGCGAGGAGTCGACCGTCGACGCCACCGGCCTGTTCCTGGCGATCGGCCACGACCCGCGCAGCACGCTGGTCAAGGGCCAGATCGACCTCGACGACGAGGGCTACGTCAAGGTCGAGGCGCCCACCACCAAGACCAACATCCCCGGCGTGTTCGCCTGTGGCGACCTCGTCGACCACACCTACCGCCAGGCCATCACCGCGGCGGGAACGGGCTGCGCCGCCTCGCTCGACGCGGAGCGCTGGCTCACCGATCAGGAATAGTCCCAACCCATTTTTCAAGGAGAGCCATCGTGGGCACCGTCAAGAACGTCACCACCCAGGACTTCGCGTCCGAGGTCCTGCAGAGCGACAAGCCCGTCATCGTCGACTTCTGGGCCGAGTGGTGCGGGCCGTGCCGCCAGGTCGCGCCGATCCTCCAGGAGATCGCCACCGAGCACGCCGACAAGCTGACCGTCGTGAAGATCAACATCGACGAGAACCCCGACATCGCTCGTGACTACGGCATTCTGCAGATCCCGACGATGAACGTCTACAAGGGCGGCGAGGTCGTCAAGCAGATCATCGGCGCCAAGCCCAAGGCGATGCTCCTCCGCGAGCTCGACGGCATCGTCTGATCAGAGGTTTGAAAGGCCCTCCCCACGGGGAGGGCCTCTGCGGCTCTCAGATCGTTTCAGACGGGCCGGAGGGCTCGTTCGGGCGTCATGGAGCCGAGGAGCCGCTCCAGGGCCACCTCGACGTCCTCACGCCACGAGACGGCGGTCTTGAGCTCCAGCCGCAGGCGGGGGAAGCGCAGGTGCGGCCGGACCGTCTTGAAGCCCACCGACAGCAGATAGTCGGCCGGCGTCACACACGCACCCGGCTGCTCCCATTTCAGGTCGCCGAACGCCTCGATGGCGCGTACACCCCGCCGGGTCAGGTCTTTCGCCACGCCCTGCACGAGCATGCGCCCGAGCCCGCCGCCGGAGAACTCCGGAATGATGTGGGCCGTCATCAGCAGCACCGCGTCGGAACTCACCGGTGACGTGGGAAAAGCCACTGATCTCGGTACGTAAAGGGGCGGCGCGTAGAGCACGAAACCCGCGGCCACCCCGTCGACATACGCGATCTTGCCGCAGGAACCCCATTCCAGCAGCGTGGCGGAGACCCAGGCCTCCTTCTCCAGGCCGGGATCCCCGGCCTGGGCGGCCCGCTCACCCCCCATGGGGTCAAGCTCCCAGAACACGCAATTACGACACCTGCGCGGCAGGTCATCAAGATTGTCAAGCGTGATGCTGGCCAGCCGACGCGACACGTGACGCCCCTATTCCCGGCATTGGTCCCGGCAGTTTTGCTGGAATAGTAGCCGGTACCCCCAGTCCGAACAGGAATTCGGCGCGCACCCAGGGGCCCTTCTCTCATGCTGATACCGATTGCGGACTGTTCAGTCGCCTGCCTTACCCTCTAATTAACGCCTATGAAACGGAGGTGGACCGTGACGAATGAGACGGATCACGGTCGGACACCCGCGACCCACGGGTCACGCATCGATGCCTACGTCGATCGGTACGCCGCACGAGCTACCGGGATGGTCGCCTCCGAGATCCGAGCTCTGTTCGCCGTCGCCTCGCGTCCCGAAGTGGTCTCGCTGGCCGGCGGCATGCCCTACGTCACGGCGCTCCCCCTGGATGTGGTCGGCGAACTCGTCGCCGACCTCGTGAACCGCCGCGGCCCCGAAGCCCTGCAATACGGCTCGGGCCAGGGTGACCCCGCACTGCGTGAGCAGATCTGCGAGGTCATGCGCATGGAGGGCATCGACGCGGGCGCCGACGACGTGGTCGTCACGGTGGGCTCGCAGCAGGCGCTCGATCTGATCACCCGCATCTTCGTCGACCCCGGCGACATCGTGCTCGCCGAGGGTCCCTCTTACGTCGGCGCGCTCGGCACGTTCTCGGCCTACCAGGCCAAGGTCGTCCACATCGCCATGGACGACCAGGGCCTCGTCCCCGAGTCCCTGGCCCAGACGATCTACGCTCTGCAGGCCTCCGGCCAGCGCATCAAGTTCCTCTATACGATCCCGACCTTCCAGAACCCGGCCGGGGTCACCCTGAACCTGGTCCGGCGGCGGCAGGTCCTGGAGATCTGCCAGCGGGCCGGCATCCTCGTCGTGGAGGACAACCCCTACGGTCTGCTCGGCTTCGACGGCGAGCCGCTCCGGGCGCTGCGCGCCGACGACCCCGACGGGGTCGTCTACCTGGGATCGTTCTCCAAGACCCTCGCTCCCGGCTTCCGGGTCGGCTGGGCGCTGGCCCCTCACGCCATCCGGCAGAAGCTCGTGCTGGCCATGGAGTCGGCCGTGCTGTCCCACTCGACCTTCACCCAGCTCGCCGTCGGGCAGTACCTGGCGACGCAGCCGTGGCGGGAGCAGATCAAGACCTTCCGCGAGCTCTACCGGGAACGGCGCGACGCCCTGCTCGGCGCGCTGGAGACGCAGATGCCCGAAGGCTGCACCTGGACCAAACCGGCCGGTGGATTCTTCGTGTGGATGACCCTCCCCGAGGGCCTCAACTCCAAGGCGATGCTTCCCCAGGCTGTGGACAAGCGCGTGGCGTTCGTCCCCGGCACGGGCTTCTACGCCGACGGCTCCGGCTCCCGCCACATGCGGCTGTCCTACTGCTATCCGCAGCCCGACCGCATCCGCGAAGGCGTCCGCCGTCTGTCGGGCGTCATCGAGGAGGAGCTCCGGACCGTCGAGATGTTCGGCACCCGCTCCCGTGAGGGCCACTCGGGCGTGGACACACCCGGTCCGGACCTCGCCTGATCCTCTGTACGGCTAGCCTGTTCGGGCTAGCCGTACAGGAATCGGAGAAAGGCCGGGCTATGAGCGATCTCGGACACGTGCTCGTACTGGCAGGGGGACTGTCCTACGAGCGGGAGGTCTCCATCCGGTCCGGCCGCCGGGTGGCCGAGGTCCTGCGCGCCCAGGGCGTCGACGTGGAGACCCGCGACACCGACTCCACCCTGGTTCCGACCGTCCTGTCCGACCGTCCGACGGTGGTCTTCGTGACCCTGCACGGCGGGGCCGGGGAGGACGGCGCGATCCGCTCCGTGCTTGAGCTCCTCGGTGTGCCCTATGTGGGGGCCGCGCCTGACGCGTGCCGGGTGGCCTTCGACAAGCCGACGGCGAAGGCCGTGGTGCGGTCGTGGGGACTGAACACCCCTGACTCCGTGGCGCTGCCCAAGGAGACCTTCCACGACCTGGGGGCCTCGGCGGTCCTTTCGCGGATCGTCGACTCCCTGGGGCTGCCGCTCTTCGTGAAGCCTTCCCGGGGTGGGTCCGCGCTGGGCGCGTCCATCGTGCGGTCGGCCGAGGAGCTGCCGGCCGCGATGGTGGGCTGTTTCGCGTACGGGGACACCGCGCTCATCGAGACCTACATCGAAGGCGTGGAGGTGGCGGTGTCCGTGGTCGACCTGGGCGACGGGCCGGTGGCGCTGCCTCCCGTGGAGATCGTGCCCGACGGCGGTGCCTACGATTACGCGGCCCGCTACACCGCCGGCCGGACCGAGTTCTTCGCGCCCGCCCGGCTGGGGGACGAGGCGATGGCCGCCTGCGAGGCGATGGCGGTGGCGGCGCATTCGGCGCTGGGGCTGCGGGACGTGTCCCGGACCGACCTCATCGTCGACGGCGACGGCAAGCCGTGGTTCCTCGAGGTGAACGTGGCGCCGGGGATGACTGAGACGTCGCTGCTGCCGATGGCGGCTGAGGCTGCCGGGCGGGATCTGGGGGCGTTGTGCCGGGGGCTGCTGGAGAACGCGGCGCGGCGAGGGTGAGAAGGGCTTCTGCCTTGCCGGTTTCAGCGCGGAGACCTGAACTTGAAGCGCTCTCACCGAGGGTGTGAGAGATCGTGGTGGTTCGCGGGTGTTGGCGGGGGTGCACACATCTAGTGCGGCGACCCAGACCTTTGCCGTGTCGTAAAGCCGCTGCCGGCTCGTGACAATGAGTCGAGGCGAACCTTCCGACAGGGCAGCTCGTACCACCCCGCAGGACATGACAAGGGCGACCTCACACCCACCGTGGTCAGTTCAACGGTGCGACCCCAAGCGCCCTCGGACGCGTCATGACGGCTTTCCTCTGATTGCCGAGGGACACGGTTTCTGGAGAATCCGCCTCGACAGCCCACTCACCGAGGGGCGGCACGAGCTGTCCTGTCCGGCGGGCCTCCTCGACTCCTTGAACTCGGTCCGGCTCGGCGCGATCCCGAGGTGCCGCCTGATCGACTCGGGGTCGAGTTCGTCGGTGCTGAAGTACACACGCTGTTCGACGATCACGGCAGCCCCGTCAATCGGTCGGTGCGAGCTCACCTAGGCTGTGCGGGTGGTTCATGCGAAAAGTTTTGGTAGCGACAATCATGCGGGTGTTCATCCCGAGGTGATGGCCGCGGTCGTGGCGGCCAACGACGGTGACACGCTCCCCTACGGCAGCGACCCGTGGACGGCTGACATGGAGAGCGCCGTCCGGGAGGTCTTCGGGGAGCAGGCGCAGGGCTACGCCATGTTCAACGGGACCGGCGCCAACGTGGTGGGGCTGGGGTTGATGCTCCGCGCGTACGACGGGGTGATCTGCCCGGCCAGCGCCCACATCAACGGCAACGAGGCCGGCGCCGCCGAGCGGGTGCTCGGCACGAAGCTCCTCACCGTGCCGACCGACGACGGGAAGCTCCGCCCGGCCGACGTCCTGGCCCAGCTGGGCGCGATCGGCAACGAGCACCTGTCGCAGCCCCGGGTGGTCTCCATCTCCCAGGTGACCGAATGCGGGACGGTCTACACGCCGGAGGAGATCGCGGCGCTGGCGGAGGTCGTCCACGAGAACGGCCTCTTCCTCCACATGGACGGCGCTCGGCTCGCCAACGCGGCCGCGGAACTGGGCTGCGGCCTGGCCGACATCACCACCGCCTGCGGCGTGGACGTCCTCAGCTACGGCGCGACCAAGAACGGCGCCCTCGGCGCGGAGGCGTTGATCGTCCTGCGGCCGGAACTGGCGCCCGGAGCGCTGTTCTTGCGGAAGCAGGGCATGCAGCTGGCGTCGAAGATGCGGTACGTCTCGCCTCAGATCACCGCCTTGCTCCGCGGCGACCTGTGGCTACGGAACGCGGCGCATGCCAATGCGATGGCGCACCGGCTGGCTGACGGGGTGTCTTCGGTGGTGAAGTTCCGGTACGAGGTCCAGTCGAACGCGGTGTTCCCGGTGCTGCCGGAGAAGGCGATTCCGTATCTGCTGGAGAGGTTCACCTTCGGCATCTGGGACAGGGCCGGGGGAGTCGCGCGTTGGGTCACGTCGTTCGACACGACCGAAGAAGACGTCGACGCGTTGGTCGCGGCGACACACGAGGCACTCAGTTTCACGTGAAACATCGAGACGGGGCCGGCTGACGTTTTGCTCAGCCCGCCCCCTCTTCATGCTCTCCACAGAGCCGTAGGGCGACCGCAAACATCGACGTCTACCGGAGCCGTAACCCACGCGCTCAGCCATCTGACAGGGCCTCTAGTTGCGGGGGTGGCGGCAGATTTGCACTCCCGAAGAGACCCACCGT
Organism: Herbidospora cretacea; assembly: GCF_001570605.1. GTDB lineage: Bacteria > Actinomycetota > Actinomycetes > Streptosporangiales > Streptosporangiaceae > Herbidospora > Herbidospora cretacea. The sequence continues at coordinate 203,715 of NZ_BBXG01000002.1, read as the reverse complement.
GGGTGGCCAGAACCTCGACATCCGTCCCTCGCTCAGTTACCTGACCGAAGGCGGCCACGATTGGTGCTCGAAGAATCGTCAAGTCGAACGAGACGTTCTACGAAGCACTCGCGGCAGATTGAGTGAGGGAACACCTAGCTCGCCGTCTCCTGACGAGGGGATCATGCGCAGCCATGTGTCGAAGTATTGGCGGCTGAGACACTGCCGCGTCAAGCACACGCGCGTGGCTGTCCCCAACTGGAACGCAAAGTTGGTGAGCGGAGAATGGGTGGTTATTCGTGCTGGGGGATAAGCGAGGCTCTGCCTGAGCGGTCGGCGCGATGTTTCACGTGAAACGGAGCTGTTCGCTTTGCTGACGTTGGCTCGATGACGTTGTCTTGAGGGCTTCGCGGGGGATGCGGGTCGGTGTGGTAGGTTCGGCGGCGCTAGATGCTGCTGCGATCTGAGGAGGTGAGACCGATCAACGCTGGGACAGGTCGGGGCTCCCTCCCGCTCGTGGGCTGGGGAGTGCCCGCATAAGGCATCTCGAAAGGCTCTCCGCGCATGTTGCGCTTCATTTCTCAGTCGTCCTCCGAGGGCGTCACTGAGCAGTCCTTCACTCTCTCCTCCAGCTTCGACGACATCCCCGGTGTGCTCTGGTCGCCGGACGCCGCTACGGGCACTCGTCCTCTCATCGTCATCGGGCATGGTGGCGGCCAGCACAAGAAGGCTCCCGGCGTTGAGGCACGTGCCCGGCGTTTCGTGGCCGAGGGCGGGTTCGCCGTCGTGGCTGTCGACTCCCCGGCTCATGGCGGGCGGCCGCAATCCGAGGAACACAGTCGGCTCATCGCTGAGATGCGGGCTCGGTTCCAGACCGGAGGTGACGCGACTCCGGTGCTCGCGGAGCTTCACACGCTCATCGCCGGCCAGAGCGTCCCGGAGTGGCGGGCGGTTCTGGATGCGGTTCAGGAGCTCGACCACATCGGGACCGGACCGGTGGGCTACTGGGGGGTGTCGCTGGGTTGTGCGCTTGGCGTTCCGTTCGTCGCCGCCGAGCCTCGAGTTAGGGCGGCGGTGCTGGGGCTCAGTGGAGCGGAGAACGCTGCAGAGGCTGCCGAGCAGATCACCGTTCCGTTGGAGTTTCTCGTGCAGTGGGACGACGAGATGGTTCCCCGGGCAGCCGGTCTGGCGCTCTTCGATCGCTTCGGCTCAGCCGAGAAGACGCTGCATGCCAACCCGGGTAGGCATCATGAGGTCCCGCTGTTCGAGATGGACAGTTCGCTGCGGTTCTTCGCCAGACATCTGAACTGACCTTCGCTCGTGACGCGCTGATCGGGCGCCGCGCCCGATCAGCGTGTGCGGCCCATTTCTCCGGAGCACCCGGCTCCTATGATGCCGTCGGGAATCCCGGGAAGTTCTCCACGTCGGTGGTGTACCCGAAGGGCGCCGCCGACGGGCACCCAGCACTCGAAGACAGCAGACGCACGGATCGGCACAGGCATAAGCCCATTCGTTTATGCCCGAAGATCTGGCTCACCCTGACCACACCACCGCCTCATCGTCACCGTCGCCAACGCGGCATCGTCTCCAACAGCGCCTCAGACAACATCCACTCCCTCCCATGGACGATCTCACCACCGACGTCCACGACCAGATCATCCCCGTCGGAGATGCACGCTCTCGCGGGAGTTGCGTGGTCGTTACTCTGAGGGCCAGAACAACAGGTATTGCACCTCTCCCGGGCACTCGAGACCGCCACCCGTGAGACCGCCTGCGTGGGTCCGGTGGGGATTCGATCCACTGATCACTTGAGGTTCAGCCGTCAGCAATGCCATCGCCTTGGAGGGCCCCAATGAGCGGGACGCACTCGGCGACACACTGAGCGGGACGCGCTGGGCTAGACGGGCTCAGCGGACGCCCTGACCGATACAGACGCCTGGGTGGGACGCCTGGGTGGACGCCTCTGGGCTCGACACACTGAGCGGAACACTAGGCGGGACACGCGCTTGGGAGACACATGCATCTGGAGGCGTAGAGGCTCAGCGGCACAATTCTTGGCGACACCACTGGCTTCCACGACGGAGGCACGCGCGGCCTACCCACGGTCATCCCGCGCTGTGGGTGTAGGGGTCGCAGCCGGGGAACAGTTGAACCCATCGCTTAGCGAGCAAATGCTCGTGGCTGAGGTGCCCGCCTTCCACGCGCTGTTTCACGTGAAACCAAGCAACTCAGTTCCCTCCCAGCAGGGCGGCACGCCACCAAGACGCACCCCACACCCCTCCGCAAACCAAAACAGCTCCCCTAGGCCAAAGCCCAGAGGAGCTGTTTCACGTGAAACCTAGTCGCCTTCTAGCCCTCGCATCTGGTTGGCCGCGTCCGGCGCCATGGTCCCGATGATGCGCTCAAGGTCGTCGATCGTGGAGAACTCCACCACGATCCGTCCCTTCCGACGCCCTAAATCGACCTTCACCTTGGTCTCGAAGTGATCCGACAGCCGATCCGCCAACGTCCGCAGCGCCGGTGCCGTCGGTTGCTTCACCCTCGGCTTCCGAGGCGCGGGGCCCGCGGTCGCCTCCCCCATGGAGACGATCTCCTCGACCGTCCGGACCGTCATACCCTCCGCCACGATACGGTCGGCCAGCCGCTCCTGGGCAGCCGGGTCGCCCAAGGCCAGCAGTGCTCGCGCGTGTCCCGGCGTGATCGTCCCGGCCGCCAGGCGGACCTGGACGTTCGCCGGGAGGTTCAGGAGGCGGAGGACGTTGGTGATGTGGGAGCGGGAGCGGCCGACCTTCTTGGCCAGTTGTTCGTGGGTGGCGCCGAAGTCGTCGAGGAGCTGGCGGTATGCGGCGCCTTCTTCCAGGGCGTTGAGCTGCTCTCGCTGGAGGTTCTCAATGAGAGCCTCGCGGAGCATCTCGTCGTCGCTCGTGGTGCGGACGATCGCGGGGATGCGCTCTAGGCCGGCCAGCTTGCTGGCCCTCCAGCGGCGTTCGCCCATGATGAGCTCGAACTTGTCCCGGCCGGCGGCGCGGACGACGATCGGCTGGAGGAGGCCCACCTCCACGATCGATTCGGACAGCTCCTTGATGCGGTCGTCGTCGAAGATGTCCCGGGGCTGGCGGGGGTTGGGCAGGATTTGGCTGATCAGGATCTCTTGGAAGTGTGCCCCGGCCACGGGCACCAGATCCCGGTCACCGGGGGGTGCGGGCGGCGGCACGACCCCCGGCTCGTGGACCGGGCCGTTGGGGATGAGGGCGGCCAGGCCCTTGCCGAGTCCCCGACGCTGCTGACTCACCCTTGCTCCTTACCGCACCAAAGAAACGCCGCGTCGATTCCTCAACCGCCGCGCGATTGTAGAAGGCTACCGGTTCACGCCTCCGCGACCGCAGCACCTCGATAGGCGATCTCTCGCGCCGCGTCCATGTAGGCCATCGCGCCGCTCGAACCCGGGTCGTAGGTCATGACCGACTGGCCGTAGCTGGGGGCCTCCGAGACGCGGACGCTGCGGGGGATGACCGCGTCGACCACGGTGGCGCCGAAGTGGGAGCGGACCTCCTCGGCGACCTGGGAGGCCAGGCGGGTGCGGCCGTCGTACATGGTCAGCAGGATCGTCGACACGTTCAGGGGCTGGTTCAGGTGGACGCGGACCAGTTCGACGTTCTGGAGGAGCTGGGTCAGGCCTTCCAGCGCGTAGTACTCGCACTGGATCGGGATCAGGACCTCCTGGGCGGCCGTCAGCGCGTTGACCGTCAGCAGGCCGAGCGACGGCGGGCAGTCGATCAGGATGTAGTCCATCTCGGCCGACTCGTAGGCCGCGAAGGCGCGGCGCAGCCGGGTCTCCCGGCCGACCATGGGGACCAGCTCGATCTCCGCGCCGGCCAGGTCGAGCGTGGCGGGGGCGCAGAAGAGGCCCGGCATGTCCGGGACGCCGGTCACGATCGACTCCAGCGGGAGGTCTTCCACGAGGACCTGATAAATGGAGGGCGTCCCGGCCCGGTGTTCGGTGGCCAAAGCCGTCGAGGCGTTGCCCTGCGGGTCGAGGTCGACCACGAGGACCCGCTGCCCGTGCATCGAGAGGGCCGCGGCCAAGTTGACGGCGCTCGTCGTCTTGCCCACCCCGCCCTTCTGGTTGCACACGCAGATCACCCGGGTCTTGGGCGGGCGCGGCCAGTCTCCGTCGCGGCGGGCGGAGTATCCGACGGGGCCGTCGGCGGCCGGCTTGCCGGGCGCGGCTGTTTCACGTGAAACCACAGAACTCAGTGCCTCTCGAACCAGCGGGGAATCACCGGGGCTTAGTGGGGGCTGGGACACCTTGGTCGTCCTTTCGACCGGCCTGAGCCGGTGGTTCGGAGCGGAAGTGCGGCCCCACCCCCTTCAGGCCGCCCTCGTCGCGTCGCCGCGAGCTCTCGGGTCGGCCCGGGTCGATTCGATCGTTCCCGGCCCGACCTGATTACCTCTTACGTCGGCGCTGTGCAGCTCGTGAACCGGCGCCGGCGATGACGCGGACAAGAGTTGCAGGCGGGTCGACTTTACCGCGCCCGACCGTGACAAGCTCGGCCGTCTTTGCCCCGTGGGCCGACAATTGGGCCTCGGCTCCCGCCAATTCCTCTGCGGCCCGTTCACCCTTCATCGCCAGCAGCTCTCCGCCCTCGTGGAGAAGGGGGAGCGACCAGCTGAGCAGGCGGTCGAGAGGCGCGACGGCGCGGGCCGTCGCGACGTCGAACTGCCGTTTGCCCTTCAGTTCCTCGGCCCGGCCGCGGAGCACCTCGACGTTAGGGAGCTTGAGGGTCTCGACGCACTCTTCCAGGAAGACGGTTCTCCGGAGCAGCGGTTCGAGGAGGGTCACCGTCACATCGGGGCGGACGATCGCCAGGACGATGCCCGGCAGCCCCGCACCCGAGCCGATGTCGACGAGTTTCACCTCCGGCGGCACCACCTCGGCGATCACGGCACAGTTCAACAGGTGGCGATCCCAGATGCGGGGGACCTCTCTTGGGCCGAGCAGCCCGCGCACCACCCCCGGCCCGGCCAGCAGGGAAGCGAAGGTTTCCGCCTGGGCCAAGGCGTCACCCGCGAAGACCGCGAGGGCGGCTTCGGGGGGCTGCTGGTTGCTCATGTCTTCGGTCATCCCTCGTAGGGTATCGGGCGGTGGACGACAGCCAGGAAGCCTGTGGATAAACCTGTGGATACAGCGGTGTGTGTCCTGTGGACAACTGTGCGCGGCCGGCCAAAAGTGCAGGCGTAAGCCGTACAGACAAAGAAAACCGCCGACCCGGGACGGGGCGGCGGTTTCCACAGGCTGGAGTGTCAGGCGGGCAGGACCACGACGAAACGCCGGGGCTCCTCCCCCTCTGACTCGCTGCGCAGGCCGGCGGTGGCGACCGCGTCGTGGATGACCTTGCGCTCGAACGGCGTCATCGGCTTGAGGGCCTTCGGCTCGCCCGACGCCTTGACGTCGTCGACGGCGGCCATGCCGATTTTGGTGAGTTCCGCGCGGCGGCGCTCGCGATATCCGGCGACGTCGAGCATCAGCCGGGAGCGCTCGCCGGTCTGCCGGTGGACGGCCAGGCGGGTCAGCTCCTGGAGCGCCTCCAGGACCTCACCCCCGGGGCCGACCAGATCGCCGCCCTTGAGCCCGATCACGGAGACGAGGGCTCGGTCGCCCTCGACATCCATGTCGATGTCGCCGTCGAGGTCGGCTATGTCGAGAAGTCCCTCGACATAGTCGGCGGCGATCTCGCCCTCGGCCTCCAAGGCGGCGACGCTGGGAGCCGCCTTGACGGTCTCCTCGGCTTCGGTCACGTGGGAACTCCTTCTCACGACTTCTTGCTGCCGGTCCGCTTGCTACGTGGTTGCCGGGTCGGCTGCTGACGGACGATCTTAGGCTCAGGTTCGGCCGGCTGCTCGGCGGCCGGCGGAGGGGTCTTGCGGAAGCGCGCGAAGAAGCCGGGCTTGGGCTCGAACGGGATCAGGTTGCCCTTGGCGTCGAACTGCGGCATCGGGTTGCGGCTGTAGAACCAGTGCTGCTGGCCGAGGGTCCACACGTTGGTGGTGACCCAGTAGAGGATCAGGCCCAGGGGGAAGTTCAGCGAGAAGATGGCGAACAGCGGCGAGATGTACATCAGGATCTTCTGCTGCTGCGCCATGGGGTTGTCCGGCATCTGCGCCATCGAGCGCGTCACGCTCTGCCGGACGGTCAGGAACGTCGTCAGCGACGAGATCGCGACGAAGATGACCAGGACGATCTTGGCGACGACGGGGTCGGCGCCGTAGCCCTCGATGTCGGCGCTGCTGGTGAAGAACGTCGCGGGGAGCGGGGCGCCGAAGATGTGGGCGGCGCGGGCGCTGTCGACGAGCTGCTGCGTCATGCCGAACTTGGGCTGGCCGTGGGCCATCGCGTTCAGCACGGTGAACATCGAGATGAAGATCGGGAACTGCGCGACGACCGGCAGACAGCCACCGAGGGGGTTGGCGCCCGCCTCCTGGTAGACGCGCATGACCTCCTGGTTCATGCGCTGCTTGTCGTTCTTGTACTTCTTCCGCAGGTCCTGGACCTTGGGCGCGAGCTCCTGCATCTTCTTCGAGGAGCGCATCTGCTTCAGGAAGAGCGGGAAGATCAGGACGCGCATCAGCACGGTCAGTGTGATGATCGTCAGAGCCCAGTTCAGCCCGTTGTCGGGGCTGAGGACGAGACTGTAGAAGTTGTGAATATGGGTGATCACCCAGGCGATGGCCGTATAAAGCCAGTTCAGCCAGGACAGCTCCACCGAGCTAGCTCCCTTGCTTGTCGTGGGGTCGAGGGGGCACGGGATCGAACCCGCCGGGGTGGAAGGGATGGCATCGGCCGATGCGACGGATGGTCAACCACACCCCGCGCAGCGCCCCGTGCACGGCGATCGCCTCGACACCGTACGCGCTGCAAGAGGGGAAGAAGCGGCATCGAGGCCCCAGGAGGGGACTGATGAACGCCCGGTAGAACCTGATCGGGACGATCAATACGCGGGCAGCCGTCGAGACCGGCGTGACCGGCTGGGGCTGCTCGGTTGTCATGACCGTCCATCCCGCGGCCGCCGCATCAGTCGCTGGAGCGCGACATCGAGATCGGCGGCCAGGAGCTCGCTGCGCGCGGACGCAGCCGGTGGATTGGCGCGTACCACCAGCAGGCTACCTCTCGGAAGGAGATGCAGACGTGCCCGCATCAGGTGTCTGAGTCTCCGTTTGACCCTGTTCCTGGTGACGGCGTCGCCCACGGCCTTGCTGACGACGAACCCCACGATCGGGGTCTCGTCGCCCTCCGAAGCCGTGAAGTGGACGACCAGGGAGGGCCTGCCGGCACGTCGCCCACGCCGGATGGCCTCGGCGAACTCCTCGCCTCGGCGCATGCGGGAAGCGGGCGGGAGCACCGGATACTTCCTTAACAAGTAGCCCGCCGTCAGAGCTGACGGCGGGCGGGGCTGCTACGAGGTGCCGGTCAGACGGTGAGGTCGTGACGGCCCTTGCGACGGCGGGCGGCCAGGATGGCGCGGCCGGCGCGGGTGCGCATGCGCAGCCGGAAGCCGTGGGTCTTCGCGCGACGGCGGTTGTTCGGCTGGAAAGTACGCTTGCTCACGATGGGCTCCAGGCTAGAAGTGCCCTGTCGTTAGGGCGATTAGACCAAAGTTTACGGCTCACCGGGCACTGGGCATGCGAAAGAGCCGTCCCGAGATTAGCCGACCGGGTCACGTTACGGGGCACACACCCCAATGGTCAAACTGAACGCCCCGAATGGCGCATGGTTTTCCACAGGCTGTGAGGTTATCCACACTCCCCTTGGTCATCCACACCCTGTGGGCAACGAGTGCCACTAGGCTGTGGACAACGTCTTGAACGCAGGTCGCGCACACCGCTACTGTCAGGCGTCCTGGCCTTCCTCCACACCCAGAGCACCTGTGGATCTCCTGTGGATCATTTGTGGAAACTCACAGCGGGGGCCGGCGCCACCGGGACCAGACCGGGCGGGGCGGGTGTGGAAAACGACACGCGGCAAGAGCTATCGAACGGGCCGCGTCAGGGAGGAGTGCCGAACGGTGGACGGCGTCGACCTCAACCAGTTGTGGGCACGAGCGCTCACCACTCTTCTGGACCAGGGAGTCTCGGGCCAGCAGCGCGCGTTCCTGCAGATGACGCAGCCGTCCGGGCTGATCAACGACACGATTCTGCTGGCGGCGCCCAACGACTTCGCCAAGGAAGTCATCGAGGTGCGGCTGCGGCCCCTCATCGCCCAGGCGCTGTCGCAGGAGTTCGGCCGTCCGGTCCGCATCGCGGTGATGGTCGATCCGACGGCCACGCAGGCCGAGCCGCCCCAGCAGAACTACGGCCGTCCCGGCGGTTTTCCCCAGGGTGGCGGGTTCTCCCCAGCCGGAGGTTCCTCCGGTTTTCCCCAAGGCGGCGGTTTTCCCCAGGCTGGGGATCGTGGTTTTCAACAGCCTGTGCAATCTCCGCAGGGCTTCGGCCAGGGGTTTCACAAGGACCCGCCGGAGCAGCAGCCTGACTTTCCACAGTCGCGCCCACAGGGTGTCCCAGGTGCGCCGCCCCCCGTCGAGCAGCCGTACACCCAATATCCACAGGCTGCGGAGAACCCGCCGAGCAACGACAAGGCGCCTCCTCGCCCCTCGGGTGGCAAGACGCCGGGGGAGCCCGCGCGGCTGAACACGAAGTACACCTTTGAGACGTTCGTCATCGGCGCCAGCAACCGGTTCGCCCACGCGGCGGCGGTCGCGGTGGCCGAGGCGCCGGCGAAGGCGTACAACCCGCTCTTCATCTACGGCGACTCCGGGCTGGGGAAGACACACCTTCTCCATGCGATCGGTCACTACGCGCAGAGCCTCTATGAAGGTGCGCGGGTGCGCTACGTGAGCTCCGAGGAGTTCACCAACGACTTCATCAACAGCATCCGCGACCACAAGGCCGACGGATTCAGGGCGCGGTTCCGGGCTGTGGACATCCTCCTCGTGGACGACATCCAGTTCCTTGAGGGCAAGGAGCAGACGCAGGAGGAGTTCTTCCACACCTTCAACACCCTCCACAACAGCAGCAAGCAGATCGTCATCTCCAGCGACCGGGCCCCGAAGCAGTTGGTCACGCTCGAAGACCGGCTGCGCAACCGCTTCGAGTGGGGGCTGATCACCGACGTCCAGCCGCCCGAGCTGGAGACCCGCATCGCGATCCTGCGCAAGAAGGCGATCCAGGAGGGCCTGGCCGCGCCGCCCGACGTGCTGGAGTACATCGCCAGCCGGATCGCCACCAACATCCGCGAGCTCGAAGGCGCACTAATAAGGGTGACGGCGTTCGCGTCGCTCCAGCGGCAGTCCGTGGACATCGGGCTGACCGAGGTCGTGCTGAAGGACCTCATCACCGAAGAAGGCTCCAGCACCGAGATCACCATCGCGCTGATCATGTCGACCACCGCCGAGTACTTCGGCGTCTCGCTCGACGACCTGTGCGGCGGATCGCGGTCGCGGGCCCTCGTGGTGGCCCGTCAGATCGCCATGTACCTGGCCCGGGAGCTCACCGATCTCTCGCTGCCGAAGATCGGCGCCCAGTTCGGCGGCCGTGACCACACCACTGTTATGCACAGCGAGCGCAAGATCCGCTCCCTGATGGCCGAGCGCCGGTCGATGTACAACCAGGTCAACGAGCTGACCACCCGCATCAAGCAGCGTGCGCGCACCGCTTGATTCACAGCCTGTGGATAACCCTGTGGATCACGGAACACTTCTCTGACCTGCTGAGCACACGTCTCTCTTAGATCAACATGCCTCGACGGGCTGTGGACAAGTCTGTGGACAACCTGTGGGTAAACCCCCCTCCAGCGGTGGATAACTTGTGGACACGCTGTGGATGGCCTGTGGGTAGTGGAAAAAACACACTCCGTGTCGGGCGTGTCTCGTGTGGACAACCTGTGGATAAGCTGTGGGTAACCGGTGGATAACTGGGTGCAAACCTGTGGACGGGCTGTGGGTAACTAAAAGTTATCCCCAGTGAGCTCTGAGTAATCCACAAAGCTTCCACAGGGCCTGTGGAAAATAAACAGGCCCTGACCTGGGTTTATAGGTGTTGTCCACAGTTTCCACAGCCCCTATTAAGACGGCTGATATCTCACCTAGAGGAAAGTCAAGAGCAACCTTCGGGCTGAGCTCCGGAGCAAAAAATCCCGGAGTTGACACCTCCCGGCAAGCGACGAAGATGGGCAGTCACACCCCGAGCCCAGCGTCGCCGCTCCCCAGTCATCACCGCCCCGACGCCGTCCCTACCCACCGCAGGAGGCTGATCCACGTGATGTTCCGGGTCGACCGAGACGTGCTCGCCGAAGCCGTCGCGTGGACGGCACGCAGCCTCCCCGCCAGACCCTCGGTGCCCGTCCTCGCCGGCATGCGCCTCGAGGTCACCGAGGAGCAGCAGCTCAAGCTCTCCGGGTTCGACTACGAGGTCTCCGCCGAGGTGACTCTCGATCTGCAGACCGGCGAGGCCGGTGTGGTGCTGGTGTCGGGCCGTCTGCTCGCCGAGATCACCCGCGCCCTTCCCGCACAGCCTGTGGATTTCGTGGTGGACGGCGCCAAGGCGGTCGTGACCTGTGGAAGCGCCCGATTCACCCTGCTGACCATGCCGGTGGAGGACTATCCCTCGCTCCCGGCCATGCCCCCGGCCGCGGGCCGGGTCGGCAGCGACGTGTTCGCCTCGGCCGTCGCCCAGGTGGCCACCGCCGCGGGCAAGGACGACACGCTGCCGATGCTGACCGGCGTCCGCATGGAGATCGACGGCGACACGGTCACGCTGGCCGCGACCGACCGCTACCGGCTGGCCGTCCGTGAGCTCAAGTGGCAGCCCGACCAGCCCGACTTCCAGGCGATCGCGATGATCCCGGGCCGGACCCTCGCCGACACCGCCAAGTCGCTGGTCACCGGCGCCGAGGTCGAGATCGCCCTGAGCTCCGTGGGCGGCACCGGCGAAGGCATGATCGGTTTCAGCAGCTCCGGCCGGCGCACGACCACCCGCCTGCTCGACCCCGAGTTCCCCAAATACCGCTCGCTGCTGCCGACCCAGTTCTCCTGCCATGCCGATCTGGTCACCAGCGCCTTCGTCGAGGCCGTCAAGCGCGTGGCCCTGGTCGCCGAGCGCAACACCCCGGTCCGGCTGGCCTTCCGGGGCGACGAGGTCGTGCTCGAAGCGGGCAGCGGCGACGAGGCACAGGCTGTGGAAGTCCTGCCGGTCGAGTTCACCGGCGACGAGATCAACATCGCCTTCAACCACCAGTTCCTGCTCGAGGGCCTGAGCGCCATCGATTCCGACGTTGCTCGCCTGCAGTTCACCACCTCGACGAAGCCCGCCATCCTCACCGGTGGAAAACCTGTGGAAGATGGGGGCATACCTGACTACCGCTACCTGATCATGCCCATTCGCCTCTCAAGCTGATCAGAACCGTATGATCAACCCTCGGGTCGGGTAGGCGAGTCGGCGTGACCGTAGATGGAACCCTGAGGGGGTGCTCTCATGCAGATCGGCATGATCGGCCTGGGCAAGATGGGCGGCAACATGGCCGAGCGGCTGCGCCGCGGTGGCCATGAGGTCGTCGGCTACGACCGCGATCCGAACGTCAGCGACGTCGGAAGCCTGAAAGAGCTGGTCGACCGCCTGGAGGCGCCCCGCGCCGTCTGGGTGATGGTCCCGGCCGGTGAGCCCACCCGGGCGACCATCGCGTCCCTGAGCGACGCGCTCTCCGCCGACGACGTGATCATTGACGGCGGCAACTCCCACTACGTCGACGACCAGAAGCACGGCAAGGAGCTCGCCGAGAAGGGCCTGCGGTTCGTCGATGTCGGCGTCTCCGGCGGCGTCTGGGGCCTAGAGAACGGCTACGCCCTGATGGCGGGCGGCACGACCGAGGACATCGCCCGGCTCCAGCCGATCTTCGACACCCTCAAGCCCGAAGGCGAAGACGGGTTCGTCCACGCCGGGTCGATCGGGGCGGGCCACTTCGCCAAGATGGTCCACAACGGCATCGAATACGGCATGATGCAGGCCTTCGCCGAAGGCTGGGAGCTGCTCGAGGCCACCGACATCGTCACCGACGTCCCTGGAGCGTTCAAGAGCTGGCGTCATGGAACGGTCATCCGCTCCTGGCTGCTCGACCTGCTCACCCGGGCGCTCGACGAGGACCCGGGCCTGGAAGACCTCAAGGGCTACGCCCAGGACTCCGGGGAGGGCCGCTGGACCGTCCAGGCGGCGGTCGACCACGCGGTGCCGCTGCCGGTCATCACGGCGGCGCTCTATGCCCGGTTCGCCTCGCGGCAGGAGGACTCCCCGGCGATGAAGATGGTCGCCGCGCTGCGCAACCAGTTCGGCGGCCACGCCGTCACCTCCGCCGAGGGCTCCTACGAGAAGGGGGCCGACGCCCCGGGCGCGGCCGACGCCACGATGCCCGAGGCCAACGGCTCCTGATCCGGCCGGGCTCCCGCTTCGCGGCGGGAGCCCGTTACCGTTACCGGCATGTTCACCGCCCACCTGTCGCTGACGGACTTCCGGTCCTACCCCACCGCCGAGCTGGCGCTCGAACCCGGGGTCACCGCCTTCGTCGGGCCCAACGGGCAGGGCAAGACCAATCTGGTCGAGGCCATCGGTTACGTCGCCTCCCACGCGTCGCACCGGGTGGCGACCGACGCTCCTCTCGTACGCCACGGCGCCCCCCGGGCCGTCATCCGCGCGCAGATCGAGCGTGACCAGCGGCGCGCGCTGGTCGAACTGGAGATCAACCCGGGCAAGGCCAACCGCGCCCGGGTGAACCGCGCGCCCGTCTCCCGGGCCAGAGACGCCCTCGGCGTGCTGCGGACCGTGCTGTTCGCCCCCGAGGACCTAGCCCTGTCGAAGGGCGACCCCTCCGAGCGCCGCAAGTTCATGGACGACCTGCTCGTCGCCCGCCACCCCCGGTTCGCCGGCGTCCGGGCCGACTACGAGCGCGCCCTGAAGCAGCGCAACGCCCTGCTCCGCACGGCCTCGCAGACCCGCCGCCGGAGCCCCCGCCGCCAGCTGGACGACGCCGCCTTCGCCCAGGCCGGAGCGGGCGACGCGTTGTCCACACTCGAGGTCTGGGACGCCCACCTGATCCGCCACGGCGCCGAGCTGCTCGCGGCCCGGCTGGACCTTGTGGAGAACCTGCGGCCGCTGGTGGCCAAGGCGTATGCCGAGCTGGCCCCCGGCTCGGTCCCGGCCCAGATCGACTACCGATGGTTTTCCACAGACGACGCCGACCTGGGGACGGACCGCGCGGATCTCGCCGTACGGTTGGGACAGGCGCTGGCCGAGGCGCGGGCGCAGGAGATCGAGCGGGGGGTCACCCTCGTGGGTCCCCATCGGGACGATCTGCTGCTGCGGCTCGGGGAGCTGCCGGCGCGCGGTTACGCCAGCCACGGCGAGTCGTGGTCGTTCGCGCTGGCGCTGCGGCTGGCCGCCTACGACCTGCTGCGCGCGGAAGGGGGCGACCCGGTGCTGATCCTCGACGACGTGTTCGCCGAGCTCGACTCGCAGCGGAGGCGGCGGCTGGCGGAGATCGTCGCCCCGGCCGAGCAGGTGCTGATCACCGCGGCGGTGGCGGAGGACGTGCCGGGGGAACTGAGCGGCGCCCGGTTCGACGTCACGGAGGGGAGTGTGACCCGTGTCGGGTGACGATCCGAAGGAATCGGCGGCCAAGGGGGCCTCGCTGGCCCGCGAGAAGCTCGCCCAGGCCAAGGCCGACGCCCAGCGGCGGGGGCAGCTGCCACGCACCGAGCCCAGGAAGAAGAAGGGCGGCCCGAAGCGGGATTCCGGTGATCCGCTCTCTTTCGGGGCCGCGATCGCCGATCTGCTGGCCGCCCGGGGGTGGGAGGAACCGGTCGCGATCGGCGGCGTCTTCGGGCGCTGGCGGGAGATCGTCGGGGCCGAACTCGGGCTGCACACCCGCCCCGAGGCGTTCGAAGACGGCGAGGTCATCGTCTCCGCCGACTCGACGGCCTGGGCCACTCAGGTGCGTTTGCTCGCCCCGACCCTGGTCAGAAGGCTGAACGAGGAACTGGGAGAAGGGACGGTGACCGCTGTGAAGGTGCGCGGGCCCAACCTCGCACCCCCGCGACAGGCCGGCCACATCCGCGTGAAGGGCAGCCGTGGGCCCGGTGACATTTACGGCTGACGCGGGCTTCCACAAGATCATGTGATCGCTTGTGGAAAAGTCTTGCACCGGCCCGAAATCGCGCCTGACGCGCTGAACCCCTGTGGCCGGGGTGTCACACCAAAACCAAGATCATCGTATTAGAGGGCATCACAGCCCCCGTCAATGCCACTTGAGGCTCCCGGAGCCGGTAGAATGAAAGTGGACTTAAGGACACGTCCGTTTGCGTGTCACCCCGGCCGTGGCGAGCCGATTCCCCAGGGTGAGCGCATCGGGGCACTCACGACGGTGACGGGCACGGCAGGCAGCCATCCTATGTTTCCTGCCGCGTGTCCGCGGCAGGAGGATTTCGCACTTGTCCTACGACGCAGGCTCAATCACCGTTCTCGAAGGTCTTGAGGCGGTTCGCAAGCGCCCGGGTATGTACATCGGCTCGACCGGAGAGCGTGGTCTCCACCACCTTGTGTACGAGGTTGTGGACAACTCCGTCGACGAGGCACTGGCCGGCTTCTGCGACACCATCGAGGTCACCCTGCTCGCCGACAACGGCGTGCGGGTGGTGGACAACGGCCGTGGCATCCCGGTCGCGCTCCACCCCACGGAGAACAAGCCCACCCTTGAGGTCGTCCTGACCGTGCTCCACGCGGGCGGCAAGTTCGACAGCAAGTCCTATGCCGTCTCCGGCGGTCTGCACGGCGTGGGCCTCTCGGTCGTGAACGCGCTCGCCGGCCGTCTGGAGGCCGTGATCAAGCGTGACGGCTTCGAATGGCGCCAGTCCTATGTCGCTTCCAAGCCCGTCACCGAGCTGATCCAGGGCGAGCCCACCGAGGAGACCGGCACCTCGATCACCTTCTGGGCCGACGGCGACATCTTCGAGACGACCACCTGGAACTTCGAGACGCTCTCGCGCCGCTTCCAGGAGATGGCCTTCCTCAACAAGGGCCTGACGATCGTCATCCGCGACGAGCGCCCCGACCACGGCGTCGGCGAGGAGCCGACCGAGATCACCTACCACTACGAGGGCGGCCTGTCCGACTTCGTCACCCACCTGAACTCCAAGAAGGAGTCGGTCCACAACTCCGTGATCGACTTCGAGGAGCACAGCGAGGGCATCTCGGTCGAGATCGCCATGCAGTGGAACGCCTCCTACTCCGAGTCGGTCTACACCTTCGCCAACACGATCAACACGGCTGAGGGCGGCACCCACGAAGAGGGCTTCCGCGCCGCGCTGACGACCATCGTCAACCGGTACGCGCGCGAGCAGAAGTTCCTCAAGGAGGGCAAGGACGACAACCTCACCGGTGACGACGTCCGCGAGGGCCTGACCGCGATCATCTCGGTCAAGCTCGCCGAGCCCCAGTTCGAGGGCCAGACCAAGACCAAGCTGGGCAACACCGAGGCCAAGTCGTTCGTCCAGAAGGCCTGCAACGACCACCTGCGCGACTGGTTCGAGCGCAACCCCGGCGAGGCCAAGGAGATCATCAGCAAGTCTCTGCAGGCCTCCCGCGCCCGCATCGCGGCCCGTCAGGCCCGTGACCTGACCCGCCGCAAGTCGCTGCTGGAGAGCGGCTCGGGGCTGCCGGGCAAGCTGGCCGACTGCCAGTGGAGCGAGCCCGAGAAGTGTGAGCTGTTCATCGTCGAGGGCAACTCGGCCGGCGGTTCGGCCAAGGGCGGCCGCGACTCGCGCTTCCAGGCGATCCTGCCCATCCGCGGCAAGATCCTCAACGTCGAGAAGGCGCGCATCGACCGCGTGCTGAAGAACACCGAGGTCCAGTCGCTGATCACGGCGCTCGGCACCGGCGTCCACGACGAGTTCGACATCTCCAAGCTGCGCTATCACAAGCTGATCCTGATGGCCGACGCCGACGTCGACGGCCAGCACATCACGACGCTGCTGCTCACCCTGCTGTTCCGCTTCATGCGGCCGCTGATCGAGGCCGGTCACGTCTACCTCTCACAGCCGCCGCTCTACAAGATCAAGTGGGACCGGAAGGGCGAGGACGCCTCCTACGCCTACTCCGACCGCGAGCGCGACGCCGTGATCCAGGCGGGCATCGAGGCCGGCAAGCCCGACCCCCGTCCGCGTGACAACGTGCAGCGCTTCAAGGGCCTCGGCGAGATGAACGCCAACCAGCTCTGGGAGACCACGATGAACCCGGACACGCGGCTGCTCCTCCAGGTCACCCTCGACGACGCGGCCCAGGCCGACGAGATGTTCACCGTCCTCATGGGCGAAGACGTCGCCCCGCGCCGGGAGTTCATCATCAGGAACGCCCGTGACGTGCGGTTCCTCGACGTCTAGACCGCGGCAGCCGAACCCCACCCTGTGAAGGATTGACGTGACGGAAGTTAACCTGCCTCCGGGCCCGCCGCCGGCTGACCGCATCGAACCGGTGGACATCCAGTCCGAGATGCAGCGCAGCTACATGGACTACGCGATGTCGGTCATCGTCTCGCGTGCCCTCCCCGACGTGCGCGACGGCCTCAAGCCGGTGCACCGCCGGGTGCTCTACGCGATGTTCGACGGCGGCTACCGCCCCGACCGCGGCTATTTCAAGTGCTCACGCGTCGTCGGTGACGTCATGGGCTCCTACCACCCCCACGGCGACAGCTCGATCTACGACACCCTCGTGCGGCTGGCGCAGCCGTGGTCGCTGCGCTACCCGCTGGTCGACGGCCAGGGCAACTTCGGCTCCCCGGGCAACGACATGCCCGCCGCGATGCGCTACACCGAGTGCAAGCTCGCGCCCATCGCCATGGAGATGCTGCGGGACATCGACAAGGAGACCGTCGACTTCCAGCCCAACTACGACGGCCGCTCCCAGGAGCCGATGGTCCTGCCGTCGCGGTTCCCGAACCTGCTGGTCAACGGCGCGGCCGGCATCGCGGTCGGCATGGCGACCAACATCCCGCCGCACAACCTGCGGGAGATCGGCGAAGCCGTCAAGTGGGCGCTGGACAACTACGAGGCGACCGACGAGGAACTCCTCGAAGGTCTGATCGCCCGGGTCAAGGGCCCCGACTTCCCCACCGGCGCGCTGATCGTCGGCAAGCGGGGCATCGACGACGCCTACCGCACCGGCCGTGGCTCGATCACGATGCGCGCGGTCGTCGAGGTCGAGGAAGACAACAAGGGCCGCCAGTGCCTGGTGATCACCGAGCTGCCCTACCAGGTCAACCCCGACAACCTGGCGCTGTCGATCGCCGAGCTGGTCAAGGAAGGCAAGATCAACGGCATCGCCGACGTGCGCGACGAGTCGTCGTCGCGGGTCGGCCAGCGCCTGGTGGTCGTCCTCAAGCGCGACGCGGTCGCCAAGGTCGTGCTGAACAACCTCTACAAGCACACCCAGCTGCAGACCACCTTCGGCGCCAACATGCTCGCCCTGGTCGACGGCGTGCCCCGCACGCTGCGCCTCGACCAGTTCGTCAAGTTCTACATCGGCCACCAGATCGAGGTCGTGGTCCGCCGGACCCGCTACCTGCTGCGCAAGGCCGAGGAGCGGGCCCATATCCTGCGCGGCCTGCTCAAGGCCCTGGAGCGCCTCGACGACGTGATCGCGCTGATCCGCTCGTCGTCGTCGGCCTCGGCCGCCCAGCAGGGCCTGATGGACATGCTGGAGATCGACGAGACGCAGGCCCAGGCGATCCTGGACATGCAGCTCCGCAAGCTCGCCGCCCTGGAGCGTCAGCAGATCCAGGACGAGTTCGACAACCTGATGGCGCTGATCACCGAGTACAACGACATCCTGGCCAGCCCGCAGCGGCAGCGTCAGATCGTCGGCGACGAGCTCGGTGAGATCATCACCCGCTTCGGCGACGAGCGGAAGACCGAGATCATCGCGTACGAGGGCGACATGTCCATCGAGGACCTGATCGCCGAAGACGAGATGGTCGTCACGATCACCCGCGGCGGCTACGCCAAGCGCACCAACACCGACCTCTACCGGGCGCAGAAGCGCGGCGGCAAGGGCGTCCGGGGCGCCCAGCTCCGCCAGGACGACATCGTCGAGCACTTCTTCGTCACCACAACCCACCACTGGCTCCTGTTCTTCACCAACAAGGGCCGCGTCTACCGGGTCAAGGCGTACGAACTGCCCGACTCGGGCCGTGACGCGCGCGGGCAGCACCTGGCCAACCTGCTGGCCATGCAGCCCGACGAGCGCGTCATGGAGGTCCTCGACCTGCGCGACTACGAGGTGGCCCCCTACCTGGTGCTGGCCACCCGCAGCGGCCTGGTCAAGAAGACCCGCCTCTCGGAATACGACTCCCCGAGGTCCGGCGGCCTCATCGCGATCAACCTCCGCGACGACGACGAGGTGATCGCGGCCCGGCTGGTCTCCGAGGAGGAAGACCTGCTGCTCGTCTCCAAGAACGCCCAGGCGATCCGCTTCA
Source organism: Herbidospora cretacea (assembly GCF_001570605.1). Taxonomy (GTDB): domain Bacteria; phylum Actinomycetota; class Actinomycetes; order Streptosporangiales; family Streptosporangiaceae; genus Herbidospora; species Herbidospora cretacea. The sequence goes on along the minus strand of NZ_BBXG01000002.1, from coordinate 185,171 downwards.
CCGCCTCCGACGAGGCGCTCCGTCCGATGGGCCGGGCCACCAGCGGCGTGATCGGTATGCGTTTCATCGACGGAGATGAACTTCTCGCCATGAATGTCATGAGCCATGGTGACGACGTGCTTATCGCCACTGAGGGCGGGTATGCGAAGCGCACACCGGTTGAGCAGTATCCGCTGCAAGGCCGGGGAGGAAAGGGCGTACTGACGGCCAAAATAGTCAGTGCCCGTGGCAAGCTGGTCGGAGCCGTCATGGTGGGACCCGAAGACGAAGTCTTCGCGATCACCTCCGCCGGTGGAGTGATCCGGACCAGCGCCGTCGAGATCAAGCAGTCGGGCCGCCAGACAATGGGGGTCAGGCTGATGAATCTCGCGGAAGGCGACAGTGTCGTGGCCCTAGCCCGGAACGCCGAAGCGTTGGAGACTGCCGAAGCGGCGGAGACTGAGAACGGGGCAGGAGACGAGCAATGACCAACTCGGGCAAGACGAACACCGGGGCGGCCAAGAAACCCGCGTCTACCTCGGCTGCCTCGTCGTCGATGCGCGACGGGGTATCCGCCCGGATCGACGGCGACGACAACACGGCCGAGACCCCCAAGGTGGCCGGCCCCACGCCGCCGCCGGGCCCCAAGCCCGCCGGCCCGGCCCAGGGGCCCGCGCAGGGACCGGCCCAGGCGCCGGGGCAGCCTCCCAAGAAGGAGACGCCCAGAGCGCCCCAGAGCGCTCGTGACACTCCCAAGGACGACTCCAAGGCCGACGACTCCACCCTTCGCATCCGCCCGTCCGGCGGCGACAACAAGCCGTGGTCGCGGCCCCAGTCGCCCAACGGCGACCAGAACCGCGCCGGCGACGAGCCGACGGCCGCCTTCAAGGCGCCCCGCCTGCCCACGCCGGTCTCGGCCCCCGAGCCGATCGTGACGGCCTCCCGCCCGTCGGCCGAGCCGCTCACGACCGACCGTCCGGTCCTGTCCACGTCCGCGCCGAAGGACTCCTCCGGCCGCGCGCCCCGCAAGGCCCACCTGGTGCTGCGGCGCGTCGAGCCGTGGTCGGCCATGAAGTTCAGCTTCGTGGTGTCGCTGGTGTGCTTCGTCGTGCTGTTCGTGGCCGTGGCGGTGCTCTACGGGGTGCTGTCGGCCATGGGCGTGTTCGACGCGTTCGTCCAGGCCGTCAACCAGCTCACCCAGGGCGAGGGCGGGGCCGCGGCCTCGTTCGACATCGCCTCCTGGTTCGAGCCGGTGCGGATCCTCGGGTACACGGCCCTGTTGGGGGCGGTGAACGTGGTCCTGATCACGGCGCTCTCCACCCTGGGGGCTGTGATCTACAACCTGAGCGCTGACCTGGTCGGCGGCGTCGAAGTGACCTTCTCCGAAGCCGAGTAGCAGTAGTCGTGATTCCGCGGTGCGACCACACCGCGGAACACGGTAAGCTTTACCCCGTCGCCACGCACTAGCGGGCTGACGAGGGGCTATAGCTCAGACGGTTAGAGCGCTTCCCTGATAAGGAAGAGGTCCCAGGTTCAAGTCCTGGTAGCCCCACGTTCGGAGATGGGAGATCTGTGGTCAGCGGCTGTGCCGCTTTCCGCGGGTCTCCTTCCTCGTTTATACGGGGGGACGACCCCCCGAACCCCCCGATGCGAGAGGGCTGCGCCCCCTCGCGCTTCCCCTGGCCGCTTCGCGTCCCTGCGTCGCTGTCGCTCCGGGTCGCTCTCGCTCCCTGGAGAGCCTCGCTTCGCTCGGGTTGAACTTCTTTCTTTGTTACGGCTCCGCCTGGGCGGCCACTCGACCAGCTCTGTCCATCCGATTCGAGGCGGGAGACGGCCTTTGAGAGTGGGACGAAGGTAACCAAACGAGTTCGCCCCCGAACCTTTTCCGGTGGTGGCTCGTCTCACGAGTCATGATTAAGCGGATTCTTTCTCTCGCCGCCGTCGTCACGCTCTTAGGCGCCTTGGCGCCCGCTACGGCACAGGCGTCAGCCGGGCAGGTGCTCAAGCTGCGTAAGGGGCTGACGATCACCCTGCCGCACGCGTGGAAGGCGCACGGCAAAGGTGACTTCGTCTACGTGGTCACCGGTAAGTGCAAGAAGCTCAACGAGCCCGGCTGTCACCAGTTCTCGATCTATGGCCCTAAGGGCATCGCAGTAGGGAACGAACTGTTCAATCCCTACACGGGCAAGTCGCCCTACTACCCTGCCACCGACGTGCAGCCGTGCCCGCTGAACGCGAAGTGGAGTTACGGCGGTGGTGTCAAGCTTCTCGAGTCCGGCTTTCGCGAGGTCGGCAAGGGGCACAAGGCGCAGTACCGCGCCTGGAAGATCAAGTGCGTCGGGAACGACTTCTCCAAGGTGAAGGCGACCTTCATCCAGCGTGAGTGGCTGCTGCCGAAGTCCAAGATCCTTATTGTCGACAAGTTCAGCACTGCTGGCCTGTCCAAGGTGCTCACGAACGCGGTCTGGCGCTGACCGAGCGCCGGCGCTCCGATACCTCGAACCGAATTCGGTGATATAGCCATGTCCTGGCGACTGACCGCCTACCACGTGGTTGACTGCGCGAGCTCAGAGCGGGTCATGATCCCCACGTCGTGGTGCGCCTGATCCACCGTCGAATCGTGGCCGTCGCCGCGAGGTCCGCTCTCGGTGGTGTCGCCGTGCAAGGCGATCGTCTGCGTCCTACTCCTCCGGGTCCCAGGCGCGGAGCAGGTCGATGAGGCCCGCGTCTCCCTCGATGCGCAAGGAAGTCGCCGGGATGCGGTCGTACATGAACAGCACCAGGTCGCCGGCCGTGCCGTGGACGGACACTGCGGCATCAGGGGCGCTCCCTGTGAGACGGGTGAAGCGGGCGCCGGTGCTGTCGGTGGTGAGGCGCCAGGAATGCGGCCCCTGGGCGTGGAAGTCGAAGGTGGCGGGCTGGTGTGGCCAGGGGCTCGGGGTGGCGCAGCAGGTGGAGAGGAACTCCTCGACGCCGTCCAGGGCGATCTCGTCGGGCAGGGGCTGCGGGGCGCTTGTGGTGAGCTGGGCGTCGTAGGTGTGGACGGTGGCCTCCTGGAGCTGGTGGCGGGCCACGGCGCCGCTGGTGCTGGGGGACTGCGAGGCGGCCCACCACGTCCAGCAGCCGCGGTCCGGGCCTGCCTCACGCAGGGCGTCCAGGAGCTGCTGGGTGGATTCGGTCAGCCAGGTCAGCAGGGCATCCTGCTGCTTGGGTGCGGGAGCGCCTGTGAAGGCCGACTTGGACGTGGCGGACGGGCCCGCCGCCACGGTGGCGGCCCATGAGCCCTGGACGCCGCCCAGGTGCCGGGCCAGGTCGAACAGGGTCCAATCGGGGCAGGTCGGGACCTGCGCGTCGAGGTCGGGGGCCGCTGCGACGGCGGCTCGGAAGGCGGTCGACCGTTCCTCGATCAGGCGCGGCAGATCGGCGAACTCCAGGGGGCTTGTCACCCCTGTTGTCTATCAGCCGGTCAGGCGTCGCTTGTGACGGCGGCGGATCACGGCGACCAGGTCGACGACCGCGATGAGGGCCAGGACGGCCAGGATGATGCCCAGGGCCAGGACTCCGGCGACGAAGGCCACGACGGCCAGGGCGGCGCAGACGACCAGGCCGAAGACGGCCAGGGCGATCCGCAGGGTCAGCGGGCTTTCCGGGCGCTCCGACGTGGGCGAGACGGTGTCCCAGAACTTGTCTCGAACGTTTCTCATGTGCTTCCCCTTTCCCGGTCTCGCTGGCTTATGTGCAGTAATACGTGCTCAGCGGCTTATGCGTAGTTGTGCGCAGAAGGAGGGGTTGTCCCCGGCCTAACTTGAGCGTCGTCCGGAACACGAACACCAACAGGGGATCCGGACAGCGACTCATACGGAGGAAGATCGTGCGTAAGGTTGGCAAGCTGCTGCTCGGGACCGTTCTGGCCGGTGTGGTGGCCACGGGGGTTGCCGTTGCTCCCACCGCGTCCGCGTCGGCGGCCACGGTGTCCGCGTCGGCGTCGGCGTCGCAGGGCTCCAGTTGGGACCGGTTCGAGCGTGGCGACGGCCGCTTCGACTACCGGTGGGGCAAGAAGGACGGGCGCTACTGGCTCGACTTCAAGATCTGGGACCGGGACCACCACGACCGTGACTACAGCTTCTTCGACGTCTACTACAAGCGTGACGGCAAGTGGTTCTTCTACAAGCGCTACAGCTCCAAGAGCTTCCTGAGCAAGCACATCGTCTTCGGCAAGCACGTCGACGACTTCCGCGTCCGCGGCGGGTACGGCTACGGCAACTCGTTCGGCTGGGGCGGCTGGCACTTCCGTTAATTCCCTGAGAAAGGCCCGGACCTGAAAAGGTCCGGGCCTTTCTCATTGGGTCAGATCAGCTGTCCTGTTTCCAGTCGGTGCAGAAACTGTAGCCGTTGAATCGGGCGCAGGCGCGCATCCAGTATCCCTTGTGCAACTGGTCGTTGGAGAACTGGGAACTGAACGGGCCGCACTGGGTCCAGCTCGCCTTGTCCTTCGAGCGGTCGATCCAGGTCTGGTCGCCGGAGCGGTAGCCCGAGCGGATCGCGGCGAACGAGTGGTCGCTGATGCGGTGGTTGACCAGGGCGACCTTGACGGTTCGGCCGCTGACGGTGGCCGACCGGCTGGCGATGTCGTGGTGGGCGATGCCGTTCCCGGGCCAGCTCCCGCAGTTGGTGTCGGCCGCGGCGGGGCTGGAGACGGTGATTATGGGGATTGCCGTGAAGGCGGCGACGATGACTGCTCCCGTGCGCCAAGTCACTTTGGGCATGAGGAATCCTCCCGATTATTTTTGCTGCGTTCTCCCCAGGGGTGCTAAAAGGACCTTTGCTGTCGGTGGGGGTGCTTGTCCATCAGCTCTGGGCAATATGGCGCAATGGGGCAAGACGCCCAGTTGGGCTGATCATCGACAATTCGGAGGTGTGATCATGCAGGCACTGGTGTACGAGGGACCGGGGGAAGTCGTCGTCCGGGACGTGCCGGACGCACGCATCGAACGCCCGACCGACGTCCTGGTACGGGTGACCGCCGCCAACATCTGCGGCTCCGACCTGCACATGTACGAGGGCCGCACCAGCATGGAGACCGGGCGGGTGCTCGGGCACGAGAACCTCGGCGAGGTCATCGAGGTCGGCTCGGCGGTCGACCGGATCAAGGTGGGCGACATGGTGTGCCTGCCGTTCAACATCGCCTGCGGGCACTGCAAGAACTGCGAGACCGGGCTCACCGGCTTCTGCCTGACCGTCAACCCGGGCGTGGCCGGGGCCGCCTACGGCTATGCCGGCATGGGGCCCTTCCAGGGAGGGCAGGCCGAGCTGCTGCGGGTGCCGTACGGCGACTTCAACTGCCTGCGGCTGCCCGATGACGCGCGGCAGAAGGAGAACGACTACGTGATGCTGTCGGACATCTTCCCCACCGGGTGGCACGCCACCGAGCTGGCGGGGTTGCGTCCGGGCGAGTCGTGCGTCGTCTACGGCGCCGGGCCGGTCGGCCAGATGGCCGCCTACTCCGCGCTGCTCAAGGGCGCGAGCAAGGTCATGATCGTCGATCGGCAGCCCGACCGGCTCAGGGTCGCCGAGTCGATCGGCTGCATCCCGATCGACGACTCCGAGGGGTCGGCGATCGAGCAGATCCTCGATCTCACCGCAGGTGAGGGCGCTGACCGGGGCTGTGAGTGCGTCGGCTACCAGGCGCACGACCCGCAGGGCGACGAGCACTCCGCCGCGGCGCTGAACAGCGTCGTCATGTCGGTCCGGCCCACCGGCGGCATCGGCGTGATCGGCCTGTTCCTGCCCGACGACCCCGGCAACCCCGACGAGGCCGCGCGGGCCGGGAAGATCCCGTTCGACATGGGCCACTTCTGGTTCAAGGGCCAGTCGATGGGGACCGGGCAGGCCAACGTGAAGGCGTACAACCGGCAGCTGCGCAACCTCATCCACACCGGCAGGGCGACGCCGTCGTTCATCGTCTCCCACGAACTGCCGCTCAGCGAGGGCCCGCAGGGCTACCGCCACTTCGACGCCCGCGACGAGGGCTGGACCAAGGTCGTCCTGCATCCCTGATCAGGGAAAAGCCTTTCTTTCCGTTACGGCTCCGCCTGCCCGGCCCCGCCCGCCGCCTCCGGCCCGCCCGCCACCCGGCGCCCACCGGCCGCTCCCGGCCGCGCGCCGTCACGAGTGAGGTCGAGCACGTGGCGACTGAACGCGGTGCCGTCGTCGACCACCGTGCCGGAAAGCGTTGAAGACTCCTCACCGTGGGCGCCGGCCGGCGTGAGGTGTGTAACACCGCTTTGAACTTTGTGCAGCGTTTCGGGCACCGGCTGACCGATCGGACAGAACTGTCCGATCGGTCAGTTATCGTTGGGGCGTGACCCGATCCGCCACCTCGATGCGTGCCGACATCCTCGACTCGGCCGTGCGCCTGTTCGCCGCGCACGGGTTCCGGGGGACGTCGCTGCAGGACATCGCGTCGGATGTGGGCTGCTCGAAGGCGTCCTTGCTCTATCACTTCACGAACAAGGACGCGATCCTCAGCGAGCTCTTCGCCCCCATCGGGCAGGAGTTCGAGACGCTGCTCCAGCGGCTGGCGCCACTGTCCGGCGAGGAGGCCGCGCGGGCCGCGGTCGCCGGGGTCGTGGACATGTCGCTGCGCTTCCGAAATCAGGTCAAGATCCTGCTGCTCGACGTCGACACCATGCTCGACCACCCCGATCTGCCCTGCGTCGACGACGTGACCGAGTCGCTCGTCGACGCGCTCGTCGGGCGGGTGCCCGAGCAGGAGCCCAGGGTGGCGGGCTGGATGGCGTTGCTGGGGATCTTCCTGACGACGGCCCGGGGGGTCTCGATCCCCGACGAGACCATGCGTTCGGAACTGACCAGTGGAGCGTTCCGCACGCTCGGCCTGTCCTCCTAGAAGAGAGCTTTCATGGCGACCTTGCTCTACCGGCTCGGCCGGTCCTCCTTCCGCAACCGGGGGCGGGTGGTGGCCGTCTGGGTGCTGCTGCTCGCGCTGATGGGTGTGGGCGCGGCCCTGTTCATGGGGCCGTCGAGCGACAAGTTCAGCATGCCCGGCACCGAGTCGCAGCGCGCCCTCGACGCGCTCGCCCGCGACTTCCCGCAGGCCAGCGGGGCCACCGGCACGATCGTGGTGGCGGCCCCCGAGGGCGGCAAGCTCGACCCGGCCGCCGTCGCGCCGCTGGTCAAGGAGGCCGCGGCGGTTCCCGGCGTGGTCGCCGCGGTCGACCCGTTCCAGGCGCGGGCGGTCTCCCCCGACGGCCGCTACGCGCTGATCACCGTCCAGTTCGCCGGCACCGCCGAGGACCTCGCCGACGGGACCCGGGAGGCCTACCTCCGCGTCGGTTCCCAGGTGACGGGCATGCAGGTCGAGCACGGCGGTGACGTGCTGCGGGCCGCGCCCGAGGTCGGCGGCTCGGAGGCCATCGGTGTGCTGATCGCCGCCGTGGTGCTGATCATCACGCTGGGCTCGCTGGTCGCGGCCGGGATGACGCTGCTCAACGCGCTGGCCGGAGTGGCCGTCGGCATGGGGGGTCTGTACGCCCTCAGCGGCGTCGTCGAGCTCACCTCGGTCACCCCCGTCCTGGCCCTGATGCTGGGCCTGGCCGTCGGCATCGACTACTCGCTCTTCATCACCTCCCGCTACCGCCAGTTCCTCACCGAGGGGCTCGACCGCGAGGAGGCCGCGGGGCGGGCCACCGGCACCGCCGGTTCGGCCGTCGTGTTCGCCGGCGCGACCGTGGTCATCGCGCTGGCCGGGCTGTTCGTGGCCGGCATCCCGTTCCTGACCGTCATGGGCCTGGCCGCCGCCGGGACCGTCGCGGTGGCCGTGTTCGTCGCGATCACCCTGCTGCCCGCGATCCTGGCCTTCGCCGGGGAGAAGGTGCTGCCGCGCAAGCAGCGCGGCGGCACCGAGACCACGACCAAGGAGGGCTTCGGCTACACCTGGGGCCGTCTGGTCACCAAGCTGGGCATCCCGATCCTGGTCATCGGCATCGCCGGGCTCGGCGCGCTGGCGCTGCCCGCCCAGGACCTTCGGCTGGCGCTGCCCGACACCGGTTCGGCCGCGCCCGGCAGCCCGGCCCGCGCCGCCTACGACCTGACCAGCGAGGGCTTCGGCGAGGGCTTCAACTCGCGGCTGATCGCCGTCGTCACGACCAAGGACCCGGCGACCACGACCGCGCTGGCCGGACAGGCCGCCCAGATGATCATGCAGGTGCCCGGCGTGCTGGCCGCCGCCCCGCCGCAGCCGAACGCCACCGGCACCACCGCCCTGGTCGCGATCATCCCCAAGAACGGCCCGACCTCGGCCGAGACCGAGCAGGCCGTCCATGACATCCGCGCCAAGCTGGCCACCCTCTCGGGCGCCGAGATCGCGGTGACCGGCGCGACCGCTCTCGGCATCGACGTCTCCGACAAGCTCGCCGAGGCGATGCCCGTCTACCTGCTGCTCGTCGTGGGCCTGTCGGTGCTGCTGCTGATGCTGGTCTTCCGCTCGATCCTGGTGCCGCTCAAGGCGGCGCTCGGCTTCCTGCTGACGGTCGGGTCGACGTTCGGCATCACCGTGGCGATCTTCCAGGAGGGCCACCTGGCGGGTCTGCTCGGCGTCGACCAGCCGGGGCCGCTGGTCAGCTTCCTGCCGATCCTGCTGATCGGCATCCTGTTCGGCCTGGCCATGGACTACGAGGTGTTCCTGGTCTCCCGGATGCGCGAGGACTTCGTGCACGGCGACACCCCGCGCCAGGCGACGATCAACGGCATGGGCCACAACGCCCGCGTCGTCACCGCCGCCGCTCTGATCATGACCTCGGTGTTCGGCGGGTTCGTGTTCATGGACGACCCGATCATCAAGTCGATGGGCTTCGCGCTCGCGATCGGCGTGCTGATCGACGCGTTCGTGGTGCGGATGACGCTGGTCCCGGCCGTGATGGCGATGCTGGGCCGGTCGGCCTGGTGGCTGCCCCGCTGGCTCGACCGGATCCTGCCCGACCTCGACGTCGAGGGGGAGAAGCTGCGCCACCACCTGACGGTCTCGGCGGAGCCGACGCCCGAGCGCGTCGGCTGACCACCGTGCTCAGCGCGCCCCGGGGATGACCAGGCCTGATTCATAGGCCTGGACGACCAGCTGGGCCCGGTCCCTGGCCAGCAGCTTGGCCATGACCCGGCTCACGTGGGTCTTGACGGTGGCGTGGCTGATCACCAGGTGGCGGGCGATCTCCTCGTTGGACAGACCGCCCGCCACCAGTCCCAGCACCTCCCGTTCCCGGTCGGTCAGCCGGTCCAGGCCGGGGGCGGGGGCCGGGCGGGGCGGGGTGGCGACGTACTCCTCGATGAGGCGTCTGGTCACGGCGGGGGACAGCAGGGCGTCTCCCCTGGCGGCCACCCTGACCGACTGGAGCAGGTCGGCCGGTTCGATGTCCTTGACCAGGAAGCCGCTGGCTCCCGCTCTCAGCGCGGCGAAGACGTATTCGTCGAGGGCGTAGTTGGTCAGGATCACGACCTTGACCTCGTCCAGCTCCGCGTCGGCGCCGATCCGGCGGGTGGCCTGGATGCCGTCAATCAGGGGCATCCGCACGTCGAGGAGCGCCACGTCGGGTCGCAGCGACCGGCACAGCTCCACCGCCTCGCCGCCGTTGCCGGCCTCCCCCACGACGGTGATGTCGTCGGCCAGTTCCAGCAGAGCGCGGAAACCGGCTCTGATCAGCGGCTGGTCGTCGGCCAGCAGGACCCGGATCATCGGGGGAGCTCCGCTCGTACCAGAAAGCCTCCCGACGGGCGGGGACCCGCCTCCAGCGAGCCGCCGACGGCCACGGCGCGCTCCCGCATGCCGATCAGCCCCATGCCGGGTTCGGCGTCGCCGGGGGTGCCGTCGTCGGCGATGGTCAGCACCACCTTGGTGGTTTCATGTGAAACAGTCAGCGTGATCGTGGCTGGACCGGCGTGCCGCAGCACGTTGGTGAAGGCCTCCTGCGCGATCCGGTAGGCCGCCCGGTCGGTCTCCGGCGGAAGGTCGGCCGGTGTCCCCCGCACCGACGACGTCACCGACAGGCCGACGGCCTCGGCACGGTCGATCAGCGCGGGCAGCCGGGCGAGACCGGCCGACGGGCCCTCCGGCTGGCGCAGCACCCCGAGGGTCGAGCGGAGTTCCCGCATGGCCTCCTGGCCCGACTCCTTGATCGCCAGCAAAGACGACCGGGTCCGGGCGGGGTCGCGGTCGAGCAGTTCCAGGGCCACGGAGGTCTGCACGTTGATCACCGAGATCGTGTGGGTCAGCGCGTCGTGGAGTTCCTGCGCGATCCACAGGCGCTCCTCACCGGCCCGGCGCAGCGCGGCCTCCTCCTTGGTGCGTTCGGCCTCGGCCGCCCGCCGCTCGACCTCGTGCAGGTAGGCGCGGCGACCGCGGGTGACCTCGCCGAGCACGAAGACCGCGACGAGCCAGCCGCTCAGCAGGCTCAGGCCGCCCGGTTCGGGGTCGGTCGCCGACAGCGCGACGATCACGCCGATCCCGGCGGCCAGGGCCACCGCCAGCAGCAGAGCGAGCCGGCGACGGCCGAGGCTCGCGGCGGTGTAGACGGCGATCAGGGCGGGGGCGGCGGCGAACACCCCCGGATACTGGAAGCCGTAGTAGACGACCGCGCCCGCCACGGCCACGACACCGGCCGCCAGGGGAGCGCGCCGACGCCAGATCAGCGCCGCCGACGTGACCACGATCAGCGCCAGGCCCGCCATGTCGATCGGCCGCTCGACCATCCCCGAGCTGGACATCCGGCCGTAGGTCCCGCCCACGCCGACAGTGAGCACGAGCAGGGCGAGCACGGTGTCGTTCTTCCAGGGCAACACGTGTGTCACGGTAGGTCAGAACCCTGCCTCGGGCGTACATCTCCGGATGTACATCACATAACCCCCTACGGCCTGACGTGACGGTATTTCGGGCTGGCCATAATGGGCGCCCATGAGATGGACTCTCCGAGTGACCTCGGTGCTGCACCTGGCTGGGGTACTCGCCCAGGCGCTGCTGGCCGGGCTGTTCGTGACCGGCGACGTCGACCTGCTGAGCTGGCACGAGAGCAACGCCGGAATCAGCTATTCGCTGCTGCTGGTCCAGCTGGCCGTCTCGTTCCTCTTCTGGCGGCGGCGCGGGGTGGTGTGGCCGTTATGGGCGACGGGTGCGCTGACCCTGGCCGAATCCGGGCAGATCTGGGTGGGCATGTCGCGGGCTCTGGCCGTGCACTTCCCGCTCGGCATGGCGATCTTCGGCGCGTCGGCGGTCATGACGCTGCTGCTCTGGCGGGTGACCCGATGATCTCCCGTCGCGGGTTCCTCGCCCTCCTGCTGGCCTCCGGTTGCGGCGTCGAGGTCTCCGGCGAGCGGCTGACCAGCGGGCTTCCACTGCCTCCGAAGTTCGCCCGGCCTTTGACCCTGCCGAAGACGGCGCGGCCCACGAGCCCCGGCCGGTACGTCGTCACCCAGCGCCCCGCCCGCATGGAGATCATCCCGGGGACGACCACGGAGATCTGGGGCTACGACGGCACCTTCCCCGGCCCGACCTTCGACCTCAGGCGCGGCGAGCAGGCCGTGGTGACGATCCGCAACGACCTGACCGTGCCCACCTCCACCCACCTGCACGGCGGCGTCACCCCGGCCGACTCCGACGGCCACCCGATGGACCTGGTCGTGGGCACCGTCCGGCCGCACCACGCCGGAGCCACCTTGCACGAGCGGACCAAGGACTACGTCTACCCGCTCGACCAGCGGGCCGCCACGCTCTGGTACCACGACCACCGCATGGACTTCACCGGGCCGCAGGTCTACAAGGGGCTGGCCGGGTTCTTCCTGATCAGGGACGACGAGGAGGAGAAGCTCGGCTTGCCGTCGGGGGACCGGGAGCTGCCGCTCATGATCTGCGACCGGTCGTTCGAGCCCGACGGGTCGTTCCGGTATCCGGCGCTCGACCCCACGCTCCTGCTCCGCCATGGGGTCCGGCCGGAGTTCATGGAGGGCGTCGTAGGAGAGGTCGTGCTGGTCAACGGGGTGCCGTGGCCGCACCACGAGGTGGAGGCGGTCAGATATCGGCTCCGGCTGCTGAACGCCTCGAACGCCCGCCGTTACCGGCTGGCCCTGCGGCCCGGCGGCGCCTTCACCCAGATCGGCAGCGACCAGGGGCTTCTGGAACGGCCGCTGACCCGGGACACGATCACCATCGCCCCGGGTGAGCGTTATGACGTGATCGTCGACTTCGCCCGCTATCCGGTGGGCTCCCACGTCACGCTGACCGACCTGCTCAGTGGCGACGTCATGCGCTTCACGGTGACCCGCAGGGGCCGCGACGACAGCCGGGTCCCGGCCAGGCTCACGAATCCACAGCCTGTAGACAACCCCGTCGCCCGCCGGACCTTCGACTTCCGGGTCAGAGACGGCGTCTGGGCGATCAACGGCAGTCCCTACCTCCCCGGACGGTCCGTCGCCGCGCCCCGCCTGGGCACGACCGAGATCTGGCGGTTCGTGAGCGACTTCCACCATCCCGTCCACGTCCACCTGGGCCGGTTCAGGGTGCTCGGCCGGGAGGAGCAGGGCTGGAAGGACACGGTGGACGTCCGGCCCTACGAGACCGTCGAGGTCGCGGTGCGGTTCGACGGGTACCGAGGGCGTTACATGCTGCACTGTCACAACCTCGAACACGAGGACATGGCCATGATGACGGACTTTGACGTTGTCTAGGTTGATCACGGACAGTCACATCGATCTCATGGAGGCGTGATCAAACACCTCGTCATCGCCGCCGCGGCCGCCCTGGCCCCGGTCCTGGTCTCTGCCCTCCCGGCCTCCGCCGACGTCATCCCCGCCACCGCGACCGCCCTCCACAACGAGGCCCGCGCCTTCTACGGCGTCGGCCCGGTCCAGTGGGACGGTGCCCTCCGCGAGGAGACCAGGGCGTACGCCCGGATCTGCCGGTTCGAGCCCTCCGCCCACGGTGACCGCTACGGAGAGAACCTCTACGTCACGACCGCCCAGGACGACGACGCCACCGTCCTGCGGGACGCCGTGGTGGCGTGGGCGACCGAGGCCATGAAGTTCGACAAGGCGAACCACCGGCACAGCCGGGACGTCAGCCACTACACCCAGACGATCGGCGCGAACACCGATCGGATGGCCGTCGCGATCGCCGACTGCCCGGCCGGCTCGATCTTCGGTTCGCCGACCAAGTTCGTGGTCGCGCGGTACATCCCGGGCCAGGACGCGGTCAAAGCCGCCCTTTGATGATTGAACGTCCGGGGCCCCGCGACTACGACTTGATCCCATGATCAAATACCTCGTGGTCGCGGCGGCCCTGGCCGTCGTCCCGGCCCCGGCCAGCGCCGACGCGATCTCCGACGCCGCCCTGGCCAGCCACAACGTGGCCCGCGCCCAGTACGGCGCCCGCCCGCTGGTCTGGAACCCGGCGCTGCTGCCCGCCACCCAGACGTGGGCGAACCAGTGCAGGTTCCAGCACTCCCAGCCGAACGGCGCTTACGGCGAGAACCTCTACGCCTCCACCAAGGTCGCCGACGACGCCACCATCGTCCGGGACGCCGTGAAGGCCTGGATGGACGAGGCCAGGTACTACGACTACAACAACCCCGGCTTCTCGGGCGCGACGGGCCACTTCACCCAGGTCGTCTGGAAGAGCACCACGAACCTGGCCGTCGCGGTCGGGTCGTGCCCGGCCGGCACGATCTTCTCCAGGGCCGCGAAGTTCGTCGTCGCCCGCTACACCCCGCCGGGCAACTGGCTCGGCCAGTTCCCGCAGAACGTCGGCCGCCCCGTTTAACTGATCTCGTCTAACGGATCTCGGCGATCACCTCGGCGACCCCGTCCGCCAGCCGGCGGGCGGCGTCGACGTGGTGGGCGGTCCACACGATCCTGACCCCGGTCGCCGTCGCCCTGCCGTCGCCGTCGCTGAGGTCGCGGCTGACGGCGGCGATCAGGCGGGCCTCGGCGGCCTGGTCGTAGGGGAGCGGGCCGGGGCGCGGGCCCTCCCGCCCGAGGCACTCTCCGGCCTGTTCGAACCAGGCCGCCACCGGGTCGGCGACGGTGGAGATCTCGGTCCGGGCCGCCTCACGGTCCCGGTCGGACACGTCCCCCTGACGTCTCCACAGGCCGACGATGGCCTCCGCGCTGTACTGGAGCACGGTCACGCTGTTGACCAGCCGCGACGCCTCCGACAGGTGCAGGCGTTTGGTGCCCCGCTCGGCCAGGTAGCCGCGGAACGCGTCGTCGAGCCGCTGCATCGCCCCCAGCGCCTGGGCGCGGTCGCCGGCCGGGTACACCGAGCGCCGCGTCAGGTCACACCGGGTCACGCCGAACTCGACGGCCCCCCGGAAGTAGCGCGCGTTGTCGCAGAACGCCTCGTCGAAGGCCCGGCCCAGGGCGGCGCGGGCGCCGCGTGGCCAGAACAGCGCCCCGGCGAGCAGGCTGACCAGGCAGCCGACCGCGAGGTCCTCCAGCCGGATGAGGCCGGTTCTCCAGCCTGCCGGCGCGATGATCTCGTACAGGATCACCAGGAGGACCGTGAACCCCGCCTGACCGGCCATGAAGGTGATCACGGTCGGCGCGAGCCCGGCGATCAGGATCGAGATCGGCAGCAGGATCCACAGGACGGTCGTGTTGCCCTGGACGGCCCACAGGAGGAAGGCGCCGATCCCGAACCCGATGGCCGTCCCGGCCAGCGCCTTCAGCGCGCTCTGCCCGGTGGTGACCGCGTTCGAGCGCAGCACGGCCATGGCCCCCAGCACCACCCAGAACGAGTGGTCCACCCCCAGCACGTTCGCGACCAGCACCGAGATGCTGAGCGCGATGGCCCCCCTGATGCTGTTGCGCAGCCAGACGGAGTGGCGGTCGGCGTGGGCGGTGACGCGGGCGCGGGCCGAGGTCAGCCGGGTGGGCAGCCCGCCCGCCTGGTGGCCGAGCAGCCGGTCGCGCCACGACCGGGCCTCGGCGGCCACCGCGATCTCGACGTTGGCGGCGATCTCGGAGATGGCGAAACTGATCTCCTGGGCCCGGAACGACGGTTCGAGCGCGGCCACGAAGGCGGCCGCGTCGCCGGGCACCCGCGCGGCGGTGACCTCGTGTTCCATCGCCTGCCTGGCCTGGTGGAGGCGCCGCGCCTCGCTGTCGAGCCGGTCGGCGTCGCCAGTGGAATCGAGCAGGGCGGCGGCCCGTTCGAGGACCTGCGCGGCGGCGGTCTCGACCTCGCAGACCGCCGGGTCGATCGGGCCGGGACCGCCCTGGAAGGGTTCCCGCTCCAGCAGCGAGTGCAGCCAGGTCACCTGACCGGCCAGCCGCACCTCGGCCCGGCCCGTCGTGGTCAGCCCGGCCGGGCGGTAGGGCGTGCTCCAGAAGGTGTCCTTCAGGTCCCGCACCGCCTCGTCGCTCTCCTCGGCGAGCGCCCGCAGCGGCGGGTTCTCACTGAGCGGCAGCCCGCCCGAGACGCACGCGACCTCCAGCCTGATCCGTTCGGCCAGCAGCGTGAGGGCTCGGGCGATCTTCGGCCGCAGGGGGTCGCGGACGGGCGCGGGCCACAGCAGCAGGATCGCCACCATCGACACGGCCCCCGCCAGCCACCACCCGTAGAGCCGGTCGTCGAGGGCCGACAGCGGCATCGGGATGGTCACCGGCAGCACGTACGAGACCAGCAGGGCGGTCGACGCCCCCGCCAGCACCGAGCTGACCACCCCCGAGAAGAGGATCAGGAACACCACCGCGAGCGTCGTCAGCACCGCCGTCGCCACCGTCTGGGAGGCCAGGGTGCCCACGATGATCAGCACGCTCCCGGCCAGCACCAGCCAGAACTGCGCGGTCACCCGGTCGCGGCGCGAACCGCCGAAGTCGACGTAGAGCAGCATGGCGAACGAGCCGAACGAGGCGAACATCGACATGCCCTGGTTGCCGATGACCAGATCGGCGAACGCGAACACGGCCGGCATGATCACCGCGGCGCGGGCGGCCCGGCGGACCGTGGTGAAATCCGGATCCCGGTCCCTCAACGACCTCATAACGGGCATTCTGCGACGTCGGGGACGGTTCATAACGGACCTTTACCTTGGAATAGACAGATCATCGTCGGCCGGACAAGGATGCATGCCGCGTGGGATTCAGGGTTCTCGGGCCTCTCTCGGTGACGCGTGACGGTGCCGTCACGCCGGTTACCGGGGCGCCGAAATACCAGCTCCTCCTCGCCGCCCTCCTCGCGAAGGCGGGCCAGCCGGTCACGATCGACTGGCTCATCGCGATCGTCTGGGGGGACCGGCCGCCGGCCTCGGCCCGGCGCAACGTCCACCTCTATGTGCACCAGCTGCGGCGCGCGTTCGGCGCCGACCTCGTCGCGGGGCGGCCCGGCGGCTACGCGATCATCCCGGACGGCCTCGACGCCGCCCAGTTCCGGGGGCTGGCCGCGCAGGGGTCCGAGGCGCTCGACGCGGGCGATCTGGAGACCGCCCGGGAGCGGCTGCGGCAGGCGCTCGACCTGTGGCGCGGGCCCGCGTTCGCCGAGTTCCTCGACTCGCCGCCGATCGCCGAGGAGGCCCGGCGGCTGGAGGAGGCCCGGCTGACGGTGGCCGAACGGCTGGCCGAGGCCGAGCTCGGGCTGGGCCGCCACATCGGGGTCGCCGCCGAGCTGGCCGTGCTGACCAGGGAACACCCGTTCCGGGAGACCTTGCGCGGGCAGCTCATGCTGGCCCTCTACCGGTCCGGCCGGCAGGCCGAGGCGCTGGAGGTCTTCCGCGAGACCTGGGAGGAGCTCGACGCGCAGCTCGGCATCGAGCCGGGGCCCGCGCTCCAGCGGCTCCACGAGGCCATGCTCCGGGGCGACGACGATCTGCTGCCGATGGCAGGATCCCGCCGCGCGGTGTCGGACGTGTGCCCGTACCGAGGACTGACGGCCTTCCAGCCGGAGGACCAGGAGTGGTTCTTCGGGCGGTCCGACCTGGTCGCCCGGCTCGCGGAGCTGGTCGAGCAGCACCGGGTCGTCGTGGTGGCCGGGGCCTCGGGCAGCGGCAAGTCGTCGCTGCTGCGGGCCGGGCTGCTCGGCGGCAGGGCGGGCGTGGTGATGACGCCGGGCGCCTTCCCGATGGACGGCCTCGACAAGGTCACCGGCGAACCGCTGGTCGTGGTCGACCAGTTCGAGGAGGTCTTCACCCTCTGCGCCGACGACGACCAGCGCCGCGAGTTCGTCGCGGGCCTGCTCGCCCTCGACGCCCATGTGGTCCTGGGGGTACGGGCCGACTTCCTCGCCCACTTCGCCGCTCTGCCCGGCCTGGCCGAAGCAGTCGGCACGGCCCAGCTCCTCGTCGGGCCGCTGTCGGCGACCGGGCTCCGCGAGATCGTCACCGGACCGGCCGAGCTCGCCGGGCTGGCCGTCGACCCCGACCTCCCGGCCACGCTGGTCGCCGACGCGGCGGGCGAGCCCGGCAGCCTCCCCCTGGTCTCGCACGCCCTGATGGAGACCTGGCGCAACCGCGAGGGCGCCCGGCTCACGCTGGCCGGATATCAGGCGGCGGGCGGCGTCAGGGGAGCCATCGCCCAGAGCGCCGAACGCGTCCATGGCGAGCTCTCCCCCGTCGAGCAGCGCGCCGCGCGGCGGATCTTCCTGCGGCTGACGGCGCTCGGCGAGGGCACCGAGGACACCCGGCGGCCGATCCTCCGCCAGGAGCTGGCCGGCGTCGCGGCGGCCGAAGTGGTCGCCAAGGTGCTCGACCGGCTGGCCGCCGCCCGGCTGGTCGTGCTGGCCGAGGACACCGTCGACGTCGCCCACGAGGCGCTGATCCGCGCCTGGCCCCGATTACACGGCTGGCTCACCGACGACCGGGAGAATTTGTTCGTCCACCGCCGCCTCACCGAGGCCGCCCAGACCTGGGAGGACCTGGGCCGCGACCCGGGCGCGCTCTATCGGGGCGTCCGCCTGGACGCCGCCCGCACCTGGTCGCGCGGCCACTCCTACGAGCTCAACGACGTCGAGACGGCGTTCCTGGCGGCCAGCGACGAGCAGGAGCGGGCCGAACGCGACAGTGCCCGGCGCAAGGCCCGGCTGCTGCAACGCCTGCTGGCCGGGACGGCGGCGCTCTTCCTGCTCGCGGTGACCGGCGGCGTGGTGGCGCTGCGCGAGGCCGACGAGGCCGGGTTCCAGCAGCTCGCCGCGACCGCCCGCCAGGTCTCGCTGCTGGCCCGCTCGCTGCTGGGCACCGATCCCGACCTGGCGGGGCTGCTGGCGGTGGCGGCGTACCGGCTGAATCCCGAGGCGGAGACCAGGGGAGGCCTGGAGAGCGTGTCGGCGGCGGGCCGGCGCAGCATCGAGCTCAACGCCGAAGGCCCGGCGATCTTCAGTGTGGCCTTCAGCCCCGACGGCTCCCGGCTGGCGGCGGCGGGCGAGGACGGGTCGATCACCCTGTGGAACCCGCACACCGAGGAGCGCGTGGCCCGGTTCGCCGAGCCCGGCCGCGGCCACGGCCGGGCGGTCGCTTTCAGCCGAGACGGCCGGAAGCTGGCCTACGTCGTGCGCTCCCCCGACCTCGCGGCGTCCAAGGGCGTGGTCGTGGTGCGCGACCTGACCACCGGCGCGGAGCTCCTCCGCGAGGAGCGCGCCCACCTCACCGACGCGCTGGCCTTCGACGGCGACCGGATCGCCTTCGCCGACGGGAACGCTGTCGAGCTGCTCGGCCCGGGAAGCCAGGCCGAGAGCGCGACTCAAGCCGGGGCAGCCGGACTGCTGAAGGGCCACCAGGCCGAGATCGCCGCCCTCGCGTTCAGCCCCGACGCGAAGGTCCTGGTCAGCTCGGCGAGCGGACACGAACACCCCGTCGTCTGGGACGTGTCCTCCGGCGAGAGGACCGGGGAACTCGACGTCGAGAACGTGCACCGCCTCGGCTTCGACGGGGACACCCTCGCGACCGGCTCGTCCCACACGGGGGTGCGTCTCTGGCGCGTCACCCCCACCGAGATCACCCCCCTGGCGAGCCTGCCCCGCCGCTCCCCCTACACCTGGGACATGTCCGCCCCCGCGCGGGGCAGGATCGCCGTGGCCGACGAAGACGGCCTCATCACCGTCTGGGACCTCGCCCGCCACGAGGCCGTCGCCACCTACCCCGACCGCAGCCGCACCGAGGCCCTCTCGATGGCCATGAGCGCCGACGGCACGATGCTCGCCTCGGCCGGGCTGGGCCGCACGATCGTCGTCAGGGAGAACCCGGTTCCCCCGTTCACCGGCCACAGCCTGGCGGTCAACGACATCGACGCGTCCCCCGACGGCCGCACGCTGGCCTCCGCCAGCAGCGACAGAACGGTCCGATTATGGGACGCGTCGGGGACCCCGCTGGGCACCCTCCCCGACCACCCCGACCACGTGCGCGCGGTCGCCTTCAGCCCCGACGGCCGGACGCTCGCCTCGGTCACCCGCAGCCACACACTGACCCTGTGGGACCTGACGACCCGGCGCAAGATCGGCAGCACCACCTACCCCGGCCTGGGCGCCTCCACCGACGTCGCCTTCCAGCCCGGCGGCCGACACGTGGCCGCCGCCGCGCTGGGCCGCTTCCGCTGGTCGCTGCCCGGCCTGGAGGAGGCCCCGCTCCCGTTCCAGCTCGCCTCGGCCCTGGCCTTCAGTCCCCGGGGGTCCCTGCTGGCCTCCACCGGCCCGTCGGGTGACCTGCTCGTGTGGGACTTCGCGCGGGAGCAGGAGACGCTCTCGCTCCGCACCCACCAGGGCTCGATCCTGGACGTGGCCTTCAGCCCCGACGGCACGACCGTCGCCACGGCGGGCGCCGACCACACGATCAGGACGTGGGACAGCCGGACCGGCCGGGAGACGGGCGCCCCGCTGGCCGGTCACACCGCGCCGGTGCAGGTCCTGGCCTTCGGCCGGGACGGCCGGACCCTCGCCTCGGCCGGCGACGACCACACGGTGGTGGTGTGGGACCTGCCCTCCCGGCAGGTGACCGCCCGGTTGACCGGCCACACCGCGCCCATCAGAGGCCTGGCCTTCACGTCCGCCGGAGAGCTGGTCTCCGGGGGAGAGGACGGGCGGATCATCCGCTGGTCGCTGCGCTCCGAGGCGCTGGCCGCCGAGATGTGCGCGGAGATCGGCCGTGACCTCACCCGGGAGGAGTGGGCCAGGTACATCCCGTCGCTGGACTACCGGCCCACCTGCGGTTAGTTCTCCTCGGCCCAGGCCAGGACGACGAACGGTTCACGGCACGAGGGATGATGGAGGCGGCGGGTGGTCACCCGGTATCGCGACTCCTCGACGTCGAGGATCCCGATCTCCTGCGTGATCGTCAGCAGCAACCCGTGGCTCGGGCCGCCGATGCAGATCGCGTTGGGCTGGGGCTTCATAGTCACAATGAGACTACGCTGTCCCCTGTGAACAACTCCGAGTGGGTGGTCCTCTGCCTCCTCGTGCACGAACCGGCCCACGGCTTCGCCCTCGCCCGCCTCACCGCGCCCGCGGGTCCCATCGGCCAGGTCTGGCACATCCCGCGGCCCCTGGTCTACCGCGCCCTCGACGGGCTGACGGCCCGGGGCCTGGCCGAGCCGGTCGGCATCGAACCCGGCCGCGGCCCGGCCCGGCGGCTCCTGCGCGCCACCCCTTCCGGACGCGCCCGCGCCGACGAGTGGCTGGTCACGCCGGTGAGCCGGATCAGGGACATCCGCACGGAGTTCCTGGTGAAGCTCGCGTTGCTCCAATGGGCCGGAACGGACCCCCGGAACCTGCTCGACGCCCAGGCCGAAACATTGCGGCCCATCGTGGCACACCTCCTCGGCCTGCGGGAATCCACCCAGGGCCTGGATCAGGCCGTCGCTTCATGGCGATATGAGACGGCCGTAGCAGCCCTGAAACTTGCGGAGTCCACTAGCGAGTAGTCAGATGGTGACTACGTCTAGCAGGAAGGGAACCGACGCTGATGACGGTCACCCTGGAAAAGAGCGTTCAGGACTTCATCTCGACTCCCCGCCAGTTGTTCATCGGCGGCCAGTGGGTCGACGCCGCCTCCGGACGCACCTTCGCGACACCCAACCCCGCCACGGGCGAGACGCTCGCCCACATCGCCGAAGCCGACAGGGAGGACGTCGACCGGGCCGTGCGCGCCGCCCGGGCCGCCTTCGAGGAGGGCCCCTGGTCCCGGATGACCGCCTCCGAGCGAGGCAGGATCATCTGGCGCATCGGCGACCTGATCGAGCAGTACGGCGACGAGCTCGCCCAGCTCGAATCGCTCGACAACGGCAAGCCCTACGCGGTCGCCCGCGCCGCCGACATCCCGCTCGCGGCCGAGCTGTTCCGCTACATGGCCGGGTGGGCCACCAAGATCGAGGGCAACACGATCAGCCTCTCCGTGCCCTACATGCCGGGGTCGGAGTTCCACGCGTACACCCTCCGAGAGCCGATCGGCGTGGTCGCGCAGATCATCCCGTGGAACTTCCCGCTGCTCATGGCGGCGTGGAAGCTCGGGCCCGCGCTGACCACCGGCAACACGGTCATCCTCAAGCCCGCCGAGCAGACGCCGCTGTCCGCTCTCCGGCTGGCCGAGATCATGGCCGAGGCGGGCCTGCCCGAGGGCGTCGTCAACGTGCTGCCCGGTTACGGCGAGACCGCCGGGGCCGCGCTGGCCGCCCACGACGGGGTCGACAAGGTCGCCTTCACCGGCTCGACCGAGGTCGGCAAGCTGATCGTGCAGGCCGCCGCCGGCAACCTGAAGAAGGTCAGCCTCGAACTCGGCGGCAAGAGCCCCAACGTCGTCTTCGACGACGTCGACCCGGCCCTGGCCATCCCCGGCGCGGCCAACGCGATCTTCTTCAACCACGGCCAGTGCTGCGTCGCCGGGTCGCGGCTGTTCGTCCACGAGAGCCGGTTCGACGAGGTCGTCTCCGGCGTCGCGGACATCGCGCGCGGCATCAAGCTCGGCTCCGGCCTCGACCCCGACACCCAGATGGGCCCGCTCGTCTCCGACGAGCAGTTCCGCCGGGTGACGGGCTACCTGGAGTCGGGCCGCGCCGAGGGCGCCAGGACCGTCGCGGGCGGTCAGCGCCACGGTGACAAGGGCTACTTCGTCCAGCCCACCGTGATCACCGACACCACCTCCGACATGGCGATCGTCCGCGAGGAGATCTTCGGCCCGGTCGTGGTCGCCTCGCCGTTCTCCTCGCTCGACGAGATCGCCGCCCAGGCCAACGACACGGCCTACGGTCTCGGGGCCGGCATCTGGACCCGCGACGTGAACAAGGCCCACGCGCTGGCCAAGCGCCTGCGGGCCGGCACGGTCTGGATCAACTGCTACAACGTGTTCGACGCGGCCCTGCCGTTCGGCGGCTACAAGCAGTCGGGCTGGGGACGCGAGATGGGCCACGAGGTCCTGGAGGCCTACACCGAGGTCAAGGCGGTGTGCACCCAGCTTCACCCGTAGGACCCCCTCGAAACGGCCGCAGTGCTCGCCGCGCTGCGGCCGTTTCGCGTGTGAACACATGATCAAATGTGTAAACGGATCGTGTTGAGGCTATCTACTCTCCGTAATCATCGCAGGTCATATGTGCTGCGGAGAGGTGTTGAATGGTCATGTCCGTATGGCTCGCGGCGGTGCTCGTCGCGGTGGCCACACTTGCCGGGTCGTGGCTGGCCCGGCGGAGTTCCATGAAGGTGAGCGTCGGGCTGGCGATCGCGTCGGCGTTGATGCTCGTCACCGCCCTGGGTGAGATCGTCCCTGACGCTGTCGATGACGCGATCGAGCAGAACGTGCCCCTGTGGGTGATCGGTCTGTCGATCGTCTTCGGATTCGTGGTGATCACTTATTTCACGCGGGAGGGGTGCGCCCACGACCACACGAAGGAGTCGGCCCGGCACGCCGCCGGGGTGCACCGCCGGGTGAAGGCGGTCGCCACGGCGGCGCTGTTCGGCGGCACCGGCACGGCGGTCGCGCTGGCCGTCCACCGGGCGATCGAGGGGGCGACGCTGACCCTGACCGGCGCCTCGGCGGTCGTGCTGCTGGCGTTGCTGGTCCATTCGGTCAGTGAGGGGCTGGCGCTGACCGCGATGCTCGATCTGGCGGGGAAGAAGGTCGGCTTCTGGATGTTCCTGGCCTGCCTCAGCCCGGCGGCCGGCATCCTCGTCGCCGAGACCAGCCCGGTCCCGCCGCAGGCCACGCCGATCCTGCTGGGCACGGTCGCCGGAGTGCTGCTGCGCACCGCCATCGTCGGGTTCCGCCTGGCGGGTGGCGAGAGCGGGCGGCTGCCCCGGCGGGCGGCGCTGGCCGCCGGTGGCGTCGCGGCGGCGCTGGCCGCCACTCTCGCCGTCGCCCAGTGGTTGCCGGCCCCCGCCGGTGAGGCGACCGCGCAGGTGGCGGCCATGATCCGGCGGCCGATCACCGTCCCGATGCCGCTCCCCGAGCCGTCGCCCGACTTCACCCCCAAAGACCGCACCCAGTTGCGCTGGGCGCTGACCACCGGGCGGCTCAGCCTGGCCGAGATCCTCGCCCGCACCGACCGGCTGACCAAGCACACCTCGATCTGGTGGTTGCTGCGGGGCCGGCTGAACGGGCGGGATCTGACCGCTCACGGCATCGGGGAGTCGTCCACGGTCGGCGACCTGACCGGGCCGCAACGCAGCTATCTCGTCGACGCCGTAGCGAGAAAGGGGTAACCCGGCATGGTGCTGACGCCGGAGGACGTGCGTACGAAGGTGTTCACGACCGGACGACTACGCGAGGGATACGACCTGGCCGAGGTCGACGTGTTCCTCAACGAGGTGGAGAGCAGCCTGCGCTGGCTGCACCAGGAGAACGAGCGGCTGTCCGCGATGGTGACGGTCGATCCCGCCAAGGTGATGGCGGCGGCGGAGAGCCGGGAGCGGCGGGCCGAGGAGCTGCTGCGGGCCGCGGCGGAACTGCTGGGAGAGGTGGGGGCGGGCCTGGACCATCAGGCCTCCCGCGTCAACGAACTGATCAGGGAGGTGGCGACTTTCACAGGGTGATGACGGACTTCCCCTTCGCTCGGCCGGCCATCACGTGGTCGATGGCCTGCTTCGCCTCGGACAGCGGGAAGGTCCGGTCGAGCACGGGGACCAGAGTGCCGTTCGCGAGGCGTTCGCCCAGGTCGTCGAACTCCTGCGTGGTCGGGAAGACGAACAGGGCCTTGATCTGGTGGCGGACGAACGGGCCCAGCAGCAGCGCGCGGACCGTGCGGCCGATGCCGACGAACCGGCCCGTCGGCCTGCCGCCGAGGAGGACCAGCGTTCCGTTCGGGGTGAGCCGCCGGCGCAGCACCTTGAGGTCGCGGTTGCCGTAGGTGTCGTAGACGACGTCGTAGCGGCCGGTGCCGAGGTCGTCCTTGGTGTAGTCGACGACATGGGCGGCGCCGATTCCGCGGACGAGATCGGCCTTCCCGCCGCTGCAGACGGCGGTGACCTCGCCCTCGTGGAGCTGGACCAGGAACGTTCCCACGCCCCCGGCGGCGCCGATGACCAGCGCCTTCTTCGCCGGGCCCGCCACCTTGACGCCGCGCAGCGCGGTGACCGCCGAGGTGGGCACGGCCGCGGCCTGCTCCCAGCTGACATTGGCCGGCTTGCGGGCCAGCATGCCCTCCTTGGCGACGACGAACTCGGCGAAACTTCCCTCGGCGGCGCCGAAGACCTCGTCGCCGACCTTCAGGCGGGTGACGTTCGCGCCGATCTTCTCGACCACCCCGGCGACGTCGCCGCCCGCGACGGGCTGGTTGGGCCGGGTGAACCCGAAGCCCATCAGCCGCACGAGGTAGGGGGTCCCGGCCATCCGGTGGAATGCGCCGGGGTCGACCCCGGCGGCCTTGACGCGGATGAGCACCTCGTCGTCCTTGACGGCGGGGACGGGCATTTCGACCGCTTCTAAGCGGCCGTAGGTTCTGTGCACCATGGCTTTCACGGGTACTGGAACACCTCTTCCAAGGAGACGTTGAAAACACGGGCGATCTGGAACGCCATCTCCAGCGACGGCGAGTAGCGACCCTGCTCGATGGCGATGACGGTCTGCCGGGTGACGCCGAGCCGGTCGGCGAGGTCGGCCTGGGTCATCTCACCGTTGGCGAACCGCAGGGCGCGGATGGAGTTGGTGACCTTCGTGGGTTTCACCACTGCTGGAACCCGCCCCGGCGGTAGGCGACGACCTTGGCCAGCGAACCGACGATCATCGTCAGCGCGAAGCCGAGGTAGATCGCGTTCGCGATCCAGAAGTAGGGCGCCTCCAGGAGGGCCAGCACGAACGCGCCGAGCGCGCCGATGACGGTGAACGCCTGGCCGACCCGCTCGCCCATCTGGTCGATCTCGCGGTCGCGGACGTCGGTCCGGGTGCTCCGCTCGCCGATCATGCCGGCCACGATGCCGACCACGATCGAGGAGCCGATGGAGAGCCCGAGCGACCACAGCAGGACGGGCACGTAGTCGACGTCGGTCAGCGGCCCGGAGCCCTTCCGGCCGAGGATCACCACGACGTAACCGGCGTAGATGACGACGGTGACGAGCAGGTAGACCCAGGCCCGTTTCTCCAGCATTGTCATGCCTTGAAGGTAAAGCATCTTGTACATCGTGTCTAGTTTTCTTTACATCCCCTGCGTAGGGCGGATGTTCGTGATGATCCTGACCAGGTCCTCACGGAACGCCGCGAGATCCCGGACCGAGATGATCGACTCCGCGGCGTCGGTGGCCATGAGGAACTCGTAGACCTCCGCGCCCGCGCTCGTCATGGTGACCACGATCCGGCGGCGGTCGGCCGGGTCGCGCTCGCGGGAGACGTGTCCGGCGCGCGCGAGGCGTTCGAGCACCGGGCCGATGGTCTGCTCCTCGACATAGGTGCGGGCGGCGAGTTCCCGCTGGGCCAGAGGGCCTTCGGCCAGGGTGTGGAGCACCAGGAAACCGGCATGGGTGAGGCCGTGACCGGCCAGGACGTGGTTCCACTCGCGCTCCACCAACCGGGCGGCGACCAGCAGCAGGCGTCCGGTGGGCCATTCGGGCAGGTCCTCCATACATCGATTCTCCGATGCAACCGCGGCGGTCCATCCCGCGAAGTTGATGCTAAGGTCCCTTAGCTTTTAAAGGAGAGACGAATGAAGCGGGCATGGCTGACGTTGGCGGTCTGGCTGGTGTTGCTGGCCGGAGCCGGAATGCTGAGCGGGAAGCTCGACGAGGTGCGGAACAACGACCCCTCGGCCTACCTGCCGGCCAGCGCCGAGTCGACCCAGGTCGAGCAGGCCAGACGGGCCTTCTCACAGGGTGGCCAGATCCCGGCGATCATCGTCTTCGAGAACAAGGCGGTCGAGGAGGTCCGCGAGCTGTTCCCGCAGGCGGAGGCCTCCGGCAACGTCGTGCGGGCTGTGGTGCCCCTGGAGGGCGGTGACCTGGAGTCGCTGACCGCCGAGGTCGACCGGCTCCGCGAGCTCGCCGGGCCCGGCGCCTACGTGACCGGCCCGGCCGGGCAGAGCGCCGACGCCATCGAGGTCTTCGGCTCCATCGACCTCACCCTGCTCATCGCGACCTCGATCGTGGTGATCGTCGTGCTGCTGCTGACCTACCGGGGTCCGCTGCTCTGGCTCATCCCGTTCTTCTCGGCCGGAGCCGCCCTGGTCAGCGCGCAGGCGGGGGCCTACCTGCTGGCGAAGTACGCCGACTTCACCGTCAGCGGCCAGAGCGGCGGCATCCTGCTCGTGCTGGTCTTCGGCATCGCCACCGACTACGCGCTGCTGCTCGTGGCCCGCTACCGCGAGGAGCTCACCCGCCACGAGAACCGCGTCGCGGCCATGACCGTGGCCTGGAAGCGCGCCGCCCCTGCCATCGTGGCCAGCGCGGCGACGGTCGTCGCGGCACTGCTCTGCCTGCTCGCCGCCGACCAGAGCGCCACCCGCGGCCTCGGCCCGGTCTGCGCCGCCGGTGTGGTCTGCGCGCTCGTCGCGATGCTGACGCTGCTGCCCGCCCTGCTGGTGCTGGTCCCGCGGGGCGTCTTCTGGCCGCAGATCCCCCGGTACGGCGTCCCGCTGACCTCGGGCAAGGTCTGGACCCGCATCGGCACGGCCGTCGACCGCCGCCCGCGCCGGACGTGGATCATCACGACGCTGGTCCTGGCCGGGATGGCCGCCACGCTGAGCGTCATCACCATCGGCCCGCTCGCCGACGCCGACACCTACCGGGGCCGCCCCGACTCCGTCATCGGCGCCGAACTGCTGGAGAAGAACTTCCCCGCCACCCAGGACGGCTCGCTCGTCGTCATCGCCCCCGCCGGTCAGGCGGCGCAGGTCAGGACCGCTCTGGACGCCGACCCCGGCGTGCTGTCGGTCGGCGAACCGGTCGTCGCCGGGCCGAACGCCCTCATCAACGGCTCGGTCAAGGACCCCGCGACCGTGGAGCGCCTCCGCGAGATCCCCGGCGCGCAGGTCGGCGGCACCGTGGCCGAGGCCCTCGACGCCGAGATCGCCTCCGAGCACGACGCCCGGCTCATCATCCCGCTGATCCTGGCCGTGATCGTGGTCATCCTCGGCGTCCTGCTCCGGGCCGTGGTCGCGCCGCTGCTGGTCATCGCCACGGTCGTGCTCTCGTTCGCGGCCACGCTGGGGGTCTCGGGCCTGCTCTTCACGCACGTCTTCGGGTTCGCCGCCATGGAAACAGGCGTGCCCCTGCTGGCGTTCGTGTTCCTGGTGGCCGTGGGAGTCGACTACAACATCTTCCTGATCACCCGGGTCCGCGAGGAGACGGCCGAACACGGCACCAGGAAGGCCGCCCTGATCGCGCTGTCGGCCACCGGCGGGGTCATCACCTCGGCCGGCGTGGTGCTCGCCGCGACCTTCGCGGTGCTCGGCGTGCTGCCGCTGGTGGTGCTGGCCGAGATCGGATTCATCGTCGCCTTCGGCGTCCTGCTCGACACGTTCGTGGTCAGGTCGGTGCTTCTGACGGCGCTGACGATCGACGCGGGCGACCGGATCTGGTGGCCTTCGCGCCTCAGGTCAAAGATCGTCACGAATCGCAATCTGCAGCCCTCGAATTCCTCTGGTCCAGCAAGGTAAAAAATCCGGCCGCGGCGAGCGCGCCCACGACGTACCAGAAAAGATCAGGGAAATTGAAGGTGGTGCCGAAAACCACTGCGGACACGGGGATTCGGGCCGCCAGGTCCGCCGGCAGGGGCGTGAGCTGGGCGAACTCAACCGCCCAGCAGAAGATCACTGACGCCCCTGCCGCGAGAAAAGGTCGCGTCCTGGGGAACCATGCAACGGCAAAAGTGGTTATAAAGGATGAGTACAACGAAGTGCCGCAGTATTTGGCGAAACCACCCTCGAAGACCGCACGAACGGCTAGGCCGGTAGCGACGATCACGAGGGACGCGGCCACCGCCGCGCGTCGCCTGGCTTTGATCGACAAGAGAGTTGAACCTTTAAGACCTGAAGGTCATCCGTTAGCACGATTGAAGCGAAATAGTTCATGGGCCGGCTGTCAGCCCGGAGAAGGACCCCGAAGCCGTAAAAAGACCAGGAATCTGTCGGTCCCGGTTGAGATGATGGAGGGGTGCACGTCCGAGTCGGTCCGACCTACAGCTAAAGGATCGTGATGAGGATGAAGCTGATAAAGATCCGGCCCAAGCAGCCGAAGGCGCCCAGGCCGACCCTCGACCTCCGCACTCCGTCAGGTCGGCTCCTGCCCTACTGATCGACGACCACCTTCGAACGCACCACCTGAAAGAGGTGCCCATCATGTGCCAGCACAACCCGCACTGCCCGTCCGCTTACGCTTCCGACCGCGCGTCCGCCCACGTCGTGGCGGCCCACCCCGAGCAGGGCTGGAGCCTCCTGTGCAACGGCGTCGTCCTCTTCGACGACACCGGGCTGCTGATGCCCGACTGCACCGTCTCCACTCCGCTTCGCGCGCCGGCGATGGCCTAGCGCACCCGAGCGACCACTCCGAGCACGCCGTGTTTGGTGAAGTCGACCGGAACGTCCCACGGAACGTCGGGGCGCCAGGCCTCGCTGGGCACGATCCCGGGCTCGATGATCTCCATACCCTCGAAGAAACTCGCGATCTGCGCGCGGGAACGGCCTACGACACCGCCGGAAGCGGTCTTGGCGTAGACCTCCTGCACCGATTCGAGCGTGTCGTTCTGCAGCTCGCCGGGAAAGCCGTGTGTCATCACCACGTAGCTTCCTGGCGCGAGCTCCGACCGAATCGCCGTCATGATCGCCGCGGCCTCTTCGTCGTCACTGACGAAGTGGAGGATCGCCAGCAGCAGCACCGCCACCGGCCTGCTGTAGTCGATCAGCTCCGTCACCTCAGGGTCGGCCATCAGCGCCGCGGGCTTGCGCACGTCTCCGACGACGACCCGGGTGTGCCTGTTGTCCTCGAGCAGAGCCCGGCCGTGCACCAGCACGATGGGGTCGTTGTCCACGTACACGACCCGGGCCTCGGGGTTCACCCGGTGGGCCACCTGGTGGGTGTTGTCCTGGGTGGGCAGCCCGCTGCCGATGTCGACGAACTGGGTGACGCCCTCTTTGGCGAGCAGCGAGACCGCCCGCGTCAGGAAGGCCCGGTTCTCCCGGCACATCTCGCGGGCGTCGGGCACGAACTCCAGCAACTTGTCGGCCGCCGCGCGGTCGGACGCGAAGTTGTCCTTCCCGCCTAACCAGTAGTCGTAGATCCGCGCCACGCTGGGCACCGACGGATCGATTCCGGCGGGCGCCTGCTCCTCGGACGTCACGTCCTTCTCCTTCGCGGCTGGAGCCTCGGTTTTTAACGGATGTTATGGGACGAGGCCCCAGTGCGAGGATCATGACTCGACATTTCCGGATATGTGGCTTAGATCACATATCTCGTTCCACCCGCATCGCCGCTTCCTCGGCGGAGTAGCGGCCGTCGTCGTCCCCGGCGTCCTCACCCACGAGCTCGTCGTCCACGTCTTCGCGGGCGCCCTCGTCGGGGTCGACCAGGCGGCCGGCCCCCACGCGCTCGTCGCGGGCGTGGTGCAGATGGGCCTCAGGTTGCTCGGCGGCCAGCCGCCGGTCGAGGGAGTCCTCGTCGGTGCCGTCCAGGCCGATCGGGTGGTCGGCGTCCTCTACTTCGTCTTCAGCGTCGAGATCGACATCCTGAATGCGCTGGTCATCGGGTTCCGTCATGGCTCTCGCCCCCTTCACCCAGGGGTTGCCCGGGACAATCGCGGCGAAACGGCATGTTTAGCCCCGGTCGGCCGGGCAGTTGGTGTGGTGCCACAACCGCAAACCCCACAAAGGAGAGCGAAGGCAATGCAGCCGAACGACAACCTCTGGACCTACCGTCAGGGCGTACAGGATCCCACCACGACCCTGGACGTGACCGGCTTCACGGTCGAGGCGACAGACGGAAAGATCGGCTCCGTGGACGAGTCGAACTACGAGGTCGGCGAGAGCTACCTGGTGGTCGACACGGGCCCGTGGATCTTCGGTAAGAAGGTCGTGCTCCCCGCCGGGACGGTCACCGAGATCGACCCGCAGGAGCAGAAGGTCTTCATCGCGCGTACGAAGGAAGAGATCAAGGACGCTCCCGAGTACGACGAGACGACCTTCAAGGACCCGATGTACCGCGATCAGCTGGGCGGTTACTACAACCGCTTCTGACGGGTAATCCACAACCAACCGCGGGCCGTCCCCCTTCCGGGGGGCGGCCCGTTGTTTTACAGTTAACGTATGAATAATCGTTCAAATGTGGAAGTGGCACTTGCGCCGGACGCGTGCGTCGACGCCGAACGCGTGGCCCATGTGCGCTCGGTCATGCCCGGCGACGAGCTGGTCGGCGATCTGACCGAGGTGTTCGGGCTGCTGGCCGACCCCGGCCGGCTCCGGTTGATGGCCGCTCTCCTGGAGGGCGGCGAGATGTGCGTGTGCGATCTGGCGGCGGCGACCGGCCAGAGCATGTCGGCCGCCTCCCACGCGTTGCGGCTGCTGCGCACCCACCGGGTGGTGAAGGTGCGCCGGGCGGGCCGGATGGCCTACTACCAACTGGCCGACTCGCATGTGCGCCTGCTGTTCGACCTGGCCATCACCCACATGACCCACGACGGCAAGGAGGGGCGGGCCGGTGAGTGACCATGGACACGGGCATGGCCACGCCGTCTCGCAGGACGCCGACCGGCGCTATCTGAGCGCGGCGCTGGCGCTCATCCTCGCCTTCATGGCCGTCGAGGTGGTCATCGGTTTCGTCGCCGGGTCGCTGGCGCTGATCACCGACGCCGGTCACATGCTGACCGACGCGTTCGCCATCTTCTTCGCCCTCGTGGCCATGCGGATCGCCGCCCGGCCGCCGCGCGGCGGCTTCACCTACGGCCTGAAACGCGCCGAGATCATCTCGGCGCAGCTCAACGGCATCACGCTGCTGCTCCTGGCGGCCTTCTTCCTGTACGAAGGTGTGCGCCGCCTGATCGTCCCGCCCGAGGTCGAAGGGCTCTTCGTCGTCTTCACCGGCCTCGCGGGCATCGTCGTCAACCTGATCGCGACCTGGCTGTTGCGCCGGGCCGACCGGTCACGGCTCAACGTCGAGGGCGCCTACCAGCACATCCTCAACGACCTGTTCGCGTTCGTCGCGACCACGATCGCCGGTCTGGTCGTCTACCTCACCGGCTGGGCCCGCGCCGACGCCGTGGCCGCCCTGGTCGTCGCGCTGCTCATGGTCAAGGCCGGGTGGGGGCTCGTGCGCGACGCCGGGCGGGTGTTCATGGAGGCCGCCCCCGTGGGCCTCAACCCCGCCGAGACCGGGCGCCGGCTGGCCGAGATCGCCGACGTGGTCGAGGTGCACGACCTGCACATCTGGGAGGTCACCTCCGGCTACGCCGCCCTCTCGGCGCACATCCTGGTCAACCCCGGCGCCGACTGCCACGCGGCCCGCCTCGCGGCCGAGAGACTGGTCCGCGAGGCGTACGGGATCGAGCACACCACCCTCCAGGTCGACCACGCCCACCCCGACGTGCTGACCATCGGCGACGACCACTGCGCCGATCCCCACGGGCCCGTGCACCGGAAGGACGCATGAGCCTCGCCGCCTTACTCGTCTACGGCCTGGGGCTGGCGCTGGCGTTCGGCTATCGGAGCTGGGCCCAGTGGTGGGCCACGGGCAGCACCGGCTTCGTCGGCATCCGAGAGCCGGTGCTGCGTCTGGGCTGGTGGGGCGGGGTGCTGTTCATCCTGAGCATCGCCCTCACCGTCGCCGCCCCCGTGCTGGAGCTGACCGGGATCACCCCGGCGGCGCTTTCGCCCATGGCCGTGGGGCTCGTGCTCGCGGTCGCCGGGCTGATCCTCACCCTGGCCGCGCAGACCGCCATGGGCGCCTCATGGCGCGTCGGCGTCGACGCCGGGGAGCGCACCGACCTGGTGACCACCGGGATCTTCGGGCGGGTGCGGAACCCGGTCTTCTCGGCGATGGTCGTGGCCCTGGCCGGGCTGCCGTTGCTGGTGCCGACCTGGGTGTCGGTCGCGGCGCTGGTCTCCTTGGTTGCCGCGGTCGAGATCCAGGTGCGGGTGGTCGAGGAGCCCTATCTGGCCCGCGTCCACGGAACGGCGTTCACCTCTTATACGGCCCGGACGGGTCGGTTCGTGCCGAAGGTCACTCCGACGGCGCGACGGGGCTCTCCGGAGCCGCCGAGTGCACACAGGTGATCTTGACGCCGGTCGGCGACTCGTGGCCTTCGACGGAGAACGAGGGGCCGCTGGGCTGGGCCATCGCGATGTCCGTCTCCCCCGAAGGCAGCGCCGCCACGGGCACCGCGGGCACAGCGGGCACCGCCGCCGTCGCCTCGCCGAGCTCGACCGGACCGCCGGCTTCACCGGGGGCCGGGACGACGATGGTCGCCGATCCGGCCAGCTTGCCCGTCTCGCCGAACTCCGGGGCCGTGGTGATGGTCAGTCCGGGCTTGGCCGGATCCCCCGCTTCCCCGGGTTTGGCGGGCAGCGCCGGGATCGCCTTCGTGAGGGTGACCTCCTTGCCGTCGACGGTGCAACTGACCGTGCCGCCCGGGTCGGGGGCGTCGTCGGTGGCGTTGGCCGCCCCCGTCGCGCCGAAGATCACGGCCAGGGCCAGCAGGCCGGCTGCGGCCAGGCGTCGATGTTTCATGTGGAACATCTCCTTCGTTCGGATGATCGCCACCTTGGCCCGGCGTACCTGAAGCCAGCCTGAAGCACCCGTCTTCAGGTTCGCTTTAGGTGCCTTTTGCCAGGCTGGCCCCATGCGCGTGCTGCTGGTGGAGGACGAACGACGTCTGGCCGACCTGGTGAAGTCGGGCCTGGCCGACGAGGGGTTCGCGGTCGACGTGGCGCACGACGGCGCCGAAGGGCTGTGGCTGGCGGGGGAGCACGACTACGACGCGATCGTGCTCGACGTGATGCTCCCCCGGCTGAGCGGCTACGCCGTCTGCCGCCGCCTCAGGGACGACGGCAACTGGACCCCGATCATGATCCTGACCGCCAAGGACGGCGAGTACGACGAAGCCGAGGCGCTCGACACCGGCGCCGACGACTTCCTGTCCAAGCCGTTCTCCTACGTGGTCCTGCTGGCCCGGCTCCGCGCGCTGGTCCGGCGCGGCGGTTCGGCCCGGCCGGTCGCGCTGACCGTGGGGGACCTGGTGGTCGACCCGGCGGGCTTGCGCTGCCGCCGGGGCGAGGCGGAGATCGCCCTCACGCCCAAGGAGTTCGCCGTGCTGCACGCGCTGGCCAGACGTCCGGGGGAGGTCGTCTCCAAGGCCGACCTGCTGGCCCAGGCGTGGGACTTCGCCTACGACGGCGACCCGAGCATCATCGAGGTCTACATCAGCGCGCTGCGCCGCAAGATCGACGCGCCCTTCGGCCGCACGTCGCTGGTCACCGTCCGGGGCGCCGGTTACCGGCTGGAACCGTGAGCCGCTGGTCGGTGCGCCTGCGCGCCACCGTGACCGTCACCCTCATCGTCGCGGTCGCCCTGGGCGTGGCGTCGGCCGTGCTGATCGGGGTGCTGCGCACCAGCCTGGTCGACGGGACCGCCGACGAGGCGGGGCGGCGG
Source organism: Herbidospora cretacea (assembly GCF_001570605.1). Taxonomy (GTDB): domain Bacteria; phylum Actinomycetota; class Actinomycetes; order Streptosporangiales; family Streptosporangiaceae; genus Herbidospora; species Herbidospora cretacea. The sequence continues at coordinate 151,171 of NZ_BBXG01000002.1, read as the reverse complement.
GCCGACCAGATCACCACGCTGATCGCCGCGCCCGGTGCGCCCCTGCGCGGCGAGACGGGCCGCTCCTTCACCATCAGCGATCCCGACGTGCTGGTGACGAAGGCCGACCCCGCGCTGCCCGCCGGAATGGTCAGCACCGGCGACGGCTATGTCACCGCCACCCGGGCGCTCGACGCCGGCACCACGGTGGCGGTCCGGGCCTCGCTCGCGCCGACCCAGCTCGCGCTCCAGACGCTGACCTGGGTGCTGATCGTCGGGATTCCGCTGCTGCTGGCCATGGTGGCGGGGCTGACCTGGTTCTCGGTCGGCCGGGCGCTCGCGCCGGTGTCGGCGATCCGCGCCAAGCTGGCCGACATCACCGCCCGCGACCTGCACCAGCGGGTCCCCGAACCGCACGCCCGCGACGAGATCGCGGCGCTGGCCAAGACCGTCAACGGCACCCTCGACCGCCTGGAAACCGCCGTCGACCTGCACAAACGCTTCGTCGCCGACGCCGCCCACGAACTGCGCAGCCCGATCGCGACGCTGCGCACCCGCCTCGAACTCGGGCAGCGCGCGGCCCCGGCGCTGGCCGGGGAGTCGCTGACCGACGTCACCCGGCTGCAGTCGCTCGCCGCCGACCTGCTGGTTCTGGCCCGGCTCGACGCCGGGGAGCCGCTGCGCCTCCAGGAGGTCGACCTGGGGCAGCTCGCGACGGAGGAGGCGCTGCGCGTTCCCGTGCCGACGAATCTGGACATCGCCCCCGGCGTGGTGGTGCGCGGCTCCCCCGCGCAGCTCACCCGGGTCATCACGAACCTGCTGGTCAACGCGGCCCGGCACTGCGAAAAGGCCGTCTCTGTACGGGTCGCGCCAGGCCCCCTCCTCGAAGTGCTCGACGACGGGCCGGGCATCCCGGCCGAACACCGGGAGACCGTCTTCCACCGGTTCACCCGCCTCGACGAGGCCCGCGACCGCGACGCGGGCGGGGCCGGGCTCGGGCTGGCCATCGCCCGCGAGATCGTGACCGCCCACGGCGGGACGCTCACGATCGAGGACAGCCCGCGCGGCGCGCTGTTCCGGCTGACCCTTCCTAGTACTCCAGCCACTGCTGCATGCGGGTGATCAGCTCCTCGGCGTCGACGGGCTTGGTGACGTAGTCGCTCGCGCCCGCCGACAGCGTCTTCTCGCGGTCGCCGTGCATGGCCTTGGCGGTGACGGCGATGATCGGCAGGTGCGCGAAGCGCGGCATCTTGCGGATGGCCGCCGTGGCGGCGTAGCCGTCCATCTCGGGCATCATGATGTCCATCAGGACGAGGTCGACGTCCTCGTGGCGGCTCAGCACCTCGATGCCCTTGCGGCCGTTCTCCGCGTACAGGACCTGCATCCCGTGGAGTTCCAGGATGTTGGTCAGCGCGAAGACGTTGCGGACGTCGTCGTCGATCACCAGCACCTTCCGGCCGACCAGGCCGGTGTCGACGTTGTCCACAGCCTGTGGACGCTCGTCGGGGCTCGCCTCCACGAGCGGCAGCACCGCGCCCGGGTCCTGCGCGGTCAGGTGGAGAGTGATGCGTTCGCGCAGTTCGTCGAGGCTGGGCAGGCGCTCCAGCGGCTGGGTGTTCGACCGGCCCTGGAGCAGGTTCTCCTGCGGGCGGGTGAGCGTGCGGGTGTGGTGGGCCAGGATCGGGATCTCCCGCAGGGCGTGGTGTTCGTCGAGGCGGCGCAGGAACTCGGCGGCGGCGTCCTGCGGCATGCCCAGGTCGAGCACGATGCACTGGTAGCCGCCCTGCATCAGCGCGGTCATCGCCGAGTCGGGGTCGTTGGCGGTGGACACCCAGACCGGGCCGTGGGACTCGCCCAGGTCGGCGACCACCGACTCGGCGAGCTGGGCCAGCAGCCCGTTCGGCCGCGACTCGACCACCAGCAGGTGGCGGCCCTCGCGGGTCAGCGGGATCTGCACGATCCGGCGCGGCGGGTCGAGGCGCGGCGGCTGGCTCATCGGGAGCGCCTCCGCCAGCGGGATGTACAGGCTGAACGTGGACCCCTCGCCCAGCCTGCTGACCGCCCTGATCTCGCCGTCGAGCAGCGCCGCGATCTCCCGGCTGATCGACAGGCCGAGGCCGGTGCCGCCGTAGCGCCGGCTCGTGGTGCCGTCGGCCTGCTGGAAGGCGTCGAAGATCTGCGACAGGTTGCCCTCGGCGATCCCGATGCCGGTGTCGACGACGTGGAAGGCGAGCACGTCGTCCTGCGGCCGCTCGATCCGGAGCTCCACCGAGCCGCGTTCGGTGAACTTGACCGCGTTCGACAGCAGGTTCCTGAGCACCTGGCGGAGGCGCTGCTCGTCCATGAGGAGCTGCAGCGGCACGTCGGGCGCCACGACCACGTCGAAGCGCAGCCCCTTCTCCGTGGTCAGCGGCCGGAAGGTCGCCTCGACGTAGTCGAGGAGCTGCCGCAGCGGCATCGACTCCAGCGTGATGTTCATCTTGCCGGCCTCGATCTTCGACAGGTCGAGGATGTCGTTGATGAGCTGGAGCAGGTCGGTGCCGGCCGAGTGGATGACGTTGGCGTACTCGACCTGCTTGGCAGTGAGGTTGCGGGCCGGGTTCTGCGCCAGCAGCTGAGCCAGGATGAGCAGCGAGTTCAGGGGTGTGCGCAGCTCGTGGCTCATGTTGGCGAGGAACTCGCTCTTGTACTTGGACGCCAGCGCGAGCTGCTGGGCGCGGTCTTCGAGTTCCTGGCGGGCCTGCTCGATCTCGCTGTTCTTCGTCTCGATGTCGCGGTTCTGCTGGGCCAGCAGCTCGGCCTTCTCCTCCAGCTCGGCGTTGGAGTCCTGGAGCTCCTCCTGCCGGACCTGGAGCTCGGTGGCCAATCGCTGCGACTCGACCAGCAGGGCGTCGGTTCTGGCGTTGGCGACGATCGTGTTGACGTTCACGCCGATGGTCTCGACGAGCTGGCTCAGGAAGGTGCGGTGGATCTGGGTGAAGCGGTTGAGGCTGGCCAGCTCGATCACACCGAGGACCTGGTCTTCGACCACGATGGGCAGCACGATCAGGTTGACCGGCCCGGCCGCGCCGAGGCTGGAGGAGATCGTCAGGTAGCCGGGGGCGATGTCCTCGACCAGGATCGTCTCCCTCGCCGCGGCGGCCTGGCCGACGAGCGACTCGCCGAACTCGTAGCGGCGGTCGTGGTCGCGGTGGCCGTAGCTGCCGACCACCTGGAGGGTGCCGGTCTCCTCGACCAGGAGGAAGGTGCCGTATTGGGCGTTGACCAGCGGGGCCAGTTCGTTCATGACCAGCTCGGCGACCACGGCCACGTCGCGGTGGCCCTGGGTGAGGCCGGAGATGCCGGCCAGGTTGGTCTTCAGCCAGTCCTGCTGCTTGTTGGCCAGGGTCGTCTCGCGGAGCGACTTCACCATCGAGTTGATGTTGTCCTTCAGCTCGGCGACCTCGCCGGAGGCGTCGACGGTGATCGACCGGGCCAAGTCTCCCGAGGTCACCGCGCTGGTCACCTCGGCGATGGCCCGCACCTGGCGGGTCAGGTTCCCGGCCAGCTCGTTGACGTTCTCGGTGAGGCGCTTCCACGTGCCGGACACGCCCTCGACCTCGGCCTGGCCGCCGAGCCGGCCTTCCGAACCGACCTCGCGGGCGACTCGGGTGACCTCGGCGGCGAAGCTGGAGAGCTGGTCGACCATCGTGTTGATGGTGGTCTTCAGCTCCAGGATCTCGCCGCGCGCGTCGACGTCGATCTTCCTGGTCAGATCGCCCTGGGCCACCGCCGTGGTGACCTGGGCGATGTTCCGCACCTGGTTGGTCAGGTTGTTGGCCATCGAGTTGACGTTGTCAGTGAGGTCCTTCCAGGTCCCGGCCACGTTGGGCACCCGGGCCTGGCCGCCGAGCTGGCCCTCGGTGCCGACCTCGCGGGCGACCCGGGTCACCTCGTCGGCGAACGCGCTCAGCGTGTCGACCATCGTGTTCAGCGTCGAGGCCAGCGCGGCGACCTCGCCCTTGGCGTCGATGGTGATCTTCTGGCTGAGGTCGCCGCGGGCCACCGCCGTCGAGACCTGGGCGATCGAGCGGACCTGGCTGGTCAGGTTGGAGGCCATGACGTTGACGTTGTCGGTGAGGTCCTTCCAGGTGCCCGACACGCCCCGCACGGTGGCCTGGCCGCCCAGGTTCCCCTCGGTGCCCACCTCTCGGGCGACTCGGGTCACCTCGTCGGCGAAGGCGCTGAGCTGGTCGACCATCGTGTTGATGGTCTCCTTCAGCTCCATGATCTCGCCGCGGGCGTCCACCCGGATCTTCTGCGTCAGGTCGCCCTTGGCGACCGCCGTGGTGACCTCGGCGATGGAGCGGACCTGGGCGGTCAGGTTGTCGGCCATGACGTTGACCGACTCGGTGAGCGCCTTCCAGGTGCCGGAGACGCCCTTCACGTCGGCCTGGCCGCCGAGCCGACCCTCGGTGCCCACTTCCCGGGCCACGCGGGTGACCTCGTCGGCGAAGCTGGAGAGCTGGTCGACCATCGTGTTCAGGGTGTTCTTGAGTTCCAGGATCTCGCCGCGCGCACTCACGGTGATCTTCTGGGAGAGGTCGCCCCGGGCGACGGCGGTGGCCACCTGGGAGATGTTGCGGACCTGGTCGGTGAGGTTGCCGGCCATGTAGTTGACCGAGTCGGTGAGGTCGCGCCAGGTGCCGGAGACGCCCTTCACGTCGGCCTGGCCGCCCAGCCGTCCGTCGGTGCCGACCTCGCGGGCGACTCGGGTGACTTCGTCGGCGAAGCTGGAGAGCTGGTCGACCATCGTGTTGATGGTGTTCTTCAGTTCCAGGATCTCGCCCCGGGCGTCCACAGTGATCTTCTGCGACAGGTCGCCCTTGGCGACCGCCGTGGTGACCTGGGCGATGGAGCGCACCTGGTCGGTGAGGTTGCCGGCCATGAAGTTGACCGAGTCGGTGAGGTCGCGCCAGGTGCCCGACACGCCCTTCACGTCGGCCTGGCCGCCCAGCCGTCCGTCGGTGCCGACCTCGCGGGCGACTCGGGTGACTTCGTCGGCGAAGCTGGAGAGCTGGTCGACCATCGTGTTCAGGGTGTTCTTCAGCTCCAGGATCTCGCCCCGGACGTCCACAGTGATCTTCCGGCTCAGGTCGCCCTTCGCCACCGCCGTGGCCACCTGGGCGATGTCACGCACCTGGTCGGTCAAGTTGCCGGCCATCGCGTTGACGGAGTCGGTGAGGTCCTTCCACGTGCCCGAGACGCCCGGCACGTCGGCCTGACCGCCCAGCTGGCCCTCGGTGCCGACCTCGCGGGCGACCCGGGTCACCTCGCTGGTGAACAGGGAGAGCTGGTCGACCATGCCGTTGAAGACGGTCGCGATCTCCTTGAGCAGGCCGTCGTCGCCGTCATTGGGGAGGCGGGTGCCGAAGTCGCCGTCGCGGACCGCTGTCAGACCGGCGAGAAGCTGACGGAGATCGAGTTCCCGTTCACGCTTGATCGTGTCCACGCCAACTCCATTGTTCTGCCCTGATGGTGTTTTCCACCGTAGAACCTGAACCTAGCCGGGTCATCCTGCGTACCTCCGGCTGATGAGCGCGATTCGGCTGTTCGCGACCAGTCTCGTGCTGACGCTGGTCGTTGCCTGTTCCGGTGGGGATCCGGCAGATCCCGACGTGCGTTTTTCCCTGGAGATGATTCCCCAGTATCGGCAGACGGTGCAGTTGGCCGAGATGGCGCAGGGAAGGGCGTACAGCGACTGGGTCAAAGCGACCTCGGTCGAGATCAGGTCGCAGGGCCGCGCGGACCTGCAGGCGATGACGAACTGGCTGTCGATGTGGGAGGTGGCCGCGCCTCCCCCCGGCGCCCGCCCCATCGGGCCGGGGAACATCACCGACGCGGAATTCGCCAAACTGCGCGACCTCACCGGCGAGGCGTTCGACCGAACCTGGTTCGGCCTGATGTCACGCCATTTGGGCGCCGGAATGACGACGTCCCGGGTGGTTCTGGCCGTGGGCGACCACTCGCCGACGGCGGACCTCGCCCGTCGCCTGGTCCGTGATCAGGAGGAAATGGTCGCCGAGATCGAGCGTCAGCTGGCCTAGGGTTAGGTGTCAGTCGACATCCTGGGAGGCGAAGCCTGTGACCGGCGACCTCCTGCTCTCCCTCGAACTCGACCAGATGACCGTGCCCGAGGTTCGGCGCTCCGTCCACGACTGCGCTCAGGCGGCGGGACTGTCCGGGCTGGGGCTCGACGACTACGTGCTCGCCGTCCACGAGGCCGTGACCAACGCGGTGCGCTACGCGCAGTCGCCGCGGGTGCTCCGGCTGTGGCTCGAAGGGGCACGGGTGCTGTGCGAGGTGTCCGACGGAGGGCCGGGGATAGCGGTCGGGCCGACGACGACGCCTACGGGCGGGCGCGGGCTGTGGCTGATGCACCGGCTGACGACGATCGTGGTGAGCACGGCTCCCGGGGGGACGACGGTGCGTCTGAGCGCCGGGGTCCCGCAGCTCTGAACTGCTCGCGGTGCTGACCTGGCTGCGGTTGCTTGATGAGAGGTGCTGCGGGCTGTTTGACCGGTGTTCCGGCATGTGGGCGAGGCCAAAGCCGACAGCGGGCGCTGGGGATGTCACGGGCCGGGGCGTTCATTCCGATAGCTGGGACCTGAGCGAGGCCTTGGAATCGGGCCGAGTTGCCAGAGGGGATTTCTGGGCGTTTTGGTGGTGATGTCGTACAGAGAATGGTGTCTGACGAGGAATGAAAGCGCCTGATGTGCGGCGCGGGGGTCTGCAGCGCCTGTCGGCGGACTGAGGTTGCGAGCGGCGTCGGACGCCCAGATCGGTCAGGCGGTGGGGCGGCGACGGATCTGAGGTCTTGGGCGGGTAGAGGTGTGGGGTGCCCGGGGCGGCGACGGGCCTGGAGTTCTGGACGGGTGGCGGTGCCGGAGGTGTGGGGTGCCGGGGTGGCGACGGGCCTGGAGTTCTGGGCGGGTGGCGGTGCCGGAGGTGTGGGGTGCCGGGGTGGCGACGGGCCTGGAGTTCTGGGCGGGTGGCGGTGCCGGAGGTGTGGGGTGCCGGGGTGGCGACGGGCCTGAAGTCTTGGGCGGGCGGCGATGCCGGAGGCGTCGGGTGCCAGGGCGGCCACGGACCTGGAGCCATGGGCGGTAGGGCATTGACCGACAAGACATGGTGGGCGTCGGCGGGCCAGGCGTGGTGGGTGGCGGGGTGATTCGTGGGGCTTCGGGGGAGTGCAGTGCGGCTGACGCGGGGGTTGGTGCGGGGCTAAGCTCGTTGCTCACCTGGGGTCTCGTCTCTTTCGCTGATAGCGGAGCCCTCCTCGGTACGGCTTTCGCGGCGAAAATCCCCAGGGGGATAAAGTGTTGTATTCGGCGCGCGGCCCGGGGGCGGAACCGGGCGTTTGTCACACCCGGGAAATGGGGTCATCACTATGAAGAAGCTGCTCCTTCTTGCAGTCGTTGCCGTTGTCGGCTTGCTGTTCTGGCGCAAGGTCCAGGCCGATCGGGCCGAGCTCGACCTGTGGACCGAGGCGACCGGCAGCGAGAACTGATCTTCGTGATCAAGTTGGCCTGCCTCGACCTGGCGGGCACCACGATCGGCGACGTCGCCCTGGTCGAACGGGCGTTCGCCGAGTCGATCGCGACACAGGGGATCGTCCCCGGGACCAGCGCCTACGCACGCGCGATGGTGCATGTGCACCGGTCCCGGGGATGCCCCAAGATCGACGTTTTCCGGGGGATCTTCCCCGACAACGAGGCGCAGGCTCAGGCCGCCAACCTGACCTTCGAGCACTCCTTCGAGGGGTCGATCGAGCGCGCCGGCGTCACGCCGCTCGCGGGGACGGTCGAGGCACTGGAGAAGCTGCGCGGCGCCGGGATCAAGATCGCCCTCGTCACCGGGTTCTCCCGGGGGACCATGGGGCGCGTGCTGGGCGCGCTGGGCTGGTACGACAAGGTCGACCTCGCCCTGTCGCCCGAGGACTGCAACCGCGGTCGGCCCTACCCGGACATGATCCTCACGGCGGTGATGAAGCTGGGCATCGAAGATGTCCGCGAGGTCGCCGTCGCCGGGGACACCGAGAGCGACATGGTGTCGGCCCGGCGTGCGGGAGCCTCCGTGGTGGCCGGGGTGCTGACCGGCGTCCACAGCCGAGACCGGCTGGCCGCCGGGGGCGCGACGCACATTCTGGAGTCGATCGCCGATTTCCCCGCTGTCGTGATGGGGAGCGATGTGCCCGCCGTCCGGTGAGTGGCGGGCAGGTTGAGATCCTTGCTACGGTGTAGCGACGTCTGCTCGGAGCGGGCGTCAACGGGGCCTTAGCTCAGCTGGCAGAGCGCCTGCTTTGCAAGCAGGATGTCAGGAGTTCGAATCTCCTAGGCTCCACCAGCCAAAACGCCCCGTTACCGATCAAGGTAGCGGGGCGTAGGTGACTAACTGAGTGACTATCCCCTGAACGACCAAGTGATGACGTTCATCGAGCACTCGTGCCATCTTGCGCTTGCTCCTGTAGTCAGTCGCCCTCTGCCTAGGCACGCACGGCTTAACGATTGCTCAGAGGCTGATGAAGGCCATCGCGTAGAAGGCGATGAAGATCACATGACGCTTAATATTTCCGTCGCCACACGAGCCCTTGCTGTTCAAACTTCAGATTTTCGCCTGACGTACGCTGGCACTGCACAGATCCGTAGCAGCTCCGCGCAAAAGCAAGTGGTACTTCACTATCGGGACTGGTCGGGGCTGCTTTGCTATACGGGCATCGCTGAAGCGGGCAACCACAATACGGCAGAATGGCTCGGGCGAGTACTTTCTCATAAGCCGGGAAATCGGTCTATGAAGGAAGTGGTTGATCAGATACAAAGCAAAGGGAGTGTCTGGCTAAAACGAATTTCGGCAAGTCAGAGACATCACACATTTACGCTTCTTGCTTACAGTAATCAGATCCCGCATATATATACGATTTCAAACTTTCAGAGCCTCCGAGGTCCGGATCTGCCTGTACCGGCCGATCAGTTATTCGTCAGCCATGTGCGAATAAGAGGTGTCGAGTGCTTTGTTACTGGACAAAAGAGCGCTACAGATGAGGACGAGATAGCTGACTTGGCGGATGAGATGTCGAGGCGTCGAACACCAAAGGCGCTCCGCGCGCATGCTGCCAATGTAAGCCGCAAGGCCGCAATGAGATCCCAAGATCTCGTTAGCGAATCTTGTGTTTCATCTCACATGCTTCCGGACGGTTCCGGAGAGGCTCAAGTATTCGGGAACATCGACGACGTCTTTATTCCGTCCTTGATTGTCAACGGAATGGACACAGCGCCAGTCGGGCCGGAGGCCCTAAAGCAATCCGGACTACCCACGAAAGCGAGAATGGTGGGTGCGACGTGGAGCAAGAACAATCAAGCGGCTGTCATGCTAGTGGCCCTTCGCCCGCTAGCCAACCAAGTAGGTTCGGGCTGGGAATAATCTAGAATTCCGACGATTAAAACTAACGCCCCGCTACCGGATATGGCAACGGGGCGTTGGCGAATTTTGCATTGTTATCTCTTGGCTTAGCTTCGGAAGATGACATCCATGGCCGTCGCGCCTTCCTGCATGACAGGGCGGATTTGGTGACGGTACACGGTCTCTGTAACCACAGTGTTAGCGTGACCTACTAGGCGCGAGATGTCTTCGATGGGGACGCCTGAGTCTGAGAGCAGCGACACGAAGCTGTGTCGCAGTTCCTTCGGAGTCCACGCATCGCCGTCGAGTCCGGCCGCGTTGACCACCTTCCTGAAGTCACGGCGGACGTTTCCAGCGCTGAGAGCTGTTCCATTCTGGGTGCGGAACACTAATTCCGCGTTGGGCTGCTGACGGTCGTTATCCTGTGATTCCCATAGCGCGTGTAATGCTCGCGCACACCGCTGAGGGAGCTTGAGAGTCCGGCGGGATTTCGCCGTCTTGGTGTCGCCCTTTCGCCGAACCGAACGCCATACATACATGGCGAACTCTCCATGCCCCCATCCCGCGTCCCCGACCGGGCGCCATGCCTTGTGCTCCTTGTCGAAGGTTACGACGTGGGGCCACGTAAGGGCTCGCAATTCTTCTGTTCGAGCGCCCGTGAGTAGCGACAGGACGATATAGGCACACATACGTACGTGGGCTTGCTCGGTTGCTGCCAGCAGAGCGCTAGCCTGATCGAGCGTGAACGCCTTTGACGGGCGCCCTACACGTCCCTCGGGCACCTCGCAGAGGTCCACGACGTTCCGTTTGACCTTGTCGCGCCGCATCGCGTTCTTTACGGCTCGATTCAGGATCGAATGAAGCATCTTGAGGGTTCGCGTGCTTAGGCTAGCCGATTTGTCCGCTAGCCATTTGTCCACGTCTTCGACTGACAGGTCTCGGAGTTTCCTCGCGCCTAAGGCAGAGATGATGTGGTTCTCCGCGAACTCCGTGTAGAGGGTGACCGTTCGCGGGTCACGGCCTTTAAGCCCGTGAGTAAGCCAGTATTTCACGGTGTCGGCAACGGTGTAGTTGTGTGAGTTGGCGGTGAGTCCATCCTCGTAATCCTTGATTATCGCCTTCAGTTTTTCCCGCGCTTTCGTCTTGTCCTTGTCGCTGGCCTTCTTGACGATGCGCTTTCCGGCCGGGGTATAGCCGACCGTCACGGTAGCGATCCAGCGCTCGCGGACGGGGTCCCAATGGAGCCCGCCGTCTCCTCTGCTCCTGCGTTTGGTCACGCGGCCTCCTTTGCTTCGGTCTCCAAGAGGGCGATGTACTCGCGGATGGCCTTCGCGGGTACGAGTCGCAAACGTCCTTGACGGACGGAGCGCAGTCGCGCGCTCCGCAACTGCTCGTAGACGCTGCTGCGGCTGAGCTTGAGCAGGCGCATGACATCGGGGATGCGGTACAGCTCTAGGTCGTCGGAATGGGGCTTGCTCTGTCCGGGGTTCATGGCGGTTCTCCACGATTTTGAGAGCAGGCGTGTCAGGTTTGAGGGGGGTAGCCGTAACAGCCGTACCAGGCTTGTTTTTGCAGGTCAGGCCCGGTACGGCTTTTTTGGTGGTACGGCTTGTGCCGTACCACCGGAAAAGCCTCATCCCCTCTGAGCTGCGATGTTGAGGCTGGTACGACCGGGACGGCTTCCCCGGTCCAGGGGGATGAGTGCGGCCCGTTCGGCGGTCTCGATCTCGGGGCAGTAGCGCTGCCAGGCGTCGGCGAAGTCGGCCCGCTGGTAGCCCTTCGCCTGTCCGGTTGGGGGCGGGAAACGGATGGTGGTGGAGCGGATGTCGTACTCGCGCAGCAGGACGCCCAGCTTCATGGCGGTCAGCCCGGCGGGGCCGTAGTCGACCCACGGGGATTCGGGGTCGTCCTTGAGCCGCTCCAGCAGGACGGCGGTCGGGAGAGCGGTGTCGGTGCCGAACGCGGTCCGGCAGTCGGCCAGCAGGCGGATACGCGGTGAGGGCTGGCCGTTGTCGTCGGCCTCGGCGGTCAGCGCGAGTACGGCCTGCCGGGCGCGGTCGGGCCAGTGGCCGCCAGCGAAGTCGGCCACGACCACCAGGGACTCCCAGGTGTCGGCGGCCCGGTCTTCGACCGGCATGGGCGGTTCGGCCTGTTCCAGCGCGGCCAGGTCGGCGCGCAGCCAGGCCGCGATGTCCTCAGCCAGCTGGCGCAGCGGCGGGCGGTCGCGGCGGTGACGATAGGGGGCGACGGTCTCACCGGTCAGGCGCCGGCGCATGCGGACCACGACCGCGCGGTCTTCGATGGTGTCGGGCATCGCTCCGATGCCCGCCAGAGCCGCCATGCAGAAGGTCGGAATGGACTCGACACGGCCGGTCGTGGCGTCGTACCTCTTGGCCGGGCGGTTGCGCTGGTGCCCGGCGTTGAGCAGCCCGCGAAGGTCCTCGTTCCCGTCGCTTTTGGGGCCGAAGATGGTGTCGGCCTCATCGACCAGCATGGTGGGCGGGTCGCTGCTGATGGAGCGGTAGACCGCCGCGCTGCTGCTGTTGACCGTGATGAACGGGTCGTGGCAGGTGGCTTCCACGATGTCCAGCAGCCGGGATTTCCCGCACCGCTTCTCGGGAGCGCGGATGACCAGCCGGGGCGCGTGAGCCCACGCGGGTTGGGCGTGCGTGGCCGCGACCCAGAGCGTGACGGCGTTGGCGGCGTGTTCGCTGGGCAGGATGACGTAGCGGGTCAGCGCGGCGCGCAGTTCGTCGAGTAGGTCAGCGCCGCTTGCGGGTGGTGACGTGGTCATGTGGATCTCTCTCTGTAGCTCATGCGGCCAGGGCGCGGGGTCGTCGGGCACCGTTCTTGAGTCCGGACGCGATGGTGAGGCGGGTCTCGGACGGGGTGAGCCCGGCGTCCACCCCTCCCTGTCCAAGCAGGTCTTTGACCTCCTGTTCGTCCAGCGCCCCGCCCGCCACCAGTTGCCCGAGAGCGGTCGCGGCCAGGTAGAGGGTGCGATTGCGCTGCCCGAGGGGCGCGGCGGCCAGCTTGGCGAGTTCTCCGTTGATAGCGGCGTGCAGGAACGCGCCGCGCCGGTCACGGGGCAGCTCCAGCCGGAGGGGCGTGGCGGCCTGCCGTGGCGGGGTTGAAAGGCGCTTGGACAGCCAGGGGGGCAGCGGGGCCGGGGCCGCGTTGTAGACGACCTCATAGGGTCCGGTGCCGTCAGGCAGGTCGACGAAGCTGCCGGGGGCGACGACATAGCCGCCGGCCGCGCGGGTGTCGATCAGCCAGCCCAGCCCGTTGCCCTTGTCTCCCTCGGTGTTGCGCAGCTCGGGGCCATCTGGCGGCGCGGCGTAGTAGAGGTGGATTCCGCCGCGACGGGTGCTGACCTGGAAGGTTTCCCACGTAGGGAAGGGCTGTCCGGCGCGTTCGCAGACCAGCGCCATGGCGTCGGCCCCGTCAGTGACGCCCGGCAGGTCAAAGGGTGGCGGGGGCGAAGCCCCCTCCTTCTGCTTGGGCTTGTCCAGGTCCAGCACCACCAGCCGGGAGGGGCCGCATGCGATGCCGATGTTGAACGGCTTGGACCACCAGCGGCGGATGACCTCGGGGTCGGTGGTCGCGCGTTCTTCCCACCGGTCGAACCTTTGGGGTGGCACCTTCCCGCCGACGACGAGGGGGAAGACGTGCCAGCCTCGGGCGGCGGCGGCCAGGGCGTAGCGGGTGAGGTCAGGAGACATCGCTGTTCTCCTCCTTGCGGAGCACTGCGGGAGCGTGCTCCGCACACCGGGGGCCGCACGGGTAGGGCCGGGTGGGACGTTTCCCGCACGGCCCCGAACCGTAGTTGCAGGGGCCCAGTAGTCCACTCACGTTTCCTTCCGGGCGTCGTCGGCGGTCAGGCATGGGGGAGTGGGCTGGCCGTTGTAGTTGTCGCGGGTCGTGCCGTCGGGCAGATGCCATTCGGTCCACCAGCGGCGGCCGTACGGGGAAGGGCGCTTCTGCGCTCGCGTCCCGCAGTGCTGGCAGGTGGCGTGGTTCTTGTCGTGATGGGTCCAGCGATGCCGCCGACCGGTTGCGGCGTTCATGGGTGTCTCCTTGATCGCGTGACACGCGCGGGTGTCACGGAAAGGGGTGGGGGATGGGTGTTACAGGTCAGGGGCGGTGTGACGCTGTGACAGCGCGCCCGTGACAGGGCCGTGACGGCAGGGGTGACAGCGCCCGTGACAGTGCTCGTGACGGGGCCGTGACAAGATCATCGGCGCGGGTGCGGCGCGTCCCACGCGCAGCCGCACGCGAGGCGGCCGGACCGGTCGGGGCAGCCCGGCGGCTGCCCCGAGGCGATGTCAGGCGGCGGTGGCGTGGTCCTCGCGGTCGAGGGGGGACAGGTCCTTGATGGTGTAGGTGCGGACGCTGTCGGAGGTGTCGACGTCCAGGACGCCCCGCTGGTGGAGGGCGGTCAGGATCTTGTAGGTCCAGGCGCGGCTGTTGCCGGTCTGGGTGCGGATGGCGGTCAGGTCGCGGTCGGTGGCGGTGAAGGTGGGCCGACCGGCTTGTCGGCGCTGGCGCAGCCAGGCGTAGACCAAGCCGCGGGCTGCCTCGGGGGCCATCTTCGGGGCGGGCGCGTCGGCCTGGTAGGCGTCGGCTTCGGCCTGGGTCGGCTCCTGCACCCGGTCGCCGTGCCCGGCGGTGACGGACGGGTCGGGGTCCTCACTGCCCGCCAGCGCCTCAGCGACCGGATCGCCGGTGGTGCGCAGGTGGTCGACCACGCTCAGGATGGTGGCGGTGTCATCGGCTGCGATGAGAACCGGTCGCTCGTCCCCGCCGGGGTGGGGCGGGCCGACGATGTCTTTGCGCTCCAGGGCCTCCAGGAGGCGAAGGCAGTCCTCGGCAGGGATGCGAAGCCTGCTTTGCAGCAGAGCCGGGGAGGCGTTCTGGCGGGCGATGACCAGCGATGCGGCGGCGGCCAGCAGCTCAGCGAACTCGGCCGCGAACTCCTCACGCTCCGACCCGTCGTCCTGCCCCTCGTCGAACGCGGCGGGCGGCGGGGTGAGCGGCGGGGCCGGGGTGCGGGCCGGGCCGGTCGGGCGGGCGATACCAGCGGTGAACGGGTCGACCTTCTTGCCGGCGGCGGGGAAGGCGGCGGCGTGGGCCATCATCGCGGCGCGGGCCTCGGCGCTGTTGCGCCCCCACGAGTAGGTGCGCAGCGGCATCGCGTAGTGGGTGGTGCGGACGCTCTTGCCGTCCAGGTAGGCCATGCCGGGGTAGTGGTCTTCCCACTCGTGCGGCTCCACGTCGGCCTTGCGCTGCCGCGCTGAGGTGCCGTACTTGACGTCGTCGGGGTCGGACAGCCCGAAGCACATCTTGGCCATCTGCGAGCGGAACAGCGTCGGGATCTGCGTGTAGTCAGCCCGCTGAAGCGAAAGGATCACACCGCCACCAGCCGATCGGATCTCCTTGAGGATCTCCCCGAGGCGTTCCTCATCCTCGCCCCCGAGTTCGCCGACCAGCTTGGGGAGTTCCTCCACGTGCAGGAACCAGTAGGTCAGCCCGCAGCCGGGTTCCCAGTTGCTGTAGCCACGTTCGGCCAGCCACTTGGTCCGCGCCGGGATGGCCTTGTGCATGGCGCGGATCAGGTCCACCGCACCGGCCTTGCCGGTCTCGAAGCGGTGCAGCCCTTCCCGCAGCGGACCCATGGTCTGGTCGTCCTTGCTGAGGTCGATGGAGAACACCGCGACGTCCTTGCGGCTGATCAGTTCGCCGATGATGTTCCACGCGCCTCCGATCGACTTGCCGGAACCGGTCATCCCCATGATCTGCAAGTGGTGGCCGACGAACCGGTATTCGACGTCGTCGCCGTCCTGGTAGAGCCCGATCCGCAGCGGCTTGTCCACCGACGCGCCGGGGTGGGAGGGGCCGGGCCAGGGGATCGGCCGGCGGATGGCGCGCGGGTCGGACACGGTGATGACGGCCTGGTCGGCGCGGTCGTCGTCGCGGGCGATGGTCACGCTGCCGGGCGGCAGCTGCATCCCCGATTCGAGCCGGTCGGCGGCTTTGATCGCGTCGTCGGCTGTCTTCTCCCCGGGCGGCAGCTGCATCTTGCCCTTGACCTTGTTGTCGGTGACCTCGGTCGTCCGCACCCGGGCGCCCTTGAGACCGGCCTCGTCCCGGCGGCGGGAAAACAGCCGGGCCAGCGTGTCCCCGCCGTCCCCGTCCTCGCTGCCGGGGCCAGAGCGGATGACAGTGCGGATGTTCCACGACAGCGCCAGTGCGCCGCCGCCGAAGAACAGCGCGCCGGTCACGACGGGCGTGTCCAGGCCGGTGACGGTGACGGTGGTGAACCAGCCGCCGGCGGCGGCGGTGGTCAAGGTGGCGTGCAGCCGTCCGATCATCCTGCGCTGGTGGGTGATCGCCCACGTCAGACCGGTCAGGACGGTGGTGGCGAGCGTGGAGCCCATGGCCGCCCACGTCACCGCCGGGGCCTCACCCCACAGCGCGTGGGAGATGGCCGCCGTGGCGGCCTCGGCACCCAGGATCAGCCACGGCGGGACCAGCACCCCGATTTTGGAGGCGGCAGCGGCGGCCAGCCGCTCCATGGAGGCGTCCTGCACCAGTTGCAGGGACGGGGCCGAACTCTTGCGCATCACAGATCAACCTTTCCCTTGTAGTCCTTGCTCTTGGTGTCGCGCTCGCGCTTGCTGAGGGCTTCCAGCGCCTCCAGGAACTCCTGTCGGAACTGGACGTTGAACTTGACCGCCTCGGCGCTGATGCCGAGCACCAGTTCCCGGGCGTCGTTGAGTTCGCGGGCCACGCGCCAGGCGCGGGCGCGCACGTCGATGCCCATCAGCAGCGGGTGGCCCTTGAGCTGCCGCATCGCGTTCTCGGCGGCGTTGGCGGCGGCGTCCAGCTCCCGCGCCAGGTCGTGCGCGAAAAGCTGGGTCGCGGTGGCGTAGGCGGCGATCTTGGAGGGGACCTTGCCGTGGAACTCGATGCAGGCGATCTGGTCCAGGCGGGCCTGTCCGCTGCCCATCAGCGGTTCACCGGCCTGTCCTGAGCGATCAGTTCGCCGATGATGCTCCAGGCGTCACCGATCGACTTGCCGGAACTGGTCATCCCCGCGATCAGCATGTGGCGGCCGATGAGCTGGTAATCGGGACCGCCGTGCTCGCCCACGAGGGGTGTCTCGTGCTTGGCCATGGGCTTTCCTCTCTGAGGTCGAGTGCCGGCGGGTCTCATCCGGCCAGGAAGTGCTTGCGGTAGGAGCGGTGGAAGGTTTGGCCGCGTTCGGCCAGGGAGGCGGCCAGGTCGCGAGCGCGCTTGAGCCGCTTGGCCACCCGGCGGGCGCGGATCTTGGAGTCCAGCCCGAACAGCAGGACGTGGCCCTTCATGGACCCCATGGCGGCCTCAGAGTCCACGGCGGCGATGTCCAGTTCGGTGTTCCACCGGTCGGCGATCGTGCTCAGCGCGTTGCCGTAGGTCTGGAACGCCTCCCCGAGGCTGCCGGTGAAGGTGATCGAGGACAGTTCGGAGATCTTTCGGTCGGCCATCAGCGCCACACCGTCCTTTCCGGTTCGTTGGGGTCAAAGACGATGTCGGCTTCCACCACGCCCATCAGCCACATTCGGTACTCATGGGCGATCTGCCGGGCCACACGGCACAGCGCGGGGATCAGCGGCGGCAAGCCGACGAGGGCGGTCAGCCACGCATCGGCGGCGGTGATCAGCAGGGCAGGCAGGCACAGCCCCGCGCACAGCGCCATCAGCAGCGCCATGCCCGGGGCCGTGCGGCGTCCGTGGCAGGGTCGGCCGGTCATGGCCCGACCTCGGGGAAGCCGTAGCTGTAGGTGGACTCATCGGGCACCGGCCAGCCCCGGCCTTCCCGGCGGTCGGCGTGCGGGCTGTGGCCGTACTCGTGCAGCACCCCGCAGCGACCGCACCGGTAGAACCGGGCGGTGTGCTCGTTGACCGTCTCCCGGACGTAGTGGCGGTCCTGGAAGCCCCGGACCGCGATGAACACCGTGAAGGCGATGGCCGCCACGGCGGTGATGATGATGACGGCGATCGTGAAAACGACCATGGCGGGTCACCCCTCCGAAGATTGGGGAACGGTGAGCGCCTCGCGCGGCGCGCGGGCGGCGTTCATGGCGCTGTCGGCGTCGCGCAGTTCGTCGCGCAGCGTCGCGGCGGTCTTAGGCGCGCAGCGCAGGGCCTTACGGATCGGTTCAGCGTCAGGTCGGGAATCGATCGCCCCGGCCTGGATCAGCCGTGCCAGTTCGGCGCGATGCTCGTCGATCGACCGGCGCGGTGGCCGGTTTGACGTCCGGTTCGAGGTCCGATTGGTCGCGGGCCTCGGGCGGTGATCGGCCGCCGGTTCGATCGACCGGACGGGGACCGATCGATCAGGTTCGATCGACGGCGGGGTGTCGATCGAAGGGGTGTCGATCTGTTCCACGTCGATTTCGATCGAGGGGGAGGGGCGTTCGACGATCGCGCCGTCGATGATGGCCAGGCGGCCGGACTCGGCGGCTTCACGATCGGCGCGGGCGCTGTAGCGGGCGATCTCGCGGGCCAGGCGCCGGTCTCGGCGGGAGGCGTGCGGGCCGATGCCGTAGCGGTCGACCCACGCGGCCACCCACGCTGCCTCGGCGTCGTGGTCGGCGCGGGCGGCCTGGATGCTGGCAGCCGCCCACGACAGACGGGGGTAGCGGACCCGCCGCCAGGCCGCGCGGCGGATCTCGGCCGCGCTGAGGCCGTTGCGGGCATGGTCCTGCTGGCGCTTGTGCTGGGAGGCGGTCAGCTCCCACAGCAGGATGCCGAGAAGGCTGGCCAGCGCGAGCACGATGCCGACCTGGACGCCCGCCCACGGGTCGCCCGGGGTGGCGTTGTCGGCGATGCCGTGCCAGGCGTTCATGCCCGCCGCGACACCGGCCAGCCCCCACGTCCAGGCCCGGTATCGGCCGGCGGGAAGGTGCGCCTTGATCGCGGTGTGGGTGAGGTAGGCCAGATACCAGGCCGCGCCCTCCAGCGCGATCGGCAGCGCCGGGGCCAGCACGCCCAGGTGCATGACCTCACGCGCGAACGCCAGTTGGCCGTTCCAGGCGATGAGGATGGGGGCGCTCATCGCGACACCGCCCACCATCAGCGGAGCACGGCTCACCACCGTTGCGGCCAGGCGGCCGGCACTGGCGCGGCGAGCCTGGCGACGCTGGGCGTTGACCTCAGCGCGCCGGATGCGCCGCAGCTCCCGCCGGTCGGCCTTGTCCTTGCGGCGGGCCTCGCGAGCCTGTTCGGCACGCGCGGCGCGGTCGTCCTCGGCTTGCCGGCGGGCCTGGTCCAGACGTAACGCCGTCTCGGCGCGGGTCGCCTCGGCGGCGGCGCGGGCTTGGTCGGCGGCGGCCTCGGCCATCGTCCGCTCCGCCCGGGAGTCATAAAAGGTCTGCGTCATCTCGCCTCCCTTCGGGGGACGGAAGTTGGTTGGAGAGGTCGCGGGTCATCAGGTGTCCCCGCCGGGGATGCGGTCGGGCTGACCGCCCGACCCCTGGCAGGACTCGCAGCCCGATCCGCTGCACCACCAGCACGGCACCGTGCGGGGGGACTCGTGGCGGTCGGCCTCGGCCAGGGCGGGGTTCTGCTGGCGCGTGGTCGACGACGAGGCGGGAGGGCGGAGGGGGCAGAACCGGCGGGGCCTGCTCATGAGGCCACCTGACCGGCGTCGGTGTCGGCGTCGGCGGTGAGCAGACGGTCCACGTAGTCGGCGAAGCGGTGGGCGCAGTCCAGGCAGACGCCCAGATGGCGGGGCAGGACGTAGCCGACGTCGGTCTGGCACTCCGGGCAGGTCCGGCGGGCGGCGAGAGCTTTGGCCAGCGCGCCCAGCTGGGCCGGGGTGGCGGTGCGCTTGGGCAGGGCGAACCGCTCGTCATACAGGTAGGCCACCCGGACGCCGGGAGCGCCGTGGCGGCGGGACCGCCACTTGATTTGGGCCTGCACGTCCTGACCGCCGGGGCGAAGGCCCCGCGCGGTGAGCTGACGGCGGGTCAGCAGATGCGGCGGGGCCATCCGCCACGGGAAGGTCGGGATGCCGTACCGGGAACCGGCCGGGTCCCAGAAGGCCGCACGGATGCGAGACATCGGCTACCTCCCGCACGGTGGGTTGGCGGCGGCGCTCTGGCAGTGCGCGCACGAGGCGCTGTGGTTGGTCCCGTGGATCGGACAGCGCGGCTTGGCCGCGATCGGGTGCAGTCCACTGCACAGGGGGCACTGGTAGCGGCTCATGAGGCCAGCCCCGGGCGGGTCATCTCGGCGAGTTCGTCAGCGGTTAGGCCAGCCCAGACGCCGGTCTCGGGACGGATGCGCAGGGCCGCCGCCAGGCAGTGGAGGCGGGCGGGGCAGTCGGCGCACACGCTCTTGGCGACGTCTTCCCGGGCCGCCCGCTCCTGAGCGGACTCGTGGTCGAACAGGTCGGGGCCGGTGTGCAGGTCGGGGTCAGCCCCGCACGCCGCACCCTTCACCAGATCGGCCGGAAGGTCCCAGGTGATCAGGTCGAGCAACCGGACGGTAGGGACTTCGCCGACCTGGCGAAGCACGCGGCCGGGCGCGGCCGGGGTCATCGGGGGCCGCCGCTCTGCGCGGCGTTCGGCCAGCAGAAGGGGCACGGGTAAGGCCCCGAGCCCGGGTTCCAGATCTGACCGTTGCGGCAGTCGGACGGGCAGACCGCCCGCAGGAAACGCAGGAGTAAAGCCATGATGGAGACAGCTCCTTTTGATGGGAGTGAGGGCAGCCCCGTTGTCTTGGCGGATTGGGGGGCTGCCCTCTTGGCGTAGATGGGGAGACCGGCCAGCTGGCCGGGAGTGCCCCGGCGGGGAGTCGAACCCCGCCTTGCGACCATCAGGGCTGGTAGATCAGTGAGACGGGCGACAACTCCAGCACAGCCAGGGACCGCCGCCGTAGGCGATGACCCGCCGTTCGCGCAGGTCCGGCCGCGCCCGCCGGGTGAGGGCGATCCACCCCGGGCAGTCGCCGATGTAGGTCTCGCTGGTGGTCGAGCTGTAGAACTGGACGACCTTGCGCCGCTTCATCGCCCGCGCCGATCGGTGTGGATGTCGTTCTCGATGACGGTCACGCCGGTGTAGACGTTGCCTGTTCCCAGGTGGACGGGGCCGGTGTTCCCGCTGATGATGACCCCGATGTCGCCGATGATGTCCCCGGCGATGTTCACGCTGAGGTCCTGTTCGGCGCTGACGATCCGGCCATTGGCGTTGATCACAATCTTTCCTTCCAGGGGTTGGTGAGAGGCTGTGGGCTCTCAGCGCTGAACGACGGGTTTGTCCAGGTCGCGGTGTTCCAGTTCGACGGTCAGTCCGGCACGGCGCAGCCGGTCGGCAAGCTCCATGGCGAAGACCGGAGCGCGGTGCCGACCGCCGGCGCACCCATCAGCGACCGTGACCTGTCCGGCGCTGGGGCCGGACAGGAAAGCGGTCACAGCGGCGGCAGTGGCGTTCACCAGGTCGGTGATGCCGGCGGTGTTCAGGACCGTGGTCCTGACCGGCTCATCGTGGGCGGTCATGTGCCGCAGCTCAGGCGAGACGTGCGGGTCACGGAAGTGCTGGCGCAGGTCGATGACCAGATGCGCGGTCGGCGGATCAGCGTGCAGATAGCCGAACGACTCGATGCGGACAGCGGGCATGAGACTAAGGGCTCCTTGATGCAGGGAGGGGTGATGAAAGATCGAAGGTGCCCCGGCGGGGAGTCGAACCCCGCCTACGACCATCAGGGCGAATTCTTAGTCGGATACGTGTATGCGCAGGTCAGTCCATGCGCGGGCCGCCTTTTCTACGGGAGGCGGTGGCCCTTCGTCGTCGCTATTGAGTTCTTAGGTGTCGGGCGCGCCTGACTCGTCAGCCAGGGCAGGTTCCGAAGCATTGGCGCGCGATCCCGTCGGCTCGCCTTCCAGGGGCTCCGTGCCCCGTAGCCGTTCTTGCTCGCTTAGGGCTAGCTCTATTAGGGAGTATGGGGCGAGGACTGTCAATAGAGCTGGCTCTATTATCTAAGATGGCTGGTTGGAGCCAATATCGCTACCCTTATTGAGGGATGAGCGAGTGAGGAGATGTCATGGTCACCGGATACCGAGAGCTGGCCGAACTCCTTCGAGACAGCATCAGGCGAGGCGACTACCCGGCAGGTTCAACGCTGCCGAAGCAGGAGGAGCTGGCCGATCGCCACGAAGTCAACATCAAGACCGTTCGACAAGCCGTTCGGCTCCTTGAAGCCGAAGGACTGGTAACGCCCGTTCGGCGACGGGGAACTGTCGTTCGGGAACGCCCTCCCATGAAGCGACTGGGGGTGGAGCGCTACGCCAAGAGCAAGTGGAAGTTCGGCGGGCTTGTGGCGTTCGCTGCCGATCGCGAGGCCTCGGGTCGAGAATGGACGCCAGCCGACCAGACCCAGACGGTTCGCCTGGTCGAAGCCGATGCCGAGGTGTCCCAGGCGTTCGGGCTCGACGTCGGAACTCAGGTGTACGAGCGTTCACGGCTGGTCAAGGAAGGGGACTCTCCCACGCACACGTTGACCAGCTACTACCGTCCTGAGGACGTGCAAGGCACTCCGCTGGTCGACCCGACACCCGGACCAGCGGGCCGTGGTGGTGGCTTCGCCGTTCTGACGATCCAGGGCCTAGAACCAGACACCATGACCGAGACAATTCACGCACGTATGCCGACGCCAGATGAGGCCGAGACTTTGGGATTGCCCGCCGGCGAACCCGTCGTGGTGCTCCGGCGGCAGACGTTCGCCGAAGACGGTCGGCTGGTCGAGTTCGCCAGAGGCGTTCATGCGGCATCACGTTTCGAGTGGTCCTACACGTTCAAGATTCCCGATTGAGGACAGGTAGAGGTCATGACTGTCAGTGCTGCCATACCCCAAGCTGTACGGGCCGACGTTGAGACGCTGTGGGACTACCACAACATGCACCACGATGTGCGACCTTCAGACATCGGCATCGGTTTGGGCAGTCATGATTTGGGAGTCGCTACATATGCGGCTGATCTCTACATGCAAGGCATGTTTCCGCTGATCGTGTTCACGGGCGCTAATGCTCCGACTACCGTCAGCAGATTTCCGCGAGGTGAAGCGGTGGAGTATAGGGAACATGCAATCGCGCGAGGGGTTCCGGATGGCGCGGTGTTGGTAGAGCCAAAAGCGACCAACACCGGTGAAAACTTCACCTACACCCGGGCCCTTCTAGCGGAACGTGGGCTCTCGGTCAGCTCGGCGGTGCTCATCTCGCGCCCTTATCAGCAACGACGGGCGTACGCCACGTGTAAGAAGCTGTGGCCAGAGATAGAGGTTATCTGCGCATCACATCCGCTCTCGCTTGACGATTATGTGGAGAGCATTGGGGACGTTGATCGGGTGATTAACATGTTGGTTGGCGACACGCAACGTATCACGGAGTATCCGAAAAAAGGATTTGCTGTCGAGCAGCCGTATCCCGACAAGGTCCACACGGCTTTTGAGCGCCTAGTGAGTGCAGGTTATAAGGATCGCCTGATTTAGTGCGGAGACAAGTCGCAGCTTCTTAGTCCTCGTTATTACTCGTCCGCATTGATGTCCTCGTGTAGAAAACGGTCCAGTGCTTGGGCGCGCTCTGACAGATCATCAAATGTTAAGACGATGAGGCGTCCGCCAGATGCGCCATTCCGCCAGGCAAGTCGTTGAATGTCGCGATCAGAAAGGGTGGTGCGTCGACCAATCACTACAATGCCAGTAGCGCGCCTCACGCCAGGGAGATTGGCGCTAGCGTACGTCGGGTGGCTAGTGCGGATGCCTTCCGTGCAGCCATCGATCACAATCCGATGTCGAGAGGCTGCGATGGGCGAAAGTCCAAGACGGGATGACTGTGTAGCGTCATCATGTCTACATGGAGTGGTGGAAGCTAGGACTTGACTACCTAAAGATCATCTTATCTTGGCCGCTCATGGTCGTACTTATGGTGTTCATTTTGCGCCGGCCGTTGGCTGGCCTCCTTAAGCGGGATTTCGAGCTCGAAGCTCCAGGATTCAAGGCCAGAGTTGGCCTTGACGATGCCGAAGAAGCGGCGTCCAACGCGCTGGAAGAGGCGGTAGAACCAACTCCTAGCGCGGTAGTCGAGGCTTTGCTAAGTGATGTGAATGACGAGCAGCGAGCTAATTCGAGTGATGAGACTCACTCGGACGAGCAATCACTGCTGGCGGCCAAGATAGCCGATTTGGAAGGTCGGCTAGGAATAGAAAGAGAGCGCCAGGCGGCGTTATCTCGGGTACTCGTTGAAGGCGCACGTATCGGCTGGGAATGGGCCAAGTCGGGTGAAGATGCCCCTCCTAAGCTTGTGATTGACTGGACCGTGGATGGGGCGCCCCATGTGAGCGCACGGCGCGATAGTGATGCTGACTCGGTTGGCATGATAACGATGATGGCTTTTAGATATGAACAGAGGGTTCGTGATGCCATCACTGGAATATTTGCAGGACAGGTATCAATCGAGACCCCCTATCGCGACGGCGTCGCAGATTTCATCATTCGACGCGGGGATCGTTTCGCGCGCGTTATCGTAAAATATTCCTCGCGATCAGCTACCACTATGAGTACCGCTATGGTGGGGCAGATAATTTCTATGGCGGATAGGCAGATTTTTCCAATAGTGATTATTTCGAATTATCGCATGTCCAGTAGTGCCGCCCAGATGTTCACAGATTCGAATGTAGGGCAATGGGTTCTTTGGCGGGGTGAGCGAGATGATACGGCCCTGCGACTGGGAATTGAGCGCGTGCTTATGGGTGCCGATGCCGCACCCTGAACCCTCGCCCACTCTGACTAGCCACGCTTGGGTGACTAAATGAGTGACGACTGGGCTGGACGCGCGCGGACTCTCGCGAACATCGACGGACTGTCGGCGCGAGGCAGGTCAGACAAAGCAGCACGTTCTGCGGCTTGGGTGCGTCGTTTGCAAGCAGGATGTCAGGAGTTCGAATCTCCTAGGCTCCACTCTCCACTTCAAACGGCTTGTGGTTGACGCCCCTTCAAGGCGGCTTTCACAAGCCGTTTTCGTTCGTCTACGGGGGACGACCCCCCGAACCCCCCGATGCGAAGGGGCTGTTCGCCCCCTCGCGCTCCCCCTGGTCCGCTATCGCGTCCCCGTCGTCGCATTCGCTCCGGGGTCGCTGCGCTCCCTGGCGAAGGGCTCCGCCCCTCGCGCTCCCTGGCAAGGCCTCGCTTCGCTCGGGCTGCTGCTCGCTTCGCTCGTTAAGCCTTCTTTCGTTACGGCTTCGCCTGGTCGGCCACCCGATTCCCTCCGGCCACCCGATCGCGGGGGTCAGTCCGCTTCCGTGCCCGTTGCGTGCCCGATGGCGACTCTGCTGGAGATTGGGCGCGTGGGGGCATCGGGAGGAGACGGCAAGTCCATCGAAGTAGCCGAGTACATGGTGGCCGGTGACGTGGAGACCGCGTGTAACCCACCAAGCGCCGTGATTCGGGTGGCACCCTGCCGTGTGACCTGCACGAACTTCCGCCTGCACACTGGGGCGGGAAAGCGATTCGTACCTCCGGCGGAGTGCAGATGTCAGATGACCGCTTCGCCCGGAGGGCGCCCATGACGACCGATATCGGCGAGCACGTGAGGGACAACGAGCTCGTCGCCGGATTCCGCCAGGATCCGGAGGCGTTCACCCGCGTCTACGACCGCTACTTCCGTGACATCTACCGCTATGTGGCCGGCCGGCTCGGCGAGGACGCCGCCGACGATCTCGCGGCGGAGACCTTCCTCACCGCGTTCCGGCTGCGCGCCAGGTTCGAGCCCGAACGCGGGGCCCTGCGCCCCTGGTTGTTCGGGATCGCGACCAATCTCGTCGCCCGCCACCGCCGCAAAGAGGCCCGGCACTACCAGGCACTGGCCCGTACGGGGGCCGAGCCGGACACCGAGAGCCACGAGACCCGGGTGCTCGCGTCCGTCGCGGCGGGCCGGTTGCACACCGACCTGGTGCGGGCGCTGGCGTCGCTGAATCGCGGGGAACGCGACGTGCTGCTGCTCGTGGCGCTCGCCCAGCTCTCCCATGAGGAGGTCGCCGAGGCACTCGGCATCTCCTACGGCACGGTCGGCTCCCGGCTGAGCCGTGCCCGTACGAAGCTTCGCAAACTGATCGGCAAGGAGTCGTTCAATGGATGACCTTGAGTCCCTGCGCGTCGCGCTGGCCAAGGACCCCTCGCAGGACACGATCGACCAGGGGCGCCACCGCCTCATGAACGCCACCCGCCACTCCGCCCCCGCAAGGCGCCGCTGGCTTGCTGTCGGAGCGCTCGCCCTCGGCGCTTCGGCCGCCGCCGTGATCACCATGTTGACCACGGCCGCCCCCCTTCCCGCGCCCACCCAGGCACAGCCCAGCGTGAGCCGGCCGGTGCAACTGACGGGCCGGCAGATCCTGCTCGCCGCCGCCGACACTGCCGAGCAGGCCGCCGACGAGCCCGGGAAGTACTGGCACGTCGTCATCGAGCACGACGGCCCTGCCAGGACCGCCAAGGGCAAGCCGGACGGCCCGTGGCGCGCCGAATGGTGGTACCGCCGCGCCGACGGCCATCTCTTCGGCGGCACCGGCGACGGCAAGGCCATGGACAACCCGCTGTCGAAGAACTATTGGGTCCTCGACCAGTCGTTCACCTACCAGCAGCTCCAGGACCTCCCCACCGACCCGGAAGCCCTGAAGGAACTGGCTCTCAAGGGCATGCGCGACGGCCTGAAGGGCGAGGAGCCCAGAATCGGCGAGGACGGCTACATCGCCCTCTCGATGCACTACCTGCTCTACGATGTGCCGATCTCACCGGAGGTGAGGGCGGGCGTCCTGCGGGCGCTGGCGTCCCTGCCGATCGTGTCGAACGTCGGCGAGGTCAACGGCGGCGACGGAGTGCGGGTCGACATCGACGGAGCCGCGTTCACCCTTGTCGTCGACAAGGAAACGGGCCTGCTCCGGAGCATCGTCAACGGGCCGGACAGCGTGATCGAGATCTCCACCGCCGAATGGACCGACGAGCTTCCCGAGGTGGTGCAACCGCCCGCCGAGAACGAATAGCCATTCGTGAGATCGGGGACGTCCGCGCAAGGAAGCCAGCCCGCGATCTCAGCCCGACGAGTCGGCCTTGGGCAAGGCTCCGCGTCAGGGCTGCGGGAAGTCCGTGCTGTGGGCCAGTTCGCGTCCGGCTTCGATGTCCGCCGTGAGGGCCTGGACCTTGCTGGTGGCGTAGGAGTAGGCATCGGATCCCAGGAGCCGGCGCAGCGGGCCTTGTCCCGGTGCCGCCTCTGTCGCCGTCAGGGAGATGATCGCGGCAGCGCCCTTCACCGGGTCGCCGAGCTGGCTGCCCTGGAGGTTCAGGTGGTTGTCGGTCATCTCGCGGATGGGCTCATAACCCTCTGTCGTCGAGGTCGGCAGGGCCAGCGAGTCGGTGGTCAGGAAGCTGGTGCGGAAGTAGCCGGGCTCCACGAGGGTGACCTTGACGCCGAACTCCGCGACCTCGCCCGCGAGCGCCTCGCTCAAGCCCTCCAGCGCGAACTTGCCCGCGCAGTACAGGCCCCATCCGGGAACGGCGACCAGGCCCAGCACAGAGGAGATGTTCACGACGTGGCCGCTCTTCTGCTTCCTGAAGATGGGCAGTACGGCGCGCAGGACGTTCCAGACGCCGAAGACCTGGACATCGAACATCCGCCTGGCCTCGGCGTCGGCTGTGTCCTCGACCGAGGCGAGGAAGCCGTAGCCCGCGTTGTTGACCACGACGTCCAGGGCTGCGAAGCGGTCCATGGTGCGGCGGACGGCGTCGGCGACCGCGGCCTCGTCCGCGAGGTCGACCTCCAGGGCCAGCAGCCGGCTGGTGTCCACGCCGGCCAGAGCCTGGGTCAGGCGTTCGGTGGAGCGGGTGGTCGCGGTGACGTTGTGACCGGCTTGGAGCAGCTGCCGCACGAGTTCCAGGCCGAGGCCGCGGGAAGTGCCGGTGACGAACCAGGTCGCAGGGGTGCCGGTGAGTTTGGTCATGGGGATCTCTCCTGCAGATCATTGGGCCAGATGGTGGCCGGGACGTGATTCCAGTCTTCGGCACGGAAGTGCCCCGGCTGGTGCCATATCCGGCCTCCTGCGTCCTGGGACGCCGCGTCCTAGGAAGGGCCGATCCAGGCTCGCTCAGGCGATTTTTGGGAGGATCAGACCATGGCGGCAGACAACAGGGAGCTCGCGGATTTCCTCCGGCGCGCCCGGAGCAGAGTCGACCCCTCCCGCGCGGGCCTGCCGGCCGATGACCGCATCCGCCGGGTCCCGGGCCTGCGCCGCGAGGAGGTCGCGCTGCTGGCGGGAGTGTCCACCGACTACTACACCCGGCTGGAGCAGGGGCGGCGCATCACCCCGTCCGCCGGGGTCCTGGACGCGATCGCCCGTGCTCTCGGCCTCGACGCGGCCGGGCGCGAACATCTCGGCCACCTCATTGGCGCGGCCTCCGGGCCCCGCCGTCGCGTCCCGAGCGTGCAAAGGGTACGCCCAGGGCTGCACCAGTTCCTCGACGCCCTTGAGGGCACCCCCGCCCTCATTCTCGGCCGGAGGACCGACGTCCTGGCCACCAACCGCATGGCCAGAGCCCTGCTGAGCGACTTCGACGCGCTCCGGCCCCGCGAGCGCAACTACGCCCGGTGGATGTTCCTCACCGACCAGGCGCGCGAGCTGTTCCTCGACTGGGACGTGCAGGCGCGCGCGGCCGTGGAAAGCCTCCGTCTCGACGTCGGCCACGACCCGGGCGACCAGATCGCCAAGGACCTGGTCGCCGAGCTGTCCCGGTGCAGCCCCGAGTTCCGGCGGTGGTGGGAGGAGCACGGCGTCTATCAGCGCACGTTCGGCTCCAAAAGCCTGCGCCACCCCGTCGTCGGGGAGCTCACGGTCGACTACGAGACGCTCACCATGCCCGGCGACCCCGACCAGACCCTCTTCGTCTACACCACTGAGGCCGGAACCGCCTCACGCCAGGCCATGCAGCTCCTGACCAGCTGGGTCCTGTCCAGCGACCGCGTCCAGGACCCATCGGGACGAGCCGCGGGAAACACACCATGAACACGCCGCGGTGAAGACGCCACGGTGAATGCTGATCAAGGGCGTCCGGGCCACTTGAGGGAGCAGACATTGACGGTGCGGGTCGAGAACTTCGGGATCTGGATAAGCCTGGATTTCGGTGCGATCCGTCCGTTCGCGAGGCGCTTCACCCGGTAGGCGCCGGGCCGGCCCCGGAAGTAGTACGTGCCGTTGTCGTCGCGCGCGCTGCCCGCGACGCCCGGACCCGCGACCGTGACCGACACGCCACCCACGTGGGCACACCTGAAGACCAGCTTGAGGAGTCCGTACGGCGGTGTCGCCGCGGCCGAGGGAGGTGCGAAGCCGACGGTGGCCACGGCGAGACTCATCGCGAGCGCGCCTGTTAAGGCAGAACGTCGGACAATGCTGGGCATGATGATCCTTTCCTGGAGAATTCGGCCACTCTAGCCTCGTCTCCCATATGCGCAGCGTGGTTCGGCAAATGGTGAAGCGTTTGCGGCGGTTTCTCGCAGTGCGCGGTGGACGAAGCGCTATAGGTCTGCGCGAAAGCTCGGACCCGCTCGGCGTGCGCGACGTTCGGACCACTTGTAGAAGCCCAGCTCCGAGGCAGGCACCCGCACCTGCTTGGCCACATGCTCGACCGCGTCATCCGGAAGCTCCGGTTTCCTGTCCGCGCGAACCTTGCGACGCTCCATCGCTCCGACCTGCACTCGGACGCGCTGTCTCCGGCCATCCGGCCCAACCCTCTGCCTTCGGCGACCGGCAACATGCACACGAGGGCCTCGGCAGTTGACCAGGTGACGTTTCGTTCCGTTATTTACCTGCTTATCCTTCATGATTCAGTCTTACTTCGTACGTTGCGCGGCCGCTGGCTCTACCAACATAAAAGCCCAGGTCAGAGGCCATTTCTCTGCCTGGGCTTCAGTGTTTCTCAGAGCTGGTATTGCGCCGTTGTGGAGGGAGGGCGGCGGTTCTCAGGTGCCGCAGACCACCTGCCAGCACCACCAGGCGCCGGTCTCGGTGTCGACCGCGCAGCGGTAGCAGACGATGGCGCCGGTCTCCTGTTCCAGGGTCTGCATCTCGTTGATGGGGGCGCTCTCGTCGATGGCACGGACGTCGGAGATCGCGCCGTCCTTCCATTCGAGCAGGACCTCGGCGGAGCCGACCTGGACGACCACCTCGCCCGCTCCGCCCGAGGGGCGTGGCGGGTTGGTGTCCAGTGTTACCCCGATGGTGGCGACCTTCCTGGCCATGATGCTCTCCTCTGTCGAAGGTGACTCCCCGCCAAGGTCCCTCTCCCGACGGCCCCGCGCATGAGTCGCCCCCTACTCAAGAAGCAGGCAGAGGTGTCGGGCCGGTTACAGCACTCCCATGTCCCGTGCCGTCCATACCGAGGGGATCAGAGGGCGGTAGCCCAGTTCGTGGCGGATGCGGGTCGTGGACATCACGCTGTGCCACGGATCGGGGACAGCCCTGTCGTAGGCCTCCTGGGGCACCGGCAGCCCATGGAACTGGAAGAGGTCGACCATGGTCACCGGGGCATCGTCGGCGATGTTGTAGACGCCGTGTGCACCGGGCGCGTACAGCAGTCGCCGCAGGCCCTGCGCCACATCCAGGTGGTGGCCCATGTGGAGGCGCTGCATGGCGGGCCAGTTCGGCGCCCACTTCATCGCGTCGGCCAGGTGCGGGTCCCCGTCGCCGTAGACGAACGGCAGCCGTCCGATGCGGAGGTCGTCGAGGCCGTCCAGTGCCTTGAGCGCACGCTCGGCCTCCCACTTGGACTCGGGGTAGGCGCCCCACAGATGATCGCCCGGCACGGTCTCGTCGCTCTCGACCAGCGCCCTGCCTCGCCCGGCGCCGTACACGAGACCGGTGCTTACCTGCACGAACCGCCGCACGCCTGAAGCCACCGCGGCCCGTCCGAGCTCGATGGCCGCGTCCCGGTTGACCGACCACGCCTCCTCGTCCGGCACCCCGCGGAACGCGGCGGCGACGTTCACCACCGCGTCCACGCCAGCCGTCGCTTTGCCGAGCACCTCCGCGTCCCGTAGATCGCCGACCAGCACCTGGGCGCCGAGTTCCGCGAACCGCTCGCCGCGCGCCGCGTCCCGCACCAGGACCCTTACCTCGTCGCCGGGGCCCGCGTTCTGCAGCAGCCGCGGCACGAACCGCCGTCCTACCTGGCCCGTCGCGCCTGTCACCAAAGTCAGCATGGCCGCCTCCTCGTCGTCGTAGCCACCTTTTGAAGCGTGCGGGACGGGCGGGGAGCGGCGGGAGAGACGCGGTCATCCAGGGACCGGCACACCCTGGATACGAGCCCGTGACCAGGGCATCCTCGAAGAGTGGACCGCATCGAACTCGCCGACTTCCTGCGCCGCGCCCGCCTCCGCCTGGCCCCGTCCGACGTGGGGCTGAAGCCGGGTCCGCGGCGCCGCACCCCGGGGCTGCGCCGCGAGGAGGTGGCGCAGCTCACCGGGATGTCCACGGACTACTACACGCGGCTGGAACAGCGCCGCGGCTCCCACCCGTCGCGGCAGATGCTCACCGCTCTCGCCCGCGCCCTGCGGCTCACCGACGTGGAGCGCGACCACCTGTTCCACCTGGCGGGGCAGGAGCCGCCCCGCCCCGGCAGCTCCTCGGACCATGTCCGCCCGGGGCTGCTGCTGATCCTTGACCGGCTGCGCGACATCCCGGCGTCGGTGGTGAGCGACTGGGGCCAGATGCTCGCGCAGAACACCATGTCGGTGGCCGTGACCGGCGATCATGTGGGGACGAACATGATCCGCCGCTGGTTCACGGTGCCGGGCGCACGGGACCTGACCCCACCCGAGAACCACGAGGAGCATGC
Source organism: Herbidospora cretacea (assembly GCF_001570605.1). Classification (GTDB taxonomy): domain Bacteria; phylum Actinomycetota; class Actinomycetes; order Streptosporangiales; family Streptosporangiaceae; genus Herbidospora; species Herbidospora cretacea. The sequence goes on along the minus strand of NZ_BBXG01000002.1, from coordinate 119,843 downwards.
CCGCGCACACGTGGCGAGCCTGCGTGCGGTCACCGCGGCCCGCCCCCACGACCAGGGCCCCGCCGCCCTCGTGGCCGAACTCCGCGCCGCGTCACCTGAGTTCGAGGAACTCTGGGAGTCGCATGACGTCGTGGTGCGCCGCCCGTCGCCGAAGCGTTTCCTCCACCCCGTGGTCGGTGTCCTCGACCTCGACTGTGAGGTGCTGGTCAGCGACGGCCACAGCCAGCAACTCGTCGTGCACTCGGCGCGGCCGGGCACCGAGACCTACCAGCGGCTCGAACTACTGCGGGTCGTCGGCCTCCAGGACCTGGCCCCCCGCCTCTGAGAGGGCATGGCGCCGGACCTGCCGGATGTCGTGAGCTGGGGTGCGGAGCTACGCGCCACCCGACCCTCGCCGGACGACTTGAGTGTGCCCCCAGGGCATGGTGTTCGCTCGTGAGCGCTGCAATCGGCTCACGCTCGAGAGGACTTTCCCCATGGACGCACCAGGCTCCGCCGATCACCGAGACGTGACGAGTCCGGTCGACGGCTCCCGGCCGTTCGGCGCGCACCTGCGCATGAGCTGGTGGAAGGCGCTCCTGGTCATCATCGTGCCCTCGCTGGGGATGGTGGTCCTGCAGGTCGTGCTCTACCAGCTCGTCGGGGTCGTCGAGGGCAGCGACGATCCGCTGGCGGCCACCTTCACGCCGTTGAAGTTCCTGGCCGTCAACGTCAGCGTGGGCGCGGCCGGTGCGCTGGCGATCGGGCTCCTGGTGTGGCTGGCGAAGGTGCCGTGGCGCAGGCTGATCAGCGCGCCGCGAGCGTTCGACCCCCGCCGCTTGACGGAGTACCTTCTCGGCGCGGCGCTGCTGGTGGGCGCCGGGATCGGGGTCGTGGCCCTGGTCGCCCCGGACGCTCCGGGCTGGACCGCCTTCGGGGTGAGCGCCACGACGATCGTCATGCTGATCCTCATCCTGCTGACCACTCCGCTACAGGCGGCCGGGGAGGAGTTGATGTTCCGCGGCGCCGTGCTGCCCGCCGCCGCGTCGTGGGTGCGTCCGGTTCGCCCGGCTCTGGCCGTCGGGCTCATGGTGGCCAGCCTGGCCTTCGCCGTGATGCACGGCTCGACCGACCCCTGGTTGTTCGGCTACTACGCCGTGTTCGGCCTCTGCACCGGGCTCATGGCGATCATCAGCCGGGGCATCGAGGCGCCGGTCGCCTTCCACGTCGCCAACAACGTCGTGGCGACGACCGTCAATACACTGATGGCGGACGGTGAGGCGTTCCCTCTCGACCGGTCCACCGACACCGGCGACGCGTCCCTGCTGATTCTCGCCGCCGTCAACGTCGGCATGGTCGTCCTCGTCTGGCTGCGCGAGCGGCGTCGCCGGACCCGCAAAGCCGCATGAGGAGGCGGGCAACCCATGAGCTGGAGCACTCGTGAGATAGCCGAGCTCGCGGAGACCACGGTGAAGACGGTGCGCTACTACCACCAGATCGGCCTGCTCGACGAGCCCGACCGCGAACCCAACGGTTACAAGCGCTACGAGGTCCGCCACCTGACGCGGCTGCTGCAGATCAAGCGACTGACCGGGCTGGGCGTGCCGCTCGCGCAGGTGGCCGCGATGGGGGCCGGCGCCGAAGATCAGGCCTCGATCTTCAGGACCATCGACGCCGAGCTGGAGGCGACAGTGGAGCGGCTCCAGAGCATCCGGCGGGTGCTGGCCACGCTGTCCGAGCCGGGCGCGGCGGCGGACGTGCCGACCGGGTTCAGCGGGGTCGCGGAGGACCTGCGCGGCAATGATCGCGCACTTCTCATGATCTACGCCCAGCTGTTCTCGGAGGAGTCGATGGACGCCGTACGGCGGACCTTGGAGGCACGCCCCGACGTCGCGCTCGACGAGGAGTTCCGCGACCTCCCCGAGGACGCCGACGACACCACGCGGCAGGCCCTCGCCGAGAGGCTCGCACCGTTCGTCGACGGCGCGAGCACCGATCATCCGGTCACGCTGGAACTCAAGGCCTCCTCACCGGGGCAGGTCCGAGCGGCCCAGGCCGCCCTCGGCCGTGCTCTCGAAGCCCTCTACAACAGCGCTCAGATCGATGTGCTGCGCCGGGCACAGATGATCAGCGCAGGGCGATGGTGATGTGGGGATGACCCTTGTGGTGCGGAGGTGATCTTCGCGCGCCCGGATCCACGATGAGGGGCACCGCTGTGACTGATTCGATGAAGGCCGTTGTGCTCGCCCGTTTCGGAGGGGCCGATGCCTTCGAGCTGCGCGACGTTCCCGTACCGCACGTCGGACCCCGCCAGGTGCGGGTACGCGTCCATGCGACCGCCGTCAACCCGCTCGACTACCAGATCCGTCGCGGAGACTACGCGGATCACGTGCCGCTCCCGGCGATCATCGGGCACGACATCTCCGGCGTGATCGAGGAAGTCGGCTCCCACGTGACCGAGTTCCGCGCCGGCGATGCGGTGTACTACACGCCCCGGATCTTCGGCGGCCCCGGCTCCTACGCCGAGCAGCACGTCGCCGACGTCGACCTCGTCGGCCGCAAACCGGAGAACCTCACCCACCTGGAGGCGGCGAGCCTTACCCTCGTCGGCGGAACGGTCTGGGAGTCCCTGGTGAGGCGGGCTCAGCTCACCGTGGGGGAGACGATCCTCATCCATGGAGGCGCGGGCGGTGTCGGCACGATCGCGATCCAGCTCGCGAAGGCGATCGGCGCACGGGTGATCACCACCGCCAAAGCCGCCGACCATGAGTTCGTGCGCTCTCTCGGAGCGGACGCGGCGATCGACTTCACGTCGACGAACTATGTCGACGCCGTGGCCGAGATGACGCGAGGCAGGGGGGTCGACGTCGTCTTCGACACGATCGGTGGCGACACGCTCACCCGAAGCCCCCTGACGCTCGCCGACTCCGGACGCGTCGTCAGCATCGTCGACATCGCGCAGCCGCAGAACCTCGTCGAGGCGTGGGGCAGGAACGCCGCCTACCACTTCGTCTTCACCCGACAGAGCCGGGGGAAGCTGGACGCGCTCACCACGCTGGTCGAGCGCGGCCTCGTGACGCCGGTCATCGGCGCGACTCTTCCGCTCGCTCGGATGGGCGAGGCTCACGAACTCCTGGAGAACAGGCGGTCGTACGCGCTCCGCGGCAAGGTCACGATCGATGTCGCGGGCGACACTGTCGCGCTTCCCCCTCGCATCTCGTAACGGAACGCTGTGTCTACAGCTCCCCTGGCGGTGGGATGGTGACGAGGTCCAGCCTGGCGATTTCGGTGAGTGCCCGACCGGAGAGGTGCCGGACCTCGGCCCATCCGGGATCGGTGGCGAGCCCTTCGGGGGTCCACTTGTCGGCGTTGGGCTCACCACTCATCTCCGCCAAGCGGTCGTCGATGCGCTTCAGCAGCTCATGAATCACCGGGGACAGAAGGCCTGGCGAGCGCTCGTCGACACTCCACGGCACCCACCCGTTCGCCCAGTCGAAATCCAGCGCCAATTCGTCCTCGCTCCATCGGTGCCGGTCGACCCACGCGACCTGTTCGTCGGCGGAAGCGGCCAGCATCACCAGCGTCTCCGCCAGTCGCAGGACCGAGGTCGGCACGTCGGGCACGGCGTCATAAGGAGAATCAGAATGGATCGGCGAGTTCGCCATGTTCGGTCCTGGTGTCCGCGGTAGGCGATTCCAGCGCTGCCAAGCCGGATTGGACGGCCTTCGACGCCTGATCGAGCAGACTCCGCGCCCTGGTGTCCTGGTTGGCGGCGATCCGGAAGGTGTCTCCCTCGAAGCGGGGGAAAACATGCAGGTGAAAGTGGAAGACCGTTTGGAATGCCGCTTTCCCGTCCGCCAGGAAAACGTTCACGCCTTCACATCGCAGACCGGAGCGCCGTAGAGCGCGGCCCATTCGGTGGCCGATCCTCCATACGTGCGTGCTCGTCTCCTCATCAAGGTCCTCCAACCCCACGGCGTGAACGCGTGGAACGACGAGGAGGTGACCAGGGGTGATGGCCCCCAGGTCCATGATCACCATGACGCGGTCGTCTGAGTAGGGAATGCTCGCTTCGGCCTCGCCGCGCAGGATCGCGCAGAAAACGCAGTCCGATCCGCCGGGATTTCCCATGTACACCATCGTGGCAGCGGGCGGCATCCACAGCGAGTGCTTTTGAGGCCAGCCGTGAGCCATTCAAACGCGGGGAGTGAGTGCTTTTTGCAGGCCGTACACGGCGGCGCCCGCCGCGATCACCGCCGCTCCCGTCAGCACGGAGCCCAGGGGCAGGGCGAAGGCGAGGACCAGGCAGCCCGCCGTGCCGACGATCGGAATGATCCTGGCCGGGCGGCCCTCGGCGGGGCTCAGGGTCCAGGCGGACGCGTTGGCGACGGCGTAGTAGACCAGCACGCCGAAGGACGAGAAGCCGATCGCGCCACGTACGTCCGTCGTGGCGGACAGGACCGCGACGACCGCGCCGACGGCGAGTTCGGCGCGGTGGGGCACCTGGTAGCGGGGGTGGACGGCGGCCAGGACGTGTGGCAGGTGCCGATCACGCGCCATCGCCAGGGTGGTGCGCGAGACGCCCAGGATCAGCGCGAGCAGCGAGCCGAGTGCGGCGACCGCCGCGCCGACCTGCACGACAGGGGCCAGGTTCGGGACGCCGGCCGCCCGGACGGCCTCGACCAGCGGAGCGGTGGTGTGGGCCAGCGGGCCGGGGCCGAGGACCAGCAGGACGCAGACGGCGACCGACGCGTAGACGACCAGGGTGATGCCGAGCGCCAGCGGGATGGCGCGGGGGAGGGTCCGGGCGGGGTCGCGGACCTCCTCGCCGAGCGTGGCGATGCGCGCGTACCCGGCGAAGGCGAAGAACAGCAGGCCGGCCGCCTGGAGCACCCCGGCGAAGGTGGCGTCCGCGCCGATGTCCAGCCGGGCCGCGTCGGCGACGCCGCTGGTGAGGCAGGCGGTCACCACGGCGGCGAGGACTGCCAGGACCACGGCGACGATCACGCGCGTCAGGAGCGCGGACTTGTGGATTCCCAGGTAGTTCACGGCGGTCAGCGCCACCACCGCCGCGACGGCGATCGCGTGTTCCTGGCCGGGCCACACGTAGGAGCCGACCGTCAGGGCCATCGCCGCGCACGACGCGGTCTTGCCGATCACGAAGGCCCATCCGGCCAGGTAGCCCCAGAACTCGCCCAGCCGTTCCCGGCCGTAGACGTAGGTCCCGCCGGACTGGGGATAGCGGGCGGCGAGCCGTGCGGACGACGTGGCGTTGCAGTAGGCGACCACCGCGGCGAGGGCCAGCCCGAGCAGGAGCCCGGATCCGGCCGCCGAGGCGGCGGGGGCGAGCGCGGCGAAGATCCCGGCCCCGATCATCGAGCCGAGGCCGACGATCACGGCGTCGAACACTCCCAGCCGCCGCTTTAGCGCCTCGGGGTACGTGCTCATGGCTCACTCCCAGCGCCGGCGGATCGCTATCGCGCAGGCTATAGGACCAGGTTGGAGCCGCGTCGCCGGACCAGGCTGAGCGCCGCAAGGACGGTGATGAAGACCATGCCGTAGATGGTGTTCAGCACCGAGGTCTCGTAGATGTCGGCCGTGCGCCAGGTCTGGCCCAGGGCGTCGGTCACAGTCGTGCGTTCCCCGGTCAGGTAGTCCAGGACGAACGTGGCGGCGGTGGCTCCGTACAGGAGCAGGGGTTGGACAGGCGAGGTCGTCGGCGCCGAACCGCGGCGGCGCAGGTGGAGCGCGAAGAGCTGGAAGAACAGGTAGGTCGTCAGCGACCATCCGAGGAAGTTGACCAGGGGCACGCCGAAGAAGCCGCCGCTGTCCTCCCAGATCCAGAACCGCTGGATGGTGGCCCGGGTGGGATCCATGGCCAGGTCCCAGGCGACCATGGCGAACGACGCGATCACCGGTGTCCCGATGGTCGTCGACCGGCTCGACCCGCGGTGGACCTCGCCGTTGAGCAGCGCGGCGATCGTCCAGGCCATGTAGCCGACGGCCGCGTAGAAGGGCCCGATCGCCAGCGGTACGTGGAAGAGCTGCGGGCCCGTCGTGTAGTGGTAGTCGCCGAACGGGAAGCCGGTGAGGATGGACAGGTTCTCCAGGACGTTGCTGACGACCAGCGTGACCGCGTAGTAGAGGAGAATCGCCCGCCGGCCGTAGCGGCGGGAGCCGTGCAGCAGGGTGAACGCCGTCAGCAGCACCGTCTGGACGAGCAAGCTGACGCCGCCGCCGATGCCGTGGGAGATGAGATTCCGGGTCAGCATCAAGATCAACAGGAGACCGATGATGATCCACAAGATGGTCGGCGCCCACCGGCTCTGATCGCTGGTCATGATTTCCGTGCCTCCCGAGCCGAGAAAGCACGATCATGTCCACCGGGCCCACCGCCCGTCGTCCGCTGTACGCAGGCGATCGGCAGTACTGCGCACGCGGTAACCGGCCCGGCCCTGTGACTGCTCTCAGCCCGTCTCAGCTCCGCCACAGGAGCTCCGGGCTAAGTTGCGGATCATGCGTGGAGGGTCGTGGAACCGATACGCGCTCTTCGGATGGGCGGCGGTGTACGGAGCGTTCGGCCTGGTCTCCGCGCTGTCCGGGACCGCGCTGTTCTACCGCGCCGCCGAGCCGCTGCCGGTGGGCCTGAACTGGGTCGTCGTGGCCATCGCCGTCCTGGCGGCGGTCGCGGCCTCGGCCGCCTCGCAGCCCTGGGGCCGGCGGGTCGTTCTCGGGCTGTCCGTACTGAGCGGTGTGGCCGCGTTCGGCCTGCTGATGGACGTGATCACTCTCGTCTTCAACCAGACCGTAGACAGTTGGACGGCTACCGCCAACCGGTCGCTCGCCGCGGTCGGAGTGGTCCTGCTCATCGCCGTGGCTCGCTCCTACCGCTCCGCCGCACACGGCGGCTGTCCGCGCTGCGGCGACGTGCACACCTCCGCGACCGAGTGGAGCCGGCCGGAGCCCACGGCCGCGCCGCGGCGCATCCGCCTGCTCGCCTACACGGGGGCCGTGTCGTTCCTGCCGTACGCGGCCATGAAGACGGTCTGGGCGCTGGGCGGCACCATCGCCGGGATCAGCGGAGCGGAGATGCTGGCGACGGCCGAACGCAACGGCGCCTCGGGGGTGTGGCTCACCCTGGAGCGTTGGGGCATCGACGCCACGGCGCTGCTGGCCGTGCTCGGAGTGGTCCTCCTCTTCGGCCTGACCCGGCCGTGGGGGCTCGCGGTGCGCGGCAGGCGGGTGCCTCGCTGGCTGCCGCTCACCCCCGCGCTGATCGGAGCCGCCACACTCGCGCCCTACGGAGTGGTCGGGGTGGTCTACGCGGGGCTCGCCTCGGCGGGGGTGGTGACCGTCCCCCGGGGTGACTTCCCCACCCCGGAAGACGCCCTTCTGGTCACCTGGTTCGGGCTCGGCCCCTTCGCCGTGTACGGCGTCGCGCTGGGCGCGGCCGCGTGGTCCTACCTGCGCCGTACTCAGCGGGTCTGCGTGCCCAGGCGGATCGGGTGGGCGCCGACGTCGACGCGGATGACCTGGTAGGGCGGCACCCTCGCATCGGTGCCGTCGTTGAACAGCGGGGTTCGCGGCAACTGGTTCACGCTGACGTACAGGAAACCGTCGCTCGCCAGGGCCAGGGTGTCCGGCCAGAGCAGGGCCGGGCCGTGCAGGAGCGTCGACCAGCGGCCGTCGGGGTCGCGTCTGACGACGGCGCTGTGCTCGTAGGCGGTGGCGTACACGGCTCCGTCGGTGTCGGATTCGAGGCCGTCGGAGGCGCCCTTGTCGCCCAGGTCCACGACCGTGGCCGCGACCTGCTCGTCGGTCAGGGAGCGGTCGACCAGGGCGTCGGCCGCCACGCTGTACAGGCGTCTGCTGGACAGCGGGCAGTAGAACAGGCGGGAGCCGTCGGCGCCCAGGGCGATTCCGTCCACGCCGACCTGGTAGTTCTCGCGGACGACGCCCTGCACGATCGCGCGGAACCCGGGCACCGCCAAGGTGCTCTTGTGGCCGCGCAGCCGGGGCCACATCTCCCCGGTGGCCAGGTCGACGACGATCAGCGCGCCTTCGGGGGCGCAGTCGGTCAGGTACGCGTATCCGCTCGATCCCCGCGAGAAGTCGAAGCGCACGTCGTTGAGGTAGGTCGTGCGGGTGGCGGCGGCCGGGTCGAGCGGGATGACCCTGACGACCCGGTCGGTGGCGGGGTCGACCTCGACGAGTTTCGGGCCGTTCTCCAGCCAGGGCTGGAAGGCGAGGCTGCCCGTGTCGAGCAGCCACACGTGTCCTTCCGGGTCGGTGATGACGCTCTGCACCGACACCAGGGTGCCGGTGTTGTACGCGAGGTCGGGATAGGGCACCGCCTCGCCCTTGACGACCTCCGCGACGGTGTAGGGCACCTCGTCGCCCCACCGTGGGAAGGAGACGAAGAGGCGGCCTTCGTCGGTCACGGTCACGCCGGTCGGCATCATGGCGCCGAACTCGGCGACGACCGCGTAGTCGGTGCCCACCCAACTGCCGAGCGGAGAAGACATGATCTTCTCCTTCCTGGAGACGAAGAGGCGACGTCCTTCCACTCTCTCAAACGGCGTTCGGCCCCCTCATTGGGGTGAGGCCGGCCCGGATCACCCGCATCACCTGGCTGTCGCCGCTGAAGCGCCTCATCGCCTGGAGGCCGACGATCAGGGTCTGGACGTCGGCCACGTCCACATCGGATCGCACGGTCCCCGCGCGCCGGGCCTGGGCGAGGAGGTCGGCCATCAGGTCGGTGAACTCCTTCTCGACCTCGGGCAGGGCCGTGGCCAGGTCGAATCCGATCCCGGCGAACGCCTCGGTGAGGCCCAGGTCGGTCGCGCCCTGTTCGGCCATGTGGGTGAGGAAGGCGTACAGACCCTCTCCCGGGTCGAGCGCCGCCTGGTCGCGCGCCCGCTCGGCCACCTGCCGCAGCCGGTCGGCCACGATCGCCTGGAACAGCGACTCCTTGGTGGGGAAGTGGCGGTAGATCGTGCCCGCGCCGACCCCGGCCCAGCGGGCGATCTCGTCGATCGGGACGCCCGCGCCCTCCTCGGCGAAGGTCTCGCACTTCGGCACGAACTACCTAGGCCACTTCGCCCTCACGGGCCTGCTGCTCGACCTGATGCTGCCCGTCCCGGGCTCTCGCGTGGTCACGGTCAGCAGCGCGGGTCACCGGCAGGGCGGGCCGATCGACTTCGGCGACGTCAACTGGACCACCCGCGAGTACAGCCGGGTGGCGGCGTACGGGAACTCCAAACTGGCCAATCTGATGTTCACCTACGAACTCCAGCGCCGCCTGTCGGGCACGGGGGAGACGGTCGCCGTCGCCGCGCACCCCGGCGGATCCGACACGGGAGGCTCCAGGACCTCGGTCGCGAACCAGCCGTGGTGGTTCCGGGTCTTCTTCGCGCTGGTCCGGCCGCTGCTGATCCAGCCCGCCGAGATGGGGGCGCTCCCCTCGCTGCGTGCCGCGACCGACCCGGCGATCCAGGGCGGCCAGTACGTGGGCCCGGACGGATTCCAGGAGAGCAGGGGCCACCCGAAGGTGGTGACGTCGAGCCCGCGCTCCCACGACCTCGCGGCCCAGCGCCGGCTGTGGACGATCTCGGAGGAGCTGACCCGGGTGACGTTCCCCGTGTAGGTCGAATGCGCTTTTCCCGGCCGGGAGGTTGCGCGGCATTCCCTTGTATGCCCACGACGGCCCCGTGGGCCGTTGTCGGAAAACGCGTGGGTAATGTCATCGATAAGTGTCCTGCCACGACCCGGAAAGGGGAAGATCCATGGTCGAGAAATGGGAGATCAAACGCGCGCTAGCCGCCGCGATCAATGACCATGACATGCATCGAATGCTCGATTGCTTCGCCGAGGACGCGACATTCGTCTCTCCCGTGGGGGTGGCGGAGGGACACGACGAGATCGCGTGGATCTTCGAGCAGTTCTTCAAGGGATTTCCGGACCTTCGCCTGATCGTGTGGTACGAGGCCATCGGAAATGACGATCCCCTGGTGGTCGAATGGACGGGAACCGGCACCCACACCGGTCCTTTCCTGCTGCCCGATGGGCGCGATCTGGAAGCGACCGGACGCCGCATCTCGCTGCGCGGCACGTGCGCCTCGTTCATCGACAATGGAAAGATCGTCACCCACCGCGAATACTTCGATCAGTTGGAGCTGTTCTCGCAGCTCGGTATGCACCTGGCAATGGACGACACAGCCGCTTGATCAAACTCCTGTCCACTCGCTACGGTTGGGCGCTTTGACCGCCTCATCACGAAGATGGCCATGCGTCGCTACCGTTTAGGCAGGATCGCCACTCTGATCGCGCTCGGCTACTTCGCCGTGGTCGTGGTCCTGGGCGTCATATCGTTGATCACCGCTGAAGGCGGTCTCCTCTGGAAGGTCGTCACCCGCGACTTCCTCCTGGACTGGTTCTCCGACCCCGGCGAATCTCCCCCGGCCATCCCGGGGGGCCTGATGGTCGTCCTGGTCCTCATCGGAGCGCTCCAGGCGTGGGCCCTGTGGCAGGTGCTGCGCGGACGGGTCAGCGGTGAGCTGACCGAGCGGGGCAGGCAGGTCGGCCTGCTGCGACTCGCCCTGTACGCCGGCGTCGGCTACGGCCTGATCTCCATCGCCGCCGCTCCGCTGGTCTACGCGCTGGAGATCTACTGGTTCTGGTCGGTGACGGGCATCCTCTCGGGCTGCCTCCAGGTGGCCACCGTATGGCTGTTCTTCGTGATCCTGCGGGACACCGTCTCGCGCGGGCTCCGGCTGTTCTCCCTGGTCGTCGGAGCCGTCGCCGCCGTGAGCAGCCTCGGCGGAGAGATCACCGACCTCCTCGATCTCCGCACCGCCGGACAGATCCTCTACCTTGCCGGAGGGTACGGGCACCTCTGGCTGGCGTGGTCGGTGTCGATCCTGATCGCCCAGGCCAAGGATCCTCGCTGGAGCGCGGCGACCGTCTGGACGGGTGTCGCCGCTCAGGTGATCTCGGTCGTCCAGCCCTCCGGGACGGTCGGGTTCTTCGGCAGCGGGTTCCCGAGCATCCAGACGTTCTTCACGCTCCTCGGCGCGGCCAGTGTGTTCGGGCTGGTGTGGGACGCCCGGACCGCCCACGAACTGGCCGGCCCCCTCCCCGAGCGGGGCGCGGTGTCGGACCGGATGGCGGCCCGGCCATGGCCTCTGGCGGCCGTGGCCGTCGCGTTGCCGCTGATCCCGGCCGCCGTCAACCTCGCCCAGGGCAGCTTCCACTGGATCGGCCCGAGAGGCGTGATCGAACACTACTTCCGCGTGGAGGCGGGCAGCGGAAACGCCCTGAGCTGGCTCGTCGTGGACGTCTTCGTCGGCGTCGGCGGCCCCGCGCTGCTCATCCTGGCCGCCGTCCTGCGCAGGACCCGACGCGCCCTGTGGTTCACCACGTCGGCGCTGGTCATCGCCGCCGCCGTGGGTTTCGTCAGCGCGCTCACGGCCACGACTGCGCCGGAGGAGTTCGACGACTTCTACGAAGGCTCCCAGATCTACGGGGACACGCTCCCCCTCGGCATCTCACCGGCCTGGTACGGCGTGGCTCTGCTGGCCTCCGCGCTGCTCCTGGCGTTCCTCTACCCGACCCCGCTGACCCGGCCCGCGCGCCGCCGGATGCTCGTCATCGCCCAGGTCGCGACGCTGGTGGCGCTGGTGGTGGTGCCCGCGGCGGACCTGGCCCGCAGCCCGGTCACCACAGCCGAGGACTGCGCGCCGCCCGAGCCCTGGGAGGGTCAGCCCGAGGGGCCTCAGCTCACCCGTGACCAGCGGCTCGTCTGCTCCCTGCGGCAGTCCGAGGTGATCAGACTGGCCGCCGGCACGCCCGACTCCATGATCCTCACCCACGCCCGCTGGCTGTGCGGCGTCTACACCCGCAACGATCCCCGGGAGGTCGCCGACCTCAAGGCGACACAGGGGATAGCCCGCGACGCGCTGACCTACCCGCTCGCGGAGGTCTGCCCCAGCGCCGGCGCCGTGGTCAGCGCCGCGGCGGCGGAATCGGACCGGGAGATGCAGGAGTGGGAGGCCGACACGCAGCGCATGTGCGACACCCGCCCCCGCCACCGCCCGCTCATCAGACCGGCGAAGGTGGTCCGGATGAAGGAACCCCAGTGGACGGACTACGGGGCCGTCGAGACCTACGAGGAGACCGAGGAGGCCTATGAGGAGGACGTGCTCGACGAGGCACAGGACGACGGCCTGGTGGCCTCCCGCCCCGGAAATCTGATGGTCCTGACCCACCCCGACTACGACGTCTGCGTCACCCTGGAGACCTACGCCCGCCGCCCGCCGGTCGAGACCAAGGGCTGGGACCACGTCGTCGAGGTCGGCTACGAGAGCCCGGCCGGTGACATGGTGCTCAGGGACGACCTGAGCGGCACCGAATTCCCCAACCTGTCGCTCGACGGCCGGGCGGGTCACTATCGGGTCCGCGTCCACTACGACTGGTTCGACTGGGACGGGCCTCAGGAGGCCGGCCAGCGCCTGCTGATCATGGCCTTCCCCGCGAAGGGGGGCGAGCGGGTCACGTACCGCAAGCCGGCTCAGCCGAGATAGCGAGGGGGCGGCTCGTTACGCTGGCGTCCGTGACACCGGAGCGGCTGGAGCGCCGCACGCCCGGCAGCTCTACCGCCGGGCCCAGCGCCACGTCGCCGAGGAGCGCCCCCGGTTCACCGTCTCGCCGGACAAGCGCCATGAACTGCTGGAGCTGTTCATGGCGGCCACGCTGGCGGGTGACGTGCCGGCGCTGGAGCGGATGCTGGCCGAGGACGTGGTGGCCTGGGCCGACGGCGGCGGCAAGGCGCCAGCGATGCGCCGTCCGGTGGTCGGCCGGGAGCAGGTCCTGCGTTACCTGCTCGCTCTCAGCCGGTACGCCCCGCGCATCGAGTTCGTCCCGGAGACGCCCTGGGCAGCCACGCCGACCTGGACGCCGTCCCCGGCGCGGTGGTCGGCGCGGGGCCGACCGGCCTGGAGACCGCCACCGCCCTGGCCGAGGCCCACCCCGGCCGGACGATCCGCCTGGTCACCGGCGGAACCCTGGGCCGGGAACTGTCCGGCCGGGGCCAGGACTACGTACGCCGCGCCCTCGACCGCCTGGGCGTCAAGGTGCACGAGAACGCCAGGGTGGCCGAGGTCCACGCCGACGGCCTGACCCTGGAGGGCGGCGACCACGTCACCGCCGACGCGGTCGCCTGGACGGCCGGTTTCACCGTCCCCGGCCTGGCCCGCGAAGCCGGACTGGCCGTGGACGGCCGAGGCCGCATGATCGTCGACGGCACCCTGCGCTCCCGGTCGCGCCCGGAGGTCTACGGCATCGGCGACGCCGCCGCCGCGCACACCCAGGACGGCCACCTGCTCCGCATGGGCTGCGGCCCCGGCGGGCTGGCCGCCGCGTGCGCCTTCCACGCGATCACCGCCCGCATGGCCGGACGCGACCCGAAGCCGCTCCGCGTCAAGACCGACGCCCTGTGCATCAGCCTCGGCGAACGGGACGGCCTCTTCCAGCCGACCGACCTGGACGGCACACCACGCGGAAGGGTGCTCACCGGACGCCCGGTGGTCCTGATCAAGAAGGCCGTCCTCGGCGTCACCGGCCGGCACAACCTCCGCCACCCCGGCCTCGGCCTGATCGCCGCCGGACAGGGCTGACCGTCATCGGAGCACGTCGGCGAGGACGGCCGCCTCGCTGATGTCCGCCTTCTTCGTCGCGGTGAGCAGGGTCAGCACGCCCCTGTGGGCGATCTCGCGAAGATGCGACACGGCCGCCGCCCGCTCGGGGCCCTTCAGTTCGCGCCGGTAGCGGCGGCCGAACTCCTCGAAGCGGTCGGGGTCGTGGGCGTACCAGGTCCGGAGTTCCGCTGATGGGGCTATGTCCTTGCACCATTCGTCCAGACCGGCTGTGGCCTTGGCCAGGCCCCGTGGCCAGAGCCGGTCGACCAGTACCCGGGTGCCGTCGTCGTCGGCCGGCTCCTCGTAGACCCGGCGTACCCGAACCTCGATTGCGCTCATGGCTCCGACGCTACGCGGGCGGGTGGCAAGGGCGGTTCAACCAGGCGAAGGTAGGTTTTGATGGCATCGGTCAGTGGGCGGTGCCCTCTTCGGAGGAGACGAGTTCGTCGATCGCGGCGAAGAAGGCCTGGATCCCCGGCAGATTGCCGCCCTTGGCCCGGGAGGCGGCGAAGTCCGCCGGGGATCGCCACTCCACGATGTCGACCCACTCGCCGCCGGGCAGTTCGACCAGCTTGGCCCCCAGGAACCCGGCACGGTCGGCCTGGAAGTCGGCGATCATCCCGCCCCGGGCGGCCAGCAGGTCGCTCCTGCGCTCGGAAGAGACCCGGAACCTGGTGATTTCCACTGTCGTCGTCATAACGGCCACGATATAGTCATGATTAATGACAGTCAAAATCGGTGACTAATTGCTGAGCCGGGCCAGGATGAGGTTGGGGTCGGTGGCGGTGAGGTAGGCGGCGCTGAGGACGTAGAGGGTCCGGCCGCGGACGGCCACTGACGTCGGGTTCTGGAGGCCGGTGGTGAGCAGGGTCTCGGTGTGGCCGTGGTGGTCGATGCGGACGACCTTGTTGGGGGCGTTCAGGGTCGCGATGACCTGGTCGTCGCGGGTGAAGGCGAGGTCGTCGACGCCGGTGAGGCCGGTGGCCTTGACCTGGATCGGACCGGGGCGGCCGTGCTTGATCGGGATGCGGAGCAGGGTGCCTCTGTCGAGGTTGGTGGCCCAGACGGCGTCGTCCCGGATCTTGATGCCGTTGGCGCCGAGGAAGCCGGTCGCGGTCAGTTCATCGGCCGACGACCAGGTTCTGGCGGGGCCTCCCTTCAGGGGGACGGTGGAGATCGTGCCGAGGACCGAGTCGGTCAGGTAGAAGGTCTTCGCGTGCTCGTCGTAGGCCAGGCCGTTGGGCAGGCCGTTCGCGGGGAGGGCGGCGATGCGGTGCGGAGTCCCGCCCGGGGGCAGGCGGTAGAGGCCGGTGGTGGCGGCGTCGCCGCCGGCGTACAGGAAATAGAGGGTGCCGTCGGCCAGGCGGACGATGCCGGTGGTGAGGGCGAAGCCGAGCACCGGGGCGGCGGCGCCGGTGTCGGGGAGGGTGGCCAGGATCTTCACCGCGCCGCCGGGGGTCACGGCGGCCACCTGCCGGGCGACGGCGAAGGTGACGTAGGCGGTGCCGTCGGGGGCCAAGGCGATGTTCTCCGGCTGCTGGCCCTTGGCCAGGTCGAAGTGCACCGCGATCCGGGAGCCCGCCGCGTGGGCCGGTGGCGCGGTGACCAGGCCGATCCCGGTGGCGAGGGCGAGGGCGAGCAATCTCTTGCGCATGGTGGTCCTGTCTGGATGAGGGCGTGCGGCATCGGGCGCTCCGGTCGGAGCGCCTGCCAGGGAAGGAGGATCAGAAGCCGGTGGCCGCGCTGTGGACGAGCAGGGTCATCGCGGCATGCGAGGGTGACCCGGGTTCGGTGGTGGCGACGACCACCGACTGGTCGTCGGTGACACGCAGGGTGTGCTGGGTCACGTGGAGGGTGCCGACGAGGGGGTGGCGCATCTCGTACACGGCGTCACCTGCGGTCTTGACGCGGTGGTCGGCCCACAGGGTGGCGAACTCGGGGCTCTTGACGGTCAGTTCGCCGATCAGGGCGGTGAGCTGCGGGTCGTCCGGATGGCGTCCGGAGGCCATCCGCAGCGTCGCGACCACGCCCCGGGCCTTGGCGGGCCAGTCGGCGTAGAGGTCGCGGGTGTGGGCGTCGAGGAAGACCAGGCGGGCCATGTTGGGACGTTGGGACAGATGGCCGGCGTACAGGGCCCGGCCGAGGGGGTTCCAGGCGAGCACGTCGCTGCGACGGCCCAGCACCACCACGGGCACGCCGCCGAGCGCGGCGACGAGCTGACGGGTCGCGGCGCTGACCTTCTCCGCGGCGGGCCTCCGGGTGGCGGGTTTCCGGCGCGTGGCCAGTTCGTGCAGGTGGCGGCGTTCGACGTCGTCGAGGCGGAGGGCCTGGGCGAGGGCGTCGAGGACCTCGGGCGAGGCGTTGGCCGCCTGGCCCTGCTCCAGCCGCGAGTAGTAGGACGCGCTCACTCCGGCCAGCAGCGCCAGCTCCTCCCGGCGCAGTCCCGGGACCCGGCGCCGGTCACCGTAGGTGGCCACCCCGACGTCCTCGGGCTGGAGCTGGGAGCGCCTCGTCTGGAGGAACTCCCCGAGCTGCCGTCTCGCGTTCATGGCTCAAGTATTCGCGGCCCCTCGGCGAGCCAGCCACACCCTGACGGGGACAGGCACGCGCTCAGCGGCCGAACCAGCGGACCTTGCGGGCTCCGCCGTAGCGGATGCGGAGTTTGCCGTAGCCGAACTTGCCGCTCACCCGCAGGTGCAGCCGCCCCGGCGTCGGGACCGCCGCGACCTGCGACTGGACGCTGCCCCACTCGCAGTGGACGTCGTTGGTGTCGGCGCTCGCGCCCCTCGGCAGGGTGATGTCGGCGGAGCCGTATTTCAGGTGGAGCTCGAAGACGATCTCCGGGTATTCGACCAGCGCCTCGCTCAGGTCGAGGTAGGGATGGCCGTACGCCGACTCGATGCGCAGCACCCGGGGGACCCGCCACTGGCCGGAACGGGTGATCTTGCTCGCCTTCGACGAGATGGTCACCACCTCGCCGGGGCGTTCGGGCAGGTCGGTGGTGAGGAAGAACAGGTCGCCGTGGGAGACGGCGGTGAGGGCGCGCTCGACGCGCTGTTCCAGCTCCTCGGGGGCCAGGCGGCCATCGGCGAACGCCTGTTGCAGGCGTCTGACGGTCGTCTCCCGGTCCTGGTCGGAGGCGCGGGCTTCCAGGTCCATTAGGCCACCTTTCCGATGGTCAACAATTTACGGGGTGAACGGCCCATCCTTAAGGGGCGCGCGAGTCCTACGGGTATGGCCAGGGGTCTAGGACAGGACGCCGGAGAGGAAGCGGGACTCGTCGAGGATCTCGGGAGTGAGCCTGATCCCGGTGATGCGCTCGATCAGCACCAGGCCGGGCCCGGTGTGGAGGTCCCAGTCGTCGTCGATGGATTCCATGGTCTCCACGAGCTCGGCGGGGACGTCCTCGGAGTAGCCGTCCTGGGCCCGGAACGCGAATCGGATCTCGCCGTCCTCGATCCAGCGGAAGTCCTCAAGGCCCTTGATGTCGAGGCGGTAGAGCGAGACCAGGCTCGTGCCCGCCGACAGCGGCACGGTGACGTCGTCGTTGCAGGCGAGCCAGCTGTTGTACTGCGCCACGAAGGCCCAGCCGCCGACGCTCGTGACCGCGACGAACTCGGTCTTGTAGTCGTGGCGGGAGCCCGCGTGGATCGACTCGTCGAGCGTCATCCAGGTGAAGTCCTCCACCCGGCCGCCCATCCGGGCCACGAGCTCCTCGGGCGTGAGCCCGCGGACGAAGATGAAACTGAAGGCCTCCGCGAGGTTGGAGCCGGAGAACCAGGCGTAGTCGCCGGGGGGCGTCGTCATGCCAGCGATCATGGCAGGACTCAGGACGGAGCGCCGTCCAGAACCTCGACCTGGCCGGTGTCCAGGGAGTAGAAGGCGCTCACCACGGCCAGCTTCCCGCCGCCGACCAGCGGCGCGAGGTCCCGGTTGCCGCGCAGCTCGTCGGCCGTCAGCTTGACCTGGGTCTTCGCCATCGTCTCGACGGGATCGGCGCTGCCCTCCCGGACGGTCTGCTCGTAGGCGGGCCGCAGCGCCTCGACGATCGCCTGGAGGTTCCCGGGCAGGGGCTTGCCGTCCTTCAGAGCCGTGTACGCCGCCTCCACCGCCCCGCACCGCTGGTGCCCCAGCACCACGATCAGGGGGGTCCCGCCGGTCATCGGCCCGTATTCGACCGAGCCCGTCACCACGGGCCCGACGGCCTGGCCGCCGGTGCGCATCACGAACAGGTCGCCCAGGCCGGTGTCGAAGACGAGCTCGGGCGGGACGCGGGAGTCGATGCACGCCAGCACCACCCCGTAGGGCTTCTGCTTGGCCGCGAGCAGTTCGCGCCGGGTCGGGTCGCGGTCGGGATGCTGCAGGGCCCCGGTCACCCAGCGCCGGTTGCCCGTCATCAGCCGGTCGAAGGCGGCCTTCGGCGTGCCGGGGTAGGCCTGGGACGCGGTGGACACCGGCACCGCCCGCAGGGTCGTCCCGGTCGTGGAGACGCAGCCCCCGAGCGCGAGGGACGCGCCGCCCGCGAGTAGTGCCCTTCGCCCCATACCGTCCATGACCTGGATCTTCTCCGCCGGGAGAAAGATCAAAACGGTGGACGGCGACCGCTGCCAGGTGGCGGTCGCCGCTCGGTCGAGAGGGGTCTAGAGGGCGCCGCTCTCGATCCGCTGCTTCAGGACCGACTGGATGCCCTGGTGCGCCTGCACGCCGGAGGCCAGCGCGAGGTCGATCAGCTCCGAGGGGGTCTCGAACGTGAGGTTCTCGGTCACCTTGGTCTTGTTGCCGCTGATCTTCTCGAAGGTGATCTTCTGGTGGGTCACGATGTAGCCCGTGGACCACGAGTCGACCGTGTAATAGAAGTCGCCCAGGTAGAGCTGCTGGCGCGCGTGCGTGTTCAGGGTGATCGGGGCCGGGTCGAAGGGGATGACCTCGATGGCCGTGAGCTTCTTGGTCCGCACACCCGCGTGGGTGGTGTCACTGTGGGTGACCACCCGCTCAAGCACCGGGTTGGCCCCGATGTGGTTGTTGAAGTTCGAGTAGGCCTCGAAGACCTCGGCGCGGGACGCGTTGATGGTGATGGAGATGCTCTGGGACGCGCGCGCCCGGCCTTCCGGCAGGGGGTTGGCGACCTTGGTGAAGCAGTACGTCTTCCAGGTGGACAGCCACTCATCCGCGAGCTGCTGGTCGGTCGCGGCACGCGCCGGCGCGCCGAAGACCGAAAGCAGGAGGGACATCGCGAGGAGAGGAGCGCTTAAAAAGCGAAGCAGCCTCGTTTTCATGGCAGAACATTTATCGCATTCCGCTCATAAGTACACGTCCCATGATCACGTCTGTCAGGGATTGCCAACATCCGTGCTGGTGGGCATGGATAAAGCGCACATCGTGCCAGGAAGCGGACAGTGGCCGAGCGACCGCGATCCGTTGCGTTGTCAACCATCTGGTGGCCCGAAGTGGTTGCGTGACCGTTGACGGCGCTTTACGCTCCACGTCAAATTAGGAAACCTTCCTAACCTGAGTCTAGGAGCGCCGCCTATGTTACGTAGCTCGCTCGTCGCCCTGCTCCTCCTGACCGGCCTGACCACGGTCAGCGCCCCGGCGCAGGCCGCACCCGTCCTCATCTCCGCAGGCAAGACCACCACGTCCTCCTCGGTCGAGGGCACCGGCCTGGAGCCGGGCAAGGCCGTCGACGGCAACACCGCCACCCGCTGGGCCTCCGCCGAGGGCAGCGATCCCCAGTGGATCAGGATCGACCTCGGCGCCAGCTACCCGATCTCCCGGGTGAAGCTGACCTGGGAGACGGCCTTCGGCAAGGCCTACCGGATCGAGACCTCCGCCGACGGCAACACCTGGTCGTCGCCGCTCTACTCGACCACCACGGGCGACGGCGGGACCGACGACCTCACCGTCTCCGGCTCCGGCCGCTACATCCGCATGTACGGCACCGCGCGCGGCACCCAGTGGGGCTACTCCCTCTGGGAGTTCGAGGTCTACACCGAGTCGTCGACCGGCGGCGGCACCCCGGTGGCCGCCAACGGCCAGCTCCGGGTCTGCGGCGTGAAGCTCTGCAACGAGGCCGGCAAGCAGATCCAGCTCAGAGGCATGAGCAGCCACGGCATCCAGTGGTACAACCAGTGTCTCAACAGCGCCTCGCTCGACGCCCTGGCCACCGACTGGAAGGCCGACGTCCTGCGCATCTCCATGTACATCCAGGAGGGCGGCTACGAGACCAACCCGCGTCTCTACACCGACCGCGTCCACAGCCTCATCGAGATGGCCAGCGCCCGGGGCATGTACGCCATCGTCGACTGGCACATGCTCACCCCGGGCGACCCCAACTACAACCTGACCAGGGCCCGGACGTTCTTCACCGAGATCGCCCAGCGGCACAACGCCAAGAAGAACGTCCTGTACGAGATCGCCAACGAGCCCAACGGCGACTCGGTCACCTGGTCGGTCATCCGCAACTACGCCAACTCGCTGGTCCCGACCATCCGCCAGTACGACCCCGACGCCCCCATCTTGGTCGGCACCCCGGCGTGGTCGTCGCTCGGTATCTCCGGCCCCGGCGACCAGACCGACACGATCCGCGCCAACCCGGTCACCGGCACCAACATCATGTACACGTTCCACTTCTACGCGGCCTCGCACGGCACCCAGTACCTGAACGCCCTGTCGAGGGCCGCCGACCTGCTGCCGATGTTCGTGTCGGAGATGGGCACCCAGGAGGCCTCGGGTGACGGGCCGAACAACTTCAGCAGGGCGCAGCAGTACATCGACCTGATGGCCCAGAAGAAGGTCAGCTGGGTCAACTGGAACTTCTCCGACGACTTCCGCACGGGCGCCGTCTTCACCACGGGGACCTGCGGCAGCGGGCCGTACACGGGGACGACGCGGCTGAAGGAGGCCGGCGTGTGGGTGCGTGACCGGATCCGGACCGCCGACGACTTCTAGCCCATCGACTTCTGGCCGTCGATGGCCTCGCGGATGATGTCGGCGTGCCCGGCGTGCTGGGCGGTCTCGGCGATGATGTGCAGCAGCACGCGCCGGGCCGTCCAGGCGTCCTCCTGGTACCAGGGGGCCTTGGGCAGCGGCTGAGTTGCGTTGAGGTCGGGCAGGCCGGCGACGAGTTCGTCGGTCTGCGCGGCCACCTTCTCGTATTCGGCCAGAACGCCGGTGAGGGTGTCGCCGGGCAGCATGCGGAACTCGTCGGCGCGGCGCTGCCAGTCGGCCTCGGTCATCTGGGTGAAGTCGCCCATCGCCTTCGGGCCCTCGACGATGAACTCGGCCCAGCCGCGTTCGACCGACGTGACGTGCTTGACCAGGCCGCCGATGCAGAGCTCGCTCACCGTGGTCCGCTGACCCGCCTGCTCGTCGGTCAGGTCCTTGGCGGTGTGCCGCAGGAAGCCGCGGTGCTTCTTCAGAGTCGCGATCAGGTCGTCTCGTTCGTCCATGAATCCAGTCTGAGGCCAATAGCGGTCACTTCTTGTCCTGTACGACGGCCAGAATCTGTCCTATGGCGAACACCAGCAACCGGACGCTGCGACTGCTCTCCCTGCTCCAGACCCGGCGCTACTGGCTCGGCGGCGAACTGGCCGAACGGCTCGGCGTCTCGGTCCGGACCCTGCGCCGCGACGTCGACCGGCTGCGCGAGCTGGGCTACCCGGTCGAGTCGCAGCGCGGCGTCGACGGCGGCTACCAGCTCGCCGCCGGGGCCGCCCTGCCGCCGTTGGTGATCGACGACGAGGAGGCGGTCGCGCTGGCCGTGGGGCTCCAGGCCGCCGCGCAGGGCGCCGTCGAGGGGATCGCGGAGTCGTCGGTACGGGCGCTCGCGAAGGTCGTCCAGGTCATGCCGGCCCGGCTGCGGCACCGGGTCGAGGCGCTGCGCACGATGACCGTGCCGAGCGGCTGGAGCGGATCGCCCCGGGCGGGCATCGATCCCGACGTGCTGACGGCGGTCGCGCTGTCCTGCCGCGACCAGGAGCAGCTCCGCTTCTCCTACACCGCGGCCGACGAACGCCGCTCCGAGCGGCTGACCGAGCCCCACCGGCTCGTCTGCACCGGCTACCGCTGGTATCTCGTCGCCTACGACCTGACCAGGCACGACTGGCGCAGCTTCCGCGTCGACCGGATGACCGGGCCGGAGCGGACCGGCACCCGGTTCCGGCCGAGGGAGCTCCCGGCCGCCGACGCCGCCGCGTTCGTGAAGTCCGCGCTGGAGAGCAGCCCGCCCAGCCTCCACACGGTCGAGGCGCTGATCGAGGCCCCGGCCGATTTCGTGCGGGAACGGATCGGGCGGTGGTGCACGGTCGAGCCGCTGGGCCCCGCCCGGTGCCGCATGGTCATGACGACCAACTCGCTCGACTGGCCGACGATGGCCCTCGGGATCGTGGAGGCGGACTTCCAGGTCCTGAGCCCGCCGGAGCTGGGCGAACGGGTGAGGGAGTGGGGAGCGCGCTTCCAGCGGGCCTAACCCCGGCCCGCGTAGTAGCGGCGTGACTTGTCGCGGCTGCCGCAGGTGGTCATGCTGCACCATCTGCGGCGGCGGTTCTTGCTGACGTCCAGGAACACCCAGCAGCACGACGGGCACTCGCCGAGCCGGTCGAGCGGGCCGTGGGTGAGCAGCTCCACCGCCGAGGCGGCGGCCTCCCACACCAGGACCTCGACCGTGCGGGGCGGGGGCCAGGTCAGCCGGTAGTCGCGGTCGAGCCGCGCGTGGAGCACGCCCGCGCCGTGGACCGCGAGGATCCGGTCGAGGTCGTCCTGAGGGGCCTGTTCGCCGTGGGCCACGGGCTGGAAGACCCGGAACACCGTCTCGCGGAAGTCGCGGGCGGCAGCCAGGTCGCCCACCTCGTCGAGGGGATGTCCGGTCGCGGCGGCCCAGGTCAGCGCCCCTTCTTCGGTGGCGAGCCAGTCGCGCCGGGCCACCGGGCGGGCGTTGACCGTGTTCGCGAAGTCCAGGCAGAACGCGTTGCCCACCAGCTCGACCTCTGTCATCTCACCATTCAACCACTGTTGACAGGTGAGAGCGTCTCCCTTCAGGCTATGACCGTTCAAATGCCTTTGAAAGGTAAGAGTCGGATGGGACGGTCTTTCCACGCCCTGTGGTTCGGCACCGGCGCGGCGAACCTCGGCGACGGGATCGCCCTGTTCGTGCTGCCGCTGCTGGCCCTCGGGGTCGGCGCGTCACCCGGCGGCGTCGCGGCGGTCACCGCCGCGCTCACCCTCGCCTGGCCGGTGTTCGGCCTGCACGCCGGCTGGATCGTCGACCGCGTCGACCGGCGGCTGCTGCTCGGCGGGGTCAACCTGGGGAGGGCGGCGCTGCTAGCCGGGGTCGCCGCCGCCCTCCTCACCGGGACGCTCTCGCTGGAGCTGCTGCTCGGCGCGGCGGTGCTGCTCGGCGCGGCCGAGACGCTGGCCGACACCGCGCTGACCTCGACGATCCCCATGGTCGTCGGGCCTGAGGGCCGCAACCGGGCCAACGCCCGCATCGAGGCGACGATCAACCTCACCAACCAGCTCGCCGGGCCGCCCCTGGCCGGTCTGCTGGCCGCCGTCAGCCTGGCGCTGGCGACCGGTCTGAGCGCCGGACTCTACGCCCTGGCCGTCGCCGGCCTCGCCCTCATGGCCCTGCGCAAAGGGCCGGTGAGCAGCGGGAACACCCAGGTCGTCGCCGGGTTCCGGCATCTGTGGCGGCAGCCGGTCGTGCGCACGCTGACCCTGTTCACGGCGGCGATGAACATCCCGTGGGCCGTCTCGACGGCGCTGTTCGTCGTGTACGCCGTCGCTCCCGGCCCGCTCGGCCTCACCCCCGCCCACTACGGCCTGATCCTGACCGGCATGGCGGTCGGCGGGCTGATCGCGTCGGCCGTGGTCGAACGCCTGCGGCTGCGGTTCGGGACGACCCGCCTGCTCATCGCCGACGCCGTCGGCACGGTGCTGCTCGTCCTGCCGGTCGCGGTCGACGCGCCGGTCTGGGCGGTGGCGGCCGGGGCGATCACGGCGGGGGCCGGGTCGAGCGTCTGGCGCATCCTCGTCGCGACGATCCGGCAGAACCTCTCCCCGCCCGACCTGCTCGGACGCATCTACGCCGCGTCCCGCATGATCAGCTGGGGGGTGATCCCGGTCACCGCCGCCCTGGCCGGAGGGGCGGCCGAGATCTGGGGCGTGCGGGCCGTGTTCGCCGGGGCCACGGTCGTGTCGATCGCGGTGCTCGTGGCCTTCGTCGTCTACGCGGTGTACTACGCGCCGATGAGGGACGCGTAGACGATGACGTTGTCGCGGTAGTGGCCCGTGGCGGCGTCGAAGGTGCCGCCGCAGGTGACCAGTCTCAGCTCGGGGTGGCCGGTGGGGCCGTACACCCTGTTCGAGGGGAACTTCTTCTTGGCCACCCGCTCCACCGACGTGACCTCGAACCGGGCGACCTTCCCATCGGCGCGGGTGACGGCGATGGCGTCGCCGCGTCGCATCCGGCCGAGGTCGTAGAAGACCCCGCGCTTTCCGCCGCCGTCGACGTGCCCGAGGATCACCGCCGCACCGGGCTCGCCGGGGGCGTAGCCGGGTTCGTACCAACCGGCGTCCTGCGGCGCTTCCGGGACCTGCACGGTGCCGTCGGCCCGGAGCCCGAGCATGATCAGAGCGGTGTGGACGCCGATGCTCCCGACGTCCAGCCGGACCGGCCGTGACCTGGGGAGATCGGTTTTCGAAGGCTTCGACGGCAGGGCGACCGACTCCACGACGGGTGGGACGGGCGGCGTCTCCCTGGGCAGGAAGGCGCCGCCCGCGAGCAGGGCCCCGGTCGCGGTGAGGGTGGCGGCCGCCAGCCCGAGGACCCTGCGGCTCACGCCGCGCTGCGACGCCGCACGGCGATCAGGCCCGTCGCGGCCCCCGCCACGAGAAGGGCCCCGCCCAGCGGAACGCCGACCGGCAGACCGCCGCCGGTCTCCGGAGCGCCGTCGGGCACGGGACGGCTGACCCCGCGCGACGGCACCGGCGCGGGAGCGGGTGACGCGGCGGTCCGGGCCCGCTCGGCAGGCGCGGGCGACGGCGCGGCGGCGGCCGGGGCGGCGAAGCTCAGCGTGGCCACGGCCAGGCCGATGGCGGCCAGAGTGAAGCGCATACATCCTCCTAGGTCTCGACCCGGGAGCCTGGCAGCGGCATGTGCGCGGACCATGAGCGGAATGTCATGAGCGTGTAATGAACGTCGCTTTAGTCAGTGTTTGCGCTGATCAAGCCGGATACTGGGTCACGTGGCCAGAGTGATGCTCATCGAGGACGACCAGTCCGTCCGCGAAGGACTGCGCCTGTCCCTCAGCCGCCACGGCCACGAGGTGGCCACCGCCGGGACCGGCGAGGAGGGCCTGCGGCGGCTCCGCGAGACGACGATGGACATCGTGGTGCTCGACCTGATGCTGCCCGGCCTGGACGGTTTCGAGGTGTGCCGCCGGATCAGAGCCGGTGGCCATCTGCCGATCGTCATGCTCACCGCCCGGGGCGACGACCTCGACGTGGTCAGCGGCCTGGAGGCGGGCGCCGACGACTACGTGGTCAAGCCGGTGCGCCCGCGCGTGCTGGAGGCCCGCATCCGCGCGGTGCTGCGGCGGTGGGCCGCGCCCCTGGAGGCCGGGCAGGAGACCTACGGCGACCTGGTGATCGACCGGGCCTCGCTGACGGTCGTGAAGAACGGGGTGTCCCTCGTGCTGCCCCCGCTGGAGCTGCGGCTGCTGCTGGAGCTGTCGGCCTCTCCCGGGCAGGTGTTCAGCCGCCAGCAGTTGCTCGAATCGGTATGGGACCTGGACTTCCTCGGCGACTCGCGGCTGGTGGACGCCTGTGTGCAGCGGTTGCGCACCAAGATCGAGGTTGTCCCGGCGCAGCCGAGGTTCGTGCAGACCGTGCGAGGGTTCGGATACCGGTTCGGGCCCCTGTGATCGAGTCACTGTGAGGGGTCTGCGCGCCCGGCTGGTCGTGGTGTTCGCGGTGCTCGCCGGGTTGAGCGCGCTGACGGCGGCCGGGCTGGTCTACAAGCAGGCCCGCGACCTCATGCTGACCCGGACCGAATGGTCGGTCGTCAACGAGTTCCGGCTCCGCGTGTCGACCCTGACCGAGAACATGCAGCACCCGCCGTCGCGGGCCGCGCTCCAGCAGCTGGCCAACGGCGTCGCCCCCGCGTTCCTCGACGCGACCGGGGTGGCCGTCTACGGCGACTCGGGCCTGATCGCGTCCGGCGACGGAACCGCGCCCCTCGGCCCCGACCTGCGCCGTCGCGTCACCGCCGAACAGCGGCTGGTCTACCAGCGGGTCGTCCACGACGGCGATCCCTACCTGGTGGTGGGCACGCCCGTGCTGCTCCGCCGTGAGGGGACACCGTCGGGCGTCGAGGTCTACCTGATCTCCTCGCTCCACGCCGAGGCCGCCGACCAGGAGGCGCTGGTCGCCGCCGCGCGCAACGGCGTCCTGCCCGTGCTGCTGCTGGCCGTGCTGTTCGCGCTGGTCGCCGCCGGTGGAGTGCTCAGGCCGGTACGCGACCTCGACCGCGCCGCCCGCCGATTGGGCGCCGGGGAACTCGACACCCGGCTCAAGGCCACCGGGCGGGACGAACTGGCCCGGCTCGTCCAGACCTTCAACGCCACCGCCGCCGCCCTGGAGACCAGCGTGGGCAACGCCCGCCGGTTCGTCGCCGACGTCTCCCACGAACTGCGCACCCCGCTGGCCTCGATCCTCGCCATGGCCGACGTCATCGAGGAGGAGGCCGGCCGCCTCGACGGCGACCTCCCGGAGGCGGCCCGCCTGCTGAACCTGGAGGTCGGCCGCCTGGTGAAACTCGTGGAGGACCTGATGGAGATCTCCCGCTTCGACGCGGGCGCGGTCGGGCTCGTCGTCGACGACGTGGACGTCGCGGAGGCGGTGGCGGCGAGCCTGCGTACCCGGGGCTGGACCTCCGACGTCACCGTGGACATCGACCCGGGCGTCCGGATCGGCCTCGACCCGCGCCGCTTCGACGTCATCATGGCCAACCTGGTCGGCAACGCGCTGAAACACGGCGCCAAGCCCGTGACGGTCGCGCTGACGGGAGACGTCGTCATCGAGGTCGCCGACTCGGGCCCCGGCATCGCCCCCGACCTGCTCCCCCACGTCTTCGACCGCTTCTCCAAGGCCGACGCCGCCCGCACGAGATCCGACGGCAGCGGCCTCGGCCTGGCCATCGCCCTGGAGAACGCCCGCCTGCACGGCGGCGACATCGAGGCCGGCAACCGCCCCGGGAGCGGCGCGGTGTTCCGCCTGACGCTGCCGAGGAACCTTTCATGAAACGCGTGCTCCTGGTGCTCTCCCTGCTGGTGGCCGGCTGCGGCATCAGCCCGACCGGCGTCCACGACGGCGGCGAACCCGCCAGCGGCTTCCAGCCCAGCATGCGGCTCTACTTCGTGTCGGGCCAGCGGCTGCGCGCGGTCACCCGCCCGATGGCGTGGCCGTCGCTGAAGGAGACCCTGAACCTCCTCGTCGACGGCCCGAGCGAGCAGGAACGCCGCCTCGGCCTCGGCACCGAACTCGACACCTGGATCGGCGCCGTCGGCCGCGTCACCTCCGACGACGCCAAGGTCCGCATCACCGTCGACCTGCCCACGTCGGTCGCCGTCCCGGTCCCCGCGCCGAGGGAGGCCGTGCCCGGCCAGCGTGACCGCACGCTGTGGCTCGGCCAGCTCACCTGCACGGCCGCCGCCGCCCTGGCCGCCCGCTCGAACATCGACTCCGACGCGGT
Organism: Herbidospora cretacea; assembly: GCF_001570605.1. GTDB lineage: Bacteria > Actinomycetota > Actinomycetes > Streptosporangiales > Streptosporangiaceae > Herbidospora > Herbidospora cretacea. The sequence goes on along the minus strand of NZ_BBXG01000002.1, from coordinate 92,420 downwards.
CACGGTGGAGGTGCGCAGGGAGCGGGAGAATTTCGGCTCTTTCCGCTGCTCGGAGTTCCCCCGCTGATTTTGTGGCCCTTGGCGGCAGAATGGCGGAATGGAGCCCAGAATTCACGGCGCACCGTACGCCGAAGAACCGTGGCACGAAATCATCCCCGGCCTGTTCATGGGCGGCCATTTCCGCAATGACGGCTCCGGGGTGCTGTCACCCGTGGTCGTGGCCGACGAATTCGACGTGGTCGTCAGCATGATCTCCCTGGAGGGCCACGGCCCGCCCGAGTCGGTCTTCCACCGGGTGTGCCACGTCCCCGACGGCCCGCTCACCGCGGCCGAGATCGCCACCGTCCTGACCATGGCCGACGTCGCCGCCGACGCGATCCGCGCCGAGCGGCGGGTGCTCGTCAGGTGCAGGGCGGGCTACAACCGCTCGGGCCTCGTCGTGGCCCAGACCCTGCTCCTCCTCGGGTACGCCCTCGACGACGCGATCGACCTCATCCGCTCCCGGAGATCGAGCTTCGCCCTGCACAACCCGTTCTTCGTCGACTACCTGACGACCGGCCTGGCCCAGATCCGCGACGAGTGAGGGCTCAGCAGCCCCTGCCCCCGCACCGTTCGATGATCTCGGCCATGGCCAGCTCGAAATGCCGTCGCCCCTCAGGCGTCAGCGAGGCCACGAGCGCCTCAAGCTCGGCGTGGACGTCGGTGGAGAAGTCCGTCGCCGCCCGGCGCCCTTCCTCGGTCAGCGTCACCGTCAGCGCCCGCCGGTTTCCCGGCACCGGCTCCCGCTGAGCCAGCCCCCGCTTCTCGGCCCGGTCCATCAGCCCGGTCAGCGCGGCCTTCTCGACCCCGAAGTATCCGGCCAGCTCGGCCATCCCGCGCGGCCCCTCCAGCAGCACACAGAGCAGTTTCGCCTGTACGGGGGTCAGATCGTGACGCTGCGAGACACGCGCGTACAGGCCCTGCACCAGCCCGGAGAGCTGGACCAGCCCGATGGCGACGTCGTTCATGGACACAACGGTACATGCTGCATATAGTTAACATTGCGTACAGTACGTGCCATTAACTATTGAGGTGTGACATGGCCTTCGACACCCCGGCCGGAACCCGCGGCAGCCGCCAGCCCACCGGCCGGTTCCTCATCTGGATCAACCGCCTGATGGCCCGCCGCATCCGCAGAAGAGGCGCTGCCTTCGGCGGCTTCGACGCCCTGGTCCTCACGACCGTCGGCCGCAAGACCGGCCAGCCGCGCTCCACCCCCGTCGGGTGGTTCCCCGGCCCCGACGGAACCTGGTTGATCGTCGCCTCGGCGGCGGGCGCTCCGGGCAACCCGGCGTGGTACTACAACCTGGCCGCCCACCCCGACCAGGTCAGAATCGAACTGGCGGGCAAGACCCACGACGTCACCGCCGACCAGCTCCACGGAGCCGAACGCGAGCAGGCCTGGAAGGAGATCGTCGCCAGGTCGCCCAGGTTCGCCGAATACCAGGAGAAGACCGACCGGGAACTGCCGGTCATCCGCCTGAGGTCCCGTCCGTAGCAGGATCGTGCAAGAGGTCGATCGGATCCTTCTATCTGAACGCCCAGCTCAGCGCTTCGATGGAGAGGAACCGAAAGGAGCACGATCATGCCGCTCGACCACTACGTCACCCTCGGCCGCTCCGGCCTCCGCGTCAGCCCCTTCGCCCTGGGAGCGATGACCTTCGGCGACGACCCCGGCTCCGCCGGCTGCGACGTCGAGGAGTCGGAGAAGATCCTGGCGGCCTACCTCGACCGAGGCGGCAACTTCGTCGACACGGCCAACTTCTACAGCAACGGCCACTCGGAGAAGATCCTCGGCGACTACTTCGCGGCGCGACCGGGCCTGCGGTCCCACACGGTCGTGGCCTCGAAGTTCTTCGGCAACATGCACCCGGGCGACCCGAACGGCGGCGGCGCGGGCCGGGGCGCCATCATCGCCCAGCTCCACGAGAGCCTCCGCCGCCTCCAGACCGACTACCTGGACCTCTACTGGCTCCACAACTGGGACCGCAACACCCCGGTCGACGAGACGATGCGCACTCTCGACGACCTGGTGCGCGCCGGGAAGATCCGCTACATCGGCTTCTCCAACACCCCCGCGTGGGTGATCGCCCAGGCCCAGACCATGGCGCTGCTCCGGGGCTGGACTCCCCTGATCGCCCTCCAGGTCGAATACTCGCTGCTGGCCCGAACGGTGGAGGGCGAGATCGCCCCGCTGGCCCTGGACCAGGGCCTGGCCCTGACACCGTGGAGCCCTTTGAAGAACGGCTTCCTGTCGGGCAAGTACCGGCGCGGCGCGGAGGTCACCGACTCGGCCCGGACGAGCTACGTGGGCGGCCCTTCGGAGGAGGACTACCGCGTCATCGACACCCTGGCCGAGGTCGCCGACTCGGTCGGCGCGCCCTCGGCGGCGGTCGCGCTGGCCTGGCTCCGCGCCCGCCCCGGGACGGTGGTGCCGATCGTGGGGGCGCGCCGGGTCGGCCACCTGGAGAGCAACCTCGCCGGGCTCGACGTGACCTTGGCACCGGAGCAGATCAAGATCCTGGACGAGGTCTCGGCCCCCACGCTGGGCTATCCGGCGGCGGTCAACGGCGAGACCCGCGCGATGCTCCAGTTCGCCGGGACGACCGTCGACGGCGAACCCTCGATCGTCTACCCGCCCCTGCTCCAGAGTTCCGTGCGCTACTGAGATTGCCTGACCTCGCCGGCCTCCATGCGGCGACGGCGAGCTTAGCCGACCTGTGTGACCACGCGCTTCCGCCGATGTTTCCGCTAGACAAGCGGGATAACAGGTGAAGCCAAGTCGTGCTCTGGTCCGAGTCTCCCTCATCGTCACCGAGGTCCTCACCGCTACGGTGGCGCTTTCTCGGAGTGAGCTCTGGCGCCATGGGCTGGCCCAAACCGTGGATGAAAGTGCTCATCCTCCGAGGGACAGGACGAGCGCTTTGGCCACATAAGCGGGTATGGGATGCGCACGCCGGAACAGAGCTGATCCAGTTGCCTCACTCGGGTGAGGTGCGAGCGGTGTCATTCAGCCCTGATGGGCGTCGACTGGCGACTGCCGACAGCGACAGGTCGGCATGGTTATGGGATGCCGACTCGAGATCACAATTGGCCCAGCTAGCTCACGATCGTGTGGTGCGGTCGGTTGTGTTCAGCCCTGATGGAAGTCGCTTGGCTACGCCAGTGCGGACGGATCGGTACGTCTATGGGCGGCAAATCCACGCACACTTATTGCACAGTCCATAGCGCGCTTAACCAAGAACCTGACAGATGAAGAGTGGCTCCGCTATATGGGCCCCGATATCCCTTATCGTCGCCTCCGCGAAGACCTCCCGTAAAACACCGAAACGCCCGTCCCCCTGCAGAGAGGACGGGCGCTTCTTACTTCAAGGTGTTACTCGACGTCCACGACCGGGCTGCCGGGACGGCACCGCTCGGGCAGCGGTTCCGTGTTGCACCCCGTCAGGATCCGCAGGATCTGCGGGTCGTGGTCGGAGGCCTGGTCGGCGAACTCGGCGTTGATGTGCACCACGCCGTAGGCGTAGCCCTTGATGTTCGGGCTCACCAGGATGTGGTCCAGCGTCTGCGAGTTGCCGTCGAAGATGTAGCTGTACCGCTCGTTCGCGGGCAGGTCGTTGATCAGGGCCTTGAGCAGTGACCCGTTGTCGGTCAGCGTCGCCAGGGTGGGCGAGAACTGGTAGTCGTTGATGTCGCCGAGGACCACGACGCGGGCCTGGTTGCCCGACTTGGCCGCCAGGTCGGCGACGAAGTTGCGGACCTCGGTCGCCTGGGCGACGCGCTGCACCTCGCTCGTGCGGACCGGCGGCTGGACGGCCGCCGAGTGCGGGTGGTCGCCGCCCTTGCTGTTGAAGTGGTTGGCGATGACGAACAGCTGCTTGTTGCCGTCGTACAGGAACTCACCGACGAGCGGCTTGCGGCTGGACGCCCAGGCGGAGCTGGAAGGGTTGATGCGGCCGGGCGAGGCCGACAGGTAGACCTGGTTGCTGGTCGGACGCTCGCGCAGCACGGTCACGGCGGTGTTGGCGTCGCCGCCCGGACGGTCCACGAAGGTGGTGCGGGCCGGGTTGAACAGGAAGACCTGGCGGATGTTGCCGCCGGGGGCGCCGCCGTCGGTGCCCTCGTTGGGGTCGATCGAGCGCCAGTCGTAGGTCGGGCCGCCGGCCGCGACGATGGCGGCGATGAACTTGGCCATGGTCTGGTCGGCCGCGACGACGCCGGTGGCGGTGCCGTTGTTGTCCTGGATCTCTTCGAGGGCCAGGATGTCGGGCGTGCCGAGGTTGGTGACGACGGCCTCGGCGAGGCGCGCGTACTTGGCGGCCGGGTCGCCGACGGTCAGGTTCTCGACGTTGTACGTCGCGATCGACAGGTCGCCGGCCTTCTTGGCGGCGGTCACCTTCTGGCGCTTGAGGCCGCCCTCGGTGATGGCGCCGAGCTGGGTGGCCTGCAGGACGTAGCCGCCGAAGCTCTGGTAGTCGATGACGCCGGTGGTGCCGGCGGCCAGCGTCGAGCCGACGTTGGCGGCGGGGGCGCCGAGCAGCGACTGGATGAAGAAGCGGCCGGCGTTGTTGTCGGCGTAGTCGAGGTAGATGTGGCCGCCGCGCGGGGTGGCGTTGTGGTTCGGGGTGAAGGTCACCCAGAGCTCGCCGAACTCGGTGTTGACCGGGCTGACCAGCTTGGTGCTCTGGTTGACGGTCATCCGCATGCCCTCGTGGACCTCGAGGTAGTCGAGGACGTAGGAGGACGGTTCGAGCGGCTGCGCCTCCAGGGAGCCCGTCTTGGTGTAGACGGCGGGCAGGCTGACCGGCACCGGCGCGGGGAGCGCGTTGCCGCTGGTCAGCTTGATGGTGTTGACGGTGCCGCCCAGCTCGGTCAGCGACTGCGAGCCGGTCGCGGGACGGTATTCGGTGACGCGGCCGGTGGCCAGCACCGAGTCGCCGGGGACGACCGCCGGAGTGGTCGTGCCGGTGAAGACGAACAGGCCCTCGCTGGTCAGCGGGTCGGCGTCGGCCGACGGGTCCTGGAACCAGTAGCCGCGCGAGCTGCCGGTGATGCGGACGGCCGTGACGATGCCGGGCACGTTGGTGACGTTCTGGCCGACGATCGGGGAGATCCGGCCGGAGCCCTGGATGTCGTGGATCCGGACCGCGCCGGGGGTCGGGTCGGTCGGGCCGCCCGGATCTTCGCCCGCGGTGACCGTGGTGCCCGCGGAGTTGGTGGCCTTCGGCACGCCGGAGGTGAAGTCGACGGAGTTGTTGTCCGTGTCGATCATCGAGCCGGTCCGCGCGGCGGCCGTCGTGTTGCTGAGGCCGGGGGCGGCGAGGGTCTCGACGTTGGCGGTGGCGCCGTAGCCGACGAGGTCCTTGACGTTCGGGGCGGTCGCGCAGGAGATGCCGCAGCCGACCAGCGGGATCTGCGCGGTGACCAGCGCGACGACGCCGGAGGTGCCGGACATCGGGATCGAGCCGGTGGCGTCGGGGGTCGGCAGGCTCAGGGTGCCGCCGGCGCCCGCCGCCTGCTGGACCAGGTACCTCCCGTTGGCGGGGATCGTTCCACTCAGGTTCGTCATCTGGAAGACGGCACCTGCGGCAGAGGCGTATTGAACGCTCCAACCGGACACGTTGATCGGGCTGCCGGTGAGGTTGGCCAGCTCGATGTAGTCGTTCTTGATGATCGCGCCCGAGTTACCGCCACCACCGTAGACGCCGGAGATGACGACGTCGCTCGAAAGGGCGTTCGCGGGTGCCGGGGCGGTCATGAGGGTGGCCACGACCGCTAACGACAGACCTGCCGCGGCGATCAGGCGGCGTGCTCTGGGATTAGCCACAGGTGTTCTGCTCCTTGGGGGAGATGGTCTCCACAGAGCATGGTGCCACCGCATATCCCTTGGAAATGGCACATTCTGCTACTTACGAGGTGTTCTCCGTCTCTTTCCGTGACGTTTACTACGACAGCCAGGCCATATGGCCCTCTGACGTCGCATGTACGGATCGACGACAGTCTCAGTGAAATGGCGGATCGCTTTCCCGCATGAAGAGGGTGTACCCAGCCCCGCCGACGAAGGACGCACGTGGATGAACGCCAGGCCCGGTTCGAGCAGGTCTACCACGAGACATACGGCCACCTCAGCGCGTACGCCGCCCGTCGCTGTGCCAACCCCCACGACGCCGCCGACGTGGTCGCCGAGACCTATGAGATCGCCTGGCGGAAGATCGCCCGATTACCGTTCGGCCACGAGGCCCTGCTCTGGTTGTACGGCATCGCCCGCCGCGTCGTGGCGGGTCATCGCAGGGGCGAGGCGAGGCGGCGGTCCCGCCTGGCCGAACTCGACGCCGACCTGGCCGCCCTCTACGCCGACCCGGTCGAACTGACCGCCCTCCACGAGATCTTCGCGACCCTCAGGGCCGATGACCGGGAGCTCCTGGGCCTGGTCGCCTGGGAGGGCCTGTCGCACGAGGAGATCGCCGCAGTCCTCGGCATCTCCCGTAACGCGGTCCGCATCCGGCTCCACCGGGCCCGGCGCCGCTTCTCCGACCTCCTCGACAAGGCAGCCCTCCAGGCGGAAAGGTCCCCGTGAACGACACCGACCACCTCATCGCTTCCCTGGCCAGGGTCGAACCCGGCCGTCTTGGGGCCGATGCGTCCGGCGCGGGGGCGCGGACGCTGCTGGCCCAGGTCACCGCGCGGAAGCCGACCGGCAGGATCAGGCAGCTCGGGCTGGCTCTCGCCGGAGCGACCGCGGTGGCCGGAGTCGCGCTCCTCCAGGCCGGCTCGCCCTCCTACGCCGTCACCAAGGACGCCGACGGCGTCGTCTGGATCAAGATCCATGACTTCGGCGACGTCAGCGGCCTGCGGGCCGATCTGGCCAGTCTGGGGGTGTCGGCCATGGTCGACGGCGTGCCGGCCGGTCACTGGTGCCGGGAGCCGAGGGGCGAGACCGTCCTCGACCCCGCGCCGGGCCTCTACTCGCTCCCCCAGGACGGCCCGGTCTTCACGATGCGCATCGACGGCAAGCTGCTCAAGCCCGACCAGACGATCGTCTTCACCGTCGGCGCGGGCGGGAGCGTGAGCACCCTGGTCTACCGGGGGCCGGTGGCGGCGTGCGAACTCGTGCCGGAACCGCCCTTCGACGGAAGGATGATCGAGGAGCCGTTCCGGTTCGCGGACGTGCCCGGCATCGAGGGTCGGACCGTCGGCGAGGTGCTGTCCGGGCTGCGGGAGGAGGCCGTCGAGTTCATGGTCATCGGCATTCCGCCGGGCAACCCCGGGGGCTGGGGGACGGGGCCGATCCGGAAGGAGGCCGGCCCTGACTGGCACGTCTGGGGGGCCGTCCGGTTCCACGACGATCCCGGCACCCTCGTCCTCCTGGTCACCGAGGAGGCGCTCGACCGCAACCCCGTCACCGGTGACTAGAAACTGACCGAGTCGCCGGGTGACAGCAGCACCAGCCGGTCGTCGAGTTCGTACTTCTCGAAGGCGTCCCACAGGTCGGCCGGTCCCTCGGTGAAGTGCTGCCAGCCCTCCATGTGGACGGGGATGACCACCTCCGCCCCGGTGATCAAGGTCGCCTCGACGATCTCCTCGGCCGTGAAGGTCAGGAAGCCGTCGAGCAGCGGGGTCCGGGCGGCCCCGGCGAAGAAGATGGCCACGTCCATCGGGCCGAGGCGTTCGGTGATCTCGCGGGTCGAGTCGAGGTCGGCGTTGTCCCCGCTCACGTAGATCGCCGGTAGGTCGAAGGCGGTCAGCACGAAACCCGTGACGGTCCCGGTGAGATCTTCGGTGCCCGGGGGACCGTGCCGGCCCGGCACCCAGGTGATGCGGAGCGAGCCGCCGTCGGGCCTCTCGAAGGTCTGGTGCTCCCAGGGTGGCAGGCCGGTGACGTCCTCACCCAGCCGGGCGGCGGCCTCGGGGGTGGTGAGGACCTCCGGCACCTCGTCGAGCAGGGCGCGACCCGAACGGTCGAGGTTGTCGGCATGTTGATCATGGGAGAGCAGGACGATGTCGAGATCGCCCAGCTCCGTGAGCGGGATGGCCGGGCCGGTGGTCTTGATGAGGGTGCGGGTGCCGCTGGCGATGGGGCCGGGGCCGTCGAAGGCCGGGTCGGTGAGCAGGCGGAGACCGCCGATCTCCAGCAGCGCGGTGGGCCCGCCGACCAGCCGTACGGTGCAGGTTTTCCGTTCGGACTCCATCACTCCATCCTGCGCGCACCTTGGTAAGGGGGATTCCTCCGGGGGTGCGGCACACCACATGTTGATGTGACAGCCGAGAACGATCCCAGATATGGTGTCCCACGCATTGGTTCGCCCCGACCGCCAGCCGGGACGTCGTAAGAGGGAACCCGGTGGGAATCCGGGACTGCCCCGCAGCGGTGAGTGGGAACGGAAGCCGTCAACGAGCACTGGGCCTTTCGAGGGCCTGGGAAGCGACGGCCGGTAGGAGCTCGCAAGAGCGCGCCCACGAGTCCGAAGACCTGCCAATCGCGTGTGGACCGAGGCCGCGTGGGACGGCCCCGCCCGGTGCCCTCGTGCCCGCGCGCCTCGGTGAGTTCGCGAGGAGAGGACGAGGATGCGCATCAAGAAGCGTGACGGATCGCTCGAACCGGTCGACGTGACCAGGATCGTGCGCGCCGTCGAGAGCTGTTCCGACGGGCTGGCCGACGTCGAGCCGCTCCGGGTCGCCACCAGGACCATCAGCGGCCTGTACGACGGCGCCACCACCGCCGAACTCGACCGTCTGTCGATCCAGACCGCCGCCGAGATGATCGGCGAGGAGCCGCAGTACTCCCGGCTGGCCGCACGGCTGCTGGCGGCGTACATCCAGAAGGAGGTCGACGCCGACACGTTCAGCCGGTCGATCAAGGAAGGCCACGCCCTGGGCCTGATCGGCGACCCCACGGCCGTCTTCGTGGCCGACCACGCCGACCTGCTCGACGCCGTGATCGACCCGCTCAATGATCACCGCTTCGAGTACTTCGGCCTCCGCACCGTGTACGACCGCTACCTGCTCCGCCACCCCCGGACGCGCGTCCCGGTGGAGACCCCGCAGTTCTGGCTCCTGCGGGTCGCCTGCGGCCTGGCCCAGACCCCGGGCGAGGCCGTCGAGCTCTACCGGCTGATGTCGTCGCTGGCCTATCTGCCCAGCTCGCCGACGCTGTTCAACTCCGGCACCGGGCACACCCAGATGTCGTCGTGCTACCTGGTCGACTCCCCGCGCGACGAGCTCGGCTCGATCTACGAGCGGTACGCCCAGGTCGCCCACCTGTCGAAGTTCGCCGGCGGCATCGGCATCTCCTGGTCCCGCGTGCGGTCGAGGGGCGCCCTGATCAAGGGCACCAACGGCCACTCCAACGGGATCGTCCCGTTCCTGCGCACCCTCGACGCCAGCGTCGCCGCCGTCAACCAGGGCGGCCGCCGCAAGGGCGCGGCCTGCGTCTACCTGGAGCCCTGGCACCCCGACGTCGAGGAGTTCCTGGAGCTGCGCGACAACACGGGCGAGGACGCCCGCCGCACCCACAACCTCAACCTGGCCAACTGGATCCCCGACGAGTTCATGCGCCGCGTCCAGGCCGACGAGACGTGGTCGCTGTTCGACCCCAACGACCTGCCCGAACTCCCCGACCTGTGGGGCGACGCCTTCGACGAGGTCTACCGCAGGGCGGAGGCCGAAGGCCGCTACGTCCGGCAGATCCGCGCCCGCGACCTCTACGCCAAGATGATGCGCACCCTGGCCCAGACCGGCAACGGCTGGATGACCTTCAAGGACATCGCCAACCGCACCTGCAACCAGGCCGCCGAGCCCGGCAACGTCGTGCACCTGTCGAACCTGTGCACCGAGATCATCGAGGTGTCCAGCGACGAGGAGACCGCGGTCTGCAACCTGGGCTCCGTCAACCTGGCCGCCCACCTCTGCGACGACGGCATCGACTGGGCCAGGCTCCGCGCGACGGTCAGGACCGCCGTCGTCTTCCTCGACCGCGTGATCGACATCAACTACTACCCGACCAAGCAGGCCGCGGCGAGCAACCCGCGCTGGCGCCCGGTCGGCCTGGGACTGATGGGCCTCCAGGACGTCTTCTTCGCGCTCAAGCTGCCCTTCGACTCTCCCGAGGCCAAAGAGCTCTCCACCCGGATCTCCGAGGAGATCTACCTGGCCGCCCTCGACACCTCGGCCGATCTCGCGGCGGTGCACGGGCCGCATCCGGCGTACGAGGAGACCTGGGCCGCGCGCGGCCGACTCCAGCCGGACCTGCACGGCCTGCGCCCCGAATGGACCGAGGTCCGCGCCAAGATCGCCGAACACGGCCTGCGGAACTCGCTGCTGATCGCCATCGCCCCCACGGCGACCATCGCCTCGATCGCCGGCTGCTACGAGTGCGTCGAGCCGCAGGTGTCGAACCTCTTCAAGCGCGAGACCCTGAGCGGGGAGTTCCTCCAGATCAACAACGCCCTGGTGGCCGAACTCAAGGCCCGGGGCCTGTGGACGGAACCGGTCCGCACCGCCATCCGCCAGGCGGAGGGCTCGGTCCAGGGCATCGCCGAGCTGCCGGCCGAGACAAGGGCGCTGTTCCGCACCGCCTGGGAGCTCCCGCAGCGCGCCTTGATCGACATGGCCGCCGCCCGGAGCCCCTACATCGACCAGAGCCAGTCGCTCAACCTGTTCATGGCCAGCCCGACGATCGACAAGCTGTCGTCGATGTACCTCCACGCCTGGAAGTCGGGCCTGAAGACCACCTACTACCTGCGCTCGCGCCCCGCGACGCGCATCCAGCAGGCGACCGTCCCGGTCCTGACCGCCGCGTCGGAAGAGGCGATCGCCTGCTCCCTGGAGAACCCCGAGTCCTGTGAGGCCTGCCAGTGATGCTGCTCGACCCCGGCATGAGCCTGACCCTGCGCCCGATGCGCTATCCGGCGTTCTTCGAGCGCTACCGCGACGCCATCAAGAACACCTGGACCGTCGAGGAGGTCGACCTCCACTCCGACCTCGCCGACCTCGGGAAGCTCTCCGACGCGGAGCGCCACCTCGTCTCCCGGCTGGTGGCCTTCTTCGCCACGGGTGACACGATCGTCGCCAACAACCTGGTGCTCAACCTCTATCAGCACGTCAACGCCCCCGAAGCGCGCCTCTACCTGTCGCGGCAGCTCTTCGAGGAGGCCGTGCACGTGCAGTTCTACCTGAACCTGCTCGACACCTACGTGCCCGACGAGCAGGAGCGCTTCGAGGCCTTCGCCGCTGTGGAGAACATCCCGTCGATCAGCCGGAAGGCGGACTTCTGCTTCCGCTGGATCGACTCCCTCGGCGACCTCAAGGAGCTGCGCACCCGGGAGGACCGGCGGGCCTTCCTGCTCAACCTCATCTGCTTCGCGGCGTGCATCGAGGGCCTCTTCTTCTACGGAGCCTTCGCGTACGTCTACTTCCTGCGGTCCCGAGGCCTGCTCAACGGCCTGGCCTCAGGCACGAACTGGGTCTTCCGCGACGAGTCGATGCACATGGCCTTCGCCTTCGACGTGGTCGAAGTGGCCCGCGCCGAGGAGCCCGACCTGTTCGACGACGACCTGATCGCCCAGGTCAAGGCCATGCTCGCCGAGGCCGTCGACTGCGAGGCCCAGTTCGCCGAGGACCTCCTGGGCGGCGGCGTCTCCGGCATGTCGATCACCGACATGCGCCATTACCTGGAACACGTCGCCGACCGCAGGCTGGCCCAGCTCGGCATCCCGCCCCTGTACGGCGCCAAGAACCCCTTCGCCTTCATGGAACTCCAGGACGTCCAGGAACTGTCCAACTTCTTCGAACGCAAGGTCTCCGCCTACCAGGTGGGCGTCACCGGCACCGTCACCTTCGACGCCGATTTCTGACACAAGCCGCGGGTAAAGACCCGCACCACCCGCCTCCAATCCGGGCCGGGAGCCCTGGACTCGCTTTCACGGACGTGTTCACGGTGGAAGTACGGCTATCCGAAGGAGATCCTCATGGACAGGAGGAGATTGGCGGCGATCGGTGCGGGGTTCGCCGGAGCGGCGGCTCTGGTGGCCGGGCCGGTGGCCACGTCAGCGCCGGCCGATGCGGCAGCCTTGCCGGTCGAGACGGCGCCCATGGTGTCGACGTCGCGTCACGACCCGCCTCACCACCACAAGAAGCACCATCACAACAACCATCACCACCACAACAAGCACCACCATCACCACCACTGAGGGGTGAAGAATGCCGTCGGTCGCGGACCACCGCGACGGCGGCATCCTCGGGACGCAGAGTCATGCGGGCGCGGCACGCCGCCACTCGACATACGCCGCCACCCGGGCCAGCGCCCGGACCGCCTGCTCCGGATTGGCGGAACAGGGCACCCGGCCGCCGAATAGCCCGTCCTGGCCGAGCGGGAGCGGCTGGCAGGCCAGCAGCCGGACCGTGTCGACCAGGTCCCGCAGCCCGTCGACCACGATCACCCCCGTGACCCGCGTGAGCGCGGCCATGGCGGGCGTGACCCCGGTGGGCGAGAACACCACGATGGGCTTGCGGCGGCTGACCTGCGCCGCGACCTGCGAGAACTCGCGCGGGTCGCCCAGCGAGTCGACGACGATGACCGTCGTGGCCGGATCGTCTCCCCAGTGGGCCAGCATCTCGGCGTCGTCGGCCCGGACGTACGAACAGACCGGCAGCACGTCGACGAGCGCCGCCAGGACCGCTTCCGACCGTGCCAGCACGGCCACCTCACCAGGTAGGGAATCCACGCCACCAGGCTGCCCGCGCCAGGAGCTGCGAAGTAGGGCCGGACGACTCACCCCGATAGGACCAAAGTCACACCGGTTGGTAGCAGAATGTCGCCATGGCCCACCCCCTCGTGCCCAGCATGCGCCTGGACGAGCTGCTCGCCGAGCTGCAGACCCGCCTTGAGGCGGTGCTGGCCACCCGCGACCGGGTCCATGCGCTGCTCGAAGCCGTGGTCCTCGTCGGCAGCGACCTCCAGCTGGAGATCGTGCTCGGCCGGATCGTGGAGACCGCCGCCCGGCTGGTCGACGCGACCTACGGCGCGCTCGGCGTGGTGGGCGAGGAGTCCACGCTCCTGGAGTTCATCCCGGTCGGGCTAAGCGAGGCAGAGATCGCCCGGATCGAGCACTGGCCCCACGGCCTCGGCCTGCTCGGGCTGCTCATCAAGGAGCCGAAGCCGCTGCGGATGGCGCGGATCTCCGACCACCCCGACTCCTACGGCTTCCCGCCCGGCCACCCGCCGATGGGCAGCTTCCTCGGGGTGCCGCTGCGGGTGCGCGACGAGGTCTTCGGCAACCTCTATCTGACCGAGAAGCGCGGCGGGGCCGAGTTCGACGAGGAGGACCAGGCGGTCGTCACCGCGCTGGCCACGGCGGCCGGCGTCGCGATCGAGAACGCCCGCCTGTTCGAGGAGACCCGCCGCCGCGAGATGTGGCTCCAGGCGTCGTCCGAGGTGACCACGAGCCTGCTGTCCGGCGCGGGGCCGCAGGAGGTGCTCACCCACGTGGTGAGCCGGGCCCGCGAGATGACCGACGCCGACGTGGCGGTGCTGCGGTTCGGCAACGGCACCGAGATCTCCGACGGCGACCCGGCGGCTTTCACCGACGACGAGTCGGGACAGTCGGCGTCGATCCCGCTCGGCCGGGTGGGTTCGGTGCGCGCGGTGCTGGAGATCGGCAAACGGCCGGGCCGGTTACCGTTCGCCCCGTCGCTGCTGCGCATGCTGAGCGCGTTCGCCGACCAGGCGTCGATCGCGCTGGAGCTGGCCGAGGCCCGCGAGGACGCCGAGCGACTGGGCCTGCTGGAAGACCGCCACCGCATCGCCAAGGACCTCCACGACGTCGTCATCCAGCGCCTGTTCGCCACCGCCATGACGCTGATGAGCACGGTCCGCCTCGTCGACCACCCCGAGGCGGCGACCAGGGTCCGGCACACGATCGACGAACTCGACGAGACGATCCGGCAGATCCGCTCGACCATCTTCGCCCTCCAGTCCCCGGCCACCGTGGGCGGGCAGAGCCTGCGCGCCCACATCGTCGAGCTGGTCGAGGGCGCCCGCGGCCACCTGGGCTTCATGCCCGGCCTGCGGATGGAGGGCTGGCTCGACAACGTCGTGAGCGACGCGGTCGCCGAGCAGTTGCTCGCCGTCCTGCGCGAGGCCCTCTCCAATCTCGTACGCCATGCGAAGGCCACCCGCGCCGAAGTGGTGGCCGAGGTGTCGGGTGGCACGCTGACCCTGACCGTCCAGGACGACGGTGTCGGCGTCCCCTCCGACGGACGCCGCAGCGGCCTGCGCAACCTGGAGGAGCGCGCGGTGCTGCTCGGCGGGTCCTTCTCGATCGGCCCGGCCGACGGATGGAACACCCGCCTGAGCTGGCGCGTGCCTGTCAATTGAACCGCCGCCCCGACACCTCCTCGGCCGGCAGGGTCACGAAGTGGTCGAACGCCGACGGCGTCCAGGGCAGCAGCGGGAGCGTGGCCAGCCGGGCGACCTCCGCCGGGTCGGTCACCCCCCGGGCGCGCCCGAGCACGGTCACCGACCAGCCGCTCCCGGTCCGGCTGTCGATGTCGTCGATCTCGAAGGCCACCACGGCGTCGCGCGTCGCGGCGGCCAGGCGGGAACCGATGGCGGTCCTGACGACCACGCTCTCCCCGTCGAGCACGAAGTTGACCGGCTGGACGGCGGGCAGCGCCCGGTGCGTGAACACGAGCCGCCCGATGGGAGTGACGGCCAGCAGGCGCAGGCACTCCTCCCGGGACAGCACCGAGAGTCCGGCCGAGTCAGTTCTCATGAAGAGAGTCTGGCCTGGGGCCACATCTAGGAATTAGGGACCAAAGTCCCATCAATCACGCCGATCTGCCCTCATCCGCGCCGCCAGCGCCGCCGCCTGCGTCCGGCGCTGCATGTTGAGCTTGGCCAGCAGGTTGGAGACGTAGTTCTTGACGGTCTTCTCCGCCAGGAACATGCGCTCGCCGATCTGCCGGTTCGTCAGCCCCTCGCCGATCAGCTCCAGGATCGTCCGTTCCTGGTCGGACAGCATGGCCAGCGGGTCGGAGCGCCCGGCCTGGTCGCGCAGCCGGTTGAGCATCGCCGCCGTGGTCTGCGGGTCGAGCAGCGACTGCCCGGCGGCGACCGTGCGGACCGCCCCCACCAGGTCGGAGCCGTGGATCTGCTTCAGCACGTATCCGGCCGCCCCGGCCATCACCGCCTCGAAGAGGGCGTCGTCGTCGGCGTAGGAGGTGAGCATCAGGCAGGCCAGGCCGGGCAGCTGGCTGCGGACCTCACGGCAGACCTTAACGCCGTCGCCGTCCGGCAGGCGCACGTCGAGGATCGCCACGTCGGGCCGCAGGGCCGGGATGCGCGCACACCCGGCGGCGGCGGTGCCGGCCTCGCCGACGACCTCGATGTCGTCTTCCGACTCCAGCAGCGCGGCCACCCCGCGCCGCACGACCTCGTGATCGTCGAGCAGGAAGACACGAATCATGGGACGAATCTAGGTACCGGTGGTCTCCAAGGGAAGGGACCTTCGGCCCCGCCTAGGGATTGAGCCGGCCGAACTCGACGCTGAGGGCGGCGAGATACGACGTCCAGGCCAGGAAGGGGATCAGCAGCAGGGCCGCCATCTTGCTGTCGCGCCAGAAGACGAACATGCCGAACACGAGCAGGACCAGGAAGATCGCCATGTCGAGCGCGGCCAGGAAGTGGAGGCGCAGCCCGAGGGAGAGCGGCGCCCACAGGGCGTAGGCGACGAGCTGGGCCACCCACCACCACAGAGCGACCGGCCGGGCCGCCTCGTACCAGAGCAGCCCCGCGATCAGCGCCATCGTGATCGACAGGAAGGCGAACGCGGGCCCGTGGAGCCAGATCGGCAGCTCGAAGGGGGGCCGCTGGAACTCCGCCATCGCCGGCCGCGCGGTGGTCGCGATCTGCCGGTTGTTGATCGCCACAGCCAGTACGGCGATCAGCGCCAGCATCAGCCCCGGCCACCGCCGGAGCCAATGGGTGCGCGGGGGTTCACTCATAGTGACCACCGTATCCGCACCCCCGCCCGTGCGGCGGCCTGGCCGCAGCCAGGCCGCCGCACGTTTCACGCGATGGTGCAGGCGCTGCCGTTGAGCGAGAACGCGGCCGGACGCCCGGAGTCACCGGTGTGGTTGGCGTTGAACCCGAACGACTGGGTGCCGTTCACCGGGATCGACGCGTTGTACGCCAGGTTCCGCGCCGTGACGCTCCCGCTGGCCGGCGAGACGGTGGCGTTCCACGCCGAGGTGATCGTCTGCCCGGAGGGCAGCGTGAACGCCAGCCCCCACGTGTTGATCGGGCTGGTCCCGGTGTTGGTGATCGTCACCGACGCGGTCAGCCCGGTATTCCAGGGGTTCACCGTGTACGCCACCCGGCAGGCCCCGTTGTTCGGAGTAGGCGTGGGGGACGGCGACGGCGACGGGGAGGGCGACGGGGAGGGCGACGGCGAGGGAGAGGGCGAGGGAGAGGGCGACGGGGAGGGAGAGGGCGACGGAGAAGGCGACGGAGAGGGCGACGGCGACGGCTGGGTTCCGTCGAGGCCGAAGAAGCTGATCGCCATCGCGGCCTGGCCACCCAGCGGCAGGTTGTGCCCCACGCCCTGGAGGCTGATCGCCTCGACCTGGGTGCCGTAGCGGGTCCGCGTCCAGCCGGAGCGCGGCGTGTCGGTCGAGGTCGGCGTCTGCGACAGGCCGTGGACGTTGGTCCACTGCTTGATCTGCTCCTGGAAGTTCGGGTAGCGCAGGGTGGCGTCCTCGGTGCCGTGCCAGATCTGCATCCGCGGCCGGGCCCCGGTGTAGCCCGGGTAGGCGCCGCGCACCAGGTCACCCCATGCCTGCGGGGTCCTGATGAGCTGCCCGTTGGCACACTGGCTGTTCCACGTCGACCCGCCGGTGGTGGCGAAGCAGGCGAACGGCACGCCCATGAACGCCGCCCCCGCCTTGAACACGTCGGGATAGTCGCCGAGCAGGACGTTGGTCATCATGCCGCCGGAGGAGGCGCCGGTCGCGAAGACCCGGTTGCTGTCGACGTTGTAGCGCGACTTGACGTAGTTCACCATCGAGACGATCCCGACGGGGTCGCTGTTGCCGTTGTGGGTGAGCGCGCCGGAGGTGTAGACGTCGAAGCACTGCCCGCTGCGGGTGGCCGACGGGTAGATCACGATGAACCCGTAACGGTCGGCGAGGGAGGCGAACTCGGTCCCCGAGTAGAAGGCGGGGCCCGTCCCGGTGCAGTAATGGACCGCCACCAGGATCCCCGGGCGGGGCGCGACGTTGTCGGGGACGTACAGGTGCATGCGAAGGTTGGTGGGGTTGGTACCGAAACCGGTCACCTCGACGAGCGAGGCCGCCTGAGCCGGCCGCAGGGGTACGAACCCCGCTGCGAGGATCAAGATGGCGACCAGGAGTCGTTTCATGCTCTCCTCCGAACGATCGAAATATTTAGGAGACTGACCCGAAATGTTTCTGGAAGCAACGTCCTCGTGGATCGGTAACAGCCCACCTGGGATAGTTAATGAAACTTTCGGTGGGGTAACGGGCTGAGCCATGCGACTACACGTGGGATGGGTCAAGCGATCCTCGTAGCATGGGTGGCGAGCTGCGCGGACGTGTACAGGCGTTGTCGGCGCTGGCACGGAGGTGATCGAGCAGGAGAGCGTGCCCCTCGGGCACATCGCTACTCTGTGTGATTGTCTCAACGTCTTTGTCTCAGAGACGTCTCACGCCCTACGCGTGCAGGCGCGCGCGAGACGTGAGACGAAGACAAACCTGACACGATCACGGAGCGTGCCGGAGCTAGGAGACTGTTCGGTGCTGCCAGTCATGGGCGTACGGTCCTGCCCGGCGAAGCTTGCCGTCGAGGATCGATTCTTCGACGAGTGCCGTCCGCAGAGCGGTCAGTGTCGCGCCTGCCCTTGCGTTGGAGAGTCCCTTTTGAAGCCATTCCTCCGGAAGGGTGATCTTCCGAACCGCTATATGGCCACCGCTTGCGGGGAAGAAGGTCCAGTAGGCGGCAAATTCCCTTAGGCCAGATTCACCCGTATTGCCCCTATCGGGGGTGGGCACTGCTCGCATCTCGCTACTCCTTGGGCGGCGGAACCCGGAGGCCCATCACCGTCTCAAGTGCTTCATCCGCCGTCGCCACCTCTGCCGCGTCGGAGGGTTCCACCCGTGCCCCTGGCTCAATGACGAATTTCCCGGAGTGTTCCCCCATGGTGATCGTGGCGAGCACCTCCCCGGCCATGAGCACGATGAGTTCCGGATCCTTCTCGGTGAGAGGAAACCACTGCGCGCCGCCAGGCGGCATCCTCAGGTTGAGTGTGCGCACGACGTAAGTGCGTACACCCGATTCCTCAAGCGTGTTTCCGAGAAGCAGAAGAGCGGCTAGACGGACGTCTGTCGCGAGCTTGAATGGGCCAAGGGATGCACTCATCCCCGGCGGGCGCTGAGACGGTGGATCAGGCTCAATATCTGTTAGAGCTGTGGCTCCTGGATCCTCCTGCATCGGCACTCCCTCGCTGTGATCAAGAACCCCGCCTGTAATTAGGGAACTCGATCGCCAGGCTTTTGGGAGTGGCCGGAGCTAGTGGCCATTGTCTCACTATGTGAGATAGTCCAGTTCGCATTACCGGAAATGTCCGTGAGCGTACAATCGATCTCATGTCCATAGGGCACGTGCTCAGGGAACTTCGTGAAGCGGCCGGACTCTCCCAGTCCGAGCTTGCCGCCCAACTCTGCGCCGCTTCCGGGCGCTCCACGATCACTCGTGCTGAGGTCTCCCGGTGGGAGAACGGCAAACGAACGCCATCAAGGTTCTGGATTAATCATCTGGCCATGATCCTTGACGTGCCCGAATCATTTTTGGGGCAACCAGAGCGCCTGAGTCCGTCCTTTATTCTCCAGGCGGTCTCCGAGTCCCAATCCGTCTTAGACGGAGATGACGCGTTCGATGCCCTGTCCAGGGGCCTCGCCGTCAACTACCTCGATGCCTCACCGCTGGACGCGTTACGTGATGCCAGGGACGTCAGAAACAGGATCTTTGCATCTCTGGCGGTAAAGCCGACGCCTAACCTCTATTTGAGTGCTGGGCTCGCTTCTGGAGTTCTCGCTTACGCGACATTAGACCTTGGCTACGGCAAGGAAGCGAGCATCCATGCCAAAAGCGTCTTTCATTTTGGTGAACTAGCGGGACACAACGGCCTACGTGCATGGGCTCGTGGCACCCAAAGCCTTATCGCTCGGTTCTTAGGCGACTTCAAGTCGGCCCGTGACTTTTTGGATTCAGGCTTTCCCTACGCGACTGAGGGAACCTCTTCGGTGCGCCTTCTGTGTGGCACTGCTCAATGCCTGGCGCATCAGGGGGATTCACGCTCCGCTCATGAAGCACTGAATAAGGCGTTAGATCTGCGCGATACCATGCGTCCGAGTGCTGACGACGAACCGGGAATTTTCGGTTTTCCCATAGCCAAGCAGCATTACTATGCCGGTTCTAGTCTGATTTGGCTTGATGGAGAACACGATTCTGTGCGCGCCGACAAAGAATCGACCGAAGCAATCGCCTTATTCGAGGCGAGCCCAGAAAAGGAACGGTCACACAGTGACGAGGCGCTGGCACGTATTTATCGTGCGACCGCGCGACTTCAGCAGAGTGAATTAGACGGCGCGATCGAGTCCTACAGGGAAGTCTTGAACCTGCCCCAGGAAAGGCAGATTTCCTGGATTGTGCGGAGGCTGGACAGGATTTACGCAATGCTCGGACGTTTTGATTCCCCTCTAGCTAGTGAAGCGCGGGATGAGATCATGGCATCCGTCCGCACGCCCAGCGCGCAGTAATCGAATCCGCGCTCCGGCCGGAGATTCTCTCAATCACGCTGGAGCGCGCATGCCATCCCAGGGGTCCCGTCCCGGTCAGGCCATGGCCCAGGTGACCCTGAGCGCTCTCTGAGCCGACTCCCTTGGTCGCCCGGCGCGGCTCTACTCGCGTCGGCTCACCAGCTTCCGTGTGCACGGTTCGGCAAGCGACCTGTCCGCTTGAGGACCGTACGAATCGATGCGGATGCGCACTGGCCCCTTGACGTTTTCGGGTATGCCTGGATCGTTGTTCAAAGTGGCGTGTACCTGCGTCACGCAATTTGGGAGGTGATGTCCGTGGACAAGCTCCGTGGACAATCGCTCAGCATCCGAAGAGGAGGGATACCCGTCACCTGTCTTTGAGGGGAGGTGATATCTGACGATTACGCCGAACAGCAACGATGGATTCGAGGAGGCAACCGCCCATCGGCGGACTGGCAAAACACAAGATGCGCAGCGCGCATATCACTTAAAGAGAGTGACAAGCAAGTTCAAGACTTCCATCAGTGAGGAAGGCGCACGCCGCCTGGCGCGACTGCTCGCGCTCGACGATTACCTGAAAGACTAAAAAGATGGACCCCGCCACCTTGGCGGGGTCCATCTTCGGTTGGGCTGCCGTGCTACAGATCGTTCTGATCGATTTCAACACGGCCGTAGTCAAACGCGCCTCTTGCGGGCGATTCGGCTGCTTTGATTCTGACTGCCGCAAAGAGGAATCTGATGATCGCATTGAGTCTCTCGTAATTACCGGCTTCTTTATGTGCATTCCAGGTCGCGCGTGCTTGCGAGCCGACCATTCCGTGGAGGACTTCCGCGACGGGACGGACAATGGTCTTGTCCTGAACCTTCTTGATTCGCTTTTCTATCGTCTTCCTCATTTCGCGATATTCGGCTGTGTTGATTTCTCGTGCATCCCACATCTCCTTGAGTTCGGCGAGTTCAGCCCGATCGGACTCTATGGACGCTTCATCCCCTTCTGAAAGGATCGTTGCTCGTTCTTTTCCGGTGATATCTAGGCGTTCGAGGAGATCTATCGTTGCGTCTTCGACAAAGGACTCGAGAGTGATTGCGCCGACGCTGCGGAAGCATCTGGTGCTCTTGTCTGGGTTAGTATGGGAACCGCATATATAGATAGGCCGGTTTCCGCCCATTGGCCTGCCGACCATCACCCGTCCGCAGGCGGTGCAGTAGACGACGCCTCGAAGCAGGTAGAACCTGCCCTGCACAAGATTCTCCTTGAAGGCGACGGACCGGAAGGTACGGCGTTCTTGTGCCTCCTTCCACATGCCTACATCGATGATCGCAGGCCACGATCCCCTGCCGATTTCATGTCCCCTGAATCTCACGATCCCGGCGACGTGCGGAGAGTCGATGATGTTCAGAAGCGCGTTGACGCGCCAAAGCTTGCCTTGTGCGCTTTTGACCCCACGCCGGTTCAGGTCTGCCGTCATCTTGAACGGCGTCATCCCGTCGAGGAAGCTCTCAAATATCCAGCGAACTATTTCGGCTTCTTCTGGGATGATGTCGACGGCATTGGGTGCGTATCCATAGCGTCGTCTGCCGCCAGTTCTCGGCTTTCCGTCCCTGGCCCTGTCCGCCATCATGGATTTCAGGCGACGGGAGGTGTCGTCCGAAGAGCGGCAAGCGTGAGCTACTTCGATCCGGAGAAAGAATCTGTCATCCGGGTCAGAGAGATCTCGCCGGTTGGCTTCCCCGTGCAGGGTGATTCCGTGATCGTCGGATATCGTCAGTAACTCTTCTAAGTCTCGCGGCTGTCGCATGAGCCGGTCTGGGTGATAGGCGATGACATGTGTGATTCCGTTGTTCATCGCAGTGAGAAGAGCATCCCACCCAGGGCGCTTCCGATTTCGCCGCCATGCGGAACGGTTGTTGTCGATGAAGATGTTCGCGGGATTGACAATGAGCCCGAGGCGTTCAGCAATGCCGATGCAGATTCGCTCTTGCCGGTCCACGCCTGTTTGGTCTTCGTCGCGGGCCTGCGATATGCGGCAGTAAATCGCGGCCTGTTGTCCGCGCCATGCGTCGCGATTGTTTTTGCGGGTAGCCGGATCGGCTATTCTGGAAACACTTCGATGTCTTCTTGCCTCTTCTTGTTCGTCTGGACTATTCATGAACCCATGCTATGAACTGCATGTGGGCTGCGCCCAGTGGAACCACAAGTCGTGGCAGCCCCAGCTCCCGCCCGGGGAGCGCCTGGAGGCGTACGCGACCTGGTGCAACGCCGTCGAGGGCAACACGACCTTCTACGCCGTGCCGGCCCGGGAGACGGTCGAGTCGTGGGCCCGCCAGACCGACCCCGGCTTCCGCCTCCTGGCCAAACTGCCGAAGAGCATCACCCACCTGCGCCACCTGCAGGGCCCGCCCGAGGAGCTGCGGCAGTTCCTCCACACGATGGAACCGCTCGGCCCCCGCCTGCACGCCCTGTGGATCCAGCTCCCCGCCGGCTTCGGCCCCGCCGACCTCGGCACCCTCGCGGCCTTCCTCCGCACCCTGCCGACGGGCCACCGCTACGCCGTCGAGGTCCGCCACCGCGCCTTCTTCGACGACGCGAGGGCCGTCGCGGGGTTGGAGAAGGTCCTGGCCACCAGGCAGGCCGAGTGGGTCCCCTTCGACACCACCGTCCTGTTCGAGCGCCCGCCGACCTCCGACGCCGAACGCGACGCCTGGACGAGAAAACCGAGGATGCCCCGCCGCGACCGCGCCCTGACGAGCCACCCCCTGATCCGCTACATCGGCCGCGACGACGCCGACCGGACGGTAGAGGGCTGGGCCTTCTGGATCGAGAAGACCGTCGAGTGGCTGAAGGAGGGCCGCTCCCCGACGATGTTCGTCCACACCCCCGACAACACCCAGGCCCTGACCCTGGCCCACCGCTTCCACCAGGAGGTCCGCGCCAAGCTCCCGGACCTCGAACCGCTCCCCGACCCCCCGGAAGTCGAACCGCTGACCCTCTTCTAGGAGCGGCCCCTCCTGAACCGCGACGGCGCGATCCCGTAGCGGCCGGTGAACGCCTGCCGCAGCGACTCCGCCCGGCCGAAGCCGGTCCGCTGGGCGATCACCGCCATCGTCAGGTCGGTCGCCTCCAGCAGCCGGGCCGCCGCCTCCAGCCGGGCCTCGCGGACGTACCGCGCCGGTGACACGTTCAGGTGCTTCACGAACAGCCGGGTCAGGTGGCGTTCGCTGGTGCCGGCCCGGCGGGCCAGGGCGGCCGTCGACAGGTCCTCACACAGGTTGGCGCCGATGAAGCCGGCCAGCGAGCTCAGCGGGCCGTCGGGGGCGGGCGGCTTGACGAACATGCTCATCTGGGCCTGGTTGCCGGGGCGCTGGAGATAGGTCACCAGGTGCCGCGAGGTCATCCGGGCCACCTCGCTGCCGTGGTCCTCTTCGATGAAGGCCAGCGTGAGGTCGAGCGCGGCGGTCACCCCGGCCGAGGTCGAGACCGCGCCGTCGCGGATGAAGATCGGATCGGGGTCGACCGTGATCTGCGGGTGGCGGGCGGCCAGGCGGGGGGCGTCCTGCCAGTGGGTGGTGGCCCGGCGGCCGTCGAGCAGGCCGGTCTCGGCCAGCACGGTGGCGCCCGTGCAGACGGAGGCGACCCGGCGGCTGACCTTGGCGAGCCGCCGGAGGTGGGCGACCAGGACGGCGTTGCCCGCGGCGTCGTCGCAGCCGATGCCGCCCACGACGATGAGCGTGTCGAGCGGGCCGGTCTCCTGTTCGAGGGAGGCCTGCGCGGCCAGGGTCAGGCCGCTGGCGCAGACGACCGGGCTGCCGCCGGGGGTGGCGAACACGACGTCATAGGGCGGCGCGGCGCCGAAGACGTTCGCCATGATCAGGCTGGTGGTCACGCTGGCGATGTCCAGTAACTCGGCGGCCGGATATCCGACGACCACGACTCTCCGCATGACAGCAGACTAAGAGCCCAGATTTCCGGACACATTGGTCTTGGGAGGTAGGTCGGGCTCCTCCTCGTGGACCATTGTCGACCCCATGAACTGGACCCGATTCGCCCTGCACTACCTCGAAATGGTCGTCGCGATGCTGGCCGGGATGTTCCTGCTCGGCCTGGTCACCGGCGGCTGGGACCTCGGGCCGGAGGCCGGCTACCTGGTCATGGCCACCAACATGTCGATCGGCATGGCCGTCGTGATGCTGCTGCGCGGGCACTCCTGGCCACGCACCCTGGAGATGTGCGCGGCCATGTACGTTCCGGCCGTCGTGGCGTTCCCGCTGTTCTGGGCCGGGGTGATCGGCGAGCACGGGCTCATGATGGTCACCCACGTGATCATGTTCCCGTTGATGCTGGCCGTGATGCTGTGGCGCCGCCAGGAGTACGCCCACGCCCACTAGACCTTCTCCTGCCGGGGCAGGACCACCTCCCGGATCACCAGCAGCAGCGCGGCGGCCAGCGGGATGCCCAGCAGCGCGCCGACCACGCCGAGCAGCGCGCCGCCGAGCAGCGCCCCGATGATGGTCGCGATCGGCGGCACGTCCACCGACGACTTGAACACCCTCGGTGAGATCACGTAGTTCTCGATCTGCTGGTAGATCACGAAGAAGACCACGCAGGCGATGCCGACCGGCAGCGAGGTCACCAGCCCCACCAGCGAGGCCACCACGGCCCCGATGACCGCGCCGACCATCGGGATCAGGTCGGTGACCGCCACGAAGATCGCCAGCGGCAGGGCGTAGGGGACCCCGGCGATGGTCAGGAAGATGAACGTCACCACACCGGCGATCAGCGAGATGATCAGGTTGCCCGCGACGTATCCGCCGATCTGCCGGATCACCTCGTCGACCAGCAGCCTCACCCGGTCGCGCCGTGACCTCGGCACCAGCCGGTAGCCCGACTCCTTGATCGAGTTCAGCGACCCGAGGAAGTAGAGCGTCAGCACCAGCACCGTCAGGAAGCTGAACACAGCGCTGATCACCACCCCGGCCACGCCGAGTATCCCGCCGAAGAGCTGGCTGGCCAGGTCGCCGCTGGTGACGTACTGGGTGAGCTTGTCCAGGACCTGGTACTCCTGATCCAGCGACCGGATCAGCGGATGGTTCTGGAGTTGCTGTACGAGAGTCGGCACGTCCTGGACGAACCCGGTGGTCTGCTCGGTGAGCGCGGGCACGATCGAGATGGCGAAGATCGCGAAGAACGCGATCACCCCGATGAACACGATGGTGATCGCCCACAGGCGCGACATGCCCCTGCCGTGCAGCCACTCCACGGCCGGATTGAGCCCGATCGCCAGGAACAGCGACACCACGATCAGCACCAGGACCGACCCGGCGGCGGCCACCATCTGCACCAGCCACCAGGCGGTGAGCACGCCGAAGGCGGCCACCATCCCGAACATGAACGGGCTGTTGCTCATGGGCTTGCCGGGCCGGCCGAAGGGCAGCTTGTGCTCGCCGGACGGCTCAGGAGCCGGCGGGGGAGCCGATTCGGCCACGGCGCCGATGGGGGCGTGTGCGATGGGCGCCTCGACGGGCGAGGGCCCCGAAGAAACGGATTTGTCCGTCACAGCAGCCAAGACTGCCCCAAACCTGGCCCGATACACAAAGAAGCCGGCGCCCGATCAAGGGCGCCGGCCTCTGAGTCTCAGCTCTCAGGACATCCTGTTGTGCAGTTCGTCGGCCTTCTGCTCCACCGTCTCGCCCGCCTGCTGGGCGGTCTGCTGGGCACGGTGCCTGACGTGCTCGACCTTGCCGCGGACGGCGTCCTTGGTGTCGGACATCGTGTCGGCCCACTGGCGCGCGTTCCGCTTGTAGAGCGCGAAACCCACCGCGCCCATCGCCAGTCCGCCCAGCAGCACCATCATCGGCATGCGGCCACGCCGCCTGACGATCGGCGGAGCCGGATCGATCCTGCGGGCCATCTCCGCCAGCATCGCGGCGATCCTCGGAGCGACCTGCTCCTCCAGCGCCACCGCCGCGTGGTCGATCCGAGGGGCCGCCCAGTAGCGGGC
Organism: Herbidospora cretacea; assembly: GCF_001570605.1. Classification (GTDB taxonomy): domain Bacteria; phylum Actinomycetota; class Actinomycetes; order Streptosporangiales; family Streptosporangiaceae; genus Herbidospora; species Herbidospora cretacea. The sequence goes on along the minus strand of NZ_BBXG01000002.1, from coordinate 66,549 downwards.
GTCCTCGAACCGGCCGGACGCGACCTCACGGGCGGTGCCCGCGTAGTCACGGGCGTTTCCGGCCATGCCGATCGCGCTCTCACGCGCCTGGCTGGCCATCGGCCCGACCCTGTCAGCGGTGCGGTAGGCCGTATGTTTCGCCCGGCCCGCCCACGTCTCTGGGTAGTCCAGTGCGGCGCGCGCCTTCTTCTTCATTGTCCGGGACACGACAACCTCCCCTGTCGAAATGGGGCCCCGAGTCGTCCCCTTCCCGTACGAATGCCCCTCAATCATCACCAGGGGCGCTCCGGACGATCGCTACCCTTGCCCTTGGAAAACATTGAGTCCGTGACCTGAAGGGGGCGGCCACGCATGGCTGAGAACCTCATCGCGACCCTGAACACCAACCGGGGCACGATCAAAATCAAGCTCTGGCCGAACCAGGCGCCGAAGACCGTACGCAACTTCGTCGAGCTGGCTGAGGGCACCCGGGAGTGGACCCATCCCGAGACGGGCCAGAAGACCAACGCCAAGCTCTACGACGGCACCGTCTTCCACCGTGTGATCGCCGGGTTCATGCTCCAGGGCGGCGACCCGCTCGGCCAGGGCATCGGCGGCCCCGGCTACGACTTCGACGACGAGATCCACGTCGACAACCAGTTCAACCGCCCCTACCTGCTGGCCATGGCCAACGCGGGCAAGCGGTTCGGCAAGGGGACCAACGGGTCGCAGTTCTTCATCACCGTCGCCAAGACGCCCCACCTGAACCAGGGGCACACGATCTTCGGCGAGGTCATCGAGGGCACCGACGTCGTCGACGCCATCGCCACCACCGAGACCGACGGCCGCGACCGGCCGATCAAGGAAGTGGTGCTCGAGTCGGTCACCATCGAGCGTTCGTAACGGGCGAACGGCGGAGGCGCCCCACCGTGGGCGCCTCTCCCGTTCCCGTATGGCAGGCTGGGGTGAGGCCCCTCCGGAAGGACCCCATTGACCACCCAGCCTCCCCCGATAGAACCGGGCTCGGCGGCGGTGCCCACGTGCTACCGACACCCCGAGCGCGAGACCTACGTCCGCTGCCAGCGGTGCGACAAGCCCATCTGCCCCGACTGCATGCAGAACGCCTCGGTCGGCTTCCAGTGCGTCGAGTGCGTCCGCGAGGGCAACAAGGGGGTGCGTCAGGCCCGCGCCCAGTTCGGCGGCGGCCACGTCACCGTCCCCCGGGTCACCTGGACCCTGCTGGTCATCAACGTGCTGGCCTACTTCGCCGAGTTCGTCTTCAAAGACGAGTTCGTCAACCTGCTCGACACCTCGCCGGGCCACATCTACGACGGGGAATACTGGCGGCTGATCTCGGGCGCGTTCCTGCACCTGCAGCCCACCTCGGCCTTCTCGATCACCCACATCCTGTTCAACATGTGGGCGCTCTACGCCATCGGGCCGGAGCTCGAACGCCGCCTGGGCCATCTGCGGTTCGCGACGCTCTACCTGGTCGCGGCGCTCGGCGGTTCGGTCGCCGTCTACCTGTTCAGCATCTACCCGTCGGTCGGCGCCTCGGGCGCGATCTACGGCCTGTTCGGGGCGCTGTTCGTGATGGCCCGCCGCCTCGGCTACGACGCCCGCGGCGTGGTCTGGCTGATCGGGATCAACGTGGTGCTGACCTTCGTGATCCCCGGGATCAGCTGGCAGGGCCACCTGGGCGGCCTGGTGGTCGGCGCGCTGGTGGCGGCCGTCTTCGCCTACGCCCCCGAGCGCAACCGGAACATCATCCAGTGGGGCGGGGTGGCGGCGGTGGTGCTGGTCCTGGCGCTGACCGTCTACTTCGGCGAGCCCTACGCGCTCATCGCGGAGCTTGAGCGGCGCTACGGCACACCTGGCTGATCGGGCACGGGCTGATGCTTCCCCAGGCTGTGGAAAAGCCTGTGGAAAGTCAGCCCGTCGCCGCGGTCCCGGCTAACGCCACTTCGTGGAGAGAACCACACCGAAGATGATCAGGGCGAAGCCGATCGCCAGGTTCCAGTTGCCGAGCGGCTCGAACACGGGGCCGGTGCGGCCGACGATGTAGTAGGCCGCGATCCAGCCGATGCCGAGGATCCACGACGCGACCATCACCGGCGCCAGCCAGCGGGGGCTGACCTTGACCGTCGTGGTCTTCTGCGGCGGGGTGTAGACGGCCTTCTTGCGAACCTTCGAGTTGGGCACGGGAGTCTCCTGATGGTCACCCGCGCTCGATGCGGGTTTGGCAGTAAGCGTAGTCGCTAAGAATAGACGCCGACGTCCCCGAAGGGCGATTCCCCTTTCCATCGGACGTCTGCAAACAATCCACCAACGTCCGGAGCCCGGGGTGCGCCCGCTTCTACGGTGGTCCGGTGAGGGTGATCCTGCGGACCATCGGTGAGCTGAGCATCACCCTGGGTGTGGTGTTGCTGCTCTTCTGCGCCTATCTGCTGTGGGGGACCAGTGCGTACACCGAACGCCACCAGCGCATCCTCCAGCGGCAGCTCGTGACCGAGCCGGCCACCAAGATCCTTGGAAAGATTCAGCTCGGCGGCGCCGTGGCGCTCATCAAGATCCCCCGCCTCGGCCCGGCCTACAAGTACGCCATCGTCGAGGGCGTCGAGGACGAGCACCTGCGCCAGGGGCCCGGCCACTATCCCGGCTCGGCCCAGCCCGGCGAGGTCGGCAACTTCGTCGTCTCGGGCCACCGCACCACCTACGCCGCGCCGTTCAACCGCATCGACGAGCTCGAGAAGGGCGACGACATCCTGATCGACTCGCGGGAGGCGCGGTACACCTACCAGGTCACCGCGACGAAGATCGTCGAGCCGACGGCGGTCGACGTGATCGAACCGGTGCCGGGCCACCCGGGGAAGAAGGCCGACAAAGCCGTGATCACCCTCTCCACCTGCCACCCCGAATACTCGGCCCGCCAGCGCCTCATCGTCTTCGGCACCCTGACCAAGACCGAGGAACGCGACGTTTTCTAGGGGGATGTCTGTGTACGGCTTCGTCTGGCGTCACCTGCCCGGCAACACCGCCGCCAAGCTCGTCGGCATGCTCCTGCTGCTCGGCCTGGCCGCCCTCTTCCTCTGGTACGGCGTCTTCCCCTGGCTGGAGCCGCGTGTCGCCCTTGACGAGGTGACCGTAGGGTGAGTGGGTGCGCATCCTGGTCGTCGACAACCATGACAGTTTCGTGCACACGATCGTCCAGTACCTGCGCGTTCTCGGCGCCGGCTGCGAGGTGTGGCCCCGCGACGAGGTGACCGTCGGCGACGCCGACGGGTTCGACGGGGTGCTGGTCTCCCCGGGGCCCGGAGCGCCGGAAGACGCCGGGGTCAGCGTGCCGCTGGTCCGCCGGTGCGCCGAGCGGGGGCTGCCCTACCTGGGCGTCTGCCTCGGGCACCAGGCCCTGGCCATCGCCTACGGCGCCGAGGTGACCCGGGCGCCCGAACTGCTCCACGGGCGCACCAGCCCGATCGTCCACGACGGCCGGGGGGTGTTCGAGGGGCTGCCGAGCCCGGTGACCATGACGCGCTACCACTCGCTGGCGGTCGTGCCGAAGACCGTCCCCGAGGAGCTGACCGTCACCGCGACCACCCCGGACGGGGTGGTCATGGGGCTTCGGCACAGGTCAGCGCCCCTGGAAGGGGTGCAATTCCACCCAGAGTCGGTCCTGTCCGAGCATGGCTCACAATTGCTCGGAAATTGGCTCAGAAACCTGTAACACGGCGGGGGCTGTAACCGACATCACAGTGAGGGTTTCCGCCATTGCCCCCGAGTGGCGGAAACCCTTCTCGTTTTACTGGCCGAAGCCGCCGCCCTCGCTGCCGCCCGTGTCGACGTCGACGCCGCCACCGGGGTTGTTCGGGTCGGTGCCGGGGTCTTCGGTGCCGTCGGTGGGCTGGTCGTCCGGGGGGAAGGTGCCCGGGTCGTCCGACGGCGGCTGCTCCGGCTGCTGGGCCTGCGGGCCGCTGGAGACGACCAGCGTGATGGTCCGCTTGGGCGCCTGCTTGGAGCCGCCGGCGGGGGTCTGGTCGATCACGATGCCGCGGGGGACCACGTCGCTGGGCTGCTCGGAGATGTTCACCCGGAACCCGGCCTCTTCGAGGGTCTGGCGCGCGTCGTCGACCGTCAGCGTCGTCACGGTCGGGACCTCGATCAGCTCGGTCGGCAGGATCAGCTTGACCCGGCTGCCCTTGTTGACCTCTTCACCGGCGGGCGGGTCGGTCTTGACGACCGTGCCCTGCTTGCCGGAGGAGTTCTCGAAGTCGATCGTGAACTTCAGCCCGGCGGCCGTCAGTTCGGCGATGGCCTCCTCGCGGGTCTTGCCCGTCACGTCGGGGACCGCGATGGTCTCCAGGCCCTTGGACACGAAGAGCTTGACGTCGGTGCCCTTCTCGATGTCCTTGCCCGCCGCCGGGTCGGTGCGGATCGCCCGGCCCTTCTTGTAGTCCTCGCTGAACTCCTCCTCGACCGAGACCTTGAAGCCGGCCGCGGTCAGCGTCGCCTCTGCCTCGGCCCTCGGCTGGTCCTCGACCACCGGGACCGGGATCGTCACGGTCTTCTCGCCGCCGTCGGTGGGCGACAGGAAGGTGAGGCCGATCCAGACGAACGCGCCGATGATCAGCAGCGGGATGAGGATCCACGCGGCCGTCTTGGCGGCGGTCGCACCGGCGCTGGGCTTGTTCCGGTGGCGGTCGCTGCGGCTCGTGCGGTCCTCGTCGCCGTATTCGTAGGCGGGGATGTGGCGGGTGCCCTGCGCCGGGACGGCGCCCTGGGCGCTGGTCATGGTGCGGGTGCGGTCGGCGCCGGCGTACTGGCCGTAGTTGTTGGCCAGGGCCATCGTCTGCGGGTCCATCGGCATGCCCTGCACGGCGCGCTGGAGGTCGGCCCGCATCTCGGCGGCGCTCTGGTAGCGCTGCACCGGGTCCTTGGCCATCGCCTTGAGGACGATGGCGTCACACCACTTGGGGATCTCCGGGTCGATCCGCGACGGTGGGATCGGGTCTTCGCGGACGTGCTGGTAGGCGATCGCCACAGGGGAGTCGCCGGTGAACGGGGGCTGGCCGGTCAGCAGCTCGTAGAGCACGCAGCCGGTCGAGTAGATGTCGCTGCGGGCGTCGACGCGCTCGCCGCGCGCCTGCTCCGGCGAGAGGTACTGGGCCGTGCCGATGACCTGGGCGGTCTGCGTCATCGTGGCGGCGGAGTCGGCCATGGCGCGGGCGATGCCGAAGTCCATCACCTTGACCTCGCCGTTGCGGGTCAGCATGACGTTGGCCGGCTTGATGTCGCGGTGGACGATCCCGCCCCGGTGGCTGTAGTCGAGCGCCCGCAGGATGCCGTCGACCAGCTCGGCCGCGCGCTCGGGCATCAGCCGCCGGTCCTGGCGGAGCAGGTCGCGGAGGGTCCGGCCGTCGACGTACTCCATCACGATGTAGGGCACCGGGGTGCCGTCCATCATGTCCTCGCCGGTGTCGTACACCGCGATGATCGACGGGTGGTTCAGTGACGCCGCAGATTGGGCCTCGCGCCGGAACCGGGCCTGGAAAGTGTGGTCACGGGCCAGGTCGGAGCGGAGGGTCTTGATCGCGACGATGCGGTCGAGCCGGAGATCCCGGGCGCGATAGACCTCGGCCATGCCGCCACGCCCGACGACGCCGTCGAGTTCGTATCGACCGCCGAGTTGCCGTGGCTGAGTCATTTCCTGCACTGTCCCTTGCCGTTCATCGTGGGGTGCCGCCGTTGTCCATAATCAACCCCATGCGTCATGGCGTCTCCTCGTTCGGGAGGGTCGTGGCGCTCGGGGAAGGTGTGGGCGATGTTGGAGTCTCACTTGGCGTCGGAGTCTCACTCGGCGTCGGGGTCGGGGTGGGAGTCGTCGTGGTCGTCGGCGACGGCGTGGGGCTCTGGATCGGGATCGCCGTCTTGACAACCGTAGCCGACGGCGTGGGAATAGGCCGGGCCGACGGCACCGAGGGCGGGCGGCGCGTGGCCGGAACCAGGGGTGTGAGTGTTGTCCGCTTCGGCTGGTCGACGGGCTCGATGGTCACCTGACCACCATCTTCCGACGATGTGCCGGTGACCGTCTCGGGCTCGTTCGAAGTCGGTATGAATTGAATCGCCCCGAATCCGGCCGCCGCCACCGCGCCGACGGTTGCGACGACGAGGGCGGTCGTCCGCCGCCCGCTGGACGGCGCGGGCTGCTCGATCCGCCTGGTCGACAGCGGCCCGCCCGACGGCGGGGTGCCCACCCGGTTGGTGATGACGACGTTGGGGCCGGTGAGCGTGCTCAGCGGGGTCTCCTGCGGCCCGGCGAGGGCGTCGCGCAGGACCATCGCCCGGTCGCCCAGCTCCCGCGCGCTGCCGGGACGTTGAGCGGGGTTCTTGGCCAGCAGCGCCATCACCAGCGCCCGCACGGCGGCCGGCACGTGGTCGGGCAGCGGCGCCGGCTGGTCGTTGAGGTGACGCAGCGCGACGGCGACCTGGGTCTCGGCCAGGAACGGCGGCCGGCCGGTCAGGCACTCGTAGGCCACCACGCCCAGCGAGTAGAGGTCGGTGGAGGGGGTCAGGGTGTGGCCGGAGGCCTGCTCGGGGCTGACGTACTGGGCGGTGCCCAGGACCGTTCCCGTCTGCGTGACCGAGGCCGACTCGAGGGCTCGCGCGATGCCGAAGTCGGTGATCTTGATCAGGCCGGTGCGGGTGACCAGCAGGTTTCCCGGCTTGATGTCGCGGTGGATGACGCCGGCCTGGTGGGCGGCCTGCAGGCCGCGCGAGGCCTGCGAGATCACGTCGAGGGTCACCTCGGCGCTCAGCCGCCCGTTGCGGGCCAGGACCGCCGACAGCGGCTCGCCCGGCACCAGCTCCATCACCAGATAGGCGAGGTCGTTCTCCTCGCCGTAGTCGAAGACCTGGGCGATGCCAGGGTCGGCCAGCCCGGCGGTGATGCGGGCCTCGGTCCGGAACCGGTCGCGGAAGGCCGGATCGGCGGCCACGTGAGCACGCAGCAGTTTGACCGCGACCTCCCGGTGGAGGAGGCCGTCGGTCGCACGCCAGACCTCGCCCATCCCGCCGATGGCGATCCGGGAGGTCAGCCGGTATCGGTTGCCGAGCAGCCCGTGGCTCATTTGGCTTCGAGCACCGCCTGCATCACGTCACGCGCCAGCGGCGCGGCCGTGCCGCCGCCGGTGGCGTCGTTGCCGGCACTGCCCGCCTCGATGAAGACGCAGATCGCCGTCTTCGGGTCTTCGGCCGGGGCGAAGCCGATGAACCAGGCGTGCGGCGCCGGGGCGTCGCCCGCCTCGGCGGTGCCGGTCTTGCCGGCCACCGTCACACCCGGGATCTGGGCGCCGGTGCCGGTGCCGTTGGTGATGACCGAGACCATCATCTGCTTGAGCTCGTCGGCGACCTCGCCGCTCATGGCCTCGTCGAGCTGGCTCGGCTTCAGCTCCTCGATGACGCTGCCACCGGGGTCGGTGATCTTGTTGATCAGCGTCGGCTTCATCAGCACGCCGCTGTTGGCGATCGCCGAGGCGATCTGCGCCATCTGGAGCGGGGTCTGCTGGTTGTCGCGCTGGCCGATGGCGAGCTGGGCGAGCGCCGCCGTCTCGATCTCCGGGCCGATCGTCGTGCCCGCCGTCGGCAGGTCGAAGTCGATCGGCTCGCCGATGCCGAACTTGGCCGACTCCTCACGCATGGTGTCCCACCCGAGGTCCATGCCGATCTGGCCGAACGGGGTGTTGCACGAGCGCTCCAGCGCGAACCGCAGCGTCACCTCGCCGCTGCCGCAGGCCGCGCCGCCGTAGTTGGGCAGGCCCGCAGTGGTGCCGGGCAGGTCGAGCACCTGCGGGGCCGGGACGGTCGTCTCGGGGTCGCGGCTGCGGTCGGCCTCCAGGAACGCCGCCGCGGTGACCACCTTGAACGTCGAGCCCGGCGGGTAGGTCTTCTCGGTCACCCGGTTGAGCAGCGGGTCGGTGTCGTCGTCGGCCAGCTTGTTGTAGGCGGCGGCCACCTTGCCCCGGTCGGGGATCGCCAGCTCGTTGGGGTCGTAGGTCGGCAGCGAGACCATGACCTGGACGGCGCCCGTCTTCGGGTCGAGGGCGACCACGGCGCCGCGCTTGCCGCTGGCGCGCAGTTTGTCGTAGGCGACCTTCTGGGCGGCCGGAATGAGGGTCAGGTCGACGCTGGCGCCCTTCGGCGGCTTCTTGCTGACGAAGTCGATCAGGCGGCCGACCACCAGGTCGGGGTCGCTGCCGTCGAGGAGCTTGTTCTCGTTGAGCTCGATGCCGCGCGCGCTCTCGGGCGCGAAGAAGCCCAGGACGTGGGCGTACATCCGGCCGTTGGGGTATTCGCGCTCGTAGCGGAACTCGGCGTCCTTGGTGTCGACCGTCTTGGCCAGGGTGGTCTTGCCGTTGTTGGCGGTGATCCAGCCCCGGTCGACCGCGTAGCGCTTGTAGAACGAGCGGGTGTTGCGGTTGTCGGTGCTGTAGTCGCCGGCCTTCACCGCGCCCAGGTAGTTCACGTTGATCATGAGCAGGCCGAACATGACCATGCACGCGACGGCCGCGCGTTTGAGGGTTCCGTTCATCGCGTGAACACCTGGGTGAGTCCTTCGTTCTGGATGGCCTGGGGCGGCGGGCGTCGAGCCGCGTCCGACATGCGTACCAGCAGGGCGATAAGGATCCAGTTAGCCAGCAGGGCCGAACCGCCGGCCGACATGAACGGCGTCACCAGTCCCGTGAGCGGGATCAGCCTGGTCACACCGCCGACGATGATGAACACCTGCCAGGCGAGGATGAACGACAGACCACCCGCCAGGAGCTTGGAGAACGGGTCGCGGGCGGCCAGGGCGGTGCGCAGCCCGCGCTGCACGATGAGGGCGTACACCATCAGCAGCGCCATCAGCCCGGTCAGGCCGAGTTCCTCGCCGACGACGGCCATGATGAAGTCGGAGAACGACAGCGGGATCAGGTTGGGGAAGCCCTCGCCGAGGCCGGTGCCCAGGATGCCGCCGGAGCCGAACGCGAACAGGCCCTGCATGAGCTGGAAGCTGCCGCCGAGCTCGCGGTCGTAGAACTCGGGCGCCTCGGGGTGGAGCCAGACCTCGAACCGCGCCTGCACGTGGCCGAAGAGTTGCCCCGCCAGCACGGCCCCGCCGATGAACAGCAGGACGCCGATGAGCACCCAGGAGGTGCGCTGGGTCGCGACGTAGAGCATCACGATGAACGTGCCGAACACCAGCAGCGAGCTGCCCAGGTCCTTCTGGAGGATGAGCACGCCGAGGCTGAGCCCCCACGTGGCCAGGACCGGCCCGAGGTCGCGGGCGCGGGGCAGGTCGATGAAGAGCAGCCGCCGCCCGGCCAGCGCCAGCACGTCGCGCTTCGCCACGAGGTAACCGGCGAAGAAGATGACCAGCGCCAGCTTCGAGAACTCGGCCGGCTGGATGGTGAAGGGGCCGACGCCGATCCAGATGCGGGCGCCGTTGATCTCGCGGCCGACGAACGGCAGCAGCGGCATGACCAGCAGGCCCAGGCCGATGAAGCCCATCGTGTACGTGAGGCGCTGCAAGGCCCGGTGGTCCTTCAACACGATCAGGGTCGCGGAGAACATCACCACGCCGAGCGCGGTCCACATGAGCTGGTTGGTGGCCGAGGCGCCGCCCTGCCCGGTCTGCTCGATCCGGTAGATGATCACCAGTCCGAGCCCGTTGACCAGGGTCACCAGGGGAAGCAGCAGGGGATCTGCCCAGGGGGCCCATTTCGCCAGCACGCCGTAGGCGGCGAACATCAGCGCGGCCAGGCCGAGGCCGTAGGTGAAGGTTCCGGAGGGGATCTGGCCGTTGATGCCGAGGCCGACGCTCGCGTAGGCGCCCATCACGACGACGATCGCGAACGCGAGCATGACGAGCTGCGCGCCGCGTCGCTTCGCGGTCATCGGGACGGCCGGCGCCTCCGCTACGGGTGCGGTCGTCACGACGGCGATTCCGAGGGCTCGCCGGAAGTGCTGGGGGACGCCTCAGGCGTCGTGGGGCTCTCGGTGCCGCCGGTGAGGGAGGCGATCTTCGCCTTGCCGGCGTCGACGTCGTTGACCATGATCCCGCTCTGCACCTTGTCCTGTTCCACCTGTGGGAGAGCCGAGACCGACAGGTCGGAGGTGTGGACGACGTGCTTGAAGGAGACGAACCCGAGGTCGGCGTCGACTCCCTGGAAGACCACCAGCCGGCCGTTGTCGGCGCCGACGTAGAACTGGTTCTGGGTCCACTGGTAGCCGAAGTAGCCTCCGGCGCCCAGGACTCCCACCACGACGACCAGTAACGTCGTGACCACCGGCCAGGTGCGCCTCTTGCGCGGGGCGGCCCGGCGGCCGGAGGCCGCGAGGGCCTCCGGCGCGGGGTTGTCGTCGAGCTCCAGGTCGACGATGACCGGCTGAGGCGCCGTCACCGTCATGGCCCGGCCCGCCGGGTTGTCGGGTGGCGCCGAACGGGCGCGCCCGGAACCGGCCGCCCCGACCACCGCCGCCACGTGGCTGGGCGGCTGCACGTCGTCGGTCTCGATGACGTCGGCCACCACGCACGTGATGTTGTCAGGTCCGCCGCCGCGGTTGGCCAGGTCGATGAGCTGGCGTACCACGTCGTCGGGATCGTCGATGGTGGAGAGCGTGTGGTGGAGTGTCTCCGCGCTGACGACGGTGGACAGGCCGTCCGAGCACAGCAGGTAGCGGTCGCCGATCTGGGCTTCCCGGTCCTGCAGGTCGGGGTCGACCTCGCCGCTGCCGTCGAGGGCGCGCAGGAGGATCGAGCGTTGCGGGTGGTTGGCGGCCTCTTCTTGGGTGATGCGGCCGTCGTCCACCAGCGACTGCACGAGTGTGTGGTCGTGGGTGATCTGGTAGAGCTCACCGTTGCGCAGCAGGTAGGCCCGCGAGTCGCCCACATGGACGAGCGCGAACCGGGTGCCGTTCCACAACATGGCGGTGAGCGTGGTCCCCATGCCCTTGAGGCTGGGATCGCGGGCCACCATCGTGTGGAGCTGGTGGTTGGCGTCGCGGACCGCGGCCTCGATCGTGCCGACCAGGTCACTCCCGTAGGCGTCCCGGTCAAGGGACGACAGTGCGGCGATGGCGACCGAGGAGGCCACCTCACCGTGAGCGTGCCCGCCCATGCCGTCGGCGACGGCAAGCAGGCGGCCGCTGGCGTAGGCCGAGTCCTCGTTACCTTCACGGAGGAGGCCGACGTCCGAGCGGGCGGCGTATCGGAGTGCTGTTGTCATTTGCGCAATTCGATGACGGTCTTGCCGATGCGGACGGGAGTCCCGAGAGGCACCGGCGTCGGGCGGGTCACTTTGGAACGGTCGAGATAGGTTCCGTTGGTCGAGCCGAGGTCTTCCACGATCCACTGACCGTCCTGGGGGAAGAGCTGGGCATGGCGGCTGGACGCGTAGTCGTCGCTCAGGACGAGCGTCGAGTCAGTGGCCCGGCCAATGGTGATCGGCTGTTCGGTGAGGTTGATGATGGTCCCTTGCAGGGGGCCACCTGTGACGACCATCTGACGTGGCTCCCCCCTCTTGGGCTTGGCAGGAATATTCTTCGCCGGTTTGGTGGGCAACTTACGCGGATTCGCGGAAGGTGCCGTTCGCGGACCGAACAAGTCTGTCCGGATCACGCCGACCGCGGCAATGACGAAGAACCAGAGCACCGCCAGGAAGGCGAGCCTGATCAGCAGCAGCGCGAGCTCGGACATGGACCGTTTGTCTACCTTTAATCGCGTTTGAACACCAGGGTGGTACGCCCCAGTGTCACCCTCGTCCCGTCCTGCATCTCGATCCTGCGGACCGGCTGCCCGTTGACGAAGGTGCCGTTCGTTGAACCGAGATCAACCAGAACCACCTGCTGACCCTCGACCCGTAGCTCGGCATGATGCCGCGATACGCCCGGATCCACCAGCCGTAGATCACAATCGGTCCCCCGGCCCAGCAGAGTGACCGGAGTGGTCAGCTCGTAGGACCGCTGGCCCTGCGGATCGTCCTGAGTGGACACCAGCAGGCGCGGCCGGCCCCCGAAAGCGCTGCTCTTGCGAGCGGCGGGGACGTCGCTGACCGGCTGCCTGATCTCGTCTTGCTCGACCGTCGCGCCCCGGATCACCCCGGACCGGATCCGGAACAGCCCGACCGCGAGGTCGTCGGCGGTCTCGAAGCGCACGCGGACGGGCCCGACGAACGAGTAGCCCTGCTCCTTGGCGTATTCCCGCGCGAGATTGGCCAGCTCGTGGCTGATGCTGTCGGCGTACACCTCGAGGCGCTCGTTGTCGGTCGTGGACAGCTCGACCACGAAGTCGTTGGGGACAAGCGTTCTGCCCTGAGCGACGATCGCGGCACGGTCGTCCATCTCCCTCTGCACCGCGCTTGCGACCTCTACGGGCTGAAGGTCGGACTTGAACGCACGTGCGAAGGCGCCCTCAACCAAACCTTCGAGCCTGCGCTCGAAGCGCTGAAGGACTCCCACCGGCTACCTCCCTTCCTCCATCGTCTACACGGATCGTATCCGGGTTCAGTGGCACTGGCGGATCCGTGCTAACCTTTCCAGGCAGCCGAAAAGAGGCGCACCCGTAAGGGGCAAGTGGCGGAATGGCAGACGCGCACGGTTCAGGTCCGTGTGTCCGAAAGGACGTGGGGGTTCAACTCCCCCCTTGCCCACAGAGAATAGACCTCGCTGGTCGGAAGGATCACCTTCCCGCAGCGGGGTTTTTTCGTTGTGGGGCGTAACGTCCCTGATGGCACAGCGGATCCTCCGTAATCTGAACGGCGCTGATCCATATTCTCCGAACCGCGGCTTTCAAACCGCTTGCACCCGGGATCGGATGAAAAAAGTTTGCCCGAAGTCTCGTCATGCGAGACCCATTGTCCCGAAATGCGGGCCACTCCCTGTGACAGGAGCGACCCCTGAGGTTGCTGCGAGGGCGCGCCCCCGTCTGGACTGAGGAGTGCAGGAGAGCGAAGCGAACCGGAGCGACGAGGGAAGACGGGGGCTGAAAGCGCCCGAGCCCCCGCGCCGGAGGCTCGGGCAATCTACACCGTCAGCAGTTCGCCGATCAGGGACGTCACGCTGATCTCGCCGACGACCTCACCGCGCTCGTCGACCACCAGGCCGAGCTGGGCCCGGGCGTCCTGGAGCGCGGTCACCGCGTCGGGGATCGGCGTGGAGACCTTGAGGGTCGGCACGGGTGTCGCCAGTTGCCCCGGGGTCATCTCGGGATGGACCAGGCTGTCCCGGACGTGCAGCACGCCCCTGACGCCCTCGGGCGAGGTGACCAGCATGCGCAGCCGGTTGGCCGCCACCGCCGTCTTGCGGACGTGTTCGGCGGGCGCGTCGGCGGCGATCGTCACCGCGTCGGCGAGCGGCGTCATCAGCCGCTCGACCGACTGGTTCTGCACCCGCAGCGCCCGCGTGAGCAGGTCGTGCTCGTCGCGGTCGAGCATGCCCATGCGGCCCGACTCGGCGACCAGCACGGCGAGCTGGTGGGGCGTGCGGGCGGTGGCCAGCTCGTCGCGGGGGCGCACCCCGCACAGGCGCAGCAGGCCGTTGGTCAGCCCGTTGAGCCCGGCCAGCAGCGGGCGGACCAGCCAGACGAAGCCGCGGAACGGCAGCGCCAGGGCCAGGGCGGCCGGCTCCGGGTGGGTCAGGGCCAGCGACTTGGGCGCCATCTCCCCGACCACCATGTGCAGGAAGGTGACGATCGCGAGCGCCAGCACGTACGAGACCGCGGTTCCGACGCTCTCGGGCAGGCCGGACAGCACCGGTTCGAGCAGGTGGTGCAGCGCCGGTTCGGTCACCATGCCCAGGCCCAGCGAGCAGAGCGTGATGCCGAGCTGGGCGCCGGCCAGCATGAGCGAGAGGTTGCGGCTGCCGCGCAGGGCGGCCTTGGCGGCGATCCGGGCGAAGGGGCCGCCGGCGGCCTCCTCCAGCCGGTGACGCCTGGCCGAAATGACCGCGAATTCCGCGGCGACGAAGAATCCGTTCAGCGCCAGCAGCACGACGCCGAGCAGGAGCGCCATCGTGGAGCTCACACCGGCCTCCCTTGGAACAGGGCCGAGAAGAGCTCGGGCGCGTAGTCCTGCGGCCCGGTGTTCTCGTGAGCGGACTCCTGGACGATCTCCTCGGCGGCCGTGGCCGCGATCGAGAGGCGGATCATCTGGGGCACCCGGCGGTGCACGTCGAGCACGGTCAGCAGGGCGTGCCGGGGGCCCTCGTCCTCGTCGAGCAGGTCGTGCTCCTCGGCGGTCGCGACGGTGACGGCGTCGCCGGGCTCGGCCATGCGGCCCAGCTCGGCCAGCACGAGGCCGCCGACGGTCTCGTAGCCGTCGTCCTCCGGCAGGACCACGCCGGTCGCCCGCTCGACCTCGTCGATGCGGAGCGTGCCGGGCACGTCCCAGGTGCCGTCGGGGTTGACGGTGACGCCGAGCGGTTCGGGGTCGTTCTCGTCGATGAGTTCGCCGACGAGCTCCTCGGCCAGGTCCTCGATGGTGACGACGCCCGCGAGGCCGCCGTATTCGTCGATGACGCAGGCGAAGGTGCCGCCGGACATGCGCGACAGCAGGACGGGCACCGGCAGGGTGGCCGGGACGAGCAGCGGGGTGCGCATGATGCCGCCGATGGTCGGCTCGCCCTCGCGGCCCAGGTAGTCGAGCAGGCCGACGACGCCCACGACGTCGTCGGTGTCGCTGCCGAGCACGGGGTAGCGGGAGTGGCCGTGGTCGCGTACCGCGTCGACCAGGGCCGAGACCGGCGAGTCGGCGTGCAGAGAGACCACGCGGGGACGGGGGATCATGACGTCCTCCGCGGTGCGGTCGCCGAACTCCAGGGCGCGTTCGAGCAGGTCGGCCAGCCGGGGCGGCAGGTCGCCGGCCTCACGGGAGTCGTCGACGATGCGCTGCAGCTCCTCGGGCGTGGCGCCGTGTTCGAGCTCCTCGATGGGCTCGATGCCGAACAGCCGGACGAGCCGGGTGGCCGCGCCGTCGAACAGCCGGATCAGCGGACCGGCGATCTTCAGGTAGACGAGGGTGGGGCGGGACAGCCACATCGCCACCGGCTCGGGCCGGGCGATGCCGAGGTTCTTGGGCGCCAGCTCACCGAAGATCATCTGAATGATGGTGGCGATCGCGACGCCGATCGCGACGCTCACCCCGGGAACGGCCCCCGCCGGGAGCCCGAGGCCCTCGAGCGGTCCGCGCAGGGAGACCGAGATGGCCGGTTCCGCGAGGAAGCCGACGAGCAGGGTGGTCACGGTGATGCCGAGCTGGGCGCCCGACAGCATGAAGGAGAGCCGGCCCGTGACGTCGAGGGCCCTCTGGGCGGCGGGGTTGGTGTCGGCCTGCTGGCGCAGCAGCGCTCGGTCGGCGGCGACGTATGCGAACTCCTGGGCCACGAAGAATCCGGTGGCCAAGGTGAGGAGCAGGACGGCGAGGAGGCCGAGGACGATGGTCATCTCATCGCCTCACGTGGACCCGTGCCAAGGCACGGGCTGGTACTCCAGGGGTCCGAAACGGACACGACGGTCCTTTCAACTAGGGGTGCTTCAACCGTAACGGGCGACCGGCCGATGATGTTTCCCGGATCGGGTCTGTGTACTTTTCCATAGGAAAACCTTGATAACGGGCCCGCCCCGGGCGGTTGGAACGGCGTACCGTCAAGGCAGTGTCATGTCTCGGCAAGCGGGGGGTAGAGGAACGTGGTTGAGGACAACGAGCCGACGCGAATGGTGCGGCGGCCGCTGGAGCCTCCGGCCTACCCGGTTCGCGAGCCGGAAGTCAAGGGACCCGAGCCCAAAGGCCGTTCCAAGGTCTACGGCAAGCCGCGCAAGGGCACCTCACCGGTCAGGATGTTCAACGGCGGGAACGAGCCAAGGGCCGACGCCGGTGGCGGGGGCGACCGCGGCTCCTTCGGCGTGGGCGGCTTCGGCGGGGGCGACGGGCCGCGCAAGCCGCGCCGTCTCGGGCGGAAGATCGCGATCGGCGTGGCGGTGTTCCTCGTGCTCGTGCTCATCGGGGTCGTCGCGCTGTTCTTCAGCGTGCAGGGCAAGATGAACAACGTCGAGGCCCTCACCGACTACGACGGCCGCCCGGCCGAGACCCCCGGGCAGGACTGGCTGCTGGTGGGCTCCGACAGCCGCGAGGGCCTGAGCGCCGCGCAGAAGAAGAAGCTCCGCACCGGCTCGGCCGTCGGCCGCCGCACCGACACGATGATGCTGCTGCACATCCCCGAGGGCGACGGGCGGCCCACTCTGGTCAGCCTTCCGCGCGACTCCTATGTGCCGATCCCGGGCAACGGCAACGGCAAGCTCAACGCGGCTTACGCCTTCGGCGGCCCCAAGCTGCTGGCCCAGACCGTCGAGCAGGTCACCGGCATCCGGCTCGACCATTACATGGAGATCGGCTTCGGCGGGTTCGTCGGCATCGTCGACGCCGTCGGCGGCGTCGAGATCTGCCCCAAGCAGGCGATCAAGGACCCGAAGGCGGCCCTCAACATCAAGAAGGGCTGCCAGACCATGGACGGCGCGACCGCCCTGGGCTACGTCCGCACCCGCAAGACCGGCGCCATCCCCGACTTCGACCGCACCCAGCGTCAGCGCGAGTTCTTCTCGGCCGTGGTCAAGAAGGCGGCCAGCCCCGGCACCCTGATCAACCCGTTCACCGCCGTCCCGCTGGCCAACAGCGCCGCCGAGTCGGTCGCGGTCGCGCCCGGCACCGGGCCGTTCGACCTGCTGTCGCTGGGCCTGGCCATGAAGAACAACCCGGTGACGACCGCCGTCCCGATCGGGTCGCTGCCGACCATCGACGGCCAGTCGGTCGTCAAGTGGGACACCACGCGGGCCAACCAGTTGTTCGAGGCCCTGGAGGCCGACAAGCCCGTGCCGAAGAGCGCGATCGAGAAGGGCTAACTCACGGCCGTGACGATGACGACCGTGGTGAGGATCATCATCATGGCGGCTTCGACGGCGGCGATGGCCTGCTTGACGCCTTCCCCGGCCCAGTCGCCCTCGGTGATCTCCTTCACCCGGGCGTCGTCGGCGCCGGGGAACTGCTTGTCCAGCGCCTTGGCGGCGTGCAGGACGCCGATGACCACGGCCGTCCGGGGGTCGGGCTCGGCGCCCGCCAGCACGCTCTCCACCTTCTGACGGACCGCGCGCTCGACGCTGCCGTCGAGCTCCGGGTACTTGACGGTCTTGAACAGCCCGAGGATCTTGCTCTTGGCCTCGGAGAGCACGCCGCGCTCGACGAGCCGGACCAGCAGCCGCTGCCGCAGCGCGTCGCCGTCGAGCTTGTCGATCCACCACTCCGGCTTGCGGACCTTCGCCTCCGCCGCGATGCGCTCTAACGCGGCGTCGAGTTCCGGTTCGCCGACGGGAGTCGGGTCGGCCACCACGACCCCTTCGCCGGACAGGCTGACCCGGCCCCTGATCGCGAGTTCGGCCAGCACGGCCCCGGCGAGCCCCGCCTTCAGCCCGATGGCGCTCATGGTCGGCCGGCCGGTCTTCTCGTCGTAGCCGAGAAGCAGGACATCTTCGGCGATGATGCTGGTCATGTGCCCGTCCCTACGTAGTCTGAAGTATGCCTGAATTGCCCGAGGTGGAGTCGCTGGCCGAGTTCTTGCGGGAGCGTGCGGTCGGTCAGGTGGTGGACGCCGTCGACGTGGCGGCGTTCTCGGCGCTGAAGACCGTGTCGCCGCCGGTCACCTCGCTCGGCGGCCTCACCGTGACGACGGTCGCGCGGCACGGGAAGTTCCTCGACCTCGACTGCGACGGCATCCACCTGGTCTTTCACCTCGCCCGTGGCGGCTGGCTGCGGTGGCGCGACGACCTCTCCGGGGCCAAGCCGGTCAGGCCGGGGAAAGGGCCACTCGCTCTTCGGGTACGTTTCGCTCCCGACGACCTCGGGGTCGCCCCCGGCTTCGAACTGACCGAGGCGGGGACGCAGAAACGTCTGGCCGTCTACGTGGTGACCTCCCCCGGCGACGTGCCGGGCATCGCCGCCCTCGGGCCCGACCCGCTCGTGCCGGAGTTCACCGCCGAGGCCCTGACCTCGATCCTCCAGGGCAAGCGGACCCAGATCAAGGGGCTGCTGCGCGACCAGAAGGTCATCGCGGGGATCGGCAACGCCTACTCCGACGAGGTCCTGCACGCCGCCAGGATGTCGCCCTTCAAGGTCGCCTCCACGCTGACGCCCGAACAGATCGGTTCCCTGTACGAGGCCATCGTCGTCACCCTGCGGGAGGCCATCGAGCGGGCCCGGGGGATCGCCGCCAAGGACCTCAAGGCCGAGAAGAAGTCGGGCCTGCGGGTGCACGGGCGTACCGGCGAGAAGTGCGACGTGTGCGGGGACACCATCCGCGAGGTGTCCTTCGCCGACTCCTCTCTCCAGTACTGCCCGACCTGCCAGACCGGCGGGAAACCGCTGGCCGACCGGCGGCTGAGCAAACTGCTCAAGTAGGGAGCAGCTGTCCCTACACTGGGGCGCATGACTCTGCGGGACGTGCAGCCGACCGGTGTGCCTGAGGGCGCTTACCTGCTTGACGTGCGTGAGGTCGACGAGTGGCGGGCCGGCCACGCGCCGTCTGCGACGCACATTCCCCTCGGGCAGCTGCAGAACCGGGTGGGCGAGGTGCCCCAGGGCCAGCCTGTCTACGTCATCTGCCGGGTCGGCGGGCGGTCGGCGCAGGCGGCGACCTGGCTGAACCACGTCGGGTGGGACGCGGTCAACGTCGGCGGCGGCATGCAGTCGTGGGCGGCTTCCGGCCTGCCGATGCAGAGCGAGAGCGGCCAGCCGCCCTACGTGGCCTGACCCGACGCGGCCGGGCGGCGGGTGGAGAGCCACCCCGCCATCCCCGCCTCGTCTCTGACCACCGCGCAGGCGTGCAGGATCTGTTCGGCCTGGGCGTCGGTCAGGCCCGCGTGGAGCGACAGGCGCAGCAGGGTCCGGGTGACCGAGGTCGCGGGCGGGACGAACACCGCGCCGAACACGTCGTGGCGCTCCAGCAGGTCGCGCAGCAGCATCACGTCGGCCTCGCGGCCGACCTCCAGTGCGATGATCTGCTCGGTCCCGCCGCCGAGCTCGTAGCCGAGGGCGGTCAGCTCGGGCCGCAGCCACGCCGTCAGCTCCCGCAGTCTCGTGCGGCGGCCCTCCTCGCGCCTGACCAGGTCGAGGGCGGCGGCCAGCAGGGCCGTGTCGTGGGGGAGCAGGGCGCTGCTGAAGACCGCCGGACCGGCCTCGTATTTGAAGTAGTCGACGAAGCCGGGGTCGTCGCAGACGACCAGGCCCGCCCGGCCGGGGACCGCCTTCGACAGGCTGACCGTCCGGAACGCCACCCGCTCTTGCAGGCCCTCGGCGGCCACCAGGCCCTCACCTCTGAGGCCGTGGGTCCCGACGGAGTGGGACTCGTCGACGACCAGCAGCGAGTCGTGCTCCTCGGCGACCTCGACGAACGCGCGGAGCGGGCAGCGCGAGCCGTGGGAGCTGTAGACGGAGTCGACGACCACGACGCCGGGGCCGTGGCGTTCGAGTCGGGCGGCCAGGTGGGCCGGGTCGTTGTGGCGGAAGATCTTCAGGGGCGCGCCCGCGAGCTGGACGCCGGTCCGCAGCGAGGCGTGGGCCCGCTGGTCGAGGTAGACGGGCACGTCGGGGCCGGCGATCACCTGGATCAGGCCGGCGTTGGCCATCCAGCCCGACTGGCACAGCACCCCGGCCGCCGCCTTCAGGTGGCGGGCGAACGCGCCTTCCAGCAGCGTCTGCGGGTGGTCGTCGCGCAGGAACGGCGCGGCCATCAGGGGGGCCGTCTCGCGGCCCAGCGAGCGTTCGATCGCCTCGACGATGTGCGGGTGGCCGCTGATGGCCAGGTAGTCGTTCCTGGTCAGGATGATCGAGGACGGGCCGGGCGCGCGGCCCTGGAGCGCTCGGCGGCCCGCCCACGTCGCGGTCACCCGGTCTCGATGGAAGGAGTCGATCCGGCGCTGGAGGAGGCCGCGCGCCCCGCCCACGTCAGACCCGCCCGAGCAGGGCCGAGCCGTACGTCTCGGGGTTGTCGCTGCAGAAGTAGCCCTCGACGGCGCGGTGGACCTCGCCGAAGGAGAGGGCCCCCTTGCCCTCGGTGTCGAGCTGGTCGAAGGCGTGGTGGCCGTCTTCATGGGAGAGGCCGAAGGCGCTGTTCATGGTGGCGACGTACTCCTCGCGGGAGATGACGCCGTCGCCGTCGGTGTCGGCCAGTTGCAGGAACGCCTGCGAGACCGGCTGGACCCGCTGGTAGCCGTCGGGCAGGCCGAGGATCGTCTTCTGGTGGGCCGCGAGATATTCGCCGAAGTCGAGGCCCGCGTCGCCGTCGAGGTCCATCGGCGCGTAGACCTCCGTCCACAGGGCGGCGTAGCTCTGGCGGATGGCGACGCTCTGGTCTGAGGAGGGGCTCCAGCCGAAGGCCTGCGCCGCCCGCCCGGCCGCCGCGGTGAAGTCGGCGAACGTGAGGACACTGTCGCCGTCGGCGTCGAGCAGGGTGAAGAACTTGTGCATCTTGCGGCTGTAGTGGTCCATGAACTTCCTCTCGGTGGACGACGATTACCGAGGGTAAAGAGACCGTGCCGGAGTGTTAATGGCCCCGGGGATAGGGTTCACAGGCGGTAGTAGCCGAGCAGGTCGTCGAGGGCGTTCACCGGGTCGACGCGGACCCTGGTCCCGGTCTTGAAGGCGTTGATCATCCGGCCGCCGCCGATGTAGACGCCGACGTGGTGGGTGCGCTTCTTCGTCCCGAAGAAGACGAGGTCGCCGGGGGCCGGGTCGTTCACCGGGCGCATGCGGCGCAGGTGGTCGTCGGTGGTGCCGGGGCCGAGCACGTCGTGGTCGTAGCCGATCTCGTAGACCCAGCGGGTCAGGCCGGAGCAGTCGAGGCCGTGGGTCGTGGTGGCCGGGCAGGGCCGGATGTCGCCTCGGTAGCCCTGGCAGATGCCGAATGACGGGCCCGCGCTCCCGGCGTGGCCGCCGCCCCACGAATAGGGATATCGGCCGATCAGGGCGTGCGCGGAGGCGAGGATCTGGTCCCGTGGGTCGGGCCGGGGAACGGACGCGACGGCACAGGCCAGGACGAGCGCCACGATCACGGGAATCTTCATCGGTACGAGGGTAGAGGCGACGCCATGGACATCGCGCTCGCCGTGGTCGTCGCGGTCTCCCAGCTGGCGATCGCCTTCGGGACGAAAGTGCCGATGCACCCGGCCGCGATCATCGCGCTGGCCCTCGTCACGGCCGCCGCCCTGCTGTGGCGACGCCGATTTCCGCTGCCCGTATTCGCGGTAACGGTCATCGCGCATCTGGTCACCCTGCCTGCTGAACCGTTGTGGTGGCTCGGACCGGCGTCGGCGTGCGCCCTCTACGCCTGCGGACGGCACGCGCCCGCCCGGTACGCCTGGCCGGCCGCCCTGGTCGGGCTGGTGGTCTACTACGGCCCGGCCGTCAACCTGGGCCCGGTCATCCTGGTCGGCGCCGGTCACCTGGTGCGGCTGCGGAAGGAGATGGCCGAGCGGGACCGGGCGGAACTGCTCCGGGAGGAGCGGCGCCGCATCGCCCGCGAACTGCACGACGTGGTCGCCCACCACATCACGACCATGAACGTCCTGGTGGGAGCAGCCCGGCTGAAGCCGGAGAAGTCGGAGTCGCTGCTCCAGAACGCGGAAGAAACCGGGCGTCAGGCGATGACCGAAATGCGGCAACTCCTGTACGTCCTGCACGCCGCCGACGACCCCGTCCCCAGCTACGGGACGGCCGAGCTCTCCCCGGCCGCCGACCACGCGGTCTACCGGCTGGTCCAGGAGGCGCTGACCGACACCCGTCAACACGCCTCCGGCGCGAGCGCCACCGCGCGGATCGCCTATGACGACGGGGGCGTCGAGGTGGACGTACAGGATGACGGGCCCGGTGGTCTTCCGGTCGCGCCGCGCGGATACGGGCTGCGGGCTATCCGTGGGTCGCGGCGGACCTCGTCCCTCACATGAAGGGCCGCTGACCTGCTGGCCCTGAATTCTGTCAGACGTCTTCGGGCGAAACTTTTAGGCGGAAACTTTCGCCGACGAAAATCGAAAGTCTGGGTGATCGTTGACAAATGTGTGGGACGAAGCTCACACTTCCGACATTCATCGCGTTAGAGATGGGGTCGGGGCCTAGCCGCGCGGTGGAGTTCCTGTACGACGATAAGAGGAGCGACGATGCCGTCCTCTCGCCCACGTTCCGCCAAGCGATCATTAGCCACTGCCCTGCTGGCAGTGCCTGCTCTCCTTATCGGCACACCCGGGGTGGCCCTCGCCGCCGAGACCGGAGCGCCGCCCGTCCTCGACGTGGCCACGCTCTCCCCGGTCGACCCGGTCCCGAACTACAACGGCGTGGCGAACAACGCCTACGTGACTTCCACCACCACCGGCCCCGGCGGCTGGTTCACCGGCAACGACGTCACGCTGAACCTGTCGGCGACCGACGACGACGCCGTCGCCAAGTTCCGGGTCACCATCGCGGGCGTCACGGTCGAGGTCCCGGCCGTGCAGAACGGAACCCGCGGCACGGCCGCCCACGTGATCAGCGGCGACCGCAACAGCAGCGTGAGCTACGTCGCCGTCGACGCGGCCGGCAACGCCTCGGCCGCCCGGACGATCACCGTGCGCATCGACACCAAGCCGCCGGTCGCGGCCTGGCCCGGCATCGCCAACGGCAAGGTCGGGCACAGCGCGTCCGCCGCCTCCATCACCCCGACCCGTACCGACGCCACCCCCGGCGCGGGCGGCGCGGCGGTGCGGGACATGTGGATCGACGACGTCTGGACCTACCCGATGCCGCTCGACCTGGCCACCCTCTCCGTGGGCAAGCACACCTGGGCGGTCAACCTCGGCGACTCCGCCGGCAACGGCGCCAAGTACACGCTGACCTTCGAGATCACCACCTCGATCGCCGACCTGCGGGCCCTCGTCCAGCGCTACGTGACCGCCGGCAAGGTCTCCGCGGCCAACGGCGACCGGCTGCTGGCGCTGCTGACCGAGGCCGAGGGCGGCGCCGCCGAGGCGGCGCTGGTCAAGTTCGGCGCGCTGGCCGCGAAGGTGACCCCCGCCGGCTACATGCGCGACTCGCTGGTCAAGGACGCCGCCTACCTCGTCGAGGAGCTCCAGGGCGTCGACCACCCCGACGTCGTCACCGGCGTCGCGGTGAGCGCGGGCAAGGGCATGGACCGTTACCCGTTCCGGGCTCCGGGCGAGGCCGTGCGGAACGACCGGCCCAAGTTCAAGATCCTGCTGTTCGGCAACCGTCCGGGCGCGTTCCGGCACGAGCACATCCCGCTGACGATGGCGATGATCCAGGACCTCGGCCGGGCCAACTCCTTCGACGTGGACGTCTACGACTACCTCAGCCCCGAGGTGTCGGTCGCGGGCAACCCGTTCGAGAGCGCCGAGCGCCTGGCCCAGTACGACGCCCTGGTCGGCGTCTCCAGCGTCGGCAACGACGTGTTCGTCACCAACCGGCCCTCGACGACCACCCCCGGCGCCACCGTCAACGAGCAGGCCGCGCTCCAGACCTACATCCGCAACGGCGGCGGCTTCGTGGCCATCCACGGCGCCACCGACTCGATGCACAACTGGGACTGGTACAAGAACCTGGTCGGCGGCGAGTTCGACAACCACGGTTCCAACGCGGGCGGCATCCAGAACACCTGCGGCGGCTGCCTCGTCGCCGAACTGGTCACCGAGGACGGCACCCACCCGGCCACCCGCCACTTCGCCAAGAAGATGACGGTCTCGGACGAGCTCTACAACTGGCGGGGCTTCCTCCCCCGCGAGAAGGTGCACGTCCTGCAGACGCTGACCGAGTCGACCTACGTGTCCGGCATCGGCAACAGCGCGGGCCGCATCGAGGGCGCCGACCACCCCATCTCGTGGTGCGCCAACTACGACGGCGGGCGTTCCTTCACCCAGGCGCTCCTGCACAATTGGCAGAACACCGCCGACCCGATCTTCCAGAAGAACATCCTGGAAGGCATCAAGTGGGCCGCCGGCGAGTCGTCCGGCAACTGCTCCACCCACGTCGAGATGCGCGGCCTGGTCGCCGCCGGTGTGGCCGACGGGTCGGTCGACGCCGGTCTGGCCGCCACGCTGAACGGCGCGATCGACGCCTCGTACAACGCCTACGTGGTCAAGGACTACATCAAGGCCATGGACGAGGCCAAGGTGGTCCGCCGCGAGGTCAAGGCCGCCCTGCCCGGCCCCGAGAACACCCCGATCCGGGAGCGCGCGAAGGAACTGGCGGAGTGGATGAAGCTCCTCGCCGAGGACGCCGTCATCCTGCGCTTCCAGTCCGAGCCGGTCTCGGCCACCCACCAGTCCGGTGACACCGCGGTCTTCGCGGCTCCCGCCGACGGCCAGAACGTCACCTACCAGTGGCAGGTCAAGGCTCCGGGCTCGGCCGACTGGGCCGACGTGCCCGGCCAGACCACCTTCGCGATCGCGGTCACCGCGGCGCCGGAACTGTCCGGCTCCGAGTACCGCGTCCGCGCGACGGACCCGACCGGCGTGATCGTCTCGCGCTCGGCGGTCCTGCAGGTCGGCTGACCCGCCCGTCTCACCGCCGGTGGCCCGAGCACCTCGGGCCACCGGCCTCGGCGATTCGATCAGAAGTGGACTCCATGCGCCGCTCCCTCCTCCCGGCCGTCGCCGCGCTCGTCCTGTGCGCCGCTTGCGGCGCCTCGGCCGACACCGCGTCCGGGGCGGTCACCTGCGAATCAGGCCCGCGCACGTCCCTCGCGGCGTCCGGCGACACCGAGTGGCGCCACCCCGACCGCTCCTTCTACGCCCCGGGCGACGAGGCGCCCAACGGCGGCAGCCTGGAACATCTGCTCGTCGGCGACAACGCGCTGATCGTGCAGTACTCCCCGGAACTGCCGCAGCCGTCGATCGACGCGCTCCGCGAGTGGGCGGCCATGCAGACCGCGACCGTGGCGGTCCCGGGCCCTGCCGATCCCGTGGTCCGCGCGATGATCAACTCGACCCAGCTCACCTGCGACGGCCTGGACACCGACCAGCTCACCGACCTGGCCCGCTCCCGCAGGCCCGGCCAGGGCACCGAACACTCGTAAATCGCCGAAGCTGGTGCAGAATGCACCCCGTGATACGGCGAATGATGGTCGTGACCCTTGTAGCCGCTGGGCTCGGCGTTCCGAGTCCCGCAGAGGCGGCTGCCGATCCCCTGACGGCTGTGAAGGCGCAGTACGTGCCGGGCCACGGGGTCATGATCCGTGAGTGGGGGCATTCGTTCGCCAGCGTGCCGGCGAAGCTGGTCTTCTGGCAGGAGGGGTGGCTGGAGTTCGGGCGCAAGCAAGTGGTGGCCTACGAGACGCGGGTGAAGCGCGCTCCCGTCAAGGACCCGATCAGATCGCTCGGCGTCGGGAAGTACACCTACCGCACCAGCCCGGCGATCCTGCGCACCCTGCCCAAGGGGAAGGTCTGGCGGGCCGAGCCCAGGGAGCACAACCCCTTCTGGAACCCCGTCTTCGTCGTCGAACCGACGACGCTCAAGGCGCTGCTCACGGCGGGGAAGCGCCGCAACGCGACCATGTACGAGGGGGTCATCGCCTACGGCGACCTCTACGCGGTCTCGCCGTCCCTGCGGGCCGACGCCCCGAAGCCCGACGCGGTCCAGGCGGCGGTGGACGTCAAGTGGCACATGTACACCAGTGCGAAGGGCCTGCCGAGCCAGTTCTGCGCGAAAGTGGACGACGGCCAGGACAGCCCCGGCCGCGACACCTGCGTCAAGTTCGACTGGTGGGGTGCGAAGAAGCACCTGCCCGCCCCACCGAACGGCAGAGTCCGCTTCCCGTCCGCGAGCTGACGCGGGGGTGGCCGAACCAGGCACATGATGCACCATGTGGGGGCGAACCGGGCTGAGAGGGCGACCAGCGTTTAGACCTGTCCGTACGCCAGCGGTCGTGCTCCTTCTTGAGCTCGTAGGCGTGCTTCGGCCGTTCGACGCGGAGACTTGTTCACGAACGGCTAGATCGCCGGTGCGATCAGAGTCCAGGATCGTGTCCGTCGTCATCAGACCGGCAAGGAACCCCAGATCGCCCGCCGGGGTGCTCCCCGGCGCCTTTACCGAAGCGGGGTGCCGGGCGCTTCGGGGCGGGTGATGTCATCGGCCGAAGACGTCGGCGGATACGCGGCTCAGCGCGTCGGGCGGGGCGGCGATTCGAGGGCCGACCTCGGCGATTGGGCAGCGGCTAGCCTGGTGACCTGGGGGAACTATGCGCTGCCAATCCTGTGGATATGTGAATTCGGCAGGCTACGGCTACTGCGAACAGTGCCGGGCGGGGCTCACCCGGCCCTGCCCCGGCTGCGGGGAACCGGTCCCGTCGGGGTCGGGCCGCTGTCCGGCTTGCGGCGTACCGGCGGATGCCGCCGGACGTCCACCGCCTGTCGCGCGGTCTGTCGGAACGGCGCCGCAACCGCCGGTGTGGACGCCTCCTCCACCACCCATGCAGACGGCGTACGTGCAGCGGGCCGGGCAGGACTCGTGTTTCAGCGGGGTCGTGCGTGATTTCCAGCCACGCCGTGAGCGTTCGATGACAAGCGGCGACATGGAGATGGAGTCGTGGCACTTCCGGATCGAACGCCATGACGCGAGCGGCAACCGGCTGGCCCCCGTGCCGGTGGAGATGAAGGGCCTGACCTTCGTCGGGGCGTTGAGCAACGGCGACGAGGTCAGCGTGCGGGGCGTCTGGCGTGACGGCACGCTCCGCGTCCAGGAGCTCACCAACCTCACGACCAACGCGTATGTCCGGGCGAAGGACTACCGTGTCGCGCGCACGGCCTTGATGATCGCCGTCCTCGTCGGTTTCGTGGTCGTCGTCACCATCATCCTCAGCGTCGCCGTCTCCATGTGCTCGGCCCCCTGGCCACCGGAGATGCCATGACCGCCGATCCCGTGAGCACCGCCGCCGTCGACTACCTCCAGCGCGCCCGGCTCGTGCCGCCCCTGTCCGGAGTCCCGGGTGGCACGACGCCGTTCGACGCCCGACGGGTCGTCCGGGTCGCGGGGGCCGGGGAACCCCTGCGCGCGCCGGCGGTCTCGTCCACCGCCTCGGAGGATGGCGGACGGGCAGGCTCAAGCCCCGAACTCCCGATTCTGCCGCTGCTGGTCGGCCTGGCCGGAGCGCGTGCGCCGGTGGCCTTCCTCCTGGACGGCCAGGACCAGAACGTGTCGGTACGGCTGGGCACGTGGGCGCAGGACGGTGTGGACGAGGCCGGACTCGACGCGCGGCAGGCGACGTTGCTCGCCGTGCTCGACGGGTGTTACCCCGCCCTGGACCTGGCCGCGGCGGGGGTGGCGGCGTCGCGGCTGCCGTACGGGGCGCTCGGCCTGGGCGTGCCCAGCCCTCCGGCGATCGATCCCCGGGACGGCGCGTTGCCGGTCGACCGGCTGGTGCGCTCGATGAACGGCCTGCGCTGGGCCGCGCTCGTCCTCGCGACGCCCGCCGACGGCGACACGCTCGGCGCCGACCGGAACCTGGTGCTCAACGAGATGCGGTCGGTGGCCTCGGCCGTGGAGGCCACCGGCGTCGCCAGCCCGCTGGCCGAGCACTATCTCGACATGCTGCGGGCCAGGCTGGAGGCGCTCGCCGACGCGCAGGCCCGAGGCGGCTGGCGTACGGCCGTCTACCTGTTCGGGGAGCGGGCCGGCGACCTGGCGGCGTTGAGCGCCGCATGGCGGGCGGTGCACTCCGGTGTGAAGTCCCTTCCGGAACCGGTGCGCACGGTCGCGCACCCGCTCGCCGCCGAACTGGGCACGGGCTGGGCGCTGCCCGACGCCGGCGAGCAGCCGGGGCCGAACCTCTACCGGCATCCCTTCGGCGCGCAGACCCTGCTGAGCTCGGCCCAACTCGCGGCTTACGTGCACCTGCCCAACGTGGAGACACCGGGCTTCGCGATCAGCCCGGCGCCGCGGTTCGACACGGTCGTCCCCTCTGTCGACGACCGGTCGCCGCACCTGGTCGTCGGGGAGGTGATGCAGCACCTGCGGACCACGGGCGGCGCCTACCGGGTCCCGCTGCGCTCGCTCACCCGTCATGTCTTCGTTCCGGGCACCACCGGCGCGGGCAAGACGAACACCATCATGGGGCTGCTGCTGGAGGCCGCCTCGCACGACGTGCCCTTCATGGTGATCGAGCCGGCCAAGACCGAGTACCGTGCGCTGATCGGCCATCCCGCCCTGGGCCGCGGGATGCAGATCTTCACCGCTGGCAAGGCCATGGTGGCGCCGTTCGTGCTCAACCCGTTCGAGGTGCCGCCCGGCACGACCGTCGGGGAGCACCTCGACCTGTTGCGGGCCGTTTTCATGGCCTCGTTCGGCATGTGGACGCCCCTGCCCCAGATCCTCGAGCGCTGCCTGCACGAGATCTACCTCGACCGCGGCTGGGATCTGCGCACGAACGAAAACACCCGGCTGGGCGAATCCGGGCCCGACGCGACGTCCGACGTGTTCCCCACCCTGTCCGACCTGGTGGCCAAGGTCGGCGAGGTCATCCCCGCGCTCGGCTACGACGACCGCATCGCGGGCGACATGCGGGCGTCCCTGCTCACCCGGCTGGAGTCCCTGCGCCGCGGCGCGAAGGGAGCGATGCTGGACGTGGCCGGGTCCTTGCCGCCGCAGGTGCTGTTCGAACGGCCGACCGTGGTCGAACTCGACGCTCTCGGCGACGAGGGCGACAAGGCGTTCTTCGCCGGGTTGCTGCTGATCCGCCTGGTCGAGCACCGCCGCGCGCGAGGGCAGTCGCAGGACCTGACGCATCTGCTGGTCGTCGAGGAGGCGCACCGCCTGCTGGCGAACGTGCCCGCCCAGTCGTCCGAGGAGTCGGCGAATCCACGCGGCCAGGCCGTGGAGACCTTCTCCAATCTGCTGTCCGAGATCCGCGCGTACGGCCAAGGTGTGATCATCGCCGACCAGATCCCGGTACGGCTCGCGCCCGACGTCATCAAGAACACCAACCTGAAGATCGCGCACCGGATCATCTCCGCCGACGACCGCGTCGCGCTGGCCGGAGCGATGGCCATGGACGAACCGCAGGCCAAGGCGCTGACCACCCTGCGGACCGGCCAGGCCGTCGTCTTCAGCGGCGGCGAGGACGCGCCCCTGATGGTCCGGGTCCCGCCGGTCAAGGACGCCCTCGCGCCGCAGCCGCCGCCCGACGCCCAGGTGCGGGAGCACATGGCACGCTGGCGCGAGGAGGGCTCGTTCGCGCCGCTCTTCCTGAGCCGTCCCTTCTGTGGCGAGACGTGCGCCGCGCCGCCCATCTGCGACGCGGCCAGGGCCCTGGCCGCCGACACGTACGCGCAGCGTGTCCTGTCGCGGCTGGTGACCTCCGCCATCGACGATCCCGGGGCGTTCGACCGGCTGTGGGACGACCTGACGGCCGCCGTGCGTGCCCGCCGTCCGTCCGCCGTCCCCGACGAGGAGCTGCTGCGCGCCTTCGCGGGACACGGCGCCGACTGGCTGGCCACCCGGCGAGGGATCCAGGGCGCCTGGACCTACGCCGACACCGCCGAGTTTCGCGACCGGCTCCGCGCCTTGCTCCTCGACAGGCTCGACGCCGCCGGCCGGAACACGGCGGCCCTGATCGACGTGTTCCGCCAGACGGTCCATCGCCTGTCCGCCCGCCGGTTCGAGCCGTATCCGGCGTGCCATCTGGTATGTGCGCAGGATCCGCCTCTGTGCCTCTACCGCTCGGCGGTGGCCGATCTGGTGGCTGGACGTCGATACCGGACGGGATGGCTGGAAGCCGACCACGCGGACGCCTCCTCCGAGGACAAACGGCGGCGCCAGACCTGGGAGGTGTGCCAGGACGCCGCGTACGAGATGATCGAATTCCCCGCGGAGGACATGCCGGAGGAGAGCCGGGCCGCTCTCGACATCGCGGCGCGGCGGGTGTGCCTGTGCTTCCAACAGCAGATGCTCGCCGACGACGACCGCAAGGCGCCCCGCACGATCCGGCGCATCCTGGCCCGGGTGATGGGCGAGGCGGGTCTGTGATGGCGAAGCTCCTGGGCGGCGGCACGGATTGGCGCGACGCCCTGGACCGATTCGAGGAATCCAGTCGCAAGATGGCACTGCTGGCTGCGGACAACATGGAGAGGTCCAACATCACCGGGGCCTCCCAATGCGCCGCCGCGTTGAGGCGCGCTTACGATTCGGCCGGCGCACAACTGGCCGAGGCGCAGTCGTCCTCCTCGCGTGGCTCCCAGGCTCTTAAGGTCGGCATCGGGACGGGGGGCCGGGCCGACCTCTCCGCGACCAAGTCCCTGGGCAACGACATGCTGAACAAGGGAACGGAGCAGACCAAATTCGGTTCGGGCATCAGCCTCGGAGGCGGCTTCCCCGAGCAGAAGGACTCAGGAGGCAAGCGCGAGTCCTCCGGCGACCAGAAGGAGATTTCGGGCTCGCCACTCGAAGTGCAGACCACTCTCCGCGGCGGCACCGGCGCCTCCACTTCCGTGCCCGCCGACTGGCTGAAAAGCGGAACCCGTCTTCCTTCATAGGAACCAGGCAACCGATGGGACGGAGCGCCATGGGCGAGCGTGACGTGGAGCAGACGAAACAACCGACGGAGAAGTCCGGAGAGACCGACAACGCCAAGAGCTCAGAACGCCCAAGCCTGACTTCGGACGACCGCCAGGAGCGTAACCAGCAGAACGACCGGGCGAGCGGTTCCACCCGTGACGGTCAGGATCGGCCCTCGCTGCCGAGCGCGCAGGACCACCGCACCGGCAGCGGATCCGAGAAGACCCGGAGCGACATCGACACCGTGCACCGGGACCACGCTCCGTCGAAGGATTCGGCGTCCACCTCCGATCACCACGCCGCCAAGCACAAGGATGTCGGCGACACCGTACGAAACAGCGTGGACAAGAACGGAAACCAGCACACCATCACCGACCACCACAACTCCAAGGGCGAGAAGACGGGAAGCACCGACACCTGGAAGGAGAAGGCGCGTGACGGAACCATGCACGAGCACACGAAGGAAACGGTCGGAAACAAGACCGTCGCGCATTCGGAGACCTGGCAGGACCGGAACGGCAACACGCACGTGAAAACGGACCACTTCGAGAACGGGGCCAAGGATCGTTCGACGGAGAGCTGGAAGGAGAAGGGAGCCGACGGAGCGCAGCACGACCGTTCGATCACGCGCGACGCCCACGACAACAAGCTCTATGGAAACGACCGGTGGCGGGACGAGAACGGAAACGAACACAGCCGCATCGACAACTACGACGACAAGGGGAAGTTCGCCGGGAGTACGGAAAGGTGGCAGGAGCAGGGGGCCGGCGGAAAGACCGACACCTTCTCCGAGCACAAGGGCGCGAACGGGGAAACGACGTTCACCCATGGCTGGTCCACCAAGGAAGGGCCGGCCGAGTTCACCAAACACTACGACAAGGACAACAAGTTGACCTCGACCGACATGAAGTGGAAGGACACGAAGCCAGACGGCACGACCACTGTCCATTCGGAGCACTGGGACCGAAACGGAACCACCAAGACGGATGTCTCGCGCTCCCCGGACGGCCTCAAGTCCACGCACATCGAACAGTCCGACAAGAACAACAATTCGACCCGTACCGAAGATCGCCAAGAGGTCGTCAAGGACGGAAAGATCCAGGAGACCGTCACCACCAAGACGACGACCACTCGTTAGAAGGTGAAGACCACGACGATCACGCAGGCGAG
The DNA here is from genome assembly GCF_001570605.1 of Herbidospora cretacea. Classification (GTDB taxonomy): domain Bacteria; phylum Actinomycetota; class Actinomycetes; order Streptosporangiales; family Streptosporangiaceae; genus Herbidospora; species Herbidospora cretacea. The sequence goes on along the minus strand of NZ_BBXG01000002.1, from coordinate 34,798 downwards.
CTTGACCGGCGCCTCGGCCACGCAATGGCGCGGATCAAGGCCGACCGGCCACGGCCCCGCACGATATGCCGCCCAACGGGGGTCGAGCGGGCGGTCAACCGGCCCGGACAGTTCCAGGCCGTGACCACCCGCTACGACACACCTCTGTCGACCTGCGTGGAATGGGCGAGAGGCGGACAGCGCTCCGGAAACGGAGAAGAGATTCGGTGCAGGTCAGGGATAATTTGCCGTGAGACCGTGAATCCGTCGGCTTGGTCGGGCTGTGGTCCAGAAGGACATTTGTCGCCGGAGCCCGATTGGAGCACAGACGGCCCTGGGGCAGTACCACCTTGTCAAGCTGCAGCTCTGAGCCCCTCATGCGGCTTGAAAGTACAGCTACCGTCACGGATGTAGCTCTACTCCTACGGACGCTGGCGGACTGTTGCCGTCCTGCCGAGCAGGGACCTGGGGGTAGTCGGACGGGGGCTCATGATGCATCATGTGGGGGCGAACCGGGCTGATCCCGGTTCGTTCACAACCTCAGAACCGCGGGAGCTCGGGCGTAACCGGGCTGAGAGGGCGACCAGCGTCGCCGACCGCATGAACCTGTCCGGGTAATGCCGGCGTAGGGAGCGTGTGTGATGGCCGCTGTCATCGATTCCGAGGCCCCTCTCACCCTCGACGAGGCTCCGCCGAAAACTCTCGGCCTGCTCGACCAGGGTGCCCTCTGGGCCAACCTCGGGGTGTCACTGCTCGGGTTCTCAGGAGCGATCGCGCTCGTCAATCCCCTCGGGGACCGTCCGCTCAGCTTCGTCGCGGCGCTGACGGCCGCTGTGGTGGGCAGTCTCATCGGTACGGCCATGGTCGGCCTGGCCGCCATCCCGGGCACCCAGACGGGGGCTCCGGCGATGATGCTGCTCAGAGGGCTTTTCGGGGCGAGACTCTCCTATCTCCCGAGCGTGCTCAACATCGTCCAGATGCTCGGCTGGGGGGCCTTCGAGCTGTGGGTGATCGCCCAGGGGGCGCAGGCCATCGCGGGGCAGTTCGGGGTGACCGTGCCCTACGCGGTGTGGGTGGTGATCGCCGGAGTGATCACGACGGCGCTGACGATCAAGCCGCTGGGGGCGGTGCGGATCCTGCGGCGCTACGTCACCGTCGGGGTCGTGCTGGCGATGATCTATTTCGCGTACGAGCTGATCTCGCGCGGGCCCTCACTGGGGGCCGGGACGTGGGAGGCGTTCGCGCCCTCGGTCGACTACGTCATCGCGCTGAGCGTCTCGTGGGTTCCCCTGGCGGCCGACTTCTCGCGCTTCTCGAAGTCGAGCAGGGCGGCGTTCGGCGGGGTGGTCGGGGGTTACACGATCGCCCAGGTCGCCTGTCTGGCGCTGGGGATCGCCGCGCTGGCGCTGGTCGGGAACGACGTCGGCAAGGTCTGGGACCCGTTCGTCACGGCGTCGCTGGGGGCGGTCTTCTTCGGGATCCTGGTGCTGCGGGAGACCGACCAGTCGTTCGTGAACGTCTATTCGGTGACGATGTCACTGCAGAACCTGGTGCCGAGGGTCGACCGGCGGATTCTCTCGGTCGGCATCGGGACGCTGGTCACGCTGCTGGCGATCTTCGTGAGCGCGGACACCTACTCGGCGTTCCTGGGGATCATCGGGGCGGTGTTCGTGCCGATGTTCGCCGTGCTGGTGGTCGACTACTTCCTGCTCGGCGGTTCGCGCCGGTGGGACACCTCGGAGCGGGCGCCGTCGCGGTGGTCGATGACGGTGCCGTGGATCCTCGGGTTCGCCACGTGGTGGATGCTCGGCGCGCTGCCCGAGGTCCCCTGGTGGCGGGACCTCTGGGTGGCGGCGCGGGAGGCCCTCGGGTTCACCCCCGCGCCGTGGATGAGCGCCGCGCTCGGCTCGTTCCTGGTCGCCGCGCTGGTCACGCTGGCGATCGGGGCCTCGCGCGGCGCTCGGCCGCGGCTATCTGATGCGGGTGAACGCCACGGCGGCAGCTGAGGCGATCACGGTGGACAGGACGACCATGAACAGCACCGACTTGAGCGGGTTGTCCCGCTTCTTCGGGTTGGCCACGGCCGCGACCCGCGGTTCACGCGGTTCCGGGGTCGCCGACGGGGTCGGCTTGGGACGCGGCGACGGCTTCTTGACGGTCGGGGCCGGTTTCGGGAGGCGTACCGGAACGACCTGAGCCGGACGCTCCACCCTCGGCTTCGGCTCCTTCACGGGAGGCGGCGGCGGGGGTGGTGGCGGCGGTGGTGGCGGG
>NZ_BBXG01000002.1:0-32219 GCF_001570605.1 Herbidospora cretacea | reverse complement strand
TCCTCGGCCTGAGGCGGCGGGGGTGGTGGCGGCGGCTCCACCTCCGGCTCCTCGGGTAGTGGCGGCGGGCACGGCGTCTCCGACGGGGTCGGCGCCGGTGGCGGGGGTTCCTCGGCCGGTGGCGGCGGAGGGGGTGGCGGCGGTGGCTGGTGGCACGGCGGCTGCTGGAGGACACCGACCCCCAGCTCCACGTCGAGGACCACTCCCACCTGGACGCACACGCCCACGCCCGGGCCGATGCCGACGTCCACCCCGAGGATGTCGTCGGCCGTCGCGGCCGGGGCCGAGGCCACCGAGAGGGTGGCCAGCATCAGGAAGCCGAGTGTCGCGGCGGTTATTCGGCTTGTCATCAGCTCAACCCTGAGATCCGGCCGAACTCGGCCAACGCGCTGGTGAACGCGTCGGGCTTCACTGCCAGCCCGCCGTCGAACACATGGATGATGTCGAACGCCATGTAGATGCCGACCCCCAGCAAAGCCGCCATGGCCAGCATCGGCAGCAGGGCCATGCCCTTCGGGCGGGCCCCGGCCAGGAACGGGAAGACCAGCACGATCAGGCCGGTCACCACGGTCAGCACCAGCAGGATGGTCGGCGGCGTGGCCCCCGCGTCGGCGGCGCGCTGCTGCCGCGACGAGCTGAGCTGGGAGATCTGGTCCATCACGGCGGCCTTGGCGTCTTCCTGGTCGTCTCCGTCGACGATCAGGCCGGCCACCTGGGCGCGCAGCGTGTTCAGCCGGGTGGTGCCCTCGCTGCTGAGCTGGCCGTCGGCCATCAGCGGCCACTCCTGGTCGACCACGAAGCCGACGTAGTCACGCAGACCGGCCTGCACCTGCGCGGCGGCGGGGGTGGGCAGCTCGTTGGCGGCCCAGTAGGCCTCCACGGCCGACTGGCTCTCGGTGTAGGTGTTCTGCCTGGCCGAGTCGGCGGTCGTCCACGGGACCACGATCGCGATGGCGAAGACGAGCAGGAACAGCGCCGACAGCATCGACCCGGCGTGGCCGACCGTCGGGCCGCCGGGGTCGGAGTCTTCGCTTCCGGTGCCGAATCTTCTGAACAGGAACGCCGACAGCCCCACCACTGCGACCGCCGACCCCACGGCGACGATGAATCCCAGCATGACCACTCCCCACTAGTGACCTGGTGATTGCTCGCCGTGAGATTACTATCACATTGAGTGATCACAGGTTTACCCTGTGGGGACAGACACGTTGCGCTAAGCGGTTTCCAGGTTCAGTAGCAGTTCTTTGGCGGCTTTTCCACCGGCGTACGCCCCGGGCCGTCCCGGCCCCTCGACCACCCGGTGACAAGGAACCAGCAGGCAGACCGGGTTCTCGGTGACCGCGTTGGCGACCGCGCGCAGCGCCTGGGGCCGGCCGATCCGGGCGGCCACGGCGGCATAGGTGGTGGTCGTGCCGTAGGGCGTCGAAGTGATCATCTGCAGCACGCTCCGGGCGAACGCGGTCGCGAGCCGGAGGTCGAACGGCAGGGTGAACGTGCGCAGCCGCCCGTCGAAGTAGGCGTCGATCTCCCGCTTCAGCGGGTCGAGGCGGTTGGGGTCGTGGCCGATGAAAGACCCGACCTCCCGGTGGACCCGGGCGTAGACGGCGTGTTCGTCGTCGAATGTGGTGGCAATCACACCGCGCGCGGTCACGGCCAGCACGAGCCTTCCGGCCATCGTGTCGTGGGTGCCGAAGGCGATCGTGGGGGCGGATTCCCCTACGTACGTGGGTGAGGTGACCCGGAGCAGTGCCTCCAAGTCGCCCGATGCGGCCGACGCGTCCATGGCACTTCCCTTCCCCGGGTTCGAGGGCAGCGTAGCGGAGCAATGGAAAAGCCCATGATCACGAGCGGAAAAGCGGCACGATGGACCCGTGGAATGTGACCACTGGGACAAACGTGACGACGAGGACGAAGGGATCGCGCGGGCGGTAGTCGCCAGCGCGGCCGATGCCATCGTCGCACTCGACCGCGATCTGTCGGTGGTCACGTGGAACCCGGCGGCGGAACGGATGTTCGGCTGGTCGCCCGACGAGATCCTCGGCCGCCGCCCGCCGTTCGTGCCCGAGGAGCTGATGGCCGAGCACAACGCGGTGCTCGAACGGGTCCGCACGGGCGGCAACGTCCAGCTGCGAACCCGCAGGTTCCGGCGTGACGGCACGCTGATCGAGGTGCAGGCCGACATCAGCGGGCTGCGCACGCCCTCGGGCGCGTTGCTGGGCTACGTCGGCGTCTACCACCAGCGCGACGACAACGAGGCCGCGCGGGCCCGGTCGGTGCGCCGCGCCCAGCTCGTCAGACGGCTGACCGACGTCGTCGGCGACATCAACGCCGAGCTCGACCAGAATGTGGTGCTCGACCGGATCGCCGGCTCGCTGACCGAGCTGACCGGGGCAGACGCGGGCGGGTTCGTGCTGATCGACGGTGAGAAGCTCCGGCTGGTCAGCACCCACCGGCTGCCCGACGGCATGAAGGGCGCCACCGCCGACCTGGCCAGCAGCCTGGTCGGCAAGCTGCTGCGCACCGGAAAGCCCGTCATCCTGGAGACCGGGCCCGAAGGGCTCCAGGATCTCATCTGGGCCCAGCTCGACGGGCTCCACACCATCGCGGTCGGCATCGCGGCCGTCGGCGGGCGGCCCTACGGCGCGCTCTACGCCCTGTTCGCCCGGCGCAAGCCCGGCCACCTGGAGCTGGAGCTGCTCGAACTGCTCGCCGGGCACGCCGGGATCGCGGTCGGCAACGCGGTGGCCTACCAGGAGGCCCTCCGCCAGCGGGCCCACGAGCGCGCGGTCTTCGACGCCAGCGCCGACGGCATCGCCGTGCTCAGCGAGAGCGGCACGGTCACCCGCTGGAACCCCAAGGCGGCCGAGCTGACCGGTTTCGCCTACGAGGACGTGATCGGCAGGCCGCCACCCTTCGACCTGCCCGAACCCGGCGAGAAGCTGACCTTCCAGCTCGAATCGGGCCGGTGGCTCGACGTGCTCTGCGCGACCATCCCGGAGACCGGCGAGATCGTCGCCGACTTCCGCGACATCACCAGCGCCAAGGAACTGGAGGAGGCCAAGGACCTGTTCCTGGCCACCACCAGCCACGAACTGCGCACCCCGATCACCGTCGTGACCGGGTTCGCCAGCACGCTGGCCGACCGCTGGGACAAGCTCTCCGACGGCGACCGCAGGGCCCACGTCCACACCATCGCCGAACGCGCCAAGTCGCTCGGGAGGCTGATCGACCACCTGCTGCTCGGCGCGCGCGCCGGCGCGGCCGAGCCCTCGGTCCGCGACGAGGCCTTCGACCTGGGCGAACGGGTGAGGGCCGCGACTCTGGGGCTGCCGGTCCTCTCCGACCGCCACCGCGTCGAGGTGCGGGTCCCCGACGACCTTCCTCTCGTACGCGGAGACGCCCTCGCCACCGACATACTGCTCGACCAGGTGCTGGAGAACGCCTTCAAGTACTCCCCGGACGGCGGCCTCATCCAGGTCTCGGCCTGGGCCGAGGAGACCCACGTGGTCGTGACGGTCGACGACGAGGGCATCGGCATCGCCCCGTCCGACCGGGAGCGCGTCTTCGAGCGGTTCGTCCAGGGCGAGAGCGGTGATCGCCGCCGGTTCGGCGGGGTGGGGCTCGGTCTGTACATCGTGCGGAGCCTCGCGCGGGCCCAAGGCGGGGAGGTGGCCGCACTTCCCCGGCCCGAGGGTGGTACACGTATGCAGTTCGTGCTGCGCAGAGAGGGGTTTGTCACCGCACCCGACACACCGGGGCGGTAAGGCCGGGGTAACACCGAAGCTGACCTATTGTCCAATGTGCACAACCTGTAATCAGGTCCCGGTTTCCACGGTCAGCTAACGGGGCATTTCGGTCCTATCTGGGGTGACCATCTTCAGGGGGTTCGGGAGAACGGGGAGGTGAGTGCGTCGAGCGTCATCATGCTGCCGTACGCTCTGGCGAGCGTTGCTGTGGCGCGCCAGCGCCTCAGCGCCGACCTGCTTGCCTCCGGGGTTTTCGAGGCTGCGGTCGACGACACGGTCCTGGTGATGAGCGAACTGTTGAGCAATGCCCTGCGCCACGCACACCCCCTTGCGTCTGGGCAGCTCAGAGTCACATGGGTCTGTGGGGACGGACATGTGGAAGTGGCCGTGAGCGACGGTGGCGCCACCACCGAGCCGCGGGCCGGACGGCCCACCCTCTCGTCTCTGGGGGGCCGGGGGCTCGGCATCGTCGAGTTCCTGGCGGAGCGTTGGGGGGTACGTCACGAGGGCGAGACGACGACCGTTTGGGCCATCGTCCACGCCCCTCATCCAGCCCGAAATGGGCAGTCAGGTGAGTCCGAAATAAGCGCTGTCAGCGAAGTCGTCTAAGCGGTGAGTAGTCGCCGCTCGGTCGTCGTCCACGCGGTGCTGATCAGCAGGTAGACGCCGGCCGCGAAGGGCAGGAACGCGGCGGCGAGCACGGTCCCGTACGGAAGCAGTTTCAACAGCCCGCTTCCCGGCATTTCAGGCGTCCCGATCACGAGTCGCGACGACTGCCAGGCCACCAGTGCGATGAGCACGAGGAGGCCGACGAACACCAGCGTGGGCACACCGAACAGACCGGAGTGGGTGACGACCGCTCCGAGATGGTCACTCAGCGGAATCGACAGCGCGCTGTGGGTCATCAGGACGTTCTGCTGCCCGGCGATCACCGGGTGGGTGAACACGTTGTACAGCACGATCGCGATGGGGATCTGGGCCAGGCCCGTTCCGACGCCGGCGAACATAGAGGTGCCGGCGCCTGCATAGAGGGCCTGGGTCTCCCGGACCAGCCGTTCCGGGTCAGCGGCGTGGCGCTCGCGCAGTTTCGCCACGTCAGGCGCGAGTTTCGCGCGGATGCGGTGGAGTTTCGCCTGCCGGACCGCCAGGGGGAGCAGGGCGAGGCGGACCAGCAGGGTCAGCAGCACGATCGCCGGCGCGGCGCCGACGAGACCGGCCAGCGCCGCGGTGGCGTGGTAGGCCGGGCCGAGGATGAAGTCGAACACGATTCAGAAACCTTTCGTCAGGGGTCTGGGCATGACGAAGGCGCCCTTGCCGATCAATGGCGATCAGCGGGGCGCCGGGTTTCCTGTTGGTGCTCTCGACCGGATGCGGCCTGGTGAGTTGGGGTGGCGGAGCCGTACGAGAACGGCTTCGACACCGGCGCCGAGCGGCGCGTGCGCGACGTGAGGCGCTGCGGCCAGCAGCCGCAGCGCCCACGTGAGGAGCAGCAGGCCGAGCACGGCGAGGAGCGCGATGCCACCGGGCATCGCGAGTGCGCCGAGCAGGGCCTGGACGAACACGGGTTACTTCTTGCCCACCAGGGTGATCACACCGACCACGACCGCCGCGATGAGCGCGACGACAAGGAGGAACTTCAGCGTCGCGAACAGCGCGGGGATGACGAATCCGACCACCAGCCAGATGGCGAGGAAGATCCCCACGACCGCGAAAACAGTACGGGTCATGGCTGACAAACTACGCGTTCGACGATCGCCGTGCGACCTAGTCTTTGGGGCGTGACCGTCATTCTCGTGGTCGACGACGACCCCGCCGTGGCCGAGGTCGTCGCACGCTATCTCGAACGCGACGGCCACGAGGTCCAGTGTGATCCCCTGGCGCTCACCGCCCCGCCCGACCTGCTCATCCTGGACATGAACCGGCTGGCCGTCGGCCGCGAGCTGCGCGCCCGCTGGCCGGTCCCGGTGATCATCCTCGGCGAGGCCATCGACCTGGTCGACCTCGACGCCGACGCCGACGACTACGTCACCAAGCCCTTCAGCCCCCGTGAGCTGGCCCTGCGCGTCGCGGCGGTGCTCCGCAGGGCCCGTGGATCGATCGTGCCGGCCGGAACGGGGGTGCTGCGTGACGCCGACCTCACCGTGGACGTCGGCGCCCGCCACGTGCTCCTGGGCGACGCGGAGGTCACGCTGACCGCCCGCGAGTTCGATCTGCTCGTCTACCTGCTGCGCAACCCGCGTCAGGCCTTCAGCCGCACCGACCTGCTCGACCGCGTCTGGGGCTGGGCCTTCGGCGACTCCTCGACCGTGACGGTCCATGTGCGCCGCCTGCGGGAGAAGATCGAAAAAGACCCGACCGACCCGGGCCGCATCATCACCGTCTGGGGCGTCGGCTACCGCTACGAACCGGTCTCGTGACCGATCGCGAACCCCTCGGTGATCGCCCGGAACGTCGGGCACGGCCAGCGCCACATGCAGCTGCGGCAGCGCAGGATCGGGTGGGCCGTGTCGCTCGTGATGCCGCCCGCGTCGCGCGGCTGGTGCAGGTCGATCAGCCGCAGCGACAGCTCGGAGAAGGCCAGCAGGTCGTCGCGGGAGGTCTCGAGGAAGTCGAGGTCGGTGGAGGCGAGCCGCGTCTTGATCGGCACGAAGCCCTCACGGTTGAGGAGTCTCCTCAGCGGTCTGACCGCCTCACGCCACGAACTCGCCTTGTCGGCACGGATCTGGATGACTTCCAGCCGCTCGCGAAGCCGACGTCTCTGTGGATCTTCAGGGAGTTCCGTGTTCATGAGCGCCGCTCCTCCTCCGGCTCCGGCGGGAGCCGGTTCCATAGCGTCAAGGATCGCGCACTCTGCGTTTACATGAGACCGAAATCGGGGACAAAGGGCGGACGACTCTTCGGTAATCCCAGAGGAACGTGACCCAGCGCCCGACCGGCGCTAGTGTGCGCGCTGTGGAGCTCAAAGTCTCGACTCGATCGCATGCGGGTCACGCTGTGATGGCCGTATCCGGAGAAATCGACCTGTATACCGCGCCTCGCCTGCAGTCGGAGTTCACCCGAGTGCTCGAAGAGTCCGCGCTTGACCGGGTCGTCATCGACATGTCCGGCGTGGAGTTCTGTGACTCCACCGGCATGAACGTGCTGCTGTCCGCGCTCAAGCGGCTCAAGGAACGCGGCGGCGTGCTGGAGGTGGCCGCGCCACGCCCGGCGGTCCGCAAGATCCTTCAGGTGACGGGTCTCGACTCGGTGTTCACCGTGCACGAGAGCGTCCCGGCGGAGCTGGCCGAACTGACCGGATGAGCAATCTCTCCCCCCGCTCAGACACCGCGGTCGTCGTCCCCGCCAAGGACGAGGGCGACCGCATCGCCGCGACGGTCACCGCCGCGCTCCGCCTGCCCGGCGTCTCGCTCGTCCTCGTGGTCGACGACGGTTCGACCGACGAGACCGGGCGGGTGGCCCGTGCCGCCGGCGCCCGCGTCGTGCGCCACAGCCGCAACCGGGGCAAGGCGGCGGCGATGGAGAGTGGCGCGGAAGCCGTCCGGCTGCTCGACGAAGACTGCAATCTGCTCTTCCTCGACGCCGACCTGGGGGACACCGCCGCCGCTGCGGCTCCCCTGATCGGGCCGGTGCGCTCCGGCGAGGCCGACATGACGATCGCGACCTTCGCGACCCGGGTGAAGCTCGGCGGGCACGGGGTCGTGGTCCGGGTCGCGCGAGACGGGATCAAACGGCTGACCGGATTCGACCCGGCGCAGCCGCTCAACGGCCAGCGCTGCCTGACGCGTGCCGCCTTCGAGGCCGCGCGGCCCCTGGCCGCGGGGTTCGGCGTGGAGACCGGGCTGACGGTCGACCTCATCCGGAAGGGCTTCCGGGTCATGGAGGTCGAGGTCGAGATGAGCCACCGCGCCACCGGGACCGACTGGCGGGCCCAGCTCCACCGCGCCAAGCAGCTGAGAGACGTGTCGCGGGCGCTGGCGGCCCGGGAGCCGACGGTGGTCAGGGCCATGGAGACGATCGAGGGCCTGCGGCCACAGACCCGCCCTTGATCTCCACAGGTTGACGCTCCGGGGGTTCGCGTTCGAGGGTCGCCCCTAGGCTTCTCGGCGTGGAGCGTGTGGCTGCGGGCAGGCTGGCCGTCGGGTGTGTGGCGGCGGCCCTTGGGCTGACGGTGCTGTTGGGCCTCTTGGGGCCTTCGGCGCTGCAGCCTCGGCTGACCGGGGCCGGGTGGGTGCCCTTCTTCGTCGACGCCGGGCTTCCCGGGTGGACGGCCATCGGGCTGGCGGCCGCGGTGGTGGTGCTCGGGACCGCCGGGGTGCTGCTGGGGCTCTACGGCCTGCCGTCGCTGCGGGTGCTGGGGTGGCTCGGGGTCGGGACCGTGGTGGTGCTCGCGTTCCTGCCGCCCATCGGGTCGTCTGATCATCTCAACTACGCCGCCTACGGGCGGCTGCTCAATTTGGGGCATGACCCTTATTCGGTCACCCCTGACCGATTCCCCGGCGATCCCGTTCTGGGGGCGGTCGAGGAGTGGGCGGCGACGCCGAGTGTCTACGGCCCCGTGACGACCGGGGTGCAGGCGCTGGCCGGTCTCATCGGCGGCGACTCGCTGCGGCTGACCGTGTTCGTGATGGCGGTCGTCAACGCCGCCGCCTTCCTCGCGGTCGCCTGGATGCTGGGGTCGCGCGGGGTGGTGCTCTGGACGGCCAATCCGCTGGTCGTCTTCCACCTGGTCGCCGGCATGCACGCCGACACGCTCGCCATCGCCTTCGTGGTCGCCGCGCTGGTCACCCGGTTCAAGGGGGTGTTCCTCGGGCTGGGGGTGGCGGCCAAGGTGACCGTCGGGGTGGTCGCGCTCGGGGTCGCGTGGGAGCTGCGGAGGAACCTTGGGAGGCTGGCGCTGGTCGCCGGCACGGCGCTGGCGGTGTGCGGCGTGGCCTACTGGCTGGCCGGGCCCCACGCGTTCGACCAGGTGCTCAACGCCAGCAAGTCGATCTCGTGGGCCACGCCGTGGAAGCTCGTCCAATACGGCCTGCAGGGGGTTTTCGGGTCGGGCGCCTACCGGGTCTGGATCCAGATCGGGTCGCTGGTGCTGTTCGCCGCGCTGGCCGCGCTGCTGCTGCGGGCGCTGGCGCCGCTCGACGCCGCACGGGTGGCCGTGGCCTTCTCGGTCGCGTGGCTGTTCTCCACGCCCTACGCGCTGCCCTGGTACGACGGGCTCGCGTTCGCGCTGCTGGCGCTGGTGCCGAGGTCGTGGCTCGACTACGTCATGGTCGCCCGGATCTCGCTGCTGTCGCTGGCCTACCTGCCGGCCCGGCAGTTCGACCAGCCCGCCGGGTCGGAGTGGCTGGTCGAGGTGGTCAGGGCGCAGGTCGTTCCGTGGTTGCTACTCGGGGTGGTGGTGTTTCTGCTCGTACGGCTGCCGCGAGGGTCAGCGGTACGGCCACCGTCAGTGCCATCGCCGGGATCGCGATCCCCGAGTCGTTGATCAGGAAGCCCACGAACGCCGCCGTCAGCGCGCCGATCAACCCGGCCCGCAGCTCCGGGGCCTGCTCGTAGGCCACGCTCAGCGCGGCGACCCTCATCTCCCTGGGCCTGGCCAGCACGAGGAACAGGAACGCCAGGGCGACCAGCGAGAGCAGGGTCAGCGGCCAGTTGCCCAAGGTGCCGAGCATCGCGCCGAGCTTGCGCGCCAGCACCCCGCCGGCCTCACCGTCGATGACCTGCTGGACGAACGCGCCCAGATGGGTGCGCTGCTCCGCCGGGCGCGACCAGTCGGCCAGCGCGATCCCGGTGATCAGGGCCGCCCCCGCGACGGCGATCAGGGCCAGCCTCGTCACCGACACCCGTAGCCCGGCCAGGAGCAGCAGGAACACCGCGAAACCGAGCACGAACGACGGCACCCCGCCGAAGTCGGCCCCCCAGGAGGGCCAGCCGTCGGCGGCGATGGCGAGGAGGCCGTACAGGACGCAGAAAATGAGCGCGAGCGCGCGACGGCGGATGAAGTGCGCCGCGGCGGCCAGGAACAGGATCGTGCCGGTCGAATAGACGGCGAAGGCCATGTTGCCGAAGCCGTAGAACCGGCCGCCGGTCACCGGTTCGTAGCCGGTGACGGCGTTGACCTGGAGAGACGAGCCGGTCATGACGTCGAGCAGCAGCGCGATCGACGACACCCCGGCGACGACGCCCAGCGGCCCGAGCGGGTCGCGCCGCCACGGCCCGGCGAACGCGACGGCGGCGATGAGCACGGCGAACCCGAGGATGGTGCCGACCAGCGCGGGCATCGGATGCGCGACGCTCCACCACGGCACGAGCTGCGCCAGGAACGTCGAGATCGGCACCGCGCCGCTGATCACCCCGACGATCATCATGGCGCGTCCGGCCCCGGCGACCTGGCGGCGCATGACGAAGGCCGCGACGGCGTAGAAGACGACCTGGATCATGACCAGCGAGAAGAAGAACAGCTCCCGGACGTCCCTGAGAACCTGGCTGGCGAGATCGTCATCTGCGAGTGCGGCAGGGTCGGCGCTTTCGGTCGTCGACGTCCAGGCGCGGCCCACGACGCCGTCGGGGACGGGCAGGCCGAGGGCGGTCAGGGCGGTGGCGGTCAGGTCGGTGATCGTGACGAGGCCGACCTGACGGGTGGACGACGCGGTCAGCAGCCCCGCGCCGAACCTGGGGCCGGTGGCCATGGCGACGTGCAGGTGCGCGGCGGCGCGGGTGTCCGAGATGCCTCCCACCAGGACGGTCGCCCCCGGCGGGACCTTGGCGAGGATGGCGCCGACCGTCGTGTCGGCGGCGGCGACGGCCTGGTCCCTGGCCCGCTCGCTCATGCCCCCCGCGAGCCAGGCGTCGGAGATCTCCGGGGCCTCGGCGACGATGAGCTGGTGGCCGGTGGGGTCGAGGTCGGCGATCTTGGCGGCGTAGGTGGTGACATTTCCGGAAATGTCGGCTGCGCCCAGCGCGGCCCCCGGGCCCACGGCGGCGACCCGGCCCCCGGCGTCCTTGACCGCCTGCCCCAGCGTCCCGATCCGGGCCTGGAACGACGACCGCCCCTGGAGCGCGACCAGCTCCGGCCAGCCGGGCACCGCCTCGCCCGTGGGCGGGGCGGGCCGTGCGCAGCCGGGAGAGGCGGCCCGCTGCCCGGCCGACACCGTCAGCCACCCGGCGACCGGACAGGTGATGCCCCGCCCTTCGAGCGGCACCGCCCGGGTCGACAACGAGGCGTCCCCGGCGCTCTCGGCCAGCTTCCACAGGTGGGGTGTGCGTGAGGCGCTCAGATCGGCCCACTCAAGCCCGGGGACACCGATGATCACCACCTGGCCCTGGGGCGCGCCGAGCGCGGTTCCGGGCAGCCCGAAGATCCCAGCCAGACAGGCGGCCAGCAGAACCCAGACGACCCGGCGCGTCCGAGCCGGCCCGGCCGTCTGACCCGGCGTTGTCCCGGGCAGCCCGAAGACCGTGGCCAGGCGAGCGGGCACGTGAGCCCGGACGATCCTGTGCGGCCGAGCTCTGCCGCTGTCCGCGGTGCGGTGTGCGGATGCGGGTGTCCGATGTCTCCACGAGGCGATCGATCCGTTCAGCCAGGAAGCGAGCGCCGGAACGCCGCCGTCTCCCGCGACGCCGTTCTGGGTGCCCCGTGCGGCCACGTGGGTGGAGGGTCTGTGCACCGGGCGTCCTTCCCTGCGGTCCGTTGGCGGGCTAAACGGTAGCCTGCCTGGTCGTGGGAAGTGTTGCGCGGAGCCGGACCGCCTGGTGGCCCCTGGGACTGCTGCTCGTGCTGGCCGCGGCCGCGCCGCTCGCGCACTACTGGCTGACCAATCCTGACGACCAGCGGCTCGTCGACCTCGACGTCTACCGGCTCGGCGGGCAGGCCTTACTCGACGGGCTGCCCGTCTACGGCGTGGTCACGCCGGCGCCGCAGTTGCTCCCTTTCACCTATCCGCCCGTCGCGGCGATGCTCGCGGTGCCGCTCGCGCTCCTGCCGTGGCCGGTGCTCCAGTGGGTCTGGACCGCCGCCATCGTGGCGACGCTCGTCGCCGTCGTCTGGGTGGCCTTTCCCGAACAGCGGAAATGGCTGCCGCTCGTCACGATCGCCTGCCTTTACCTGATGCCGATCCGCGACCAGATCCGGTTCGGGCAGGTCGATCTGTTTCTCGTCGCGTTGTGTCTCTTCGACGTCGTGGTGAAAAGGCCGTGGTGGCCGCGCGGGGTGCTCATCGGAATCGCGACGGCGGTCAAGCTCACGCCGGGCGTGTTCCTGATTCTCCTGTTGCTGGTGGCGTGGCGGAAGCCGTACCGGAATGAGGAGATGAAAGCCTTCCTCACCGCGTCGGGAACGACGGCGCTGCTCACGGTCATTCCGTTTCTCGTCATCCCCCGGGACGCCGTCGACTTCTGGTTCGGGGCGCTGCTCGACTCGGAAAGACTCGGGGCCAATACGGCGACGACGAATCAGTCGATGCGCGGAATGCTGCTGCGGCTCTACTGGCCCGACGCGCTGACCACCGTGCTCTGGCTCGCCGCCGTCGCCTTCATCGGCTGGTACGGCTTCCGCGCCGCCCGCCGCCACTACCTCGACGGCCAGGCCGTCACCGCCGTCGCGCTCACCGGGCTGATGGCGGTGCTGCTGTCGCCGGTCGCCTGGATCCACCATCTCGCCTGGATCGTGGTGGTCATCGCCGCGCTGCCGGAGATCAGGGAGAAACTGGCCACCTGGGTGTTCTACGTGCTGCCGATCCCCTGGTGGGGGGCCTACATCAAGATGTGGGAGATCCCGGTCCTGTCGCCGACGCTGGGGAAGATCGTGCAGAACGCCTTCGGGCTCGGGGCCGTCGCCCTGGTGTTCGTCCTTGCCCGAAAGCGGGCGAAAGCGTGACCGCGCCATTACGCTCGGTCGCGTGCTGGTTACCGCGTTCGTGATCGTCGGGCTGCTCGCCGGTTTCACCGGGGTCGCCATCGGGCTCTACTCGCTCCGCAACGCGCGGGCGGCCGTGCAGGACTGCCTCGACGTCCTGGCCCGGCGGGCGGCCGTGGAGGGGGTCGTCGACACCAAGGCGATCCGCGACGTCGCCGTCTTCCGCTACGACGCCCTGGAGGAGATGACCGGGCGGCTGTCGTTCTCGGTCGCGCTGATCAACGGGCTGGGCGATGGGATCGTGCTGACCTCGATCAACGGGCGGACCGAAACCCGTACCTACGTCAGGGCCCTCAGAGGCGGCAAGGGGCTCCAGCCTCTGTCGCCTGAGGAGGAGCAGGCGGTGCGGGCCGCCCGGCTCGGGCTGGGGCCCGAGGTCGAGTCGGCCGACGGTGACCTGCTGCGGCCCGCCGGAGGCCTCTGGAGCAACTCCGCGCGCTGAAGTAGTAAAGATCCGCATACACCACCGTCGACAGTGGCTAACCTGGTCTTATGTCTAAGCTCGCCTACCTGGGCCCCGAGGGCACCTTCTGTGAGGCCGCCCTTCGTGAACTGGCGCCCGAGGCCGAGCGCCTGCCGTGCGCCAACGTCAGGGCCGCGCTCGACGCGGTCCGCAACGGCGAGGCCGAAGGGGCCGTCGTGCCCCTGGAGAACTCGCTCGAAGGCGGCATCGCCCAGACGCTCGACGAGCTCGCCTGGGGGCAGCCGCTGCTGATCGTCGCCGAGCTGCTGCTGCCGGTCGAGTTCTCTCTCCTGGTCCGTCCGGGCACCGAGTCGCGCCAGATCAAGCGCATCTTCACCCACCCCGCCGCGCACACCCAGTGCCGTGACTTCATCGACCGGGAGCTCCCGGGGGCCGTGGTCGTCCACTCCTCCTCGACCGCCGGCGCGGCCCAGGAGATCGCCAACCCCGAGTCCCCCTACGACGCCGCCATCGGGCCGTCGATCGCCGGTGAGATCTACGACCTGACCGAGCTGGCTTCCAACATCGGCGACCGGAACGACACCGTGACCCGGTTCGTCCGCGTCGCGCCCCCCGGGACGCTCCCCGAGCCGACCGGGGCCGACCGCTCGTCGATGGTCGCTTTCCTGCGCGACGACCACGCGGGCGCGCTGCTGGAAATGCTCTCCGAGTTCTCGGTACGCGGCGTCAACCTGACCCGCATCGAATCGCGCCCGACCGGTGACGGCATCGGCAGCTATTTCTTCCACTTCGACTGCGAGGGCCACGTCGCCGAGGCCAGGGTCGGAGAGGCGATCTCGGGGCTCCACCGCGTCTCCGGCGATCTGCGCTTCCTCGGCAGCTACCCGCGGGCCGACAAGGTGCCGACGCAGATCAAGCGGGGCACCGCCGACCCCGATTTCGCCGAGGCCGCCGGGTGGCTGAGCCGAATGCGGGCCGGAGCCGTGCAACGGTAGCGTTTGCTCTGTGATTGACCTGCGAACCCTACGCGAAGATCCCGACCGGCTGCGCGACTCGCAGCGCGCCCGTGGGGAAGACGACTCCGTCGTCGACACGCTGCTCTCCCTCGACGAGCGTCGGCGCAGTGCGCTGGGCTCCTTCGAGTCGCTGCGCGCCGAGCAGAAGAACGTGGGCAAGTCGGTCTCCAAGGCGTCCGGCGACGAGCGGCAGGCGCTGCTCGACCGGGCGAAGGATCTCGCGGCGCAGGTGAAGGCGGCCGAGGCGGAGGCCGAGCGGCTCGGCGCCGAACTCGACGCCCTGGCCATGTCGGTGCCCAACATCGTCGACCCGGCCGCGCCCCACGGCGGCGAGGACGACTACGTCGTCCTCGAACACGTGGGCACTCCCCGGGAGTTCGACTTCGCCCCGCGCGACCACCTTGAGCTGGGCGAACTGCTCGGCGCGATCGACATGGAGCGGGGCGCCAAGGTCTCGGGCTCCCGGTTCTTCTTCCTGCGCGGCGCCGGGGCCCGGCTCCAGCTCGGGCTGCTCAACATGGCCATGCAGCAGGCCGTCGAGGCCGGTTTCGTGCCGATGATCACCCCGGTGCTGGTCAAGCCCGAGTCGATGCAGGGCACCGGCTTCACGATCGCCCACGACAGCGAGATCTACCGCCTGCCCGAAGACGACCTCTACCTGGTCGGCACCTCCGAGGTGCCGCTCGCGGCCTACCACGCCGACGAGATCCTCGACGGCCCCCAGCTGCCCTACCGCTACGCCGGCTGGTCGTCGTGCTTCCGCCGGGAGGCCGGGTCGTACGGGAAGGACACCCGCGGCATCATCCGGGTCCACCAGTTCGACAAGGTCGAGATGTTCTCCTACTGCAAGCCGGAGGACTCGGCCGAGGAGCACCAGCGGCTGCTCGGCTGGGAGCGGCAGATGCTCGACAAGTGCGAGCTGCCCTACCGCATCATCGACACCGCCGCCGGCGACCTCGGCATGTCGGCCGCCCGCAAGTTCGACTGCGAGGGCTGGATCCCCACTCAGGGGCGTTACCGCGAACTCAGCTCGACGTCGAACTGCACCGAGTTCCAGGCGCGCCGCCTCAAGGTGCGTTTCCGCGACGACGACGGCAAGCCGCGCGTGGTGGCCACCCTGAACGGCACGCTCGCCACCACCCGGTGGATTGTGGCCATTCTCGAGAACCATCAGCAGGCCGACGGTTCGGTCGTCGTTCCGAAGGCGCTGCGGCCCTTTGTGGGGCTCGACGTTCTGGAACCGGTCAAATAACCGCACTGAACGCACTGAAGGCCGGAGTTCTCGAAAGAACCCCGGCCTTCAGGCTGTCTAGTGGTCTAAAGGGCGCGGACCTGCGAGGCCTGCGGGCCCTTCGGGCCCTCGGTGACCTCGAACTCCACACGCTGACCGTCTTCGAGGTTCCGGTAACCGGAACCCGTGATGGCGGAGAAGTGCACGAACACGTCCGGCGCGCCGCCGTCCGGGGCGATGAAGCCGAAGCCCTTTTCAGCGTTGAACCACTTGACGGTTCCCTGAGCCATTAACGCTCTCCCTAAGGAAGTGAATCTTGGGGCACACACCTCGTGAGCCCCGGTGTGTCGCACAGCTCCCCGGGTGGCTCATAACAGTCAAGCTGGTTTTCGCTACGGGAACAGCTAATACAACGCGATCCATATCTAACACTATGAGCGCCCCCAGGTCCTCCAAGTCCGGGGGAGAATTCTCGTCCTGAGATCCCCCTGTACGGAGCGTCTTGCGGGCAGGGCAAACTGGGAGCTGTTATGGCCCCACCGCGCCTCATCGCCACCGACCTCGACGGCACCGCACTGCGCTCCGACGGCACCATCTCGGCCCGCACCGCAGCCGCCTTCGCCGCCGTCGAGGACTCCGGATCGACCCTCGTCTTCGTCACCGCCCGGCCACCACGCTGGATGGCCTCCGTCAGCCATGTCGTGAACCACCGCGGCCTGGCGATCTGCGCCAACGGCGCTCTCCTGTACGACCTCCACACCGAGTCGATCGCCGACGCCCACCTGATGGAGGCGGCGGTGGTGGCCGAGACGGTCGCCCTGCTCCGGAAGGCGGTGCCCGCACTGACCTTCTCCGTCGAATACCCCGACGGATACGCCTACGAGAGCGACTTCCCGCTGGGAAGCTGGGACCAGCGCTTCGGCGACGGACGGCCGCCTGTCGAGTCCGTGCTCGGACGGCCGTGCGCCAAACTGCTCGCCTACCACCACACGATGGCCGCCGATGATCTCTACGAGCAGGTCGTGGCGCTCGTGGGGGACATGGTGACGCCCACCCATTCGAGCGGGCGGGCGCTGATCGAGATGAGCGCGACCGGGGTGACCAAGGCCACCGCCCTGGCCCGCTTCGCCACCCGCAACGGGATCACGCCGGGCGAGGCGGTGGCGTTCGGCGACATGCCCAACGACCTGCCGATGCTGGGCTGGGCGGGCACGTCATGGGCGGTGGCCAACGCCCATCCCGACGTGCTGGCAGCCGTCGACCACGTGACGAGGGCCAACGACGACGACGGGGTGGCCCTGGTGCTGGAACGGTTGTACGGGGTGGGCCGGGCGGGCTGACATCCCAAGATTCCGGGTGCGGGAGCGCCCGACCTGTGGCGGGTCGGCTCACGCGTCAGACTTGGCGATAAGCCGAAATCTCGGGCGCGGGCGGTTGGAGCACAGGCCCGGCTGATCAGCTGAAATTTCGGGCGCGGAGCGCAAGCGCTGTGGGGCGGTCTCCGCGTCAGGCTTGGCGATGAGCCCGAATTCGGGCGGGGTAGCGCCCCGTCCCATGAGTCAGGTGTGCGCATCGCTCGTGCGGGCCGGGTGACTTGGGGGTCGCCCAGCCCGTACACGAAACGGTTTTAAAGGTAGGGCCCCGACGCGCCCCGGCCCGGGTCGTCTTGGCCGCCCTGCTGGGAGAAGCCGCCCGGGAGGGCGCGGCGCATCTGCTCCAGCTGGGCCCGCGCCGCCATCTGCTGGGCGAACAGGGTCGTCTGGATGCCGTGGAAGAGGCCTTCGAGCCAGCCGACGAGCTGGGCGTGGGCCACGCGGAGCTCGGCCTCGCTGGGCGGAGTGCCGTTGTTGTTGGCGAAGGGGAGCGACAGGCGCTCCAGTTCGTCGACCAACTCGGGGGCCAGGCCGTCTTCGAGTTCCTTGATAGAGCTCTGGTGGATCTCCATGAGACGCTTGCGGCTCGCCTCGTCGAGAGGGGCCGCGCGGACCTCTTCGAGCAGCTGGCGGATCATGCTGCCGATCCGCATCACCTTCGCGGGCTGTTCCACCAGGTCGGCGACCGACCGCTCTTCGCCTTCCGGCGCCTCTTCCCCGGACGGAAGAACCACGATGTGTGGAGTGCTCTCGTCAGCGTTCATGCCTCTCAACCTACTAGCAGGATCTTGCCGATGTGGTCGCCGGCTTCGAGCATCCGATGGGCCTCCGCAGCGTGTTCCATCGGTATCTCAGCGTGGATGACCGGGTTGATCGCACCGGCGCTGACCAGCGGCCAGACGCTGTCGGTGACGCCCCGGCAGATCGCGCCCTTCTCGTCGGGGGTGCGGCTGCGCAGGGCCGAGGCCATGACGGTCGCCCGTTTCCGCAGCAGGACGGCGATGTCGAGCTCGCCCTTGGTCCCGCCCTGCATCCCGATGATGGTCAGCCGCCCGCTCTGGGCGAGGATCTCCACGTTGGGCTTGAGGTACTTGGCGCCCATGATGTCGAGGATCACGTCGGGACGGTCGTCCTTGAGCACCTGGGAGAAATCTTCCTCTCGGTAGTTGATTCCTCTATCCGCGCCGAGCGCCAGGCACTTCTCGACCTTCGCCTCGGAGCCCGCGGTGACGATCACCCGGGAGCCGAAGGCCTTGGCGAGCTGGATCGCCATCGTCCCGATGCCGCTCGCGCCGCCGTGGACGAGCAGGGTCTCGCCCTTCCGGAGGCGTGCGGCCATGAAGACGTTGGCCCAGACCGTGCAGGCCACTTCGGGCAGCGCGGCCGACGCGGCGAGCGAGGTGGGGGCGGGCATCACCTGCTGCCACGGAACTGCCACCTTTTCGGCATATCCGCCACCGGCCAGAAGAGCCGTGACTTCGTCACCCACCGTGAGAGTGTCGACACCCTCGCCGACCTCACTGATCACCCCAGAACATTCCATCCCGGGAATTTCAGACGCACCGGGCGGAGGCGGGTAGAGTCCTTGCCGCTGGAGAAGATCGGCCCGATTCACGGCTGACGCCGTGATCTCAATCACCACTTCACCTCGGGCGGGAACGGGATCTGGCACCTCACGCCACTCCAGAACGCCGGGTCCGCCGGGGTTGGAAATCACGATCGCACGCATGTGACCTAAAGTAACCGAGCAGCCAACTCGACGGTTGGCCGCGTTCGCCTGTATACGGGGCGCTAATCTGCAATGTGTTTGCTGCCCCTTTAGCCCATCCCGAGGGGGAAACACGGTGGCACGACACGATCGTGAGGATCCCCACTCGCTCGAAGACCAGCTGGCCTGGCTCGACGCGATCAAGGAGATGCCCGACGAGGTCGACATCGCGGTGTCCGCGGTGACGGCGTCGTCGCTTGCTGCTCCACAGCCTGCGCCGCCGACGACGGACGAGGTGCCCTCGCCCTACCCGAAGGACCCCTGGCGCTCGGTCCCGGCCGAGCCGGCGCCCTTCCGGGCCGTTTCAGCGGTGGAAGAGCCGCCCGCCTCCGACAGCGGCGTGGAGACACTCGACCCGCTGCCGTTCGGGACCGGCCGCGGGGCCTTCGGCGACTCGCCGATCGACACCGACTCCTACAACGTGGGGGCGTTCGGCGAGCGGACCCCCGCCGAGGCCGAGAGCCCCGACGAGCCCGTGCGCGGATGGCTGGAACCGGCCGTCCCCGTGCACGACGAGCCGTCCGACTCCGGCCGCTTCCCGCGCCCCGACGCCGAGACAGGGCGCTTCTCGCCGGAGGTGGTGGCCGACCTGGGGCGTCCGGACGCCGACTTCGGGACCGGGTTCGCGCGCTCCGAGGGCGACTCCGGCGGCTTCACGTTCCCGCGATCCGACGACGACCCGGGTGCCTTCGGCTTCTCGCGGACCGACACCGACCGGGTCTCCCGGCCCTCCGAGAGCGACTCGGGCCCCTTCGGGCTCCCGCGTCCCGAGAGCGACACCGACTCGGGACACTTCGGCCTGCCCGCTGACCCCGGGCCCTCGGACAAGGGCGCCTTCGGCCGCTCGGACGCGGACTCCGGGCGGTTCTCGTGGCCCGGCACCGAGGCCGAGGAGACCCCGGCCGCCGAGGACACCGATCCCGGCAACCGGTTCCGCCCCATCCGGGACGCCGACGAGCCGTTAAGAGGCTCGCTTCGGGAGAACCTCAAGCCCCCCGCCGAAGCAGCCGCAGGGCCCGGAGAGGCCTTCCGGTCCTCGGCACGGGAGGCGCTGGAGTCGTACACGAGAGAGGTTCAGCCCCTCTCGGAGTCGCGCGAGATCGCCGAGCGCGAGCCCTACCAGGCGAGGCGGCGGCAGCCCGACAACCTGCCCGCACCGGCCTTCCAGAGCACGTCGCGGGCGCTGGTCCCCCGCTCGACGAAGCCCTCGGCCGACAGCCTCGACCCCGCCACCCTGCTCAAGGGCCGCAAGGACGGCCCCGCCACGGGTTGGCGACGCGTCGTCTTCAAGGCCACGGCCGGTTTGATAAAGCCCGGCGAGGCCCCCGAGGTGCGCAAACGCGCCGAGCTGGTGGCCCGCGCACGCACCCCCGTGTCGGCCGGCCACCACCGCGTGGCCGTGCTGAGCCTCAAGGGCGGCGTCGGCAAGACCACCACCACCGTGGGCCTCGGCGCGACGCTCGCGCAGGTCCGCGGCGACCGCGTGATCGCGGTGGACGCCAACCCCGACCGTGGAACGCTCTCCGACAAGGTGGAGCTGGAGACCTCGGCGACCATCCGTGACCTGCTGAACGAGCGCGCGGACATCCGGCGGTACGTCGACATCCGCGCCTTCACCTCACAGACGCCCTCGCGGCTGGAGATCCTGGGATCAGACCGGGACCCCTCGGTGTCCGAGGCGTTCTCGGCCGAGGACTACCAGTCGGTCTCCGCGGTGCTGGAGAACTTCTACTCGATCTGCATCACGGACTGCGGGACGGGCCTGCTGCACTCGGCGATGTCGGGCGTCCTGGGGCTCGCCGACCAGCTCGTCCTGGTGAGCAGTCCGTCCGTGGACGGAGCCCGCGCGGCGTCGGCGACACTGGACTGGCTGGAGGCTCACCACTACGGCGACCTGGTCAAGTCGGCGACCGTGGTGCTGTGCAGCGTGCGGCCCCGGTCGAAGTCGACGGTGGATTTGAAGCGCCTCGAGGCGCACTTCGCCGCACGGTGCCGGGCTGTGGTCCGGGTGCCTTACGACCCGCACCTCGAGGAAGGGGCGGAGATCGATCTGGAGCGACTGCAGGAGCCTACTCGGGCGGCTTTCCTCAAGTTGGCCGCTTCTGTGGGGGACGGGTTCGCGGGGGCTCCTGGGGTTGGGGAGCGGCGGTACTCCGAGATCCCGGATCACATCTGATGGCGTGTCTCTCCCGTCCTCTGGTGGGGGCGGGAGAGAGTAGGGTTGCGTTCTGACGCCCGCTGTTGTGGGGGGTCTGGAGAGCTCGCCTAGTGGACGATGGCGGCGGTCTTGAAAACCGCTAGGGGCGGTGACGTTCCTCGTGGGTTCGAATCCCACGCTCTCCGCTTTGCTTGGAAAACGTGGTCCGACCTGGCCTGATGGGTGGCGGGTGGCCTGGTGATCATTTCTCGGGTGTGCAGCCGTGAGCTGTCGTGGGCGGCTTCATGTCGTTGATCACGGGATATTCACGGGATGATCTTGGTGGTGTTTCCCCAGGTCATTAGGTCCGTAGACGCATCTCCCTACGATCGCCTTGCGGTGGCTGATGTCCCGCTCAGGCTGGGGGCGATCGGCGGCCCAGGGCTTCGCCCAGGTCCATCGGAGCAAGGTGTTGGACGAGCCGGACATGACGAAGGGCACGCGACCGAGGGGGTCAACGGGGCCTGGTTGGGTGTTACTGATCACTCGTCCAGAGCTGAACCGATACGACGATTGGCGATCTTCGGGTTTGGCGTAGCCAACAGGAGTAGTAGGGCCCACCGACAATTCTCCGTGGGCCCTACGTGCTCTACTTCCCAACTCCGGGCTACATGTCTTCGTCGTCTTCGTCGTTAGAGTCGAGGTTGGGATCGTTGGAGTAGATCGTCGACTGAACCTTGACGGCAAGCTTGGAGACCTTGGCCCATTCGCGCGGGGATCCGAGCGGATGGGCCCCTGCGGCATCTGGTGTCTGGCTCAGCCGAATGAGCTGGGTGAGGGCCTCCTGTGCATCGGTGAGGGTGCCGAGGAGTTTGCGTCGCTGGGTAGCCATCTGATCGAGGACCGGCTTCAGTTCAGCGTCATCGTCGTCGACAAGCTCTCCCTCTTCCTGGGCCGCGCGTTGGGGGTCGGACACCTTGACAACGGTGTATTCGTCGAGGCGGCGGGGTACTCCGGCTCCATCGCGGGCGATGCCGTCGTTGGCTTCAAGATCGACAGCGACCATGGTGTAGCGGTCGTCCTCGCCGCCCTCTTTGATCAACTGCTTGTCGGTGAAGGAGTTCACCGCCACCCGATCGGCATCGAACCGGTTGGCGGCGTGGGCAAGTAGGAGCAGGCCAGCGGGATTTTCTACCCTGGATAGCATGGCGATGACGTCGTCGACATCGGAACGGAATGGGACCGTGCGACCGACTGCCGAGCCGACGTTGCGGGTCAGCAGCTTGTCAGTGATCAATGCGATACCACCGGCGACAGCCAAAGTGAGCCTGGCATCGAGGTTCCCGGAGGTAGCCGGTTTGACCAGCGAAGTGAAGTCAGCGCAGGGCGTCGGCTGCCAGTCCGATTCGGCGACCTCCTTGGTCAGTACGCCACCGTTACCCCATGCGTTGCGGGCCTGCCGCAAGGTCTGCTTTTTGGCCAGACGCCACGGCCGGTCGGTGATGGGGCCGAGAATCTCTGCATAGGTGTTGGTACGCAGCCGTTGTTTACCCGTGATCGCCTTCACATGCTTTTTCATGACCCCGAATACAGACGGGCGGGTCAGGTAGTGGACTAGGAATACTGCGCGCCAAAGAGGCGTGCCGGGGATGCTGCGGTCGCCGAAGACGTCGGGCGTTTGCTGAGGGTGGTACTGACCGATAGCCAACCGGTAAACGTCGGCAATCTCGATGCCGGTGATGTCGTTGACGCCATCGAGCATGGTCCGCTTAAGCGCACGGGAGCCGATCTCGGCGTTCTGCGCGGCCGAATCCCACATGCCGAACTCAACGTGGATCGACGACAGGATGCTGCGGATGGCGTCATCGAAGACTTCGCCAGGGGGAAGCCCAGAACCGGGGTGTACCTGAAGTCCGACGGCGATCTGTGCTGGTACGACAATCGCCTGCCCTATCCTGATCGCTTCCTCGGCGGGGGTGGTGCCGCTCAGTCCGGCGATGAAAGAGGCGCGCAACTTGTCGAGTTCACCTTGCCGGCCGAGCGCCATGCGCTGGGTCAGGGGCTTGTCTACGCCACGGCGCGCGGGTTTCTCAGCAAGCACGACTTCGATGGCCCGATCGGCGATCTCTTCGGGAGTTGCCTGGTCTCCGCACAACGCACCCCAAGCGCTGACGACGCGTGTGATCCCGTCGCGGACGACTAAGACGTAGAGGGGTTCGGACCCGTCGGAGAATTCGATGCGGGCTATGTGCGCGACGACCGCACGGGTGATGCGGCGGCTGAGGATGGACTCGTCGTACTGCTTGTTGGAGTTCCGGGTTGCGATGATCGTCTGGCGTAAATAATTACGTAGGTGACTTTGGTCGCGAAACCGGTACACCAGCATCGCCTGTGCGACATCGCCGGTCAACTCGCCCTCAATCTCGGGGTCCGACTCGGCGTGGGGATCTTGTCCGACGCGCGGCTGTACCAATGGGAAGATCTCGGTCAGCCAGACACGGCCGTTACCCGAGCGCAATGTCGCTCCGCCGACATGCTCTTCGATAAGCGATGAGCCCCCAGCGCCCGACTGGTACACAAGTTGCGCCGTGAGCGCGGGCGGATGCACTATCGCCCGCGCTAGTGCGTGCCAGCCATCCTCCGGCAGCGCGCAATAGGGATTGCTCTGGCCGACACGCACCAGCCTGGTGCGATCACGGACTTCTGACGGAGTGGGGAGCTGGTGGCTGAAGTTGCTGACAGTCAGCGTGTCATCGCCGACCTTCAGCGTGATGGGGTCCCACCGCTCGTTGGAGTGAGTATTCGGCTGGTCGGGGTGGTGGTCCACGCCGAGGTGAGGTGCCTGGAATTGGGGATCAACAGACATGTCCGTCTGCTCTCTCTGTGATCCTGAGCGCCATCCGGCAGTCGCCGGGGCCCTGCCCCTGTAGATGGCCCGCCATTCGCCATCCGGGGACGCGGGGATCACGAAGGTCCGCGCTGCGTCGCTTGACGGATCCGAAATGCCCAACACCTGGTCACAGCGTGCGGCGCGGTTCAGGTCACCGGCCATGCGCGTACTAGATGGCTTCCTTTGGAAGCCCCCGAAGCGATCTCCGGGATGGTGCATCGCCCCCGCCAAGGGCACGATTTCACGTACCGTACATCACGGAATCGCCGTGTGGGCCGGACTTAGGCCAATTTCAGATCCGCCGGAACTGCGTCAATCAGGAGTTGACACGATTGGGCTTTGTTGAAGAGCCGGATATGACGAAGGCCCCGCGACCAGACTGGGTCAACGGGGCCTTGTTGGCGTACTGATCACTCGTCCAGAGCTGAGCCGATACGACGATTGGCTACTTCGGCGCCGCCGTCGATGCACTTGGCGTAGACCTTCAAGAGGACGTCGACGCTATGCCCGGCGCGGTCGGCGACATCAGGTGGAGCTACTCCGGCGTTGAGCCACAGACTGACGGCGGCGTGCCGGAGATCGTAGGGTCGGGCGGCCATGGGGGAAACGACCTGTTCGGGCGTGAGGGCCAGGGCGCGAGCGGCCCGCCAGGTCTCGCAGTACGTGCCGATCGAGATGATCCCGCCGCGCGACGTCCGGAACAGGCGACCGTCGTCGTGGACGCCGAACTCTTCGATGTGGTCCCGGAGGATGGTGACGAGTTGAGGAGGGATGGGCACCGGCCGGCCCTCGTCGGCTGCACGGTGCTTGAGTCCTCGATCGTCGTGGCCTTCGCCGCTGTCGGTCCAGCGCTTGTTGGACTGGGGCTTGGACTTGGCGACGAGGAGAAGGCCCCAACCGGATTCGGGCAGGCGGCAGTCACCCACACGAAGCGCGAGGGCTTCGGCCGGGCGTAGGCCCGCGTAGTAAAGGCAGGCAAAGAACCCCTTCAGGTGGCGCCCACGCTTGACGAGGCCGACGTATGTGACCGCGTTCAGCAGATCGCGAGCTTGGCCCGCGTTCACTACGACTCGGCGGTCGACGACCTCACGGACTTTCGGGGGCTTCCACGCCTTGACCTTGTCGATCGGATTGGACGGAAGCTCTTCCAGATCGACGGCGTACTGAAGGGTGTTGTAGAAGACCGAACGCTTTCGGGCGATCGTAGTGGGCGCGGCGGCGGTGCCGTCGAGGCGGACGGTCAGGGCGTCCAAGCCCAGGCGGACAAGGCGTGGCTTGGCCAGGTCCTCGACTGGCAGGGAGTTCTTCTCAAGCCAGGTGAGCGCTTCCTTGATCTCTTGCGGTTGGGGCATGTCGCGGGTTGCCGGCGAGAGCGCATACTGCCGGAGCGCCCGACGCATCACGGACGGTTCGGGCTTGCCGGTCGCGTCCTCATTGACGAGAGCCGGGATGACCGTGCTCAGGGCGTCGGTCATGCTGTCGCGAGTCTTGGCCGCCGCGTGAGGCCACTTCATGTCCACGTATCCCAGCGCGAAGACGTAGAAGCTCGTCGCCTTCTTGGCCTGGACCATGGACACGGGCAACCCGGTGTCGACGTCGAACGCCTCGCCACGCTTGGCCGCCTGACGGAGATCGGACAGGAAGCTGTCGGCCAGGGCCTTCGTCCGGAAGGTCCGTGACCTCTCTTTGCGGCCGACCGCCCACCTCACGACGTAGGACGGCGTCTTGCTCGACTGGTTGCGCTTGATCTCCCACAGCTTGACGTCGTACGAGGGGTTCACGACACCTCCCGCAGGGTGTCCAGCCAGGCGGCGAGTTCGCTGCGGTACACGCGGATCTCGCCATTGGGCAGCTTCAGGCCGCGCGGCGCATGTCCGAGTTCGCGCCACCGGTAGAAGGTGCGGCGGGAGACGCCGCCGAGCTCGTCGAGGATCTGCCGCACGGTCAGGAGTTCGTCGTTCCGCCTCATACGGCACCCCCGACGATCGCGCGGGCCAAGACCGCTTCGCCGAGGGACAGGCCCTTTCCGGCGTACTCCCAGCGAGCGATGACCAGGGCGGTGTCTTCGTCGAACAGCGGGATGCGACCCGTACCGATCTCTTCGCCGCGTTGGTGTTCCTCGCGGGCTGCTCGGAGGGCGCCCATGGTGACGGAGTAGCGGCGGGATTTGGTGGAGAAGTGGCCGCGGAATCCGAGCATGTGCGCCCAGCGGATCAGGTTGAGGTCGGCGAGTTCATCCAGGGCGCCCAATCGCAGGCACTCGGCGATGAGCTCCCGGGCGTGGTCGCGGATGGGCAGGGCGGCCAGGTCGTCGAGTGCACCGACTCGGCGGTCGAGCGTGCCGACGCATTCGGCGGCCTTGGTGGCGTACTTGGCGATGTACGCGGCGACGGCCCGTTCTGTCAGGTCGTCGGATGTGGCGATGGGGCGGATGTCCAGACCCTTGCTCGGATCGCCCCAGGTGAGGATTCGGCCAGGCTGGCCGGGGATGGGAACGGTGACCGTGACGGCGTTCGAGGCGTGCCGGATCGCGTCGGCCAGGGTGCCGGCGGTTGCCCAGTCGGGAGGCGGCGAGTCGGGACCGGTCGGACCGTCGAGGCGGATGACGGCGTGCACGTGGACCACGCCGCGTTTCTGGTACTCGGCGACCTTGGCGAAGGAGAGCATGAGGTGCTCACGAAGTTCACGCAGGGGCAGGCCGCCCGTTTTGGCGAGTCGCCGGCGAAGGGCTTCGGTGAAGCGTCGCCACAGCTCAGGGGCGGTGGCGTTGAACAGGACCGACCCGGTGTAGTCGTAACACGAGGGGCACAGCGGTTCGCCCAGGCGGTGATCGTCGGGAGCATGGCGGACGGTGCAGGACAGAAGCCGGTCGTGCGGACAGGGTGCAGCCTTCCGGCGAGCGCGGCACGGGTGGACTCGTCCGTTGGCCTCTCGGCGCACGTGCACGGCCCCGAAGGACGGCGCGGTCAGGGTTACGAACAGGGACGGATGCGCGCTGACCGAGTTCGGAACGCCCTTGCCGCCGACCAGGCCCGCGCGAATCAGTTGGTACGTGTCGGCGCGGTAGGTCTCGGCGCAGGCCGGACAGCGGGAGGCGCGGCGAGTCTTGCACGCCACGCGCAGGACGCCGCCGGGTTCGCTGCGGGTGCTGTAGCGGTGGAGGAGTTCGCCGGTGCCGGCGTCGATGTGGTCGACGGAGCCCCGGAGGTGGATGGGCTGACGGCATCCGCCGGTGCGCCTGATCTGCGCGGCCCAGCGGGCGTATCGAGGGTCGTCGAGCCGGGCGATGATCCCGGCGACCGCGTGCGAAGCGATGGGGTGGGGCAAGATGGGACCGTCCTTAGCAGAGGTGATCTGTGTGGGATGGCCCCCGGCCTGGCGCGGAACTTGGCGGTTGTGTGGCCAGGCGGGGGGCGTCGCGCCGGTCAGCGGACCTTGCGCGGGATGAGGGTCAGGTCAGACCGGTAGTGGCCGCGCCGCTTGCGGTTCGGCCTGGGCCGGGTGACCGACATGACGGTGAAGATCTGGCGGAGCCGGATGACCACGTACGTGATCTCGGCGTGGCTGCCTTCGAGGCGAATGCGCAAGGTCAGGCTCCTTTGGGCGCCGGGTCGGCGACCGGGTTGGGGTTGATGAGGTCCTCCCACGCGGGAGTCAGGTGGGCGAAGGTCTGGGCGGAGTGTTCGGCCGTGGCTTCGCTGACGTAGTGGGAGCGGGCGCGGTACCACTGGCCGTCCTGGCTGGCGACGATGGCGACGCCGGGGGTTTCGGCCGGGATGGCGCGGGCGGAGTCCAGGGCGGCCGGGTCGAGGTCGCCGAGGGTCATGGTCGCGGTCTCGGGGTCGTTGACGCGGTGACAGACGCGGCCCGAGCACTGAGCGCGGAGTGCTGTGACGCCGGGTCCGAGGTCGGAGCCGATGCGCTGGCCGCAGCAGAACAGGTAGATGCCGAAGGCACGGCCGAGCTGGGCCACGCGCAGGAGCGCGGTGGAGGTCTTGGCGATGTCGTCTTTCTCGCTCTTGTCGGCCATCAGGTAGAGCTCGGCGAGCTCGTCGACCAGGACGACGATGGGGGTCGGTCGCATGTAGGGCGGGAGTTGCCAGATGTTGCGGGCGCCGGCCATGCGGCACAGGTCCATCCGGTCGGTCATGATGCCGAGCAGGTCATCCAGGAGGCCGGTGCACTCGGGGCGACTGGTGGCCAGGGCGGATAAGCGGGATTTGTACGGGGTGAACTCCACTCCGCCTTTGAGGTCGAAGCCGACCAAGGCGACGGGCTGGGGGGCCAGTCCGACGATGAGAGCGTTGGCCAGGTTGGACTTGCCGGATTGGGTGGCGCCCGCGTTGAGCCAGTGCGGGACAGTCCGAAAGTCGATCACCCAGGGACGGCCCGTCTCCAGGGCGCCTACCGTGATCTTCAGGAGGTCCGGAGACGCCGGGAGGTTGTTGAGCTTGACCAACGGGTCGCGCATGGTGACGTGCAGGCGCAGGCGGCCGGGCTTGTCGGAAGAGACGCGGACGGCGTGCGCCCCCCAGGAGTGCGCCAGGCGTTCGGCCGCCTCGGAGTAGTCGGCGGGTATCTGGCCTTCGAGCAGGTGCAGGGTGACGCGCCAGCCGTGCCGGGTGGGCAGTGGTAGCCACATCCACGGCTTGGTGTCGACGGAGATGCGTTGCCAGCGTCGCTTGACCTGTACGACGCCGGTCGAGGCGATCAGCCCGGGGACGGTGGTGAACCAGAAGCGCTGACGCTTCTTGGTCAGCCCGCAACCAAGGGCGACTTTGCGCCACGTCGCACGGACGCGGAGGGCGGTCAGGGGGTAGCCCAGGGCGTACCAGAACGAACGCGGGTGAAAGAGCCGCCAGGCCACCAGCCAGGACACCGAAGCGGCCACCAGTGCGAGCCAGTCCAGGTGGTCAGTCACGGGACTTCGCCCCCACCTGTGCGGTCTCCGCCGAGATGATCGAATCGGCGCGGTAGGAGATGCCCCAACGTCCGGCGATCTCCCAGACGTAGCCGACCAGGTTGACGGGGAAGATTCGCTGACCGACGCCGACGGGCGGTTCGCCGGCGACGGCGATTTTGACCAGCTCGATCCTGCCGAAGGCGTCTTCGGTCGAGGTCGTGATCTCGTAGACCGTCTGGCCGTTCTTGTCGACCTTGATCTCTCCTGTCTGTCGGTCGCGGATGCGCGGTTGCGGGGCCTTCACACAGGTGATGGCGAGCCTGCTCGTGTCGACGGGGATGGGGATGTTGCGCACTGGAGACTCCTTGAAGAGTTGGTGTACTGCATATAAAGATACCTAGGTAACTAGATCTGTAAACCGATATAGCGATGTTGCCCTAAGAAGCTCGACAGAAGTTGCCCAGAGACCTAGATGTCTAGAACCTGTACGGTGGTGCCATGGCAGGTACGGATCGACGGCGGCCCTATCTGCGGATCGCCGACAGCATCCGCAGTGAGATCGCGCACGGGCGATACACCGTAGGGGAGCAACTCCCCGTGGCGCGTGAGCTGGCGGAACAGTACGGCGTTGCCATGATGACCATCGGCAACGCCCTGGCTGTGCTGCGCGATGAAGGACTGATCGAGACGCGCCAGGGCACGGGAAGCTTCGTGATCGAGCGTCCCGAGGCGACCGGCGCGCGGCAGGCCCCCGCCGCGCAGCAGAGCGAGGAGTTCGCGATCATCTCCGAGCAACTCCGCGAGATCCGCGAACACATGCACAAACTGAGTCTCAGGCTGGACGAGCTGGACGCCCGGACTCGGACCGATCAACCCGAGCAGTGATCGCCACAGTGCGCCGTTGGAGGTCGGACAGGTCCGCCGAGATCTCCGCGAGTTCCTGCAACAAGATCTGCCGCTCGATGTCGTTGAGAGCCACGTATCACCCCATGTAGGCGATCAGGCAAGCCGCATCACCGAGGCGAGGTGGGACACCTCGCGTTCGCGACGGTGCTTACCGCTGTCACGGAGGTCACGCACGAGGTTGCGGACCAGTGGGCGGTTGCGGACGTGCTGTGGCGCGATGCGATCCGCGCGCAGCAACGCATCTAGTGCATCACTTTCTTTGCGGTTCATGAGGTAGCCGGCCGCCGCGCAGGTCCAGTAGTGGGCCTGGCGTTCTGACGAGGCGATCTCTGCGACGGCGACGTCTTCGGCGCGCGAGATGACCTCGCGTGGACGACCGAGCTCCATACTGACTTCCACAGCGTGAATCGTGGTGTTGACCTGGTTGAACTGTGTCTGGAAGACGTTGCCGGACCCCGGCAGGTCGACGGCCACTCGGCGGGCTTCGGCGAGGTGACTTTCCGCTTCGACCTCTCGCCAGAGGCGAGAATGCGCGACGGCCGCCCGCAGGTGGAGGGCGCCCCATAGCGCCTTGATGGTCTCGCCCCCTGTGCCGACGTGAGGTTCGATCTGATCGAGTGCGGCCAAGGCCGCGTTCTTCGCGGCGTCCACGGAGGCTTCGTGGAGCCAGACGCCGCACAGGTCCCAAGCTGCGGCGGCGACCAGTTCGGGGGAGCCCACCCGTTGGGCGGCGACCAGTTCGCGTTGGACGGCGGTCCACCCGAGGTCGTGGTGTCCGAGCAGGTTGGACGAGACTCGCGCCATGTGGCAGGCACGCAGCATGAGCCCTTCGGCCCTGTCGCGGTTCCTCTCGTCGTTCGTTGAGATCAGGAGATCGGTGATGATGCCGGGGAGCACTTCGCCGAGGGCGCTGAACCGGGCGTCCTGACGGAGCCGTTCGGCCAATTTGACGTTGGCCTCCAGTTCGGCAAGGTCGCGTGGTTCGCGACTGCCGAGCAAGGCTGCACCACCCGGCATGCTCGCGTGCTGAAGGGCCAGGCGGAGACCCGGGATCGCGGAATGACCGGAGTCGAGTTCTGCGGTGTCGTGCCGGTAGGGCTGGCCGGTCAGTTCGGCGATCTCGACGTTCAACGCCTCGGCGACCTGGCCGACGACGCTCATACGGTCGAGGGGGAGCCGTCCGTTCTCCACCTTCGAGAGCCAGGAGACAGAGCGGCCGATCTTCTCGGCCAGCGTGGCTTGATCCCAGCCGTTGCGATGACGGGCGCGTGCGATTCGCTGGCCCGTGGTCATGTGTTCGGTTGCCGTCATGCCCACCCCTCCTTTGTCGTCGTGACTCGACGATAGGTCGGGGCGTTGCGGGCACTGGCAGAAAAACTGCCAGTGGGCAGCACGTAAGCCCGCACGGCCTTCTCTGGCCTGCGGGAATGCGCGCTAGGAATCAGTGCTGTATTTGTCGATGAGGAGAATCACCGACTGGACATATTGGTTTTATCACCTCCAATATCGCGAATAGATTCGTGTCCTTATCGGACTTCGCCGGTGAGGATCCTGGTCCAGAGCTGCTCGGCGTCTCGGGTGGGAAGCCAGTCCGTCTCCATCGTCGAAGGGTGGTTGACTCTTCGAGTGCGGCGGATGAACATCAGGCCGCCCGACTGACACAGCTCATAGAGAGTGGGCTGGCACTCGCAGGTGTGCCGGCGAACGCGCACGCGGTCGGCGCGGCTGGTGGGCTTCAGCCAGCGCAGACGTGCGGATTCGGGATGCGGTGGCGATACATGCGGACCGTGAGTTGCGGCGTCCAACGCCTTGAGGCTCGTCACTGGGCGCCGTCCGGGCTCTCTTGGGTCTTGATGGTCCGGGCCAGATCGTCGGCTGTGTCCGCCGCGACGGTTTGCATCAGACCCTCGGCGAGTTGCCACCAGTCCAGGCTTACGCCTCGCCGTGTGGCGTAGAAGACGCCTTCGTCGCTGCGGAACAGCACCCAGTTAGGGAAGGCGGTCCGGAGAGAGTCGATGTCCGATCGCGTCGCCATGAAGACGAGCCTAGGTCAACCTGTCCTATCCTGTCTATGCCGTACCTAGGACATGCTGTTCTATGTTCGCAGGTGGGGGCATACCTACAGTCGTCACGTGATCGAGTGGGACCCCAGGCTCTACAAGTGGGAGCAGATAGCGAACGTCGTTGCTGGGCGGATCGAGGACGGGACGTATCCGCCGCTGACGCTCATCTCCGAA
This sequence comes from Herbidospora cretacea, assembly GCF_001570605.1. Taxonomy (GTDB): domain Bacteria; phylum Actinomycetota; class Actinomycetes; order Streptosporangiales; family Streptosporangiaceae; genus Herbidospora; species Herbidospora cretacea. The sequence goes on along the minus strand of NZ_BBXG01000002.1, from coordinate 677 downwards.
GTCAAGCTTCAGGAGGAGTTCGACGTTGCTCGGGTCACTGTGCGGAAGGCCATGGAGGCTCTCCGGGAACGCCGACTGATCACAACCAAGCCAGGCAAGGGATCGATCGTCAGCCCGCCTGAGCCATGAACGAGTCGAGCTGATCAAGAACACTTGGTCCGCTCGATGAGGACTTTCCTTACGTCTTTAAAGCGGCCCGCCTCCGGCGTGCCGCGCGCTGGGCGGTCGCGGCCGCGCTGCGGCTCTTCGGCCGGTCGCGGCCCGCGCCGCCCTGCGCTATGCCTATGCGGACTTCCGTGTGAATGTCACTCTCTCAACCAGCCTGGCGGCTCTGTTCTTGTGAGTGCCCGCCAGCTGTGCGTAACGGTCTGCGAGTCCTGTTGATAGGCCTGTCGGAGAAAATGCGCTGCGGTAGAGGTCAAGTCCTGAAGTTGGCGGTCTACAGCTATGCCTAGCCCTTCTAAGGCTGCCGAAGTTGCCGACCCTGTATCGCCGTCCTCTAACGATATCCATGCGTTGAGAATGCGGCATCTGGCCAGATCGGAAAGGAACACAGCCGGGTACGCATCGGCTAGAGTCCGGTAGATGTTGGTGGCTTCTTCGATTGCGGTCAGTGCCTCTTCCCTCCGCCCCAGCCCCGACAGGCGGTTGGACTGGTTGCTCAGTGAGCCGGCGAG
>NZ_BBXG01000001.1:680033-687419 GCF_001570605.1 Herbidospora cretacea | reverse complement strand
CCGCCCGACCATCGCCGGGAGCGCCCCCACCCCCCATGTCCCTAATGTCGGCTGCCATGACCGACGCCATCATGACCCTCCTGCACGAGGTGATGTCCTCCCCGTGGATCTACGCCGCCCTGCTGGCCATCGCCGTCATCGACGCGTTCTTCCCCGTGGTGCCCAGCGAGACAGCCGTCATCACCGCCGGCGTGTTCGCCGCCGCCGAAGGCACCCCCCACCTGGGCCTGGTCATCGCCGCAGCGGCCACCGGCGCCTTCATCGGGGACAACATCTCCTACCAGATCGGCCGCGCCGGCGGCAGCCGCCTCCAGCACCGCACCGCCATCCGCTGGGCTCACGCCGCCTTCCAGGAACGCGGCGGCCTGCTGCTCGTCGTGGCCCGCTACATCCCCGGCGGCCGCACCGCCGTCACCCTCACCACCGGCGTCGTCCGCTACCCCCTGCACCGCTTCGCCTTCTTCGACGGCATCGCCGTCATCTCCTGGGCCCTGTACTCGGCCCTCATCGGCTACATCGGCGGCGCCGCCTTCGAGGACAACCCCTTCAAGGGCCTGCTGCTCGGCCTGGGCATCGCCCTGGCCGTCACCGCCGTCGTGGAGATCGTCCGCCACCTCCGCCGCCGCCGAACCCCGGCCCCGGAACCCGAGGACCCCGCCGAGCGACCCCGCGAACTCACCGGCTGACCCATCGGCCCACCTTGCGGCTGACCTCTGCGACTTAGAGCTCCTAACAAAATGACTTCCGTTGTGCTTTGATCTCTCGCTGTAGCCAAGCGGGAGGCGTTGCAGGTGGCCAAGCTCAAGCCGTGGGAAGTCGACGACGAGCTGTGGGCGGTGATCGAGCCGTTGCTGCCCCGTCGTCCACGCCGGGTACGGCATCCGGGTCGCAAGCGGCTGGATGACCGGCTGGCTCTGCAGGGCATCTTGTTTGTGCTGCATACCGGGATCGCCTGGGAGCACCTGCCGCAAGAGCTGGGCTATGGGTCGGGCATGACGTGCTGGCGGCGCCTGGACGAATGGAACCGGGCCGGGGTGTGGCAGCGGCTGCATGAGATTCTGCTCGACCGGCTGCGGAGTGCCGACGTCCTGGACCTGTCCCGGGCCGCGGTGGACTCCTCCCAGATCAGAGCGTTAAAAGGGGGCCGCAGACCGGCCCGTCCCCGGTCGATCGAGGACGGGCCGGAAGCAAGCACCACCTGATCACCGACGCGGGCGGCATCCCGCTGGCGGTGATCCTGACCGGCGCGAACCGCAACGACGTCACCCAGCTGCTACCGCTGCTGCACGCGATCCCCAAGATCCGTGGCAAGCGCGGCCGGCACCGGCAACGACCGGATGCCGTCCTGGCCGACCGCGGCTACGACCACGACAAGTACCGCCGCCTGGTCCGCGCCCTTCAGATCCGCCCGCTCATCGCCCGCCGAGGCACCCCGCACGGCTCCGGCCTGGGCAGACAGCGCTGGGTCGTCGAGCAGACCTTCGCGTTGCTGCACGCTTTCCGGCGATTACGGATCCGCTGGGAAGCCCGGGCGGACATTCACGAGGCCTTCCTCAAACTGGCCTGCGCCCTCATCTGCTGGCGACGACTCACCTCATTCTGTTAGGAGCTCTTACTCTTGCGGTTGACCTCTGCGGTTGACCCCACGACTCATCCTGCCGCCAGCCCGCCGCGCCTACGGGGGGTTGGCTCTCCGGCGCGGGCCTACGCCAGCCGCCGCAGGAAGTCCGGGGGAGTGTCCCGCCACTCGGGGATGTCCAGCCGGTTGAGCGCCGCCACGATCGTCCGCTCCTCGTAGGCGAAATGCGACGTCACGATCGCCGCCAGCCCCGCCACCTCCCCGGCGAACCGCTCCGCGCCCCCCGGCTCACCCGCCAGAGCGGCCAGCCGGGACAGGATCCCGGAGATCATGTCGTGGTCACGCCGCAGCAACTCCAGCGTCGGCCCCAACTCGGGGAAGTCCCGCTCCAAAGCCGGGAACCCCAGAGTGTCCTCGCCGACGTGATGGCGCTCCAGCGCCGTGCAGAAAGCCAGGCAGTGGGCCCGCAGATCACGCCCCGCGCCCGCATCCCCGTCGACCAGCCGGTCAAGCTCCTCGCGCAACCACAGGTGCACCTCGACGAGCTGATTCCCGAACGCCGCCAAACGCCCCACAGGGCCAGAATCCGATGAGTACATACGGCGCCCCACTCTAGACCCCCACCAAAGTCGCCCCCGCGCCCCGCACCCACCCGACCAAAGTCACCCCGGCCCAGCCCGCCGCCCGATCCGCCGCCGCCCTCGCCGCGCCTACGGTGCCGTCCATGACCCGGATCGCCCTGGCCGCCGGACTGTTCCTCCTGGCCCCGCTGATGGGGGAATACCTCATCGGCAACGTCCCCGCCTCCGCCCTGCCCGGCCTGATCGTGCTGGCCCCCATGTACGGCGGCGCCGCCCTCCTCATCCGCGAGGTCACCCGCCGCACCGGCCGCGGCTGGCCCACCATGATCACCCTGGCCCTCGCCTACGGCGTGCTCCAGCCCGCGATCATCGACCAGTCGCTGTTCAACCCGTCCTTCGACGGCCACGACTTCACCGCCGCCCCCACCTACCTGCCCGCCCTCGGCCTGGACCCCGGCCTGATCCTCACCTTCACCACCGGCCACGCCATCACCAGCCTGGCCCTCCCGATCGCCCTCACCGAAGCCCTGGCCCGCCACCGCGCCACCACCCCCTGGCTGCGCGCCCCCGGCCTGACCGTCACCACCCTGCTGTTCGCCGCCGGATCCTGGCTCATCCACGCCGACCACCAGACCTACTTCCAGGCGACCCCGCTCCAGCTCGGCCTCTCCGCCGTGGTGGTCGCGCTGCTGCTCGTGGCCGCCTTCAGCTTCCGCCCCACCGGCCCCCGGCCCAGCGCCCCCTCAAGGCCCGCCCACCGCTTCGGGCCCACCCGCCGCCTCCGGGCCACCGGCCGCGAAACGACCGGGCACCCCCAGCATCACCCCGGTCCCGGCCGGCCTGTTCACCACCACGGCGGCGCCAGGGAAGGGCGGTCCACACGCGTCCCAGTTGCGGCCGAAGTAGTCGGGGAAGCGCAGGACCCGCGCCGTCTCGTCGAAGAGGGCGGCGCGGGTGCGGCTGCTCGTATCACCGGCCGAGAAGTCGCCGGGCCCGCCGCGCCGCACCCGGCGAAGGCCGCGGGGGAGCGCCCGGCACCCACCGCCCCGGCCGCACCGGCCGCACCGCGCCCCTGGCAGGCCGGGCTCGCCGCCGCCCTCGCCGTCACCGCCCACACCCTGCGCCCCGAAACCTGGCCCGGCCTGGCCGTCGGCGTCCTGCTCCTGGCCGCCGCGACGCTCGTCATCGCCCGCTGGGCCACCCGCCCCGGCTGGACCCGCCGCCACACCACCTGCCTGGCCGCCGGAGCCGCCCTCACCCCGCTGTGGACCGGCTTCCTCCTGCTCGACCTCACCGGCAGAGCCACCCCGCCCCACCTCATCGGCCAGGCCGCCATCGCCGCCACCGTCGCCGCCGTCCGGGCCTCCGCTACACCAGCAGCAACTTCTCGATACGCCGCGACGCCACCCACAACCCCGCCACCGCCATCACCACCAGATACGCCACATGCGTGAGCAGCCCCCACCCGGCCGGCCCCACCGCCAGCCCCCGCACCAGCTCCACCGCGTGATACAGCGGCGTCACCGACACGACCACCTCGAACACCGCCGGATAGTCCCGCACCGGCGAGAACGTCCCCGAGAACAGGAACAGCGTGAACTGCCCCGTCGTCAGCAGATCGAAATCCTGCCACCCCCGCAGGAACGTCGAGATCGCCATCCCCACCGCCCCGAACGCCACCCCCACCAAAGCCGCCGCCGGGAACGCCGCCAGCGCCCCACCCACCGACGTCAACCCCAGAACGACCATCACCCCCAAAAACAGCACCGAATAGAACAGGCACCGCACCACCGCCCATGTCAGCTCACCCAGCGCGATCTCCACCGGCCGCACCGGCGTCGCCAGCACCGCGTCATACGTCCGGGCGTACTTGAACTTGAAGAACACGTTGAACGTCGTCTCCGCCAGCGCCCCCGACATCGCCGACACCGCCAGCATCGCCGGCGCCACGAACACCGCGTAGTCGACCATCCGGCCACCCACCGGCACCGCCCCGACCAGCGCCCCCACACCCACACCGATCGACAGCAGATACAGCAGCGGCTCGAAGAACCCCGACAACAGCACCAGCCAATACGCCGGCCCCGACCGCAACGCCCCCACATTGCGGCCCAGCACCGCACCCACCCGGCCAGCCGAGATCCCGCGCCGGACCGCCCGCCCGGCCACCATCACCGTCATCACCGGAGATCACCCACCCGACATCACACCGCCAACCGGCGCGTGAACCCGCGCCACGCGAACCAGCCCCCCGCCACCGCCCACCCCAGCAGGCACAGCACATGAGCCCAGACCGGCCACGGCGGCCACACCCCCAGCGTCGCCGCCCGGCACAGCTCCACCCCATGCCACAGCGGCGACGCCCACGCCAGCCACTGCGCCGCCACCGGCAACTGCGCCACCGGGAAGAACACCCCCGAGAACAACGTCATCGGGATCATCACAAACCGGAACAGCAGCGCGAAATAGCCGTCGTTGTCGATCCTCGACGCGAACCCCATCACCGGCAGCGCCGACGCCACCACCACCGCCGCGCACACCACCGGCGTCACCACCGCCCACCACGACCGCAACCCGCCAAACAGCAGCACCACCAGCAGGAACACCACCGTCTGCGGCAGCACCCGCACCACCATGAACAGCACCTGACCCGCGATGATCTCCCCGATCCGCACCGGCGTGGCCCGCATCGCGTGATAACCCCGCGTCCACTTGAAATCACCCAGCACCGGATAGGTCGTCTCACCCACCGCCATCTGGAACGCCGTCGAGGCCATCACCCCCGGCACGATCCACTGCAGATAGGTCACCCCGTCGAGATCACCCACATAACCGCCGACCCCCAGCCCGATGCTCACCAGGAACAGCACCGGCAGCAGGAACGAGGAGAACGCCGACGCCCAGAACAGCCGCCGGTACAGCGTCAGATGACGCTCCAGCACCGCCACCGTCGAACTCACCGTCGAAGTCACCACAGAAGTCACCGCAGAAGTCACCGCCGGATGCGCCATCACTCCACCAGCGTCCGGCCGGTCAGATGCAGGAACACATCCTCCAGCGTCGAGCGGCGCACCAGCACACTGGAGGGCTCCAGCCCCCGCCGATGCACCTCCGCCACCGCCGCGTCCCCGTCCCGCGCATACACCAGCAGCCGATCAGGCAGCGCGTCGACCCGCTCACCCACCCCCTCCAGCTTTCCCACCGCGTCCAGCCCCGCCGGGAACCGCAACTCCACCACCTCAGGCGTCGAATACCGCCCGATCAGCTCCCGCGGCGACCCCTCCGCCACGATCCGCCCGCCGTCCATCACCACCAGACGGTCACACAACTGCTCGGCCTCATCCATGTAGTGCGTCGTCAGCACCAGCGTCACCCCACGCTGCTTCAACTGGTAGAGCCGCTCCCACAACAGATGCCGCGCCTGCGGATCCAGCCCCGTCGTCGGCTCGTCGAGCAGCATGATCTCCGGATCGTTCACCATCGCCCGCGCGATCAGCAGCCGCTGCTTCATCCCACCCGACAGCGGCTCCACCTTCCCCTTCGCCCGATCCGCCAACTGCACGAACTCCAGCAACTCACCCGCCCGCCGCCGCGCCTCCGCCCGCGACAACCCGAAATACCGCGCATACGTCGTCAAGTTCTCGAACACCGACAGATCCGTGTCGAGATTGCCCAACTGCGGGCACACCCCCAGCCGCGCCCGGATCGCCACCCCGTCACGCACCGGATCCATCCCCAGAATCCGCAGCTCACCCGCCGTCGGCGCCGACACACAACTGATCATCCGCATCGTCGACGACTTCCCCGCCCCATTCGGACCCAGGAAACCGAACGCCTCACCCCGCTCCACCGCCACGTCGATCCCGTCGACCGCCGTGAACCCCCCGAAGCGTTTGACCAGCCCACGCGCGCGAATCAACGGTTCCTCAGCCACGACAACCGACCCTAGACCCGCCCACCGACAATCCCGCAACGCATTTCCCGCACCCCCGCCCGCCGTCCTGACAACCCCGTCAAGGACCCCACCGGCCCACCACCGTGAACACCCACCAGACGGCCACCCCGAAACCGCCCCTCACTGTTCACCCGCCCGTTGATCGTCTTACAGTGCACCTGACCGCACCCTGAAGTGATCCTTCCGGATGACCGATCACGCCCCCCAAGGAGGCCCCGTGCACACCCCGCACCGCCTGGCCCTCATCCTCGCCACCCTGATGTCCCTCATCGCCGTGGCCGCCCCGGCCCCCGCCCAGGCCGCCGTCTACAGCAGCTGCACCCAGACCCGCTGCGCCGACGCCCGCACCGCCAACACCACCTGGCGCGCCAAGGGCTACCCCACCACCGCCGGCTGGTACACCTGGACCAACGGCCTCCACAACTACACCGGCGGCCGCCACTACAACCGCGAAGGCCAGCTCCCCACCAACGCCACCTACTACGAATACGACGTCTACCCGCGCCCCCGCGGCGCCGCCCGCGACGCCTACCGCATCGTCGTCAACAAGAGCACCGGCGCCACGTGGTTCACCCCCGACCACTACGCCAACTTCTACCGCCTCTAGGACCACGCCCATGACCGCCGACCTGCCGCCCTGGCTCACCCTCACCACCGGCCCCGCCCCGGCGGTCATCGACGCACGCGCCTGCCGCACCCGCGCCGCCCTCTTCGACGAGACGGCGCGGGTCCTGCGCTTCCCCGACTACTTCGGCCGCAACTGGGACGCCTACGCCGACTCCCTCGGCGACGCCCTCCGCGCCGGCACCACCCACCTCATCATCGTCAACGCCGAAGACCTCCTCAGCGCCGAACCCCCCGAGCAGTACACCACCCTGCTCGACATCCTCGCCGTCGCCGCCCGCACCGGCCTCACCCTCACCCTCCACACCCAGCCGGGGGAGGAGACCCACCTGCGCGCCCGCACCAAAGCCGCCCTGCCCCCAGGCTCCTAACCCTTCGCGGCCAGCCGCGTCAGCCGCTCCAGCGACACCTTCAACGCCGCCGCCACCACCGGACGCGCCACCACCCACCCGGCCCGCCCCAGCACCCCCCACGGCAACTCCACGTCCTCGACCCACTCCACCCGGCTGCGCCCACCCGCCAGGGGAGTGACCAGAAACGTCCCGCCGCCCTTCACCACCGACCCCGTATGCCGCACCTCCACCATCGACCCCGGCTTGTACGCCGTGATCTCCATCGTGTCCGTGAACCCCACCGGACCCACCCCC
>NZ_BBXG01000001.1:0-679645 GCF_001570605.1 Herbidospora cretacea | reverse complement strand
ACCCCACCCCCAGCCCGTCACCCGACGTCACCCGCGCATCGGTCAGCACCATCCACTCCCGATGCCGCGGCCAGTCCGTCATCACCCCGAACAACCGCTCCGCCGGCACATCCGCCTCCGCCGACACCCTCAACCGCACCGCCACGACGCCCCCTCACTCTCTCCAGCAGACGAGGACATCCCTACCCACGGCCGCACCCCAGCACCGGCGGGGGAGAGCGGGACCAAGCTTCTTCCGTTACGGCTCCGCCCACCCCGGCCCCGACCACCACTCCCGGTCACGCACCGTAACCGGCGCCCACCGGCCGCGCCCGCACCGCAAGCCGACGACAGGGGAGTGGCCACCCCACCACAAAGGAAGGGGCCCCTTCCTCGTACAGAACAAGAAAGAGGCCCCCCACACGCACCGGCACCCGCGGGCGACGGGGACGAACCAGGCACAGGCCACCGCCGTAACCCGCCCAGCCGCCCACCGCGGCGACCCCGGCGACACTCGGGCGCCCGGCACCGCCGCACCCGACCACCCGCACACCAGGGACCACCCGATCCCGCCAACACCTCACGCCCGCCGTACCGGACGAACCGCGATGCTCAGCCCCCGCACCCGCGCCGGTCAACCACGAGACCGGCTCACAACCGGCCCCGCACCCACACCCACCAGCACACCGAGCACCCCACCGCAGCCATGCAGCACTGAACCTTTCACCCCACCCACCCAACTTGACATAATGTTCATTATCGAGCAGGCAAAGCCACCGTAAGATCACAGCCATGGGCAACGTCGGACCCACCGAACTCATCATCCTGCTGATCATCCTCGGCACCATCGCCGGCATCATCCTGCTCGCCATCCGCGCCGCCGGCGGCCGACCACGCGCCCAAGTCGCCTACTGGGCACCCGGCGTCATCCCGCAGATCGCCGAACCCATCCGCGAACGCGTCCGCGAACTCGGCGCTGAGAACCGCCTCATCGAGGCCATCAAACTCGTCCGCCAGGAGACCGGCCTCGGCCTGCGCGACGCCAAATTCGTCACCGAGTCGATCATCGCCGGCCGCTACCTGCCCACCAGCACCGAACGCGCCCTCCAGACCGGCCCCGACCTGGCCACCCGCGTCCGCGAGCTCAAAGAGGCCGGCCGGACCGAACAGGCGATCTTCCTGGTGCGCGGCGAGACCGGCATGAACCAGCAGCAGGCCGAGGCGTTCGTCGGGCTGCTGTAACCGGTCAAAACGGTAAAAGATAGCCATACCAGACAGAAGGTGGATTCTGTCTGGTATGAAATGTTCGTTCATGATCAGTCAAGGTTCCCCACCGTCACGACCGCGCCTGGCTGATGCTGTGCCCGAAGCCCCGGCAAGGCGTCGGCCCTGAGGGCCCGCATCTGGGAGCCGAAGATCCCGATGGGCTCACCATGGATCACCATTCGCATCGTTTGACCGGTTTGTTGTGCTTCAGCGCCAGCGTCGGCCGCGCCCAAGATCAGCGGACTTGTCCGTTCGGCACAGTCCAGCCGCTCGGCGCGTGTCGCGGATGACCTGCGCCTCCACGTCCTTGACTCGTCGAGGAACACCCCCGGCGCCGGGGGCCTACGGGAGGTCGGGCGGGTTGTGAACGACGATCGCCACCCGTCGGCGGGGCTGATCCAGTCGCCGATTCCACTTCGCCGTTCTCCCACTGGCGGGCCTGGTATCTGTTCCGGTCGGCGGATCCGGCGGGCCGGGTCGCGCGGTCCCACCGAGGCGGCACATGACCTCGGCTGCGGAATCCGTGACGTGACCATGACCGGGGGCACTTATCCGGGAGGTCTGCTGCTCCTACCGTCGGAATCCCTTCGGTCAAGGAGTGCTGGTATGTCCTCTCCCCTGGTTCGGTTCGGCGTCGTGGGCGGCGTCGTCATGGGTCTGTCTGTCGGTGTTCCCGGTGCTGTCGAGGCGTTCATCGGTGAGACGGCGGTCACCAGTCTCGTCATCGGTGTGGGTGTCGCTTTGGGGCCGCTGGTGCTCACGGCCTTCCACGCGCGGCAGAGCGGGGTCTGCGGGTGGTTCGGTGAGGTGGCGTATGCCGTCAACATGATCGGGCTCACCCTGTTCGCGGGGATCGCCTTCGCGCTCAACGTGGTCGTCTTCTTCCTGGACGAGGCGGTGACGCGGGAGCTTTTGCGGGGGCCTGCGAGGGTCGTCGTGTTGGGTGGGACGGCGGTGTTCGTGGTGGGCACGGTTCTGTTCTCGGTGGCGATGCTGCGTGCGGGGGTTTTTCCGAGGGTGCCGGCCGCCGGGTATGGGGTCGCGTTGACGGGGTTGGCCGTCGGTGCGTCGTTGCCGGATGGCGTGGTGACGAGTGTGCTGCATGTGCTGGTCGCGGTGACGCTCGTGTGGTTGTCGTTGTCGATGCGGGGACCGGTGCGGCGGTATGCGGAGCGATCGTAGGCTTTCGGGCATGGCGGTGTCCCGTCCGGTGCCGTGGGTGTCGCCGGTGCTCTATGGCGCGGTTCTCATCGCGGGTCTGTACGCGTGGCTGGCGGGGTTGGGTGAGACCCGGCCGGTTCCGTTCGTGGCGGGGCTGGTGGCGCTGGCCGTGCTTGATCGGTGGGAGGGCCGGGTCGGTCCGGTGGTGCTGCTGGTCGTGCGGGTGGGGTTGTTCGCGCTGGTGGCGTCGGCGGACGGGGCGGGGCTGTCGCGGGTGTTGTTCGTGCTGGTGCCGTTCACGGCGTATTTCGCGTTCGGGCGGGCGGTGTCGGTGGTGCTCGCTGTGGGGTGTGTGGCGGGTTTCGCGGTGGCCGGCACGGTTCGTGATCCGCACTGGCTGGCCGACGCCGGGCAGGTCTCCGATCTTTTGATGTTCTGTGTGGGGCTGGTCCTGGCGGTGACCATGGCGGCGGTGGCGGCTGAGGAGCGGCGGGCGCGGGTGGAGCTGGCGGCTTCGGCGGCGGTGGTCGCGGAGTTGTCGGCGACGGCCGAGCGTAATCGGGTGGCCAGGGACATCCACGATGATCTGGGGCACCATCTGACGGCGGTGGTGGTGTTGCTGGAGAAGGCGACGGCGTTCCGTGACCTTGATGCGGGGGCGGCTGATCGGGCGGTCGCGGACGCGCACGGTTCGGCGCGGCGGGCGTTGGAGGATGTGCGGCGTTCGGTGCGGACGCTGCGTGAGTCCTTCAGCCTCCATGAGGCCCTGGTGGCGCTGGTCGACGGTCAGGGGGATGTGGTTCTGACGTTCTCCGGGGAGGAGGGCGGTCATGATGCGGCGGCGTTGCGGGCGCTGTACCGGGCGGCGCAGGAGGGGATCACGAACGCCCGGCGGCACGCCGGGGCCTCGCGGGTGTCGGTCGCCGTGTCGCTGGGCCCGCGTGGGGCGGAGCTGGTGGTCGGTGACGACGGGCGGGGCTTCGCGCCGGAGAGGGAGGGGTTCGGGCTGCTGGGCATGCGGGAGCGGGTGGAGCTCGCCGGTGGGCGGGTCGACATCGGGAGTCCGCCGGGTGGGGGGACCCGGCTGACCGTCACCATCCCGCGCAGGGGCGCGCGGTGAGTGAGGAGCCGGTGCGGGTGCTGGTCGTCGATGATCAGGGGCTGATCCGGGAGGCCATCGCGTCGCTGCTCGCGGTGCAGCCGGGCATCTGCGTGGTCGGCACGGCGGCCGACGGGCTTGAGGCGGTGGAGCAGGCGGTCGCGCTGGGGCCCGGTGTCGTGTTGATGGATGTGCGGATGCCGCGGATGGACGGGGTGCGGGCGGTGGCGGCGCTCCGAGAGCGGGTGCCGGAGGTGCGGGTGGTGATGCTGACGACGTTCGACGACGAGGAGTACGTCGTCGAGGCGCTGCGGGCGGGCGCTGTCGGTTACCTGTTGAAGGATCTGCCGGTGCGGGAGCTGGCGGCGGCGGTGCGGCTTGCGCACGCCGGGGTCGCCCAGCTGGATCCGGCGGTGACGGCCCGCCTGGTGGCGTCCGGGGGCGCCGGTGGAGCGGTGGCGCGGGTGCCGTTGACGGCGCGGGAACTGGATGTGCTGCGGCTGGTGGCGGGCGGGGCGTCGAACCGGGAGATCGCCGAGCGGCTCTACCTCAGCGAGGGCACGGTGAAGAACCACCTCTCGCGTATCCTCCAGCGGCTCGGCCTGCGTGACCGCACTCAGGCGGCGGTCTACGCCCGCGACCACGGGCTGTTTCCCTGACTTCTTCCGCCGGCTGGGCGGGGGTTCTTCCTGGTCGGTTCGGTGCCGTGGTTCGTCGGGCTCGCGGCCGTGGCGCGGCCGGTTGGCGCCGGATGCGGCGCCGAGCGGATGCGGCGGGCGGTGCGGGCCGGGCGGAGCCGTAACGGAAGAAGGGCTTGAGCATGCCTGCGCGGCGGCGGGCGTTATCTCTCGTCGACCCAGAAGGTGTCGTGGCGGGTGAAGAAGTCCTGGTCGGTGCGTCCGGAGGAGGCCCATTCGGCGATGCCTTCGAAGTAGGCCTCGCGGGGTGCGCCGGGTGAGAAGAGCAGGAGCAGGCTGGCGGGTTCGCCGGATTCGTTGCGGAAGCCGTGGATGCCGCCTTCGGGGACGTGGACGAAGTCTCCGGGGACGGTGGTGATCCATTCGAGGCCGTTGTAGATGCGGACGGTGCCGGTGAGGATGAAGAACGATTCGGTGAGGCTGCGGTGGAAGTGGGGTTCGGGGCCGCTGGGCTGGGGGCCCATGTCCCAGCGGTAGAGGCCGAATTTGCCGTCGGTGGTGGCGCCGGTGGCGAGGTAGGTGCAGGTGCCGCCGTTGCGGTAGGTGATGTCGGGCGGGGCGCCGGCGGGGAGGTGGGTGGCGTTGATGTCCCCGGTGTCCCCCAGGTAGCGCGGTTCCGGATATGTCATGTTATCGATCATGCCACTGAGCTGGGATTGTCGGTGGGCGGGGTTAGGGTCTGGGGTCATGCGTCCGGCGGAGCTGAATCGGTTGTCGGTGGAAGAGGCGGCGGATCGTTATGTGGAGCTGGTCCGTGCGAAGGTGGTGACGGGGGGTCTGTCCCGGGCGACCGCTGAGGTGTACGCGCGGGATGTGCAGACGTTCGTGCGGCTGACGCGCGGGTGCCGTCTGTCGGGGGTGCTCGATGATCTGTCGGGTGACGATGTCGACGCGGTGCTGCTGGCGTTCGCCCGCAAGCCCGATGAGCGGCGGCGTGAGCCGGTGGAGGGCGGGGCGTTGCAGAGCGCGGCGTCGCAGGCGCGGTTCCGGCGGTCGGTGTCGGCGCTGTTCAAGCATGCGGCGCTGGCGGGGTGGGTGCAGCTGAACCCGATGGCGTCGGCGACGGTGGTGGCCAAGGAGCGGGGCGGGCTGCGGGCCGAGCGGCGGGCGCTGACGCGGGAGCAGGCGCAGGGTCTGATCGGGGCGGCGGCGTCGGCGGCGCCGGAGGAGGCGCGGGGGCGGCGTGATCAGCGGACGGAGGTGCGGGACGCGCTGATCGTGCTGCTGCTGACGATGGTGGGGCCGCGAGTGTCGGAACTGGTCCGGGCGAATGTGGAGGATTTCTACACCAACGACGGCGACCGTTATTGGCGGATCTTCGGCAAGGGCGGCAGGACGCGGGATGTGCCGCTCCCCCGGCTGGTGGCCGACGTGCTGGCGGCCTATCTGGAGGTGCGGGAGGGCGAGGACAAGGCGCTGCTGCTGTCGTGGCGGGGGCGGCGGCTGGCGCGGGGTGATGTGCAGGGGGTGATCGACCGGGTGCAGGCGCGGGTCGATCCGGAGCGGCGGCGGTCGGTGACGCCTCATGGGTTGCGGCACACGACGGCGACGCATCTGCTGGCGGGCGGGACGGACATGGACGCGGTGCGGCGGGTGCTGGGTCACAGTGATCTGAGCACGCTGGGCCGTTACCGCGACGAGCTGCCGGGTGAGCTGGAGGCGGCGATGCGGGCCCATCCGCTTGCCCACGATACGGGTGTCTAGAACGGCCGGTAGACGGCCGTATAAGGCTTGACTCTCACGTTACGGGAGGCCGCAGGCTGGTCGGCGTCAGGAAGGAGGGGGAAGCGTGGCGGGGTTTTCGGTCGGGCAGGTGGCGGCGTTCGCGGGTGTGACGGTGCGGACGCTGCACCACTACGACGAGATCGGTCTGTTGTCGCCCAGTGAGCGCACCGCGGCGGGGTACCGCCGTTACGCGGAGCCGGACCTGGACCGGTTGCAGCAGGTGCTGTTCTACCGGGAGCTGGGTTTCCCCCTGGAGGAGATCACCGCGATCCTCGACGATCCGGGGGCCGACGCGGCGACGCATCTGCGGCGTCAGCGCGAGCTGCTGCGGCGGCGCATCGCCCGGCTGGAGTCGTTGGCGGAGGCGGTGGAGACCGCGTTGGAGGCGGCGAGGATGGGAGTGTCGTTGACGCCCGAGGAGCGTTACGAGGTGTTCGGGGAGTTCCGGCCGGAGGATCACGCCGAGGAGGCGGAGAGCCGGTGGGGTGGCACGTCGGCGTGGGCGGAGAGCCGGCGGCGCACGTCGTCGTACGGGAAGGCCGACTGGCAGCGCATCACGTCGGAGGCCGGGGAGCTGGTGGAGGCGTGGCGGGCCCTGTTCGAGCAGGGGGTCCCGGCCGGCTCGGCCGAGGCGATGGCGGTGGCCGAGGGGCACCGGCGGCACATCAGCCGGTGGTTCTACGAGTGCACCCACGAGATCCACGGGTGCCTCGGGGAGATGTACGTGGCCGACGAGCGGTTCGCCCGTAACTACGAGCAGGTGGCCGAAGGGCTGGCGGTGTACGTGCGTGACTCGATCACCGCGAACGCGAGGGCGGCCGGGGGTCCCGTCTGACCTCACGCGAAGGTGGCGGGTGCGTCTCCCCGCCTCTCCCCCGGTCTCGGCCGTGGTGGTAGGTACCCTTCCTCCCCCGGCCGCGCGGTTCGGGACGCTCGCCCCTTTTCCCCGGTTTGCCGGGCGGTGGTCTGTGATCTTTGTCATGATGGGCATGACTGGCTGTGGGTAAGCCCGGTTTCCCCTTTCACGTCGTGGAAACGCCGTTGTAATAGGGGTTCCGGAGGATGGGCGGCATGATCAGGGCCATTCTCTTCGACCTGGACGAGACGCTGTTCGATCATCGGGCGGCGGTGGCGCACGCCGTGACGGCGTGGACGGCCGACCGGTCTCCGTTCCATCCGCTGCTGGCCGAGGGGCCGGGGCTGTGGCTGCGGCTGGAGGACGTCCATCTGCCGGCCTGGCATCGGGGTGAGTGCTCCTTCGGTGAGCAGCGCCGCCGCCGGCTGCGGGACTACTGCCGACGGCTGGGGCTGCCGGTGCCCGGGGATCTCGACGCCGCGTACGCGGAGTTCCTGGACCTGTACGAGCAGGCGTGGACCGCCTTCCCCGACGCCGCCGTGGTGGTGAACAGGCTGGCCGGGACCGGGGTGACGCTGGGGGTGCTGACCAACGGGCAGCCGGTGCAGCAGGAGGCGAAGCTGCGGCGGCTGGGGCTGCTCGACCGGCTCGACCCGGTGCTGACGCCCGACGCGCTGGGCGGCAACTTCAAGCCGTCGGCCGAGGTGTACACCGCCGCCGCGGCCAAGCTGGGACTGGACCCGGCCGAGGTGGTGCTGGTCGGCGACAACCTGAACCTGGACGCGATCGGGCCGACGCGGGCGGGCATGCACGGCGTCTGGCTGGACCGCTACGGGTCCTCGCCCGCCCCGGCGGGGGTGCGGGCGATCCGGACCCTGCTGGAGCTGCCCGCGCTGCTGCCGGAGATGGCGTCGGTACGGCCACTCGCACTCGTCTGACCGGATCACAGGGGGTCAGCGGACGGCGGCGGCGACGTTGCGGGCCCGGCGGGGGTGGGTGAGGGCGTCGGTGTTGTCGGCGACCTGGTCGACGGTGCCGACGAGGTCCAGGCGGGCGACGGCGGGGTCAGTGACGGCGTCCATGAGGGCGCGGGCGTAGCGGTGGCCGCCGATGACCTGGAAGGGCCGCTCATGGTAGGGGCGCAGGCACGGCTGGAGCGGTTCGGTGAGCGCGAGCCGGTTGTGGAGGGCGGCGACGCGCAGGTAGGCGGCCGACAGGTGGCGTTCGCGGCCCTGCCAGGTCGACTCCCGCAGCGCGCCGGTGAGGGCGTCGCCGAGTTCGGCCGAACCCGACAGCCGGTGGAAGGCGCTGCCGAGCCATTTGGTGTACGGCGGGTAGCGCCGCCGCATCAGCAGCGTCAGCCGCATCAGGTCGCGGGCGATGCGCCCGGTGGCCAGGACCGACCCCAGGTCGTCGCCGACCTCCCCGGCGCGTCCGGGGAAGCTCTCCTCCTGGGCGATGCGGGTCCACTGGCAGGCCAGGACGTACCGCCACACGTCGGCGGGATACCAGCGCAGGCGGCTGCGGGCGGGGCCGAGTTCGCCCAGGCCGTCGTGGAAGACGTCGCCGCCGGTGAACTCGGCCAGCCGCTGCCACGGCACGGCCAGCCAGTCGTCGACGCTGATCGGGCCACGCGGGTCGAAGCCGAGCTGCTGTCTGGCCCACGGGGTGAACTCGGTGACGGTCACGCCGGGGCGTACCGGATGGACGTCGGAGCCGAACGCGGTCGCGAAACCGCCGTATTCGGCGGGCAGCCGGCTCCACACCCGGTCGCGGATCTCCTCGGCGCGCCCGCACGGCACGAAGATCAGCGCGCGGGGGCCCCAGTCGTGGTCGGCCGAGCGGGCGGTGTCGAAACCGAGGACCTCCGAGCCGGGGCCGATGAGGGCGGAACTATGGGGAACGTCGCCCAGGAGCGGCCGCAGCACATCGTGGTAGTAGGCGCGGGACAGCTCCAGGCCGGGAACGAAAGCGGACATCATTCCCTCACTGTGCATCGTGCGGACGCCGCGCTCACCTGGTTTTATGCGTCGGGTACCCTTGACGCCGCCACGAGCCTGCGCGTGTACCCCAGCCGCCGGTAAACCGCTAGCGCGGCGGCGTTGACGTCGTCCACCATGAGCGAGACCCGGCCGTGCCGCGCCAGCAACGCCCCGGTCAGGAACCGGCAGATCACCCCCGCCAGCCCGCTCCCCCGCGCCTCGGGCAGCGTCGCGACCCCGCCGATGAACCCGACCGCCGGCGCCGACCAGGCGTCCGCGCCGACGGTGACCAGACGGCCCGCGGCGTCCCGGATCCCGGCCCATCGGCTGATGCCGGGCATCCCGGGCCGCGCGTAGGCGTCGGGGTTGGCGACGGCGAGCACCCGCGCCACCTCCTCCCCGGCCCCGGGGTCCAGCAGCCAGGCCGCCTCGGGGGCCGACGGCCGCCGCGGATCCACGGACCCGGGTCCCGTCGGCGACGAACACGAGCCTGCCGCTGCCCCCACCAGCAGCGGGGCCGGACCGGACGGACACCGCCGGTCCCCGGCGGCCCCGCTCTCGTGTCCGGCCCCGCGATACGGCGGGGACGGGGAAGCCGCGCCGGGCCGCACCGTGCCGGGGTCCACCGTCATCCAGGTGAAGTTCCCGGCCGGGCCGAGGTCGCCCGGCATCCGCTCCACCAGCCGGTGGATCACCTCCCGGTCGCCGAACGGCCGGTAGCCGGTCCCCATCTCCCGCCACACCTGGCGGACCAGCGCCGCCAGCGACGGGTCGCCCGCCCTCCCCCACACCGCCAGCCGGTCGTGTTTGGACACCTGGGGGCAGGCCACCACCACGGCCTCCCCCAGCGTCCACGCCCGCGCTCCCCCGCGGGGCAGGCGCTGGGCGGTCCACACCAGCAGGTCGTCCCCGCCGGTGGCGGACACGACCTCCTCCAGGTGGCGCAGTTCTCTCACAGAATGGCGCCGGGCGCGTACCGGGCCGCGTCCGGATACCGGGAGGTGATCTCGCCCACCCGGGACACCACGGCGGCGACCTGGTCGGCGGCCGCGCCGGTAAAGGACACCCGGTCGGCCAGCAGCGCGTCGAGGTCCTGGCGTGACAGCGGGAAGCGGGGGTCGGCGCCCAGCCGGTCGAGCAGGGTGTTGCCGCCGCCGTCCTGGCGCATCGCCAGCGCCGCCGCGACCGCGTGTTCCTTGATCAGCTCGTGGCCGGCCTCGCGGCCCAGACCGGCTTTGACGGCGGCCATGAGCATCTTGGTCGTGCCGAGGAAGGGCAGGTAGCGGTCGAGTTCGGCCTCGATGACGGCGGGGAAGGCGCCGAACTCGTCCAGGACCGTCAGCATCGTCTCGACCAGGCCGTCGAAGGCGAAGAACGCGTCGGGCAGGGCGACCCGGCGCACGACCGAGCAGGACACGTCGCCCTCGTTCCACTGGTCGCCGGCCAGCTCGCCGGCCATGGAGGCGTAGCCGCGCAGGATCACCGTCAGGCCGTTGACGCGCTCGCAGGAGCGGGTGTTCATCTTGTGGGGCATGGCCGAGGAGCCGACCTGTCCCTCCTGGAAGCCCTCGGTGACCAGTTCGTGGCCCGCCATGAGGCGGATCGTCTTGGCCAGCGACGACGGCGCGGCCGCCAGCTGCACCAGGGTGGTGAGGACGTCGTAGTCGAGGGAGCGCGGGTAGACCTGGCCGACGCTGGTGAAGCGGCGCGCGAACCCCAGGTGGGCGGCGACGCGGTCCTCCAGGTCGGCGAGGCGGTCGGCGCCGAGCAGGTCGAGCATGTCCTGGGCGGTCCCGACCGGGCCCTTGACGCCGCGCAGCGGATAGCGGGCGATCAGATCCTCGAGGCGTTCGAAGGCGGTGGTGAGCTCGTCGGCGGCGGTGGCGAACCGCTTGCCCAGCGTGGTGGCCTGCGCGGCGACGTTGTGGGAACGGCCGGCCATCACGGTCGCCGAGTGCTCGGCGGCCAGGCGGGCCAGGCGGGCCAGCAGCGCCACCACGCGGGAGCGGACCAGCTCCAGGCTGTCGCGGACCTGGAGCTGCTCGACGTTCTCGGTCAGGTCACGCGAGGTCATGCCCTTGTGGACGTGTTCGTGCCCGGCCAGCGCGTTGAACTCCTCGATGCGGGCCTTCACGTCGTGGCGGGTGACGCGCTCACGCGCCGCGATCGACGGCAGGTCGACGGTGTCGGCCGCCTTCTCGTAAGCCGTGATCACCTCGGCCGGGACCGGGATCCCGAGATCGGCCTGGGCCTTGAGCACGGCCACCCACAGCCGCCGCTCCAGAACGACCTTGTGGTCGGGAGACCACAGGCGGGCCAGAGCGGGCGAGGCGTAGCGGGTGGCCAGGACGTTGGGGATGCGCGGCTTGTCGGTCACGTTCCCGAAGCTTATCGAAACCGCGCATCCCCCCACGTGACCCGGGGTCTCCCAGGTCTCCCAGGTCTCCCCCGCGTCTAGCGGGTCGGGGCCAGGGCCTCCTCGTCGTAGACCTCGATGTGGCGTTCGTGCTTGGGCGTGCGGGTGAAGCGCTCCTTGACCCGCTCCACCATCACGTACAGCGTCGGCACCAGGACCAGCGTCAGCAGCGTGGAGGAGACCAGGCCGCCGATCACCACGATCGCCAGCGCCTGGGAGATGAACCCGCCCGAGCCGGTCAGCCCGACCGCCATCGGGGTGAGCGCGCCGATGGTGGCCAGCGCCGTCATCAGGATCGGCCGCACCCGTCGGCGGCCGCCCTCCATGACCGCCTCGACGATGCCCATGCCCTGCTCGCGGTACTGGTTGATCAGGTCGATCAGCACGATCGCGTTGGTCACCACGATGCCGATCAGCATCAGCATGCCGATCAGCGCCGGCACGCCCAGCGCCGTGTCGGTGATCAGCAGCAGGCCGACGGCGCCGGTCGCGGCGAACGGGATCGACACCAGCAGGATCAGCGGCTGGACGAAGCTGGAGAACGTCGCCACCATGATCATGAAGACGATCGCGATGGCCAGCAGCATCGCCAGCCCCAGGTCGGCGAACGCGTCGGCCTGGTCGGCCGAGGCGCCGCCCACCGTCGCCGTCACCCCCGCCGGCAGCTTCAGCGTGTCGAGCCTGGCGGTGACGTCGGTGGTGACCGCGCCCAGGTTGGAGGCGTCGGCGTCACCCGAGACGGTCGCCGTCCGCTCCCCGTCCAGGCGGCTGATCTGCGTCGGGCCGGCCTCCTTGACGACCTCGGCCACCTCCGACAGCTTCACCGTGCCGGCCGCCGTCGGCAGCTCCAGATCCCTGACCGCCGCCACGTCCTCCGGCGCGTCACCGGTCCGCAGCACGATGTCGGCGGCCCGGCCGTCGATGTCGATCGACCCCACCGGCGCGCCCCGGAAGGCCGTGGCCACCTGCTGGCCGATGCCCGCCTCGGTCAGGCCGCGCTCGGCGGCCTCCTGCCGGTCGACGTGGACCTCGATCCGCTCACCGCTGTCGGCCAGGTTGGAGGACACGTCCCGCAGCCCCGGCACGTCGGCCAGCGCCTGCGTGACCGTCGCCGAGGCCGCGCGCAGCTGGTCGACGTCGGGGCCCTGCAGCAGCACCTGCAGCTGGTTGGACGACAACCCGCCGCCGCCCTGCCCGCCGCCCACGGTGATCTCCCCCACGCCCGCGCCGAGCGCCGCCAGCTTGGCGCGCAGGCCGTCCTGCAGCGCGGTCGCGTCGACGTCCTCGTCCAGCGTCACCGAGTACGAGGCACGGTCGGCGCTGCCGCCCGCGCCGCCCATGAACTGGTTGCCGCCGCCGACGTTCACCTGGTAGGACGCCACGCCCGGCTCGTCGGCGATGACCTGCTCGACCTTGCGGGCCGCCGCGTCGGTCACCTCCAGGTTGGTGCCCACCGGCATCCGCTGGGTGACGTTGATGCTGTTCATCCCGGCCGAGTCGAGGAAGTTGGTCTTCAGGTTCCCCGCCAGCGCCATCGTCCCCGCGAAGATCACCAGGCCGATCGCCAGGGTGATCCAGCGGCGCTGCGTCGCGAACCGCAGCACCGGCAGATAGGCGCGCTGCAACGGCGAGCGCAGCTCCTTGGCCTCGGCCTCCTCACGGACCCGCCGCGCCTCCTCCGGCGACAGCGCCGGCGCCTTCAGGAACCAGTAGGCCAGCACCGGGATCACCGTCAGCGACACCAGCAGCGAGGCCAGCAGCGCCACCGTGACCGTCACCGCGAAAGGCGAGAACAACTGGCCCACCATGCCGCCCACGAACGCGATCGGCGCGAACACCGCCACCGTCGTCAGCGTCGAGGCCGTCACCGCGCCCGCCACCTCGCCGACCGCGCCCAGGATCGCCTGCCGCTTCGGCTCGCCGTAGCCCAGATGGCGCTTGATGTTCTCCAGGACCACGATCGAGTCGTCGACCACCCGGCCCACCGCGATCGTCATCGCGCCCAGCGTCAGGATGTTCAGCGAGTAGTCGCCCACCCACAGCGCGATCAGCGCGATCACCACCGACAGCGGGATCGACACCGCCGTCACCACCGTCGACCGGATCGACAGCAGGAAGATCAGAATGATGATCACGGCGAACGTCAGGCCCAGCAGGCCCTCGGTCGTCAGGTCGTGGATCGACCGCTCCACGAACGGCGCCTGGTCGAACACCACCGTCAGGGCCGTGCCCGCGCCCAGCGTGGTCGTCAGCTCCGGGATCAGGTCACGCACCGCGTGGGAGATCGCCACCGCGTTCCCGTCGGGCTTCATCGTGATCGACACGCCCAGGCTCGGTTTGCCGTCGGTGCGGGTCAGCGTCGAGGCGGTGGCGTCGACGACCTCGATGTCGGCCACCGACCCCAGCGTCACCGGCTTGGGCGGCGCCGGCGGCTTCACCGCCGCGACCGGCCGGCCCGGGATCTGCGGCTGCTGCGCCTGCGGCTGGACCGCCGGGGCGGCCGGCGGCGTCAGGTAGAGGTTCTTCAGGTCCTCCACCGTCGCCACCCGGTCACCGATCTGGACGGTCAGGTTCACCCCGTCCTCGGTCACCGACCCCGCCGGGATCGCCACGCCGTTGGCGCGCAGCACCTCGGGGATCGCCGCCGGCGACAGCCCCTTCTCGGCCATCTCCGCCGTGTCGGGCGTGATCGTCACCTGCTTGCCGCGGGCGCCGGTGACCTCCGCCTCCCGCACCCCCTCGATCCCCTGCAGCGACGGCAGCGCCGCCGACTCCAGCCGGTCGAGCAGCGTCGCCTCGTCGCCGCCGGAGGCGGCCAGCACCACGACCGGGATGTCGTCGGTGCTGCCCGCGATCACCTGCGGGTCGACCGTGGAGGGCAGCTGCGCCTGGATCCGCGAGATCGCCTGCTGCATCTGCCCGATGGCCTCGTCGATGTCGGTGCCGAACTCGAACGCCACCTGGATCTGGGCCATGCCCTCCCGGGAGGTCGAGCTGACCTGCGTCACCCCGGCGATACCCTGGAAGCTGCTCTCGATCGGCTTGACGACCTGGTCTTCCACGATGTCCGGCGCCGCACCGGCATACGGCGCCACGACGAACGCCCCCGGGAACTCCAGCGACGGGAACAGCTGCTGCTTCAGCGAGGGGATGGCGAAGGCGCCGAAAGCGCTGGCCACCACCGCAATCATGATCACAAGAGTGCGGTTGGCGAGGCTCAGCCTGGCCAGGAAGGTCATGGCGCGAGGGCTCCTTGACAGATGAGGGCCGGAAGATTAGTGCGGCTCACCCTAACACTTCGCCTCGCACGAATATTTAATGCGGCATGACGTTCCTGATAACCTTCTCAGGTTTGCGACAGCGCCCCGAACGCCCCAGTGAAGCCACCAGCGAATGCAAAGCGAATACAACAGGTGAACACCCCGGTGGAAGACGGCCCGAACCGCCCTGACGAACGCGACCAGCTCATCGACTGGATCGCCGACACCCAGCGCGGCCTCGGCCGCCTGTTCGCCCGCGACCGCACCCTCCCCCTGCTCGCCACCACCCTCACCATGCAGCAGCTCAAGGTCATCGTCGCCCTGTCCTTCCACGAATCGGCCTCCGGCCAGGAACTCGCCCGCGAACTCGGCATCGGCCTGGGCACCCTCACCGGCATCGTCGACCGCCTCGTCGCCCACGGCCTGCTCACCCGCCGCGAAGACCCCGCCGACCGCCGCGTCCGCCGCCTCACCCTCACCACCCAGGGCCGCACCCTCACCGACGAGATGCTCGACGCCGGCACCGCCAACTGGCGCCACCTCCTCACCCGCCTGGACACCGACACCCTGCGCGACCTCCAGCGCGTCATGACCCGCATCAGCGACATCATCACCGAAGAAATCGCAGAGGAAATCGGATCATCCGACGATAGGATTGCTGGCCATGAACGATGCGGCCGCCCCCTACCTCACTGACCTGTTCGGCCTCCACGGCCGCACCGCCCTCATCACCGGCGGAAGCAGCGGCATCGGCCACGCCATCGCCCAGGCCCTCGGCCGCGCCGGCGCCCACATCACCATCGCCGCCCGCCGCCAATACGACCTCGACCAAGCCCTCACCCGCCTGCGCGGCCACGGCGTCACCGCCACCGCCATCAGCGCCGACATGGCCGACCCCGACGACGTCACCCGCCTCATCGACACCGTCCCCGACGTCGACATCCTCGTCACCAGCGCCGCCAACAACATCCGCCACCCCATGGGCGACCTCAGCGCCGACGACTACGACCAGACCATCGCCGTCAACCTCACCGCCCCCTACCGCCTCGGCCAGCACCACGGCCCCCGCATGGCCCGCCGCGGCTGGGGACGCATCATCAACATCGGCTCCCAGCAGAGCCACCGCGCCTTCGGCAACAGCGGCGCCTACGGCGTCAGCAAAGCCGCCATCGCCGGCCTGTCCCGCTCACAGGCCGAAGCCTGGAGCCGCAGCGGCGTCACCGCCAACACGATCATCCCCGGCTTCGTCCTGACCCCCCTCACCCAGATCGCCCAATCGATCCCCGGCCGCGTCGAAGCCCTCGCCGCCCGCACCGCCATCGGCCGCAACGGCCACCCCGAAGACTTCGCCGGCGCCGCCGTCTGGCTCGCCTCCAACGCCGCCACCTACGTCACCGGCCAGATGATCTGCGTCGACGGCGGCTTCTCCATCACCTGACATCCGTCCCGTGTGATGCGGACGCGACCGGCCGGCGCCCACGACGAGCCGCACCGGAGACGGCGGGCGGGGCCGGCCACGCAAAAGCCGTGACGGAAGCAGAAAACACCCGTACCCATCGGCCGCCCGCCGGAGGGGGAAGAGCGGGCGGCCGATGGGGCCCTAACGGCGCCGGACCACACTCACCCCACGGCCCGGAGCCCAGCTCTCGATCACCAGCATCGCCTCCTCCACCCGCGTGATCACCGCACCCTCGATGTCCACCCGGAACAGATGAGACTCCCCCGCCTCCCCGCCCACCACGGCCTTCACCACCTCGGCGTCGGTCACCTCCACCGCACGCCCCCACAGCTTCGCCTCACCCGGCCACGTGCCCGACCCCTCCACCCCCGGATCGGTCGTCGGCCCATGCACCGCCACCCGGCCATCACGCAGCAGATCGGCCGCCTTCACCGCCTTGGCCATCGACCCCAGCCACAGCTCCCCCTGCTTGAACTGGGTCTCCGTGCCGCTGATCCGCGGCGAGCCGTCCCGGCGCAGCGTCGCCATCGTCTTGTGCTTGCCCGCCTCGAACAGCCGCAGGAAGCGCGCTGCGAACTCGGGGGCGTCGTTCTCGATCTCCTGCCACGTGGCCATGCCCGCCATGGTGCACCCCGCCACCGACAAAATCGGCTTCCTCGTCGTTGCGGGGTTGAAAATGCCTGAAGTTTTTTTTCTCTTAACTCAACGGCTTTACAAAGTAAGTTAGAGGCCGAAGTGTCACCGGGGATTGCCGCCGAGCATGGTCTCGAACCATCGATGCCCACCGCCCCGTGATGCAGGCGCGCCCGTCGTCCTCCATGCAGCGGTGTCGTGCCGGGCAAGGGCCGGGCTCCCCCACTTGGGGCGGCCCTGTCGACCACGGCTGGCCGTTTCTCACCGGGCCGGATTCGGGCTGCACGAAGAGCTGTCCGGCCGGGCAAGTCCGCCGGGACCTGCTCCGCGACGCGTGCAGGGCGGCCGCGCGGTGATCAAGCTGAGAGTCGTCTCAAGGGGGCCTTCTTCGAACGCCGGTTCTGAGCCCACTTCCCTGAAAGCTGTCGCAGACCGGGCCGCGCCGAGATCTGCTCCCGCTTTCCAGGATGGGCGGGACGGATCCGCGCGGGTGCGTGAGCTACGGCTCACTGAACTTGCGGTGTCAGGGCACCACGATTCGGTAGTCCGCGACGGGGCGGTATCCGATGCGCCGGTAGACGCCGTTGCTCGTCGGGTTGGCGAGGTCGGTGAACAGGAGTACGTGTTCCGCACCGGCTTCGCGGGCTGCTCGGGACACGGCCGCGGTGACGGCGGAGCCGTAGCCCCGGCCACGGTGTTCGGGGAGCGTGTAGACGGGGGTGAGGCGAGCCACGCCCACCACCACGGACGTCATGGCGGCCATGGCCACGGGTTCGTCCTCGACCGTCCACAACCGCCAGCCGCCCCGGCTCATCCGCTCGTCGATGAAAGCGTCGAGATCCGCTCCGAGCGAGCCGGCTTCCGCGACGAAACGGGTGCACCAGCCGTGGAGAAGAGCCCGGTCATCATCGGTCGCCGTCCGCGGCGCCCCAGCGACGTCAGGGGACACGAGCCGGCCAAGACGATGGAGGCGCAGGCGCGGTCCGTTCTTCGGCGCGGCGCCGGTGGTCGTCCGCCACGCTCGGGAGAAGGCACGGGCCGATGAGTCGTCGGCCAGGAGCTGGGTGAACGGCCGGGTTTGGGCGGCCAGGAGTCCGGCCAGGTGCGATGCCGCGGCAGGGGAAAGGCGGCTGGCGGTCAGCAGGTGCGGTGGCATCCACACGAACGCGGCCGTCGTCGCTGTCGCATCCGGTTCCCGCCACCAGCCCAGCATCTTGGGCGGAGGTTCACCCGCGGACCGCGGATGCTCGATCGTGTCGAGTCCGGACAGCAGCATGGTGTGCAGGTCGGGACGTGCGGCGAGAAAAGGTCCCGCCTCGGAGCGGAACACTTCGGGCTTGTCGGTGATGAACCAGGTCACGAGATCGCATCTCCCCGATCGCCGTGGACGCGGCTGGCGGGCGGTAGGGGCGCCGGGATCACGCTCCGGCTGGACTGCCTCAGGGCAGGGTGAGTTCCTGCCTGATGAGCTGGGCGAGTGCGGAGGGCTGCGACAGGAAGGGCGAGTGGGAGCTGTTCAGCCGCAGCGTCCTGTCGGCGCGCTTCGCGAAGAGTTCCTGGACGAAGGGCGGGATGGCGCCGTCGGCTTCGCAGATGATGTACGTGCTCGGAATCGTCTGCCAGGCGACCGCGGTCAGCTCCTGGGTGGTGGCGGCGTAGGACTGGTAACCCAGGGCTGCCGCCGCCTTCTCGGCGACGTCCCTGTCCACGTCGCCGTAGAACACCTCGACCGGGTTCGCGACGGTCAGGTAGTCGCCGGCGCCCTCCTGCCGGTGGAACTCCCACCACAGGGGCGGGTCGCCGCCCGCGCTCGACAGCAGGGACTCCCCCGCGCCGAGCTGGAACGCGGCGAGGTAGACGATGCTCTTGACGTTGGGCGCGTCAGTGAGCGCCTGTGTGGCGGGGACGCCGCCGTAGGAGTGGGCGACGACGACCACGGGCCCGCCGATCGCCTCGACGGCGGCCCTGATGGCGGCCGCGTCGGAGTACATGTCGCCCAGCGCCTGGGGATCGTCGCCACACGAGGTGAGGGCCACGGTATGGACATCGATGCCGGGCAGGTCGTCGATGAGGAGTTGCAGGTGCTCGGGCCTGTGCCACGCTCCGGGGACCAGCAACAGCGACGGCAGGGTCATGCGAACCTCTTGGGGGCAGGTGGTGCGTCGGGCCTGATGTGCGGGCCCATCATGCAGACCGCCGCCTCACGGCGTCTACGTGATAGATGTCACTCATAATCTATGAGACCCAGGAGATCATCCCCCTCCTCGGCTGCGGGCGGCGCGACTTGGTCGGACTGTCCGCCCGACCGCATTCGGTGACGGCCGCGAGGTCCACACAACCCGCGCAGTGTCGACGAATGCCTCGATGAGGCACCCACCCTTATTTGGATCACGGCTGACAGTTGAGTTGTGCGAATCGCCGCCATCTGGTTTAGATTGCACTCGTAATCTAAACGTCTACCCCTGCTCAGCCGCCTCGAAAGGAACCTCCGATGAGCACCTACCTGATCAACCATCTCCGCATCCCCGGCGACGTCCCGAACGAGCAGGGACTGTCTTATCTGGAGCAGGTCGAGGCGACCGTCCAGCCGTTCGGCGGGAAGTGGCTGGCCAACGGAGCAGCCGACACGGTCGAGGGTGCGTGGCCGGGTCTGGTCGTGCTGATGGAGTTCCCCGACCGGGCCGCCGCCGAGGCCTGGTACCGCTCGCCCGAGTACCAGGCGATCCTGCCGCTGCGCGTGCGCAACGCGATCTCGGACATCGTCCTGATCGACAGCCTGCCCTCGGGCTACACCGTGAAGGGGTTCGCCCAGGAAGTACG
This sequence comes from Herbidospora cretacea, assembly GCF_001570605.1. Lineage (GTDB taxonomy): Bacteria > Actinomycetota > Actinomycetes > Streptosporangiales > Streptosporangiaceae > Herbidospora > Herbidospora cretacea. The sequence goes on along the minus strand of NZ_BBXG01000001.1, from coordinate 660,291 downwards.
TGCCGCGGTCGCGGCGGCCACCGCCTCCGAGTGACGTCGTCATCCCCCACCCGAATTGGCCAGCTGAATGGCCGGGGGACTGGAGACGCAACGGCCCTGCCCTCCTGCGGTCAGGGCCGTTGCGCGTGAGGGACTTGGCTTCACGTCATCGGTCTCGGGAACACATACTCGTCCTGCCGGGCACAGCCTGACGGCTGCACTCCGTCCAATGCGGGGAACCCGAACGGCGCATCACATCGCCAAGGACGAACGCTGCCAGAGCTTTCAGGGCGGATATGGGATCGGGTTCATGCCGGACGCCGTTGCGGATAGCGAGGGCGTAGCTGAAAGCTCCCAGGGAAGCCGGAGGCGATCGACACGGTCGACGGAGGCGTGCTCACTGGCATGGGTGCGGCGTTCGTGGCGGACGACCGCGCAAAGGGTGACGCGCAAAGGGTGCTGTCGTGAGTGGCGAACACGATGGCTGTGCCGAGCTTTTCGTTGGCGGCGCGGAATGCGTCGAAGACCTGCTCGGCTATGGCTGAGGCGAGTTCACCGGTGGGCTCGTCAGCTCGTGACGATCAGGCCCGAACCGAGTAAACCTTTCCGCTCATAGACACCGACGTTGCCTACTCGTCTTCCGGTTGACCGCTGTCGACAGCCCTCACCGCTGCCCCATACGCCGCCTGCAGGATCTGCTCCGACAACGGCGTCCCTGCGGTGGCACGGGCCAGAAGTATGCCGCCGACGAGCGTGGCATAAGCAGCCAAACCGGCGTCACCAGGTGCGATCCACGCCGCGAGTTCCTGGACCCCCGTGGCATAGGTCTCCCGATGCTCGGGCTCACGCGCGATGTCGCCCGCGAAACCGGCGGCCGGGCAACCGGTGCCGGGGTTGTCGCGATGTTCGACGGAGAAGTAGGACTCCAGCAGCGACTGCCACGCCGCCTGATGCTCCCCGGCCTCGTCGTCCAGGGCCACGAGGTCGTGCAGGTTGTCCGCGAAGGCCTTGGCGGCGGCCTCGTCGACGAGAGCGTCTTTGGAGGCGAACTGCTTGTAGAAGCCGCCTTGCGTCAGTCCGATCGACTTCATCACCTCCGCCACGCCGACCTTGGCCACACCGTTCTCACGGAACAGCCGAGAGGCCGCGGCCACCACTCGCTCTCGGTTGACCTTCGCTTCCGCTTGCGAGACGCGACTCATCCATCACCCTCCGTCATGGCTTCACACCGACCATCCCGAGTTTAGATTACGCCTGACGTCTATCGCGGTGCGGCGCAGAGCTGGGCGGTCAAGGTGGCGAGGGCCCACTCCTCCCAGCTCTCCGGTGACCAGCCTCGGTCCTGGACGAAGAGCAGGTACAGCTGCGGGCTGAGCAGGCCGAACAGCAGATCGGCCGCCGTCACGACGGAGACGCCGGTCCGGACGTCGGGCTTGCCGGCCAGCGCCTGGGCCGCCGCGTGCTGCACGGTGTAACGCGGGTCGGGACCCTCCGGCCACTGCGCGGCGATCTGCGGGTCGGTGGCCGCGGCGGCCGCGATCAGCGGCATGATCGGGGCCACCCGGCCCAGGATCTCGCGGGTGCCGCGCACGTGCGCGCGCAACTGCTCGGCCGCGCTGGGGGCGGCGCACGCGGCCTGGAACCACTCGCGATCCATGGTCGCCACCGGCTCGGTGTCGCCCGCGATGGACGTGTCGACGACGTCCTTGAACAGCGTGCGCTTGTTGCCGAAGACGAAATAGACGGTCTGCACGGCCACGCCCGCCCGGTCGGCGACCTCCTGCAGGCTCGTCGCGCCGTAGCCCTGCGCGAGGAACAGCTCCCGCGCCGCCTCGACGATCTTCTCGCGGGTGCGGCGTGACCGCTCGGCCCGTTTGTCCGGCCGCTTGACGACGTTCATGAAAAGAGTCTATCTCTAGAGTTCAACTCTAAAAACGTGAAGGAGGAGGCAATGGAGCAGGAGGAGGCCGTCCGGCGCGCGCTGGAGGACTACTACCGCGCCGGCAAGCCGCCCTGGGACACCGGCGTCACACCGCCCGAACTGGTCGCCCTCGTGGAGCCGCCCGGCCGCGCCCTGGAACTCGGCTGCGGCACCGGGACCAACGCCGTCTACCTGGCCCGGCACGGCTGGGAGGTCGTGGCCGTCGACCTGATCGGCGAGGCGGTCGAGCAGGCCAGGGCCAAGGCCGCCGCCTCGGGAGCGGCGGTGCGGCTGCTGCGCGGAGACGCCACGCGCCTCGACGAGCTGGACGCGCCCGGACCCTACGACCTGTTCTTCGACCTGAGCTGTTACTGCGGGATCCCCCCGCACCGCCGCGACGCCTACGCCGCCGGGCTCACCCGCCGCGCCGCTCCCGGCGCCCGGCTGCTCATGTTCGGGTACGGCCCCGAGGCGTTCGACGACCCCATATCCGGCGTCACCGCCGACGAGCTGCGCGCCAGATTCACCGGCTGGGACCTGGCCGACGTCACACCGGGCACGAACCCCGTGCCCACCTTCTGGTTCACCCTGCGCCGACACCCGGAGGAGAGCGCCCGTGACCCCCGATGAACGCTGGCTCGCCGCGACATGGCCGTTCGTCCGCGAGCACCTGCCGTCCCCACCGGCGCCGATACTGGAGATCGGCTGCGGGCCGCTCGGCGGATTCGTCCCCCGCCTGCGGGCCCACGGCTACGCCGCGGTGGGCATCGACCCCCAGGCCCCGCCGGGGCCCGGATACCACCAGACGGTGTTCGAGCAGTACACGCCGGCCGAACCGGTGGCCGGGGTCATCGCCTGCACGTCGCTGCACCACGTCACCGGCCTCGACGACGTCCTGGACCGCATGGCCGCGGCCGTGACGCCGGGCGGGGTCGCGGTGGTCGTGGAGTGGGCGCGGGAACGCTTCGACGACGCCACCGCGCAGTGGTGCTTCGCCCGCCTGCCGGCCGGTGGCGACGGCTGGCTCCATCGGCACCGCGACGCCTGGCAGGCGTCGGGCCGACCCTGGGACGACTACACCCAGATCTGGAGCCAGGACGACCACCTGCACACCGGCCAGGACATCATGCGGGGACTGAGAGCCCGGTTCGACACCTGCCTGGCAGAGGAGGGCCCCTACTTCTTCTGCGACCTGCCCGGCGTCACCGCCGCCGACGAGCAGGCCGCCATCGACTCCGGCGACATCCAGGCCAACGGCATCCGCTACGTCGGCCGCAAACCGGTCACCCCATGACCACGGCCGGCGCTACCCCCGGCCGAGCCACTCCAGCAGCAGCTTCGCCACCTCGCCGGGCCGCTCGATCGCGGGCAGGTGCCCCGCCCAGCCGAGCTCCACCAGCTCCGCCGACGCCAGCCCGGCCGCGATCACCCGCGCCGACTCCCGGAAGTACGGCAGGTCGTGCGCCCCCGCCACCACGACCGACGGCGCCGTGATCACCGGCAGGTCGATCGGCAGGTGCCCCGCCTCCGGCTCGGGGTCGGCGGCGAGCTGGAGCTCGAACGCGTGCCGCTGCATGTCCCCCAGCCAGGCCCGCTCCCGCTCCCCCGCATCGGGCCCCAGCCAGGTCGCCACATTCAGCCGGACGGCCCCCTCGACGTCCCCCGCCTCGATGAACGCCCCCTCGGCCTCGGCGAAGGCCCGCAGCTCCGGCGTGGCCGGCAGATCCATCCCGGCGTTCAGCAGCACCAGCCGCCCGACCAGGTCGGCGCGGGCGGTGGCCAGCTCCAGCGCGATCCGCCCGCCGTGGGAGGCCCCCACGACGGCGGCCCCGCCGACGCCCAGCGCGTCGAGCACATCGGCCACGTCCGAGGCATCGGTGTACGGCTTGTCGGCCGCCCACGGGCTGCGCCCGAACCCGCGGAAGTCCAGCCGCACCACCCGGAACCGCGCCGTCAGCGCCGCCATCAGCGGGTCCCACATCCGCGCGTCCGCGACGCCCGCGTGCAACAACACCACAGGAGCGCCGGAACCGGACTCCTCGAACCACACACCCAACGACATGACCTCTCTCGGAGAACGAAGGAGGGGCGCTCCAGCCCCCGTGGCAGAGCGCCCCTCATCCATGGTCACCAGCCGCCTCTCGATGAGGCAACTGGTTTAGCCCGTGCTGAAAGCTGTCCCGGCCCAGCGGCTTTACAAAGTAAGATTCACTGGTACATCGCCGCCATCCGGTGCGCCGACTCGGCCATCATCGCGCGCAGGTCCGGCGGGCCCAGCACCTCGATCAGCGCGCCCATCCGCAGCAGCGTCCACCGCGCGCCGTTGAGCCCCTCCACCGGGATCTCCAGCACCACCCACCCGGGCCGCTCCGGGTCCTCGGCGGCCTCGGCCAGCGCGGGCGCCGCCCGCTCCTCCCCGATCGTGTACCTCAGCAGCCCCTCGCCGCCGGGGGCCAGCCGGATCCGGGCCGTCCCGGTGTACAGGCGCTCGGCGAACTCGGCCGCGAACTTCTCCCAGAAGCTCGGCAGGTCGAACTCCGCCCGCTCGAACCGGCCGGGCAGTTCGGCCACCGACAGGATCCGGGCCACCCGGTAGGTCCGCATCGACCCGTCGCACTCGGCCGCCAGGTACCAGGACCCGCCCTTGAGCACGAGCCCGTAGGGCGCGACGTCCCGGCACACGTCGGCGGGACCCCACCGCCGGTAGGTCAGCCGCAGCGGCCGCTGCTCCCACACCGCCGAGGCCACCTCGGCCAGGAACGGCACGTCCTCCGCCCCCCGGTGCCACCCCGGGACGTCGAGCAGGAACCGCTCCCGCATCCGCGCCGCCTGCGAGCGCGGCCCCGGCGGGAGCGCGGCCAGCAGTTTGAGCTCGGCCGCGGCGGCCACCTCGGCCAGCCCCAGTTCGGCGGCCGGCCCGGGGAGACCGGTCAGGAACAGCGAGGACGCCTCGGCCTCGGTCAGCCCGTTGAGCCGGGTGCGGTAGCCGTCGAGCAGCTGGTATCCCCCGGCGGGCCCCCGGTCGGCGTAGATCGGCACCCCGGCGGAGGCCAGCGCGTCCATGTCGCGGTAGACGGTCCGGATCGACACCTCCAGCTCGGCGGACATCTCCGCCGCCGTCATCCGTCCCCGGGTCTGCAGGAGCAGGAGGAGGGAGAGCAACCGGCTGGCACGCATACGCCCCAGTCTCCCCCATATTGCTCATCGAACATGGTTCGTGTTCAAATGAACACATGGAAAGTGCCGACAGGCTCAACGCGATCATGAACACGCTCCGGACCGCCGACAGCGTCACGGTGACCGAACTGGCCGGCCACTACGGCGTGTCCGAGATGACGATCCGCCGCGACCTCGACGAGCTCGCCCAGCAGGGCGTCGTCCGGCGGGTCAGGGGCGGCGCGCTCAGCCTGCTGCTGCGGGGCGAGGAGCCGCCCTACGGCGTCCGCGAACGTGAGGCCGTCGACGCCAAGAAACGCATCGCGCAGGCCGTCGCCGCCTTACTGGCCGACGGGGAGGCGGTCGTCTTCGACGGTGGCTCGACCCTGCTGGAGGTGGCCAGGGCGGTCCACGACCGCCGGCTGACCGTGCTGCCCCTGGCACTGCGGTGCGCCGACGAGCTGGCCACCGCGCCGCGCGTGAAGCTCGTCGTCCCCGGCGGCGAGGTCAGGCCGGTCGAGCTCAACTTCGTCGGCCCCCTCACCGAGGCCTCCCTGAAGGCGCTGCGGTTCGACACGGCGGTCATCGGCTGCTGCGGCCTGTCGGCCAAACACGGCGTCACCGCCCACGACCTGGAGGACGTCGCGGTCAAGCAGGCCGCCATCGCCTCCGCCCGCCGCGTCATCGTCGCCTGCGACTCCGGCAAGTTCACCCGCACGGCCTTCGGCGCCGTCTGCTTCTACACCGGGATCGACGTCGTCGTCACCGACACCGGCATCCCCCCGGACGAGAAGGACGCCCTCACCGGAGCGGGCGTCACCGTCGTCACGGCCTGACACGACCCGGTGCCCCCGACGGCGCGGGCGCCCGCCACGAAACCACCGCCTGAAAGCAGAGCCCCTCCATGCTGTTGCGCGCCCGCCTGGCCGTCTACGGGCTGTTCCTCATCTCCGGTGTCGCCCTGGGCACCTGGACCTCCCGTATCCCCGCCATCAAATCCGACCTCCACCTCAGCGACGGCGAGCTGAGCCTGGCCCTGCTGGGCATCGCCGCCGGCGCGATCGCCGGGATGCAGGCCGTCGGCCGTCTGGTCGACCGGTACGGCTCCCGCCGCGTCATGATCCCCTTCGCGCTGCTGCAGGGGCCGGTGCTGGTCCTGCCCGCCTTCTCGCCGGGCCTGGCCGGGCTGGCGGCGGCGCTGCTGGTGTTCGGCGTCGTGCACGGCGTGCTGGACGTGTCGATGAACGCCAACGCGGTCATCGTCGAACGCCACTACGCCCGCCCGATCATGTCCTCCTTCCACGCCGTCTTCTCCGTCGGCGGGTTCCTCGGAGCCTCGACCGGCGGCCTGTTCGCCCACCTCGGCGCCAGTGTGGCGCTGACGTTCGGCACGGTCGGCGCGCTCATCCTGCTCGTCTCCGTCGCCTGCGCCCGGATGGCGCTGCCCGACGAGCTCGACCTGTCCCGCGCCCCGGCGCAGGGCGCCCCCGGCAAGACCGGCAACGCGATGGCCGGATGGGTGCTGTTCCTGGGCGTGCTGGCCTTCTGCTGCCTGGTCGGCGAGGGGTCGATGGCCGACTGGAGCTCGGTCTACCTGGTGGAGGACCTGCTGTCGGACGAGAGCGTCGGCGCGGCCGGATACGCCGCCTTCTCGATCATGATGACCGCCGGTCGGTTCGCCGGCGACCGGCTCGCCGCCTGGCTCGGCCCGGTCACCCTCGTCCGCTGCTGCGGCGCGCTGGCCGGGACCGGGCTGCTGGTGGCGCTGCTCGTCGGCCACCCGGTGGCGGCCATCGCCGGGTTCGGCCTCTTCGGCGCCGGGCTGTCGTGCATCATCCCGCAGGTGTTCTCCGCCGCCGGGCACCGCGACCCGGCCACCAGCGGCCGGGCGCTGGCCCGGGTCGCCAGTCTCGGGTACGCCGGGCTGCTCGCCGGTCCCGTCCTGATCGGCGGCCTGGCCGAGCTGATCACGCTGCCGTTCGCGCTGGCCGTCCCGGCGGTGATGGCGCTGTTCGTCGCGCTCGCGGCGGGGGCGCTGCGGCCCGTCACGCCATCAGGTCCCAGCCCAGCCGCAGTACCAGCGCCGACACCACGGTCAGCAGAACGACCCTGACGAACCCGGCGCCCCGCTTGAGCGCCATCCGCGCGCCGAGCTGGGCGCCGGCGATGTTGGCCACGCCCATCGCCAGCCCCAGCCCCCACACCACGTGCCCCTGCGCGGCGAACACCGCGATGGCCCCGAGGTTGGTCCCCATGTTGATGATCTTCGCGGTGCCGGAGGCGCGGACGAAGTCCATCCCGACGATCAAGGTGAACGCGATGATGAGGAAGGTGCCGGTGCCGGGCCCGAGCAGCCCGTCGTAGAAGGCGACCACCCCGCCCGCCGCCAGCACGGCGGCCACCGTCCGGGCCCGGGTCCGCCGTTCCGGGTGGGCCGCGACGCCGAAGGAGGGGCGCAGCGCCACGAACCCCGCCACCCCGACCAGCACCACGATGATCAGCGGTTTGAGGAAGGCGGGGTCGAGCAGCGCCGCCAGCAGCGCGCCGCAGGCCGAGCTCACCACCGCCGCCACCCCGGCGGGGACGGCGATCCCACGGTCGACGCCGGTCCTGCGGGCGTAGGTCCAGGCGGCGCTGGACGTGCCGAGGACGGAGGCGCTCTTGTTGGTGGCCAGGGCCTCGACCGGGGTGAGCCCGGCCAGCAGCAGCGCGGGCAGTTGCAGCAGCCCGCCGCCGCCGACCACGGCGTCGACCCACCCGGCCGCCATGGCGGCCACCAGCAACAATGCGATTTGTCCCCCGGTCACGGCCGACGACTATAGCCCCGCGTTCGCGATGATCGCCGCGCTGGGCAGGGCGGTCGACTGCGCCGCGGTCAGGCCGGTCGCCTTCAGGTGGGCCTCGACGATCCTGCGCCCGACCGGGTATCCGGCCATCGCCGGCAGCCCGGCCGGGGTGGCGCCGAACCGGGCCGCGGCCTCGTCGCCCAGGACGTAGGGGGAGAAGTTCTGCATCCCGGTCAGCGGCAGCTTCTCCACGATCGTCGTGTACGCCTCCTCGGAGACCGGGGCCGTCCAGTAGCCGGGCACCCCGCCCAGTTCGGCCACGAACGCGTCGGCCAGCCCCTCGGAGACGATCTGCTCCCCGAGCTGGACGGTCGGCGGGTCCCAGACCACGTTGGCGTAGCGGACGTTGTGGTGGAACTCGTGCACCGCGCAGTCGGCGATCCCGGCCAGGGTCTCCTCGGTCGGCCACATCGTCAGGTGGATCCAGCCGGGGATGCCGCCCATGCCCAGATAGCCGTGGCAGGTCTCCATCAGGTAGCGGTCGTCGGGGTCGCCCAGCACGAGCAGGACGTTCACGGTGTCGGCCGCCCTGATGCCCGGCACCGCCGCGACCTGGTGGTCCCAGGCGCGCAGCAGCGCGGCCTCCACGCGCGGGAGCACGCCGTCGAGCCGGTCGAGCGCGGCCGGGTAGCGGTCGTCGTCGCGGTCGACGCGGAAGCCCATGCCGTGCTGGTGGAAGTCGTTCAGCGGCATGGCGGCCAGCCACGGCATCGCCGCGACCATCGGCCCGAGCAGCTCCTCCACCCCGCGCTCGGCCAGCGGGGTGGCCAGGATCCGGCGCATCACCGCGACGGTGTCGATCACGTTGAGTCTCATGCCGCCGAACCTAGACACTCCCGTTACGTGAGGCTCAACGCAATATGACGACCTGCCGCACGGCCTCGCCGGAGCGCAGCCGGTCGAACCCCTCGTTCACCTGGTCGAGCCTCAGCCGGTCGGACAGCAGCCGGTCGACGGGCAGCAGCCCCGCCTCGTACATGCCGATGAACTTGGGCACGTCCCGGCGCGGCACGCACGACCCCAGGTAGCTGCCGCGCAGCGTCCGCTCCTCGGCGACCAGCGACAGCGCCGGGATCGTCAGCCCCGCGTGCGCGGAAGGCAGGCCGACGGTGACGGTGACGCCGCCCGGCGCGGTGGCCGCGTAGGCCTGCGCCAGCACCGCCGCCACCCCGGTCGTGTCGACGACCTTGACCGCTCCCCCGCCGGTCAGCTCCCTGACCCGCTCGACCGCGTCGTCCCCGCCCTGGACGACGTCGGAGGCCCCCAGCGCCAGCGCGAGGTCCCGTTTGCCCGCCACGACGTCGACCCCGATCAGCGTGGTCACCCCGGCCGCCCGCGCCGCCAGCAGCGCCGACAGGCCCACCCCGCCGAGGCCGAACACCGCCACGCTGTCGCGCGGGCCGGCCTCGGCGGCGTACAGGGCGGCCCCGGCCCCGGTCAGCACGGCGCACCCGAACAGCGCGGCCACCTCCCAGGGCAGGCCGGGCGGGATCTTCACCGCCGAGCGGGCCGACACCACGGCGTACTCGGAGAAGGCCGAGACCCCCAGATGGTGGAACACGCCGCCGAGCCGGTTGCCGCCGCCGAGCAGCGTCCCGGCCCGGTTGGCCTCTGCTCCCGGACCGCACAGCGCGGGCCGCCCTGCGGCGCAGGCCGGGCACGCCCCGCACGCCGGGACGAAGGTGAGCACCACGTGGTCGCCGGGCGCGAACCCCGCCGCCTCGGACGCCGCGACCACCCCGGCGGCCTCGTGCCCGAGCGCCATCGGCAGCGGCCGGGGACGGGAGCCGTCGATCACCGACAGGTCGGAGTGGCACAGCCCGGCGGCCTCGATCCGGACCAGCAGCTCCCCCTCACCCGGCGGGCCGAGCGTCAGCTCCCTGACCTCCAGCGGACGGCTCTCCCCGTACGGGAACGGCCTTCCCGACTCCACCAGCACGGCAGAACGGACCTTCACGCGACCACCAGCCTCTCCATCGCCGACCGCGCCGCGCCGGAGATCGGCGCGGGGCGGCGGGTGACCCGGTCGACGAACACGTGGGTGAACTCCCCCTCCGCCAGCAGCCGCGCGCCCTCGAACAGGCCCAGCTCATAGCGGACCGAGGAGGTGCCGAGCTTGCCGATCCGCAGCCCGACGCGGATGGTCGCCGGGTAGGCGGCCTCGGCGCGGTAGGAGCAGCGCGACTCCACGCACAGCCCGATCGAGGGGCTCCGCGCCGGGTCCAGGCCCGCCTCGGCGATCAGCCAGCGGTTGATCACCGAGTCCATCAGCTCGTAGTGGACGACGTTGTTCAGGTGGCCGTAGACGTCGTTGTCCCGCCAGCGGGTCGGCATCTCGTCCCAGTGCGCGTAGTCCACGTCGTCGTCCATGTCGTCGTCCATGTCGTCGTCCATGTCAGAGCCCCAGGTCCCGGCCGATGATCTCGCGCATGATCTCGCTCGACCCGGCCCAGATGCGGGTCACCCGCGCGTCGGCCCACGCCCGCGCGACCCGGTATTCACGCATGTAGCCATATCCGCCGAACAGCTGCACACACGCGTCCAGGACCCGGCCCTGCACCTCCGAGGACCACAGCTTGGCCTTGGCGGCGTCCACCGCCGTCAGCTCCCCGCCCGCGTGGGCGGCGACGCACTGGTCGACGTAGGCGCGGGTCACCTCCAGCTCGGTGACCAGGCCCGCGAGGGTGAACTTGTTGTACTGGAAGGACCCCACCGGCTGCCCGAACGCCCGCCGCTCCCTCACGTAGGCGAGCGTCTCCTCCAGGGCCGACCAGGCGTGGGCGAGGTTGGCCACGGCCGCGCCGAGCCGTTCCTGCGGCAGGCGCTCCATCATCGCGACGAACCCGCCGTCGACCTCGCCGATCACATTGCCGGAGGGGACGCGGACGTCGCGGAAGAACAGCTCGGCCGTGTCGGCCTCGTGCTGGCCCATCTTGTCGAGCTTGCGGCCGCGTTCGAACCCGGGCGTCCCGGCCTCGACGCCGAACAGCGTGACGCCCTTCTTGCCGGGGCCGGTCCGGGCCGCGACGATCACCAGCCCGGCCTGGATCCCGTTGGTGATGAAGGTCTTGGACCCGTCGAGCACCCAGTGGTCCCCGTCGGGCACGGCACTGGTCGTCAGCGCGCCCAGGTCCGAGCCGCCGCCGGGCTCGGTCATCCCGATCGCGGTCACCAGCTCGCCCGAGCAGAAGCCGGGCAGCCACCGCTTCTTCTGCTCGGCGGTGGTCAGGTCGACCAGGTAGGGGGCGACGATGTCGAAGTGGATGCCGAACCCCGAGGCCAGCGCCATGCCGTGGGCGGCCAGTTCCTCGTGCAGGACCGCGTTGAACCGGTAGTCGCCCGCCTCGGAGCCGCCGTACTCCTCCGGGATCTCCAGCCCGAGCAGGCCCTGGCTCCCGGCCGCGCGCCACACCTCGGGGCCGATGAGCCGCCGCTCGGCGAACGACTCGGCGCGGGGCTCGACCTCCCGGGTGACGAACTCCCGGACCGACGCCCGGAACGCCTCGTGATCCGCCGCATAGACCGTCCGCCGCATGACACCCTCCTGGTAAGCGATCGCTTAGCAGGGTAGCGCCCGCACCATCCGCAGGGCCAGATGGGCGTACAGCGCCCCGACGTCCTCGGGGGTGTCGGGACCGCCGGGCCGGTACCAGCGGGAGACGTCCACGCACATCGACACGACCGCCCGGGTGGTGCCGTCGACGTCGGCCACCTCGAACGCGCCCCGGGCGACCCCGGCCGCGACCTCCTCGCGGAACAGCGCGTCGACCCGGCGGCGCAGCTCGCGCACCTTCACCCAGTCCTCCGGGGCGAGCGCGCCGAGCTCGTTCTGGACGACCCGGCATCCGCGCTGGTGAGCGGCGTGGAAGCGGGCCAGGGCGTAGACCAGCGCCCGGAAGCGGGCCGCCGGCCCCTCCGCGTGGACGAGCGACCCGGCCACCACCTGGCAGGCCGCCTCGTGGACGATCAGCACGATCCGGGCCAGCAGCTCGGCCTTGGAGGGGAAGTGGACGTACATCGCCCCCGGGCTCAGCGAGGCCGCCGAGGCGATGTCGCGCGTCGAGGCGCCGCCGAAACCGCGCTCGGCGAACAGGTCGACCGCGCCCGCCACCAGGCGGCGCGCGGCCGGGGGTTCGACCGTGTCCCACAGGTCCATGACGAGCAGGGTACTAAGCAATCGCTCAGATCGCGTCGCCCGGATCGTCCTGCCCCGGGATCGGCGTCGGGCTGCCGCCCTGGCTCGGGCCGGGCGACGGCGACGGCTCGGTGGGCTCCGACTGCTCGGGCACCGGCGGCGGGGTCGGCACGAACACCGTCGGCGGCAGCGGCTGCGCCGGCTCCACCTCGCCGTCGCCCCGGAACAGGAACATCCACACCATGACCATGAGCAGCAGCACCAGCAGCGCCAGCGCCGCCGACGCCAGGGCCACCTGACGCGGCGTCGCGGTGGGCGGCGGAGCCGGCGGAGGCGGCGCGGGCAGGGCCGGGTTGCGGTCGCCCAGCCAGTAGGGCACGAAGTCAGGACCGAGCCGGTCACCGATCAGCATCCCCGACACCATGACCGGCTCAAGGAACTTCTCGGCCCCCGGGCCGCCCGGCACGAAAGGGGTCGCCGCCCACGGCGCCTCGCCGCCGTCCCACGCCACCACGAAAGGGGCGGCGTGACCCGCCCGGCGCACCCGCGACAGCAGGCCGCGCACGCCCGACCGGGCCGCCTCGGCCTCCCTGATGCCGGTCACGAACCGGTCCCTGGCCGCCGCGTCCAGCGCCGCGCCCCGCGTCAGCACGACCACCGAGACCGCCCGCCCGTCAGGCGCCTGCCCCAGGTAGACCAGCCCCGCCGGCGCCGACTGCAGGCGCGCCTGCAACACGAACGGACCCAGTCGGGGCGGGTCGCCATACTGGAGAGGAGTGGCCACACCCCATCAAAACACACAGGGTGTTTCCGGCGATCGCAACGGGCAGGGTGAGACCATGGTCTTTCCCGCCAAGTCACGATTGAATAACACGCATGATGGTTGCTGATGAAGGGCCGGGCACGTCCGTCGTGCCGGCGAAGATGTCCGCAGGTGGCGGCGCCTCCACCGACGCCGACATGGGCGCGCTGCGCGACGCCCTGGCGGAGGTCCGGCGGGTCATCGTGGGGCAGGACCACATGGTCGAACGGCTCCTGGTCGCCCTCCTGGCGCGCGGCCACTGCCTGCTGGAGGGCGTCCCGGGCGTGGCCAAGACGCTGGCCGCCTCGACGCTGGCCACCGTCGTCGGCGGCACCTTCGCCCGCATCCAGTTCACGCCCGACCTGGTTCCCAGCGACATCGTCGGCACCCGCGTCTACCACCCCGGCACCGAGCGCTTCGACGTCGAACTCGGGCCCGTGTTCGTCAACTTCCTGCTCGCCGACGAGATCAACCGCGCCCCCGCCAAGGTGCAGTCGGCGCTGCTGGAGGTCATGGCCGAACGCCAGGTCTCACTCGCCGGGGTGACCCATCCGCTGCCGCGCCCCTTCATCGTGCTGGCCACCCAGAACCCGATCGAGTCCGAGGGCGTCTACCCGCTGCCCGAGGTGCAGCGCGACCGGTTCCTGTTCAAGGTCCGCGTCGAGCACCCCAGCGCCCACGAGGAGCTGGAGATCCTCCACCGGATGAGCGTCACCCCGCCCACGCCCGACCCGGTCCTCGACGCGCCGCGCCTGCTCGCGCTGCAGAAGTCGGCCGAGGCCGTGTCGGTCCACCAGCTCGTCGCCGACTACGTCGTGCGCCTGGTGATGGCCACCCGCACCCCCGCCGACTACGGGCTGCGCGAGCTGGAGGAGACCATCGAGATCGGGGTCAGCCCCCGCGCCACCCTCGGCCTGGTCGCCGCCGGGCGCGCCCTGGCGCTGCTGCGCGGCCGCGACTACCTGCTGCCCGACGACATCCGCGACGTCGCCGTCGACGTCATGTCCCACCGGCTCATGCTCACCTTCGACGCCCTGGCCGACGGCGTCGAGCCCGAGGACGTGGTCCGCCAGATCCTCCACTCCGTGCCGCCGCCCCTCGTGGTCTGGAACCAGGGCCAGCGATGAAAGGGGCCGACTCCGCGCTGCGCAAACTGGAGCTGACCGTCGTGCGCAAACTCGACGGTCTCCTCCAGGGCGGCCACCTGGGCCTGCTGCCCGGCCCCGGCAGCGAGTTCGGCGACACCCGCGTCTACGTCCCCGGCGAGGACGACACCCGGCGGATGGACTGGAACGTCACCGCCCGCACCACCGTCCCGCACGTCCGCGACCTCATCTCCGACCGCGAACTGGAGACCTGGGCGCTGGTCGACCTGACCGCGAGCATGGACTTCGGCACCGCCGACATGGACAAGCGCACCCTGGTCATCCACGCCGTCGGCGCGCTCGGCTTCCTGTCCAGCCGCGTCGGCGACCGCTTCGGCGCCTACGTCCTGCACGGCGACGAGGTGCACCGCTACCCGGCCAGGCCCGGCCGCGCCAACCTGTTCGGGCTGCTCCAGTCGCTCACCGACGCGCCGCGCGCGAAGGGCACCAGCAGCCTGGGCGGTGCGGTCGAGATGCTCGCCGCCGCCCACCGCCGCCGCGGCATGCGCGTCGTCATCTCCGACTTCCTCGACGACCCCGGCGACTGGGAGCGGCCCATCCGCCGCCTGGCCGCCCGCCAGCAGGTCCTGGCCATCGAGGTCATCGACCCGCGCGAGCTGGAACTGCCCGACGTCGGCCAGATCACCCTGCTCGACCCGGAGACCGGCCGCCACCGCGACATCCACCTGACCCGCCGCATCCGCGAACGCTACGCCGAGGCCGCCGCCGAACAGCGCGACGGCAACCGGGCCGCGCTGCGGCGGGCCGGCGCCGCCCACCTCGTCCTGCGCACCGACCGCGACTGGATGACCGACATCGCCCAGTTCGTGCTCCGGCAGCGCCGAACCGCACACCTGATGGCCCGGAGGGCCCGCGCATGATCTTCCTGTCCCCCGCGTGGCTCTGGCTGTTCGCCGCGCTGGTCGCACTGGCCGTCTTCTACGTGGTCATGCAGTACGTCCGGCGGCGCTACGCGGTCCGCTTCACCAACCTGGCGCTGCTGTCGCTGGTCGCGCCCGAGCGGCCCGGCTGGCGCCGCCACCTGACCGCCGGGCTGTTCCTGGCCATGATGAGCCTGCTGGTCCTGGGCGCCGCCCGGCCCGCCGACGAGGTCCGCGTGCCGCGCGACCGCGCCACCATCATGATCGCCGTCGACATCTCCCTGTCGATGGAGGCCGCCGACGTCGCCCCCACCCGGATGGTCGCCGCCCGCCAGGCCGCCGAACGCTTCATCCAGGACCTGCCCGAGCGCTTCAACGTCGGCGTCGTCTCCTTCGCCCGCTCGGCCGCCGTGGCCATCCCGCCCACCACCGACCACGCGGCGGTGATCAACACCATCCGCAACCTCACCACCCGGCCCGGCACCGCGATCGGCGAGGCGGTCTTCAACTCCCTGGACGCCATCCGCTCCTTCGACCAGCAGGCCGTCACCGACCCGCCGCCCGCCGCCATCGTGCTGCTGTCCGACGGCGACAACACCTCGGGCCGCTCGGTCAACGAGGCCGTCGAGGCCGCCGCCGGCGGCAAGGTCCCGGTCTCCACCATCGCCTACGGCACCCCCGAGGGCACCGTGGCCATCGACGGCCGCAGCGTCCAGGTGCCGGTCAACAAGCAGACCCTCCAGACGCTCGCCGACGGCACCAACGGCCGCGCCTACACCGCCGAGTCCGGCGACGAACTGCGCGACGTTTACGCCCAGATCGGCACCAGCCTGGGCTACCGGGTCGTCCACCAGGAGATCACCCAGCGGTTCATCATCGCCGCCGTCCTCGCCGGGATGCTGGTCGCGGGGTCGGCCCTGGTGCTCGGCACCCGCATCCCCTGACGCGGGCGCCGACCCCGGCTCACACTCCCGGCTCACATTACCGGGATCACACGACGGCGCCGGTGCCCGTCCGGCGCCGTCGGGGCGCGGGCGGCTCGGGCGGCGGCCGCCCGCTGAACCGCTCGAACTCGACCGCCAGCGGACCGGCCACCAGCGACGACGACGCCGTCCCGACGACGATCCCGGTGACCAGCGCGACGGCGAAGTCCCGCAGCGAGTCGCCGCCGAACACCGCCAGGGCCACCAGGATGAACAGCGCCCCCAGCCCGGTGTTGACCGTCCGCGGCACCGTCTGCAGGATCGCCGCGTTCACGACGTCGGGCAGCCGGGCCGCGGGGCTCGCCTGCCACAGCTCGCGGACCCGGTCGAAGACGACCACCTTGTCGTTGATGGAGTAGCCGATGACGGTCAGCACGGCGGCCAGGAACACCCCGTCGACCGGCCGGCCCAGCCAGGCGAACAGACCGGCCACCGCCAGCACGTCCACGACCAGCGCCAGCACCGACGCCGCGGCGAAGGTCCAGCGGAACCTGATCGTCAGGTAGGCCAGCTGCGCCGCCAGCGCGACGCCGAGCGCGACCAGCGCGTTGCGGCGCAACTCCTCGCCCAGGCTGGGGCCGACCAGCTCGTCGCGCTGCTTGGTCACCTCACCCACCCGCGCCTCCAGCGCGCGTTCGATCGCCGCGACGTCGTCCGCGCCGATCTGCCCCGCTCGTACCGACACCTCGGCGCCCGAGGTCTGCCCCGAGATCTGCACGGTCGCTGACGCGTGGCCCGCCTCGGCCACCGCCTGCCGGGCCACTTCCCCGCTCACCGGCCGCGCGGCGGTGAACTCGACCATCCGGCCCCCGGTGAACTCCACCCCGAAGTTCAGCCCGTGCACGACCAGCCCGGCCACGGCCACCCCGGCCAGCAGGACCGATCCGGCCAGCCACCGCCGCCCGGCGGCCATCAGCCGAGGGTCGCGGCGCGCGATCCACGTCCTGACCCGGCCGGGCGAGGCCAGACCCGACCACCGCGCGCCGATCACGCCGGCGAGGGAGCGCGTCAGCACCCGGGTGACGAGCATGGCCGAGACGAGCGCGGCGAACACGCCGATGGCCAGCGTCACACCGAAGCCGCGCACCGGCCCGGACGCCAGCCAGAACAGCAGACCGGCCGCCAGGAGGGTGGTGACGTTGGAGTCGGCGATGGCGCTCCACGCCCTGGCGAAACCGCGATCCAGCGCCGGCCGCAGGCCCCGGCCCGGCGCCCGGCCGTACTCCTCGCGGGCCCGCTCGAAGACCAGCACGTTGGCGTCCACCGCCATGCCGACGGCCAGGACGAACCCGGCCAGACCCGGCAGGGTGAGCGTCGCCCCCAGAGCCAGCAGCGCGGCGTAGGAGATCAACCCGTACGTCGCCAGCGCCACCGCCGCCATCAGCCCCGACAGCCGGTAGGTGACGACGATGAACAGCGCCGTGAGCAGCACCCCGGCGACGCCAGCCTTGGCGCTCGCCTCGATCGCCTCCGCGCCGAGCGTCGGCCCGACGGTCCGCTGCTCGATCAGCGTCAGCGGCACGGGCAGGGCGCCACCCTTGATCAGCATGGCCAGGTCCCGCGCCTCCTGGTGGGCGAAGGAGCCGGTGATCTGGGTCGACCCACCCGGGATGCCGGCCTGGCACGCCACTCTCGCGTCGACCTGGGGCGAGGAGACGACCTCGCCGTCCAGCACGATGGCCACCCGCCGCCGGGGGTCGCCGGGGTCGTGACACGCCGCCTCGGCCGTCAGCCGCCGCCAGGCGTCGGCACCGTGGAAATCGAGGCCGACGAACCAGCCGGGGCCCTGCCCCGGATCGGTGCGCGCGGCGGCGTCCCGCACGTCGCCGCCGGTGATCGCGGCCGGGCCGACGCGCAGAGGCCGGCCGGACTCGTCGGCCAGGACCTCCCCGGCGTCCCCGCCCGGTCCGAGCACGGGATGGAAGGTGAGCTGCGCCGTCCTGCCGATGACCTCGGCGGCCTGGCGCGGGTCGAGCACACCGGGCAGTTCGACGATGATGCGCCGCTCCCCGGAGCGGAGCAGGGTCGGGTCGACCACGCCGAGCGCGTCGGCGCGTCGGCGCAGCACGTCCAGCGCGCGGTCGGCGGCCCCGGCGTCGGCCTTGACCGCCGGGCCGTCCCGCGTCTCGAACACGAGCTGGGTGCCGCCACGCAGGTCCAGACCGAGACGTGGCGAAAGGGTGAGCGTGAGCAGCAGAGCGGTGACGACGACGACACACGCCGCCACCGCGCGCCAAAAGGGCGCACGGAACATGAGAAAGCCTCCACGGCCATCGCAGAAGGGAAAAGGACCTCAGCGCGTCGTGGAAGGAGGAGCCCGTGCCGGAGCCCGCCCGGCCGCCGGTCGCGGCATCGCGGAGGAGAACCCGGCGACGTCCGCGACCGCCCGCACGAGCGGGGCGGCCCACCCGGCGGACGGCAGCACCGCCGGCAGCAGCGGGGGAACGGCCACACCCCAGCCGGAACTCAGCCGGGGCGGGACGGTGTCACGATCGACGTGCGAAGTGGGACCACCCAACGCGGCAAGCGGCTCCGCGCCACTCGTCACGCTCACAACCCTCGCCGGGAAACTGGGCGCCGCGCTCGAGATCCCCACCGGGAAACCAGGGACCGCGCTCGAAACCGCCACCGGGAAACCCGGCGCCGCACTCGGAACCCCCACCAGGGAACCGAACGCCACGTTCGAGCCCCCCACCGGCGAAACGAGCTCCACGTTCGAGACCGCCACGGGGGAACCGAACGCTCCAACAGTCGCGGTCCCCAGAGGGGAACCGAGCGATCCAGGAGTCGCGGTCGCCGGTGCGGGCCCCAGCAGGAAGGCGGACAGCAGCAGGAGCAGCGCGACGGGCAGTCTGCTGCGCACGTCTCCTCCTGACTTTTGGGGGTTTGCGGGCCACCGTACCCGGCGACCGGGACCGGCGCGTTCACTGATGCGCTCGGCTATGGTCGGCGTCATGACAGGACCGTGGAGAACACCACGAAGGTCCGTCGCCGGCGACGCCGCCGCGACGGTCCTGGTCCTGCTCTGCCTGATCGCCTCGTCGCTACTGCCGACCGGCGCCTGGGGCGCCGTGAACGGCGGCCCTCTGCACGGCAGCGCCGCGAACGCAGGCCACGCGCACAGCAGCACTACGAACGCGAGCCACGCGCACAGCGGCACCGCGAACGCGGACCACGCGCACAGCGGCACCGCGAACGCGGACCACGCGCACACCGGCTCCGACCAGTCGTGGAGTCGGCGCGACGCCGGGGCCGACGTGTCGAGCCTGCCGCCGCAGACCGGCGTCGCCCGCGAGCACCACGCGCCCTCGCCGTGGCCGTCGCGTGGCGGGTTCCACGACGCGCTCGCCTATCAGGCCCTCATGACGCCGCCGGCCGCGGACACGGACGCGTTCCGTCATCCGCAGCGCCCGGCCCACCGCACCGCGGGACCGCGCAGCCCGCCCGGCGCCTGACCGACCCTTCCCGGCCAGTTCCGTGGCCCTGCAAGCCGCGGCGCCCGGCCGCATGCCCTCACAGGGCTCTTCCTCGGCGCGGCACCGAGACGCCACGCGCCGGCCACCTCCCATGGCCGCGCGGGCCTCCGCCGACGCCTTCCCACGCGCGCGAAGGAACACAAAGATCATGACAACCCGGCCTACCACCCCTATCAGCAGCGTCCAGATCCAGTCGCTGCGCGAGGAGCTGCAGGACCAACTGGAGCGGCGCGGCCGCCACCTCGACGGGCTGCGCGGGCAGCAGCGCGACAGCAGCGGAGCCGACGACACCTGGCAGGAGCTGGCCGTCTCGATCGTCGTCGCCGAGCGTGCCGTCGCCGAGCTGTCCCACGCTCTGAAGCGGCTGGCGGCGGGCACCTACGGCCGCTGCGCGGACTGCTCGGGCGCCATCCCCTTCGAGCGGCTCAAGATCCGGCCGCTGGCACGCACCTGCATCGACTGTCAGCGGCGGCACGAGGCCGCCTGATCCGGCCGGCCCGGGGCGGACCCGCTCCGGGCCGGACCCGCGCCCCCGGAAGCTGGGGTAACGTTCCGGCCCGTGCACTACTTCGACGAGCGGCCGCAGGCCGAGAGCCGCCCCGCCACGGTCACCCTGGTGCTGCCCGACCTGCACCTGCGCCTGGAGACCGACCGGGGCGTGTTCTCCCCCGACCGCGTCGACACCGGCACCAAGATCCTGCTGGAGTCCGTGCCGCCCCCGCCCGCCGAGGGCGACCTGCTCGATCTGGGGTGCGGCTACGGGCCGATCGCGCTCACGATGGCGACCCGGTCGCCGCAGGCGACCGTCTGGGCGGTGGACGTCAACCGGCGGTCACTGGAGCTCACGGAGCGTAACGCCACGGCCGCCCGCCTTGACAAAGTAAGGTGCGTGCACGCCGACGAGATGCCCGACGACGTGAGGTTCTCGGCCATCTGGTCCAACCCGGCCATCCGGATCGGCAAGCCCGCCCTCCACGCCATGCTCACCCGCTGGCTCGACCGGCTGCTCCCCGGCGGGGCCGCCTACCTGGTCGTCCAGAAGCACCTCGGCTCCGACTCCCTGCAGAAGTGGCTCACCGAGCAGGGCTGGACGGCCACCCGCCACGCCTCCCGCGCCGCCTACCGCATCCTGGAAGTGACCCCGAGATGAGCACCCCGAACCCGCGCCGCCAGCTCCGCCCGACCGACGTCAAGCGGCTCAACCGCACCTGGCGCCGCAACACGGCCGGCCGCCTCGGGATGATCGTCGAGTCGGTCACCGGGCCGTTCAACATCGGTTCGATCTTCCGTACGGCCGCCGCGTTCGGCGTCGACGTCATCTGGCTGGCGGGCAACGCGACCCCGCCGACCAACCCCAAGGCGCAGAAGACCGCGCTGGGCACCGACCGGCTGGTCGAGTGGCACGAGCCGGTCCCGGCCGCCCAGGCGGTGAAGGCCGCCAAGGAAGACGGCTTCACGATCGTGGCGATCGAGCTCACCGGCGACGCCCTCCCGCTGCACGAGGCGAAACTGACCGGCGACGTGTGCCTGGTGGTCGGCAGCGAGGACCACGGCTGCTCCCCCGCCGTCCTGGAGGCCGCCGACGCGGTCGCCTACATCCCGCAGGTGGGCCGGGTGGGGTCGTTCAACGTCGCGGTGGCGGCGGCCATCGCGCTGGCCGAGGCCCGCCGCCAGGAGTGGTCCGCGCCGTAGACGGAAGTCGGAGCGGGAGCGACCTTCGGCGGATGGCCGCGCCGGAGGCGTCGTGGTTACGCTCGGACGCGATGGACCTGTCCCCCCGCCGCCCCCGTGACTGGATCGCCGACTCGCTGCTGTTCGGGTTCGCGGTCGCCTTCGGCCTGCTGACCGGATACGTGCGGGTCGAGACGCTCCACCTGCTGCCCCACCCGGCCCTGTTCTACGTCGACCAGGTGCTGGGGGTGCTGGGCTGCGCGGCCCTGTGGTGGCGGCGCCGGTTCCCGGTGGAGCTGGCGGTCGTCGTGGTGGTCGTCTCATCCTGGTCGGAGCTGATCGCCGGGGCGACCATCGTGGCGCTGTTCAACGTCGCCGTGCACCGGCCGCCGCGCGTCACCGGCGGGATCTTCGGGCTGGGCCTGCTGTCGTGCCTGGTCTTCGTCCTGCTGCGGCCCGATCCGGAGGACCCGGGCGCGCTGGTGTTCGTGCTGGGCGCCTCCATCTACGGGATGGCCACCGGCTGGGGCATGGTGATCCACCACCGCCGCCAGCTCGCCGCCTCCCGCCGGGACCGGGAGGCCCAGATGGCCGTCGAGGTGCGGCTGCGCGCCGAGCAGGCCCAGTTGCAGGCCCGCGAGGCGATCGCCCGGGAGATGCACGACGTCCTCGGCCACCGGTTGTCGCTGCTCAGCGTGCACGCGGGCGCGCTGGAGTTCCGTCCCGACGCGCCGCCCGACGACGTGGCCCGCGCCGCGAAGATCATCCGGGAGAGCGCCCACCAGGCCCTCCAGGACCTGCGCGACGTGATCGGGGTGCTCCGCGCCCCCGTGCGCGAGCTGCCCCAGCCGACCCTCGCCGAGGTCGGCCGGCTGACCGAGGAGTCGGCGGCGGCGGGGATGCGGGTGGCGCTGACCGGGAAGGTCGAGGGCGAGGTGCCCGGCCTGATCGGGCGGACCGGCTACCGCATCGTCCAGGAGGGCCTGACCAACGCCCGCAAGCACGCCCCCGGCGCGTCCGTCGAGGTGACGGTCGCCGGGTCGGCCGGGCCGGGGCTGACGGTCGAGGTCCGCAACGAACGGCCGCCCGGCGCTCCGGCCGTCCACTCCGGCGGGCAGGGGCTGACCGGCCTGGCCGAGCGGGTGGCGCTGGCCGGGGGACGGCTCACCCACGGCGCGCGGCCGGACGGCGGCTGGGTGCTGGCGGCTTGGCTACCCTGGCCCGCATGACCACCCCGGCGACCGACCCCGTCACCGACCCCGCGACCATCGCCGTGCTCATCGTGGACGACGACCCGCTGGTCCGGGCCGGGCTGACGATGATGCTCGGCGGCGCCCCCGACCTTCGCGTCCTGGGTGAGGCCGCCGACGGCTCGCAGGTCGCCGGGCTGGTCGACGCCCTGGCGCCCGACGTGATCCTGATGGACATCCGCATGCCGTCCATGGACGGTCTGGCCGCGACCGAAGTGGTGCGCGCGAAGCCCGGCGCCCCCGAGGTCATCGTGCTGACCACCTTCGACGCCGACGAACACGTCCTGCGGGCCCTGCGGGCGGGCGCGGCCGGGTTCCTGCTCAAGGACACCCCTCCGGCGGAGATCGTCGAGGCGGTGCGGGAGGTGGCGCGCGGCAACCCCGTGCTGTCGCCGGGGGTGACCCGCCGCCTGATGGACCGCGTCGCCGAGTCCGGCCACGACCGCCGCAGAGCCGTCGCCCTGGCCCGGCTGGAGGCACTCAACGCCCGGGAGCGCGAGGTCGCCGTCGCGGTCGGCCACGGCGGGTCGAACGCCCGGATCGGCGCCGAGCTCTATCTGAGCGTCCCGACGGTCAAGACCCACGTGTCGAGCATCCTGGCGAAACTGGGCTTCAACAACCGGGTGCAGATCGCGCTGCTCGTCCACGACGCCGGTCTGATCAGCGAACCGCCTCGATGAGGAAACGCTGCGAGTGGGCCACGAACGGGCCGTGCCGCTCGATGAAGGCATGGAGGACCTCCAGGCGGTCGCGGTAGGCCTCGACGGTGAAGCCGGGGACCGTCCAGACGACCTTCCGCAGGAACACCACGACGGCTGCGACGTCGAAGAACTCCATCCGGAGCGCCTCGTGCCGCACGTCGGTCACGGTGAGCCCGGCGCGTTCGGCGGCGGCGGTGAGCCCGACGACGTCGACGCCCGAATGGGTCGTCAGCGGATCGCGCGATCGGCGGCCTCCGACGACGGGGCCCATCATGAACTCGGTCAGCTCCCGCACCGACCCCGACCCGACGTGCTGGGCCAGGTAGCGGCCGCCGGGGGTGAGCACCCGGGCGATCTCGTCCCAGCGGGTGGTGACGGGATGACGGGAGACGACCAGGTCGAAGCGCCCGTCGGGGAAGGGCAGGTCGGCGTCGTCGGCGACGTGGGCGACGCCCTCGCCGAGCCGCCGCCGGGCCAGGGCCAGGTTGGGTTCCCACGACTCGGTCGCCGCCACCACCGGCGGCAGACCGGGCACCGCCGCGAGGACCTCCCCGCCGCCGGTCTGCACGTCGAGCAGCGCCGTGGACGTGGCGGCCCGTTCGGCGAGCAGCCGCGCGTACCCCCACGAGGGCCGCTGCTCGGTGGCGCGCCCGTCGAACCAGGAGAAGTCCCACCCCTCGACGGGCACCGCCCCGCCCTCGGCCAGGCGATCGTCGAAGGTCACCGCTCGCCGCGTTCCCGCTCGGCCGCGATCCGCTCGTCGAGCTCGGGCACCTCGAAGACCTCGCGGATCTCGATCCCCTCCTCGCCGTCCTGGACGTAGGGCATCTTCAGCGCCCAGGCCACCGCCTCCTCCTTGGAGGCCACCTCGATGATCCAGAACCCGGCGATGACCTCCTTCGTCTCGGTGAAGGGCCCGTCGATGACGACGGCCTTCCCCTTCCGGTACGAGATCCGCGCCCCCGTCGACATCGGGTGGAGCGCCTCGGCCGTCACCAGCACCCCGGCCTCCGTCATCGAGGCGTTGTAGGCGCGCATGGCCTCGATGAGGTCGTCGCTCGGCAGCACGCCCGCCTCGCTGGCCTCGCTCCCCAGGCCCATGATCATGAATCGCATCCGCCCAGTCTGGTGGAATGTCCCGGTGACCAACAAGGCGAACCAGGCGGCGGAGGAGGTCTGGCGGACCGAGGCGGCCCGGGTCATCGCGGGCCTGACGCGGCTGACCGGCGACGTCGGCCTGGCCGAGGAGCTGGCCCAGGACGCGCTCGTCGCGGCCCTCGAACAGTGGCCCCGCGACGGCGTGCCCCGCAACCCGGGGGCGTGGCTGACCACGGTCGCCAAGCGCCGCGCGGTCGACCTGTTCCGGCGGCGGGAGCGCCACGACGAGCGGCTGGCCGAACTGGCCCGGCGGGCGAGCGGCGTGGCGGAGCAGCCCGACCCCGACGCCATCGAGGACGACGTCCTGCGGCTGGTGTTCGTCGCCTGCCACCCGGTGCTCACCACGCAGACCCGGGTGGCGCTGACGCTGCGGCTGCTCGGCGGGCTGAGCACCGACGAGATCGCCCGCGCGTTCCTCACCCCGGAGGCCACGCTGGCGCAGCGGATCTCCCGCGCCAAGAAGACCCTGGCCAAGGAGCGGGTCCCGTTCGAGGTCCCGCCCCGCGAGGAGCTCGGCGAACGGCTGGAGGCGGTCCTGGAGGTCATCTACCTGATCTTCAACGAGGGCTACACGGCGACCGCGGGCGACGACTGGATCCGGCCCCACCTGTGCGAGGAGGCGCTGCGGCTGGCCCGCCTGCTGGAGGACCTGCTGCCCGCCGAGCCCGAGGTGCACGGGCTGCGGGCGCTCCTGGAGATCCAGGCCTCCCGCCTGGACGCCCGCACCGACGACGCCGGCGTCCCGATCCTGCTCCTCGACCAGGACCGCGCGAGATGGGACCGGGGCCGCATCGCGGCGGGGCTGGCCGCCCTGGAGAAGGCGGGCCACGGCCCCTACGCGCTCCAGGCCGCCATCGCCGCCTGCCACGCGCGGGCCGAGACCGCCGAGGCGACCGACTGGGGCCGGATCGCGGCCCTCTACGAACGGCTGGCCGAACAGGTCCCCTCCCCGGTCGTCGAGCTCAACCGGGCGGTGGCCCTGTCGATGGCCTACGGGCCCCAGGCCGGGCTCGCCCTGGTCGACGAGCTCACCGAAGATCCGGCGCTGGCGGGCTACCACCTGCTGCCCACCGTCCGGGGGGACCTGCTGGCCAGGCTCGGCCGCGACGAGGAGGCCAGGGCCGAGTTCCGCAGGGCGGCCGAGCTGACCAGGAACGCCCGCGAGAAGGCGCTGCTGCTGGCCCGCGCCGGAGTATCCTGACGATCATGAGTCTGCCCGAACGCGTGATCGACGGCGTGCTGGCCCGCGACGGGCAGGCGGTGCTCGACCGGCTCACCCAGGCCTGGCTGCTGTCGTTCGCCTCGCCGCACACCCGTTCGGCCTACGGCTCCGACCTGGCCCAGTGGCTGGCCTTCTGCGAACGGCACGAGATCCACCCGCTGCGGGTCATCCGCGTCCACGGCGACGCGTTCGCCCGCTGGCTGGAGCCCGTCTCGCCGCGCACCCTCGCCAGGAAGCTGTCGGCCGTCTCCTCCTGGTACGCCTACGCCACCGACGAAGGGCTGCTGGAGGCCAACCCGTTCACGCGGGTCCGCCGCCCCAAGGTCGAGCGCTTCCAGTCCGAGACCGTCGGCCTCACCGAGGACGAGGCCCGCGCCCTGGTGGCCGCCGCCGACGCCGCGAAGGGGCCCACCGCCCTGCGGACGGCCGCGTTCGTCCGCCTGATGATCGAACTCGGGCCGCGCGTGTCGGAGGCCCTGGCCGCCACCGTCGACGACCTGGGGCATCAGCGCGGCCACCGTACCCTCAGGATCGTCGGCAAGGGCCAGAAGACCCGCGTGCGGAACCTGCCCCCGGCCACCGCGGCGGCGCTCGACGCCTACCTCGACGACCGCGCCCGCCTCGCCGGGATCACCAGGGAGAAGCTGACCGGGCCGCTGTTCGCCACCGCGGGCGGCCGGGCGCTCGACCGGGCCGACGCCTACCGGCTGGTCGTGAAGGTCGCCAAGGCGGCCGGGCTGGAGTCGAAGGTGACGCCCCACGCGCTGCGCCACACCTTCGCGACCGTCGCCAGCGACCGGGGCGCGTCGGTGAAGCAGCTCCAGCAGGCGCTCGGCCACGCGAGCTCCTCCACCACCGACATCTACATCCACAGCCGCGACAATCTGGAGCGCGACCCGTCGCAGATCGTCGCGGCGGTGATCGGGTGACCCCCGGCGAGAGCGACCTGGCGACCCTGCTGGCGGACCTCGACCCGGTGCTCCACGACGGCGTCTACGTCTTCGTCACCGCCCGCGAGACCCCGCCGGGCGTGACGCCGGTGCTGACCTTCACCGAGCCCGAAGGGCTGACCCTGGTCGTGCCCGAGGGGCAGGCCGAGGGCGTGTTCCCGTGCCGGTGGATCACCCTGCGGGTGCACTCGTCGCTGGCGGCGGTCGGCATGCTGGCCGCCGTCGCCACCGCGCTCGCGGCGGAGGGCATCCCGTCGAACGCGGTGTCGGCCTACTTCCACGACCACCTGTTCGTGCCGCCCGACCGGGCCGCCGACACCCTGCGGGTGCTCAGTCAGCCGGCGAACGTCCAGGCCAGGTGGGACAGGCCCTCGTCGGCGTAGTGCTGCGCGCCGGGCTGGGTCAGGCCGTAGGCGATGTCCTCGATGATCGCGCAGCGGGCGTAGAACCGGGCCCGGACCTCCGCGTCGGGGCCCGCGTCGCCGCCGTGCTCGCGGTAGCTGCGCAGCGTCCCGGCGAACACGTCGGGGCCGAGGTCGCGCAGGATCAGGCCCAGGTCGTAAGCGGGGTCGGAGATCGCGGCGTCGGTCCAGTCGATGACGCCGGTGACGGCGGTCCCGTCGGTCAGGACGTGCTCGCAGCCGAGGTCGTTGTGGCAGAAGGCCATCCGCCTGGTCTGGTCGCGGGGCGGGTCGGCGCGCAGGAACTTCTCGACGTCGCCGCGCAGGTCGTCCGGCACGTGGTCGCGGACGACCTCGTGGTACTCCTCGATGGTCCCGGCCAGCCAGGCGTAGAAGGGGTCGTCGTCGACCTCGACCAGCCCCTCGACCCGCTCGGCGGGCACCGCGTTCATGGCGGCGAGGAAGGCTCCCAGGGGTTCGGCGACCGCGATCCCGAGCCGGCTGTCGAGGGGTTCTCCCGGCAGTTTCCGGTACGCCATCACGCCCGCCCCCTCGTCGACGAAGACGACCCGGGGGACGGGCACGGGCGACACCTGCGCGACGAGGGCGAGGAGGCGGGCCTCCCGGCGGACCTCCTCGGCGCCGCCCTCCTTGCTGCCGCGCACGATGAGGTCGCCGTCGACCTCGAAGGCGACGTTGTCCCAGCCTTCGCCGAGCTTGACCACCGACTGGGCCGGACGGCCCAGATGACGCGCCACCAGGGCGCCGATCCCGTCGATCACGAGCCGGAGACTATCCGCCGCAGGTCGATGATCACCAACGTTTCGGCGCCGATCCGATGCGCGCTGAGCATGTCCCGCCGGTCGACGGTGACGGCGATCGTGGTGTACGACTCGTCGTCGGCCGGGATGTCGAGCTCCAGGCTGCCGGCCCGGCCGGTCGTCACGTCGAGGAGGTACTGCTCGGACTCCTCCGGCCGGGAGTCGGTCAGCCCCATGATCCGGTCGGCGGCCAGGCCGTGTGGAAGTCCCGGCAGCGCCCGCTCCCCGGTCCCGTCCCGGCCCCGGACGAACGCGCCGCCGTCGGCGCGCAGCCCCGAGCAGGTGGTCACCCCGCAGATCACGTTCTTCTCCCCCGGCCCGGGGGTGACCTCGGAGACCTCGCCCGTCTCCAGGTTGACCAGCCGCCGGAACGCGATCTCGATCATGTCGGCCGGCTCGAAGGCGCCCGCCCACGGCCACTCCAGCAGGAACAGCCCCTGCCCGCCGGGCACCGGCTCGGGCCGCCCGCCGGTGGCCGGGACGGTGAACACGCCCTCCCGCGCGGAGTAGACCAGCCGGTCGCCGTGGAGTTCCATCCGCGCCGGGACGTGCGGGAGCCCGCCGGGCAGCCGCCGCGCGGGGCCGCCGGACAGCGGCGCCTGCCACAGGACCGCCGACGTGCCGGTCGTGACGTGCCAGATCAGCCGGTCGCCGTCGACGAGGAAGCCGTCGGAGATCTCGCCCTTCCGCGTGCGGACGTCGGTGACCTTGCGGATCTGGCGGGTGACCTGGTCGTAGGCGTAGACGGCGTTGGCGTTCTCGTGGGAGCCCCAGGTCGACAGCAGCGCGGTGCGGTCGCCGGCGAGGGCCAGGGCGCGCAGGCGGCGGCCGTCGCGCAGGGCCGCCGGGACGACCCGGACCGCCTCCGGCCACACCTCCTCCACCGGCGGCGCGCCCACCACCTGCTCGCGGGTGATGGCCGGCAGGGACGGGTTGACCACCACGGGCCGGGGGCTCTCCTGCCGGATCGCCAGGACCGTCCCGGCCGTGACCACGACGACGGCGGCGGCCGAGGCGAGCAGCCGGGCCCGGGTCCGGCGGCGGCTCCGGCGGCCGATCCCGGCCACCAGCGCGGGCGGGGCGAGGGGGGCGTGGGCGGCGGCCCGGCGCAGGGTGGTGCGCAGGTCGTCCTCGATCGTCATCGCAGGCTCCTGTCGGCTTCGGTGTCCCCGATGACGGATCGCAGGCGGGCCAGGCCGTGGCTGGCGTGGCTGCGGACGGTGCCGCGCGAGATGCCCAGCACCTGGGCGATCTCGGCGTCGGTCCGGTCCTCGTAGTAGCGCAGCACCAGCACGGCGCGCTGCCTGTGGGGCAGCCCGGCCAGCGCCCGCCACAGGCCCTGCTCGCGGTCGGCGGGCCGATCGTCGTCCCAGGTCAGGTCGGGCGGGTCCCAGGCCAGGTGCTCGCGGCGGCGGCCGCGCCAGACGCTGATGTGGAGCCGCGCCATGGTCACCCGGACGTACGCCTCGGGGTCGTCCCGCCGCCGGACGCGGGGCCACGCCCGGTGCAGCCGCGCCAGCGCCTCCTGGGTGAGGTCGGCGGCGTCGTGCGGGTTGCCGCTGAGGACGTAGCCGTACCGGAGGAGGGCGTCGGCGCGTTCGGCGGCGAACGCGGCGAAGTCGGGGTCCTGGCTCACACCCCCTCAGACGGGCGATCCCGCCCGGGTGTTGACGCCGCGGCCGGATGTGGCGCGATCAGGCAGTCCCGACCAGCCGCGTCAGCGTCGCCCCCAGGGGCGCGTCCAGTTTGAGCAGCGCCTGGGCGTCGCCGCCCGTCGGGCCCTGGTTGACGATCGCGATCGGGATGCCGAGCGACTCGGCCCGGTCGACGAACCGGCGGCCCGACCGCACGGCCAGCGACGAGCCCAGCACCAGCAGCAGCCGGGACGCCGCCACCATGGCGAAGCACTCGTCGACCCTCGGCTGGGGGACGTTCTCGCCGAAGAAGACCACGTCGGGCTTGAGCAGGCCGCCGCAGCCGGTGCAGTCGACGACGGTGAAACCGGCCACCAGCTCGTCGGCCAGCGCGGCGTCGCCGTCGGGGTTGATCGGGCCGACGGCCGCGTCGAAGCCGGGGTTGGCCGCCTTGAGGCGGGCGTCGAGCTCGGTGCGGGGGGTGCGCTCGCGGCAGGCCAGGCAGGCCACCCGGTCGAGGCCGCCGTGGAGTTCGATCACGCGGCGGCTGCCGGCCGCCTGGTGGAGGCCGTCGACGTTCTGGGTGACCACGCCGTCGAGCAGGCCGAGGCGTTCCAGCTCGGCGACCGCGTGGTGGCCGGCGTTGGGTTCGACCCGGCGCATGTGGCGCCAGCCGACGTGGCTGCGGGCCCAGTAGCGGCGGCGGGCGGCGGCGCTGGTGGTGAAGGTCTGGTAGGTCATCGGGTCGGCGCGGCGGGCCCGGCCGGTCTCGCCCCGGTAGTCGGGGATGCCCGACTCCGTGGACAGTCCCGCGCCGCTGAGGACCACCACGCCCCCGTCGCCGACCAGGCCGGCGAGTTCTCGCATCACCTGTCCATTCTGGGGTCCGCCTGGCGTGCCTTGTGCTCCAGGTAGCGCCGTTCGGGCAGGCTCGCGGTCCGGCGCGCGGCCTTGGCGTAGGCGGCGCGCGCGCCGTCGAGGTCCCCGGCCATGTCGAGCAGGTGGGCCCGGACGGTCTCCACCCGGTGGTGGCCCCTCCACACGCTCTCCTCCTCCAGGGCGGCCACCAGGTCGAGGCCGGCGGCGGGGCCGTGGACCATGGCCACGGCGACGGCGTGGTCGAGGGAGACCATGGGGCCGGGCCAGTAGCGCTGGAGGGTCTCGTAGAGGGCCAGGATCCGCCGCCAGTCGGTCTCCTCGTCGCTGGGGGCCTCGTCGTGGACGGCCGCGATCGCCGCCCGCACCTGGTAGGGGCCCAGCGGCGCGGAGCGCAGGCTGTCGGCGATCAGGGCGACGCCCTCGGAAACGAGGATCCGGTTCCAGCGGGAACGGTCCTGCTCGGCCAGCGGGACGAGGATCCCGCCCGGGCCGGTGCGGGCCGGGCGGCGCGCGTCGGTGAGCAGCATGAGCGCGAGCAGCCCGGCCACCTCGCCCTCGCCGGGCAGCAGCCGGTGGAGCCGCCGGGTCAGCCGGATCGCCTCGGAGGTGAGCCGGACGTCCACCAGCCCCGCCCCGGCGTCGGCGGCGTAGCCCTCGTTGAAGATCAGATGGAGGACGTGCAGGACGACCGCCAGCCGCTCCTCCCACTCGTGGGCGGACGGGAGCTCGAAGCGCGCCCCCGCGCTCGTGATCGCCTCCTTGGCGCGGCCGATGCGCTGACCGACGGTCGCCTCGGGCACCAGGAACGCCCGTGCGATCTGCCCGGTCGTCAAGCCGCCGACCGCCCGAAGGGTCAGCGCGATCTGCGACGACGGCGGGATCGAGGGGTGGCAGCACAGGAACAGCAGGGTGAGGGTGTCGTCGTGGCTCTCCACGTCGTCGATCGGACCGGGCGTGGACGCGGCGCGCTCCTCGCGGCGCTCGCGCGCCTCGGCTGCCAGGCGGCGCGAGGCGACGGTCACCAGCCACGCCTTCGGGTTGGCCGCGATCCCCTCGACGGGCCACTGGAGCGCCGCCGCGAGCAGGGCGTCCTGGACGGCGTCCTCGCACGCGTCGAAACGGCCCCAGCGGCGGACCAGCACCGCCAGCACCTGCGGCGCCAGGTCGCGCAGCAGGCGGTCGGTCACCGCGTCCAAGCCGGTCATGAGCCTTCGATCACCGGCCGTATCCCGACGGCCGGGAACTCGGCCCGGGTGCCATGGATCATCAGCGCGTACGTCATGGCACCGACCGTATCGCCCCCGATCAAAAAATCTTCACCAAGCGATTGCCCCGCAGCTCACCGCCCCTTTTCACGCTATGTACGCCATCGGCACGCTATGGCGTTTCCGCAGGTCGGAGCGAACGTGAACGTACATTTCACGTTTGCCTGGGTGCCCTGCCGCAGGTCAGGATGGATCGATCCCCCACCGCCCCCCACCAGGGGTCTGTTCGGCGTGCCCGAATGTGAAGGAGCGTCCGTGATCCATGCCCGTGGCCTGACCAAGACGTACACGATCAAGAGGAAGACCACCGTCGAGGCGGTGCGCGGCGTCGACCTGGATGTGGAGGCCGGGCAGCTCGTCGCCTTCCTCGGCCCGAACGGCGCGGGCAAGTCGACCTGCCTGCGCATGCTGACCGGCCTGCTCCCGCCCACGTCCGGCACCGCCAGGGTCGCCGGGCACGACGTCACGACCGAACGCGCGGCCGTGCGCGCCAAGATCGGCTACATCGGCCAGAAGAACGGCGCCGGGGAGGCCTTCCGCATCGGCGACGAGCTCGTCACGCAGGGCCGCTGCCACGGCATGCCCCGCCGCGAGGCACGGGCCCGCGCCGAGGAGCTGCTGGCCGTGGTGGGCCTCGACGGGCTGTTCGCCCGCAAGCCGTCGACCCTGTCGGGCGGCCAGCGCCGCCGCCTGGACATCGCGCTCGGCCTGATGAACCGCCCGCCCCTGCTGTTCCTGGACGAACCCTCCACCGGCCTCGACCCGGCCAGCCGCGCCGAGATCTGGTCGCACATCCTGCGCCTGCGCGCCGACCACGGCACGACCCTGCTGCTCACCACCCACTACCTGGACGAGGCCGACGCGATGGCCGAACGCGTCGTCGTCATCGACCAGGGCCGCCTCATCGCCGACGGCACCGCCCGCCGCCTGAAGGCCGACCTGGCCGGCGACCGCCTCACCGTCACCCTCCACGACCCGGCCGACCTCCCCCGCGCCGCCGAGCTCGCGGCGGGCCTGCCCGGAGCGGACGGCGTCACCGTCGACGGCGGGGCGCTGACCCTGCGCGTCGCCGCCGCCGACCGGGCGCTGCCGGAGTTCGTGCGGGCGCTGGACGCGGCGGGCGTCAAGGTCGACACGGCCGAGAGCTCCCGCCCGACCCTCGACGACGTCTTCCTCGCCCTCACCGGCCGGACCATCCGAGACAAGGACGCCTGACCCCCATGGCCTTCCTCCGCGACACCGCCACGATCTTCACCCGCGAGTTCGCGCCCGTCTGGCGCGACCCCCTCTCGTTGGTCTTCACCATGGCCCAGCCGCTGCTGTTCCTCTACCTGTTCGGCCCGCTGCTGGCGGAGGGCACCGCCACGCCCGGCCCCGCCTGGCAGTGGTTCGTGCCCGGCATCCTGATCATGATGTGCCTGTCCGGGCCGCTGATGGCCGGATACTTCCTGCTGCTCGACCTCATCGGCGGGTCCATGGAGCGCCTGCTGGTCACCCCGGTCAGCCGGACCGCGCTGCTGGTCGGCCGCACGCTCAAGGAGTTCGTGGTGCTGCTCGCCCAGGCCGTGCTGATCATCGGGCTGGCCGTCCCGCTCGGGCTCGACCCGCACCTGCCCGGCGTGCTGACCGGGCTGGCGCTGCTGGTGGTGTTCGGGATCGGGCTCGGCGCGCTCTCGTTCGTGCTGGCCATCGTCTCGGCGCCCGGCGGTGAGCTGTTCTACGGCGTCACCCAGGTCGTCATGTTCCCGCTGCTGCTGCTGTCGGGCGTGCTGCTGCCGGTCGAGAACGGGCCCGGCTGGCTCCGGGCGGCGGCGTCGGTCAACCCGGTCACCTACATCGTGGAGGCCGAACGCGCCCTGTTCGCCGGAAGGTTCCTGGACACTCCGGTCCTGTACGGCGCCCTCGCCGCCCTCCTCACCGCCATCATCGGCCTCCACCTGGGCAGACGGCGCATCGCGATGGGCGTCTAACCCCGGAAGGCCACCTCGTGGGAGGCGGCGTCGGGGTGGGTGAACTCCAGCAGCCGCTTGGCCTCGGCGATCAGCTCGGCCTTGGCCAGGATCGGGACCTGCTCCAGCGGGGTCAGGATCAGCGCCGCCGCGCCCTTGGCGACGCTGATCGTCCACAGCCCGGCCACCCGGCCGTCGACCAGGAACGACGGCTTGAGCTGGCCGTTGGCCTTCACGTAGACGTGGTCCTTGTGGGGGTCGGGCAGGATGCGGGCGCGCCGGCCGGTGGCGTAGGCCAGCAGGGTGCTGTCGAACCACGGCAGCAGCCTGACCGGCGCCTCGACGTCCTCGCCGGGGCGGGGCGCGTCGGGCAGGTCGAACAGGGTCCGGCCCTCGTCGTCGAGGAACCGCTCCAGGTCGGGCATGGCCTCCAGGGCCGTGCGCACGGGGGTGATGTTCCAGGCGATCCAGGCGGCCACGTCCTCGGCGGCGGCCGGCCCGAACGCCCGCAGATGGCGGCGGATCACGAAGTCGAGCGCCTCCCGCAGCGGCGGGAACTGCGTCGCGGGGCCGCGCGCGTAGAGGACCGGGGTGCGGCGGGACCAGGTTCCCTCGGCCGGGACGCGGATGAAGCCGACCCGCATCACCACCGACGTCCACCGGTAGAGGCGCTGGAGCTCGATCTCGCGGTCGGAGAACACGCCCGGGTTCGCCTCGACCCAGGTGTCGATCGCGGTGACGATGTCGGCGGCCGGGCGCGGCGTGTCGCCGAGCTCGCGCACCATGGTCAGCAGCTCGCCGATCTCCGGCTCGGGCCCGGCCCGGAACGAGCCCACCTTGGAGGCCGCCGACACGGCCGCGTAGGCCGGATAGTCACCCGGGGTGACGGTGTGGATGGTGCCGCGCAGCAGGGTCCCGGTCACCAGGTCGCCGGTCGAGTGGGCCTGCCACGGCGACTCGGGCGGGCACTCGTGGGCGCGGGTCCACAGCGCCGGGCCCAGCGCGGGCCAGTATTGCATCTGCAACGCGCCGGCCCGCTCGGCCACCTCGGGCAGCGGCATCCGCATCCGTTCCAGCAGTCCCTGCCGGGCCAGCAGGGCGCGATTGAGGGCACGGATCGTGATCGGCATGCCGCCAGCCTACGGGCCGGGGAACAGCGAGCCCCCGCGTGTGGTTAACTACGTAGTGCCGGTGTGGATGTGTCCCCCGGGCCGCATATACCGCCTTCACGGAATACCGTTCGGCTGGAACCGTGTTGTGCATCTCGCCGAGGAGGCGACCACCACACCGGCCTAAAACGTTCTCCAGCGATGCCCCGCCTCCGCGCGGGGCATCGTCGTTTCGGGGTGGCGGCGAGATCTAGGCTGGGAGCGGTCAACCGAGGGAGGAGCCCCCTTGTCGTCGCTGTTCTACCGTGCCGCCAAACTCGTCAGCATCCCGGTGATGCATGCCGTCTGGCGGCCCCGCGTCGAGGGGATGGAGCACGTCCCCGAGCGCGGGCCGGCGATCATCGCCGCGAACCACCTGTCCGCGCTCGACTCCTTCTTCCTGCCCGCCCTGATGCCTCGCCGCGTGACCTTCGTCGCCAAGAACGAATACTTCACCGGCAACCCGATCACCCGCATGATCATGAGCGGCAACCTGGCGATCGACCGCGACAGCGCCGGCGCCGCCCAGGCGATGCTCGACGCCGCCGCCGGGATCCTCGACGAGGGCGGCCTGTTCGGCATCTACCCCGAGGGCACCCGCTCCCCCGACGGCCGCCTCTACAAGGGCAAGATCGGCGTGGCCTGGCTGACCCTGACGACCGGCGCGCCCGTGCTGCCGGTGGCGCTGGAGGGCACCGACAAGGTGCTCCCGCCCGGCGCGTCGGTGCCGCGCGTCCACCGCATCACGGTGAAGATCGGCAAGCCGATGACCTTCGAAGGAGAGGCCGGCAAGGCCCGCGACCGGCGCGAGGTCACCGACCAGATCATGGAGGCGATCCGCGAGCTGTCCGGCCAGGAGTACGTGCCCAGCTACGCCAAAAGGCCCAATGCGTAACAAATCCCGATATGTAAAGAATGGGGTTCGCTAAGCTCTCCGGCGTGCGGGGACGAACGATAGCGATCATCTCGGTGGCCGGAGTGGTCGCCGCGGCGGGCGGCGGCGCCGGGGCGTGGTGGGTGCTGCACACGCGCGGCACCCCGCAGGAGACGGCCCGGCAATATGCCGCGGCCTGGGGCGCGGGCGACCTGGCGGCGATGAAGACGCAGCTGGTCACCCCGGTCCCGGCGACCTTCGACACGGTGACCGCCTCGATCGCCAAGGATCTCAAGGCGACCTTCAAGAGCGTCGAGCTGGGGAACGTGACGCCCGCGGGCGAAGACCGCTACGAGGCCTCCTACACGGCCACCCTCGACATCGCCGACGTCGGGCCCTGGACGTACACGGGCACCTTCGACCTGGTCGTGTTCGACCGGCACTGGAAGGTCGACTGGAGACCGCAGGCGCTCCACCCCGGCATCGACGGCACGTCCAAGCTCGCCCTGAAGACCACCTGGCCGCAGCGGGCCGCGCTGACCGACTCCCAGGGCAACCGCATCGACGGCACCGACGTCGGCGGGTCGGTCCAGCAGCTGGCCGGTTTCCTCGACAAGGCGACCGCCAAGGACATCGCCAAACTCGGCCCCGCCTACCGCAAGAACCAGGCGATCGGACGCGGCGGCCTCCAGGAGACCTTCCAGAAGCGGCTGGCCGGGACCCCCACCACCGACGTCATGGCGGGCGACAAGCCGCTGGAGTCGATCAAGGGCAAGGAGGGCGAGCCGGTCAGAACGAGTCTGGACATGAACGTCCAGAACGCCGCCGCCGACGCCATCCGCGACCTCGACAAGCCCGCCTCGCTGGTGGCCGTCCGCCCCGCGACCGGCGAGATCCTGGCCATCGCCAACAACCGCGGCGACTTCAACCGCGCCCTCAACGGCCAGTACGCCCCCGGCTCGACCTTCAAGACGGTCACCGCCGCCGGCCTGCTGGCCAAGGGCGTCGGGCCGGGCGAGAGCGTGACCTGCCCGGAGAACGCCAACGTCGGCGGCCTCAAGATCCGCAACAGCGACAACGCCGAATACGGCACGATCAGCTTCAGCGACTCCTACGCCTACTCCTGCAACACCACCTTCGCGCCGCTGGCCGAGGAGCACCTCGGCGCCGAGGGCCTCTACGAGATCGCCGGCAGCCTGGGGTTTAACCAGCCGCTCAACATCGGCGTCCCGGCGACCAAGGGCAGCATGCCTAAGGCGACCTCCGACGCCGAGCTGGCCGCCGAGTCGTTCGGCCAGGCGAAGATCATCGCCAGCCCGCTGGTCATGGCCTCGGTCGCCGCCGCGGTCGCCGACGGGACCTGGCGTCCGCCGACCCTGGTGCCGGGCCTGAAGCAGAAGGCCGAGGAGACCCCGCTGCCCGACGGCGTGGCCGACGACCTGCGGGCCATGATGCGCGCCGTGGTCTCCAAGGGCACCGCCAAGGCGGCCGGGCTCCCGAGCGGCGCCTACGGCAAGACGGGCACGGCCGAATACGGCAGCGGCCCCGAACTGCCCTCCCACGCGTGGTTCCACGGCTACCGGGGCGACGTGGCGTTCGCGGTCGTCGTGGAGGGCGGCGGAGGCGGCGGCAAGGTGGCCGCGCCGGTGGCGGCCGACTTCCTGCGCGGCCTTTGACAAATATTTTTGTCGGTGAGACGCTGAGCCCATGCTCGAAGTGGCGGTCATCGACGACGCGGCTGCGGCCGAGGTGTCCCTCGACCCGGTCCGCGCCCGCATCCTGGCCGAACTCTCGCTGCCCGGCTCGGCCACCCAGCTCGCCGCCAAGATCGGCCTGCCCCGGCAGAAGGTCAACTACCACCTCAAGACGCTGGAGAAGCACGGCCTCGTCGAGCTGGTCGAGGAGCGCCGCAAGGGCAACGTGACCGAACGCGTCATGCGCGCGACCGCCGGGGCCTACGTCATCTCCCCCGCCGCGCTGGCCGCCGTCGAACCCGACCCCGCCAAGCGCCCCGACCGCCTGTCGGCCGCGTGGCTGCTGGCCCTGGCCGCCCAGCTCGTCAAGGACGTCGGGACCCTGATCACCCGCTCGGAGCGCGCCCAGCAGAAGGTGGCGACGTTCGCCGTCGACGGGACCGTCCGCTTCGCCAGCGCCCGCGACCGCGCCGCCTTCGCCGAGGAGCTGTCGGCCGCCGTGGCGTCCCTGGTGTCGCGCTACCACGACGAACAGTCACCGGGCGGCCGCGACCACCGCGTGGTCATCGCCCTCCACCCGTCGATCACCCGCCAGGAGCCCTAGTCCGGCGCTCCGCCGGACACCATCGCCCGCACGATCATCTCGACGCCCTCCCGGGTGACCGTGCCCGGCGGGGCCGTGACCAGGGTGAACAGCGCGCCTCCGTACAGCGCCATCAGCGCGGGCACCCTCTCGGGCGGGATCGCCAGGCCCAATTGGGCGTGGTGGCCGGTCGTGAAGACGGTCGCCGCCGCCTGGAGGCCCTCCAGCGCCCGGTTGAGCTCGGGGCGGCGGACCGCCTCCAGCCGCAGTTCGAAGATGGCCAGGTAGCGGTCGCGCAGCACGGTCGCCGCGCCCAGCAGTGAGTCCGTCAGCAGCTCGGCCAGGTCGGGCTCGCCCACCTGGTGCTCGGCCGCCGCGTCCATGTCGGTCAGGTGGAGCTCCACCACGCGTTCGGCGGCGGCCACCAGCAGCGCCTCGCGGTTGCGGAAGTAGTTGGAGGCCGTGCCGGTCGGCAGGCCGGCGGCGCGTTCGGCGGTGCGGTGGGTCAGGCCGTGGACCCCGGAGGAGGCCAGGAGCCGGATCGCGGCGTCGGTCAGCGCGCGGCGGCGGTCCGGATTGGAGGGCGGCACCCGGTCATGTTACCAATAGGCGTAGTAGTACGACCGTAGTGAATGACGGGACCCCCCATGAAGATCGCCATCATCGGCGCCGGGCTCGGCGGCGTCACGGCCGCCACCGGCCTCCATCTGACCGGCCACGACGTCACCCTCCACGAGCGCGCCCCCGAGCTGCGCGAGACCGGCACCGGGGTGGTCGTCATGCCCAACGGCCTGGCCGCCCTCGACACGCTCGGGCTGGCCGGCCCTCTCCGCGAACACGTCATGCCGACCGCGCAGGGCGGTCTCCGCGACCGGAAGGGGCGGCCGCTCCTGGTCACCGACGCCGTCAAGGCGCAGGAACGGTACGGCCCGACCGTCGTCGTCGACCGCGCCGTCCTGCACCGCGCGCTGCGCGCCCGGCTGCCCCTCGACCGCGTCCGCACCGGCACGCCCGTCGACGACCTCGCGTCGGTCACCGCCGACGCGGTCGTGGTGGCCGACGGGATCAACAGCCGCCTGCGCGCCCGCCTCTTCCCCGGCCACCCGGGAACCCGGCGCACCGGCCGCCTGGACCTGCGCGGCACCCTGCCCCGTCCGCCCGGCGTCGACGACCTGCTCACCGCGATCCTGATCGACCGCCACAGCGGCGCCATGTTCGGCCTGTTCCCGCTCGGGGCCGACCGCCTCTACTGGTTCACCGACGCGGCCATGCCCGCGACCGTCCCGGCGGCGGAGGAGGCCAGGGAAGGGATGGCCAGGCTCATGGCCGACTGGCACCCGGCCGTGCCCGCCCTTCTGCGGGCGACCGCAGGGCCCGACATCCACGTCGACCCGATCAGCCGGCTGGCGCGGCCGCTGGACTCGTACACGAAGGGGACCGTCGCGCTGCTCGGCGACGCCGCCCACGGCATGACCCCCGACCTGGGGCAAGGAGCCAGCCAGGCCTTCGAGGACGCCGCCGCGCTGGTCCGGCACCTGAAGGGCGCCGGACCGGAGGAGGCGGCCGAACGGCTGCGCCGCTACGACGCCGAACGGCGTCCCCGGGCCAACCGGATCATGCTCGCCTCCAGCCGCCAGTCACGGCTGACCACGCTGACCGGGCCGGGGGCCTGGCTGCGCGACGCGATGCTCCGCGCCACGCCACCGCCCTTGGCGGCCCGCCGGCTCGCCGCGATCTGGCTCACCTGATCAGGCGCCGCCACAGGGTCACCCACTGGTCGGGGTGGACGTGTCCCACCACCGCGTCGTAGGGCACGCCCGCCGCCCGCAGGGCCGCGTCCACCCCGTCGTGACGGGACCTCAGCGACGCCCGGACCGAACCCCCGGCCCCGCCGAACCCGAGCGCGACCAGCTCACGGTACGACCGGCGGTCGGACACCAGCGGCTCCGGCCGCCGGTCGATCCGCAGGATCGCCGAGTCGACCGAGGGCACCGGCCGGAACGACTCCCGGAAGACGGTCTGCCCCAGCCGCCAGTCGAACCACGGCCACGACTCCACCGTGACCAGGCTCCACCGGCCGTAGTCGCCGGAACGCTTGCGGGCGTACTCCCGCTGGGTCAGAAGTGTCGCCGACGATAGAGACGGCGCCCGTAGACACCAGTCGACCATCTTCGAAGTGACCGAGTATGGAATGTTCCCCACCACCGCGAACGGTTCCCGTGGTATCCGCGCACGCGTGAAATCACCTCTGACCACGTCGATGTTCTCGTTGTCCTTCGTACGGGCGGCGAGCCGCCCCGCCAACCGGGGATCGATCTCGTAGGCGATCACCCGCGTGGCCACCTCGGCCAGCGCGAAAGTGAGCGCCCCCTCGCCCGCACCGGGCTCCAGGACGAGCCCTTCCGGGGCGGCGGCCTTCACCATCAGCTCGACCGCGTGCCGGTCGGCCAGGAAGTTCTGCGACAGGTCCCGCCGCGCGCCGTCGACGGGCGTGCGACCCCCGCCGCTGTTCCTGGCCTTCTTCTGGGTGTGCGAATAGTTTCCGTGCGCGAAATTCTGCGCCACAGCAATGCCCTTTCAGGGTCTTCGAGAGGAATCGGGTCTCGAAGGGCCCTGGGCGCGCCGGGGACGCGAAACTGCCCTTTAGTTCAGCAAATGATCGCGTCCGCTAGCGGGCCAGAGCCCGGCTGTGACGGATGCGGATGAAAACGGGGCAGCAGAAATGGGAAGCCATGCGCTGCACCCTACGCACGGGATCGCGGCCCGGACAAAGCATTTAAGAACGACGGGGCGTCTCACCTGTCCGTCATGGCGCGCGGGCGGGAGCGGGCGGCCGGCGCCGGGTGCGGCGGGGACCGGGGGCGGCGGGCGGCGGCGGGCGTGCGGGAGCCGTAACGGAGAAAAGAGACCACGGACGGCTCGAACTAGAAGGGCACCGCCGCGGCTTCGTTGTGGAAGGCCATCACCAGCAGCGTCGCGATCAACGTCGCGATCAGCAACCAGCTCACCGCGATCACCACCGTCGACCGCCGCCACCGGCGTCTCTTGTCGTCGGTGCGGCGGCGATTGCGCTCGCCCCGCACCACCCGCTCGTTGAACGACTCTAAACGGGCGGCCAGCCTCGGATCCTCGTCGGTGAGGTGCCGCTCGATCATCGCCAGCATCCGTTCCTCGTCTTGCGACCAGGACATGGCGCACCTCCCAGGGATGCAAGGTGTGTGCGGAGGTCGTTCCCCCTAAAGAAGATCGTTAGCCGTTTGGTGGGGCCTGATTTGCCCGCGCTTTCCGTTGCGATCATGATCGAACAGATGTTCCAATCATGGGATGCGCTGGGACAACCTGCAACTCATCCCCGACCGGCCCGACAACGCCCTGATCACCAGGGGTGCGGTCGTCCGGACCATCGACACCCCGGAGTTCCGCGGCGTCACCTTCTACGAGATCCAGGCCCGGAGCATCGTCAACCGCGTCCCCGGTCCCAGCCGGGTCCCCTTCGAATGGACCCTCAACCCCTATCGGGGCTGCACCCACGCCTGCGTCTACTGCTTCGCCCGCAACACCCACACCTACCTCGACCTCGACGCCGGCCACGACTTCGACACGAAGATCGTCGTGAAGACCAACGCGGCCGACCTGCTGCGCCGGGAGCTCGCCGGGCCGCGCTGGCGGGGCGAGCCCATCGCGATGGGCACCAACGTCGACCCCTACCAGCGGTGCGAGGGGCGCTATCGGCTGATGCCGGGCATCATCCGGGTCCTCACCGAGTTCGCCAACCCCTTCTCCATCCTGACCAAGGGGACGCTCATCCTCCGCGACCTCGACCTGCTCGCCGAGGCCGCCGCGCGCACCCGCGTCTCCACCGCCATGTCGATCGGCACGACCCATCCGGCCGCCTGGCGGGCCACCGAGCCCGGCACTCCCGGCCCGCGCGCCCGCCTGGGCGCGGTCGCGGCGCTCAACGAGGCCGGCGTCCCGTGTTCGGTGCTGATGGCGCCGATCCTGCCCTACCTCACCGACTCCCCCGCCCAGCTGGAGGCGACCGTCAAGGAGATCGCCGAGGCGGGCGCGACCGGGCTGAGCCCGCTCGTGCTGCACCTGCGCACCGGCGCGCGCGAGTGGTGGCTCCAGTGGCTGGAGCGCGAACACCCGAGGCTGGTGCCGCGCTACCGGGAGCTCTACGGGCGCGGGGCCTACGCGCCGAAGGCCTACCAGCAGAGGATCACCGCCCAGGTGGCGGAGCTCGCCCGCAGACACGGCATCAGGGAGCGCGCGACGCGGCCGCAGCCCGTCCCGCCGGCGCGGGCTCCGGAACCGGAGCAGCTCGACCTGTTCGGCGGCTGACGCCTTTACAAAGTAGATCTCTAACAGGACTTTCGTACCGCCGAATCAGGGATTCGGCTCCCTACAGGGCCGCGAGCGGCGGAAATAACGTCGTTCCCATGACCGACGCCATCGTCATCCAGGG
The DNA here is from genome assembly GCF_001570605.1 of Herbidospora cretacea. Lineage (GTDB taxonomy): Bacteria > Actinomycetota > Actinomycetes > Streptosporangiales > Streptosporangiaceae > Herbidospora > Herbidospora cretacea. The sequence goes on along the minus strand of NZ_BBXG01000001.1, from coordinate 618,302 downwards.
CCTGCGCAAGGCCTACCGGCACGTTCTCGCCGTCGACGGCCTCACCCTGACGGTCCCCCAGGGTCAGCGCCTCGCCCTGCTCGGCCCCAACGGGGCGGGCAAGACCACCACCATCAACGTGCTGCTCGGCCTCCTCCCCCCGGACGCCGGCAGCGCCACCCTCTTCGGGCAGGAGCCCCGGCCCGCGCTGAACGCCGGGCTCGTCGGGGTCATGCAGCAGGAGGCCGGGATGCCGCCCCGGGTCACCGTCCGGGAACTGATCCGGTTCGCCCGCGCCGTCTCCCCCCACGCCCTCCCCTACGACCGGATCGTCGCCCAGACCGGCCTCACCGGCCTCGACCGGCAGCGGGTCGACCGGCTCTCGGGCGGGCAGCGCCAGCGGGCGCGGTTCGCCATGGCCCTGGCCGGGGACCCGAAGCTGCTGGTGCTCGACGAGCCCACCGCCGGGCTCGACGTCGAGGCCCGCCGCGAGTTCTGGGACGGCCTGTCCGCCGCCGGGCGCACCGTCGTCTTCTCCACCCACCACCTCGACGAGGCCGACCGCTTCGCCGACCGCATCGTCGTCATGAACCACGGCCGGATCGTGGCCGACGGCACCGGCGAGGAGATCAAGAAGGGCGGCGACCTGGAGGACGCCTTCCTCGCCCTGGTCTCCGGCCGCCTGGCCTGACCACCCCCCTTCGTCCCCCAGGAGAAGTGACATGACCGCCTACATCCGGCTCGAGGTCCGCAAGATGCTGCGCGACCACGGCTTCATCGTCATGAGCCTCACGCTGCCCGTCGTGATGTACCTGCTGTTCAGCAACCTCGGGCTCGGCGCGCAGACCGCCGAGGCGCAGGCCGCCGCGGCGGCGTGGAGCATGGTGGCCATGGCCGCCTACGGCGCGCTCGGCGGCGCGTTCAGCAACGGGACCGGGACCAGCGAGGACAAGGCGCTCGGATGGCTCGCCCAGCTCGCGGTGCTGCCGATCCGGCCCTGGCGGGTGATCGCCGGGAAGGCCGCCACCGGGGCGATCATCGTGGTGCCGTCGATCCTGCTCGTGCTCACCGCGGGCGGGCTGGCCAACGGGGTGCCGCTCACGCCGTTCGAGTGGGTCGCGGTGACGGCGCTGCTGTGGGTCGGGACCATCCCGTTCAGCCTCTTCGCCCTCGGCAACGCCTACCTGCTCAGCCCGCAGAACTCCGCCGCCGCCAACCTGGCCGGATATCTCACCCTGTCGATCGTCGGCGGCCTGTGGTTCCCTGCCCAGGGCTTCCCCGGGTGGCTCCAGGCCGTCAGCGAGTGGAGCCCGGTGGCGGCGTACACGCACCTGCCCTACGCGGTGCTGTTCGGCGAGGCCCCCTCGCCGCGCGCGCTGCTCACTCTGCTGGGGTGGACCGCCGCCTTCACCCTCTACGCTTTGTACGGTTTCCGCCGTGCCGGGAGGAGTGCATGACGAGCCGTCAGGGAGGGTTCACCTTCTGGATCCTCCTCATGGTCCTCCCCGTCTTGGAAACGGTCGCCCGGCCCTCGATCCTCCGCTGGGCGGCCGTCGCCGCGATCGCCGCACTGTACGTGTGGACCGCCCGCCGCCAGTCGCGGCTCGCCCTGGCGCTGCTCGTGACCACCAGCTCGGCGGCGGCGCTGGCCTTCGGCGGCTCCTGGTCCTTCACCCTCACGATGAGCGCGGTCGCCACCGGCGCCATCGTCCGGAAGTGGCCCGGCGTGGCCTTGCTTGTGCCCATCACCGGCGTCGCGGTCCTGTCGGCCGCCCGGAGCGGGTACGACGGCATGTCCATCGTCTTCTCCGGCTGGGGCGTGTTCGTCGCCGGGCTGGTGCCCTGGATCATCGTGCAGCTCTGGGACACCATCGCGGAGCTGCGCACCACCCGGAAGGAGCTGGCCCGGGTGGCCGTCTCGGAGGAGCGCCTGCGGTTCTCCCGCGACCTGCACGACCTGCTCGGCCACACCCTGTCGGTCATGGTCGTCAAGGCGGAGGTGGTGCGCCGGCTCGCCCCGCGTGACGGCGAGGCCGCCGCCCGGCAGGCCGCCGACATCGAGAAGATCGGCCGCGAGGCGCTCACCCAGGTCAGGGCCGCCGTCACCGGCTACCGGGGCCGGGGGCTGGACGCCGAGCTCGCCTCCGCCCGGGGCGCGCTGGCCGACGCGGGGGTCGACCTGACCGTACGGGCCGCCGACACCGCGCTCACCCCCGAGACCGACGCGCTGCTCGGGTGGGCGGTCCGGGAGGGTGTGACCAACGTCATCCGGCACAGCTCCGCCCGGACGTGCGGCATCGCCGTCCGGCTGGGCGAGGCGACCGAGCTGGAGATCACCGACGACGGCGTCGGCGCGGCGAAGGCCGTCGGCAACGGCCTGGGCGGCCTGCGCGAACGCGTCGAGGCCGCCGGTGGGCGGCTGACCGCCGAGAACGTCCCCGGCGGTGGATTCCGCCTGCTCGTGAACATCCCCGAAGGAGCCGGTCCGTGATCCGCGTGCTGCTCGCCGAAGACCAGGGCATGATGCGCGGCGCGCTGGCCCTGCTGCTCGGGCTCGAACCCGACATCGAGGTCGTCGCCCAGGTCGGCGACGGGACCGAGGTCGTGCCCGCCGCGCTGGAGGCCCGCCCCGACGTCGCCCTGCTCGACATCGAGATGCCCGGCCGGGGCGGTCTGGAGGCCGCCGCCGACCTGCGCGACCGGCTGCCGGCCTGCCGGGTCCTGATCCTCACCACGTTCGGCCGGCCCGGCTACCTGCGCCGCGCCATGGACGCCGGCGCGCGCGGGTTCCTCGTCAAGGACGGGCCCGTCGAGGAGCTCGCCGACGCCATCCGCCGCGTGCTGCGGGGCGAGCGGGTCGTCGACCCCGCCCTGGCCGCCGCCGCGCTGTCGGCCGGGCCGAGCCCGCTCACCGAACGGGAACGGGAGATCCTGGCCATCGCCGGGGACGGCGCGGCCATCGCCGACCTGGCCGCCCGGCTGCACCTGTCGGAGAGCACGGTGCGCAACTACCTGTCGTCGGCCATCGGCAAGACCGGGACCCGCAACCGCGTCGAGGCCGCCGGGGTGGCCCGGCGGAACGGCTGGCTCTAGACCGTCTAGACCGGCGCCTCCACGGTCCGGAAGGACAGCCGGGCGATCGTCCGCTGGCCCTCGGCGTTGGGGTGGAAGTAGTCCCACTTGCTCACCATCGACAGGGTGAACGGGAACTTGAACACCTCGCCGTCGTCGTAGCGGCAGTTCGGGCCGTAGGCGGCGCAGGCCTTGCCCATCTCCTCGTTGTAGGCGATCACGCGGGCGCGGACCCGGTCGCGCCGGTCCTCGTCCTTCTGGGCGGTCGAGGTCGGGTTGGCCAGCATCGTCTGGCAGATGCGCGCGATGCCCCAGAAGGCCCGCGCGATCGCGTTGTCCTTGCCGACCCGCCACAGGCGCTTGAGGTCGGGGATGCTGACGATGCGGACCTGCGCGCCCGTCGGAGCCAGCTTGGCCAGCGCCGCGTCGACCCGCGCCCGGTAGGTGGCCACCGGGGTCATCTGCTGCTCGGTCCGCACGCACGCGTCCTGGGCGCCGATGAGGATCGTCACGTAGCCGGCCTTGGCCTTGAGGGCCTCCTCCATCTGCTCCATCAGGTCCGCGCTCGTCGCGCCGTTGTAGGCGAAGTTGCGGTTGCGGCCCCTGACGTCCGCGCCGTCGCCGAGCAGCCGCAGGTAGTGGCTGTTGATCTCCTTGTGGTCACCGGCCGACCACGAGCGCGACGTGCACGCCACGTACCACCCGCAGGCGTTGAAGCCCGCGCTGATCGAGTCGCCGAGCGCCGCCAGCGTGATCGGCTGGGCGGCCGCCTGGACCGTTCCCGGCCAGACGAGCAGCACGGCGGCAGCGACCACCGGCGTGATCTTCTTGATCATGGACACCTCCGGGAGCCAAAGGTAGAGATCACGAACGGCCAGGCTCTATTACCGAGGCGGCAGGCGTCTCTTCCATGACCAAGCTGCTATCGGGTCTTGACACCCGCGGGCGGCCGATGGGCCCCCGATGTCGAACACGTTCAGTTTCTGCGTAAAGTGGGTGAGGTGAGCGTCGCCCTCGGACTCCATCCCCCGCTCCCGGTCCGCACGGTCCCGGTTCGCGACCCCGGTGACCTCATCTCCCTGCTCCCCGGCCCCGCGTCCTACTCGTGGGTGCACCACGGCGACGGCCTGGTGGCGTGGGGCGAGGCGCTGCGGGTGACGATACCGCCGGGCCCCGGCCGGTTCGCCTGGGCCCGCGACTGGCTGGCCACCGCGTTCGGCCACACCGACATCGACGACCAGGTGGGCCGTCCCGGCTCCGGTCCCGTCGCGTTCGGCAGCTTCACCTTCGACCCCGCCTCGGCGGGGTCGGTGCTGGTCGTGCCGCGTGTCGTGGTCGCCCGCCGCGACGGCCGGGCGTGGCTGACCACCGTCGGCGAGGAGAACCTCGGGCTGGTGACCCCGGCCACCCCGCCCGGCCGCATCCGCTACTCCGACGGCGCCCTGACCGCGCCCGGCTGGGAACACGCCGTCGCGACCGCGGTGAAGAACATCACATCGGGCGGGCTGGAGAAGGTCGTGCTGGCCCGCGACCTCATCGCGACCGCCGAGGCCGACATCGACCCGCGCGTCCCGCTGGCCCGGCTCGCGGCGCGCTACCCCGAGTGCTACACCTTCTCGGTCGGCGGCCTCATCGGCGCGACGCCCGAGCTGCTCGTGCGGCACACCGGCCAGGCCATCGAGTCGCTCGTGCTGGCCGGCACGATCCCCAGCGGCGCCGACCCGGCGACGCTGTTCGACTCCCCCAAGGACCGCTACGAGCACACGTGCGCCGTCGCCTCGGTGGAGGCCGCGCTGAAGCCGCTGTGCGCCGAGCTCGACGTGCCGGCCTCGCCCGAGCTGCTGTCGCTGCCCAACGTCCAGCACCTGGCCAGCCGGGTCACCGGCAGGCTGAGCGACGGCGCGTCGGTCCTCGACGTCGTGGCCGCCCTCCACCCGACGGCCGCCGTCGGCGGCACCCCGACCGAAGACGCGCTCGCGCTGATCCCCCAGCTGGAGAACATGGACCGGGGCGGCTACGCCGGGCCGGTCGGCTGGATCGACGCCCGGGGCGACGGCGAGTGGGGCATCGCGCTGCGCTGCGCCCAGCTCGACGGGCCGCGCGCCCGCCTTTTCGCAGGATGCGGCATCATGGGCGGATCCGACCTGGCGGCCGAGCTCGCCGAGGCCCAGTCGAAGTTCCGCGCCATGCAGTACGCCCTCGAAGGCTGACGCGACTCCCCTTAATTGGAGGGCTCCCCTGATCTCCCCCGCCGAACGCCGTGCCCGGGTCGCGGTCGCCCTGCTGTTCCTCACCAACGGCGCCATCTTCGCCAACCTGATGCCGCGCTACCCCGCCATCATCGAGTCGCTGGAGCTGTCCAACGCCCAGTTCGGGCTCGCCGTCGCCGCCGTGCCCGCCGGGTCGCTGGCCTCGGGGCTGCTCGCCGGGATCCTCATCCGGCGGTTGCGGTCGTCCCGGGTCGCGGTCGGCGGCATGATCCTGACCAGCGGGTTCGTGCTGCTCGCCGGTCTCGCGCCCAGCTGGGCGCTGTTCGCCGGGGCCCTGTTCGCGGTCGGCGCGCTCGACTCGGTCGTGGACGTCGCCCAGAACACCCACGGCCTGCGGGTGCAGCGGCTCTACGGACGCTCGATCATCAACTCCTTCCACGCCATCTGGAGCCTGGGAGCCGTCACCGGCGGGCTCATGGGCGGCGCGGCCGCCGCGCTCGGCCTGTCGCTCGGGCTGCACCTGACCATCTCGGCGGTGACGTTCGTCATCGTCAACCTGGTCGCCTACCGCTTCCTGCTGCCCGGCCCCGAACCCCAGGACCCGATCGAGGCGGCCGTCACCGACGGTCCCGCCGTCCCGGTCAGGACGGTCGCCTACGGCGCGCTCGCGCTGCTGGCGGTCATCGCGATCTGCGGCGCCACCGTCGAGGACGCCGGGGGCACCTGGGCCGCCGTCTACCTGTCGGGGTCGCTCGGCGCGGCGCCGGGCATCGCGGCGTTCGGCCTGGTCGCGGTCGTGGGCGCGCAGTTCGTCGGGCGGGCGCTGGGCGACCGGTTCGTCGACCGGTGGGGGCAGCGCACGGTCGCCCAGGCCGGCGGGCTGCTCATCGCGCTCGGCATCGGGCTCGCGCTGGCCTTCCCGAGCGTGCCCGGCACCATCGCCGGGTTCGGGCTGGCCGGGTTCGGCAGCGCCACGCTCATCCCCGGCGCCATGCACACCGCCGACCAGCTTCCCGGTTTCCGGCCGGGCACCGGGCTGACCCTGCTGTCGTGGCTGCTGCGGGCCGGGTTCCTGCTCACCCCGCCGCTGGTCGGGCTCGTCGCCGACGCCAGCTCGCTCCGGCTCGGGCTGCTGCTGGTGCCGGTCGCCGGGATCGTCGTGGTCCTGTGTTCAGGCGTCTTCCGCCCGCACGAACAGCGTGCCGCCGGCTGACGCCCTCGCCCGTCCGGCCGTCGCGGTGGCCAGCCACTCCTCGAACCCCCCGAGGTCGGTCACCGCGACGTCGAAGGCCGCCTCGGCTCCGTAGGTGACGGCGCGCACGTCGTGGCGGCCCCTCAGGTCGTTCTCCAGCCGGCCCGCGTGGGCGTGGTCGATCGACACCGTGACCAGCCGGGCCTCGACCATCGTCACCGGGGTGACCCGGTCGAGGGTCTCCCCGACCGCGCCGCCGTAGGCGCGCACGAGCCCGCCCGCGCCGAGCAGGACGCCGCCGAAGTAGCGGGTCACCACGGCGACCACGTCGGCGTAGCCGCGTTTCAGCAGCACGTCGAGCATCGGGGTGCCGGCCGTGCCGCCGGGTTCGCCGTCGTCGTCGGAGCGGCGCGCGCCGGCGCCGATCACGTAGGCGGTGCAGTTGTGGGTGGCGTCGGCGTAGAGCGCCCGGTGGGCCGTGATGAACTCGCGGGCGGCCTGTTCCGAGGGCGCGGGCGCGACGGCGCAGACGAACCGCGACCGCCGCACCTCCGTCTCGTGTTCGACCACGTCGTCGAGGGTCTTGTACGGCACCGCGCCAGGCTATCCCGCCTAGGCGAAGGACCCGAACGTCCCGTCGTGGTAGAGCAGCGGCCGGCGGCCGGGGACCGTCTCCCCCTCGGTGATCAGGCCGACCACCAGCCGGTGGTCCCCCGCCACGAACCGCTCCCTGATCTCGCACCGCAGCCACGCCGCCACGCCGTGGAGGACGGGCTCGCCGGTGGGCAGGGCGGTGTAGGCCGTCTCCGGGCCGAACCGGTCGGCCCCGCTGCGGGCGAACAGGGCGGCCAGGTCGCGCTGGGACTCGCCGAGGATGTGGACGACGAAACTGTCCTGGTCGCGGATCGCGGGCCAGCTCGACGAGCCGAGCCCGATGCCGAACGTGACCAGCGGGGGCTCGGCCGAGACCGAGGCCAGCGAGGTGGCGGTGAAACCGACCGGGCCCGCCGTGGTGACGACGGCCACCCCGGCGGCGTGCCGGCGGAAGGCGCTCCGGAAGAGGTCGCGGGTGTCCGTTCCGGTTTCAGGAGAGACCGACGGTCGCGGGACGTCGCCGCGCAGGACGGCAAACCGCTTCGCTGACATGGGGTTCCTCTCGATCAGTTCCTCTCATCGTAGAAATACCCCCAAAACCTGTCAATATAGTAGGGAATACCGGCCCGTCCTTTTCGATGGTGAACGCCCGATTACGACTGGGTCCGCCGCCGCACCCACACCACGCTGACCACGCCGAACACCACCACGACGACCAGCGCCACCCACGACGCCTGGCTCATCCACTTCTCGGCCACGATGCCCAGATAGAAGACCACCGCCGTGGTCCCCCCGGCCCACGCGATCGCCCCGAGCACGTTGGCGCACAGGAAGCGCCAGTAGGGCAGGTGCAACGCCCCCGCCAGCGGCCCGGCGAGTATGCGGAGCAGCGCGACGAACCGCCCGAAGAACACCGCCCACACGCCCCAGCGCCGGAACAGCGTCTTGGCCCGGTCGACATGGCCGGGCCCGAAGTGCCGGGGGAAGCGCCGCCCCAGCCGGTCGAACAGCCCCTGTCCGCCCCGGTGCCCGATGTAGAAGCCGATCGAGTCGCCGACGATCGCCCCGCCGATCGCGCACCCCCCGACCAGCACCGGGTCGACGAACCCCTTCGCCGCCATGAGAGCCGCGCTGACCAGCACGATCTCCCCCGGCAGCGGGATCCCGAGGCTCTCGATCCCGATGACGAGACCGACCACGACATAGACCCAGAGGTCCGGGATCCGCTCCAGCCACTGTTCGAGGTGCATCAGAGTTCCTTAGCTGATCGCGGCCCGCACCGCGTCGCGCATGGCGACGTGCACGGCCGCGTTGGAGTTCCGGTCGGTGCGGGCCTCCACCAGGCGGGGCCCCTCGCCGCGGATCGCCTTCTCCAGGTCGTCGGGGTCGGTCACCACGGTGTACGAGGTGCCCGTCGCCGCCGCGAGATATCCGAGGTCGACGCCGTGGGGGGTGCCGAAGATCCGCTCGAACGAGCCGCCGAGCGACGACTGCGGCAGCAGCGAGAAGATCCCGCCGCCGTCGTTGTTGACCACCACGACGCACAGGTCGGGCCGGGGTTCCCGGGGCCCGATGACCAGGCCGTTGTGGTCGTGGAGGAAGGACAGGTCGCCCAGCAGCGCGTAGGCGCGCCCGTGGTGGGCCAGCGCCGCCCCGGCCGCCGTCGAGACCAGGCCGTCGATCCCGGACGCCCCCCGGTTGGCCATCAGCCGCACCCCGCGCCGGGGCCGCATGGCCTGGTCGAGGTCGCGGATCGGCATCGAGGAGCCGCAGAACAGCAGCGACCCGTTCGGGATCAGCGCCGCCAGGTCGCGGGCCAGCCGGGGCTCGCTCAGCCCACCGGCGTCGAGCACGTCGTCGACGGCGTGGCGGGCGGCCATCTCGGCCCGCCGCCACGTGTTGAGCCACTGGTCGCCGCCGGCCGCGACCGGGATCTCCACGGCCTGCGCCACCTGGGTGGCCGACCGGGTCGGGTCGGGCCAGCGGGTCAGGTCGCGGGCGACCACGACGTGCTCCTGCGCCCGCTTCAGCCAGGCCATCAGCGGCCGGGACAGCCCGGGACGCCCGAGGGTGACGACCACGTCGGGCTGGTGGGCCTCGGCGAAGCCGGGGGTGCCGAGCAGGAAGTGGTAGGTCGAGATCGCCGTGTCGCCGTAGCGGCCGCCGCCGTTGGGCTCCGACAGCACCGGCCACCCGGCCATCCCGGCCGCCGCGACGTAGCGCCGCACGTTGGCCGCGCCGTCGCCCACGACCAGCACGCCCCGCCGGGTCGCCGGGATGTGCAGCGCCGAGGACGGCGGCGCCACCCTGGCCCGCACCCACGGCCCGTTCGCCTCCAGCGTCTCGGGCCAGTCGTCGTCGCCGTCGGGGACGAGCGGCTCCCGGAACGCCACGTTGAGGTGCACCGGACCGGGGTCGCCCGGCCCCTCGGCGCGCTGGTAGGCGCGGCAGGCCAGCGACCGCCAGTAGGCCACCTGCCCCGGACGCTCCTCGGGCACGCCGATCTCGGCGAACCACCGCACGGCCGAGCCGAACAGTTTCACCTGGTCGATCGTCTGGTTGGCGCCCGTGCCACGCAGCTCGGGCGGCCGGTCGGCGGTGAGCAGCAGCAGCGGCACCCCCGCCTCGCTCGCCTCGATCACGGCGGGGTGGAGGTTGGCGGCGGCCGTGCCCGACGTCGTGATCACGGCGACCGGCTTCTCCAGCCGTTTGGCCAGGCCCAGCGCGAGGAAACCGGCCGAACGCTCGTCGGTCCGCACGTGGAGCCGGACCCGCGGGTCGTCGTGGATCGCCAGCGCCAAGGGCGCGGACCGGGAACCGGGTGCGACCACCGCTTCGGTGACTCCGCACCGCGCCAGTTCATCGACGAGTACGGTCGCCAGCGCGGTAGCCGGGTTCACACGGCGGCCCCCTCCATCCGCCGGATCCACTCCGGCGACTCGATCACGAACTGCGCCAGGGCGTCGTCGTCCACCTCGGGACGGCGCACGCGGATGACCCCTCGCTCCTCGACGAGCGGATCGGCGACGACGTCCCCGGCCAAGAGCGACATGGTCCCGAGTCCGCAAGCGTACGGCAATTCCGGCAGCGCGGCGGCCAGCGCCAGCCCCGCCGCCAGGCCCACGGAGGTCTCCACCGCCGACGACACGACCGCCGGCAGACCGCACGCCTCGACCACCCGCAACGCCTGGCGCACCCCGCCGAGGGGCTGCACCTTCACCACCGCGATGTCGGCCGCCTCGGCGGCCCTGACCTTGAGCGGGTCCTCCGCCTTGCGGATCGACTCGTCGGCCGCGACGGGCACGTCGACCCGCCGCCGGACCCGGGCCAGCTCGTCGAGGGTGGCGCTGGGCTGCTCGGCGTACTCCAGCGTGAACCGGTCGAGCTCCTTGATCGCGCGGACCGCCTCGTCGACGTCCCAGCCGCCGTTGGCGTCGACCCGGATCCGCCCGCCCGGCCCCAGCGCGTCGCGGACCGCCTCCACCCGGGCCAGGTCGTCGGCGAGCGTCTGGCCGGCCTCGGCGACCTTGACCTTGGCCGTCGCGCAGCCCGACGCGCGCACCATCGCGGCGGCCTTCTCCGGCCCGACGGCCGGCACGGTCGTGTTGACCGGGATCGCCTCGCGCAGCGGTGCGGGCCAGCCCTCGAAGGCGGCCTCCCGGGCGCAGGCGAGCCAGCGCGCGCACTCGGCCGGGCCGTACTCCGGGAACGGGGAGAACTCGCCCCATCCGTGCGGGCCCCTGATCAGGACGCCCTCCCGCCGGGTCTGCCCCCGGAACCGGACCGTCATCGGAATCCGGAACACCCGCAGCTCCACGCCACCCTCCCCGCTCTCCCGCACCGGCCCGGCTACCCTGACCAGGTGGTCGATCGTCCGGTGCACGCACTTGTCCTGCCCCCTGGCCCCGCCCTCGCCGAGGCGGTGGCCGCCGCGCTCGACGGCAGCGGCCCGGCCGTCCTGCCGGTCGCGCCATCGTTGCCCCCACGGGCGGTCACGGCGCTGTTCGACACGCTACGGCCCACCCATGTCACCACACCCGGCGGCACGACCGCGCTCCCGGAGGGCGTCCCCGCCCAGGAGGACACCGCCGTCGTCATCGCCACCTCGGGGTCCACCGGCGTCCCGAAGGGCGTCGAGCTCTCGGCGGAGGCGCTGCTGGCCTCGGCGCGGGCCTCGCTCGACCGGATCGGCGCCGAGCCCGGCGACCGCTGGCTGTGCTGCCTGCCGCCCTCCCACGTGTCGGGCCTCCAAGTGATCACCCGGGCGCTGCTGTGCGGCACCGACCCGATCGTCCACGAGACCTTCGATCCGTCGGCCGTCATGGCCTCCGGCGCCGACCACGTCTCGCTGGTCCCCACGCAGCTGCGCCGCCTGCCCGACGTGTCGGCGTTCACCACGATCCTGCTGGGCGGCGCGGCGGCCGGCCCCGACCTGCTCGGCCGCCATCCGCGGATCTTCACCACCTACGGCATGACCGAGACCTGCGGCGGCTGCGTGTACGACGGCCGCCCCCTTGACAATGTAGATCTCAAACTGGGCCCCGACGGCCGCATCATGATCGCCGGCCCGATGCTCCTCAACGGCCTGCGCCTGGGCCCCCGGCACACGGGCCCGTGGTTCACCACCAACGACCTCGGCGAGCTGGACGACGGCCGCCTGAAGGTCCTCGGCCGGGCCGACGACGTGATCAACACGGGCGGCCAGAAGGTGGTCGCGGGGGTCGTCCAGGACGTCCTGGCCAGCCACCCCAAGGTCCGGGAGGTGGTCGTGATCGGGCGTCCCGACCCCGAGTGGGGGCAGGTGGTGGTGGCCGTCGTGGCGGGCGAGGCGACCCTGGCCGAGCTCCGCAGCCATGCCAAATCGGAACTGCCCGCCTACGCCGCCCCGAAGGTGTTGGTCCAGGTCACGGCGCTTCCCCTGCTCCCCAACGGCAAACCCGATATGGTCGCCATACGGAACCAAGTGTGACAATCATCCGTCATACGATCAGGTGGCCCGACGAAAGGACGCAGATCCATGATCCCGACTCCGAAGATGCTGATCTCCGCCGGGATCGTCGGTGTCATCGTCGTCGGTGGCCTGAGCGTGGCCGCGGCCGCGGCCGACGGGCGGCTGGAGTTCGAGCAGCAGCGCCTGCTGAAGACCGTCGAGGGTGAGAAGACCGCGACCCCGGCGCCTGAGCCCGAGCCGGTCCCCTCCAACGTGGTGGTCAGGGAGCTGGAGTCCGACCCCGAGGAGGTCGGCGGCTACTGGACCCCCGAGAACCTCGAGCGGGCCGAGCCCATGGAGATCCCCCGGGTCGAGGTCACCCTCAACTGACCGGCACCCCGGTTTCCGTGCGGTTTAGGTAACACGGGAACAAATATCCGGCGTTGGCGTTCTTACTAAGGCAGCCGTGGTGGCGTATGGGCGCCCAGGCGTTGCCGAGAACTCACTGACGACGAATTTTTGATCTCCGCGAAGGAGGAGGTGTCCTCATGCCCCGAACCGCCGTGGCGTCTAGCCCGCCCGTGCGCGAGGCAGTTCCGACGACTCTCGACCAGCTCCTGGAGCGGGGGCGGAAGCAGGGTCGCCTTTCCCTGACCGAACTGCGCGAGGCGTTCGTGAACGCCAACGTGAGTGCGACCAAGGCCCGTGGCATCCTGCGCGGCCTGACCGAGGCCGGAGTGAGCCTGGCCGAGACCACCGACGACACTCTGAAGACTACGTCCCCTGTCAAGGAAGCCCCCGGCAAGGATTCCGTCAAGGACGACGACGAGGTCACCGAGGCCGACGTGGCCGACGCGGTCGGCGACCTCGACGACACCTCCTCGGCGATGGGCGACTCCGTCCACACCTACCTGAAGTCGATCGGCCGCCGGACCCTGCTCACCGCCGCCCAGGAGGTCGAGCTGGCCCGCCGCATCGAGGCCGGTCTGTACGCCGAGTACAAGCTCGACGCGGCCGAGGAGAGCGGTGAGCACCTGTCGGCCGCGGCCCGCGAGGACCTGGAATGGGTCATCGAGGACGGCCGCCGCGCCAAGGACCACATGCTGGAGGCCAACCTCCGCCTGGTCGTGTCCGTGGCCAAGAAGTACACCGACCGGGGCATGGCCCTGCTCGACGTGGTGCAGGAGGGCAACCTCGGCCTCATCAGGGCCGTGGAGAAGTTCGACTACACCAAGGGCTTCAAGTTCTCCACCTACGCGATGTGGTGGATCCGCCAGGCCATCCAGCGCGGCTTCGCCGACTCGGCCCGGACGATCCGGCTCCCCGTCCACGTCCTGGAGATGCTCTCCAAGCTCTCCCGGGTGGAGCGTGACATGCACCAGCGCCTCGGCCGGGAACCCACCCCCGAGGAACTGGCGGTCGAGCTCGACAAGACCCCCGACCAGATCGAGGAGCTGCTGCGCACCAGCCGCCAGCCGATCAGCCTCGACAGCACCATCGGCGAGGACGGCGAGACCCGCATTGGCGACCTCATCGAGGACGTCGACTCGCTGGAGGCCTCCGAGGTCGTCGACCGGCAGCTGCTGGCCGAGCAGCTCAAGGGCGTGCTGAACAACCTGTCGCCGCGCGAGGCCAAGATCATGGCCCTGCGCTTCGGCCTGGCCGACGGCAAGCCCCACACGCTCGACGAGATCGGCAAGCACCTCGGCCTGACCCGCGAGCGCATCCGCCAGCTGGAGAAGGAGTCCCTCTCCAAGCTCCGCCACCCCAGCAACGCCCGGCCGCTGCTCGACTGGGCGAGCTAGAGAACCTCCCGGTACGGGGTCCCGCTCCCCGACCCGCACCGCCCCTCGGCCGGCCCGGCCATCACCTCGCTCGACCGGGCCGGCTCTCTCACGACGTCAGCTCGATCAGCGACAGGACGGCCCCGGCGGGGTCGGCCACGACCGCCGCCCAGCCGGAGGGCAGGTCGAACGGCGGGACCGTGACGGTCCCGCCGAGGCCGGTCACGACCCGGCACGACTCCTCGCAGTCGGCGACCGCGAAGTAGACCATCCAGTGGGGCGGGATCTCCGCGGGCCAGGAGTCGGTCATCTCGACCATTCCGGCCACCGTCGTCTTCGACCGCCTGAGGTCGAACTCGGTGTAGCTGCCGCTGCCGCTCAGGAAGGGCGCCCGGCGGCCGGTCCAGCCGAAGACCCTCCCGTAGAAGGCCGCCGCCTCGTCGGCGTCGCGGGCGGCGAGTTCCGTCCAGCAGAAGGCCCCCGGCGTGCCGCGCACGCCCGCGCCCTCCAGCGCGACCGCCTCCCACAAGGCGAACTCGGCCCCCGACGGATCGGCCAGCACGGTCCGCCAGCCCTGCTCGCGCCCCTCGTCGTAGACGCGTTCGGGCCCGTCGAGGACCTGGGCCCCGGCGTCGTCGGCGCGGCGGGTCGACTCGTCGATGTCGTCGGCCGCGATGTGGACCAGCCAGGCCGGCCCGCCGGGACGGGCCGGGCCCAGCCCGGCGACCGGTTCGCCGCGCAGCAGCGCCGTCGAGGCGGTGCGCCCGCGCGGCTCGAAGTCCCAGCCGAACACGCCGTGGTAGAACTGCTCGCTGAGCGCGAGATCGGTCGTGCCGACCTCGACCCAGCACGGCCGGCCCGCCGCGTATCTCACCCGTCCGGGCATCTCTCCGGCCTCCCTGACCCCAAGGTAATCCTTAGACGGCGCAGCGTGCCGGTCCGTTGACGCCCCGGATATTCCGGGTGGGTATCTGTCAGCGGGCCGAGGCCGTCGCCGGACGCGGCAGCCGCACGATACCGGTCAGCCGGTTCTCCTCGCGGAGGGTGCGCAGCTTGCTCACCTCGGTCGTCCACTTCGCGCCCTCGGGGGTCGCCCGGCCCTTGCGACGGCGGATGCGGTCGTCGTAGGCCTTCACGCCGAAGGTCGCCCGCTGGGCCGCCTCGGCGGCGCGCAGCGCGGCGGTGAGCGCCTCGTCGTAGGCGATCCCGGCGGCGCGCAGTTCGGTTCCGGGGGCGCCGGCGGCGCGGCGGGCGCGCAGGTGGGCCTCGGCCTGGCGGGCCTTGTCGAGCAGGTCACCGTAGCTCTTGGTGATCTCCTGGTCGGCGTGGTACCTGACCTCCGCCTCCCGGCTCACCCGCGGACGGAAAAACGCCATCGTCAACCTCTCAGTCCTGATTGAAACGCACTGGTCGACAGCGTAGACCCTCCCCTGTCCGGCCGGGATGGCAGGATGATCGCATGCCGGCCAAGCGACCTCCGACGCCCCTCTCCCGCGAACGCATCATCGACGCCGCCCTCCACATCGCCGACGGGCAGGGGCTGCGCCGGTTGACCATGCGACGGCTGGGCGACGCGCTCCAGGTGGAGGCGATGGCGATCTACCACCACCTCCCCCGGGGCAAGGAGGCGCTGATGGACGCCCTGGCCGAACACGTGACCGCCGTGCAGGTGGAACCGAGGGAGGCCCCCTGGCAGGAGATCGCCCGCGACTGGGCCCGCGCGGCGCGGGCCGCCCTGCTGGAGCATCCCGGGGTGCTGTCCCTGGCGCTGACCAAACCGCCCAAGGGGATGGCCCTGCTGGCCATGTCGAGCCAGGTCGAGCAGCTCAGGGACGCCGGTCTCGGCCGCCCCCAGGAGGCCGTGCACACCCTGCGCGCCTACGTCTACGGGGCCGTCGCGGTCGAGATGCAGGCCTCCGGCTGGGCCGACCCCGACGCCGAGGTGGAGAAGGCGCGGGTGGCCACGGGCGACGCCGACTTCGAGCGCGGGCTGACCGCCGTGCTCAGCGGGCTGGAGAGTTCGTAACGGGTCATTTACCAGACTGACGGCGTGTCGCGCTTGGGGTGTTATCGTGCATCGGGCACCCTTGTGTCTTAGGTCACACACATGATCACACCCCCCTACCAGGGTGTGGGCGAAATCGTCCGAACGGGCTATGTCCTTGTGGAGTGACCTGGCGCACACTGGTGGAGGCCAAGAAGTGGTGTAGGCCAATTTGCGTCAACTCAACCCCATACCGCTCGTCCCCCACATCGCTGGGCGGACCCACATCACGAGCGACAAGAGAAAGACACGGAGCCCCGGCGATGTGCCCTCATGAGCCCTGCTGTCCTCACGCGGAAGCGCAGGACCGCGAAGCCGCCCGCACTGTGGCGGCCCACCCCGAACAAGGGTGGAGCCTCCTCTGCAACGGCGTCGTCCTCTTCGAGGACACCGGCGAACTGCTCCCCAGCGGCGCGATCATCGCCCCGCACCGGCCGACCGACATGGCCGTCACCGCCGCCTGACCGCGCGCCTTCCACGGGGGATCACCGGCGCGCCACCAGCCAGCGCGCCACCTCCGCCCCGATCAGGGCGGGGTTCTTCCGGAGATCGTGATTGTCTCCGGGCACGACGACCAGCCGTTCCGCGTCCGCCTCATCAGGCACCCCGAACGGGTCCCGGTCACCATTGATCACCAGCACCCCGGCCCCCGCACCCCGCAGTTCGGCGACCCGTGACTTCTCCGGGTGACCGGGCGGATGCAGCGGGAACGCCAGCGCCACCACCCCGACGGCCCCCACGTCCCCGGCGGTACGGCAGGCGACCCGGGCCCCGTTGCTCCGCCCCCCTTGGGCGACCGGCAATCCGGGGAAGCGCTCCTTGATCACCGAGGCGATGGCGAGCCAGCTCTCGTCCTGCCTGACCGCCGACCCCGGCGCCCGCGCCCCCCTCAGACGGAACGGCTGGGTGATCCGGGCGACGGCGATGTCCTCCCTCAGGCACGCGTCGCGCACCGCGAGCAGGTCGGGCGCGTCCACTCCCCCGGCCGACCCGTGGGTCAGCAGCAGGACCATGCCCGCCGACCCCGGCTCGTCGATCTCGGCCCGGCCCGGCCCGTGAGGTGTGTCGATCTCCATAACCGCACGTTATCGCGGGTCCACCGGCCGCATGACGGTCGTGTCATCCGAATGGATGATGACGCCCCCGGAGGGGTTGTGTCAGATTTGGGGACGTGCCTGACACATCTCTCCCGCATGAGGACCTGCGCGCCACCCTGGCGGCCCGGCGCGACCTCGGGCCGGCCTACGAAGACGCCCTGGTCGACTCGTTCATCGAGAAACTCGACAACGAGATCACCGCGCGTGTCCAAGCCGAGGTGGCCCGACGCCAGGAGGTCAAGCCCGCCAAGCCCGACAACAGCCAGATCCCCATCGCCCTGGGGTCGCTGGGCATCGGCATCCCGCTGACCGCCATCGCGGCGAGCCAGGCGGGCAGCTTCGGCCTGCTGCTGGCCTGGGGCGGCATCGTCCTGGTCAACATGGCCGCGGCCATCCGCCGCAAGCGCCCCTAGCCCAGCAACGTCAACCGGTCACACCGGTCACACCCGGCGCCGACGGCGGCATCCCGCCGCCCCGGCGCCTTTTCGGGTTTCTACGCCCGGCCCCGGCGCATCTCCACCTGGGCCGCCAGGTCGGCGTCCTCGTGGTCGAGGCCGTAGCTCCAGACCGTCTCGGCGTCGGCGTCGCGCCCGCGCAGCGGCAGCGTCCGGGCCAGCAGCTCGATCGCCAGCGCCGCCGTGTCGGCGTCGGGCCCGGCCTCGACCGCCACCTCGAACTCGGCGCAGGCCATCTCCAGGTGGGCGATGCCCAGCAGGACCCGCAGCCGCGCCGCGTCGGCGACCCCCGGGACGGCCAGCGCCTGCAGGAGCAGGTCGGCCGCCTCGGCCGGGGCGTTCTCCTCCAGGAGGATCTGGGCCATGCGTTCGGCCGTGACCGACAGGCCGACCGCGGCGCTCGCCTGGTCGGGGCCCGCCGCGTCGGACGCCAGCGTCGCGAATATCGCGGCCGCGGCGTCGAGATCCCCGGCGTCGTAGAGGCGCCGGGCCTCGTCGATCTGCCGTCCGGAGTCGATGGCCGTCATCTCGGGGGGCCTCCAGGGAACCGGGCCGAAAGGGATTGCGAAGATCCTAACGACCGGGTCCCCCATTAGGCGGCAGACATGCTGAAGGTGATGGGTTTCTGTCTCCCCCTCCAGGGAAGGGCCAGGGGTTCAGTCCTCGTAGGAGGAGAGCGGCGGGCAGGCGCAGACCAGGTTCCGGTCGCCGTACGCCTGGTCGATCCGCCGGACCGGCACCCAGTACTTCTGGTCGCGCAGCGTCGCCACCGGGTAGGCGGCCTCGGTCCGCGTGTACGGGTGGTCCCACTCGTCGGCCGTCAGCACGTCGGCCGTGTGGGGGGCGTTGCGCAGGGGGTTGTCCTTGGCGTCGTACACCTCGGAGGCGACCTTCCCGATCTCCGCGCGGATCGCCACCATCGCGTCGACGAAGCGGTCGAGCTCGGCCAGGTCCTCCGACTCGGTGGGCTCGATCATGAGGGTCCCGGCGACCGGGAACGACATGGTCGGGGCGTGGAAGCCGTAGTCGATGAGCCGCTTGGCGACGTCGTCGACGGTGACGCCGGTCTCCTTGGTGATCGCCCGCAGGTCGACGATGCACTCGTGGGCCACCAGGCCCTCGCGCCCGGTGTAGAGGACGGGGTAGTGCGGGGCCAGCCGCCGGGCCAGGTAGTTGGCCGACAGGATCGCCTGCTCGGTCGCGGCCTGGAGACCGTCTGCGCCCATCATCCGGACGTACGCCCAGGAGATCGGCAGGATGCCCGCCGAGCCGAACGGCGCGGCCGAGACCGGGCCGACGACGCCGCGACCGGGGAGGAACTCCGCCAGGTGGGCCTTGACCGCGACCGGGCCGACGCCGGGGCCGCCGCCGCCGTGCGGGATGCAGAAGGTCTTGTGCAGGTTGAGGTGGGACACGTCCGCGCCGAACTCGCCCAGCTTGGCCAGGCCGACGAGGGCGTTGAGGTTGGCGCCGTCGACGTAGACCTGGCCGCCGGCCTCGTGGACCTTGGCGCACAGCTCGACGATGGTCTCCTCGTAGACGCCGTGGGTCGACGGGTAGGTCACCATGATCGCGGCGAGCCGGTCGGCGTGCTTGGCGATCTTGGCGTCGAGGTCGGCCATGTCGACGTTGCCGTCGGCGTCGCAGGCGACCACGACGACCCGCATGCCCGCCATGACGGCCGAAGCGGCGTTGGTGCCGTGGGCCGACGAGGGGATCAGGCACACGTCGCGCCCGGCGTCGCCACGGGCGTGGTGGTAGGCCCGGATGGCCAGCAGGCCGGCGAACTCGCCCTGCGACCCGGCGTTGGGCTGGATCGAGACGGCGTCGTAGCCGGTCACCTCGGCCAGCCAGCCCTCCAGGGTGCCGATGAGCTCGGTGTAGCCGCCGGTCTGGCCGGCCGGCGCGAACGGGTGGATCGACGCGAACTCGGGCCAGGTGATCGGCTCCATCTCGGTGGTCGCGTTGAGCTTCATCGTGCACGACCCGAGGGGGATCATCGACCGGTCGAGGGCGATGTCCTTGTCCTGGAGCTTGCGCAGGTAGCGCAGCATGGCCGTCTCCGACCGGTAGGCCTGGAAGACCGGGTGCGTCAGGTAGTCGGTGGTCCGCTGGAGCCCCTGGGGCAGCGCGTCGTCGGTGGAGATGTCCAGATCGTCCACCGAGAGCCCGTCGACCTCGAAGGCCGCCCAGACGGCGCTCAGGTGCGCGGAGGTGGTCTTCTCGTCACAGGCCACCGCGATCCGGTCGGCGCCGTCCTGGCGCACGTTGATCCCGCGCTCCCGCGCCGCCTCGGCGATCGCGGCCGCGCGGCCCGACACGTGGGCCGACACGGTGTCGAAGAACTCGTCGTGGACGACCTCGACGCCCCCCGCGCGCAGCCCGGCGGCCAGCACGGCGGCGTGCCGGTGCGTCCGCTGGGCGATCCGGCGCAGCCCCTCGGGGCCGTGGTAGACGGCGTACATGGAGGCGATCACGGCCAGGAGCACCTGGGCGGTGCAGATGTTGCTGGTCGCCTTCTCCCGGCGGATGTGCTGCTCACGGGTCTGCAGCGCCAGCCGGTAGGCGGGCCGGCCGTCGGCGTCCAGCGATACCCCGACCAGGCGGCCGGGCATCTGCCGCTGGAGGCCCTCGCGGACCGACATGTACGCGGCGTGGGGCCCGCCGAACCCGAGCGGCACGCCGAAGCGCTGCGACGACCCGACCGCGATGTCGGCCCCGAGCGTGCCGGGGGCCTCCAGCACGGTCAGCGCCAGCAGGTCGGCCGCCACGGTCACGACCGCCCCGGCCGCCTTGGCCGCCGCGGCCAGCTCACGGAAGTCGGCCACCCGGCCGGAGGCCCCCGGGTACTGCACCAGGACGCCGAAGCACTCGGGCAGGTCGCCGGAGAAGTCCGACTCGACGAGGGTGATGCCGAGGGGCTCGGCCCGGGTGGCGAGCACCGCCTTGGTCTGCGGGAGCGCGTCGGCGTCCACGACGAAGACGTCGGCCTTGACCTTGGAGGCCCGCCGGGCCAGCGTCATCGCCTCGGCGGCGGCGGTGGCCTCGTCGAGCAGCGAGGCCCCGGCCACGTCGAGGCCGGTCAGGTCGCTGACCACGGTCTGGAAGTTGAGCAGCGCCTCCAGGCGCCCCTGGGAGATCTCCGGCTGGTAGGGCGTGTACGCGGTGTACCAGCCCGGGTTCTCCAGCACGTTGCGCAGGACGACGCCGGGCGTGATCGTGTCGTGGTAGCCCAGGCCGATCATCGAGGTCAGCACGGTGTTGCGGGCGGCCAGCGCGCGCAGTTCGGCGAGCGCCTCCGGCTCCGACACGGCGGCGGGCAGGCCCAGCGCGCCGGTGGTGCGGATCGATTCGGGGACGGCCACCGCGACCAGGTCGGCGATGGTCTCATAGCCGACGGCCTCCAGCATGCGGGCCTGGGCGGCGTCGGACGGACCGATGTGGCGGGTGGCGAACGGCGGGGCGTTCAGGTCACGGAGCGGTGTGCGGTCGGTCATGACAGGAACTCCAGGGCAGGCGAGACCAGGGCGGTCTCCCCCTCTGTCATGGGACCTGAGAGCTTCACCGGCCAGATGAGGCCGGCTTTCCCCTTCGGTGAGGCGCCGCCTGGACGGCGGGCCTGCTTTTCAGAGCTGCCTCGCCTGGCGGTACCGGGTGCCTGAGAGATTCCGGGGAGGTTTGCTCCTTCGGCGCCTCACCTCGCCGCATAACGGCTGGTGAGGACTCTCCCGCGCAGGGTCGATGGCTACCTCAACCTTACCGGTACCCGGGAGCTGGAGTCTCAACCGGTCTTGCGAGCCCTCCGGCGCTGGGCCAGTTCGTCTGAGGGGTGGTCGGCCGCGTCACTGTCGGGGCCGACCGCGAGTTCCCCCGGCAGCTCCGCGAGTGACCCCTCGACCTCTCGCCAGACCCGGCCGAGGGCGATGCCGAAGACCCCCTGCCCTCCTTGGAGGAGGTCGATGACCTCGTCGGCGGAGGTGCACTCGTAGACGCTGACGCCGTCGCTCATCAGGGTGATCTGGGCGAGGTCGTTGACCCCGCGGTCGCGCAGGTGCTGGACGGCGGTGCGGATCTGCTGGAGGGAGACGCCGGTGTCGAGGAGCCGCTTGACGACCTTGAGCACCAGGATGTCGCGGAAGCTGTAGAGCCGCTGGGAGCCGGAGCCCTGGGCCGCCCGGATGGTCGGCTGCACCAGGTCGGTGCGGGCCCAGTAGTCGAGCTGGCGGTAGGTGATCCCGGCGGCGGAGCAGGCCGTGGGGCCGCGGTAGCCGATGTCGTCACGCACCGCCGCGGGCCGCTCGTCGAACAGCAGACCCTGCTCGCCGGCGCGCTCCCGCGCCGACTCACGCTGAACCGCGTCGTGCTGGTCGGCCTTGTTACCCTCGCCGCTGCTGACCGCCACTGCGGACCTCCGGCTTTCTCTCATCCCACGGTCTGATCTGGGGGTACGCGAACTACAACCGTGGATTCCCTTGCACCGTAGGACTGGGGAAAGGCACAGTCAACGACCGCCCCCGGCGCGTCGTGAAGGTGAGATAACCCCTCAACTCAACCGGCACGGCCGAAATCCTCAGGGTTGATGTTGTCCAGGAACTCCCGGAACTTCTCGACCTCGTCCTCCTGGTCATCGGCCATGCTGACGCCGTTCTCGCGCATGACGTCCTCGCTGGCGAAGATCAGCGCGTCGGTCCGCAGGGCCAGCGCGATGGAGTCGGAAGGACGCGCGCTTACCTCTACGCCGTTGGAGAACACGAGGTCGGCGTAGAAGATCCCGTCACGCAGCGCGACGATGTTGACGCGTTCGAGTGACACCTTGAGCGCGCCCAGCACGTTGCGGAACAGGTCGTGGGTCAGCGGCCGGGGCGGCGGTTCGTCTGCCTGGGCGAGCGCTATGGCGGTCGCCTCGGTCATGCCAATCCAGATCGGCAGGTAGCGGTCGCCGTTCGCCTCCTTGAGAAGGACGATCGGCTGGTTCGAGGGCATCTCCACCCGGACCCCCACGAACTCCATCTGCAACACAGGCGCTCACTCTCCGGGATGCGGCATTTCACCAGGTATTCAACTCACCAGGCATTCAACGTAACACCCACGCGCCGGACCCGCGTCAACGGCCGAGTGAGCCGCGGACGGCCCCTTCCAGCAGCGCGGCGTGGATACGTAATAACAACCCGGTGATCTCCCGCGCGGATTCCCCGGCGTGGTCGATCGCGCCCGGGGCCCGGCGGCGCAGCAGCGGCGCGACGGCCTGTTCGACCAGGCCCGCCTCGCGCTCGGCGGCGGCTTTGACGGCGCGCAGGTGACGGGCGTGGAGGCCGAAACCGGCCAGCACGCCCACGCTGCGGGCGATCTCGAGGGCGGCCTCGTCGTAGAACCGGGCCGACGGGGTGATCAGGCCGTAGTCCTCCAGCTCGGCCAGCGTCTCCTCGTCGATCTCGGCGGCGGCCAGCAGCTCCTCACGGCTGAGCCGCACGGTGACCGGCTCGCTGTCGACCCCCCGGGGGCGGGCCGACTCGTCGAGCTGCGTCTTGATCACCCGCAGCGGCAGATAGCGGTCGCGCTGGGCGGTCAGGATGAACCGCAGGCGCTCCACGTCGCCGGGGGTGAACTTCCGGTAGCCGGAGGGGCTGCGCTCGGGCTCGATGAGCCCTTCGCCCTCCAGGAACCGGATCTTGGAGATCGTGACGTCGGGGAACTCGCCCTGAAGCTGGGCGAGCACCTCTCCGATGCTCATGTAGGCCCTGGCCGCCTCGGCGCCCATGATCAGCCCCGGGTCAGGAACACCAGCCGGAACTTCCCGATCTGCACCTCGTCGCCGCCCGCGAGGGGGAACTCCTCGATGCGCTCCCGGTTCACGTAGGTGCCGTTGAGGCTGCCCACGTCACGGGCGGTGAACTGGCCGCCGCGCCGGTAGAACTCGGCGTGACGCCGGGACACGGTGACGTCGTCGAGGAAGATGTCGCTCTCGGGGTGGCGGCCGGCCGTCGTCAGGTCGCTGTCGAGCAGGAACCTGCTGCCCGCGTTGGGGCCGCGCATCACGACGAGGAGAGCGGTTCCGGGCGGCAGCTGCTCGATCGCGGAACGGTCCGGGAGCAGGCCCTGGCCGGTCGCCTCCTCGATCGCCTCAAGGGAGATCGTGGAGGTGTTGTCGGGCACGAAGCCCTGACCGGTCGCGTAGGGGTTCTGCGGAGGTGCCGGAGCAGGGGCCGGGGAGCTCAGCGGCGAACCGCATCGCGAACAGAAACGGGCATCCTCGGGGTTGGGGTGACCGCACTGCGTGCAGTAGACGCTGGGCATCGAACGGCTCGGCCTCTCTCACGACTAGCTCAAACTTGCGAATGCCGAAACTTACGCTGATCAGGCACAAAGGTCAAGGCAGACGCGCCGGACAATGGCCACCCAACGCTATCGTCAGGCACCGGCCACGGTCCATGGCGCCACACCAACCACATGTGATCACCGCTTCCCGGTCAGGCTATCGTTTCATGCCGAACCGGCGGCACGCTCGACCACGTCGGCCCAGCGTTCGAGAAGCGACTGAGCGGTGTCCATGTCATGACCTTCCGCCCACAGGTGCGTGACCGCCTCTGAGGGGTCGGGCAGCACGAGCGCCCAGCTCCCGTCCTCCCCCACGACCCTGACGCCGTCGGTGGTGTCGATGCGGTCGCCCTCGGCGGCCTCGACCACCGAGCGCATGACCGCGCCCTTGTGGGCCCACGGGGTCGGCACGGTCCGGCGCAGCAGCTTGGTCTCGGGGATGCGGGCGTCGATCTGGCTGAGCGACAGGCGGGTGCGGGCGACCAGGCCGAGCAGCCGCAGGAAGACGGCCAGGCCGTCGATGGTGGGGCCGAACTCCGGCACGATGAAGCCGCCGCGCCCGTCGCAGGCGAAGACCATCTCGGGGTGGCGGGCCGCCGTGGTCAGCGCGTCGGTGCTGGTGGCGGTCCAGTCGACGTGGACGCCGTGGAAGCGGCAGACCATCTCGGCGACCCGCGTCGTGGTCACCGGCAGGGCCACCCGCCCGCCCCGGCGTTCGGCGGCCACCAGGTCGAGCACCACGAGAAGGGCCCGCTCCTCGCTGATGAGCTGGCCCTTCTCGTCGACGAGGGAGACCCGCTCCCCCACCGGATCGAAACGGACCCCGAACGCGGCCCGCGAGGAGGCCACCAGTTCGGCCAGGCGCTGGAGGTCGCGGCGGCGTTCGGCGAAGGTCTCGGTGGGCGAGGCGTCGTCGAGCCGGTTGTTGACGGTCAGGACGCCGACCCCGACCCGGCCGAGCAGGCTGGGCAGCACGAGGGAGGAGGTGCCCCCGGCGCAGTCGACGACGACCTTCATCTCGGCGTCCTTCACGCCGGTCATGTCGACGCAGCGGACCAGGTCGCGGGAGTAGGTGTCGAGGGCGCGGGCGGGGAAGGACAGCTCGGCGATCTCGCCGGGGAAGGCACGGCGGTACTCCTGCCGGGAGAAGACGCGCTCCAGCTTGCGCTGCGCGGCCTGGGAGAGGTCGGCGCCCGTCTCGTCCATGAAGACGATGTCGACGCTCTGGGGGTCGCCCGCGGTCGTGCGCAGGGCGATGCCGCCCTTCACGGTCTCGCGGGAGGTGTGGAAGCGGGCCACCGGCATGGCGGCGGCCTCCAGGTCGACCACGTTGATCGCGCTGGCGTTGAGGGCGCTGATGACGGCGCGCTTGAGGGCGCGGGCCGCCCGGGAGCCGTCGCGGCTGGTGACGACGGTGTCGCCCTTGCTGAGGGTGGTGGCGTAGGAGCTGGCCAGGCGTACGCACAGCTCGGGGGTGATCTCCACGTTGACCAGGCCGCTGACGCCCCTCGGGCCGAAGAGGCTGCGCTGGCCGCGCGACTCCCAGATGACGCTGGTGTTGACGACGGCCCCGGCCTCGACGGTCTTGAAGGGGTAGATCTTGACGCCGCTGGAGACGTAGGCCTCGGCCTCGATGACGCACTCGTCGCCGACGACCGCGTTCTCCTCGATGCGGGCGGCGGCCATGACGTCGGTGTTCTTGCCGATCACGCAGCCGCGCAGGTTGGCGGCCGGGCCGACGTAGACGTTGTCGTGGACGACCGCGCGGTGCAGGAACGCGCCCTCCTTCACCACCGCGTTGCTGCCGAGCACGGTGTATTCGCGCAGCTCGGCCCCGGCCTCGACCTTGGCGTAGTCGCCGATGAACAACGGGCCCTTGAGCACCGCCTCGGGGTCGACCGAGGCGCCCTCGGCGGCCCACACGCCGGGCGAGAGCTCGAACGCGTCGAAGTCGATCTTGACGCGGCCCTCCAGCACGTCGGCCTGGGCCTTCAGGTAGCTCTCATGAGTGCCGACGTCCTCCCAGTAGCCCTCGGCTACGTAGCCGAACAGCCGCTCGCCGCGCTCCAGCAGCTTGGGGAACACGTCGGAGGACCAGTCGACCGACCGCCCCGCAGGCACCTCGTCGAGGACGGCCGGCTCCATGATGTAGATGCCGGTGTTGACGGTGTCGGAGAAGACCTGGCCCCACGTGGGCTTCTCCAGGAAGCGCTGGATGCGTCCGTGGTCGTCGACGATGATGATGCCGAACTCCAGCGGGTTGGGCACCCGCTTGAGGCCGATGGTGACCAGCGCCCGGTTCTCGCGGTGGAAGCGGAGCATGTCGGTCAGGTCGATGTCGGTGAGCGCGTCGCCCGAGATGACCAGGAAGCGGTCTTCGCGCAGCCGGTCGGCGGCGTTCTTGACGCTCCCGGCGGTGCCGAGGGGGCTCTCCTCGGTGGCGTAGTGGAGGGTCATGCCGAGTTCGTCGCCGTCGCCGAAGTAGTTGCGGATCAGCGCCGCGAGGAACTGGACGGTCACGACGGTCTCGGTGTAGCCGTGGCGCTTCAGCAGCCGCAGCACGTGTTCCATGATGGGCCGGTTGATCACGGGGAGAAGAGGCTTGGGCTGGTTGGCGGTCATCGGCCGCAACCTGGTTCCTTCCCCGCCCGCCATCACCACGGCCTTCACGGGATGATCACCCTCTTCAGGAAACGCGTGCGAGCTGCCGCACCTGCACCACGTAAAGCACCCCTGCCCACCAGTACAGACCCGTACCCCAGATGACGAACGCCCACCCGAAAATCCCGCAGATCTCCGCATACCAGCCGGGGTGGGAGGCGAGGAACAGCAGCGGGAAGGCGTACATCAGGTTGGCGGTCGCGGCCTTGCCGAGGAAGTGGACGGGCAGCGTGTAGCCGTAGCCCATGCGGCGCAGGAACGGCACCGTGAACAGCAGCAGGACGTCGCGGCCGATCACGAGGGCGGCCAGCCACCACGGGATGATGTCGCGCAGCACCAGGCCCGCCAGGGTGGCCAGGATGTAGAGGCGGTCGGCGGCCGGGTCGATGAAGCGGCCCAGTTTGCTCGTCTGGTTCCACGCGCGGGCGAGCTTGCCGTCGAGCCAGTCGGAGAAGCCCGCCACCATCAGCAGCGCGATCGCCCACCCGTCGGCCTTGGGGCCGAGGACGAGCCAGAGGAAGACCGGGACGCCGAGCAGCCGCAGGAAGCTCAGCAGGTTGGGGATCGTCCAGATCCGGTCCTCGCCGGTAGTCACGACCCCGACCCTACATGTCGGCCGGACTGAAGTCGGGGCCGACCAGACCCAGCCGGTGGGCGACCACCGCGACCTGCGTGCGGTTGCGCAGCCGCAGTTTCTCCATGAGCGCCGCGACGTGCGTCTTCACCGTGGTCACCCCGACGTGGAGCCGGGCGGCGATCTCCTGGTTGGACAGTCCGGCGCCGACCAGGGTGAGGACCTGGATCTCGCGGTCGGTCAGGAACGACGGGCGCTCGGGGGCGCGCCGGTCCTCGGCGGCGAGCGCGCGGGCGACCACGCGGCGCAGGACCGAGGGGGCCAGCAGCTGCTCGCCGTGGGCGGCCCGGCGGACGGCGTCGACCATGCGGTCGGGCGGGTCGTCCTTGACCAGGAAGCCCGTCGCGCCGGCGCGCAGCGCGGCGTACACGTTCTCGTCCTCGGCGAAGGTCGTCAGGACGACCACGCGGGCCGAGGGATGGGCGGCCAGGATCCGGCGGGTGGCCTCCAGGCCGTCGACGCGCGGCATCCGCAGGTCCATCAGCACGACGTCGGGGCGTTCGCGCTCGACCACGCGGACGGCGTCGTTGCCGTCGGCGGCCTCGCCGCAGACCGACACGTCCCCGGCGGCCTCCAGCATCATGCGGACCCCGGCGCGGACCAGCGCCTGGTCGTCGGCGACCACGACCCGGATCATCGGTTCCCCACCTCCACCGGCAGGACGAAGGTGGCCACCAGGCGCCAGCCGCCGTCGGGCAGCGGGCCCGCGGTCAGCCGTCCGCCGAGCGCGCGGGTGCGTTCCCGCATGCCGGCCACGCCGTGCCCGGACGACGGGAGGTTCGTCGGGGCCCTGCCGGGGGTGTTGCGGATTTCTACTTCGAGCTCCTTGTCATCGGCCGAGACGCGCACGGTCGCCCGGCTTCCCTCTCCTGCGTGCTTGAGCACGTTGGTCAGACCCTCCTGGACGATCCGGGCCGCCGACGCGCGCGCCACCAGCGCGGCCCTGGCCGTCTCGGGGGCGATCTCCAGCACCACCTCTATGCCGGCGGCGGTCACCCGGGCGGCGGCGTCGCGCATGACCTCGTCGGGGTCGGCCACCGGCAGGGCCGTGCCCGGCAGCCCACCCGGGCCGGGGTCGCGCAGGACCGTGAGCAGGCCGCGCAGGTCGTCGAGGACCTGGTGGCCGGTGTCGCGGATGTCGGCCAGCGCCTCGGCGGCCGGGCCGCCCGCGCCGGCGTACTGGGCGGCGCCCGCCCGGAGCACGATCGCGCCGACGTGGTGGGCCACGATGTCGTGGACCTCGCGGGCGATCCGCTCGCGTTCGGCCAGGCGGTCGCTGCGGGCCCGTTCGGCCCGCAGCTCCTCCTCTCTTCTGGCGGCGGTACGCCGGACCCCCACATAGGCCCCGATGGCCGCCGGGGCCAGCACCATGGTGGCGACGACCCCGTAGGTCAGGCCGGTGACGTCGCCGCGCGAGTCGATCACCGTGGCCAGGGTGACCCCGCAGGTCAGCAGGTAGCCCGCGCCCAGCCAGCGCCAGGTGGCCTGGCCGGCGAACACCGCCAGGGCGACGAACAGCACCACCCTGAGGGTGTCGGCGACGGGAGGCACCAGGTTGTCGGCCAGCAGCACGAGCGCGCTCTCGAACAGCAGCACCGCCCCGGGCAGCCAGCGGATCGCGCCGAGCGCCAGCCCCGACAGCACCGCCAGCAGGCCGACCCCGCCGACGCGCATGTCGTGGCCGTCCCAGTAGGACCAGGTGCCGAGCACGGCGTAGGCCACTCCCCCGGCGGCGAACAGCACGTCGAGCAGCGGCGCGGGCTCCTCGCCCCGGTCGCGCCGGTCGGCCGCCCCCTGCAGGTAGCGGCCGATGAGGACCGGCAGCAGCACGATGCCGACGACGTAGTACCAGTAGTTGGTGGTGAACGCGACGCCCGGGTCGGCCAGGTTGACGGCCGTGGCCAGGCATGCCGCGGTGGCGGCCAGGGCCGTCCAGAACAGGGTGCGCTCGCGGGCCACCACGCCGACCACTATCGGCAGCAGGATCTGGATGCCGTCGGCCAGCCCCGACCCCGCGTCGTCGAACGCGAGCAGGAGCGCGGCCAGCGCGAACGCGACCGCGACCGGCCGGTGCCGCAGGAACGCCAGCGGCAGGCCGGTGCAGACCGCGATCAGCGCCACCTGGTAGCCGCGCGGGGCCGGGTCCCCGGCCCACGACTCGCTCGCGAGCGCCGAGAGCGCGACACCGGAGGCGGCCAGGACCAGGTCCGGCCACCAGGTGACGCGCCACCGGAGGTATGACATGAATGCACGGTAGCGGCCCAAATGGTAGCCCGTATCCCTCCCTGTCTATTGGGCGGATTCAGTGGGCGAGCCACAACCGTCCTGCGGCCGGCTGCGTCTCGCCTCCGCCAAGTGGCCGCTCAGTTGGCCGGTCGGACGGCTCACATACCTCGCCCGGACGCCTACCTTGCAGGTATGGCCAACGAATCAGCCCTCTTCTTCGGGCAGTTCATGCGCTCCCCCGCGTCCGTCGGCGCGATCGCCCCCAGTTCCCGGCGGCTCGCCGAGGCGGTGTGCGTGCCGATCCCCGAGCAGGGCGACCCCGTGGTGGTCGAGCTGGGACCTGGAACGGGTTCCTTCACCGCCGAGATCCAGCGCCGGCTGGGCGGGCGGGGGCGGCACCTCGCGGTGGAGATCAACCCGAAACTGGCGGCGCACCTGTCCGACCGGCACCCCGGGGTCGAGGTCGTCGTCGACGACGCGTGCGGGCTGCCGGCGCTCCTGGCCGACCGGGGCGTGGCCAAGGCCGACGTGATCATCAGCGGCCTGCCGTGGGCCGCGTTCTCCCCGAAGCTGCAGGACAGCCTGCTGAAGGCGATCCTCGGGTCGATGGCTCCCGGCGGGGCGTTCACGATGTTCGCCTACGTCCACGCGATGCTGCTGCCGCCCGCGCTGCGGATCCGGCGGTCGCTGTTCGGGTCGTTCGAGGAGGTCGTGATGGGGCGGACGGTGTGGCCGAACCTGCCTCCGGCGTTCGTCTACCACGCGCGCCGGCCTCGGGAGAACACGTTCTAGAATGCGGCATGGATTTCAGGCTGCCGGAGAGCGCGCGGGCCGTACAGGACGGCATCGGGGAGATCTGCTCCCACTACGACATGGCCTACTGGCAGCGGTGCGAGGCGGAGAAGAAGTGGCCTGAGGAGGTGTGGGCCGAGCTCGCCAAGGGTGGCTGGCTCGGCCTCGCCGTCCCCGAGGAGTTCGGCGGGGGCGGGCAGGGGCTGCTGGAGCTCACGGTGGCGACCGAGACGCTGTCGGCGTCCGGGTCGGCCGGCGGGTCGGCGTTCACCTACGTGCTGACGCCCGGTTTCGGGGCCATGACCATCGCCCGGCACGGCTCCCCGGCGCAGAAGGCCGACCTGCTGCCCCGGCTGGCGGCCGGGGAGATCGAGACCTGTTTCGCGCTGACCGAGCCCGACGCCGGGTCGAACTCGCTGGCGATCACCACGTCGGCGCGGCTCGACGGGTCGGAGTTCGTGGTCAACGGGCAGAAGATCTGGATCACCGGGGTGCAGCGGGCCACGTGGATGCTGCTCGTCACCCGGACCATCCCGGCCGCCGAGGCCAGGCCGCGCACCAGCGGGCTGACCGTGCTGCTGGTGAACGTGCCCGAGGCGGTGGCGGCGGGGACGCTGTCCTACCGGCCGATCCCCAAGATGGGGGCGAACACGACGCCCTCCAACATGGTGTTCCTCGACGACCTGCGGGTCCCGGCCGCCAACGTGGTGGGCGAGGTGCACGGCGGGGCCGTCGTGCTGTGGGACATCCTCAACCCCGAGCGCATCCTGCTCGGGGCCGCCGCGCTCGGCGGGGCCGAGGTGGCGCTGCGGGTGGGCGTCGACTACGCCAAGGAGCGCGAGGTGTTCGGGCGGGCCATCGGGTCGAACCAGGGCATCGCGTTCCCGCTCGCGCGGGTGAAGGCCAAGATCGAGCTGGCCCGGCTGATGCTCTACAAAGCGGCGTGGCTGTTCGACCGCGGCGAGCCGTGCGGGACCGAGGCCAACATCGCCAAGCTGACCGCCTCCCAGGCGTTCTGGGAGGCGGCCGACGCGGCGTTCCAGACCCACGGCGGGATGGCCTACTCGCTGGAGTACCCGGTGGCCCGGCTGCTCGCCGACGCCCGGATCGGGCTGGTCGCGCCGGTCACCGAGGAACTCCTGCTCAACTACCTGGCGACGCAGGTGCTCGGGCTGCCCCGGTCGTTCTAGAACGACGCCCTGAGCCGGTCGGCGGCCAATTGCCTGGCCTCGGCCGCCTCGGGGAAGAAGCCGGGCAGGCCGAAGAAGCCGTGGAGCGAGCCGTCGAAGCAGCGGTACTCCGCGTGGAGCTCGGCGGCGTACCGCTCGCACTCGGCGGTCAGCGGGTCGTGCTCGGCGGTGATGACCGTGGCCGGGGCCAGGCCCTCCTTGTCCTTCAGCAGCGCGGGGGCGAAGCGGGGGTCGGTGCGGTCGGCCGTCCCGGCGTACTGGTCGAACAGCCAGGCCACCCGGTCGGTCTCCAAGTTGTGGTGGCCCTGGTCCTCGAAGCCCTGGGTGTCGGTACGCATCTCCGTGCACGGATAGATCAGCATCTGGTGCGTGAGGGACAGGCCCGCGTCGCGCGCGAGGGCGGCGCAGACGGTGGCGAGGTTGGCCCCCGCGCTCTCGCCCATGACCGCGACCCTCTCGTGGTCGCGGACGACCCGCTCCACCACGGCCCAGCAGTCGTCGACGGCGGCCGGGAACGGGTGCTCGGGCGCGAGCCGGTAGTCGACCGAGATCACCAGCGCGCCCGTCCGGACGGCCAGGTCGCGGCACATCGGGTCGTCGACGTCGGCGCTGCCGAAGACGAAACCGCCGCCGTGGATGTAGACGACGACCGGCAGGTCCCCGGGCGCGGGCCGGAAGACCCGCACCGGCACCCCGGCGATCTCGGTGCCGGTGATCTCGTGGAGCGGGATCCGCGGGCTCCGGCCCTCGGCGTCGCCGTCGACGGGACGGCTCTCCTGGATCTCGGCGAGGGTCGGCGGGACGTAGTCGACGGCCGGGGGGAATCGGTCCAGGTACGCGCGGGCGCGGTCGTGCAATGTCATGGGTCGCACCCTAGAACAGGGGCGGCACGCGCCCCGGTCTGACTACCGGGTGATTCCGTTCGGATCCGCGCACATCCGGCCATCCCCTTCCTTAGAAGGGCTGGGCGGCCTCGATCAGGGACTCCATCAGGCGGTTGTCGGCGCCGCGCTCCGGGTGCCACTGGACGCCCACGCAGAAACGGTGGCCCTGGAGCTCGACGCCCTCCACGATCTGGTCGTCGCCCCACGCCACCGCGAGCAGGCCCTGGCCGAGCTTCTTCACCGCCTGGTGGTGGGGCGCGTTCACCTCGATGCGGTCGCCGACGGCCTTGCCGATCTTGCTGGACACGCTGACGATCACGGTGTGCCTCGCCCCCGCGTGGCGGTCGTGCGCGACCACGTCGGGCAGCCACGGGATCAGCGAACCGCCCAGCGCCACGTTCAGCACGTGCATGCCGCGCGAGACCGCCAGCACCGGCTTGCCCGCCGCGACGGCGGCCTTGGCCAGGGCGATCTCAAAACGGTCGCGGTGGGCCTGGGGCTCGTCGACCCGCGGCTCGCGGGGCTCGCCGTAGAGCGCGGGGTCGAGCTCGATGCCGCCGGCCAGCAGCACACCGTCGAGGCCGCGCAGGTGGTCGTCGGCGTTGGCGGGCAGCAGCGGGGGCAGCAGGACCGGCACTCCGCCGGCCTTCTCCACGGCCCGCGAGTATCCCTGCGGGGAGACCACGGCCTCCCGCACCCACGCACCCCAGCGGGCGGCCTCAAGGTAGCTGGTGATGCCAATGATCGGACGGGCCATGGGGTCTCCAGTGAGTTGCGCGCGACGGCATGCCCATCATGGCGCACATGATTTCGGTTTTGTCACGTATCCCGGCCTCTTGCGGCAGATTCACAGCGCGTTCCACAAGGGGTCAGGACGTCCCATGACAACGCGAATGGGATTCGCGTTTCTTGTCCGAAAATGTCGCGACCAGTAGTCACGGAGGATGACACACCCGTTACAGGCAGTCTCCTTTGAGGTGAATCAGTTGTGACGTCCATCTCCGAGTGGAAGACTCCCAAATGAGCGATGGTATGAGCCGGGGGGCCGCCGCGCTCGTTCACCCGGAACCGTCAGGGAGGTGGATCGGCAGACCGGAAGAACCTGTTCCGGTCACAAGGGTGGGACCAATACATGTCGTTGAATCCGCGCCTCGTCAAAGAGAGTTTCTCCGTCGTCGAGCCTGTCGCGGAGCGAGCAGCCGCGTACTTCTACGGCCGCCTGTTCGCGCAGAGTCCGCATCTCCGGGGCATGTTCCCCCCGGCGATGGACATCACGCGAGACCGTTTGTTCGGCTCGCTGACCCGGATCGTCTGGATGCTGGACAGCCCGGACAGCCTGGGGGGTTATCTGGGACAACTCGGTCGGGACCACCGTAAATACGGGGTCATGGCCGAGCACTACACCGCCGTCGGCAACGCGTTGCTGGCGACGATCAAACGCTTCGCGGCCGAGATCTGGAACGCGGAGATCGAGGCGGCCTGGGTGGCCGCCTACACCGCGGCGGCCGATCTCATGATCGGGGCCGCCGACGCCGACGCGGGCGTGAACCCCGCCTGGTGGCTGGCCGAGGTGGTCGACCACGACCGCCGGGCGCCGGACATCACCGTCGTCACGCTGCGGCCCGGCCAGCGCATGGACTTCACCCCGGGTCAGTACGTCAACGTGCAGGTCGCCCGCTGGCCCCGCGTCTGGCGGACCTACTCCATCGCCAACGCGCCCCGGGCCGACAACACGATCACCCTGCACGTGCGCACCCTGCCCGGCGGCTGGGTGAGCACCGCGCTGGCCCAGCACACCAAGCCCGGCGACCAGGTCCTCCTCGGGCCGCCGGTCGGCACCATGGCGCCGCCGGACGGCGACCGCGACATCCTCTGCGTGGCGGGCGGCACCGGCCTCGCCCCGCTGAAGGCCGTCGTCGAGCACGTCATCGCCTCGGGGCGGCGGCCCAACATCTCCATGATCGTGGGCGCCCGCCGGGCCGCCGAGCTCTACGACCTGCCCGACCTGCGCCGCATGGAGTCGGGCTTCCCGTGGCTCAGCGTGCTGCCGGTGGTGTCGCAGGACGACTCGTACACCGGGATGAGAGGGGATCTCGACGAGGTGGTGCCGCGCATCCATTCGTGGACCGGCCACGAGGTGTACGTGTGCGGGCCGGCGACCATGGTGAACACGACCGTGCGGCGGCTGCTCGATAGCGGGGTGCCGCTGTCGAGCATCCACCGGGACGCGATCCAGGGCGAACCCTGAACCCTGCCCGCGATCGCGTCGCGCCCTGGCACGATAGGGCGATGAACGCCCGGCCGGTCACCCTGGTGACCTTCGTGCTGCCCAGTACGCTGCGCCACTGGATCGGCGACGACACCCAGGTGAGGGTGTTCGCCGTGGCTCCCGAGGAGTCGGAGACCCCGACGCTCGGCGGTGCGCTCGACACGCTGCGCCGCACCCACCCCGACCTGGAGGGGCGGCTGCGCGACGAATACGGCGTGCTGCGGCGGCACATCGGCATCTTCGTGTGCGGGGAGAACGCCCGGCGCCTGGGAGGGCTCGACTGCGAGCTCCCCCCGGGCGCCGAGGTCTACGTGCTCCCGGCGCTGAACTAGTAGCGCTCCGCGACCCCCGCGTTGACCTCGTTGAGGACCACGCCGGTCTTGGCGTACCGCACGAGGTTCGGCGGCGACGGCGGCTGGGCCAGCGTCGCCTGGGCGTAGCGGACGGCGTCGCCGACCGTGCCGAGGCCGAGGGCCCTGGTCACGGGCGTGCTGACGACGGTGCCCGCGTTGATCCTGCGGGTCGCCAGGTTGAGCGTGGCGGCCAGCAGGTCGGCGCGGAGCGTGCGCGGCTGGGTGACCGGCGGGAAGAACACCGCCGCGGCCTCCTGCTGCGACAGCCTGCCGTCGGGCGCCGACCCGTCGGCGCCGTCCCAGCGGGTGTCGGTCGCCTGCACCCGGGCGAGCGTCTCGGCCGTGCGCAGGTCGGTCCGCAGCGCCCACAGGGGCGGGAGCATCGGGTCGCGGCTCGGTGCGACCGCGGTGACCGTGGTCGTCGACGAGGCGGTGACCGGGGCGAACACGCAGGCCCCGCTCCCGTTCCTGTACGCGATCGACACGCCCCCGGTGAAGGTCGCGCCCGGCAGGGCCAGCAGGGTCGGCCGCGCGGTGAAGACGATCTTCTGGTCGCCCGAGTGGGCGGGCACCGTACCCGGGTTCCAGGTGAGCGTCCGGGTGCCGTCGGGGTTGAGCGTCGCGGTGGCCGGTCTCGGCCCGGCGCCCAGGTCGAGGGCGGTGCTGTAGTAGACGTCCTTCGGCAGGGTCGCCGTGACGGCCACGTTCGAGGCGGCGTCGCCGCCCGCGTTCGCGTAGGTGATCGTGTACGTGATCGCCTCGCCCGCGCCGGCCGACGGGGTGGCCGTCTGGGTCACGGTCAGCTTGGGCGCCCGCGCGGTCGTGGAGGCGGTGGCGGTGTTGTCGGTCCGCGACGGGTCGGGCACGCCCTCGGCGTCGGCGCCGGTGACCGTGGCGGTGTTGGTGATCACTGTCCCGTCGGTGACCGCGCACGGCACCTGGTAGGTGAACGGGGTGGTCGTGGTCGCGCCGGCGGCCAGGTCGGGCAGCGTGCGGCGCTGGACCGTCCCGTCGGGGAGGGTGTCGGTGACCTCGATCGACTTCGCCGGGCCGGGGCCGAGGTCGGTGACGCCGACGGTGTAGGAGATGGTCTGCCCGCCGGTCGCCTCGGCGCGGTCGGCGGTCTTGGTGAGCCTGACGTCGGCCTGCTGCGCCATCGCCCTGTAGTCGGTCTGGGTCAGTTCCCTGGGCAGGTCGTTGCGTGCGCCGTCGGCGAGGAAGCCCGCGTTCAGCCGGGGGTCGTACTGGATGCCGGCCCAGTCGTCGTGACCGTCGAGGGTCTGGGTCGCCCTGATGTTGCAGCCCTCGCCCGGGTCGCCGATGGAGTCGATCCAGTTGATGTCGGCCTTGGCGGCGCTCTCCTGGTTGCCGTTCGTGTCGTTCCAGTCGATCGGCTGGTCGTTGGCGTCGGCGACCCTGAGCTTGCCGTTCACGCCGTAGACCGTCTTGCGGGCCGGGTCCGGCGTCGCGTGGAGGCGCTTCCTCTCGTCGAGGCCGCTCTCGTCCAGCGGGGTGGTGAAGGCGGTGCCCTTGGCGGCGCTGCTGTAGTCGAGCGGGCGGTTGGGGTCGCGGCGCGGGAACTGGAAGGCGTAGCTCATCACGCTGAGGTAGTTGGGCTTGCAGTTGACG
Source organism: Herbidospora cretacea (assembly GCF_001570605.1). GTDB lineage: Bacteria > Actinomycetota > Actinomycetes > Streptosporangiales > Streptosporangiaceae > Herbidospora > Herbidospora cretacea. The sequence goes on along the minus strand of NZ_BBXG01000001.1, from coordinate 581,992 downwards.
TGGTCGCCGCCGCCGTGGCCCAGGCCGAGGGTGTGGCCGAACTCGTGCATGAAGGTGGACGACTCGATCACGCGCCGTTCGGCGTCGTCGTCGAAGTCCCAGGTGGCGGCGGTGACGATGAAGTCGTTGCCGCCCTGAAGGGTGGCGTCGTCGATCTCGGCCTGGCCCGAGGAGTCGGGGAACTGCTCGTACTTGTGGCCGAAGATCATGTAGCGGTAGACCTTGCGGCGGGCGTCCAGGATGTTCTCGCAGTTCGGGCTGCTCCGGTCGGCGGCGGTGCCGAGGAAGCCGTCGCAGTCGACGTCCGGTCTGCCGCTCTTGAGGTCGTTGAAGTCGTCGAGCGGGCCGGGGCCGGTGTCGTTGAACTTCACGACGTCGATGCGGGGCACCTGCTCGCCGCTCAGCACGTGGAGGTTGACCCCCCGGTATTTGCCCGGTTCGTACATGTCGACCGGGGCGGCGGCGAACGCGTCGACCACATCGGTGAGCCCGCCGGCCTGCGGGGCCGCGCCCTCCATGTGGTCGGCCTCGACGAACAGGTCCTTGCGGTAGGGCAGCGCGCCCATGGCGGCCAGGTCCAGGTCGACCGTGCCGTTCCCGTCGGCGTCGAGGCCCTGGCCGGGGGTCTCCCAGACGTCCATGAGACCGTCGCCGTCGCCGTCGGTGGTCTTGGCCTTCTGGAGGCAGTCGGGGGTGGTGATGGTGAAGTAGCCGCGGGCCGAGTCGACGGCGCTCTGCTCGCTCTCACCGGCGAGCGAGGTGACGCCCGCGCCCTGCTGCGCCGTCAGCCCGCCGCCGGTGAAGACGCACGTGTTCAGGTCGAACTTCAGGTCGACGTGGTCACCCGGCGCGCCCCAGTCGATGGGGTCGTCGTCGCTGGAGTCGTCCTGGTCCCACAGCTCCATGTGGATGTCGATCGGGTTCTGGCCGGTGTCGACGTCGGCCGAGTGGACCCAGTTGGTCCGGAAGTCGGTGCCGTGGGCGCAGCAGTAGTCGTCCTTGCCGTCGTAGAGGTCCTCGGAGCCGATCTTGAACTTCGGGTAGTAGTCGTTGGGGCAGGGCACCGTCGCGCCCTCGTCGCAGGAGATCTCGACGACCCGGTAGAGGTGGACCGTGACCCTGACGGTCGCGGCGTGGGCGGGTGGTGCGACGAGAAAGGCCGCCATGACCAGTAGCCCGGTCAGGGCGGCCCGCACTGTCCTCATGTCAGGGTGCTCCTTTTCCGCGATGCTCGTTGTCGCAGAATCGGGTCAGCCCTGGTGCGGGCGCGTGAGCACCCGCCTACTCAATTCACGGGGCCACGCGCCCGTTGGCGTTGAAGGCGGCGTGGGTGAGCGGCATCAGCCCGGCCCACAGGGCCTCCATCTTCTCGCCGACCATCTCGATCTCGCGCTGCGGGAACGAGGGCACGGTGGCCCGCTCGTCCTTGGTGCGCAGCGACAGGAAGTGCATCAGCGCGCGGGCGTTGCAGGTGGCGTACATGGAGGAGAACAGCCCGACGGGGAGCACCGCGCGGGCCACCTCCCGGGCGATGCCCGCATCCAGCATCTTCTGGTACGCCGCGTAGGACGCCCGGTAGGACTCCTCCATCGTCTCGGAGACGAGGGCGTGCTGCTCGGGGGTGCCGTCGACGAACTCGTACTTCCCGGGGCGGCCCTGCTGGACGAGCTGCCGGTCGGGGCCGGGCACGTAGAAGACCGGCTGCAGCTCCCGGTAGCGGCCGCTCTCCTCGTTGTACGACCACACGCGGTGACGGTGGAACTCGCGGAACACGAAGATGGGCGCGCTGATGAAAAAGGTCATCGAGTTGTGCTCGAAGGGGGAGCCGTGCCGGTCGCGCATCAGAAAGTTGATGAGTCCCTTGGACTTCTCGGGGTCCTTGTGGACCTCCTCCAGCGACTGCTCCCCCGCCGTCGAGACCCGGGCCGCCCACAGCACGTCCGAGTCGGACGCGCTGTGTTTGACCAGTTCAACGGATACGTCACTTTGCAACTTCACCATGGGCCACGAGCCTAGCCCTGGTCTCAGGTGATGTCTCTCCGGGTGGTCGTGAGGTTGGCGACGACCGCGAAGAGCAGGGCGTAGGCGACCAGGACGAGGGCGCCGCCCCAGGCGGGCAGGAGGTTGGACTGCCCGAGGCCGGTGTCGAAGTCGATGTTCATGAGCGCCTGCGCGGCGCCGCCGGGCAGCCACTTGCCGACCGTCTGGAGGGCCGGGAAGGCGCCCAGGATCGACTCGATCACGTAGGCCCAGACGATGCCGCCGATCAGCGCCGCGACCTGGTTGCGCACGAGCGCACCGAGGCCGATGCCGAACAGGGCGTACAGGACCAGGGTGGCGAAGACCCCGAGGGTGAGCTGCGGGATGCGGCCCCCGGTCAGGTCGACCGACCCGCCGCCGATGAGCACGGCGGTGATGGCGATGACACCGGTGAACAGCAGCGAGATGACCGCGAAGAACACCCCGATGATCACACCGGCGCCGAGCTTGGCCGCGATGACGCGGCCCCGCCGGGGCGTGGTGAGGAACGTGCCGGTGATCGTCTGGTAGCGGTATTCGCTGGTCATCAGCACGATGCCGAGGATCATCGTGAAGATGTTGGCCCCGGACGCAAAGCTGAGGGCCAGCGGCAGCCACGCCGGGTCGTCGAGCGCGGGCAGGCCGGGCTGGCCGTTGGCCGGCGCGGCCCCGGCTTGGGCGATCAGGAACGCCAGGCCGAACGCGGTGAAGGCGAACATGACCAGGGCCATCGCCCACCACAGCCGGGTGGTGAACAGCTTCTGGAGTTCGGCGCGGATCAGGTTCGTCACGGCGCGGCCCCCTCGCCGGTCAGTTCGAGGAACACGCTCTGCAGGTCGGAGCGCTCGTGGATGACCTCGGTGAGCAGCACGCGCTGGTCGAGGGCCAGCCGGCCGATCTCCTCGGCGTCCATCCCCTTGACCCGCAGCAGGCCCGGTTCGACCTCCTCGACCTGGGCGCCGGCGGCGCGCAGGGCGGGGGCGAAGTCGTCCTTGGTCCTGACCCGGACCGCGCCGCCGCCGTTGCCGGTGAGCTCGGCCAGGGTGCCCTGGCGGATCATGCGGCCCTTGGCGATGATGACCACGTTGTCGACGGTCTGCTCGACCTCGGCCAGCACGTGGCTGGAGACCAGCACGGCCGCGCCGGTGTCGCGGGCCAGGTGGCGCAGGAAGCCCCGCAGCCACTGGATGCCCGCCGGGTCGAGGCCGTTGGCGGGCTCGTCCAGGATGAAGATCTTCGGCTGGCCGAGCAGCGCGCCCGCGAGGGCGAGGCGCTGGCGCATGCCGAGGGAGAACCCGCCGACCCGCTTCCTGGCGGCGTCGGCGAGGCCGACCTGTTCGAGCGCCTCGTCGGGCCGGGTGGCGGGGAGGCCCGCCGCGGTCGTCAGGATGCGCAGGTGGTCGCGGGCGGTGCGGCCCGGGTGGAAGCTGGTGGCCTCCAGCACCGCGCCGACCTCGCCCAGCGGATGGGAGAGTGACGCGTACCTCTGCCCGTTGACCAGGGCCTCCCCCGTGTCGGGGGTGACCAGGCCGAGCAGGGAGCGCAGAGTGGTGGTCTTGCCGGCACCGTTGGGACCGAGGTATCCCGTGACGGTTCCGGCCTCCACCGTGAAGGAGACGTCGTCGACGGCGCGGACGGCGCCGAACGACTTGCTGAGGTTCCGGATCTCTATGGCAGTCATGGCCTTTCAAGTCTTTCGTCCTTGATCCGGCCATTCCTCCTACCTGAAGAGGATCTAGAGTCGGTAGATCCGACGAGCGTTCCCGGATCCGATCATCCCCGCGACCCGTTCCGCGTCCCCGCCCGACCAGTCGCCCGACTCGATCCGGGCGGCCAGCTCACGGGCCAGCACGGTCCGGTGGCGCAGGGCGCCCAGGTAGACGGTCTCGGCGACGCCCCAGCCGCCCGAGCCGAACATGATCTTGTGGAACGGCGCCAGGTCGAGCACGTCGGCGAGCCCGTCGCGGACGTCGATGTGCACGTGAGGGAAGGCGGCGGCCAGGAACGCGGCCTCGCGGTGGTAGGGCGAGCAGTGCAGCAGGATCACCGGCACCCCGAGCGGGCCCAGAACCCTGACGAACGGCGCGAGCGCGGTCGGGTCGGACTTGTGCAGCACGCCCGGTTCGACCCCGGAGGTCCCGCACGGGATCTGCAGCGGCATCGCCCGTTCACGCGCGACGTCCACGCCGGTCCAGAGCAGGTGGCGCAGCAGCACGGGGTCGGTGAGAGTGGCCTTCGGCTCGGCCACCCGCCGCCCCGCCGCCGCCAGCACGGCTCCGCGCGAGGGCCTGACCGGGTCGACGTCCAGGCCGCAGCGGTAGCCGATCACGGTCGACAGCCCGACCGCCCGGGAGGCCCGCGCCGCGACCTCGCTCCGCAGCCGGTCGAGGTAGCCGGGCGCGCTGAGCCCTTCTTCGGCGACGTCCTGCTCGACCCGCTCCAGCCGGACGATCTCGTCGGAGGCCGCTCCCCCGAGCCGCCCCGTCTCGGCCACCGACAGCAGGTCGGGCGCCGGCTGGGTGCCGGTGTCGACGAGGAACGCGACCACCCCGGCGGCCCGCAGCAGCGTCCGGTTGACCTCCGCCGCGCCCAGTTCGGTGCGTCTGGCCAGGTAGACGGCGGCCGGGGCGTGCGGGTCGAGCCCGAGGACGGGCGCGCACCAGCGCCGGATCGCGATGCCCTCGGGGGTGTCGAAATGGGTCGTCCCGGGCGGGGCGGGATGGCCCGCCCGGGTGATCAGCGTCTCGAACTGCGCCCTGACCAGGGAGTCGCGGCGGACTCCCTGGCAGTGGTGGTCGACGAGAGGCGCCGCCAGCGCCGCCCGGACCGGACCCGGCAACACCGGCGTCATTCCTTCGTCCCCCTCTTACGACCGCTACGACAGGGTCAGGACTTTAGGGCCGGTGGCGCCGGGCGGTCAGGCGTTCGGCGCGATCTTTACCGCGCCAGCTTCAGCACGTTGGCGATGATCTTGGCCCCCGCGCCGCCCTCGGTGGTGAGGATCGACTCCGGGTGGAACTGCACGCCGAACCGGCGGTTGACGACGTCCTCGATCGCCATCACCGCGCCGTCGGAGGTCGCCGCCGTGACCGTGAAGCCCTGCACGGCCGGGTGCTTGGCGTGCACCGAGTGGTAGCGGGCCGCGGTGAACGTCTCGGGCAGCCCGTCGAGCAGCGCGCTGTCGCCCTCGCGCTTGATCTGCCCGCGCTTGCCGTGCTCCGGGTAGGGCAGCAGGTCGAGCTGGCCGCCCGCCTGCTCGACCATGGCCTGCAGGCCGAGGCAGACCCCGAAGACCGGCAGCTTCCGCTCGTAGAGGGCGGCGATCAGCCGCTCGGTGCCGAAGTCGGTCGGCCAGCCGGGGCCGGGCGACAGCACGACCAGGGTCGGCGCGACCTCCTCGATCATGGTGAGCGGGAACCCGTGGCGCAGCGTGACGACCTTCGCGCCCTGCTGGCGGAAGTAGTCGGCCAGGGTGTTGACGAACGAGTCCTCGTAGTCGACGAGGAGCACGGTGTGGCCCTCGCCCGGCTGCTCGGCGGCGACGGCCTCCTGGGCGACCTCGCCCCGGCCGACCGCCGCCAGCGCGCCCAGCAGGGCGCTGGCCTTGAGCTCGGTCTCGCGCTCCTCGGCGTCGGGGTCGGAGTCGAACAGCAGGGTCGCGCCGGCCCGGACCGTCGCCACGCCGTTCTTGATCTGGGCGGTGCGCAGGGTCAGGCCGGTGTTCATGGAGCCGTCGAAGCCGATGAAGCCGACCGCGCCGCCGTACCAGCGGCGGGTGGTGGCCTCGTGGTCCTCGATGAACTGCATCGCCCACGTCTTCGGCGCGCCCGTGACGGTCACCGCCCACATGTGGGTGAGGAAGGCGTCGAGGGCGTCGAACTCGGGGCGCAGGTAGCCCTCGATGTGGTCGACGGTGTGGATCAGGCGGGAGTACATCTCGATCTGGCGGCGGCCGATGACCGTGACCGAGCCGGGCACGCAGATGCGCGACTTGTCGTTGCGGTCGACGTCGGTGCACATGGTCAGCTCCGACTCCTCCTTCACGCTGGACAGGAGGGTGCGGATCGCCTCGGCGTCCTCGACCGGGTTGGCGCCCCGGGCGATCGTGCCGGAGATCGGGCAGGTCTCGACCCGCTCGCCGGTGACCCGGACGTACATCTCCGGGGACGCGCCCACCAGGTGCTCGCCCTCGCCCAGGCTGATGATGAACTCGTAGGGGGCCGGGTTGCTGGTGCGCAGCCCCCGGTAGAAGGCGGGCGGGTCGTCGCAGGGGGCGTGGAAGACCTGGCCGGGCACGACCTCGAACAGGTCGCCGCGCTTGAACTTCTCCTTGGCCTTGGCCACGACGTCGGCGTAGGCGCCCCTGACGGGGTCGGCCGGGATGTCGGTCGCCCTGGTCAGCTCGCGGGAGTCGCCGTCGCGCGGCAGGCCCCTGGTCGACTTCCCGGCGTACTCGAACTCGTAGCCGTACTCCAGCACGGTCTCCTTCACCCGGTCGATCACCACGAGGCGGTCGGGCAGGTGGAGGACCAGGTCGCGCTGGTCGTCGGGGCGGGTGAGCGCGTAGCGGATCGGCTCGAACTGGAAGGCCAGGTCGTAGCCGAAGGCGCCGTAGAGCCCGAGGTGCTGGTCGTCGCCCTTGAACGCGGCGATGACCTCGCGGATCGCGGTGAAGACGGTGGGCCGCCGGGAGCGCATCTCCTCGGGCAGCCACTCGTCGGACGGGTGGACCTCGACCTCGACGAAGGTGGCCGACGGCGTCCCGACGACCTCTCCGGCGGCGCGGAGACAGGCCGCGACGGCGGGGAGCACGACGGCGCCCCGGTCGTTGAGCGCGCGGGCCGAGATGCGGCGGCCCTTCGCGACGAGTTCGAGGCAGGGGTCGACGTAGCCGAACGCCCATCGGCTGTACCTGCCCGGATAGTCCATGCCTGAGGAGAACGCCCCGCCCCGGCGGGTGCCGAGCGAGTCGACGATCTCCTCCAGAGCCGCCTCAGGGACGGCGCGCACCACGCGCTCGACCCCGATGCCGCCCGCCGTGGTGTAACCGCTGGTCTCCACGTGTCGCCCCTTGATCCGATGTTGAGGCCCCGGGGGCGGAAACACAGAAGGCCGCCCTGCTTCCGGGGCGGCCTGTTTCGATTCGCGAGAAACCTGAGCTAGGGGCCGCCGTTAGCGGCGCCACCACTGCTGCTGAGGAATTCGCATGCGGCACACAATAACACGCCGGACCCTACATGTCGGGCAGATGACCGCTCGGCGCGCCCAGCCTGCCGCTCGTCGATGGGAGCTCCCAGTGTGACGCGAGTCACTTACGCTCCAATCGACAACTTGTCGGAAGGAGAGTCCGTTGACGGAACCACGCTCCCCCAGATCAGACCGCAGTCCCTGGAACTGGGTGTTGTTGCCTGCTGTGGTCATCCCGCTCATCCCGGTGCTGTTCAACCACGCTGAACCCCGGCTCCTCGGCATCCCGCTGTTCTACTGGCTGCAGCTCGCGTTCATCCTGGTCAGCGTGGCGGCCACCCTCCTCGTCTACCGGGCGACCCGCCGATGAACGAGCACATCACCGAGATCGTCATCTTCACGGCGCTGTTCCTACTGGTCAGCGGCATGGGCTTCGTGGCCGCCCGGTGGCGGCGGGCCGACGACCTGGCGTCCCTGAACGAGTGGGGGCTGGGCGGGCGCAACTTCGGGTCGTGGATCACCTGGTTCCTGGTGGGCGGCGACCTCTACACGGCGTACACGTTCGTGGCGGTGCCCGCGCTGCTCTTCGGGGCCGGGGCCATGGGCTTCTTCGCCGTTCCCTACACGGTGGTGGTCTATCCGCTGGTCATGCTGGTGCTGATCCGGCTGTGGTCGGTGTCCCACGTGCACGGTCTGGTCACCCCGGCCGATTTCGTGCGGGTACGTTTCGGCTCGCCCACCCTCGCGCTGCTGGTCGCCGTCACGGGGATCGTGGCGACGATGCCGTACATCGCGCTGCAGCTCATCGGCATCGAGGCCGTGCTGAAGACGATGGGGGTGACCGGTGACCTTCCGTTGATCATCGCGTTCGCCATCCTGGCGGCCTACACCTACCAGAGCGGGCTGCGCGCACCGGCGCTCATCGCCTTCGTCAAGGACACGCTGATCTACATCGTGATCCTGGTGGCGATCATCTACATCCCGGCGCGGCTCGGCGGGTTCGGGGCGATCTTCGACGCGGCGGCGGACAAGTTCGCCGGGACGCCGGCGCCCGGGGACGGGATCCTGCTCAACGCCAACAACCAGCTCCAGTACATCACCCTGGCGCTCGGCTCGGCGCTGGCGCTGTTCCTCTATCCGCACAGCGTGACCGGGGTGCTGGCGTCGCGGTCGCGGGACGTCATCAAGCGGAACATGTCGGCGCTGCCCGCCTACAGCCTGCTGCTGGGGCTGATCGCGCTGCTCGGCTACATGGCCATCGCGGCCGGGATCACCCCGATCGGCAAGGACGTCAACACGGTCGTGCCGCAGCTGTTCGACCAGATGTTCCCCGACTGGTTCACCGGCGTCGCGTTCGCGGCCATCGGCATCGGCGCGCTCGTGCCGGCCGCGATCATGTCGATCGCGGCGGCGAACCTGTTCACCCGCAACATCTACAAGGAATACATCCGCCGCGACGCCACCGACGCGCAGGAGGCCCGGGTCAGCAAGCTGACCTCGCTGGTCGTGAAGGTCGGGGCGGTGCTGTGCATCCTGCTGATCGACCCGCAGTTCTCGATCGACCTCCAGCTCATCGGCGGCGTCATCATCCTGCAGACGCTGCCGGCCGTCGCGCTGGGCCTGTACACGCGGTGGTTCCACCGGGTGGGGCTGATCTCCGGCTGGGCGGCCGGGATGACGGCCGGGATGGTGCTGCTCTACAACATCTCCAACCCGGCCAACAACCACGCCCACTTCGGCGGGTCGGCGTTCCCGCTGAACAAGCTCGGCCTCGACACCTCGATGACGATCTACGCCGGGTTCCTGGCGCTGCTGGTCAACCTGGTGGTCGCCGCCCTGGTGACGCTGCTGGCCCGGCGCATGGGGGCGTCGGAGGGCGTGGACGGCACCGCGCCGCGCGACTACACCGCCGACGCGGGCGACCCGGAGGTCAAGGAGGACGTGGAGCTCGCCGGGTCGACGTGATCCCTCACGTCGCCTTTACAACGTAGATTCAAAAGACGGCTCAGCCGACGCACGTTGGTCACCGGGGTGGGCTCGATCGGCCCCGCCCCGGTGACGGAAGCTAGCCGCCTCCCCGCATCTCTGCGATCATCGGCGAGCACCGAACGTAACGGGGAGGGAATGCCGATGGCGCATCCGGTGGGAACGGGAGACGGCCTGGCCAGGGCCGCGAGGAAGGCGGGGCAGATCCTGGTCCTCCTCGCCCTGACGGCCGTGATCCTTTGGGTGATCTACCAGGTCAGGACGGTCGCGATCAGCCTCGTTCTGGCGATCTTCATCACGGTGCTGATGATGCCTCCGGCCCGCTCGCTGCGGCGGATCGGCCTGAACCGAACGCTGTCCACCATGGGCGCCTTCATCGGTGTGATCGTGCTGCTGGCCGCGTTCATCGCGGTGCTGGTCCCGCCGACCATCGACGGGTTCGCCGAGCTGAACGCCAGCATCGGCCAGGTCGTCACCGACCTGCAGAAGACCGCCGCCGGGTTCGGGCTGGACCACACGAGGATCCAGGAGGCCATCACCAGCGTCCAGAACTACCTGTCGCAGCGCGGCACGGAGATCGCCTCGGGAGCGTGGACGGGGGTCCGCACCGTCGGCGAGATCCTGGTCGGCGCGGTGCTGGCCCTGATCCTGGCGGTCTACCTGGTCCACGGCGGCGACCACCTGGTCCACTGGGTGGCCGACCTCGCGCCGCGCGGCAGCCGCCCCCACATCCTCACCACCTGCCGGGTCGTGTTCGACGTGGTCGGCCGCTACGTAAGGGGGGTGGCGGCGGTCGGGTTCGTCGACGCGTTCTTCATCGGCATCACGCTGTGGATCCTCGGGGTGCCGATCGCGCTGCCGCTGGCGGTGCTGACGTTCGTCGGGGCGTTCCTGCCGGTCATCGGGGCGCTGTTCGCAGGCCTGCTGGCGGCCGTGGTGGCGTTCGTGGCCAAGGGGTGGATCGTGGCCGTGATCGTGATCGCGGTGACGATCCTGGTGCAACAGCTCGAAGGGCACGTGCTGGCGCCGATGATCTACGGCAAGGCGCTCGACCTGCCGGGCGCGGTGATCCTGGTGGCGCTGACGGTGGGCAGCGTCGTCGCGGGCATCATCGGCGCGTTCCTGGCGGCCCCGGTGGCGTCGGTGATCGTGGCCCTCATCCGCAACTCCCAGGGCCGCTCCCCCGACTCGGGGCCGCCCACGGCTCCGCCGGAACCGCCGCCGCCCGCGCCGCTCCGCCGCCCGCGCCACCTGCGGTGGCCCCGGTCGGCCTGATCACGCCTGTGCGGTCAGGGCGTCGTGAGCCGCTCTGAGACGGTCGGGGCCGGGGCGGCCGGACGTGTCGCCGGAGACGGCGTCGGCCCAGCCGAGCAGGCGCTCCACCTCGGCCTCGGCCAGTGAGGTCGTCACGGCGGGCTCGCCCACGGCCACCTCCCCGCTGGTGCCGTCGATGGTGACCACGGTCCCCGCCGCCAGGGCGCGGCCGGCGACGCTGATCGAGTCGGGCCCGACGAGCAGGCCCGCCGTGCCGACCACCGCCGGTCTGCCCATCGCGCGGGCGACCACCGCCGCGTGGCTGGCCCGGCCGCCCCGGGCCGTGACGATCCCGGCGGCGGCCGCCATGCCGCGCAGGTCGTGGGGGGACGTCTCGGGACGCACCAGGACGACCGGCCCCTCGGCGGCCATCCGGACCGCCGCGTCGGCGCTGGTCGCGATGCGGCCGACGGCCACGCCGGGGCAGGCGCCCAGGCCCCGGGCCAGGACGTCGGCGGGCGGGACGATGCGGGCCGTCCTTCTCAGGTCGTGCGGGGAGACGCGGCGCAGCGCCTCCTCCCTGCCGATGACGCCGGCGTCGGCGAGAGCGGTGGCGACCACGACGGCGGCGGTGCCGGTGAAGCGGCCCGGCCGCGCCTGGAGCAGCCACAACCGGCCGCTCTCCCAGGTGAACTCCAGGTAGCAGGCGTCGCGGTAGTGCGCTTCGACGGCGGCCATCGCGTGGGCCAGACCGGCCTGCACCTCGGGCTCGCGGCCGGCCAGGTCGCTCAGGGGGCGAGGGTGTTCGCGGCCGGAGACCACCGCGTCGCCGCGCCGCCCGAACAGGACGTCGCCGTAGGGGACCGGGTCTCCTGTGGTGGGGTCGCGGGTGAAGGCGACGCCGGTTCCGCTGCGGGGGTCGCGGTCTCCGTACACCATGGTCTGGACGGTCACGGCGGTGCCGAGGTCGTGGGGGATGCCGTGGAGGTCGCGGTAAGTGCGGGCGCGGGGGGTGTGCCACGACGCGAAGACCTCGGTGACCGCGTCCGTCAGGTCGTCGGCGGGCAGGTCGAGCAGGGTGGTCATCATGCCGGGCATCGAGACGCCCGCGCCGGACCGTACCGAGACCCGGCCTGCGGGGAGGCCCGCCACGGCGGTGGCGAGCTCCGCCGCGAGACCGCCGGGGAGGCGGCCGTCGCGGAGGTAGGCGCGGCAGGCGGCCGTGCCGACGACGAATCCGGCGGGGACGGGCAGGCCCAGGCGCATCAGGACGCCCAGGCCGTGGGCCTTGCCGCCGACCACGTCGGCCGGCTCCCCCGACGTGAGGGGATGGATCCACCTCATCGCGGGATGCCCAGGGTGACCAGCAGATCTTCGTGGAGCTGGAACCAGATGACGTGGTAGGAGGCCATGTCGTCGGTGAAGAACCGCGTCTCGCCCGCCTCGACCCGCCTCAGCGCCTCGGTCAGCCGCACGCGGTACCTGCCGAACCGGGGCAGGGCGTCCGTCAGCGCGGCGAGGACCACGCCCGCCCTGCGGTCGAGGTCGGCGAGCAGGGCGATGACGCGGGCGTCGTAGCCGGGGTCGCCGTGGTCGTTCATGGTCCCCGAGCGCAGGTGCCACGCCTCGCAGAGGTCGAGCAGCTCGGTGTTGAGCGGCAGGAAGCGGCCGAGGGCGCCGGCCACGCCGGCCTTCGTGCCGGCCGCGTCGAGTTCGGCGGCGACCCCGGCCGCGTCGGCGGTCTTGCCTGCCGGGGTGACGCCCCAGCCGCCGAAGTCTCCCGGCTCGTAGGTCACCAGCCCGGCCACCGCCAGGTCGATCAGCTCCGACTGGACGTCGGACTCGCCGAGCCCGGCGGCCTCGGCCACCCGCGCCAGGGTCGTGACGCCCATGCAGCGCAGGGTGTGCAGCACGTTCATGCGGCGATCGTACTCCGACCATCCAGATGGCCTGAACATCCGGACAAATCTGGTCGCCAGGATGCACACCTATCTGGTGGGATGATTACACAATTACAGAAAGGCGCTGAAATGCGGCTTCCCGCCTGGTTCGCCGAACCGGCCGAACAGCAGACCCCCGAGCCCGAGTTACGGGTCTCCACCCTTGAGCTCTTCTTCGACCTGGTCTTCGTCTTCACGATCACCCAGCTGACCCACGTCCTGGTCGACGGGCTGGAGGCCGGCGTCCCCCTGGAGGGCGCGCTGCGGGTCCTGCTGGTGTTCGGGGTGATGTGGTGGATGTACTCCGGTTACGTCTGGCTGCTCAACTCCGTCCCGCCGGTACGACCGGCGCGCCGCGTTTTGGTGCTGCTGGGCATGACCGGGTTCCTGCTGATGGCGCTCGCGATCCCCGGCACGTTCGACGGCGGCGGCGTGGCGTTCGCGGTCGGATATCTGCTGCTCATCGTGGTTCACGGGGCGCTCTACCTCCAGGCGACCCGGGCGATCGTGCGGGTGATCCCGTTCAACCTGGCGGCCACGGCGCTCATCGGGGCGGCGGCGTTCACGTCCGCGCCGTACACCTATCTGCTGTGGGCGGCGGCGATGGTCCTCCTCTGGGGCAGCCCCTATTTCATCGGGCAGAAGGGTTTCACGCTCCGCGCCCCCCACGTGGTCGAGCGGCACGGGCTGCTGGTGATCGTCGTGCTGGGCGAGTCGATGCTGGCGATCGGCATCGGCGCGGCCGACCTCGACGTCGACCTGGGGCTCGGGGTGGCGGGGGCGCTCGGGCTGTGCCTGGCGGCGTGCCTGTGGTGGGCGTATTTCGGCGGCGACGACGAGGTGGCGGCCGAGCACGCGCTGGCGTCGGCGGAGCCGGTCCGCCGGACGCGGATGATCCTCGGCGCCTACTTCTACGGGCACATCCCGATCCTGCTGGGGGTCGTCGCGGTGTCGGGCGGGATCAAGAAGGTCATCGGGCATCCGCTCGACCCGCTGAAGCCGTCGGCGGCGATCATGCTGTCGGCGGGGGTGGCGCTGTATCTGGCCGGGGACTTCTGGTTCCGCCGGGTGCTCGCGCTGCGCCAGGCCCGGATCAGGGGGCTGGCCGCGATCGCCGCGCTGGTGGCGACCGCGACCGGACTGTGGTCGGCGATGGCACAGCTGGCGGTCCTGGTGCTGATTTTGGTCGGCATGCTCGTGGTGGAGCACCGGCGTGCCAGGGGTGCGGCGCGGATAGTCTCTGAGGTGGAGGCATGACATGAGCGCACGATCCGGCTGACCCGCGCGGTCCGGCGACCACGTCCACGCAGCACCGCCGTCCTGGAGGGTCCCATGCTTCCGCGTCTGGAACAGCTCGGCCACGCCCATTTCGGCGCCGCGAGCACGCCCCCGTCCCCCGCCTCCGGCGACGCCGACATCCGCGCCGCGCTGACCGCCGGCGGGCCGCCCCACCCTTTCGTGCTGGTCCGGGGTCCGGCCGCGGCCGGGCGCCTGTTCGAGGCGATCCGCTCGGCCCTGCCCGCCGACACCCCCGTCCTGCTCCCCTCCTCCGGGACGCAGCTGGCCGGGCTGGTCGACGACGGGCTGCCGTTCGCCGGGGGCACGCCCGGCCTGGTCTACCTCGACGACCTCACCGAGGCCGACCTGGCGGCGCTGACCCCCGACGTGCTCGACGAGCTGCTCGACCAGGCGATCGTGGCCGCCACCGCGTCGGCCGGGCTCGACGACCCGGGCGACCGGGGCTGCGCCGACGGGCTGCGGGAGGCCTACCGGGTGGCGATCGGCTCGGGCCACCCCGACCACGCCCCCGACGCGGCCATGCGGCTGGCCGACCTGCTCTACGAGGCGCTCGACTTCGAGGGCGCCCGCGCCGCCTACCAGACGGCCGTCGACTCGGGCCACCCCGACGAGACGCCCAGCGCCCTGGTCAACCTGGGCGTGCTGCTCGGCGACCTGGGCGACGTCGACGGCGAGATCGCCGCCTACCGGCGGGCGATGGCGACCGGCCACCGCGACTACGCGCCGATGGCGGCCTACAACCTCGGCATCGTCCACGGCGACCGGGGCGACCTCCCGGCCGCGCGGGCGGCCTTCCGGGTGGCCGTCGACTCGGGCCACCGGCGGCACGCCTCGGCGGCGGCCAACAACCTGGGGTCGCTGCTGGTGGAGCACGGCGACCACGAGGGCGCGCGGGCGGCGTTCCAGATCGCCGTCGACCTGGGCGACCCCGACCGGTCGGTGATGGCGGCCTACAACCTCGGCGTCCTGCTGGGCGACCTGGGCGACGTCCCCGGCGAGATCGCCGCCTACCGCCGCGCGGTCGAGGCGGGCCACCCCGAACACAGCCCGCAGGCGGCCTACAACCTCGGCTTCGTCCTCGACGAGCAGGGCGACCACGAGGGCGCGCGGGCCGCCTACCAGACCGCCATCGACTCGGGTCATCCCGCGCAGGCGCCGTGGGCCGCCTACAACCTGGGCGTGATGCTCGGCGACCGGGGCGACAGCGCCGGGGAGGAGGCGGCCTTCCTCTACGCGGTCGGCTCCGGGCATCCCCACTTCGCCCCGAAAGCGGCCTACTTCCTCGGCGTCTGCTACGAGAACCGCGACGACATCGAGGCGGCGAGGGCGGCCTACCAGGTCGCCGCCGACTCGGGCCACGCCGTGGCGGCCGAGGCCCGGACGGCTCTGGACGACCTGCCCACTCTGTGACGCCCCAGGGTGGTCGGGTGGCCGGCCGGGCGGAGCCGTAACGGAGAGAAGCTTTTCAGATCTTGAGCTCCCGCAGGGCGGCGGCGAGGCGGTCGACGTCGGCGGCGGCGGTGAACAGGGCCGGGGTGACGCGGACGCAGTCGCCCTTGGCGAGGCCGCCGCGGCGGACGGTGAAGATGCGGTGGCGGTCGTAGAGGTGGTCGACGACGGCGGTGCTGCCGGCCTCGGTGGTGCGGCCGGGGAGGCGGAAGGCGGTCATCCCGGCGTACATCGACGGGTCCTCCGGCGTGAGGATCTCGACGGGCAGGTCGCTGACCTGGTGGACCCAGCGGTCGCGCAGGTGGCGCAGGCGGGCCTCCTTGACCGGCGCGCCGAGGGTCTCGTGGAAGTCGAGGGCGGCCCCGACGCTGAGGATGGGGGCGACGTCCATGGTGCCCGAGTGGACCCTCGACCGGATGTCGGCGCGCTGGGTGTCGTCGCCGAAGACGGGGTCGATGTCGGGGAGGCGGTCCTTGCGGATGTAGAGGAAGCCGCTGCCCAGCGGTGCGCCCATCCACTTGTGCAGGGAGAACACGGCGAAGTCGGCGTCGAGGGCCGGGAGGGTGAAGTCGAGATGGCCCCAGGAGTGGGCGGCGTCGACGATGACGTCGACGCCCTTCGCGCGGGCCATCGCGACGATCTCCCTGACCGGGGCGACCAGGCCGGTGATGTTGTTCAGGTGGCTCAGCAGCAGCAGCCTGAGCCTGGGGGTCCTCGTGAGGGCCGCCTCGTAGGCGTCCAGAACCGCCTGGCGGGTGGCCGGTTCGGGGACGGTCAGGCGTTCGACGCGGGCGCCGTGCCGGGCCGCGAGCCAGTTCAGGGCCGACTGGCCGGTGTGGAAGTCGAGGTCGGCGTACATGACGGCGTCGCCGGGGGTCAGTCTCCGGTAGCCGGTGATGAGGTTCTGGAGGGCCTCGGTGCCGCCCCTGGTGAAGGCGATCTCCTCCTTCGTGACGCCGAGGAGGGCGGCGACGCGGGCGGCGATCTCGTCCGCGCTCTGCCGGTACTGGGTGCGGAGCAGGCGGCTGTTCTCGGCGTTGAGCCGGTCGGCGTGGGCGTGGTAGGCGAGCCTGACCGGCTCGGGCATGCTGCCGAAGTAGCCGTTCTCCAGGTTCACGAAGTCGGGGCTGACCCGGAACTGACCGGCGACCGTGCGCCAGAAGGGCTCGTTCCGCGCGATCTGCTGCGGCGTCCCCGCCGGGGGCCGCACGGCGGCGAGCGCCGCCGGGGCGGCCATGAGCGACAGCGGCAGGCCGGTGAGCATCGCGCGGCGTGACAGGGTCACGGCCCCTCCTCCTTCGGTGCGAGGGGGGCGATCGATTATCCGCCGGGCGCGACACCCGCCGCCGCCATCCGGGGCGGCGTGTCGCCGGACTGTTACGTTGAGTGACTATGGCTTCTCACCTGGTGGGCGGCACCCCGGTGTGCCTGGTCGGCGAGCCGTTCGCCCCGTTCTGGGCCAAGCTCGAAGGGGCCAACCCCGGCGGGCTCAAGGACCGGGCCGCGCTGCACATCGTCGAACGGGCCCGCGCCCGCGGCGAGCTCGCGCCGGGCGCGATGATCGTCGAGTCGACGTCGGGGACGTTCGGGCTGGGGCTGGCGCTGGCCGGGATCGTCCACGGCCATCCGGTCACCGTCGTGACCGATCCCGGGATGGAGGCGCTGGTCCACCGGCTGCTGGCCGCCTACGGGGTGCGGGTCGAGACGGTGACGGCGCCGCATCCGGCCGGCGGGTGGCAGCGGGCCCGGCTCGACAGGGTCGCCGCGCTGCTGGCCGAGCATCCCGGGGCCTACTGCCCGCGCCAGTACGACAACCCCGACAACGTCGACGCCTACGCCGGGCTGGCCGCCGAACTGGTCGGGCAGGTGGGGCGGGTCGACGTGCTGGTGTGCAGCGTGGGGACCGGCGGCCACTCGGCCGGAATCACGAAGGCGCTGCCCCGCCCGGTGAGCCTGGTCGGGGTCGACTCCGTCGGCTCGACGATCTTCGGGCAGCCGTCGCGGCCCCGGCTGATGCGCGGGCTGGGGAGCAGCATCCACCCGCACAACGTCGCCCACGAGGCGTTCGACGAGGTCCACTGGGTCGCCCCGCACGAGGCGGTCTGGGCCTGCCGCACCCTGGCGGCCACCCACTTCACCACCGGCGGCTGGAGCGTCGGCGCGGTCACCGTCGTGGCGTCGTGGCTGGCCCGGACGACGCCCGCCGGCACCCGGGTCGTCGCGGTCTTCCCGGACGGACCGGCCCGCTACCACGCGACGATCTACGATGACGGCTTCTGTGCCGAGCACGGCCTGCTCGACCGGCCACCCGCCGACGAGCCCGATGAGATCAAGTCGGCCGACGAGGCCGAGGTGGTCCGGTGGACGCGGATGGTGACACGGTGAACTGGAGCTCCTACGACCGGCCGGTGCGCCTCCTGATGGTCAACCAGTTCACCATCAACGTGGCGTTCTACATGCTCATGCCCTATCTGGCCGGGCACCTGTCCGGCGGCCTCGGGATGGCCGGGTGGACCGTCGGGCTGGTGCTCGGCGTGCGCAACCTCAGCCAGCAGGGCCTGTTCCTGCTGGGCGGCACGCTCGCCGACCGGCTGGGCTACCGGCCCGTCATCATCGCCGGGTGCCTGCTGCGGACCGCCGGGTTCGGGCTGCTCGGGTTCGCGTCGTCGCTGCCCGTCCTGCTCACCGCCTCGGTGCTGACCGGGTTCGCGGGCGCGCTGTTCAATCCGGCCGTACGCGCCTATCTCGCCCTCGGCGCGGCCGATCGGCGGGTGGAGGCCTTCGCGCTGTTCAACGTCTTCTACCAGGCCGGGATCCTGCTCGGGCCGCTGATCGGGCTGGCGCTGATGGCGGCCGACTTCCGGCTGGTCTGCGCGGTGGCGGCCGGGCTGTTCGCGCTGCTGACGGTCGTCCAGGTGCTCGCCCTGCCGCCCCGCGCGGGTTCCCGGTCGGAGACCGGGGTGCTGGGCGACTGGCGGACCGTGCTGGCCAACCGGCCGTTCGTGCTGTTCTCCTGCGCGATGGCCGGGTCCTACGTGATGTCGTTCCAGGTGTACCTGGCGCTGCCGCTGGCCCTGGGCGACACGGGCGGGGTGGCGCTGCTGTTCGTGGTGTCGGGCGGGGTCGCCGTCCTCGGGCAGGTGCGGATCACGGCGTGGGCCCGCGCGCGGTGGACGCCGGGGCAGGCCATGGCGACGGGGCTGGCGCTGATGGGGGCGGCGTTCCTGCCGCTGACGGTGACGACGTGGATCGGGGCGGTGCTGGTGTGCGCGGCGCTGCTGGGGGTGGGGACGGCGCTGGCCTACCCGTTCGAGATGGACACGGTGGTGGCGCTGTCAGGGGGGCGGCTGGTGGCGACCCATTACGGGCTCTACCAGTCGATCGCGGGGGTGGGGATCACGGTGGGGAATCTGGCGGTCGGGGCGCTGCTGGACCTCACCCCCGTTCTGTGGGTGGCGCTGGCGGGGGTGGGGATGGCGTGCGCGGCGGCCGTCCACCTGCTGGGGCGCACGGGGCTCACCGCTCCCGCGCCAGCCACCTCCTGAGGTCCTCCTCCTCCGAGTCCAGGTTCAGCCCTTCCAGGAGCCTGAGTGCCTGCCCGCGAAGAGTCTGCGCGCGGTGGGGGTGCGGGAGCACCATCAGGCTCAGCGTGTCGTCCTCCCAGCAGGTGGCGCCGACGAAGACCGAGCCGTCGACCGAGGACAGGTCGAAGGCCGGATGGCCATGGGATCCCAGGACGTGGGAGCGCGAGCCCGCTCCTCCCAGGTCCCAGCCGGGTTCCAGTTCGACCAGCACCCACACCATCTCCCACCATCGCGGATTACGGTGCGACCCCTCAGACTCCTCACGGGCCTGGAAGTAGTCGGGGTCCACACCCGGCTCCAGCGCGATCAGGAAGCGCTCCCCGTCGGAGAACAGGCCGTGTTCGACCGCCGTCGCGTGCCAGGCGCGGTTGAACGCGGCGGCCAGATCGGGGTCGTCCACCTCGAAGATCTGATCCCGCCTGCCGTCCTCGGGACCGGCCGTGGCGATCCGGGCGGCCATCTGCGGCGGCACGCCGGTCCCCGTCGCGATCTCGATCAGCCGTACACCGCAGGCCGCCAGGTCGCGGGCGATGAAGTCCTCCCTCATCGCCGGGACGGGGGGCCACTCCGGCTTCCCGGCGCGGAGCACCGACCACATCTCCTCCAGGGGGAGATCGAAGCCTCTGGTCATGTCGGGGTCGTCCTCGGCGGACGCCGGGCCCAGCATCAGGGAGAGCCGCCAGCCCCGATCCACGAGCGCACGCAACCGCGTCAAGATGTCGGGGGCCAAGTCCAGGATCTCCTGACGCAGGTCCTCCGGCCCGCGCGTCATGGCGGCCGACCACACGGTGGACGTGCGCGGCTCGCCGGACGGCCCGATCTCGCCCGCCCGGAACGTCCGGTCGGGGGTGATCCCCGTTACCGCCGTGACCTCCTGCGGATCGCCGTCGGGGCTGGTCGCTCGTAGGTATTCGCGGAGCATCGGGCCGGCCCTCCCACGCAGGTTCTGGATCCTGCCAGTATCGGCTCCCGTGGTCGGTCGGTGGCGCGGCAGGCGGGAGCCGTAACGGAGAAGAGCTCTGGGCGGGCGGCGGCGAAAATGCGTTGCGGCGGGGATCGGCGGCGACGGATCGTTGCCCGGTGGCCATCCTTGAAGCCCAATCCCTGACCAAACGGTTCGGGCCGGTCCATGCCGTGAACGGGGTCAGTCTCACCGTCGGGCAGGGCGAGATCACCGGACTTCTCGGGCCGAACGGCGCCGGGAAGTCCACCACTCTTCACATGCTGCTCGGGCTCGTCACCCCTGACTCCGGCAGCGTCACGATGTTCGGGCTCGACCTCCAGCGCCACCGGACGGAGGTGCTGAGCCGGGTGAACTTCTCGGCCAGTTACCTCGGGCTGCCGGGGGTGCTGCACGTCCGGGAGGTGCTCAACTCGTTCGCGCGGCTCTACGCGCTGCGGGACGTCCGCAAGCGGGTCGACGACGTGACCGAGCTGCTGGAGATCGGGCCGCTGCTCAAGCGGCGGACGGGGGACCTGTCCTCCGGTCAGCACACCCGGGTCCAGCTGGCCAAGGCGCTGCTCAACGATCCCGAGCTGCTGATCCTCGACGAGCCGACGGCCGCGCTCGACCCCGACGCGGGCGAGCGCATCCGGGCGCTGCTCGTCACGGTCGCCCGGGAGACCGGCAAGGCGCTGCTCATCACGTCGCACAACATGCGGGAGGTCGAGCGCATGTGCGACACCATCCACTTCCTCTCGGCCGGGCGCGTCGTCGCCAGCGGGTCGGCCGCGGGGCTGGCCGAGCACTTCGGGGTCGTCGACCTCGAAGAGGTGTTCCTCAAGGTCGCGAGAGAGGGGGTGCCGGCGTGACGGCCATCGCCTTCGAGCCGCACGGAATCAGCGCCCGGCGGCGGCGTGTCGCCGGTGTGGTCTACCGGGACCTGGCCGCGATGCGGCGGAGCCCGATCCGGGTGTTCGAGATCCTGTTCTGGCCGGTCATCGAGCTGGTGGTGTGGGGGTACGTCACCCTGTTCCTCCAGGCCAACAAGGTGCCCTTCGTGGTGTCGATGCTGCTCGGGGCGGTGCTGCTCTGGCAGGTGCTCCACCGGGCGTCGAACGAGGTGTCGATCGGGTTCCTGGAGGACGTCTGGAGCCGCAACCTCATCAACCTCCACGTCACCCCGGTCACGCCGGGCGAGTACGTCACCGGGCTGGTCCTGTTCTCGCTGATCAAGATCGCCGGTGGGCTGGCGGTGATGACGACGCTCGCCTACGTCCTCTACGGGTTCGGCCTGTTCAGCGTCGGGATCGGGCTCGTCCCGTTCGTGGCGGTGCTGCTCGTGCTCGGGTGGGCGCTGGCGCTCGTGGCGATCTCGGCGGTGCTGCGGTTCGGCGAGGGCGCGCAGGTCATCGCGTGGAGCCTGGTGTTCGTGTTCCAGCCGATCGCCGGGGTCTTCTACCCGGTGAGCGTGCTGCCCGAGGTGCTCCAGTGGATCGCCGCCGCCGTCCCGGCCTCGCACGTCTTCGAGGGGATGCGGGCGGTGCTCGGCGGCGCGCCCGTCCCGTGGGACACGCTCGGGCTCGCGATCGCGCTCGACGCCGGGTATGTCGCGGTGGCGCTCTGGCTCTACTCCGCGACGCTGCGGCACGCGCGGGCCAAGGGGCGGTTGTCCCGCTTCGGAGAGTGAACTTCTACGGTAATGTCCCGACTCATGAGTGAGGCGAGCGCCCCGCTCGTCCAGGGCTACGAGGTGCTCGACATCCTCGGCCAGGGCGGGTTCGGCATCGTGTACCGGGCCCGGCAGCTCGCCGTCGGCCGCGAGGTCGCGCTGAAGATCGACAACCGGGTCCTGGTCAACGATCGTGACCGGCGGCGCTTCATGCGCGAGGTCACCTCGGCCGGGGCCCTGTCGGGTCACCCCAACGTCGCCGACGTCTACGACGCCGGCGTCCTGGGCGACGGGCGTCCGTTCATGGTGCTGGAGCTGTGCCCGGGCGGGTCGCTCGCCGACCGGCTCAAGAACCACGGGCCCTTCTCCGTACGTGAAGTGCGCGACATCGGGATCAAGATCTCCGACGCCGTGGCCGCCGCCCACGCCAACGGGGTGCTCCACCGGGACATCAAACCGGCCAACATCCTGCTCAACGCCTACGGCCACGTCGCCCTCTCGGACTTCGGGCTGGCGACGATGCCGTCCAAGGGCGAGGGGGCCGAGCTGTCGGTGACCCGCGAGTCGCTCACCCCGGCCTACGCGCCGCCGGAGGCGTTCGAGCTGGTCGAGCCGACCGCCCAGGGCGACGTCTACTCGCTCGCGGCCACCTTCTACGCGCTGCTCAACGGGCGGCCGCCCCGCTTCCCCGCCAACGGCGTGGCCAACATCGCGGTCATCATGGCGCTGCACCGCCAGCCGGTGCCGGACGTGCCCGGCGTGCCGCAGGGGCTGCTCAACGTCCTGCGGCACGCCCTGGTCACCGACCCCACGCAGCGGACGCAGACCGCCGCCGAGCTGCGCGACGCCCTCGCGGCGCTCGACGCCGACGGCAACGCGACCGCCGCGCGGCCGGTGGCGCCGGTGCCCGCTCCCCCGCCCTACCAGCCGCCGCCGCTGCGGCCCCCGCTCCGGGACGTGCGGGTCGGCGGGCCCGCCACCTTCAGCCCCAAGCACGGCCCGGCGCAGCACTACGCGCCGACCCACCCGGGGCAGCGGCCCGGCTACCATCCGCCCGCGCGGCGGTCGTCGGCGGCCGGGTTCATCATCGCGGCGGTGTTCTTCGCCCTTTTACTGGGCGGCGGCGTCGCCTACTACGTCATCGAGGGCCAGGGCGCGCCCGCCGAGACCGTCACCGAGACCGGGGCCGAAGCAGGGGCCGGAGCCGGGGCCGCCGCGAAGGTGGCGACGTACACGGAGAAGTGCGCGGCGGCCGAGGTCGCCGAGGGCGCCGCCTGCGTGAAGGAGCCCGAGTGCTGGGAGAGCATCCTCAGCCTCCAGGGGTCCGTCACCTCGCCCCGGGTGGGGTGTGCGGCCAACCACGCCTACGAGACGTTCGCGATCGCGCCGATGCCGTCGGACGCCATCACCTGGAACGCCAACGATCTGGCCAAGCACCCCACGGTCGCCAAGCTCTGCTCGAAGACGACGCTGCTCGCCTCCCGGCAGGGGGCGGCGGCGAAGGTGGCGGCCGGACAGTGGTCGGCCGAGGTCCTGCCGCCGACCAAAGAGGCGTTCGCCGCCGGTGACCACTCCTACCGCTGCGTCGGCGCGGTGACCGGCAAGTCGGGGAACGGGTCCTGGTTCGCCGCCCCCGGCTACTGAGGCCAGCCCGCGATGATCTCCGGCGTGATCTTCTCGGTGTAGCAGCGCGAGGTGGTCTTGGCCTTGTAGAGGCAGACCTTCACGTCGGCCCGCCTGATCCGCCCGTCGGAGCTCAGCCGGAAGGCCGCCGTCGAGCACGTCGCCCTAACCCGGCTCCAGCCGGTGCCGCCGCCCGCGTAGTGGAACCGGGCCCGGATGTAGGCGCAGTGCGACGGGGCCCGGTCGCGCAGCTTGCCGTACACGACGAAGGTCTCGGCTGTGAACGGGGTGATCCACACGTCGGCCGACGCGCGGCCGTTCGTCGACTCGACGGGGCCCCAGTGGATGCCTGCGGCGGCCCCGGCCGGGCTCGGGGCGGTGATCACGAGAGCGGCCAGGCCGAAGGCGGTCAGTGTCTTCCTCATGGCCACGACCGTAGGGATCGCGACTTGGAACACGATTGCGACTGGCTTGGTCGCCGCGCTCAGGGCCGGTCGCCCGCGGCCTGGTTGATGGCGTCGGTCAGGCGGGCGCGCTCCCGGCTGATCCACTGGCCCTCCGGGTAGTTCCGGAGGAACTCCTCGGCGAACGCGACGGGGTCGTCGCCGACGACGGCCCGGACGGGGGTCCCGCTCGCCACGCTCTGCTCGAACAGGTCGGCCAGGTCGTCGAGCATCTCCAGCAGGCTGTCGGCCTTCCCCGGGCCGAAGTAGAGCATGTAGCGCTGGAGCGCCTCGATCGCGGTGCGGTAGCCCGGGGGGAGCCGTTCGGTCCGCGCCTTGAACTCGCGGTAGCGCTTCTTCTGGTCGAGCGGCCCGACGAGCACTTCCAGGTAGCGCTGGAGGCGGCCCTTCTGCTCGCCCGTTTCGGCGGTCATGACTGGTGTTCTCCTTCACGAAGGTGGTGGAGCCGGTCGGCGAGGAAGCTCCAGTTCGCCCAGAACTCGTCGAGGTAGGCGCGGCCCGTGGCGTTGAGGGAGTACACCTTGCGCGGCGGCCCCTTCTCGGACGGGACCTTCTCCACGTCGACGAGGCCGCGCTGCTCGATCCGGACCAGCAGGGCGTAGATGGTGCCTTCGGCGATGTCGGCGAAGCCCTGGTCGCGCAGCCAGGCCGTGATCTCGTATCCGTAGGCCGGCCGGCCGAGCAGGATCGCCAGGACGATGCCCTCAAGTGTTCCCTTGAGCATCTCCGTCAGCTGCTTGCCCACGGCACCCCCTTCCGACTATGCAGCGTCACTAGCTACTGGTACATAGTAACGCTGAATAGCGATGGCGGCGCAAGGGTCAGAGCTCGGCCAGGGCGTCTTCCATGTAGTCGATGAAGTCCCACACGTCCGGGACCATGTCCCGGTCGACGACGATGCCGACGTCGAGGTAGCCGTCGTAGGAGAAGACCGTGATGTTGAGGCCGCCGCTGACGTCGGTGATCACCGACAGCGGATAGTGGGCGACGATCTTCGAGCCCAGGATGTAGAGCGGGAGCTGCGGCCCCGGCACGTTCGACACCATGAGGTTCATCGCCGAGACGGTCCCCGAGGCGAGCCGGAAGGCGGCGCGGTCGGCCAGGCCGCTCAGCGCGGCCGGCATCGCCTGGCTGAAGTCGAGCAGCCAGCGGGCCGGGGCGACCGAGAAGCGCTCCTTCACCGTCGCCATGTTCGCGCTGATGATCTTCAGGCGGGCCTGCGGGTCGGGCACGTTGGTGGGCAGCGTGGTGGTGGCCAGGAGGACCTGGTTGCCCAGCTCGGGCCGGACGTTCGACGAGAACGGGACGCCGACGACCAGCGGCTCGACCGGGAGCTCGTCGCGCTGGGACAGCCAGCGGCGCAGGGCGGTGGCGGCCACCGCCATGACGACGTCGTTCACGGTGACGTGGTGTTCGTTCTTGACCTTCTTGACCTCGTCCAGCGCGAGCCTGCCGAAGGCGAAGCGGCGGTGCCCGGAGATCGGGCCGGAGAACGGCGTCGCGGGGACCGTCACCCTCGGCAGGTCCGGCAGGACCGAGCCGGTGTCGCCCGGCCAGCCCGCGCCCCGGATGAAGCGCGCCAGCATGCCGGTGCCGGGGATCTGCGACACCACGGGGATCTCGTCGAGCCGGGGGATCGCCCCGGCCACGAACCTCAGGAGGGCCTGCGGGCTGTCGAGGAACCGCTCGACGCCCCGGCCCAGCATCAGCGCGGGCTCCGGGGCGGTGACCGGCGGCTCCTGCGGGGGCGGGACCTCGCGGGGCTCCGGGGACAGGTCCATCAGGGCGGCCAGCACCTCGGCGCCGGCGATGCCGTCGATGGCGGCGTGGTGGACCTTGGTGTAGATGGCCGACCGGCCGCCCTCCAGGCCGTGGACCAGGTACATCTCCCAGAGGGGGCGATTGCGGTCGAGCCTGCGCGCGTGCAGCCGGGCCACCTGCTCGGCGAGCTGGTGGTCGTCGCCCGGCGACGGGAGGGCCAGTTCCCTGACGTGGTAGTCGAAGTCGACGTCCTTGGACTCGTCCCAGTAAGGATGGTCGAGGCCGAAGGGGACGCGCACCAGGCGGCGCTTCAGCGGCGGGGCCAGGTGGAGCCGGGAGCGGAGCAGCTCGATGATCCCGGCGCGGGTGACCGACGCGTCCTCCAGCACCGCGATACTGGCGATGTGCGCCACGTTCGTGGCGGTCTCGAAGTTCAAGAACTGTGCGTCGAGCGCGCTGAGCTGCCGTCCCATGGTGAAATCATTCCCCATCCCGGCTCAGGACGAGTCATGAAATGCACGACTCAGTGACGGTGTGTCGCATCCGGCTGGCGCGGGTCGCCCGGATGTTCGAAACCGGGCATCAGCGTGACCTTCTCGCGGTGCCGCCGCTCCAGCCACCGGGCGAACAGCGCCTCTCTCCGGGCCTGGACGAGCTGGGCCGCGATCCCCGCCGACTCCCGCGCGAACGGGCCCGGGTGGCGGTCGCGGTTGCGGTCGTAATAGGCGCGCACCTCTCCGGGCGGGACGTCGGCCTCGACGCGGGCGAACAGCGCCTGACCCGCCGGGGTGGCCAGGACGGAGGCGACCACTCCCCCGGTCCGCAGCGCGAGCGGCAGGGTGACGGACAGTGCGGCAGGCCCGGCGTCGCCTCTCACGTCGCACTCCTGGGCCACCACCCGCTCCATCGTCATGAGCTGGACCAGCCAGCGGCGCAGGTTGCGGCCCTCGGGCGAGGCGGGGTGGGGCAGGCGGGCGGCGAGCGGGCCGTCGTACAGCAGGCGGGCGCGCTCGTCGACCTCGGCGACCGAGATCACCTCGTCGCCCACCCGGGCGGCGATCACGGCAGGACCTCGACGGTGACCGGCTCGGTGTAGTGGACCTTCCCGCCGTAGGCGAGCTTGACCAGCGCCCACCACTTCCCCGGCCGGTGGCCGCCGACGACGGGGAAGCGGAGCTCGGCAGTCCCGGGATCGGCGCCGGTGTTCCAGAGCGGGAGCAGGTCGTAGGTGTGCCACGGGCTGATCAGCTGGGCCTGCACGGGGACGTCGCAGGTCAGCCGGATCACGATCTCCGACCGTTCGCCCGCGCGGACGGCGACGTGCGTGGTCTCGGTCGCCGCGTCGAGGGTGGCCTCGCCGAGGCGGTCCTCGAAGGTCTGGCCCTGGTACTTCAGGCTCGCCGTGGTCCAGCCCTCGTTGGGCCAGGCGACGTGGGCCCCCGGTTCGAGGGTGAAGTCGCGGGTCACCGCGCCGTCGAGCGTGACCGTCCCGGCGACCCGGTCCTCCACCAGCGACGACGCGACCGTGACGGTCTCGGGGGTGAGGTGGACGGCGAGCGGCAGGTTGCCGATCGGGGCGGGGCCGGTGTTGTGCAGCCAGTAGCGGGTGAAGACAGGCTGGAACGGCTCGGCCGCCGGAGCGACTCCACCGCCGACGGCGTCGCGGGTGTAGGTGACCACGTCCATGCCGGTCACCGGGCCGTCGGGCTCGGAGCGGGTCTCCAGGAGGTCGGTGCGCCGCCATCCGGGCAGGTCGATGTCCGCTGTACGCCCATGCGGTTCGTACAGCCGCATCGTCATCCCGGTGACGCCCTCGGGCAGTCGTCCGGTCGCGATGGGGTTGCCCGCCGGTTTGAGCGCGGTCAGGACCATGGAGCCGGGCACGTCGAGGAGGGAGGCGGCGGCCGGTTCGCCGCTCACGCCCTGGTCGAGGGCGGTCAGTGGGTGGTTGACGTCGTGGCCCTCGCGGACCAGGCCGGTCTCGCGCCAGTCGCCGGGGCCCGCCACCAGGGCGTACTCGAAGCTGTGGGTCCAGTGCTGGAGCTGGAAGTTGGTGCCGTCGGGGACGGTCCGGCGCGGCGGGTCGATCCAGATGCCGGACGGCCAGCCGGTGCAGGAGCGCAGCAGCGACAGGTTGAGCGCGCCGTTGGGCTCGACCGCGAAGCCCGGGATGCCCCGGTTGATCAGCCCGACCGTGTACGGCTCGTACGTCTCCCCCGCGACCTCGACGACCGCGTCGGCCAGGTCGTCGATCAGCGCGTCGACGTCGTCCGCGCCGATCGACAGGACCGGGAGCGCGTCGCGGGCCCTGAGGTCGGCGCTCGGGACCCAGACCTCGGCGAGCGGCCTGGCGGCCGGATGCCACCCTTTCGGCCAGGGCGTCTCGCCGACCGCGATCCGGACGTCGGGCAGGTTGGAGTCGACCGCGAGATCGCCGTAGCGGGGGCCGTCGGCCCGGGAGACGGTGGCCGTGACGCCCTGCCTGACCAGGGCGGCCGCGAGCGCCCGGAGCTTCCCGACCGGCACGTCCGGCCCGGCGACGATCTCGGCCACGCCGATGGGCCGCGAGCCGATCCGGCAGGTGGCGGACAGGGCGAACCAGTGGCAGGCGGGGTTGTCGAGGGTCCACGGATGGTCGGCGGTGTCGGCGTCGATGAGCGCGAAACCCCGTCCGACCACGGCGTTGCCGACCTCGCTGACGGGGAGGGCCTGGTCGATCTCCACCGGCCAGCGGAGCCGGACGAGCTGGTCGGCGCCGTCGAAGTCGAGATGGGTGACCAGGTCGACGCGGGTGAGGCCGTGCCACAGGGTGATCTCCTGGACGTACCTGACCGGCCCGAACCCGCCCCTGACGACGAGCCGCTCCCCGAGGGCGGACCGCTCGGCGACGACCTCGGCCGGATGCGCGGACGACCCCTCCCGCACCCCTTTGGGCACCAGATGCCACGGCCCTTCGTGGAATTTCGGGTGGGCGGGATATTCGTCGTGGACGACCAGCTCGTTGCCCACCTGGCCGGGTTGGAGGAGCTCCCGGCCGCCGGCCCGCCAGCTCGTCACCCCGCCGCCCTTGGAGGGGTCGGCGGTGATGGCGTGCGCGGCGCTGGCGATGGTCGTGCCCCCGGCGGGGAGCCAGCCGGCGTTGCCGCCTGGGGTGAAGGAGAAGGTCCGGTAGCCGAGCGGCGGGACGTCGTCGGCCAGGAAGGTGACGTCGGCCTCGGCGAGGCACCCGTCGTCGTCGAGGACGGCGTTCTCGACCAGCGCCGCCTCGGCGATCCCGCGCCAGCCGGCCGGGAACCGGAGCCGTGCCCTCACGAGGTCGGTCCGCGCCCACGACGACGGGTTCCAGACCACCACCCCGCTCAGCCCCGCGCTGAGCGTGCGCAGCGCGCCGTCGAGGGTCTCGGAACCGATCGTGTACGCCTCCCGCCACCCCGTCAGCAGGTCGAGGTAGACCTGGTCGGACTCCGAGCCGGTGATCGCGTCGTGGTGGGCGCCGTAGACGAGCTGCCGCCAGGCCTTGTCCATCAGCGCGAAGGGATAGTCGGCCCGTTTTTCGACGGCGGCCAGCGTGGCGAACTTCTCCGCGTCCGCGACGAGGACCTCGGCCCGGCGCTGGACCTGCTTGGTGTCGATGAACGAGACGTCCTTGCCGGTGTAGACCGGGTTCATGTCCCGCGTCTGCGGCAGGAACGCCTCCCGCTGCGCCCGGACGGCGGCGAAGAACTCCCTCGGCAGCCCGCAGACGAAGCGGGGCGAGACGTAGCGGGCGTTCCACTCCCGCTGGATGTCCATGATCCACTTGTTGGGCGGGGTGTAGTCGGTCCCGACCGGGAGCAGCACGTTGCGGGTGGCCGCCACCTGCTTCAGCGCGAGGAACCACTTGAGGACCTCGGCCGCCGCCTCGTCGACCGTCGTCGAGGAGTCCATCCACCAGCCCGCGCTGTAGTGGCCGGGCATGTAGTGCGTCAGCACCCCCTGGCCGGAGGGCGCGACCCAGTCGAACTCGGCCGGGAACTGCATGAGACGGGGATCGCCGCCGCCCAGCATCGGCCCCCACTGGTGGAAGGGCCCGCGGGCCCAGGAGCTCGACGTCAGCCCCGCCGCGGCGGCCAGCCCCGGGAACTGGGGGTCGTGGCCGAAGGCGTCGAGCTGCCAGGCGGTGCGGGGGTCGCCGCCGAGGACGTCGCGCTGGAACCCGGCGCCGTGGACGAGGTTGCGGATCGTCGACTCGGCACCGGTCAGGTTGGTGTTGGGCTCGTTGTACGTGCCGCCCATGATCTCGACCCGGCCCTCGGCGAGGAGCCTCCTCAGGTAGGCGCGGTGTTCGGGGCAGGCGTCCCAGAAGGGCTTGAGGTAGTCGACCTCGGCCAGCACGAACTTGTAGCCGGGCTCGCGCCGGGCGGTCTCCAGGTGGAGCCGGACGAGCTCGAAACCGGCGTGCTGGAAGGCCGAGCGGCTGGCCTGGGCGGCCTCGCCCGCCGTGTCCCACGTGGTGGTGTAGGCGGCCTGGGTGTTCCACCAGACGGGGTCGTAGTGGAAGTGGGAGACCATCCAGACGGTCCAGCCCGGCTCGGCGATCTCGAATTCGGCCGATCGGCTCTCGCCGCCGGCGGTCACGGTGATCATGGCGGTCTCGCCCGGCCGCCGTTCCGTCGTCACGGGCACCTCGACCACGCCCGACCCCGTCGCGGCGCCGCGGGCCTCGCCGGTGATGATCACCTCGGCGGGGTGATCTCCTTCGAGGGTCACCCGGACGATCTGGCGCGGCCCCTCGGCGAACAGTTCCGTCCCGGCGATGTCGGCGATCCGCATGTGGCAATGATCACACATGGGGAGATTTCGACCAGGGGGTTACGGACGCATCCTCATCAGCGTCTCGGCCACCGGGACCACGGGTTCGCCCAGGTCGTACTGGCTGAACAGATGGACGTCGTCGCCGGTGTCGATCTCCAGGAGGGCGGTCCGCATCCCGTAGCGGGTGCGTTCGTCGACGCGGATGCGCTCGATCTCGCCCCACGCGATCCGGCGGCGGCCCGCGAAGCCCGCCACGACGACGACGCCGCCCGGGTCGGCGGCCAGGCGCACCCGGGCCAGCAGGTCGCGGACGGTGAACCCGGCCAGCACGACCGCCGCGATCCCGACGAGGACCACCATGCGGCCGTCGCCGGACAGCAGGCCGTAACCGATCAGGAGCAAGCAGATCAGGGTCCCGGCGGCCTTCGCGGCCACGATTTTTGCGGGGACCTGCCACACGTTCATCCCCGCAGGTTACTGCGGCGCGAGACTTTACCTCCCCTAGGTGCGAACCGGGATATACAGGGAAGTGAGGCTTAAATTGGCGCGCCGTTTGGGCGTGCGACTCGATATCCGCCCGCCGGAGGCACCATGAGCAGGCAGATCGCCAGCGCGTACCAGCAGGTGACAGTCGCGGAGCTGGAAGCCCGGGTCAGAGGACTGGAGACCCAGGTCGCCCACCTCACCGAGATGCTGGAAGCGCTGACCGAGGAGCGCGACTAGCCTGCTCGCGGCCGCCGCCGGCGCCGTCACTTCTCCCCCCGGAAAGCTCCCATCGGTTGTCAACGCGGGACGGGTCCCGCGGCGTGTCCGTGGTCGGCACACATCCGAGAGAAGGGAGCGCGGGTGGACGCGGATTTCGCGGACTTCGTGCGGCGCCGGGGCGACCACCATCTGAGGACCGCCGTGCTGCTCACGGGCGACTGGCACGCGGCGGAGGATCTCGTGCAGACCTCGCTGGGAAAGCTTCTCGCGGTCTGGCACCGGCTGGACACCACGAGCGGGCCGGACGCCTACCTGCGGCGGATCATGGTGAACACCCACCGGTCGTGGTGGCGGGCGCGGTGGCGGCGGGAGATCCCCCGGGCCGACCTGCCCGAGCAGGTCGCGCCGGGCGACCTGTCGGAGGGCCACGTGGTGGCCGAGGAGGTGCGGGCCGCGCTGCGGCGGTTACCGGCGCGGCAGCGGACCGCGCTGGTGCTGCGGTTCTTCGCCGACCTGCCGGAGGCGGAGGTGGCCGAGCTGATGGGGTGTTCGGCGGGGAGCGTCAAGGCACACGTGCACCGGGGGCTGCGGACGATGCGGCGGCTCGTCAACCAGAGCGAGGACGAAGGGAGTGTGCTCCGGTGAACCACCGAGACGAGGAGGCTCTGATGCCGGAGAACGAAATCCGCACTCTGCTGGCCCAGGCCAGCGCCGACCGGCCGCCGGGGATCCGGCTGACGCCGGCCCGGCCCCGCGGCAACCGGCTGTGGCTGCCGGTCACCGCCACCGTGGCGGCGGCCGCGACGGCGCTGGTCCTGGTCCTGCCCGGGACGACCCCGTCGGCGAACGCGCAGGTGATGGCCGCCGTGGAGACGACGTCCGCGGAGAGCTACCGCATCGCGACGACGTCGGGAGACCGGACCTTCACGGGCGCCTTCGACCCCGCGCGGCGGGTCGGGGTGATCGTCCGCGACGACGGCGGCGAGACCAGGTTCGTCGGCGAGACGATCTACGGCAAGGACCCCGGCGAGGCGACCTGGTACGCCGGGCCGCGCCCCGACGACGAGCTCAGGGCGGCCCCGGCCGAGACCGGCCTGGTGAAGCTGCTGCCGCTCGACCCGCCCGCCGCCCTGGCCAAGCTGCGCGCCGCGACCGAGGTGCGGGAGGAGGGACCGGTGGCCGCCGGGACCCGCTACACCTTCAACCTGGACAGGGGCGTGTCGGGCGTGGTCGACATCGACGGGCAGGACCGGATCAGGCACCTGGAGCTCACCTTCGCCGACGGCCACACGACCGCGACGGACTTCACCGACTTCGGGACGGACGTGACGGTCGAGGCGCCCCCGCAGGACCAGATCTCCGCCGAGCCCAGGGAGAAGCACGTCAACGAGGTCTCCAAGCCGAGGCCCACTCCCTGACGAGGGGTGTTCCGGCTAAATCGATATAGGAAAATATCGGCGCAATAAGCGCGCATTTTCATCATGTCCATATTGGCGACATCGTTGGACAATGCCAGGAAATGACGCCCTCGGACGGATTCGCGTGGCAGTATCACCGGGTCCGTCCGTGCCGGCCGCCCTCGGGGAGGAGAGCGATGTCGCCTGTTCGCCGTGCCGGCGAGGATCTCCGCGTCCCCGGGCCGACCGCGCTGCGGCTGCTCGTCGGCGCGCAGCTGCGGGAGCTGCGGGAGGCGCGGGAGATCAGCCGCGACGACGCCGCGTGGCACATCCGGGCCTCGGCCTCGAAGATGAGCCGGATGGAGACGGGCCAGGCCACCTTCAAGCCCCGTGACGTCGCCGACCTGCTCACGTTCTACGGCGTGCTCGACGAGCGGGAGCGGGAGGCGCTCATGGCGCTGGCCGGCCGGGCCAACGAGCCGAGCTGGTGGCATCCGCTGCGCGACGTCGTGCCCTCCTGGTTCGAGGGCTGCCTCGGCCTGGAGCCGGACGCGGAGCTGATCCGCACGTACGAGATCCAGTTCGTCCCCGGCCTGCTCCAGACCCCCGGCTACGCCCGCGCGGTCGTCTCCCACGCCCACCGGGCCCAGGACCCGGAGCTGGCGGAGCGCCGGGTGGAGCTGCGGATGCGGCGGCAGCGGATCCTGGTCGGGGCGGCCCCGGTCAAGCTGTGGGCGGTCGTCGACGAGGCGGCGCTGCGCCGCGTGGTCGGCGGCGCGGGCGTGATGCGCGACCAGATGCGCCACCTCGACGCGATGAACCGGCTGCCGAACGTGACGATCCAGATCGTGCCGCTCGACTCGGGGTACGTCTCGCGCGGGATCGGGCCGGTCACCCTGCTGCGCTTCCCGCAGAGCACCCTGCCCGACGTCGTCTACCTGGAGCGGCTGGCCGACGCGCAGTACGTGACGAAGCGCGGCGACGTCCAGCCCTACCTGCACCTGCTCAACGAGACCGCCACGGAGGCCGCCCCGGCCACCGAGACCGGCGCCATCCTGCGGCGGTGCGTGGAGGCCCTGTGACGCGCGTCAGGGCTTGCGGGCCACGCCCACCAGCGCGTCGACCGGCTGCGGCGGGCCGAACGGGTCGGCGTCGGGACGCCACTGGGTGATCGGCACGACCCCCGGCTCGACCAGCTCCAGGCCGTCGAAGAAGCGGCTGATCTCCTCTTGGTCCCGCAGCGTGTAGGGCGCGCCCGGCCCCTCGTTGAGGTCGTCCTGGGCCTTGTCGAGGGCCTCGCCGGTCACCACGTTGGAGCCGTCCCAGACGACCAGGTAGCTGCCGGAGGGCAGCGGGTCCATCAGCGCCCGGACGATCTCATAGGGCTTGTCGGCGTCGGTCATGTAGCCGAGGATGCCCATCAGCATCAGCGCCACCGGCCGGTCGAAGTCGAGGGACTTGCGCGCCCCGGCCAGGATGGCCTCGTGGTCGCGCAGGTCGGCGTCGATGTAGCCGGTCACGCCCTCGCGGGTGCCGACCAGCAGGGCGCGGGCGTGCGACAGGACCAGGGGGTCGTTGTCGACGTACACGACCCGGGCGGTGGGGTCGATCCGCTGGGCCAGGTCGTGGGTGTTGTCGACGGTGGGCAGCCCGGCGCCGATGTCGAGGAACTGGTTCACCCCGGCCTCGGCGCCCAGGTGGCGGACCACCCGGGCGAGGAGGTAGCGCGACAGCCGGGCGATGGCCACGATGTCGGGGAAGGCCTCGGCGAACTGGTCGCCGGCGACCCGGTCAACTTCGTAGTGGTCTTTGCCGCCCAGCCAGTAGTTCCACATCCGGGCCGAATGGGGGACGGTCGTGTCGATCCTGGGGTTGCTCACCGGGTCTCCTGTCAGGTCGGCTCCCCCAGAACCTACTGTTTTCCGCTCGCTGTAAGTGGTGTCCTGATATTTCCTGATGAACGCGACGGCGGGGCACCAACGTGCTCACCGCCATCACGACCAGTCCCAGGATCATCAGCACCGAAATGATGAGAAGTGCCGCTAATGCCATCACGAGGATCGAAGCGAGCATGGCGGCGATACCCAGTAGCTCGATCATGCGGCCGTTTTGCCCGGTATGACCATTCTCATTCCTTACTCAGGGGCGAGGTCAGAACCCCCCAGACCGTCGAGCCTCCGGAAGATCACGCCCTCGCGCAGCGCCCAGGGGCAGATCTCCAGCACCGGCACCTGGAACAGGTCCATCGTCGCATCCGCCACGAGTGCTCCGGCCAGGAGCTGCCCCGCGCGCCCCGCCGACACCCCCGGCAGGGCGGCCCGGCGGTCGGCGGGCATCTCGGCCATCCGCGCCGCCCACGTGGACACCGACTCGTGGGACAGGTTTCGGCGGACGTGGGGCCCCTCGCTCGACGGCGCGGCCCCGGCCATCCTGGCCAGCTGCTTGAAGGTCTTGGACGTCGCCACCGCGTGGTCGGGCGGCCCGTAGCGGGTCACGTCGCCGACCCGGCGGCCGATCTCGGTCCGGACGTGGCGGCGCAGGGCGCGGATCTCCTCCGGGGCGGGCGGGTCCTGGGTGAACCAGTCGCGGGTCAGCCGCCCGGCGCCCAGCGGCAGCGACACGGCCGCGTCGGGGGCCTCGTCGATGCCGGAGGCGATCTCCAGGGAGCCGCCGCCGATGTCGAGGACCAGCAGGCGGCCGGACGACCAGCCGTACCAGCGGCGGACCGCCAGGAAGGTCAGCTTGGCCTCGTCGGCGCCCGAGAGGACCTGGATGTCCACCTGGGTCTGGTCCTTGATCAGGGCCAGCACCTCCTCGCCGTTGCGCGCCTCGCGGACGGCGGAGGTGGCGAAGGCCACCAGCTCCTCGCAGCCCTTGTCCTCGGCGAAGCGCAGCGCCTCCTCGACGAAGTCGCCGAGCTTCTTGGCGCCCTCGGCGGACAGGTTGTGGTCGTCGATGTGCTCGGCGAGCCTCATGTCGACCTTGTGGGAGAAGGCCGGTTGGGGGCGGGCCCCGGGGTGCGCGTCCATCACCAGGAGATGCACCGTGTTGGAACCGACATCGAGGACACCAAGTCGCATGACAACGAAGGTATCGCCCTTTGCGGAACGTTCCTGTCGCCGTTACCGCGCTGGAATGACGAAAAGTCAGCTTCTGGCCCGGAAAGCAGCGGTTTTCGTACGATTCTGGCACGCCGTGGAGCAGAAGCGGCGGGTGCCGTTCCGTGAGACGTCCACGAAGACGCGGTCGCACCGCTCCGCCGTGCACACCCCCAGCCGGTCGTGGAACTCCCCGCCCAGCACGATGGCGAGCGCGGTGGCGCACGACGCGGTCCAGTTGCCGCCCCAGGTGCCGCCGGCCCCGTGGAAGTGCAGGTGCCAGGGTTCGCCGTCGTGGCCGGTGAGGTGGGGGCGGGCGTCGGTGGCGACCAGGAGGCGGTTGATCGTCGTGCAGGCGCGGTCGACGTCACCCAGGAAGGCGACGCGCAGCTCGGCGGCGTATCCGGCCAGCTCGGCCACGTCGTCGTCGGTCAGGTCGTGGCCCAGCACGGCGGACAGCTCCTCCTTCGGCGGCACGGCGTAGGGCCGCCCCCGCCGCTCCCCCGGGGTCAGCGTGTTCACCAGGGTCACTGCCATCCCCACGACCGCATCGGTGTGACTGTTGAAGTTCACTTGACCAGTTACATCCTTCCGGCCTACGGTAACCGTCGACAGCCTATACAACAGTTACCTCAAGGAGCAGCCGTGACGCTGACCCGTGCCCACGCCCGACGCTGGCTCGACCGCTGGGACCGCCAGCAGGAGGGCTACATGCCCAGCCGGGAGGCGCGTTTCGACACCCTCGTCGACGCCGTGGCCGAGACCGCCGGGCGGGCCGACCCGCTCGTCCTGGATCTCGGCTGCGGGCCCGGCTCGCTCGGCGCGCGGCTCGGCGAGCGCCTGCCGGGGGCGGCCGTGGTCGGCATCGACACCGACCCGCTGCTGATGGCGCTCGGCGCCGCCGCCTACGACGGCATCCGGTTCGTCGACGCCGACCTGCGCGTCGAGGGGTGGAGCGCGGTCGCCGGGCTGCCCCGTCCCGCCGACGCCGCCGTCAGCACGACCGCGCTCCACTGGCTCCCGGAGGAGGCCCTGACCGCGCTCTACCGGGAGCTGGCCTCGGTGCTGCGGCCAGGCGGGGTGTTCCTCAACGGCGACCACCTCGCCTCCGCCGAGGGCACCCGCCTGGCCGCGCTCGAACGCGCCCTCGCCGTCCGTGCCACCGAACGGCGCTTCCCCGAGGGCCGTCCCGAGGACTGGGCGGCCTGGTGGGCGGCGGTCGAGGAGGACCCCGTGCTCACCGACCTGCACGCCGACCGCGAGAGGCGCCGCGCGATGGCCGCCCACCACGGCTTCGAGTCGCTCCACCTGGAGACCCACGTGACCGCCCTGGCCAAGGCGGGCTTCACCGAGATCGGCACGCTCTGGCAGGAGGGCGACGACCGGCTGCTGTGCGCCTTCCTCCCCGAGTAGGGATCACTGGCAGCAGAAGCTAGGAACGGCCGGTATAGGCCGGGTATATGGCCTGGTCAGACCGTCCCCGTGTAGTTGAGGGCCAGTTCCGCCGCCGCGGCCTCGGAGGTCGCGATGCGGTGGAGCTGGGCCAGCTGGAGGCGGGTGTCGAAGTCGGACTGGCCGGGGGCCAGGTGCAGCATCGTGGTCATGAACCAGGAGAAGTGCTCGGCCCGCCAGACCCGCCGCAGGCAGGTGTCGCCGTAGGCGTCGAGCAGATCGTCCTTGCCGGTACGCCGCCAGTGTTCCAGCGCCCGCGCCAGCACCACCACGTCGGCGACGGCGAGGTTGAGGCCCTTGGCCCCCGTCGGCGGGACGATGTGGGCGGCGTCCCCGGCCAGGAACAGGCGGCCGTGGCGCATCGGGTCGGTGACGAAGCTGCGCATCGGGGTGACGGCCTTGGCGGTGATCGGCCCGCGGGCGAGCTTCCAGTCGGCGTCGACGGCGAACCGGGCGTCGAGCTCGTCCCAGATCTGGTCGTCGGACCAGTCGTCCGGGTCGGTGTCGTTGGGGACCTGGAGGTAGAGGCGGCTGACCGTCGGGGAGCGCATGCTGTGCAGCGCGAAGCCGCGCGGGGAGTGGGCGTAGATGAGCTCGTCGGTCGACGGGGCGACGTCGGCCAGCACGCCGAGCCAGGAGTAGGGGTAGTCGCCCTCGTAGGAGCGCCGGTTCGGCACGGCGGCGCGGGAGATGCCGTGGAAGCCGTCGGCGCCGACGACGAAGTCGCAGGTGAGGGTCTTCTCCTGGCCGTCGTGGCGGTAGGTGACGTAGCCGTCGCCGATGCCAGTGGCCGGGGCGTCGAACAGCAGCGGGCCGCCCTCCTCCAGCTGGAGGGCGACCAGGTCCTTCACGATCTCGGTCTGGGCGTAGATCATGACGGTGCTGCCGCCGGTCAGCGCGGGGAAGTCGAGGCGGACGGCCCGGCGGTCGAACCGCAGCTCGATCCCCCGGTGCGGGAGTCCCTCGCGGTTCATCCGTTCTCCGGCGCCGCACTCGCGCAGCGCGTCGACCGTCGCCTGTTCGAGCATCCCGGCCCGCTGGCGCTGTTCGATGTAGGCGCGGTCCCGGCTCTCCAGCACGACGGAGTCGATCCCGGCGGTGTGCAGCATGCGGGCCAGCAGCAGACCGGCCGGGCCGGCGCCGATGATCGCGACCGTGGTGTGGGTCATTCGAGGTTCCCTAGCGTGCGTCGGGCGACGGCGAAGGCGGCGTTGGCGGCCGGGACTCCGCAGTAGATCGCGGTCTGGAGGAGGACTTCCTTGATCTCGTCGTGCGTGAGGCCGTTGCGGACGGCCGCTCTGACGTGCATGGCCAGCTCGTCGAGGTGGCCGCCCGCGACGAGCGCGGTGAGCGTGACGCAGCTGCGCGTCCTGCGGTCGAGGCCGGGCCGGGTCCAGATCTCCCCCCAGGCGTAGCGGGTGATCAGGTCCTGGAAGTCGGCGGTGAAGTCGGTCGTGCCGGCCACCGCCCGGTCGACGTGGTCGTCTCCCAGGACGGCCCTGCGCACCGCCATGCCGTCGGCCCGCGGCAGGTGGGCGCGCATCGCGGCGAGCACGGCGCCGGGCCGCTCGACCGGGGCCAGGTGGGCGGCCCCGGGGAGTTCGTGCAGCGTCGCGCCGGGGATGCCGTCGGCGAGTTCGCGGGCCACGGGCGGCGGGACCGCCGGGTCGTCGCGCCCGGCGACGACCAGGGCCGGCGTGGTGATGTTGGCCAGGTCGGCGCGGATGTCGTAGCCCGACAGGGCCTCGCAGCACTCGGCGTAGCCCTCGTCGTCGACCGCCAGCAGGTCGTCGATCATGGCCTGGACGGCGGCCTCGCCGGCGTTCGCGGTGAACCAGCGGCCCCGGGCCGCTTCGGCGAGGGCCTGGGTGCCGTGCTCGCGGACCAGGGCCGAGCGTTCGTGCCAGCTCTCCTCGGTGCCGAACCTGGCCGCCGAGCAGACCATGGTGAGTGACAGGACCCGGCCGGGGTGGCGCAGGGCCAGCCAGGCGCCGATCGCGCCGCCCAGGGAGATGCCGGCGTGGTGGAAGGCGTCCGCCCCGGCGGCGTCGGCGACGCCGAGGACGAGAGTGGCCAGGGCCTCCATCGAGGTCGCTCCCGGGACGACCTTCGACCCCCCGTGGCCGGGCAGGTCGTACCGGACGACTCTGAAGTGCCGTGACAGCGCGGCGGCCTGGGCGTCCCAGACGCGGAGCGAGGTGCCCAGGGACGGGCCGAGGAGCAGGGCCGGGGCGTGGGCGGGGCCGTCAACGCGGAAGTTCAACATCGGCGATCTCCTTGAGGGGACGGTCGAGTGCTCGGTCGACGAGTTCCCCGGCCGCGCCCGGGTAGCCGGTCGGGTCGAAGACCGCGGGTCCGAGGCCGGCGGACTCCATGGCCTGGCGCAGGGGCATCCGCGACCGGGCCGCCTCGCGGGAGGCGTTCTCCAGGAGTTCCCGCGCGGCCTTCGCGCCGATCGTCCGCGCCAGCTCGGCCATGACGCGTTCGGCCACGATCAGGCCTCCCGTCAGGGACAGGTTCTCGCGCATGCGCGCCGGGCGGACCTGGAGGCCGCCGGTCAGGTCCCTGGCGTGGGCGGCCGCTCCCCCGGCCAGGCGGAGCAGGGCGCGCAGCGGTTCCCATTCGGCGTGCCAGGCCCCGGCGGGGCGTTCGTCCTCGGCGGCCATCGACCCGTAGAGCGTCGCGGCCAGGGCGGGGGCCTGGCGGGCGCAGGCGGCGATCAGGGTGGCGCGGACGGGGTTGCTCTTGTGCGGCATCGCCGACGAGCCGCCGCCCGCTCCCTCGGCGACCTCGCCGACCTCCGTACGGGACAGCACCAGCACATCGGCCGCGATCTTGCCGAGCGCCCCGCAGCAGAACGCCAGCGCCCCGGCGAGGTCGGCGATCGGGGTGCGCAGCACGTGCCAGGGCAGCACCGGCGCGGCCAGCCCCACCTCCCGGGCGAACCGCTCCATGAGCGGGACCGAGAGCGTGGCCAGCGTGCCCCCCGCCGCCCCGAGCTGGGCGGGCAGGGTCACCGTGGCCAGCCGCTCGTGGGCGTCGAGGACCAGCGACCGCCAGCCCGCCGCCTTCAGGCCGAAGGTGGTCGGGACGGCGTGCTGGGTCAGGGTGCGGCCGGGCATCGGGGTGTCCCGGTGTTCCCGGGCCAGCGCCTCCAGCGTCCCGGCGGTCGCGGCGAGGTCGGCCAGGATCAGCCGCCGGGTCCGGGCGGCGACCAGCATGAGCGCGGTGTCCAGGACGTCCTGGCTGGTCGCGCCGTCGTGGGCGCCCTCGGGCAGCGCCCCGACCAGCGGGATGACCGGGTTGCCCCCGCTGTGCGCGGCCACCAGGCCGTCGCCGGCCGACGCGATCTCCCCGGCCAGGCCGGGGCGGTTCTGGGCGCGGGCCAGGGCCGCCTCCGCGTCGAGCAGGGCGCGGAGCACGGCCGGGTCGGCCGTCGCCTCGTCGGCGGCGGTGCCGGCCCAGGCCGGGCCGAGTAGGCCGTCAGCCGCGATCAAGAGAACCTCCGGGTTCAGCCCAGGTCGAGGAAGACCGTCTCCGCGTCGCCCTGGATGCGGACGTCGAACCGGTACACCCCGTCGCGTTCGGGGCGGGCGACGAGCGTCGACCGCCGGTCGGCGGGCAGCGACTCCAGCAGCGCGTCGCCGGAGTCCTCCAGGTAGACGCGCGTGTACAGGTGGTGCAGCAGGCCCCGGGCGAACAGGCAGACCGAGATGTAGGGCACGGCGGCGGGCCGCACCGTCCGGATCGCCCAGTGGCCGTCGAGGCCGGTCGCCACGCGGCCGAAGCCGGTGAGGGTCACCCCGTCGCGCCCGGCGAAGGAGCCGTCGACCTCGTCGCGGCGCATCGAGCCGGGCCTGCCCTCGGCGTCGGCCTGCCAGAACTCCAGCAGCGCGTCGGGGACGGGGTCGCCCGCGCCGTCGTAGACGTGGCCGTGGACGGAGATCGCGCCCGGGTGGCCGGGCGGCACCAGGTCTCCCCCGTCGCGGAACGGCAGGGCGTAGCCGTAGAAGGGGCCCACGGTCTGTGAAGGGGTGGGTCTCATCGGCCTTCCTCCATCCAGGTCGCCGACGGGCCGTCGAGGACGATGTCCCATCTGTACCCCAGACTCCACTCCGGCTGGGACAGGTCGTGGTCGTAGGCGGCCACCAGCCGGGCGCGGGCCTTCTCGTCGGTGACCGACTGGAGGATCGGGTCGTAGGCGAACAGGGGGTCGCCCGGGAAGTACATCTGGGTGACGAGGCGCTGGGCGAAGGCCGTGCCGAAGACCGAGAAGTGGATGTGGGCCGGACGCCAGGCGTTGACGTGGTTCTTCCACGGATAGGCGCCGGGCTTGATCGTGGTGAACGCGTAGACCCCGTCGGCGTCGGTCAGGCAGCGGCCGGTGCCGGTGAAGTTGGGGTCCAGCGGCGCGGGGTGCTGGTCGCGCTGGTGCGGGTAGCGGCCCGACGCGTTGGCCTGCCAGACCTCCACGAGCTGGTGGCGGACGGGCCGCCCGTCGCGGTCGACCACCCGGCCGGTCACCGTGATCCGCTCGCCGAGCGGTTCGCCCGGGTGCTGGCGGGTGAGGTCGGCGTCGAGCGGGGTCACGTCGGTCGCCCCGAAGACCGGCCCGCGCAGCTCGGCGTAGGCCTCGGGCGGGGCGACCAGCGGGCGGTGCGGGTGGCGCAGGCCGCTGGAGCGGTAGGGCGGGTAGTCGCGCGCGGGGTGGTCGGCCCCGTCGGACTTGGCGGCGAGTTCCGCGATCTCGCGGGAGATCACGTCCTGCGGGTCGGGCATCAGGGTTCTTCTCCTTGGTGGATCCGCCTCAGGTGAGGCGGCGCAGCGCGGTCAGCTCCGCCTCGGTGGGCTGGTCGGTGACGCGCAGGTCGGCGGCGACGGCGAGGGGCCAGCCGGTGGCGGCGACGGCCTGTTCCGGGCTGACGCCG
The DNA here is from genome assembly GCF_001570605.1 of Herbidospora cretacea. Taxonomy (GTDB): domain Bacteria; phylum Actinomycetota; class Actinomycetes; order Streptosporangiales; family Streptosporangiaceae; genus Herbidospora; species Herbidospora cretacea. The sequence goes on along the minus strand of NZ_BBXG01000001.1, from coordinate 540,440 downwards.
GGATGGACGTCGGTGAGGGTCAGCTCGGCGGTCACCGGGTCGGGCCGCATGATCCCGAGGTCGGTGATCACCGCGACCGGGCCCGCACCGGGCAGGCCGAGGCGCTCGCGGGATCCCGGGCCGTCGCCGTGGCCGACCGTGGTGACGAAGTCGAGCGTCCCGACCAGGTTCCGGGTCGAGTGACGCAGCACCAGGAACACCTTCCCGCAGCTCGCCGCGATCTCGGGCGCGCCGCCGGCGCCGGGCAGGCGGCCCTCCGGCCTGCCGGGTCCCCGGTCGATGACGGTGGTGTTGACGTTGGCGTACCGGTCGACCTGGGCGGCGCCGAGGAAGCCGACGTCGATGCGCCCGGCCTGGAGCCAGTAGTTGAAGATCTCCGGTACGGACACCACCGCGTCGGCCGTGTCCGCGAGCTCGCCGTCGCCGATCGACAGCGGCAGCCGCGACGGCTTGGAGCCGAGGGTGCCCGACTCGTAGATGAGCACCAGCCCGGGTTCGATGGTCCGCCGGGCCAGGTTCGCGGCGGCGCTGGGCAGCCCGATGCCGACGAAGCAGGTCCGGGCCCCGGCCAGGGCGCGGGCGGCGTTGACGGTCATCAGCTCGTCGGGGGTCCAGGTCATGACGCCGCCAACACGGTCTCGCGCATCCAGCCCAGGAACGTGTCCCGGTCGCGGGAGATGGCGTCCCACGCCTGGTAGAAGTCGTTGTCGCGGACGGTGTACCCGGCCGCGTAGGAGGGGTGGGCCCCGTTGGGGGCCACCGCGACGGCGTCGACCGCCCACGACGGCAGCACCACCGCGCCGGGGGCGGGGGTGAGGTCGTCCACGATCTCCTCGACCGTCACCAGGACGCGGGAGGCGGCGAGCGCGGCCTCCTTCTGGACGCCGACCAGGCCCCAGAGCTGCACGTTCCCCTCGCGGTCGGCGCGCTGGGCGTGGATCACGGTCACGTCGGGGTTGATCGCGGCCACCGCCGCCAGCTCCTCGCCGGTGAACGGGCACACCACGGTCGAGATCGTCTCCGACCGCGACGGCAGGTCGCTCCCCCGGTAGCCGCGCAGCACCGCGAACGGCAGCCGGGACGCCCCGGCGACGTAGCGGTTGGCCATGCCCGCGTGGCTGTGCTCGTCGAGTTCGAGGGGGCGCGGCCAGCCGTTCTCGACCGCGTCGCGGAAGCGGTGCAGCGAGCCCACGCCGGGGTTGCCGCCCCACGAGAAGACCAGCTTGCGGGCCGCGCCCATGCCGATGAGCTGGTCGTAGATGACGTCGGGGGTCATCCGGACGAGCGTGAGGTCGGTCACGCCCTGCCGGATCACCTCGTGTGCGGCGGCGAACGGGATGAGATGGGTGAACCCCTCCATCGCCACGGTGTCGCCCGAGTGCACCAGCTCGGCCACCGCGTCCCGCAGGCTACGGATCTCCGCCATGTTCTCCCTGCTGAGATAGCATTTGTTCGCCTGGTGAACTATTGTTCACATTTGCGATAGGTCAGGAGTCTGCTACCCCCTTTGGACGTGTGTCAATGACCGACGACCCCGTCGACGCGACGGTGGGCCCGCTGGAGCGCGGGCTCGCCGTTCTGAAGGCGATGGCGGCGGGTGAGCCGTGCCGCCCGAGCGACCTGACGCGCGCCACGGGGCTCGCCCGCTCGACCGTCGACCGGGTGCTGGCGACCCTGGTCGCGATGGGCTTCGCCCGTTCGCCGGGGCCCGATCGGTCGGTACGGCTGACGCCCCGCGTCCTGGCCATCGGGAACACCTATCTGTCGGGCAGCGGCGTCCCCGACGCGCTGGGCCCGGAGGCGCGGCGGCTGGCGGAGGACCTCGACGAGTCGGTCTCGCTGGCCGTGGCCGACGGCACGGCGGTCCGGTTCGTCACCCAGCTCCCCCGCCGCCGCAGCCGCTCGCTGACGTTCCGGGTGGGCGACCTTCTCCCGGCCGAGCGCTGCGCGGCGGGCGCGCTGCTGGCCGCCGAGTGGACCGAGGCGAGGTGGGCGCGCTGGCGGACGGGCTGCCACGAGACCGTGGTGACCCCGGACGTCGCGGCCGAGCAGGACTTCCGCGACCGGGCCGTGGCGTCCCTGCGCCGGGGCCACGCCCTCGACGACCAGCTCATCGAGCCGGGCCTGATCGCGGTCGCGGTGCCGGTGCGCTGCCAGGGCCGGGTGGTCTGCGCGGTCAGCGTGGTCTCCCACACCAGCCGCCACACCGTCGAGTCGCTGGCCGGCCTGGCGCTCCCCCGGCTCGACACGGCCCGGATGGAGCACCTGCTTGCCGCCCACAAGCCGTCGCCCGCGCGGCCGATCGAGATCCCCGGCGACACCCCGGTCCAGTCGCTGTCGCGGGGGCTGGCGGTGCTCACCGCGCTGGGCGGCACACTGTCGGAGATCGCCGAGGCCACCGGCCTGGCGCGGGCGACCGCCCGCCGGGCGCTGCTGACGCTGGTGGCGCTCGGCTACGCCGCCCGGTCGGGCAACCGCTTCGTCGCCCGGCCGAAGGTGCTGGAGCTGGGGTTCGCCCGGCTGTCGTCGCTGACCCTCGGGGAGATCGCCACGCCCCACCTGACCGCGCTGGCCGAGGCGGTGGGCGAGTCGGCGTCGGTGGCGGTCCTCGACGGGACCGACATCCGCTACGTGGCGCGCGCGCCGGCGTACAAGATCATGAGCGTGGACGTCACGGTCGGCACCCGCTTCCCGGCCTACGCCACGTCGATGGGCCGGGTGCTGCTCGCCGACGACGCCGACCTGGGCGACCTGAGACCGCTGACCCGCCACACCGTGACCGACCCCGGGGCGGTCAGGGCGCTGATCCGCAAGGCCCGCGCCGACGGCCACGCGATCGTCGTCGACGAGCTCGAGGAGGGGCTCCGGGCGCTGGGCGTGCCGATCCGCGACCGGGACGGCCACGTCGTCGCGGCCGTCAACGTGGCCATGACCGGCCAGGTCAAGCCGGGTCTGCTGGCCCACCTCCAGGCCACCGCGCACGCCGTCGAGACCGATCTGGCGCTGGTCACCGAACGAACCCCGCTCCGACCGGCCTGAACCGCCCGCGCCCGGGCATAGAGGGCGGCCATGAAGAGGACGCTCGCGAAGTTCCGGCTCGGGTCGACGGCCCGGCGCGTGTTCGGCTGGCAGGGGCTGCGGCCCGGCCAGAAGGAGGCCATGCGGCATCTGGTGGCCGGGCGCGACGTGCTGCTGGTGATGCCGACCGGGGGCGGCAAGTCGGCCGTCTACCAGGTGCCCGCGCTGCTGATCGACGGCCCGACGATCGTGGTGTCGCCGCTGATCGCGTTGCAGCGCGACCAGGTGATGAGCCTGCTGAAGGCGGGCACCGGCGCGGTGGCGGTCAACTCGACGCAGTCGGTCGACAAGGGCCTCGACCAGGTCACCGCCGGGACGGCCGAGTTCGTGTTCCTGTCGCCGGAGCAGCTGGCCAAGCCCGAGGTGGTGGAGCGCCTGGCGGCGGCCCGGCCGTCGCTGATCGCGATCGACGAGGCCCACTGCGTGTCGGCGTGGGGGCACGACTTCCGCCCCGACTACCTGCGGCTCGGCCAGGTGATCGAGAAGCTGGGCCATCCGCCGGTGGTGGCGCTGACCGCGACGGCCGCGCCCAACGTGCGGGCCGAGATCGTGCGGTCGCTCGGGCTGCGCGACCCGGTGGAGATCGTGCGCGGCTTCGACCGGCCGAACATCACCCTGTCGGCGCGCCGGTTCACCAGCGACGACGACCGCCGCAAGGCGCTGGTGGAGTACGCCCAGCGGAGCGAGGGCCTGACGCTGATCTACGTGCCGACCCGCAAGGACACCGAGGAGTACTGCGCCCTGCTGACCGGCAAGCGCGCCGAGCCCTACCACGCCGGGATGAAGACCGCCGACCGCAACCGCACCCACGAGAGGTTCGCGGCCGGGGAGCTCGACGTCGTGGTCGCCACCTCGGCGTTCGGCATGGGCATCGACCGCCCCGACGTGCGGCGGGTGCTGCACGCCAGCCCGCCGGAGTCGCCCGACTCCTACTACCAGGAGATCGGCCGGGCCGGCCGCGACGGCGAGCCCGCCGAGGCGATCCTCTTCTACCGCCCCGAGGACCTGGGCCTGCGGCGGTTCCAGGCGGGCGGCCGGGCCGACCCGGAGCTGCTGCTGCGCATCGCGGTGCTGGTCCGCGAGCACGGCGGCACGGTGCCCGCCGGAGAGCTGCGCGAGCTGCTGGGCATCGCCACCACGAAGCTCACCTCCCTGGCCAACCTGCTGGAGCGCGCGGGCGCGCTGACCCCCGGCGAGCTGCGCTGGACCCGCAAGAGGCTGACCGCGGAGAAGGCGGTCGAGAAGGCCGTCGAACTCGACGAGGTGCGCCACCGCGTCGACGAGTCGCGCCTCGACATGATGCGCGGCTACGCCGAGACGACCGGCTGCCGCCGGCGCTTCCTCCTGGAGTACTTCGGCCAGCCCTACGGCCAGGCGTGCGGCACCTGCGACACCTGTCGCGACGAGGCCGCGCAGGCCGCGCCGCCGCCGAAGGAGGACGACGGCCCGTTCCCCGTCCAGTCGAAGGTCGAGCACAGCGCCTGGGGTGAGGGGACCGTGATGAGCGCCGACCCCGACCGCGTCACCGTGCTGTTCGACAGCGTCGGCTACAAGACGCTGGCCCTGGCGGCGGTCGACGGGATCCTCACCCGGGTTTAGAGATTTGCTCTAAAGAATCGCTCTAATTTATGCTCCGCCCATGAACGTGGTGGTCACCGGAGGCAACCGGGGCATCGGGCTCGCCGTCTGCGCCGAGCTCGCGCGGCAGGGACACCGGGTGGTCGTCGTCGCGCGCGACGCGGTCAAAGGTGAGCAGGCGGTGCGGTCGCTGCCCGGCGAGGCCGTCCTGGTCCAGGGCGACCTGTCGACCGTGGCCGGGACGCGGGAGCTGGCCGACCGGCTCGGGGCGGCCTGCCCGGAGATCGACGTGCTGGTCCACAACGCGGGCCTGTGGCCGTCGAGGCGCGTCCTCACCGCCGACGGCCTGGAGGAGGCGTTCGCGGTCAACCACCTGGCCCCGTTCACCCTGAACCGGCTGCTCGAAGGCCGCCTCAGGCGGGTCGTGCAGGTCAGCGCGGGCCTCTACGTGAAGGGCAGGGCCGACCCCGGCCGGACCCCCTACGGCCTCGACTTCCACCCGCTGCGCACCTACGCCGACACCAAGCTCTGCAACGTGGCGGTGCTGCCGATCTTCGCCGAGCGCTGGCGGGCCCGGGGGCTGACGATCGACGCCGTGCACCCCGGGGTGATCAACACCGGCCTGGGCGACCGGAAGGGCCCGGTCGGGCTGCTCCTCAAAGCGGCCAAGCGGTTCTGGAAGACCCCCGCCCAGGGCGCCGCTCCCGTGGTCGCGCTGACCACGGCCCAGACGACCGGCCGCTACTACGACGAGCTGACGGAGATCCCGATGAGCGTCGACCACGAGCTGGGCGCGCAGCTCTGGGAGCAGGCGGAGAAGCTGTCGGGGATCGCGTGAGGCAGGCCCGCAGCGAGGCCACGATCCGCAGGCTGCTCGACACCGCGCTCCAGGCGTTCACCGACGACGACTTCACGCTGCGCGCGGTGACCTCGCGCAGCGGCGTCAGCGTGGGCAGCCTCTACCACCACTTCGGCAGCTTCGACGGGCTCGCCGCCGCGCTCTACTCCGAGTGCATGGACGACCTGCTCACCGGCCTCGTCGCGGCGGTGGAGCGGACCTCCACGGCGGAGGAGGGGGTGCACGCGATCGTGCGCGCCTACCTCGCCTTCGCCCGCGACGAGAGCGCGCGGGCCCGGTTCATCCACGCCGCCCCGCTCATCGAGCCGCACGCCGCCGCGATCGCGGCCGGGAAGGCCCCGCGCATGGAGCGCCTGACGGCCTGGCTCGCCCCGCACGTCGCGGCCGGGACGGTCGCCGACCTGCCGCCGGCGCTGATCGAGATGCTGCTCGTCGGGCCGCTCGCGGAGACCTCCCGGCGCGTGTTCGCCGGGGCTCCCGGCCTCGACCTGGACGAGGCGGCCGCGCTGCTCCCCGGCCCGATCTGGCGATCGCTCTCCGCCCATTGACGGGGGGTGTGACGCGGGTTACGTTCACTCTAATTAAAAGGAAAGCTTCCTATTAGTTGGACGGGAACCCCCTGTTCCCGGCGCGTCCCCGCCGCATCCCCTTCCCCCCGGACGTGGAGTAGCACGATGAGAAGACTCCTGACCCTCTTACTGGCGATCGGTGCGCTGATCCTGCCGCTGATGTTCGCGCAGAGCGCGGCCTACGGCGCGGTGACGGTCCCCCTGCGGGCCAACGCCAACGGCCCGGCCCTGACCGACGGCGGCGGCAACGCCTGGCTCGCCGACAAGGCCTATTCCAGCGGCAGCTGGGGCTATGAGACGTCCTACGGCTCCGGCTCCACCGGCAGCGCGATCGGCGGCACCACCGACGACGCGCTCTACCAGAACTACCAGCTCTTCAGCGGCTGGGGCGGCTACAAGTTCGACGTCGCCAACGGCACCTACCAGGTGACGGTCAAGATGGTCGAGGACTGGGCGAACGCGGCCGGGCAGCGGAAGTTCGACATCCGCGTCGAGAACACCGTGGTCCAGTCGGCCTTCGACGTGTTCGCCGCCTGCGGCGCGCTCACCGCCTGCGATCGCACCTACACCGCGACCGTCAGCGACGGCCAGCTCAACGTGCAGTTCAACATGAACGGCGGGGCCAACTACGCCATCGTGTCGGCCATCCAGGTCACCGGCGGCACCGGCGGCGGCGACACCACCGCGCCCTCCACGCCCGGCGGCCTCGCGGTGACCGGCGTGACCAGCAGCAGCGTCTCGCTGTCGTGGAACGCCTCGACCGACAACGTCGGCGTCACCGGCTACCTCGTCTACCGGGGCGGCACCCTCGTCACCACCGTGACCGGCACGACCTTCACCGACACCGGCCGCTCCGCGAACACCGCGTACACCTACCAGGTCCGCGCCCGCGACGCCGCGAACAACCAGTCGGGCCTGTCGGGCAGCGTCACCGGCACGACCAGCGGCACGGGCGGCCCCGACACCACCGCGCCGTCGACGCCGGGCGGCCTGACGGTGACCGGGGTGACCAGCAACAGCGTCTCGCTGTCGTGGAACGCCTCGACCGACAACGTCGGCGTCACCGGCTACCTCGTCTACCGGGGCGGCACCCTCGTCACCACCGTGACCGGCACCTCCTTCACCGACACCGGCCGCTCCGCGAACACCGCGTACACCTACCAGGTCCGCGCCCGCGACGCCGCGAACAACCAGTCGGGCCTGTCGGGCAGCGTCACCGGCACGACCTCGCAGACGGGGACCGGCGGGAACAAGAAGCTGCTCGGCTACTTCGTGCAGTGGGGCGTCTACCAGCGCGGCTACCACGTGAAGAACATCGTCACGAGCGGCTCGGCCAGCAAGCTGACGCACATCAACTACGCGTTCGGCAACGTCCAGAACGGCCAGTGCACCATCGGCGACAGCTACGCCGACTACGAGAAGGCCTACACCGCCGCCGAGAGCGTCGACGGCGTGGCCGACACGTGGGACCAGCCGCTGCGCGGCAGCTTCAACCAGCTCCGCAAGCTCAAGGCCGCCTACCCGAACATCAAGATCCTGTTCTCGTTCGGCGGCTGGACCTGGTCGGGCGGCTTCGGCCAGGCCGCGCAGAACGTGACCGCCTTCGCCAACTCCTGCTACAACCTGGTCGAGGACCCGCGCTGGGCGGACGTGTTCGACGGCATCGACATCGACTGGGAGTACCCGAACACCTGCGGGCTGTCCTGTGACGCCTCGGGCTTCGCGGCCTTCAAGAACATGATGCAGGCGCTGCGCACCCGCTTCGGGAGCAACAACCTGGTCACCGCGGCCATCACCGCCGACGGCACCTCCGGCGGCAAGATCGACGCGGCCGACTACGGCGGCGCCGCGCAGTACCTCGACTGGTACAACGTCATGACCTACGACTACTTCGGCGCGTTCGCCGCGCAGGGCCCGACCGCCCCGCACTCGCCGCTGACCAGCTACTCCGGCATCCCCAACGCCGGGTTCTACAGCGACAACGCGATCCAGAAGCTCAAGTCGAAGGGCGTGCCGGCGTCCAAGCTGCTGCTCGGCATCGGCTTCTACGGCCGGGGCTGGACCGGCGTCACCCAGGCGACCCCGGGCGGCAGCGCCACCGGCGCGGCACCCGGCACCTACGAGGCGGGCAACGAGGACTACAAGGTCCTCAAGAACACCTGCCCGCCGACCGGCACCATCGCGGGCACCGCCTACGCCAAGTGCGGCAGCAACTGGTGGAGCTACGACACCCCGTCCACGATCACCGGGAAGATGACCTATTCGAAGGACCAGAGTCTCGGCGGCTCGTTCTTCTGGGAACTCAGCGGTGACACGAGCAATGGCGAACTCATCACGGCCATGAAGAACGGCCTCGCATAATCACGTGAAATCACGGGATCCCGGACATTATGTCCGGGGTCCCTTTTTCGATCTATTGGTTGAAATATCTACTACGATCATCGCCTCAGGGACCCCCGGACTCACTGGAGGAGAACCGATGCGCGCGGTGGTCGTCAGGACGTACGGGGGCCCGGAGGCCCTGCTGACCGTGGAGGTTCCGGCCCCCGAGCCGGGACCGGGCCAGGTCCGCATCACGGTCGAGGCGGCGGCGGTCAACCCCGTCGACCTGTTCATCCGCGGCGGCGGCCTGCTGATGCACGGCGCCCCCGCGCGCGAGCAGACCGGCATGGGCTGCGACGTCGCCGGGGTCGTGGACGCCCTCGGCGAGGACGTCACCGGCGTCGAGGTCGGCGACCGCGTCCTGGCCGCCTCCACGTGGGGCGGCTTCAACCGCGACTTCGGCCCCTACGCCGACCAGGCGGTCATCGCCGTCGACGAGCTCGCGCCCGTCCCCGCCGAGTGGCCCGCCGAGCGGGCGGCCGCTCTGCCCCTGCCGGGCCTGACCGCGTGGCAGTGCCTCGACCTCCTCGGCCTGCCCGAGGGCTCGACGCTGCTGGTCACCGGGGCCGCCGGAGGCGTCGGCGCCATGCTGGTGCAGCTCGCCACGCTGCGCGGTCTCACCGTCGTCGCCCTGGCCCGGTCCGGCGACGAGGCCTACGTCCGCGAGCTCGGCGCCCACTACTTCGTCGACGACATCGAACTGGTCCGCGAACTGCTGCCCGAGGGCGTGGACGCGGCCGTCGACCCCGCGCGGCTGGTGCAGCCCGCCCACGACGCCGTGCGCGACGGCGGGAAGTTCATCGCGGTGGTCGTCGACGGAGGCCCCGAGGACGGCAGGGGCATCGAGTCGCAGGTCATGTGGGCCCACTCGGCGCGCGAGCAGCTCGACGCGCTGGTGGAGCTGGTGGACGCGGGCAAGGTCAAGGTCCCCGTGGCGGCGACCTATCCGCTCACCGAGGCGGCCGCCGCGCACACGCGGATGGCCGAAGGCGGACTGCGCGGACGGCTCGTTCTCCTGCCGTAATCCTGACAATCTGGAATGCTGCCGGTCATATGCGCGTAACCGTCACGCCCTTCGGCGAACCGCTGACCGGCCATTCCGCCCCCGTCGCCGGGGTGGCCATCCATCCCGGCGGCGATCTGATCGCCACCTCCGACGACTCCGGGCTCGTCCGCTACTCCACCGGCGTGGAGATGAGCGGGTCCCCGTACACGATGACCCTGGCCTTCCACCCCGACGGCCACCTGCTGGCGGCGGGGGGTGAAGACGGCACCGTCCGCCTGTGGGACCTCGACGGCCGGCCGGTGGGCGAACCGCTCAAGGGCCACGACGACGTGGTCACCGCGGTCGCCTTCCACCCCGACGGCCACCTGCTGGCCAGCGCGGGCTGGGACCACTCGATCCGCCTGTGGGACCCGGTGACCCGGATGCCGGTCGGCGACCCGCTGACCGGGCACACCGGCCGGGTGACCGAGATCGCCTTCCACCCCGCCGGGCACCTGCTGGCCAGCGCCGCCCAGGACGGCACGGTCCGCCTCTGGGACACCGGCACCGCCCAGCCGCTCGGCGACCCCCTCCCCGGCGAGGGCGTCGCCTTCCTCGCCGGGCAGCTCGTGGTCGTCGGCGCCGACCGCCTCGCCCGGGTCGACGGCCAGGTGATCATCCCGGAACCCGTGTCCGGGCTGGCCGGGTGCGGCGACGTGCTGGCCTCGGTCAACTGGGACGACTCCATCTCCCTGTACGACCTGAGCGCCGCCCCCCTCGCCCGGCTGACCGGCCATCCGGGGGTGGTCCAGGCGGTGGCCCTGAGCCCCTCGCTCCTGGTGGGCGTCGACGACGGCGGCTCCGTCCTGCGGTGGCGGGTCGGCGGCCTCCCCGAGGCCGAGGCCCCCGACCGCGTCGCCCGGCTGCGCCGCTCGCTGGTCACCCTCCAGCACACCCACGCCGTGGCCCGGCGGGTCCGCGACGACCTCAACCGCCGGCTGGAGGAGCGCGACGACCTGGTCCGCCGCCTCACCGCCCGGGTCGAGGAACTCGAGAACCGGATGACCTCGGCGGTGGTCGCCCGACGGCTGACCGGGCACGACGCGCCCGTCCACGGGGTGGCCTTCCACCCGCGCGGCCACCTGCTCGCCACCGCCGACAAGGCGGTGCGGCTGTGGGACCCGGTGACCCGCGACCAGATCGGCGACCCGCTGCCCGGCGGCCCGGTCGTCGCCTTCCACCCCGGCGGCCACCTGCTGGCCGCCTCGTGCGCCGACCACACCGTCCGGTTGTGGGACCCGGAGACGCGGCGGTTCTTCGGCGAACCGCTGGCCGGGCACCTCGCGCCGATCACCTCGATCGCCTTCCACCCCTCGGGCGACACGATCGCCGCAGCGGGCGAAGACGGCACGGTCCGCCTGTGGGACACCGTCTCGGGCCGCCCGCTCGGCGAACGGCCGGGCGTCTTCGCGGTCTTCGCCGGCGAGGACCTCGTCGTCGACGCCATGGCGGCCCGCGGCCACCTCGTGGCGACGGCCCTGCCGGGAGGCGCGGTCAGGCTGGAGAACCGGCGGACCGGCGCGGCCCGCGACCTGACCGGCCACACCGCAGAGGTGCGGGCGGTCGCGTTCGACGCCACCGGCGGGATGCTGGCGACAGGGGGCGGTGATCGTACGGTCAAGATCTGGGACACGACCAGCGGCGCGGAACTGCACCGCCTCACCGGCCACACCTCCGCCGTCAACGGCGCCGCCTTCCATCCGGACGGCCATCTGCTGGCCACGACGTCCGACGACTGCACCACCCGGCTGTGGCCGACCAGGCTCGGCGGGGACGCGGGTCCGGCAGAATGGGCCGGAGCCTAGGGAGAAGGAAGATCGTGATCCAGTCGATCAACCAGCGGATCGCCGATGAACTCGGCGTACGTGAGCGGCAAGTGACCGCGGCCGTCGATCTGCTCGACGGCGGCGCGACGGTGCCGTTCATCGCCCGCTACCGCAAGGAAGCGACCGAAATGCTCGACGACGCGCAGCTGCGCTCGCTGGAGGAGCGGCTGCGCTACCTGCGGGAGATGGAGGAGCGCCGCGCCGCGATCCTGGAGTCGATCAGGTCGCAGGGCAAGCTCGACGACGCGCTCGAGGCGCAGATCATGGCGGCCGACTCGAAGGCTCGCCTGGAGGACATCTACCTCCCCTACAAGCCGAAGCGCCGCACCAAGGCGATGATCGCCCGCGAGGCCGGTCTCGAACCGCTGGCCGACAAGCTGCTCGGCGACCCGACGCTCGACCCGGCGACCACGGCGGCCGAGTTCATCGGCGAGAACGTCGCCGACGCGGCGGCGGCCCTGGAGGGCGCCCGCGCAATCCTGATCGAGCGCTTCGGCGAGGACGCCGACCTGATCGGCACCCTCCGCGAGTCGATGTGGACGCGGGGGCGGCTCATCTCGTCCGTCCGCGAGGGGAAGGAGGAGGCCGGGGCCAAGTTCTCCGACTACTTCGACTTCGCCGAGCCGTTCACCAAGCTGCCCTCCCACCGCATCCTGGCGATGTTCCGGGGTGAGAAGGAGGAGACGCTCACCCTCACGCTGGAGCCCGAGGAGCCGGCCGAGGGCCCGACGACGTTCGAGCAGCGCATCGCGGCCCGGTTCGGCATCTCCGACCAGGGCCGCGCGGGCGACAAGTGGCTGAGCGACACCGTGCGGTGGGCGTGGCGGACGCGCATCCTCGTCCACCTGGGCATCGACCTGCGGATGCGCCTGTGGCAGGCGGCCGAGGACGAGGCGGTCCGGGTCTTCGCGGCCAACCTGCGCGACCTGCTGCTGGCCGCCCCGGCCGGGACCCGCGCGACGATGGGCCTCGACCCCGGCCTGCGGACCGGCGTGAAGGTGGCCGTGGTCGACGCGACCGGCAAGGTCCTCGACACCGCGACCATCTACCCCCACGAGCCCAAGCGGCAGTGGGACCAGTCGCTCGCGGTGCTGGCGGCGCTCTGCCAGAAGCACCAGGTCGAGCTGGTCTCCATCGGCAACGGCACCGCCTCCCGCGAGACCGACAAACTGGCCGGCGAGCTGGTCGGGCTGGTGCCCGGCCTGACGAAGGTCATGGTCTCCGAGGCCGGCGCGTCGGTCTACTCGGCGTCGGCGTTCGCCTCCCAGGAACTCCCCGGCATGGACGTGTCGCTGCGCGGCGCGGTCTCGATCGCCCGGCGGCTCCAGGACCCGCTGGCCGAACTGGTCAAGATCGACCCGAAGTCGATCGGCGTCGGGCAGTACCAGCACGACCTGGCCGAGCAGAAGCTCTCCCGCTCGCTCGACGCCGTGGTCGAAGACTGCGTGAACGCGGTCGGGGTCGACGTGAACACCGCGTCGGCGCCGCTGCTGACCCGGGTGTCGGGCATCGGCTCGACGCTGGCCGACAACATCGTCCAGCACCGCGACGCCAACGGCCCGTTCCGGTCGCGGACGGCCCTGAAGCAGGTCCCGCGCCTCGGCCCGAAGGCGTTCGAGCAGTGCGCGGGCTTCCTGCGCATCCCCGGCGGCGACGACCCGCTCGACGCCTCCAGCGTCCACCCCGAGGCCTACCCGGTGGTCCGCAAGATCCTCACCACCACCGGCAGCGACCTGCGCACCCTCATCGGGAACACCGCCGCGCTGCGCTCGCTGAAGCCGGCCGACTTCGTCGACGGCACCTTCGGCCTGCCCACGGTGACCGACATCCTGGGCGAACTGGAGAAGCCCGGCCGCGACCCGCGACCTGCCTTCAAGACGGCCACCTTCAAGGAGGGCGTCGAGAAGATCTCCGACCTGACGAAGGGCATGCTGCTGGAGGGCGTCGTGACCAACGTGGCCGCCTTCGGCGCGTTCGTCGACGTCGGCGTCCACCAAGACGGGCTGGTCCACGTGTCGGCCATGTCGAACACGTTCGTCAAGGACCCGCGCGACGTGGTGAAGCCGGGCGACATCGTGCGGGTCAAGGTCCTCGACGTCGACATCCCGCGCAAGCGCATCTCGCTGACCCTGCGCCTGGAGGACGAGCCCGCCCGCAACCAGGGCGGCCAGGCCCCGCGCCAGGAGCGGGGCGGCGACCGGCAGCCCCGCCAGGACCGCCAGCCGCGTCAGCAGCGCCAGCAGCAGGACCGGCGCCAGTCGTCCCCGCCGCCGAGCGGGGCGATGGCCGAGGCCCTGCGCCGCGCGGGCCTCACCGACGACGGCCGCAAGAAGCGCTGACCCAGGTGGTTCTCCGAACCCACGCCTGACCCGGGCGGCCCGCAACGGCGGAGCCGCCCGGCAACGACCGGGACCCGCCCCGACCTTGTCAGGGTCGGGCGGCCGCGCTCGTTTCTCCGCCGGCAGCGGGCGGTGGTCGGGCTTGCCGATCAGGTGCCGAACAGGCCGTAGGAGCCGTGGACCACGTTCGACTTCTTCGTCATGCGCGGGTAGCCGGGGCCTTCGAAGATGATCTTCGTGTAGACCTCGTCGCCGATGTCGAGCAGCGGGCCGTTGTCCTCGTCGAGGTACTTGGCGCAGAAGAGGGTCAGGTCGGAGACGATGAACAGCCCGCCGCCGTTCTTGTCCGACACCGCGCTCAGTGAGGCCTTGGGACCCTTGTACATGCGGTTGTCGTAGGCGGGGTCCTCGCCCCAGATCTCGACGCGGGCCGTCGCGCCGTTGTCGATCAGGTACTGCGCCTGGGCGTTGGTCATCCCGATCTTGCCGACGGTGAGGACGCGGCAGTCGTTTCCCGTCTTGAGCTCGGTGACGGTCAGGCGGGCGGTCAGCTTGCCGGGTTCGTCGGCGGCGTGTGCGGGCGCGGCCAGCGCCAGGGCCGCCGTGGCGGCGGCCCCGAGCGCGGCGGCCACGCGGGTGATCTTCTCAAGGGGGGACATCGTTTCCTCCGGCGCCTTCTGACGACTGATGCGCAGTCACCGTCGGGCGGCGGCCTTGCAGCGCGCTTGAGGATCGGGCGCTCCCCCTCGCCTGGGCAGCGTTCCGCCAGCGTGCGGCCCCTCTACCGTGTGGGCCACTCCAGCACGCCACTTTCGCCCACATATGGCTGGAGCTGGTCGTATGGCCGGCCAGGCGGAGCCGTAACGGAGAAAGCTTTTGAAGGTGCGGCGGGACAGCCCGCTACGGCGGGCGGCCGGAGCGGGGCGGCGGAGTGGTCAGGCGGCTCGCTCCGTGGTGGCGATCTCGGCGAGGACGTCGAGGGAGATGCCCAGGGCCGCCGCCAGGGCGGCGACGGTGAAGAAGGCCGGGGTGGGGACGCGGCCGGTCTCGATCTTGCGGAGCGTTTCCGGGCTGATGCCGGCGGTGGCGGCGACCTCGGTCATGCTGCGGTCGCCGCGGGCCTGGCGGAGGACGGCGCCCAGGCGGTTGCCGCGCTCGTGGTCGAGTTCGGTGAGTGGTGGTCGGACCATGCTCGGGATCATAGCAAGCTGTGATAACAATACCGGTATAAGTATTGGGCTCACGGGAGAAAACCATGGTTGAGATCAAGACGGCCGCCGAACTGGAGGCCATGCGCGAAGCCGGACGGGTGGTCGGCAGCGCCCTGGCCGCCGTCCGGGAGGCGATCCGCCCCGGCGTGCGGCTGACCGAGCTCGACGAGATCGCCGCCACCGTCATCCGGGAACACGGCGCCAAACCCGCCTTCCTGCACTACCACCCCGGTTTCGCGCCGACCCCCTTCCCCGCGGTCATCTGCGCGTCGGTCAACGACGTGATCGTCCACGGCATCCCCGACGGCTACCGCCTGCGCCAGGGCGACCTGCTCAGCGTCGACTGCGGCGCCTACCTGAACGGATGGGCGGGCGACTCGGCCTTCACCGTCATCGTCGGCCCCGGCAGCCAGGCCGACCTCGACCTCATCGCCGCCGCCGAGAAGGCCCTGGCCGCGGGCATCGCCGCCGCCGTCCCCGGGGCGAGGCTGGGCGACATCGGCGCGGCCATCGCGTCCGTCGGGCGGGCCGCCGGCTACGGCATCCCGCAGGACTTCGGCGGTCACGGCATCGGCCGGCACATGCACGAGGACCCCCACGTGGCGAACGAGGCGCGGCCCGGGCGGGGCATGGTGCTGAAGGCGGGGATGACGCTGGCGATCGAGCCGATGTTCACGGCCGGGGGCAAGGATCGTTACCGCACGGCCCGGGACGGCTGGGCGCTGCACACGGTCGACGGCAGCCAGGCCGTCCACGCCGAGCACAGCATCGCGATCACCGACGACGGGCCCCGGGTGCTGACCCTGCCGTAGAAGCCATCCGTTCCGGCCACTGCTCCGAATGCGATGGTATGGAGAGCATGCCGCACACGACCGTACATCCCGCCCACGGCGCCACCCGTCTCGTCGCCCTGGTGCTCCATGGTGGCCGGGAGACCAGTCTCGCCCCCACGACGGCGTGGCAGGCGGCCGTGCTGCGGATGGTGCCGTTCGCCTGGGCGCTGCGGAACGCCGGAGCGCGGCGGGGCGTGGCGGTGTGGCGGGTGCGGTATCGCGTGCGCGGCTGGAACGGGCCCGCTCCCTCGCCGGTCGCGGACGTGACGGAGGTGCTGGAGCAGGTGCGGCTCGCGCACGGGATCGACGTCCCGGTGGTGATGGTGGGGCACTCGATGGGCGCGCGGACCGCCTTGCGGGTGGCCGGGCACCCGAACGTGCGGGGGGTGGCGGCGCTGGCGCCCTGGCTGCCCAAGGGTGAGCCGGTGGAGCAACTGCGGGACCGGCGGTTGCTGCTGGCGCACGGGACGGAAGACCGGATGACCTCTCCTCGGGCGACGCACTATTACGCCGAGCGGGCCCGGGAGGTGACCAGGGACGTCGAGGTGGTGGACGTGCCCGGGGAGAACCACGCGATGTTGCGGAATCCGGGCTACTGGCACGGCCTGGCGTCGGACTTCGCGCTCTCGTTCCTGGCGACTTCACGTTGAAGCCCAGACCTCAGGGAAGCTCCGCACAGGTGGGAAAGCCGGGCAGGACGGTTCGTGCCCATCAATCCTCGGGTTTCCGAGGACAGGGCGGGTTGAGCCGGTCGGAGAGCCACCCGGTCACCGTGGTGACATAGCTGACGCGGTTGGCCGGCCGCCGGAACTCGTGCCCCTCGTCATCGAAGATCAGCCGGTCACACGGCACGCCACGGGCGGCGGCCGCCGCCATCACCTGTTCGGCCTCGTGGAGTCGAACGCGCGCAGCGGTGACAGGGCGCGCAGCAGGTCGCGGTCGGTGACGGGGTGGCCGTACTCGCTGACGGCGGCCTCGGCGATCCAGGGCTGGGTGCGGGCGTAGAAGGTCTCGAAGTCGGCCAGCCGGGACCGCCAGGAGACGCGGGCCGAGGTGACCACGTCGGCGGGGTTGGCGGGAGCAGCCGTCCCGCGACGGACATGTGGCGGTGTCCGCGGGGAGCGTCCCGGCGAATTCGTCGGGACGACCAAACGCCGGAGGCCGTTCAGACGACAGTGCAGTGTGATGCTGCTGACTTCCCCCAAGCACGACACGTGGGCGGCGCTGGCCGCTCTCGCTGCGGGCGTCATCGCCACGCAGTCGACCGCACTGATCGCGGGCACGCTGACGGCCTGGACCGTCATGCGCCTGCTCGCCGAATGGCAGGCGCGACGCACCCTCCTCGCCCTCGCCCGCACGGCCCCCGCCGGGCTGATCACGATCTGGCGGAACGCCTCGCGGGAACCTGCCGTCCATCTGGTCTGGGGAACCGACCCCGACCAGCACAGCCGGCAGTCAAGGACATGACGTGGAGCCCTCCGCATCCCGGCCGGAACTCACCAAGAGGCAACGCGAGCAGGTGGAGGACTTCTACCGGCAGGAGGCCGCCGACCTGCACAGGTACGCCTGCTGGACCCTCGGGGGCCGGGCGTCCGAGGCGTGGGATCTCGTGCAGACGACCTTTCACGAGGCCATCCACGCCTGGCAGGTGGTCGGCCTCCACGGTCCCGACCGACGCAGACGGTGGCTGCGCCGGGTGCTCAAGAACAAGAGCTTCGATCTCAGGAGGAGACCGGACGTGATGCCCCTGACCGACGACGTCCCCCACCCACACACCCGATACGACGACGTCGGCCACCGTGCCGAACTCGCGATCGCCCTGGACGGGTGCCGGAGGGTGATCGCCTCGATGCCCCCGATGCGGCAGGCGGTCGCCTCCCTGGTCTGGGGAAGGTCGTGGACCACCGAGCAGGTCGCCGAGCACCTCGGCGTGACCCCGAGCACCGTCCGCGGACACCTGCGGGAGGCGCGCAGGCAACTGAGAGCCGACATCGGCCACCTGATGCCGTTCCTCGACGACGACGAAGAAGGACAGGAGCCCGCTCCATGAACCGCGAGGAGCCGACACCGCTCACACTCGCCGAACTCTACCGGCGGGCCCACGCCACCGATGAGTTCGCCCCCTTCGATACCGAACGTGGCCTGGACGACCTGAGGACATGGATCGATCGGCAAGTGGACATCGTGGAGGAACCCGCCGTGGTGCGAGGCCCGCAGGGGGGACTCCGCGGCCGCCGCGACCTGCTGGAGACGCTGGTGGCCCTGGCGCGCCGGCCCGAGGACGGCCCGGCCGTTCTCATGGGACAGGGCGGGACCGGGAAGTCCTCACTGGCCGCGGCCCTGGCCGAGCAGGCGCGAGGCTGGGACCGACAGGTGTGGTGGATCTCCGCCGCCGACCAGGCCGGATTCTTCGCGGACCTGGCCGAAGTGGCGCGTGACCTGGGCGGATCCCACACCGACCACGAATCGATCACCAAGGGGACGGCCGACGCCTCCGACCGGCTCTGGCGCCTGCTGGAGAACGCCCCGCAGGAGTGGCTGCTCGTCATCGACAACGCCGACGACCCCTGGATGCTCGCCGCGGCCGACTCACCCGCGGGGGTGCAGGACAGCCGGGGCTGGGCGCGCGCGTCCCGTCGCGGTCTGGTCGTGGTGACCAGCAGGGAGACCGACCCGCGTGTGTGGGGAGCCGCTCGGTGCTTCGTGGTCGGCCGCCTCAGCACGACCGACGCCGCCCTGGTCCTGCGCGATCTCGCGCCGGACGCGGGAGACGAGACCCAGGCTCAGGACCTGGCACGCCGGCTCGACGGACTGCCGCTCGCCCTCACCCTGGCCGGGACCTACCTGGGCTCCGAGACCGCGCAGTGGCCGACCTTCGCCTCGTACGCCCACGCGCTCGACGACGTCACCGGGACCATGGTGGCCCGCACCACGGAGATCTCCCTCGACGGGCTGGCCCGCCACGGCCTCCCCCAGGCCCGGACGCTGCTGCGACTCGCGAGTTGCTACGCGTCCACGTCGATCCCGACGCGCATCCTCCCCGCGACCGGCCTGGCGGAGGCGCTGGACGGGCTGAGGGACGTGGGCCTGATCGAGCGGAGTTCCACCGCGATAACGCTCCATCCCGTCGTCACCGCCACCAACCGCGCCCACATCGAGGGATCGGAGGTCTGGCACACCGCGGTCGAGCGGCTCGCCGCCGCGCTCAAGGAACTCCGCATCGACCAGCCGGACCACTGGACGCCGGACCGCTGGCCCCATTACCGGCAGCTCGGCCAGCACCTGCTGGCACTGCTCGACGACGCCGCCGGACAGGTGGACACGGAGCACCTCGCGCTGCTCATGGACGCCGTGGCCCACATGGCCGGGGCCTTCAACTGCAGCGGCGCCGGGAAGGCCACCGAGATCCTGTGCCGGGCCGCCCTGGCCCGCTGTCCGGCGCTGGGCGAGGAGCATCCCGCGGTGCTCAGCGTCCGGCACAACCTCGCCTGGGCGGTCGCCTACGGAGGAAAGCCGGCCCAGGCGGAGGCGATGTTCGGCGAGGTGTTCGGCATCCGGCTGCGTGTGCTCGGCGAGTCCCATCCCGCCACTCTGGAGAGCCGCCACGAGTTCGCCTGGATCGCCACCTGCCTGGGCAGGTGGGCGGAGGCCGAACAGCGCTACCGGGACACCCTGTCCGACAGCCTGCGCCACCTGGGCCCCGACGCGCGGGCCACCCTGACCACGCGCCACGAGCTGGCCCACGCGATCGCCCGGCAGGGCCGCCTCGACGAGGCGCGCACCGCCTTCGAGAACGTTCTGCCGGACCGGCGGCGCGTCCTCGGCGAGGACCACCCACAGACCCTGCAGACCGAGCACGAACTCGCCTGGATCACCGCCAGGCAGGGCAGATGGGCTGAGGCCGAGGCCATGTACCGCCGCCTCCTCGACCTGCGCCGGGCGCTCGAGACCGACCATCCCCAGACTCTGCTCACCCTGCACGAGCTCGCCTGGACGATCGCCCGCCAAAGCCGCTGGGCCGAGGCGGAAGCCCTCTACCGGCGGGTGGTCGAGCGCCGCAGCCGAACCCTGGGCGACGACCACCCCGACACCGAGGCGAGCCGGCAGGCGCTGAACGAACTCCTGCGGGGCCGCATCGCCGACGCCGACCACCTCGCCTGACCCCATGGAGGTCCCCATGCTCCTCGCCGAACACCTCGGCACCGCCCTCGACAGCCTGCGCCTCGAGGGCCGCCCGGTCCTGCTGCACACGTCGCTGCGGTCGTTCGGGACGACCGTCGGCGCCGACACCCTGCTGGACGCGCTGCTGGAGCGCGGATGCACCGTGATGGTGCCCGCCTTCACCGAGCCCCAGTTCAGCCTGCCCGCCCCCGCCACCATGCGGCCGGCGCGCAACGGCCTCGACTACACCGCCCCACCGATCCCCGCCTCGGAGGAGACCGCCTACAGCGTGGACTGCGGCCTGATCAATCCTCACCTGGGCGCCCTGCCCGCAGTGCTCGTCGGACGCGCCGACGCGGTGCGCGGCAGGCACCCGCTCAACTCCTTCGCCGCCGTCGGCCCGCAGGCGACCGAACTCATGAACGCCCAGACCCCCGACGACGTGTACGGCCCCATCCGGGAACTGGCCGCCCGCGACGGCACGATCCTGCTCGTCGGCGTGGGCCTCAACCGCATGACGGCCCTGCACCTGGCCGAACAGTGGTCCGGCCGCCGGCTTTTCCGCAGGTGGGCACGTGACGAGAACGGCGAGATCCGCATGGTGGAGGTCGGTTCCTGCTCCGAAGGGTTCCCCCGGCTGGAAGCGGTCCTCGGTCCTCTCGCCCGGCCCGCCACGGTGGCGGCCTCGCACTGGCGCGCCTACTCGGCCCAGCAGGTCCTCGCCGCCGCGACGGCCGCCATCACCGCCGACCAGGACATCACCCGCTGCGCCGACACGGCGTGCCTGCTCTGCCGCGACGCGATCGCAGGAGGCCCGGAAGGCCTCTGAATCCAGGCCCGGATGAGCTGCTCGCAGCCGTACTCCCCCTGTCCGGCCAGGCCGCCCAAGTACTGGTCTGGCCGGACCGCCCGCGGCGGGCAGGTGTTCCCGGTCCACGTCTAAGATGCTGTCTGGCAAGCGCATCCCGCATGCAGGAATGGCTCTTCGGACATTCTTCATTGCGCCATCCACATGGGCGCTTTCCTCTACCCTGTCGCGAGGCGCGTCAATGGAGAGGGATCCGGAATGGCGAAGACGTTCGACAGTGGCGACATTCCGCTGGCAGACCTTCTCGGCCAAGCACATCAGGGCGTGTTACAGCTGCCCGATTTCCAGCGCGGATGGGTTTGGGACGACGACCACATCGTGAGTTTGCTGGCGTCGGTTTCCCGCTCGTTCCCGATCGGTGCCGTGATGACGCTGGAAACCGGAAACGCCGACGTGCGATTTCAGCCCCGGCCGCTCGAAGGTGTACCGAAAATGCTTGCGGTGAGCGAGCCCAAGTACCTACTGCTCGACGGGCAGCAGCGTACGACCTCGCTCTACCTGGCGCTGCGTTCGGGGAAACCGGTCCCGACCCGGGACACCCGGAAGAACGACATCGAGCGCTGGTACTTCGCCGACATCGACGCGTGCATCACCCCGGACTCGGACCGGAATGACGCAATCCTGTCGTTACCGATGGACAAGCGGAGGTTGAACGCTCGTGGTGAGGTCATTCTCGACGCCTCCACAACGGAGACACAGGTGCGGGCCGGTAAGTCTGGCCTCTTCCCGCTCGACATCGTTCTCGACCCTGCTGCCACCACCAGCTGGCAGATCGCCCATCTGATGGCAGGACCGGCGCAGGAGCAGGTGATGATCTGGCAGAGATTCCAGGAGGCGCTGATCCTGCCGTTCCTGCAGTACAGCGTTCCACGGATCGCACTTCACCAGCAGACGACCAAAGAAGCCGTCTGCCAGGTGTTCGAGAAGGTGAACACCGGCGGCGTCGAGCTGACGGTCTTCGAGCTGCTTACGGCGACTTATGCCGCGGAGAACTTCAAGTTGCGCGACGACTGGGAGCGCCGGCAGGCGACCTGGGCGGACGAGCCGCTGCTCGTGGACCTGGACGCCACGACGTTCTTGCAGATCGTCACACTGCTCTGGACCCGTAGCCGCTGGGAGGAGCGCACCCGGGGGCGTGACCGTAGCTCTGCGGTGTCCGCCAAGCGCCGCGACATGTTGTCGCTTCCGCTGAGCGAATACCGCCGCTGGGCCGATGACGTCACCGAGACGCTGAAGGGGGTCGTGCGGTTCTTCCACAAGGAGCGTATTTTCCGGGCGCGTGATCTCCCCTACAGCACCCAGCTCGTCCCTCTAACGGCGATTCTCACCTTGCTCGGCGAGGCCGCGTTCACTCCGGTTCCGAGCGCGAAACTACGTCAGTGGTTCTGGTGTGGCGTGTTCGGTGAGCTTTATGGAGGTAGCACCGAGACCCGCTTTGCCTATGATCTGCAGGATGTGCTCGCTTGGATCAACGATGACGGCGAGGAACCGCGCACAGTTCACGAGTCGCAGTTCCAGGCCGAACGTTTGCTGGGGCTGCGCACCCGCAACAGTGCCGCCTACAAAGGTCTCTACGCCCTCATGATGAAGCGCGGCGGTCGCGACTTCCGTACCGGCGAGACGATCGATGCGAAGGCGTATGCGGCCGACTCGATCGACATCCGGCACGTCTTCCCGCAGAAGTGGTGCACGGCGAACGGCATCGACGCCGGCTACGCCAACTGCATCGTCAACAAGACCGCCATCGACGGGCAGACCTGGGGATACATCGGCACGAACGCACCGAGCAAGTACCTGACCGCGATCGAGACCGGCGTACCTGTCGACGCCCAGGACCTCGACGCGATCATCACCAGCCACGACATCGACCCGGTCGCCCTCCGCCAAGACGATTTCGCGGCCGTCTTCGACGCGCGTTACGAACGCCTGATCCGCCAGATCGAAGACGCGACCGGTCGGCCGGTGAACCGGAGCGAAGGTCAGGGCAGCCCTTTCGCCGGGCAGCTCGGCGGCGCCTCCCTGGCGCGCGGTATCCAATCGCTGATCAAGGCCGGGGAGAGCAAGGTCGTCGAGTTCAAGTCGACCGGCCGCAAGAACCTGGACACCGGGCTGAAGGACTGGGCCATGGAATGGGCGGTGATCAAGACGATCGCCGGCTTCATGAACGGCCACGGCGGGACGCTGCTCGTCGGCGTCCAGGACGACGGGTCGGTGCTGGGCCTGGAGGAGGATCTGACCGTCTTCTCTAAGAAGAACACCGACGCGTGGGAGCAGTGGCTGACTGGGCTGCTCATCCAGATTTTCGGGAAGGCCGTGACGGCCAACACGACCGTCGCGTTCGGCGCCATCGACGACCACACGGTCGCCCGGATCGACGTCGCACCAGCCTCAAGTCCGGTCTATACGAACAAGACCAAAAGCGGTGCGAAGGGACCGGTGTTCCTTGTGCGGCTCAACAACACGACACACGAACTCGACGGACCTGAGGCGGCCAAGTATCAGCACGATCGGTGGTTTAAGTAGTCCCGTCAGAAGCTCACGTCGGGTCATAGCGGAGTCAGGAAGCCGCTGTTCGCTCGCTCGTTTGGAGGCCTCACACGATGGGTCACCCGCGCACCTCGTGGCATGATCCCCCTCATGGCCGACGTCACGCTCCGTCCCGTCACCGATGACAACCGCGCCGAGGTGACGGCCTTGCGGGTCGCTCCCGCGCAGGAGGAGTACGTGGCGAGTGTCGCCGACTCCTTAGCCGACGCCGAGCGATACCCGGAGGCGATGCCGCGTCACTGGGCGATCTACGCCGACGAGACACCGGTCGGCTTCCTCATGATCAGTGACAACGTCCCACCGGGCGACCCGGGGATCCTCGGCCCGTACTTCCTGTGGCGCCTGCTCGTAGACGCCGAACATCAGAGGCGCGGGTACGGCCGGGCCGCGCTGGCCGCGCTGGGCGGCTACCTGAGCACCCGCCCCGGCGCCACGGAACTCCTCACCAGCGTGCACCCCGGCGAGACCGGCTCCCCGATGGGCTTCTACCTGCGCCTGGGCTTCCAGGACACCGGCGCCGACCACGAGGGCGAACGCGTCCTGCGGCTGCCCCTCTGACCGGCATACGACGCCACCTTGGGCACTGGTGCCGTGGCGGAGTGTGCTCGGGTCGGCGGTCAGACTCCTGCGTCCCGGGTCCGGGCGGTGTCGGGGGTGAGTCCGGTCCAGCGGCGGAAGGCGCGGTAGAAGGAGTTGGCGTCGTCGTAGGCCAGAAGGTAGGCGATCTGCGATGTGGTGAGCGAGCGGTCGGCCAGGTAGCGGCGGGCCAGCTTCTCCCTGGTGTCGCTGAGGACGGCCTGGTAGCTGGTGCCTTCCGTCTGGAGCTGCCGCTGGATCGTGCGCGGGCTGAGCATGAGCTGGGCGGCGACGGCGTCGATCGAGCTCTCGCCCGCAGGCAGGCGCTCGTGGAGGGCCGCGCGGACGCGGTCGGCCGTGGTGGCGGACGCCTCCAGCTCGGACAGGCGGCGGCGCAGTTCCGGGGCGAAGAAGGTCCACATGGACTCGTCCTCGGTCAGGAACGGGCGGGAGGCGTCCACGGCGGAGAAGGTCACGCTGTCGGTCTCGGCCTCGCGGATTGGCGTGCCGAAGTAGGAGGTCAGCTCGGCGGAAGGCGGTGGAGCCCCGCGCATCGCGACCCGGGTCGGGTAGACGTCGAGCCGTGTGCCGATGCGGGCCAGCGCCACCCAGAACGCGAACTCGCCGGCGACCAGCAGCCTCGGTGGCGGCGGGCCGCCGGGCCAGCGGAACCGGATCACCAGTCCGCCCTCGCCGGCGGTGACGTCGAGGTGCACCGGGCCGATGAGCGGCTTGAAGGCGGCGATGCGTTCGGCGGCGGTGCGCAGGTTCGCGCTGCACAGCGCCGCGAAGATCGGGGGGTTGAACGACTCGACCGCTATGGTGCGCCCGATCCTGGCGGCCAGGTCGGGGTCGGCGGCCTCGGCGTCGACGGCGTCCCAGAACCGGTAGTACTCCTCGACCGTCATCGTGACCGGTCCCTGCGCGAAGACGCCGGCGGGCAGTTGCGCCCGGCGCAGCACCCGGGCGACGGAGATCCCGAGGTCGTGCAGGAGCGCGCGGGTGCCGGGGTCGAGGGTGAACCGCTCTGACGCCATCCCTCCATGCTAGGTCTCCGCGCCGACGGGCCGCATGCCGGAGACGCCACGCCACTCGCAGAAGACGCCAGCTTCGGTTGGCGCGAACGGCAAGCAGAAGGGCGTCATCCGCTAGTCCGCTGACGCGCCTCCGCGCCTAACGTTGCGGACATCGCCACCGAGGCGGTGGACGCATCGACACACGGAGACCACCATGACCAGCACGATCCTCATCACCGGAAGCTCCAGCGGCATCGGCCGGGCGACCGCCAGGCACTTCCACCGGCAGGGCTGGAACGTCATCGCCACGATGCGCCGTCCCGAGAACGAGACCGAGCTGACCGCGCTGGACAACGTGCTCGTGACCCGGCTCGACGTGCAGGACCCCTCGTCGATCACCGCGGCCGTCGAGGCCGGGCTGGAGCGGTTCGGCCGGATCGACGTCCTGCTCAACAACGCGGGATACGGCGCCTACGGCCTGCTGGAGGCGACCCCGACGGACAAGATCCGCCGCCAGTTCGACGTCAACGTCCTGGGCCTGCTGGAGACGACCAAGGCCGTCCTGCCGCACCTGCGCGCCAACGGCGGCGGCACCGTCGTCAACATCTCCTCCATCGGCGGCAAGGTCACCTTCCCGCTCGGCACGCTCTACCACGGCACCAAGTTCGCCGTCGAAGGACTGAGCGAGGCCCTCCACTACGAACTCGCGGCGATCGGCGTCAAGGTCAAGATCGTCGAGCCGGGCTTCGTCAACACCGACTTCGGCGGCCGCTCGTTCGACTTCACCAACGACGAGACCCTCACCGAGTACCAGAAGCTCGTCGGAGCGTTCTTCGCCGCGCAGGGACAGATGAGCACCGGGGGCGACGAACCCGAAGTCGTCGCCGAGACCGTCTACCAGGCGGTGACCGACGGCACCGACCGGCTCCGCTACACCTCGGGCCCGTACGCCGCCGGCCTGCTCGCCGCCCGCGCCGCCAGCGACGACGCCACCTTCATCGGCGGCATCACCCAGCAGTTCGGCCTCTGAAAGGTTCAGCGGGCCCACCGGTTGAACTGCACGAGCACCGGATCGCGCGACCGATGGTTGTCGCGATCACCGTCGCCCTTCAGCATCCTGGTCATGAAGGCCCGACTGGCGCTGGTCGCCGGAGCTCTGCTCGCGCTCACCGCAGCCCTCCCCGCGTACGCCGCGGACACCACACCTCCGACGCGCCCGACAGGGCTCCTGTCGTGTCCGCCGCCCAGCGCCCCTGGTCAGCAGTACGGCTACGCCAGCATCTGCTGGCAGCCGTCGACGGACGACGCGGGCCCCATCGCCAGGTACGAGCTGTACGTGCTGGAGGCCACGGGCTTCAGGCTGGCCACCACGACGACCGGCACCATCGCGGGCACGACGGGCGTCATGGGCCGCGGCTACACCCTGTACGTCATGGCCGTCGACGCGTCCGGCAACCGCAGCGAGCCGTCGGACTTCATCACGGTCACCGCGACGACGGGCATGCAGCCCTCACCGACTCCCACGCCGTCGCCGACCTCGGACGAGACCCCGCCGTCGCAGCCGGCGAACGTACGGGACAACTGCGTGTTCGACTTCCCCGGCACCGGTTTCTGCTGGAACGCCTCCACCGACAACGTCGGCGTGACCGCCTACGACGTCTACCGGGAGTCACCGCAGCAGGGATGGGTCAAGGCCGGGACCACCACCCAGACCTTCTTCATCGAGACCGGCCTGGTGACCGGCCAGTACTACAACTACACGGTCGTCGCCAGGGACGCCGCCGGCAACGTCAGCAGACCGTCGGCGGTGACCCCGGTACTGGCCCGGCCCGGCTTCCCGACCCCCAGCCCGACCCCGACCCCCACGTGTGAGGTGACCTACAACACGAGCGGCTGGGACACCGGGATGAGCACGTGGATGGTCCTGAAGAACACCGGCACGACCCCCGTCCCCGCCTGGACCCTGCGCTTCACCTTCGCGGACGCGGGCCAGCAGGTGACCCAGGGATACAGCGCCACCTGGACCCAGTCGGGGTCGACCGTCACGGCGGCGAACATGCCGTGGAACTCGGAGATCCGCCCAGGCGACAGCCTCCACCTCGGCTTCACCGGAGCCCATACCGGAACGAACCCGAAGCCGTCCACCTTCACCGTCAACGGGAGCACCTGCACAGTCGCATAGGCCCCGAGGGCGAGAAACCACCAGGTCATCCCGTCGGCGGCGGCGTGCAGCAGATGCGACTCCACCGCCGACGGCGCTCACATACGCGCAGCGACCGAGCGCCGACCTTGAGCCGCCCCGGTCGGCCGCCGAACCGGGGCGGTGTCCAGCGAAGGTCGCGGCATGCACCCTGCGCCTATTGGCCGCCCAAGCCGGGGCGGTGTCCAGCGGAGCATTCGCGGCATGCGCCCTGTGCATATCGGCCCGCCCGAACCGAGGCGGTGGTCAGCGGACTTTGCGTGGTTTGCCCAGTTGTTTGATCGTCTTCGGGTCGGCCCATTTCGGCAGGTCCTCGGCCGTGATGGGGCCCTTGCCCTGGGCGACCTTCATGTTCCCGTCGCACAGGTTGGTGCCCAAGCGGCCCTGGAACTTGTGCGCGAACACCAGATACCGCGCGCCGCGCGAGAACTTCACGCCGCACCCCGC
Source organism: Herbidospora cretacea (assembly GCF_001570605.1). GTDB lineage: Bacteria > Actinomycetota > Actinomycetes > Streptosporangiales > Streptosporangiaceae > Herbidospora > Herbidospora cretacea. The sequence goes on along the minus strand of NZ_BBXG01000001.1, from coordinate 512,905 downwards.
TTCGTCGCCCCAGGTCGACACCTTCAGGGTGACCTTCGGCCGGCCCTTGTAGGCATGGTCGACCCGGAACGTGTACCACACCGGCTGTGTCGCGCTGGTGCGCTTGAAGGCCGTGACCTTCCCGGTGATGACCAGATCCGAGTAGCCCACCCGTTCAGGCACGTCCGAGGTCACGCAGTCACACGCGTAGGCCGGGGCTGAGCCGATCACCAGGGTGCCGGTCAGCAGGATGAGAACGATCATTATTCGACGCCACATGACCTTGAGAACGGCCCGTGACACCCATCGGTTCGACATCGCCCAGCCGGGATTCCTCGAAGGATTCCCGCCCGCCGCTTGGGGTTAGCAAGAGCCCTGACACCCTTTCACCTGCCGAAATGCCCCCCGCATAAACTGCCGTCATGGCCGATCGAAAGGGATGAACATGACCTTGATCGTCGCCGGTGTCGACGGGTCCGTGTCCGCGCTCGCCGCCGTGGAGTACGCCGCGGCCGACGCCGCCCGCAGGAACGCCGCTCTGCGCATCGTCCACGTCAGGGAACGCTGGACGGGCCTCATGCCCACACGGCTCACCGAGATCGAGCACTCGTACGGCCAGGAGGTTCTGGTCACCGCCGAGCGGCTCGCGCGCGCCCGGGAACCCGGCATCGAGACGGCCACCGACTCCGCGACGGGTGACGTGGTGACCTGGCTGAAGGAGGAGGCGGACAAGGCCGACGCGATCGTGATCGGCAGCCGCGGCATGGGCGGCTTCGCCGGTCTGCTCCTCGGGTCGGTCGGGCAGGGGCTGGCGGGGCACGTGCCCGGCCCGGTCGTGGTGGTGCGTGAACCGGCACTGGTCACGTACGGGCGGATCCTGGTCGGTTACGACGGAACCGAGGAGGCGGACGTCGCGCTCGACTTCGCCTTCGCCGAAGCCGGGCGGCGCGGCGCCGGGCTCAAGGTCGTCTTCTCGTGGCAGCCGCCGCCCTTCTCGTCGGTGGGCACCATGTACGACAACCTGATCCACACCGTGTACGAGGAGCGCACCACCTACGTGGAGGAGAGGTTCACGGCCCAGCGGGAGCGGTGGCCCGAGGTGCCGGCCGACTACGCCCACGTCTACGGCCACCCGGTGAACCTCCTGTGCGGGGAGTCCGCCACGGCGGACCTGGCGGTCGTGGGCTCGCGCGGGCTCAACCCGTTCGGCGCCCTCGCCCTCGGGTCGGTCGGTCACGGGCTGCTCCATCACGCCCGGTGCCCGGTCGCGGTCGTCACGGCCGCGTGACCGCCGTGATCACCTGGAGTGCCTGGACCAGGTCCTGGGCGGAGGGCGCGCTGTCGGGGTCGACCAGCCACTGGGTCGCCAGCCCGCCGAGCAGCGCCTGGTAGAAGGCCCCGACCGCCATCGCCTTCCGCTCGTCGGCCACCGGGTCGAGGTTCTCGAACAGCGCCGCCAGGCCCAGCCTGGCCTGCCGGTTGGCGTTGGCGAACGACTCGCGCACCTCCGGCAGGCGGTCCATCTGGGCGATGAGCTCGAACTGGATGGCCCACAAGGGCCTGAGCCGGACGTACGACTCGATGATCCGCGTCCAGATCGCCTCGAAGCGCTCCAAGGGGGTGGAGCCGGGGGGCGCCTCGGTGGTGAGGGCGCGTTCGATCTCCTTGCCCCAGTCGTCCATCGCCTCGATGAGGGCCTCGTTCAGCAGCGCCTTCGTCGATCGGAAGTGGTAGCCGATGGCGGCGAGGCTGACGCCGGCCGCCTCGGCGATGTTGCGCGAGGTGGTGGCCGCGTAGCCCTTCTCCATGAGGCATCGCTTCGCGCCGGCGAGCAGGTCTTCCCGATTTCCCATGCTCACGAGCATAGCGATCAGTCGTACAGATGTCTTGCACAAACGTGCTAGACAATCGATTGAGACGTTTGTACAGTCGTGCCATGACCAACATCCTGATCTCCGGCGGCAGCGTCGCCGGGCCCGCCCTGGCCTTCTGGTTGCGCAGGCACGGCTTCAACCCGACCGTCGTGGAGCGCGCGCCGGCGTTGCGGACCGGCGGGTACAAGATCGATGTCCGGGGGGCCGCCCTCGACGTCGTCGGCCGCATGGGGCTGCGCGAGGAGGTGGTCCGGCACGGCACCGACATGCGGATCGCGCGGTTCGTGGACGCGGCCGGAAGGCAGCTGGCCGGCATGGACGCCCAGCTCTTCGGCGGGCGCGAGGGCGACGACGTGGAGATCATGCGCGGCGACCTGGCCCGGATCCTGCACGACGCGACCAGGGACGACGTCGAATATCTCTTCGACGACTCCGTCACGGCGCTGGAGGAGACCGCCGACGGGGTGCGGGTCACCTTCGAGAACGGGCCCGCGCGGACCTTCGACCTCGTGGTCGGCGCCGACGGGCTCCACTCCAACGTCCGGGCGCTGGCCTTCGGCGAGGAGTCCGCGTACCTCCACGACCTGGGCCACTACATCTCGATCTGCACCGTGCCCAACCACCTCGGCCTCGACCGGACGGAGATGATGCACCCCGCGCCGGGCCGCAGCGCCGGGATGTACAGCACCGGGCGGAGCGCCGACGCCAAGGCGATGTTCCTCTTCTCCTCAGAGCCGCTCGGGTACGACCGCCGCGACGTCGCCCGGCAGCGGGAGCTGGTCGCCGGCGCCTTCGCGGGGCAGGGCTGGGAGGTGCCCCGGCTCCTCGACGCCATGGGCGAGGCGCCCGACTTCTACCTCGACTCGATCAGCCAGGTGCGCATGGACCGCTGGTCGTCCGGCCGGGTGGTCCTGGTCGGCGACGCCGCCTACGGGCCCTCTCCCGCCTCGGGGCAGGGCACCAGCCTGGCGCTGGTCGGCGCATACGTCCTGGCGGGGTCGCTCGCCGCCGCGGCCGGCGACCACGAGGCCGCGTTCGCCGCCTACGAGAGCGACATGCGGCACTTCGTCGAGGAGAACCAGAAGCTCGCCGCGAGCAACCTCAAGGGGATGGTGCTGAAGTCGGCGGGGCAGATCCGGTTCCAGATGTTCATGCTGCGCCTGATGCCCCGCCTGCCGGGCCGGAACCGCATGATCAGGCGAGTCACCGAGCCGATCCGCAGGGCCGCGACCGCGATCACGCTCAGGGACTACGAAGCGGCGTCGAGCAGCGCCTCGTAGGCCTCCGGGGCGGTGGTCTCGCAGCCCAGGCGGTGACCCGTCAGCGCCCCGTGGTCGTCGCTGGACCCCGTCACGATCAGCCCGAGGTCCTTGGCCAGGCCGCGCAGCTCCTCGCGCGCGGTCGTCGTGTGGTCGCGGTGGTCGACCTCGATCCCGGCCAGCCCGGCCGCCGCCATGTCGGCGATCCACTCGTCGGGCACCACCCGGCCGCGTTTGGCCGAACGCGGGTGGGCCAGCACCGCCACGCCGCCCGCCGCGCGGGTCAGCTCCACGGCGCGCACCGGATCGAGGGCGTAGCGGGCCACGTGGGCCCGGCCCCCCGAACCGATCCAGCGGTTGGAGAAGGCCTCCTCGAAGTCGGCCACGGCGCCGACGGCCACCATCGCGCGGGCCACGTGGGGGCGCCCGATCACTCCCCCGCCCGCGATCTCCTCGACCATCTCCAGGGTGATGGGGACGCCGAGGGCGACCAGCCGGGCCACCATCTCGGCGGCCCGGCCGTCTCTGGCCTCGCGGATCAGCGCGGTCTCCCGGGACAGGCCCGGGTGGTCGGGGTCGAACAGGTAGGCGAGCATGTGGATGCTCATCCCGTCGCGGCGGCACGACAACTCCATGCCGGGCACCAGCGTCAGGCCGTCGGGCAGGTTGGCCAGCGCCTCGGCGTGGCCGCCGACGCCGTCGTGGTCGGTGAGGGCCAGCACGTCGAGACCGGCCTCCTTCGCGCGCCACACCACCTCGGCGGGGCGCTCGGTCCCGTCGGAGGCGGTGCTGTGGCTGTGGAGGTCGATCCGCACGCGATCAGCCTTCCACGGGCTCCCGCTGCGCCGCCACGAAGGCGTCGATCACGTCTTCGGGCAGTTTCCCGCGCGCGGGGACCTCCATGCCCTGCGCCCTGGCCCACTCGCGGACGTCGGTGTTGGTGAACCCCTGGAGCTTGCTGGGCTCGGCCGGCTTGCGGCCCCGCCCCGCCTGCTTGACCTCGCGGCCCTTCTCGATCGCGAGCTCGATCAGGCCGACCGCCTCGGCGAGGCGCTCGTTGTTGGCCTCGGACAGGTCGATCGCGAACAACTTGTCGAGCAGGCGGAACTCCCGCCGCGAGACGTCTTCCCCTTCGGACGCGTCGAGATCATCGATCAGGACGACCTTCTCGGCCACGTGGCTACTCCCCCGGTCTTCGCTTTCACGGAAGCCGACAGCCTATTGGATCTGCTGCCACCAGCCGTCCACAAGCGGAGGCTCGTCGACCGCGAAGCGCTCGCCGGGTCTGGGCACGGCCAGGTGGACGCCCCGGCCCTTCGCCTCCCGCCACAGGCGGTCGACCGGCTCGCCCCACGCGTGGAAGGCCAGCGTGAAGGTGCACCAGTGGACCGGCACCAGCAGCCCGGCGTTCAGGTCGAGGTGGGCGCGGACCGCCTCCTCGGGCGTCATGTGGATGTCGGGCCAGCTCTCGCTGTACGCGCCGATCTGGATCAGCGCCGCGTCGAACGGGCCGTGGCGGCGGCCGATCTCGGCGTAGCCCTCGAAGTAGCCGGAGTCGCCGGTGTAGAAGACCTTGCGGCGCTCCCCGGCCACGACCCACGACCCCCACAGGGTGGTGTTGCGGGTGAAGGCGCGGCCGGAGAAGTGGCGGGCCTCGGTGACGGTCAGCTCCAGGCCGCGGACGGTCACGCTCTCGTTCCAGTCGAGCTCGACGATCCGCGACTCGGGCACGCCCCACTTCTCCAGGTGGGCGCCCACGCCGAGGGGGACGACGAAGGGCGCGTCCTGGAAGCCGATGAGGGCCTGGACGGTCCGCATGTCGAGGTGGTCGTAGTGGTCGTGGGAGATCACGATCGCGTCGAGCCGGGGCAGCATGTCGAGCGGCGTCGGCGGCCTGTGGGTGCGGGCGGGCCCGGCGAAGGGGACCGGCGAGCACCGGTCGCTCCAGACCGGGTCGAACATGACCCGGCGGCCCTCGATCTCGACCAGGACGGTCGCGTGGCCGTACCAGACGAGGTCGAGGTCGCTGATGGGGTCGGGAGAGGGCGTGACCACGGGGATGACGCCGCGCGGGCGGCGCTGCTCGCGGCCGAACAGGAGGTCGCGGAGGATCTTGGCGGTCTCCTCGCGCGGGGTGACGACGGCGGGCGCCGAGTTGGCGAACGCCGTGCCGTGGAACTGCGGGGAACGGCGGACCCGATCGGCGCGCTCGCCCGCGGGGGCGGCGCCCATCGACTCGGGGATGTCGCGGAGTTTCCACGCGACACCAGCGGCGAGTGCCCCCGCGACAAGCCATCCGGTTTTTCGCATACGAGGAATGGTGTCACAACACGTTCACGTGCTGGTCAGGACCCGCCCGTGTCGCACCATCAGCAACTACAGTGCCAAGGGATGAACCAGGAGAAAAAGCAGCACACCATGTCGTACGCGCCCTACTCCTGCTCGTGCGGGGCCGAGCTCCCCGACCAGGTGACGGCGGAGCTGCACGCGTCCGAGGCCAATCTCTGCACGGCCTGCTTCGGCACCACCGAGGAGGAGCCGTTCCCCGGCTGGCGGCGGCGCTGCCTGGCCTGCGCCGGGACCGGCCGCCGGGGGCCTCAGCTCGTGTGGGAGCTGGCGCACGTCGAGGCCGAGTCGGTCATCCCCGTCCGGGTCGTGCTGGCGCTGCTGCCGGGGCGGCCGTTCCGGCTGTCGGAGCTCGCCGACCTGGTGCGCGAACGCCTCAACCTGGCGCCGGGGCGGCTGCCGGTCGGGCCCCGCGTGCGGGACGTCCTGCTCCAGCTCCGGGAGGAGGGCGAGGTCGAGCTGATCTCGGCGCCCGACCAGCTCATGGACGACTCGGGAGCGGTCCTCTATGACGACCCGTATTGGGTGCGTACCGTCCGATAAGGTGCTTATCGTGCGTGATCATGGAGAGGACCCGCGCCCGTCGCGGGGCGCCGTCCGCGAGGTCCACCGGATCGACCGGGCCGCGTTCATGGAGTACTCGCCCGACCTCGACGGCATGGCCGACCCGGGCGAGGTCGTCTGGACGTGGGTCCCCTACGAGGAGGACCCGTCCCGGGGCAAGGACCGCCCGCTGCTGGTCGTCGGCCGCCACGGACGGCGGCTGCTCGGCATGATGCTCTCCAGCAAGGGCGGCGACGACCCGCGCGAATGGCTCCCGCTCGGCGTCTGGGGCGGCGACGCCCGGCCGTCCTTCCTCCGGCTCGACCGCGTCTTCGAGATGAACGAGGACGACATCCGCCGCGAGGGCGCCGTCCTCGACGCGATGCGCTTCGCCCGGGTCGCGGCGGTGCTGAAGAAGACGTGGGCCTGGGCGGCCGACGGCTGATCCGGCCTACTCGTAGGGCCGGGAGCGGCGGCTGGAGGAGACCCGGACCGCCACCGAGGCCATCGCCCGCTCCGCCGCCTCCAGGGACGCTCCCAGCGACGGCGGCGGCTCCACCGGGGCCGGCTTCTGCCTGCGGCGGTGGCGGCCCTCGGAGAAGGCGATCTTCTTCACGTGGAAGCCGCCGAAGATGAGGCTCACCCCGACCGCCACGACGAGCACGCCGGTCGCCATCGCCGCGACCGGGTCGACCCCGGCCGCCTGGCTCGTGGTGGCGCTGACGGCGTCGGGCCGTAACGCGAGGGTCACGTCGCCCGGCTCGACCGTGAGGTCCGGCTTGACCATGCGCGGCACTCCGTAGCCGACCACCTTGCTCTCGTCGCGGACCTTTCGCTTGAGCCATACCTTGTCGACGTTCGCCTCGATCGTATGGATCTTGCCGCCGTCGACCCTCTCGACGATGCCCACGTGATCGATGCCCTTGATGTCGTCGCCACCCGCCCAGTCGAAGAAGACCAGGGCTCCCGGCTCGGGGGTGTCCGTCCAGGCCTGGCGCTGTTCGAACCAGCGCGCGTGCGACGGCGTCCAGGCGAAGGACCCGACGTAGTCGGTGACTCCGGCCTTGTCCGCGGCCCAGGCGATGAACATGTCACACCAGGCGGCGTTGCGGTACTGCGGATCCTTGACGGTCTCGGCGTACCACGCGCCGTACTTGGTGTGCTGTCCCGGCTTCTCCCGGTATCCGAGCTCTCGGGTGACGACGGCTAAAAGGTCATTGGTGATCGTCTCAGGGGAACGTTCCACCCGTTTGTCCTCCATGCCCGCCCGATACTGGGGACTCTAGTTCGCAAATTCGGACTACGCCCACGATTCATCGGAAAGCGCCAGCAATACCCCCCAACCGTAACTGTGTGGATGATCTCCTCCCGTATGATCACCTTCAGTTCGTTTTGGGAGGGTCGTGAACCACCGTGTCCTGTTCGCGGCGGCCGGGATCGCCGTGGTGGGCGCGGTGACCTGGGGCTTCGCGCTGCCGTCCGAGGAGGTCCCGGAACCGGTGGCGCAGGTCGGGACCGTTCCGCCGCCGCCGTCGCCGTCTCCGGTGATCGCGCGGCCGTTCCTCCCGCCGCCCGCGCCGATCCCGCCGCCGCCGCCGACGAAGCCGAAGAAGCTCAAGGTGCCGGAGAAGGGCTCGGGGAAGTTCCGCACCGCCGGCGGCGAGGCCGAGCCCCGCGAGGGCAAGGGCCCGGTGATCACCTACATGGTGGAGGTCGAGAAGGGCCTCCCCTTCGATCTGGACGAGTTCGCGACGGCCGTCCACGAGATCCTCAACGACCCCCGGGGCTGGGGGCGGTTCGAGCGGGTGTCGAAGGGCCCGGCCCGGCTCCGGGTCGCGCTGTCCAGTCCCGGCACGACCAACCGCGAGTGCCTGCCGCTGCGCACCTTCGGCCAGCTCTCCTGCTGGAACGGCCACCGCGCGGTGATCAACGCCAGGAGATGGGCGTTCGGCGCGGACACGTACAAGGACCTGGACCTCTACCGGAAGTACGTGATCAGCCACGAGGTCGGCCACGGCCTGGGCCACGGCCACCGCGACTGCCCGGCCCGGGGCAGGCCCGCGCCGGTGATGGTCCAGCAGACGATCTCGCTGCGCGGCTGCAAGGCCAACCCGTGGCCCAAGCCCTGAACGTTTCAGCTCAGGTTGACGCACAGTTGAGAGGCGTCTGACACTGAGCCCTCCTGCGATCCGGACGATCGGGAGGACCACGGATGAAACGCGTCAGATTACTGCTGGTGGCGGTGCTCGCCCTCGCCCTGCTCGCGGCGCCGCCCGCCCTCGGGTCGGGCAAGGCCGACTGGGTGCACACCTGGACGGCGATGCCGCAGCTCACCGAGCCGCACAACCTGCCCCCGGCGCCGTTCACCCAGGAGAACCTGGTGATGCCCGACACGACGCTGCGGCAGACCGTCCGGGTCACCGAGGGCGGCCGGCAGCTCCGGCTGCGGTTCTCCAACGCGTTCGGCGGGGCCGCGCTGCCCATCACCAAGGTCGCGGTGGCGCTGCCGGCGGACGGCCGGGCGGGGGTCGCCGCGATCCGGCCGGGGTCGTCGCGGCCGGTGACCTTCCAGGGGCGGGCCTCGGTCACCGTGCCGATCGGCGCGCCGGCGATCTCCGACCCGCTGACCTTCCCGGTCGCCGACGGGACCAACCTCACGGTGACGCTGTACCTGGCCCAGGGCCAGGCCTCCACCGAGGTGACCTCGCATCCGGGGTCCCGGACGACCTCGCACCTCCTCGCCGGGGACCACGTCGCCGACACCGACCTGCCCGGGGCCACGCCCACCGACCACTGGTACTTCCTCAGCGGCGTCGAGACCACCTCCGACGCCAGGGCGGTCGTCGTGGTCGGCGACTCGCTGACCGACGGGCGCGGCTCCACCACCAACGGGAACGACCGCTGGCCCGACCTCCTCTTCGACCGGCTGCGCGACGTGCCGGTGCTCAACCAGGCGGCGGGCGGCAACCGGGTCCTCAACGACGGCCTCGGCCCCAACGTGCTGGCCCGGCTCGACCGCGACGTGCTCGCCACGACCGGCGTCGCGTGGCTGCTGGTCTTCGAGGGCGTGAACGACATCGGCACCGCCGAGGCGACCGAGGCGGCCCAGAACCAGGTCGCCGCCGACCTGATCGCCGCCTACGAGCAGATCGCCGTCCGGGCGCGGGCCCAGGACATCAGGGTGTACGGCGCCACGATCACCCCGTTCGGCGGGAACACCGGCTACGACGACCCGGCCGGTCTGCGCGAGGCCACCCGGCAGAGGGTGAACCACTGGATCAGGACGGGCGGCGGGTTCGACGCCGTCGTCGACCTCGACCGGGTGACCCGCGACCCGGCCGACCCGCGCCGGATGCTGCCCGCCTACGACACCGGCGACCACCTGCACTTCAACCCGGCCGGCTACCGGGCCATCGCCGACGCGGTCCCGGCCCGGCTGTTCCGCTAGGCCGACTCGCGCACGACCAGCTCGGGCTCGAAGATGACCGACTTCGGGCGCCGGGCCGGGTCTTCGATCTGGGCCAGCAGCAGCCTGGACATCTCGGCCGACATGTCCTCGACGGGGTGCCTTATGGTCGTCAGCGGCGGGCGGCAGGCCAGCGCGGCCGTGCTGTCGTCGAAGCCGACGACCTTGAGGTCGGCCGGGATGCGCAGGCCCCGCGCGGCGGCGACCTCCAGCGCGCCTTGGGCCATCAGGTCGTTGGCGACGAACAGGCCGTCGATGTTCGGGTGGTCGTCGAGCAGCCGGGCCATGGCCGTCTCGCCGCTCTCCTTGGTGAAGTTGCCGGCCACGCTCGGCACGTAGGCGTGGCCGTGGCGGGCCATCGCCTCGCGGAAGCCCGACTGGCGCTCCATCGAGGCGAGCACGTCGAGCGGGCCGGAGATGGTCGCGACCCGTTCGCAGCCGCGCGCGACCAGGTGGTCGGCGGCCATGCGCGCGCCGGCGCCGTGGGCGAGGTCGACGTAGGAGATGGGGATCGGCTGGTCGGGGCGGGCGAACAGGACGACGGGGGTGCCCGACTCGGCCAGCATCGCCGGGAGGGGGTCGTCGGCGTGGGTGGTGACCAGGATCGCGCCGTCGACGTGGCCCTCGCGGACGTAGTCGACGACCTGGGTCCGCGCGTCGGCGGCCTCAGCCAGCATCAGGACCAGGTGCACGCCGAGCGGCCGCAGGTGGCCGCTGATGCCCTCGACGACGCGGCCGAAGAAGGGGTCGGTGAAGACGCGGGCGAAGAACTGGCCCGCGCCGGAGACGATCAGCGCGATCGACCCGGTCTTCCCGGTGACCAGTTGCCGGGCGGCCCGGTTGGGGACGTACCCGACCTCGGCGATGGCCCGGCGGACCGCCTCCTGGATCGACGGGTCGACGTTGCGGATGCCGTTGATCACGCGCGATACCGTCGCCCGGGAGACCCCGGCGGCCCGTGCCACGTCCTCCAGCGTGGGTGAGGCCACCCGATCTTCCCTCATGACCGCCACTTTAGCGGAGAGCGCTCTCCATCAGAGGGGTAAGAGGCGGACGGCGTCCAGGGCGAGGGTGAGGTCGACGATGTCGCGCGGGCGCGACAGGGACCGGCCGGTGAGCTGCTCGATGCGGCGGATCCGGTTGATGATCGTGTTGCGGTGGCAGTAGAGCCGCCCGGCCGCGCGGGCCGCCGACCCCTCGCACTGGAGCCAGGTCTCCAGCGTCGTCAGCAGCACCTCCCGGTCGGCGCCCTCCAGGGCGAGCAGCGGGCCGAGCACTCCCCCGACCAGGTGGCCCGAGATCTCGGGCTGGCAGATGACCAGCACGGCGGGCAGCCGCTGGTCGAGGCGGGCGATCTCGGGGCCGCTGTCGACGCAGGTCCGCATCGCGAGTTCGGCCAGCCGGTGGGCGTCGCCGAGGTCGACCAGGCTCTCCACGACCGGGCTCACCCCGGCCACCCCGCTGACCACCAGGCGCAGGCCCTCGGTCAGGTCGTCGAGCGAGGCGTCGCCGAGGGCGACGACGCCGACCTCGTGGCCGGTGCGCATCCGCCACATCAGCCGCATCCGGCCGATCTTCTCCGGCAGGCGGGTGCTCTCGTGGTCGTGACGGATGGGGAAACGCACCGTCACCACCGCGAAGCGGGCCCGCTCGGGGAGGTCGAGCGCGGCCGAGGCGCCGTGCACCACCCCGGCGTCGGAGGTGCCGTCGAGCAGCGCGTCGAGCAGGGCGTTCACGCGTTCGTGGTTGCGCCTGAGCAGTTCCTGCTCCCTTCTGCGGTACATGTTCCCGGCCACCAGCGCCTGGCGGTCGATGGCGTGCCAGACGTGGGTGGGCACCCGGGCCAGCACGCCGATGCGGTCGGGCCGCTCCTTCTCCACGTAGTCGACGATCGCCGACCACATCACCTGGGCGGCCAGCCGGTACATGCGCATCAGGGAGTCGACCGGCAGCCCCTGCTCGGCGCGGCGGCGGGCCATCGACTCGGTGAAGGGGAGGTCGCGGCGTTCGTGCCGGGCCTGGAGGATCGAGGAGATGCCGATCCGGAGCCCTTCGAGGGTGCTCTGCCAGTGGTCGTCGGCGGGCACGAACGTGCAGTAGGCCTCGTCGCCGCCGCGCACCCGCGTCACCAGCTCGTCGGTCAGCTCCGGGAGCCGGTCCAGCATGGCCTCGGCCGCGCCGCGCAGCAGCTCACGGACCTCCGCGTCATGGTGGGACTGCGTGGGGGAGCGCATCTCCCCAACCTGCCACCCGCCTCCTTCCGGAACAAGGTTCGGTTTCGTTTCGTGACACGCCGTTGTGCGGTTGCACAACGGCGTCACGTCATGAGTGGGCAGGGGTCGCGACTTCACCGGGGCATCTGGACGACGGTGCACGCGCGGGGTTTGGTGTGCACCACCGACGCTCTTGGAGGAATCACGCATGGCCGATCTCGCTGTCAGCGATCTGGTGGTGGGCTACGGGCCGGTCCGGGCGCTGCGTGGGGTGTCCATGCGGGTGCCGTCCGGGTCGATCGTCGCCGTGCTCGGCGCGAACGGCGCGGGCAAGTCGACCCTGCTCCGGGCCATCTCCGGCACGCTGAGGTTCCACCGGGGCAGCTGCCAGGGCGCCGTGACGCTGGGCGACCAGCGGCTGACCGGGCTGGCCGCCGCCTCCGTGGTGGCGCGCGGGGTCGTCCAGGTGCCGGAGGGACGCCGGGTGTTCGCCCGGATGACGGTCGAGGAGAACCTGCGGGCGGGCGGCCTGGGACGGCCGCGCCGCGAGTACGCGAAGGCCCACGACCAGGTCGTCGAACTCTTCCCGGTGCTCGCCGACCGGGCCAGGCAGCGGGCCGGGCTGCTGTCGGGCGGCGAGCAGCAGATGCTCGCCATCGGGCGGGCGCTGATGGCCGGGCCGACGACGCTGCTGCTCGACGAACCCACCTTGGGGCTGGCGCCGCTGATGGCGGCCCGCATCACCGAGACGATCAAGGAGATCAACAGTTTGGGCACCTCGGTCCTGCTCGTGGAGCAGAACGTGGCGATGGCCCTGTCGCTGGCGTCGCACGCGTACGTCCTGGAGGTCGGCGAGGTGGTCCTCGAAGGGACCGCCGCCGAGCTCAGGGCGAGCGACGAGGTGCGCCGACGCTACCTCGGCATCGCCGACGCCGTGGAGGGCACGCTCCGGACGCGCACCCTCTCCAGGTGGTCGTGACATGACCGCTGCATACCAACCGGACGGTATGGAACCCCTCGAAGTCCGCGACGTGACCGTCAGGTTCGCCGGGCTCACCGCGCTCGACGCCGTCAGCTTCACCGTCGCGCCGGGGACCGTGCACGCCGTCATCGGGCCCAACGGGGCCGGGAAGTCGACCTGCTTCAACGTGCTGTCGGGCGTCTACAAGGCGACCTCCGGCTCGGTCAGGTTCGGCCAGGCCGAGCTCACCGCGCTGAAGCCGCACCGGATCGCGGCGCTCGGCGTCGCCCGGACGTTCCAGAACATCGCCCTGTCACCCCGGCTGCCGGTGCACGACAACCTGCTGCTGGGCCGCCACCGGCTCACCTCGTCGGGGTTCGTCTCGGCGGGGCTGCGGCTCCCGAACGCCCGGCGCGAGGCCGCCAGGCACGCGGCGAGGGTCGCCGAGATCGCCGAGTTCGTGGGGCTGACCGAACGGCTCGCGTCCCCGGTGGGGCTGCTGCCCTACGGCGTGCAGAAACGGGTCGAACTGGCCCGCGCGCTCTGCATGGAACCCCGGCTCCTGCTCCTCGACGAGCCGGTGGCCGGGATGAACAGCGGCGAACGCCAGGAGATGGCCGAGCTGATCCTGTCGGTGCGCGACAGCCTCGGCATCTCGATCCTGCTCGTCGAACACGACATGGGCATGGTCATGCGGCTGGCCGACCGGGTCACCGTGCTCGACTTCGGCAGGCGCATCGCCGACGGGACCCCCGCCGAGGTGCAGGCCGACCCCGCCGTCATCGGCGCCTACCTCGGGACGGAGGGCACGTGACCACGTTCGTGGAGCTGCTCGTCAACGGGATCTCCATCGGAGCCGTGTACGCGCTCATCGCGCTCGGCTTCGTGATCATCTTCAAGGCGACCGAGGTGGTGAACTTCGCGCACGCCTCGCTGCTCCTGGCGGGCGGCTATCTGGTGGCGCGGCTGTGGCCCGTCGTGGGCTTCTGGGCGGCGCTGCTGATCGGGATCGCGGCGGCGGCGCTGGTCGCCGCGGCCATCGAGTTCCTGGTGATCCGCCGGGCCAATGTGGCCTCGCACAGCGTGCTGGCGATCGTCACGATCGGCGTGGACATCGTGATCACGACCGAGCTGACCCGGCAGATCGGCACCGACGTGCTGGCCATGGGCGACCCGTGGGGCAGCCAGGTCGTCCGGTTCGGCGGGGTGACCCTCGCCGAGACCCGCATCGTGGCGCTGGTGACGGCCGCGCTGCTGATCACCGCGTTCCTGCTGGCGTTCAAGTACACCGGCTGGGGCGTCGCGATGCGCGCCGCCGCCGAGGACGCCGAGACGGCCGCGCTGATGGGCGTGCGGCTCGGCCGGGTGTCGATGAGCGCGTGGGCCGTCGCGGGCGCGCTGGCGGCGGTGGCCGCGCTGTTCCTGTGCGTCTTCCCGACGCCGGGCCTCGACCGGAGCACGTCGCTGGTGGCGCTGAAGGCGTTCCCGGCGGCGATCCTCGGCGGGCTCGACTCGACCACGGGGGCGCTGGTCGGCGGCCTGGTCATCGGCGTGACCGAGTCGATGATGAGCGGCTACCAGAACGACATGGCCTTCCTCGGCCGCGGCATCGGCGACGTGGCGCCGTTCCTGGTGATGCTCGTGATCCTGCTCATCCGGCCCGCCGGGCTGTTCGGGACGAAGGAGCTGGCGCGTGTATAGGTTTCTCGCCTGGACCGGCGTGGTGGTCGTGCTCGCCCTGGTGCCCTTCTACCTCGACGGCTTCTGGCTCCAGACCGGCCTGTTCGCGATGTCGGCGGCGATCGGGGCGATCGGCATCAACCTGCTCACCGGGGCGACCGGCCAGCTCTCGATGGGCCACGCGTTCTTCCTCGCGGTCGGGGCCTACGCCTACGTGTTCTTCTCCGCCGAGCCGACCGCCCGGCTGAGCGGGATGGGCCTGCCGACGGGGGTGGCCGCCGTGCTGGCGGTGCTGGTCGCCGGGGTCGCCGGAGGGCTGTTCAGCCCCATCGCCGGCCGCCTCAAGGGGGCCTACCTGGGCATCGCCACGTTCGCGCTGATCTTCGGGGGCCAGCACGTCCTGTTCAACGCCGAGCACCTCACCGGCGGCTTCAACGGCCGGGCGGTGCCGGAGCTGAACCTGTTCGGCCTCTCCTTCGGCGACACGCCGTCGCTGATCGTCCTCCAGGTGCCCTTCGGGACGCTGGAGCGCCTGTGGTTCCTCGGGCTGGTCCTGGTCGCGCTGGCGATGGTCTTCGCCCAGGGCGTGCTGAAGGGCCGTCCCGGGCGGGCCATGAACACCATCCGCGACCACGAGATCGCGGCCGGCGTGATGGGGGTGCCGGTCGCGCGCTACCGGGCCGGGGTCTTCGTCCTGTCCAGCATGTACGGGGGCCTCGCCGGCGTCCTGCTGGCACTGGTCTTCCAGCGGACCGTGCCGGAGTACTTCGGCGTGCTGCTGTCCCTCGACTACCTGGCCATGATCGTCATCGGCGGACTGGGGTCGGTCGGCGGCGCGGTCGTCGGCGCGATGTTCGTCTCCCTGCTCCCGCAACTGCTCACCAAGTACAGCGACTCGATCCCGCTGGTGGCCGCCCCGGGGACACCGGGGGGTGTCTCCCCCGCCGAGGCCGCCCGCATCCTCTACGGCGCGGCCGTCGTCACGGTCGTCCTCTTCCTGCCGGGCGGCCTTCTGGGGCTCTTCAGGAAGATCCGCCTCAGACCGCCGCGCCTGCGGCTGCCCCTCTCCTCCCCTTCCCCCTCACCAGAAACCAGGAGTCCGCATGTCCCGTAACAGGAAGGCCGCGGTCGTCGTCGCGGCCCTGGCGCTCGCCGCGTCGGCCTGCGCCAGCGACAAGGCCACCGGCGGGGCGGCCCCGGCCACCGCGACCGGCGGCGACGGGGTGAAGACCGGTCCCGGCGTGACCGAGACGACCATCACCCTGTCCCTCCTCACCGACCTGACCGGCCCCTACGCCTCGCTCGGCAAGAGCGTCACGCAGGCCCAGCAGATGTACTTCGAGCAGCTCAACGCCGCCGGCGGCATCTGCGGCCGGACCATCGAGACGGTGGTCCGCGACCACGGCTACGACGTCCAGAAGGCGATGGCCGCCTACGCGGAGGTCGCGCCCCGGACGGCGGCGATCCCGCAGTTCATCGGCTCCCCGATGGTGACGGCGCTCAAGGAGAAGATCACCGCCGACAAGATCCTGACGATCCCGAACGCCTGGGCGACGTCGCTGCTGGGCAGCGACGCGATCCAGGTGACCGGGACGACCTACGACGTCGACATGATCAACGGCGTCGACTTCCTGATGAAGGAGAAGGGCATCAAGTCGGGCGACAAGGTCGGCCACCTCTACTTCGAGGGCGACTACGGCGAGAGCGCCCTGAACGGGTCGAAGTTCGCCGCGGAGAAGAACGGCCTGACCCTGGTCGAGCAGAAGATCAAGGCCACCGACCAGGACATGACCGCGCAGGCGACGGCGTTCAAGAAGGCCGGCGTGAAGGCGATCCTGGTGTCGGTCGGGCCCCGCCAGGCGGCCTCGCTGGTCGGCGTGTCCCTCGCCTCCGGCCTCGACGTGCCGTTCGTGGGGAGCAACTCCGCGTACAGCCCGCTGCTCCTCGACACGCCCGCCGCGCCGGCCCTGCTCAAGGACTACTACGTGGTGACGGCCGGGGCGCCGATCTCCGCCCCGCTGCCGGTGTACGAGAAGCTCATCAAGGACTACGAGGCCAAGTTCGCCGGGCAGCCGCTCGACTCGGGCGTGGCGTCGGGGTACACGCAGGCCGTCATCATCGGCGACTCCCTCAAGGCCGCCTGCACCGCCAAGGACCTCTCGCGGGAGGGCATCATCAAGGCCCACCGCGCGCAGAACGCCTGGGAGGGCGGCTTCGGCGGGACGCCGATGGACTTCTCCGTGTACGACAAGCCGGCGTCGCTGTCGTCGTACATCGTGAAGCCGGACAAGGAGGCGATCGGCGGCGCGGTCATCTTCAAGGACCACGCGATCTCCGACCTGGCCAAGACCTACCAGGTCCCGCCGCCCGCGTAGATCAGGGGCCCGGCCGGGCGGGGTCGTCCCCGCCCGGCCGCGCCCATTCGAGGTGGTCGCGGACCGAGGACGGCAGGGGTGTGCCGGTGAGCTCGCGCCACCGGTCGCCGATCTCGGCCGGGTCGCGGCCGGTGAGCCCGGTGCAGCGCAGGATCCACTCGAGAGCGCGCTCCGGTGAGTTCTGGTCCTCGGCGAGCCGGACCAGCTGGCGGTAGGTGGCCGCCGACACGCGCCGGTCGCCGAGGGCGCCGTCGACGTCGAGCGAGGTGCGGTACCACGACTCGGCCTCGTCGAACCGGCCCCGCTCGTGGGCGACCCGGCCCAGGCCGTGGCGGCTGCTCGCCATCACCGGGCGGTAGTCGAGTTCCTCGCTGCCGGTCAGGGCGGTGCGGTACCAGGTCTCGGCCTCGTCCCAGCGTTCCCGCTCCTCGGCCACCCGGCCGAGCTGGTGCTGGACGGCGACCAGGGACGCGCTGACCGGGCGCTGCGGGAGCGCGCGCAGGAGGGCCTGGTAGGCCTCGCCGGCGTCGGTGAGGCGTCCGGCGGCGAGGTGGCGTTCGGCGTCCCCGGCGACCAGGAAGAACCACAGTTCGCCCGCCGGGCCGTCGACGGCGGGGGCGATGCCGCCGGCGAACTCCAGGGTGCGGCGGGCGCGGGCGGTCCACTCGCGGCCCTCCTCGTCGAGGTCGCCGGACCAGCGCGCGGTGAGGACGGCCGCGATCCGCAGGGCGCTGTGCCACTGGCGGGCGTCGAGGGCGGCGCCGAACAGCCCGGCCAGGCTGTCGTACTGGACGCGCAGGACCCGGGTCGCCATCTCGGTGTCGCCCTCGGTGAGCTGGTGGCGGAGCCGGTCGGCGAACCCGGCGGTGGCCTCCAGGAGCGAGAAGCGGGTCGCGGCGTACTGGCGCTCGAAGTCGCGCGGGTCCACGGCCCGCCAGCCGTCGGCCAGGAAAGGGCGCAGGGCCGGGTGGAGGTCGTACAGGCCCAGGGCCATGGCCAGCGCCGCGCCGGTGCTGAGGCCGGGGCCGGTGTCGGTGTCGACGTGGACCCGGGTGAGCAGACCGGCCGCGACGGCGCGGTCGAGGACCGCGCGCCAGGCGGGGGCGTCGAGGCCGAGGAGGGCGCCGGGGGCCGACCAGAAGTGGGACATCATGCCGAGGACGTCGGCGATCACCACCCCCGGGAACAGGGACGCCGCGCCCAGCCGCCGCCGGTCGTCCGGCGACAGCCGGGCGACGGTGGAGAGGGCGGCGGCGTCGAGAGGGGTCTTGCCGTCGTCGCGCAGGGCGGCCAGCAGGTCCTCGGGCTCGGTGTCCTCCAGCCGGGGCAGGATCAGCCGCAGGGCGAGGGGGTGCCCGTCCAGGGCCGTCATCAGGTCGTTGAACAGCCACCGCTGGCGGCGCGGCACGGCCGCCGGGCGGCCCCGGAGCAGGTCGTCGGCGTACCTGTTCGCCTCCTCGGCGGTCAGGCCGGGCACCTCGACGCGGGGCAGGCCGCCCATCTCGGAGGTGCGGGACACGAGCAGGACCGCGCTGCCCTCCGAGCCGGTCACCGCGCCGGTCACCGCGCCGGTCACCGCGCCGGTCACCGCGCCGACGACCTCGGGGGTGGCGTCGTCGAGGACGACGAGCAGCCGCCGCCCGGCCAGCAGCCCCCGCACCATCTCGCGGCGTTCGGCGCGGTCGGCGCGGGTGAACTCCCGGCCGAGGAAGGGGGCGCCGACGGCGGCGATCACCTCGTCGGGGCCGGAGCCGGGCCGGACGGTGTGCCAGAGCAGCTCGTCGGCTCCGCCGGTGGCGCGCCACCAGCGGGCGAACGCGCGGGCCAGCTCGGTCTTCCCGATTCCGGCCGGGCCGTGCAGGAGGGCGGCCCTGTGGTGGTGGACGACCTCCTCCAGCTCGTGGAAGAGGTCGTCGCGGCCCACGAAGCGGGTCGGGGCGGACTCGGGCGTGCCTCCGGCGAGGCCGGGGAACCACGTGTCGCGCCGGAGGTGGTGGACGGGGATCATCCAGTCGCTCAGCGGCAGCGGTCCCCGGGGGCTCGGGCGGTCGGGCCGGTCGGCCAGCCGGGCGCGTCCGGCGGCCACGGCGGCGGTGACGGTGTCCCCCGCGATGAGCCGCGTGTACAGGCAGGCCAGGAAGTCGGCCCCGGCCGTCGCGTCGATCCGGTGGGGCAGGGCCACCACCGACCCGGCTCCCACCTCGGGCAGAGCGGCGTCGGCGATCACCAGCGGCACGTCCGGCAGCGCCGCGACCAGGTGCGGGTCCGGGGGGCCGTCGAAGTGGACGACCTGGAAGTCCTCCGCCCGCGTCTCGCGGAGCCGCGCCACGGTGGCGGGCCGCAGGACGACGAGGTCGACGGCCTCGCCCAGCCGTTCCAGGAGCGGCCGGGCGATCATCGGGCGATCTCCCCCGGAGAGCACGACCAGCACCCGCAGCCGCTCCCCCGCCCCGGGCACGGGCTCGCCAGGGTCGGCGCCAGGGTCGGCGCCGGGCTCGCCGCGGACCACCGCGACGCCGTCGAGGGCCAGGAACCGCCCGCGCCCGGGATCGCGCAGGAGCTCCCACGGCAGGTCGGGGCAGTCCGCCGACGACCGGATCACCAGCTCGACGGGCTCCTCCCCGGCCCGCGCCGCCTCGTAGGCGGCGTGCCGGTCGGCCGGGCCGAAGACGGCCTCGAACAGGGCCTCGCCCCATTCGGCCAGGCGGGCGGCCTCGGCGAGGCCCCGGCTGGAGTCGAGGCCGTAGGGGGCGCGGAGGTAGTCCTCCAGGTACCACCGGAGGTCGGGCGGGTCGGGCGGGCAGGCGAAAACGGCGGGTTTCCCCGCGGGCCCCACCGTCAGAGTCGTCCGCCCGTCGCCATCGAGATCGATGTCGAGCAGCAACCGTTCAACCACCACGTCTCCCCGAATCCCCGCTGATCATCCCATGATCACCAGATGTCAGGGCGTCATGGCGCTGTCGGCGGCGGAATCAGCCGGCGAATTTCGCGGCCGTCTCCCGGGCCCAGCGGGCGGCCTCGCCGGCCTCCTCGGCGCTGACGACCGAGCCGGTCATCCGGGCGAGCCGGCTCACCTGGTCGGCGTAGCGGAGGTGCTCCGCGGCGGCGTGTTCCCGGCAGGGCAGGCAGGTCACGCTCTCGGGGCGGATCGAGGTCTGCGCGTAGGGCGCCTCGACGCCGCAGCCGGTCGTCACGACGGTCGGCTCGTCGGGCACCAGGCCGGTCGAGGCCACCAGCAGGTTGCGGTAGACCGCGCCCGCCTCCAGGACCTTCCGGTCAACGTGAATGTGACTCACAAGTGCCAGATTAAACCGCTTCCCACCGCGAGTCGGCGAACCGGAACACCCGCAGCTCCTCCACGGGATAGGGATCGTCCGGTGAGGTGGAGAGGGTGATGCCGGGGAGCAGGGTGCCGAGCTCCACGCCGCGCAGGTGCCGGGCGGCGGCCATCAGGCCCTCGCGGGACGGGCACTCCATCCGCTCCATCGTGGCGGCGAACGCGGCGGCGGACGTCCAGCCGAACATCACCTGGGAGCTCGACGGGTCGGCCTCCGGGACGTACTTGCCGACCGCGCCCAGGTAGGTCCTGACGGCCGGGTCGTCGGGCCAGGCGGCCGGGTCCTTGTAGAAGTTCGTGGTCAGCACGCCGCGCAGGGCCGCGGGGCCGACGGCGGCGATCAGCGAAGGGGTGTTGGCGACGCCGTTGAGCAGGTGGAGGGGGTTCCAGCCGGTCATCGCGGCGTCGGCGGCCAGGGCCTGGGCGGCGAACTTGGGCGTGCCGACGTTGAGGAAGACGCCCGCCCCCGACCCGGCCAGGTCGGCCATCTGGGCCTGGACGTCGGCGTCCATCACCTCGTAGCTGCGCCGCGCCACCACCTCGACGCCCGTCCCGGCGACGGCCTCCTCGAAGGCGGTGAGGAGTTCGTGGCCGAAGTCGTCGTTCTGGTAGAGCACCGCGACGGTGGCGTGGGGGCGGGTCCTGAGGAGGTGCTCGGCGTAGACGCGGGCCTCGGCCGCGTAGGTGGGCTGGAAGCCGATCGTCCACGGGTAGGAGGCGTCTCCCCAGTCCGACGCGCCGGAGGCGACGAAGAGCTGCGGCACGCCGCGCCGGTCGGCGTAGCCGCGCACGGCGGCGGTGGAGGGGGTGCCGAGCGTCTGGAACAGCGCGAAGACGCGGTCGGAGTCGACCAGCCGCCGGGCCTCCTCGACGGCGCGGGCGGGCTGGTAGCCGTCGTCGCGGACCAGGAACTCCACCTGGCGGCCGGCCACCCCGCCGCGCGCGTTGGCCCAGGCGAAATAGGCCGAGACGCCCTGCGCGACCGCCGCGTAGGCCGAGGCGGGGCCCGACAGCGGATAGATCCCGCCGACCACGACCCGGTCCGGCGACAGGCCGTCGGCCCGCTGCCCGGCGCACTCGGCCGGACTGCTCAGGACCACGTCGGCCGAGGTCAGGCGGCACGCCGACACCAGCAGCAGCGCCACGAGCGCCAGTCGTCTCACGGCCCGTCCTTCCTGAACAGCGCCGGCGCCCGACGGGCCAGGCCGGTCACGCCGCCCGGCGCGACGGCGAGCACGAGGATCAGCGCCAGCCCCGAGACCAGCCCGGGAGCGGGCAGGAACGTCACCACGACCGCCCCGACGACCGCGCCCGACACGGTGCCGAGACCGCCGATCACGATCCCGGCCAGCAGCGTGATCGACAGGTTCACCGTGAACGACTCGGGCGCCACGAACCCGGTCGTCCAGGTGAACAGGCACCCCGCCAGGCCGGCGTACATGGCCGACCCCGCGAACGCGTGGGCGCGCGTGGCGGCGGGCCGGATGCCGAGCAGCTCGGCCGCGCCGGGGTCGGCCCGCAGCGCCGCCAGCGACCGCCCGGCGCGTGAGCGCACCACCGACCGCATCACCGCGAACGCCGCCGCCGCGACGGCGAGGACCAGCAGGTAGACCCACTGGTCGTCGGCCAGGCCGGTGAAGGAGGGCGCGCCCGGGGTCCGCACCGGCAGCCCCATCGCGCCGCCGGGGGCGAACCGCCTGATCAGGGGCGGTACGGCCACCGCCACCGCGAACGTCACCACGGCCAGGTAGACCCCGCTCAGCCGGACCGCGGGCCGTCCGAAGGCGTGCCCGAGCCCGTAGGCGACCAGCCCGGCGACCGGCAGCGTCACCGGATAGGGCACGCCGAGCCACAGGAGGATCGCCGCCGCGTAGGCCCCGATCCCGAAGAACGCGCCGTGGCCCAGCGAGACCTGCCCGCCGTGCCCGGCCACCAGATCGAGCCCCAGCAGCGCCACGACGTACACCAGGACCAGCGTGACCTGGTAGAGGGGGTAGGGCGGCAGCACGAACGGCACCAGGACGGCCGCGGCGGCGGCCACGCCGAGCGTCGTGCGGGGATAGGGCCACGACCGCCGCCGGTCTCCGGCCAGCTCCCCCACGGCCGGGCGCCTATGCCCGGTGGGGTGCCCGGTGGGATGCCCGGTGACGGCGCTCATGCCCGCACCCGCGAGAAGGCGCTCAGCCGGACGGCCGGCACCACCAGCATGATCGCGAGCGGCACCACGACCCGCAGGTCGGCCCACAGGTAGGTGCCGGCCAGCGTCTCGGCCACCCCGATCAGCAGCCCGCCCGCGACCGCGCCCACGGGGTTGACGAACCCGCCGACCGCGGCGGCGGCCAGCGCCGACACGAGGACGCCGCCCATCATCCCCGGCTCCAGGAACACGACCGGCGCGATCAGCACGCCCGACACCGCGCCCGTCGCGGCGGCCAGGCCCCAGCCGAGGGCGTGCACCCGGCCGACCCTGATCCCCGACAGGCGGGCCGCGCGCGGGTCGGCCGCGACCGCGCGGAGCGTCAGGCCCGCCCCGCTGTGCCGGATGACCAGGTAGAGCAGCGCGAGCACGGCGGCCACCACGCCCAGCGGGCCGACGATCCCGAGTGGGCCGCCGGGGAAGGGGTTGGGGAAGGTGCGCAGGGCCGAGGACCAGATCTGCGCGGCCAGGGCGTGGACGAAGACGTACAGGCCGATGGTCATGATGAGCGCCGCGTCCCCGGCGTGCCGCATGACGAGCCGCTGGGCCAGCGCGCCCGCGCCGAACGCGACCGCGACGGTGAGCGGGAGCGCCACCCAGTAGGACAGCCCGGCGTCGACGAGCTGCCACGCGACGTAGGCCGACACCATGGCCAGCTCGCCCTGGGCGAAGTTGACGACGCCGGTGAAGCGGTGGACGAGCACGAGGGCCAGCGCCAGCGCGGCGTAGACCGCGCCGGTCCCGAACCCGTGGAAGACCTGGCCGATCACGCGACCAGCCGCCCGGCGTCGAGGGTGCGCACGCGGTGGGCGACCTGGGTGGCGGCGCGGGCGTTCTGCTCGGCGACGACGATCGTGCCGCCCTCGCGCCCGGCGATGGCCGCGAGGGTCTGGAACAGCCGCGCGGTCAGCCCCGGCGACAGCCCGCGCGAGGGCTCGTCGAGCAGCAGCACCCGGGGCCGTCCCATGAGCGCGCGCCCGATGGCGAGCATCCCCTGCTCGCCGCCGCTGAGGGTCCCGGCGGGCTGCCGGAGGTGGGCCTGGAGGACCGGGAAGTAGGTGAACACGCGCGCCAGGTCGTCGTCGACGCCCCGGCGCGGCCACGGACGCGCGAACGCCCCGGCCCGCAGGTTCTCCTCCACGGTCAGCGGGGCGAACACGCCGCGCTCCTCGGTGACGTGCCCGAGCCCCCGCCGGGCGATCTCCTCCGGCGCGAGCCCCAGCACCGGCACCCCGCCGACCCGCACCGCGCCCCGGGCGGCCACCAGCCCCGACAGGGCCCTGAGCAGGGTCGTCTTCCCGGCCCCGTTGGGCCCGAGGACGACGACGATCTCCCGCTCTGCCGCCACGAGGTCCACGCCGTGCAGCACCCGCGCCGCGCCGTAGCCGGCCCGCAGCCCGGCGACCTCCAGCCCGCTCACCGCGCCCCCAGGCAGGCCGCGATCACGGCCGGGTCGCGGCGCACCAGGTACGTCGGCCCGTCGGCGATCTTGTGGCCCACGTCCAGGCAGACGAGGCGTTCGCACAGGCCCAGCACGAACTCCATGTGGTGCTCGACCACCACGACCGTCATCCCGGTCGCCCGGTGCAGGTCGCGGATCAGGCCCGCCAGCGCCAGCGCCTCCTCCGGGCCCAGCCCGCCGGCCGGTTCGTCGAGCAGCAGCAACCGGGGCTCTGCGGCGACCGCGCGGGCGATCTCCACCCGTTTCAGCACCCCGTAGGGCAGCCCGTCGGCGGGGTGGTCGCCCAGGGGGAGCAGGCCGAACAGGTCGAGCACCTCGTCGGCGCGGGCGCGGAGCCGCCGTTCCCGCTCCCACGCGAACGCCGCCCGCCAGAACCCCCCGGCCCCGAACCGGTGCGCGCCGGTCATCACGTTCTCCCGCACCGACAGGCGGGGGAAGACGGCCGGGTGCTGGAAGGTCCGCGCGATGCCGCACGCCGCCACCCGGTGCGGCGGCAGGCCTAGCACGTCCTGACCAGCGACCAGGACCATCCCGTCGTCGGGGTCGCGGCGGCGCGTCACGCAGTCGAACAGGGTGCTCTTGCCGGCGCCGTTCGGGCCGATCAGGCCGACCAGTTCGCCCTGGCCGGCGACCAGGCCGACGGCGTCGAGCGCGGTGACGCCGCCGAACCGCACGGTCAGCCGCCCGATCTCCAGCATGCGCACCCTCTTCTCACTGAGCCCCCTACGGAGCGGTGCATGAGTCTTGGCAGCGGCGGCCCCGTCGCGCATCGGTGAAATCACCAGTCTCGGCCGGTCATCGAAAGTTTCACCGCAGGTGGAGACCGGTGTCAGAACAAATCGTGACATTCCTTGCACATCTCTCTTTCAGGGATGACAGGTGACCGTGACACTGGGGTGATGTCAGCAGCCCTCCCCGCCTCATCCGCCCCCGGGCTCCCGCCGCTGCGGGGCCGCGACGCCGAACTGACCGCCCTCCGGGGGCTGCTCGCCGGGGCGCGGGCCGGGTCGGGGGGCGCCCTGCTGCTGGTCGGCGCGGCGGGCACGGGCAAGTCGGCGCTGCTCGACGTCTGCGCCGCCGAGGCCGCCGACCTGCTGGTCCTGCGCGCGCGGGGGGTGGCGTGCGAACGCGAACTCCCCTACGCCGGGCTGCACGGCCTGCTGCGGCCCCTCCGCGACCGGCTCGCCGCGCTGCCGGCCGCCCAGGGCGAGGCGCTGACCGAGGCGCTCGACCTGGGGACGCCGACGGGGCGGCTGGTCGTCCCGGCGGCGGTGCTCACGCTGCTGTCCCTGGCGGCGGCCGAACGGCCGGTGGTCGCGGTCGTCGACGACCTGCACCACTTCGACGCGCCCAGCCGCGAGGCGCTGCTGTTCACCGCCCGGCGCCTGGCCGGTGAACCGGTGGCGCTCCTGCTGGGCGCGCGGGCCGACGTCTGGGCCGGGGCGGTGCCGGTCAGGGCGGTGGAGTGCCTGGACGAACGGGCCGCCCACGAGCTCACCGACGACCTGGTCAGCGGCGGCCTGCCCGACGAGGTGCGGGCCGCGCTCGACCAGATCGCGCGCGGGAACCCGCTGGCGCTCACCGAACTCGCCCTCGCCCTCACGCCCGAGCAGCTCGCCGGGACGGCCGCCCCTCCGGCGACGCTGCCGCGCGAGGGGCGGCTGTGGCGGACGTACGCGAACCAGATCGCGAACCTGCCCGGCCCGACGCGGGACCTGCTGCTCCTGCTGGCCGCCGACCCCCGGCTCGACCCGGCCACGCTGCTGAAGGCCTTCGACGGCGATCCGTTCACCGCGCTGGAGGCGGCCGAGCGGGCCGGGATCGTCGAGGTCAGCGGGGAGCGGTTCCGGTTCCGCGACCCGGCGGCCGGGCCGGTCGTCTACCACAACGCCTCCCTGCTGGCCCGGCGCGCCGCGCACCGGTCGCTCGCCGGGGCACTGGCCCACCACCGGCTCCGGCGGGCCTGGCACCGGGCCGCCGCGCTCGACGGGCCGCCCGAGGAACTGGCCGACGAACTGGAGGCCGCCGCCACCGCGACCGGCGCGCCCTGCCCGTTCCCCGAACTGTCGCTCGCCTACGAACGGGCCGCCGAGCTGAGCACCCGCGACGACACCAAGGCCACCCGGCTGGCCGCCGCCGCGCAGTACGCCCGGCTCGAAGGCCGCCCGCACCGGGCGCACGCCCTGCTCGACCGGCTCCGCAGCGGCACCATCTCCGCCGAGCTCCGCCAGCAGGCCGAGAGCATCCGCGCCCGGCTGGAGTTACGCGGCGGCGAGACCAGCTTCGCCCGCGACGAGCTCCTCGCGGTCGCCGCCTCCCTGCTCGAACGCGACCGCACGATGGCGGTGCGCGCGCTGGTCCGCGCCGCCGAGGCCAGCTACCTGGCCGGGGACCACCAGCGGTTCGTCGTCATCGCCCGCGACGCCCTGACGCTGCGGCGCGACGACGACCCGCCCGCGATCCGGCTGATGTTCGAGTACCTGACCGGCATGGCCGAGTCGTTCCGGGGCCGCCACGCCGAGGCGGCGGGCCCGCTGCGCCGGGTCGTCGAGCTCGCGCCGCTGGTGCACAGCCCGTCCGTGCTGGTGTGGGCGGCCGTGTCGAGCCTGATGCTGGGCGACGACGCGCAGGCGTTCCGGCTCTCCACCCGGGCGGTCGAGACGGCCCGCGCGCTGGGCGCGGTGGCGACCGTGCCGCAGGTGCTGGAGTTCGCGATCAACAGCGAGTACTGGCTCGGCCGGTACGCCTCGGCCGCCGCCAACGCCTCGGAGGGGCTGCGGCTGGCGCAGGAGACCGGCCAGCGCGGCAGCGCCGGGCAGCACCTCGGGTGGCTGTCGATGATGGCGGCGGTGCAGGGCGACGAGGAGACCGTCCAGACGCGGGCCCGCGCCGCGATCGAGGTCGCCGGGGCCCACGGGGTGAGCATCGCCGGAGCCCTCGGCAACTGGGCGCTCGCCCAGATCGACCTGGCCTCGGGCCGCCCGGCGGCGGCGGTCCACCGGCTGCGGCCGACCGCGCGGGCCGACGTGCGCAACACCCATCTGGTCGTGCAGGTCAGCGCGACCCCTCACTTCGTCGAGGCCGCCGCCCGCACCGGCGAGCGCGACCAGGCCGCCCGCGCCTCGCGCGTCTTCGAGCGCTGGGCCGAGAGCACCGGCAGCCCCGACCGGCGGGCGCTCGCCGTGCGCTGCCGCGCCCTGCTCGCCCCGACCGGCGCCGCCGACGAACTGTTCCGCACCGCCCTCGACCTGCACCACCAGGGCTTCTCCGAGTTCGAGACGGCCAGGACCGAGCTGCTGTACGGCTCCGCCCTGCGCCGCGACCGGCGGCCGGGCGCGGCCCGCGAGCACCTGTACAGCGCCCTCGACACCTTCGAGCGGTACGGGGCCCGGCTCTGGGTCGACCAGGCTCGGAGCGAGCTGCGCGCGGCTGGCGAGGCGGTCAGGACGACCCGGCCGAAGGCGGCGGAGGAACTGACCGCCCAGCAGTTCCAGATCGCCCGGATGGTCGCCGACGGGGCGACGAACCGGGAGGTCGCGGCCCAGCTCTACCTGAGCCCCCGGACGGTGGAACACCATCTGCGCAACATCTTCGCCAAGCTCGACATCCGCTCCCGCGTCGACCTGGTGCGGCTGCTGACCTGACGCGGTCAGGCCCCCGGGTCCAGGACGACGGCGTCGAACAGGTCGCCGTAGTCGTGGTCGCGGGCGAGGTGGAGGTAGCCGTCGGCGTCGAGACGCCCCCGTTCCCCGGTGCGCAGCACGCCGCGCAGGTCGTCGCCCCTGGCCAGGTCGGCCGCCGAGCGGACGGAGCCCATGCCGACGGTGTCGCCCTCGTAGACGACCTCGCCGCGCACGATGGACAGCCGTCCGCCGGGCAGCGCCGGGCCCACGGAACCGGGGCGGGACCGGCCGGGCGGGGTGGCGGCGACGCCGTACAGGAGGGAGGAGAAGCCCTCCGGCGGCGCGCCGCCGATCATGGTGAGGTTCCGCAGCGACCGGACGGGGGCCCAGCCGAGGCGGCGCAGCAGCGCGAAGACGCGCGGCGAGGCGGCGAACGACCCGCACGCCCAGCGTTCGGCGGCGGCCCAGAACTCCGCGCCCGCCACCGAGCCCTCGGCCGCGACGACGGCCGCCCCGGCGGCGAGGTGGGCGTTGAGCAGCGCCAGGCCCGCGCCGGTGTACAGGGGCGGGCTGGTCAGGGTGGCCTCGCCGGAGCGGATGCGCAGCGCCCGCGCCACCGCCTCCCCCTCGGCCTGCACGGCCCGGCGGGACAGGCGCATCCCGCCGGGCCCGTCCAGGAGCACCACCGCCAGATCCGGGTGGACCGGGGCGCCGGGGTCCGTGCGCACCCAGGCGCGCCCGTCGACGCGGTATCCGGGCGGTGGCGCCCCCGGCGCCCCGAGCAGGGCGGCCGGCGCGAACCGGGTCACGAGCTCGGCCGCGCGGGACCGGACGAGCCGTGGATCGACCGGCGCCACCGGACGCCCCGAGCGCAGCGCGGCCAGGTAGGTGACGATCACCTCGGCCGTGGCGGGCGCGGCCAGCATCAGCAGCCCCTGGGGCAGCCGGGCCAGCCGCAGCGTGACGCGCTGGACGGCCCGCCGCAGCACGGGCCCGTAGTAGACGTCGTCGGTGCGCGCGTCGATCACCCGGGCGTCCCGCGCGTCCGGCGCGGGAGTGTCCTGCCCGGACTCACCCGGCCGCGCGGATGCCCGGCCGCGTGGAGGATTCGGGGCGAGCCCGGACAGGAGCCGGGGGTGCGGGACGGCGGCGCAGATCCGCTGCGGAGGCATGGGGCGCTCCTCGATCCGAGGGGGGCGTGCTCTGGGACCGTGAGCGTAGGACGGGGCGAATCGGGGAGCCACGACTGGTTCCAAATATTGGAACAAATGGGCCCTTAGCCTGCCAGGCGGGCCGCCCGGAGGGTCACCGCCAGCTCGTGGCCCGCGCGCCGGACCTCCGCCTCGGCCGAGCCGTTCTGCAGGACCCTGATCGGGCCCGAGACCCCCACCGCGACCACGCCGAAGTTCGGCACGCCCAGCACCGGCACCGCGATCGCGCTCAGCCCCTGGACGTACTCCTCGACGCACCACGCCACGCCCTGGCGGCGGACCACCGCGAGCTGGCGTTCCAGGACGCCGGGGTCGGTGATGGTGCGGTCGGTGTGGCGGCGCAGCGGCACCCGGAGGTCGGGCGGGCCGCCCTGGTAGGCCAGCAGCACCTTGCCGGCCGCCGTGCAGTGGACCGGCGCGAGCTCGGCGGTCCGCCACAGGGCCCTGGAGTGGGTCCGGGGGTAGAGGGTCATCACGTACTCCGCCTGGCGGTCGGTCAGGACCGCGATGGAGACGATCTGGTGGGTGTGGTCGTACAGCTCCAGCAGGTGGGGGGTGGCCATGCGGCGCAGCCACTGGAACTGGCGGACCCGCTCGGGCTGGGCGTAGGTGCGCAGGGTGGCCGCGACGCGGTAGTCGGCGCCGGTGCGGCCGACGAGGTCGTCCGCCTCCAGCGCGGCCAGCAGCCGGTGCACCGTGGACTTGGGCATCTGGACCTGGCGTGCCAGGGTGGTGAGGCTGACCGGCTCCGGCGAGGTCGCCAGAGTGCGCAGGACGATCATGGCTTTGGCCAGCGTGCCGATCCGTTCCATGACGGCCCCTTCAGTGACGTCCCCGAAAAAAACCGACCGGAATGTATTTTTATAGGGCCGACTCGGGGCGAACTGAAGGGGGGACAGGAGATCCTGTCCGTCAGGTGAGGGCGAGCGCCTCGGCCCGGCGCACGGTGGTCCGGGGCGAGGGTTCGGCCTGGATCCCGAAGAGCACGACGCGCCACATCTCGCGCAGCCGCTCCTCGGTGTCGGCGCGGCCCATGGTGTCGCTGACCTGGAAGACGCCGAAGAAGGAGCCGACGACGACGCGCGCGGCCTCCTCGGCGGTGACGCCCTCGGCGAGCTCGCCGGCCCGCTCGGCCGCCTCGAAAACCTCGGTGAACGCGATCTCCCAGGCGCCCACGTTGCGGTCGAGGGCCAGCCGGGCGCCGGCCCGCATGACCGGCTCGTCGCGGAACGCCCTGGTGATGGCGAAGGTCAGCGCGACCACGATGACGACCGGGTCGGACTCCTCGGTGCAGAAGCGCCGGACCAGGGCGGGCCAGCGTTCGAGCTGGCGCTCGACGATCGCCTCGGCCACCGACTCCTTGTTGGGGTAGTGGAAGTAGATCGCCCCCTTGGTCACGCCGGCCCGCTCGTGGATCTCGGTCAGGCTGGTACCGGCGTACCCGTTGGCCGCGAAGATCTCGGCGGCCGCGCGGAGCAGCCGTTCACGGGTCGCCAGTGCACGCTGCTGCACGGCCCTCGCCTCCTACCGGGCCCCGACCCCACAGACGCGACCCGCTCAGAGGTTAACACGGGAAGAATCTCCCAAAAAGGGTAACGGACCCACTACGGAGAATCACGGGCTATTTCCCTATTTTGTGGTCGAGTCATTCGAATGCAAACTCGTAATTGACACTCCGAAGATCGCCCCTGCATTATTGATCCGTTCGGCCAGCCCAATGAGGTTTCTCGCGCGGGCCCCCTGAATTGTTTTCGCTTCGCGGCAGGAACAGGAGACGAGTTGACCGTTGAGAACGAGCAATTGAGCCTGGGCACGGCGGCGGCCAGGAAACTGGCCACCACCACCAAAACCGTGCCCCAGATGCAGGGCATCAGCAGCCGGTGGCTGCTCAAGGTCCTGCCCTGGGTCCAGGTCTCCGGCGGCGCCTACCGCGTCAACCGCCGCCTGTCCTACGCCGTCGGCGACGGCCGGGTCACCTTCACCGTCCAGTCAGGCCAGGTCCGGGTCATCCCGGCCGAACTGACCGAACTCCCCCTGCTCCGCGGTTTCGACGACCCCGACACCCTGACCGCCCTGTCCGAACGCTTCACCCAGCGCGAGTTCTCCCCCGGCGACGTCATCGTGGAGGCCGGCCGGCCCGCCGACCAGGTGATCCTGGTCGCCCACGGCAAGCTCACCAAGATCGGCACCGGCCCCTACGGCGACCAGGTGGCGCTGGGCCTGCTGGCCGACGGCGACCATCTCGGCGACCACACCCTGCTGGCCTCCGGCACCTGGGACTACACGGTCAAGGCCACCACGGCCGGCACCCTGCTGACCCTCCCCCGCAGTGAGTTCGAGCGGCTCGTCGAGCAGTCCGACACCCTGCGCGCCCACGTCGAGTCCTACCAGGCCGGCTCCGGCCGGCCGCAGGACGAATACGGCGAGCACGCCATCGAGCTGTCCTCCGGCCACCACGGCGAGACCGCCCTGCCGGGCACGTTCGTCGACTACGAGACCTCACCCCGCGAATACGAGCTGAGCGTCGCCCAGACCGTGCTCCGGGTGCACTCGCGGGTGGCCGACCTCTACAACGACCCGATGGACCAGATCGAGCAGCAGCTCCGGCTCACCATCGAGGCGCTGCGCGAGCGCCAGGAACACGAGATCGTCAACAACCGCGAGTTCGGCCTGCTCGCCAACGCCGACCTCAAGCAGCGCACCCACACCCGATCGGGCCCGCCCACCCCCGACGACGTCGACGAGTTGCTGTCGCTGGTGTGGCGGGAGCCGTCGTACATCCTGGCCCACCCGCTCGCGATCTCGGCCTTCGGCCGCGAGTGCAGCGCCCGCGGGGTCTACCCGGCCAGCGTCGACGTCGGGGGGCACCACTTCCCGTCGTGGCGCGGGGTGCCGATCCTGCCCTGCAACAAGCTTCCGGTGACCGAGACCCGCACCTCCTCGATGGTCGTGATGCGGCTCGGCGAGGAGAAGCAGGGGGTGGTCGGCCTCCACCAGGTCGGCATCCCCGACGAATACCAGCCGTCGCTGTCGGTGCGCTTCATGGGCATCGACGAGAAGGCCATCATCAAATATCTGGTGAGCGCCTACTATTCGGCCGCGATCCTCGTCCCCGACGCCGTCGGAATTCTGGAGAACGTCGAAGTCGGTCATTAACAAATGGTTCCCCCAGGGCGGCCCGTGCGTGAATTCCTCGGGCCGCCCTTTTTGTTTACCATCAGCAAGGGAGTGGCGTGAACGATCAACTGAGCCTGGGCACGGCGGCGGCCAGAAAACTGGCCACCACCACCAAAACCGTCCCCCAGATGCAGGGCATCAGCAGCCGGTGGCTGCTCAAGGTCCTGCCCTGGGTCCAGGTCTCCGGCGGCGCCTACCGCGTCAACCGCCGCCTGTCCTACGCCGTCGGCGACGGCCGGGTCACCTTCACCGTCCAGTCAGGCCAGGTCCGGGTCATCCCGGCCGAGCTCACCGAACTCCCCCTCCTTCGCGGTTTCGACGACCCCGAGGCGCTGGAGGCGCTCGCGGGCCGTTTCGCCCAGCGTGACTTCGCCGCCGGCGACGTCATCGCCGGGCAGGGCGACCAGGCCGACGAGGTGATCCTGGTCGCCCACGGCAAGCTCACCAAGGTCGGCGCCGGCGCCTACGGCGGGGAGACCGCGCTCGGCCTGCTCGGCGACGGCGACCACGTCGGCGACCACGCCCTGCTCGCCCCCGGCACGTGGGACTTCACCGTGAAGGCCACGACGGCGGGCACGGTGCTGACGCTCGACCGGCGCGCGTTCCAGGAACTGACCGACCGCTACGAGACGCTCCAGGCCCATGTGGAGGCCTACCGGAACAGCCCGGAGAGGCCGCAGGACCGCCACGGCCAGGCGGAGATCGCGCTCGCGGCCGGCCACCACGGCGAGGCCGCGCTACCGGGCACGTTCGTCGACTACGAGACCTCACCCCGTGAATACGAGCTGAGCGTCGCCCAGACGGTCCTGCGGGTGCACTCGCGCGTCGCCGACCTCTACAACGACCCGATGGACCAGGTCGAGCAGCAGCTCCGGCTCACCATCGAGGCGCTGCGCGAGCGCCAGGAGCACGAGATCGTCAACAACCGCGAGTTCGGGCTGCTCGCCAACGCCGACCTGAAGCAGCGCCTCCCTTCGCGGTCGGGCCCGCCCACCCCCGACGACATGGACGACCTGCTCTGCCGCCGCCGCAAGACGCAGTACTTCGTGGCCCACCCCCAGGCCATCGCCGCGTTCGGCCGTGAGTGCACCAAACGCGGCGTCTACCCGACCGGCGTCGAGGTGGAGGGGGTCCGGCTGACGGCCTGGCGGGGCGTGCCGATCCTGCCGTGCAACAAGCTGCCGATCAGCGAGGCCCGGACCACCTCGATCATGGCCATGCGCCTGGGCGAGGACAACCAAGGCGTGGTGGGCCTGCACCAGACCGGCATCCCCGACGAATACCAGCCGGGCCTGAACGTGCGGTTCATGGGCATCGACGACCGCGCGGTGATCAACTACCTGGTCAGCGCCTACTACTCCGCCGCGATCCTCATCCCCGACGCGCTGGGCGTCCTGGAGAACGTCGAGCTAGGGCACCGATGACGACGACCGAGACGGGGGCTCGCGACGTCGCGGAGGTGCTCGCGTGGAGCCGTGACCTGGTGCGGCCGGCGCTCCGGGCGGCGGTCGACTCGCTGCCCGCGTCGATGCGGCACATCTCCGGCTACCACATGGGCTGGTGGGACGAGCGGGGCCGCCCGATCACCACCGGTTCCGGCAAGTCGGTCCGCCCCGCGCTGGCCCTGCTGGCCGCCGAGGCGGCAGGCGGATCGGCGGAGGGGGCGCTGCCGGCGGCGGTGGCGGTCGAGCTCGTCCACGACTTCTCGCTGCTGCACGACGACGTGATGGACGGCGACGCGACGCGGCGGCACCGACCGACGGCGTGGCGGGTGTTCGGGGTGAGCCAGGCGATCCTGGCCGGGGACGCGCTGGTGTCGCTGGCGTTCGCGCGGCTGGCCGAGAGCGGTCATCCGCTGGCCCACGAGGGGGCCGGGCTGCTGAACGCCACGGTGCTCGACCTGCTCGACGGCCAGAGCGCCGACGTCGGGTTCGAGGACCGGGCCGACGTGACCCTGCCCGAGTGCATGCGGATGGCCGGGTCGAAGACCGGCGCGCTGATCGCGTGCGCCTGCGCGCTCGGCGCCCTCTACGGGGGCGCAGACGCCACGGCCGTCGGGCACCTGCGGGCCTTCGGGGCCGAGCTCGGGCTGGCGTTCCAGCTGGCCGACGACCTGCTGGGCATCTGGGGCGACCCGGCGGTGACCGGCAAGCCGGTCTTCTCCGACCTGGCCAACCGGAAGAAGTCGCTGCCGGTGGTGGCCGCGCTCACGTCCACGACCGACGAGGCCGTGGAGCTGGCCGAGATCTACCGGTCGGCCGCGGTCCTGTCGGAGGCCGAGCTGGCCAGGGCCGCCGACCTGGTGGAGCGGGCCGGTGGCCGCGACTGGTGCCGCGAGACCGCCGACGGCCTGCTCGCGCGGGCCGCCGCCCACCTGGCGGACGCGGGCTGCGCGCCCCGCCCGGCGGCCGAGCTCATCGGGCTGTCCACGCTGATGGCGAGGCGGACCCTCTAGCGCAGACGGTGGGGCTGGGCGGCGACGAGGACGCCCAGCACCCCGAACGTGCCGACCAGCCAGACAGCGCTGACGATCACGCTGAAGGTGTCGCCGCCCAGGATCGAGGCGGCCATCGTGACCGGGAACCACGCCCCGGCCAGCAGCGGCAGCCAGCGCAGCGCCCCCTCCAGGCGCTTCTGGACCGCCATGACGATCCCGAGCACCAGCAGGAGCAGCTGGCTGAGCGGCCAGCAGGCGTCGACCACGGCCAGCCAGAGCGGGAACTCGTCGTGGGTGGCGTAGCCGAACGACAGGGCGTTGAGCACGAACGCGCCGGTCAGCGTGGCCATCAGGACGTACGGGAGGAAGCGGGTCACCCCGTCGCCCGCCAGCCGCAGCCGGGCCACGACCACGATCCAGGCGAGCACGCCGACGACGAAGAGCATGCCGGTGACGGTGTCGAGGGTCTGGATGCCCTCGTAGATCCTGTCGCCGACGATCAGCGTGCCGATCGCCCACGCGGTGGCGCCGAAGGCGAGGAGCAGGCCGGCCGGGCGGACCTGCGCGGTGAGAGTGGAGTTCATGGGGCACACATTGGCGATCTCCCGTCCCGGGCGGCCAGGGAGCGGGTGTCCCGTCCTTTCCGGGACTCCGGTCCCTGCCGGGAATGTCCGGTCGTGTGGCACGCTTTCCGGATGCTCCCCTCCGTCTCGCGCCGCGCCCTGGCCGCCCTGGCGATCTCGGCGTTCTGCCTGGTCGCGGCGGTGTCGGCGACGTGGGCGGACCTCCTCACGGGGGACGCGGCCCGGCCCGGCCCGATCGCGTTCACCTCGTGGTCGTCGACGGTGCCCGGGGTGGCGCTGGCGGTCGCGGGGGCGGTGCTGGCGCTGCGGCTGCCCCGCCACGCGATGACCTGGATCCTGCTCGCGGGCGGGCTGACCACCGCGCTGAACGGGGTGGGGGCGGCGTACGCGGCCTGGTCGATCACCCGGCACGGCGGCGCGCTGCCGCTGACCGCGCCCGCCTTCTACGCGGGGGCGCGGCTCGGGCCGTTCATGAACCTGGTGCCGGTGCTCGTCCTGCTGTTCTTCCCCGACGGGCGGCTGCCGTCGGCGCGGTGGCGGTGGCCGGCCCGGCTGAGCCTGGCCGGGACCGGGTTCGCGGTGCTGGTGTTCCTGGCCGTCCCGTGGCGGGTCGTGGAGCCGGGGGCGTCGTGGCCGGGGCTCGACGTCGCGATCGCGCGCCTGCCCGACGACGTGTGGCGGGTGCTGCTGGGGTTCGCGCCGGTCCTGATCGCGGTGACGCTGGTGGTGTCGGTGGCGGCGTTCGCGGCCCGGTTCCGGGGCGCCGGCCGGATGCGGCGGGCGCAGCTGCGCTGGATGCTGCTGGCCGGGCTGCTCAACGCGCTGCTGCTGGCCGCGCCCCTGGTGGCGGGGTGGCTGCCGGCCGACGCGGTGTTCGTGGCGACGACCGTGGCGCTGGCCGCCGCGGTGCTGGTCGCGGTCGGCCGCTACCGGCTCTACGACATCGACCCGGTCCTGGGCTGGACCCTCGTGTACGGCGCCCTGGCCGCCACCGTGGTCGGCATCGACGTGGCGGTCTTCGCGGGCCTCAGCGTCCTGGTCGAGGAGCCCGCGGCGGCGGTGCTGGCGGCCGGGGTGGTCGCGGTGCTCTACGCCCCGCTGCGCACCTGGATCCAGCGCAGGGTCGGCGGGCTGCTGCGCGGCGAGCCCTATGACGTGGTGTCGGCGCTGGCCCGCCGCCTGGAGGAGAGCGCGGGCCCGGAGGAGCTGCTGCTCGCGGTGGCCACCGCCGTGGCGTCGGCCTTCCGGTCCCCTTATGTACGGGTGGAGCTCGACCGC
This sequence comes from Herbidospora cretacea, assembly GCF_001570605.1. GTDB lineage: Bacteria > Actinomycetota > Actinomycetes > Streptosporangiales > Streptosporangiaceae > Herbidospora > Herbidospora cretacea. The sequence continues at coordinate 476,903 of NZ_BBXG01000001.1, read as the reverse complement.
GCGGGCGGCGGGGTCATGGCCGTCGAGCACGGCGCGCGGCGCGACGACGGGGTGGTCGTGCTGCCGTTCGCCTACCGCGACGTCGAGATCGGCAGGCTGACCCTGGTCCCCCGGGCCGGGACCCGGCTGGCCGAGGCCGACCAGCGGCTGCTGGCCGACGTGGTCAGGCAGGCGGCGGCGGCCGTGCGGGCCACCGCGCTCACCGAGGAGCTCCAGCAGAGCCGCGAACGCCTGGTCGGCGGGGTCGAGGAGGAGCGCAGGCGGCTGCGCCGCGACCTCCACGACGGCCTCGGCCCGACGCTGGCGGCGGCGGCGCTGAAGGTCGAGGCGGCCGGGAACCTGATGGACCGCGACCCGGCGCTGGCCCGGGAGGCGCTGGGCCAGGTGCGCGGCGACCTGTCGACGGTGCTGGCCGACGTCCGGCGGCTGGTCCACGACCTGCGTCCCCCGGCGCTCGACCAGTTCGGCCTGGCCGGGGCCCTGCGCCAGGCGGCCGAGCGCTTCGGCGAGGGCACGGTGCCGATCGTGGTGTCCGCCGACGGCGACCTGTCCGGGCTCCCGGCGGCGGCGGAGGTGGCGGCGTACCGGATCGGGTGTGAGGCGATGGTGAACGTGACCCGGCACGCGCGGGCGGCCCGCTGCGAGGTGCGGCTGACCGCGACCGGCGGCACGCTGGAGGTCGAGATCGTGGACGACGGGCGCGGCCTGCGCCCCGGAGACGCGCGCACGGGAGAAGGGACCGGGGTGGGCTTGCTGGCCATGCGCGAACGCGCCGAGGAACTGGGCGGCCGGTGCACGATCACCGCCGGTCCGGCCGGGACGAGGGTGCACGCGGTGCTGCCCCTGGCGGTGCCCGCGTGACCCGGGTGCTGATCGCCGACGACCACCCCGTCTACCGCGACGGGCTGCGCATGCTGCTGGCCTCCACCGGCGAGGTCGACGTGGTCGGCACCGCCGCCGACGGCGGCGAGGCGGTCGCCAAAGCTCTCGACCTGCGCCCGGACGTCGTCGTGATGGACCTCCAGATGCCCGTCATGGACGGCGTGACCGCGACCCAGCGGATCGTGGCCGAGCTCCCCCAGGCCGGCGTGCTGGTGCTGACCATGCACGACGACGACGAGAGCGTCTTCTCGGCGATGCGGGCCGGGGCCCGCGGCTACCTGGTCAAGGGCGCCGACCAGACCGAGATCCTGCGCGCGGTCAAAGCCGTCGCGGGCGGTGAGGTGATCTTCGGCCCGGCGCTGGCCTCCCGGGTGACCCGGTTCTTCGCCCGCCTCCCGGCGGAGCCGTTCCCCCAGCTCACCGCGCGCGAGCGGGAGGTCCTGGAGCTGATCGCGGCGGGCCTGTCGAACCGGCAGATCGCCGAGCGCCTCTGCCTGGCCCCGAAGACGGTCCGCAACAACGTGTCGAACGTGTTCGCCAAGCTCCAGGTCGCCGACCGCGCCCAGGCGATCGTCCAGGCCCGCGAAGCCGGTTTGGGCCGTTAGGTGTAGGTGTCGAGGGCGAGCTTGACCGCCACGGCCAGCCCGGCCACGGCGGTCAGGATCCGCAGCGACTGGCCCGGCAGCCGCCGGGCGATGAAGGGCCCGATCCAGCCGCCGACGATCATCCCGAGGGCCAGCGGCACGACCACGTCCCACCGCACCGGCCCGAAGAGGACGAACCCGACGGCCGCGACGCCGTTGGACCCCATGGCGATGACGTTCTTCACCGCGTTGACGTGGGCCGGGCTCTGGTCGAGCGCCGCCGCCAGGATGGCGAACATGATCACCCCGCCGGCCGCCCCGAAATAGCCGGTGTAGATCGCGACGGCGTACACGCCCGCATAGAGGCTCGCCCCGTGGAGGGCCGCGGACCTGGGCGCCCGGAGCAGCAGCAGCGACGCGCCCGCGACCAGCACGGGCGCGACCAGTTCGAACGCGCGCGGCGGCGTGAGCAGCAGCAGCGCGGCCCCGGTCGCGCCGCCGAGCGCCGTCGCGGTCAGCAGCCGCCACACCAGCGGCGCCTGCCCCTTGAGCTCCGGCCGCGACGCGACCGCCGACCCGAGCCCGGTGAAGGTGAGCGCGACGGTGTTGGTGACGTTGGCGGCCAGCGGCGGCAGCCCGAAGGCGAGCAGGGCCGGGTAGGAGACGATCGACGCGAGCGAGACGACGGTGCTCACGATCCCCGTCGCGACCCCCACCAGGGCAAGGACGAGGAATGCCACGCACCGAACTCAATCACAAGATCATTTCAGTACGCGGCCGGGGACGACGGCACCGCCTTCGGCGTCACCCGGTGGTCGCTGAGATGCAGGTCCCCGCCCAGGTCGGGCCGCAGCTTGTCGAGCGTCTCCCGGGTCCCGAGCACGGTCCAGAGCCGCCCCACGAGATGCGGGTTGTACTCGGGCGCCTGGTCCATCCAGGCGTCCTTGCCCTTCTCGGTGGCGAAGGTGTTGACGAAGAACTCCCCGGCCTTGGTCGAGCAGGCCCCGGTCCGGAGGTCCTCGGCGTCGACCTGGATCTTCACTTTGCACCCGACCTTCTCGGCGAGCTCCTCGACGGTCGGCGCGGGCCCCGCGTCCACCTTGGCGGCCGCGGCCGGAAGCGGGTCGGATTCCTGGTAGGCCACCCCCGCGGGCGAGTCGCCACCCGAACAGGCGGACAGCGACACGACGGCCAGGGCGGCGACGGCAAGGGCGGCATGGCGCGAAACAGTCAGCACGCTCGGGGATACGCGGGGCGGATAACGAAGGTTCAACGCGGGTGAACCTCAGTGACACCTGAGGCGTCCTGTCTGGCAAGGGAGGCCCGAATGGAAGTCCTGGACAACCTCCTGGACGAGGATCTCCGTTTGGAGCTCGTCCTCGTGGAGGCCCTCCACTGGGAAGCCGATCGGCTGGCCGCCCCGGCCGATCACTGAAAGGCACCACAGTCCCGCCCCTCGACGTGAGGGGCGGGACTCGTGCATGCGGGGCCTTTTTACGGGAAGTGCCCGATCCATCCGCTCTCAAGGGGGTTTTCCAGATGACCGATGTCGTGGTGGTGGGTGGAGGCGTCGTCGGCCTCACAACGGCGATCGCCCTGAACGAGGCCGGTCTCCGGACCGTCGTCTGGACCGCCGAGGTCCCCCGCCGGACCACCTCGGCCGTCGCGGGCGCCCTCCTCGGCGGCCCCGTCACGGCGGAGCCCCACGAGGACGCGGTGCGGTGGCGGCAGGTCAGCCTGGAGATCTTCGACGAGCTGGCGACCCGCCCGCACACGGGCGTCACCGCCGCCCGTGGCCGCATGGTCTCCCGGCGCGGACCGCAGCCCCCCGACTGGGCCCCCGGCCTGCCCGGCTTCGCCGAGTGCTCCCCCGAGGAGCTGGCCGGATATCCGGCGGGCTTCTGGATGACCAGCCCCGTCGCGGACATGCCCTGTTACCTCGACTACCTGGTCGACCGGCTGTGCAAGTCGGGCGGCGACATCGAGGTGTGCACCGTGGCCTCCCTCGAACAGCCGACCTCGGCCGCCCCCGTGGTGATCAACTGCGCCGGCGTGGCCGGCGGGACCCTGGCCTGCGACGACTCGGTGACCCCCGTGCGCGGCCAGCACGTGGTCGTGGAGAACCCCGGCCTGACCGAGTTCTTCTACGAGGTCGGCCCCGACGACGACTGGACCGGCTTCTTCCCGCACGGCGACCGCGTGGTCCTGGGCGGCAACGCGCGCCGGGGCGACTGGAACCTGGAGCCGGACGACCGGCAGACGGCCGACATCGTCAAGCGCTGCGCCGAGATCGAGCCGCGCCTGGCCGACGCCCGCGTGATCAAGGTGGACGTGGGGCTGCGTCCGGGGCGCCCGTCGATCCGGCTGGAGGAGCAGCAGGTGGACCAGGGCCGGCTGATCCACAACTACGGGCACGGCGGCGTGGGGGTCAGCATGAGCTGGGGCTGCGCCCTCGACGTGGTGAAGATGGTCTCGGCCTGACGCCGGTGGAGAACACTTTTCCTCCGTTGGAGCGTCATGACCTGGCACTATCATCCCCGGCATGGGAATCGTCACGTTCGTCAGGCATGAATGGACCCCCACCCTGGGCCCGCGTGATCCGATCAGGCCAGGCGAGAAATTGGATCTGGCGATCAGCCTGGCCCGGGTCGTGGTGGTCAACGGGCGCGCCTCCCATGCCGGGAGCATAAGCGGATCCTTTTTCTCGCTGATGCTCGAATCCCAATTGCTGGCCACCGCGCTTGACAACACCGAAACAGGCGGCGTTCACTCCTTGCGCAGAAGCAGGGCGTTCGACTGCTCGTCCCTGCACATCAAGTCGTTCGTCATCACGAGTGCGGGTCTCGGGCTGCTGACGGCGAGCCTGGAAAGCCTGATCATCCAAGAGCGGCTCGAACCGTTCCAGGTGCAGCATTTCGACCTGATGCCGGCCACGACCCCGAAAGGTCCGAGCGGCGGGAACTCCAGGCCGGACCTATTGATCAACCTGCCGGACGGCCGCCTCCTGGTCGGTGAGGCGAAAGGCCGACGGAACGGTTCGGAACGCATCACCCAAGACAAGCGGAAATTCCTGAAGAAATTACACGCATGGACGTCATCCAGTGAATACGAAGGGTGTCCCCTCGCACTGAGCTGGGCGTCGATACTCGAAGACAAGACCATTGTCAGTCTGTTTCACACGGATCCCGACAAGGATGTGGAGCCCGTTCCCGAGGATCGCCAGGACCATCAACCCGCCTACAGCGAGCGCCTGGTGGCAGAGCCCCCGGACGTCATCCTTCCTCCCGAGCCGGCGGTGCTCGATCGCGAGTGGGAGGACGTGGCCAGGAACCTGACTGAGGTGACCTTGCGGGAGTATCGCGACGATCCCCTGTTCTGGTCCGCGCCGGAGCCTCTCCCCGAGAATCATTTCCTCGCCGGAGTTCCCATCCGCGGCGAGTGGTCATCTCTGGGATCGAGCGGGCGCTCGATATTCGTCGGCGTTTTCAAGCAGCCGCCGGAAGGTGAGTCGCTGGTGCGAATCCGACGAGCTTACGCGGCCGGCCTCGAACGCAACGCGGTCTCTCCTCTCGACGTCGCCACGGAAGGACGCCTGCTGTTCGCCATCGCCCAGAACAGGGAACTGGCCACCTGGAGAGCACTTCGCCGGACCATCGAGGGATAGTCCCAGGCGGTCAGGACAGGTGGCGTTCGACGGACGCCACCTTCTCCGTCATCCTGCCCGGCTCGCCCGTGCGGATGTCGGCCTTCAGGACCAGGCTCACGCGGTCGCAGCGAGCCTCGACGGCGGCCACCGCCGCCTGCACGACCGCCATCACCTGGTCCCAGGTCTCGCCCTCGATCGTGGTGAACATCGAGTCGGTGCGGTTCGGGAGGCCGGAGGCGCGGACCACGCGGACGGCCTCGGCGACGTACTCCCCCACCTCCTCGCCCGCGCCGATGGGGGTGACGCTGAACGCGACGAGCACCGACATGACCTGACCTGCTCTCTTGGTAGCGTTGGACCCCAATTATCCGCGCCGGGAGAGTCCTGAACCGATGAAGCCCCCCACGACGGCCACCGTCATCGACGACGCGTCCCGGCCCCGGTCGCCCAAGCGGGATCTGGCCGCGCTCTCGCCCCGGCAGCGGCAGATCGGCCACCGGCTCGTCCTCATCCACGATCATCTGCGGCAGGAGCTGGCCCGCATCGTCGAGGCCGTGGAGCAGGTCGCCGAGGGGCGGGCCGAGGCGGGGGCGGTGCGGTCGCTGATCAACGAGCTGACCATGCGGCAGAACTACTGGACGCTGGGGAGTTTCTGCGCGTCGTACTGCCGCGTGCTGACCGTCCACCACTCGATCGAGGACGCCCACATGTTCCCCGGGCTGGTGGCGGCGCAGGAGTCGCTGGCGCCGGTGATCGAGCGGCTGGAGGCCGAGCACGAGGTCATCGCCGGCCTGCTGACCGGGCTCGACGCGGCGCTGGTGGCGATGGTGACCGAGCCATCGGGGCTCGACGTCGTGCGTGGTCAGGTCACGGCGCTGTCGGAGGCGCTGCTGTCGCACCTGGCGTACGAGGAGGAGGAGCTGGTCGAGCCGCTGTCGCGGCTCGAACTCGACGTCTGACCAGGGCTCAGGCCGGTCCGGCGGACCGTTCGGCGACCAGCTGGAAGACCCGCTTGAACTCCGCGTACGCCTCCTCGCCGACCGCGCGCGCGTGCTCGGCCTCCATCTCCACGAGGACGGCGTCCGACTTCTCCATGTGGTCGAGGCCCCGCTCGGTGGGCACCACGAGTTTGGCCCGGCGGTCGGCCGGGTCGGGGCGGCGTTCGACGTACCCGAGGGCGACCAGTTCGTCGACCAGGGTGCCGATCACCTGTTTGTGCTGGCCCGACTGGGCGGCCAGGTCGGAGGCCCGGCTGCCCTCGGCGTCGAGGTAGGCCAGCACCGCGCCGTGCCGGGGCCTGACGTCGGCGTGGCCCAGCTCCGACAGGCGCGTGAACAGCTCCTTCTGCAGGCTGAACAGCGTGCGGCCGGACAGGATCCCCAGGTCGGGCCGCTCCCGCTTGCGCTCGCTCCGTCGCATGGCCGACCTCCATTTAGTCACTAATTTTGACTGTCACTATTTCTTACTATATCGTCGGGGCGTACACGATCACCGGAAAAGGGGACATCGCGATGACCATTCTCATCACCGGAGCCAACGGCACCGTCTCCAGGGAGGTGCTGAACTCGCTTCGGGGCACCGAGGATCTGCGGGTGCTGGTGCGCGACCGGGCCAAGGCGCCCGCGGGCGTCGAGGTGGCGGTCGGCGACCTGCACCACCCCGAGACGCTCGACCAGGCGTTCAAGGGCGTCGACAAGGTCTGGCTGCTCACCGCCATGGGCCCCGACGCCACCCACGCCAGCAGCAACGCGGTCTGGGCCGCCCGGCAGGCGGGGGTGCGCCACGTCGTCCGCATGTCGGCCATCGGCGCCGGCCACGACGCCCCGACCCGCAACGGACGGCTGCACGCCCTGTCGGACCTCGAACTCGCCGCCTCCGGCCTCGGCTGGACCGTCGTCCGCCCGGCCTACTTCATGCAGAACGTCCTCGGCTCGGTCAGCGGCGGCACCTTCTACGGCGCTCCCGGCGAGGGCCGCGTCGGCATGATCGACGTGCGGGACATCGCCGACTTCGCCGCCGCCGTGCTCCGCGACCCCGCGCCGCACCACGGGCAGACCTACACGATCACCGGCCCGGAGTCGGTCCGGCTGCGCGACGTGACCGGCACCCTGTCCGAGGTGGCCGGCGGCAGACTCGCCTTCCAGCCGGTGCGCCCCGACGACGCCTACCCCGTGCTGCTGAACGCCGGGATGAAGGAGTGGGACGCCGCCGTCACGACGGAGTACCTGCGGGCCTACGACGCGGGCTGGGGCGACTACACCACCCCGACGTTCACCGAGGTGACGGGCCGGCCGGGCCGCACCTTCCCGGAGTTCGCCCGCGACCACGCCGACCGGATCGGCGGCTGAGGGCCGCGCGGCGATCAGGAGTCGACAGGGCGGCCAACAGGGGGACCCGGTCCGGCGCGGTCGTCACACCGCCGCCCCCGCCCATGCCGCCAGCAGCACCAGCGCCGCCACCACCAGCACGACCGCGCCCGCCTGCTGCCAGACCGGCCGGAGTCCGCGGGCGGGCCGGGCGATCCTGGCGAGCATCTCCTCACGCATCCCCGGCAGGAGCACCGGCACCAGCGCCGGAAGGTAGGGCCGCAGCGCCTCCTCGGCCCTCTTCTCGCACTCGTGGCAGGCCCGCACGTGCCGTTCGACGGCCGTTCCGGCCCTGACCAGGCATTCGGGCGCCTCCCTGGCCAGCACCAGGAGCCGGAAGCCGCCCGTCACCGCCCGGCGCAGGTCGCGCAGCATCGACCCCGCCCTCGGCAGGTCCACGCAGCAGGTCTCGGCAACCTCGCGGCAGTCGGCGCCCCGGCGGAAGACCAGGTCGTAGAGACGCCGGTCCCGGGACGGCAGCCCGGCCGCCACCCGGTCCAGCAGGCGGCGGACCTGCTCGTCCGAAGGGCCCCCGAGCGGCACGCAGCCCACATGGTCCGCCCACGGCGCCCAGGGGGCGTGGTCGTGGTAGGCGGCGATCAGGTTCTCGTGGAGGTCCTCGACGTCCACCTGGCCGCAGCGGCAGGCGGCGACCCCCCGGACCTGCCGGTCGTAGATCGCGGTGAAGGCGCGCTCGCGCGGGGATCGGTCCATCCCTGCCAGAGTGGGGCCGGTGGACCGGGGGTTTCCGTTTCCGTACGAATCTTTCCGGGCCTCAGCCGTCCTGGAGCACCGACAGGACGTTCCCGGCCGGGTCGGTGAACCAGGCGATCAATGGGCCGTTCTGGCGGTAGATGCCCTTCTCGTCGGTGCCGCCGTACACGAGGAACTCCACGCCCCGCTCGCGGAGTTCGTCGACGGCCGCCTCGATGTCCGGCACCGGGAAGTTCAGCACGGTGAACTCGGCCGGGACGTGGTTGGGCTTCGGGTAGACGAGGATGTCGTGGCCGCCGGCGATGTGCAGGCGGAGCATCCCGTTGCTCTCCGAGACGCGCAGGCCGAGGGTCTCCTCGTAGAACTTCCTGGCGGCGCCGATGTCGACGACGGAGAACCCGCTGAAAGCCCGGGTGTCCTCGAACATGTGGCCCCCTCCGGTTCGATGGCGGGCAGGATTCCACCCTAACCCGGGCCCGATAAGAGGAAGATTGCGTCATACCCGCATGAAAGGAGTCCCCATGGAGGTCACACTTCGCCCGGTCCGGGCCAAGGATCTCGATCTCTTCGAGCGGGAACGCTCCGATCGGGAGGGCACCGGCCAGTACCAGTGGTTCGGGCACCGCTCGCCGCAGCCGTTCCTCCGGGAGTTCGCCGAGAACGGGTTCCTCAGTCCCGACTCGGGGCGGCTCACGATCGAGGGCGACGGGGTCGTGGTCGGGTGGGTGACGTGGTGGATGAACTCGTGGGGGCCCGATCTGACCTCCTGGTGCTGGTCGACGGGGATCTGCGTGTTCTCCGGCTATCGCGGCAAGGGCATCGGCACGCAGGCGCAGGTCCAGCTCGCCGCCTACCTGTTCGCGCACACCCGCGCCGAGCGGATCCAGTCGTTCACCGACGCCGAGAACGTGGCCGAGCAGCGGGCGCTGGAGAAGGCCGGGTTCGTCCGCGAGGGGGTGCTGCGCCGGGCGCAGTGGCGGGAGGGCGCGTGGCACGATCAGGTGCTCTTCTCGGCGCTGCGGCCCTGAAAGGCCCCGATGATCGTGTACGGCGCCGCGAGCGCCGCGAACAGCACCCACGACGGGGCCAGCTCCGACCCGAGGCCGTAGAAGGCGAAGGTCAGGACCGCCATGACCTCGGTGCCCAGGCCCGACATCGAGGTCACGGTCGCGCGTGAGCGGTCCGACAGCCCGTCCTGGAGGCGGGCGTCGGCCGCCGCGATGGCCCACTGGATCGCCCCGAACGCGGCGGCGACCAGCACGAACCCCCATGGGCTCCGGACGGCCGCTCCCGCGATCAGCGCCAGGCCGCCCGCGCAGGTGATCGGACCGGCCCAGCGCAGCCCGCGCCCGGCCAGGAACCCGCCGATCGCGAACCCGGCCGAGACCAGGACCATCAGCGGCGGCACCGCCTCGTCGCCGACGCCGGTGCCCTGGGCGAGCAGCGGCAGATACTCGTCAAACGCCGACAGCCCGGTCACCGCCGAGACCAGCGCCAGCCGCCGCAGCAGCGTCTTCGACCTGCTGACCTCGCGGAACCCGGCTCTGAGCACGTCGAGGTAGCCGTCGGCCTCCTCGGGCTGCTCGCGGGTCTCGGGGAGGGTGCGGGCGATCAGGGCGGCGGCCACGAGGGTGGCCATGGAGGCGACGCCGACCGCCTGGTAGCCGCCGAACGCCATGGCGGGGCCCGCGACGGCGCTGGCGATCATCATGGCGGTGGTGCCGACGGCCTCGGCGCGGCCGGTGATCCGGGGGTAGGCGCCGGAGGCGTCGAGGCGGGCGAGTTCCTCGTACACCAGGGCTTCCGACGTGCCCGAGCTGATCGCGGTCGCGACGCCCCAGAGCACGAACCCGGCCACGAACGACCAGTAGCCCGGCAGGAACGTCCACAGCCCGAAGCCCGCCGCGGTGAGCAGGGGCGACAGCACCAGCAGGCGGCGGCGCGAGAAGGCGTCGGCCCACGCGCCGGAGGGGATCTCCAGCAGGAACGACGTCAGCGACCAGATGACGAACAGCGTCGAGATCTGGCCCGCGGAGAGCCCGTGGTCGGCGAAGAGGAGCGCGTAGACGGGATAGAGGAGGACGAACTCCTCGAAGAACGCCAGGGCGTAGAGACGCCGGGCGAAACGGGACTCAGGTGTGGATCAATGTCGCCAGGTCATGCCCGCACCCTAACGAACCCCCACGAACCGGCGCACATGGTTTTCCGGGGCATACCGAGGGATCACCCCGTGACGGGGAGAGGCGGGAGCGGGTGGTGAGCGCCGGATACGGTGCTCGCCGGAGACGGCGGCCGGGGCCGGGGTAGGCGTGAGCCGTAACGGAAGAAGCTCATGGCTTTTGACGTGGCCCCGGGGCGCGGCGGAAGGTGAAGGGTTCGCTCTCGCGGCCGGAGACGACGAACCAGCACTCGCCGGTGCCCTCGCCGGCGAGGAGTTTCTCGAAGGCGTCGACGACGTCGGCGACCTCCATGATCGGGAAGCCCTCGGCTTCGAGCATCACGCGGCTGTCGCCCAGGATCGCGGTGTCGGCGAAGGACGGGCAGAGGGCCTGGACCCTGATGTTGTCGGGTTCCAGGGACACGCCGAGCGAGCGGACCAGGCCGACGACGGCGTGCTTGTTCGCGGCGTAGATCGGGTCGACGGGGATGCCGACGATGCCGGCCATCGAGGCGGTCGCGACGATGGTGCCGCCGCCGGAGGCCTTCAGGGCGGGGAGGGCGGCGTGCACGCCGAAGACGACGCCGTCGAGGTTGACGCCCATCGCGCGGCGGTAGAGGGCCGGGTCGAAGTCGTCGCCGACCCCGCAGCCGGAGGCCACGCCCGCGTTGAGGAAGACCAGGTCGAGGCGGCCGTGGCGGTCCATCACGTGGTCGACGGCCCTGAGGTTGTCCTCCAGGCGGGAGACGTCGCAGTGGACGTCGGCGGGCTCGGCGACGTCCGCGACGACGACGGTCGTGCCCGACTCCCGCAGGCGGCGGGCGACGCCGGCGCCGATGCCGCTGCTTCCTCCGGTGACCAAAGCGATCCTCACAGCGGCAGTCCTCCGGTCGCGGCCCTGGTGGAGCCGGTGTCACGATAGGCGGCGATGGTGCGTTCGGCGATGCGCATCTGGTGGATCTCGTCGGCGCCGTCGGCGAACCTGGCCCAGCGGGCGTGCTGGAACATGCTCGCGAGCGGGGTGTCGGTCGAGTAGCCCAGCGCGCCGTGGACCTGGATGGCCCGGTCGACGATGCGGTTCAGACTGCCCGCGACGAAGTGCTTGGCCATGGAGACCTCGGTGCGGAAGTCGTCGCCTTTGTCGATCTTCGAGGCGGCGTGCAGGACCATGAGCTTGCACTGGTAGAGCTCCATCGCCGAGTCGGCGATCAGCCACTGGATGCCCTGTTTGTCGGCCAGCAGCGAGCCGTGGCTGTAGCGGTTGAGGGCCCGGTCGACCATCATGTCGAGCGCCGTCTCGGCCTGGGAGATCCAGCGCATGCAGTGGGCCAGCCGGGCGGGACCGAGGCGGTACTGGCCCAGGCGATGGCCGTTGCCCCGGCCGCCGAGGATCTGGCTCGATGGAAGGCGCAGGTCCTCGATCACGATCTCGCTGTGGCCGGTCGAGCCGTGCATCGTCTCGACCTCCCGCACGTCCGTCCAGCCCGGAGAGGGGATGTCGACGAGGAAGGCCGTGGTCGCGCCGCGCTGTCCTTCCGGGACGTCGGGTTCGGTGCGGGCGATGAGGATCGCGAAGTTCGCCCGGCGGGCGTTGGAGATGAACCACTTGTGGCCGTTGACCACCCATTCGTCGCCGTCCTGGACGGCGGTCGTCCGGATCAGCGTCGGGTCGGAGCCGGCCACCTCGGGCTCGGTCATCGCGAAGCACGACATGACCCGGCCCTGGAGCAGCGGCGTGAGGTACTTCTCCTTCTGCGCCTCGTCGGCCCAGTGGTGCAGCGTGTGCATGTTGCCCTCGTCGGGGGCCTGGCAGTTGAGCACCCACGGGCCGAGCCGCGTCTTGGCCGCCTCCGACTGGACCATGGCCAGCGCGACGTGGCCGAGGCCCATGCCGCCGACCTCCTTGGGCATGTGGGGCAGCCAGAGCCCTTCGGCCTTGGCCTTCTCGCGCAGGGCGAAGATCGTGCGGAGGTAGTCGTCGCGGGACAGGCCCTCGGTCTTCGCCGGGACGACGACGTCCTGGACGAACGCGCGGACCCGGCGGCGGATCTCCTCGTGCTCGGGATCGAGCGTGAAGTCGATGGCCATACGCGTAATATTAATGCGAACGCCTTAACTTTTAACAGAGGGAGATTCCGTGGCGGCCGATGGACGTCTGCGGCTGGTCCTGGCCGCCGAGGAGCTGTTCGCCGACCGGGGCGTCGACGCGGTCTCGCTCCGGGAGATCAACGCCGCCGCGGGGCAGCGGAACGCCTCGGCGCTGCAGTATCACTTCGGCGACCGCGACGGCCTGCTCCGCGCGGTGCTCGCCCGGCACGATCCGCCGGTCGAGTACGCCCGCCACGCGCTCCTCGACGCCTTCGAGGCCGCTCCGCCCGCCGAGCCGCTGCGGGCGCTGGCGGGGGCGTTCGTCCGGCCGCTGGCCGCCAAGCTCGCCGACGTGGAGGGGCGGCGGTATCTGCGCCTGCTCGACCAGGTGGTCCGCCGGGCGTCGCCCTCGGCGCTGCGGGCCTCGACGGCGCAGCCGACCAGCGTCAACCGGTGGCGGGAGATGGTCGGGCCGCTGCTGCCCGAGATCGCCGTGACCCGCCTGCACCGGCGGCTCACGGCGATCCGGATGACGTACAGCGAACTGGCCCGGCGGGCCGAGACCAGCGAGGGAAGGGACGAGCGCCTGTTCACCAGCCACGTGATCGACGTCGTGGCGTCGGTGCTGGCCACGCCCGTCTCCGCCGAGACGGCGGCGCTGCTGGGCTGACTACGCCCAGGACTTCAGCCAGGCCAACTGCACCGGCAGGTGCGCCTCGTCGCCGCCTTCGTGGTTGTTGAACTCGTACTCCTCCATGTGCTTGGCCGCGCCGGCGTAGGCGTTGTAGGCGCCGTAGACGGTCGAGGGGAGGCAGATCTCGTCCATCAGCCCGACCGAGAACAGCGCCGGGGCGGCGGCACGCCTGGCGAAGGCGACGCCGTCGAAGTAGGACAGCGTCCGCTCGACCGTCGCGACCTCGGCGCGGTGGACCTTCAGGTAGCGGGCGATCTCCGTGTACGGGTCCTTCGGCGTCACCCGGATCGACCTCGGGAAGTCGCACAGGAACGGCACGTCCGGCATGGCCGCCACCACGTCGGGGAGCAGCCCCGCCACCGCGAGGGTGATCCCGCCGCCCTGGCTGGCGCCCTTGACCGCGACCTTGGCCGGGTCGACGAGCGGATGCTGCCGCACCGTCTCGACCGCCCTGACCGCGTCGCTGAACACGCGCCGGTAGTAGTAGGTCGCCGGGTCGCCGATGCCCCGGGTCATGTACCCCGGGTGGGCCGGTCCCGAGCCCTCGGGGTCGGGGGTGTCGCCGAGCGACCAGCCGCTCCCCTGGCCGCGGGTGTCCATGACGAGGAGGGCGTAGCCGGCGCTCGGCCAGTAGAGCCACTGGTGCGGCAGCCCCCGGCCGCCGCCGTACCCCTGGTACTGCACCACACACGGAAGCGGCGCCTCGGCGCCTGCCGGAACGAGGAACCACGCACGGACCGGCTGCCCGGCCCACCCCTGGAACACCACGTCGTAGACGTCGACCGTGGTCAGCCCGGTGACGACGGGAGAGAAGACGGGGGCGAGCTCGTGGGAGCGGGTCTCGGAGAGCGTCGCGGCCCAGAAGTCGTCGAAGTCGTCGGGCTCGGGGACGGTGGAGGTGTAGTGGCGCACCTGGGGCAACGGGAGATCAGAGAAGGGCATGAACCCCATCATCTGGGACGACACGATGCGGTGGCGATCGGCCCCCGGGGAAGCGCGAGAATCGGCGTCATGACCTGATGGCGCTCGTCGACGCCTCCGGGCCCGGTTGTCCGTCGACTGGGTGGCGGGGATCCACCCGTGCTTCATCGTTCGCGATCCGATCCCCACGTCAGGGTGGCCCTTCGAATAGGCGATCAGCGGCCTCGGCAGCTCGCGCGGTGAATGGGTTTCCAGAGCTGGAGCGGTAACGAGCGGGACCGGCTTTGTCAATTCCTATTCGCGCCAATTTCGGATAGGCCATTTCCTCGGGCGGATGAAGAGGTGGCGTTTCGCCGGAAAAGGCCACGTCAGACGTTAGAGCAGATCACCCGCAGTCGGCGAGATTGTCATAAACTGAAACAAGGGCCTTGTGAGGTAATTCGGTCGGCGGTATTCTGAGCATATGGGAGCGCTCCCACTCAATATGGAGATGATTCGGCCCCGATTACGCGCTGACGTGCGGTGGGTCGAGTGCCCCGGTGGGGTTCACGTTCACGGGGATCACGGGGCGGCGACACTGCGCGGACCCCACGCGCTGGCCCTGCTCGAACGGCTGGCGCCACGCCTCGACGGAGCCCAGACCCTGGGCGAACTGACCTCGGGCCTGCCCGCGACCCAGCGCGAGCTGGTCACCGGCCTCGTCGGACGCCTGGCCGAACTGCGCTTCGTCGTCGACGACACCGGGGCCGCCGATCACGGGCTGTCCGCCGAGGACCTGGAGACCTACGCGGCCGAGATCGCGTTCGCCGGCCATCCGGGCCGGTTCGCCCGGGTGCGGAACTCGGCCCTGCGCGTGACGGGCACCGGGGTGCTGGTCCCGGCGCTGGTCCCGGCGCTGGTCGAGTGTCTCCGGTCGGTGGGCTGGCGCGAGGTGGTGACCTCGGGCGAGGACGTCCTGGTGCAGGTCAGCACCTCCCGGGACGAACTGCTGGCCGAGGCGCTCGCCTGCCCCGCCGACGTGGTGCTGGCGCAGGTGCTGATCCGTGACGACGAGGCCTGGCTGACCTCAGCGGGACCGCCCGGCGAGACCGACGCGGCCACCGGGTGGAAGCGGTTGTCCCTCCGCGAGGGAACACGAGGCGACTGGTTGCGCGGCGCGGTCCCCCGCGTGGTGGCGTCCCAGGTGGCCTTGGGGGTCTTCGCGGCGGTGACAGGGCTCGTGGCGGCGCGACGGGCGTTCACCCGCGTTGATCTGCGCACCCTGGACAGCACGATCCACCGTTTCGCGGGCCTGCGCTGGAACCCGGCAGAAGTGTCCAGCCGAGATCCCGCCTCGCAGAGGGACACACAGATATCCGGACCGGTCCCTGCCTCGCGAAGGGATGCGCAGGTGGCGGAACCGGCCCCCATTTCGCGGAAGGACGCACAGGCATCCCAACCGATCCCCGCCTCGCGGAAAGACGTGGGGGTTTCGGCATCAGCCCCCGCCCCCGCATCACCGAGAGAAGCTGAGGTTTCAGGACCAACCTCCGCCTCGCGGCGGGATGTGGAGGTGTCCGAACCGGCCCCCGGTCGGCAAAGGGACGTGGAGATGCCGGGACCAGCACTCACCTCGCGGAGGGACGCAGAGGTGTCCGGACCGGTCTCCACCTCGCGGAGGTCGGCGGGCAGCGAGGGCTTTGGTACTGGCGAGGGGAGCTCGGAGCGCCCCGGTGCGGCGGGGGTTGGCGGGTCCGGGGTCTCGGGTGAGGCGGGCGTTCGGGAACGGTTTTTCGGGCTCTGTCGTGATCTGGTGGATCCGCGCATGGGGGTCATCTCGGTACTGGACGAAGGTGGCTATCCGCAGGGGCCCCTCTCCGTCATGCGGGCGCTCGTGGGGGACCGTGAGGTCGTCGGGTGGGGGGCGGATCACGACACGGCGCGGTTGCGGTGTCTGCTGGCGGTGTTCGCGGTCGGCGACGGTTTCATCGGAGCGGGTCTGACCTGGGAGGACGCCGTATCCGCGGCGCACCGGCAGCGGCTCGAGGCCGAGGCGGCGGGATCGGCGGCGGGCGGTGAGGTGGCCGTGCCGGACGACGAGCCGCTCTGGCGGCAGGTGGTGGCGGCCGGGGAGGTGCCGGTCGTGCGGGAGGTGCCGGGGTCGGCGGTGCTGCGGTTCGAGGTGGCGGGCCGGCCGCCCCTCGTGGCGCTCGGGTTGCACGACGGGCTGGAGCGGGTGTTGCTGCGGGCGCAGACCGGGCTCACACCGCCCGTGCGGTGGGCGAGTGACGGGTTTCCGGTCGGCGGGGCCGCCGTCTCGCTGCCCGTCGACGGGCCGGCGTTCGTGGCGCGGGTGATGTCGTGATCACCGACGTGGTGGGGTCGGGGCGGCTGTTCGAGGCGGTCAGGGCGCGGGTGCGGTCGAGCGGGGTCGTGGTGGTCGCCAGTGACGCCGACGACATCGGGCGGCGGCGTTACGGGTCCCCGTGGTTGCCCGTGCACACCGAAGCCGGACATGTCGTGATCGGTCCTGCCGCGTTTCCCGGGCGGCCGGGCTGTCCCACCTGCGTGGAGCGGCGGCGGGCCGGGAACCGGGAGCACTTTTCGGTACGCCTGCGCGACCGGCCTGCCCTCCTCACCTCCCTCGTGGCCGGCACGGTCGGCGAACTGGTGGCCGACGAGGTCGAGCACCTGCTGGCCGACCCGTCGACGGCGCTGACGAGCGGCGCGATGCTGCGGATGCCGGTGCTGACCGGCACGCTGGCACGCCACCCCTTCCTGCCCGACCCGTTCTGCCCGGTCTGCGGCGACCGGCCGCCCGACGGGCCGCGGCCCGTCGTCTTCACACCGCAGCCGAAGGTGTCGGGGTTCCGGGTCGGCACACTCGATCTCGCCGAGCTCGAACGCCGCTACGTCGACCGGGAGACCGGTGTCGTGCGGTCGGTGGAGGCCGACGCGCGGGACGGCGCGGTCGCCGTGGCGCGGCTGAACCCCGCGCGAGCCGCCCACGAGAGCCACCACGGGTTCGGGCGGTGCGAGGACGTGCCCGCCGCGAAGGCGACCGCCGTCGCCGAGGCGCTCGAACGGCTGGCCGGGTTCTCCCCGCGAGGGCGGCGGACCACCGTCAGGGCCGCTTACGACGACATCGCCGGCCAGGCGCTCGACCCGCGCCTCCTGGGGCTGTATCCGGACGACTGGTACGACCGGCCCGGCTTCTGGTTCACCCGGTTCGACCCGGCGCGGGAGACCGCCTGGGTCTGGGGGCACTCGTTCCGGCGGGGCGGGCCGGTGCTGGTGCCGGAGACGTCCGTCTACTTCGGCGCGCGGCCCGACCGGGGCTTCGCCTACGAGTGTTCCAACGGCTGCGCCCTCGGCGGATCGCTCGCGGAGGCGATCCTTTACGGCCTGCTGGAGGTCGCCGAACGGGACGCCTTCCTGACCACCTGGTACGCCCGCCTCCCGCTCCCCCGGGTCGACCTGCGGTCGGCGCGCGACCGGCGCGTCCCGATGGCCGCCGAGCGGATCGGCGACCGGCTGGGCTACGACGTCCACGCCCACGTGGTCACCCTCGAACAGGGACTGCCGGTCTTCTGGATCACCGCCGTCGACCGGTCGGGCCGGTCGGACCGGCCGAAGGCGATGTGCGGCGGGGCCGCCCACCTCGACCCCGAACGGGCCCTGCGCCGCGCCCTCGACGAAATGGGCCCGATGCTGGCCAACCACGTCGCCCGCTACGACGAGGGCGAGGCGGCCCGGCTGGTGGCCGACTCCGGTGAGGTGCGCCTGCTGGAGCACCACCCGTTGGTGTACGGGCACCCCAAGGCGTACGAGCGGCTGGAGTTCCTGCCGAACGGCGCGGAGCTGACGGTCGGCGAGTTGCCGGAGTGGCCCGCCCACGACGACCTGGCCGACGACCTGCGTGACCTGGTGGCCCGGTTCCTGGCCAGCGGCATGGACGTGATCGCCGTCGACACCACCTCGCCCGAGGCGGCGGCGGGCGGCTTCGCCTGCGCCAAGGTGATCGTGCCGGGGGCGGCGCCGATGACGTTCGGCCACCACCACCGGAGGGTGCACGGGCTCCCCCGCCTGCTGACCCGGGGCCGCGCGCTCGGCTACCTCCACCGCGACCTCGCGGCGGACGACCTCAGCCCCTACCCCCACCCGTTCCCATGAGGGGCCCGGCGGCGCGTTACATGGCGGCGATGGCGGATCGCGGACCGCTCGACGCCCGGTGGGACCTCGCGCCGCTCCGGCACAAACGCCACCCCTCGGCCGCCTGGGCCGAACCGCCCCACCCGCTGGGCGCGCTGCTGCGCGGCATGCTCGGCATCACCCGCGTGATCTGGCGGCACACCGACACGGGCCCGATGGCGATCCCGGGCCGCCCGGCGCCCTCGGGGGGCGGCCTGTACCCGATCGAGGCCTATGTCGCCTCCCCGGAGGGGCTGTTCCACTACGACCCGGTGCACGAGGTCCTGGAGGTGCTGCGCACGGGCGACCACGGCCCGGCGCGCATCTGCCTGACGGCGGTCTTCTGGCGCTCCATGTTCAAGTACGGCGACTACGCCTACCGCCTGATCTGCCAGGAGATCGGCGTCCTGCGCACCCAGGCGGAGGTGGTCGCCGCCACCCTGGACCTGACCGTCACCCCCGCCGACCCCGACGACACCCTCCTAGGCCTGGACGAATCCCGCGAAGCCCTCCTGACCGTGCTGCACGTGCGGGGGCTCGGCCTGGACCGAAACCGCCCAACGACACCGACCCTCCAACCAGCGCGACAACCCGAGCACACCTCTGAACTCGGCGAAACCCGCAAGGCCACACCGACCGCCCGGCACGCGCCGCCGCACGAGCGGGCCCTTGCGCCACAGCCCGCCGGCGACCTGCCGCAGGAGGCCCGGCCTCTTCCTCTGCCGTTTCCTCCGGGTGCGGCCTGGGACCTGCACCGAGCCGCAGAGGCCGACTCGCGGACGAGACGTCTGCGCCCACCGGGACATGTCCGGGTCCCGGCCGGCATGGTGGATCTCCGCGAAGGACTTCCCATCCGCCATTCCCCGGTCGACGGCTTCCGCCCGGTGCCCGTCCCGCTGGCGGCGATCGTCGCGATGGCGGAGACGGCTGCCGGACCGGACCTCCACCTGCTGGCCCTGCGGGTCGACGGGCTCCCGAGAGCCGCCTACCGCTACGACGGCGAGCTCCGACGGGTGGATGCCGCACCGCTGGCTTCCCTCGGGTCGGCCCCGCTCGTCGCCAACACCCGGGAGGCGCTCAAGACCGCCGCCGCGGTGATCGTCCTTGTGGGCGATCCGCTGGCGGGCACCGCCCGCGACCACCGTGACCAGCTCGTCGAGACGGGCGCGGCGTTGCAGCGGGCGACGCTGGCCGCCGCCGCGCTGGGGCTCACCTCGCGCATCCACTCCGACGCCGCCGGTGCGGCGACCGACCGCGTCCTGGGCCTGACGGGCCCGGCGCGGAGTCTGTCGTCCCTGCTCGTCGGGGTGCCCAGGTCCCGGGGGCCAGACCTGGTCCTCCGGTTCCCCGATCGGCAGGAAGGAGGTCCGCGGGGCACGTCCGGAACGTACTGATCAGTGAGAAGGAGAAACGTCATGGAGAAGCTCCCCCTTGACCTGTCCGGCCTGGAGGTCGAGGCGATCGACGTCCTGTCGGCCGACTCGATCGTGATGGAGGGCCACGGCGCCGTCGAGACCGGCGCGTCGTCGGCGATGGGCTACTGCTCGTCGTACATGCAGGCGAACAGCTGCTGGGCGCCGGAGGCGTAGCAGGTCACCGCTGAAACGCCGAGGGCGCCCACGGCACGGGCGCCCTCGGTCACGGGAAGGAGCATCCGTGTCACGAACAGCTCATCCCGCCGACCGAGATTACGTCGTGGCGCCGATCTTCGCCATCCGGGTGGCGGGGCTGCCCGCCGACGGGTTGCGGCGGTTGCGGTGCGAGCGGACGTGGGAACGCGTCGACGAGCTGCTCGACGTCGCCCGCACGCTGGCCGACGAGGGCCGGGCGATGTCCGGCCCGCTGCACGAGGTGATCGGCGCGGGTGTGTTCAAGCCGGAACTGGTGGCGCTGCGCCGCGACCTGTTCCGGGGCCGCCGCCCCGACCGCCGGGCGACCGCGCCGGAGGTGCTCGCCGCCCTCCCGGAGGAGCTGCGGGCACGGGTCCTGGCCTGGACCGCCCTCAAGGACCGCCACGACAGGCTGGCGGCCGAGCTGCCCGCCGTCCACGAGGCCGAACGGCGGGAGAAGGCCGGGCTGCTGCGCGAGCTGGCCGCGGACCCGGCCTTCCGCCGGGGGCTGGAGCTGGGCAGCCCGATCCTGGCCGCGCGCACGTCCCCGTCACGCCAGGAGGCGGTCAAACTGGCCCGCTACCTGGCTCGCGCCACGATGAAGACCAGCCCCTACGCGACGTTCGCGTGGAGCGGCTTCGGCGCCTGGGCCGACGACGGCCCGATGGCCGTCCCGCCGGCCGACCTGACGTGGCGGGAGGTCGTCGACCTCGACCGCGCGGTGCTGCGCCCGCTCTGGGTGACGCTGTCGCGGCAGGTGAAAGCGGCGCGGACGCGGGTGAACCCGACCGCGTTCGAGGAGGACGGCCGCATCTGGTTCCTCGGCCCGACCGCGACGGAACCGCTGCTCAGCGTGCCCGCGACCGAGCCGGTGAGGGCGGCGCTGGCGGAGCCGGTCAGGGCGCTGGCCGACATCGGGCTGGTGGAGCTGGTGCCGCCGTACGGGGAACACGACGACGACCCGCTGGCCAAGCTGGGCGTCGAGGAGGACCCGAAGGTCATCCGCGACCTGCTCGCCCCCACGGAGATCCCCGAGCGGAACCTGTTCTGGCACAACGCCGTCATCCCGGGCGAGGCGGGCCGGTGCGGCCGGGAGGCGTGGCGGCCGGCGCTCGACGACCTGAACCGGCTGCGGAAGGGGCTGGCCCTGTTCGACGGCGACCTCCCGCTGAAACTGGCCGCCGCCGGCTTCTTCCTGCGCCGGTACGGCCCCGCCGCCGACGTCCCCGTCATGAGCTTCTACCGCGCCGTCCACAGCGAGCCGGGCCCGCTGCGCGACCTGGTCCGCGACCCCTTCGCGGCCGGTCCCGGCCATGCCGACCTGCGCGAGCGTTTCCTGCGGACCGGCGAGCCCCCCGACGACGACCGCTTCCGCGCCCCGGGGTCGATCTGCGTCTACGCCCAGGCGCTCCCGGAGGGCCGCCTGGTCGTCAACACCGTCACCGCCGGTTACGGCAAGGGGCTGTCCCGGCTCCACCACCAGCTGAACCGGATCGGCCACGCCCCGGACGCGGCGGCGCTGCGGGCCCCGCAACGCGACACCCTGATCGCCGAGGTCACGGGGGCGCTCGGCAGCGGCCTGAACCTCCGCACCACCACGGCCGACGTGACGATCGACTACCCGTACACCACGGGTGGAGGTCTGCACCCCTCGGCGCTGACGGTGCGGCTCGACGGTTCCCGGCTGGCGTTGCGGGCCGGTGGGGAGAAGGTGCGGCCGATGCACCTCGGCATGACCGCCCAGCACTGGCTGCCGCCGTGGCTGCAGTTCCTCGTCAGGGTCTTCGGCGAGCCGTCGGTCGCGCTGGTGCCCGGCTGGGTGCTGCGTCCCGGCCCGGTGCCGCCGCGCGGCCGGATCGACCACCTGCCCCGCCTCGACCTGGGCGTGGTCACGCTGGCCCGCGAGTGCTGGCGGCTGCGCGCCGGCGACCTACCCCCGGGCGGCCCAGCCGAGCTGGGGTCGTGGCTGCGCGACCACGGCCTGCCGCGCCGCTTCTTCGCCCGGGTCCTCGATCTGCGCGACGGCCTGCTGACGGGCCTGCTCGGCAAGCACCGCAAGCCCATGTACGTCGACGTCACCGACCCCTTCCTGCTGGCCGGCCTGCGGCACGCGGCCCGGAACCCCGACGCCCTGGTGGTCGTCGAGGAGACCCTGCCCGCCCCCGAGGACGCCCCCGTCTACCCGGGGGGCCCGCGCGTCACCGAGTACGTCGTCCAGGTGAGCGCCCCATGACGGGCTGGGAGAGCGCCCACCTGTTCCACACCGGCGACCTCGACGACCTGATCCGCGACGTCGTCACCCCGCTGGCCCGGTCGGCGACGGCCTGCTTCTACCTGCGCTACTGGGAGTCGGGCCCGCACGTGCGGCTGCGGCTGAAGGGGGTGCCCCGCGACGAGGTCAGGGCGCGGGCCGCACGGTGGTTCGCCGGCCACCCGTCGCCCGCCGTCGACGCCCCGGCCTACCGGCGGCTCGCGGCCGTCCTCGCGAAAGGGGAACGCCGCGAGAGGTACGACCCGGCCCTGCACGCGCCGGGCAGCGTGGTGTTCCTCCCGTACGAGCCGGAGGAGAACGTCTACGGGGACATGCCCGCCGCCGAACGGCACTTCGGCGTCTCCAGCGCCCTCGCGCTCGACGTCCTCCACGGCGCGCCCGCGATGGACCGCAGGACCGCCGTCGGCCTCGCCGTGCTCACCCTGACGATGGCCGCCTGCCAGCCCGACCTCGCCGAGGCGGCCCGCCGCCTGCCCCCATCCGAACCCGGCGACCTCCCGCCCGGACTGGTCACCCAGACCGAACGCCTCTGGCGCCTGAAGGACGGCCCGGGGCTGCTGGGCGCCTGGGCCGCCTCGATCCACGACCTGGCCGCGCGACTCCCGGCGACGACCGGCGACGCGGGCTCGGCCCACGCCCACCT
Source organism: Herbidospora cretacea (assembly GCF_001570605.1). Lineage (GTDB taxonomy): Bacteria > Actinomycetota > Actinomycetes > Streptosporangiales > Streptosporangiaceae > Herbidospora > Herbidospora cretacea. Next base: position 454,155 of record NZ_BBXG01000001.1, on the reverse strand, counting down.
GGCCGTCATCGGCGACGACGCGCGACGGGCCCGCGTGCTGCTGCGCTGCGCCCACCTGTTCCACAACCGGATCGGCCTGCGCCCCGGCCCGGAATCGCACGTCTCGACTCTCGCGGCCCGCGCGCTGGCCGCGCTGCGGAGGTGACCCTCATGTGGCACAGCGTCCACGTCTTCTACCACGAGCCGGACAAGGACCCCCTGCTCCTCGACGCCGTCCGGCCCCTGCTGGCCGACATCCGCGACCACGTCGATGCGGCGTACGTGGTGCGCCACTGGCGGCAGGGCCCCCACGTGCGCGTCAACGTGAAGACCGACCGGCGGGTGTGGGAGGAGGTGGTGCGCCCCCGCATCGACAAGGTGGTGGGCGGCTGGCTGCGCGACCACCCGTCGACGTACGTGGTGGACCAGGCCGAGAGCCTGGCCCGGCACCGCCTCATGGCCGCGCGCGAGCAGGAGCACGGCCCGCTCACCCCGTGGCCCGCCGACAACTCGATCGTCGAGTTCCCGTTCGACGACCGCCGCCACGTCCTGGGCGGCGACGAGGGCGTCGACCTGCTCACGTCGTTCTACAGCGACAGCACCCCGCTGCTGTTCACGATGCTCGGCCACTGCCGCGACGGCCGCGACGCCAAGTCCGACCTGGCCATGGCCCTGCTCCTGACGGTCGCGCACACCTCCCACCCGATCGAGCGCAGCTACCTGTCGTTCCGGGTGCACGCCGAGGGCTACCTCATGTGGTCGAAGGACCCCGAGGCCGCCCGGCGCTCCTTCGACGAGGTGTACGACTCCCGCCGCGCCCTGCTCACCCAGCGGGTCAGGCAGGTCGTGGACACCCTCGACGGGGACGGCGACAGCCCGTTCGTCCGCGAGTGGGCGGCGCTGGTGGAGACCTACCGCGCGCGGGCCGGCCGCGTGGTGCACCTGCTGCCTGCCATGGACGACACCCCGGCCGAGACGCGCGGCGAACTGCACACCCTGATGTTCGGCACCCCCGACTACCGCCGCGAGATGTTCAGCCGCCCCGACTTCCTGCGCTACCGGGTGGTGCTCAACTACACCTACCTGCACCTGACGAGGCTCGGCCTGACCCCGCTCGACCGCTTCCGCACCTGTCACCTGCTCGCGAACGCGGTCGAGGAGGTCTACGGCGTCTCCGGGGTGGAGTCGATGCGCCGTTTCAGCCGCCCCGGGCCGCTCGCATGATGGCGCGCTGGATGGGTTCGTAGCCCGTGCAGCGGCAGAGGTTCGAGCGGACCAGGTTGGCCACGCGTTCCGGATGGTCGCCGATCGAGGGGTCGTCCTCCAGCGCGCCCGCGGCCATCATCAAGAAGCCCGGCGTGCAGAAGCCGCATTGCAGGGCCCGCTCGGCGGAGAAGGCCCGTTGCAGCGGGTGGGGTTCGCCGTCCCGGCCGCGGAGGCCCTCGACGGTGTGGATCGGGTGGCCGTCGCACTGGACGGCGAGCATCAGGCACGACCGGACCGCCTCGCCGTCGACCAGGACCGTGCAGGCGCCGCAGACGCCCTGTTCGCAGCCCAGGTGGGTGCCGGTGAGGCCGCAGTCGTCGCGCAGGACGTCGGCCAGGACGCGGCGGGGTTCGATCTCCAGCGGGTAGTCGGCCCCGTTCACGGTCAGGGTGATCTTCATCGGATCGCGGCCTCTCTCAGGGTCCGGGCGACCAGGACGGCGATGACGTGGCGGCGGTACTCCACGTCGGCGTGCGGTTCGGGCACGGGCGCGGCGTCCTGGTCGGCGGCGACGCGGCCGGCGCGGGTGAACGGGTGGTCGGCCGGGACGCGCGGCCCTCCCGGGCAGGCGATCTCGGCGCCGGCCAGGGACCGTTCGGCGGCGCGCGCCCTGATCGGGCGGTCGGCGCAGTTGGCCAGGCCGATCCTGGCCTCGGTGATCACGCCGTCGCGGATGGCGAGGGCGGCCCCGACTGCCACCTGGGCGAAGGAGAAGCCGGTGCGGCGGTGTTCGAGGAACCCCACGCCCGTGTCGGGGCCCAGCAGCGGGAAGCGGACGGCGGTGATGAGCTCGTCCGGGCGGCGGGCCGTCAGGAAGGGGCCGAGGAAGTAGTCGCCGGCCGCGATCGCGCGGGTCCCCGAGGCCCCCGCCAGGTCGATCTCGGCGTCCAGCGCCACGGCCAGGGCGCACCACTCCGAGGCCGGGTGGGCCCAGGCGAGGCTGCCGACCATGGTGCCCCGGGTGCGGATGGGCGGGTGGGCGATGTTGACGACGGCGCGCGCGAACAGGCCGCCCAGCGGGCCGGGGACCGCCTGCGGCGACTCGAACACCTTGTGCCGCACCAGCGCGCCGACCCGCACCGTCCCGTCTGCCACGTCCAGGCGGTCGAGCCCGGGGACGTGGTTGACGTCCACGACCAGATGGGGATCCAGGCGCTTGAGGTGCATCTCCAGCAGGAGGCTCTGGCCCCCGGCCAGGACCTGGCCGCCCTCGCCCAGCGCGGCCAGGGCGTCGGCCAGGGTGCGGGGGGCGACGTAGCCGAAGGCGGGGGGCTTCATCGGGCCGCCCGCCAGACGACGTCGGGGGTCAGCGGCATCTGGAGGACGTCGGGGTCGGTCAGCTCCAGGGCGTCGGCCACGGCGTTGACGATCGCGGGCGGGGTGCCGATGCAGCCGGACTCCCCCGCGCCCTTCGCGCCCAGGGGCGTGCGCGGGCTCGGGGTGCTGGTCTCCCTCAGGTCGATGGGCGGGATCTCCGCGTACGTCGGCAGCAGGTAGTCGAGCAGGCCGCCCGGCACCTGGGGGACGAGGTGCTCGTCGAACGGGATGCCCTCGTAGAGCGCCTGGCCGAGGCCCTGGACGGCGGACCCGAACGCCTGCCCCCGGACGACCCCGGGGTCGATGGGGTGACCGCAGTCGTCCACGGCGACCAGGCGCAGTACCTCCACGGTTCCGAGGTCGGGGTCGACCTCCACGACGGCGACGTGGGCGCCGAACGGGAAGGCCATGCCCGCCTCGTAGCGTTCGTCGGCCCGCAGCGGGCCGGTCAGCTTCACCAGTTCGGCCACGTCGATGGACGACGGCCCGTGGACGACCCCCTCGGCCCAGGAGGTCTCCTCCACCGGGACCTCCCACAGGGTGGCGGCGCGTTCGCGGGCGCGGTCCATCAGGAGGGTGGCGGCGTGCTGGAGCCCCGCGCCGTCGATCTGGGCCGAGCGGCTGGCGAAGGAGCCGACCCCGTCGGGCGTGGCGGTGGTGTCGCCTTCGAGCAGGTGGACGCGGACCGCGTCCACCCCGAGGGTCTCGGCGACCAGCGCCGGGAAGACCGTCTCGTGGCTCTGGCCGCTGGGGGCCGCGCCGCAGCGGGCCGTGAAGGTGCCGTCGTCGCCCGCCTCGACGCCGACGTACTCGTGGAGGCCGCCCGCCTCGCCGCCGGAGCGTTCGACGTAGCAGCACAGGCCGATGCCGATGGGCCGGGCGTCCGGGTCGGCCCGGCGGCGGGCCTGCTCGGCGCGCCAGGCGTCGTAGCCGAAGGTGGTGAGCGCCAGGTCGAGGGCGGCGGCGTGGTTGCCGCTGTCGTAGTCGCGGCCGGTCGGGGTCAGGTAGGGGAAGCGTTCGGGCGGGATGAAGTTGCGCCGGCGCAGTTCCACCGGGTCCATGCCGAGGCGGCGGGCCAGGGTGTCCATCGTGCGCTCCAGCGCGCTCGCCGCCTCCGGCCGCCCCGCCCCGCGGTAGGGATAGGTGACCATCGCGTGGGTCAGCACCGACCGGACGGTGGCGTGCACCTGAGGCGTCAGGTAGGGCCCGGTCGCCATCCACGCCGTCTGCATCGGCAGCCCCGCGCCCAGATGGGGGTAGGCGCCGACGTCGGCGTCGATGGAGAGTTCGTACGCGAGCAGCTTCCCGGCGTCGTCGGCGGCGAGCCTGACCCGCTGGTCCTGCCCGCGCCCCCGGGTGGCGACCAGCATGGACTCGCGGCGGTCCTCCACCCACCGCACCGGCCGGCCGAGCCGCAGGGCGAGGTGGACGACCGCGATGTACTCGGGGAACAGCGCGCTCTTGGACCCGAACGCCCCGCCGGTGTCCGGCACCGTCACGCGGATGCGCTCGACGGGCCAGCCGAGCAGCCCCGCCAGCTCCATGCGGAGCCGGTGCGGCGCCTGGTGGCCCGACCAGACGACCAGCCCGTCGCCGGTCGGCTCGCACAGGAAGGTCCGGCACTCCATCGGCGAGGGCATCAGCAACTGCTGCCGGTAGTGCCCCTCCACCACGACCGCCGCCCGCTCCCAGACGTCGTCGCCGATCGGCTCCCCGGCCTCGCCGTGGAAGGCGACCACCTCCTCGGGAGGCAGCTCGTCGATCCAGGTGACGACCTGCGCGGCCCCGTCCTCGGCCCGGTAGCGGTCGTCGCCCAGGACCACCGCGAGCGCCTCACCCGGGTAGCGCACCCGGTCCCGGGCCAGCGCGGGCCATTCGCGCCCCGCGTCGTCGGCCGCCGCCATCATGGCGGAGACCGGCACGGACGGCAGGTCCGGCAGGTCCGCAGCCGCCCAGGCCCCGGCCACGCCGGGCACCTCCCGGGCGGCGGAGCAGTCCACCTCCCGCACGACACCGTGGGCGACCGGGCTGCGCACGAACGCGGCCTCCAGGCACCCGGGGACGCGGATGTCGGCCACGTAACGCCCGGCGCCGGTCAGCAGCCGCTCGTCCTCACGTCTCAGCCAACGCTCCACCATTCGGACATTAGCTGCCCCAATAGGGGCGGTTCGAGGCGTTTGACCTGATTTTCAGGAGGTGAGAGCCGCCGAGACCACAGTCTTTGCCTCCTCCTGCACCTGGGCCAGGTGCTCCGGCCCCAGGAACGACTCGGCGTAGATCTTGTAGACGTCCTCCGTCCCCGACGGGCGGGCGGCGAACCAGGCGTTCTCCGTCTGCACCTTCAGCCCGCCCAGCGCCGCCCCGTTCCCCGGGGCGTGGGTCAGCACGTCGGTGATCGGCTCGCCCGCCAGGCTGCCCGCCGTGACCTGGCCCGGTGACAGCTTCGCCAGGATCGCCTTCTCCTCGCGGGAGGCGGGCGCGTCGACGCGGGCGTAAGCCGGGGCGCCGTAGCGTTCGGTCAGGTCGTGGTAGTGGGCGCTGGGGGACTTGCCCGTCACGGCGGTGATCTCCGAGGCGAGCAGGGCCAGGATCAGGCCGTCCTTGTCGGTCGTCCAGACGTGCCCGTCGCGGCGCAGGAAGGACGCGCCCGCGCTCTCCTCGCCGCCGAAGCCGAGGGAGCCGTCGAGGAGGCCGGGGACGAACCACTTGAAGCCGACCGGGACCTCGACCAGGCGGCGGCCGAGGCCGGCCACGACGCGGTCGATCATGCTGCTGCTGACCAGGGTCTTGCCGACTCCGGCGTCGGGGCGCCAGCCGTCGCGGTGGGCGTACAGGTAGGAGATCGCGACGGCCAGGTAGTGGTTGGGGTTGAGCAGGCCGCCGTCGGGGGTGACGATGCCGTGGCGGTCGCTGTCGGCGTCGTTGCCGGTCGCGATGTCGTACTTGTCCTTGGAGGCGATCAGGGACGCCATCGCGTACGGCGACGAGCAGTCCATGCGGATCTTGCCGTCCCAGTCGAGCGTCATGAAGCGCCACGTCGGGTCGGTGAGCGGGTTGACGACCGTCAGGTCGAGGTGGTGGCGTTCGGCGATCTCGCCCCAGTAGGCCACGCTCGCGCCGCCGAGGGGGTCGGCGCCGATGCGCACGCCCGCGCCCCGGATCGCGTCGAGGTCGACGACCGACGGGAGGTCGGCCACGTAGGAGCCCATGAAGTCGTAGCGGCCGGTGGTCTCGGCCTTCAGGGCGCGCTCGAACGGGATGCGCCGGACCTCCTTCAGGCCGGCGGCGATGAGTTCGTTGGCGCGGTTCTGGATCCAGCCGGTCGCGTCGGTGTCGGCGGGGCCGCCGTTGGGCGGGTTGTACTTGAAGCCGCCGTCCTGCGGCGGGTTGTGCGACGGGGTCACGACGATGCCGTCGGCCAGACCCGAGGTCCTGCCCCGGTTGTGGGTGAGGATGGCGTGCGACACCGAGGGGGTGGGCGTGAAGCCGTCGTGGACGTCGATCAGCACCCGGACCTCGTTGGCGGCCAGCACCTCCAGCGCCGACACCCGCGCGGGCTCGGAGAGGGCGTGGGTGTCGATGCCGAGGAACAGCGGGCCGTCGACGCCCTGGGCCCGGCGGTATTCGCAGATGGCCTGGGTGGTGGCCAGGATGTGGTCTTCGTTGAACGCCGTGTTCAGCGACGAACCCCGGTGGCCCGAGGTGCCGAAGGCGACCCGCTGCGACGGCTGCTCCACGTCGGGGCGCAACGCGTAGTAGCTGGTCAGGAGGCGGGGGACGTCGACCAGATCGGTCGGCAGCGCGGGCTGCCCAGCTCGCTGATGCACCATAGGCCTAAGTTTGCCGCACTGTGCCCCGCCAACGGATCACCGGGGGCTCAGAAATGGTCGGCGAGTTCGGTGAACGCCTTCAGCGTGAGCACACCGGGATCCGCCGCGTCGAGCTCTGCGTGTTCGAGCACCCAGGTGTGCTCGTGGGGGATGAACACGGCGTTCATCCCGGCGGCGCGGGCGGGCGAGATATCCGACTTGGGAGAGTTGCCGATCATCCACGTGCGGTCGACGGCGAACCCCGAGTCCACCGCCAGACGCCGGTAGACCTCGGCGTCCTTCTCGCGCACGATGTGGGTCGCCCGGAACCACGGCCCCAGCCCCGACGCGTCGATCTTGCGCTGCTGCTCCGCCACGTTCCCCTTGGTCAGCAGGTAGAGCTCGTGGCGCGCGCCCAGCTCGGCCAGGGTGTCGGCGACGCCGGGGATCAGCTCGACCTCGCCCCTGACCAGCCGGCCCGCCAACCGATCGATCCGCTCCTTCTCGACGGGGGAGGCGGGACGTTCCTGGAGCCTCTCGAAGGTCTCGTGCAGGTTCCGCAGGAAGACGGCGCTGCCGTAGCCGTGGCTGACCGCGTTGGCCCGCTCGATGTCGTTGAGGATCTGGCGGATCTGGACCCGGTCGAGCGTCGGGTGGACCGCCCAGTCGAGGAAGTCGTCGATGACCCGCTCGAAGAAGACGTTGTTCTCCCACAGGGTGTCGTCGGCGTCGAAAATCAACGTCTGTCCTGTACGTCGCATTGGCACAGCCTTCCATGACAGAGATACTTGCGGCGCGGAATATTTGTCGATCGGACGGCGCTTGAGGGCCCGTAGACGAAAAAAGGAGCAGAGATGCAGTTCGGGATCTTCACCGTCGGTGACGTGACCACGGACCCGACCGACGGCACCACCCCCACCGAGGCCGAGCGGATCAAGGCCATGGTGACGATCGCGCTCAAGGCCGAGGAGGTCGGGCTCGACGTCTTCGCGACGGGCGAGCACCACAACCCGCCCTTCGTGCCGTCGTCGCCCACCACGATGCTCGGCTACATCGCCGCCAGGACCGACAGGCTCATCCTCTCGACGTCCACCACGCTGATCACCACCAACGACCCGGTGAAGATCGCCGAGGACTACGCGATGCTCCAGCACCTGGCCGACGGCCGGGTCGACCTGATGATGGGCCGCGGCAACACCGGCCCGGTCTACCCGTGGTTCGGGCAGGACATCCGCAACGGCATCAACCTGGCGATCGAGAACTACGCGCTGGTCCACCGCCTGTGGCGCGAGGACGTCGTCGACTGGGAGGGCAACTTCCGCACCCCGCTCCAGGGCTTCACCTCGACGCCCCGGCCGCTCGACGGCGTCCCGCCGTTCGTCTGGCACGGCTCGATCCGCAGCCCGGAGATCGCCGAGCAGGCCGCCTACTACGGCGACGGCTTCTTCGCCAACAACATCTTCTGGCCGAAGGAGCACTTCGCCCGCCTGATCGAGCTCTACCGCACCCGCTTCGCCTACTACGGGCACGGCACCCCCGACCAGGCGATCGTCGGGCTCGGCGGGCAGGTGTTCATGCGGAAGAACTCCCAGGACGCCGTCCGCGAGTTCCGCCCCTACTTCGACAAGGCCCCCGTCTACGGCAACGGCCCCTCCCTGGAGGACTTCACCGAGCAGACGCCACTGACCGTGGGCAGCCCGCAGGAGGTCATCGACAAGACGCTGACCTTCCGCGACTCCTTCGGCGACTACCAGCGCCAGCTGTTCCTGATGGACCACGCCGGCCTGCCGCTGAAGACCGTGCTGGAGCAGCTCGACATTCTCGGCGAGGAGGTCGTGCCGGTGCTGCGCAAGGAGTTCGCCGCCCGCCGCAAGGAGGGCGTCGCCGAGGCCCCCACCCACGCCGCGCGCGTCGCCGCGCGGAACTCGACCCTCGTCGCCTGAAAGGACCGACATGACCGTCATCGCCGTCGTCTCGGCCGGGCTCAGCCAGCCGTCGTCCACCCGGCTGCTGGCCGACCGCCTGGCCGAGGCGGCCGGCCGCCACCTCGAAAGCACCCCGGAACCCACCGAGATCCGGGTGATCGAGCTGCGCGGCCTGGCCGTGGACATCGCCAACAACCTGGTGACCGGGTTCCCCTCGCCCGCTTTGAAGGAGGCGCTGGACACGGTCGCGACGGCCGACGGCGTGATCGCGGTCACCCCGATCTTCACCGCGTCGTACAGCGGGCTGTTCAAGTCGTTCTTCGACGTGCTGGACAACACGGCCCTCCAGGGCGCGCCGGTGCTGATCGCGGCGACCGGCGGGACCGCGCGGCACTCGCTCGCGCTGGAGCACGCGCTGCGGCCGATGTTCACCTACCTGCGCGCCGTCGTCGTGCCGACCGCCGTCTACGCGGCCTCGGAGGACTGGGGCGCCACCTCGGGCGACGGGCTCGCCGCGCGGATCGACCGGGCGGCGGGCGAACTGGCCGCGCTGGTCTCCCGCGTCCCCGCCAAGCCCCGCGCCGCCGAGCAGCTCATCCCGTTCGAGCAGCAATTGGCCGCGCTGCGGCCGTTCACAACCGGTTGAAGGGCTCGGCGTAGGTGAACCGCCCCTTCTCCCCTCTGTACGAGGTCAGCGGCCGCGCCTGGAAGTGCTCGCCCCACTGCGGATCAGGCGAGACGATCCCCAGGGCGGTGGCGGGGCGGAAGCCGTACCTGACGTAGTAGGCGGGGCTGCCCAGCAGCACGACCAGCGGCTCCCCCAGCGCGTCGGCGGCCCCGAGCATCGCGTGCATCAGCGCCAGCCCCACCCCCCGGCGCTGCCGGTCGGGCCGCACGCTCAGCGGCCCGAGCCCCAGAACGGGCACGCCGTCCAGGTCGGCCCGGGTGCAGACCACGTGGCCGACCACCTCACCGTCGACCTCGGCGACCATCGACAGGGCCGGGATCCAGCCCTCGTCGGCCCGGAGCTGCTCGACCAGGTCGGCCTCCATGGGGGTCGGGAAGGCCCGCACCACGACGTCACGGATCGCGGCCACGTCGCCCGGGGCCTCACGTCTGATCAGCATCGCGCCAGTCTCACCACGCGCGCCGACCCCGGCAACCCGTTTAGGCTCGACTACGCTCGGTGACATGCCGACCGACACGCCCTACGTGGTCGCCCACCTGGGCGTTTCGCTCGACGGGAACACCGACGGGTTCGCCCTCGACGCCGCCCGCTTCCATCAGTTGGTCGGCACGACCTGGCACGAGGACGTCACGCTGGCCGGTTCCGACACCGTCATGTCCCTCGACCCGGCCCTCGTCGTCGGTCCCGGCACGAAGGACCCCGGCCCGCTGCTGGCCGTGGTCGACGGCCGCGCCCGGGTCACCCGCTGGCAGCAGCTCCGCGACGCCGGCCACTGGTCCGAGGTGCTCGCGCTGCACTGCCGGACCACCCCGCCGCGCCCCGTCGGCCGCTACGTCCCCGAACTCGTCGTCGGCGCCGGCCAGGTCGACCTGCGGGCGGCGCTGCGGGCGATCGGGCGGCGTCCGGGCGTCAAGGTGGTCCGGGTGGTGAGCGGCGGGCGGCTGGTCGGGCGGCTGCTGGCCGACGGCCTGGTCGACGAGGTCAGCCTGCTGATCCACCCGGTGATGGGCGTCGGGAGCCGCCCCTGGTGGGGCGAGGGCCCGCCGCCGTCGCGGACGCTGCAGCTCATCGACAGCGACACCTTCGGCAAGGGCCTGGTGTGGCTGCGCTACCGTGTCGCATGAACGACATCCTCGCCCTCGGCGTGCCGGTCCTGGACAAAGTGTTCAGGACCGTGGCCGTCTACCTCTGCGTGGTGGTCCTGCTCCGGCTGGTCGGCAAACGGGACATGGCCCAGCTCAACACGTTCGACCTGGTGGTCATGCTGCTGCTGTCGAACGTCGTGCAGAACGCCATCATCGGCCCCGACAACTCGCTGGTCGGCGGCGTCATCGGCGCGGTCGTCCTGGTCACGGCCAACGCGATGCTCACCCGGGCCGCCGCCGAGTGGGGCTGGCTGGCCAGGCTGTTCGAGAGCAGGCCGACCGTCCTGGCCCGTGACGGCGCCTACGACGACCACAACCTCAAACGCCTCGGGCTGCGCCACGCCGACCTCGACGTGGCGATCAAACGGCAGGGCGGCACGCGGGTGGAGGACGTGTCGGAGGCGACCCTCGAACCGGGCGGGACCGTGGTGGTCCGGCTCCGGCCCGAGGAGGAGAACGCCACCCTGGCCGACATCGCCCGGCTGGAGGAGCGGCTGGTCCGCATCGAGGCGCTGCTGATGGACCGGCGCAAGGGCGCGTTCGGACCCTAGAGCCAGCGCAGCCACGAGCCGTGGGGATCGGTGAGGGCCTTCGGCACGCCGTCCAGGGCGGTGACGAAGGCCAGCCGGTCGCCCGCCGGGATGCCGAAGTGCGGCAGGCGCGGGGTGCCCTCGTTGGAGATCCACCGCACGCCGAGGCCGGTCACCAGGTCCACGAAGCGGTCCCGGGCCCCGGGCGTCAGGTACGGCAGCAGCGCCGAGTGGCAGACGACGACCGTGCCGTGCCCGGCCGCCTCCTCGACCAGGCCGGGCAGGGTCTCGGCGACGTCGCCCCGGACCAGGCGCGGCGGATCGGCCGCGGCGACGGCGAGGGCGGCCCGGAGGCGGTCGCGGCGGGCGTCCTCGCCGGGCCAGACGAGGCATTCGAGCCAGCGGCGCTCGGCGGGGTCGGTGACGTCGACGGGGGCCAGGTCGATCCCGGCCCGCCAGGCGATCTCGGGGACCGCGTCCGGGATCGGCGGGTCGCCCTCTGTCGCGCAGGCCAGGGTCACCGGGCCGGGGCCGAACGGCTCGCGGGCGTCGTAGACGTACCGATAGCGGTCGGGCTGGAGGCAGAGGCCCGCCGAGGCGCCCGCCTCGATCAGGGCCAGCGGGCCCTCGATCTGGGCGAGAACCGGCAGCAGGCTGGCGCAGCGGCCGGCCTCGTTGGTCTGGGTGCGCCGGGCCAGGACGGTCCGCTCGACCGCCGCCCAGTTCTCCTTCGCCCAGGGCCGGAAGCCGTCGTCCTCGGTGGCGGGACCGCCCTCGAAGCGGACCGCCGCCAGGACGAGGTTGGGCTGGCGCTTGGCCTCCGGCAGCGCGCCGATGAGCGCGATCAGGCCGGGGTCGTCGGCGATGGCGGCGGCGAGCTCCCGGTAGGGGCCCCGGGCCTCGCGGACGCCGAAGGTCCGGTAAACGTCGGCGGTGTCCATGGCCCGATCATCCCGGGTCGGGGCGGCGTGGTTGAGTGGGGGGCGTGGCAGACCAGATCGTCATCGGCGCCCGGTACAACGGGCCGGTCACCTCCGCCAACGGCGGCTACGCCTGCGGGCTGGCCGCCGCGTTCGTCGACGGCCCCGCGCGGGTGGTGCTGCGGACGCCGCCGCCCCTGGAGACCCCTCTCGACGTCGTCCGCGACGGCGGCGCCGTCCGCGTCCTGCACGACGGCGTGCTCGTGGCCGAGGCCGGGCCGTCGGACGCGGCCTTCCTCGACCCCCCGCTGCGCCCCACGCTCGCCGAGGCCGCAGCCGCCCGGGAGCGCCACCCGTGGATCGGCGACGACCACCTGCTGACCGGCTGCTTCGTCTGCGGGCACGACCGGGCCGACGGCCTGCGCGTCACCCCCGGACGGCTGCCCGGCGCCGAGATGGCCGCCTCCCCCTTCGAGCCCGACGAGAGCGTCGCCGAGGGCGGGGTGGTGCGGCCGGAGATCGTGTGGGCGGCGCTCGACTGCGTCAGCTACCCGCCGTTCGCCCAGAACACCGACGTGATCGCCCTGCTGGGCACGTTCGAGGCCGAGATCGGGCGGGACGTCGCGGCCGGGGAGCGGCTGGTCGCCGTGGGGTGGCCGCTGGAGTCGTCCGGGCGCAAGCTCCTCAGCGCCTCGGCGCTGCTGTCCGGTGACGAGGTCGTCGCGCGGGCCCAGGCGACCTGGATCACCCTGCCGTAGGGTGGCGCGCATGGACGTCGTACCCCTCGCGTGGAAGGAAGCCGGCCGGCCTGGAGGCGTGCCGGTCGTCCTGATCCACGGCCTGACCGGCTCCTCGGCCACCTGGGACCGGATCGCCCCGGCCCTCGGGCGGCGGCGCTGGATCGCGCCTGACATGCGCGGCCACGGCGCGAGCCCCCGCCACGCCGACTACAGCCTGGAGCTCATGGCCGCCGACACGCTGGCGTTCCTCGACGCCCGGGGCCTCACCGAGATCGACCTGGTCGGCCACTCGATGGGGGGCCGGGTCGCGGCGCTGGTCGCCCGCGACCGGCCGGGCCTGGTCCGGCGGCTGGTGCTGGAGGACTCCTTCCCGGCCGCCCGTGAACCGCAGGCCTTCGAGCCCTACGTGGTGACCGGCGACGAGGACTTCGACCCCGTGGTGGTCGACGTGATCCGGGCCGACGTGCGGCGGGTCGACCCCGCGTGGTGGGCGCGGCTGCCCGAGCTGACCATGCCGGTGCTGGTCGTGGGCGGCGCGTACAGCGAGCTCGTGCCGCAGGAGGCGCTGGCCCGGCTCACCTCGGCGCTGCCCGACGGGCGGCGGGTGGTGCTCGGGGCGGGGCACAACGTCCACGGCGAGGACCCCGAGGGGTTCGTCAAGGAGGTCGCGGCTTTCCTCCGGTGACCATGGCGGCGTTAATGGGGTCATGGACGCACCGGAGCACGAGGAGCTTCTCCGCGACCTGCTCGCCCTGCGCGAGCGCGGCCTGATCCGGTTACGCCACCTCGACCTCCCCCACCTGCGCCTGGCCGCCGCCCGGTGTCATCCCGCGACCGGCCACGTCGCCGCCGTCGAGAAGGTCCTGCGGGACGCCGTCGACCGGCTCGGTGAGGGCACCCTCGGCTCGGCCGCCGCGTACACGTTCGGGCTGGTGCGGGGGACCCGTGACTGGACGGCCGCCGCGCGGCGCAAGCGGGCCGCCGACGTCTACCGGCTCAGCGTCGAGCGGTTCAGGAAGAACCAGGAGCGCATGCTGCTGGCCCAGGTCGCCGACCAGATCATCGCGCTGTGCGGGGAGGGCGGCGAGGCCGGGGCCCCCCGGGTCGCCGTCGGGGCGCGGATCCCGCTGGAGTCGGACGGCGGGCGGGCGATCCTCCAGGTCCGGCCGATCGAGCTGATCTCCGGGGTCGACGTGCTGGTCAACTCGGAGAACGTCTACCTGGAGATGGCGCGGGGGTTCTCGCCCAGCGTGTCGGGCGCGATCAGGAAGGCCGGGTCGCGGCGCGGGCCCGCCGGGGAACTGCTCGACGACACGGTCCAGCGGGAGTTGCACGAGTGGATGGCCGCGCACCACCGCCCCGGGCTGACCGTCGCCCCCGGCACGGTCGCGCCGACCGGGCCTGGGTCGCTGGCGTTCAACGGGGTCCGCCGGGTCTACCACGCCGCCGTGGCGGTGCCCCGGCCGGGAACCGGCCACCAGGACGTCACGCCGTCGACCATCATGCTGGCCGTCCACCGGGTGTTCGCGCTGGCGGAGGAGGAGCGGATGGCCTACCGGCTGAAGACGATCTGTTTCCCGCTGCTCGGGACCGGGGCGGGGCGGCTGGCGGTGCGGGCCGGGCTGCACTGGCTGTGGTCGGCGATCTGCGAGAACCTGGCGCGCAGCCGGGGCTGGGAGGTGCACCTCAGCGTGCCGGAACCGGAGAAGGCGGACATCGTGCTGCGCCAGCTCTCGCCCTGACCCAGCGCGCCCGCAGGGGTTCCCGCAGTTTCTCCGGTACGCCCTCGGCGCCGCCCTCCAGCAGGCTGAGCGCCCCCGTGACGTAGGCCGAGGCCAGCGTGGGCAGGCTCCGGAGCTCCGGGTGGGCGGAGATCCGGTCGATCCTCTCCAGGACGCCGTGCCTGAGGACGCGGCGGACCGCCGCGTCGCGGGTCTCCGCCAGGGCGACCAACTCGACGGCCATCGCGTAGGTTTCGGCCGCCAGTAATCCGCGCCCGAACTCGATCTCGTCGTCACAGGCCGCGAGATGGTCGAGGTGCGCGCCGTCGTGGACGCCCCGCCAGACCCGGCGGCGGATCTCCGGCGCCCGGTGGGTGTGGTCGACCAGGACGGTGACCGGGCCGCGCTCGCCCGGCAGCCGCATCCAGGTCCGCCAGGCCAGCCCGGTGAACCGGGACCCGTCGACGATCACGACCTCGCGGGTGGCGTGCGGGCGGTGGCGTTCGCCCCAGCGGAGGTGGTCGCGCACCGGCCGGACCGGGCCGGCGGGGCCGTCCGGGATGGTGGCGCACCAGGCGGCGAGCCGCCGGCAGGCATCCCGGGTGTCCTCCCCCGGGCCCTCCACGTGCCCGGGGTCCTCCGGCGAGGGGTAGCCGCGCGGGACCGGCCCGGCCCGGGCGCGCAGGGCGCGCAGCCGGTCGGCGGCCGGACCGCCGCGCCAGATGCGGGTGGCCAGCACGACCGTGTCCAGCCCGTCGAAGGCCGCCGGGCCCAGCAGCGCGCACCCGAGGGCGATCTCCGCCCAGCTGCGCACGGTCCACGCGGCCTGCTCCGCCCCCGAGGCCGGCACGTCCCCGGCGGCCAGGGCCCGGCCCGCCGCCCACGCCCACATGCCCGACTCGCTCCTTGTCAGCGTCACCGTCAGCGTCACCGCGACCACAACCGGACGCGGAACATGAGCCGCCGGGGGTCGGTGAAGGAGGTCCGGCCGTGCAGGACGCGCCGGTTGTCGACCAGCAGGACGTCACCGGGCGTCAGCCGCACCTCGGCGGGCCGGGCCGCCGCCAGCGTCTCGGTGAACGCCGTGGCGGCGGCCTCGCGGACCTGAACGAGGTTGTCCGGCCGCCACCGCACGGCGCCTCCGGCGAGCACCGGGACTGGCGGGGACGCCTCCGCCGTGGAGGGGGCCCGCCGGCCCGCCGCGAAGACGGCCGGGGTCGACCACGACCAGACCGGGCGGCGCAGGGCCGCTTCCGACCGGACGCCGTCGGGGCGGCGGCGTAACTCCGTCAGGGCCTCGTCGGCCGGGAGCACCAGGGAGTGGCCGCCGTCGGCGGCCGGGCGGACCGCGAACAGGCAGACCAGGTCCTCCGGGTCCGGGTGGTACTGCGCGTCGGTGTGCAGCGGGACGGGACCACTGCGCTGGGAGAAGGTGCCGCCGAGTGGGCGCGGCCTGACCTCCCAGACCGGCCGGCCGCCGTCGCGTGAGGAGGGCAGGCCGAAGCGGCCCGCGAAGCGGAGCGCCTGGGCGTGGGTGGGCACGTCCCAGGGGCCCCGCACGACCACCCAACCCCGCCTGGCCAGGACGTCGGCCGCCTCGGTCATTTCGGTTGCCCGCATGGGACGCCTCCTGGTCCGCCGGTGAGTGGTTCCTCCAGGGAAGCGGCATCCTTGGTGCGGAGGCCGGTCATGCCGTGGGCAGGACCGGGGCGTTTACGGGTCGACCCTTGCGAGAGTCAGCTCATCTCACTAAGGTTCGCCCAACCTTAGTGAGATATATTCACGAGTAATGAGCTCATATAGGGGGAACCAAGCGGTGCTAGCCCAGGAGCGAAGGCTTGCCGCGATCGCCGCGGCCTCCGCCGCCGCCTTCCGGCACAGCGACTATCACCAGGTCCGCGCGGAGGACGTCGCCGAACGGGTCCGCCTGCCCCGGGGCGGCGAGAAGGACACCGGCCGCTCGGCCGTGTGGCTCTACAACGAGGTCCGCAGCCGCCGCGTCCTGGTCGCGCTCGCCGCGAAACACGCCTTCGACGAGTTCACGAGCGGCGAGAGCGCCGCCGGGCCGGTCACCTCGATGCTCGGCGCGGCCGAGTCGGTGGCCGCCGCGCTGCGCCGGATCGCCCGCTTCCACCAGGTCGAGCGCTTCCTGCTGGCCCAGGTCAGGCTGGGCATCGGCGACATCTCGACCTCGGAGAAACGCCCCTCGGCGGCCCAGACTCCCCCCGTCTGGCTCACCGGCACCTACGGCTCGGCCGCCGCGGCGGGCTGGGAGGGCCGGGTGACGGCGTACGCCGAATATCTCGCCCCCCGCCTCGACCAGGCCGCCCGCGCGGTCGCGGTGCCGCCCGGGAACTGGGCGAAGGAGAGCGCGGAGCGCCTCTCCGAGCTGGCCTTCCGCGCCATGTCCGACGACACCGACGCCCCGGCCGACCGCCAGGCCGAGGGCCTGGCCGCCTACTGGCTGGCCCGCGACCTGATCCCGCTGACCGGCGAGTGGGCCGACCGCCTCCACGCCGCCGAGCGCACGGCCGAACTGGTCGAGAAGATCGGCCCCAACGGCCGGTCCCGGGCCAACGCGCTGGTCGTGGTGTTCCAGGTGCTGCTCGACAGCAGCCCGCTGCTGGCCCGCGCGGCCGAGGTCGGCGCCGAGCTCGCGCCGCTGCTGAACACCTCCCCCGCCGACGGCCTGACGCTGTGCGACGTGACATCGCGGCGGGGGCTGGCGCTGCTGCGGCTGGGCGACACGGCCGGGGCGCGGGCGTGCTTCGAGGAGTCCAGGCGGCTCGCGGAGAAGCTGCCCGACTCGGCCGACCCGGCGTCGCTGATCGCCCGCGCCGAGCACAACCTGGCCGAGCTCCTCGTCGACGAGGGCCGTCCCGAGCAGGGCCGCCGGCTGCTGGCCGACGTGGCCGGCCGGCGCGGCAACGGCGTGCCGAAGGCGGGCGCGGGCCCCGAGTGGCGGCGTCACACCCTGACGCGCCAGGCGCTGGCCCGCGCGACCGTCAGGGCGGGCCGGGTCGTCGAGGGCGTGACCCTGGCCGAGGCCACGCTGGCCGACCGGGAGGAGCGTCTCGGGTCCGACAACGTCAACACCGCCTCGGCCCGGGTCACCCTGGCCGAGTCGCTGCTGGCCGCCGCCCATCCGGCCCAGGCCCGCCACCACCTGACCGAGGCGATGCGCCTGCGGGCGCTCTACCTGCCGGGCGAGGGCTACTGGCCCCAGTACGACCTGGTGCGCCTGGCCGAGATCGAGCTCCACGCCGGGTTCCCCGCGCAGGCGGTCCGGCTGCTCGACGAGGCCACGGTGACCACGACGTGGTTCGCCGAGCGGGTCTCCCCCCGCCTCCACGAGGAGGCCGTGCTGGTGCGGTCGCTCGGCCTGACCGCCTCCGGCGAGGCCCTGACGGCGATCAACGACCTGGCGGAGCTCCCGCAGAGCCGCGCCGTGCTGCGCGCGCTGGCCGAGGCCCGGCTGACCGTGGGCGACCCGGCGACGGCCGCCCGCGTCCTCGACGGCCTCACCGAAGAGGAGTCCGCCCCCGACCGGGCCGAGACCCTTCTCCTCCGCGCCCGCGCCTGCGCCGCCCTCGGCCGGGAGGCCGCCGCCGAGGAGGCCTGGCGGGCGGTGCTGGCGATGGGCGACGACCGGCTCGACCCCACCCACCCAACGGTGCTGGGCGCCCGGCTGGGCCTCGCGCTGCAGCGCGTCCGCTCCGACCGGGCCGCCGAGGTGGGCGATCTGCTCGCCCCGCTTCTCGACCGCCGGGTCCTCGCCCACGGGAAGCCCGCCCTGGGTGACGGCCATCCGCTGCTGGCCGAGGCGATGTCGCTGGCGGCGCGCGCGGGCACCCCGCCGGCCCGCACGCCGGAGGACCAGCTCTGGGAGAACTTCTAGTTGAGTCAGCTAAAGTCATCTCCCTTGAGCTGACCAAAGGCGGGCCCTCACGCCGAGGCGGTCATCCCGATTCGGATCAAAACACCCATAGACGTCCGAAATACTGCCGATCCTGGTCACGGCAGGCTCATCGGCGGCATCGCCGCCGTCGTGGCGCGCCGGTCGTGCCCGCCGTCCACACCGGCGAATCGGCCTTGATCGAGCCGTAAAGTTCTCCCCCATATCGGGATATGTCCCGAATTTGGGGTCTTTGGAGCGGGCACGCCCATCCCGAACCGAAGGGGGTACACAGTGATCAAGAAGCTGCACCGTATGGGCCTCAGGTCGTCCCACATGTACACCGCCGCCATGGCGTCGGTGGGACTGTCCTTCTGCTCGTGGGTCCTCTCCAAGCAGATCGAGCCCGCCGGCATCGACCGGGCCGACCGGTGGGGGATCTTCATCGGCCAGTGGGCGCCCACGCTCATGGCGATGGGCGTGGCGCTCCGCGTCGAGGAGACCCACATGACCGACGACGAGATGCGGAAGATGGACTCCGACATGGAGATGGGCTCCCGCACGTCGGGCAACTCCCGGGTCCACGCTCCCGCGAGGTAGCGGACCCGAGGCGACTACAGAAGACCACTGGAGCCGTCCCGGCACGCATCCGACCGGGGCGGCTCCAGGCTGCCTCAGACCCTCGTCACCACGTAAGGCACCAACTGGCCCACGCCCCGGACGACCTGGAGCACCTCCGCCCGCAGCGCGAACCGGGGGTGGTCCTCCAGTTCCTCCGCTATCGCGGGATCGGCCAGGACTCCCCCGGCGGGCGCCAGCGAGGTCAGCCGGGACGCCAGGTTGACCGTGGTGCCGAAGACGTCGCCCATCCGGCCGATCACCGGCCCGATCGCCAGCCCCACCCGCAGCTCGGGCATCTCCCGGACGCGGGCGTGCGCCTGGATCAGCGAGAGCGCGATGTCGGCGGCGCGGGCGGCCGAGTCGCTGACCCACAGGACCGAGTCGCCCAGCGTCTTGATCATGCGCCCGCCGGACGAGGCCACGATGTCGGCCGACCGGCTCTCGAACCGCTCGACCAGGCGGGCCAGCTCGGTCTCAGAGATCTGCCGGCTCAGCCGGGTGAATCCCACCAGGTCGGCGAAGCCGACGGCCATCCGGGCCGACGCCGTCTCCTGGTCGACGATGCGGCCGGCCGAGGCGGCGAGGTGGCGGCGCCAGGCGTACACGAGAAGGCGTTCCAGGTCGGGGACGACCCGGTCGGCGCGGCGCTGCCAGGCGACGCTGCGCCGGGCGAGCGGGACCCCGGCGAGGTCGAGGGTCTCGGCGCCGAGCTCGGCCTGCGACTCCGCCAGGCGGGCCGAGGCCCGGCCCAGGGAGCGGGCCATCAGCATGATGTGCTCGTCGTCGTAGGTGCCGTCGGCGAGCAGGCCCATGAGGGTCCGCAGAGCCTCGACGTCGGCGTCGGTGAACTCGATCGCGTCGTCGGCCACGTTGGCGAAGCCCAGGGCACGCCAGAAGCGGCGGGCCCGGTGGAACGGTACGCCCGCCATGTGCGCGACCTGATGGCTGGTATAGCGACGCTGCTGGCGGAGGAACGCCTCTGTCAGCCCGTCGACCCGCGGGTCGTCAATCGTCATGCGGAACTGCGCCCGTCAGTGGGGGAAAACTCTTACCACCAGCCACTTTATCCGGCTATTTAGTCAAATGTTCAGGGTTTGCGGGCCATGCCGCCGTACTGACAGACCTCGCGGTCGATGTAGTCGGTCGCCGCGTCAGGACGCCACTTCGGCAGCGTCACCACGCCGGGGTCGAGCAGCTCCAGCCCGTCGAAGAAGCGGGCCAGCAGCGCCGGATGCCGCAGCACGATCGGCGCCCCGCCGTGGGCGTGCCAGACGTCGGCCGCCCGGTCCATCGCCTCGCTCGGCGTGCTGCTGGCCAGCGCCAGGTAGCTGCCCGGGGCCAGGGCGGTGACCAGGGCGTCCACCGCGTCGAACGCGAGGGTGTCGTCGACGACGAAGTCGATCACCCCCATCAGCAACAGCCCGATCGGCCGGGCGAAGTCGAGGATGTCGGAGGCGGCCTGGAGGATCGGCTCGGGGTTGCGCAGGTCGGCGTCGAGATAGTCGGTGGCGCCTTCGGGGGTGCTTTCGAGCAGCGTGCGGGCGTGCACCAGCACGATGGGGTCGTTGTCGACGTACACGATGCGGGCGGCCGGGTTGACCTTCTGGGCCACCAGATGGGTGTTGCCCGTGGTGGGGATGCCGGTGCCGATGTCGAGGAACTGGCCGACGCCGCAGTCCCCGGCCAGCAGGGTGACCACCCGGGCGATGAACTGGCGTTCGGCCACCGCGATGATCGGCAGTTCGGGGCAGACGGCGGTGATCCGGTCGCCGACCTCACGGTCGGCGGGGAAGTTGTCGCTGCCGCCGAGCCAGAAGTCCCAGACCCGCGCCGGATGGGGTATGGAGGTGTCGAGGCGCTGCCGTGGTGTTCCGGCCATCTCTCTCCCTCATTCGAACACCCTCTCCACCAAACCTATCCTCCGGGCCCTTTCGGCCCGGCGAAGCGGAGCCCGTGATCAGGTCACGAACTCCGCTCACCGGGGGAAAAATGGCCTAACGGGCGGCCCGCAGGCGCACCGCCGACGTGCCCAGGCCCGAGGGCAGCAGCGACAGCCGGGGCAGCGGCGCGAGCGACTCGGCCCGCAGCCGGAGCAGCTCGGGCTCCTGGTAGCGGACGCAGCGGCGGTGCCACTCCATGATCCCGGCCATCCAGTCCTTGAGCATGGCGGCGTGGCGCTCCAGCACCCGGCCGACCCCCGGATCGCCGACCCGGGCGAGCAGGGCCGGGAGGCCGTTGGCCAGGATGTGCTCGAACTGGCGCATCCGCTCGTTCATCAGGTCGGCCACGATCGCCCGCGCGGTGACCCGGTCGACGTCGAGGAAGTTCTCCACGACCAGGACCATGTTGTGGAGCTCGCCCTCGAACTCGATCTCCTTCTGGTAGGAGAACAGGTCGTTGGTGAAGCAGGCGTAGTCCTGCGCCGCGGTCTCCAGCTCCCGCATGACGCGGGTCTGGTAGATCTCGGCGGGCACGACCTCGGCCGCCGCCAGCCGGGCCAGGCTGGCGGTCATGTCGGAGCCGAAGGTCCGGCGGCGCATCTCGATGTAGTCGATGGGGTCGGGGATCCGGTTGGCGGCCTGGTTCTCCAGCTCCCACACCCAGCTGTCGATCATTTCCTCGACCGCGGTCCGGAACCCGTCCCGCGCCCGTTCGGGCAGGTTCCCGGCGGTACGCCGCCACAGATCCGCCAGCCCCCGCTCCATCGGCTCGACCGGCTCGGGCGGGGAGTCACGCATGACCGCCTTGAGCCGCTCGTTGAGCGCCTTGGCCCGCGCGACGTCCCGGGTGGCGCCGAAGGCGACCGGGTAGTAGTCGTCGCCGTAGGTGCCCCAGGTCAGCCAGTCGGTGGCCAGGCACACCTCCTCCAGTGTGCCGTCGGCGTTGATCATCGAGGCGCAGTGGGCCAGGTCGATGCCCTTGAAGCGGGCCTCGTCCCAGACCACCCCGTCGAGGAACCCCGTCTCCCGGGCCCAGCCGACCGAGTAGCGCCGGGCCGCGTCGAGGTGGGGGCTCATCCGGAGCGGGTAGGGCAGGTGGAACTCCGGCGCCGGCTGCGGCCCGACCCGTTCGAACGGCACGTGGGAGTGCTGCCGGACGCGCTTGCCCGCACCGATCCGGAGGGTGGACATGCCGAGGCCCTTGGGCTGGGTGGCCATGCCCTCGTTCATGTAGCGGCTCGACCGCATGTGCCACTCGTGGCCGCCCGACTGCCAGTCCTGCAGGCCCTTGGCGTAGAGGGCGACGGCGGCCTGCTCGTGGGGCGGGATCGCGTGGTCGGCCAGCAGGGCGGGGACCTCGGTCAGCGCGGTCGTCTCGAACTGCTGGAGCCGGGAGGTCAGCAGGTCGTTGACGCGTTCGGCGGCCTCCTGCGCCGGGATGCCGAGGAACCGCTCCAGCACCAGCACAGCGTTGGAGTTCTCCCCCTCCTCGGCCACCTCGCGCTGGTAGGAGAACAGGTCGTTGCGCAGGTGGACGGCGTCGGAGAAGGTGTCGGCGAGCACCTGGAGCGGCCGGGTCGCGGCCAGGTGGGCGGGCACCTCGGCCCCGGCGGCGAACTCGACCAGGTTGGCCGACCAGGGGGCCCCGCCGACGCGGCGGCGCATCTGGACGTACTCGATCGGGTTGGCCACCCGGCCCCGGTCGATGTTCTCCAGCTCCCACATCGACTCGACCATCAGGTTGTGGGTGGAGACCACGAACCGCTCGCGCCAGGCGCCCGACATGTGCGGGATCGTGCGCCTCCACAGGTCCGCGAGCCCCGCCTCGGCCGGGTTCTCCGGCTCCGGCGAGGTGTCGGTCATGAACAGCTCCAGCCGGTCGAGGTAGGCCTGCGCGCCGGCGAAGTCGCGGGAGTGCTTGAACAGCTCCAGGAAGTGGTCGTCGAAGAAGAACACCCACACGTACCAGTCGGTGACCAGGTCGAGGGCCGGGCCGTCGCAGTCGGGGTGGGTGTACGCGCACATCAGCGCGTAGTCCATGCGGTCGAGCTCCTCGGCGGTCCACACGACGCCGCCCCCAGGTTTGGGGGCGTCGAGCATGCCCATGTCCCGCGCCCACGCCATCGTGTGGGCTCGGGAACGTTCCAGGTGGGGATTGAGCCGGGCGGGATACGGCACGTAGAAGTCGGGCATGGTGAAGGCCTTCAAAGAGCGTCCTCTCCTCGGGGGCGATCGGGTACTCGCGGTGACGACACTGGCACCCTGTGTGGGATCACCGCAAGTCCCTCCCCCGTCACGATGAACCGGCCTCCGCCTGGCGGCGGAGGAGCGGGCTTTGTTCTGTTCTGTACGCTCCCTCAGTGACTCCCCCGCCGCCGATCAGGGTGCTCGTCGCCGACGACCAGGCGATGATCCGCGCGGGCCTGCGCCTGATGGCGGAGACCGAACCCGGGGTCGACGTGGTCGGCGAGGCGGCCGACGGCCGCGCGGCCGTCGACCTGAGCCGGTCGCTCCGTCCCGACGTCCTCCTGCTCGACATCGCGATGCCCGTCATGTCGGGCCTGGACGCCGCCCGCGAACTCCTGGACGACCCCGGACCGCCCCGCATCGTGATCCTCACGACCTTCGACACCGACCGGAACCTGCACACCACGCTGCGCCTGGGCGTCAGCGGCTACCTGCTGAAATCGTCCCCGCCCGAACAGCTCGCCGAGGCGATCAGGACCGCCGCCGCCGGGGACGGCCTCATCGACCCCGCCGTCACCCTCCGCGTGATCGCCGCCTTCGCCGCCGCCTCCCGGCCGGAGCCCCCGCCCGGGCTCGGCACCCTGACCACCCGTGAGCGGGAGATCCTCGACGGCCTCGCCCGGGGCCGCTCGAACCGCGAGATCGCCGGGGCGCTCTTCCTCGGAGAGGCGACGGTGCGCAGCCACGTCGCCCAGGTGCTGCGCAAGCTGGGCCTGCGCGACCGCGTCCAGGCGGTCGTGTTCTCCTACGAGACGGGCCTGGTCCGGCCGGGAGACCTGCCGTGAGGTGGCTGCTGTCGCTGGCCGTGGTCGTGGCGGGGCTGGTGGAGACGTTCGGCCGCCCACTGCAGATCGACCGTCCCGTGCCGCTGGCCCTGGGGGCCGGGGCGGCGGGGGTGATCGTGTTCTTCCGGTCGCGGTTCCCCGTCCTGGGGCTGCTGGCGCTGACCGCGCTGGGGGTGGTGGCGGTGCGGGGCGCCTACTACCCGGCCTGGCACTTCTACTCGACGCTGATCCTGGCCCACACGATCGGGTGGGCGTGCGAACTGCGCGCCCGCAGGGGCCTGGTCGGCGTGGCGGTGGTGCTGCTGGCCTGGGCGCACCTGAACACGCGGCAGTGGAGCGACCCCGCCGAGGTGCTGATCTCGGCGATCTTCATCGGCGGCGCCTACCTGACGGGCGTGGCGCTCCGGCGGCAGATCGACAGGACCCGCCGGATGGCCGAGCACGCCGCCCGCCTGGAGTTCGAACGCGAACGCGCCGTGGCGGAGGAACGCGCCCGGATCGCCAGGGAGCTGCACGACGTGGTGGCCCACAACGTCAGCCTGATGACGCTCCACACGGGCGGGGTGAGACGGCTGCTCGGCCCCGGCCACCCCCGGGAGGCCGACCTGCTGCACGGGGTGGAGAAGGCCGGGCGCGAGGCGATCGAGGAACTGCGCCTGATGCTGGGCATGCTCCGCGAGCCGGGCGAGCCGGCCCCGGCCGGGCACCTCGGCGACCTGGTCGAACAGGTCCGCGGCACGGGGTTGGAGGTGTCGCTCTCGACGGTCGGCGAGCCGCGCGACCTGCCCTCGGGGGTGGACCTGTCGGTCTACCGGATCGTCCAGGAGGCCCTGACGAACGTCCGCAAACACGCGGCGGACGCCACCCGGGCCGACGTGACCCTGACCTACGAACCGGGCGCCTTCACCGTGTCCGTCACCGACGACGGCGCCGGCGGCGACCCGGGACCGGGCACCGGCCACGGCCTGATCGGCATGCGCGAACGCGTGACCATGCACGGCGGCACGCTGACCGCGAGCGGCTCCGCCACGGGCTACCGGGTGGTGGCGGTCTTCCCGGTCATCGGACCGCCGCGAGTGGCCCGGCGGCCCAGTCCTCGTCGCTCATCCGGAGCATCCGCAGCCCGATGACCCCGGCCCCCGCCAGGTAGAGCGCCCCGCAGACGATCGTCCCGACGGGGAAGACCGGCCCTCCCAGGGCCCCTGCCAGCATGGCCGGCCCCGCCCACCAGGGCCCCTGCTTTCCGTACGCCAGCACGAGCGCCAGCAGCAGCACGCCCAGCAGCCCCGCGAACCCGGGGACCTGGAATCCCCACACGCCACCGGGGTCGG
This sequence comes from Herbidospora cretacea, assembly GCF_001570605.1. GTDB lineage: Bacteria > Actinomycetota > Actinomycetes > Streptosporangiales > Streptosporangiaceae > Herbidospora > Herbidospora cretacea. Next base: position 429,296 of record NZ_BBXG01000001.1, on the reverse strand, counting down.
CCCCGATGAGATCGCCCAGGTCGGACCCGGCCTGCGGCTCCATCACCCGCTCCAGCCGCGAGTAGGTGAAGTCGCCCAGCATGAGCGCCGAGAAGTTGATCACCCCCAGGACGGCGACCGCGCCGGTGACGTGGGCGGCCACCGGCGCCCGCTTGGCGGCCAGGTGCGTCATCCCGAGCAGCCCCGGCACGAGCAGCACCCACGACCAGTGCAGCAACGAGGCGCTGACCGAGACCTGACCGGGATGCGCCCCGTAGGACCCGACCTCCACCCCGGTCCGCAGGGCGGGATCGACGACCAGCCCGGCGAGGTAGAGGACGGGGACGACCAGGAGACTGGTCCCGGCGACGGTCCGGAAGAACCGGACGGGATCACGGAGCATGAACGGGCTACCTTCCACGAAGCGGCACTTGACGTGCGGGAAGGCTAGGGAGACGACCTTCGCCGGGACATCCCCCGAGACGCGGAACCGACGTCCCCCGAGACGCTGAAGCACCTCACGGGTTCTGCCTGACTTGGGCCGCTTCGTGGATGGCCATGGAGGGTGCGGTAGCCGTAACGGAAAGAGCGGTTTGTGGGCAGACCATGACGATCTGCCCACGCGTGCCTACTCGGTGAGGAGTTTGAGCAGGGTCCTGGCCTCCAGGTTCACCCGGCTCGATCCCTTCCGGGCCGCCAGTTCCGCGAGGCCGGGCACCTTGCCCTTCGCGCCGCAGACACGGGCCGACTTGACCGCCACGCCCAGCAGGTCGCCCAGGCCGGAGCGCGGTTTGGCCCCCTCCTCCGGGAGCAGGCCGGGGAGCGCCACCGACAGCGCCTCCCACACCGCCGCATGGGCCCCCGCGTCGGCCGACTGGCTCAGGACCCCGGTGATGCGGTTGAGCTTGGTCACCTCGCCCGTCACCAGCCGCCGGATCGCGTCGCCGACGCCCGCGCCGGGGTAGTCGGGGCGGCCGGCCAGGGCCAGGAAGGCCTCGCCGGCGGCCGAGCGCTGGACCGCGCGCTGGTGACCCATCGCGCCGACGACCGCCGCGGCGACCACGGGGCCGACCGGGCCGGGGCTCAGGGCGAGCGGGATGACCGCCTCGCCCGCCGGTTCGGTCTGCTCGGCCCAGTCGAAGATCCAGCGGAGCAGGTAGGCGGCGGTCGCCTCGGGGTGACCGGGCAGCACGCCGGGCCAGACGTCGCGGGGGTGGATCCAGCGTTCGTAGTCGTCGCCGGGCGACAGCCGGACCAGGGCGTCGACCGAGTCGGGCAGCCGGACGCCGGGGTCCATCGTGACGGCCGCCTCCCGCTCGGTGTAGCCGTGGTCGCGGTGGACGCGGATCGTCCACTCGATGACCGGGTCGGGGAGGCCGCCGCCCCGGATCCACTCCGCGACCGCGCGTGCGGCGGTGCCGCCGATCTTGTCGGCGCGGTCGGCGACCGAGGCGTCGGCGTCGCGGGGCAGCCGCAGCAGCGCCTGGGTCAGGTCGGCGGGCAGGGGCTCGCGGTCGCCGAGGGCCTCCAGCCGGGTCAGCAGGGTGTCGGGGTCGACGAGGTGGCCCGGCAGGGTGGGGGTGGCGAGGAGGCCGGGCCGGGTGTCGCCCTCGGCGGCCAGGCAGAGGATCTCCATGACCCGCTGGTGGAACAGCCGGGCGTGCGGCGGCTGCGGGCTCTCGTGGGGGTTGCGGGGCGGGGCCAGTATCTCCTTGAAGCGTTCGAGCAGCGAGCGCTTCGGGCCGAGGAGCTTGCGGGAACGGTCGACGAACGCCTGGTCGGCGTGTTCGCCGATCAGCGCGGCGGCTCAGAACAGCAGCCAGCCGGCGTCGTCGGGGACGTAGCTGATCTGGCGGAAGAAGTCCCACGCCGTGGGCTCGAAGTCGGCCCTGAGATCGGCGGCCATGGCCTCGCGGTCGTGGTGGCTGAACTCCACGATGGCGGCCATGATCCGTTCGAAGGCGTCTCGGTCGTCGGAGCGCTGGACGTCCTTCAGCTCGACCACGAGCTCCGGCGTGGTCTGGATCGGCGGCGCCAGTGGCGGCGCGCCGACCAGGGGGACGCCGGTGAACACCTCCTCCTCGGCCGTCTCGGTCACCCCGAACGCGGCGGCCAGCGGGGCGCGCTCGTCGGCGGGCAGCCGGGTGGCGGCGTCGGCGACCGCCGCGCGGGCGGTCTCGCCGCAGGGACCGAGCTTGACCGCGAGGCGGACCGCGCGGGCCCGGGTGGTGGGCGACTCGGCGGCGAACACGTCGGCCAGGGCGAGCAGGGCGCCCTCGGCCCGGACGGAGTCGGCCTTGGTGACCTCGAACGTGTCGGAGATCCACTTGAGCGCGCCGGCGACGTGTTTCTTCTCCGCCCGCAGCGCCAGCGCCCCGGCGGCCTCGCCGAACAGACCGGCGTCGAGACGCCCGTCCAGGTCGAGCGCCCGCAGCTCCTCCAGCGCCCGGTCGGCGACGTTGGCGGGCCCGGCGGGCAGGCACCGGACGAGGTCGCGGGCGGGCATCTCGCCGAGGCCCGGGTCGAGCAGACGGCGGAGCTCGACGAACACGGCCGTGTCGCGGGCGTCGCCGCCGATCAGGAACCGGCCGATCGTGCCGTCGAGGATCGCCGCCCGGTCGAACCGGCCCTTCTTCACCTCGGCGCACAGCCGGCCGACGAACCGCTCGGTGAAGGCGTTGACCTGGCGGAACGGCACCGCCGCCGCCTCGACGTCGAACAGCCGCGGCACCATCACCCCGGCGATCGGGTCGTTCCTGAGGTCGCCCGTGAAGTAGGCGTGCCAGGCCCAGCAGACCACGAACGCGTCGCCCTCGGGCTCGACGCCGGAGTTCAGCGCCATCGACACGGCCAGGGCGTAGCCGGGCGGCCCGTTGTCCCGGCCGCGCCACGACCAGTTGCCGTCGCGCGGAGGCCGGAGCCCGGCGGCGAGACGCCGCGCCAGGTCGGCCCGCCATTCGAGGGGACGGTCGCCGAGAGCCTCGACGATGACTCGCGCGTCGTCCCACGCCTTGCCGGGGTCGCGCAGTTCGCGCCGCTGGAGCCAGGTGGCGACCTGACTCGCGCCGCCCTGGCAGAGCGCGCCCATGAGCCGCAGCGCGGTGACCTCGCCCCGGTGCTCACTCGCCCACTGCCACTCGGAGAACTTCCGGGCCCGCGCGGTCAGCTCGGCGAGCAGTTCCTTGCGCCCGGCGGCGTCGAGGGCGTCGACCGCGCCGGGGATGTCGTGGAGCCGGTTCGACGCGACCAGTCTGAGCAGGGGGTTCACGCCGGCACCTCCACCTGGGCCGAGACCTTCTGGGCGGCCAGCACGTGTTTGCACGGCCCCCGCGACCCGCGATAGTCGATCCACCAGGGACAGGTGCAGGTGGGCTTGCCGGCGAGCCGGACGGTCTTGCCGTTGACCTGGGCGACGCCCGGCGCGGTGAACCGCACGGCGCCCTGTTCGACCAGGTCGAGGGCCGACCTCAGCCGGGGGTTCATGGCCAGGACGCGACCCGCGTCGTAGGGCAGTTCGCGGTGGAAGTGGGCGGCCTCGGCCACGTCGTAGCCGACCCGGCCGCCGGTGCCCAGGCGGGTGAGGGCCGCGCCGACCCGGGCCCGGGTCAGGCCCGACTGCTCGGCGAGCAGGTCGGCGTCGAGGCGCGGCTCGAAGCGCAGCAGCGCGCCCACGAGGTCGGCGTCGTCGGCCACGGTGTCACCGGTCAGGTCGTCGAGGACGGCCCCCTCGCCGGAGAACCCCCGCCGCGGTTCGGGAGAGACGGTGAGGGTGAACCGCATCCCGGGCAGCTCCAGCTCCCACGCCGACGCCATCGGCTGCGCGCCCTCGACGACCGGGCCGTAGACGCGCAGCCCGGTCGCGAACCGCAGCAGCGGCGCGAGCACGGCCAGCCGCTCGGGCCCGGCCAGGCAGACCGCGCCGGGCGCGGGACGCGCGGCCAGGCGCAGCGACCGCCCGGCGGGCACCGCCCACAGCACCCCGCGTCTGGGCAGGTCACGCACGAACTTCACGGCCTCGGCCCGGCCCAGCGACGCGCGCAGGTCGAACCGGGAGGCGATCACCTGGACCTCGGCGAAGCCGCGTAACCACCGCTCGGGCAGCGGCACCTTCTTCTCCACCACCGCGCCGTCGAGCGTGGTGGCCACCACCTCGTCGTCGCCCACGGCCAGGTGGAGCGGGTCGTCGCCGCCGACCCGGGCCAGTGCCTTGCGCAGCGGCACGTTGACGTCGACGTTGGTCGTGCCGAGCTCGACCACGTCACCGTCGAGGGCCTCCTGGAGCACGTCGAGCCGCGCGTAGACGCCCCCGCACGCCGAGAACGACTCGAACCGCAGCCGGTCGCCGTTGCAGGTCACCACCGGATCGCGCATGAACGTGACGGCGCGCGCGTCGTGGTAGCGCGTCTTGGCCACGTCGGCGAGGCCGATCAGGGCGGCCGCGGCGGGCGCGGCCCGGGTCAGCAGCCCGCTGAAGAAATGGGGCCGGGCGACCAGGCCCGACGGGGTCAGCCCGCCGGAGGTGGACAGGCCCAGCAGGCCGGCGGCCAGGTCGAGTTCGGAGGCTCGCGAATAGGAGTACGCGATCTGCGCGTCAGACATGGCGGGGACTCTAACGGCGCCCACCGACATTGCCGAACGGGCTAGAATCGAACACATGAGCGATCTTCAGGCCGACGTGCAGGCCGCGATAGACGAACTGGTCGACAAGGGCGTCGAACGCGGCGTCCAGGTCGCGGTCTACGTCGGCGGAGAACCCGTGGTCGACGCCGTGGCGGGGGTGGCCGACCCGGCGACCGGGCGCGCGGTGACGCCCGGCACGCCGTTCTACAACTACTCGGTCGGCAAGGGTCTCACCACGACGACGCTGCTCGTGCTGGTCGAGCGGGGGCTGATCTCCTTCGACACCCCGATCGCCGAGGTCTGGCCCGAGTTCGGGGCCCGCGGCAAGGAACGGGCGACGGTCCGCATGGCGCTCGACCACTCGGTGGGCGTGCCCGGCATCCCGCTCACCACGACCCCGGAGGACCTCTGCGACTGGGACAAGATGTGCGCGGCGATCGCCGCCGCCGAGCCGTGGTGGGAGCCGGGCACCCAGATCGGCTACCACGCCTACAGCTTCGGCTACATCATCGGTGAGATCGTCCGCAGGGTGAGCGGGAAGAGGATCTCCGAGGTCCTCCGCGACGAGGTCGCGGGCCCGCTCGGCGTGGCCGGCGAGCTCTACTTCGGCGTGCCGGCCGACCAGCAGCCCCGCCTGGCCGTCCTCGAAGACGCGGCCCTGCCCGGCCCGCCGCCCGACCTGCCGGCCGAGCTCCCCGACCTGCCGATGTTCAAGGCCGCCCCGATGTCGGTGATGCCGACCGCCGCCTTCGGCAACCGCCCCGACATCCTGGCCGCCGACATCCCCGCCGGGGGCAAGACCACCGCGCGCGCGATGGCCCGCCTCTACTCCTCGCTCCTGACCGAGGTCGACGGCGTCCGCCTGATCTCGCCCGAGCGGCTCGCGGAGGTCTCGGCGGTCTCCTTCGAGGGCACCGACGCCGTCTTCGGCAACCCGGTCAGGTGGGGCCTCGGCTTCGGCATCGGCCACCCGGGCGGCTTCGAGGACCCTAATCCGACCACGTTCGGCGTCCCGGGCGCGGGCGGCGGCAGCGCCTACGCCGACACGAGGACCGGCATGGCCTTCGCCCTGATGAAGAACGTCCTCAGCTCCGACTTCACCACCGCCACGACGATCAGCGACCTGGTGCGCGACCGACTCGCCCGCTGACGGCGAACGGCTCGCAGGTGGATTTGGGCGACCAGGTTGGAGAGACTGCCCGTTATGACATTTCTTCTGGCGATCAGTGATGTGCACGTCGGTTACCCGGAGAACCGGGGCATCGTCGAGCGCATCCGGCCCCGGTCGGAGACCGACTGGCTGCTGCTGCCCGGAGACGTGTCCGAGAAGGTCGCCGACTTCGAGTGGGTGCTCGGCACCCTCGCGAGCCGCTTCGCCAAGGTCGTCTGGGCGCCCGGCAACCACGACCTGTGGACCCACCCGAGCGAGACGCTCCAGCTGCGCGGCGTGGAGCGCTACGACCACCTCGTGAAGGTGGCCCGCGACCTGGGCGTCGTCACCCCGGAAGACCCCTACCCGACCTGGGTGGGCCCCGACGGCCCGGTGACGGTCGCCCCGCTGATGGTCCTCTACGACTACTCCTACCGGATGCCCGGCATCACGACCAAAGAGGCGGCCCTGAAGCTGGCCTACGACAAGGGCGTGGTCTGCACCGACGAGATGGTCCTCCACCCCGACCCCTACAACGGCATCGACGAGTGGTGCGCCGCCCGGGCCGAGGAGACCGAACGCCGCCTGGCCGACCGTCCCGGCGGCCTCCCGACGGTGCTGGTCAACCACTATCCGCTGGTCCGCGACCCCACGTTCGTGCTGCGCCACCCGGAGTTCGCGATCTGGTGCGGCACCGACCGCACGGCCGACTGGCACATCAGGTTCGGCGCCCTCGCCATGGTCTACGGCCACCTCCACATCCCGCGTACGACCTGGCACGACGGGGTCCGGTTCGAGGAGGTGTCCCTCGGCTACCCGCGCGAGTGGCGCCCCAGGGCGACCAACCCGGGCGAACTGCGCCAGATCCTGCCCGCCCACTGACCGGCCGGCACATGATCGACACCGTGCTGTTCGACGTCGGCGGGGTGCTGACGGTCGACCCGTGGCAGGCGCTGTTGCTGACGCCGGGAGACGGCATCGCCGACCGGCTCGGCCTCGACCGCGACCGGGTCGAAGCGATCGGCGAGGAACTCTGGCCCGAATACTCCCTGCGTGAACGCGAGGAGGCCGACTACTGGCGCGATTTCGGCGCGGCTCTCGGCTGTGACATCCCCGCCGGCCTCGTCGCCACCGCGGAGAGGTCGACGCTGCGCACCGACCCGGCGGCGTCTCGGGCCGTCAGCCTCCTGGTGAGCCGGCGGATCTCGGTCGGCTTCATCAGTGACAACACCTCGTTCTGGTTTCCCTGCCAAATGCGCCTTCTCGGCGAATTCGTGCAAAACTCGGCAAGCCACCACTACTTGTCCTATCTTCTCGGTGTGTCCAAGCAGACCTCCGGAACAGGCCTGTACGAGATCGCCGCCCAATCGCTCGACCCGTCGCGCACCCTCGTCGTCGACGACCGGGCGCACAACATCGACAGGGCGGCGAGTGCGGGTTTCCCGACACGGTTCCACGCGCTGGGCGGCGACCCCGGACTGTTCGACGCGATCGCGGAAAGCCTGGAGCGGTAGCGTGGGTTTCTTACGGCGTGATCCCCCGCCGCCTCCGCTGGAGGTTCAGGAACTCGGCCACGGGACCCAGGCCTTCCAGGCCATGCTGGTCGAATACAACTGGCTCCGCCAGGAGAGCCTCAACGCCATCAGCAATCGCGTCACCATCGCCAACTTCATGTTTGGCGCTATGGCCCTGATTCTCGCCGCACTCATCGGGCAGCCGACGCCGACCACCGGAACCGCGCTGGTCAGCCTCATCTGCGTCCCTCAGATCGCCAAGGTCGGCCTGATGATCTGGCTCGGCGAATACAACCGTTCTCAGCGTGCCGGGAAATGGCTGGCCGAACTGGAGGTCCGCATCAACGCGGCCGTCGGCCGGCCGAACGTGCTTTCCTGGGAAAGCACGCTGCTCAGCAATTCCCTCCACATGTCCTATCCTTATTCGTCCGTCCTGCTGCTGTTGCTGGGCGCCGGCTGGGCGGGAATCTTCGTCGGCGTCATGCAGTTGCGCGTCACCGCCACACTGCCCGCCGAGGAACTGGGCTGGCTGATCGGCGGTGTCCTGCTGGCGGCGGCGATCGCGGAAATCTGCTTCATCGTGTCGTTCCGCAAGAAGTGGCTGCAGATCAAACGGAACTATTCGAAATCCGGTCCGTCCATGTGGACCGTCTGACCTCTCCACTTCGACGGGTTGACTACGGAGCAACACCAACTGGTCACACTTCGCAGTCAACGGTTTGCGGGTCCCAGGACGGGCCATGACCAATCTGGACGCGATCGACGGTCAGGCCGACGTGTAGCGGAGGGTCCCATGCATCCGAGCCCGGTCACGTGGCGTGACCAGTTCCTCTACTTCCTGCTCCCCGACCGGTTCAGCGACGGCCGGGAGGAGACCCGCCCGAAGTACGACCGGACCGACGCACACCGGGCCCCCGACCCGATCGCGTGGGCCGACTCCGGGTCGAGGTTCCAGGGCGGCACGATCAAGGGGATCACCGGCAAGCTGGGCTACCTGCGTGACCTCGGCGTCACCACGCTCTGGCTCGGGCCGGTCTGGAAGCAGCGGGCCGACCTGGAGACCTACCACGGCTACGGGATCCAGGACTTCATGGACGTCGACCCCCGGTTCGGCACCGCCGAGGACTTACGCGCGCTCGTCGCCCGGGCCCACGAGCTGGGCATGTACGTCCTGCTCGACGTGATCTACAACCACACCGGCGACAACTGGTTCTACGACGACGGCGGCGTCCCGGTCTCCGAGGTCCCCTACCGGCACAGCCCGCCCCATCCGGTCCACGGCTGGCGCTCCGCCGAGGGCGGGAGCGTCACGAAGATCGCGGGCAGGGACGACGGCGTCTGGCCCGAGGCGTTCCAGAACCCCGAGTGGTACACGCGGGCGGGCAGCATCGGCCGCTGGGATCCCGAACCGTGGGAGGACCCGCTCCACCCCGACGTCGAGTTCCGCCGGGGCGACTTCCAGACGCTGAAGAACCTCGAACTGCGCGACGAGGTCCTGTCGGCGATCGTCGACGTCTACAAGCACTGGATCTCGGTCACCGACTGTGACGGGTTCCGGATCGACACGGTGAAGCACGTGCCGTGGGAGGCGTCGCGGAACTTCTGCGGGGCGATCCGCGAGTACGCCGAGTCGGTCGGCAAGGAGAACTTCCTGCTGCTCGGCGAGGTGACCGGCGGCGCGGCGATGGCGCGCGACTACCTCGATATCTTCGGCCGCAACGTCGACGCCGTGCTCGACATCGGCGAGCCCGCCGCGATGATCGCGGGGCTGGTCAAGGGGTTCGCCGACCCGCGGGCGTTCTTCGCTCAGTACCAGGGCCACGACATCCTCGGCGGCCACCGCGAGACCGGGCGCTACCACGTCACGATGTTCGACGACCACGACATGGTCGGGCGTGAGCGGCGGCGCTTCTCCGCCGGGAACGCCGGGCCCCACGCGGACGCGCAGGTGGCCCACGCCGTGGGCGTGCAGCTCACCACGCTGGGCATCCCGTGTGTCTACTACGGCACCGAGCAGGCCTTCGACGGCGCGTCGCCGGCGGGGGGCGACGACCGGTACGTCCGGGAGTCGATGTTCGGGGGGTCGTTCGGGGCGTTCGGCACCGAGGGGTGTCATTTCTTCGATCCGGAGCATCCGGCGTACAGGCGGATCAGGGCCCTGGCGGCGGTGCGGAACCGCGCCGACGGCGTGGGGCTGGCGCTGCGGCGCGGGCGGATGTACCTGCGGGAGATCTCGGCCGGCGGCGCGTTCCGGCTCCCGGCGACCGGCGAGCTGACCGCGTGGTCGCGGATCCTGCACGACCACGAGGTGCTGGTCGCGCTCAACCCGACGCTGGAGCCGGTGACCGCGCTGGTCACGGTGCACCGGCCGTTCCACCCGGAGGGTTCTGTGCTGTCGGTGCTCTACGGCGAGACGACCCCGCCGTCGGTGGTGCACCACGACGGCAGGGCCCTGGTCAGGGTCGGCCTCCCACCGGCCGGGATGGCGATCCTGAGCTGAAGGCCTCCTGCAGTAAGGCCTCGGCGTCGTCGAGGTAGTCCGACAGGAACGTCTCCGCCTCGGCCCACCGGCCCTCCTCCAGCAGGCCCACCAGCGTGCGGTTGCGGGCCACGAAGGGCTCGTGGAAGGCGCGCGGGTTCTCCATCACGTGGAAGACCAGCCGCAGTTCGGCCATGAGCTGGGCCATCAGCTCGTCGAGCCGCGAACTGTCGTGGAGGGCCACCAGCGCCTGGTGGAAGCGCAGGTTGGCGGTGCCGACGTCGCGCCAGCGGTCTTCGGCCGCGGCGCGTTCGCCGTCGTCGACCGCCTCACGGCAGGCGGCGACGTCTCCCCCGCCGCCGTTCCGCACGGCCGCGCACTCGATGACGCGGCGTACGAGATAGAGATCCCGCACGTCGGAGGCGGACAGCACCCGGACGAAGACCCCCCGGTTGAGCTTGTGGACGAGCAGCCGCTCGTGGCCCAGCAGCCGGAACGCCTCGCGCAGCGTGTTGCGGGAGATCTCCAGTTCGGCGCCGATGGCCTCCTCGGAGAGGCGTTCGCCGGGTTCGTAGACCCCCTGGGCGATGCGGTCGCGCAGGACGCCCGCCACGAGTTCGGCGGTGCTGGTTCTCAGGAGGTGGGGCCCGGTCGTTCGTTCACGCACAGTCACCAGCAAAACATGGGGACAAAACCCTTGTCGAATTGTTCAACGATTCTTATGTTGAAGGAAGCCAGCGAAAGGAGCGTCATGGCAACCTCCCAGTCCCGCCGGGTCATCGTCGCGAGCCTCATCGGGACCTCCCTGGAGTGGTACGACTTCTTCCTCTACGGCACCGCCGCCACCCTCGTCTTCGGCAAGGTCTTCTTCCCGACGTTCGAACCGCTCACCGGCACCCTCCTCGCCCTCACCACCTACGCCGTCGGCTTCGTCGCCCGCCCCCTCGGCGGCATCGTGTTCGGCCACTTCGGCGACCGCGTCGGCCGCCGGGGCGTGCTGGTCGTGACGCTGCTGCTGATGGGGGTCGCGACGTTCCTCATCGGGCTGCTGCCGACCTACGCCGCCATCGGCGTGGCCGCGCCGATCCTGCTGGTGACCCTGCGGTTCCTCCAGGGGCTCGGCCTCGGCGGCGAGTGGGGCGGCGCGGTGATCATGACGATGGAGCACGGCTCGGCCGACCGCAGGGGCTTCAACGCGAGCTGGCCGCAGGTCGGGGTGCCCGCCGGGAACCTGCTGGCGGCCGGGGCGCTCGGGGTGCTGTCGGCGACGCTCTCCGAGGAGGCGTTCCTGTCGTGGGGCTGGCGGATCCCGTTCCTGCTGTCGGGCGTGCTCGTGGGGGTCGGGCTCTGGATCCGGGTGCGGGTCTCCGAGTCGCCCCTGTACGCGGAGATGCCCGCCAAGGCCCGCATGCCGCTGCTCGACGTGATCACCACGCACCCGCGCGCCCTGCTGTCGGCCATCGCCGCCCGCATCGGGGTGGACGTCGCGTTCTACACGTTCACCCTCTACATCCTCACCTACGTCACCGGCACGCTGGATCTCGACCGGCAGACGGGGCTGAACGCGGTCCTCGTCGCGTCGGCCTGCCAGCTCTTCCTCATCCCCTTCTTCGGGGCCCTGTCCGACCGGGTCGGCCGCAAGCCCGTCTACCTGGCCGGGGTCGCGGGCGCGGCGGTGTGGGCGTTCGCGTTCTTCCCGCTGCTCGACAGCCGGTCGTCCGTGCTCATCGCGTTCGCCACGATCGTCGCGCTGGCCTGCCACGCGGCCATGTACGGCCCGCAGGCCGCGTTCATCGCCGAGCTGTTCAGCACCCGGCTGCGCTACAGCGGCGCGTCGATGGGCTACCAGCTCGCGGGCGTGCTCGGCGGGGCGCTGGCGCCGATCATCGCGCTGGCCCTGCTCGACCGGTTCGGCACCACTCTCGCCATCAGCCTGTACGTGCTGGTCGCGCTCGGCATCACCGCCGCCGGGGTCGCCGCCGCCCCGGCCAGGAGCGAGGTGAGGGTCTGATGCGGCGGCTGCTGGCCGCTGGTTGCGTGCTACTGCTGGCCGGGTGCGGCGGGCTGAGCGAGGCCGACGCGAAGGCGTGCGAGAACGGTCACAAGCTCATCCGGTACGCGCTGAGCATGACCGCCGTCGCGCCCGAGGAGGTGGTGGGCGAGACCGCCAGGGCGGTCGGATCGCGCCTGACCCCCGTCGTGGCCGCCGCGAACGACGCGGGGGTGAAGAAGGCGCTCAAGGACGTGGAGTCGACGATGGCCGAGTTCCGGCCGACCCCGGCGACGTCGGCAGGCGACACCTTCGCCGAGCAGTGGCTCGCGAAGACGGAGTCCGACCGGCTCCGCCAGGAGAACGTGAAGAAACTCGACACCACTCTGCGGCGGCAGGGCAACGCCCTGAAGGAGGCGTGCGGAACATGAGCCGACCGTCCGGGTAAGGGGGCCGGGTGGCGTCGCTGCCACGGCGCCACCCGCTGGCCTGCCACTTGATGGTTAGTGTAGCCTTACCTAAGTTTTACTGAGGGCGAGGCGGAGGGTGACGGGTGAGGGCTGTCCTGCGACGGGCGATCTCGGGGCAGCGCCGTGACGTCGTCACCGGCGCCGTGCTGGGGGCGGCCCATCAGGCCGGTGAGGTCATGGTCCCGGTGCTGATCGGCGTGGTCATCGACCAGGGCGTGGCCCGCGGCGACCTGCCCGCGCTGGCGCGCTGGCTCGTCGTCCTCGCCGTGGTGTACGTCGCGCTCTCCTTCTCCTACCGCTTCGGCGCGCGGGCCGGGGAGCGCGCCGCCGAGAAGGCCGCCCACGCGCTGCGGATGGAGCTCGTCGAGCGGGTGCTCGACGCCCGGGGCGGCGCGGAGAACGGGCGCCTTCCCGGCGAGCTGACCAACACCGCCACCGAGGACGCCAAACGGGTCGGCGCGGTCAACATGTCGGTGATGCTGGCGGTGTCCGCGCTGATGGGCATCGTGGTCGCGGCCGTCGTGCTGCTGCGCATCTCCGTGCCGCTCGGGCTGGTCGTGCTGGCCGGCACCCCGCTGCTGCTGTTCCTGGGCCACCTGCTGAGCAAGCCGCTGGAGAAGGCGAGCGAGGACCAGCAGGATCGCGCCGCCCACGCGTCCGGCGTCGCGGCCGACCTGGTCAAGGGCCTGCGGGTGCTCAAGGGCATCGGCGCGGAGACGGCCGCCGTCGCCCGCTACCGCGTCACCAGCGGCGACTCCCTCATGGCCACGCTGCACGCGGCCCGCGCCGAAGCGCTCCAGACCGGTCTGGTCATCGCGCTCACCGGCGTCTTCATCGCCGTCGTGGCGCTGGTCGGCGGGCGGCTGGCCGCCTCCGGCGAGATCACGCTGGGCGAACTCGTGGCGGCCGTCGGCCTCGCGCTGTTCCTCATCGGCCCGCTGGAGGTCTTCGCCTGGGTCAACGCCCAGTTCGCGATGGGCAGGGCCTCGGCGGCCCGCATCGCGGAGGTGCTCGCCGCACCGCACGCCGTCGCCGCCGGCACCTCCGAACCGCCCTCTCCCGTACGCGGCGCGCTCCGCCTCCGCGACCTCGCCCACGACACCCTGAAGGGCGTCGACCTGGAGGTGGCCCCCGGGGAGGTCCTCGGCGTCGCGGCCGTCGACCCGGCCGACGCGCTGGCCCTGCTGCGCTGCCTCGGCCGCACCACCCCGTTCGACGGCACGGCCGAACTCGACGGGGTGGCCCTGGCCGACCTCGACCCGGCCGCGCTGCGCGCGGTGTTACTCGTCGCCGACCACGACGCCGACCTGTTCGAGGGCACGCTGCGCGAGAACGTCGGCCACGCCAACCCTGAGGTGATGGCGGCGGCCGGGGCCGACGAAGTGGCCGACGAGCTGCCCGGCGGCGTCGACGGCCGGATCGCCGAACGCGGCCAGTCGCTGTCGGGCGGTCAGCGCCAGCGGGTCGCCCTGGCCAGGGCGCTGGCGGCCGACCGCGCCGTGCTGGTCGTCCACGACCCGACCACCGCGGTCGACGCGGTCACCGAGGCGCGCATCGCCTCCCGGCTGCGGGAGGTCCGGCGCGACCGCACCACGATCCTGGTCACCACCTCCCCCGCGCTGCTCGCGGTGGCCGACCGGGTGGTGCTGCTCGACGGCGGCCGGATCACCGACGCCGCCCCGCACGCCGACCTGGTCCGCCGCAACGCCACCTACCGGACGGCGGTGCTCGCATGAGCCGCGAACTCCTCCCCGTCGCCACGGCGGCCCGCACCCGCGCGGTGCTGATCGGCCTGATGCGCCCCTATCGCGCGCTGGCCGCCGGCGGGTTCGCCGTGATGATCGTGGCCACCTCGATCGGGCTGCTCACCCAGCCGCTGCTGGGCCACATCGTCGACCTGGTCGCGGGCGGGCAGGCCGCGTCCGCGATCACGATGCCGGTGCTCGGGCTGGTCGCCGTCGCGGTCACCCAGGGCGGCGCGATGACCGTCGGGCTCGCGCTGGTGTCCCGCCTCGGGGAGACCCTGCTCGCCCGGCTGCGCGAGCGGTTCGTCGACCGGGCGCTGCGGCTGCCGCTGGAGCAGGTCGAGCGCGCCGGGTCGGGTGACCTGACCGCCCGGGTGACCGGCGACGTCTCGCTGATCGCCGAGGCGGTCCGGGTCGCGCTGCCGGAGATGGCCAGGTCGGGCCTGGCGATCGTGCTGACGCTCGGGGCGCTGGCGATCCTCGACTGGCGGTTCCTGCTGGCCGCGCTCATCTCGGTGCCGATCCAGTGGCACACCGCGCGCTGGTACGTCCGCAACGCCGGCCCCCTCTACGCCCGGCAGCGCGTGGCGGGCGGCGCGCAGCAGCAGCAGCTCCTCGACACCATCGGCGGCGCGGCGACCGTGCGGGCGTTCCGGCTGGAGGCCGACCACACGGCCAGGGTCGCGCGGCGCTCCACCACGGCGGTCGACCTGACGCTCCAGGGCGTCAACCTGGTGCTGCGCTTCTACAGCCGCCTCCACGTCGCCGAATACGCCGGCCTGGCCGCCGTGCTGGTCGCCGGGTTCCTCATGGTGCGCTCGGGCACGGCCTCGATCGGCACGGCCACCGCCGCCGCCCTCTACTTCCACTCCCTGTTCGCCCCGGTGAACACCGCGCTGGTGCTGATCGACGACGCCCAGTCGGCGGGCGCCGCGCTGGCCCGCCTGGTCGGGGTCATCGACCAGCCGGAACCCGAGCCCCTGGACCGGCCCGTCTCGGAGCGCGTCGAGGTCCGGGACCTCAGCCACGCCTACGACCCCGGCCGCCCGGTCCTGCACGACGTCCACCTGTCGATCGAGGCGGGCGAACGGGTCGCCCTGGTCGGCGCGAGCGGCGCGGGCAAGACGACCCTGGCCCGCCTGATCGCCGGCATCCACCGCCCGCTGACCGGCACGGTCGCCGTCCCCGGCGAGGTCGGCATGGTCACCCAGGACGTCCACGTCTTCGCCGGTCCGCTGGCCGACGACCTGCGGCTCGCCCGGCCCGACGCCACCGACGCCGACCTGCGTGAGGCCCTGACCAGGGTCGACGCGCTGACCTGGGCGGAGACCCTCCCCGAGGGCCTGGACACGGTCGTCGGCGAGGGCGGCCACCGCCTCACCGCCACCCAGATCCAGCAGCTCGCCCTGGCCCGGCTGATCCTGGCCGACCCCCCGGTCGCCGTGCTCGACGAGGCCACCGCCGAGGCGGGCAGCGCGGGCGCGCGGGTGCTGGAGAAGGCCATCGAGACCACCGTCGAGGGCCGCACGGCCCTCGTCGTCGCCCACCGCCTCACCCAGGCGGCGGCGACCGACCGCGTCGTCGTCATGGACGGCGGACGCATCGTGGAGAGCGGCCCGCACGACGAGCTGCGCTCCTCCGGCGGCCGGTACGCCTCCCTCTGGGAAGCGTGGTCCGGAGTCCGCCCCGGTAATGGAAACCCCCTCGAATAAGGAATTTCGATGCTCGGCACAACGAGAGGCATCCGGTTCGCCGCGGTGCTCGCCTCCTCCCTCCTGCTCGGCGCCATCGCCGCCTGCGGGTCGTCGTCGGAGACGGCAACCCCCGCCGCGTCGGCCCCGGCCGCCCCTCCGGCCGGGACGACGGCCCCCGCCGCCGCCTTCCCCGTCACGATCGAGCACAAGTTCGGCTCCACCACCATCCCGGCCGCGCCCTCCCGCGTCTTCACGGTCGGCCTGACCGACCAGGACGCCGCCATCGCGCTCGGCGTCGTCCCGGTCGGCACCACCAACTGGTTCGGCGGCTTCCCCGGCGCGGTCGGCCCGTGGGCCACGCCGAAGCTGAACGGCGCGCCGGTCCCCACGCTGCTGGAGGACCCGGGCACCGGCCCGCAGGTCGAGAAGATCGCGGCCCTCAAGCCCGACCTGATCCTGGCCCTCTACTCGGGCCTGACCAAGGAGCAGTACGAGACCCTGTCGAAGTTCGCCCCCGTCGTGGCGCAGCCCGCGGCGTACAACGACTACGGCATCCCGTGGCAGGAGCAGACCACCACCATCGGCAAGGCGCTCGGCAAGGAGACCGAGGCGACCGCGCTGGTCGCCGAGGTCGAGACCAAGTTCAAGACGATGGCCGCCGAGCACCCCGAGTTCGCCGGCAAGAAGGCCGTCGTGGCCACGCCCTACGAGGGCTTCTTCGTGTACGGCAGCCAGGACACCCGCTCCCGCAACCTGGTCTCCCTCGGCTTCAGCCTGCCCGAGGACCTCGACTCGGTGATCGGCGACAAGTTCGGCGCCAGCATCTCCAAGGAGCGCGCCGACCTCCTCGACCAGGACCTCATCATCTGGACGGTGCCCGACACGACCAAGGACGTCGAGACGCTGCACAAGGACGAGGTCTACAAGGACATGAAGGTCACCAAGGAGGGCCGCGAGGTCTTCGTCGGTGAGAGCACCAACTACGGCGTGGCCTTCTCCTTCGTGACGGTGCTGTCGCTGCCCTACGTCCTCGACCGGCTGGTCCCCCAGCTCGCCCAGGCCGTCGACGGCGACCCCGCGACCAAGGTGGAGCCCGCCGCCGACTAGGCGTCGTCCACCCTGAGACGACCGGAGGCCGGGCCCGCGCGGGCCCGGCCTCCTTCGTGATGGATCTAGGATTTCGACGCATGTGGACGCGTGGGGTGGCTGCCGTGGCTTTGGCGCTGTTACCGACGGGCATGGCCTATTTCGGGGCGGCGCTCATCACGTACACGGGCTTCTATTACGACATCTCCGTGCGGGACGGGATCGGCTTCTTCTCCCTGGCGCAGGGGATCGGCGTCGGGTATCTGAGCTCGGCGGTCTTCGACGTGGCGGTGACGGTCCTGCACGCGGAGATCCTCACGATCGGTTTCGCGCTGCCGGCGGTGCTGGTCGTCGCGGCGACGGTCTGGCGGCGGCCCCGCCTCACCGGTGTCGTGGCCGGGGCGCTGATCGTCCTCGCGACGGCGAACGCCGGCGCCAACCTGGTCGCCCTGTTCTCGGATCTGTCCGTGTGCCCGCCCTCGGGTGACCACGAGTCGGCCTGCTACCGGGGCGCCGGAGCGACGCCTTTCGTCCTCTACGCCCCGGCCTACGCCCTGGCCGCCCGCCTGCTGCCGGCCCGGCGTCACGACGGCGAGCAGCAGGCCGGAGCGTCGGCCTCGACCGTGTAGACCTCCCACGGCCGCGTCCTCACCGGGAGCTGGGGTCATGACGGCTGCCAGCGGCAGATCTGTTTCGAGGTGAGCTGGGCGCCCATGCGCTCGTAGAACCGCCGCGCGCCCGCGTTGGCCTCGCCGACCTCCCAGCGGATCACCCGGCCCTTCGCGATCTCCGCGGCGGCGCGCATCAGCCGCTCCCCGACGCCCTGGCCGCGGGCCGCGTCCACGACGAACAGGTCGTCGAGCGCCAGGTAGTCGTCGCCGGACCAGAAGCTGATCCGCTCCAGCCAGGAGACGTAGCCGACCGGCCGGCCGTCCCGCTCGGCGAGCAGGTAGGTGACGTCGGGGCGGCGGAGCGCCGCGGCGAGGTCGGCGGCGGTCGCGGTGACGGCGTCGGGGTGGCCCTGCTGCTCGGCCAGCGCGCGCATCAGGCCGTGGACGGTGGCCGCGTCCCCGGGTCCGGCGCGCCGGATCGTGACGGTCACCGGGTTCCTTCCGACGGTTGTCCGTGTTCGGCGTGGCGGCCGTGGTCGGTCACCTGGGCGTCGAACCAGGCGTGCAGGGCCGTGATCAGTGCCGGGTCGGTGGTGCGGTAGGTGATCCGGGCGCCGCTGGGCACCTCGGCGTAGCGGACGTCGACGGCGCCGTGCCCCTGCTGGAGCTGCCGCAGGCCGGGCATCTCGCCGCCGTGGATGAAGGCGGGGTCGCCGTAGTCGCCCCGGGCGAGGCGGGCGGCCTCCTCGGCGAGGTGGGCGCGGATCAGCGTGACCTGCCGCACGTCGGCGGGGTCGTCGGAGGTCACCGTCTGCACCCCGCCCGAGGCGGACGGCGCGAAGCGGTGCGTGGTGACCTCCAGGTCGAACGGCATCACCTCGCGGCCCCTGGAAGCGACGCCGGCCCGCCGGTCCATGCCGGCGTACACCCCGGCGGCGACGGCGAGCACACCGGCGAGGGCGGCGAGCAAGAGCGTCCGTCTACGTCTCATCCATGGCCTCCGTGAGAATCGTCAGGGCGCGCAGCACGTCGGCGCGTTCACCCTCCGGGACGCGGTTCATGACGGCGGCGAAGCGCCGTCCCCTGGCCTCGGCGAGCCGTTCGGCCGCCTCGGCCCCCTGCGGCGTGAGCCGGACCAGGACGCCGCGCCCGTCGTCGGGCGCCGGGGTCCGCTCGGCCCAGCCCCGGTTGATGAGCTGGGTGACGAGACGGCTGGTGCTGCTCTTCTCCAGCCGGAGCCGCTGGGTCAGCTCGCTCTGCCGCAGCGCGCCGTCCCTGGCCAGCTCGCCCAGCGCGTGGGCCTCGGACACCGGGACGGGCTGCCCGCAGGGGGTCCGGTCGGGCTGGTGAAGGCCGAACGCCCGCACGAAGCGCGCCACCGCCTCCTGAAGGTCCCGCTCCTCCGACATGGTTCGACCATACAACCATTTTCCCGAAGCCGCAGAGGGGCTTGACTGCGACGATTATTCCTACATACAAAGTAGGAATAATCTGAAAAGGAGATGTGGTGCGGTCACTCATCCTGCTGGCACTGGTCGGGTTCGCCGCCCAGCTCGTCGACGGCGCACTGGGCATGGCCTATGGCGTCACCTCGACCACCCTGCTGCTCGCGATCGGCACCAACGCCGCCGCCGCGTCCGCCACCGTGCACCTGGCGGAGATCGGCACCACCCTCGCCTCCGGCATCTCCCACTGGCGCTTCGACAACGTCGACTGGAAGGTCGTCGCGAAGATCGGCATCCCGGGGGCCGCCGGCGCCTTCGCCGGCGCGACGTTCCTCTCCAGCCTCTCGACCGAGGTCGCGGCGCCGATCATGTCGATCATCCTGCTGTCGCTGGGCGTCTACATCTTCATCCGCTTCACCGCGTGGGGTCTCCCGCGCGGCAACCTGGGCAAGCCGCTGCGCAAGCGCTTCCTCGCCCCGCTCGGCGTCGTCGCCGGATTCGTGGACGCCACGGGCGGCGGCGGCTGGGGCCCGGTCGGCACCCCGGCCATCCTCGCCAGCGGCCGCATCCCCCCGCGCAAGGTCATCGGCTCCATCGACACCAGCGAGTTCCTCGTCGCCATCGCCGCCAGCCTCGGCTTCCTCGTCGGCATCGGCTCGGAGAACATCGACTTCGCCTGGGTCGGCGTGCTGCTCCTGGGCGGCGTCATCGCCGCGCCGATCGCCGCCTGGCTGGTGCGGCACATCCCGCCGCGCATCCTCGGCTCCGCCGTCGGCGGCGTCATCATCCTCACCAACGTCCGCACCCTGCTGCGCAGCGACTGGATCGACGCCTCCGGCGGAGTGCAGGCCGCCGCGTACCTCACCATCGCGGTGCTGTGGGCCGCCGCCATCGCCTACTCGGTCAAGGAGTACCGCAAGGACAAGGAGTACGAGTCCGGCCGGGCCGTCGAGGAGGAGGCCCGCCGCCGCGCCGCCGAGGAGGGCGAACGCGCGCCCGCCTGACCACCACCCCGTTCACGACTCAGCCCGGTCTCCGTCGGAGCCGGGCTGAGCCCATTGGCCCACGTGCTCGAAAGGCGGTAAGAATGGTGTCGCGCTCGAGGTCAGGCCCGCCGGAGGCCATCTGATGCGCATCTCCGCCCGCACCCAGTACGCGCTGCGCGCCATGGTCGCGCTGGCCGCCGGCGACGGCCCGCTGCCCGCCGCGAGGATCGCCACCGAACAGGACATCCCCCGGCGCTTCTGCGACAACATCCTCCTGCACCTGCGCCGCGCCGGGCTCATCCAGAGCGCCCGCGGCCCGGAAGGCGGCTACTGGCTCGCCCGCGCCCCGGAACTGATCTCCATGGCCGACGTCATCTACGTGACGGAGGGCGTCGAGCCGCCCGCCGTCTTTCCCGGCGTCTCCGGGCCCTTGACCGAGATCTTGGAAAAGGTGCACGACCACGAGAAAGCCCTCCTCCAGGAGATCACTCTGGCCGCCGTGGTGAAGGCCTCCCGCCCGGAGACGAAGTGGCGTCTGCCGGCGCCCCGCCCCGTCGAATGACTTCTCACGCCCGACTCCGGGCGGTCGCCGCGCCGGTGAGACGGCCTGCGCGATCCGGTCAGTCCATGTCAGCGATCACGGGGCGGCAGAGTCGCTATGCCGGGCAGGTGGCAGTGGGAGCTGGATTGATGACGTGGCCGATCACG
Source organism: Herbidospora cretacea (assembly GCF_001570605.1). Lineage (GTDB taxonomy): Bacteria > Actinomycetota > Actinomycetes > Streptosporangiales > Streptosporangiaceae > Herbidospora > Herbidospora cretacea. The sequence goes on along the minus strand of NZ_BBXG01000001.1, from coordinate 408,819 downwards.
TCGTCGGGATTCGCCCGGCGGAGGAAATCCTCGATGCGGTACGCGAACGGAGGCATGGAGGGGCGGAATTCGGCGACCGCGAACACATAGGTCCAAGCGCGGAGGCGGTCGGGGTCGAGGAGTTCGTGGTCGCGCAGTTCGACGAGGCGATCTTCGATCGTGGCAGGGCCGTCCTGGACGGCGACCCAGAGCGCGGCTTCAGCGTTGAAGTCGCCGATGGCGCCGAGGGGGTCGATCGCATACCAGCCGTGAGGGCCCTGGAGAACGTTCTTGGGCTGCAGGTCGGCGTGGAGGATGTCACGGGTGGTCGTGGTGCGGAGGAGTACGTCGAGGACCTTTTCGGCCTTCTCGATGGAGGCCAGGTCACCGCTGTAGTTGCCGTCGGCGAAATGTTGCCGGGCCCAGTCGAGCCGCATCCTCGCGACCTGGGACATGTCCCTGAGCCGGGGGCCGAGCGAGGGAGCGGAGCATTTGAGGCGACGCAGCAGGTCACCGTATTTCTGGCTGTCTTCGGAACCGCTGGCCGCCCAGGCGGTCGTGCCGGGGAGGATCCGGCTCATCAGGAAGACGCCGGAGCTGGTCGCGCTCCGGAGGACCTGAGGAGCCGCCGAGGTGGAATGCAGTCGTTCCAGCTGGCGGATCTCGGAACGCCCGGCCGCCTTGTCCAAGGGGATCTTCAGGACGGCGGGTGTGCCCTCGGGCGTCGTGCAGAAGACACAGCAGGACATGGCGCCGCCTTCGGCCATCCCCTGGAGGTGCAGGTCCCAGCGCCGGGCGTACAGCCTGATGCGACGGGGCAGCGCCGTGAGCAGGCTGTGGGCGTTGTCCTCGCCGTAGAGGAAGACGATCCCCTTGATCAGCCGCGCGGGGATCTCGAAGTCGTTCATCATCTGAGCGCTCCTTTGAGCTGCGAGACCACGGCTTCGATGTCGGTGAGGTCGTTGTAGACGTGGGTGGCGATGCGCAGGATGCATTCACCGTCGGCGCCAGGTCCGACCCAGGGGCGGATCCCCGCCCGAGTCATCAGCTCTTTCACATCGGAGACGGTCAGCCGGTCGAGGACGAAAGCGCGGAGCCGAGGGGGCTGGTAGGAGGGTGTCGCAGTGGGCCGGGCGCCGATGGAGGTGAGCGCTTCCACGGCCGCGTCGCCGAGGCCTGCACACTCCTCCCAGGCGCCTCGGCCGGCCCATTGGCGCCACTGCTCGACCGCGACCGGCAGGGAGAGCCGGGAGACAGGGTCGAAGGTTCCCGGCCAGGAGAAACGTTCGACGAGATCGGCGGCGTCCCAGGTGAGTGAGACCTCGGCCGGTCGGACGGTTTCGATCAGGTCGTCCTTCAGCCAGAGGAAACCGACGGGGCGGAGCGTCGGGAACCATTTGTGGACGGTGCCGAAGATGGCGTCGGCGTCCCAGCCGCCAGGGTCGAACGGCACATGACCGGGTCCGTGGGCGGCATCGAGGACGAACCGCCCGCCGCGATCGTGTGCCCAGGCGGCGAGTTCGCTCACGGGAAAGCGCACCGCCGAGGAGGAACTCACCAGGCTCGTCTGCAGGTAGGCGATGTCACCCGGGACAGCGGCCTCCATCTGTTCGATCAGCTGCTCCGGCCCGTCGAACGGCAACCGGACCGGGATCCGGATCATCGTCGCCCCGGACCGTTCGGCCGCGACCTCCCATGCGCGCAGGATCGACGAGTATTCGGTCTCCAGCGCGACCACCGTCGACGACTCGTTCAAGGCGGCCGAGGAGATGATGGCCGCGGCCCCGGACGTGGCGTTCGTGCAGAGGGTCATGCCCGCAGGGCGCAGACCGATCGTCTCGGCGAGCAGTTCGGAATGCCGCCGGAGCGGTCCGAGGAGTGCCGCGCCCAACCGCGCGGTCGGGTCGGAGTCGATCTCGTACTGCATCGCCTGGGCCGCGGAGATGACCCGGCGGGAGGCAAGGCCGTACGACGCGTGGTTGAGCATGACGATGCCCGGCGCCAGGGAGAACTCGTCTTGGGAGAGGTCCTTCACGACTTGCCCGAGAGTACGGAACGGAGGCTCGCGAGGTCGGGGACGTCGAACCGGAATATCGCGTCCGCGGCGACGGCCTCGGCCATAGTCACATTCAGGTTCTCGACCGAGAAGTGCACCGGGTCCCAGCCCGGCCGGTGAGTGGAGAGCACCTGAAGACAGCCGGCCAGCATCTCCTTCCGCCGTGGGTCCACCATGTCCCGATCGCAGGCCGCCATCAGTTCGGCGAGCATCGATTGGCCGACCTGCCAGCCGTGCAGGTCCTCGAGCTCGCGGAGTTGGCAGGCGAGCGTGATGACGGTCTGGGTGAGGGAGTGGTCGGCGGAGGCGTCGAAGTAGCGCGCCAGCACCCGGGCGCCGTCGGCCACCCTGCCCTGCAGGGCGAGCACCCTGCTGGAGTCGCGGAGGTGCCAGGGGCTCTCGCTCGCCACACCGGAAATGCTGGAATTGTGGGCGAGTTCCTCGAGAAGCTGCTGGGCACGGTCGAGTTCCAGGCAGGCCATCGCTTTCTTGCTCAGCCAGTGCACGGCTTCGTATTCGGCATAAGGATGATTTCGGTCCCGTGCCACTTCTATCGCCCTGATCAGCCAGACCTCGGAGGAGGCATGATCAGAGGCCGCCAGGTGAGCCAGCCCCCGATGACCATGCGCCCGGGACTGCAGCTCGGGGTTGCCGCTCATGGCCGCGACCATATCGCAGAGCTCGATGCAGCGCCCGGTGTCCTGCACGGGACCACATAGTGCGATTTCGGCACGCAACATCAGCGTTTCGGCCAGAACCTCGGACGGTCCGGCCTGCGTCGCTTCCAGCTGTTCCAGGAGTCGTTCGCATTCCTCCCAGCTGTTGGTCATGCGCAGATTCCGCGCCCACCACAACCGGACCGCGTCCTCCCGTTCACGCTCCACCGAATTCGAGCGAGCCCATTGCAATCCGGCGGCGCAGGCGGAGGCCGCACCGACGTGATCCCCTTCAGCGGCCAAATATTCGGCCAGCAATCCGTACGCCTCCAGGGTTCCGTCCGCGTCGACCGCGATCCGGGCGAGTTCCGTTGCCTTGGAAACGGCGCCGAGCACGAACTGACGACGGCAGGCGGTGACGGCGAAGTCGTAGGTTTTCTCCTGGCGGCCGGCGGCCAGGGCCACGGCGACCGCGCGGACCTGCAATTCGTCATCCCAAGGAGACTCGTCCTCCAGAATCTCCATCAGTTTCTGATGCTGACGCCGCCAGCGCGGGCCGTTCAACGCTCCGCGTTCGCGCAGGACTTCGGCCAGAAGAGGATGGTGAATCGTGTAGCGGTCATGCTGACCGCGCGGGTCGGCGGGCCGGACCAGGCCGTGGTTCTGCATGAGCGCGTCCAGGCGCTCATAGACGTCGTCGATGTCGAGACGGGCGAGCCGGGCCAGATATTCGACTTCGAAGCTGTACCCGATCAGCGCCGCGGTTTCCAGCAAACGCTGGTCGGCGGAGGTGAGAAAAGAGAGGCGTTCGTCCAGGACCGCGGTGATCTGCGCCGGAGTGCGCGCGTGTGCCGCCACCGCATGGTCACCGAGTTGCACCAGGGATTCGGCGAACAGCGGATTGCCGGCGCTCAGGCGCACGATTTGCCGCACTGAACGCGCGGATAAGGACGGTCCCGTTCCTTGATGCGAAGCCTGGCGGATGAGCAGTTCGGTGTCCTGTCCCGAAAGCCTCTTCAGGTCGATCTCGGCACAGCTGGGCCGGTAGCGGCGCAGCCGGAACACCGCGCGCCGCAAGGGGTGGGTCTCCGCGTTCTCGCCGGCCCCGAGGTGGTCGGACCGATACGCGAGGACCAGCATGAGCGGGCCTTCGACGCGCAGGGCCATCGTGATCAGCAGATCGATCGTGGCGGTGTCCGCCCAGTGCAGGTCGTCGAGGACGAGGAGCAGAGGTCCTCGTTCCGTCAGTCCCTCCACGAAACGGATCAACTGATCGAGCTGGCTGTTCATGTTGAGGGACGACTTCCCGGACTCCACAACGGCCTGGCCGGTCCTTATCCCGGCCGCGAGGATGCCCCCCACCACCGGGACGGATTCGATCCAGTCGGGCGCGTGCTGGCGGAAGGAGTCGGCGATGCGGTAAAGCAGATCCCGGGATCCGGAACGGTCGGCGCGCAGCGCGAGCGACCGCAGGCACTCGCGAACCGCCTGAAAGGAATCGGAGGCGAGCGAGTTCAGCATCGCCTGCCCATAACCGACCAGAAGCTCTTCTTCGGGATAAAGACCGGCGGCGATTTCGGTGAAATCATGGAGGAGCCGGGTCTTGCCGACACCCGCCTCACCGCGCAGGACGACGACGTTGGCGACGCGATGCCGCACCGTCTGCTCAAGCTGATCGAGAAGGGTGGCGCGCTCATGTTCACGATCAACCATCTGGGCGCTTATAGCCGGTCCCGACAACTGCCGCCACCTCCGTGTGTCAGTAGCCCGCGTCGAGAATAGGCGTAATCCAGGCAAATCCATCACACGGCTCGAGGCCGTGTCAAGGAAGATTCTCAAAGGCGTTGAGGGCTGTGAACAGGGCTTCCGTGTATCGCGAAGATTGTCCACCATTGTGTGGCAGGCTCGACTACGGAAACATCGGCTGACCGTCGGTCCATTGGCAGTTCGCCCGAATTCGCCCCTGACGGGACCGCCACCGATCGGATCATCACGCGATCACCACGGATACCGCCGATGGCGAGGAGCACCATGACGACCGACGACGGCAGCAGGATCGACGCTGTCCTCCCTGTGGCCACCCACGACTGGGAGCGATTCGAGAGGTTGCTCCATCCGAGCCTGGCCACATTCGGGAGTGAACTCATCGGGACCTGCTGGGTCGTGGTGCCGCCGTCTCTGGTCAATCAGGCGACCAAAAGATGCCCCCGTGGGCCTTATCACGTGGTGTGCGAAGACGAGGTGGTGCCCGGCCTGAGCCGCTTGTGCGAACGCGACTGGTTCAAACAACAGGTCGTCAAGCTCGCGATTTCCTCATTCGTGAACAGTGACTTCTATCTCGCTCTGGACGCGGATGTTCTCCTGGTCAAGAAAGCGAAGGTCGCTGATTTCGTCACCGACGGCCGCGCCTGGTTGTGCGCCACAGATACCGGGATCCACCCCGAATGGTACGAATGGTCGTCCGCCGTCCTGCGGACGACGTGGAACGGTGGATATCTCGGTTTCACACCGGGGTTGTTCAACGTGGACGCCGTCAACCGGATGTTCCGGTACATCTGCCGGATCGCACGTCCGGGAGCCTGGAAGAGCGTCCCCACCCACCGGCTCGCCGTCGACGCTCTCATCGACCTCCTGCCGTGGACCGAGCATGCGCTGTACGGGATTTTCCTCCAGACCATGGGCTGCCTGGAGCAGTACCACTACGTGACATCCCAGTCCTTGTACGAGAACTCGGTGTGGCGGCCGGGCGGTTTCGACCCGTGGGACCCGTCACAGAGCTTCCGCTCCGATACGGATTTCTTCTTCTCCGTGGTGCAGTCCACCGCTGACGTGCCGGTGGAGGCCGTCTGGGAACGGGTCGCCCCGTACCTGGGAAACGGCCAGTTCGTGAACAACGGCCAAGTGACCAGGCCGTTGTCCAGCGGATTCTGAGGCACCGGGCGGTTCACCACAGAAGGCCGGGTCCGAGGGGCGGACCCGGCCTCTCCTCTTCCCGCTAGCGCAAGCCGGCCGGGCGCATGTCCGTCCACGTCACTTCGATGTGGTCGAGGCAGGCCTGCCGCCCCGCCGGCCCGAAGGTCACCGTCCAGCCCGGGGGGACGTCGGCGAACTCGGGCCACAGGCTGTGCTGGCCCTCCTCGTTCACCAGGACGAGGTACACGCCGTCGGGGTTCTCGAACGGGTTGGTGCTCATGCGGGGTTTCCCTTCTCGGTGAGCGCGTCGCGCCACGTGTCGGCCAGGTCCGGGGCGCCGGGGGCGCGGGTCCAGGTCGCGGTGAACACGCCGTCCATGGTGACGGCGTCGATGGTGTACGGGTGACTCAGGGGGGCGTCCGGGTGGTCGGCGACCTCGTCGGCAGAGGAGTCGGCGGTCCAGTCGCCCTCCTCGGGGGTGACCCGGCCGAGGTAGTTCAGCAGGACCTCCGGTTCGCCGTCGCCGTGGACGGTGACGCGGGTGAACCAGCCGACCGTGCGGGACAGGTCGCGGTCGCCGTCGCGGCCGTGGCCCTCGACCTCGATCGTGACGTCGCGGCCGAAGGCCGTGCGCAGGGTTTCGACCAGCAGGGCGTCGGTGACCTCGAAGGCGGGGACGACGGTGGACGACCTCACCGCCTCGCCCACGGTGCCGTGGACGCCGAGCGCGGGGAGGTCGTCCCCGGCCGTGGCCCACTGGCGGAACTGGACCGGGACCGGGGGCAGGTCCTCGCCGCGCCAGGCGGCGGCCAGGTCGTCGAGGATGACGCCCCACGAGACCGCGTCGACGGCCAGGTGGTGGATGGACAGCCGGACGCGGTCGCCGAGCCAGTCGGCCTTGACCATGCGGCCCGCGCGCGGGTCCAGGTCGCCGGTGACGAAGTCGCCGATGTGGAGACCGTCGTCGGCCAGGTGGGAGCGGAGCATCGGGTGACGGTCGGCCACCTTCCCAAGGAGGGCGTCGAACTCCGGAGAGGTCAGGCCCTCGGGGAGCCGGATCACGGCCGACTGGCAGAACGCCTCCATGTGGGGGCGCTCGACCAGGCGGCGCATGATCGGGGTCAGCGGGATGGCCCGCCGCTCCGCGACGCGGGCCAGCGCCTCGGCGGTGCGTGACTCGAAGATCTGGCGGGCGGTGACCGTCCAGCCGGCGGCGCGGGCCCGGGCGATGACGCGCATGGCGACCAGGCTGTCGCCGCCGAAGGCGAAGAAGTCGTCCTCGACGCCGATGCCGGGCACGTCCAGCACCTCGGCGAACACCGCCAGCAGCGCCTGCTCGGCCTCCCCCGACGGGGAGCGGCTCTCGAAGGGCGCGAACGACGGGGGCGGGAGCGCGGCCCGGTCGAGTTTGCCGTTCGGCAGCGTCGGCAGGCGGTCCAGCTCGACGAAGGCGCTGGGGACCATGTAGTCGGGGAGTTCCCCGGACACCCGTTCCCGGAGCCCCGCCACGGCGCCGACGACGTAGGCGATCAGCCTGCCGTCCCGCACCTGCACGGTCGCCTGGGTGGCCCAGCGGCTCAGCACGGCCTCGATCTCGCCCGGTTCGACGCGGTGGCCGCGCACCTTGACCTGGTCGTCGGCGCGGCCCTGGTAGTCGAGCCTGCCGTCGGCGGTCCAGCGGGCCAGGTCGCCGGTGCGGTACATGCGCTGCCCGGCCGCGAAGGGGTCGGCGGTGAACCGTTCGGCGGTCAGGCCGGGGCGGTTCAGGTAGCCGCGGGCCAGGCCCGCGCCGGACAGGTAGAGCTCGCCGGTCACCCCGGGGGCGACCGGGCGCAGGCCGGCGTCCAGGACGTAGGCCCGCGTGTTGGCGACCGGGCGGCCGACCAGGGGCGTGTCGCTGTCGCGGGTGTGGGCGACCAGGGCGTCGACGGTGGCCTCGGTGGGGCCGTAGAGGTTGACGCCGTCGCGCATCCTGGCCCACAGGCCGTCCGTCACGGCCTCGCCGCCGACGCCGACGAGGGACAGCGGGCCGTCGTCGAGCAGGCCGGGCATCTGGGCCAGGAACGACGGGGTGACCTCGATGAAGTCGATCTCGTGGTCGCGGACGAAGCGCTCCAGCAGGACCGGATCGCGGCGGGTCTCGTCGTCGGCGACGTGGAGGGCGTGGCCGTCGACCAGCCACAGTTGCGGCTGCCAGGACGCGTCGAAGGAGAACGACCAGGCGTGGCCGACCCGCAGGTGGCGGCGGCCCGTCGTGGCCTTGACGCGGTCGTAGAGGTCGGCGCGGTGGCTGTGGAACAGGTTGGCGAGGCTGGCGTGGGTGACCACGACGCCCTTCGGGCGGCCGGTCGAGCCGGAGGTGTAGATCACGTAGGCCGGGCTCTGACCTGAGTAGCTCGTCGGCAGGTCGCCGGAGCCGTCGAGGCTCTCCAGGGTCTCCAGGACCAGCACCGGCGAGGCGTCGGCGAGCATGTCGGCGACGCGCGCCTCCGGCAGGCCGGGGTCGATCGGCAGGTAGGCGGCTCCCGACCGCAGCACCGCCAGGATGGCGACGACGTGGTCGGCGGTGCGCGGGAGCGCCAGCGCGACGATCTTCTCCGGGCCAGCGCCGCGTGCGACCAGCGCCTTGGCGACGGATTCGACCGAGGTGGCGAGTTCGGCGAACGTCCACGACCGGCCGCCCGCGACCAGGGCCACCTCCGAAGGAGTGGCCGCCGCCTGGGCCGCGAACAGCTCGGGGACGGTCCCGCCCGTTTCCAGGACCGGGCCGGTTCCCCGGTCGAGCAGCCAGGCGCGCTCCCCCGGGGCCAGGCCGTCGAGCGTGCCGACGACCGGGTCGTCGGCGACCTGCCTGAGGATCTCCACCAGGGCGTCGGCGACGCGTTCGGCCCTGGCGCGGTCGCCGTGGAACTCCGCCGTCAAAACCAGCCCCGAGTCGCCGGGCTCGACGGCCCAGGTCAGCGGATAGTGCGTGGCGTCGTGGTGGGCGACCGGGGTGAAGCGGTCGTGGCCGCCGGCGTCCGGGTAGGACTCGAAGACCATCAGGGTGTCGAACAGCTCGCCGGTGCCGGCCGCCTTCTGGATCCCGGCCAGGCCGAGGTGCTGGTGCTCGATGAGCCCGGCCTGCCGGTCCTGGAGTCTCGTCAGGTACGCCGTCATCCGCTCGCCCTCGCGCAGGGTGGCCCGCACGGGGACGGTCGTGATGAACAGGCCGACCATCGACTCCGAGCCGGGCAGGTCGCGGCCGGAGACGGTGGCCCCGAAGACGACGTCGTCCCGGCCGGTGAGGCGGGCCAGCAGCAGGCCCCACGCGCCCTGCGCGACCGTGTTGAGCGTGAGGCCGCTGGCCCGCGCGTAGGAGGTCAGCCGGTCGGTCTCGGCCGCCGACAGCCGCACCTCGTGAAGCTGCGGCAGGGCCGGGCGGTGGGTTCCGGCGTCGAGCAGGGTCGGTTCGACGCCGTCGAGAGCCTCCGCCCACGCTCGCCGGGCGTCGGGAACCGACTGACGGGCCAGCCATTCCAGGTGGTCGCGGAACGGCCGGACCTCCGGCAGCGGGCGGCCCTCGTAGAGGGCGGTGAACTCGGCCATCAGCGCCGGGAGCGACCAGCCGTCGAGGAGGACGTGCTGGTGGGAGAGGACGAGGCGGTTCCCGGCCAGCATCAGGCGCAGCAGCGGCGGTTCGGAGACCGGGAAGCGGCGTCGCTCGGCGGCGAGTTCGGCGTCGAGGTCCTCCGGGGCGATCTCCCGCCACGGGAGCTCCACCCGCTCGGGGACGAAGGCGACCGGGCGGCCCGACGTGAGGTGGCCGAACCCGGCGCGCAGGTTCTCGTGGCGGTCGAGCAGCGCCTGGCCTGCCCTTCGAAGGCGGGGGGCGTCGACCTCGCCGGTGATCTCGTAGACGACCTGGACGGTGTAGACGTCCTCGTCGTCGTAGGAGGCGTGGAAGAGCAGACCGGCCTGGAGCGGGGTCACCGGCAGGATCGGGTCGCCGAACTCGGCGCGCTCCGCCGGGGTGAAGAAGGAGACCGCCCGCTCGTCGGACGTCACCGGGGAGGCGGCCGCCGCGAGGCCGCGTACGGAACGGTGCCTGAAGACGTCGCGCGGGGTGAGCGCGAGACCGGCCGCCCGCGCCCGGCTGACCAGGCGCATCGCGACGATGCTGTCGCCGCCGAGGGCGAAGAAGTCGTCGTCGGCGCCGACCCGGCCGAGACCGAGGACGTCGGCGAACACCCCTGCCAGCGCCTCCTCGCGCGGGTTGGCGGGGAGGGCGTCGCCCACGGTGAACGTGGGATCGGGCAGGGCACGGCGGTCGAGCTTGCCGCTGGTGGTCAGCGGCAGCGCGTCGAGCCAGACGACGGCGGCCGGGACCATGTGGCCGGGCAGCACCCGCGCCAGGTCCAGGTCGCGCGGCTCGCCGACGACGTAGGCGACCAGGCGGTCGTCGCGGGCGACGACGACGTTGACGCCGCCGATCGCCGCCTCGATCTCGCCGAGCTCGACGCGGAAGCCGCGGATCTTGACCTGGTGGTCGGTGCGGCCGAGGTAGGAGAGCGTGCCGTCGCGGTTCCAGCGGGCCAGGTCGCCGGTACGGTACATGCGCTCCCCCGGCACGAACGGGTCGGCGGTGAACCGCTCGGCCGTCAGGGCGGGCCGGTCGAGATAGCCGCGCGCGAGCTGCACGCCGGCGAGGTAGAGCTCCCCGGCGACCCCGGGCGGGACCGGCCGGAGCCACCGGTCCAGCACGTAGGCGCGGGTGTTCCAGATCGGCCGGCCGATCGTGACCTCGTCCCCTGCCACCTGGACGGCGGTGACGTCGACCGACGCCTCGGTGGGGCCGTAGAGGTTGTGCAGCTCGGCGTCGATCAGGGTGTGGAACCGGGCCGCGAGGTCGGACGGGAGGGCCTCGCCGGAGCAGAGCACCCGCTTCAGGCCCCGCGCCTCGACACCCGGGAAGACATCCGGGAAGACATCCGGGAAGACGTCGAGGAACGCGCGCAGCATCGACGGCACGAAGTGGACCGTCGTCACGCCCTCCCGCTCGATCAGATCGGCCAGGTAGGCCGGGTCGCGGTGGCCGTCGGGCCGGGCCACGACGAGCGCGGCGCCGGTCATGAGCGGCCAGAAGAACTCCCAGACCGAGACGTCGAAGCTCGCCGGGGTCTTCTGGAGGACGCGGTCGCCTGAGGTCAGGCCGTATTCGGCCTGCATCCACTGGAGGCGGTTGGCGATGCCGGCGTGCGGGACGACGACGCCCTTCGGGCGGCCGGTCGAGCCGGAGGTGTAGATCAAGTAGGCGGGGCTGCGCGGGTCGTACCGCTCGGGCAGGTCGCCGTGCGGGCCGGTCGGGAGCGGGCCGTCGATGACGAGCACGGGGCCGGCCTCGGCCAGCATGAACCGCTTCCGCTCCTCGGGCAGGCCGGGGTCGAGCGGGAGGTAGGCGGCCCCGGCGCGCTGGATGGCGTACAGGGCCGTGACCAGCTCGATCGAGCGTGGCAGCGCCACCGCGACGGTGGTCTCCGGGCCCGCGCCGAGCCCGGCCAGGACCCTGGCCGTCTCCTCGACGCGGGCGTCGAACTCGGCGTAGGTCAGGCGGGTGTCCCCGAAGACCAGCGCGAGCGCGTCGGGCGTGCGGCTGACCTGGGTGCGGAACAGTTCGGGCAGGGTGGCCGCCGGGGTCTCGACGCTCGTGAAGGCCGGGGGCTCTTCGAGGTGGACGTCGAGGTGGCGTACGGGCACGGAGGGGTCGGCGGCCACCTGGCGCAGGAGCCGCACGAGCCGGGCGGCGAGCAGGTCGGCGGTGGCCTGGTCGAACAGGTCGGCGCTGTACTCGATCCAGCCCTCGACGCCGTCCTCGCGCTCGATGAAGTCGACGCTCAGGTCGAACTTCGCGGTGTCCTGGGCCACCTCGACCTCGGTCAGGGTGAGGCCGTCGAGCGCGGGCGCGCCGGTCTGGCCGGTCAGGTAGACGACCATGACCTGGAACAGCGGGTGGCGGGCGAGCGACCTCGGCGGGTCGAGCACCTCGACGAGCCGCTCGAACGGCACGTCCTGGTGCTCGTAGGCGGCCAGCGCGGTGTCGCGGACGCGGGCCAGCAGGTCGGCGAAGCTCGGGTCGCCGCTCAGGTCGGCCCGGATGACGAGCGAGTTCACGAAGAACCCGACGAGGTCTTCGAGGCTCTCGTCGGTACGGCCCGAGATCGGCGTGCCGAGCGGGATGTCCTCCCCCGCCCCCATCCGGTTGAGCAGGGCGGCGACCGCCGCCTGGGCCAGCATGGACATGCTGACGCCGTGCGCCCGCGCCACCTCGCGCAGCCTGGCCTCCAGGCCGGCGTCGAGGGTGAAGCCCGCCAGGCCGCCCCTGAAGGAGCTCTCCGCCGGACGCGGCCGGTCGGCCGGGAGCGCCAGCTCGTCGGGCAGGTCGCGCAGCTGTTCCGCCCAGTAGCCGGGGTCGCCCTCGGAGGCCCAGAGGGTGTAGTCGGCGTACTGGACCTTCAGCGGGGCCCAGGCCGGGGCGTGTCCGGCCAGCCTGGCGTTGTAGGCCAGCGCCAGGTCCCGCCTGAACGGCGCGTCGGACCACTCGTCGGTGGCGATGTGGTGGACGACCAGGGTCAGCACGCCGTCGTGGAGGTGGGCGCGGACGGGGATCTCGCGGTCGAGCGCGAACCCGGTCGTCACCGGCCCGTGGACCAGCGGGACCGTGACGTTCTGGAGGATCAGCTGGTAGGGCTCGCCGTCCCGGTCGGGGAAGACGGTCCGCAGCGCCTCGTGCCGTTCGACGACGTCGTCCAGCGCGCTCTGGAGCGCGCCGACGTCGAGCGAGCCTTCCAGGCGCCAGGCCATGGTGATCTCGTAGGCGCCGCCGGAATCGATCCGGTCCAGGAGCCACATCCGGCGCTGGGCGTAGGAGAGCGGGGTGAACTCGGGTCGTTCGACGGCCACCGGGCCCGGCCGGGCCGCGTCGCCGAGCAGCCCGGACAGGCGCGCGGGGGTCGGCGCGTCGAAGACCGCCCGGAGCGACACCTCCGCGCCCAGGGCCGCGCGGACGCGGCTGACCAGGCGCATGCCCAGCAGCGAGTGGCCGCCGAGGGCGAAGAAGTCGTCGTCGGGGCCGACCTGGGTGCCGAGCACGTCGGCGAAGACCGCGCAGAGCACCTCTTCCCGGGCGTCCCGGGGACGGCGCGACGCGGTGGCCCTCCGCTCGGGGGCCGGGAGCGCCCGGCGGTCGAGCTTCCCGGCGACCGACCTCGGCAGGTGGTCCAGCGCGACGAACGCCGCCGGAACCATGTGCTCGGGCACCTGCGCCGCGACGTGCCGCCGCAGGTCGTCCTCGGTCGCGGCGGAGACGACGTAGGCGACCAGCGTCTCGTCCCGGACGATCACCGCGGCCTGGGCGACGGCCGGGTGGGCGCGGAGCACGGCCTCGATCTCGCCGAGCTCGATCCGGAAGCCGCGCAGCTTGACCTGGTCGTCGGCGCGGCCGAGGAACTCGAGCGTGCCGTCGGGGCGGAACCGGGCCAGGTCGCCGGTACGGTACATGCGCTCGCCCGCCGCGAAGGGGTCGGCGGTGAAGCGCTCGGCGGTCAGGCCGGGCCGGTTGAGGTAGCCGCGCGCCAGCCCCGGGCCCGCGAGGTAGAGCTCGCCCGGCACGTTGGCGGGCTGGGGGCGGAGACGGCCGTCCAGCACGTACACGCGGATGCCGGCCACCGGGGCGGCCCAGCCGTCGTGCCAGCCGTAGGCGTCGACCGCGCACTCGGTCGGGCCGTAGAGGTCGTGGACGGTCAGTCCCGGCCGGTCCTTCAGCCACTGCCACAGCTCCGGCGGGGTCGCCTCGCCGCCGACCGACAGCACCCGGGGCGCGTAGCCGTCGAGGAACCCGTGGTGCAGGAGTTCGCGCAGGTAGGTGGGGGTGAGGTCGACGTAGTCGAGCCGTTCGCGCTCGATCAGGGCGAGCAGGGCGGCCGGGTCGGTCATGGTCTGCTCGTCGGCCACGTACAGCGCGTGCCCGGCCAGCAGCCAGAGCAGCGGCTCCCACGAACCGTCGAAGCTGAACGACGCGGCGTGCAGGGCTCTGCCCGGCTCCTCGGGGATGAGGTTGCCGGCGTGGCTGGCGAACAGGTTGGCGATGCCCCGGTGGGTGCCGACGACGCCCTTCGGGGTGCCGGTCGAGCCCGAGGTGTAGATCACGTAGGCCGCGCCGTCGGGGTGCACGTCCGCGACGCCGACGTCTCCCTCGACGCCGTCGAGGGAGGCCAGGACGCAGACGGGCCCGGTGTCCGCGATCATGTACGCCAGCCGGTCGGCCGGATAGCCGCGGTCGATGGGCAGGTAGGCCGCCCCCGACGCCAGCACGCCCAGGATCGCCGGGACCATCTCGGCCCGGGAGACCGCCAGGCCCACGACCTTCTCCGGCCCCGCGCCCTTGGCCACGACGTGGGCCGCGACCGCGCGGACCCGGGCGGCCAGCTCGGCGAAGGTGTAGCTCCGGTCGGCGGTGACCAGGGCGGTCTGGCCGGGCCGGGCCGCCGCCAGTTCCTCGACGATCGCCGGGATCGACCGGAACGGGAGTCCACGCGGCCCGGCGGGGAGGGCGACGTCGCTCTCCAGCAGGATCGGCAGGTCGCTGACCCGGGTGTCGAGCCGCAGGCCCTCGATCAGCTTCAGCGCGCGGGCGGCGATATCGGCGGCGGTCCGCTCGGTGAAGCGGCCCTCGGCGTACTCCAGCAGCAGCGTCATGCGGGGACCGTCGACGAAGGTGAAGTCGAGGTCGAACTTGGCCGTCTCGATCCGGGTGTCGATCCACTCGGTCTCCAGGCCCAGCACGTCGGGGTCGCCGCCGGGCCGGTGGTGGTAGCCCATCATGACCTGGAACAGCGGGTTCCGGCCGGGCACGCGGGGCGGGTTGAGGTCCTCGACGAGCCGCTCGAACGGGAGGTCCTGGTGGGCGAAGGCGGCCAGGTCGGCCTCCTTCACCCGGTCGAGCAGCTCACCGAACGTCGGGTCGCCGGACACGTCGGCCCGCAGGACGAGCGTGTTCACGAAGAACCCGACGAGGTCGTCGAGCCCCTCGTCGGTACGGCCCGCGATCGGCGCCCCGATCGGGATGTCGTCGCCCGCGCCCAGCCGGTGCAGCAGCGCGGCCACCGCGGCCTGGAGGACCATGAACACGCTGGTGCCCGTGGCGGCGGCGAGCTCCCTGAGGGCGTCGGCGGCCGGGACGTCCACCCGGACGAGGCCCGACGCGCCGCCGGGGACGCGGGGGCCGTCGTGCGGGAGCGCGATCTCCTCGGGCAGGTCGTCGAGGCGGTCGCGCCAGAAGGCGAGCTGACGGTCGCCCTCCTGGGCCAGCAGGCGGTCCTGCCAGAGGGTGTAGTCGGCGTACTGGACCTTGAGCGGCTCCCACGCGGGGGCCTGCCCGAGCAGGCGGGCGCGGTAGGCCGTCTCCAGGTCGCGCAGGAACGGGCGGTCGGACCACTCGTCGGTGGCGATGTGGTGCAGGATCATCGTCACGACGTGCTCGTCCGGACCGGTCCGCTCGACCGAGGCCCGCACGGGCGGCTCGTTCGCCAGGTCGAAGGGCCTGCGGGGGTCGTCGCCGAGGGTCACCGTCAGGTCGGTGACGACCTGGTGGAGCTCACCCTCGACCTCCCGGACGACGGTCCGCAGCACCTCGTGGCGGCGGGCCACGTCGTTCAGCGCCTGCTCGAACGCGGTCGCGTCGAACGCGCCGCGCAACCTCACGACCAGCGGGAAGTGGTAGGCGTCGCCGCCCGACAGCCGTTCGGCCAGCCACAACCGGCGCTGGGCGGCCGACGCCGGGACGCGCTCGGGCCTCGGCCGGGCGGTCAGCGCCGGGCGGGCCGGGGCGCTGCCCGCGACGCGCTCGGCCAGCAGGGCCGGGGTGGGCGCCTCGAACAGGTCCCTGATGGCGAGTTCGGCCCCGAGCTCGGCGCGGGCCCGGCTGACCACGCGGGTGGCCAGCAGCGAGTGGCCGCCGAGCTCGAAGAACGCGTCCTCCGCCGTGACCTCCGCCAGGCCGAGGACCTCGGCGAAGATGCGGCAGAGGGTCTCCTCCACCGGCGTGCGCGGGGCCCGGCCGCCACCGCCGGTGACCGGTTCGGGGTTCGGGAGGGCGGTGACGTCGAGCTTGCCGTTGTCGTTCATCGGCAGCTGGGGCAGCACGACGAACGCGCCCGGCACCATGTAGTCGGGCAGCTCCCGCTTGACGTCCTCGCGGACCGCCGCCACCAGGGCGGCGGAGCGGCGGGCGTCGCCGGGGTCGTTGGCCAGGGGGACTCCCCCGGTCCGCCGGTAGACGCCGTCGAGCGCGCGCGGGATCTCCGGCAGGAAGACGGCCTCGAAGCAGCCCGGCTCGGATGACCAGGTGGTGACGGCCGGGCCGAACGTGTGCAGGAACTCGGTCTCGACGCCGCCTTCGGCGAGCCGGGCGTCGGGGATGCCGGTGACCCGGATCGGCCGGCCCTCGAACCCGGTGAAGTCGGGCCAGGCGACCTGCGGGACGTCCCGCACCGACATGTCGGCGTCCGAGGCGTGGAGCACCACGTCGTAGCGGTACCGGGACAGCTCGTTGTGCCGGTGGCCCCGCTTGGTGCGCAGGTCGACCGGGTGGCCGAGGCCCGTGAAGTAGTCGGGGTCGACCAGGAGCTCCTTCTCCAGGGCGAGGCTGCGGTCGGCGTCGCCGCCCTTGACGGCCTGGATCGCCTCGTGGAAGTGCCGGTTCAGCCGCAGGTTCCGCACGTCGCCGACGAACAGCGCGCCGCCCGGCCGCAGCAGCGCCATCGCGCCCTCGATGACCTCGGTCAGGTGGTCGAGGCTCGGGAAGTACTGGATGACGGAGTTGATGACGATCGTGTCGAAGAAGTCACGCGGCAGGCCGTCGGTGACGTTCGCGGCCTGGTGGCGGAGGGTGACCTTGGCGGCCAGCGCCGGGTCGCGCCTCAGGTCCTCGCCGATCTTCCTGATGACCGGGGCGGCGAAGTCGGTCGCCCAGTAGCTCTCGGCCTCGGGGGCGAGCCTCGACAGCAGCAGGCCGGAGCCGACGCCGATCTCCAGCACGTTGCGCGGGTTCAGCGAACGGATGCGGTCGACCGTGGCCTCGCGCCATTCGCGCATGTGCTCCAGCGGGATCGGGGCGCCGTCGTAGGAGCTGTCCCAGCCGGCGAAGTCCTCGGTCCAGACGGCGGTGCCGATCTCCTCGTACTCGTCGGAGTAGATCTCCTGCCACTCGCCGATCTGGTCGCTCTCGGTCTCGCGGCGGTCTCCCGGGGCGGGCACGAGATAGGCCACCAAGCGGTCGTCGCGCACGACCACGGCGGCCTGGGCCACCTGCGGCAGGCGGGTGAGCGCGCTCTCGACCTCGCCCGGCTCGATGCGGTGGCCGCGGATCTTCACCTGGTCGTCGGTGCGGCCGAGGAAGTCGAGGTTGCCGTCCGGTCGCCGTCTGACCAGGTCGCCGGTGCGGTACATGCGCTCGCCGGGCAGCCCGAACGGGTCGGCGACGAAGCGTTCGGCGGTCAGGCCGGGGCGGCGCAGGTAGCCGCGCGCCAGGCCGATGCCGGAGATGTAGAGCTCCCCCGCGACGCCCTCGGGGACCGGCCGGAGCCAGCCGTCGAGGATGTGCGCGCGGGTGCCCCTGATGGGGGTGCCGACGGTCGGGGTGTCGCTGTCGTGGGTGCCGCCGCCGAGCGTGTTGATCGTGTACTCGGTCGGGCCGTAGAGGTTGTAGCCGTAGGTCCTCTCGGTGTCGCGCAGCACCGACCACACGTGGTCGGACACGGCCTCGCCGCCGAGCAGCACCAGCGGCGGCCGGTGGCCCTCCAGCAGCCCCTCCTCGATGAGGACGTGGGCGTAGGTCGGGGTGACGTTGACGACGTCGATCCGGTTCGCCTCGCAGTACGCGACCAGCGCCAGGGCGTCGCGGCGGAGCTCCTCGTCGCAGACGTGCACCTCATGGCCCTCGACCAGCCACAGGAGCTCCTCCCACGACATGTCGAACGCGAACGACACCGTGTGGGCGATCCGCAGGCGGCGGCCACCAGCCGAGGCCACGGCCGGGTCGAAGATCTCGCTCTGGTGGTTGAGCTGCATGTTCGTCAGGCCCCGGTAGGGGGTGACGACGCCCTTGGGGCGGCCGGTCGAGCCGGAGGTGTAGATGACGTAGGCGGGGTGTTCGAGGCTGAACTGGACCTCGACCGGGCCGGCCTCGTGGTCCTCCAGCCGGTCGAGGTACACCCGGGGCGTGTCGCCCGCGATCCGGGCCGACACCTCGGGCGTGGTGACCAGGACCACCGGCCGGGCGTCGTCGAGCATGGCGGCCAGGCGGTCGTCGGGGTGGTCGAGCTCCAGCGGCAGGTACGCCGCGCCGGTCCGCAGCACCGCGAACAGCGCCGCCACCATGTCGATCGAACGGGGCAGGCCCAGCGCGACGACGGCCTCCGGCTCGGCGCCGCAGCCGATCAGCAGGCGGGCGATGCGGTTGATCCGCGCGTCGAGCTCGGCGTAGGTGACGGTGACCTCGCCGTAGACCAGCGCCGTGGCGTCGGGGGTCCGGCGGGCCTGGGCGGCCAGCAGGTCGGCGACGGTGTCGGTGGGCTCCTCGACGCGGTTCTCGTGAGGGTCGGCGGTCTCGCCCGGCAGCGAGGTGTCGAGACGCCCGGCCGGGGCGGTGAAGTCGGCGGCCAGCCGCGTGACGATCAGGGCGAAGCGGTCGAGCAGGCCGGCGGCGTACCCCTCGGAGATCAGGTCGGGGCGGTAGGCCAGGGTGACCCTGGTCGGCTCGCCCGGCGTGACGATCAGGTTGACCGGGTAGTGGGTCGCGTCGACGTTGGCGACGGCGGTCGCGCCGTGGCGGTCGCGCAGGTCGGCGAGGCGTTCCCGGGTGTCGCCGTCGCGCATGACGAACAGCGTGTCGAACAGCCTGCGGTGCCCGGTCTCGGCCTGGACGACGCCGAGGCCGAGCCACTCGTGCGGCATCAGCGCGAGGCGTTCGTCCTGCACCCGCCGGAGCAGCGCGCCGACGGGCTCGGCCGGGTCGAAGGCGATGCGGGCCGGGACGGTGTTGAGGAACAGGCCGATGACGTTCTCGACGTCGGGGACCTCGGACGGGCGTCCGGCGACGGTGGTGCCGAACACGACGTCGCTCCGGCCGGTGACGCTGGCCAGCGTGAGACCCCAGGCGGTGGTGAACAGGGTGTTCAGCGTGAGGCCCTGCCCCCGGGCGACCTCGCGCAGCGTGCCGGGCAGGTCGCGGTCGAGCTGCTCGGGGATGACCGGGTCGTGGTCGCCCGGCGCGAGCAGGGTCGGCTCGTCGAGGCCCGCCAGGGCCGTGCGCCAGGCGGCGGTCGCGACGGCGGTGTCCTGGTTGTCGAGCCAGGTCAGGTAGTCGCGGTAGCTGCTCCGCGCGGGCTCCCGGGCGGGGTCGTCGTACAGGGAGAAGAGGCGGTCGAGGAACAGCCAGGCCGACCAGCCGTCCCAGAGGAGCAGGTGGCGGCCGATGACGAGGCGGTCGCGGTCGGGCAGGCGGATGAGCAGGACGCGGAACAAAACCGGCCGGTCGAGGTCGAACCGCTTGAGGCGCTCGGCCCGCATGAGGGCGTCGAGGTCCTCCGGGTCGTCGTGCACCTCCAGCGGGATCTCGTAGCCGGTCGCGATGAACTGCACCGGCCGGCGCAGGCCGTCGCTGGTGAAACCGGCCCGCAGGCCCGGCGTCGCCTCCAGCAGCGCCTCGATCGCCGCGCGGAGCCGGTCGGGGTCGAGGCGGCGGTCCAGGTCGAAGGTCTCGTGGACGGTGTAGACGTCGAGGTCGCCGTCGTCGAAGTTCGAGTGGAAGAACAGGCCCTCCTGGAGCGGGGCCAGCGGCCACACCTCCAGGTCGCCGAGCCTGGCGCGCTCCTCCTCGGTCAGGTCCAGCTCCGAGGCCGCCAGCGCGACGGCCGTCACCGCTCCGGCGTTCGCGGCCAGCGCGGCCGGGGTGCGGTGGTCGAAGACGTCGCGGGGGCTGACGGCCAGACCGGCCGCGCGGGCCCGGCTGGAGACGCCGATCGAGCTGATGCTGTCGCCGCCGAGCAGGAAGAAGTCGTCGTCGGCGCCGACCTCGCCGAGCTTCAGCACCTCGGCGAAGATCGCGGTCAGCAGCTCCTCGCGCGGGTTCCCGGCCGCGCGGGCCGCCGCCCTGCGCGCCGAGGGCGCGGGCAGGGCGTCGCGGTCGAGCTTCCCGCTGGGGGTCAGCGGAAGAGCATCCATGATCATGTACGCCGCCGGCGCCATGGCGGCCGGAAGCCGCTCCGAGACGGCCTGTCTGACCTCGTCCTCGGTGACGTCGCCCACGACGTAGGCCACCAGGGCGCCGGCCCTGATCGTGACGGCCGCGCGGGCGACCCCGTCGACGGCGGCCAGGGCGGCTTCGACCTCGCCGGGTTCGATGCGGTTGCCGCGCAGCTTGACCTGGCGGTCGGTGCGCCCCAGGTAGTCGATCGTGCCGTCGGGGCGGCGCGAGACGAGGTCGCCGGTGCGGTACATGCGCCCGCCGCTGCCGAAGGGGTCGGCGACGAACCGCTCGGCGGTCAGCCCGGGACGGCCGTGGTAGCCGATGGCGAGCTGGACCCCGGTCAGGTAGAGCTCGCCGGGGACGCCGTCGGGGACGGGCCGCAGACAGGTGTCGAGCACCCGGAGCCCGGTGTTCCAGACCGGCTTCCCGATGGGGACCGTGACGTCGTTCTCCTCCCGCGTGTACGGGTGGAAGGTGACGTCGACGGCGGCTTCGGTCGGGCCGTAGAGGTTGTGGAGGGGGACGCCGGTCAGGTCGGTCCAGCGGCGGGCGGCCTGGCCGGGGAGGGCCTCGCCCGAGGAGAACACCCGCCTGAGGGAGGCGCTCCACGCCGGGTCGGCGGTGATCTCGGGCGCGGCGAGGAACGCCTCCAGCATCGACGGCACGAAGTGCATCGTGGTGACGCGCTCGGCGCTGATCAGTTCGGCGAGGTAGGCGGGGTCGTGGTGCCCGTCGGGCTTGGCGAACACGACCGCCGCGCCCTCGCAGAGCGCCCAGAAGAACTCCCACACCGAGACGTCGAAGCTGGCGGGGGTCTTCTGGAGGATCCGGTCGCCGGGGGTGAGCGGGTAGGCGGCCTGCATCCAGGCGAGCCGGTTGACGATGGCCTCGTGGGAGACCACCGCCCCCTTGGGCCGCCCGGTGGAACCGGAGGTGTAGATCAGGTAGGCCGGGTCGCCGGGGCGAGCCTGATCGAAAACGGGCGCCGGGTCCTGAGCCGGAGCGGGGGCCTGGGGCTGGGTCGGGCAGCTTTCGCCGCCCGAGCTCCGCGAAATTTCGACATTCAGCTCTCGCCCTCGGATGACCGTCGTCGCGCCGCTGTCGGTCAGCATGTGGTCGATGCGGTCGGCCGGGTAGCCGGTGTCGATGGGCAGGTAGGCCGCGCCCGACTTCAGCACCGCCAGGAGCGCGATCATGAGCTGCTCCGAACGCGGCACCGCCACGGCCACGATGTCCCCGCGCCCCGCGTGAAGCCTGGCCGCGAGCTCGGTCGCGCGGGCGTCGAGTTCGGCGTAGGTGAGCTGCGTGGTGTTGTACACGACCGCGAGGGCGTGCGGGGTCCGGGCGGCCTGTGCCGAGATGCGTTCCGTCAAAGTGATCTTCGGAAGCTCGACGGTCTCGCCCTGCTGGGGGCCGGGGTCCTCGGCCAGGTCGACGCGCGCCACGCGCTGGCCGGGGTCGGTGGCGACGGCGGTGAGCAGGCGGGCCAGCCGGTCGGCGACCCCTTCGGCGCCGGCGCGGGGCACCCGGCCGTCGTGGAACTTCAGCCGCAGGTCGAGGCGGCGGCCGGGCTTGACGATCAGCGCGAGCGGATAGTGCACGGTGTCGTGGAACTCCGCGCCCGCGACGCGGATCCCGCCCGCCGTGAGGCCGCTGCTGGACGGATAGTTCTCGAAGACCACGAGCGTGTCGAACAGCTCGCCGCCGCCCGCCCGCCCGGCGGCCTTCTGGATCGCGGCCAGCCCGACATGCTGGTGGTCGAGCAGGGCGGCCTGCTCGTTTTGGAGCGTGGTCAGCAGGTCGGCCAGCGTCGCCGAGGGGCTCCACCGGAAGCGGGTCGGCAGCGTGTTGATGAACAGGCCGGCCATGTCCTCGATCCCGGCGACCTCGGCGTCGCGGCCCGACACGGTGGTGCCGAAGACGACGTCGTCCCGCCTGGTCGTGCGGCCGAGGAGCAGCCCCCACGCGCCCTGGACGACGGTGCTCAGCGTCACGCCGAGCTGCCGGGCGCGGGCGGCGAGCCGCTCGGTGACGTCCTCGGCCAGCTCGACCCGCACGTGGGCCGGGACCACCGGCGCGGGCGGCGCGGCGACCATGCGGGTGGGCTCGTCGAGGCCGCCGAGCGCCTCCGCCCAGGCGGTCAGGGCGCTCTCGCGGTCGCGTCCGGCGAGACTGCGCAGGAACTCCCGGTACGGCGTGACCGGCCCGAGCTCCTCGCCCGCGTAGAGCGCGAGCAGTTCCCGGTGGAGCACCGGCAGCGACCAGCCGTCGGCGACGATGTGGTGGAAGGTGAGGACCAGCCTGCGGCCGCCGATCAGCGCGCAGCGCAGCAGCGGCGCGTCGGCCAGGTCGAACGGGCGGGCCCGCTCCTCGGCGGTGACGTCGTGAGCGGCCTCCCGCCAGGGCAGCCCGGTCTCCCGCAGGATGACCTGCACGGGACGGCCGCCGGCCCCCGGCCGGAAACAGGCCCGCAGCGGCGCGTGCCGCGCGACCAGCTTCTCCGCCGCCCGCCGGAGCCGCTCGGGGTCGACGTCGCCGTCGAGCTCGACGACCTGCTGGACCACGTAGGCGTCGTGGTCGTCGGCGAGCGAGTGGAAGAAGAAGCCCTCCTGGAGGGGGCTCAGCGGCAGCAGTTCCTCGACGTCGAGGCCGGTCGTGTCGGCGCCCTCGGGGATCTCCAGCGTCACGGCGGTCCCGGCGCCCAGGTCGGCCACGACCCCGGCCAGTCCGGCGACCGTGCGGTGGCGGAAGACGTCCCGGGAGGTCAGCCGCAGCCCGGCGGCGCGGGCCCCGGCGAGCACCCGGATGGCGGTGATGCTGTCGCCGCCCAAGGCGAAGAAGTCGTCGTCGACGGTGACGCCCGGGACGCCGAGCGCCTCGGCGAACAGCGCGCACAGGAGCTCCTCGCGGGGGTCGCGCGGGGCGCGCCCGGAGCTGAGGGCGGCGTAGTCGGGGGCGGGGAGCGCGGCGGCGTCGATCTTGCCGCTGGTGTTGACGGGGAGCCGGTCGAGCGGGGTGAAGGCGGCCGGGACCATGTAGTCGGGCAGGAACTCGGCGGCGTGCGCCCGCAGGACCCGCATCAGCGCGGTCACGTCCCGGAAGGGGGCGGGCCGGTTGGCGAGCGGGAACCCGCCGGAGGGGCGGTAGATCGCGCGGGGTTCCCCACGGGTGAAGACCGCGTCGAGGGAGCCGTCGTCGGCGTCGCCGTCCCAGGTGACGGTGACCCGGTAGCCCTGCGACTCGGCGTAGGCGTGCAGGTCCTCGGGGTCGACGCCCTCGGCGGCGGCCGGGCGGCTGGTGTCGTCGACGGCGTAGAGCGCCGTGAGGTCCTGGGTGAGGCGGGCGTTGGGGATGCCGGTCACGCGCAGGTTGTCGGCGAGGGCGAAGCCGGGGCCGGTCCACCGGACGACCTGCTCGGCCACCGGCTGGGCGGCGCCCGGCCGCAGGACGACGTCGTAGCGGTAGCGGGACAGCTCGTTGTGCGCGCGGGCCCGCTTGACCCGGATGTCGGCGGTGAAGCCGTCGAGGGTGGCGAAGAAGTCGGGGTCGAGGAGCAGTTCGCCCTCCCAGAGCACCGAACGGCCGGTCGCCGCCTGGATCGCCTGCTTGTCGTCGGGGTGGCGGCGGGTCTCCACGGCGGCCCGCAGCGTGCGCAGGAGCCGGAGGTTGCGCACGTCGCCGACGAAGACCGCCCCGCCGGGGGCGAGCAGCCGGCCGGCCTGGCGGATGACCCGCTTCAGATAATCGGCGTCGGGGAAGTACTGCGCGACCGAGTTGACCACGACGAGGTCGAAGAAGCCCTCGGGCAGGCCGGTGACGTCGTCGGCGGGCTGGGCGCTGAGCCGGACCTTCCCGGCCAGCGCCGGGTCGAGGCGCTCGCGGAGGGCGGCGACCGCCTCCTCCGAGAGGTCGGTCGCCCAGTAGGCCTCGGCGGCGGGCGCGACCCGGGACAGGATGAGGCCGCTGCCGACGCCGATCTCCAGGACCCTGGCGGGGGCGAGCTCCTCGATGCGCGCGACGGTCGCGTCCCGCCATTCGCGCATCTCCTCCAGGGGGATCGGGAGGCCGTCGTACATGCTGTTCCACCCGGCGAAGCCGTCGCCGGCCGCCGCGGAGTAGAGGAGTTCGTGCAGGTCCTTCCACTCCTCGACGCTCGCGCCCGCGTCGAGGGACGGCACGACGTAGGCCGCCAGCCTGCGGTCGCCCGGCCGGTCCTCGCGGACCACGACGGCGGCCTGCTCGACGGCGGGGTGGGCGCGCAGCACCGACTCGATCTCGCCGGGCTCGATGCGGAACCCGCGGATCTTGACCTGGGAGTCGACCCGCCCGAGGAACTCCAGACGGCCGTCAGACCGCCACCTGACCAGGTCGCCGGTCCGGTAGAGCCGCTCCCCCGGCCCGCCGAACGGGTCGGCCACGAACCTCTCGGCGGTCAGCGCCGGCCGTCCGAGGTAGCCGCGCGCGAGCCCCTCGCCGGCGAGATACAGCTCGCCCGGGACCCCCGCCGGGACCGGCCT
The DNA here is from genome assembly GCF_001570605.1 of Herbidospora cretacea. Lineage (GTDB taxonomy): Bacteria > Actinomycetota > Actinomycetes > Streptosporangiales > Streptosporangiaceae > Herbidospora > Herbidospora cretacea. The sequence goes on along the minus strand of NZ_BBXG01000001.1, from coordinate 384,414 downwards.
GAGGCGGTCGTCGAGGACGTAGGCGCGGGTCCCCGGGTCGGGGACGCCGATCGGCACGATGGAGCCCGGCGCGATGTCCGGGTCGCAGAGGCCGAGCGTGGAGTTGGTGGTGGCCTCGGTCGGGCCGTAGGCGTTGAACATCATCCGGCCGCGCGCGTAGCGGTTGACCAGCTCGGGCGAGACCCGCTCGGTGCCCGCGAGCAGCGTCGCCGGGGGCAGCGTGACGTCGGCGGGCATCGCGTCGAGCAGCGCGGGCGGCAGGATCATGAAGGTGACGCCGTGGGCGTGCGCGTAGTCGGCCAGCGGGCGGCCGGGGACCCGGCGCTCCGAGGGGACGACGACCAGACGTCCACCCGAGAGCAGCCCGAGGCACAGGTCCCAGAAGGCGACGTCGAACGACGGCGAGGCGAACTGGAGCACCCGGCTGTGCGGGCCGATGCCGAACCGCTCGATCTGGGTGGCGACCAGCTTGGCCACGCCCGCGTGCGACAGCACGACGCCCTTGGGCCGCCCGGTGGAGCCGGAGGTGTAGATGACGTAGGCCGCGTTGTCGACCGTGAGATCGGTCACCGGCTCGGTGGCCGGCCTGTCCTCCAGTTCCCGTACGGTCTCCGCCGCGTCCAGCACGAAAGCGCCCGGTTCGGCGGTCTCGGCGGTGGTGACCATGCAGACCGGCCCGGCGTCCTGGAGCATGTAGGCGACGCGGTCCGGCGGGTAGTCGGTGTCGACCGGCAGGTAGGCCGCGCCCGACTTGAGCACCGCGACCTCGGCCACGATCAGGTCCAGCGACCTCGGCACCGCCAGCGCGACGACCTTCTCCGGCCCCGCGCCGCGCGCGATGAGGGCGTGCGCGAGGCGGTTGGCGCGCTCGTCGAGCTGGGCGTAGGTGAGCGACTGGTCCTCGAAGACCAGGGCGGTCTCGTCGGGCCTGGCGGCGACTTGGTCGGCGAACATGGCGGGCCAGGTGCGCAGCGGCACGGCGTGCGCCGTCCGGTTCCAGCCGTCGAGGATGCGCGCCCTCTCCTCGGCGGGGAGCAGGCCGAGGTCGGCGACGGGGGTGCGCGGGTCGGCGAGCGCGCTCGCCAGCAGGGTGGCGAGGTGGGCGGGGTCGCCGGGCCCGTCGAAGACGACCTCGCCCCGGTCGAAGGTCACCGTGAGCTCGGCGGGCCGGGGCCAGGGGCCGACCGAGACGGCGACCTCGGGGAGTTCCTCGGGGCGGCCGTGGGCTCGGGCCTCCTCGAGGGCGGCGGTGACGCTGCGTACAAGATCCTCGAACGGGGTCGAGGGGGTGACGGTCAGGCGGAGCGGGAGGGTGTCGTACCCGATCAATAAGTCGGTGGCGCCGCTGTAGCGGTGCAGCAGGGCCGCGACGGCGGCCAGCCCGGTCGCCTCGGGGACGGCGGGAAGGGGCCGCCGCCCCTGCCGGGGTCCGGGCGGGAGAGCCGTGTCCACCGGGAGAGTGAGCCGCTGGGGAAGAGGGGTCAGGCGCTGGCGCCAGAAAACCGCCGACTGATCGATAGCGGACACGAAAGACCGAGCCTCCCAAACCATGGACACCACTACTAAGGTAAGCATTACCTAAGTTCCTGGGAAAGGATACCTAAACCCGGGCGCTAGAGTTAAGGGCTGCCTAACCTAAGATGAGGATTCGTGGCGATCGGTTCAGTTACTCCCAGTAAGTCACCTCCCGGGGTCCGGCCCGCGCTGCTCGTGACCCTGCTGGTCGCCCTGCTCGTCCTCGTCTGCCTGCTCTCCCTCGCCCTGGGCGCGCTCGCCGTCCCCCTCGGCCAGGTCGTCGCCGCCCTCACCGGGGGCGACGTGCCGTCGAACGTCGAGAACGTCGTCTGGTCGGTCCGCGGCCCGCGCACCGCCATCGGCCTGACCACCGGCCTCGCCCTGGGCCTCGGCGGCACCCTGATGCAGGCGCTCACCCGCAACCCGCTCGCCGACCCGGGCCTGCTCGGGGTCAGCGCCGGCGCGTCGTTCGGCATCGTCGTCTCGATCGTCGCCTTCGGCATCGCGACCCTGTACGGCTTCATCTGGTTCGCCCTGCTGGGAGCGGCGGCGGCCAGCGTCGTGGTGTTCGTGCTGGGCCGCATGGGCCGCTCGGGCCTCACCCCGGTGAAACTCGCCCTGGCCGGCATCGCCGTGACCGCGTTCCTGGGCTCGATGACCAGCGCGATGGTCCTCATGGACATCGAGGCCCTCGACCGCTACCGCTTCTGGTCGGCGGGCTCGCTCGCCGGGCTGAACGGCGACGTGGCCGTCCAGATCCTCCCGTTCGTGGTGGTCGGCTCTCTCCTGGCCTTCGCGTCGGCCCCGGCCCTGAACAGCCTCGCGCTGGGCGACGACGTGGCCACGTCGCTGGGCCGCAACCTGGCGCTGGTCCGGACCCAGGGCGTGGTCGCCATCATGCTGCTGACCGGCTCGGCCGTCGCCGCGATCGGCCCGGTCGTCTTCATCGGCCTGGTCGTGCCGCACGTGGCTCGGGCGCTGGCCCAGTCGGCCGGGCTCGGCCCCGACCACCGGTGGCTGCTGCCGCTGTCGGCGCTGATCGCCCCCACGCTGCTGATCGCGGCCGACATCGTCGGCCGGTTGATCGCCAGGCCGATCGAGGTGCAGGCGGGGGTGCTGATCGCGTTCCTGGGCGGCCCGTTCTTCATCATGCTGGTCCGCCGCAGGAAACTGGCGGAGGTCTGACATGGCGACCAAGACCGTCGAGCCCGGGAGCGGCGCGCACTTCCGGCTTGGGAGGGTGCCCGTCTCCGGGCGGCTGCGCCCCCGCCTGATCACCGTCTGCGCGGCCCTGGCCGCCGCGACGTTCCTGCTGGTCGCCTGGTCGGTGTCGATCGGCGACTTCCCCATCTCCTTCACCGACGCCATGCGGGCCGTCGTCGGCGTCGGCGACCCCGGCACGCTGCTGATCGTGCAGGAGCTCCGGCTGCCCCGGGCCGTCGTCGGCGTCCTGGTCGGGTTCGCCTTCGGCCTGTCGGGGGCGATCTTCCAGACGATGACGCGCAACCCGCTGGCCAGCCCGGACATGATCGGCTTCACCCAGGGCGCCGGCCTGGCCGTCGTCGCCGGGATCGTCTTCGGCTGGACCGGCACGGTCGGCACCCAGTTCCTCGGCCTGGCCGGCACGTTCGTCATGGCCTTCCTCGTGTACGTGCTGGCCTGGCGGCGCGGCACCACCGGCTACCGCATCATCCTGGTCGGCATCGGCCTCCAGTGGATGGCCCTGTCTGCCACCGACTACCTGATCGCCCGCGGCATGCAGTTCCAGGCGCACGCCGCCCTGGGCTGGCTCACCGGCAACCTCAACGGCCGCGACTGGTCCCAGGCCCTCCCGCTGGCGATCACCATGGCCGTCCTGGTGCCGCTCGCCCTGGCGCTCGGCCGCCTGACCCGCACCCTCCAGCTCGGCGACGACGTGGCCGTCGGCCTGGGGACGAGAGTCCAGTTCGTCCGGCTGGCCCTGCTCGTCACCGGCGTCGGCCTGGTCGCGTTCGGCACGGCGGCCGGCGGCCCCATCGCCTTCGTCGCCCTGGCCGGCCCCCAGATCGCCCAGCGCCTGGCCGGCACCGCCTGGCCTCCCCCGCTGGCGGCGGGCCTGACCGGCGCGCTGTTCGTGACCGGCTCCGACTTCGCCGCCGCCCGGCTGTTCCCGATGGAACTGCCGGTCGGCATCGTCACGGGCGTGCTCGGCGCCCCGATCCTGCTCTGGCTGCTCATCCGCGCCAACCGCGCGGGCTCAGGAGGCTGACCCCCGTGATCCTCATCCCCGAACTCCAGGCCGGCGGCCTCCAGCTCGCGTACGACCAGCGGGTCGTCGTCGACGACCTCGACGTCAAGGTCCCGCCGGGACGCGTCACGGCCATCGTGGGGGCCAACGCGTGCGGCAAGTCGACCCTGCTGCGGGCCCTGGCCCGGCTGCTCGCGCCGCGCAAGGGAGCGGTGGAGCTCGACGGGCGGGCCCTCCACTCGATCCCGACGCGGGAGCTGGCCCGGCGGCTCGGCATCCTGCCGCAGGGCCCGACCGCGCCGGAGGGCCTGACCGTCCTCGACCTCGTGACGCGCGGCCGGTCGCCGCACCAGACGTGGTGGCGGCAGTGGTCCAAGGCCGACGAGGAGGCCGTGCACAGCGCTTTGGCGGCGACGGGGATCGCCGACCTGGCGGGGCGGGCGGTCGACGAGCTGTCGGGCGGCCAGCGCCAGCGGGCGTGGATCGCGATGGCGGTGGCCCAGGGGACCCCGGTCCTGCTGCTGGACGAGCCGACGACCTACCTGGACCTGGCCCACCAGATCGACGTCCTGGACCTGATCCACGACCTCAACCGCAACGAGGGCCGGACCATCGTGATGGTCCTGCACGACCTGAACCAGGCCTGCCGGTACGCCGACCACGTGATCGCCATGAAGCACGGCCGCATCGTGGCCGAGGGAGACCCCGCCGACGTGATCACGGCGGCGAACGTGGAGGAGGTCTTCGACCTCCGCTGCCAGGTGACGACCGATCCGGTGAGCGGCACCCCCCTGGTCATCCCGATGGGCCGCCACCACACCGCATGACCGCTCTCGAAGGCGGGTAGAACTGCCCAAATGCCTTCAAATCGACGAGGTGGCCGATGGACGGCAGGAGCGGGTTAGAGGAGTACCAGGAGGCCCTCGCACCGGCCAACGCCGATCGAGGCGCCACGTCCACGCCGGTGCCCCCGCGCGTGCGCGGCATCGCCATCGGGCTGCTGGGCCTGATCGCGTTGGCGCTGGGGCTGGGCGTCATCCTCTACGACCAGTACCGGCAGGCCAACGACCTGCCGGCGTCGGGGACGATCGTCGAGGTCCACAGGCGCTCCGTCATCGTCGCCTTCACCTCCGCCGAGGGGACGCCCCTGCTCGGCGACATGCAGCAGCACGCCCGGGAACCGGCCCCCCGGGTGGGCGACCGCCAGGACATCCTCTACCTCCCGGGCGTGCATGCGGACGGCATGGTGTCCGCCTTCGACCCGACGGCCCCGGCGAGCGACCCGGCCTTCTGGTTCGTCACCGCCCTGGGCGTCGTGATCCTGGCGGTCGGGGCGCTGGAGTTCTCCGGCCGCGCGCCCTGGAAAAACGTCGTATGGCTGGACGAGCGCTCGATCGGCGCGCCCCGCCCGGCGGACCGGGTCTAGCGCTCCGAGGCGGCGGTCAGCCGAGGTATCCGCCCATCGTGCGGAAGTGGTCCGTCGCGGCGAGTTCCGTACCGTCGTCCAGCCGGACCCTCTTGAGGGCGAGGCCGTGGCGGCGGCCGTTGCGCGCGTCCGCGCCGGCCACGATGACGACCCCGTCGCCCTCGCGGATGAACACCCGCCCCGGCGTCCCCCCGTAGAACCCCTCCGAGACCGAGGCCTCGAGCACCCGCACCCGCTCCCCCTTGTACGAGGTGAAGGCGTTCGGATAGGGGTCCGACTGCGCGCGGACCAGCCGCTCCAGGTCCTCGGCTGGCCATGTCCAGTCGATGCGGCTGTCCTCGACGGCCCGCTTGTGGAAGAACGACGCCTGCGAGCGGTCCTGCGGCGTCCAGACCGCCCGGCCCGACTCGATCAGGTCCAGGCCCTCGTGGACGATCGGCGCGATCAGGTCGACGGTCGCGAAGAAGAGGTCCGTCGCGGTGTGCGTCGGCAGGACCGGCACCGACCGCTGGATGAGGATGTCGCCCGCGTCCAGGTCCTCGGTCATCCGGTGGGCCGTCACGCCCACCTCGGGCTCACCGTTGATCAGGGCCCAGATGATCGGTGAGAACCCGGCGTACTTCGGCAGCAGGGAGTCGTGCACGTTGAGGGTCCCGTGCGGGGGGAGGTCGTAGATCTCCGGCGGGAGCCAGGTCCGCCAGTTGTTGGCCACGATGACGTCGGCCTGGGCGTCCTTCACGGCCTGCAGTAACTCGGGGTCGGTGGGCCGGTTCCTGAGCAGCACCGGCACGTCGTGCGCGGCGGCCAGGTCGGCGACGCTGTCGTCCCAGATCTTCTCGTACGCGTGGTCGCTCTTCGGATGGGTCACCGCCAGCACGACCTCGTGCGACGACTCCAGCAGCGCCTGGAGGGTGCGGTGTCCCCAGGTCTGGTGTCCGAACATGACGACCCGCATGGTGGGGGCTCCCTCTCTGTCGGCCGATATTGCAAGGTAAGGCTAACCTTATTTACCATACGAGCGACAAGGGAGGCGATCGCGTGACCACGATGGTCTACGACGTTCTGGGGATCGGTTTCGGGCCATCGAACCTCGCACTGGCCATTGCCGTCGAGGAGCACAACGCGCAGGCCGCGCCGGGCGACCGGATGACCGCCGTCTTCCTGGAGAGACAGCCGCGCTTCGGCTGGCACCGGGGGATGCTCATCGACGACGCGACGATGCAGGTGTCGTTCCCGAAGGACCTGGTCACGATGCGGAACCCGGCCAGCGAGTTCAGCTTCCTCTGCTACCTCCAGGACAAGGGCCGCCTGGTCGACTTCCTGAATCAGAAGACCCTGTTCCCGCTGCGCGCGGAGTTCCACGACTACTTCGAGTGGGCGGCGGCGCGGATGGACCACGTGGTGACCTACTCCGCCGAGGTGACGGAGGTGAAGGCGGTCAAGGAGAGCGGCGAGATCCGCTACTTCGACGTCGTCACCGCCGACGGCCGGGTCCGCCGGGCGCGCAACCTGTCGGTCGCGGTGGGCCTGGAGCCGCATCTGCCGCCCGGGACCGTCCTGTCCGACCGGGTGTGGCACACCAGCGGGCTGGTGCCGAAGGTGGCCGAGAAGGTGGCCTCCGGCGGCGGGATCAACCGCGCGTTAGTGCTCGGGGCCGGTCAGAGCGCGGCCGAGGCGGTCGACTACCTCCACCGCACGTTCACCGACGCCGAGGTGTGCGCGATCTTCGCCAAATACGGCTACACGCCCGCCGACGACAGCCCGTTCGCCAACCGCATCTTCGACCCCGAGGCGGTCGACGTCTATTTCACCGCCCCCGCCGAGGTGAAGCAGTCGCTCATCGACTACCACCGCAGCACGAACTACTCCGTGGTCGACATGGACCTCATCCAGGCCCTCTACTCGACCATGTACCGCGAGAAGGTCCACGGCCACCAGCGGCTCCAGATGCTCAACGTCTCGCGCATCCGCGACGTCGAGGAGGGCCCCGACGGCCTGACCGTGACGGTCGAGTACCTCCCGACCGGCGAGCAGGTCACGATCGAGGCCGACGTCCTCGTCCACGCCACCGGCTACCGCCCCCACGACGTGGCGGCGCTGCTGGGCGAGGCGGGCAAACTGTGCCTGCGCGACGACGAGGACGCTCTCAAGGTGAGCCGCGACCACCGCGTCCAGTTCGCCCCCACGGTCACCGCCGGCGTCTACCTCCAGGGCGGCACCGAACACTCCCACGGCCTCACCTCGACGCTCCTGTCGACCACGGCGATCCGCGCCGGGGAGATCCGCGACTCCGTCCTCGCCCACCGCGGCGCCGTGGCGGCGCGCTGACGGAAAGACCCGCGGATCAGGCGGATCCCACCCCGTTCCGGTAGTCGCGGGGCGACAGGCCGTAGGCCGCCTTGAACAGGCGGCTGAAGTGGGAGGCGTCCGGGAAGCCCCAGTGGGCGCCGATGGCGCTGACCGGGCGGCCCGCCAGGAGGGGGTCGCGCAGGTCCCGGACGCAGCGTTCCAGGCGGCGTTCGCGGATCCACGCCGCCACGGTCGTCCCCTCGCCGCTGAACAGTTTGTGCAGGTAGCGGGTGGAGATGTGGTGGGCGGCGGCGATCCGGGCCGGGTCGAGACCGGGGTCGCCCAGGTGGCCCTCCATGTACGCCGTGATGCGCAGCAGCATCGCCCGCCGGGCGGCGTCGGGGTCGGCGGGGGCCAGTTCGAGGCGGTCGGCGAGCATGGTCGAGATCAGGTCGACGACGTTGGCGGCCAGGCGGGCGCCGCCTCTCGCCTCGACCTCGTCGAGCCGGCCCGCCAGGCGCAGCAGGAAGGGGGCGACGAGGGCGCCGATGCCGGTGTCGCCGGGGATCGGGGTCCCGGTGAGCCGGTCGACGTGGTCGTGGGACAGGCCCAGCATGGTGCGGGGGAACATCAGGACGACCAGGCGGGTGGGCTCGTCGAAGCCGAGCGCGTAGGGGCGGCCGGTGTCGTAGACGGCCATCTCGCCGGTGCGGACCACGACCTGGCGGCCCGACTGCTCCAACCGGCCCCGGCCGGTCACGACCAGGCCGAGTTTCAGGGTGTCCGAGGGGGCGGCGGAGACCAGTCTGGGGGTGCGCAGGGCCGCGTGGGCGGTCGTGTCGACGTCGATCACGTCGAGGGAGCCCAGAGTGGTGGCGCGAAGTTTTCCCTCAAATCGCTTCTCCGGAAAAACCGCCTCTAAAGGCACGAATGCCGTGGAAACCACGTCTTGCCAGAAATCCAGGCGCTCCTTGGCCGGGACGCCCGCGGTGTGGGCGGAATAGGGCATGTGAGCAAGGTTGGGATCCGGTGCGCTGTGCGTCAAGTCGTGTGCCGTCAGGTGCAAGACATCATCCGCGAGAGAAACTCACAATCGACGGCAAATGAACGCCGTCCTGGAAGTCAGCGCGCTCTCCGCCGGATATGGGGCCGAGCGCGTGATCCGCACCGTCACCCTGCGGGTTGAGCAGGGAGAACACCACGCGATCGTGGGCGCTCCCGGCTCGGGCAAGTCGACGCTGCTGCGCACCGTCGCCGGTCTGCACCCCGCGACACAGGGGACAATCCGCTATAACGATATCGATATCACCCGGGAAGCCCCGGAATGGCGTAAGGCCCGTGGATTGGGCCTCATGCCACAGAATCATCGTCTTTTCACCTCGCTCACCGTGGAGGAGAACCTTCTCGTCGGCGGACACTGGGCGGCCGCCGGGCCGTGGACCCTCGGGCGGATCTACGACCTTTATCCGACCCTGAAGGAGAAGCGCCGCGCCCACCCGAGAGCGCTCACGCCCGAGGAGCACCAGGCCACCGCCATCGGCCGCGCCCTCATGGCCAACCCCCGCATCCTCCTGCTCGACGCCCCCTCGCGGCTGGAGCCCCTGGACCTCCTCACCAAGGAGGGCCTCGCCGTCGTGGTGACGACCCGCGACACCCCCGCCCGCGCCTGCTGGGTCCACCGCCTCGTCTCCGGCTCCGCGACCACGACCCGCGCCGAGGCCGACTGCCCCCGCTGACCGGGCCGCGAAACACGGTCGACAGGACCGGGCGGCCACTGTCAGCCTTGCCGCACCATGTCGCGAGCGTAAGCACTCCCAGATCACCCGAGCAGGGGCTGCCGAGCCCCCTGTTCCGGCTGCCTCGAACCGGCGGCGCCCGTGCGCCGCTCCCCCGCCACGCAGGGCGGAAGAGCCGATGTGATCGATGGGACGGCGTCCAGGACGCCGGAAAGAGGACCTCTCACATGGAAATCCACGATTACGCATGCCATGACGCCGTCGGCCTCCGGAAGCTGATCGCCTCCGGCGAGGTCACCGGCGGCGAGGTGGAGACCGCCGCCCGCCGGGCCCTCGTCCAGGCCGACGAGACGCTCAACGCGCTGGCCGTGCCGCTGTTCACCCCGGCGCTCGACCACGCGGGCGACGGCCCGCTCGCCGGAGTGCCTTTCCTGATCAAGGACCACGGCCCGGTCGCGGAGGGCGTCCCGTTCTTCCTCGGGAGCCGGGCCGTCCCCGGTGTCGTCGCCCGCCACGACAGCGACCTGATGGCCCGCTTCCGGAAGGCCGGGCTGGTGACGCTGGGCCTGACCACCGTCCCGGAGCTGGCGCTCAGCTTCTCCACCGAGTCGCTCAGGCACGGTCCCACCCGCAACCCCTGGAACCTCGGCCGGGGCGTCGGCGGGTCGAGCGGCGGCGCGGCCGCCCTGGTCGCGGCGGGCGCCGTGCCGCTCGCCCACGCGAGCGACGGCGCGGGGTCGATCAGGGTCCCGGCCTCCTGCTGCGGGCTGGTCGGGCTGAAGCCGAGCAGGGGACGCGTCCCGTGCGGGCCCGACACGGGCGAGCCGATGCTCGGCATGGCCTGCGAGTTCGCCCTCACGCGCACCGTGCGCGACGCCGCCCACCTGCTCGACGCCGTCCACGGCCCGGGGATCGGCGACAAGTACACCGCGCCGCCTCCGGCCGGCCGCTACGCCGGCGAGCTGACGAGGGACCCCGGCCGGCTGCGCGTCGCGGTGACCACCGAGGCGTGGTCGGGCGCGCGGGTCGACGGCGAGGTGGCCGAGGCGGTGATCAGGACGGGGCGCGTCCTCGAGGGGATGGGCCACCACGTCACCCGGGCCAGCCCGGAGGTCGACTGGGACGCCGTCATGAGCAGCGCGGTCGCCGAGGCGGTCGCGATCGCCTCTTCCCTGCTGCTGGCGCCCCGGCAGCCCGACCCCGCCCGGATGGAGGCCGTCTCCCGCCAGGTCCTGAAGGTGGCCGGGGAGTACGGCGCGCTGGACCTGATGGCCGCCTTCGCCGCCCAGAACCGGGTCACCCGCTCGACGGCCCGCTTCTTCACCGCCCACGACCTGCTCGTCACCCCGACCCTGGCCCGCCTCCCCGCCCCCCACGGCACCCTCCGCTACGACGACCCCGATCACACCCTGACGACGTGGCTGACCTCGATGTTCGACTACGGCCCGTTCACCATGGTCTTCAACGTCTCGGGCCAGCCCGCGATCAGCCTCCCGCTGGGCCACAGCCGCGACGGGCTGCCCGCCGGCGTCCAGATCGCCGCCCCGTACGGAAGAGAGGACCTGCTGTTCCGGATCGCCGCCCGCCTGGAGGAGGCGATGCCGTGGAAGGACCGGTTTCCGGGTGGAATATCGGGTCAGCCGGGTGGGTTTCCGCCGGTATGACGACAACCAGAGGCCGTGTCCGGCTGGAGCCGACGGCCAAGCGTGTGCGGGTCTACCTCGGTGGCCTGCCGGTGGCCGACACGTCGTCGGCGCTGTTCGTGTGGGAGGCGCCCTACTACCCGACCTACTACTTCCCGCTGAAGGACGTGGCGCCCGGGGCGCTCAAGGAGTCGGGCCCCGGCCCCCACTCGCCCTCGCGGGGCGACGCCACTCTCTACACCGTCACCTCGGGAGGCAGGGAGGCGACCGGGCTGGTCTACGCCGACTCGCCGATCGAGGAGATCCGGGAGTACATCCGCTTCGACTGGGACTCCATGGACTCCTGGTTCGAGGAGGACGAGGAGGTGTTCTTCCACGCGCGCGACCCGTACACGAGGATCGACATCCTGCCGTCGTCGCGGCACATCCGGGTCGAGGTGGACGGCCAGACCGTCGCCGAGTCGCGCAACGGGCGGATCCTCTTCGAGACCGGGCTGCCGGCCCGCTACTACCTGCCGAAGACCGACGTCAGGTTCGACCTGCTGGAGGCGACCGACACGGTGACGCACTGCCCCTACAAGGGGTCGGCGGAGTACTGGTCGGTGAACGGCCGCGAGGATCTCGCCTGGTCCTACCGGACGCCGCTGCCGGAGAGCCAGAAGATCGCCGGGCTGGTCGCGTTCTACAACGAGAAGCTCGACATCTACGTCGACGGTGAGCTGGAGACCCGGCCGAAGACCAAGTTCTCCTGATGATCGAGATCCCGGGCGGGGTGATCCTGCTCCGCGACGAGGCGAGCAACACCGGGTGGACGGTGGAGATCGAGCCGTTCCTGCTCGCCGCCTGCCCGGTGACCCGGGAGGAGTTCCACGGCGTCCCCGGCGACCGCCGCCCAGTCACCGACGTCTCCTGGTTCGACGCCCGCGACTACTGCGAGCGCCACGGGTTCCGGCTGCCGACCGAGGCCGAGTGGGAGTACGCGTGCCGGGCCGGGTCCCGGGGCGACCGCTACGGGGACCTCGACGCCATCGCCTGGCACGCCGGAAACGGGCACGGCGAGGTGAGGGAGGCCGGGCTCAAGGAGCCCAACGCCTGGGGTCTGTACGACATGATCGGCAACGTCTGGGAGTGGACGTCCGACCTCTACGACCCGGAGGTCTACGGCGAGTACCGGGTCTTCCGGGGCGGCGGCGCGCACGACGGCCCCAGGGCGCTGCGGGCGTCGTGCCGCCGCAAGAGCCACCCGACGTTCAAGATCGACGATCTCGGCTTCCGGGTGGCCCGTTCTATGCCGCGAACAGCAGCATGAGCCCCGTCACGGTGTAGACGACCATCAGGACCAGCAGCGGGACCTGGCCCGCCACCGCCGTCCGCCGGGGGAACAGCACCAGCGCCCGGTCGTGGGCCAGGGCCGTGCCGAGGACGTGGCCGATGACGATCAAGGTGACCTGGAGCATGGCCACGGCCGCGGGCGTCAGGAACGCCGACTGGATGGTCCAGTCGGCGGTGCCGAGCCAGTTGGCGCCGGTCACCAGGGGGTCGGACAGCAGGGCGAGGGTGCGCTGGCCCTCGTACAGGAGCAGGGTGAAGTAGTGGGCCACGATGTAGCCGATCGCGATCGGCACGATCGAGTGGGCGATCTCGCCCGCCGTCCGGCCCTGCTCGGCCATCCCGCGCCGCCCGGCCAGCCGGGTCGACAGCAGGTACGCGCCCAGCACGAGCAGGATCACGACCACCAGCCCGAAGGTCCCCGTCACCGGCGCCGGGAGGCTGTTCTCCTGGACGAACCTGACCCAGAACGGGGCGTTGGAGACGCTGTCGTACATGGTCGAGCCGAGCAGCACGATCACCAGGACGGTGAGGCCCGGCGCGGGGCGCAGGGTCGCCATGCCGTCGAGGGGGTTGCGCCACACCAGCACGCCGTCGTCCCGGCGGGCGATCGGTGAGAGCCGGCCGGCCAGGTCGCTGTAGACCTCGAACGTGTCGCCCTTGTCGAACCACCTCACGCCGTAGACGAGACCGCCGGCGAGCATCGCGAGGGCGTACAGGGAGAGCCATCCCCCGATGACGGGCAGCGTCACGCGCCCGGGGGCGACCAGCTCCAGCCAGACGAACGCGAAGAGGCCGGCGGCGGCGGGCCAGTAGCCCACCGCGTCGGGCAGCGGCCGGGACGACCGCTCGCCCCGGACCAGCAGCACGACGGTCCGCAACGGGTTGAACAGCCGCCAGACGCCGCCGAACAGCAGCGACAGCGGCACCAGACCGACCCAGAACAGGACGTAGACCACCCCGGCCACCGGGTTGTCGGCGTCGTCGGGGCCGAAGAACCCGATCAGGAAGTACGCCGTCGCTACCAGGCCGACGGCCCGCCACACCCACTCGGGCACCCGCCACTGGAGGAACCCCGGCAGCGGCCGGGCGTCGTCGAGGCCGGCGCCGAGCCGGGGCTCCCGCCAGAGGAACCCCAGCGCGGCGAACGACACCACGAGGCAGATGATCGCGCCGATGAGGGCGGCGGAGAACGGGATGGGCAGGTCCTGACGGCCGCCCACCCCGTGGGCCAGCAGCATCAGCTCACCACGAGCTGGAAGAGCTGGAGGTCCTGGTCGTGCGTCTCCACCTCGAACAGCCCTGTCGTGTCGGCCAGGAACGAGATCACCGAGGGGTGGTTCGGCAGCAGGGTCGCGGCCTTGTCGTACCCGTGGACGTGCGCCTCGTCGGCGACGTCGCTCGTCACGGTGATCTTGACGCCCTGGTTGAGGCGGACCTCGATCCGGCCGGGGGGCGGGCTGACCTTCTTGCCGGAGATCGTGACGGTGATCTCCTTGATCGGGCCGACCGCGGCGGCGGGACCGCCGGTGGCGCAGCCCGTCAGCGCCAAAACCGCCACGAACAGCGCGGCGAGGAATTTCATGGGGTTCTCCACTTAACGTTTCTTCGCGCTGACCTTGGTCGCGGCGTTCTTCGCGGGATTGCCGGACTTCCCGGCGGACTTCCCGGCCGGCTTACCGGCGGACTTCGGGCCGGGCTTCTTCGCCGGCGGCCGCCGCATCGCCCGCGCCAGCAGGAACACCACGCCGACGCCCAGCACGACCGGGATCAGCCACACCAGCGGGCTGTCGTCCCCGGTGGCGGGCGCCGCCACCGGGGACGGCGCCGCGCTGGGCGCGGTCGTCGGCAGGACCTGGGTCGACGTGGTGGTGTCCGTCGTCGGCACGGGCGCCTGCTGCTGGTTCCGGTCCTGCTCGTGGGCGGCCTCCAGCGCGGCGAGCAGACCGGGGTCGGGGCCGTGGTCGGGCGCCTTCCAGCCTTCGGGGGCCTTGGTGGGCTTGCCGGCGTAGGTGAACTTCAGCTGGCCCTTGACCTGCTCGCCGTCGCTGGCGATCGAGAGGTAGTCGACGGAGTACTCGCCGGCCTTGGGCCAGTAGGCCACCGGGAGCTCGACCGAGTAGCCCTCGTGGTAGAGCCTGGGCTCCCACTTCCCGTCGACCAGGAAGAGCTCGGTGACCGGCTCGTCGAGCCGCTTCGTCGCCCCGACCAGCCACGGCTTCTCGACGCGCTTCCCGTCCGGCCCGGTCACGGTGAAGTGGGCGTTGCGGGGCGGCGCCTCGGTGAACCACATCGTCAGGGTCTGGACCGGGTCGGCGAGGGTGCCGCCCTTCTCGGGGGTCGACTCGACGAGCTGGCCGTGGGCGAACGCCGGGCCCTCCAGGAGGACCGTCGTCGTGCCCAGGCAGAGCACCGCGATCAGCAACCGGGCCAGCCATCTCGTCATCGGGACACGTCCTCCAGTCCGAGCGCGACCAGGCGGTCGCGCGTCCAGGCGAGCTCGGCGGCCAGCCCGGCCACCAGGCCCGCGTCACCCTGCGGGCGGCGGTCCTCGGGGAGCACCTGCCAGGTGTAGGTCTCGACCTCCACGTGGTCGGTGACCGCCCGGGGCCCGCCGAAGAGAGCCTCCAGCGTGCTGTTCAGGACGCCGCTCGTGCTCGACAGCGGCGGCTCGGGGTCGGCGTGCAGCGGCAGGTGGAAGTGCACCCGCCACGCGTCGTCCCCGGGCAGGCCGGCGAGGGCCTCGTCGAGGTCGTCGCACGAACCGCCGCCGCGCTCGCGCGTCTGGTGCAGGAACCGCTCCTCGTGGAAGGCGGCCAGCTCCTCCTTCGCGGCGGCGGGGTCCTCCACGTGCAGGGCGCAGGACGCCTGGGTCTTCACCACCGGCAGCCCGGCGTCCTCCAGCCTGGCCAGCGCCTCGACCGGGTCCTCGAACTGGACGGCCAGGTGGCAGACGTCCAGGCAGACGCCGAGCCAGTCGTGGTCGAGCGCGGCGAACTCCGCGCACGCCTGCTCGACGGTCTCCACGACGCAGCCGGGCTCGGGTTCGAGGGCGACCCGGATGGTCCGGCCGCTGGAGGCGGCCAGCTTGGCCAGCCCCTCGGACAGTTCGGTCAGCCTCGTCCGAGCCTGGGCCGCTCGTGAGGCATCCCAATCGGTCCGCCAGGCCAGGGGCAGCGTCGAGACGCTCCCCCGCGCGGCGTCCTCCGGCAGCAGCCCGGCCAGCACCGAGGCGCAGTCGAGCGTGTAGCGGAGGCGGTCGTGGGTGGTCCAGTCGGGGACGTACACCTTCCGCTTCACCACCGGGTCGTGGAACCCCCGGTAGGGGAAGGCGTTGAGCGTCACGACCTCCAGCCCCCGGGCCGCGAGCTCGCGGCGGAGCCGGACCACCTGGACCGGGTCCTCCACCAGGGCGGTCGCGACGTCGCGCGCCAGCCACAGGCCGAGGCCGAGGCGGTCGACGCCAAGGGCCTCCCTGACCGGCTCGCCGAACCGGGCGAGCTGGCCGAGGACGCCTTCCAGGTTCTCGGCGGGGTGGACGTTGGTGCAGTACGCGACGTGCACCGTCGAGCCGTCGGGATGGCGGAGCCGCATGTCAGGCGTCCTTGCGCACGCCGCGCAGCACCGAGTTGCCCTCGAAGGTCTCGTCGGTCTTCAGGTCCGACAGGTCGAGGCGGCCCGACTGGGCGTAGAACTCGACCGGGTTGCGCCACAGGACCTTGTCGACGTCGTCGGCCGAGAACCCGGCGGCCAGCATCGCGTCGCCGGTCTTGCGGGTCTTCAGCGGGTCGCTGCGCCCCCAGTCGGCGGCCGAGTTGACCAGCATCCGGTCGGTGCCGAACTCCTGGAGGATGCGGACCATGCGGTCCTCGTCCATCTTGGTGTCGGGGTAGATCGAGAACGCGGCCCAGCTCCCCGACTCGACGACCATCTTCACGGTCATCTCGTTGAGGTGGTCGACCACGACCATGCCGGGGGCGATGCCCGACTCGCGCACCACGTCGAGGGTCCGCTTGGTGCCGGCGGCCTTGTCGCGGTGGGGGGTGTGGACCATGATCGGCAGCTCGTGCTCCTTCGCCAAGTCGAGCTGACGCGTGAAGGCCTCGTCCTCCTCCTTGGTCATGGAGTCGTAGCCGACCTCGCCGACCGCGACCACGCCGTCCTTGGCGAGGTAGCGGGGCAGCTCGTCGAGCACGTCCACGCAGCGCGGGTCGTTGGCCTCTTTCGGGTTCAGCGCGATCGTGCAGTGGTGGCGGATGCCGAACTGCGCGGCCCGGAAGGGCTCCCAGCCCACGAGGCTGTCGAAGTAGTCGAGGAACGACCGCACCCCGGTGCGCGGCTGGCCCAGCCAGAATGCGGGCTCGACGAGGGCGCGCACGCCGGCCGCGTACATGGCCTCGTAGTCGTCCGTCGTCCGCGACGTCATGTGGATGTGCGGGTCGAAGATGCGCACGGTTAGGACTCCTGGTCTACGAGGGTGAGCGCGTGGTGCACGTCGTCGGGCACCACGCGGCCGGCCGCTTCGCGCTCTGCGGCGAAGTCGGTCAGCATGCGGGCGAGCTCGGCGTCCGCGCGGTCGGCGAGATTCGCGACCGCGGCCAGGGGGACGCCGACGAACACGCACTTGAGCACGCCGTGCCGCCAGCCCTCGTCGTCGAGGCGGGCGGCGGCGTAGGGGCCCATGGCGGCGGCCACGAGCCGGGTGTCGTTGGTGCGCAGGGCGTCGCGCACCAGCGGCAGCCCGTCGTCACCGAGGCCGAGGACCGGCAGCGCGCGCAGCACCGCCCGCTTCTCGGCGTTGTCCCCTTCGGTGTACGCCCTGGCGACGGCCTCCGCGCGGGGCTGCGGCAGCGCGTCCAGCAGCAGGGCGCGGGCGGCGTCGTCGGCCGTCCAGCCGGGCAGGCTCGGAAGGGGGCCCCGGCCGACCTTGCGACCGGCGGCCGGGAACAGCACCGCCAGCTTGGCCGGGTCGGCGGCGACCTTGGCCCGGCCCTCGGAGAGCCAGGCCTCCGCCTCGGGGGTCAGGTCGAGCGCGGCCCGCAGGTCGTCGGGCGTCATCGGGTGGCCCAATCCTTGAGCGTGTCGAACTGCGTGAGCAGCCGGTGCTCGTCGGTGCCGACCGGGTCCTTGAAGAAGAACCCGAGGGAGGCCAGCGCCCCCGACTCGCCCTGCTCGTGCGCCCACGCGGTGAAGCGGGCCAGGTCGAGCACGAGCGGGGCGGCCAGCGCCGAGTCGCAGCCCTGCCAGGTGAACTGCATCGTCATCCGGACGCCGAGGAAACCCTCGAACAGGATGTGGTCCCAGGCGGTCTTCCAGTCGCCCAGGTCAGGAACGTAGTCAATGTGGACGTCGCCCCCGGCGGAGTACCCGAGCATCTTCGCCATGCCCCGCTGCTTGGAGGCCGTCTTGCTGGCCGCGGCCGCCGGGTCGGCCAGGGTCGCCCCGTCGCCGCCGCCCAGCAGGTTGGTGCCCGACCACGACAGGACGCGCAGCGCCCGCGTGGTGAACATCGGCGCGAGCGCCGACCGCATGAGCGTCTCACCGGTCTTGCCGTCGCTGCCCGCGTACGGGACGCCGCGCGACTTCGCCAGCTCGTCGAGGGCCGGCAGGCGGGCGCCGGTCGACGGGGTGAAGTCGACGAAGGCGCAGCCGGCCTCGAAGGCGGCGTAGGCGTACACGGAACTGGGCGGCAGCACGTAGGCGTCGGTCTCCATGGCCTTCGTGAGCGCCGTGAGGTCGTCGTGCTCGGGACGGTAGGCGCTGGGCGGCTCCGTCGACGACACGTTGATCACGACGACCCGGTCGAGCCCGTGCCGGTCGCGGAAGCCCGCGATGTCGGCGGCCAGCCGCTCCACGACCTGGAGCTGCGGAACCGCGTCCTCCACGTGGACGCCGTCGCGGATCTCCGCCTCGACCGCGGTCACCTCGGACAGCACCGCCGCGGCGATGTTGGCCGGGACCACCCCCGAGCTGGTCAGCTGCTCCACGCGCTTCGCCAGGGGCGTCGCCACGATGTCGTGGCCGCCGAACACGAGCTCCCCGAAAGCGGGTAGCGGAAGCTGTGCGAAGTCCGGCAGTTCCGACACGAGGCCTACGGGGGCGGTGAGCCCCAGACGCACCGCGGCGGCACCCGCCATGGCGGTGGTCGCCACCGATCCACGAACCCCAACGAACCAGACGCCTGTCCGACTCTGCTTCACCATCACCGAGCTTCCCTTTCGATATATCTCCGGAAGGGACGGCTTGAGAGGTCGGATGGCTGCCGGCCTATGGCACGCTGGGTCCCCAGTCGGAGGACGCGCACGCCGAACGCGTCTACGGTTCAAAAAACCCTGCTTGACTCATGACGTGCCACCGCCGCCAAGCCCGAGACGTCCATATTGTTACGGGGTGGTACATCTCGGGTCAATGCCGCCTAGAGGTTGGGGGGTGGCGCGGACCCGTTGTAAAACGGGTTCTGACTGAGCCGCTGTTCGGTCACCAGCAGCCGGACCTCCCCCGCGCGGACCTGCCAGGCGTTCCACACGGTCCACTTCTCCCCCGCCGCGGTGTCCACGAAGGACAGCCCTCCGTCGGGCGCGATCCTGATCTCCCGGTACGTCACCCGCAGGCCCCGCCGCTCCGCCTCGGCCCTGACCTCCCGCACGGGCGCGCCGTCCCGCAGCCTCACGCCGTGCAGCGGCCCGCCGGGCCCGAGCGCCTTGTCGTAGTCGGCGTACTCCTCCCCCGGCCGCGCGGGCCGCCCGAGGCGGACGCTCACCGACCCGGGGAACCCCGCGGGCACCCTGATGACCATCGCGCACCCCGGCCGGGAGGGTTCGCAGCCCTTCGGCTCGGGGTCGGCGCTCAGCACGACCCCGCCGTAGGCGAACTCCCCGCCGATCTCCCCGGGACGGTCGAACGTGCCGCCGATCATCAGCCCCATCGACCTCCCGGCCGACAGCGGCGAGGCCGGCAGCGCCTCGATCCGCACGTCGAGCCCGACGGCCCGGAACGCCTCGGTGAACCTTTCACGGTCGGCGAAGGGATCGAGGACCCGGGCGACGTACTGGTCGCCCTCACGGTGGATCTCGACGGCCGCGTTGGCGTAGGAGGTCACCACCTGCGGCGGCGTCACGGTCACGATCAGCCCGGCGGCCACGGCCACCAGCGCGGGCCGCAGGAACCGCCGCCCGCGCCGCCGCGCCGGTACGGGCTCGCTCATCACCCGGGCCAGCAGCGCACGGGCGCCCGGCGCGTCCGGGTCGCCCCCCTTGCGGGCGGGATCGATGGTCGTGAGAAGGTCGGTCATCGGGTCTCTCCCAAGTGAGGCGCGGGCGGCCGAAGGCCGTCTGTGGCTCGCGTTCCGGAATCTGCCTGAGAGACAGGCTCGAGGGCGAACGCGGTGGGCACGCCGTTGGCGGCCAGCGCCTTGGCGAACCGGCGGCGGGCACGGTGCAGGCGGACGCGGACGTTGTTGCGCGTGATGCCGAGCGTCACGGCGATCTCGTCGTGGCCGAGCCCTTCCCAGGCGACCAGGGCGAGCAGTTCGCGGTCGCCGTCGGGGAGCGCGCGGAAGGTCTGGCCGATCACGCTCATCTCGACGCCGGGCGTCCGGGCGTAGAGGTCGGCCATCTCGGCGTCGAGCCGCGCGTCGCGGTGGCGGTGGTCTCTCCTGCGGTGCTCGGAGAGCACCCGGCGGGCGACCGCGTACAGCCAGAGGACGGCGTCGCCGCCGCCGGGGATCCGGTCGCGTCTTCGCCAGGCCACGGCGTAGGTGTCGGCGACCACGTCGGCGGCGTCCTGCGCGGAGGCGCAGCGGCGCACCGCGTAGCGCGTCAGCCGTTCGTAGGTGCCGCGGTAGACGGCCTCGAAGTCATCGGGGGTCACATCCCCCTCTATGGCGCGGAGAGCCGGGACATTACCCGAGGAGGCGGGAGAATTCCTCGAAGGAGTAGCGGCCGTCGCCGTCGGCGTCGAGCCCGGTGGCGTACGCGCCCAGGGCCTCGGCGGGGAGGTGGGGGAAGTGGGCGACGATCTCCGCCTCGGTCACGAATCCGTCGTGGTCGGCGTCGATGGCGTCGAACGTAGCCTTCAGGTCCACCAGGTCTCCTTATCGTCGGGCCACACCATAATGCACGGTCCGGGCAACTTGGTTGAACCCTAACGAACGGTACAGACGAGCCGGAATCGGCCAGGCGTCGTCGCCCCGGGGACTGACCGTGGCGATCTCGGCCCCGAGCGCCCTGGCGGCGTGCAGCGCGGCCAGGCAGACGTCCCTGGCGAGCCCCTTCCCCCGGTGGTCGGGCACGGTGCCGACCGGCTCGATCAGCACCGCCCCGCGGGCGTCGTCGAGCCAGGCCAGGCAGTAGGCGGCCACCTCGCCCTCCACACGGGCGACGACATCGAGCTCCTTCCGGTACGGCCAGGTCCCCTGGACCGCGCGGTAGCTCTCCTCGGTGACCCTCGACGGGTAGAACGCCTCCCGGTGGGCCCGGACCCGGCCCGCGACGTCGGTGACGGGCCGACACTCGGCGCCGGGCTGGGCCAGGCCGTCGAGGTCGCGTACGAGATGCAGGAAGAAGGGCCCCTCCCGCCGCGCGAACCCGCGCGCCTCGACGGCGCGCATCAGGTGGGGCTCGGCACTGGAGACGACGACGCTTTCGGGCTCGGTGATCCCGGCGAACCAGTCGAGCACCTCACCGGCCCAGCGCTCGTCGACCGCCTGGAGGTTGAGATGACCGGGCAGCTCCGCCCACCCCCACGCGACCACCTCGCCTTCGGACCGCCACACCTTCGTCGGCCACTCGTGCTCCCGGCCGGTGTGCTGCCGCAGCCCCCAGGCGAGGTCGCCGATGTGCCAGCGGGCACCGGGGAACCAGGCGCGGGAGGTGAGTTCCTGCATCGCCTCGATCACCACCCGATCCTGTCAGCTCACCATGTCAGCTCACCATGGACCTCATGAACCCATATCTGGCCCTGGACGAGCGGACCGGCGACGCGCTGACCGCCTTCCTCCCCGCAGCGGACGGAGCCCTCCCGCCCGGCGACGCGCCGATGCCCGCCTCGCTGGTCGCGGTCTGGTGCGAAGGACATCTCCTGCTGGTGTACGACCGCTACCGCGGCCAGTGGGAACTGCCGGGAGGCGGGATCGACCCCGGCGAGACCCCGCTTGAGGCCGCCGTGCGGGAACTGCGCGAGGAGAGCGGCCTGCACCTGCCCGCGCTGACCCTGGCGGGCTACGCGCACTTCCGGCTCACCCGGCCGCCCCGCACCGAGTACGCGGCCGTCTTCACCGGCGAGACCGCCGTCCGCCACGACGCCTTCACGCCGAACGAGGAGATCACCGCCATCCACTGGTGGGACCCGGCCGGGCCCCCGCTCGACGGCGCCCAGATCATCGACACCACCTTGGCGGGCTACACCCGTTCGTGATCCTCGGCGTCGAGCCTCGCCGGCGTGATGGCCGAGCTGTCGCACTTCTCGGGCCATGGTGATCGACAACGCGAGCGGCCCGTACGGAAAAGCCCGCTCGGTCGCCTTCGCCGCGGCCGAACGGGCTTGTCGCAGGGCCATCCCGGGACCCGGGCGGTGAGGCCGGGGGTGCGGGTCCCGGGATGGCGGTCCTGCCGCTGCGGTGACTAGCGCGGCAGAGCCTGGAAGGCGCGGCCCGCCTGGGTGGGCGTGCCGTTGTCGCGGAACAGGCCGCTGTTGACGCCGCTGGCGCCCGCGCCGATGCCGAACCACGCGTAGCGCTCGACGAACGGGAGCGACTGGAGCATCTTGGCCGACTCGGTCACGAACGCGGCCTGCTGGGCCTCGGTCGGGAAGCGGGTGCCGTTGCTGAAGTCGATCAGGGCGAACTCGGTCAGCCAGATGGGCTTCTTGTAGCGGTCGTACACGGCCTGGAGGTAGCCCTTGAGCTGGCTGACGGCACGCTCGGTGACGAAGTCGCCGCCGTACCAGTGCAGCGGGATGAAGTCGACGCGGTAGCCCTTCTGCTTCACACCGGTCATGAAGCGGTCGAGCCAGCCGCCCGCGCGGTCGCCGCCCCACGCGACGGCGGGGGCGCCGAGGATCTTGCCGGCGTCCTGGAGCCTGGGCCACAGTTCGAGGGCCCGCTCGACCGTGATGTTCGACTGGTCGGCGAAGTCGGGCTCGTTGAAGCCGAGGAGGTAGGGGCCGGCGGCCTTGGCCTTGGCCAGGTTGGCGTCGGTGACGCTGTTGGCGCCCCAGATCATCGGGACGAACTGGCTGTTCGACGGGGTGGTGATGTTGGGGTGGTCGACGGCCCAGGTGTAGTACCAGTTGGCGTTGGCGTTGGCCACGGCGGCGTTGACGCCGGGGATCTGCCAGACGGCGACACCCTTCTTGCCGGTGCTCGCCGACGGCTGGGACGAGGGCGTCGGCTTCGGGGTCGTCGAAGGAGCAGGGGTCGGGGTGGAGGTGCCCGAGCCGTTGCCGAAGACCTGGAACTCCCAGAGGGAGACGCCGTACACGGTCTTGCGCTTGGTGGAGTACAGGCGCACGTAGCGGGCGCTCGCGGACGCGTTGACCGTCTGCACGCCGCCCTTGCCGGCCGTCGTGGTGTGGATGGTCTTCCACGAGGCGGCGTCGTTCGAGGTCTGGATCTGGAAGGCGGTCGAGTACGCGGCCTCCCAGTTGAGCACGATCCGGGTGATCGGCGTGACCTTGCCCAGGTCGAGGCGGATCCACTGCGGGTCGGCGAACTTGCTGGACCAGCGGGTGTTCGTCTTGCCGTCGAAGGCCGCGGCCGCCGACAGGTCGCCCCGCTCGACCGACGATGCCACCGCGGGCCGACCCTGCGAGACCAGCGTGTCGGCGGCCTCGGCGGGCCCGACACCGGTGATCAGGGACGCGCTCAGGGCGGCCACCAAGGCGCCCACGACGAG
This sequence comes from Herbidospora cretacea, assembly GCF_001570605.1. Lineage (GTDB taxonomy): Bacteria > Actinomycetota > Actinomycetes > Streptosporangiales > Streptosporangiaceae > Herbidospora > Herbidospora cretacea. Next base: position 361,357 of record NZ_BBXG01000001.1, on the reverse strand, counting down.
CGCGGTGCGCCGGCGGGGAACTGTCTGAGTCATGGTTGTCCTTCGTAGGGGATGTCTGAACCGGAGACCCCCACGTGACCTGCGGATAACACTTTTTCTTCACAACCCTTTTTCGGGACAATCGACGGCCATGGACGACAAGCGCATGGTGCGCATCTCCAAGTACCTGGCCAAGCACCTGCGGCACGAGCCGGAACGCATCGGGCTGGTCCTCGACGAGAACGGCTGGACCCCGGTGGACGACCTGATCAGGGCCGCCGCCGCCCACGGCTTCCCCTTCGACCGGGCCGAGCTCGACCACGTGGTCGAGGCCAACGACAAGAAGCGCTACGTCATCGACGACGGCCGCATCCGCGCCAGCCAGGGCCACTCGGTCGAGGTCGACCTCGACCTGCCGGTGGTCGAACCGCCGGAGCTGCTCTACCACGGGACCGTCGCCCCGGTCCTGGACGTGATCCGCGCCGGCGGGCTCCAGCGGATGGCCCGCCACCACGTCCACCTGTCGGCAGACGTCGAGACGGCCACGCGGGTCGGGTCGCGGCGCGGCCGGCCGGTGATCCTGACGGTCGAGGCCGGTTCGATGCACCGGGACGGGCACGAGTTCCGGGTCAGCGCCAACAGGGTCTGGCTGGTCCCCCACGTACCCCCGGGTTTCATCCGTTTTCCGTAGGGCTGGCCCTCCTGCGGCGGAAGGGGCCGAGATCGCATCGTTGAAGGCGTCCCCCCCTATCAAGGAGCCTCAGATGCGACCCTCGTCCCGCGCCCTCCTGACCCTCGCCGCCGTCGTGGCCGGGGTCCTGCCCACCACCACCACCGCCGCCTCGGCCGCGCCGTGCCCGGTCCAGCCGTACGGGCTGATCGGCGACTTCTGGCACTCGCTCGGCGGCCAGAACGGCCCACTCGGCTGCCCGACCGGCGAGGAGCGGAGCGTGCCCAACGCCAACGGGCGCAAGCAGTCGTTCCAGTGGGGCCAGGTCGCCTGGACGCCCGACCAGGGCCAGCGGATGATCGTGGCGGCCTACCGGCAGAACGGCAAGGCGGTGTTCCGGTGGGGGCCGTCCAACCCGTTCAACTACGACTACTGGCGGGTCTACTGGACCGTGAACCCTCCGGGCGACCTGGGCGGGCTGGCGCTGTCGTATCCGTCGTACCGGATCAAGACCGGTTCGCGGACGGCGGGCAAGGTCGTGCACCCGGTCCCGACCGGTCAGATCACCAGCGGCGGCTACGCGGCCCGGTTCACCTTCTGGGTGAAGGGCTGCGACAGCAGGACGTTGGGCGACACCTGCCGTCAGGGCTACACGATCCCGGTCTCGGTGAACGCCTGATATACCGGCTATAAGATCCCCCAGCGAAGTGCGTTGACAAACCCCTGCACGCCGCGTTTTGCTCGTAAGCAAAACGTTTTGCAGGAGGGTGATCGAATGGCCGACACACCCCGCCGGGTGCTGGTCACGGGGGCGGCGGGCAGGCTGGGAAGGGCCACGCTCGCGCTGCTGGCGGAGCTGGGGGTCGAGGCGACCGCGCTCGATCGGGTGGCCCCCAACGCGCCGCGGGTCGTGGTGGGCGACGCGGGCGACCCGGCGACGGTCCGGCGGGCGCTCGCCGGGGTCGACGCGGTGCTCCACTTCGCCGCGATCCCGGCGCCGACGCTGGGCACGCCGGAGGAGGTCTACTGCGGCAACACCCGCTCGACCTTCGTGGTGCTGGAGGAGGCCGGGCAGGCCGGGGTATCCCGGGTGGCGCTGGCCAGCAGCCTGTCGGTGACCGGCATGCCGTGGGCGGCCAAGCCGCTGCACCCCGCCTATCTGCCGATCGACGAGCGGCTCCCGCTCCAGAACGAGGACCCCTACGGGCTCTCGAAACAGGCCGACGAGGCGACCGGGGAGATGATGGCGCGCCGGTTCGGGACGGGCGTGGTGGCGCTGCGCTATCCGCTGCTCGGCGGGCCCGGCGACAAGTTCGACACGACCGCCGCCCGCTACGCCGGGGACCCCGGCTCGGGGGCCTCGGAACTGTGGACGTACCTGGACGACCGGGATGCCGCCCGCGCGGCGTGGCTGGCCCTGACCGCGCCGCTCACCGGCTACCACGCCGTCTTCGTGACGGCCCCGGCGACGCTCGCGCCGCAGCCGACGGAGGACCTGCTCGACCGCTTCCACCCGGGCGTCGAACGCCGCCGGAGGTTCGAGGGCCGCGAGGCCCCGGTCGACCTGACGGTGGCCGAGACGCTCCTCGGCTTCCGCGCCGAGCACCTGTTCCCCGTGGAGGGCAGATGAACGTGATCGAGGAGACCCAGGCACCCTGGCCGTCCCGCGACAACCTCCGGATCACCGGGGTCCGCTCGATCGTCACCGCCCCCGGCGGGCCGCCGCTCGTGGTGGTCCGGGTCGACACCTCGGATCCGGGCCTGTACGGCCTGGGCTGCGCCACCTTCACCCAGCGCTTCCACTCCGTGGCCGCGGCCGTCGACGAGCACGTCGGGCCCCTGCTGATCGGCCGTCATCCGGCCGACATCGAGGACATCGTCCGGATGGTCCACTACTCGTCCTACTGGCGGGGCGGCCCGGTGCTGAACAGCGCGCTCTCCGGCGTGGACCAGGCGCTCTGGGACATCATGGGCAAGCGCGCCGGCATGCCCGTCTACGAACTCCTGGGCGGCCGGGTCAGAGCGGCGGCCGACACCTACCTCCACGCCGAGGGCGCGACGGTCGAGGCGACCCTCGACCACGCCCGGCGGCTGCTGGAGGCGGGCTACCGCAACGTCCGGTTGCAGACCGGGGCGCCGGGCCTGGGCCACTACGGCGCCCCGGGCTCGCCGAACGGCTACCCGTCGTCGCCCTATCCCGACGGCTGGGACGTCCAGCGCTATCTCCGCGAGACGCCTCACCTGTTCGAGCGGGCCCGCCAGGAGCTGGGCGAGGAGCCGGGGCTGCTGCACGACGTCCACTCCCGGCTCACGGTCAAGCAGGCGGTCCAGCTGGCGCGGGCGCTGGAGCCGTACCGGCTGTTCTTCCTGGAGGACCCGATCGCGCCCGAGCACTACGACCGGCTGCCCGAGGTGCGGGCGGCGGCCCCGATGCCGATCGCGGCCGGGGAGCAGCTCGGGTCGGTGGCCGACGCGGCGCGGCTCGTCATGAACGGCGGCGTCGACCTCCTGCGCCTGCACGTCTCGGCGATCGGCGGCCTGACGCCCGCCCGGAAGCTGGTGGCCCTCTGCGAGCTGAACGGCGTCGGCACCGCCTGGCACTCCCCCGCCGACGTCTCCCCGGTCGGCGCGGCGGCCAACATCGCCCTGGACGTCACCACCCACGCCTTCCAGATCCAGGAGGGCCACGTCTACCCCGACCCGGTCGCCGAGGTCTTCCCCGGCACCGTCAACCCGGTCGGCGGCTACCTCTTCCCGCACGACACCCCCGGCTGGGGCGTCGACCTCGACGAACGCGCCGCCGCGAGGTTCCCCCCGGAGAAGCACCTCCACGAACGCTGGTCGGCCCGGGTCCGCCGCCCGGACGGCGGGATCGAGCCGCCGTAGGTGAAGTTACAGCCGATGCAAGGTGCGTGTGGATATACGATCCCTCCATGGATCGGCGGGAGCGGAAGAAGGCCGAGACGCGCCGGGCGATCACCGGGGCCGCGCTGCGGCTGTTCGCCGAACGCGGGTTCGCCGCCGTCACGGTCGCCGACGTCGCCGCCGAGGCCGACGTCGCGGTCAAGACGGTGTTCAACTACTTCCCGGCCAAGGAGCAGCTCTACTTCGACGCCGATCCGCCGCTGCTGCCGCGCGGGCCGCTCCCCGGGGAGCCGGTGCCGCGCGTGGTGGCCGAATGGGTGGCGGCGACCGGCGTGCTCGACCAGGCGCGGGCCCGCGTCTACCGCGACAACGCCGACCTGCGCGCCCACGCGCGGGAGGCGTTCGCGGCGCGGGAGGAGGAGCTCGGCACCGGCGTGACCGGGGCGCTGATCGCGGCGGCGGCCCGGCGGGTGTGGGAGTCGGCGATCCTGCGGGTGGCCGGCGGCGTGCCCGCGCCCACGGCCGCCGAGGAGGCCCGCGAGGAGCTCAGGGAGGCGCTGGCCTCGTTCGCCGCGCCGCCGGTCAGACGCGCGCCCGCCCCGAGGTCCGACTCCCGGCGGCCGAGCATCCTGCTGGTCGCGCAGGCGGCCGGGGTCAGCGCGACCACGGTGTCCCACACGCTGAACGGGCGGCGGCCGGTCGCGGCGGAGACGCGGCGGCGGGTGCTGGAGGCGATCGACCGGCTCGGCTACCGGCCCAACGTGCTGGCGCGCGGGCTGCGGACCAACCGGAGCCAGACGATCGGGCTGGTCATCCCCGACATCACCAACCCGTTCTATCCGGCGCTGGCCCGGGGGCTGCAGGACGTGCTGCGGCCGGCCGGTTACGACGAGATCATCAGCAACACCGACGGCGACCGGGACATGGAACGTGCCGCGATCGAGCAGATGATCGCCCGGCAGGTCGACGGGCTCGCGTTCGCCGTCTTCCACACCCACGCCGAGGACCTCCTGCCGGTCATCGAGGCGGGCCTGCCGGTGGTCCGGCTGGGCGGCGTGCAGGTGCAGGACGGCGTCGACCTGGTGCACAGCGACGACGAGGGCGGCGCGGCCGAGGCGACCCGCCACCTGCTGGAGACGGGCTACCGGCGGATCGGGTTCGTCTGCGGGCCGCGCGCCGAGGGGCCCGCCGCCGAGCGAGTCTCGGGCTACCGGCTGGCGCTCGCGTCGGCCGGTATCGAGGCCGATCCCCGGCTGGTGGTGCACACCAGCTTCAGCCGCGCGGGCGGCGCGGGCGGCACGTCCTGGCTGCTCGGCACCGCCGACCCGCCCGACGCGGTGCTCTGCGCCAACGACCTCATGGCGCTGGGGGCGATCGACGCCGCCCTGGCCCGTGGCCTGCGGATCCCGGCCGACCTGGCGGTGATGGGCTTCGACGACATCGAGGCCGCGAGCCTGGTCTCGCCCCGGCTGACCACGATGGCCAACCCGGCGCGGGAGATCGGCCGGGCCTGCGGCGAACGCCTGCTCGCCCGCCTGTCGGGCACGCTGACCGAGAGCTCGACGGAGACGATCATCCCGGCCCGGCTGGTCCGCCGCGAGTCGGCCTGACCCTTGACAGAGGATTTCTCCCGTGTAAATTCACGGTTCAGTCTTAACGATTTGCGTCCCACCCCCAGGGGGCCGACATGGCATCAATGAAAGCGCGAATCCTGTCCCTGGCCGCCGCCGCCACCGTGGCGGTCGCCGGCTGTTCGTCAGGCGGCGGTGGTCAGCCGGGCGAGCCGGCCGCGTCAGGGCAGTCGATAACGATGTGGACCTTCAAGCAGTCGCACGCGGCGGCGCTCCAGAAGGCCGCCGAGCAGTTCACCGCGCAGACCGGCATCGGCGTGAAGGTCGAGGCCGTCACGCCCGACGACGTCTTCAAGAGCAAGATCCAGAGCGCCGCCCAGACGGGCGACCTGCCCGACGTGCTGGAGGCCCACGCCGCCGGTGAGGACCTGGAGCTCGGCGCGTCCGGGCTGCTCGCCGACATCAGCGGCGACGTGAACGACGCCTGGAAGGGCCGGTTCCTGCCGTCCACCCAGAACGCGGGCGTCCTCGACCAGGGCAGAATCGACCGGGCGGCGGCCGACTCGCCGTTCAAGCAGGCCAAGGCCGGGTCGATGTACGCCGTCCCGTTCACGGCGGGCGCGTTCGGCATCGTCTACGCCAACAAGGAGAAGCTCCAGGCCGCCGGGCTCAGCCCCGACACTCCCCCGGCCAGCTGGGAGGAGTTCGTGGCGGCGCTGAAGACGTCCACGGAGAAGGACCCGCAGGCGGGCGGCCTGTCGCTCGGCCTGAAGGTCAGCCAGGTCGGGTTCAACTGGGTCTACCAGCCGCTCGCCCACGCCTACCTGGGCAAGGAGAAGTTCCAGGGGCTGTTCGGCAAGGACACCGCGGCCGGGTTCGGGTCTCCCGACGGGGTCAAGACCCTCGATCTGTACTCGCAGCTGACGCCCTACTGGATGCCCGGCGCGACCACCCTCGGGATCGACGAGGCCGACATCGCGTTCGCCCAGGGCAAGTCGGCCTACAACGTCGGCGGCACGTTCACGCTGGCCTTCCTGGCCCAGAACGGGATGTCGCCCGACAAGGTGCTCACCTTCCCGATCCCGCCCTCGGCGGCCGGGGCCCACAAGGACATCGTGATGGCCCCGCTGGCCCTGACCTCCCTCGGTGTCACCTCGACGTCCAAGAACCGGGCCGCCGCGCTCAAGTGGCTCGACTACGTCACCTCGCCGTCCGGGGCAGGCCTGGTCGCCAAGGAGTCGCTCGACCTGCCGGCCACCGACCTGGGCGCCGAGGCGGCCACGCTGATGGGCCCGGAGCTGGCCGCGCTGCAGAAGTACTTCACCGGCGACCCGGCCAGCACCTACGACGCGGGCGACACGACGTTCTTCCCGGGCGGCTACGACCAGGTCAAACCGGGTGACGCGTTCGTCCGGCTGTCACCTCTGAAGGAGCTCGACCCGGCGCAGGCGGGCAAGGAACTGGACGCCATCTTCGGAGCGATGTGGAAGTCGGCCGAGTAGCCATGGCGGCCCGGTGGAAGGAGTGGCTCACCGGCTGGGCGTTCGTGTTCCCGGCCGTGGCCCTCTTCGCGGTGATGGGCGTCTACACGATCGGCAGCGGCCTGGCGCTCAGCTTCGCCTCGTGGAACGGGTTCACCCCCGAGTGGATCTGGGTGGGCCTGGAGAACTACGCCGACCTGCTGTGGGCCGACCCGTCGCTGGCCCCGGGGGTGCGCCGGGCCGCCTGGAACACCCTCCAGGTGTGCGTGGCGGTGCCGCTGCTGACCGTGCTCATCTCGCTGCCGCTGGCGGTGACGCTCAACTCCGTGCGCCGCCTGCGGGGGCTGCTGCGCTCGGTGTACTTCCTCCCGTACGTCACCACCGGCATCGCCACCTACTACGCCTGGCGCTACCTGCTCGAACCCGAGGGGTCGATCAACCTGATGCTGCGCTCGGCGGGCCTCGGCTCGCTGGCGCAGCCGCAGGGCTGGCTGGCCAACCCGTCGACCGCGCTGTGGACGCTGATCCTCATCCTGGTCTGGTCGGCGGTGCCGACCGCGACGCTGCTCTACCTGACCGGGCTCCAGGCGATCGACCCGAGCATGGTCGAGGCGGCCCGCATCGACGGCGCGGCCCCGCGCCAGGTGCTGCGGCGGATCATCGTGCCGCTGCTGACGCCGATGACGGCCGGGATCGTGCTGCTGGGCGTCCGCGACTCGCTGCACGGCTTCCAGATCTTCCTGATCATGACGAACGGCGGGCCCGGCGGGCACACCAACGTGCTCGCCCTGGAGACCTACGAGCTGGCGTTCTTCAAGGGGCTGGCGCCCACGCTCGGCCTGTCGAGCGCGCTCGGCTGGCTGCTGTTCGTCGGGGCCGTGCTGCTGACCCTGGCCAACGCCCGGCTGCTGAGGAGGGTGCGGTGACCGCCGCCCGCATCGCGAGGACGGCCGCCTACGTGGCGCTGTCGATCTACGCCGCGCTGAGCCTCTACCCGTTCCTGTGGATGGTGTCGGGGGCGTTCAAGACCCGCGAGGAGATCCTCGACGGCGGCCACCTGATCCCGCGCGAGCCCACGTTCGACACGATCGTGACCACGTGGAACCAGCTCGCGTTCGTCGACTACTTCCGCAACAGCCTCGTCGTGACCGGGCTGACGGTGCTCGGCGTGCTGGTCGTCTACAGCCTGGCCTCCTACGCGTTCGCGGTGCTCAGGTTCCCCGGCGCGAAGACGCTCTACTGGCTGTTCGTGGCGCTGCTGTTCGTCCCGGGCATCACGGTGCTGCTGCCGGTCGTCATCCTGGAGAACCGGCTGGGCCTGCTCGGCACCCACATGGGCCTGGTGCTGCCGTTCGTCAACGGCACGGCCCCGCTGACGGTGCTGCTGCTGACGGCGGCGTTCCGGGGCATCCCCAGGGAACTGCGCGAGGCCGCGCGGGCCGACGGCGCGAGCGAGGCGCGGATCTTCCTGCGCGTCTACCTGCCGCTGACCAGGCCCGCCCACATCACGATCGCGGTCCTGACGGCGGTCCCGACGTGGAACGAGTACGTGCTGAGCCGGGTCTCCCTGAACGACGAGGCGCTCTACACGCTTCCGCTGGGGCTCGAATCCCTTATTTCCGGTACGGTCGTCCGCTACAACGAGGTGCTCGCGGCATCATTGATCATGGTGCTGCCGGTGATCGCGCTCTTCGCGTTCCTCCAGCGCTACTTCGTGAACGGACTGGTCGGCGCGGTGAAAGGGTGATCATGGCGGTTTCCGGGACGGACCTGGGGCATCTGCGGCGCTGCGTCGAGCTGGCGCACGAGGCGTACGAGAAGGGCGAGGAGCCGTTCGGCTCGGTGCTGGCCACGGCCGACGGCACGAAACTGGCCGAAGACCACAACCGGACCTCCGGCGGCGACGAGACCCGGCACCCGGAGTTCGAACTGGCCCGGTGGGCCGCCGCCAACATGACGCCGCAGGACCGGGCGGGCGCGACCGTCTACACCTCCGGCGAACACTGCCCGATGTGCTCGGCCGCCCACGGATGGGTGGGCCTCGGCCGCATCGTGTACGTCGTCTCGGCCGCTCAGCTGACCGGGTGGCGCGACGGGTGGGGCGCGCCGTCGGCGCCGGTGCGCCCCCTCCCGATCGAGGAGGTCGCCCCCCTGGTGACCGTCGAAGGCCCGATCCCCGAGTTCGAGGACGCCATGAAGGCTCTCCACCGCCGGCAGTTCGACCGAGTGGCCGGCGTCACCGGCTCTTGACCGCGCTGACCACGACGAACTTCGGGTCGCCGGCGACCACGGCGGAGTTGCCGAACAGGCGCTTCAGCTTGGCGTGGTAGCCGAGGTGCCGGTTGCCGACGATCCGCAGCTCGCCCCCGGGCCGCAGCGCCCGCCTGGCCTGGGTGAACATCCGCCACGCGGTGGCGTCGGTGACGGCCTGGTGCTCGTGGAAGGGCGGGTTGCACAGCACGAGGTCGGCCGACCCCGGCTCGGCCTCCGCCAGCCCGTCGCCCACCAGAAACTCCGCCGGGCCCCGGACGTTGGCGCGGGCCGAGGCGACCGCGGCGTGGGACTCGTCGACGAACAGGACCTCGGCGTCGGGGTTGTCGCGCAGCACGAACGCCCCGACGATCCCGTTGCCGCACCCGAGGTCCACGACCCGCTGCCCCTTGCGCGTCTCCGGCAGGTGCTTGAGGAAGAACCGGGTGCCGATGTCGAGCCGGTCGGCGCAGAACACGCCGGCGTGGTTGACCAGCTCCATCCCTTCGTGGCTGTACGAGACCGGGAACCGGCTCGTGGCCTGCGAGGGGCGCGGCTCGGTGAAGATCAGCCGGGCCTTCCGCACCGCGAGGGAGGTCCGGGTCGGGCCGAGGATCTTCTCGAAGAGGGCCAGCGTGGAGGTGTGGATCTCCTTCACCATGCCCGTGCCGACGATTCTCGTGCCGGAGTGGACCGACGGCGCGAGCCTGACGAGCTGGTCTTCCAGCAGGGCCAGGCTTTTGGGGATCCGGACGAGCAGCGTGTCGACCCGCGGCGGCGGCGCGTCGAGCACCGACAGCAGGCGCGGCTCTCCCAGGCCCAGGCGGGCCGCGTTGGCCCGGGTGGCCTGCTGGGTCAGGTAGGAGTCGGTGATCTGCACCGGGTCGAAGGCGGCCAGGGCGGTGGTGAGCGCACCCCAGCGGTCGCCGAACACGACGACCGTGCCCTGCGGTTCGCCGAGCTCGTCGAGGAGGTATTCGTCGGCGGCGTCCCAGGCGCGGAACCGGTCGCGCGGGTCGTCGGGGTAGCGGCGCAGGCCGAGGTCAGAGAGCGGCGACATAGACCCAGCGGCCGTTCTCGCGCGTGAACGCGCTGTGCTCCTCCAGGACGCCGGCCTGCCCGCGCTCGGCGTAGCGGGCCCGGAACCGGACCGTGCCCTCGGTGTGGACGGCCGACCCGCCGGTGGCGCCGAGGATCTCCAGCCCCGTCCACCGGGTCTTCCGGTCGAGGTCGAGCCGCTGGGGCCTGGTCGAGGAGTGCCAGGTGGTGAGCAGGTAGGCGGTGTCGCCCTTGGCGTAGGCGCTGTAGCGCGAGCGCATCAGCGCCTCGGCGGTCGGCGCCGCCGCCTCCCCCGCGTGGAACCGCCCGCAGCACTCCCCATAACCCTTGCCGGACCCGCAAGGACACCCCGTCTCGACCACCCGGCCATTCTTCCCTAGTCGAGGACCTCGACCGTCCCGGCGGTCCCGTCGACCCGCACGCGGGCGCCGTCGCGGATGCGCGAGGTGGCGTCGCCGGTGCCGACGACGGCGGGGATGCCCAGTTCGCGGGCCACGATCGCGGCGTGCGACAGCGGTGCGCCGACGTCGGTGACCACCGCGGCGGCGCGCGGGAACAGCGGGGTCCAGCCCACGTTCGTCACCGACGTGACCAGGATCTCCCCGGCGGCCAGGTGCTCCGACTCGCCGACCGACGGGATGACGCGGGCGATGCCCTCGACCACCCCGGCCGCGCCGGGGAATCCGCTGATGGAGCCGTCGCGTTCGGGCGTCCCGGCCTTCGGGCCGGCGTAGTCGGTGCGGCGGTCCGGGTCGGCGGCCCAGCGTTCCGGGTCGAAGCGGCCCCGGATCACGCCGGGGTAGGACGGCAGCGACCGGTAGTGGTCGTAGGCGGCGCGGCGGGCGCCGATCAGGCCGAGCACGTCCCGGTCGCCCTTGAGGAGCGAGAGGATCTCGCCGATCCGCAGGAAGAAGACGTCGTTGCCGATCCCGGCCACCGAACCGGCCCGGCGGACCCAGTCGCGCAGCACCCAGAACGCCCGCACCGCCTCCGACCTGGCCTCCTCCCGCGCCTGGACGATCTCGCCCCACCGCCGGATCCGGGCCCAGTAGCGGTAGGCGTTGGCGGGGTCGCGCTCCCGGAAGCGCCGCCAGGCCTCGCGGGACACCGCCTCCTGCCGCCGCAGCAGCTCGATCGGGTCCTCGGTCAGGCCGAGGAGCTCCTGGTCGAGCCATTCGGGGTCCTCTCCCGGCCGGGGGGCCGAGAGTTCGAACTCGTCGGCGCAGCGGTGGCCCCAGCGGTGGGCGTACTCGTCGCGGGACATCCGCCCGCACTTGACCCGGCCGAGGTTGAGCAGCGGCCCCATGCTCTCCAGGTAAGCGCCGAAGCCGCTGGTCAGCGCGTTGGCGTCGGCCGTGCCGACGAGGCGTTCCAGGCGGTTGCGCAGGAAGATCAGGCTGCCGGCGTCCTGGCGTCCGGCGGCGGCCAGGAGGCGGTTGCAGTCGCGGAAGTAGGGTTCGACCGCCTCGCGCCACAGGTGCGGCAGGTCGTTGCTGACGGCGATCAGGGTCCGCAGGTCGTCGGCGCGGCGCCGGGCGCGGGGCAGTGCGCGGTTCAGCCTGCGGGCGTAGGTGAACAGGCCCAGCCTGCCGCGCAGGAGGGGCAGGACTCCCCGTACGAGCTGGGCCCTGGACAGCGGCAGGCGCGGGACGTCGGCGCCCTCGGGGAGGCGGCCGAAGATCGGCTCCAGGCTGTCGCGGATCACCCGGGTGAGGCCGAGCGACTCGCCGATGGCGAGCAGGACCGACAGGTTCACGTAGAACCGGCCGCCGATGTTGCCGCACATCGGGTGCCCGGCGAACGAACCGGTGATCATGGCGTCGGCCATGAACCGCTGGACCACCGACCAGGTCACCGGCGTCATCACGCTGGGGATGGCCTCGCCGAGGTTGCCGTTGCACCACAGGTAGTCACCGCGCAGGGAGTCGTTCCAGACCTCCCGCCGCCCGGTGATCGGCCGGGCCTGGAGGATGTACGGCTTGGACTCGGCGATCCCCCATTCGACGTCCATCGGCATGCCGTACAGGTTCTCGATGCGTCTGCCGAGACCGGCCAGGGCCATCACCTGCTCGCGGGTCAGCGTGGGGACCAGCCGCATGTCGGCGGGCACCGGCACGAGCCCGGACGTGCCCGCCATCACCGTCTTCTCGGAGATCGTCTCCTCGATGTGGCCCTCGCGGTCGAGGGTGTAGACGTCGGGCGTGACCGTGCCGCCCACGACGGTCTCCCCCAGCCCCCACGCCGCGTTGATCAGCAGTTTCCCGTCGAGCTCGGTGAACATGACCCCGGAGACGGACGCGTCGACCAGTTCCTGGACGACCACCGCCATCCCCGGCCGGTCGATCCCCACCCGCTGCCGGTAGGCCCGCGCCCGGTCGTTGTCGAGGGAGTTCCAGCACCGCTCCACCGCGTCGAGCACGGCGGCGGCGCCGCGCACCCCCAGATAGGTGTCGTGCTGCCCGGCGAACGACACGTCGGGCCGGTCCTCGGCCGTGGCCGACGAGCGCACCGCCACCGGCACGTCGTCGCCCATCGCCCGGTAGGCCGCCGCGATGGCGGCGGTCACCTCGCGGTTCATCCCGGCGTGACAGGCGGCGACGGTGACGTGGAACCCTCCGGGCACCGGCAGCCCGGCCGAGGCGAGCCGTGCGAGGGAGGCGCCTTTGCCGCCCGCGGTCGCGACGTCGGCGGATTCGCTGGTCAGCGGCAGGGTGTAGGGCGGGATATAGGGCCTCATTCCGGGATGATGCCGGAAACTCGGTCATACCAAACCCGACACGCCACGCCCGTGTGCCGTTCACCGTGTGTAAACATTGCGCGGCTTACAGTCCCAGTCAAGGAGGTAAGAAAACATGGAAAGACGCAATTTCCTTCGCGCTTCCGTCCTGGGTGCGAGCATGGTGGCCTTCTCCGGCACTCTCTGGCAGGGCGCCGCCCTGGCGGCCCCGGCCCAACCGGCCGCCAGTCCCTACGGCCCGCTCCTGGCGGCCGACGCCAACGGCATCCTGCTGCCGTCGGGCTTCACCAGCCGGGTGATCGCCCGATCCCGGCAGGTGGTCTCCGGCACCTCGTACACCTGGCACGACGCCCCTGACGGCGGGGCCTGCTTCGCCGACGGATCCGGCTGGATCTACGTCTCCAACTCCGAGATCAACCCGGGCGGCGGCGCCTCGGCGATCCGCTTCGGCTCCTCCGGCGACGTCGTGTCGGCCGGCCGGATCCTGGCCGACACCCGGCAGAACTGCGCGGGCGGCAAGACCCCGTGGAACACCTGGCTGTCCTGCGAGGAGGTCAGCCGCGGCTTCGTGTACGAGACCTACCCCTTCGGCGGCGCGGCGGTCCAGCGCCCCGCGATGGGCCGGTTCAAACACGAGGCCGCGGCGGCCGACCCGGTCAGGAAGGTCGTCTACCTGACCGAAGACGAGACCGACGGCCGCTTCTACCGGTTCGTCCCGGCGACCTGGGGCGACCTGTCGGCGGGCAGGCTCCAGGTCATGGTCGCCGGTTCGGCCACGAGCGGCTCGTTCACCTGGGCGAACGTCCCCGACCCCGACGGCTCGCCGACAGTGACCCGCAGCCAGGTCTCGGGCTCGAAGTCGTTCAACGGCGGCGAGGGCTGCTACTACGCCAACGACACCGTCTGGTTCACCACCAAGGGCGACAACCGCGTCTGGCAGGTCAACCTGGCCGGCAACACCTACGAGCTGGCCTACGACGACAGCCTCGTGTCGCCGGGCACTCCCCCGCTGACCGGCGTCGACAACGTCACCGGCGCCACCTCGGGCGACCTCTACGTCGCCGAGGACGGCGGCAACATGGAGATCTGCATGATCACCCCCGACGACAAGATCTCCCCGTTCCTCCGCATCACCGGCCAGGGCTCCTCGGAGATCACCGGTCCGGCCTTCAGCCCGGCGGGCGACCGCCTCTACTTCTCGTCGCAGCGCGGGACGTCGGGCTCGTCGTCGGGCGGCATCACCTACTGCGTCACCGGCCCGTTCCGCCGCTGAACCGAACGGGTGGCCGGCCTTCCACCGGCCACCCCTCTTCCGTTACGGCTCACGCCCACCCCGGCGCCTCCCGCCGCCCGGCGTGCGGCGGTCATCCGGCGCTCCTCACCCGCTCGGCCCGCCCGCCGTCACGCCGCGTCAGTCGCCGACGGGCAGTTCGAAGGCGGCCAGCCAGGTGGTGAGGATCGCCTCCAGGCGTTCCGCGTCCTCCGGTGAGAGGGCGTCGAGCAGGCGGCGCTCGTTGGCCATGTGCTCGGTGAAGGCCGCGTCGATCAGCTCCAGGCCCGCCGTGGTGAGGGCCACCACGCGGCCCCGGCCGTCGGAGTCGCTGGGCCGCCGGGTGACGAGCCCCGACTGTTCCAGCCGGTCGATCCGCTTGGTCATCGCCCCCGTGGTCACCATCGTGTGGGCGGCCAGCTCGCCGGGGGCCCGTTCGAAGGGCGCGCCCGCCCGGCGCAGGGCGGCCAGCACGTCGAACTCGCCCTCGGTCAGCCCGAACCGCCGGAAGACGAGGCAGAGCCGCTCGGTCAGGTGACCGCCGACCCGGTGCAACCGCCCGATGACCCCGGCCGGGCCGACGTCGAGGTCGGGCCGCTCGCGGGCCCATTCCTGCTGGATGCGCGCGACGTGATCCATCACGCCGGTCAGGATATAGCTTCCCGGGAAGCTATATTGCTTCCATGGAAGCCACCTGGCGGTGGGCCCCGGTGACGGCCATCGCCCCCATCGCGTGGGGGACGACCTACTACGTCACCCACACCTACCTCCCCGCCGACCATCCCCTCTACGGCGCGGTGTTCCGCGCCCTCCCCGCCGGTCTGCTGCTCCTGCTGGTGACGCGGAGCCTGCCGCGCGGGTCGTGGTGGTGGCGTTCGCTCGTCCTCGGCTCGCTCAACATGAGCGTCTTCTTCGCCCTCGTCTACCTGGCGGCGCAGCTGCTCCCGTCGAGCGTCGCCTCGACCATCATGGCGACCTCGCCGATGGTGATGATGCTGCTGGCCTGGGGCCTGGTCGCCGAACGCCCGGCGGTCACCCACCTGCTCGGCGCGGCCGTCGGCGTGGCCGGAGTGGCCCTCACGGTCCTGACCGGGGCCGGGGCGGTGAACGGCTGGGGCGTCCTGGCCTCGGTGTCGGCGATGGTCCTGTCGTCGGTCGGCTTCATCCTGGCCAAGCGCTGGAGCGCGGGGGTGGACGTGCTGTCGTCCACGGCCTGGCAGCTCACCGCCGGAGGCCTGGTCCTGGTCCCGGTCGCGATCGTCGCCGAGGGCGCCCCGCCCGTGGTGGACGCCCCCGCGATCGCCGCCTACGCCTACGTGTCGGTGATCGCCACCGCGGTCGCCTTCACCGCCTGGTTCACCGGCCTGCGCCATCTCCCGGCCGGCACGGTCGGCCTCATCGGCCTGCTCAACCCCGTGACGGGGGTGCTCGTCGGCACCGTGGTCGCGGCCGAGACCCTCACCCCGGTCCAGCTGGGCGGCCTGGCGCTGACGTTCGCGGGCATCCTGCTGGGCCGCCCGGTCAGCTCCAGGCGCGGAGCAGGTCCTCCGGGCCGTAGGCCGCGACACCCGGAGGGGTCACCCCCGCCCGGGACACGGCGACCAGCGGGATCGGCCCGTCGGTGAGCGCCGCCCGCTGCTGGATGAGCCTCTGCAGATCGTGGTCGTCGAACGGGCTCTCCAGCCATTTGATCGACCCGGCGAACCGCAGTTCCCGGGCGCTGGGCGTGCGGTCGGCCCCCACGATGTCGATCTCGACGGTGTTCCCCCGGGTCCAGTAGGCGCCGATCTCGGCGGCGGGCAGCCGGTCGTCCGGGAGGAGCCGGGCCAGCGCGTCGCGGACCAGCGGCTCCACCGCCCTCCCTCGCCACGAGCTCCACGACGCCGTGACCCGGCGCAGGGTGAGATCACCGCGCCGCCGCTCGATCTCCGGCATGTGGGGACGCACGAAGGTCAGCCAGAACCGGAGGTAGGGATCGGTGATGCGGTAGCGCCGCTCCTTCGACGGCCGCAGCGACAGCGGCAGTTCCCCGGCGACGATGCCCTTGGCCTCCAGCACTGCGCTCGCCCGGCTCAGCGTGGTGTGCGAGATCCCCCCGGCCGCGCGGGCGATGTTGGTGAAGGTGCGCTCCCCGCTGCCTATCGCGCGCAGCACCTCGGCCGCCATGGAGTCGGCCGGGAACTCCGCCGCGAGCGACCGTTCGGCCGACACGAGGAGCGCGGAGAGCGGGTCGGTCAGGGAGTCGTCCAGGAACTCCCGCAGGGTCGCTCCCCGCCGCCACTGCGCGCAGATCAGCGGCAGCCCGCCGGTGACCAGGGTGGCGTCGAACGCGGTCGCGGCGTCGAGCCCGAGCATGGCCTGGATCTCGGCGGGGGTCAGGGGCCCGACGACCATCTCGGTCCCCCGCTGGTGGAAGGGCCGCTCGTAGCTGTTCAGCGCCTTCATCATCGACAGATCCGACCCGATGAGCAGCAGCAGCACCGGCTTGCGCGACAGGAACCGGTCCCACGCCCGCTGGAGGATCCCCTCGAAGGCGTGCACGGTCTCCATGAGATAGGGGACCTCGTCGATCACCACGACCGAGGGCCGGTCGGCCGGAAGCGCGTCCGCGAGCGTCTGGAGCGCGGCGGCCCACGACCGGGGGTCCGCTTCGGCGTATTCGGCCCGGCCGGGCAGGTCCGACGCCGCGACGTCCTCGCCCAGTTGCGCCAGCTCGACGTCGGCCCTCTCCCCCCGGGCCGTGAAGTAGAGCGACGGCGCCCCGGCACGGTGGATGAACTCCTCGGCCAGCGCCGACTTGCCGAGCCGCCGCCGGCCCCGGATCAGCACGCACTGTCCCGGCCGGTCGCCCTGGACGCGGCCGAGCTGCCTGGTGAGGGCGGCGAGCTCATGAGCCCGCCCGACGAAACCGGTCATGCCGACAAGAGTATCGTGCCTGATAGTATCGCCGCCGATACTATCGCCAGCGGAACTAACGCCCCACGGCGACGTCCTGGCCGCTCAGGGCCGCACCGCACGTGCCGCAGAGCAGCCGGGGCAGGAACCAGCGCTCGCACGACCGGTGCCGATAGACCAGCGCGGGACCCTCGGGGGCGCGGAACCAGCGCTGGCCCCAGGCGATCGCGGTCACCACGACGGGGAAGAAGCCCCGCCCCTTGTCGGTCAGGTGGTAGGTCGTCCAGTCGGCCCGGTCGCGTGAGGGGACCTGCTCGAAGATGCCCAGCTCACAGAAGACCCGCAGCCGGTCGGCGACGATCGCCGGTGGCGCGCCCAGGCGCTGTTCGAAGTCGCGGAAACGGTGCAGGCCCTGGAACGCCCCGCCGAGGATCGCCGACGACCAGCGGTTCCCGATGAGGCTCATCGTCTGGGGGAACAGCCCCGCCTCGGCGGAGGTGCCGCGCCGCCGGGTCGCGCCGGCGGGCACCGAGCGCTCCCACGAGCCGGAGGGGCCGAAGACCCCGGAGACGTCGCGGGGTAGGACCGCCTCCGAGCAGGCCTGGCAGGCCAGGACGGGGCGGAACTCCGAGCCGCAGGCGCGGTGGGTCATCACGGGCAGCGACTCGGCGTGTTCGGGCACCCACGCCGACTCCCACGCCCAGACCGTGAGCAGGACCGGCCACAGGTCGCGGCCCCGCTTGGTCAGCACGTATTCACACCGGTCCCCGGCGTAGCGGACCCGGTCGAAGACGCCCATCGCGGTGAGGTGGGCCAGCCGGGCGGTCAGGACCGCGTGGGAGATCGGCAGCGCCGCGCGCCACTCGGCGTAGCGCCGGACCCCCATCACGGCGTGCCGGAGGATGAGGAGGTTCCACTCGTCGCCGACCAGGCCGAGGGTCACCCCCACCGCGTTCGTGCCCCCCGGTTCGAGGAGGGTCGGCGAGTCAGCCAAGCCCGATGGCCTGTTCGGGCGCGTCGGCGGTGCGCCAGCCGGGGATGGAGTCGCCGGCGGCCCAGGTGGCGTGGGTGCCGCTGGAGATCCGCTCGGGGAGGCGGATCCGGGCCAGCGGGCCGTCGGACACCCGGGCGGCGTCGAAGATCAGGCATTCGGACCGGTCGTGGTTCATGTCCGTCGTCAGGGTGATGAGGTAGCCGTCGTCCTCGGCGGCGGAGCCGGTGCGGGGGGCCATGGCGGGCTCGCTGCCGTAGACGTTCTCCGGCAGTTTGTACGTCTCCTCCTTGCCCGTCAGCAGGTCGTGTCTGGTCAGGCCGTCGAACAGGAACCAGCCCTCGACGCCGGTCGCCGCGTAGGCGTAGCGGTAGCCGACGCCGCCGAACCCGGAGTTGAGCACGCCGAACTCGGTGATGGAGTCGGTCAGCCGTTCCTCGCGGCAGGCGCCGGTCTTCAGGTCGAGCCGCCAGCGGTGCAGCTTCGTCTTCATGCGGTCGAGGGCGAGGAAGCGGAAAATGCGCTGGTAGTAGCTGCCGTCGCCGATGTCCTTCGGCTCGGGGTCCTCCTGGAAGAAGCCGTCGAGCACGATCTCGTCGCCCTCCTCGTAGGCGTTGACCCAGTGCAGGACGTAGGTGGAGGCGGCCTCGAACCACCGGACCGCCGAACCGTTCCTCGGGATGACGCCGATGCGGAGCGGGATCTCGGGGTGGAAGCGGGCGGCGTACTTGCCCCGGGCCAGCAGCGCCGGGTCCCAGAACATGGGGCAGTCGTTGAGGATGGCGTAGTTCTCGGTGAACGCCATGTCGTGGGGCAGCCGCGGGCCGGGCAGCGGGACGTCGACGTAGTGGGTCAGGCGGTTGTCGGCGGAGACCACGCCGTAGTGCATGTAGGGCTCGTCGGTGCCGTAGTTGAAGAACAGCAGCTCCCCGGTGCGCGGGTCGACCTTCGTGTGGGCCGACACCCCGCAGGCATAGGGGAAGTCGCCGTTCCAGGTGGTCTTGCCCAGCGTCTCCAGGGTGAGCGGGTCGAGCCGGTAGAGGTCGCCGCACTGGTAGAAGCTGGTCAGCGCCACCCCGGCGTGCACGACGACGTCGGTCGACGACGCGTCCTTGAGACCGCCGCGCGCGCCCCAGCCGTCGCGGAGCGACAGCGAGGGGCGCTCGGCCAGGCCCGCCCACAAGGGTTTTCCCGCCTCGGCCTCGGCCAGGAAGCCGTCGGTCCGGACGAAGCGGTTGCGGTAGAACGCCTTGCCGTCGCGGAAGCCGATCACGTGGATCATGCCGTCGCCGTCGAACGGGTGGTAGCGCTCGATGGCCGGATGGACGGGGTTCTCGGTGTTGCGCAGGTAGACCCCGTCGAGGTCGGCCGGGATCTCGCCGGTCACGTCGAGGTCGTCGGCCCGCCACTCGGTCGTCTGGGGACGCCACGGTCCGGTCCGGTAGGGGTGGTCGTCATCCTCCGGAAGGGTCGACAGGACCCGTGCGACGACGTCGACGTCCATGGCTACTCCCCTGTTCCGATCACGAAGCTGACGGTCGTGGTGGTGCTGCCGCCGATGTTGAGCGTGCCGAAGCGGCGGGCCCCCTCGACCTGACCCGCCCCCGCGCGTCCCGACACCTGCTTACACGCATCGAGCACCATCCGTACGCCGGTTGCGCCGACCGGGTGGCCGCCGCCGATCAGGCCGCCGCTCGGATTGACCGGGATACGCCCCCCGATCGCCAGATCGCCGTTCTCGACGGCCTTCCAGCTCTCGCCCGGCTCGGTGATGCCGAAGTGGTCGATCGCGGCGTACTCCGACATGGTGAAGCAGTCGTGGGTCTCGATGCCGTCGATCCCCTCCAGAGAGACCCCGGCGCGGGTGAAGGCGTCGGTGATCGCGCGGCGGACGTGCGGCAGGACGTAGCGGTCGCCGGCGCTGCGGGCCAGCTTCCGGTCCAGCGGCAGGCCGACCGTGCGGTGGCCCCAGCCGAGGATCCGGGCCATCGCCCGCCGTCTCATGAACCGTCTGCCGGCCAGGACCACGCCCGCGCCGCCGTCGGTGATCTGGGAGCAGTCGGTCCGGCGGACCCGGCCCTCGACGACCGGGTTGGCGGCGTCGTCGGCCTCGAAGCTCTCCGGGGTGAAGGTCCACTTCCGGGTCTGGGCGAGGGGGTTGGCCTTGGCGTTGGCGAAGTTCAGCCGGGCGATCTCGCGCAGGTGGGCCTCGTCGAGGCCGTAGCGGCGGTCGTACTCGTCGGTGAGGGCGCTGAACATGTGCGGCCACATGAACTTGGCGTCCCGGCCCTCGTGGCCGACCCAGGCGGCGGCGCCCAGGTGGCCGGCGGCGTCGTCGCCGGGGACGGTGCGTTCGAGCTCCAGGCCGAGGACCAGGGCGCAGTCGTACCGGCCCGACTCGATGTCGGCCATCGCCGCGAGGAGGGCCACGCCGCCGGAGGCGCAGGCGGCCTCGTGGCGGGTGGCGGGGACGTCCCAGAGCTCGGGCACGACCGTGGCGGGCATGCCGCCGAGCTGGCCCTGGCCGGTGAACAGCTGGCCGAAGGCGTTGCCGACGTGGATCACCCCGACGTCGGCGGGGGCGATCCCGGCGTCGTCCAGGGTGCCCCGCACGACCTCCTCGGTGAGATCGGCGAAGTCGAGGCCCTCGCGGGACCAGTTGCGGGCGAAGTCGGTCTGGTGGCCACCCAGGACCCATACGGCTTCCGGCATACTTTCGTACTACAACAGACAGAGTTAGAGTGCAAACGTGTCCGACGTCTACGTCCTCGACTATGTCCGCACCCCGCGCGCCAAGGGGTCGCCCAAGGGCTCCCTCCACCACCGGAGCCCGGTCGACCTGGTCGCCGATCTCCAGAGGGCCCTCGTCGCCAGGGGGCTCGACCCCGCCGCCGTCGGCGACGTGATCGTCGGGTCGGCCTCGCAGGTCGACGAGCAGGGCGGCAACCTGGCCAGGGTCGCGACCCTGGCCGCCGGATGGGGCGATGGGGTCCCCGGGGGCACGGTCAACCGCTTCTGCGCCAGCGGGATCGACGCGGTGGCGCAGGTGGCGGCGCGCGTCCGCACCGGGGAGTTGGACCTCGCGGTGGCGGGGGGCGTCGAGAGCGTGTCCCGGGTGCCCATGTTCAGCGACCGCGCGCCCCTCTGGACCGACCCGGGTTCGATCCACATGGGCGTCGCCGCCGATCTGAACGCGAGCATCGACGGGTTCACCCGCGAGCAGCTCGACGCCTACGCCGTCGAGACCCACGCGAAGGCGGCGCGGGCCTGGGACCGGGGCGACTACGCCGCCTCGGTGATCCCGGCGACCCGCGCCGACGGGTCGGTCTTCGACCGCGACGAGCTGATCAGGCCCGGCACCTCGATGGAGTCGCTCGCCGCGCTCCCGCCCGCCTTCGCCGACCCGGCGCAGGACGCCGTCGCGCTCAAGGCCCACCCAGAGGTCGGCGCGATCGACCACCACCACACGGTCGGCTCCTCCCCCGCGCTGGCCGACGGGGCGGCGCTGCTCGTGCTCGGCACCCGCCCCGGCAGGGCCAGGATCGTCGCGTCCGCCACCGCCGCCGTCGACCCGGTGATCATGCTGACCGCCGGGCAGGCCGCCATCGAGAAGGTGCTGGCCAGGGCCGGGCTCTCGCCTGACGACGTCGACGTGTACGAGTTCGCCGAGGCCTTCTCCGCCCTGTGCCTGCGGCTGCGGCGCGACCTCGGGCCGGGCCCCGACCGGCTCAACCCCGGCGGCGGCACGATCGCGATGGGCCACGCCTTCGGCGCGACCGGGGCGATCATGGTCGGGCAGTGCGTCGACGATCTGGAGCGCCTCGGCGGGCGCTACGGCGTCGCGGCGGTCAGCGGAGCCGCCGGGCTCGGGGTGGCAGTCCTCATCGAAAGGGTAGACGGGTCATTGTGATCTGGATCAATCTGGCCGCGACCCTCATAGCCGTCGCGCTGACCATGGCGGCCACCATGGCCTACGCACTGCGCACGGACAACCAGTCGATCGTCGACTCGGTGTGGGGCATCGGGTTCGTCGTCATCGCCGTCGTCTCCTTCGTGCTCTCCCTCGTCATCGCCGACGGCAACCTCGTGCGGGCGACGCTCGCGCTGCTGCTCACCGCCATCTGGGGGGTGCGGCTCGGCGCGTACATCCACAACCGCAACCGCGGCAAGGGCGAGGACCCCCGGTACGCCGCCATGCTGCGCCAGAACCAGGGGCCGGTCGCCCCGTTCGTGCTGAGGAAGATCTATCTTCCGCAGGGCGCGGTGATGTGGTTCGTGTCCCTGCCGGTGCAGATCGCGATGTACCAGGCCGAGCCGCTGAACGCCCTCACCTGGATCGGGGTGGCGTTCTGGATCGTCGGGTTCGCCTTTGAGGCGATCGGGGACGCCCAGCTCGCCGCGTTCAAGGCCGACCCGGCCAACAAGGGCCGCGTCATGGACCGGGGGCTGTGGGCGTGGACCCGGCATCCCAACTACTTCGGTGACGCGGCCGTGTGGTGGGGGCTCTTCTTCATCTCCGTCGGCAACCCGTGGGCGCTGCTCACTGTCGTCTGCCCGGTGCTGATGACGTACCTGCTGATCTCCAAGAGCGGGAAGGCGCTGACGGAGAAGCGCATGGCGAAGAGCAAGGGCCAGGAGTTCGTCGACTACGTGTCGCGGACCAGCGGGTTCTTCCCGATGCCGCCGCGTCAGCGGTCGTAGGCCCACATGTGGAAGTGGGTCAGCGCCCGGAATCCCATCTTCTCGTAGACGGGCAGGCCGAGGTCGCTGGCCAGCAGCATGGCCGAGGCGGCGGGGTCGGCGCAGGAGGCGGCGAACGTGACGGCGGCGGCGAACCCCCGGCCCCGCGCCTCCGGGGCCACCGAGACGTAGTTGACCTCGGTCAGGCCGTCGTGGGTGTACGCCGCCGAGGTCGCCACCGGCAGCCCGTCGAGCCGGCCGAGGAACAGCCGCCAGCCGGTGGCGTGGATGTCCCCGCCGAACAGGCGGCCGGGCTGCCAGCCCGCCCGGTCGAGCGGGTAAGACCGGGCCAGGGTCGCCTCGAACTCGGCCGGGTCTCCGGTGACCTCCTCGACGTGGTGCGGCAGCCTCGGCGGGTCGGCCGGCTCGCGGATCATCAGCGGCGGTCGCCCGTCCGATCGCCAGGGCCCGACCGGCTCGGGCAGCGGCCAGCCGCCCCAGAAGTAGAACAGGCCGGGGCCCTCGTGGAGGTCGGCGAAGTCCAGCGCCTCGGCCGCGAGGCGACCCACGTCCTGCGGCTCCCGCAGCAGCGTCGCCCCGTTGGCGAACCCGGCCGCTCCCCCGAAGTCGGCCAGCCACATGTCGTCGGTCCGCGACACCTTGCCGCCCTGGAGGGCGACGTGGGCGTCGGCGGAGGCGGCGAGGAGGCGGGCGTACCGGGTGAGCATGTCGGTCATATGGGACATCTTGCCTCAGGCGGACCGTTGCTCGGCGATCCGCTGACGGATGGCGGACACGTCCGTGTGGTACGGCAGCGCCTCCAGGATGTCGCAGCACCGGTCGGCCGCGTTCAGCCATTCGAGCGCGAACTCGGCCACGAACCGCTCGTAGAACAGCGCCAGCCCGGCACCGGCGAGCAGGAACTTCTCCCGGTCGTCCGGCCGGGGCTCCTCGACGGCCCCGCGCAGGTGGCGGGCGGCCTCGGTCAGGTGTTCCGGCTCCCGCTCGACCCTGGCCCGGCAGAGGGCGGCGCACGCCACGGTCAGGTCGTCGCGGCTGCCCCAGGGCAGGACGACCGCCAGGCGGCTCAGGTCGGCGGGGAAGTCGATCGTCAGGTGGCGGCACATCGCCGACGTCACCAGGATCATCGCGTGGACGTGCTCGGGGTCGCCCGGCTTGCTCCGCTCCATCAGCTCGACCAGCAGATCGACGCCTTCGGCGAGGTCGCCGGCGTCGTCGGAGAGGGTGGTCAGCAGGTTCCCCAGGGCCAGCAGGACGGGGCCCCGCATGAGGCTCGGCGGGGCCGCGACGGCCGCGCGCAGGATCGATAATCGGCGGCCCTCGGGGGTTCCCGGGTCGTGGGCGGTGAGGCAGGCGTACAGGGTGGCGAGCATCTCGGCGTGCTCGCGGTCCGCCGGGCGGGCCGCGCCCACCGCCTCCACCGCTCCCCGCACGTCACCGGTGGCCAGGGCGACCGACCCCAGCAGGAGCAGGGTGTGGGCGTCGTCGGGGTCGTGGCGGGCCGCGGCCAGCAGGTGCTCGCGGGCCGCGGCCAGGTCCGGTGAGCTGCGCCGGGACAGCAGGGCCGCGTCGACGAACGAGATGCCCAGGCCCGGGATCGCCCGGTCGAGCAGCAGCTCCCCGGCGCGGGAGCGGGCCGTCGCGGCGGCCCGGACGAGGTGGGCGGGAGGTGCGGTCCCCGCCGCCCGCAGCCGTTCCTCGATGGATGCGGCGCCCCGGAGGGCACTGACGACGTCCTCGCCCGGCTCAGTCATACCGCCCTAAATTACCGGTGTTCGACCAGATTGGCCTGGCGTGGACGCGGAGTGGCGCTACTGAGCACGCTCCACGCCGACCGGCCCACCGCCGCGCTGACCGCGCGGAGCGCGGCCGTGGTCGCGTCGAGCTCCACCCCGGCGCCCCAGACCTCGTGCTCGCCCACCTGGCAGTGCGCGTAGACGGCGACCCGGCCCGTGGCGGCGGCCTCGGCGGCGGTCCACTCGACCGCCCGCACCTCCACGCCCCGTGCGGACAGCTCCGCGCGCAGCGCCGCGACCTGGTCGGACCGGCCGCCGCTCATGTCGAACTCGCCCGCGTCCAGGTGCAGCTCCGCCGAGACCAGGCCCGGCGCGAACGCCAGCGGGACGGGCAGCGAGGAGGTGTAGATGCGGTAGAACAGGTCGCCGACCCGCTGCGGGGAGATCTCGCCGCCCTCGGCGTCGGTGTAGCGCTGCACCGCGCGGGCGAAGTCGATCCGCAGGCCGCGCGGGATGTTCAGGTGGTGCCACGCGCCCAGGACGTAGGCGACCCCGTTCTTGCCCGACTGGCTGTTGATGCGCACCACCGCCTCGTAGGTGCGGCCCACGTCGGCCGGGTCGACCGGCAGGTAGGGCACCCGCCAGGGCAGCTCCTCGGGGTCGGCGCCGGCCTCGTGGGCCTGCCGGGCGAGGGCGTCGAAGCCTTTCTTGATGGCGTCCTGGTGGGACCCGGAGAAGGCGGTGAAGACGAGGTCCCCGCCGTAGGGGTGGCGCGGGTGCACGGGGATGCCGTTGCACTGCTCGACCGTGCGCCGGACCCGGCCCAGGTCGGAGAAGTCGACGCCGGGGTCGACGCCGTGGCTGTACATGTTCATGCCGAGGGTGACCAGGTCGACGTTGCCGGCCCGCTCGCCGTTGCCGAACAGGCAGCCCTCCACCCGCTGCGCGCCCGCCATCAGCGCCAGCTCGGCCGAGGCGACCCCCGTCCCCCGGTCGTTGTGGGGGTGGACGGACAGGCAGACGTGCTCGCGGCGCGACAGGTTGCGGTGCAGGTACTCGATCTGGTCGGCGAACGCGTTGGGGGTGTCGCGCTCAACCGTGGTCGGGAAGTTGAGGATGATCTCCCGGCCGGGGCCGGGCTCCCAGACGTCCATGACGGCCTCGCAGACCTCCAGGGAGAAGTCGAGCTCGGTGTCGTTGAACAGCTCCGGGGAGTACTGGAAGCCGAGGTCGGTGCCGGTCAGCATCTCGTCGGCGTACTTCATCATCAGGCGGGCGGCCCGGACCGCCATCTCCTTGCACTCGTCGCGCGTCAGCCCGAACACCAGGTCGCGGAACTGCGGGGAGGTCGCGTTGTAGATGTGCACGGTGGCGCGCGGCGCGCCCTGGAGCGCCTCGACGGTCCGCCGGATCAGCTCGTCGCGGGCCTGGGTGAGCACCGAGATCCGGACGTCGCCGGGGATCCGCTCGTGCTCGATGAGATGGCGCAGGAAGTCGTGGTCGTCCTGCGAGGCGACCGGGAAGCCGACCTCGATCTCCTTGTAGCCCATGCCGACGAGGAGGTCGAACATGGCCCGTTTGCGGACCGGGTCCATCGGCGTCGCCAGGGACTGGTTGCCGTCGCGGAGGTCGGTCGACAACCAGCGCGGCGCGTGGGTGATGCGGTTGTCGGGCCAGGTGCGGCCCGGGAGTGAAACGGATGCGGGTGGTTCGTAGCGCCGCACCCCTCTGCTGTTGTGGCTCACGGCGGATCCCTAGTTGTCGGTCCCGAAGTAGATGGAATACGAGTGGGGCGAAAGGGTGACCTGGATCCGATAGGAGTCGGACTCGTCGGCAATCCGGAACATCACGGTGATCTCCGGATAGGCCGCGCTCAGCCCGAGGCCGACGAAATAGTGGTCACTGTCGAACACGATTCGGTAGAGCCCGCGTTCGAAATGATCGGCCGCCCATTCGGCGATGCAGCCGTCCGCGTCGGTCTCCGCCGTCCCCAGACGGCGCCAGCCGAGGTCGACGGCCTGCTCCAGCCGGGCGCGCACGCCGGCGGCCGACCGGCCGTAAACGCTGTCCAGCGCTTGCGACGTGATGCTCATGTCCGGAACGCCCACTCTCCAGGCCCGCGAGCCCGCGCGGGCCGCTGTGCTGATTTCGGTTGCAGACCGAGGGTGACAACGGCCGCTATCGATCCCCTTTCCATCCGCTATTCGACGGCGCCGGCCACCGATAAAGGTGGTGGATGGAGGCCCGAGAGCGAACCGATAACGAGCGGATGGCGGCCTTTCCTAGGTTGAGGACACACCGAGAGAGCGACGGGAAAACAAAACCGGTCAGCAATTCTCGGGTGAGGGAAAGCGCCCCAGGAATACGACCCCGAAGGAAAATCCCATGCAGATCCTCCGCCCCGGAGCCACCGTCCGCCTCATCGCCTCCACGCTCATCGCCCTCGGCGGGCTGACCGCCGGGACCGCCGTGCTCTCCGCGCAGCCGGTCTTCGCCGACGACGTCCCAGCCGCCTCGCCGAGCCCGCTGCCCACACTCACCCCGCCGGCGCCCAAGCCCACGGGCGGCGCGACGGAGGACACCCCCTGGGACTAATCTCGGCACGTACTTCCTGCTGCGCGGCCCGGGTGGCCGCCGAGGCCACCGGAAACGAGCGGCCGGAGACGGGGGTCTCCGGCCGTTCCGCATTGCGAGATACCGGGCGGTAACCAATGTCTGCATATACGCGACCAATGTCGCATGACAACTATGTTACCGTTACAATAACTCGACAAAACCGGCCTAAATAGGCCAAGTTGCGCTGGATCACAATCTGCACAAGATGTATGATCTGGGTCCAGAATGACACAAAGCGTCACAGCAGCTCACTCCCATTCAATTTTCAACTGACGGGTAACTCCGTCATGCGGGACGCCGCGCCCGCGGGCGAGAGACTGCTGGATCTCTGCAGGG
The DNA here is from genome assembly GCF_001570605.1 of Herbidospora cretacea. GTDB lineage: Bacteria > Actinomycetota > Actinomycetes > Streptosporangiales > Streptosporangiaceae > Herbidospora > Herbidospora cretacea. The sequence goes on along the minus strand of NZ_BBXG01000001.1, from coordinate 334,200 downwards.
GGCTGCGAGGTGGAGTTCCGCGTTCTCGGACCGCTCGAGGTGGTCGACGGAGACGACCGCTTGGACCTGGGAAGCAACCGGCAGCAGACCGTCCTTGCCGTATTGCTGCTCGAACCCAACCGAGGAGTGACCATCGGCCGGCTGGTCGAGGCGGTCTACGGCGACAACCCGCCGAACACCAGCAGGTCACAGGTGCAGATCTGCATCTCGGCGATGCGCCGCCTGTTCGCCAAGCACGGCGAGCCGGGCATCATCACCACCCAGTCGACCGCCTACGCGCTCAAGGCCGACCTGGAGTCCATCGACTCGCACCGTTTCCAACGGCTGACCGCCGAGGCCCGCCGGGCCCGGGAGAGCGGCGAGTTCGAGGACGCCGTCCGCGTCTACCGCGAGGCCCTGGCGCTGTGGCGCGGGCCCGCGCTGGAGGGCATCGAGAGCCGGTTCGTGCAGTCGTCGGCCGGACGCCTGGCGGAGAACCGCATCACCGCCAACGAGGACTGCCTCCAGCTCGAACTCGACCTGGGCAACCACCATGAACTGGTCAGCGAACTGACCACGCTCGTCGACGAATATCCGCTGCGCGAGCGGTTACGCGGCCAGCTCATGGTCGCCCTCTACCGCTCCGGCCGGCAGGTCGAGGCCCTCCAGGTCTACCGCACGGCCCGCCGCACGATGATCGAAGAGCTCGGGATCGAGCCGAACGAGCAGTTGCAGCAGCTCGAGTACGCCATCCTCACCTCCGACGACCGCCTCGCCGCCCCGCCGGCCGCGACGCGCCCCGCGCTGGTCGTGGACCCGCCGCCGGCCGCCGTCCCGCAGCCGAACCCGCCGCCCGCTCCCCCGCAGGCCCCCGCGGTCAGCGTGCCCCGGCTGCTGCCGACCGACATCGCCGACTTCACCGGCCGCTCCAAACAGGTCGAGGAGATCCGCCAGCACCTCCTGCTCGCCGCCGAGGACCGGACCCGGTACGCGGTCCCCATCATCGGCATCATCGGCAAGGCCGGGACCGGCAAGTCGACCATCGCGGTGCACTCCGCCCACGGCATCGCCGACCTCTACGCCGACGGCCAGCTCTACGCCGACCTGCACGGCGGCGCGTCCCGGCCGATCAGCCCCATGCACGTCCTCGAACGCTTCCTGCGCGCCCTCGGCGTGGCCGGCAACGCGATCCCCGAGAGCCTCGACGAACGCGCCGAGATGTACCGCGGCCTGCTGGCCGACCGCCGCATGCTGGTCGTGCTCGACGACGCCTACAGCGAGGGACAGGTGACGCCGCTGCTGCCCGGCGAGTCCCGCTGCGCGGTCGTCGTCACCAGCCGCGGGCGGCTCGCGGGCCTGCCCGGCACCGTCCACGTCGAGGTCGACGTGTTCGACCTCCAGCAGTCGATCGAGCTGCTGTCGCGGATCGCCGGCGCCGACCGGGTGCAGGCCGAGATGGAGTCGGCCGCCCAGCTCGCCGAGCTGTGCGGCAAGCTCCCGCTGGCGCTGCGCATCGCTGGCGCGCGGCTGTCGGCCCGGCCCCACTGGAGCATCGAGCAGCTGGCCGGGCGGCTGGAGGACGAGACCCGCCGCCTCGACGAGCTCAAGCACGGCGAGATGGGCATCCGGGCCAGCATCTCGCTGACCTACGAGAGCACCCCCGACGACGCCAGGAGACTGTTCCGCCGCCTGGCCATCCTGGACTTCTCGGTGTTCTCCGCCTGGGTCAGCGCCGCGTTGCTCGACCGCCCCCTCTACGAGACGCAGGACCTGCTCGACGACCTCGCCGACGCGCAGCTCATCGAGACGACCGGCATCGGCCACGGCGTGCACAGCCAGTACCGCTTCCACGACCTCATAAGGGTGTTCGCCCGGGAGCGGCTGGCCGCGGAGGAGACGGCGGCCGAGCGGCGGGCCGCGCTCGGCCGGGTCCTGGGCGGTTTGCTGTTCCTCGCCGAGGCCGCCCACCGCAACGAGTACGGCGACGACCACTCCCAGATCCACAGCGGCGCGACCCGCTGGCCGCTGCCGGACAAGCTCGTCTCCCAGCTCGTCAGCGCCCCCCTGAACTGGTACGAACGCGAACGCCTCACCCTGGTCGCGGGCATCCGCCAGGCCGCCCAGGCCGGGTTCGCCGAGCTGTCGTGGGACCTGGCCATCAGCGCGGTCACCCTGTTCGAGTCGCGCGCCTACTTCGACGACTGGCGCGACACCCACGAGATCGCCCTCGCGGCCTCCCGGACCGCCGACGACGTGCGCGGGCAGGCCGCGATGCTCTACTCGCTGAGCTCGCTGCACATCACCGAGCAGCGCTACTCCGAGGCGCGGGCCAACCTCGACGCGGCGCTGACGCTGTTCGAGGACCTCCCGGACGACCTGGGCGTCGCCCTGGTGATCAGGAACCTCGCCCTGCTCGACCGCATGGTCGGCCGGTTCGACGAGGCCCGCGACTACTACGAGCGCGCCCTGGAGATCTTCCAGCGCACCGGCGACCGCATCGCGGCGGCGTACGTGATGAACAGCCTGGCGCAGCTCCGGCTGGAGCACGACGACCTGGAAGGCGCGCGCGCCCTGCTCGCCGACGCCCTGCGGCTGGCCAGGGAGGGCGGCAGCCGCCGGGTGGAAGCCCAGGTGCTGCACCGCACGGGCAGCACCCTCCTGCGGGCCGGCGACGCCGGGCAGGCGCAGGAGATCTTCGAGCAGGCGCTCACGGTCGTCCGCGAGATGGGCGACCGGACCGGCGAGGCGTACGCCCTCCAGGGGCTCGGCCTGGCCCGGCTGCGGACCGGCGCGCACGAGGCCGCCGACGCGGCGCTGCGGCAGGCCCTCGTGCTGGCCGCCACCACCAACCACCGCCTGGCCGAGGCCCGCATCAAGGTCGGCCTCGGCGAGCTCGCGCTGGCCCGCCGCCACCCCGAGGAGGGGCTGCCCCACCTGCGGGAGGCGCTGATGCTGTTCAACCGGATGAACGCCTCGATGCTGGAGGCCGAGGCGCTGTCGCTGGTGGCCGACGCCTACCAGGCGTCCGGCGATCCGGAGGCCGCGCGCGAGGCGCTCACCGAGGCGCTGGCGCTCTGCGACCGGATGGACTCCCCGGCGGGCCGCCAACTGTGCGAGAGGATCACCGAGCGGCTCAAGTCGGCCCGGCACACGTAACGGTGGTCGTAGGGGTTCTAGGGGGATGTGAGGGGCCGTCCGTGAAAGTCAGCATGAGAGGACCAGACAACCTCCATGAAGGAGCGTGCATCGTGCCGACCGCCACGCTGACCCGTCGCCCCGCCTTCACCGTGCTGCTGGAGGGCGGTCCCCGCCATCTGCCCCGCCGCGTCGAGGTGCCCCGCAAGACGGCCATGTCCGGCAAGGTCAAGGTGCCCAACGGCGCCGGCTGGGAGCACTTCGCGTACGTCCCCGGCGCCGGGCCCGACTGGGTGTTCCGGTGGGTCATGCGCACCTCGGTCGCCGAGTGAGCCCCTAGTGCCCTTAACGCCGGGCAGGCGACCCGAGACGCGGCCGGTGGGAGTTCTCCCACCGGCCACGCCTGTTTAGCGTGGTCATTGTGACGAGTACCAGGGGAAAATCATGATCGAGCAGATCCTGCCGCCGTTCGTGACGGCGGCCGACACCGTCGACGACCGGCTCGGCGGTCCGCTCTTCCCCGAGGAGGAGGCCGTCATCGCGGCCGCGGTCGACAAGCGCCGCCGCGAGTTCACCACCGCGCGCGCCTGCGCCCGCCTCGCCATGCGCAAGCTCGACCGCCCGCCGGCGCCCATCCTCCCCGGTGTGCGCGGCGAGCCCTTATGGCCGGGCGACCTGGTGGGCAGCATCACCCACTGCACGGGTTACCGGGGCGCGGTGGTCGGGCTCAACACGACCGTGGCCTCCATCGGCATCGACGCCGAGCCTGCCGAGGCGCTGCCGCCGGGCGTGCTGGAGGCCGTGGCGCTGCCCGAGGAGCGGCAGGCGATCCGCGCGCTGCGCCGCGCCCACCCCTCGATCCCGTGGGACCGGCTGCTGTTCTGCGCCAAGGAGTCGGTCTACAAGGCCTGGTACCCGCTGGCCAACTGCTGGCTGAACTTCGAGGACGCGGTCATCCACTTCGACCCGGCGCGCGGCACGTTCGGCGCCCGCCTGCTGGTCACCGGCCCCCGGGTCAACGGCCGCCGCATCAACGCCTTCGGCGGGCGCTGGCTCGCGGGCGAGGGCCTCCTCCTGACGGCCATCGTGGTCCCGCTCGCCGCACCCGCCGAGTCTGGCGCGAACTGACTAACCGATCTCGCAGATCACCGAACCGGCCGAGACGCTCTGCCCGACCGAGGAAGCGAGGCCCCTGATCACGCCCGGCTTGTGGGCGGTCAGGGGCTGCTCCATCTTCATGGCCTCCAGGACGACGATGGTGTCGCCCTGCGAGACCTCGGCGCCGTCGGCGGCCACGACCTTGACGATCGTGCCCTGCATCGGGCTGACCAGGGCGTCTCCCCCGGCCGCCGCCTTCGCCCCGCCCGCGCGCCGGTTCGGCCGGCGCACGGCCTGCTGCTGCGGCCCGCCCAGTCCCTTGGCGGACAGCGGCAGGACGACGTCGAGACGACGCCCGGCGACCTCGACGACGATCCGCTCACGCGGGCCGCGCGGCGGCACCTCGGCGGGGTCGCCCGCCGCGGGCATCCGGGCCGCGAACTCCGTCTCGATCCACCGGGTGTGCACCGCGAACGGCTCGTCGGCGAAGTCGGGGTCGGTCACCACGGCCCGGTGGAACGGCAGCACGGTCGGCAGGCCGTCGACGACCGTCTCGGCGAGCGCCCGCCGGGCCCGCCGCAGCGCCTGCGCCCGGGTCGCGCCGGTCACGACGAGCTTGGCCACCAGCGAGTCGAACGTCTCCGGCACGGTCTGGTTCTCCAGGTAGCCGGAGTCGAGCCGCACCCCGGGTCCCCCGGGCGCGCGCAGCGCCGTGATGTGGCCGGGCGTGGGCAGGAAGTTCGCCGCCGGGTTCTCGGCGTTGATCCGGAATTCGATCGAGTGACCCCGGGCGGGCGGGTCGTCGTAGCCGATCTCCTCTCCGGCCGCGACGCGGAACATCTCGCGGACCAGGTCGATGCCGGTGACCTCCTCGGTGACCGGGTGTTCCACCTGGAGCCGGGTGTTGACCTCCAGGAACGAGATGGTGCCGTCGGCCCCCACGAGGAACTCGCAGGTCCCGGCGCCCACGTAGCCGGCCTCCCGCAGGATGGCCTTGGAGCTGTCGTACAGGAGCCTGTTCTGGGCGTCGGTGAGGAACGGCGCGGGGGCCTCCTCGACGAGTTTCTGGTGGCGGCGCTGGAGCGAGCAGTCGCGGGTGGAGACCACGACGACGTTGCCGTGCCGGTCGGCCAGGCACTGCGTCTCGACGTGGCGCGGGCGGTCGAGGTAGCGCTCGACGAAGCACTCGCCCCGGCCGAACGCGGTCACCGCCTCCCGGACCGCCGAGTCGTAGAGGTCGGGGATCTCCTCCATGGTGCGGGCGACCTTGAGGCCGCGCCCGCCGCCTCCGTAGGCGGCCTTGATGGCGATGGGCAGGCCGTGGGCGGCGGCGAACTCCCGCACCTCCGCCGCGCCCTCGACCGGGTTCTCGGTGCCGGGCACCAGCGGCGCGCCGACGCGGAGGGCGATGTGCCGGGCGGCGACCTTGTCGCCCAGCGAGCGGATGGCGTGCGGGGGCGGCCCGATCCAGGTCAGGCCGGCGTGCAGGACCGCCTCGGCGAACGCGGCGTTCTCGGCGAGGAAGCCGTAACCGGGGTGGACGGCGTCGGCGCCGGACCGGATCGCGACTTCGATGATCTTGTCGATGGCGAGGTAGGTCTCGGCGGGCGTCTGGCCGCCGAGGGCGTAGGCGTGGTCGGCCAGGCGCACGTGCAGGGCGTCGGTGTCCTGCTCGGCGTAGACGGCGACGCTGGTCAGCCCCTCGTCGGCGCACGCGCGGACGATCCGCACCGCGATCTCGCCGCGGTTGGCGATCAGGATTCTGCTGAGCTTCATCGCGGCCTTCGCGGGACGGCCGGGGTGGCCCAGGAGCGCGCGGAACGGTGGCCCTGCGGCAACCATCGCGGCTCCGGGCGTCCTCCGGTGGCGGTCGGGGCAGGCTCGGCGACCAGGAGGAGGGCGCAGACCAGGGCGGCCAGTTCCTCTTCCGTGGGTTCGCCGCGCACGACTTCGATCTCGGGTGACATCGTTTCGGGTGACATCAGGCCTCACATGGGCGGGTTGCCGTGCTTGCGCTGCGGCTGCTCGGCGTGTTTGGCGCGCAGGAGGCCGAGCGAGCGGGTCAGCACCGACCGGGTCTCGCGCGGGTCGATGACGTCGTCGACGAGGCCGCGCTCGGCCGCGTAGTAGGGGTGCATGAGGGTGGTCTTGTACTCGTCGACCCGCTTGGCGCGCTGCGCGGCCGGGTCGTCGGCGGCGGCGATCTCCCGCCGGAAGATCACGTTGGCGGCGCCCTCCGCGCCCATCACCGCGATCTCGTTGGTCGGCCACGCGAAGGACAGGTCGGCCCCGATCGACCGCGAGTCCATCACGATGTACGCGCCGCCGTACGCCTTGCGGACGACGAGCTGGACGCGCGGCACGGTGGCGGCGCAGTAGGCGTACAGGAGCTTGGCGCCGTGCCGGATGATGCCGTTGTGCTCCTGGTCGGCGCCCGGCAGGAAGCCGGGCACGTCGACCAGCGACACCAGCGGGATGTTGAAGGCGTCGCACATCTGGATGAAGCGCGCGCCCTTCTCCGAGGCGCCGATGTCCAGCACGCCCGCCAGGTGCTTGGGCTGGTTGGCGACGATGCCGACGACGTGGCCGTCCAGGCGGCACAGGCCGGTGATGAGGTTGGGGGCCCAGTCGGCGTGGAACTCGAAGAACTCGCCGTCGTCGACGATCTCCTCGATGACCGAGGCCATGTCGTACGACTGCGCGGGGTCGGCCGGGACCATGTCGATCAGGGCGTCGGTGGGGCGGTCCGGCGGGTCGGCCGGGACCACCGACGGGGGCAGTTCGCGGTTGTTGGCCGGGAGCAGGGACAGCAGGTAACGCACGTCCTCCAGGCAGGTGACCTCGTCGGGGTGGACGAACCCGGCGACGCCGGACCGGCTCCCGTGCACGCCCGCGCCGCCCAGGTCGTTCTGGCTGATCTCCTCACCGGTGACGGCCTTGACGACGTCCGGGCCGGTGATGAACATCTGGGCGGTGCCCTCGACCATGAAGACGAAGTCGGTCAGCGCGGGCGAGTAGGCGGCGCCGCCCGCGCACGGGCCGAGCATGACGCTGATCTGCGGGATCACGCCCGACATCCGGACGTTGCGGGTGAAGATGCCGCCGTAGCCCGCGAGGGCGGTGACACCCTCCTGGATGCGGGCGCCGGCGCCGTCGTTGAGGCTGATCAGCGGCACCCCGGCGGCCTCGGCCAGGTCCATCGCCTTGTGGATCTTGCTGGCGTGGGCCTCGCCGAGCGCGCCGCCGAAGATGCGGAAGTCATGGGCGTAGACCATGACGTCGCGGCCGTAGATCTTGCCCCAGCCGGCCACCACGCCGTCGGTGTGGGGTCGTTTGCGCTCCAGGCCGAAGCCGGTGGCGCGGTGCCTTCTGAACACCTCGATCTCCACGAACGATCCGTGGTCGAGAAGCACGTCCAGGCGTTCGCGGACGGTGAGCTTGCCCTTGGCGTGCTGGCGCAGCGTCGCGTCGTCGTCCGGGCCCTGCAGCACGCTCTCCCTGATGAGCGCGAGCTCGGCGATCCGGTCCCGCATCGTCTCGACCGGCAGCCGGGCCGATGCGGCGACCTTTCCGATCTCCTCCTGAATGTGCACGCGATACCTCCGGGTCAGGTGGTTAAGGGGCTGCCGAACTCCAAGCTGGGCGGGAGATCCGCACGGCGGGTGATGTTCAGCTTCTTGTAGGTCTGGGTCAGGTGCTGTTCGACCGTGCTCACCGTGATGTAGAGCTTCCCGGCGATCTCACGGTTGGTGTATCCGGCCGCAGCCAGCACGGCCACCCGGCGCTCGGCGTCGGACAGGCCCGTGGCCGGGGCCGGGGCCGCCTCGGCGGTCTTCTTGTCGTCGCCGTCACGGAAGAGCGTGCGGCTGAGCGGTTCGGCCTGACATTCCCTGGCGACGCTCAGGGCCCGGCCGGTGATCATCCCGGCGCGGCGGTACTCCCCGAGCGACTGGTAGGCCTCGACCAGGTCCAGCAGGGCCCGGGCGAGTTCGTAGCGGTCGCCGCCCACCTGGAGCAGCTCCGCCGACTGGCGCAGCAGCATCGGCCGGTGGCGGACCTCGCCGGTGGCGGCGAGGACGCGCATGGCCATGCCCTGCACCCGCTTGGCGGCCGGGCCGCAGCGGCGCAGCTGCGACTCGACGAGCTGACGGGCCTGGTCCTGCCGCCCGACGCGCAGGCACGCCTCCGCGGCGTCGATCCGCCACGGGATGAAGCCGGGCACGTCGAGCTCCCACTTGCGGACCAGCTCGCCGCACGCCTGGAAGTCGCGCAGCGCGGCGGCCGGGTGACCGGTGGCCAGGCTGTAGCGGCCCCGGGCGTACAGGTAGAGCAGGCCGTAACGGGTCTCGAACATGGCGTCGGGGACGGGCCGGTCGAGGAACTCGCCGACGGTGTCGTAGCGGCCCATGGCGGTGGCCGCCAGGACGAGTCCGGCGATCGGGCCGCCGACGGCGACGCCCCAGCTGGTCGGGGGGATGGTGGCCAGCGCCTGGCGGGCGCTCTGCTCGGCCGCGGGCAGGTCGCCCTGGCGTACCGCGATCTCGGCCTTGATGGCGTCGAGCCGGGCCTGCCGGCTCGGCGCGTGCCGGGAGGCGGCCTCGACGCTGAACAGGTCGCACCAGGGCGCGGCCCGGTCGTGGGCGCCCGCGTAGGTCAGCGCGAGCAGGGCGCTCTCGACGGTGTCGAGGGACATCTCCTCCAGGCGCGAGCCGCGCAGGAGGCGTTCGATGCCGTCGGCGAGGCCCTCGCGCGGGCCCCGGGTCAGCACCTCGGCCAGGGCCGAGGTCGCCTCCAGCCGGCGGCTGGCGGCCACCGACATCGCGGCGCGCCGGACCGGCTCGCCGAACAGGCCGTGCCTGCGCTCTCCCTCCTCGGTCTCCCTGGACGTCCCGGCGCGGCCGGCCCGCAGCTCCGCCAGGAACGCCGGATGGGTGACCCGCAGCCACGGATGGGCCACGGCGAGCTCGCCCGCCGCCTCCGCGTCGGCCGGGTCGGCGTCCAGGGCGAGGTGCTCCAGGACCTCCCGGGCGTCGGCGGTGCGGCCGTGCCACAGCAGCGCGCGGGCCAGGACGGCCGCGTCGCCGCCCCGCAGCTGCCCGCGCTGGAGGGCGCCGGCCAGCTCGGCCAGGTGGGCGGCCGGGGCTCCCGGGTTGATCCGCCACTCGGCCCGGACCAGCATCGTCAGGATGCGCATCCGGTGCTGCTCGTCGGTGCACTCGCGGGCGGCGAGCTGGAGATAGGCGACGCCGGTCTTGACGCGCCCTTCGCGCAGGGCGGCCCTGGCGGCGTCCTCCAGCACCGGCGCCACCCACACGGCGCCGACGCGACCGGCCTGCAGCAGGTGGTCGGCGACGGTCGCCGCCGCCGCGCCGCCCTCGTGCGCGAGGCGCGCGGCGGCACGGTGCAGGTCGGCCCGCTCGGGGGTCTCGATGTCGGCCAGCACGGCGGCCCGTCCCACCTCGTGGCGGAACGCGCCCCCGGCCACGACGCCGCAGGCGGTCAGGGCCTGCAACGACTGGGTGACGCCGGTCTGGGTCAGCCCGAGCAGCGGGGCCAGCGAGTCGGACCCGCCGAGCACCGCCAGGCCGCGCGCGACCTGGAGGGTCATCGGCTCGCCCCGGTGCAGGCACGACAGCACGGCCTGCCCGTAGCGGTCGCCCACCACCAGCTCCGACGGGGTCTGGTCCGGCGCGGTCCGGGCGCCGGTCTCGTAGTCGTCCATCAGCGCGGCGGCCAGCAGCGGGTTGCCGCCGGACATCGCGAACCAGTCGGCCGCGAAGCGCTCGGCCACTGTGCGGCCGAGCCGGTCGGCGACCAGCGCCGTGACGCCCCGGGCCGACAGCGGCGCCAAGTGGACGCGCCGGGCGTGCGGCTGGCGCATCAGCTCGGTCTGGAAGAAGGTCTCGGTGTAGCGGCCGTGGTCGGGGTGCCCGAACACGGCGGCGATCCGGGCGAAGCGCACCCGCCGGGCCAGGTAGGCCAGGCAGAGCAGCGACATCCGGTCGGCGTGGTGGACGTCGTCGACCACGATCAGCAGCGGATGGCGTTCGGACAGTTCCAGGAGGATCGTGCACAGCGCGTGCACGACCTGGACGTCGACCGGCTCCATGAGGGCGCCGGCCGGGTCGTCGTGCTCGTCCTGGCCGGCCGCGAGGGCCGCGCTCTCGGCCATCAGGCCCATCGCGCGCTCACGGTCCTCGGCCATCAGCGGGGCGTCCTGGATCAGCTGGCCCAGCACCCCTAGGGGCAGGTTCTGCTCCGCCCGGGACGCCGAGGCCATCACCGCCAAGGCGCCGAGTTCGGTCGCCTTCTCGGCGAAGGCGTACAGGAGTTCGCTCTTGCCGGTCGCGACGGTGCCGGTCAGGAGCGCTACCCGCCCCTTGCCCGACCGCGCGTCCGCTATCAGTCCTTCGAGGGCGGCGAACGCCTCCGCTCTCTCCACAAGGCCCATGGCCCCCCCTCTGTCAGGGATTCCCATTACTCTGGCGATATGGAGGCTATGGGCCGCCGGTTTTCTGGGATTATCATTCGGCTATCCGGAGCGGCCGAGCCACCCCTATCGTCGCGAGACGGGCTAAGTGCGGAAACTCCTCTGGGGTCGTTCAGGGGTGATCGGGGAGGCCGTCCGTTATCGCTGGTCGCGGGCGTTTCCCCTGACAGGGTCGGCATTGCGGGCGTCTTGACAGACGGTCTGGAGTAATTGGACACGCCATTGTTTCGATAGCGTGTGCACGAGAAGTCTCGACACGAGGGAGCTATCGTGCACGCGTCTCCGCTACCAGGTACGGAATCGGTCCCCGAGGCAGGTTCTGCTCCCGCGCTGGAATTGGAGGGACTCAGCAAGAGGTTCGGCCCGAAAGTCGCGGTCGACCATGTGACCCTTTCCGTCCCCCCCGGGTCGTTCTACGGCCTGGTGGGTCCCAACGGCGCCGGCAAGACCACGTCACTGTCCATGGCGGTGGGCCTGCTGCGGCCCGACGCCGGCCACGCCCGTATCTTCGGGGTGGACGTCTGGGCCGACCCCATCGACGCACGCGCCCGCGTGGGCGTGCTGCCCGACGGGCTGGCATTACCCGAGCGGCTCACCGGACGTGAGCTGCTCACCTACCTGGGCCGCCTGCGCGGCCTGGACAAGGGCACCGCGAGCGAGCGGGCCGCAGAACTGCTGGAGATCCTCGAACTCGACCAGGCCGAGCGCACTCTGGTGATCGACTATTCGACCGGTATGCGCAAGAAGATCGGCCTGGCCACGGCCATGCTGCACGGCCCGCGCCTGCTCGTGCTCGACGAGCCTTTCGAGGCCGTCGACCCCGTGTCCGCCCTGACGATCCGGGCCATGCTCAAGAGCTTCGTCGCCGGCGGCGGCTCCGTGGTGCTCTCGAGCCACGTCATGGCCCTGGTGGAGCAGCTGTGCGACCACGTGGCGGTCATCGACAAGGGCCGGGTCGCCGCCGCCGGATCCATTGACGAGGTCCGGGCGGGCGGCACCCTCGAAGACCGTTTCGTCGAACTCGTCGGCGCACACGTCGACGCTATGAAGGGCCCGTCATGGTTGGCGTCCTGATCGGCATGAAATTACGGGTGCTCCGGCACTCGATAGGTGGTTCCCGCGCAGCGGGCATGGTGATGGGCGGTCTGGCCGGTCTCGTCCTGGCCGTCGGCACGATCGTCGTGGCCGGGACCGAGATCGCCTCCCCCCAGATCAGCGCCGACCTGCTGGCGGCGCTCTTCGCGGTCTGGCTGTTCGGGTGGATGCTCGGCCCCGTCTACACCGGCGGCGGCGACGAGAGCGTCCGGCCCGAACACTTCTCGCTGCTGCCGATCAACCCGCGCAAGCTGGCCTTCGGCCTGCTCGGCACGGCGTTCGTCGGCGTCGCCCCCATCATCAGCCTGATCGCCTTCTGCGCCCTGGCCGTCTACGCGACCGGTCACGGCGTGGCGGGCTTCACGGTCGCCCTGGTGGCGATCCCGCTCCAGCTCGTCTTGGTCGTGGCGCTGTCGCGGCTGATGATCGGCGTGCTCGGCGTGGCGGTGCGCTCGCGCGTCGGCGCGATCCTGGCCGCGCTGGTCAACGCCTCGATGAACGTCATCCTCAACCAGTCGTGGGTGCTCGTCTGGGCGGCCGTCCAGCTCGACCTGCTGAACTACGGCTTCCCCCCGGCCTTCTCCACCGCCGTCCACTGGCTGCCGTCGGGCTGGGGCATGGCCGCCGTCGAGGCGGCCGGGCGGGGCGACTGGCTCGTGGTCGCCGCCGCCCTGCTCGGCATCTGCGCCGTCATCGGCGCGGCCCTGCTGGTCTGGTCGGTCCTGCTGGTCCGGCGCACCACGACCAAGCCCCTCCACTGGGTGCCCCAGGGCAGCGGCGCCGAGGGCGGCCTGCTCGACCGGGTGGGCTCCCGGGGCGCGACCGGCGCGGTGGCGGCCAAGGAACTGCGCACCTGGTCGCGTGACCTGATGCGCACCCACCTGCTGTGGTTCGCCATCTTCTTCGGCCTGCTCTACACGCTCGTCCCGCTGCTCATCGACTGGTACGGCATGCTGCCGTGGGCCGGTGTCCTGGTGGTCGTGATGGCCGCCGCGACGTCGGCGAACCTGTTCGGCCTCGACGGCACCTCGCTGTGGCTGAACCTGGTCACCCCCGGCACCGAGAGGGCCGAGGTGCGCGGCCGCCAGGCCGCCTGGCTGCTGCGGGTCGCCCCGATCGCCATCGTCTTCACCGTCGCCGGCACCGTCGTCGGCGGCGAGGGCTGGACGTGGCCGTGGGCCCTGTCGATCCTGGCGGCGGTCCTGGGCGGCGGCGCCGGCCTGATCGCCCTGGTGTCGGTCTACATGCTGGTCCCGGTGACCGAGCCGAACAAGCGCAGCGGCAACCCGCTGGAGGCCGGCAACATCTTCGGCCAGGTCATCATGATGCTGCTCCTGGTCGTCCTGACCGCGATCCCGGCGGCCGGCGTGGCCTACCTGGGCGACCGGTTCGACCTGCCGGTCGTGTCGTGGCTGGCGGTCGCCGTCGGCGTCGGCACCGGCGTCTGGCTGGCCGTCTGGTTCGGCCGCCTGGCCCACCACCGCCTCGCGGCGAAGGGCCCCGAGCTGCTGAGCCTCATGCGCTCCGGCGGGACCGTGACACCGGGCTCGTCCGACGACGCGACCCTGTCGGTGGGCCGCCCGAAGGCCAAGCTCCCTCCGGGGAAGCAGGCCCTCGTGGTGTTCCTGTGGGTGTTCTGCTGGATCCCGCTGTTCCCGCAGGGCCTGGTGCCTCTGTGGCTCATCTTCAACGACAGCGAGACGAAGCTGTGGTTCCTGGCCCTGCATCTGCAGGACCCTTGGCGGATTCCGGTGGCGGTCGCGTTCACCGTGCTGGGAATCGCGATGATGTGGTGGGGAACCGCCATCCAGAACCGCCACGACAAGGCGGAACGCGAGAAGCAGAACGCGCCGGAGGACAACGGCCACGACCGGGACCTGGAGAGCGTGCACTGATCCTGGTGAGGGCGACCCGAAAGGGCCGCCCTCTCTTTTTTGTACGTGTTCTCCGCATGCCGAACGGCGGGTCCGGTCTCTCCGGACCCGCCGTTCGCCTGAATCAGCCGACTTTGACGGGGAACTCCAGCAGGCCGCGGATCACGCCTGACTTGCGGCGTTTCACCTCGCCGGCCCGCCGCAGGCCCGGCAGTCGTTCCGCCAGGGCCCGGAACGCCACGTCGCCCTCCAGCCGGGCCAGGGGCGCGCCCGCGCAGTAGTGGGCGCCGCCCGAGAAGGCCAGGTGGTCGGCGGGGTTCACGCGGGTGATGTCGAAGGTGTTCGGGTCGGTGTAGACGGCCGGGTCGCGGTTGGCGGCGGCGTTGATGATGGCGACCACGTCGTCGACGGCCAGCGGGACTCCGGCGACCTCCACCTCCTCATGGGCCACCCGGACCTGGATCTGCACGGGGGTGTCGAAGCGCAGGGACTCCTCCACGGTCGCGGCCGACAGCCCGGGGTCGTTCTTGAGGAGGTCCCACTGGCCGGGGGTGTCGAGGAGGGCCAGGATGCCGCTGCCGATCATGTTCACGGTCGTCTCGCTGCCGCCCAGGGAGAGCATCGTGCAGATCGTCACGGCCTCGGCGGTGGTGAGCTTGTCGCCGTCGAGGGCCTTCTGGATGCGGCTGATGACGTCGCCCGCCGGGCGGGCGGAGCGCTCCTCGATGAGTTCGCCGACCAGCTCGTTCATGCCCTCGATCGACTCGGACAGGTCGCGGGCGGCGGCCAGGGTGAGGTTGCCGTCGAGGGTGTGGGTGAGGCCCTTGCAGAAGCGCTGGAACTGGGCGCGGTTCTCGTCGGTGATGCCGAACAGGCTCGCGATCACGTTGACGGGGACCTGGCGGGCGAAGGTCTCCATGAGGTCGAACTCGCCGCTGGTGTCGATCTGGTCGATCAGGTCGTGGCAGAGCTTCTCGACCTCGGCGCGGTACTGCTCGACCACGCGCGGCAGGAACGCCGGGGCGGCGATGCGGCGCAGGCGGTTGTGGTCGGGGGCGTCCATGCCGACGAAGGAGTTGTCGAACTGCGGCACCGACGGGGCCACCCGGCGGCCGTCCTTGAAGCGGACGCCGAAGCGGCGGTCGCGGGACAGCTCGTGGGCCAGGCCGTGGTCGGCGGTCACCCAGGTGCCCAGACGGCTCCTGGACATCGGGCCGTAGGCCCGGATCTTCTCGTAGACGGGGTAGGGGTCGTCGAGGCCGCGCAGGACCAGGGCGTACGGGTCGCCGAGGGCGCCGACGGACCACAGGGCGGCCTTGCTCTTCTTCAGGTGGGAGCTGAGCTCACTGTCCGACAAGACTGTCATCGCGCACCTTCCTCTGCGAGGTCAGGAACCGGTTGATCACGTCGATCACGTCGGCCGCGTGTGGCGTCAGGAAGAAATGGCCACCGGGGTAGACGCGCAGGTCGAAGGGGCCGTCGGTGTGGCCGCGCCAGGCGCGGGCCTCGTCGACGGTCGTCTTGGGGTCGTTGTCGCCGGTCAGCGCGACGAGCGGGACGGTCAGGCGGCGGCCGGGGTCGTACTCGTAGGTCTCGATGGCGCGGTAGTCGTTGCGGGTGGCCGGCAGGACCATGCGCAGCACCTCCTCGTCGCCGAGGAGGGCGGCGTTGGTGCCGGCGAGCCGCTTCAGCTCCGCGACCAGGCCGTCGTCGCTGCGCTTGTGGACGTTCTCGGTCCGCTTCGTCGAGGGCGCGCGCCGGCCGGAGACGAACACACCTGCGGGGGCGGTGCCGGCGGCCTCCAGGCGCAGCGCCACCTCGTAGGCCAGGGCGGCGCCCATGGAGTGGCCGAACAGGGCCGTCGGACGGTCCATCCACCGCGACAGCACCTCGGCGACCTGGTCGGCGAGGGTCATCAGGTCGGGGATGAGGGGCTCGTGGCGGCGGTCCTGGCGGCCCGGGTACTGCACGGCCAGCACGTCGACCTTGGGCGACATGATCGAGGAGACGGGCATGTAGAAGCTCGCCGAGCCGCCCGCGTGCGGGAGGCAGACGAGCCGGGCCGGGGCCTGGGGCGCGGGATGGAACCGCCGGATCCACAGGTCGTCGTTCATCGGGACTGCTCCTTCGCGGTAGGGATGGCAGCGGCCAGCCAGTTCTGCACGGCCGCGGCGACGGCGCCCGCGTGGGCGCCCATCATGGTGAAGTGGTCGCCGGGGGCGTCGACGGCCGTGTGGTCGTGGGGCCAGGTCGCCTGCCAGCCGTCCACGGGGGTGCCGAGCGGTTCCGACGCGCGGACCAGCAGCACCGGGGCGGCGAGCGGTTCGGGCCGCCACTCCATGAACAGGCGGGCGTAGGCGGTGCTGGCGGTCAGCCGGTGGTCGTCGAGGGGGACGGTCGTCTCGGCCAGCACTCCCCCGGCGAGTTCGGCCTGCCAGCCGGTCAGCACCTCGCTGAACGGCGGGTAGACGTCGACCAGGACGAGCCCGGCCGGGCCGACCCCCGCCTCCTCCATGTGCCGGGCCAGCGCGTGCGCCATGATCGCGCCGGCCGAGTGGCCGACGAGCACGAAGGGGGTCGCGCCGACCGCGTCCAGGATGGTTCTGGCCTGGGCGCGCAGCGCGACCTCGCCGGTGGCCGGGAGGTCCTCCCCGGCCGCGAAGCCGGGCAGGGCGACGGCGTCGACCTGCCGGATCCCCCGCAGGCCCGCCGCGAAGCGGGCGAACTCGTGGGGGCCGCCCGCGGCGGTCATGCCGCTGCAGCCGATGATCACCGGGGTGTCCGGGCCGGAGGAGAGCCGTACGAGATCGGGGCTGACCTCCGCCGGGTCGGTGAAGACGGGACGGAACTCCGCGGCGTCGGAGACCAGCGTCATGAAGTCGTCGAGGCGGTCGGTCTCGGCGGCGCGCCGGTAGAGCTGGCCGAGGATGCCGCCGTCGCTCCGCGGCGCGGGCGCGGTGAGCTGCGCGCCGAGGTGCCTGGCCAGCAGCGCGGGCGTCGGGTGGTCGAACGTGAGGCTGGCCGGCAGGTCCAGGCCGGTGGCGACGGCGAGACGCCGGCGCAGTTCGAGGGAGGCCAGCGAGTCGAAGCCGAGCTCCAGGAACCGGCGGCCGGGCTCGATCTCGGCCGGGTCGTCGTGGCCGAGCACCGCCGCCGACAGCGTCACCACCGCTTGGAGGATGTCGCCCTCCGGCCGGTCGGCGAGGATCGGGGTCCGCTCCGCCGCCGGCACGGGCGGCGCGGCCGGGAGCCGCACGCCGGGCCAGAAGCGGCGGCGCTGGAAGGCGTAGGTGGGCAGGTCGACGGGGTGGCCCGGGTCGGCCCAGCGCACGGGCACGCCGTGGACGTGGAGTTCGGCCAGCGCGGTCAGGAAGGTGCGCCGTTCGGGCCGTCCCCGGCGGATGGCGGGGACGTGGGTGGTCGCGCCCGCGTCGGCGGCCATCGCGGTCAGCACCGCGTCGGGGCCGATCTCCAGGTACGCCGTCACCTCCCGGGCGGCCAGCTCCCGCAGGGTGGCCAGGAAACGCACCGGTTCGACGATGTGCGCGGTCCAGAAGCCGGGCGAGGTCACGTCGCCGTGGGCGACGAACGGGATGCGCGGCGGGTGGAAGGTCACGCTCCGGGCGACCCGCCCGAAGTCGGCCAGCATCGGCTCCATCAGGGGCGAGTGGAAGGCGTGCGAGACCTTGAGGATCTTGGTCTTGCGGCCCGCCTCCGCCCAGAACCCGGCGATCGACAGGACCGAGGTCTCCTCCCCCGACACGACCACGGAGGTCGGGCCGTTGACGGCGGCGATGGCGGTGCGGCCGGTGAGGGTGCCGCGCGCCTCCTCCTCCGAGGCCTCGACGGCGGCCATCGCGCCGGCCTTCGGGAGCGCCTGCATGAGCGCGCCCCGCGCGCCGACGAGCGTGCAGGCGTCGTCGAGGGTGAGCACGCCCGCCGCGTGGGCGGCGGCGAACTCGCCGATCGAGTGGCCGGCGACCACGTCGGGGGTGACGCCGAACGAGGCGGCCAGCCGGAACAGGGCGACCTCGACGGCGAAGATCGCGGCCTGGGTGAAGGCGGTCTCGTCGAGCCCGCCGCCCGACCAGACGGCGTCGGCGAGGCCGGGGAAGCGGGCGCAGACCTCGTCGAACGCCTCCCGGTAGACGGGGTAGGCGTCGTAGAGCTCCCGGCCCATCCCGGGCCGCTGCGACCCCTGGCCGGTGAACAGGAACGCGACCTTCGGCTCCTCGGCCGCGACGCCCTGGACGGCGCCGCTCGGGCTGTCGCCCCGGGCGAGCGCGTCGAGCAGGGCCGCGCGGTCGTCGCCGAGCAGCACGGCGCGGTGCTCGAACGCGGTCCTGGCGGTGGCGAGGGCGTGCCCGACGCCGGGACGGCCGACGTGGGGCTTGAGCCGGAGGGCCTGGGCGCGCAGCGCCTGATGGGTCCGGCCGGAGATCACCCACGGGACGTCCTCGTGGGCGACCGCCTCGACCGGCGGCGGCTCCTCCAGGATGACGTGGGCGTTGGTGCCGCTGAAGCCGAACGACGACACCCCGGCGCGGCGCGGCCGGTCGCCGCGCGGCCAGGCGGCGGGACGGGTCAGCAGCTCGACGCCCGACCAGTCGACGTGCGGGGAGGGCTCGTCGACGTGCAGGGTGCGGGGCAGTTCCTCGTGGGCCAGGGCCAGCACCATCTTGATCACCCCGGCGACGCCGGCGGCGGCCTGGGTGTGGCCGATGTTCGACTTCACCGAGCCGAGCAGGAGCGGCTCGTCGCGGTCGCGGCCGTAGGCGGCGACCAGCGCGTGGGCCTCGATGGGGTCGCCGAGGGAGGTCCCGGTGCCGTGGGCCTCGACGGCCGACACGTCGGCGGGGCCGAGCCCGGCGTCGGCGAGGGCCCGGCGGATCACCCGGCGCTGCGAGGGGCCGTTGGGCGCGGTGATGCCGTTGGAGGCGCCGTCCTGGTTGATGGCCGAGCCCTTCACCACCGCCAGCACGCGGTGGCCGTTCGCCACGGCGTCGGAGAGGCGTTCGAGGAGCAGCACGCCGGCGCCCTCGGACCAGCCGGTGCCGTCGGCCCCGGCCGCGAAGGCCTTGCACCGGCCGTCGGAGGCGAGCCCGCGCTGGCGGCTGAACTCGACGAACGCCGACGGGGTGCCCATCACGGTCACCCCGCCCGCCAGGGCGAGGGTGCAGTCGCCGCGCCGCAGCGACTGGGCGGCCAGGTGGAGCGCCACCAGCGACGAGGAGCAGGCCGTGTCGATCGTGACTGCGGGCCCTTCCAGTCCGAGCGTGTACGACACCCGTCCCGACAGCACGCTCGCCGCGTTGCCGGTGCCGAGGTAGCCCTCCACGCCCTCGGGCGGGGCGCTGAGCACCAGCCCAGTGTAATCCTGGCCGTTGGTGCCGGCGAAGACCCCGGTGGCCGAGCCCTTGAGCGACCGGGGGTCGATGCCGGCGCGTTCGACGGCCTCCCACGACGTCTCCAGGAGGAGCCGCTGCTGGGGGTCCATCGCGAGGGCCTCGCGCGGGGAGACGCCGAAGAACGCGGCGTCGAAGTCGGCCACGCCGTCCAGGAAGCCGCCGTCGCGGACGTAGGAGGTGCCGGGGTTGTCCGGGTCGGGGTCGTAGAGGGACTCCAGGTCCCAGCCCCGGTCGTCCGGGAGCGGGGTGAGGGCGTCGCCGCCGTTGGCCAGCAGCCGCCAGAACTCCTCCGGCGTCGTGACGCCGCCGGGGAAGCGGCAGGCCATGCCGACGATCGCGACGGGCTCCCGGTCGGCGGCCTCCAGGTCGGTGATGCGCCGCTTGGCGGCGTGCAGGTCGCTCATGGCCCGCTTCAGGTAGTCGCGGAGTTTCTCTTCGTTCGTCATCGGAGCTCCTTGTCGAACAGCTCGAAGAGCTCGTCGTCGGTGGCGGTGTCGAGGCGCTCCGACAGGTCGGCCGGGCCGGGGTCGCGCAGCCTGGCCAGCAGCGCCTCCAGGCGGGCGGTGATCCCGGCGCGGTCGTCCTCGGCGAGGGCGGCCAGCCGGTGCTCCATGCCGTCGAGTTCCGCCCGCCTGCTCTCCTCGGCGCTCGGCAGCACCTCGGCCAGCAGGTGGGCGGCCAGGTCGGCGCTGGTCGGGTAGTCGAAGACCAGCGTCGCCGGGAGGGTCAGTCCGGTGGCGGTGCCGAGCAGGTTGCGCAGCTCGACGGCCGTCAGCGAGTCAAAGCCGAGTTCCTTGAACGCCTGGCCGGGCCTGACCTGGTCGCCCGACTCCATGCCCAGCACGGCGGCGGCGCGCGAGCGGACCAGGGACAGCACCAGCGCCGGGCGGTCGGCCTCCGGCAGGGCCGCGAGCCGATCGGCCAGCGGCGGTTCCGCGCCCGGTCCGGCGGCGACCGGCCCGGCGAACGCGGCGATCATCGGCCGGGGCCGCGCGGCGGCGTACGCGGGGGCGAAGCGCGGCCAGTCGACGTCGGCCACCACGCCGGTGGCCTTGCCGGACGCCAGCAGGCGGCCGAGCGCGGCGACGGCCCGGTCGGGCCGCATGGCGGGCAGGCCGCGGGCCTTGAGCCGGTCGGCGATCTCCGCCCCGGCCATGCCGCCCTCGGCCCAGGCGCCCCAGGCGACCGAGGTCGCCGGGAGGCCCCGCGCGTGGCGGAGCTCGGCCAGGGCGTCGAGGTAGGCGTTGGCGGCGGCGTAGTTGCCCTGGCCCGCCGCGCCCAGCACTCCGGCGACGCTGGAGAACAGCACGAACGCGTCCAGGCCGGAGGTGAGCTCGTGCAGGTTCCAGGCGGCGACGGCCTTGGCGCTGGCGACCCGGGCGAACCGCTCGGGGGTGAGCGACTCGATCACCCCGTCGTCGAGGGTCCCGGCGGCGTGGAAGACCGACCTGATCTCGTGCGCGTCGAGCAGTGCGGCCAGCTGGGCGCGGTCGGCCGCGTCGCAGGCGGCGATCGTGACGGTGACCCCGGCCGCCTCCAGTTCGGCCTTCAGGTCGGCGGCGCCGGGGGCGTCCGGGCCTCGGCGGCTGGTCAGGAGGAGGTGATCGGCGCCCCGCCCGACGAGCCAGCGGGCGACGTGGGCGCCGACCGAGCCGGTGCCGCCCGTGACCAGGGCGGTGCCCGAGGTGGTCCACTCGGCGGCGGGCAGCGCTCCGCTCCGGGTTAGGCGGCGGGCCCGCACGCCTCCGTCGATCGCGAGGTCGTCCTCGCCGGAGGCCAGCGCGGCGCGCAGCAGCGCCGCGTCGGGCGTGTCCGGGATCTCGACCAGGCCGCCCCAGCGGTGGGGCTGCTCCAGCGCGGCGACCCGGCCGAGCCCGCGCACCATCGCCTGGTCGGGGTCGCCCTGGCGGGTGAGCGACCAGAGCGGCGCGGCCAGCCCGGCCGTCGCCAGGGTCGCGGTGGCGGTCAGACCGGCCGGGACGCCCGGCGCGACCGGCCGGGTGTCCAGGGCCAGCAGCGAGAGCACGCCGGTGGCGTGGGCGTGGTCGGGCAGCCCGGTCCAGTCGGGGTCCAGGGCGTCGACCGCGAACGGGATGACCTCGTCGCCCTGGTCGCGCAGCGCCTCGGCGAGGCCGGCGTCGGCCGTGCCGGGGGTGATGAGCAGCCAGGTCGCCGGGCCGGGGCGGGCCGGGGCGAGGTCCTGCCAGGTGACGTCGTAGTGCAGGGGCGACTCGGCGGCGCGCAGCGGGACCGGCCAGTAGGGCTGCCGCTGGAACGGGTAGGTCGGCAGGACCGCCTTGGGGCCGGTGAACACGCGGGACCAGTCGACCTCGACGCCCCGGGCGAACAGCTGCCCGAGGGCCATCAGCAGGGTCGCGGCCTCGGGGCGGTTCCGCCGCTGGGTGGCGACCGTCCCTTCGGCCATGGCGGCCAGCACGGCGTCCGGGCCGATCTCGACGAAGGTCGCCCCCGGGAACCGCTGGACGGTGTCGTGGAAGCGGACCGTGTCGCGCACGTGGGCGACCCAGTCCCGGCCTCCCTCGAAGGGGATCGCGGGTTCGTGGAAGGTGAGGCCCTCGATCGCCTGGCGGAAGTCGTCGAGCATCGGGTCCATCAGGCGGGAGTGGAAGGCGTGGGAGACGGCCAGGCGCCTGGTCTTCCCGAACCGGGCGGCCTCGGCCAGGACGGCCTCCTCCTCCCCGGAGATGACGACCGAGGCGGGGCCGTTGATCGCGGCGATGTCGACGTTCCCCGAGATCTCGCCGGGCGTCGCCTGGACGGCGACCATCGCGCCGCCCCTCGGCAGGGCCGACATCAGGGACGCGCGGGCGGCGACCAGCGTGCAGGCGTCGTCGAGGGAGAGGACCCCGGCGACGTGGGCGGCGGCGATCTCGCCGATCGAGTGGCCGGCGACCGCGTCCGGGGTGAGGCCCCACGACTCCACGAGCCGGTGGAGGGCCACCTCGAAGGCGAAGATGGCGGGCTGGGCCCAGCCGGTGTCGTCGGGGTCGTCCGTGGTGAGGTCGAAGCGCGACCAGATCTCGTCGTACGCGGCGGCGAAGACGGGATAGGCCGCGCGCAGCTCGTCGCCCATGCCGGGACGCTGCGAGCCCTGGCCGGTGAAGAGGAACACCAGCGGGCCGGTGGGGGCGGCCTCGCCGGTGACGACCCCGGCCTGGTCGCCGAGGGACAGGCGGGCGTCCACGTGCTCGTCGGCGAGCACGACGGCGCGGTGCTCGAACACGGTGCGGGCGGTGAGCGCGGATGCCACCTCCGCCCGGTCGGCGCGCCCGCGCAGCCCGGCGGCCAGCGCCTTCAGGGCTTCGGGGGTGCGGGCGGACAGCGGCCAGACCGTCGCGGGAGGCTCGCCGGGCGTTTCGGTGGTGACGGGCGGGGCCTGCTCCAGGATGGTGTGGGCGTTGGTGCCGCTGAGGCCGAACGACGACACGGCGGCCCGGCGCGGGCGGCCCGTCGACGGCCACGCGCGGGGCTCGGTGAGGAGTTCGACGGCCCCGGCCGTCCAGTCGACGTGAGGTGAGGGCTCGTCGACGTGCAGGGTCTTGGGCATCTCGCCGTTCCGCAGGGCGAGCACCATCTTGATGAGTCCGGCGACGCCGGCGGCGGCCTGGGTGTGGCCGATGTTCGACTTCACCGAGCCGAGCCGGACGGGCTCCTCCCGGTCCTGGCCGTAGGTGGCGATGAGCGCCTGGGCCTCGATCGGGTCGCCCAGCGAGGTGCCGGTGCCGTGGGCCTCCACGACGTCGACGTCGCGGACGGTCAGCCCGGCGTTGGCGAGCGCCTGCCGGATGACCCGCTGCTGGGCGGGGCCGTTGGGCGCGGTGAGGCCGTTGGACGCGCCGTCCTGGTTGACGGCCGAGCCGCGGACCACCGCGAGGACCGGGTGCCCGGCGGCCAGCGCGTCGGAGAGGCGCTCGACCACGATCATCCCGGCGCCCTCGGCGAACCCGGCGCCGTCGGCGGCGGCGGCGAACGCCTTGCAGCGCCCGTCTGCGGCGACCCCGCGCTGGCGGGTGAACTCGACGAACAGGTTCGGCGTCGACATGATCGTCGCGCCGCCCGCGAGCGCCAGCGTGCACTCGCCGCTCCGCAGCGCCTGGACGGCCATGTGCAGGGCCACCAGCGACGACGAGCAGGCCGTGTCGATCGTCACCGCCGGGCCCTCCAGCCCCAGCGTGTAGGCGATGCGCCCGGACAGGACGCTCGCGGTGGTGCCGGTGCCGAGGTAGCCGCCGAGGTCCTCGGTGGCGTTCAGCAGCAGCGGCAGGTAGTCCTGCCCGTTGGTGCCCGCGAAGACGCCGACCGGCGCGCCCTTGAGCGAGGCCGGGTCGATGCCCGCCCGTTCGACCGCCTCCCAGGCGACCTCCAGCAGGACCCGCTGCTGCGGGTCCATCGCCAGGGCCTCGCGCGGGGAGATGCCGAAGAACGCCGGGTCGAACCCGGAGGCGTCGTCGAGGAAGCCGCCTTCGAGCGACTCGCTGGCGATGCTCTCCAGCTCCCAGCCCCGGTCGTCCGGGAAGGGGGCGATGCCGTCGCGTCCGTCGGCGAGCAGCCGCCAGAGGTCGTCGGGGGAGGTCACGCCGCCGGGGAAGCGGCAGCCCATCCCGATGATCGCGATCGGCTCGTCGGAGGCCGCGACGGCGACCGTCTTCGTCTCGGCCTCGGTGCCGAGCAGTTCGTCCCTGACGTACGCGGCCAGCGCCTTCGGCGTCGGGTGGTCGAACACCAGCGTGGCGGGCAGCCGGAGCCCGGTGACCAGGGCCAGCCGGTTGCGCAGTTCGACGGCCGTGAGCGACTCGAAGCCGAGCTCCTTGAAGGCCCGGCCCGCGTCGATCGCGTCGGCGGAGGCGTGCCCGAGGACCTCGGCGACCTGGCCGCGCACGACGTCGAGCAGCGCCCTGTCGCGGTCGGCCCCGGACATCCCGGCGAGCCGGTCGGCGAGGGTCACGGTCTCGGGCCGCTGCCGGTCCTTGAGTTCGGGGAGGTCGGAGAGGAGGGGTCGCGGCGGCGCGCCGCTCCAGTCGATGTCGGCGACCGCGACGAAGGTCTCGTCGAGGGCGAGCGCCTGGTCGAGCAGGCGCAGCGCCTTGGCCGGGTCGAGGGGGGTCAGGCCGCGCCGCCTCATCTGCTCCTCGACGACGTCGGCCCCGGCCATGCCGTCTCCGGCCCAGTGGCCCCAGCCCATCGACAGGGCGGGCAGGCCTCGCGACCGGCGGTGGTGGGCCAGCGCGTCGAGGTAGGCGTTGCCGGGAGCGTAGTTCCCCTGACCGGCCACGCCGTAGGAGCCGGCGAAGGAGGAGAACAGCACGAAGAAGGCCAGGTCACCGGTGAGTTCGTGCAGGTTGCGGGCCGCGTCGACCTTCACCCGCAGGACCCGGTCGAGCTGTCCGGGGGTGAGCGCGTCGATCACCGCGTCGTCGAGGATCGCGGCGGTGTGGACGACGCCCGCCACCGGATGCCCGGCCAGAAGGGCGGCGAGCTGGTCGCGGTCGGAGACGTCGCAGGCCACGACGGTGGCGTTCAGTTCTTCGGCGAGTTCCGGGGCGCCGGGCGCGGCCAGGCCCGAGCGGCTGACCAGGAGCAGGTGGCGGGCGCCCTTGCCGTGGAGCCAGCGGGCGACCTGCGCGCCGAGCGCGCCGGTGCCGCCGGTGACCAGGATCGTGCCCTCCGGCATCCAGTCGCGGGGCACGCGGGCCGGACGGACGCCGTGGACCAGCCGGCGGGCGAACACGCCGGACGGGCGGATGGCGAGTTCGTCCTCGTCGGAGGCGAGGGCGGCGGTCAGGTGGGCGGGGTCGTAGCCGTCGGCGAGGTCGATCATCCCGCCCCAGCGGTCGGGGTGCTCCGCCGCGACGACCCGGCCGAGGCCCCAGAGCAGCGCGCCGTCGGGGTCGTCCAGGGTTCCGGCGGAGACCGCGCCGTCGGTGACGCACCACAGCGGGCCCCCGACGCCGGCGTCGCCGAGCGCCTGGACCAGGGTGAGCGTCGCGGCGAGGCCGTCGAGCAGGGAGACGACGCCGTCGGCCGGGGTGAGGAGCCCGGCGTACGCCGCGCGGTCGGGGTCGCCGAGTTCGAGGACCCGCGCGCCGCGCAGGGCGGCGGGGATGCCCCGGTCCGTGCCGCCCTCCGGGATCACGACCAGCCAGTCGCCCGTGACCGGGCGGGCCGGGAGGGTGAGCGGCTTCCAGACGACGGTGTGCCGCCACGCGTCGGTCTCGGTGCTCTCCGACTGGGCGCGCCGCCACGCCGACAGGGCGGGCAGCACCTCGGCGAGGGCCTCCGGGGAGACGTCGAGGTCGAGGTCGCCGGCGTCGACGGCCTGCCAGAACGCCGCGTCGGCGGGCTCCTCGGCGGGGCCGGTCACCGGTTCGGCGGCGGGCCAGAAGCGGCGGTGCTGGAAGGCGTACGTGGGCAGGGCGACCGCCGTGCCGGTGGTCCGCCAGTCGACGCCGACGCCGGTGACGTGCGCCTGGCCGAGCGACAGCAGGAAGCGGTCGAGGCCGCCCTCCTGGCGGCGCAGCGTGCCGAGCACGGCGGCCTCGCCGCCGGCCGCCCTGATCGTGTCCTCCATCCCGACCAGCAGGCCGGGGTGCGGGCTGACCTCGATGAACGCGCCGAAGCCCTGGCCGGACAGCGCGGTCACGACCTCTTCGAGGCGGACGGTGCGGCGCAGGTTCTCGTACCAGTAGTCGCCGTCCATCGTGGTGGTGTCGAGCCAGGAGGCGGTCACCGTGGAGAAGAACGGGACATCGCTGACACGTGGCGAAATTTCGGCCAATAACGTATGGAGTTCCTCGCGGATTTCTTCCACGTGGTGGGAGTGGCTGGCGTAGTCGACCGGGATGACTCGAGTGCGGGCTTGGATCCCCGCTCGCAGCTCCTCAATGGCGTCCACGTCACCCGAGACCACGACCGACGACGGGCCGTTGATCGCCGCGATCGACAGGCGGTCGCCGAGGTCGAGTTCGGCGGCGGGGAGTGCGACCGACATCATGCCGCCGCGTCCGGCCAGCGCCAGGATCGCCTTGCTGCGCAGGGCCACGACGGCGGCGGCGTCCTCAAGGCTGAGCGCGCCCGCGACGCACGCGGCGGCGATCTCGCCCTGCGAGTGGCCGACGACGGCGGCCGGTTCGACGCCGTAGGAGCGCCACAGTTCCGCGAGCGAGACCATGACGGCCCACAGCACCGGCTGCACCACGTCGACCCGCTCCAGCTCGCCGCGCCGGGCGACGTCGAGGAGGTCCCAGTCGATGTGGGGTTCCAGGGCTGCGGCGCACTCGGCCATCCGCGCCGCGAAGACCGGGGCGGTGTCCATCAGTTCGGCGGCCATGCCGGCCCACTGGGAGCCCTGGCCGGGGAAGACCATGACGGGGCGGTCGCCCAGCGACGTACCGCGCACGAGATTGGCCGCGGCGCGCCCGGCGGCCAGCGCCTCCAGGCCCGAGCGGAGCGCGGCGCGGTCGCCGACCACGACGGCGCGGTGGTCGAGCAGCGCGCGGGTGGTGACCAGCGCGTGGGCGACGTCGCCGATCGGCGCATCGGCGTCGAGCAGCCGGAGCGCCTGGCCCGCGACGGCGTCCGGCGACTTGCCGGAGAGGACCCAGGCGACCGGGCCCTCCTCGGCGACCGGCGCGGCGGGCGGTGCGGCCGGTTCGGGGGCCTGCTCCAGGATCGTGTGGACGTTGGTGCCGCTGAACCCGAACGAGGAGATCGCCCCCCGGCGGGGACGGCCGGTCTCGGGCCACGGCGTCGTCTCGCGGACCAGCTCGACGTCGCCGAGGCTCCAGTCGACGTGCGGTGTGGGCTCGTCGACGTGCAGGGTCTTGGGCAGCACGCCGTGCCGGAGCGACAGCACCATCTTGATGACGCCGGCGACGCCGGCGGCGGCCTGGGTGTGGCCGATGTTCGACTTCACCGAGCCGAGGCGGAGCGGTTCCTCGCGGTCCTGGCCGTAGGTGGCGAGGAGGGCCTGGGCCTCGATCGGGTCGCCGAGCGTGGTCCCGGTGCCGTGGGCCTCGACGGCGTCGACGTCGGCCGTGGTCAGGCGCGCGTTGGCGAGGGCCTGGCGGATGACCCGCTGCTGGGACGGCCCGTTGGGGGCGGTCAGGCCGTTGGACGCGCCGTCCTGGTTGACGGCCGAGCCGCGAATGACGGCGAGGACCGGGTGGCCGTTGGCCTGGGCGTCCGACAGGCGCTCGACGACGATCATGCCCGCGCCCTCGCCCCACGAGGTGCCGTCGGCGGCGGCGGCGAACGCCTTGACCCTGCCGTCGGCGGCCAGCCCGCGCTGGCGGGAGAACTCGACGAAGGTCCCCGGGGTCGACATGACGGTCACGCCGCCCGCGAGGGCCAGCGTGCACTCCCCCTGCCGGAGGGCCTGCACGGCCAGGTGCAGGGCGACCAGCGACGCCGAACAGGCCGTGTCGACCGTGACGGCGGGCCCTTCCAGGCCGAAGGTGTACGACAGCCGTCCCGACACCACGCTCGCCGCGTTGCCCGTGCCGACGTGCCCCTCGACGAGCTGGCGGGTGGCGAGCAGCAGGTTCGCGTAGTCCTGGCCGTTGGTGCCGACGAAGACGCCGGTACGCCCGCCCTTGAGCGAGAGCGGGTCGATGCCGGCCCGTTCGAACGCCTCCCACGAGGTCTCCAGCAGGAGCCGCTGCTGCGGGTCCATCGCCAGGGCCTCACGGGGCGAGATGCCGAAGAAGTCGGCGTCGAAGTCGCCCACGCCGTGCAGGAAGCCGCCTTCGCGGGTGTAGGAGGTGCCCGGGTTGTCGGGGTCGGGGTCGTAGAGGGCGTCCACGTCCCAGCCCCGGTCGGCGGGGAGGCCGGTGATCGCGTCACGGCCCTCGACCAGCAGTCGCCACAGGTCGTCGGGGCTGTCGACGCCGCCGGGGAACCGGCAGCCCATCCCGACGATCGCGATCGGCTCGTCGTCGGCGGCGATGACGACGGCCTCGACCGCCCGGTCCCCGGCTCCGGTGAGACGTCCTTCGAGGTGCTCGGCGAGGGCGGCGGGGGTGGGGTAGTCGTACACGAGCGTCGGCGGGAGCTTCAGCCCCGTCGCCACCGTGAGCCGGTTGCGCAGCTCGACGGCCATCAGCGAGGTGAACCCGAGCTCGGTGAACGCGCGGCCGGGGTCGACCGCGCCGGGGGCGTGCCCCGCGACCAGGCCGACGGTCTGCCGGACCAGCGCGAGCACGTCGCGCACCTCGGGCGCGCTCTCCTCCGGCACGACCTCGGCCAGCCCGGACAGCAGCGGGCTGGGCCGGACGGCGGTGAAGCCCCGGGCGAAGACGTCCCAGTCGACGTCGGCGACGGTGAGCAGCGCGTCGCCGTTGGCCAGCGCGCGGGCGAGCACGCCGACGGCGAGGTCCGGCGGCATGGGGGTCAGCCCCACCCGGCCGAGCCGCTCCCCCACCTCGTCGGCGGCCATGCCGCCACCCGCCCAGGGGCCCCAGGCGATGGCGGTGCCGGGCCGCCCGTTCTCGCGCCTGGCCTGGACGAGCGCGTCGAGGTAGGCGTTGGCGGCGGCGTAGTTCGCCTGACCCGCCGAGCCCACGGAGCCCGCCAGCGACGAGAAGACGACGAAGGCCCCGACGTCGCCGCTGAGCTCGTGGAGATTCCGCGCGGCGACGCACTTGGCCCCGGCGACGGCGGCGAGCCGCTCTGGGGTGAGCGCGTCGACCACGCCGTCGTCGAGGATCCCGGCGGCGTGGAAGACCGCGTCCACGGGCGTCTCGTCGAGCAGCGCGCGAAGCTGGTCGCGGTCGGTCACGTCACAGGCCACAACGCGGACGTTGGGCTCCTGCGTCAGCTCCTCGGCGCCGGGGGCGTCGGCCCCCCGCCGGGAGACCACGACGACCTGCGCGGCCCCGTTGCGCGCCAGCCACCGGACCACATGGGCCCCCACCGCGCCCGTCCCGCCGGTCACCAGGACGGTGCCCTGAGGCGTCCAGCCCCCGGAGCCGGTGGCGGGCTCGGCGCGGGACAGCCGCCGCGCGAAGACGCCGGAGTCGCGGATGACGACCTGGTCCTCGGCGCCGGACGCGAGGACGGCGGCGATCCGGGAGTCCTCCAGGTCCGGGACGTCGATCAGCCCGCCCCAGCGGTCGGGGTGCTCCAGCGCGACGGACCGGCCGAACCCCCAGACCATGGCCTGCTCGGGATCGGACTCCCCGGAGGTGAGACACCAGAGCGGAGCGGCCACCCCGGCGTCACCGAGAGCCTGGACGAGAGTGAGGGTGAGCACGAGGCCGGCGGGGACGTCGGAGGTCTCACCGGTGCTCGGGCGCTCCGCGCCCGAAATTTCGGTGTATCCGCCCCCGGGCAGGGCGGTAAGGGAAATGACTCCCGAGACGTCGCCGATCCCGCTGATACGGGAGGCCATCTCGGCGCGATCGGCCGTCGCCTCGATCGTGACGACCCGCGCGCCCGCACGGGTGAGGGCAGCCGCCAGCAGGGTGTGACCCTCAGAGTCGCCGATCGCCGAAGTGTGGCTCTCGGGGACGACCATCAGCCAGTCGCCGGTGAGGATCGGGGGTGCGGGGGGAACGGCGACCCACTGGATGCGGTGGCGCCAGCCGTCGAGGAGGGTGCGGTCGGCGCTGTCGCGGCGCCAGGCGGCCAGGGCCGGGAGGACGGCGCTCAGGGGGTCGTCGGCCGAGACGTTCAGGAGGCCGGGGAGTTCGCCGCGCTCGACGGCGGCCCAGAAGGCCGAGTCGGTCGTGTCGGGCCGGCCGGTGCCCTCGGGCTCCTCCAGCCAGTAGTGCTCGTGCTCGAAGGCGTAGGTCGGGAGGGTCGTGTGGCCGCCGCCGGGGAAGGCGGTCTTCCAGTCGACCGTCGCGCCGTGGGACCAGAGCGCGCCGAGGCCCCGGAAGAAGGCGGTGACCTCGGGCTGGTCGCGGCGCTGGGTGGCGAAGCCGTCCAAGGTCTCCGGGAGCATGGCCGACAGGACCGCGTCGGGGCCGATCTCCAGGACCCTGGCCGCGTCGAGCGAGCCGGCCGCGTCGGCGAACCGGACGGTGGCGCGGACGTGCCGGACCCAGTATTCGGGGTCGGTGACGTCGGCGCCGAGTTCGACCGCGGAGACGAAGGGGATCTTCGGGGGTTCGAAGCTGAGACGGCGGACCACGTCGCGGAACTGGTCGAGCATCGGGTCCATGAGGCGCGAGTGGAAGGCGTGCGAGACGGTCAGGCGCTTGGTCTTCTCGAAGCGGGCGGCCTCGGCCAGCACCGCCTCCTCGTCGCCGGAGATGACGACGGAGGTCGGGCCGTTGATGGCGGCTATGTCGACATTTGCGGAAATGTCGCCTGATGCGGCCTGGACGGCGACCATCGCGCCGCCCCTCGGGAGCGCCGACATCAGCGCACCCCGGGCGGTGACCAGCGCGCACGCGTCGTCGAGCGACAGGACCCCGGCCACGTGGGCGGCGGCGATCTCGCCGATCGAGTGGCCGCCCACGACATCGGGGCGCACCCCGAACGACTCGACCAGCCGGAACAGGGCGACCTCGAAGGCGAACAGGGCGGCCTGGGTGTGCCGGGTCTCGTCGAGCCCCTCCCCTGAGGCGATCACCTCGTCCAGACCGGGGAAGCGGGCGCACACGTCGGCGAAGGCCGCCCCGAACCCGGGGAACCGGGCGGCCAGCGCCGCGCCCATCCCGGCCCGCTGCGACCCCTGCCCGGTGAACAGGAACGCCGTCCTGCCCCGCCGCGCCTTGACGCCCTCGATCGCGGCCAGCCCGGCGGGCAGGCCCGCCCGATCGGCGACGACGACACCACGCCATTCGAAGGCGGTCCGCCCGGCGAGCGACCACCCGGCGTCGTGCACGGAGTCGAAGGATGCGGCCCGCAGCCGGGCCGCCTGCGAGAGAAGCCCGGACGAGGTCCGGCTCGACACCACCCAGGGCACGACCTCCCCGGAACCGGGAACGCCCCCGGCGCCATCAGCGACCCCGCCCTCCGCCGCAGCAAGTCCCTCGATGACGGCCTGGCCAGGAACCGCGCCGGGAACCCCCGGCGCGCCGTCGGCCTCAGGAAGTCCCTTGGTGACGGCATTGCCGGAAGTCCCCGCCACACCACCCGCCGCCGCAGGAAGTCCCTTTGTGACAGCCTGGCCGGAAACCACACCGGCATCCTTCGGTGCACCGTCCACGGCAGGGAGGCCGTTGATGACACCCTGTCCGCCGTCGGCCGCAGGGGGTTCTTCGATGACGGCGTGGGCGTTGGTGCCGCTGAAGCCGAACGATGACACGCCCGCTCGCCGGGGGCGGCCGTTCGAGGGCCAGGGGCGGGGTTCGGTGAGGAGTTCGACGGCGCCCGCCGACCAGTCGACCTGGGGGGTGGGCTCGTCGACGTGGAGGGTGCCGGGCATGAGGCCGTGGCGCATGGCCATGATCATTTTGATCACGCCGCCGACGCCGGCCGCCGCCTGCGAGTGGCCGATGTTGGACTTCAGGGAGCCCAGGCGCAGCGGCTCCTCGCGGTCGCGGCCGTAGGTGGCGATGACCGCCTGGGCCTCGATCGGGTCGCCGAGGACGGTGCCGGTGCCGTGGGCCTCGACGACGTCGACGTCCTGCGGGGTCAGGCGGGCGTTGGCCAGGGCGGCGCGGATGACCCGCTGCTGGGCGGGGCCGTTGGGGGCGGTCAGGCCGCTGGAGGCGCCGTCCTGGTTCACGGCCGATCCGGCGACCACCGCGTACACGGGATGGCCGTTCTTCCTGGCGTCGGAGAGGCGCTCGACGACCAGGACGCCGACGCCCTCCGACCAGCCGGTGCCGTCGGCGGAGGCGGCGAAGGACTTGCAGCGGCCGTCGGCCGCCAGGCCGCGCTGGCGGCTGAAGTCGAGGAACGCCGCCGGGGTCGACATCACCGTCACGCCGCCCGCCAGGGCCATCGTGCAGTCGCCCTGGCGCAGCGCCTGGACCGCCATGTGCAGCGCGACCAGGGACGACGAGCACGCGGTGTCGACCGTCACGGCCGGGCCCTCGAGCCCGAACGTGTAGGCCACCCGGCCCGACACGACGGAGCCGGAGTTGCCCGTGCCGAGGAAACCCTCGACGCCCTCGGGGAGGGCGCGCAGGCGGGAGGCGTAGTCGTGGTACATGACGCCGGCGAAGACGCCGGTCTTGGAGCCCTTCAGGGACGACGGGTCGACGCCCGCCCGCTCCAGGGCCTCCCACGACACCTCCAGCAGCAGCCGCTGCTGCGGGTCCATCGCGAGCGCCTCGCGCGGGGAGATGCCGAAGAAACCGGCGTCGAAGCGGGCGGCGTCGTGCAGGAAGCCGCCCTCCTTCACGTAGGAGGCTCCCTCGGCGTCGGGGTCGGCGTCGTACAGGCCGCCGAGGTCCCAGCCCCGGTCGGACGGGAACGCCGAGACGCCGTCACGGCCGGCGGCCACCAGCTCCCACAGGTCCTCGGGCGAGCGCACGCCGCCCGGGTAGCGGCAGCCCATGCCGACGATCGCGATGGGTTCGCGGTCGCGCTCCTCCACCTCGCGGAGCCGCTGATGCGCCTCTTCGAGGTCGGCGGTCACCCACCGCAGGTACTCCCGCAGCTTCTGTTCGTTCGCCACCAGTCACCTACTTATTCGTGGGTCCCGCGATCAGGCCTTGCCGAACCGTCGGTCGATGAAGTCGAAGATCTCGTCGTCGCTGGCGGACTCCAGGGAGGCCGCGACGCCGACGAGGGAGCCCTGGACGTCGTCCCAGCGGGACAGGACGGCCTTGAGGCGCTGGGTGATGCGTTTGCGGTCGTCCTCGTCGGGGGCGATCTCGGTGAGGGCCCCGGCCGACAGCGTGGACAGCACGGACTCCAGCCGGTCGAGCTCCTCCAGGAGGGGCGTCGGCGCGGGTCCGGCCTCCGGCACCAGCAGCTCGCGCAGGTGGGCCGCGAGCGCGCCGGGCGTCGGATAGTCGAAGACGAGCGTGGCCGGCAGGTGGGAGCCGGTGACCGCGCCGAGCCGGTTGCGCAGCTCGACGGCCATCAGCGAGTCGAAGCCGAGCTCGCGGAACGAGCGGTCCTCGTCGACCGCGCCGGCGGTGGCGTGGCCGAGCACCCCGGCGACCTGCTGGCGCAGCGTCTCCAGGATCGCGGCGTCGCGCTCGGTGGCGGGCAGCCCGGCCAGGCGGCGGGCCAGGTCGACCACGGCCTCGGCGTCGCGCCGGACCCGCGGCTTGACCAGCCCGCGCAGCAGCGGCGGCACCGTCGGGGCGGCCCGGAACGCGGCCGTGTCCAGCCGCATCGGGGAGATCACCGGGCCCGCGTCGGCGGCCAGCGCGGCGTCGAGCAGCGCCAGGCCCTCGTCCATGGGCAGCGGCAGCACCCCGCCCCGGCCCATCCGCCGCACGTCGGCGTCCGCGCCGTGCTCCTCCCACAGGCCCCACGCGAGTGAGAGCGCGGGGGTGCCGTGGGCGCGGCGGTGACCGGCGAGGGCGTCGAGGAAGGCGTTGGCGGCGGCGTAGTTGCCCTGGCCGGGTGCGCCGAAGACGCCGGCGACCGAGGAGAACAGGATGAGGGGCGTCTCGGGCAGCAGCTCGTGCAGGTTCCAGGCGGCGTCGATCTTGGGCCGCAGCACGTTCTCCAGCCGTTCGGGGGTGAGCGAGAACAGGACGCCGTCGTCGACGACCCCGGCCGCGTGCACGACCGTGCCGATCTCGGTGGTGGCCAGCAGCGCCTCGACCGCGTCCCGGTCGGCGGCGTCGCAGGCCGCGCCGACCACGTTGGCGCCCAGCGCGGTCAGCGACTCGACCAGGTCGGCGCCGGGGCCTCTGCGGCTGGTGAGCACCAGGTCGGTGACGCCGTGGCGGACGACCAGGTGGCGGGCGATCTCGCCGCCCAGCGCCCCGGTCGCGCCGGTGACCAGCACCGGGCCGCGGATCTCGACCGGCCGTTCGCCGCCGGTGGCGACCCGGGACAGCCTCGGCGCGAGCACCCTGCCGTCCCGCAGGGCCACCTGGGGTTCGCCCGACGACACCGCGGCGGGCAGCGCCGTCGCGTCGAAGGCGTCGGCCAGCACGATCCGGCCCGGGTGCTCCGACTGGGTCGAGCGGACCAGGCCCCACACGGCAGCGAAGGCCAGGTCGGTGACGGCCTCGTCGGGGACCGGGGCCACCGCGCCGGTGGTCATCAGGACCAGGGTCGAGTCGGCGTACCGGGCGTCGGACAGCCACGACTGGAGCAGGGTCAGGGTGCCCTGGGTGGCGACCCGCGCGCCGAGGGCCACGTCGTCCTCGACGATCTCGGCGAGGTCGCCGTTGTCGAGGCTGCAGTGCGCCACCACGACGGGCGGCACCGGAGTGGTCGCCTCGTCGAGGGCGAGCAGGTCGGCGTAGCGGTCGACGAGGACGTCCGGGCCGAGGTCGAGGTCGGCCTCGCCCAAAACGGCCCAGCGCACCGGTCCCTGGATGCCGGGGGCGGGCACCGGGACCCAGTCGACCTGGAACAGCGACTCGTGCCGGGCGGTCCCGGCGACGGCGAGCTGCTCGCGGGAGACGCCCCGCGTGACCAGCGAGGTGACGGTGGCGACCGGTGTGCCCTCCGCCGACGCGAGGTCGACGGTGGTGCCGCTGTCGCCGGGGGTGAGCCGGACCCGGAGCCGGGTGGCGCCCGCGGAGTGGACGGCGACGCCGGTCCAGGCGAACGGCAGGCCGTGCTCGTTCTCGCCGGAGCCGAGGAAGGTGGTGTGCAGGGCGGCGTCCAGCAGGGCCGGGTGCAGGGCGAACCCGGCGGCCTGGGCCGGGTCGGGCAGGGCGACCTCGGCGTAGAGCACCTCGCCGTCCCGCCAGGCCGCCTGGAGCCCCTGGAAGAGCGGGCCGTAGGAGAAGCCCGCCTCGGCGAGCCGGTCGTAGAGGTCCTCCATGTCGGCCTCGGCCGCGCCCGGCGGCGGCCACGCCGTCAGGCTCTCCCCCGGCACGGTCAGCGGGCTGAGCAGGCCGTCGGCGTGGCGGGTCCAGGGCTGGTCGTCGGCGTCGAGCCGCGAGTGCAGGGTGACGGCGCGCCGCCCGCTTCCGTCGGGCGCGCCGACCACGAGCTGGAGCTGCACCGCCACGTCCTCGGGCAGCACGAGCGGCGCTTCGAGGGTCAGCTCGTCGACGACGGGGCAGCCGGTCTGCTCGCCGGCGTGCAGGGCCAGCTCGACGAAGGCCGAGCCGGGAAGCAGCACGGTGTCCATGACGGCGTGGTCGGCCAGCCACGGGTGGGTGGCGGCCGACAGGCGGCCGGTGAACAGCAGGCCCTCGCTGTCGGCCAGCGGCACGGCCGCGCCGAGGAGCGGGTGCCCGGCGCTGCCGAGCCCGGCGGAGGTGACGTCGCCCGGCGGGGCCGGGGGCGCCTCCATCCAGTAGCGCTCCCGCTGGAAGGCGTAGGTCGGCAGGTCGGCGCGGTGACCGTCCACGAGGCCGGTCCAGTCGACGTCGACGCCGTTGACGTGCAGTTCGGCGAGTCCGGCCAGGAGGGTCTCGGGCTCGTCGCGGCCGGCCCGGCTGAGCGCGACGAAACCGGCGGGCCGGTCGGCGCACTGCGCGGCCATCGCGGTCAGCGTCGAGTCGGGCCCGATCTCGACGAAGGTGGTCACGCCCTCGTCGAGCAGGGTCCGCACGCCGTCGGCGAACCTGACCGCCTGCCGCACGTGCCGGACCCAGTAGTCCGGGGACGTGAGGTCGGCCGCGATCGCGCCGGTCACGTTGGAGACGACCGGAATTTCCGGGTCGCGGTACGTGAGCCCGGCGGCGACCGCGCGGAACTCGTCGAGCATCGGGGCCATCAGCGGCGAGTGGAAGGCGTGGCTGACGGCGAGGCGGTGGGTGCGGCGGCCCTGGTCGGCGAACCAGGCGGCCAGGGCGGTGACCTCGTCGTCGGGGCCGGAGACCACCAGGGAGTCGGGGCTGTTGACGGCGGCGACCGCGACCCGGGCCTCACCGGTGAGGGCGGCGAGCACCTCGTCCTCGGTGGCCTGGACGGCGATCATCGCGCCCCCGGCGGGGAGGGCCTGCATGAGCGTGCCGCGCGCCCTGACCAGGGCGCAGGCGTCGTCGAGCGAGAACACCCCGGCGACGTGGGCGGCGGCGATCTCGCCGATGGAGTGCCCGGCGAGGTGGCCGGGCCGGACGCCCAGCGACTCCACCAGCCGGAACAGGGCGACCTCGTAGGCGAAGATCGCGGCCTGGGTGTGCCGGGTCCGGTCGAGCCCGTCGCCGGTCGCGACCGCCTCGGCGAGGCCGTCGAACCGGGCCACGATGCCGTCGTAGACCTCGCCGAACAGCGGGAACGCGGCGGCCAGTTCACGGCCCATGCCGGCGCGCTGGGAACCCTGACCGGAGAACAGGAAGGCGACACCCCCCGGCTTGGCCACACCCGTGACCGCGCCGGGATCGCCGGCGGCGAGCGCCGCGAGCCCCTCCGGGCCGGTCACGGCGGCGCGGTGCTCCAGCGCGGCGCGAGTGGCGACGAGAGAGTAGGCGACGTCCTCCGCCGGGACGGGATGGGTCAGCAGGAATTCGGCCAGCCGGGCCGCCTGCGCCCGGAGCGCCTCCGGGGAGCGGGCCGACAGCAGCCACGGCAGCGCCGCGCCGGATCCGGCCGCCCTGTCCGGGACCGCCGGGACCACCGGGGGTTCCTCCAGGATCACGTGGGCGTTGGTGCCGCTGATGCCGAACGACGAGACACCCGCGCGCTTCGGCCGGTCGGCCGACGGCCAGGGGGCCTGCTCGGTGAGGAGCTCGACCTCGCCGGACGACCAGTCGACGTGGGGCGAGGGCTCGTCGACGTGCAGGGTGCGCGGGACCGTCTCGTGGCGCATGGACATGATCATCTTGATGATGCCCGCGACGCCGGCCGCCGCCTGGGTGTGGCCGATGTTCGACTTGATCGAGCCGAGCAGCAGGGGCGTCTCGCGCTCCTGGCCGTAGGTGGCCAGCAGCGCCTGGGCCTCGATGGGGTCGCCCAGCGGGGTGCCGGTGCCGTGGCCCTCGACCACGTCGACGTCGGCGGCGACGAGCCCGGCCGAGGCGAGGGCCTGCCGGATGACGCGCTGCTGGGACGGGCCGTTGGGGGCGGTCAGGCCGTTGGAGGCGCCGTCCTGGTTGACCGCCGAGCCGCGGACGACGGCCAGGACGCGGTGGCCGTTCCTGACCGCGTCGGAGAGCCGCTCGACGACGAGGACGCCCGCGCCCTCGGCCCAGCCGGTGCCGTCGGCGGCGGCGGCGAACGCCTTGCACCGCCCGTCGGCGGCCAGGCCGCGCTGGCGGCCGAAGTCGACGAACGTCCCGGGCGTGGACATGACGGTCACTCCGCCCGCCAGGGCCATCGTGCACTCGCCGCGCCGCAGCGACTGGATCGCCCAGTGCAGCGCCACCAGCGACGACGAGCAGGCCGTGTCGACGGTGACGGCC
Source organism: Herbidospora cretacea (assembly GCF_001570605.1). Taxonomy (GTDB): domain Bacteria; phylum Actinomycetota; class Actinomycetes; order Streptosporangiales; family Streptosporangiaceae; genus Herbidospora; species Herbidospora cretacea. The sequence goes on along the minus strand of NZ_BBXG01000001.1, from coordinate 296,711 downwards.
GGGCCCTCCAGCCCGAACACGTAGGACAGGCGGCCGGAGATGACGCTGCCGGAGTTGCCGGTGCCCAGGTAGCCCTCGACGCCGCTGGGGATGGCGGGCAGCCGGGAGGCGTAGTCGTAGTACATGACGCCGGCGAAGACGCCGGTCCGTGAGCCCTTCAGCGTCGCCGGGTCGATGCCGGCGTTCTCGAACGCCTCCCAGGCGGTCTCCAGGAGGATCCGCTGCTGGGGGTCCATCGCCAGGGCCTCGCGGGGCGAGATGCCGAAGAAGGCCGCGTCGAAGTCGGCGGCGTCGTGCAGGAAGCCGCCCTCGCGGACGTAGGTCGCGCCGGGGCGTTCCGGGTCGTCGCTGAACATGCCCGCGAGGTCCCAGCCCCGGTCGCCGGGGAAGCCGGAGACGCCGTCGCCGCCGGTCGAGACGAGCCGCCACAGGTCCTCGGGTGAGCGCACCCCGCCCGGGTAGCGGCAGCCCATGCCGACGATCGCGATCGGCTCGTCGGTCGCGGCCGCGACGACGGTCTCGGCCGGGGCGGCCTCCTCCGGGAGGGCCAGCAGCAGGCCGCGCAGGTGCCCGGCCAGCGCGACCGGGTTCGGGAAGTCGAAGATGAGAGTGGCGGGCAGCCGGGTGCCGACGGCCGCGCCGAGCCGGTTGCGGAACTCGACCGCCATCAGGGAGTCGAAGCCCAGCTCGGTGAACTGCTTCGCGCCGTCGATCGCGTCGGCCCCGCCGTGCCCGAGGACCAGGGCCGCCTGGGTACGCACCAGGGTCAGCAGTTCGCGGTCCTGCTCGGCCTCCGGCAGGCCCGACAGCCTCCGGGCGAGCGAGGCCCCGGCGGCGGAGATCTGGGCGCGGCGGGCCGGGACCCGTACCAGACCCTGGAAGATCGGCGCGACGCCGTGCTCGGCGGCGCGCGACCGGATCAGCGCGGTGTCCAGGTGGACCGGGACGAGCAGCGCGTCCCCGGCGGCGCGGGCCTGGTCGAACAGGCGCAGGCCGTCGTCGTGGGTGAGCGGGGCGAGCCCGGCGGCGGACAGGCGGCGCAGGTCGGCCTCGTCCATCCGGCCGGACATGCCGCTCTCGGCCCACAGGCCGAACGCGAGCGACTGGGCCTGGCGCCCGGCCGCGCGGCGGCGGGCGGCGAGCGCGTCGAGGAAGGCGTTGGCGGCGGCGTAGTTGGCCTGGCCGGGGCCGCCGAAGATCGAGGAGGCCGAGGAGAACAGGACGAACAGGTCGGCGTCGGGGGCCAGTTCGTGCAGGTTCAGCGCGGCGTCGGCCTTGGGCCGGAGCACGGCGTCGATCTGGTCGGGGGTGAGCCCCTCGACCACGCCGTCGTCGAGCACGCCGGCGGCGTGCACCACTCCGGCGATCCGGCGTCCGGCGACCGCCTCTTCGAGGGCGTCGCGGTCGGCGGCGTCGCAGGCCACGGCCTCGTGGGTGACCCCGCCGGCGTCGACGGACCCGCCGCTCCGGCTGAGCAGCAGCAGATTGCGCACGCCGTGCTCGGTGACGAGATGGCGGGTGATCAGGCGGCCGAGCGAGCCGGTCGCGCCGGTGACCACGACGAGCCCGTCGGGGTCGAGCGCCGGGACGGGCCCACCGACTGCGGCGCGGGCCAGCCTCGGGGCGAGCACCCGGCCGTCGCGGACGGCGACCTGCGGCTCGCCGGTGGCGACCGCCTCCAGGAGGGGGCCGGGCCCGTCGAGGTCGAGCAGCGTGAAGACGCCCGGGTGCTCCGACTGCGCCGACCGCACCAGGCCCCAGACGGGCGCCTGGACGAGGTCCTCGACGTCCTCCTCTCCGACGGCCACGGCGCGGCGGGTGACGAAGACCAGCCGCGAGTCGGCGAACCGGGGGTCGCCGAGCCACGAGCGGACCATCGCCAGCGCGCTCTGCACGGCGAGGCGGACGGCGAACGCGACGTCGTCCTCCGCGAGCTCGGGGTCGACGTGGCAGGCGTAGAGCACGGTCCGCGGCACCTCGGCCCCGGCGGCGACGGCGTCGTCGAGGGCGACCGGGTCGGCGTACCAGGTCAGGGACGGCCCGGCGAGGCCGAAGTCGGTCTCGCCGACGACGACGGTCGTCCCGGCGAGGGTCTCGCGGGCGGGCACGGCGGCCCAGTCGATCTTGAACAGCGACTCCCGGGTGACCGGCGCGGCGACGTGGGGCCGCATGGCCAGCGACTCGACGCTGAGGACCGGCGCGCCCGACTCGTCCCAGGCCCGGACGGTCGCGGCGGTCTCGCCCGAGGGCGTCAGCCGCACCCGCAGCGCGGAGGCGCCGGGGGCGAGCAGGCTCACCCCGCGCCAGGCGAACGGGACCAGCGGCTCGTCCGCGCCGTCGCGCAGCGACAGGCCGTGCAGGGCGGCGTCGAGCAGCGCCGGGTGGATCGCGAACGCCGGGTCGGCCTCCTCCAGCGCGACCTCGGCGCAGACCTCGGGGCCGACCCGCCAGGCGGCGCGCAGGCCCTGGAAGGCCGGGCCGTAGCCGAACCCGGCGGCGGCCAGGGCGGGGTAGAAGTCCTCGACCGGGATCGGGGTCGCGTTCGCGGGGGGCCACGCGCCCAGCGGCTCGACCGCCACCGGGGCGCTGGTCAGCACCCCTTCGGCGTGCCGGGTCCAGTCGTCGTCGCCGGTGCGCGAGTGCACCGCGAACGGCCGTCCGGTCTCGCCCGCCGGGCCGACCCAGACCTGGATCTGGACGCCGCCCTCCTCGGGCAGCACCAGCGGGGCCTCCAGCGTGAGGTCCTCGACGCGGTCGCAGCCGGCCTGCTCGGCGGCCTTCAGGGCGAGCTCGACGAAGGCGGTCCCGGGCAGCAGCACGGTGTCCATGACGGCGTGGTCGGCCAGCCACGGGTGGGTGGCCAGCGACAGGCGGCCGGTGAGCAGCAGGCCGTCGGCCCCGGCGGCGGAGACGGCCGCGCCGAGCAGCGGGTGGGCGGCCGGGGCGAGCCCGAGGCCTGCCGGGTCGCCCGCCCAGGTCGCGGGGGCGGGCCAGTAGTCGTCGGTCTGGAAGGCGTAGGTCGGCAGGTCGACGCGGCGGGCCCCGGTCGCGGCGAAGAAGGCGGCCCAGTCGACGGCGACGCCGCGCGCGTGCAGCCGGGCCAGCGCCTCCGTCAGCGCCTCGGGCTCGCCGCGGCCCCTGCGGGTCGCGGGGGCGTAGAGAGGGTCGTCACCGGCGCACTCCTGCGCCATCGCCGACAGCACGCCGTCGGGGCCGAGCTCCAGGTAGGCGGTGACGCCGGCCCGGTCGGCGACGTCGACCGCGTCGGCGAAGCGGACCGCCTCGCGCACCTGGCGGACCCAGTAGCCCGGCGAGGCGAGGTCGGCCCCGCCGGTCACGGTGGAGACGATCGGGATCGTCGGCGCGTGGTAGGTGAGCCCGGCGGCGACCGCGCGGAACTCCGCCAGCATCGGCTCCATCAGGGCCGAGTGGAAGGCGTGGGAGACGGTCAGCCGCTTGGTCTTCTCGAAGCGGGCGGCCTCGGCCAGGACGGCCGCCTCGTCGCCGGAGATGACGACGGAGGCGGGCCCGTTGACGGCGGCGATGTCGACGTTCCCGGAGATGTCGCCCGGCGCGGCCTGGACGGCGACCATCGCGCCGCCCTCCGGCAGGGCCTGCATGAGGGTGGCGCGGGCGGCGAGGAGCGTACAGGCGTCGTCGAGGGAGAGCACGCCCGCGCAGTGGGCGGCGGCGAGCTCGCCGACGGAGTGCCCGATCAGGTACGACGGGGTGACCCCCCAGGAGCCGACCAGCCGGAACAGCGCGACCTCGAACGCGAACAGCGCGCTCTGGGCCAGCACCGTGCGGTCCAGCTCGGCCCCGTCGAGCACGAGCGAGCGCAGCGGCAGCCCAAGTTTCGGCTCCAGGGCGGCGCAGACCTCGTCGAAGGCGTGGGCGAAGGCCGGGAACCCGGCGTGCAGTTCCCGGCCCATGCCCGGCCGCTGGGCGCCCTGCCCGGTGAACAGGAACGCGGCCTTGGCCCGGACCTTCATCGTGTCGTGGACGAGCCCCCGCTCGTCCTGCCCTCCGGCCAGCGCGTCCAGCATCCGCCGCGGGCTCTCGTCACCGGGCGCGGCGAACACGGCGCGGTGGTCGAGGGCGGCGCGGGTGGTGGCTAGTGAGAAGGCGACGTCGAGCGGGTCCAGCTCGGGATGCCGCCCGAGGTGGTCGCGCAACCGCGCGGCCTGCGCCCGGACGGCCGGGGCGCTCCGGCCGGAGATGAGCCACGGCAGGAAGGCCGGCCTGGCTCCGGACGCGTCCTCGACGGTCTCCGGAGCCTCTTCGATGATCGTGTGGACGTTGGTGCCACTGATGCCGAACGACGACACGGCGGCGCGCTTCGGGTGGCCGGTCTCGGGCCAGGGGCGGGTCTCGGCGATGAGCGCCACGTTCCCGGCGGCCCAGTCGACGTGGGGGGTGGGCTCGTCGAGGTGGAGCGTCTTCGGCAACTGGCCGTGGCGCATCGCCATGACCATCTTGATGACGCCGCCGACACCCGCCGCCGCCTGGGCGTGGCCGATGTTCGACTTGATCGAGCCGAGCCACAGCGGCTCGGGCCGGTCCTGGCCGTAGGTCGCGATGAGGGCCTGGGCCTCGATCGGGTCGCCGATGACGGTGCCGGTGCCGTGGGCCTCCACGGCGTCGACCTCGGCGGGGGTCAGCCCGGCGGAGGCGAGGGCCTGGCGGATGACGCGCTGCTGGGAGGGCCCGTTGGGGGCGGTCAGGCCGTTGGACGCGCCGTCCTGGTTCACGGCGGAGCCGCGGATGACGGCGAGCACCCGGTGTCCGTTGGCGACGGCGTCCGAGAGCCGCTCGACGAGCAGCATGCCGACGCCCTCGGCCCAGCCGGTGCCGTCGGCGGCGGCGGCGAACGACTTGCACCGCCCGTTCCCGGCGAGGCCCTGCTGGCGGCCGAACTCGCTGAACATGCCCGGCGTCGCCATCACCGCGACGCCGCCGGCCAGCGCCATCGAGCACTCGTCGTTGCGGATCGCCTGGCAGGCCAGGTGCAGCGCCACCAGCGAGGAGGAGCAGGCCGTGTCGACCGTGACGGCCGGGCCCTCGAATCCGAGCGTGTACGCGATCCGCCCCGACGCCACGCTGGTGGTGGTGCCGGTGAGGACGTGCCCGTCGACGCCCTCCACGAACTGCAGCACCGAGGTGTAGCCCGACGAGGAGGCGCCGACGAAGACCCCGGTCCGGCTGCCCTTGAGGGTGCCGGGGTCGATGCCCGCGCGCTCGAAGGTCTCCCAGGAGGTCTCCAGGAGCAGCCGCTGCTGCGGGTCCATCGCCAGCGCCTCACGGGGGGCGATGCCGAAGAAGCCCGCGTCGAAGGCGGCGGCGTCGCCGAGGAAGCCGCCCTCGGCGGGGCCGTCCCAGTGGCGGTCACGCGGCACGGGGCCGACGGCGTCCCGGCCGTCGCGCACCAGCTCCCACAGGTCCTCGGGCGAGCGGACGCCCCCCGGGAACCGGCAGCCCATGCCGACCAGCGCGATGGGCTCGTGCTCACCGGCCTCGAACTTGCGCAGGCGCTCGCGGGTCTCGTGCAGCTCCGCGGTCACGCGCTTCAGGAAATATCGCAGCTTGTCGTCAGTCACGGGTCTCACCTCTTGGGCAGCCGGGCATGCGCGTGATCAACATCAGGAGATTCCGAACTCTTTGCCGAGGAGGTCGAAGACCTCGTCGTCGGTGGCAGATTCCAGGTCGGTCAAAGCGGCCGGGGGGGCCGTGGCGCCGTACCGGGACAGGAGCGTCTGGAGGCGGGCCAGCACGGCCGCCTGGTCGTCGCCGCCGAGGGCGGAGACGAGGGTGTCGAGCCGGTCGAGCTCGCGGAGCACCGGTTCCGCGGTGGCCTCTTCGGCGGGAGCGACCTCGGTGAGCAGGTGGGCGGCCAGCACCTCGGGCGTCGGGTGGTCGAACACCATCGAGGCCGGGAGCCGCAGCCCGGTGGCGACGTTGAGCCGGTTGCGCAGCTCGACGCTGGTCAGCGAGTCGAACCCGAGCTCCTTGAACGCCCGGTGCGGGGGCACCTCGTCGTAGCCGAGGACGGCCGCCGCCTGCCCGCAGACCAGGTCGACGAGCGCCTGTTCCCGTTCGGCGGCCGAGAGCCCGGCGAGCCGCTGGGCCAGCGACGGCCCCTGGGCGGCGGCGGTCTGCGCGGCCGACCTGCGGGTCCGGACCAGCGACCGGAGCAGGTGCGGCACGTGCTCCGCGCCGCCGACGTCGAGGCGCATCGGGACCAGCAGCGGCCGGGGGGCGTTCACGGCGAGGTCGAACAGGGCCATGCCCTCGGAGTGGGAGAGGGCGTCCATGCCGCCCCGGTTCAGGCGGCCCTTCTCGGCGTCGTCGAGGGTGCCGCCCATGCCGCCGCCGGCCCACAGGCCCCAGGCGAGCGAGGTGGCCGGGAGGCCGAGCGCGTGCCGGTGGGCGGCCAGCGCGTCGAGGGCGGTGTTGGCGGCGGCGTAGTTGCCCTGCCCGGCCGCGCCGAACGTCGCGGCGGCCGAGGAGAACAGCACGAACATCCCGACGTCCCCGGCCAGCTCGTGGAGGTTGAGCGCGGCCGTGACCTTGGGCTCCATGACGGCGGCGAGCCGCTCGGGGGTGAGCGAGCCGATCGTCGCGTCGTCGAGCACTCCGGCGGCGTGGACGACCCCGGCGAGCCTCTCGCCCGCGAGCAGGGCGGCCAGGGCGTCCCGGTCGGCGACGTCGCAGGCGGCGGTGCGGACGCCCTCGACGTGGGCCCGGCCCGACCGGCTGACCAGCAGCAGGTCGGTGTGGCCCTGCGCGAGCAGGTGCCCGGCCAGCACGGTCGCCAGTGCGCCGGAACCGCCGGTGATCAGGACGGTGGCGTCCTTGTCGACCGGCGCGGGGACGGTGAGCACGACCTTGCCGATGTGCCTGGCCTGGGAGACGAACCGGAAGGCGTCCCGCGCCTGGCGGACGTCCCACGCCCTGACGGGCAGCGGGGTCAGCACGCCCGCCTCGAACAGGCTGAGAAGCTCGGCGAGCAGTTCGCGGATGCGGTCGGGCCCGGCCTCCGACAGGTCGAAGGCCCGGTAGCCGTCGCCTGAGCGGATGTCGGTCTTGCCCATCTCCAGGAACCGGCCGCCCTCGTTGAGAAGACCCATCGAGGCGTCCACGAACTCGCCCGCGAGGGCGTTCAGAACGACGTCGACCTGGGGGAACTGGTCGGCGAAGTCGAGCGTGCGGGAGCTGGCGACCCCGGCCAGGCCCTCCAGCACGTGCTGCTTGGACTCCGAGGCGGTGCCGTAGATCTCCGCGCCCAGGTGCCTGGCGATCTGGGTGGCCGCCATGCCGACGCCGCCCGCCGCCGCGTGGATCAGCACCTTCTCGCCGCGCTTGAGGTCGCCGAGGTCGGTGAAGGCGTACAGGGCGGTGAGGAAGACGATCGGGACCGAGGCCGCGACCTCGAACGACCAGCCGGCGGGCATCCTGGCCAGCAGGCGGCCGTCGGTGACGACCTGGGGGCCGAAGCCGCCCTCGGCCATGCCGAACACCCGGTCGCCCGGGGTGAACGGCGCGTCCGCGCCGGCTTCCAGGACCACCCCGGCGACCTCGCCGCCCAGCAGCCCGGCCTCGCCGGGATACATGCCGAGCGCGTTGAGGACGTCGCGGAAGTTCAGGCCCGCCGCCCGGACGCCGACCCGCACCTCGTTCGGGCCGAGCGCCGGGGCCTCGTAGGGCGTGAGGGTGAGCGCGTCGAGCGTGCCCTTGGCCGGGGTGTCGAGCCGCCACACCTCTCCCGGGACCGGCAGGCCAAGGTCGGCGCGGGCCAGGCGGGGCGCGGACACCGCGCCGTCCCTGATCATGAGCTGGGGCTCGTCGGTGGCGAGGGCGTTGCCGTAAGGGCTTCCGTCGGTGTCGACCAGGACGAACCGGCCGGGGTTCTCCGACTGGGCCGACCGCACCAGGCCCCACGCGGCGTTCAGCGCGACGTCGCCGGGCAGCGCGTCGCGGGTGACGAAGGCCAGGCGGCCGGGGCGGTCCTCGGCCAGCCAGGTCTGGAGGGTCTCCAGCGTGCGCCGGGCGACCTCACCGGGGGTGCCGGGCTCGACCTCGGCGATGGTCACGTCGCCGGGCTCGGCCTCGGGGACCTCGATGGGGGTCCAGTCGACCTGGAACAGCGCGTCCGAGGAGGTCGCCGCCCGGGGCGCGGCCATCGGGCGCAGCAGCAGCGAGCCGACCGTGGCGACCGGCTCGCCGGCCGGGTCGGCGACGGCCAGCGTGACCGCGTCCGCGCCGCGCGGGGTCAGCCGGACCCGCAGGGAGGCCGCGCCGGAGGCGTGCAGGGTGACGTCGCTCCAGGTGAACGGGAGGCCGCCGGTCAGGTCGTCGGCGAGGAAGCAGCCGTGGAGCGCCGCGTCGAGCAGCGCCGGGTGCAGGCCGTAGGAGCCGGTGTCGGCGGCCGGGGTGGCGATCTCCAGGTAGACGTCGGCGTCCTTGCGCCAGGCCGCCCGGACGCCCTGGAAGGCGGGGCCGTAGGCGAAGCCGGGCAGGTCGTCGTAGAGGCCGGTGACGTCGACGGGCTCGGCGCCGGCCGGGGGCCAGACGTCGAGGCGCTCGCCTTCGGGGGCGGCGGGGATGAGCGTGCCGGTCGCGTGGCGGGTCCACGGGCGGTCGGCGGGGGCGTCCTCGGCGCGGGAGTGGACGGTGATCGTCCGGCGTCCCTCGTCATCGGGTTCGCCCACGACGACCTGGAGGTGGGCCGCCCCGTCGAGCACCAGCGGGGCCTCGATGGTCAGCTCCTCGACCGTGCCGCAGCCGGCCTGGTCACCGGCTCTGACGGCGAGTTCGGCGAAGGCCGTGCCGGGCAGCAGCACCTGGCCGCCGACCACGTGGTCGGCCAGCCACGGCTGGGTCTGGAGGGACAGGCGGCCGGTCAGCACGATCTGATCGCCCCCGGCCAGCGGCATGGCGGCCTGGAGCAGCGGGTGCCCGGCCGGGGTCTGCCCGAAGCCGGAGGGGTCGCCGATCCAGACGGCCTGCTTCGGCCAGTACGACCGGCGCTGGAAGGCGTAGGTCGGCAGGTCGGCGTGGCCGGCCCCGGCGAAGAAGGCGGCCCAGTCGACCGTCGCGCCCGAGACGTGCAGCCGGGCGAGGCCGTCGACGAGGGTCCGGGCCTCCTGCCCGCTCCGCATCAGCGGCACCCACGTGTGGTCGCCCCGCACGCACTCCTGGCCCATCGCGGTCAGCACCGCCTCAGGCCCGATCTCGACGAACCGGGTGACGCCCTCGGCCTCCAGCCAGGCGATCCCGTCGGCGAACCGGACCGCGTCACGGACGTGCCGCACCCAGTACTCCGGATCGGTCACGTCGGCGAGGCCGCCCGACACGACCGGGATCCTGGGGGTGCTGTACGTCAGCCCGGCGGCGACCCGGCGGAAGTCCGTCAGCATCGGGTCCATCAGGCGCGAGTGGAAGGCGTGGGAGACGGTGAGCCGCTTGGTCTTCTCGAACCGGGCGGCCTCGGCGAGCACGGCGTCCTCGGGCCCGGAGATCACCACGGACCGGGGCCCGTTGACGGCGGCGACGTCGACGCTCTCCGAGATCTCGCCCGGCGTCGCCTGGACGGCGACCATCGCGCCACCGGCCGGAAGCGCCTGCATCAGCGCGCCCCTGGCCTTGACCAGCGTGCAGGCGTCCTCCAGCGAGAGGACCCCGGCGACGTGGGCGGCGGCGAGCTCGCCGATGGAGTGCCCGGCGACGAAGTCGGGCCGCACCCCCCACGACTCGACGAGCCGGTAGAGGGCGACCTCGACGGCGAACAGGGCGGGCTGGGTGAAGACCGTCTCGTCGAGGCCCTCCCCCGTCAGGACGGCGTGGGCCACCCCGTCGAGGTGCGCGCAGACCGCGTCGAACGCCTCGGCGAACACGGGGTAGGCGTCGTGGAGATCGCGGCCCATCCCGGCGCGCTGCGCGCCCTGGCCGGTGAACAGGAACGCGGTTCGCCCGTCGGGGCGGGCGACGCCGGGGGCCTCGCGGCCCTCGTCCAGGCCCTCGATCAGGGCGTCGAGCCCGGCGAGCAGGGCCTCGCGGGTCGCGCCCGAGACGGCGGCGCGGTGCTCCAGCGCGGCCCGGCCGACCGCGAGCGTGCGGCCCACGTCGGCGGGGTCCTGGTCCTCGGCGGCCTGGCGCAGCCGCCGGGCCTGCTCGGCGAGCGCGGCATCGTCGTGGGCCGACAGCACCCACGGCACGACCGGCAGGCCGACGCCCTGGCCCGGCTCGTCGGCGGGGGCGGCCTCGATGACCGTGTGGACGTTGGTGCCGCTGATGCCGAACGACGACACCGCCGACCGGCGCGGACGCCCCGTCTCCGGCCACGGCGCGGACGCGGTGAGCAGTTCGACCGCGCCCCGGTCCCACTCGACGTGCGGCGAGGGGGCGTCGATGCCGAGGCTGCGGGGCAGCACGCCGTGGCGCATCGCCATGACCATCTTGATCAGCCCGGCGACGCCTGCGGCGGCCTGAGTGTGGCCGATGTTCGACTTGATCGAGCCGATCCTGACCGGCTCGTCGCGGTCCTGCCCGTAGGTGGCGATGAGCGCCTGCGCCTCGATCGGGTCGCCCAGTCTGGTGCCGGTGCCGTGGGCCTCGACGGCGTCGACGTCGCGGACGGTCAGCCCGGCGTCGGCGAGCGCCTGCCGGATGACCCGCTGCTGCGACGGCCCGTTCGGGGCGGTGAGGCCGTTGGACGCGCCGTCCTGGTTGACGGCCGAGCCGCGGACGAGCGCGAGCACCCGGTGGCCGTGGCGGCGCGCGTCGGAGAGGCGCTCGACGAGCACCATGCCGACGCCCTCGGCCCAGCCGGTGCCGTCGGCGGAGGCGGCGAAGGGCTTGCAGCGGCCGTCGGCGGCCAGGCCCTGCTGCTTGGAGAACTCGGCGAACATGCTCGCGGTGGCCATGACGGTGATGCCGCCGGCCAGCGCCATCGTGCACTCGCCCGACCGCAGCGACCGCACCGCCATGTGCAGCGCGACCAGCGACGACGAGCACGCTGTGTCGACGGTGACGGCGGGGCCCTCCAGTCCGAAGGTGTAGGCGACCCGGCCGGAGACGACGCTGGTCGCGCCGCCGGTCAGCAGGTGGCCGTCGAGCCCTTCGGAGGGGTCGGCGCCGGTCCCGTACCCGGCGGAGGCCGCGCCGACGAACACGCCCGTCCGGCTGCCCTTCAGGGTGCCGGGCTCGATCCCGGCGCGTTCGAACGCCTCCCACGAGGTCTCCAGCAGGAGCCGCTGCTGCGGGTCCATCGCCAGGGCCTCGCGGGGCGAGATGCCGAAGAAGGGCGCGTCGAAGGCGTCCGCGTCGTGCACGAACCCGCCGAGCCGGACGTAGGCGCCCTCGGTGGTCAGGTCCCAGCCCCGGTTGACCGGGAAGCCGGTGATGCCGTCGCGTTCGCCCGCGACCAGGTCCCACAGGTCCTCGGGCGACCTGACGTCGCCGGGGAACCGGCAGCTCATCGCGACGATGGCGATCGGCTCGTCGGCCGCGGCCACCGCGAGGGGACCGGCGGCCTTCTCCTCCGCGCCCAGCAGGCGGTCGCCCAGGTGGGCGGCGAGGGCGACGGGGGTCGGGTAGTCGAAGACGAGCGTCGCGGGCAGCCGCTCCCCGACCGCCACGTTGAGCCGGTTGCGCAGCTCGACGCTGGTGAGGGAGTCGAACCCGAGCTCCTTGAACGCCTTCCCGCCCGGCACGGCCTCCGCCGACGCGTGTCCCAGCACGATCGCCGCCTGGCCGCGTACCAGCTCGACCAGGGCCTTGTCGCGGTCGGCGGGGGCGAGCCCGGCGAGCCGCGCCGCCAGGGAGGAGGTGGCGCCGGCGGCCGAGGCGACCCCCCGCGCGGGGCCCTGCACGAGCGAGCGCAGCAGCGGGTGGACCGGGCCGCCGCGCATGCTCCGCAGGTCGAGGTGCATCGGCAGTTGCAGCGCCTCGTCGCGGCGCAGGGCTAGGTCGAAGAGCGCGAGGCCGTCGGCGACCGGCAGGGCCGACATGCCGCCCCGGGAGATGCGGCCCTTCTCCGAGTCGTCGAGCAGGCCGCCCATGCCGCCGCCGGACCACAGGCCCCAGGCCAGGGAGTGGGCCGGGAGCCCGAGCGAGCGGCGGTGGACGGCCAGCGCGTCGAGGGCGGTGTTGGCGGCGGAGTAGCTGCCCTGCCCGGCCGCGCCGAACGTGGCGGCGGCCGAGGAGAACAGCACGAACATGCCGACGTCGCCGACGAGTTCGTGCAGGTTGAGCGCGGCCTGGACCTTCGGCTCCAGCACCTTGGCGAGCCGTTCGGGGGTCAGCGACTCGATCACGCCGTCGTCGAGCACGCCCGCGGTGTGGACGACCCCGGCGACGTCCTCGTTCACCAGCAGGTTCGCCAGCGCGGTCCGGTCGGAGACGTCGCAGACGGCGGCCCGGACCGACCCGATGCCGGCCTCTCCCCCGGCGGCGCGGATGCCGTCCCAGTCGGCCCGGCCCGAGCGGCTGACCAGCAGCAGGTCGGTGAAGCCCTGGGCGAGCAGGTGCCCGGCCAGCACGGTCGCCAGCGCGCCGGAACCGCCGGTGATGAGGACGGTGGCGTCCTTGGCGACCGGCGCGGGGACGGTGAGCACGACCTTGCCGATGTGCCTGGCCTGGGAGACGAACCGGAAGGCGTCCCGCGCCTGGCGGACGTCCCACGCCCTGACGGGCAGCGGGGCCAGCACGCCCGCCTCGAAGAGGCCGAGGAGCTCGGCGAGCAGTTCGCGGATGCGGTCGGGACCTGCTTCGGACAGGTCGAAGGCCTGGTAGCCGTCGCCGGAGCGGATGTCGGTCTTGCCCATCTCCAGGAACCGGCCGCCCTCGTTCAGCAGGCCCATCGAGGCGTCCACGAACTCGCCCGCGAGGGCGTTGAGGACCACGTCGACCTTCGGGAACTCGTCGGCGAAGTCGAGCGTGCGGGAGCTGGCGATCCCGGCCAGGCCCTCCAGGACGTGCTGCTTGGACTCCGAGGCGGTGCCGTAGATCTCCGCGCCCAGGTGGCGGGCGACCTGCACCGCCGCCATGCCGACCCCGCCGGCGGCGGCGTGGATCAGCACCTTCTCGCCGCGCTTGAGGTGGCCGAGGTCGGTGAAGGCGTACAGGGCGGTGAGGAAGACGATCGGGACCGAGGCCGCGACCTCGAATGACCAGCCGTCGGGCATCCTCGCCAGGAAGTGGTGGTCGGTGACGACCTGGGGGCCGAAGCCGCCCGCCGCCATGCCGAACACCCGGTCGCCCGGCGCGAACGGCGCGTCCGCGCCCGCCTCCAGGACGACCCCGGCGACCTCGCCGCCCAGGAGCCCGGCGGGTTCGGGGTACATGCCGAGCGCGTTGAGCACGTCGCGGAAGTTGAGGCCCGCCGCCCGGACGCCGACCCGCACCTCGTGGGGGCGAAGGGGCTCGATCGCGACGGGGGCCAGGGTGAGGGCGTCGAGGGTGCCCTTGGTCTCGACGTGCAGCCGCCAAGTGGCGTCCGGCGGGACGAACCCCGCGGGGGCGCGGACCAGGCGGGGCGCGAACGCCCTGCCGTCGCGGAGCATGAGCTGCGGCTCGTCGAGCGTGAGGGCGCGGTCGAGCGGGGTGCCGTCGGTGTCGATGAGCACGAACCGGCCCGGGTTCTCCGACTGGGCCGACTTCACCAGGCCCCACGCGGCGTTCAGCGCCACGTCGCCGGGCAGCGCCTCGCGGGTGACGAAGGCCAGGCGGCCGGGTTCGTCGTTGACGAGCCAGTCCTGGATGAGCCCCAGGGTGACCTCGGTGACCTCGGCCACCGTGCCGGGGGCGAGGTCGGCGATGGTGACGTCGTCGGCGTGGGTGTCGGGCAGGGCGACCGGCGTCCACTCGACCCGGAACAGCGACTCGGCGACCGCCGGGACGGTCGCGGCGCGCTCGGCGGGCCGGACGACCAGCGCGCCGACCGACGCGACCGGGGCTCCCGCGGGGTCGGTGACCAGCAGGGAGACGGACTCGGGGCCGGTCCGGGTGAGCCTGGCGCGCAGCCGGGTCGCGCCGGAGGCGTGCAGCACGACGTCGCTCCACGAGAACGGCACCCGGCCCTCGCCGTCGCCGAGCGACTGGAGGAACGCGCCGTGCAGCGCCCCGTCGAGCAGCGCCGGGTGGAGGCCGAAGCGGGCGGCGTCGGCGTGGTCGTCCTCCGGGAGCGCCACCTCCAGGTAGACGGCCTCGTCGAGCCGCCAGGCGGCGGTGATCCCCCGGAAGGCGGGGCCGTAGTCGAAGCCGAGGGCGACCAGGCCCGGGTAGAGGCCGGTCACGTCGACCGGTTCCGCGCCGGCGGGCGGCCACGCGGTCAGGTCCTCGTCGGGCAGGCCGGGCACGCCCGGGGCCAGGGTGCCGGCGGCGTGCCGGGTCCAGGGGGCGTCGTCGGGGGCGTTCTCGTCGCGGGAGTGGACGCCCACCCGGCGGCGGCCCGTGTCGTCGGCGGTGCCCACGGTGACCTGCACCCGGACGCCGCCCTGGTCGGGCAGCGGCAGCGGGGCGGCCAGCGTGAGGTCCTCGATCGCGCCGCAGCCGACCTGGTCGCCGGCTCTGATCGCCATCTCGGCGAACGCGGTGCCGGGCAGGATGACCCGGCCCATGACGCGGTGGTCGGCCAGCCATGGCTGGGTCTGCGCCGACAGGCGGCCGGTCAGCACCACGCCGCCCTCGGCGAGGGTGACGGCGGCGCCGAGCAGCGGGTGCCCGGCGGGGGTCTGGCCGAGCCCGGCGGCGTCCCCGGCCCAGACGGCGGGCTTGGGCCAGTAGCGCTTGCGCTGGAAGGCGTAGGTGGGCAGGTCGACGGGGGTCGCGCCGGTGAACAGGGTGGTCCAGTCGACCGGGCCGCCCGCGACGTGCAGGCGGGCGAGCGCCTCGACGGCCGTCTCCGGCTCGGGGCGGCCCCGGCGGCAGACGGGGATCCAGACGGCGTCGCCCTCGTAGGTCTCCTGGCCCATCGCGGTCAGCACGGCGTCCGGCCCGATCTCGACGAACCGGGTGACGCCCTCGGCCTCCAGGCGGCGGATGCCGTCGGCGAACCGGACCGCGTTGCGGACGTGGCCGACCCAGTAGGCGGGCGTGGTGACGTCGCCGTGCGCCACGAAGGGGATGACCGGCTCGTGGTAGGTCAGCGTCACAGCGACGCGGTGGAAGTCGGCCAGCATGGCGTCCATGCGGGCCGAGTGGAAGGCGTGGGAGACGGTGAGACGCCGGGTGCGGCGGCCCATCGCGGCGAAGCGGGCCGCCTCGGCCAGCACGGCGTCCTCGTCGCCGGAGACGACGACGGAACGGGGGCCGTTGACGGCGGCGACGTCGACGCCCGCCGAGATCTCCTCCTCGGCCGCCTCGACGGCGATCATCGCGCCGCCCGGCGGCAGCTCGCGCATGAGGGTGGCCCGCGCGCCGACGAGCGCGCAGGCGTCGTCGAGCGACAGGACGCCCGTGACGTGGGCGGCGGCCAGTTCGCCGACCGAGTGCCCGGCGACCTGGTCGGGGGTGACGCCCCACGACTCCAGCAGGCGGAACAGCGCGACCTGGAAGGCGAAGAGCGCGGGCTGGGTGTTGCCGGTCTCGTCGAGGTCGTCGCCGATGACGAGCCGGTCGGCCACGTCGTCGTAGGCCTCGGCGAACGCCGGGTAGGCGGCGTAGAGGCCGCGCCCCATCTCGGCGTGCTGCGAGCCCTGGCCGGTGAACAGGAAGGCGGTCCGGCCCGGGACGACCACGCCGGTCACGCCGCCCCGGCCCTCGGCGATGAGGTCGAGCGCGCCGGTCAGGTCAGGGCCCAAGGCGACCGCGCGGTGCTGGAGGGCGGCGCGGGACCGTACGAGGGAGAGCGCCACGTCGGCCGGGTCGAGGGTGGAGACCTCCAGCCGGTTGCGCAGGCGGCGGGCCTGCTCGCGCAGGGCCTCCTCGGTGCGGGCCGAGAGCGGCCAGGCGACGACCGGGACCGGGTCGCGGTCCGCGGCGGGCTCGGCGGCGGGGGCCTGCTCGATGATCGTGTGGACGTTGGTGCCGGAGATCCCGAACGACGAGATGCCCGCCCGGCGGGGCGCGCCGGTCTCCGGCCACGGGGTGGCCTCGGTGAGCAGGTCGACCGAGCCGGCGGTCCAGTCGACGTGGGGCGAGGGGGCGTCGACGTGGAGGGTGGGCGGCAGGACGCCGTACCGGATGGCCTGGACCATCTTGATCACCCCGGCCACGCCGGCGGCGGCCTGGGTGTGGCCGATGTTCGACTTGACCGACCCCAGCAGGAGGGGCCGTTCGCGGTCCCGGCCGTAGGTGGCCAGCAGCGCCTGGGCCTCGATGGGGTCGCCGAGCTTGGTGCCGGTGCCGTGCGCCTCGACGGCGTCGACCTGGGCGGGGGTGAGCCCGGCCGAGGCGAGGGCCTGCCGGATGACCCGCTGCTGCGACGGCCCGTTGGGCGCGGTGAGGCCGTTGGACGCGCCGTCCTGGTTGACGGCCGAGCCCCGGACCACGGCGAGGACCTCGTGGCCGTTGGCCAGGGCGTCCGACAGCCGCTCGACGACCAGGACGCCGACGCCCTCGCCCCAGCCGGTGCCGTCGGCGGCGGCGGCGAACGCCTTGCAGCGGCCGTCGGGGGCGAGCCCGCGCTGGCGGGAGAACTCGATGAACAGCCCCGGCGTCGACATGATCGTGACGCCGCCCGCCAGGGCCAGCGCGCACTCGCCCTGGCGCAGCGCCTGGGCGGCCATGTGCAGCGCCACCAGCGAGGAGGAGCAGGCGGTGTCGACGGTGACGGCCGGGCCCTCCAGCCCGAGGGTGTAGGAGACCCGGCCCGACAGCACCGAGGCGGTGGTGCCGGTCGCGACGTAGCCCTCCGCGCCGTCGGCGCCGCCGCCCATCAGCAGCGTCGCGTAGTCCTGGCCGTTGGTGCCGGTGAAGACGCCGGTACGCGATCCCTTCAGCGACGAGGGGTCGATGCCGGCCCGCTCCAGCGCCTCCCAGGAGGTCTCCAGCAGCAGGCGCTGCTGCGGGTCCATCGCCAGGGCCTCGCGCGGGGAGATGCCGAAGAACTCGGCGTCGAAGTCACCGGCGGCGTCGATGAACGCGCCCTCGCGGGAGTGGGAGGTGCCCGCGCGGTCGGAGCCGGCGTCGTGGTCGAGCTGCCAGCCCCGGTCGGCGGGGATCTCGGTGACCGCGTCGCCCCCGGCGGCCAGCAGCCGCCACAGGTCCTCGGGTGAGGCGACGCCGCCGGGGAACCGGCAGCCCATGCCGACGATGGCGATCGGCTCGTCGTCGGCCGCGACCACGACGTCCTCGGTCTCGCCGTCGTCGCCGAGCAGCTCGCGGCGGAGGAACTCGGCGAGCGCGGCCGGGGTCGGGTGGTCGTAGATCATCGTGGCCGGGAGCCGGAGCCCGGTGGCCGCGCCCAGCAGGTTGCGCAGCTCGACGGCCGACAGCGAGGTGAAGCCGAGCTCCTTGAAGGCCCGCTCCCCCGCGACGTCGGCGGCGGTCTCGTGTCCCAGCACGGCCGCGGCGTGCCCCGCGACCAGGTCCAGCAGGAAGCCCGCGTGGCGGTGCTCGGGCATGGCCCGGAGGGCGTCCCGCAGGCCCGGCTTCTCCGCCTCGGCCTGGGCGCCGGTCCCGGCGGGGAGCTCGGCGAGGTCGGCGATGACGGGCGCGGGCCGGACCGAGGCGAACGCCCGCCCGAAGACGGGCCAGTCGATGTCGGCGACGGCAACGTGGGTGTCCCCCGCCTCCAGCGCCTGGGCCAGCGCCCTGACCGCCTTGGCCGGGTTGAGCGCGGAGACGCCGCCCCGGCGCAGCCGCTCGCCGATCGACGGGTCGGCGGCCATGCCTTTGTCGGCCCACGGCCCCCACGCGATCGACGTGGCGGGCAGCCCCCGGTCGCGGCGGTACTGCGCCAGCGCGTCGAGGTGGGCGTTGGCGGCGGCGTAGGAGGCCTGGCCCGAACCGCCCAGCGTGCCCGCCAGGGAGGAGAAGAGCACGAAGGCGTCGAGGTCGCCGGCGAGGTCGTGCAGGTTGCGGGCGGCGGTGACCTTGGCGGTCAGCACGGTGTCGAGCCGCTCGGGGGTGAGCCCGTCGAGCACGCCGTCGTCGAGCACTCCGGCCGCGTGGACGACGGCGGTCACCGGCGTCTCGGCCAGCAGCGCGGCGAGCGCGTCCCGGTCGGCGACGTCGCAGGCGACGACGTCCACGCGGGCGCCGGTCAGCGAGGCCTTCAGCTCGGCCGCGCCGGGGGCGTCGAGCCCGCGCCGCCCGGCGAGGACGATGTGGGCCGCGCCCTCGGCGGCCAGCCAGCGGGCGATGTGCCCGCCGAGCGCGCCGGTGCCGCCGGTGACGAGCACGGTGCCGCCCGGCCGCCAGCCGGGACCGGTGGCCTCGACTCCCGCCCGCGCGAGGCGGCGGGTGAGGACGCCGCCCTCCCGGATGGCCAGTTCGTCGTCGGTGGTCGTGCCGGCCAGCACCCGGCGCAGGTGGTCGATCGCGGCGTCGTCCAGAAGCGGCGGCAGGTCCACTAGGCCGCCCCAGCGGTCGGGGTGCTCGCGGGCGGCGGCCCGGCCGAGGCCCCAGACCTCGGCCTGGGCCGGGTCGGTCAGCGGGTCGCCGTCGCCGGTGGAGACCGCACCACGGGTCGCCACCCACAGCGGCGCGGAGACACCGGCCTGGACGAGCGCCAGCGTGCGGGCCAGGCCCCGGGTGACGGCGGTGTGTCCGTCGGCGATCGTGGTGTCGAGGGCCAGCGTGGAGAAGACGCCGTCGAAGGGGCCGAGCGCGGCCAGCTCGCCGGCGGCGGGCACGTCGGTCAGGTGGACGGCGTCGGTGAAGACCTCGCCGATCCGCTCGCCTTCGAGGTCGTCGCCGACGAGGAGCCAGCGGCCGGTGACCTGGGCGTTCAGGGTGAGCGGCGACCAGTGGACGCGGTAGCGCCACTCGCCCGCGCTCGTGGGGCGGACCGGCGGGTCGGCCCAGAAGCGGCGGCGCTGGAAGGCGTAGGTCGGAAGGTCGACGTGCGGTCCCGGGTCCCCGGCCAGTGCGGTCCGCCAGTCGAACTCGACGCCGTTGACGTGGAGCCCGGCGAGGGCCTGGACGAAGGAGGCCCGCTCCCCCCGGTCGGCGCGCTGGGCGGGGAGGACCACGGCCTCGGTCTGGTCGGCGGCCATGGCGGTGAGCACCGCGTCGGGTCCGACCTCCAGGAACGTCGTGACGTCGCCGAGCCCGGCCAGCGTGTCGGCGAACCGCACGGTGTCCCTGACGTGCTTCACCCAGTAACCGGCGTCCCGGCCGCCGTCGAACGGGATGGCCGGTTCGTTGTACGTGAGCGCCGCGCAGACCTGGCGGAACGCGTCGAGCATGGGGTCCATCAGGCGGGAGTGGAAGGCATGGGAGACGTTCAGCCGCTTGGTCTTCTCGAACCGGGCGGCCTCGGCGAGCACGGCGTCCTCGGCACCGGAGATGACCACGGATCGCGGCCCGTTGACGGCCGCGATGTCGACATTCCCCGAAATTTCGCCCGGCGCGGCCTGTATGGCGACCATCGCCCCACCGGCCGGAAGCGCCTGCATCAAGGAAGCCCGCGCCTTCACCAAGGTGCAGGCGTCGTCCAGGGACAGAATGCCCGCGCAGTGCGCGGCGGCGATCTCCCCGATGGAGTGACCCGCCACCACATCGGGCCGCACCCCGAACGACTCCAGAAGACGGAACAGCGCCACCTCGAACGCGAAGATCGCCGGCTGCGCGACCCCCGTCTCATCGAGCCCCACCCCCGTCCGAACGGCCTCTGCCAGGTCAATGGGGTCGTGGACCGGGTCGGGGAATCTCACCTTTCCAGCCGCACCGGCGCCAGAAGCTTCTGTGTCTTCGGACCGGCCAGCGCTGGAGGACTCGGCCTTCGTCGGGCCCGACGCGGTCGTCATCAGGCGGTCGCGGACCTGGTCGAAAGCCTCGGCGAAGGCCGGGAAGGTGTCGTACAGTTCGCGGCCCATGCCCGGTCGCTGGGAACCCTGGCCGGTGAACAGGAAGGCCAGTCTGCCGTCGCCACGGGCGACGCCCGAGACGAGACCGGGGTGGGGGCGGCCCTCGGCGAGGGCGGTCAGGGCCGCCTCGTCGCCCGCGACCACGGCCGCCCTGACGGGGAGCTGGGCCTTGCGGGACAGGGCGAACGACGGGTCGGTGGCGGGGAGGGCGGCGCGGAGGCGTACCGCCGAATGCTGGAGGGCCTCGGGGGTGGCGGCGGTGAGGACCCAGGCGCGGCCCTCGGCCGGCGCGGCCGGTTCCTGGGCCGGAGGCTCCTCGATGACGGCGTGGGCGTTGGTGCCGCTGAAGCCGAACGACGACACCCCGGCCCGGCGGGGGCGCTCCCCGGCGGGCCACGGGACGGCTTCGGTGAGGAGCTCGACCGCGCCGGCCGACCAGTCGACGTGCGGGGAGGGCTCGTCGACGTGCAGGGTCTTCGGGAGCAGGCCGTGGCGCAGCGCCATGACCATCTTGATGACTCCGGCGACGCCGGCGGCGGCCTGGGTGTGGCCGAGGTTCGACTTGACCGAGCCGAGCCAGAGCGGCTCCTCGCGGTCCTGGCCGTAGGTGGCGAGCAGGGCCTGGGCCTCGATGGGGTCGCCGAGGGAGGTGCCGGTGCCGTGGGCCTCGACGGCGTCGACGTCGGCGGGCGTGAGCCGGGCGTTGTCGAGCGCCTGGCGGATCACCCGCTGCTGGGCGGGCCCGTTGGGGGCGGTCAGGCCGTTGGACGCGCCGTCCTGGTTGACCGCGGAACCGCGCACGACCGCCAGCACCGGGTGGCCGTTGCGCAGGGCGTCGGAGAGGCGCTCGACGACCAGCATGCCGGCGCCCTCGCCCCAGCCGGTGCCGTCGGCCCCGGCCGCGAAGGCCTTGCACCGGCCGTCGGGCGACAGGCCCCGCTGCCGGGAGAACTCGATGAACGCGCCCGGCGTCGACATGACCGTCACGCCGCCCGCGAGCGCCAGCGAGCACTCGCCCAGGCGCAGCGACTGGACGGCCAGGTGCAGCGCCACCAGCGACGCGGAGCACGCCGTGTCGACGGTCACGGCCGGGCCCTCCAGCCCGAACGTGTAGGCCAGGCGGCCGGAGACGACGGAGGCCGCGTTCCCCGTGCCGAGGAAACCCTCGACGCCCTCGGCGGCGACCGCGAGCGCCGCGTAGTCCTGGCCGTTGGTGCCGACGAAGACGCCGGTCCGCGACTCGCGCAGGTCATGAGGGTCGATCCCGGCCCGCTCCAGCGCCTCCCACGACGTCTCCAGCAGCAGCCGCTGCTGCGGGTCCATGGCGACCGCCTCACGCGGCGAGATCCCGAAGAACGCCGCGTCGAACGCCGCCGCGTCCCGCAGGAACCCGCCCTCGCGGGCGTAGCAGGTGCCCGGGTGGCCGGGGTCGGGGTGGTAGAGGCCGTCCACGTCCCAGCCCCGGTCGAGCGGGAACCCGCCGACGGCGTCACCCCCGGCGGCCAGCAACTCCCACAGGCCCTCGGGCGAGTCGGCCCCGCCCGGGAACCGGCAGCCCATGCCGACGATCGCGATGGGCTCGTGCCCCGCGGCCTCGGCCTCCTTCAACCGGCGACGCGTCTGGTGAAGATCGGCTGTCACCCGCTTGAGGTAGTCGAGGAGCTTCTCTTCGTCCTTCATTTCGCGGTTCACCTGGCCTCTAGGAGATTTACAGCTCGTTGTCGATGAAGTCGAAGAGCTCGTCCCGCGAGGCGTCCCTGAGGCGCTCGGCGACGTCGTCCCCGGTGTCCTGCGGGCCCGACCAGCGGACCAGCAGGGCCTGGAGGCGGGCGGTGACCTCGTCGCGGGTGCCGGCGTCGGCCTCCGCGTCGCCCAGCGCCCGCTCCAGCCGGTCGATCTCGGTGAGCAGCGGGTCGCGTTCCCGGGGCAGTTCCATGCCCAGGTAGCGGGCCAGCGCCCGGGGGGTCGGGTAGTCGTAGATGAGCGTCGCGGGCAGCCGCAGGCCGGTCGCCGCGCCGAGGACGTTGCGGAACTCGACGGCGGTCAGCGAGGTGAACCCGAGGTCCTTGAACGGACGGCCGGGCTCGACGCTCTCGTGCCCGTCGTGGCCGAGCACGGCCGCGACGTGGGCCCGGACGGTCTCCACGAGGATCTTGTCGCGCTCCTCCGGGGTCGTCCCCGCCAGGCGGGCGGCCAGCGCGGCGGCCGGGGAGTTCGCCCCGGTCGTCTGCCCCGCGAGGGCCTCCAGGACCGGCCTGACCTCGGGCAGGTCGGCGATCAGGTGGCCGGGGCGGATCGCGGCGTACCCGGGTGCGAACCGGTCCCAGACGACATCGGCGACCATCGACGCGCCGCCGGCGGCCAGGGCGGCGACGGCCGACCCGGGCGCCATCGGCGGCAGGCCGCCCCGCCGCGCCCGGTTCTCGGTCCCGTCGGCGGCGGCCATGCCGCCCTCGGCCCACGGGCCCCAGGCGATGGACGTCAGCCCCTCGCTCTGGGCGAGCGCGTCGAGGTAGGCGTTGGCGGCGGCGTAGTTGCCCTGACCGGCGGCGCCCAGGGTGCCGGCGATCGAGGAGAACATGACGAACGCCCTCAGGTCGGGCAGCAGGTCGCGCAGGTTCCGCGCGGCCAGCGCCTTGGCCCGCAGGACCGTCTCGTAGCGGGCCGGGGTCATCGCGTCGAGCACGCCGTCGTCGAGCACGCCGGCCGCGTGCACCACCGCGTCCACCCGGACCGTTTCGAGGAGCGCGGCGAGCTGGGCCCGGTCGGCGACGTCGCAGGCGGCGAGGGTGACCTCGACGCCGGCGAGTTCGGCCTTGAGCTCGGCCGCGCCGGGGGCGTCCGCGCCCCGGCGTCCGACGAGCACCAGGTGGCCGGCCCCGTTGGCGGCGAGCCAGCGGGCGACGTGGCCGCCCAGCGCGCCGGTGCCGCCGGTGACGAGCACCGTGCCCGACGGCGTCCAGGGCGCGCCCGGCGCGGTGTGCGCCAGGCGGGCGGCGCGCAGGCCGTTCGCGGTCAGGGTGAGCTGGTCCTCCTCGCCCGTGAGGGCGGCGGCCAGGCGGGCCCTGGCGGTGTCGTCGAGCGTGCCGGGCAGGTCGACCAGGCCGCCCCAGCGGTCCGGGTGCTCCAGCGCGGCGACGCGGCCGAGGCCCCAGACCATCGCCTGCTCAGGGCTGCCGGTGTACGCCCCCGACGTCGCCGCCCACAACGGCGCGCCGACCCCGGCGTCACCGAGGGCCTGGAGCAGCGCCGAGGTGGCGGCGAGCCCGGCCGGGGTGGCCTCGTGACCGGGCAGGATCCGAGTGTCCAGGGCGAGCAGCGAGAGCACGCCCGACGGGCCGGGGACGTCCGCGACCAGCGCGGCGAGGTGCTCGCGGGTGGCGGTCAGGGTGTCGACCGGGATGGTGAGCACCTGCGCGCCGTGGGCGGCGAGCGCCTCGGCGGCCTCGGCGGCCAGGTCGTGCCCCGTCTCCGGGACGACCACCAGCCAGGTGCCGCTCAGCTCGGCCCGCCGGTCGGCGACCGGCTTCCAGTCGATCCGGTAGCGCCAGCCGTCGGCGGCCGTCTTCTCGGAGCGGCGACGCCGCCACGACGACAGCACCGGCACCAGACCGGCGAGGGCGTCGCCCTCGACGTCGAGCGTGGCGGCCAGGCTCTCCAGGTCCTCCCGCTCGACGGCCTCCCAGAACGCCGCGTCGACCGGGTCGGCGGCGGGCAGCGCGGGGGCCTCGGGCCAGTAGTGGCGGCGCTGGAAGGCGTAGGTCGGCAGGGCGACGCCGGCGGTCTCGGGCACCGGCCAGGAGACCGGGGTGCCGTGGACGTGCAGCCACGCGGCGGCGGTCAGCACGCCGAGCGGCTCGCTCCGGTCGGCCCGCACCGCCGGGATCAGCAGCGCCCGGTCCTCGGTCGCGGTCAGGCAGTCGGCGGCCATCGCGGTCAGCACCGCGTCGGGCCCGATCTCCACGAACGCCGTCACGCCCTGCGACTCCAGCCGCGTGACGGTGTCGTGGAACCTGACCGTGTCCCGCACGTGGGCGGTCCAGTAGTCCGCGTCTCTCCCGCCGTCGAAGGCGATGACCGGTTCGCGGTACGTCACCCCTTCGGCGACCCGCCGGAACTCCGCCAGCATGGGCTCCATCAGGCGGGAGTGGAAGGCGTGGCTGACCTCCAGGCGCTTGGTCCTGCGGCGCTTGCGCCTGAACCGCGCGGCCTCGGCCAGGACGTCGTCCTCGGCCCCGGAGATGACGACGGACTGCGGCCCGTTGACGGCCGCGATGTCGACATCGCCGGAAATCTCGCCCGGCGTGGCCTGTATGGCGACCATCGCCCCACCGCCCGGAAGCGCCTGCATCAGCGAGGCACGAGCGGAGATGAGCGCACAGGCGTCGTCGAGCGACAGAATGCCCGCGCAGTGAGCAGCGGCGATCTCCCCAATGGAGTGACCCGCCACCGCATCGGGCCGGATCCCGAACGACTCCAGAAGACGGAACAGCGCCACCTCGAACGCGAAGATCGCCGGCTGCGCGACCCCCGTCTCGCCGAGCCGCGCCCCGCTCAGAACGGCCTCCGCCACATCGACGGAACCGGAAACCACCCCGGAGGATTCGCCACCCACACCAGACGCCCCATCGGCAGCCGGGGACCCGGCCACCACTGATCCCGCCGCACCCGCTGTGGCCGCTGCGAGGTGGTCGCGGACCTGGTCGAAGGCTTCGGCGAAGGCGGGGAAGGTGTCGTAGAGCTCTCGGCCCATCCCGGCGCGCTGGGAGCCCTGGCCGGTGAACAGGAAGGCCACCTTGCCGTCGGGCCGGGCGACGCCGCTGATCGGGCTGTCCGCCAGGCCCGCGACCAGTTCGTCGCGGTCGTGGCCGATGACCACGGTGCGGTGTTCGAGATCGGCGCGGGAGCGGGTCAGCGTGACCGCCACCCCGTCGGCCGGGAGCTCAGGATGGCGGGCCAGGTGGTCCCGCAGAGCGGCGGTCTGCGCTTCGAGGGCGGCGGCGTTCTTCCCCGACACGGGCCACAGCAGCACCCGCTCCGAGCCCGGCATCGCGGGGTCGGTTCCGAGCGGCCGGACCGGTGCCGCCTTCGGGGACTGTTCCAGGACCGTGTGGACGTTGGTGCCGCTGATGCCGAACGACGACACCGCCGAGCGGCGGGGGCGGCCCGTCTCCGGCCAGGAGACCGGTTCGGTGAGGAGGTCGACCGCGCCCTCGGTCCAGTCGACGTGGGGCGAGGGCTCGTCGATGTGGAGGCTCTGCGGGACGACGCCGTGCCGCATCGCCATCACCATCTTGATGACCCCGGCGACGCCCGCGGCGGCCTGGGTGTGGCCGATGTTGGACTTGATCGAGCCGAGCAGCAGGGGGCGCTCGCGGTCCTGGCCGTAGGTGGCGAGCAGGGCTTGGGCCTCGATCGGGTCGCCGAGCTTGGTGCCGGTGCCGTGGGCCTCGACCACGTCGACGTCGGCCGTGGTCAGGCGGGCGTTGGCGAGGGCCTGGCGGATGACCCGCTGCTGCGACGGTCCGTTGGGGGCGGTGAGGCCGTTGGACGCGCCGTCCTGGTTGACGGCGGAGCCCCGGACGATGGCCAGGACCTCGTGGCCGTTGCGGCGGGCGTCGGAGAGGCGTTCGACCAGGAGCATTCCGGCGCCCTCGGCCCAGCCGGTGCCGTCGGCCGCCGCCGCGAAGGACTTGCAGCGGCCGTCGCCCGCGAGGCCCTGCTGCCGGGAGAACTCGATGAACATGCCGGGCGTGGCCATCACGGTCACGCCGCCCGCCAGCGCCATTGTGCACTCGCCCTGCCGCAGCGCCTGGACGGCCAGGTGAAGCGCCACCAGCGAGGAGGAGCAGGCCGTGTCGACGGTGACCGCCGGGCCCTCCAGCCCGAACGCGTAGGCGACCCGGCCGGACACGACGCTGGTCGCGGTGCCGGTGAGCAGGTAGCCGTCGGCGCCGGCCGCGTCGTACAGGCCGGTGCCGTAGGCGGAGGAGGCGGCGCCGGCGAAGACGCCGATCTGCGCGCCGCGCACCGACGACGGGTCGATCCCGGCGCGTTCGAAGACCTCCCAGGAGGTCTCCAGCAGGAGCCGCTGCTGCGGGTCCATGGCCAGCGCCTCGCGCGGCGAGATGCCGAAGAAGTCGGCGTCGAACTCGGTCGCGTCGTGGACGAAGCCGCCCTCGCGGAACCGGGTGCCCTCGCCGACCATCGCGTTCAGCGCGGCGACGTCCCAGCCCCGGTCGCCGGGGAAGACCGTCATGCCGTCGACGCCGGCGGCGACGAGGTCCCACAGGTCCTCGGGGCTCCGCACCCCGCCGGGGTAGCGGCAGCTCATGCCCACGATGGCGATCGGCTCGTCGTCGATGGTGGCGGCGACGGGGGCCGCGACCGCGACCTCGCCGCCGAGGAGCCGTTCGGCGAGGTGCCCGGCCAGCGCGGCCGGGGTCGGGTAGTCGAAGACCAGGGTCGCGGGCAGCCGCTCCCCTGTGGCGACGTTCAGGCGGTTGCGCAGTTCCACGCTGGTCAGCGAGTCGAAGCCGAGCTCCTTGAAAGCCTTCTGCGCCGGTACGGCCTCCGCCGACGCGTGCCCCAGCACGACCGCGGCCTGACCGCGTACCAGATCGACCAGAGCCCGTTCCCGCTCGGCCCCGGTGAGGGCGGCGAGCTGCCCGGCCAGCGACGAGGTTCCCGCCGCGGCGGCCACGCCCCGGCGGACCGGCTGCCTGACCAGGGCCCGCAGGATCGGCGGCACCGGCCCGGCGCCCGCCGCGACGGCGAGGTGCATCGGGAGCTGGAGCGCCTCGTCGAGCGAGGTGGCCAGGTCGAACAGGGCCAGGCCCTCGGCGTGGGTGAGGGGGGCCATGCCGCCCCGGGAGATGCGCTCGCGGTCGGCGGCGTCGAGTTCGCCGCCCATGCCGCCCCCGGCCCACAGGCCCCAGGCCAGCGAGTGGGCCTGGAGTCCGAGCGAGCGGCGGTGCGCGGCCAGGGCGTCGAGCGCGGCGTTGGCGGCGGCGTAGTTGCCCTGCCCGGCGGAGCCGAAGGTGGCGGCCGAGGAGGAGAACAGGACGAACAGCGGCACGTCCCCGGCGAGTTCGTGCAGGTTGACCGCCGCGACCGCCTTCGGCCCCAGGACGGCGGCCAGCTTCCCGGGGGTGAGCGAGTCGATGACGCCGTCGTCGACGACCCCGGCGGTGTGGATCACCCCGCCGAGCCGTTCCCCGGCGAGCAGACCCGCCAGGGCGTCCCGGTCGGAGACGTCGCAGGCGGCGGTGCGGACGCCGTCGAGCCCGGCCCGGCCCGACCGGCTGACCAGCAGCAGGTCGGTGAAGCCCTGCGCGAGCAGGTGCCCGGCCAGCACGGTCGCCAGCGCCCCGGAGCCACCGGTGATCAGGACGGTGGCGTCCTTGTCGACCGGCGCGGGGACCGTCAGGACGACCTTGCCGATGTGCCTGGCCTGCGACACGAACCGGAACGCGTCGGGGGCGCGCCGCACGTCCCAGGCCTTGACGGGCAGCGGGGTCAGCGCGCCCGCCTCGAACAGGGCGAGCAGGTCGGCGAACAGTTCGCCGATGCGGTCGGGACCGGCCTCCGACAGGTCGAAGGCGCGGTAGCCGTCGCCTGAGCGGATGTCGGTCTTGCCCATCTCCAGGAACCGGCCGCCCTCGTTCAGCAGGCCGAGGGAGGCGTCCACGAACTCGCCCGCGAGCGCGTTGAGGACCACGTCCACCTTCGGGAACTCGTCGGCGAAGTCGAGCGTGCGGGAGCTGGCGACCCCGGCCAGCCCCTCCAGCACGTGCTGCTTGGACTCCGACGCGGTGCCGTAGACCTCCGCGCCGAGGTGGCGGGCGATCTGCACGGCGGCCATGCCGACCCCGCCGGCGGCGGCGTGGATCAGCACCTTCTCGCCGCGCTTGAGGGAGCCGAGGTCGGAGAGGGCGTACAGGGCGGTGAGGAAGACGACCGGGACCGAGGCCGCGACCTCGAACGACCAGCCGTCCGGAACCGGGGCCAGCAGCCGCGCGTCGGTGACGACCTGCGGCCCGAAGCCGCCCTGCGCCATGCCGAACACGCGGTCGCCGACGGCGAACGGGGCGCCGGGGCCCGTCTCCAGCACCACACCGGCGACCTCGCCGCCGAGCAGCCCGGCCTTGCCGGGGTACATGCCGAGCGCGTTGAGCACGTCGCGGAAGTTCAGGCCCGCCGCCCGGACGCCGACTCTGACCTCACCGGCCGCCAGGGCGGGAGCCTCGCAGGGAACGAGCGCCAGCCCGTCGATGGTCCCCTTGACGGGGATGTCCAGCCGCCAGACGTCGCCCGGCGGGACCAGCCCGGCCACGGAGCGCACCAGCCGGGGCGCGTACGCCTGCCCGTCGCGGAGCATGACCTGGGACTCGTCGGTGGCGAAGACGCCGTCGAAGGGGGTGCCGTCGGTGTCGACCAGGACGAACCTGCCCGGGTTCTCCGACTCCGCCGACCTGACCAGGCCCCAGGCCGCCCCCATGGCGACGTCGCCCGGGAGGGCGTTCTCGGTGACCACGGCCAGGCGGCCGGGACGGTCCTCGGCCAGCCAGCCGCGCAGCAGGGCCAGCGTGCGCCCGGCGACCTCGTCGACGGTGCCGGGCTCGACGCGGGCCACGACCACGTCGTCGGGCAGGCTGTCGGCGGCGGGGAGGGCGACGGGGGTCCAGTCGACCCGGAACAGCGACTCGCCCCGCGTGGGCGCGGTCGCGGCGGGGATCGGGCGGGAGAGCACCCCGTCCACGGTCATGACCGGCCGGCCGGCGGCGTCGGCCACCGTGAGGGTGACCGAGTCGGCGCCGGTGGAGGTCACCTTGACGCGGAGCGAGGTGGCGGAGGTGGCGTGCAGGGTGACGCCCGTCCACGAGAAGGGCAGGCCGCCCGCCCCGGCGATCGAGCTGAGGAAGGTGCCCTGCACCGCGGCGTCGAGCAGGGCCGGGTGGATGCCGAACCCGGCCGGGTCGGCGTCGTCGGGCAGGACGACCTCGGTGTAGACGTCGTCGCCCCGCCGCCAGGCGCGGCGCAGCCCCTGGAAGGCGGGCCCGTAGTCGAAGCCCGTGAGGTTGTCGTAGAAGTCGTCGACGTCGACCGGCTCGGCGTCCGGCGGCCAGGCCGTCAGTTCGGCGCCGGGTGCGCCGGTCTCGGTGAGGGTGGCGCTGATGTGCCGGGTCCACGGCAGGTCGGCGGGCGCGTCGTCGGGCCGGGAGTGCACGGTCAGGGTCCGGCGGCCGGAGCCGTCGGGCTCGCCCACCACGACCTGGATCCGCACGGCCGAGGTCAGCGCCAGCGGGGTCTCGATGAGCAGTTCCTCGACGTGGCCGCATCCGACCTGGTCGGCGGCGTGCACGGCCATCTCGACGAACGCCGCGCCGGGCACGATGGGCGTGCCGCCGACGACGTGACCGGCCAGCCACGGGTGGAGCGCGGGCGACAGGCGCGAGCTGAACAGCAGCCCGCCGCCGGCCATCGGCACCGCCGGTCCCATCAGCGGGTGACCGCCCTCGGAGAGCAGCAGGGCGGCCGGCTTGGGCCAGTAGCGCCGCCGCTGGAAGGCGTAGGTGGGCAGCTCGACCGTGCGGGCCCCGGTGAACACCTCGGCCCAGGCGACGGTCCCGCCGGAGACGTGCACGCGACCGGCGCCCTCGACGAACGCCCGCACCTCGTCGGCGGCCCGCGCCAGCGGGATCCAGTCGTGGACGCCCTCGACGCACTCCTGCCCCATCGCGGTCAGCACCGCCTCGGGACCGATCTCGACGAACCGGGTGACGCCCTCGGCCTCCAGCCAGGCGATGCCTTCGGCGAACCGGACCGCGTCACGGACGTGCCGCACCCAGTAATCCGGCGAATCCACCTCGGCGAGCTCACCCGAGACGATCGGGATCCGGGGCTGGTGGTACGTGAGCCCTTCGGCGACCCGCTGGAAGTCCGCCAGCATCGGCTCCATCAGCGAGGAGTGGAAGGCGTGCGAGACCGCGAGGCGCTTGGTCTTGCGGCCCATCGAGGTGAACAGGGCGGCCTCGGCCTCGACATCGGCTTCGGGCCCGGAGATGACGACCGCCTGCGGCCCGTTGACGGCAGCGATGTCGACATTTCCCGAAATTTCGCCCGGCGCGGCTTGAACGGCGACCATCGCCCCACCGGCCGGAAGCGCCTGCATCAGAGCACCCCGCGCCTTGACCAGAGTGCACGCGTCCTCCAGCGACAGCACCCCGGCCACGTGAGCGGCGGCGATCTCACCGATGGAGTGCCCGGCCAGGAAATCGGCGCGTACACCCCACGACTCCGCCAGCCGGTAGAGGGCGACCTCGAAGGCGAACAGCGCGGGCTGGGTGATCTCGGTCTCGTCCAGCCGCTCACCGGACGCGATCGCCGCGGCCAGGCCGAGCCGGTCGCGACCCGAACCGGCCATGCCCGGGTCTTCCGCCGAGCTGCCCGCGGCGACCTCGGCCCCTGGAGCCTTCGCCTCCGGATCACCGGCGTCGAGCTGGGCGCAGACCGTGTCGAAGGCCTCGGCGAACGCCGGGAACGCCGCGTAGAGCTCGCGGCCCATCCCCGCCCGCTGGGCGCCCTGTCCCGTGAACAGGAACGCCGTCCGGCCTCCCGGCCGTACGACACCCTCGGCCACGCCGGGGGCCGAACGTCCCCCGGCCAGCGCGTCTAGACCCGCCATCAACCCATCCCGGTCACCGGCTACGACAACTGCACGATGCTCAAGACTTGATCGCGTGGTGGCCAGAGACAACCCCACATCACGGGGGTCGTACCCCTGCTGACCTGCCAGATGACGGCTCAGAAGGGCCGCCTGGGCGCGCAGCGCGGGCTCGGTCGCGCCGGAGACCAGCCATGCCGTGGGAGCGGCCCGGTTAAGGGTCGGTCTGGGGTCGGCGGGCTCCTCGGGGGCCTGCTCGATGATGGTGTGGGCGTTGGTGCCGGAGATGCCGAAGGAGGAGATCCCGGCCCGGCGGGGCTCGCCGGTCGCGGGCCAGGGCGTCGGCTCGGTCGCCAGGGTGACGGCTCCGCCGGTCCAGTCGACGTGGGAGCTGGGCGCGTCGACGTGGAGGGTCGGCGGGATGAGGCCGTGCCGGATCGCCAGCACCATCTTGATCACCCCGGCGACGCCGGCGGCGGCCTGGGTGTGGCCGATGTTCGACTTGACCGAGCCGAGCCAGAGCGGCTGCGACCGGTCCCTGCCGTAGGCCGACAGCAAAGCCTGGGCCTCGATGGGGTCGCCGAGCTTGGTGCCGGTGCCGTGCGCCTCGACGGCGTCCACCTGGGCGGGGGTGAGCCCGGCCGAGGCGAGGGCCTGGCGGATGACGCGCTGCTGCGACGGGCCGTTGGGGGCGGTGAGGCCGTTGGACGCGCCGTCCTGGTTGATGGCCGAGCCCTTGACCACGGCGAGCACGGGGTGGCCGTTCCTGCGGGCGTCGGAGAGCCGTTCGACGACGAGCATGCCCACGCCGTCGGAGAACCCGGCGCCGTCGGCCTGCTCGGCGAACGCCTTGCAGCGGCCGTCGGCGGCCAAGCCGCCCTGGACGCCGAACTCGGCGAACAGCGTCGGCGTGGCCATGACGGTGATGCCGCCCGCCAGCGCCAGCGAGCACTCGCCCTGCCGCAGCGCCTGGGCGGCCATGTGCAGCGCCACCAGCGACGACGAGCAGGCGGTGTCGACCGTGACGGCCGGTCCTTCGAGTCCGAGCGTGTACGACACCCGTCCCGACAGCACCGACGCGGTGTTGCCGGTGCCGAGGTACCCGCCGACGTCCTCGCCGGAGGCGACGAGCATGGTCGCGTAGTCCTGGCCGTTGGTGCCGGCGAAGACGCCGGTGGCCGACCCCTTCAGCGACAGCGGGTCGATCCCGGCCCGCTCCAGCGCCTCCCAGGAGGTCTCCAGCAGGAGACGCTGCTGCGGGTCCATCGCCAGCGCCTCACGCGGCGAGATCCCGAAGAACGCCGCGTCGAAGTCGGCCGCCCCGTCCACGAATCCGCCCTGGAAGCTGAAGCCGTCGGGGTCGGCGTACCGGTCGAGGTCCCAGCCCCGGTCGGCGGGGAAGCCGCCGATGCCGTCGCGGCCCTCGGCGAGCAGCGCCCACAGGTCCTCGGGGGTGGCGACGCCGCCGGGGAAGCGGCAGGCCATGCCGACGATGACGATCGGGTCGGCGGTGTCGACGGCGACGACGGAGGCGGGGGCCGCCGGGTCGTCGTCGGCGCCGAACAGTTCGTCCTTCAGATGGCGGGCCAGCGCGGCGGGGGTCGGGTAGTCGAAGACGAGCGTGGTCGACAGCCGGAGCCCGGTGACCGCGCCGAGCCGGTTGCGCAGCTCGACGGCGGTGAGCGAGTCGAAGCCGAGCAGCTTGAACGCCCGGTCGGCCTCGACGGCGTCCGGGGAGGCGTGCCCGAGGACGCCGGCGACGTGGGTGCGGACGACGGTGAGCAGCCGCCGGAGCCTCTCGGCCCCCGGCAGGTGCGCCAGCTCCGCCAGGTCGCCCGCCGCCGGGGCCGCCGACTCGGGGGCCGCGCGCGACAGGATGCGCCGCATCTCCGGCAGGTCCGACAGGGCGGGCAGCGGGCGGGCGGAGGTGAAGATGTGCGCGAGGCCGTCCCAGTCGATCTCGACGACGGCCAGGAAGGTCTCGTCGGCGGCGAGGGCCTGGCCCAGCACGGTCAGCGCCGTCCCGGGGTCGAGCGACCTGCCGCCGCGCCGCTTCATCTGCTCCTCGACGAGGCCGCCCTCGGCCATGCCGCCGCCGGACCAGTGGCCCCAGCCGACGGACAGGGCGGGCAGCCCGAGGCCCCGGCGGTGGTGCGCGAGGGCGTCGAGGAAGGCGTTGCCGGGGGCGTAGTTGCCCTGCCCGGCGACGCCGAACGACCCGGCGAAGGAGGAGAACAGGATGAAGCTCTCCACGTCGCCGGCCAGTTCGTGCAGGTTGACGGCCGCGTCGACCTTGACCCGCAGGACCCGCTCGATCTGCTCGGGGGTCAGCTCCTCGACCACGGCGTCGTCGAGGACGGCGGCGGTGTGCACGACGCCGTTGACGGGGTGTTCGGCGAGCAGCGCGGCGAGCTGGTCGCGGTCGGAGACGTCGCAGGCCACGACGGTCGCGCCGAGCTCGTCGGCCAGTTCGGCGGCCCCCGGCGCGGCGGGCCCCGAACGGCTGACGAGCAGGAGGTGGTCCGCGCCGCGCGCGGCGTACCAGCGGGCCACCTGCGCGCCGAGCGCGCCGGTCCCGCCGGTGATGAGGATCGTCCCGGCCGGTACGGTTTCCGCGACCTCCCCCCCGTGGAACGGCGCCCGGACCAGGCGGCGGCCGAAGACGGCGCCCTCGCGGACGGCGACCTCCTCCTCGCCGATGCCCGAGAGCACCGAGACGACCCGGTCGAGGTCCCGCTCGCCGAGGTCGGCGGGCAGGTCGGCGACGCCGCCCCAGCGCTGGAGGTGCTCCTGGGCGACCACGCGCCCGAGCCCCCAGACGAGGGCCTGGAGGGGTGAGGTGACGGCGTCGCCCCGGCCGGTGGCGACCGCGCCCCGGGTGAGGCACCAGAGCGGCGCGCCGATCCCGGCGTCGCCGAGCGCCTGCACGAGCAGCACGGTCCGCGCCATGCCCTCGCGCGACCCGTCGAGGGCGACCAGGGAGATCACCCCGGCGACGTCTCCGGGCAGGCGGCCCGCCAGCTCGTCCCGAGTGAGCCCGTCGATCGGGACGGTGACGATCCGGGTGGCCCGGTAGGCGAGACCGGACACGACCTCGGGCGCGCCGTCCCCGGCGACCACCACGAGCCAGGTTCCCGTGAGGAACCCCTCGCGGACCGAAGACAGCGGCTTCCACGTCACCCGGTAGCGCAGGTCGTCGATCGGGTCGGCGTGCCGCTGCCGCCTACGCCAGGCCGACAGGGCCGGCAGCGTGCCGTCCAGCCCGTCGACGCCGTCGGGCAGGTCGAGGGCGGCGGCGACGGCGGCCGGGTCGCCCGACTCGACGGCCGACCAGAAGGTCTGCTCCTCGGGCGAGACGAGCACGGGCGGGACGTAGGTGGGCCAGAACTTCCGCCGCTGGAAGGCGTACGTGGGCAGGTCGGTCTTCTGGGCAGCGCCGAAGGCGGGCGTCCAGTCGACCTCGACGCCCTTCACCCACGCCTCGCCGAGCGAGGTGTGGAAGCGGGCGAGCCCGCCCTCGTCGCGGCGGAGCGTGCCGACGACGGTCGCGTCCTCCAGTGTGTCCTGGATGCCGGCGACCAGCCCCGGATGCGGGCTGACCTCGACGAACGTGGAGTAGCCCTGGTCGGCCAGCGCCCGGATCGACTCGTCCAGCCGGACGGTCCGCCGCAGGTTCCGGTACCAGTACTCGCCGTCCATGGAGGAGGTGTCGAGCCATTCGGCGGTGACGGTGGAGAAGAACGGCACCTCGGAGGCGCGCGGCGCGATCCCGGCCAGCCGGGCCAGCACGTCCTCGCGGATCTCCTCGACATGGTGGGAGTGGGAGGCGTACTGCACCGGAAGGACCTTGGTCCGCACGTCCAGCCGGTCGCGCAGCTCCTCGATCGCGTCGGTGTCACCGGCGACGACGACCGACGACGGGCCGTTGACGACGGCGACGCAGAGCCGCTCGTCCAGGTCCAGCTCGGCGGCGGGCAGCGCGACGGTCATCATCGCGCCGCGCCCCCTGATCGGCTGGAGCGCCCGGACCCGCAGCGCGACGACGGTGGCGGCGTCCTCCAGCGACAGGGCTCCGGCGACGCAGGCGGCGGCGATCTCGCCCTGCGAGTGGCCGATGACGGCGGCGGGCGTCACGCCGTAGGACTTCCAGAGTTCGGCCAGCGACACCATGACGGCCCACAGCGCGGGCTGCACGACCTCGTCGTGATCCAGCGCCCCGTCGCGCACCACGTCCAGGAGCGACCAGTCGACGTGGGGCGCGAGCGCCTCGGCGCACTCGGCCATCCGGACCGCGAACACCGGTGAGGTGTCCAGCAGTTCGGCCGCCATGCCGACCCACTGGGAGCCCTGGCCGGGGAAGACCATCACGACCCGGCCGTCACCGCCCTGGACGACGCCCCTGACGGCGGGCGCCTCCAGCCCGGTGAGCAGGCCGTCGCCGTCGGAGGCCACCACGACGGCCCGGTGGTCGAGCGCCGCGCGGGTGGTGGCGAGGGACAGGCCCACGTCGGCGGCGGGCGCGCCGGTCCTGACGGCGTGGGAGCGGAGCCGGACGAGCTGATCGCCGAGGCCCTGGGCGGTCTTGGCCGACAGCAGCCACGGGACCGCCCGCGGCGGCGGGCCGGGCACGATCTCCTCGGCGTCCTCGTCGGCGGGGGCCTCTTCGAGGATGGCGTGGGCGTTGGTGCCGCTCACGCCGAACGACGACACCCCGGCCCGGCGCGGCCGGTCGCCCTCGGGCCACGGCACCGCCTCGGTGAGCAGCGACACCGCTCCGGCGTCCCACTCGACGTGCGGGGACGGCTCGTCGACGTGCAGGGTCTTGGGCAGGACGCCGTTGCGCAGCGCCAGCACCATCTTGATCACCCCGGCGACGCCGGCGGCGGCCTGGGTGTGGCCGATGTTCGACTTGATCGAGCCGAGCCACAGCGGGCGGTCGCGGTCCTGGCCGTAGGTCGAGATGAGCGCCTGCGCCTCGATCGGGTCGCCCAGGGTGGTGCCGGTGCCGTGCGCCTCGACGGCGTCGACGTCCCGGGTGGTGAGCGAGGCGTTCTCCAGGGCGGCCCTGATGACGCGCTGCTGCGCGGGGCCGTTGGGCGCGGTCAGGCCGGAGGACGCGCCGTCCTGGTTGACGGCCGTGCCGCGGATGACGGCGAGAACGGGGTGGCCGTTCCTGCGGGCGTCCGACAGCCGCTCGACGAGCAGCATGCCGACGCCCTCGCCCCAGCCGGTGCCGTCGGCGCCGCCCGCGAACGCCTTGCAGCGGCCGTCGGGCGCGAGGCCGCGCTGGCGGGAGAAGTCGATGAAGGCGACGGGCGTGGACATGATGGTGACGCCGCCCGCGAGGGCCAGCGTGCACTCGCCCTGGCGCAGCGACTGGACCGCCATGTGCAGCGCCACCAGCGACGCCGAGCAGGCGGTGTCGACGGTGACGGCGGGTCCTTCGAGGCCGAGCGCGTAGGAGATGCGGCCGGACACGACGCTCGCCGCGTTGCCGGTGCCGAGATACCCCTCGACGCCCTCGGTGCCGCTCATCAGCAGGGAGGCGTAGTCCTGGCCGTTGCTGCCGACGAACACGCCGACCGAGGTGCCGCGCGCCGAGGCGGGGTCGATCATGGCCCGCTCGAACGCCTCCCACGAGGTCTCCAGCAGCAGCCGCTGCTGCGGGTCCATCGCCAGCGCCTCGCGGGGCGAGATGCCGAAGAAGTCGGCGTCGAACTCGCCGGCCGCGTCGAGGAAACCGCCCTCCTTGGCGTAGGAGGTGCCGGGGTTGTCGGGGTCGGGGTCGTAGAGCGCCTCGACGTCCCACCCCCGGTCGAGCGGGAACTCGCCGACCGCGTCGCCGCCGGCCGCCAGCAGCCGCCACAGGTCCTCGGGGGAGCGCACTCCCCCGGCGAACCGGCAGGCCATCCCGACGATCGCGATCGGCTCCTGCTCGCCCGACTCCAGTTCGCGCAGGCGCCGGTGGGCCTTCCGCAGGTCCGCGGTCACCCACTTGAGGTATTCCCGGAGCTTGTCCTCGTTTGCCACAGTCATCACTCCTGGAGGGGCGAGGTTCAGGACTTGCCGAACTCTTTGTTGATCAGGTCGAAGATCTCGTCGTCCGAGGCGAGGTCGAGCGCCTCGTCCTCGGCGTCGGCGCCCGGCCGGAACCGGGCCACGAGGTTCTCCAGGCGGGCCAGGATCGGCGCGCCGTCCTCGGCGCCGAGCGTGGCCAGGAGGGCCTCGATCTTGTCCAGCTCGCCGGCGGCCGCGTCGGCGGGCGCGCCGCCGGGGGCGAGCTCGCCGCGCAGGAACCGGGCCATGGCGACCGGGGTCGGGTAGTCGAACACCAGCGTCGAGGGCAGCCGCAGGCCGGTCACGGACGCCAGGCGGTTGCGCAGTTCGACGGCGGTGAGCGAGTCGAAGCCCATGTCGAGGAAGCCCCGGGTGGGCGCGACCGCGTCGGTGCGCTCGTAGCCGAGGACGATCGCGACGTGGGTGCGGACCAGCTCCATGACGAGGCGGTCGCGCTCGGTGTCGGTCGCGGCGGCCAGCTTCCCGGCCAGTTCGTTCGCCTCGGAGCCGCTGTCGGTCCTGGCCTCGGCCGCGGCCAGCACGCGCCGCACCTCGGGCAGGTCCCGCACCAGGCGGCTGGGCCGGGTGGAGGTGTAGGCCGGGTAGAACCGCTCCCAGTCGATGTCGCCGACCATCAGCACGGTGTCGCCGTGCTCGACCGCCTTGCGCATCGCGGCCAGGGCCCGGTCGGCGCGCATCGGCGGCATGCCGCTGCGGCGCAGCCGCGTCTCCACCAGGCCGCCGTCGGCCGCCATGCCGCCGTCGGCCCAGGGTCCCCAGCCGATCGAGGTGGCGGGCAGGCCCTGGGCGCGGCGCATCTCGGCGAGCGCGTCGAGGTGGGCGTTGGCGGCGGCGTAGCTGCCCTGCCCCGCCCCGCCGAGGGTGCCGGCGGCGGAGGAGAAGAGCACGAACGCGTCGAGGTCGCGGTCGAGGGTCAGTTCGTGCAGGTGCCGGGCGGCCTCGGTCTTGGGCTTGAGCACGTACTCGATCCGGTCGGGCGTCATCGAGACGACGATGCCGTCGTCCAGGACGCCGGCGGCGTGCACGACCGCCGTCAGGTCGGGCAGCGTCGCGAGCAGGGCCTCCAGGGCGGCGCGGTCGGCGGCGTCGCAGGCCGCGACGGTGACCCGCGCGCCCAGCGCCTCCAGTTCCGCCTGGAGTTCCGGCGCGCCCTCGGCGTCCGGCCCTCTCCGGCTGGTGAGCACCAGGTGCCCGGCCCCTTCGGCGGCGAGCAGGCGGGCGACGTGGGCGCCCAGGGCGCCGGTGCCGCCGGTGACGAGCACGCTGCCGCGCGGGGTCCACTCGCCTCCCGTGCCGGTCAGCGGGGCCCGGACGAGCCGGCGGGCCAGCACCCGGCCCTCGCGCACGGCCACCTCGTCCTCGCCGGTCGAGCCGGACAGGACGGTCAGCAGGCCGATGCGGGCCAGGTCGTCGAAGACGGGCGGCAGGTCGATGAGGCCGCCCCACTGGGCGGGGTGCTCCAGGGCGGCCACCCGGCCGATGCCCCAGATCTGGGCCTGCTCGGCGCTGCGGACGTCCGGTCCGGCCGCCCCCCGGGTGACGCACCACAGGGGCACCTCGACCCCGGCCTCGACGACGGCCCGCACCAGCGTGACGGTCCGGTCGAGGCCCAGGGTGAGCGCGGGGTGGCCGGGGCGCGGGTTGACGTCCAGGGCGAGCAGGGAGACCACCCCGGCCAGGCCGTCGGCCTCGCGGAGGATCTCGGCGACGCGCTCGCCGGGGGTGTCGGCCGGGACGGAGATCACGTCGGCCCCGCCCACGGCGAGGGTCTCGGCCATCGCCGGGTCCTCGCCGACGAGCACCCAGGTGCCCGGGACGACGGCGGAGCCGCCCTCGACCGGCACCCAGGTCGTCGTGTAGCGCCAGCTCGCGGTGTCGTCGTGGCGGGCCCGCCGCCAGGCGGTGATGGCCGGGAGCACCTCCGAGAGCGGCCGGGTGGCGTCGACGCCGAGGAGCTCGGCCAGCTCGCCGCGCTCGGCCGCGTCCCAGAAGCCGCTGTCCTCGGCCTCCGGGAAGCGGGCCTCGATCTCGGGCCAGAACCGGCCGCGCTGGAACGGGTAGGTCGGCAGGGCGACCCGGCCCCTGGGGCCGCCGAAGACGGCGTCCCAGTCGAGCCTGACGCCGTGGACGTGGAGCTGGGCGACGGCGGTCATCAGCGCGTGGCCCTCGGGCCGGTCTCCGCGCAGCGCCGGGACGAGCAGCAGGTCGCCGCCGTCGAGGCAGCCCTGCGCGAGCGCGGTCAGCACGCCGTCGGGGCCGATCTCGACGAACCGGGTGACCCCCTCGGCGGCCAGCGCGGCGATCCCGTCGCGGAACCTGACGGCCTGGCGCACGTGCCTGACCCAGTAGTCAGGGTCGGTCAGCTCGGTCGCGACCGCGCCGGTGACGTTGGAGACGACCGGGATCAGCGGCGGGTGGAAGGTCAGCCCCGAGGCGATCCGGCGGAACTCCGCCAGCATCGGGTCCATGTGGGCCGAGTGGAAGGCGTGCGAGACGTTGAGCCGCTTGGTCTTGCGGCCCCGGGCCGCCCAGAGGCCGGCGACGGCGCGGGCGTCGGCGTCGTCGCCGGAGACCACGACGGCCCTGGGCCCGTTGATCGCGGCGATGTCGACGTTTCCGGTGAGGGTGGCGCGGACCTCGTCCTCGGACGCCTGGATGGAGATCATCGCGCCGCCGGGCGGGAGCTCCTGCATCAGCGTGCCGCGCGCGGCGACCAGGGTGCACGCGTCCTCCAGGGACAGCACCCCGGCGACGTGGGCGGCGGTCAGCTCGCCGATCGAGTGGCCGGCCACGAAGTCGGGCCGCAGGCCCCACGACTCGGCCAGCCGGAACAGCGCGACCTCGATGGCGAACAGGCTGGCCTGCGTGTACTTCGTCTGGTGCAGGGCGTCGTTCATGCCGTCGGCGGCGAAGATGACCTCGCGCAGCGGCCGGTCGAGGGCGGCGTCGAGGTGGGCGCAGGCCTGGTCGAACGCCTCGGCGAAGACGGGGAAGCTCTCGTAGAGCTCGCGGCCCATCCCGGCCCGCTGGGCGCCCTGGCCGGTGAACAGCACCGCCAGCAGCCCGTCGGAGGTGACGCCCTGGACCAGCCCGGCGGCGGCCCCGCCGGTGGCGAGGGCGTCGAGGCCGTGGAGCAGTCCGTCGGTCTCCTGGCCGACGACGACGGCCCGGTGCTCGAAGGAGGCGCGGGCGGTGGCCAGGGTGTGGCCCACGGCGGCCGGATCGGCGTCGGCGCGTCCGGAGAGGTGGTCACGCAGGCGGGCGGCCTGCGCGCGGAGCGCCTCCTCGCTGCGGCCGGAGACCAGCCACGGCACGGTCGACAGGCCCGAGTCCGGCGCGGGCGGGGCCGGGACGGCCGGGGGCGCCTCTTCGATGATCACGTGGGCGTTGGTGCCGCTCACGCCGAAGGAGGAGACGCCCGCGCGGCGCGGCCGGTCACCGGCCGGCCAGGCCTGGGCCTGCTGGAGGAGTTCGACGCGGCCGGCCGTCCAGTCGATCTCGGCGGAGGGCCGCTCGGCGTGCAGGGTCTGAGGCAGCAGGTCGTGCTGGAGGGCGAGCACCATCTTGATGACCCCGGCGACGCCGGCCGCCGCCTGGGTGTGGCCGATGTTCGACTTCGACGAGCCCAGCTTGAGCGGCTCGGCGCGGTCCTGGCCGTAGGTGGCCAGCAGCGCCTGAGCCTCGATCGGGTCGCCGAGCCGGGTGCCGGTGCCGTGCGCCTCCACGGCGTCGACCTCCGGGGCGGTCAGCCGCGCGTTGGCGAGCGCCTGGCGGATGACCCGCTGCTGCGAGGGTCCGTTCGGCGCGGTCAGGCCGTTCGACGCGCCGTCCTGGTTGACGGCCGAGCCCCGGACCACCGCGAGGACCGGGTGGCCGTTGCGCTCGGCGTCCGACAGCCGCTCCAGGAGGAGGACGCCCGCGCCCTCGCCCCAGCCGGTGCCGTCGGCGTCGTCGGAGAAGGGCTTGCAGCGGCCGTCCTCGGCGAGGCCGCGCTGCTTGCTGAAGCCGATGAACGCGCCCGGCGTCGCCATGACGGTGACGCCGCCGGTCAGGGCGAGCGTGCACTCGCCCTGGCGGAGCGCCTGGACCGCGAGGTGCAGGGCGACCAGCGACGCGGAGCAGGCCGTGTCGACGGTGACCGCCGGGCCCTCCAGCCCGAGGGCGTAGGAGAGGCGGCCGGACACCACGCTGGCGGCGTTGCCGGTGGTCAGGTAGCCGTCGGTGTCGACCTGCCCGGCGATGAGCAGGGCCGCGTAGTCCTGGCCGTTGGTGCCGGCGAAGACGCCCGTGGGGCTGCCCTTGAGCGACGACGGGTCGATCCCGGCGCGCTCGACGGCCTCCCACGCGACCTCGAGGAGGAGCCGCTGCTGCGGGTCCATCGCGACGGCCTCACGCGGGGCGATGCCGAAGAAGCCGGGGTCGAAGCCGGCGGCGTCGTACAGGAACGCGCCTTCGCGGGCGTAGCTGGTGCCGGGGCTGTCGGGGTCGGGGTCGTACAGGGCCTCGACGTCCCAGCCCCGGTCGGCGGGGAACGGGCCGACGGCGTCGACTCCCCCGGCGAGCAGGTCCCAGAACTCCTCGGGGGTGGTGACCCCGCCGGGGAAGCGGCAGCCCATCGAGACGATGGCGATCGGCTCGTCGGAGGCGGCGGCCGTGAGGGGCGCGGTCTCCTCCTCCTGTACGCCGGTCAGCTCGCCGCGCAGGAACGCGGCCAGGGCGGCGGGGGTCGGGTGGTCGAACACCATCGTGGCCGGGAGCCGCAGGCCGGTCGCCGTGGCGACGAGGTTGCGCAGCTCGACGCTGGTCAGCGAGTCGAAGCCGAGCTCCTTGAAGGGCTTGCCGGGCTCGATCGTCGCGGGTGTGGCGTGCCCGAGGACGGCGGCGACCTGGGTGCGGACCAGGTCGAGCAGTTCCCGCTCGGAGATCCCGGCCGTGGCGGCGGGCGTGGCGGCGGGGGCGGGCGTCTCGGCGCGGCGCGACTCCGGCACCCCGTCGAGGATCGGCCGGGGGCGGGCGGCGGTGAAGGCCGGGGCGAACCGCTCCCAGTCGACGTCGGCGACGCTGACCGCGGTGTCGCCGCAGTCGAGCGCGCGCTGGAGGGCGGCCAGCGCCAGGGCGGGCCGCATCGGCGCGAGGCCGCTGCGGCGCATCCGCGCCTCGATCCGCTCCTCGGTCGCGAGGCCCGCCTCGGCCCAGGGGCCCCACGCCACCGAGGTGGCGGCCAGGCCCGCGTCGCGCCGGTGCCGGGCGAGGGCGTCGAGGTAGGCGTTGGCGGCGGCGTAGTTGCCCTGCCCGGCCGCGCCGAGCGTGCCCGCGATCGAGGAGAACAGCACGAACGCGTCGAGGTCCCCGGTCAGCTCGTGGAGGTTCCGGGCGGCGTCGGCCTTGACGGCCATCACCCGGTCGAAGCGCTCACCGGTCATGGTCTCGACCAGGCCGTCGTCGAGCACGGCGGCGGCGTGGAAGACCGACCTCACGGGGTGCTCGGCCAGGAGGGCGGCCAGGGCGTCGCGGTCGGCGACGTCGCAGGCCACGACCGTCGCGCCCAGTTCCGCCGCGAGCTCGGCCGCGCCCGGGGCGGCGGGCCCCGAACGGCTGACCAGGAGCAGGTCGCGGGCGCCCAGGTCGTGCAGCCAGCGGGCGACGAGGCGGCCGAGGCCGCCGGTGCCGCCGGTGATCAGGACGGCGCCCTCGGGCCGCCACGGGGTCCCGGCCTCGCCGGTCGCCCGGGTGAGCCGGGCGGCGAAGACGCCGGAGGACCGGATGGCGAGCTGGTCCTCCGCGCCGATCCCGGCCAGGACGGTGGCGAGCCGGGCGGCGGCGCGCGCGTCGAGGTCGGCGGGCAGGTCGATCAGGCCGCCCCAGCGGTCGGGGTGTTCCAGGCCGATCACCCGGCCGAGGCCCCAGAGCGGCGCCTGGCCGGGGTCGGTCAGGGCGTCGGAGCGGCCGACGCTCACCGCGCCCTGGGTGACCAGCCACAGCGGCGCGGTCACGCCGTTCAGCGCGCGGACCAGGTCGGCGGTCCGGGCCAGGGCGTCGTCGCCGATCAGCGACAGCACGCCGGCCGGTTCTGGGAGGGCGGTCAGGTCGTCGCCGGGGGCGGCGACCACGACGTCGGCCCCGTGGCCGGCCAGCGCCGCCGCGACGGGGTGGCCGGGGTCGTCGGTGACGACGAGCCAGGTGCCGTGGAGCGTGCGGGCGGGCGGGGTGAGCGGCTTCCAGGTGGTGACGTAGCGCAGCGCGTCGACCGCCGAGGTCTCCCTGCGCCGCCGCCGCCACGACGCCAGCGCGGGCAGCGAGTCGCCGAGCGAGCCGAGGTCGAGCGCGGCCAGGCCGTCGAGGTCCTCGCGTTCGACGGCCTCCCAGAAGGCGGCGTCGAGCGGGTCGGCCGCCGCGACGGCCGGGGCGGCCGGGGCCGGCCAGTAGCGCTGCCGCTGGAAGGCGTAGGTGGGCAGCTCGACCGGCGGGCCGCCGAGCTTCCAGTCGACCGGCACGCCGTTCGCGAACGCCTGGCCGAGCGAGGTGAGGAAGCGCCCGAGGCCGCCCTCGTCGCGGCGCAGCGACCCGAGGACCGACGCGGCGGAGTTCTGCGCGTCGAGCGTCTCCTGCGTCGGCACGGTGAGCACCGGATGCGGGCTGACCTCGATGAACGTGCCGAAGCCCTGCTCGGCGAGGGCGCGGACGGCCTCGTCGAAGCGCACGGTCCGCCGCAGGTTGGTGTACCAGTACTCGGCGTCCATGGTCGTGGTGTCGAGCCAGTCGGCGGTGACGGTCGAGAAGAGCGGGATCTCGGCGGCGCGCGGCCGCACCCCGGCCGTGAGGTCGAGCAGCGTCTCGCGCATCTCCTCCATGTGGTGGGAGTGGGAGGCGTAGTCGACCGGCACCATCCGGGCGCGGACGCCGTCGGCGTCGCAGCGGGCCTTCAGCTCGGCGAGG
Organism: Herbidospora cretacea; assembly: GCF_001570605.1. GTDB lineage: Bacteria > Actinomycetota > Actinomycetes > Streptosporangiales > Streptosporangiaceae > Herbidospora > Herbidospora cretacea. Next base: position 253,058 of record NZ_BBXG01000001.1, on the reverse strand, counting down.
GCCTCGACGTCGCCGGAGACGGTCGTCGAGGTCGGCCCGTTGGCCGCGGCGACCGCCAGGCGGTCGTCCAGGTCGAGCTCGCCGGCGGCCCGGAAGACCGACATCATGCCGCCGCGTCCCGAGAGCGTGGACAGGGCCCTGCTGCGCAGCGCCACGACGGCGGCGGCGTCCTCGATGCTGAGAGCGCCCGCGACGCAGGCGGCGGCGATCTCACCCTGCGAGTGGCCGACGACGGCCGAAGGCTCGACGCCGTGGGAGCGCCAGAGCGCCGCCAGCGAGACCATCACGGCCCAGAGCGCGGGCTGGACGACGTCGGTCCGCTCCAGCGAGCCGCCGCGCACGGTCTCGATCAGCGGCCAGTCGACGTGGGGCGCGAGCGCCTCGGCGCACTCGGCCATCCGGGCCGCGAACACCGGGGAGGTGTCGAGCAGCTCGGCGGCCATGCCGATCCACTGCGACCCCTGGCCGGGGAAGACCATCACGACCTTGCCGGCCGCCGGGGTCGCGGTGCCGCGCACCAGCCCGGCCGCCGACCGGCCGGAGGCCAGCGCGTCGAGGGCGGGGCGGTCGAGGACGACGGCGCGGTGGTCGTGCAGCGTGCGGGTGGTGAGCAGCGAGGCGGCCACCCGGGCGGGGTCGGAGACCGGCCAGTCGCGGAGCCGGGCGGCCTGCTCGCGCAGCGCCTCCCCGCTCTTGGCCGACAGCACCCACGGGACGATCTCCGGCTGCGCGGTTGCGGCGACCGGCTCCGGCTCGGGGGCCTGCTCCAGGATGACGTGGGCGTTGGTGCCGCTGAGGCCGAAAGACGACACGCCGGCCCGGCGGGGGCGGCCGGTCTCGGGCCACGGCATGGTCTCGCGGACCAGCTCGACCGCGCCCGCCGACCAGTCGACGTGCGACGACGGCGCGTCCACGTGGATGGTCCGCGGGAGGGCGGCCCGCTGGAGGGCGAGCACCATCTTGATGACCCCGGCGACGCCGGCGGCGGCCTGGGTGTGGCCGATGTTCGACTTCACCGAGCCGAGCCACAGGGGTTCGTCGCGGTCCTGCCCGTACGTGGCGAGCAGGGCCTGGGCCTCGATCGGGTCGCCCAGGGTGGTGCCGGTGCCGTGGGCCTCGACGGCGTCGACGTCGCGGGTGGTCAGGCGGGCGTTGGCGAGCGCCTGACGGATCACCCGCTGCTGCGACGGGCCGTTGGGCGCGGTCAGTCCGTTGGACGCGCCGTCCTGGTTGACCGCCGAGCCCCGGATGACGGCGAGGATCGGGTGGCCGTTGGCCTGGGCGTCGGCCAGGCGCTCGACCACGATCATGCCCGCGCCCTCGGAGAACCCGGCGCCGTCGGCGGCGTCGGCGAAGGCCTTGCAGCGGCCGTTGGCGGCCACGCCCTTCTGCCGGGTGAACTCGACGAACAGGCCCGGGGTGGACATGATCGTCGCGCCGCCCGCCAGGGCGAGCGTGCACTCGCCGCTCCGCAGCGCCTGGACGGCCATGTGCAGCGCCACCAGCGACGACGAGCAGGCCGTGTCGACGGTGACGGCCGGGCCCTCGATCCCGAGTGTGTAGGCGATCCGGCCGGACAGCACGCTCGCGGTGGTGCCGGTGGCGATGTAACCGCCGACGTCGTCGCCCGTGGTCATCAGCAGCGGCATGTAGTCCTGGCCGTTGGTCCCGGCGAAGACGCCGGTCGCGCTGCCCTTGAGCGAGAGCGGGTCGATCCCGGCCCGCTCCAGCGCCTCCCACGCGATCTCCAGCAGGACGCGCTGCTGCGGGTCCATCGCCAGCGCCTCGCGGGGCGAGATGCCGAAGAAGGCGGGGTCGAAGTCGGCCGCGTTGTCGAGGAAACCGCCCTCGGCGGCGTCGCTGGCCAGCCCGTCGAGGTCCCACCCCCGATCAGTGGGGAACGGGCCGACCCCGTCGGCGCCGGTGGAGAGCATCTCCCACAGGTCGGCGGGGGTGCCGACCCCGCCGGGGAGGCGCAGCCCGAGCCCGACGATGGCGATCGGCTCGTCGGAGGTCACCGTGGCGGTCGCGGCGGTCACCTCGCCCTGGGTGCCGAGCAGTTCGTCCCTGATGTACGCGGCCAGCACGCCCGGGTTCGGGTAGTCGAACACCAGCGTGGCGGGCAGCCGCAGCCCGGTCGCGGCGGTGAGGCGGTTGCGCAGGTCGACGGCGGTGAGCGAGTCGAAGCCGAGCTCCTTGAAGGCCCGGCCCGCGTCGATCGCCTCGGGCGTGGCGTGGCCGAGCACCTCGGCGACCTGGCCCCGGACGAGATCGAGCACCAGGGCGTCGCGGTCGGCGGGCGAGAGCCCGGCCAGCCGGTCGGAGACGGTCTCCGGCGCGGCCCCGGCCCTCACCCGGTCGCGCAGTTCGGGCAGGTCGGCCAGCGCGGGCGGGATCGAGGCCCCGGTACGCGAGTCGGTCGAGGCGGCCCAGTCGACGTCGGCGACGGCGACGAACGTCTCGTCGAGCGCGAGCGCCTGGCCGAGCAGGGTGAGCGCCTTGGCCGGGTCGAGCGACCGGCCGCCGCGCCGCTTCATCTGCTCCTCGACGACGTCGGCCCCGGCCATGCCGTCACCGGCCCAGTGGCCCCAGCCCATCGACAGGGCGGGCAGCCCGAGCGAGCGGCGGTGGTGCGCGAGGGCGTCGAGGTAGGCGTTGCCGGGGGCGTAGTTCCCCTGTCCGGCCACGCCGTAGGAGCCGGCGAAGGAGGAGAACAGCACGAAGAAGGCCAGGTCACCGGTGAGTTCGTGCAGGTTGCGGGCCGCGTCGACCTTCACCCGCAGGACCCGGTCGAGCTGGCCCGGGGTGAGGGCGTCGATGACGGCGTCGTCGAGGATGGCGGCGGTGTGCACCACGCCCCGCACCGGGTGGGTCTCCAGCAGGATCGCGAGCTGCTCGCGGTCGGAGACGTCGCAGGCCACGATCGTGGCGTCCAGTTCGGCCGCCAGCTCCGTCGCGCCGGGGGCGTTGGGGCCCGAGCGGCTGACCAGGAGCAGGTCGCGGGCGCCGTTCTCGTGGAGCCAGCGGGCGACCTGCGCGCCGAGCGCGCCGGTGCCGCCGGTGACCAGGATCGTGCCCTCGGGCATCCAGTCGCGGGGCGCGCGGGCCGGGCGGACGCCGTGGGCGAGGCGGCGGGCGAACACTCCGGACGGGCGGATGGCGAGTTCGTCCTCGGGGCCGTGCAGGGCGGCGATCAGGTCGTCGCGGCGGTAGCCGTCGGCGAGGTCGATGATGCCGCCCCAGCGGTCGGGGTGCTCGGCGGCGGCGACCCGGCCGAAGCCCCACAGGAGCGCCTGGTCGGGGCTGGTCAGGCCGTCGAGCGAGACCGCGCCGTCGGTGACGCACCACAGCGGCGCGCCGACTCCGGCGTCGCCGAGCGCCTGGACCAGGGTGAGCGTGCCGGTCAGCGTGCCGAGCAGCGAGACCACGCCGTCGGCCGGGGTGAGGAGGGAGGCCCAGGCCGCGCGGTCGGGGTCGCCGACCTCGACGACCGTGCCGCCGATCGCCGCGGCGATCCCCCGGTCGTCGCCGCCCTCGGGGACGACGACCAGCCAGGTGCCGGTGGCCGGGGCGGCGGGCAGCGTGACGGGCTTCCAGTCGATCGTGTAGCGCCAGCCGTCGAGCTCGCCCGACTCCCGACGGGAGCGGTGCCAGGCCGACAGGGCGGGCAGCACCTCGGCCAGCGCCGGGCCGTTCTCGACCCCCAGAGTGGTGGCCAGCTCGTCGAGGTCGGCGCGGGCGACGACCTCCCAGAAGGCCGCGTCGGCCGGGCCCTGCGCGGGGGCCGCCTTCGGGATCGACGGCCAGAACCGGCTGCGCTGGAACGCGTAGGTCGGCAGGGGGACGCGGACCGCGCCCGTGCCGGAGAAGACGGCCGGCCAGTCGACCGGGACGCCCTGGACGTGGGCCTCGGCCACCGACAGCAGAAAGCGGCCCAGGCCGCCCTCGCCCCGGCGCAGCGTGCCCACGACGGCGGCGTTCCCGGCCGTCTCCTGGATCCCGGCGGTCAGACCGGGATGCGGGCTGACCTCGACGAACGCGCCGTATCCCTGGCGGACGAGGCCCTTGACTGCGTCCTCCAGCAGGACGGTGCCGCGCAGGTTCCGGTACCAGTACCCGGCGTCCATCGTGGTGGTGTCGAGCCAGTCGCCGGTGACGGTGGAGAAGAACGGGACCTCGCTCACGCGGGGCGTGACCCCGGCCAGCAGCGTCAGCAGCTCGTCGTGGATGACCTCGACGTGGTGGGAGTGGGAGGCGTAGTCGACCGGGATGACCCGGGTGCGCACGCCGTCGAGGCGTTCGCGCAGCTCGGTCAGGGCGTCGACGTCGCCGGAGACGACGACGGACGACGGGCCGTTGATCGCGGCGATCGAGAGGCGGTCGTCGAGGTCGAGCTCGGCGGCGGGCAGCGCGACCGACATCATGCCGCCCCGGCCCGCGATCGCGCCCAGCGCCTTGCTGCGCAGCGCCACGACGGCGGCGGCGTCCTCGATGCTGAGGGCGCCCGCGACGCAGGCGGCGGCGATCTCGCCCTGCGAGTGGCCGACCACGGCGGCGGGCTCGACGCCGTACGACCGCCAGAGGGCGGCCAGCGAGACCATGACGGCCCAGAGCGCGGGCTGCACGACGTCGACGCGGTCGAGTTCGCCGTCGCGGACGACGTCGAGCAGCGACCAGTCGACGTGGGGGGCCAGGGCGTCGGCGCACTCGCCCATCCGGTCGAGGAAGACCGCTGAGGTCTCCATCAGCTCGGCGGCCATGCCCGCCCACTGGGACCCCTGGCCGGGGAAGACCATGACGACCCGCTCGGCGTCCCGGGCGGCGACGCCGGTGACCAGGCCGGGGCGGGTGCGCCCGGCGGCGAGCGCGTCGAGGCCCGCCGGGTCGAAGACGACCGCGCGGTGGTCGAGCGAGGCGCGGGTGGTGACGAGCGAGTAGCCGACGTTCACGACGTCTGCCGGGATATCGGCCGGGGCGTGGTCGCGGAGCCGGGCGGCCTGGGCGCGCAGCGCCTCGGGCGACCGGGCCGACAGCACCCACGGGGTGGTCTCCAGCGGGGTGGCCGCCTCGGCGGGGGCGGTCTCGGGGGCCTGCTCCAGGATGGTGTGGGCGTTGGTGCCGCTGAAGCCGAACGACGACACCGCCGCGCGGCGCGGGCGGCCGGTCTCGGGCCACGGGATCGTCTCGGTGAGCAGGCCGACCGCGCCGGAGGCCCAGTCGACGTGCGGGCTGGGCTCGTCGGCGTGCAGGGTCTTGGGCAGCACGCCGTGCTGGAGGGCCAGCACCATCTTGATCACCCCGGCGACGCCGGCGGCGGCCTGGGTGTGGCCGATGTTCGACTTCACCGAGCCGAGCCGCAGGGGTTCGGCGCGGTTCTGCCCATACGTGGCGAGCAGGGCCTGTGCCTCGATCGGGTCGCCCAGCGTGGTGCCGGTGCCGTGGGCCTCGACCGCGTCGACGTCGGCGGTGGTGAGGCGGGCGTTGGCGAGCGCCTGGCGGATGACGCGCTGCTGGGAGGGGCCGTTGGGGGCGGTGAGCCCGTTTGACGCGCCGTCCTGGTTGATGGCCGAACCCCGGACGATCGCCAGGACGGGATGCCCGTTGGCCTGGGCGTCGGACAGGCGCTCGACGACGAGCATGCCCGCGCCCTCGCCCCAGCCGGTGCCGTCGGCCCCGGCGGCGAACGCCTTGCAGCGCCCGTCGGGGGCCAGGCCGCGCTGGCGGGAGAACTCGACGAACGCGCCGGGCGTGGACATGACCGTCACACCGCCCGCGAGCGCGAGGGTGCACTCCCCCTGCCGCAGCGCCTGCACGGCCAGGTGCAGCGCGACCAGCGACGCCGAGCAGGCGGTGTCGACCGTGACGGCCGGGCCCTCCGTCCCGAAGGTGTACGCCAGCCGCCCCGACACCACGGAGGCCGCGTTCCCAGTGCCGAGATAACCCTCCGACCCCTCGGGGGCGCGCTGGGCGAGCTGCGCGTAGTCCTGGCCGTTGGTGCCGACGAACACGCCGGCCCGGCCGCCGCGCAGCGAGAGCGGGTCGATCCCGGCCCGCTCGAACGCCTCCCACGCGGTCTCCAGCAGCAGCCGCTGCTGCGGGTCCATGGCGAGCGCCTCGCGCGGTGAGATGCCGAAGAACTCGGCGTCGAACTCGGCCGCGCCGCGCAGGAACGCGCCTTCGCGGGTGTAGGAGGTGCCCGGGTTCTCCGGGTCGGGGTGGTAGAGGGCGTCGAGGTCCCAGCCCCGGTCCATCGGCAGCCCGGAGACGGCGTCGCCGCCGTCGACGAGCAGTCTCCACAGGTCCTCGGGGGTGTCGACGCCGCCGGGGAAGCGCAGGCCCATGCCGACGATCGCGATCGGCTCGTCGTCGGCGGCGACGACCAGGGGCGCGACCTCGGCCGGGGCGTGCTCCGCGCCGAGGAAGGCCGCCAGGGCCAGGGGGGTCGGGTAGTCGTACACGAGCGTGGGGGGCAGTTTGAGGCCGGTCGCGGCGCTGAGGCGGTTGCGCAGGTCGACGGCGGTCAGCGAGGTGAAGCCGAGGTCCTTGAAGGCGCGGGCCGGGTCGACCGACTCGGGCGAGGGGTGGCCGAGCACGACGGCGACGACGTCCCTGACCACTTCCAGCAGGACGCGGTCGCGGGCCGCGCCGGTGAGCCCGGCGAGCCGCCCGGCCAGGCCGGTGGGAGCCTCGGTCCGGGCCGGACGGCTCTCGGTCAGGTTGCTCAGCAGCGCGCCGGGATATCCCTGGGCGAACCGGTCCCAGTCGACGTCGGCGATCGCGACGACGCCCTGGCCGGCCTGCCGCAGCGCGTCGAGGGCCAGGTCGGGCGGCAGGACGGTGAGGCCGCCCCGGCGGACCCGGTCGGCGACCGCGGCGTCGTCGGCCATGCCGCCGTCGGCCCACGGGCCCCAGGCGATGGACGAGCCGGGCTTGCCCTCCGCGCGCCGCCTCTCGACGAGCGCGTCGAGGTAGGCGTTGGCGGCGGCGTAGTTGGCCTGCCCGGCGGAGCCGACGACGCCCGCCAGCGAGGAGAAGGTGATGAACGCGTCGAGGTCGCCGGTCAGTTCGTCGAGGTTGCGGGCGGCGTCGGCCTTGGCGGCGATGACGGCGTCCAGGCGCTCGGGGGTGAGACCGTCGATGACGCCGTCGTCGAGCACGCCCGCGGCGTGGACGACGGCGGTGACCGGTATGCGCTCCAGCAGCGCCCTGAGGGCCTCGCGGTCGGAGACGTCGCAGGCCACGACGGTGGCCGGGAGGTCGTCCGCGCCCGGCGCGCCGGGGCCGCGGCGGCTCGCGACGACGACTTGGGCGCCGCTCTCGGCCAGCCAGCCGACGACGCGGCGGCCGATCGCGCCGGTGCCGCCGGTGACCAGCACAGTCCCCGACGGCGTCCAGGCCGGTCCGGTGAGCGGCGCGCGGCCGAGGCGGCGGGCGAAGACCCCGGAGGTCCTGATCGCGACCTGGTCCTCGCCGCCCGCGAGCACCTGGCTCAGCAGGGGCGTGGTCCGTTCGTCGAGCACGGCGTCGACCAGCCCGCCCCACCGGTCGGGCAGCTCCATGGCGGCCGACCGGCCGAAGCCCCAGAGCATGGCCTGGTCGGGGTCGGTGACGGCGTCGGCGCCGCCGATGCCGACGGCGCCTTCGGTGAGGATCCAGAGCCGGGCGTCACCGGTGGTCTCGCCGATCGCCTGGGTGAGCGCGAGCGCCTGGCCGATCGTCGGCCGGACGGCGAGCACGCCCCGGACGTCGTCGTGCGCGGCCAGCCGCTCGGCCATGACCGCGCGGTCGGCGCAGGCCTCGACGACGACCGTCTCGGTGTCCAGCACGGGCGGCTCGACGCCCTCGGCGGCGACGATCAGCCAGCGGCCGTCGACGGAGCCGGCGGGCGGGGCCGAGGTCCACTCGACCCGGTAGCGCCACCGCTCGGCGCGCGAGTGCTCCCGGTGCTGCCGCCGCCAGCCGGCGAGGGCGGGCAGGACGACCTCCAGCGACTCCCGCTCGACGGCGAGTGTGCCGGCGAGGGCGTCGAGGTCCTCGTTCTCGACGGCGTCCCAGAACGCGCCGTCGACGGGCGTGGCCTCGGGCTCCCCGGCGTCGAGCCAGTAGCGCCGGTGGTCGAAGGCGTAGGTGGGCAGGTCGACGCGCTTCGCGCCGGGGAAGTCCCATTTGACGGCCGCGCCGCGCCGCCACATCCCGGCGAGCGCCCCGTAGAGGGCGGTGACCTCGTCCCGGTCCTTGCGCATCGTGGGGACGGCGTCGTCGACCATGGCGGAGAGCACGGCGTCGGGCCCGATCTCCAGCACCCGGACGGCGTCGAGCGCGTCGACGGCGTCGGTGAACCGGACGGTGGCGCGCACGTGCCTGACCCAGTATTCGGGGTCGGTCACGTCGGCCCCGACCTCGACCGACGACACGAACTCGACGGCCGGCGGGTGGAAGGAGATCCCGGCGAGGGCCCGGCGGAAGTCGTCGAGCATCGGCTCCATGAGGGCCGAGTGGAACGCGTGGGTGACGGACAGCCGTTTGGTCCGCTCGAACCGGGCGGCCTCGGCGAGCACGACGTCCTCGGGCCCCGAGATGACCACGGAGCGGGGGCCGTTGATCGCGGCGATGTCCACGCCGGGCGAGATCTCGTGCGGGGCAGCCTCGACGGCGACCATCGCGCCTCCGGCCGGGAGCGCCCGCATGAGCGCGCCGCGGGCGCGGAGCAGCGCGCAGGCGTCCTCCAGCGAGAGGACCCCGGCGACGTGCGCGGCGGCGATCTCGCCGATGGAGTGCCCGGCCACGACGTCGGGGGTGATCCCGAACGACTCGACGAGCCGGTGGAGGGCGACCTCCACGGCGAAGATCTCGGCCTGCGTGGACGTCTCCGGGAAGTGGGAGCGGACCTCGTCGAAGGCGGCGGCGAAGACGGGGAACTCGCGGTGGAGCCGCGCGCCCATGTTCTCGCGCTGCGACCCCTGGCCGGTGAACAGGAAGGCGGTCCTCCCCCGCCGGGGCTGCCCCGCCTCGACCGAGCGCAGACCGTTCAGGAGCTGCTCGCGGGTGCCGACGACGACGCCGCGCCACTCCATCGACGAGCGCCGGGTGAGCGAGAGGGCGACGTCGGCGGCGGACTCGCCGGTGACGAACCGCCTCAGCCGGTCGGCCTGCTCCTGGACGCCGCCCTCGGAGCGGGCCGACAGGATCCACGGCACCACCCGGTCGGGGGTGTCCGGGCTGTCGACGGCCGCCGCTTCCGGGGCCTGCTCGATGACGGTGTGGGCGTTGGTGCCGCTGATGCCGAACGACGAGACGGCCGCGCGGCGGGGGTTGCCGGTCTCCGGCCACGCCCGCTCCTCGGTGAGGAGGGCGACCCGGCCCGTGGTCCAGTCGACCATCGGGGTGGGCTCGTCGACGTGCAGGGTCCGGGGCAGCACGCCCGCGCGGATGGCCATGACCATCTTGATGATCCCGCCGACGCCCGCCGCCGCCTGGGTGTGGCCCAGGTTCGACTTGAGGGAGCCGAGCCACAGCGGCTCGTCGCGGTCCTGGCCGTAGGTGGCGATGACCGCCTGGGCCTCGATGGGGTCGCCGAGGGTCGTGCCGGTGCCGTGCGCCTCGACCGCGTCCACGTCGGAGGGGCTGAGGCGGGCGTTCTCCAGGGCGGCCCGGATGACGCGCTGCTGCGACGGGCCGTTGGGGGCGGTCAGGCCGGAGGACGCGCCGTCCTGGTTGACGGCCGTGCCGCGGATGACCGCGAGGACCGGGTGGCCATGGGCCAGGGCGTCCGAGAGCTTCTCGACCAGCAGGACGCCGACGCCCTCCGACCAGCCCGTGCCGTCGGCGCCGGCGGCGAAGGACTTGCAGCGTCCGTCGGGGGCCAGGCCGCGCTGGCGGCTGAAGTCGAGGAACGACGACGGGGTGGCCATCACGGTGACCCCGCCCGCCAGGGCCATCGTGCACTCGCCGCCGCGCAGCGACGTGACGGCCATGTGCAGGGCGACCAGCGAGGAGGAGCACGCGGTGTCCACCGTCACGGCCGGGCCTTCGAGCCCGAAGGTGTAGGCGACCCGGCCGGAGACGACCGAACCGGAGTTGCCGGTGCCGAGGAAGCCCTCGACGTCCTCGGGGAGGGAGCGCAGGCGGGAGGCGTAGTCGTGGTACATCACCCCGGCGAAGACGCCCGTCCTCGAGCCCTTCAGCGCGGCCGGGTCGAGGCCGGCCCGCTCGATCGCCTCCCACGACACCTCCAGCAGCAGCCGCTGCTGCGGGTCCATCGCGACGGCCTCGCGGGGCGAGATGCCGAAGAACCCCGCGTCGAAGTCCGCGGCCTCGTGCAGGAAACCGCCCTCGGAGACGTACGAGCCCCGGGAGAGGAAGTCCATGTCCCAGCCCCGGTCGGTCGGGAAGACGGAGATCCCGTCGCCCCCCGACGCCACCAGCGACCACAGGTCCTCCGGCGACCGGACGCCCCCGGGATAGCGGCAGCTCATCCCGACGATCGCGATCGGCTCGTGGTCCCGCTCCTCGGCCTCGCGCAGCCTCTGTCGGGTCTCGCGCAGGTCAGCGGTCGCACGCTTGAGGTAGTCGAGATACTTTTCCTCATTCACCATCTGACGTCACCATTCAGGAGACTCCGAGCTCGTTGTCGAGCAGGTCGAAGAGTTCGTCCGCCGTGGCCGTCTCGAGTTCGACGGCCCCTTCGGCGGCACTGCGCGGGTCGCTCAGCTTGGCCAGCAGGCCGCGCAGGCGGCCGGTGAGGTAGGCCCGCTCCCGGTCGTCCGGCCGCAGGCCGTCGAGCAGGGTGTCCAGCCGGTCGATCTCGGCGTGGGCGGGCGGGGCGGTCTCACCGTCCCGGGGCAGCCCGGCGTCCAGGTGGCGGGCGAGGGCGTCCGGGGTCGGATAATCGAAAACGGTCGTCGCGGGCAGGGTCAGCCCGGTGACCGCGTTGATGCGGTTGCGGAGCTCGACCGCCGTCAGCGAGTCGAAGCCCAGCTCGGTGAAGCCGCGCTCGGGTTCGATCGCCGCGCCGGAGGAGTGTCCGAGGACGCCGGCGACGTGGTCGCAGACCAGGTCGAGCAGGACCCGGGCGCGTCCGGCGGGGTCGAGCCCCGCCAGCTTCGCCGGGAGTTCGGGGGCGGCTGCGGCGGCGGCGGGCCGGGCGGCGACCCGGACCAGTCCGCGCAGCAGCGGCGGCAGCGCGCCGGCGCGGGCCTGCGCGTGGAGCGAGGTGACGTCGAGCCGCATCGGCGCGGTCGCGGCGTGCCCGGAGGCGACGGCGACGTCGAACAGGGCCAGGCCCTCCTCCGTGGAGAGCGCGCCGACGCCCGAGCGGGTGATGCGGATCAGGTCGGCCTGGAGCAGGTCGCCGGTCATCGTGCTGCGGTCGGCCCACATGCCCCAGGCGAGCGAGGCGGCGTGGCGGCCGGTCGCGCGGCGGTGCTGGGCGAGCGCGTCGAGGAAGGCGTTCGCGGCGGCGTAGTTGCCCTGGCCGGGGGCGCCGAAGACGCCCGAGGCGGAGGAGAACAGGACGAACGCGCCGTCCCCGGCGAGCTCGTGGAGGTTCCAGGCGGCGTCGGCCTTGGGCCGCAGGACGGCGGCCAGCCGCTCGGGGGTGAGCGACTCGACGATCCCGTCGTCCACGACACCCGCGACGTGCACGACCGCGCCGATCGCGACCCCGTCGAGCGCGGCCTCCAGCGACGCCCGGTCGGCGGCGTCGGCGGCCTTCACGGTCACCCGCGCGCCGAGCCCTTCGAGCTCGGCCACCAGGTCGGCCGCGCCGGGCGCGGCCAGGCCCCGGCGGGACAGCAGCACCAGGTCGGACGTGCCGTGGGCGGTCACCAGGTGGCGCGCGACGTGGCCGCCCAGGGTCCCGGTCGCGCCGGTGACCAGGACGGGACCGGACAGGTCGACCGGCTGGGGGTCCTCGACGGCCACCCGCGCCAGGCGCGGCACGAACACCGCGCCGTCGCGGATCGCCGCCTGCGGCTCACCGGAGGCGAGCACGGCGGCCAGGACGTCGGCCGTCGGGGTCGCGTCGAGGTCCACCAGGACGAACCGTCCCGGATGCTCCGTCTGGGCCGAGCAGAGGAGCCCCCACACCGCCGCACCGGCGGGGTCGGGGTCCTCGGCGTGCACGGCGCCCCGTGTCACCACCACGAGGCGGGACGACCCGGGCCGGGCCACCCACGTCTGAGCCAAAGCCAGCGCCTCGGCCACCGCGGCGTGCGCCCCGGCGACGGCCCCGCCCACAGGCGTGATCGGCGCGAACACCACCTCGGGCACGTCGCCCGCCGGGTCCCAGGCGGGCAGGTCGAGCCCGACGTCGCCGAGCGCGGCCCAGTCGCCCACGGCGGCGGTGCCGACGGGCAGGCGCGTCCACTCGACCTGGAACAGCGACTCGTGCCGGGCCCCGGCCGCGCGCAGCCGCTCGCCGCTGACCGGGCGGGTCGCGATGCCCTCCACGGTCGCGACGGGACGGCCCGACGCGTCGGCCAGGTCGAGGCGCATGGTGCCGGAGCCGGTCGCGACCGGTCGGCCCGACGCGTCGGCCGGGCCGGGACGCGTGGCGCCCGAGCCGGTCAGCCTGACCCGGACCTCGGTCGCCCCGGAGGCGTGCAGTTCGACGCCGGTCCACGAGAACGGCAGGCCGGGCTCGTCGCCCTCCGCGCCGGGGACGAGCCGCCCGGTGTGCAGCGCGGCGTCCAGGACGGCCGGGTGAAGACCGAAGCCGGGCTCCGCCGACGGGGGCGCGACCTCGGCGAACACCTCGTCGCCCCGGGTCCAGGCGGCCACGACGCCCTGGAAGGCGGGGCCGTAGGGGAAGCCCGCGTCGGCGAGCCGGTCGTAGAGGTCCTCGACGGGGGCGGGGACCGCGCCGTCGGGCGGCCAGACGGAGAGCTCCACCGGGGTGCCGGTCGCGACGGACAGCCGCCCGCTCGCGTGCCGGACCCACGGTTCGTCGCCCTCGGGGCGCGAGTGGATCGTCACCGGCCGGTGGCCGGCGGCGTCGGGCTCGCCGACCACGACCTGGAGCTGCACGCCGCCCCGCTCGGGCAGGATCAGCGGCGCTTCCAGGGTCAGCTCCTCCAGCCGGTCGCAGCCGGCCGGTTCGCCCGCCTTGAGGGCGAGTTCGACGAACGCCGTGCCGGGCAGCAGCACGACGCCCATGACGGCGTGGTCGGCCAGCCACGGGTGGGTGGCCAGGGCCAGGCGGCCGGTGTAGACGAACCCGTCCCCGGCGGCCAGCGGCACGGCTGCGCCGAGCAGCGGGTGCCCGGCCGCGCCGACCCCCAGCCCGGCCGCCCCGGCGGCGGTCCCGGGCAGCGCCTTGATCCAGTACGTCTCCCGCCGGAACGCGTAGGTCGGCAGGTCGACGGGTGCTCCTTCGGGGATGATCCGCGCCCAGTCGACGGCGACGCCCCGCACGTGCAGCGCGGCGACGGCGGTGACGAGCGTCTCGTCCTCGGGGGCGCCGCGCTTCAGGGCCGGCACGACCGGCGCGTCGGCCATCGCGGTGAGCGCCGCGTCGGGCCCGACCTCCAGGAAGACCGCTCCGGCGTGCCGGGTGAGCGTGTCGTGGAACCGGACGGTGTCCCTGACGTGGTCGACCCAGTAACCGGCGTCCCGGCCGCCCTCGAACGGGATGACCGGCTCGTTGTAGGTGAGACTCGCGATGGCCCGGCGGAAGTCGTCGAGCATGGGGTCCATCAGGCGGGAGTGGAAGGCGTGCGACACCTTCAGGCGCTTGCTCGTGGGGAAGCGCGCCGCCTCGGCCAGCACGGGGTCCTCGGGGCCGGAGATGACGACCGAGGCCGGTCCGTTGACCGCCGCGATGTCGACATTTCCCGAAATTTCGCCTGGCGTGGCCTGTATGGCGACCATCGCCCCACCGACCGGAAGCGCCGCCATCAGCGACGCGCGGGCGGCGACCAACGTGCAGGCGTCGTCGAGCGACAGGATCCCGGCGCAGTGGGCGGCGGCGATCTCGCCGATTGAGTGGCCGGCCACGGCGTCCGGGGTCACGCCCCACGACTCCAGCAGCCGGAACAGCGCCACCTCGACCGCGAAGATCGCGGGCTGGGCGTAGCCGGTGTCGTCGAGGCCCTCCCCCGTGGCGATGACGTCGTGCAGCGGCCGGTCGAGGTCGAACCGGGCGCAGACCGCGTCGAAGGCGTCGGCGAAGACGGGATGCCGCGCGTAGAGCCCGGCGCCCATCCCGGCGCGCTGGGAGCCCTGGCCGGTGAACAGGAAGACGGTCGCGGGGTCGCTGTGCACGACGCCCCGGAGCGCGGCGCCGCCGTCGGCGATCGCGTCGAGCCCGGCGAGCAGGTCGTCGCGGGTGGAGCCGGTGATCGCCGCGCGGTGCTCGAAGGTGGTGCGGGTGGTGGCGAGGGCGCGGGCCAGGCCGGTCAGCGGGGTCGCGGCGTCGAGGTGGTCGCGGAGGCGCGCTGCCTGGTCCTTGAGCGCCTCGGCGGAGCGGGCGGACAGCAGCCAGGGCACGAACGCGGCGGTGTCCTCGCGGTCCTCGCGGACGGCGGCGGCCTGCTCGATCACGACGTGGGCGTTGGTGCCGCTGACCCCGAACGACGAGACGGCGGCGCGCCTCGGCCGGTCGTGCGACGGCCACGGCGTGGGCTCGGTGAGCAGCTCGACGGCTCCGGCGGTCCAGTCGACGTGGGGGGTGGGCTCCTCGGCGTGCAGGGTGCGCGGGATGACGTCGTGTTCGAGGGCCAGCACCATCTTGATCACCCCGGCGACGCCGGAGGCCGACTGGGTGTGCCCGATGTTCGACTTCACCGACCCCAGGTAGAGCGGGGTCTCCCGGTCCTGGCCGTAGGTGGCGAGCAGCGCTTGGGCCTCGATCGGGTCGCCGAGCCGGGTGCCGGTGCCGTGGGCCTCGACCACGTCGACGTCGCGGGTGGACAGGCCCGCGTTGGCGAGCGCCTGCCGGATGACCCGCTGCTGCGACGGGCCGTTGGGGGCGGACAGGCCGTTGGACGCGCCGTCCTGGTTGACCGCCGAGCCCGTCACGACGGCGAGCACCCGGTGGCCGTTGGCCCGCGCGTCGGACAGGCGCTCCAGCAGGAGCAGGCCGACGCCCTCGCCCCAGCCGGTGCCGTCGGCGTCGGCCGAGAACGGCTTGCACCGCCCGTCGGCGGCCAGGCCGCGCTGGCGGGAGAACTCGATGAACGCGCCCGGCGTCGCCATGACGGTCACGCCGCCCGCGAGCGCCAGGGTGCACTCGCCGTTGCGCAGCGACTGCACCGCCAGGTGGAGGGCGACCAGGGAGGAGGAGCAGGCCGTGTCGACCGTGATGGCGGGGCCTTCCAGTCCGAGCGTGTACGCCACCCGTCCCGACACCACCGCCGTCGCGCTGCCCGTGAGGAAGTACCCCTCCGCGCCCTCGGGCGCGCTGTCGAGGCTGGTGCCGTAGCCCTGGGACGACGCGCCCACGAACACCCCGGCGGGGGTGCCCCGGAGCGACGCCGGGTCGATCCCGGCCCGCTCGACCACCTCCCACGACGCCTCCAGCAGGATGCGCTGCTGCGGGTCCATGGCCAGCGCCTCACGCGGCGAGATGCCGAAGAAGGCAGGGTCGAAGTCGCCCGCGTCGTGCAGGAAACCGCCCTTCCGCGTGTACGTCGTCCCGCTGCTGCCGGGGTCGGGGTCGTAGAGCGCGTCCACGTTCCAGCCCCGGCCGTCGGGGAAGCCGCCGACGGCGTCCGTCCCGTCGGCCAGCAGCCGCCAGAGGTCCTCGGGGGTGCGGACGCCGCCGGGGTAGCGGCAAGCCATCGCGACGATCGCGATCGGGTCGTCGGCGGCGGAGGCGGCCTGGGCGGTGACGGCGCCGGCGGGCGTGCCGACCAGTTCGCGTTCCAGGTGGTCGGCCAGGGCGGCGGGGTTCGGGTGGTCGAACACGAGGCTGGCCGGGAGGCGCAGCCCGGTCGCGGCCCTGAGCCGGTCGCGCAGTTCGACGGCGGTCAGCGAGTCGAAGCCGATCTCGCGGAAGGCCCGCCGGGCGTCGACGGCCGTCGCGTCGGCGTGGCCGAGCACTCCTGCGGCCTGCTCCCGGACGAGGGTGAGCAGCTCGCGGCGGCGTTCGGTGCCGGTGAGGGCGGCCAGGCGGCGGGCCAGGCCTGAGGTCTCCTGGGCCGGGCCGCTCTCCTCGTCGAGGACGCGCCGCGCCTCGGGCAGGTCGGCGATGAGGGGCCGGGCGCGTTCGGCGACGTAGCCGGGGACGAACCGGTCCCAGTCGACGTCGGCGACCGCCATGAAGGTGTCGTCGGCGTCCATGACCTGCTGGAGCGCGGCGATGGCGAGCGCCGGGTCCATCGGGCGCAGGCCGCGCCGGCGCAGGTGGTCGCCCGCGTCCCCGGCGGCCATGCCGCCGTCGGCCCACGCGCCCCAGGCGACCGAGGTCGCCTTGCCGCCGCCCGCGCGGCGGTGCTGGGCCAGCGCGTCGAGGTAGGCGTTCGCGGCGGCATAGGCGGCCTGGCCGCCGCCGCCCCAGACGCCCGAGTTGGACGAGTAGAGGATGAACGCGTCCAGGTCAGGGAGGAGTTCGTGCAGGTGGAGCGCGCCCGCGACCTTGGCCGCGACGACCTCGCGCAGTTCGGCGGGGGTGATGTCGGCGAGCGGGGTCTGCTGCCCGACGCCGGCCGTGTGCACGACGGCGTCGATGCGGTGGGCCGCGACGAGCTCCTCGACCGCCTGCCGGTCGGCGATGTCACACGCGACCACGGTCGCCGGAAGTTCTTCCACGAGCTGGGCCGCGCCGGGCGCGTCGGGCCCCCGCCGCGAGACGAGGATCAGGCGCTCGGCGCCGTTGCGGGCCAGCCAGCGGGCGGCGTGCCCGCCGAGCGCGCCGGTGCCTCCGGTGACCAGGACGGTGCCGCGCGGCGTCCACGGGGTGGTGGCGGCGGGCTTGGGCGCGTGGACGAGCCTGCGGGCGAAGACGCCGCCCGCGCGGATCGCGACCTGGTCCTCGTCCCCGGCGAGCACGGCGACCAGGCGGGCCGCCGCTCTCTCGTCCAGCTCCTCCGGCACGTCGATCAGGCCGCCCCAGCTGCCCGGGATCTCCAGCCCGGCGACCCGGCCCAGGCCCCAGAGCTGGGCGCGCTCGGGACGGTCGACCCTGTCGGCCTTCCCGGTGGCGACGGCCCCCGAGGTGACGACCCAGATCTTCGCCGGCGGGTCCTGGACGGCCGCGAGCAGCTCCTCCAGCGATGGGTTGTGCAGGATCACGCCCTGGAGTTCGCCCTCGGAGGTGGTGTCCAGCGGCAGCTCCAGCGTCGCGGGGACCTGCCAGCGGCCGGTGGGAGCGCCGCCGATCTGCACGGGCTTCCAGGTGATGGTGTAGCGCCAGCCGTCGAGGACGGCCAGCTCGTCGCGGGTGCGCCGCCAGGCGGCCAGGGCCGGGAGGACCTCGTCGAGGGCCTCGCGGGAGACGTCGAGGTCGAGGTCGCCGGAGTCGACGGCCCGCCAGAACGCGGCGTCCTCGGCGGTCGCGGCGGCGGGTTCGGCGGGGGCGGGCCAGAAGCGCCGCCCCTGGAAGGCGTAGGTGGGCAGGTCGACGGCGTTGCCGGTGACCTTCCAGTCGACCCGGACGCCCCGGACGTGGGCCTCGGCGACCGAGGTGAGGAAGCGCGTCAGGCCGCCCTCGCCACGCCGGAGGGTGCCGACGACGGCCGCGCCCGACTCCATCGCGTCGAGCGTCTCCTGGATGCCGACCAGGAGACCGGGATGCGGGCTGACCTCGACGAACGAACCGTAACCCTGCTCGACGAGAGCCCGGGTCGCCTCCTCCAGGCGGACGGTGTTGCGCAGGTTCCGGTACCAGTACTCGCCGTCCATCGTGGTCGTGTCGAGCCAGGAGGCGGTCACCGTGGAGAAGAACGGGACCTCGCTGACACGTGGCGAAATTTCCGCCAATAACGCCCGCAGTTCGTCGTGGATCTCCTCCACGTGGTGGGAGTGGCTGGCGTAGTCGACCGGGATGACCCGGGTGCGGGCCTGGAGGCCGGCGCGGAGTTCCTCGATGGCGTCCACGTCGCCGGAGACCACGACCGACGACGGGCCGTTGATCGCCGCGATCGACAGGCGGTCGCCGAGGTCGAGCTCGGCGGCGGGCAGCGCGACCGACATCATGCCGCCGCGACCCGCGAGGGCCAGGATGGCCTTGCTGCGCAGCGCCACGACCGCTGCGGCGTCGGCCAGGCTGAGCGCGCCCGCGACGCAGGCGGCGGCGATCTCGCCCTGCGAGTGGCCGACGACGGCGGCCGGTTCGACGCCGTGGGAGCGCCAGAGTTCCGCGAGGGAGACCATCACCGAGAACAGCACGGGCTGGACCACGTCCACGCGGTCGAGCGAGCCGCCCCGGACCACGTCCAGGAGCGACCAGTCGACGTGGGGCGCGAGAGCCTCCGCGCACTCGGCCATCCGCGCCGCGAACACGGGTGCGGTGTCCATGAGCTCTGCGGCCATGCCGACCCACTGGGAGCCCTGGCCGGGGAAGACCATGACGACCCGGTCGCCGCCGGGGACCACGGAGCCGGTGACCGGGGTGGCCGCGAGCAGTTCCCCGGTGGTCGTGCCCACGACGACCGCGCGGTGGTCGAAGGCCGACCGGCCGCCGATCAGGGACGCGGCCACGTCGTGGGCGGGGGTCGTGAGGTCGACGGCCTCGCGGAGGCGGTCGAGCTGCGACTGGAGCGCCTGGGCCGTCTTGGCGGAGACGGGCCAGGCGACCGGGCCCTCGTGCGGCACGGCCGGGCGGGGCTTCGGCTCGGGGGCCTCTTCGATGATCGTGTGGGCGTTGGTGCCGCTGACGCCGAACGAGGAGACGGCGGCGCGGCGGGGGCGGCCGGTGCGCGGCCAGGGGCGGTTGCCGGTGAGGAGCTCCACCGCGCCCTCGGTCCAGTCGACGTGGGGCGAGGGGGCGTCGACGTGCAGGGTCTTCGGCAGCGTCTCGTGCTGGAGGGCCATCGCCATCTTGATGACGCCGGCGACGCCCGCCGCGGCCTGGGTGTGCCCGATGTTCGACTTGATCGAGCCCAGCCAGGCGGGTTCGTCGCGGTCCTGGCCGTAGGTGGCGAGGAGGGCCTGCGCCTCGATGGGGTCGCCCAGGGTGGTGCCGGTGCCGTGGGCCTCGACGGCGTCGACCTCGGCGGGGGTCAGCCCGGCGGAGGCAAGGGCCTGGCGGATGACGCGCTGCTGGGAGGGGCCGTTGGGGGCGGTCAGGCCGTTGGACGCGCCGTCCTGGTTGACGGCCGAGCCCTTGATCACGGCCATGATCGGGTGGCCGTTGCGCCGGGCGTCGGAGACGCGCTCCAGCAGCAGCATGCCGACGCCCTCGGCGAACCCGGCGCCGTCGGCCTGGGCGGCGAACGCCTTCGACCGGCCGTCGGCGGCCAGGCCGCGCTGCTTGCTGAACTCGGTGAACAGGCCGGGGGTGGCCAGCACGGTCACGCCGCCCGCCAGCGCCAGATCACACTCGCCGTTGCGCAGCGCCTGGGCGGCCAGGTGCAGCGCGACCAGCGACGACGAACACGCCGTGTCGACGGTGACGGCCGGGCCCTCCAGCCCGAACGAGTAGGCGACCCGCCCCGAGGCGACGCTGCCCGCGCTGCCGTTGCCGAGGTATCCCTCCAGCTCGGTCAGGTCGTCGCCGCCGGCGATGAGGTGCCCGGCGTAGTCGTGGTACATGACCCCGGCGAACACGCCGGTCAGGCTGCCCCGGACCGACTCGGGGCGGATGCCCGCACGCTCGAACGCCTCCCACGAGGTCTCCAGCAGCAGGCGCTGCTGCGGGTCCATCGCGAGGGCCTCGCGCGGGGAGATGCCGAAGAAGGCGGCGTCGAAGTCGGCCACCCCGTCGAGGAAGCCGCCCTCGCGGGCGTAGCTGGTGCCGGGGTGGTCGGGGTCGGGGTCGTACAGGGCGTCGAGGTCCCAGCCCCGGTCGGCGGGGAAGGCCGAGACGGCGTCGACGCCCTCGGAGACCAGCCGCCAGAGGTCCTCGGGCGAGCGGACCCCGCCGGGGTAGCGGCAGCCGACGCCGACGATCGCGACCGGCTCGTCGGCGGCGGCCCTCGCCCGCTTCGGCGCGGTCGCGGCCGCCCCGGCGAAGCGGCCCAGCAGGTACGCCGCCAGCGCCTCGGGGTTCGGATAGTCGAAGACCAGCGTGGCGGGCAGCTTCAGCCCGGTGGCTGAGCTCAGCCGGTTGCGCAGGTCGACCGCCGTGAGGGAGTCGAAACCGAGCTCCTTGAAGGCGCGGGTGGTGTCGAGCGCCTCGGGGGTGGCGTAGCCGAGGACGGTCGCGACCTGCGACGCGACGAGGTCGAGCAGGAACCGCTCCCGGGCGGGGGCGGCGGCCAGCCGGTCGGCGAACGAGTCGGCCCCGGCGGTCTCGGCCACCCGCCGCGACGGCGCCCGGACGAGCGCGCGCAGCAGCGGCGGGACCTGTCCCGACCGCCGCACGGCCGCCAGGTCGAGCCGGACCGGCACGACCAGCGGCGCGCCGGAGGCCACGCCCGCGTCGAACAGCGCCAGGCCCTCGGCGGAGGCGAGCGGGGCGACGCCCGAACGGCCCATCCGGCCGACCTGGGTCTCGTCGAGGTGACCGGTCAGGCCGCTGCGCTCGGCCCAGAACCCCCAGGCCAGCGCGGTCGCCGGGCGACCGTGGTGACGGCGGTGCCGGGCCAGCGCGTCGGTGAAGGCGTTCGCGGCGGCGTAGTTGCCCTGGCCGGGCCCGCCGAGGATGCCGGCGGCGGCCGAGAAGAGGATCAGCGGGCCCTCGGTCAGCTCGTGCAGGTGCAGCACGGCGTCGACCTTGGGCGCGAACACGGCGTCGAGCCGGTCGGGGGTGAGCGAGGCGATCACGCCGTCGTCGAGCGCGCCCGCCGTGTGGACGACGGCCGCGACGGCGTGCCGGTCGAAGAGGGCGGCGAGCTGGGCCCGGTCGGTGACGTCGCACGGTTCGGCCACGACGTCCGCGCCCAGCGCGGTCAGCTCGGCGACCAGCTCGGGGGCGCGCCCGGTGCGGCTGACCAGGACCAGGCTGGTGACGCCGTGGGCGGTGACGAGGTGGCGGGCGACCAGGCCGCCGAGCGTGCCGGTGCCGCCGGTGACCAGGACGGTCCCGTCGAAAGCGGGTCCCGGCCCGGGGAGCGGGGCCCTGACCAGGCGGGGCGCGAGGAACTCCCCGTGCCGGACCACGACCTGCGGTTCGCCGGTCGCGACGGCCTCGGCGATCATGGCGTCGTCGTCGGTGTCGACCAGGACGAACCGGCCCGGGGTCTCGGACTGGGCCGACCGGACCAGGCCCCAGACGGGCGCGTTCACCAGGTCGGTGACGTCCTCGTCGCCGACGCCGACCGCGCCGGAGGTGGCGAAGACGACGATCCCGTCTGTGTCGGCCTGGAGGTGCGCGAGGGCCTGGGCGGTGGCGCGGCGGGCCGCGAGCGGGATGTCGTCGGCGGACTCGGGGGCGAACCGGACCACCGTGTGGCCGGGCGCGTCGCCCGCCGGGGTCACCGGCCGCCAGTCGAGCGTGTAGAAGGCGTCGTGGTGGGTGGTGGCCTTCTCGGGGGCGCGGGAGGTCAGCGCGCCGATGGTGGCGACGGGAGCGCCGGTCGGGTCGGCCACGGTGATCGTGACCGTGCCGGGGCCGGTCGGGGTGAGGCGGACCCGGAGTTCGGTCGCGCCGGTGGCGTGCAGGGCGACGTCGGACCAGGCGAACGGGAGGCCGGGCGTGCCGTCGGCGCGCAGGAAGCCGGTGTGCAGGGCCGCGTCGAGCAGGGCCGGGTGGATGCCGAACCCCGGCGCGGGCGGCAGGGAGATCTCCGCGTAGAGGTCGTCGCCGTCGCGCCAGGCGCGCCGGAGGCCCTGGAAGGCGGGACCGTAGGCGAACCCGGCCTCGGCGAGCGAGTCGTAGAAGCCGTCGAGCGGTACGGCCTCGCCCACCGGCCACGTCACGAGCCCCTCCCCCGCCGGGGCGGCGGGTGCCAGGGTGCCGGTGGCGTGGCGCGTCCACGGGTCGTCGTCGCCGCGCCGGGAGTGGATGGTGATCGACCGCCCGGCGGTCACGGCGACCTGCACGGTGACCGGCTCCTGGCCGGTCAGGGTCAGCGGGGCCTCCAGGGTGAGGTCCTCGACGAGCGCGCAGCCCGTCTCGTCGCCCGCGCGCAGCGCCATCTCGACGAAGGCGGTGCCGGGCAGCAGGACCGTGCCGTCGACCACGTGGTCGCCGAGCCAGGGGTGGGTGCGCAGGCCGATCCGCCCGGTGAACAGGAACCCGCCCGCGTCGGCCAGCGGCGCGGCGGCCCCCAGCAGCGGATGCCCGGGGGCGGTGAGCCCGGCGGCGGTGACGTCGCCGGAGCCGGTGGCCGGCCGGGGCCAGAACCGCTCCTGCCGGAACGGGTAGGTCGGCAGTGGCACGCGGCGGCCGGACAGCCGCCAGTCGACGGTCCCCCCGGCGACGTGGACCTCGGCGAGCGAGGCCAGGAAGCGGGCCGGGCCGCCCTCGCCGCGGCGCAGCGTGCCGGCGACGGTCGCGTTCTCGACGGTGTCCTGGATGGCGGCGGTGAGCCCGGGATGCGGGCTGACCTCGACGAACGCGCCGAACCCCTGCTCGCCCAGCGCCCGGGTGACCTCTTCCAGCCGGACGGTGTTGCGGAGGTTCCGGTACCAGTACTCGGCGTCCATCGTGGTGGTGTCGAGCCAGGAGGCGGTCACCGTGGAGAAGAACGGGACGTCGCTGACACGTGGCGAGATCTGTGCCAACAGCGCTCGAAGTTCGTCGTGGATCTCCTCCACGTGGTGCGAATGGCTCGCGTAGTCGACCGGGATGACCCGGGTCCTGGCGGTCAGGGACGCTCTGAGCTCCTCGATGGCGTCCACATCACCCGAGACCACGACCGACGACGGGCCGTTGATCGCGGCGATCGACAGCCGGTCGTCCAGGACCAGCTCGGAGGCGGGCAGCGCGACGGACATCATGCCGCCGCGCCCGGCCAGCGCCAGGATCGCCTTGCTGCGCAGCGCCACGACGGCGGCGGCGTCCTCGACGCTGAGCGCGCCGGCGACGCAGGCGGCGGCGATCTCACCCTGGGAGTGGCCGACGACGGCCGAGGGCTCGACGCCGTGGTGCCGCCAGAGGGCGGCGAGCGAGACCATCACGGCCCACAGCACCGGCTGGACCACGTCGACCCGCTCCAGCTCGCCGCCCCGGGCGACCTCGATCAGGTCCCAGTCGACGTGCGGGCGGAGCGCGGCGGCGCACTCCTCCATCCGGGCCGCGAAGACCGGCGAGGCGTCCATCAGCTCGGCCGCCATGCCGGCCCACTGGGAGCCCTGGCCGGGGAAGACGAACGCCACCCGGTCGGCCGCCGGGGACGCCACGCCTCGGACGAGACCGGGGGCCTGCTCACCGGCGGCGAGGGCGCGGAGCGCGTCGGCGTCGAAGACGACGGCCCGGTGCTCCAGGGTGGCCCGGGTGGTGAGCAGCGAATGGGCGACGTCCTCGGACGCTCCCGTGACGTCGAGAAGGCGCGCGGCCTGCGCGCCGAGCGCGTCGGCGGTCTTGCCGGACACCACCCACGGCGCCGTCGAGCGGGGACCACCCGGAGTCGCGGGTTCCCGGTCGGCCTCCTCGGCCTCGGGGGCCTCTTCGATCAGGACGTGGGCGTTGGTGCCGCTGACGCCGAACGACGAGACGCCCGCGCGGCGGGGCCGGTCGCGCCGGGGCCACGGCAGGGCGTCGGCGAGGAGCTCGACCGAACCGGCCGTCCAGTCGACGTGGGGGG
This sequence comes from Herbidospora cretacea, assembly GCF_001570605.1. Lineage (GTDB taxonomy): Bacteria > Actinomycetota > Actinomycetes > Streptosporangiales > Streptosporangiaceae > Herbidospora > Herbidospora cretacea. Next base: position 229,269 of record NZ_BBXG01000001.1, on the reverse strand, counting down.
TGGGGGCGTCGACGTGGAGGGTTTTGGGGAGCACGTCGTGGCGCATCGCCAGGACCATCTTCATGACGCCCGCCACGCCGGCGGCGGCCTGCGTGTGGCCGAGGTTCGACTTCACCGAGCCGAGCCGCAGCGGTTCGGCGCGGTCCTGGCCGTAGGTGGCCAGCAGCGCCTGGGCCTCGATCGGGTCGCCCAGCGTCGTGCCGGTGCCGTGGGCCTCGACGGCGTCCACGTCCCGGGTGGTGAGCCGGGCGTCGGCGAGGGCCTGGAGGATGACGCGCTGCTGGGACAGGCCGTTGGGGGCGGTCAGGCCGTTGGACGCGCCGTCCTGGTTGACGGCCGAGCCGCGGACCACGGCGAGCACCTCGTGGCCGAGGCGGCGGGCGTCCGAGAGGCGCATCAGCAGGAGCATGCCGACGCCCTCGCCCCAGCCGGTGCCGTCGGCCCCGGCGGCGAAGGCCTTGCAGCGGCCGTCCTCGGCCAGGCCGCGCTGGCGGGAGAACTCCACGAACGCGCCCGGCGTCGACATGATCGTGATGCCGCCCGCGATGGCGGCCGAGCACTCGCGCGAGCGCAGCGACCGGACCGCCAGGTGCAGGGCGACGAGGGAGGCCGAGCACGCCGTGTCGACGGTGACGGCCGGGCCCTCCAGGCCGAAGGCGTAGCTGATGCGGCCCGACACGACGCTGGCCGCGTTGCCGGTGGAGACGAAGCCGCCGACGCCGTCCTCGGAGGCGACCAGCAGGCCGGCGTAGTCCTGGCCGTTGGTGCCGATGAAGACGCCGGTCTGGCTGCCCTTGAGCGAGAGGGGGTCGACGCCGCCGCGCTCCAGCACCTCCCAGGACGTCTCCAGCAGCAGCCGCTGCTGCGGGTCCATGGCGAGGGCTTCCCGGGGCGAGATGCCGAACAGACCGGCGTCGAAGTCTCCGGCGCCGGTCAGGAAGCCGCCCTCGCGGGTGTAGCTGGTCCCGGGGCGGTCGGGATCGGGGTCGTACAGGGCGTCGAGGTCCCAGCCCCGGTCGTCGGGGAAGCCCCCGACGGCGTCGCCGCCGTCGGCGAGCAGCCGCCACAGGTCCTCGGGGGTGCGCACGCCGCCCGCGAAGCGGCAGCTCATGCCGACGATCGCGATCGGTTCGGTCGCGTCGGCCTCCAGCTCCCTCAGCCGGTGCCGGGTCTGCTGCAAGTCGGCCATGGCCAGTTTGAGGTACTCGCGGAGCGTCTCTTCATTCGCCATTCGATGCCACCCCGTAAGAGTGTCCGGCCCAGGTCGTCGGCATTTTCGCTTTTCACACCTATCGCCATTTCGCGAATTTCGTTCGCAACGTTATGTGGCGGCAGATCTGGCCAACAACCCCTACGCACCCCTGCCGGCCCCGTCCTCTACCTGCGAGAACAGCGACCGGCAGGAATAGCGCCGAATAGCGAATCAATAGCGCTTGCTATTTTCCGAGCTCCCCATTGATTAATGCGAACAGCTCGTCGTCGGACGCGTCGTCGAACGTCGCCGCGCCGCCGCCCGCCCCGGCGGAGCCGGTCCAGCGCGACATCAGCGCCTGGAGCCGGAGGGTGATCTTGGTACGGGTCAGCGTGTCCGGCTCGGCCGAGGCGAGGGCGTCGTCGAGCCGGTCGAGCTCGGCCAGCACGGTCGCGCCGTCCGACTCGTCCGGCAGCAGCGTGGTCTTCAGCAGCCCCACGAGGGCCTGCGGGGTCGGATAGTCGAAGATCAGGGTGGCCGGGAGCTTCGCGCCCGTGGCCGCCCCGAGCCGGTTGCGCAGCTCGACCGAGGTGAGCGAGTCGAACCCGAGCTCCTTGAACGGCCGCGAGAGCGCGATCTCCCCCGACCCCGTGTGCCCGAGCACCGCCGCGACCTGGGCGAGCACGGCGTCGACCAGGATGCGCTCCCGCTCGGCGGGCTGCGCCTCGGCGAGCCGGGCCGCCAGGTTCGCCGTGTCGTGCCCGGGGTCGGTGGCGAACCCGCTGATCAGCGGGCTCTTCCGGGTCACGGTGTACGCGGGGGCGAAGACGTCCCAGTCGACGTCGGCCACGACGAGGTGGGTCTCGTCGTCGTCGAGCGCCCGCTGGAGCGCCGCCAGCGCCCGGACCGGCGCGAGGGGGCGCACGCCGCCCCGGCGCATCCGGACCGCCTTCCCGCCGTCGGCCATGCCGCCCTCGTCCCAGGGACCCCAGGCGATCGAGGTGGCGGTCAGGCCGCGCTCCCGGCGGTCGCGGGCGAGGGCGTCGAGCGCGGCGTTGGCAGCGGCGTAGTTGCCCTGGCCCGCCACGCCGAGAGTGCCCGCGAAGGAGGAGAACAGCACGAACGCGTCGACGTCCCCGGCGAGCTCGTCGAGGTGCCGCGCGGCGTCGGCCTTGGCCCGCATGACCGTGGCCAGCCGCTCGGGCGTGAGCGACTCGACGACGCCGTCGTCGAGCACCCCGCCGGCGTGGAAGACGGAGGTGACGTCGTGCTCCCGGAGCAGCGCCTCGACCTGCGCCCGGTCGGAGACGTCGCAGGCGGCGAGAGTGACCCTGGTGTCCAGCCCGGCGGCGAGCTCGGCCGCGCCGGGCGCGTCCGGGCCCCTACGGCTGACGAGCAGCAGGTGCTCCGCGCCGTTCTCCGCCAGCCATCGGGCGACGTGCCCGCCCACCGCCCCGGTTCCGCCGGTGATCAGGGTGGTGCCGGTGGGACGCCAGGCGCGTACCGGAGAGGAGGCGGCGGGCCGCACCAGGCGGCGCGCAAGTGTGCCGCCTCCGGTGAGGGCGACCTGGTCCTCCCCGGACGTGAGCGCGGCGGCCAGCCGGGCGGGGTCGGGATCGCCGGGCAGGTCGACGAAGCCGCCCCAGCGCTCGGGGTGCTCCAGCGCGGCGACCACGGCGAGCCCCCAGACGGCGTCGCCCCGCTGACCGGTCCGGGTCGCGACCCAGAGGGGGGCGCTCATGCCCGCGTCACCCAGGGCCTGGACCAGCGCGAGCGTGTCCGCGAGCGGGCGGCCGTCCAGGGCCAGCGTCGACAGGACGCCGTCGAAGGGGGTGCCGTCGAGGCCGCGCAGGGCCACGGCGGTGGCCTCCCGGCCGTCCGCCGCCGGGAGGGCGACGACCCGGCCGCCCTGCGATTCGAGGGCGGCGGTGAGGCCGTGGTCGGGGCCGACCAGGAGCCAGGTCCCGGGAGCAGCCGTGGCGGCGGGGGCGATCTCCGTCCAGCGCACGTGGTAGCGCAGGCCGTCGGCGGCGGAGTGGTCGCGGTGCCTTCTCCGGTACGCCGCCAGCGACGGCAGCAGCGCCCCCAGCGTCTCGTGGTCGTCGAGGGCCAGCGCCCCGGCCAGGGCGTCGACGTCGCCGCGGTCGACCGCGTCCCAGAAACCTTCGTCGGCGGTGTCCGCGCGGCGCGGGGTGGTCCCGGGCCAGTAGCGGCGGCGTTCGAAGGCGTAGGTCGGCAGGTCGGTCAGCCGGGCCCCGGGAAGGACGGCGGCCCAGTCGGGGCCGCGGCCGTGGGAGTGGAGACGGGCGACGGCGGCCAGCAGGGTGGCCGCCTCGTCGCGGTCGCGCCGGGACGTGGCGATCAGGGCCGCCTCGTCCTCCAGGCAGTCGGCGGCGGCCGCGGTGAGGATGCCGTCGGGCCCGATCTCCAGGTACGCCGTCACCCCCTGGTTCTCCAGCGCGCGCACCGTGTCGAGGAACCTGACCGGCTCCCTGACGTGGCCGACCCAGTAGTCGGCGTCGCGGCCCCCCTCGAAGGGGATGGCGGGTTCGTGGAAGGTGAGGGTCTCGGCGACCCGGCGGAAGTCCGCCAGCATCGGGTCCATCAGCGACGAGTGGAACGCGTGGGAGACGGAGAGCCGCTTGGTCTTCTCGAACCGCGCGGCCTCGGCCAGCACCACGTCTTCGGGCCCCGAGATGACCACGGACCGAGGCCCGTTGATGGCGGCGATGTCGACATTTCCCGAAATTTCGCCTGGCGTGGCCTGTATGGCGACCATCGCCCCACCGACCGGAAGGGCCTGCATCAACGAGCCCCGCGCGTTGACGAGCACGCAGGCGTCTTCCAGAGACAGCACCCCGGCCACATGAGCGGCGGCGATCTCACCGATCGAGTGACCGGCGACGTGGTCGGGCCGGATGCCCCACGACTCGACCAGCCGGTAGAGCGCCACCTCGAAGGCGAAGATCGCCGGCTGGGTGTGACCGGTGTCGTCGAGCCCCTCGCCGCTCTCCACCACCCGGCGGAGGCCGGGGTCGAGCAGGTCGAGCACGGCGTCGTACGCCTCGGCGAAGACGGGGAAGCGCGCGTAGAGCCCCTCCCCCATCCCGGGCCGCTGCGCGCCCTGACCGGTGAACAGGAACGCGAGGGTGGACGCGGCAGGCGCCTCCTCGGCGAGCCCGCTCTCGGCGAACGCGCTCAGCAGCGCGGCGGCCTCGGCGTGATCGCGCGCGACCACCGAACCCCGCCGCTCCAGCGGACTCCGCCCGGTGGCCAGCGTGAACGCGACATCAGCCAGCGGAACCGCCGCACCGGCCACGTGGGCGGCGAGCCGCCGCGCCTGCTCCCGCAGCGCCTCGTCGGTCCGGGCCGAGAAAACCAGGGGCACCGGCCCGTCGGCCGAAGTCGGGCGAGTTGGCACAACCTGCGCCACGGGGCCGTCGACCGACTGCGGGATGGCCAAGGGGTTCGGTCGCGCCGGGGCGTCGCTCCCCTCCGCCTGTGGCGAAGGGGCTGGCGCGGCTTCGAGGATGGTGTGGGCGTTGGTGCCGCTGAAGCCGAACGACGAGACCGCCGCGCGGCGTGGGCGGCCGGTCTCCGGCCAGGGGGTCGTCTCGGTGACGAGTTCGACGGCGCCCGCCGACCAGTCGACGTGGGGGGTGGGCTCGTCCACGTGCAGGGTCCTGGGCAGGACGCCGTGGTCCAGGGCCAGGACCATCTTCATGATGCCGGCGATGCCGGCGGCGGCCTGGGTGTGGCCGATGTTCGACTTGATCGAGCCGAGCAGGAGCGGTTCGGCGCGGTCGCGGCCGTAGGTGGCCAGCAGGGCCTGGGCCTCGATCGGGTCGCCCAGCATCGTGCCGGTGCCGTGGGCCTCGACCGCGTCGACGTCCTCAGTCGTGAGGCGGGCGTTGGCGAGGGCCTGGCGGATGACGCGCTGCTGCGACGGGCCGTTGGGCGCGGTCAGGCCGTTGGACGCGCCGTCCTGGTTGACGGCCGAGCCGCGCACCACCGCGAGGACCCGGTGGCCGTTGGCGACCGCGTCGGAGAGCCGTTCGACCAGCACGACCCCGGCGCCCTCGCCCCAGCCCGTGCCGTCGGCCGCCCCGGCGAACGCCTTGCAGCGGCCGTCGGCGGCGAGCCCGCGCTGGCGGGAGAACTCGATGAACGCCCCCGGCGTCGACATGATCGTGACGCCGCCCGCGAGGGCCAGCGAGCACTCGCCCTGCCGCAGCGCCTGAACCGCGAGGTGCAGCGCGACCAGCGAGGCTGAGCAGGCGGTGTCGACGGTCACGGCCGGGCCCTCGAACCCGAACGCGTAGGACAGCCGGCCCGACACGACGCTCGCCGCGTTGCCGGTGCCCAGGTAGCCCTCGACCCCTTCCGCGTGGGCGGCGAGGTTCACGTAGTCCTGGCCGTTGGTGCCGACGAACACGCCGGTGCGCGACTCCCGCAGCGCCGCCGGGTCGATGCCCGCGCGCTCCATCGCCTCCCACGAGATCTCCAGCAGGAGCCGCTGCTGCGGGTCCATCGCCAGCGCCTCGCGCGGGGAGATGCCGAAGAACGCGGCGTCGAAGTCGGCCGCGCCGGTCAGGAAGCCGCCCTCCCGGGCGTAGGAGGTGCCCGGATTGTCGGGGTCGGGGTGGTAGAGCGCGGCCACGTCCCAGCCCCGGTCGTCGGGGAAGCCGGTGACGGCGTCCCGCCCGTCGAGCAGCAGCCGCCACAGGTCGGCGGGCGTCTCGACCCCTCCGGGGAAGCGCAGGCCCATGCCCACGATCGCGATCGGCTCGTCGTCGGCGCTGATGACGACGGTCTTGGTCTCCGTACGGCTGCCGCCGCCCATCTCGGCCGTCAGGTGGGCGGCCAGCGCGGCGGGCGTCGGGTGGTCGTAGATCAGCGTCGGCGGCAGGGCCAGGCCGGTCACCACCGACAGCCGGTTCCTGAGTTCGACGGCCGTGAGCGAGGTGAACCCGAGCGCCTTGAACGCCTTGCCGGGCTCGACCTCGTCGGCGGAGGCGTGCCCGAGCGCGGCGGCGACGGTCTCCCTGACCAGTCCGAGCAGGTCCTTCTCGCCGGACGGCCCGGCGGCGGCGCGGGGCGCGGTCCCGCCGAACGCCGTCAGGAGCGGAGACGGCCGGGTGGCGGTGAAGGCGGGCGCGAACCGCTCCCAGGCGACGTCCACGACCACGGGCGTCACGTCGCCCCGGTCGAGCGTGCGCTGGAGCGCCCGGATCGCCAGGTCGGCCGGCATGGGCGGCAGTCCGCCCCGGGCCATCCGGTCGGCGAGCGCGGTGGCCATGCCGCCCTCGGCCCACGGGCCCCAGGCGATCGACGTGGCCGGGAGCCCGGCGCCCCTGCGGGCCTCGGCGAAGGCGTCGAGGTAGGCGTTGGCGGCGGCGTACCCGGCCTGCCCGGCGGAGCCGATCGCCCCGGCTAGCGAGGAGAACAGCACGAGGTCGGTGAGGTCCCCGGCGAGGTCATGCAGGTTCCGGACCGCGGTGCGCTTGGCCCGCAGCACGGTCTCCAGCCGTTCGGGGGTGAGCGCGGAGACGACCCCGTCGTCGAGCACCCCGGCCGTGTGGAACACCGCCTCCACGGGATGGGCGGCCAGCAGCGCGGCGAGCGCGTCCCGGTCGGCCGCGTCGCAGGCCACGACGGAGACCTCGGCCCCCAGCTCGGTCAGTTCCGCGGCCAGGTCGGCCGCGCCCGGCGCGCCGGGCCCGCGCCGCCCGGCGAGCACCAGACGGCGTGCCCCCCGACCGGCGAGCCAGCGCGCGACCTGGCCGCCGAGAGCACCCGTACCGCCCGTGACCAGCACGTTCTCCGGCGACCGCCAATCCCCGGCGGGACGGTCGCCCGCCCGGGTGAGCCGCCGCCCGAAGACCCCGGAGGCCCGGACGGCGACCTGGTCCTCGGCTCCGGCGAGCACGGCCGGAACCCGGTCGGCGCAGCCGGCGGCGACGTCGACGAGCCCGCCCCAGCGGTCGGGGTGCTCCAGCGCGACGACCCGGCCGAACCCCCAGATCGAGGCCTGGTCGGGGTCGAGCGCGGCCCGCTCCTCCGTCCGCACGGCGACCGCCCCGGAGGTCAGGCACCACAAGGGGGCCGGGATTCCGGCCTGGACGAGCGCCACGGTGTCGGCGAGGCTCGTCAGCGTCGACACGACCCCGGCGAACCGGCCTTCGGGGATCCCGTCTCCGAAGGCGGCGGCCACGACGGTGGCCCCCTGCTCCCGCAGCGCCTCGGCCACCTCGGGTTCCGTCCCGTCATGGACGACGAGCCACGTCCCGGTCACCCGGCCCGACGCTTCGACGGGCGCCCAGGTGACGTCGTACCGCCAGGCGTCGAGCCGGTCACGGGTCCGGCGGCGGCGGTGCCAGTCGGCGAGGGCGGGCAGCACCCCGGCGACCTGCTCGGCCGGCAGGTCCAGCTCGGCGGCCAGGCCCTCGGCGTCGTCCCGGGTGACCGCCGACCAGAACGCGCCGTCGGCGGCGACCGCCTCGGGGACCGGCTCCAGCCAGTGGCGTTCGTGCTGGAACGCGTAGGTCGGCAGGTCGACGCGGGAGCCCTGCTCGAACGACTCCGGCCAGCCGCCGTCGACCCCGCGCACCCAGAGCGCGCCGAGCCCGGCGGTGAGCGCGGCGACCTCGCCGGTCCCCCGCTGGAGCGGCACGGTGTCGCCGTCGACCATCGGCGTCAGCACCGCATCGGGCCCGACCTCGGCGAACACCGTCACCCCGGCGGCCTTGAGCCGCTCGATCGTGTCGTGGAACCGCACGGCGTCGCGGACGTGCCGGACCCAGTAGCCGGCGTCCCGGCCGCCCTCGAACGGAAGGGTGGGCTCGTGGTAGGTGAAGCCTTCGCAGACCTGCCGGAACTCCTCCAGCATGGGGTCCATCAGGCGGGAGTGGAACGCGTGGGAGACGTTCAGCCGCTTGGTCTTCTCGAACCGCGCCGCCTCGGCGAGCACGACGTCTTCCGGCCCCGAGATGACGACGGACCGGGCGCCGTTGATGGCCGCGATGTCGACATTTCCCGAAATTTCGCCCGGCGCGGCTTGTATGGCGACCATCGCCCCACCGGGGGGAAGCGCCTGCATCAACGAGGCCCGTGCGGTCACCAGCGCGCAGGCCTCCTCCAGCGACAGCACCCCCGCCACATGCGCGGCGGCGATCTCCCCGATCGAGTGCCCCGCCACGAAATCGGGGACCATTCCCCACGACTCCAGCAGCCGGAACAGCGCCACCTCGAAGGCAAAGGTCGCAGGCTGCGTGTACGCCGTCTCCCCCAGCCCCTCCCCCGAGAGGATCACCGAGGGCACCTCGGGAGCGAGATGAGCACAGACCGCATCGAACGCGGCGGCGAAAACCGGGAACGCCTCCCGAAGCTCCGCCCCCATCCCCACCCGCTGAGCCCCCTGCCCGGTGAACAGAAAGGCCACCGCCCCATCGACACGCCTGCCGACAGCCAGGCCTCCATCCGCCAACGCCTGGAGTTCGGCGATCGAGGAGACCATCGCCCGGTGGTCGAACGCCGACCGTCCCAGCAGCGACGTCGCCACGTCGGCCCACGGCGCGTCGAGCGAGAGCAGCCGAGCGGCCTGCGCCCGGACCGCCTCCGGAGACGCGCCCGAGATCCGCCACGGCAGCGCCGGGCGGTCGGCCGCAGCCAAGCCCGGGGCCATGCGATCAGCGGAGGCTGGGTGTCCGGGGGCGGTGGCTTCGGGGGCCTCTTCGACGATGACGTGGGCGTTGGTGCCGCTGAAGCCGAACGACGAGACGCCCGCCCGGCGCGGTTCGCGGCCGCGTTCCCAGGCCACCGGCTCGGTGAGGAGTTCGACCGCGCCCGACTCCCAGTCGACGTGGGGTGACGGCTCGTCCACGTGGAGGGTCCGGGGCAGCATGCCGTGGCGTAGTGCCATGACCATCTTGATGACGCCGCCGACGCCCGCCGCCGCCTGCGTGTGGCCGATGTTCGACTTCAATGAGCCCAGCCACAGCGGCTTCTCGCGGTCCTGGCCGTAGGTGGCGAGGACTGCCTGGGCCTCGATGGGGTCGCCCAGGGTGGTGCCGGTGCCGTGGGCCTCCACGGCGTCGACCTGCCCGGGGCGGAGTCCCGCGCCCGCCAGCGCCTGGCGGATCACCCGCTGCTGCGAAGGGCCGTTCGGGGCGGTCAGGCCGTTGGACGCGCCGTCCTGGTTGACGGCCGAACCGCGCACCACGGCCAGGACCGGGTGACCCTTCTTCACAGCGTCGGACAGGCGTTCGACGAGGAGTACGCCGACGCCCTCCGACCAGCCGGTGCCGTCCGCCGAGGCGGCGAAGGGCTTGCAGCGGCCGTCGGGGGCCAGCCCCCGCTGACGGCTGAACTCCAGGAAAGCCCCAGGCGTGGCCATCACCGTCACGCCGCCCGCCAGGGCCATCTCGCACTCGCCCTGCCTCAGTGCCTGGACAGCCAGGTGCAGCGCCACCAGCGAGGAGGAACAGGCCGTGTCGACGGTGACCGCCGGGCCCTCCAGTCCGAAGGTGTAGGCGATCCGGCCGGACGCCACGCTGCCCGAGGTGCCGGTGCCGAGGTAGCCCTCGACGCCCTCGGGGAGCGCGCCGGGCCGGGTGGCGTAGTCGTGGTACATGACCCCGGCGAACACGCCCGTGCGGGAGCCCTTCATCGTGTGCGGGTCGATGCCGGCCCGTTCAAGGGCCTCCCACGACGACTCCAGGAGCAGCCGCTGCTGCGGGTCCATGGCGACGGCCTCACGGGGGGAGATGCCGAAGAAGCCCGCGTCGAAGTGGCCCGCGTCATACAGGAAACCGCCCTCGCCCGTGTGGGAGGAGCCCTCGGCGTCGCCGTCGCCCTGGAGGGCGGCGAGGTCCCAGCCCCGGTCGGCGGGGAAGGCGGAGATGCCGTCGCCACCGGAGGCGACCAGCCGCCACAGGTCCTCGGGCGACCGCACGCCACCGGGATAACGGCAGGCCATGCCCACGATCGCGATCGGCTCATCCGCCGTCTTCGTGACGGTCTCGGCCGACGGGGTCACGGCTCCGGCCAGATGACCGGCCAGCGCGGCCGGGGTCGGGTAGTCGAAGATCAGGGTGGCGGGCAGGCGCAGGCCCGTCGCCGCGCCGAGGCGGTTGCGCAGTTCCACGGCCGCCAGGGAGTCGAACCCGAGGGCGGAGAAACGGCGCTCCGGGTCCACCGCCTGCGGTCCCGCGTGGCCCAGGACGAGCGCGGTCTGGGTGCGGACCAGGTCGAGGACCCCGGCCGCGTCCAGGCCGGTCGCCGACACGGCCGAGGCGGCGCTCCGCTGCCGGGCCGGCCGAACCAGGGCCCGCAGCATCGGCGGGACGGGACCGCCCGGGTGCGGGTCGAGCTTGATCGGGACCAGCAGCGCCTCCGGCGCGGCCAGCGCGGCGTCGAACAGGGCCAGGCCCTCCGCCGAGGTGAGCGCGGTGGCTCCGGCTCGGGTCATCCTGCCGGTGTCGAGGTCGGCGGTGAGGCCGCTGCGCTCCTCCCACAGCCCCCACGCGAGCGAGACGGCGGGCAGGCCCGAGGCGCGGCGGTGCTCGGCCAGGGCGTCGAGGGCGGCGTTGGCGGCGGCGTAGTTGCCCTGCCCCGGGTTGCCGAACACCCCGGCGGCCGAGGAGAAGAGCACGAACAGGTCGACGTCTCCGGCGAGTTCGTGCAGGTTGACGGCGGCCTGGACCTTGGGACGCCAGACCGTCTCCAGGCGTTCGGGGGTGAGCGACTCGACGACCCCGTCGTCGAGCACCCCGGCGGCGTGCACGACCCCGCGCACCGGATGCTCAGCCAGCAGCGCGGACAGCGCGGCGCGATCGGCGACGTCGCAGGCCCGCATCGTCACATGAGCGCCCAGGCCGGTGAGCTCCTCGACGAGCGCCGGCGCCCGACCCGACCGGCTGACCAGCACCAGGTCGGTCACGCCGTGGGCGGTGACGAGGTGCCGGGCGACGAGGCCGCCGAGGGTCCCGGTCGCGCCGGTGATCAGTACGGGACCGTGGATCCGCGGCGTGTCCGCGCCGGTGGCCCGCACGAGCCGGGGGGCGGTGGCCGCGCCGTCGCGGACCCGCACCTGCTCCTCACCCGTGCGCAGCGCGAGCTCGACGTCGTCGCCGTCCACGAGGACGAACCGCCCGGGGTGCTCCGACTGGGCCGAGCGCACCAGGCCCCAGATCCCGGCCCGGTCGAGGTCACCGCCCTCGACGGGGGCGACCACGGCTACCAGGCCGTCGCGGGGGATCTCCTCCTGGACGATCGCGAGCGCCTCCGCCACGTCACGCGGCCGGACGATCCGGGCCTCGACCGGCTGACCCGTGGCCGGGACCGGGGTCCATTCCACGGTCAGCAGGTCGTCCCGCCGCCGGGCGAGCGCGCCGGAGGGCAGCGCCCGCAGGGTGAGCGCGCCGACGCGGGCGACGGGCACCCCCGACGCGCTGTCGAGCGCGATGGACACGGTGTCCGGGCCGGCAGGGCTGATCCGCACGCGGAGCCCGGCCGCGCCGGTGGCGTGCAGGGCGACGTCGGACCAGGAGAACGGCAGCATCGGGCCGTCCGAGGTGATCGCGCCGAGGCCGATCGCGTGCAGCGACGCGTCGAGCAGCGCCGGGTGCAGGCCGAAGGTGGCGGTGTCGCCGCCGAAGGCGACCTCGGCGTAGACGTCGCCGCCGGCGCGCCAGGCGGCGGTCAGGCCGCGGAAGGCGGGGCCGTAGCCGAACCCGGCGTCGGCGAAGGCGTCGTAGAAGCCGTCGAGATCGACGGGCTCGGCGTCCGCCGGGGGCCAGGCGATGGCCTGCGGGACGGTCGCGCCGGAGGTCAGGACGCCGGTGGCGTGCCGCGTCCACGGGTCGTCGCCGAGCTGGCCGTGGATCTGGAAGGCCCGGCGGCCGTGGCCGTCGGGGGGCTCGACGGACACCTGGATCCGGACCTGCCCGTCGAGCACCACCGGGGCCTCGATGGTCAGGTCCTCGACGAGGTCGCATCCTGCCTGGTCACCGGCCCGCACGGCCAGCTCGACCAGCGCCGCGCCCGGCAGCAGCACCACCCCGTCGACGGCGTGGTCGGCCAGCCACGGATGGGTCCGGACCGACAGGCGGCCGGTGAACAGCAGGCCGTCCGACCCCGCGACGGAGGTCGACGCGGCCAGCAGCGGGTGACCGGTCGCGCCCAGACCGGCCGAGGCGACGTCGCCCGCCCATCCCTCGGGGGCCTGCAACCAGTAGGGCTCCCGCTGGAACGGGTAGGTGGGCAGCTCGACCAGCCGCGCCCCCGGGAAGAAGGGCGCCCAGTCGACGCGGCACCCGTCGGCGTGCAGCCGGGCGAGCCCCTCGGCGATCGAGGCGACCTCGCGGCCCGCCCGCACGGCGGGCACCCACAGGTGGTCGCCCTCGACGCACTCCTGACCCATCGCGGTCAGCACGGCCTCGGGCCCGATCTCGACGAACCGGGTCGCCCCCTCGGTCTCCAGCCGCCGCACGGCGTCGGCGAAGCGCACGGCGTCCCGGACGTGAGCGGTCCAGTAGTCGGGCGAGGTGACGTCGCCCGAGGTCACGACGGGGATCTCCGGTGGGTTGAACGTCAGGCCGCCGATCGCGGCCCGGAACGCGCCGAGCATCGGCTCCATGAGGCGGGAGTGGAAGGCGTGGGAGACGTTCAGCCGCTTGGTCTTCTCGAACCGGGCGGCCTCGGCGAGCACGGTGTCCTCAGGTCCGGAGATGACCACGGAGCGGGGCCCGTTGACGGCCGCGATGTCGATATTTCCCGAAATTTCGCCTGGCGTGGCCTGTATGGCGACCATCGCCCCACCACGCGGCAGCGCCCCCATCAGCGCACCGCGCGCGGCCACCAGCGTGGCGGCGTCGTCGAGCGACAGCACCCCCGCGCAGTGCGCGGCGGCGATCTCGCCCACGGAGTGCCCGGCCAGGAAGTCCGGCCGCACGCCGAGATGCCGCATCAGCCGGAACAGCGCGACCTCGAAGGCGAACAGCGCGGCCTGCGTGAACGCCGTCTCGTCCAGCCCCTCACCGCTGGCGATCACCTCACGCAACCGCCCGAGCCCACCCGCCGTGAACGCCGGATCCTTACCTGCGCCAGCGGCGGCCAGCGCATCCACGGCCGCGTCGAAGGCCTCCCCGAACACCGGGAAAGCCTCGCGGAGTTCCGCGCCCATCGCCGCGCGCTGGGCGCCCTGGCCGGTGAACAGGAAGGCCAGGCCGCCCTGGGCCGCCTTCCCGCGCACGGCGGTGGCGTCGAGCGAACCGAGGAAGACCGCCCGGCGCTCCAGCGCGGCCCGGCCGGTCGCCAGGGTGAAGGCGACGTCGGCGGCGCGGACGTCCGGGTGGTCGTGCAGGAAGGTCTTCAGGCCGTTGAACTGGGCGTCCAGCGCCTCGGGGGTGCGGGCGGAGACGACCCACGGGACCACGGGGCCCTCGGCGGTCTCGGGCTCGTCGAGCGGGGGGGCCTGCTCGATGATGACGTGGGCGTTGGTGCCGCTGAAGCCGAAGGACGAGACGCCCGCCCGGCGGGGGCGGCCCGTCTCGGGCCAGTCGACCGCCTCGGTGAGCAGGCGGGCGTTGCCGGCCGTCCAGTCGACGTGGGGGCTGGGCTCGCCGGCGTGCAGGGTCCGGGGCAGCACGCCGTGGCGCATCGCCTCGACCATCTTGATGACGCCGCCGATGCCGGCCGCCGCCTGCGTGTGGCCGATGTTGGACTTGAGGGAGCCCAGGTAGAAGGGCAGGATCCGGTCCTGGCCGTACGTGGCGAGGAGGGCCTGGGCCTCGATCGGGTCGCCGAGGGTGGTGCCGGTGCCGTGGGCCTCCACCGCGTCCACGTAGGAGGCGGCGAGCTGGGCCGAGTCGAGCGCCTGGCGGATGACCCGCTGCTGGGAGGGGCCGTTCGGGGCGGTCAGGCCGCTGGAGGCGCCGTCCTGGTTGACGGCCGAGCCGCGGACCAGGGCGAGGATCGGGTGGCCGTTGGCCAGCGCGTCGGAGAGGCGTTCGACCACGACCACTCCGGCGCCCTCGCCCCAGCCGGTGCCGTCGGCGTCGGCGGAGAAGGCCTTGCAGCGGCCGTCGGAGGCCAGGCCGCGCTGACGGGAGAACTCGATGAAGGCGGCGGGCGTGGCCATCACGGTCACGCCGCCGGCCAGCGCCAGCGAGCACTCGCCGCGCCGCAGCGCCTCGACCGCCAGGTGCAGGGCGACGAGCGAGGAGGAGCAGGCGGTGTCGACGGTGACGGCCGGGCCCTCCAGCCCGAAGGTGTAGGAGAGGCGGCCGGAGACGACGCTGCCGGCGTTGCCGGTGCCGAGGTAGCCCTCGACGCCGTCGGGGACGGCGTTCAGGCGGGTGGCGTAGTCGTGGTACATCACCCCGGCGAACACGCCGGTCGGCGAGCCCTTCAGGGAGTGGGCGTCGATCCCGGCCCGTTCGAGGGCCTCCCACGACACCTCCAGCAGCAGGCGCTGCTGCGGGTCCATCGCCAGCGCCTCGCGGGGCGAGATGCCGAAGAACTCGGGGTCGAACTCCTCCGCGCCGTGCAGGAAACCGCCCTCGAAGGAGTAGGAGGTCCCCTGGTGGTCGGGGTCGGGGTGGTGCAGCGCGGCCAGGTCCCAGCCCCGGGTCTCCGGGGGCAGGGTGATGCCCTCGCGGCCCTCGGACACGAGCCGCCACAGGTCGCCGGGCGAGCGCACGTCACCCGGGTAGCGGCAGCCCATGCCGACGATCGCGATCGGCTCCCTGTCGGCGGCCTCGAACTCCTGGAGGCGGCGGCGGGTCTGGTGCAGGTCGGCCGTCACCCGCCGGAGATAGTCACGGAGCTTGTCCTCGTTAGACATGGGAACCCTCTGCGATCGTCGGGGTGACTAGCTGAATTCCTTGTCGATGAAATCGAAGAGATCATCGTCGGTGTCGCCGATGAGCCGCTCCTCCGCCGGCTCCTCCGGGGGAGCGAGACGGGCGAGCAGCGCCTGGAGGTGCGCGGTGATCCCGGCCTGGGCGATCTCGCCCGCGGACATGGCCGCCAGGTGCAGCTCCAGGCGGTCGAGGTCGGCCAGCGCGGGGGTGCCGCCGGAGCCGTCGCCGGTCAGCTGGGCCGACAGGTGCCCGGCCAGGCCGAGCGGCGACGGATAGTCGAACATGACCGTCGCGGGCAGCCGCAGCCCGGTGGCCGCGCCGAGCCGGTTGCGCAGCTCGACCGCGGTGAGCGAGTCGAAGCCGAGCTCCATGAACGGGCGGCCCGGCTCCACGGCGGCGGCCGCGGCGTGCCCGAGCACCCCGGCCACGTGGGTGCGGACCAGGTCGAGCACCAGCCGGTCGCGTTCGGCGTCGGGCAGCCCGGCCACGCGGTCGCGGAACCCGGCGGTGGTCGCCCGCTTCCTGACCGGCCGGGCCAGGCCGCGCAGGATCGGCGGGGCCTCGTCGGCCGCCCCGGCCGCGATGCGGGCCGGGACGAGCAGCGCCCGGTCGGAGCCGAGGGCGGCGTCGAACAGGGCCAGGCCCTCCTCGGTCGTCAGCGGGGCGACCCCGGCGCGGGCCATGCGGGCGAGCGCGGCGTCGTCGAGGTGGCCGGTCATGCCGCCCGCCTCCTGCCGCCACAGGCCCCAGGCCAGCGAGAGGGCCGGGAGCCCCTGCGCGCGCCGGTGCTCGGCGAGCGCGTCGAGGGCGGCGTTGGCGGCGGCGTAGTTGGCCTGGCCGACCGCGCCCATGACGCCCGCGAGCGAGGAGAACAGCACGAACAGGCGCACGTCCCCGGCGAGTTCGTGCAGGTTGCGGGCCCCTTCGAGCTTGGGCCGCAGCACCCGGTCGAGCTGCTCGCCGGTCAGGTTGGCGATCACGGCGTCGTCGAGGACCCCGGCCGTGTGGATCACCCCGTCGACGGGGTGGCGGGCCAGCAGGTCGGCCAGCGCGGCCCGGTCGGCGACGTCGCAGGCCGCGATCGTCACCGCCGCGCCCAGCGCGGTCAGCTCGCTGTGGAGGTGGGGGGCGTGGCCGGTCCGGGAGACCAGGACGAGGTCGCGTACACCATGGTTGCGGACGAGGTGGCGGGCCAGGTCCGCGCCGAGCGCGCCCGTGCCGCCGGTGATGAGGACCCGGCCGGAGACCTGGCCGGGGGCGGCGGTCGCGCGGGCGAGCCGGGGCACGAACGCCGCGCCGTCGCGGAAGACCACCTGCGGCTCCCCGGCCGGGATCGGCCCGTCGCCGTCGACCAGCACGAACCGGCCCGGGTGCTCCGACTCGGCGGCCCGGACGAGCCCCCAGACGGCGGCGGCCTCCAGGTTCCCGGCGAACGCGCCCTCGGTGGCGACCACGAGCGGCCCGTCGTTCTCGGTGAGCGTCCAGCGCCGCACCTCGGCGAGCGCCTCGTGCGCGTCGGCCGGGCGGACCGTCTCGGCCGTCAGCGCGGGCGCGGGCCCGGCCGGAACCCAGTCGACCTGGAACAGGGCGTCGGGGGCGGCGATCGGGCGCAGGGCCAGCGCGCCGACGGAGACGACGGGCCGTCCGGTGTCGTCGGCCAGGTCGATGGCGTAGGTGTCGTCGGCGGTCCGCGCCAGGCGGACCCTGGCCGCCGTGACGCCCCGGGTGTGCAGGGAGACGTCGGTCCAGGAGAACGGCAGGCGGGCCGGGCCGCCGGTGACGGCGATCGTGTGCAGGGCGGCGTCGAGCAGGGCCGGGTGGAGGCCGAAGCCGCCCGCCTCGCCGTCGAGGGCGACCTCGGCGAACAGCTCGTCCTCGCGCCGCCAGACGGCCTGGAGTCCCTGGAAGACCGGGCCGTATTCCAGCCCGGCGGCGGCGAGACCGTCGTACACGCCCTCGATCGGGACCCGTTCCGCGCCGGGCGGCGGCCAGGAGGTCAGGTCGGCGCCGATGCCGTCGGCCGCCGGGGCGACGACGCCGGTGGCGTGCCGGGTCCAGTCGCCGCCGTCGCGGGAGTGGATCGCGACCGCGCACCGCCCGTCGCCGTCGGGCGCCTCCTTCGTGATCTGGATCTGTACGGCTCCCGCCTGAGGCACCACCAATGGCGCCTCCATGGTCAGCTCCTCCACGAGGTCGTCGAGCAGCATCTCGACCAGCGCCGCGCCCGGGACCACGGCCTGCCCCATGACGAGGTGGTCGGCCAGCCACGGGTGGGCGGCGAGCGACAGGCGTCCGCCGGTCACGGTGCCGCCGCCCGCGAGGTCGATCGGCGTGCCGAGCAGCGGGTGGGACCCGGGGGCGGTTGCCTCCCCTCCCCCGGCGGGCCAGAAGGCGGTCCGCTGGAAGGCGTAGGTCGGCAGGTCGACGCGGGCCGACGGGCCGGCGGGCCAGGAGACGGCCACACCGTGGACGTGCAGGGTGGCCAGGGCGGTCCGGAAGACCTCGGCCTCGTCGCCGTCGCGGCGCGCGGTGGGCACCAGCAGCCCCGGCTCGTCGAGGCAGTCGGCCGCCATGGCGGTCAGCACGGCGTCCGGCCCGACCTCGACGAACGCGTGCCCGGCGAGCCGGGTGACGGTGTCGTGGAACCGCACGGTGTCCCTGACGTGGTCGACCCAGTAACCGGCGTCCCGGCCGCCCTCGATCGGGACGACCGGCTCGTTGTAGGTGAGCCCCTCGCAGACCTGGCGGAACGCGTCGAGCATGGGCTCCATCAGGCGGGAGTGGAAGGCGTGCGAGACCTTGAGGCGCTTGGTGGTGGCGAACCGCGCGGCCTCGGCGAGCACGGCGTCCTCAGGTCCCGAGATGACCACGGACCGAGGGCCGTTGACGGCGGCGATGTCGACATTTCTCGAAATTTCGCCCGGCGCGGCCTGTATGGCGACCATCGCCCCACCGGCCGGAAGCGCCTGCATCAACGAAGCCCGCGCCTTCACCAAGGTGCAGGCGTCGTCCAGGGACAGAATGCCCGCGCAGTGCGCAGCGGCGATCTCCCCGATGGAGTGACCCGCCACCACATCAGGCCGCACCCCGAACGACTCCAGGAGTCGGAACAGCGCCACCTCGAACGCGAAGATCGCGGGCTGCGCCACCCCGGTCTCGTCGAGGCCCGCCCCGGTCAGAACGGCCTCCACCACGTCGATGTGGCGGTAACCCGAGTCGGCGAACCCGGCTTGCCCGGACCCGCCCGCGTCAGAGGACCCGGCTTTCCCGGATCCCGCCGCGATCACCGCGAGGCGATCGCTGACCAGGTCGAATGCTTCCGCGAACACCGGGAAGGCCTCGTACAGACCTCGGCCCATGCCCGGCCGCTGCGACCCCTGGCCCGTGAACAGGAAGGCCAGTCGCGTGTCGGGACGCACCCGCCCCCGGACCAGGCCCGGCGCTTCGCCGCCCGTGGCGAGGACGTCGAGCAGGTCGGCGCGGCCGGCCGGGACGGCGGCGCGGTGTTCGTGGTGGGCGCGGGTGGTCAGCAGGGCGTGGGCGATCCCGGCCGGGGACGCGTCGGCGGGCAGGTGGTCGCGCAGGCGGGCGGCCTGGGCGCGGAGCGCCTCGGGCGAGCGGGCGGACAGCAGCCACGGCACGTCGGGGGACGCCGCCTCCGCCACGGAGGCGGGCGCGGGGGGCTCCTCGATGACGGCGTGGGCGTTGGTGCCGCTGAAGCCGAACGACGACACGGCCGCCCGGCGGGGACGCCCGGTCTCCGGCCAGCCGACCGCCTCGGTCAGCAGCTCGACCCGGCCGGCCGACCAGTCGACGTGCGGGGAGGGCTCGTCCACGTGCAGGGTCGCGGGCAGGACGCCGTGCTTCATGGCCATGACCATCTTGATCACGCCGCCGACGCCCGCCGCCGCCTGGGTGTGGCCGATGTTCGACTTGAGCGAGCCGAGGTGGAGGGGGTGTTCGCGGGTCTGGCCGTAGGTGGCGATGACGGCCTGGGCCTCGATGGGGTCGCCGAGCGTCGTGCCGGTGCCGTGGGCCTCGACGGCGTCGACGTCGGCGGGGGTCAGCCCGGCGTTCTCCAGCGCGGCCAGGATCACCCGTTGCTGCGAGGGGCCGTTGGGCGCGGTGAGGCCGTTGGACGCGCCGTCCTGGTTGACCGCCGAGCCGCGCAGCACCGCGAGCACCGGGTGGCCGTTCCTGACGGCGTCGGAGAGCCGTTCGACGAGCAGCATTCCGGCGCCCTCCGACCAGCCCGTCCCGTCGGCCCCGGCCGCGAAGGAGCGGCAGCGGCCGTCGGCCGAGAGCCCGCGCTGGCGGCTGAAGTCGAGAAACGCGGTCGGGGTGGCCATCACGGTCACGCCTCCCGCCAGGGCCATCGTGCACTCGCCGCTGCGCAGCGCCTGGGCGGCCCAGTGCAGGGCGACCAGCGACGACGAGCACGCGGTGTCGACGGTGACGGCCGGGCCCTCCAGCCCGAAGACGTAGGAGAGGCGGCCGGAGACGACGCTGGCCGCGTTGCCGGTGCCGAGGTAGCCCTCGCTGCCGTCGGGCAGCGCCGACAGCCGGGAGGCGTAGTCGTGGTACATCACGCCGGTGAACACGCCGGTCCGGGAGCCGCGCACCGCGCGCGGGTCGATCCCGGCCCGCTCGAACGCCTCCCAGGAGGTCTCCAGCAGCAGTCGCTGCTGCGGGTCCATGGCCAGCGCCTCGCGGGGTGAGATGCCGAAGAACGCCGCGTCGAAGTCGGCCGCGTCGTGCAGGAAGCCGCCGTGGCGGGTGTAGCTCTTGCCGGCCTTGCCGGGGTCGGGGTCGTACAGGCCGTCGACGTCCCAGCCCCGGTTGGCGGGGAACTCGGTGATGCCGTCGCGGCCCTCGCCGACCAGCCGCCACAGGTCCTCGGGGGAGGCGACCCCGCCGGGGTAGCGGCAGGCCATGCCGACGATCGCGATCGGCTCGTCGGCCGCCGCGTCGACCTTCGCGCGGGCGCGCGGCCGTGATTCGCCGAGCAACTGCTTCTTCAGGTACGCCGCCAGCAGCTCGGCCGTCGGATAGTCGAAGACGAGCGTGGCGGGGAGGCGCAGCCCGGTCGCCGCATTGAGCCGGTTCCGCAGTTCGACGGCGGTCAGCGAGTCGAACCCGAGCTCCCCGAACGCCTGGTCGACCCGGACGACGGCCGCGTCCCGGTGCCCGAGCACCAGCGCGACCTGGGCCCGGACCAGGGCGAGCAGTTCCTTCTCCGCCTCGGCCTCGTCGGCGGGCAGCCTGACGAGCGCGTTCCCGGTCGCGCGGCGCGGCCGGACCAGGCTCCGGAGCAGCGCCCCGGCCACCCCTCCCCCGGCGGCCAGCGCGGCCGGGTCGAGCCTGGCCGGGACGAGCACCGCCTCGCCGGAGGCGATCCCGGCGTCGAACAGGGCGAGCGCCTCGTCGTCGGTGAGCGGCGCGATGCCGGCGCGGGCGATGCGCTCGCGGTCGTCGGCGGTCAGCGTGCCGGCCATGCCGGACTCCCACAGCCCCCAGGCCAGGGAGACGGCGTGCCGTCCGGCCGCGCGGCGCTCTTCGGCGAGGGCGTCGAGGGCGGCGTTGGCGGCGGCGTAGTTGCCCTGCCCGGCCGCGCCGAGCACCCCGGCGATCGAGGAGAACAGCACCAGGAACCCGTCGCCGGCGAGGTCGGCGAGATGGCGCGCGGCGTCGGCCTTGGGGCGCATGACCCGCGCCAGCCGCTCGCCGTCGAGCTGCTCGACCACTCCGTCGTCGAGGATCCCGGCCGCGTGGACGACCCCGGCGAGCCGCCTGCCCGCCAGGACCATGGCCAGGGCGGCGGTCAGCGCGTCGCGGTCGGCGACGTCGCAGGCGACGACCGTGACGTCGGCGTCGACCCCGAGGTCCACGGCGCCGCCCGACCGGGAGAGGAGGATCAGCTCCCGGACGCCGTACCGCTCGGCCAGGTGCCGGGCGACGATCCGGCCGAGCGCGCCGGTCCCGCCGGTGACGAGCACCGGCCCGTCGCCCACGGTGAACTCCCCTGCCGGGACGGAGGCCCGGACCAGCCGGGGCGCGTGCGCGACGCCGTCGCGGAAGGAGATCTGCGGCTCCCCGGCCGGGATCGGCCCGTCGCCGTCGACCAGGACGAACCGCCCCGGGTTCTCGGTCTCGGCCGACCGCACCAGCCCCCAGACGGCGGCGTCGGCGCTGTGCACCGCGAGCGCGGCCGTGGTGCCGAGCGCCAGTCGTTCCTGTACGACCGCCAGCGCCTCCCGGGCGGACCCCACCGTCACGTGGTCGGCGTCGGCGGTCTCGCCGGTGACCGGCGTCCAGGTCAGCTTGTAGAGGGAGTCGACCGGGCGGTGGGTGAGCGCGCGCAGCGTGAGCGACCCCACGGTCGCGACCGGGCGGCCGTCCTGGTCCCACAGGGTCAGGCCGATCGTGTCGCCCTCGGCGCGGGTGAGACGTACCCGCAGAGAACGCGCGCCCGCCGTGTGGATCGACACGTTCGACCAGGAGAACGGCAGGCCGGCGAGGTCGTCGAAGAGGGCGACGCCGTGCAGGGCGGCGTCGAACAGGGCCGGGTGGAGCGCGTAGCCGTCACCCGCCGGGAGGGCGACCTCGGTGTAGACGTCGCCGTCGCGCGACCAGGCGGCGGTGACGCCCCGGAAGGCCGGGCCGTAGTCGAGGCCGCCGCGCGACATCCGCGCGTAGAGGTCGTCGACGTCGATCGGCTCGGCCCCCTCGGGCGGCCAGACGCCGATCGGGGTGCCGTGGGGGGCCTCGGCGGCCAGCAGGCCGGTGGCGTGGCGCGTCCACGGGTCGTCGTCGGAGGTCCGGGAGTGCACGGTCACCGTGTTGCGCTCGGAGACCGCGACCTGCACCTGCGCCGCGCCCCGCAGGTACAGCGGCGTCTCCAGGGTCAGCTCCTCGACGAGCGCGCAGCCGACGTGGGCGGCGGCGTGCAGCGCCAGTTCGGCGAGGGCCGCGCCGGGCACCACGACCTCCCCGCCGACCGTGTGGTCGGCCAGCCACGGGTGCAGGCGCGTCGACAGACGCCCGGTGAGGATCAGGCCGCCGTCGGCGACGGCCACCGACGCGCCGAGCAGCGGGTGGCCGGGCGCGCCGAGCCCGGCGG
The DNA here is from genome assembly GCF_001570605.1 of Herbidospora cretacea. Lineage (GTDB taxonomy): Bacteria > Actinomycetota > Actinomycetes > Streptosporangiales > Streptosporangiaceae > Herbidospora > Herbidospora cretacea. The sequence continues at coordinate 207,092 of NZ_BBXG01000001.1, read as the reverse complement.
CGGTGACGTCGCCGCCGCCCGCCGGGGCCTCCAGCCAGTAGGACTCGTGCTCGAACGGGTAGGGCGGGAGCGCGACGCGGCGTCCGGCCGAGGGCCAGGCGACCGGGACGCCGGCGGTGTGCAGCCGGGCCAGCGCACCGACCAGGACGTCCCGCTCGGGCCGTCCCCTCCGCGCGGTGGGCACCCCTCCGGGCACCAGCGCGGCCAGCACCGCGTCGGGCCCGACCTCGACGAACGTGGTCACCCCCGCGTCCCGCAGCCAGTCGGCGGTCTCGGCGAAGCGCACGGTGCCGCGGACGTGCCGCACCCAGTAGCCGGGGTCGGTCACGCCGGCGAGGCCGGGCCCGGAGACGATCGGGATCTCCGGCTCGTGGAACGTGAGCCCTTCGACGACCTGCCGGAAGTCGTCGAGCATCGGGTCCATCAGCCGCGAGTGGAAGGCGTGACTCGCGACGAGCCGCTTGGTCCTGCGCCCCAGCGCGGCGAGGCGCGCGGCCTCGGCCGCCACGGCGGCCTCCGCCCCCGCGATGACCACTGCCTGCGGCCCGTTGATGGCGGCGATGTCCACGTCAGGCGAGATTTCGTGAGACGCGGCCTCGACGGCGGCCATCGCCCCACCGGCCGGAAGCGCCTGCATCAACGAGGCCCGCGCGTTCACCAGCGCGCAGGCGTCTTCCAGGGAGAGAACCCCCGCCACATGAGCGGCGGCGATCTCACCGACGGAGTGCCCGGCCAGGTGGTCCGGCCGGACCCCGAACGACTCCAGCAGCCGGAACAGCGCCACCTCGAACGCGAAGATCGCCGGCTGCGCGACCCCCGTCTCACCGAGCCCCGCAGCGGTCGACACGGCGTCCAGCACATCGACGGGGCCACCCGCGCCGATCGAACCCGCGTCCGCCGCTCCACCAAGGCCGTGACCCGCGCCAGTCGAGTCGGTGTCCGGCGAGTCGACGGTGCCGTGACCCGTGGTGGCCCCACCGGTCTGACCCGATCTCCGGAACCCGGCCCCGTCCGATGTCGCGGCCGCTGCCGTGAGGCGGGCGCGGACCTGGTCGAAAGCCTCCGCGAAGACGGGGAAGGCGTCGTAGAGCTCGCGGCCCATCCCGGCGCGCTGAGAACCCTGGCCGGTGAAGAGGAAGGCGACCTTCGGGTGGCCCGCCGTGCCGGTGACGAGGTCGACGTGCTCCTCGCCCTGAGCCAGGGCGGCGAGGGCGGCGCGGGCCTCGGCCGGGTCGAGGGCGGTGACGACGGCGCGTTCGGCGAGCAGCGGGCGGGTGGTGAGGGTGTGCGCGACGTCGGCCAGGTCGGCCTCCCCGTCGAGCACGCCGCCGAGCCGGGCGGCCTGGGCGCGGAGCGCCTCGGGGGTCTTGGCCGAGAGGAGCAGGGGGGTGCCGGGTGCGGAGACGGCGGTGGTCTCGGGGGCCTGCTCGATGATCGTGTGGGCGTTGGTGCCGCCGATGCCGAACGACGAGACGGCCGCGCGGCGCGGCTCTCCCGTCTCGGGCCAGGGGGTCGACTCGGTGAGCAGTTCGACGGCCCCGGCCGTCCAGTCGACGTGGGGTGAGGGCTCGTCGACGTGCAAAGTCCTGGGCAGGACGCCGTGGCGCATGGCCATGACCATCTTGATGATCCCGGCGGCTCCGGCGGCGGCCTGGGTGTGGCCGAGGTTCGACTTGACCGAGCCGAGCCGCAGCGGATGGGCGCGTTCGCCGCCGTAGACCTCGATGAGGGCCTGCGCCTCGATGGGGTCGCCGAGCACGGTGCCGGTGCCGTGGGCCTCGACGGCGTCGACCTGGTCGGGCCGCAGCCCGGCCCCGGCGAGGGCCTGCCGGAGCACCCGCTGCTGCGACGGCCCGTTGGGTGCGGTGAGGCCGTTGGACGCGCCGTCCTGGTTGACCGCCGAGCCGCGCACGACGGCGAGCACCTCGTGGCCGTTCCTGACCGCGTCCGACAGCCGCTCGACGAGCAGCATGCCGACGCCCTCGGACCAGCCGGTGCCGTCGGCCCCGGCCGCGAACGACTTGCACCGTCCGTCGGCCGCCAGGCCCTTCTGCCGCGAGAAGTCCACGAACGTGGACGGGGTGGCCATCACGGTCACGCCGCCCGCCAGCGCCATCGTGCACTCGCCGCGCCTGATCGCCTGGACGGCCAGGTGCAGCGCCACCAGCGACGACGAGCACGCCGTGTCGACGGTGACCGCGGGCCCTTCGAGCCCGAAGGTGTACGCGATCCGCCCCGACGCCACGCTGCCCGAGTTGCCGGTGCCGAGATACCCCTCCACCCCTTCGGGGAGGGCGGGCAGCCGGGAGGCGTAGTCGTGGTACATGATCCCGGCGTACACGCCGGTGGAGGAGCCCTTGAGGGTCGCCGGGTCGATCCCGGCCCGCTCGAACGCCTCCCACGAGGCCTCCAGCAGCAGCCGCTGCTGCGGGTCCATGGCCAGCGCCTCGCGCGGGGAGACGCCGAAGAAGGCCGCGTCGAACCCGGCGGCGTCGTGCAGGAAACCGCCCTTCTTCGTGTACGTCCTCCCGGCCACCCCGGGGTCGGGGTCGTAGAGCGCGTCCACGTCCCAGCCTCGATTGACGGGGAAGTCGGTGATGCCGTCGCGGCCCTCGGCGACCATCCGCCACAGGTCCTCGGGCGACCGGACCCCGCCGGGGTAGCGGCAGCTCATGCCGACGATGGCGATCGGCTCGTCGGTGCCGTCGACCGCCCGCGTCTCGACCCGCTTCCGGGTGCCGGAGAGCTTCTCCTCCAGGTGGGCGGCCAGGGCGGCGGGCGTCGGATAGTCGAAGACGAGGGTGGCCGGGAGCCGGATCCCGGCGGCGGCCGCCAGCCGGTTGCGCAGCTCGACGGCGGTCAGCGAGTCGAACCCGAGGTCGGAGAAGGCCCGGTCGGGCGGGATCTCGCCGCCGTCGCGGTGGCCGAGCACGAGGGCGACCTGGGCGCGGACGAGCCCGAGCAGGTCGTCGGCCGACGGCGTCTCGACGACCTGGCGGCGCGCGGGGCGCACCAGACCGGAGAACAGCGCGCCGGGCACTCCCCCGGCGGCGTGCAGCAGCTTCGCGTCGAGCCGGGCCGGGACCAGCAGCGCCCGGTCGCTGACCAGGGCGGCGTCGAACAGGGCCAGGGCTTGCCCGGCGGCCATCGGGGCGACGCCGTTGCGGGCGATGCGGGCCCGGCCGGCCTCGTCCAGGGCGGCGACCATGCCGTGGTCCCACATGCCCCAGGCCAGCGAGACCGCGTGGCGGCCCTGGTCGCGGCGGCGGGCGGCCAGCGCGTCGAGGGCGGCGTTGGCGGCGGCGTAGTTGCCCTGCCCGGCCGCGCCGAGCACCCCGGCGACCGAGGAGAACAGCACGAACAGCGGCACGCCGGGCAGCAGCTCGTCGAGATGCCGGGCGGCGGTGACCTTGGCGGCCAGGACGGCGTCGAGCCGTTCGGGGGTGAGCGCGGACACGAGCCCGTCGTCGAGCACCCCCGCCGCGTGGATCACCCCGGCGACGTTCTCCCCGGCGAGCAGCGCCGCGAGAGCGTCCCTGTCGGTGACGTCGCAGGCGGCGGTCCGCACGCCGGGCCCGTCGGGCCCCCGCCCGCTGCGGGAGACCAGCAGCAGGTCATCGGCCCCGTGGACGTCGACGAGATGCCGGGCGACCAGGCCCGCCAGCGCGCCCGAACCACCGGTGATCACGATGACGCCCTCGGGCAGGACCACGTCCGCCCTCGGCGCGGCCACCGGGACCAGCCGGGGCGCGAGGACCTTTCCGTCCCGGACGACCACCTGCGGCTCGTCCTTCGGCACCGGGACCTCGACCGGGCTGTCGACCAGGGCGAACCGGCCCGGGTTCTCGGCCAGCGCCGAGCGCACCAGCCCCCAGGCCGCGGCCTGGTCGGGATCGGTCTCCGCGCCGTCGGTCAGCAGGGCGAGGGTGCCCGTGCGGGGCAGCCAGTCGTGGATGAGCGCGAGCGCCTCGTGCGGGGTGCCGACGCGGGCGGTGGACGCCTCGGTGTCCTCGGTGACGGCCACCTCGGCCCAGTCGACGCCGAACAGGCTGCCCGCGAGCGTCGTGCCGCCGATCTGCTCGGCCGTGACCGGGCGGAGCATCAGCGCGCCGACGCTCGCGACCGGTCCGCCGTCGAGGTCGGTGACGTGGAGGGAGACGGCGTCGGCGCCCGCCGGGGAGATCCGCACCCGCAGGGCGCGGGCCCCGGTCGCGTGCAGGGCGACGTCGTTCCAGGAGAACGGCAGGTGCCCCCGGGACGGGTCGCGGACGAACCCGCCCAGGCCGATGGCGTGCAGGGTCGCGTCGAGCAGCGCCGGATGCAGCCCGAAGCCCCTCACGTCGACGTCGTCGGGCAGCGCGACCTCGGCCCAGACGTCGTCGCCCGCCCGCCAGGCGGCGGTGAGCCCCTGGAAGGCCGGGCCGTAGCCGAGCCCGACGGCGGCGGCGTCCTCGTACAGGGAGGTGATGTCGACCGGATCGGCGTCGGGCCTGCTCTCGGCCCGCGGCCCGGCCACCCCGGCGGACAGGACACCCACCGCGTGGCGGGTCCACTCGGCCGTGTCGTCGCCCCGGGAGAAGACCGCCACCTCGGAACCGGTCACGGTCACCTGGACGGCCACCCCGCCGCGCTCGGGCAGGATCAGCGGCGCTTCGAGGGTGAGCTCGTCGAGCACCCCGAACCCCGCCTGGTCGCCCGCCCGGATCGCGAGCTCCACGAACGCGGTGCCGGGCAGCAGGATCCGGCCGTGGATGACGTGGTCGGCCAGCCAGGGCTGCGTCTGCGCCGACAGGCGGCCGGTGAACACGGTCCCGCCCCCGGCGAGCGCGACGGCCGCGCCCAGCAGCGGGTGCTCGGCGGCGGCCAGGCCCAGTCCGTGGACGTCACCCGCGCGCACCGTCGGAGCGGGCCAGTAGCGGCGGCGCTCGAAAGCGTAGGTGGGCAGCTCGACCCGGGGCCCCGCCGGATAGACGGCGGCCCAGTCGACCGGCGCGCCGGAGACGTGCAGCCGGGCGAGCCCTTCGACGGCCGCGCGGGCCTCCCGCCCGTCGCGCACCAGCGGGATCCACTCGTGGACGCCCTCGACGCACTCCTGCCCCATCGCGGTCAGCACCGCCTCGGGACCGATCTCGACGAACCGGGTGACCCCTTCGGCCTCCAGCCAGGCGATGCCTTCGGCGAACCGGACCGCGTCACGGACATGGCGCACCCAGTAGTCAGGCGAAGCGACGTCGGCGAGCTCACCCGAGACGATCGGAATTCGGGGCTGGTGGAACGTCAGCCCCTCCACGACGTGACGGAAGTCCGCCAGCATCGGCTCCATCAGCGAGGAGTGGAAAGCATGGGACACCGCCAGACGCTTGGTCTTGCGCCCCATCTCGGTGAACCGCGCGGCCTCGGCCTCGACATCGGTCTCCGGCCCGGAGATGACGACCGCCTGCGGCCCGTTGACGGCAGCGATGTCGACATTTCCCGAAATTTCGCCCGACGCGGCCTGTATGGCGACCATCGCCCCACCAGCCGGAAGCGCCTGCATCAGCGCACCCCGCGCCTTGACCAGCGTGCACGCGTCCTCCAGGGACAGCACCCCGGCGACGTGCGCGGCGGCGATCTCACCGATGGAGTGCCCGGCCAGGAAGTCGGCCCGCAGGCCCCACGACTCCGCCAGCCGGTAGAGGGCGACCTCGAAGGCGAACAGCGCGGGCTGGGTGATCTCGGTCTCGTCCAGCCGCTCGCCGGACGCAATGGCAGCGGCCAGGCCCGAACCGGTGTCGAGCTGGGCGCAGACCGTGTCGAAGGCCTCGGCGAACGCCGGGAACGCCGCGTGCAGCTCGCGGCCCATCCCCGCCCGCTGGGCGCCCTGACCGGTGAAGAGGAAGGCCGTGCGGCCGGCGGTGGCCGTACCGGAGAGGACGGAGGGTGCGGCGCTGCCGGTCGCGACGGCGGCCAGCCCGGCGCGGAGCTCCTCCTCGGTGGCCCCGACGACGACGGCGCGCTCGGGGAGGGCGGCGCGGGTGGTGGCCAGCGCGCGGGCGGCGGCGACCGGCTGACCTTCGCCCAGCGCGGCGGCCACCCGGGCGGCCTGCTCGCGCAGGGAGGTCTCGGTCGAACCGGAGACGGTCCACGCCATGGGGCCGTCGAAAGCGGGGGCCGCGACGGGCTCCGAGGGAGGGGCCTGCTCGATGATCGTGTGGGCGTTGGTGCCCGAGATGCCGAACGACGAGACGCCCGCGCGGCGCGGCTCGCCCGTCTCGGGCCAGGCGGTCGTCTCGGTGAGCAGTTCGACGGGCGCGGCCGACCAGTCGACGTGGGGAGTGGGGGCGTCGACGTGGAGGGTCGGCGGGATGAGGCCGTGCCGCATGGCCAGCACCATCTTGATCACCCCGGCCACGCCGGCCGCCGCCTGGGTGTGGCCGATGTTCGACTTGACCGAGCCGAGCCACAGCGGGCGGTCGCGGCCGGGCCCGTAGGCGGCGATGAGGGCCTGCGCCTCGATCGGGTCGCCCAGGGCGGTGCCGGTGCCGTGCGCCTCGACGACGTCGACCTGCCCGGCGGCCAGTCCGGCGGAGGCGAGCGCCTGGCGGATGACGCGCTGCTGCGACGGCCCGTTGGGCGCGGTGAGGCCGTTGGACGCGCCGTCCTGATTGACGGCCGAACCCCGGACGATCGCGAGCACCTCATGGCCGTTGGCGCGGGCGTCGGAGAGCCGCTCCAGCACCAGCATGCCGATGCCGTCGGAGAACCCCGCGCCGTCGGCCTGGGCCGCGAACGCCTTCGAGCGCCCGTCGGCGGCCAGCCCGCGCTGGCGGGAGAACTCCAGGAACAGGCCGGGCGTGGCCATCACGGTCACGCCGCCGGCCAGCGCCAGGGAGCACTCGCCCTGGCGCAGCGCCTGCGCGGCCATGTGCAGCGCCACCAGCGACGACGAACAGGCGGTGTCGACCGTGACGGCCGGGCCCTCCAGCCCGAGGCTGTAGGAGACGCGTCCCGACAGGACCGACGCGGTGTTGCCGGTGCCGACGTAGCCCCCGTCGGCCTCGGGCCCGTCGAGCAGCAGGTTGACGTAGTCCTGGCCGTTGGTCCCGGCGAAGACGCCGGTGGCCGACCCCTTCAGCGACAGCGGGTCGATCCCGGCCCGCTCCAGCGCCTCCCACGACGTCTCCAGCAGGAGACGCTGCTGCGGGTCCATCGCCAGCGCCTCACGCGGCGAGATCCCGAAGAACGCCGCGTCGAACTCGGCCGCCCCGTCGAGGAAACCGCCTTCGAGGGCGTGCGAGGTCCCGGCGAGGGCGGCGAGGTCCCAGCCCCGGTCGTCCGGGAAGGGGCCGATGGCGTCGCCGCCGTCGGCGAGCAGCCGCCACAGGTCCTCGGGCGACCACACGCCGCCGGGGAACCGGCAGCTCATGCCGACGATCGCGATGGGGTCGCCGCCGGCGGCGCTGATCGGGGCGCTCTCCTGGACGGTCTCGCCGCCGACCAGCTCGTCGGTCAGGTGCCGGGCCAGTGCCGCCGGGGTCGGGTAGTCGAAGACCAGCGTGGACGCCAGCCGCAGCCCGGTGGCCGCGCCGAGCCGGTTGCGCAGCTCGACGGCGGTGAGGGAGTCGAAGCCGAGCTCCTTGAACGCCCGGTCGGCCGCCACCGCGTCCCGGCCGGTGTGCCCGAGCACCCCGGCGACGTGGGTGCGGACCAGGTCGAGCAGCCGCCGCCCGGCCTCGGCCGCCGGGAGCCCGCGCAGCACGGAGACGGCGTCGTCCTCCCCGGCAGCCTCGGGGGCGGCGGCGAGGATGCGCCGCATCTCGGGCAGGTCGGTGAGCGCGGGGATGGGCCGGGCCGAACGGAAGATGTGGGTGAGGCCGTCCCAGTCGATGTCGGCGACTGCGAGGAACGTCTCGTCGGCGTCGAGGGCCTGGCCGAGGATCGTGAGGGCCGCGTCGGGGTCGAGCGGCTTGGCCCCGCGGCGCTTCATCTGCTCCTCGACCACGCCGTGGTCGGCCATGCCGCCGCCGCCCCAGTGGCCCCAGCCGATCGAGGTGGCCTTGAGCCCGAGGGAGCGGCGGTGCAGGGCGAGGGCGTCGAGGAAGGCGTTGCCGGGGGCGTAGTTGCCCTGCCCGGCGACGCCGAACGACCCGGCGAAGGAGGAGAAGAGCACGAAGAACTCGACGTCGCCGGCGAGTTCGTGCAGGTTGACGGCGGAGTCGGCCTTGACCCGCAGCACCCGGTCGACCTGGTCGAGGGTGAGCTCGTCGACGACGGCGTCGTCGAGGATCGCGGCGGTGTGCACGACGCCGGTCACCGGATGCTCGGCCAGCAGCGCGGCGAGCTGGTCGCGGTCGGAGACGTCGCAGGCCACGACGGTCGCGCCGAGCTCGTCGGCCAGTTCGGCGGCCCCCGGCGCGGCGGGCCCCGAACGGCTGACCAGCAGCAGGTCGGTGGCCCCGCGCTCGTGGAACCAGCGGGCCACCTTCGCGCCGAGCGCGCCCGTGCCGCCGGTGATGAGCACCGTGCCGGAGGGCATCGCCACCGGCAGGTCGCGCCGCGCGGCGGGCGCCCGGGTCAGGCGGCGGGCCGCGATCCCGGTGTCCCGGATGACGAGTTCCTGCTCGGCCGACTGGGCGAGCACGGAGGCGAGCCGTCCGGCGGCCCGGTCGTCGAAGGTCCCGGGGATCTCGACGACGCCGCCCCAGCGCTGGAGGTGCTCCTGGGCGACGACCCGGCCGAAGGCCCAGACGAGCGCCTGCTCCGGCGCGCCGCCCCGGGTGACGCACCACAGCGGGGCGTCGATCCCGGCCGCCCCGAGGTCCTGCACGAGCCGCAGGTTCGCGGCGAACGCCGTGGGCGTCGAGGGGTGGCCGGGCTCGCGGGAGTCGTCCAGCGCGGCGAAGGAGACGACCCCGGCGAGGTCGGCCGGGGCGTCGGCGAGGTCGCCGGTCACGAGGCGGACGTGCCGCCCGAGCGCGTCGAGCAGGTCAGGGGTGCCGCCGACGACCAGGAAGGTCCCGGCGGGGCGGCCGGTGAACGCGACCGGCTTCCAGGTGACGTGGTAGCGCAGCGCGTCGGTGACGCCCGCCTGCCTGCGGCGGCGACGCCACTCCGACAGCGCGGGGAGCGCGTCGCCGAGGCCGTCGGTGACGTCGACGTCCATGGCGGCCAGCGCGTCGAGGTCGGCGGTCTCGACGGCGTCCCAGAAGGCGGTGTCCTCGGCCGCCACGACGGGCTCGGCCGGGGTCGGCCAGTAGCGGCGGCGCTGGAACGGGTAGGTCGGCAGGTCGACCCGCGCGCCGCCGTGGAAGGCCGCCGTCCAGTCGACCGGCACCCCGGCCGCCCACGCCTCGCCGAGGGAGGCGTAGAACCGGGCGAGCCCGCCCTCGTCCCGGCGGAGCGTGCCGACGACGGTGACGTCCTCCAGCGTGTCCTGGATGCCGGCGACGAGCCCGGGATGGGGGCTGACCTCGACGAACGTGGAGTAGCCCTGGTCGGCCAGGGCCCGGATCGACTCGTCGAGCCGGACGGTCCGCCGCAGGTTCTGGTACCAGTACTCGCCGTCCATGTGCGAGGTGTCGAGCCACTCGGCGGTCACCGTCGAGAAGAACGGCACCTCGGAGGCGCGCGGCGCGATCCCGGCCAGCCGGGCCAGCACGTCCTCGCGGATCTCCTCCACATGGTGCGAATGGGAGGCGTACCGCACCGGCAGGACCTTGGTCCGCACATCCAGCCGCTCCCGCAGCTCCTCGATCGCCTCGATGTCCCCCGCCACCACCACCGACGACGGGCCGTTGACCACGGCGACGCACAGCCGCTCGTCCAGGTCCAGCGCCGAGGCGGGCAGCGCGACGGTCATCATCGCGCCGCGCCCGATGATCGGCTGGAGCGCCCGGACCCGTAAGGCCACCACGGTGGCGGCGTCCTCCAGCGACAGCGCCCCCGCGACGCAGGCGGCGGCGATCTCCCCCTGCGAATGCCCGATGACGGCGGCGGGCGTCACGCCGTAGGACTTCCACAGCTCGGCCAGCGACACCATCACCGCCCACAGCGCGGGCTGCACGACCTCGTCATGGTCCAGCGCGCCGTCCCGCACCACGTCCAGCAGCGACCACTCCACATGCGGGGCGAGCGCCTGGGCGCACTCGGCCATCCGCGCCGCGAACACCGGGGAGGTGTCCAGGAGTTCGGCCGCCATGCCGACCCACTGCGACCCCTGGCCGGGGAAGACCATCACCACGCGGCCGTCGCCGGGCCCGGTCACGCCCCGGGCCACCTCGGCGTCGCCGATCACCACGGCGCGGTGGTCGAGCACGGCCCGGGTCGTCACCAGCGAGTAGCCGACGTCGGCCACCGGGGCCTGGACGCCGCGCAGTCCGGCCGTGATCTCGCTGAGGGCCTCGGGCGATCCGGCCGACACGACCAGCGGCACCACCGGCCCGGCGACGCCGGGCTGGGCGGGTTCGGCGGGCGGCGCCTCCTCGATGACGGTGTGGGCGTTGGTCCCGCTGAAGCCGAACGACGAGATCCCGGCCCGGCGCGGGCGCTCCCCCGCCGGCCACGGCACCGCCTCGGTCAGCGGCTCGACGGCCCCGGCGGTCCAGTCGACGTGCGGGGACGGCGCGTCGACGTGCAGAGTCTTGGGCAGCAGGCCGTGGCGCAGCGCCATGACCATCTTGATCACTCCGGCGACGCCGGCGGCGGCCTGGGTGTGGCCGATGTTCGACTTGACCGACCCCAGCCGCAGGGGCGTCTCCCGGTCCTGGCCGTAGGTGGCGAGCAGGGCCTGGGCCTCGATCGGGTCGCCGAGGGTGGTGCCGGTGCCGTGCGCCTCGACGGCGTCGACGTCGGCGGGGGTGAGGCCCGCGTTCTCCAGGGCGGCCCTGATGACCCGCTGCTGCGAGGGGCCGTTGGGCGCGGTGAGGCCGTTGGACGCGCCGTCCTGGTTGATGGCCGAACCCCGGACCACCGCGAGCACCGGGTGGCCGCCCGCCAGCGCGTCCGACAGCCGCTCCACGAGCAGCACGCCGACCCCTTCGCCCCAGCCGGTGCCGTCGGCCCCGGCCGCGAACGCCTTGCACCGGCCGTCGGGCGCGAGGCCGCGCTGCCGGGAGAAGTCGATGAACGCCCCGGGCGTCGACATGATCGTCACCCCGGCCGCCAGCGCGAGGGAGCACTCCCCCGCCCGCAGCGACTGCACCGCCATGTGCAGCGCCACCAGCGACGCCGAGCAGGCCGTGTCGACGGTGACCGCCGGGCCCTCCAGGCCGAAGGTGTAGGCGATGCGGCCGGAGACGATGCTGGCCGCGTTGCCGGTGCCGAGGTAGCCCTCGACGTTCTCCTCGCCGTCGAGCAGGAGGTTGACGTAGTCCTGGCCGTTGGTGCCGACGAAGACCCCGGCGCGGCTGCCCTTCAGCGCGCCCGGGTCGATCCCGGCCCGCTCGAACGCCTCCCACGAGGTCTCCAGCAGGAGACGCTGCTGCGGGTCCATCGCCAGCGCCTCCCGGGGGGAGACGCCGAAGAACTCCGCGTCGAAGTCGGCCACGCCGTCGAGGAAGGCGCCCTCGCGGGCGTAGGACGTGCCGGGCGCGTCGGGGTCGGGGTCGAACAGCGACTCCAGGTCCCAGCCCCGGTCCTGCGGGAAGCCGGTGACGGCGTCCGCGCCGTCGGCGACGAGCCGCCACAGGTCCTCGGGCGAGCGGACCCCGCCGGGGAACCGGCAGGCCATCGCGACGATGGCGATCGGTTCCCGGGCGGCCTCGACGAGGCGCCGGTTCTGCCGGCGGAGCCTTTCCGTCTCCTTCAGTGAGGAGCGCAGGGCCTCGACGACCTGGCGATCGGACGTAGTCATCATCTGCTCCACACGTCAGGCGTTCATCATGAGTCGGTGGTTTCCAGCGCCATGCGGATGAGCGCCTCGGTGTCCATCTCGTCGATCTCCTCGCCGTCCTCGTCGTCCGCGCCGTCCTCGGAATGTCCTTCGGCGAGCCGCAGCAGCGCGTCGGCCAGGCCGGCCTCGCGCAGGCGGGCGAGCGACAGGCTCCCCAGGGCCGCGCGCAGGCGCGCGTCCTCCGGGTCCTCCGTCGCGAAGAGCAGTCCGAGGATGTACGCGGCCAGCGCGGCCGGGGTCGGATAGTCGAAGACCAGCGTCTTGGGCAGCGCCCGGCCGGTCGCCCGGCGCAGCCGGTTGCACAGGTCGACGGCGCTGAGCGAGCTGAAGCCCAGGTCCTTGAACGCCCGGTTCGGCCCGATCGCCGACGCCCCGGCGTGCCCGAGCACCGCCGCCGCCTGCGCCCTGACCAGGTCGAGCACGACGCGCTCGCGGTCGGCGGGCGGCAGCGGCGCGAGCCGGTCGGCCAGGCCGGGGCCCTCGTCCCGGGCGACCGTGGTGAACAGACCGGAGATCAGCGCGCTCGGCCGGTTGGCGGTGAAGGCGGGACCGAACACGTCCCAGTCGACGTCGGCCACGATCGGGGCCGCGTCGTCGCGGTCGATCGCGTGGCGCAGCGCCGTGAGCGCGGTCTCAGGGTCGAGGCCGGACAGGCCCGCCCGGCCGAGCCGGTCGTGGCCGGACGCCATGCCGCCGCCCGCCCACGGCCCCCACGCGATCGACGTCGCGACCTCGCCCCGGGCGTGCCGGGCGGCGGCCAGGGCGTCGAGGTAGGCGTTGGCGGCGGCGTACCCGGCCTGCCCGGCCGAACCGACCGCGCCCGCGACCGAGGAGAACAGCACGAACGCGGTGAGGCCGGAGGTGAGCTCGTCGAGGTTGCGGGCCGACGCGCACTTGGCCCGGTGGACGGTGGCGAGCCGGTCGGGGGTGAGCGCGTCGATGACGCCGTCGTCGAGCACGCCCGCCGTGTGGAAGACGGCCCGGACGTCGTGCTCGGCGAGCAGCGCCGCCAGGGCGTCCCGGTCGGCGGCGTCGCAGGCCACGACGGTCGCGCCCAGCTCGTCAGCGAGTTCGGCCGCGCCGGGGGCGTCAGGCCCGGAACGGCTGATCAGCAGCAGGTCGCGGGCGCCCTGGTCGTGCAGCCAGCGGGCGACCCGGCGGCCGATGGCCCCGGTGCCGCCGGTGACCAGGACGGCGCCCTCGGGGCTCCAGTCGCGCACGGCCCGCGTCGGCGCGGCCTTCTCGATCCGCCGGACCCGGATGCCATCGGGTCCGATCGAGATCTGGTCCTCGCCCTGCGGGCCGGCGAGCACGTCGGCCAGCCGGCCGGGCGCGCCGGTGAGGTCGACGAGACCGCCCCAGCGGGCCGGGTGCTCCAGGGCGGCGGCACGGCCGAGGCCCCAGACCATCGCCTGCTCGGGGTCGGTCGCGGCGTTCCTGGTGACGCACCAGATCGGGGCCTCGACGCCGGGGTCCTGGAGGAGGGCGAGCGTGTCGGTGACCGTACCGGAGGAGACGACACCGGCCAGGTCGGCGGTGGCTTCGGCGACCACCTCGGCCCCGGCCGCCGCGAGGACCGCGGCGAGTTCGGGATCGGTGACCAGCCACTTCCCGGTGAGCGGGCCGGTTCCGGGCTCGAACGGCACCCAGGCCACCTGGTGCCGCCACGGCTCCGACCGGTCGCGGCGGCGGGCCGGGAGCCGGTCGAGCAGGGTGCTGATCGGGTCGTCGGGCGAGAGGCCGTCGACGACGTCCCAGAACTCGTCCTCGGCGGGCGCGAGCCAGTAGGAGCGGTGCTGGAAGGCGTAGGTCGGCAGGGGGACGCGGCGCGCCCCGGGGAGCACGGCGTCCCAGTCGAGCGGGACCCCGGCGACGTGCAGCCCGGCGACCAGCAGGGCCGCCGACTCCGTCTCGGTACGCCCGTCGCGGCAGGCCGCCAGCCAGGTCAGGTTCTCCCCGGCGGCGGAGTCGGGCCCCATGGCCGTGAGGATCGCGGCGGGGCCGATCTCGACGAAGGTGGTCACGCCCTGCCGCTCCAGCCAGGAGATCGCGTCGCCGAACCGGACCGTGGCGCGCACGTGCTCCACCCAGTAGCCGGGCGAGGTCGGCCGCGCGCCCGCGATCGGGATGCGCGGTTCGTGGTAGACGATGCTCTCGGCGACCAGGCGGAAGTCGTCGAGCATCGGGTCCATCAGGCGGGAGTGGAAGGCGTGGGAGACGGCGAGCCGCTTGGTCTTCCCGAAGCGGGCGGCCTCGGCGAGCACGGCGTCCTCGGGCCCGGAGATGACCACGGCGTGAGGCCCGTTGACGGCGGCGATGTCGACATTTCCCGAAATTTCGCCTGGCGCGGCCTGTATGGCGACCATCGCCCCACCGGCCGGAAGCGCCCCCATGAGCGCGGCCCGCGCGGTGACCAGGCGGCACGCGTCCGGCAGCGACAGCACCCCGGCGCAGTGCGCGGCGGCGATCTCGCCGACCGAGTGCCCGGCCAGGAAGCCGGGGGCGACGCCCCACGACTCGACCAGCCGGAACAGCGCCACCTCGAAGGCGAACAGCGCCGGTTGCGTGTACGTCGTCTCGTCCAGCCCCTCGCCCGAGAGGATCACCCGGGGGACGTCGGGGTCGAGGTGGTCGCAGACCGCGTCGAACGCCTCGGCGAACACCGGGTAGGTCTCGTACAGCTCCCGGCCCATCCCGGCGCGCTGCGCGCCCTGGCCGGTGAACAGGAAGGCCACCCCGCCCGTCCTGACCTCGCCCTCCAGCGGGGCCGCCCCGGCCGCGACCGCGCGCAGGCCCTCGGCGAGGGTGGCGGGGTCGGAGCCGACGACGGCGGCCCGGTGGTCGAAGCCGGTCCTGGCGACGGCCAGCGTGTAGGCGACGTCGGCCGGATCGGCGTCGGTGACGTGTGCGGCCAGCTTGGCGGCCTGGTCCCGCAGGGCCTCGGGCGTGCGGGCCGACAGCACCCACGGCACGACCGCCCCGGTGCGGCCCGGCTCGACCGGTTCGGCCGGTTCGACGGCGGGGGCCTCTTCGAGGATCGTGTGGACGTTGGTGCCGCTGATCGCGAACGACGAGACCGCCGCGCGCTTGGGCCGGCCGGTCTCGGGCCAGGCGGCCTGCTCGGTCAGCAGGTCGACCGCGCCCTCGCTCCAGTCGACGTGGTCGCTGGGTCGGTCGATGTGGAGGCTGGCGGGCACCGTTCCGTACCGCATGGCCTGGACCATCTTGATCACGCCGCCGACGCCGGCGGCGGCCTGGGTGTGGCCGATGTTCGACTTGAGCGAGCCGAGCAGCAGCGGGTGCTCGCGGTCCTGGCCGTAGGTGGCGAGCAGGGCCTGGGCCTCGATCGGGTCGCCCAGGGTGGTGCCGGTGCCGTGCGCCTCGACGACGTCCACCTCGCCGGGGGCGACGCGGGCGTTGGCGAGCGCCTGCCGGATGACCCGCTGCTGGGCGGGCCCGTTGGGGGCGGTCAGTCCGTTGGACGCGCCGTCCTGGTTGACCGCCGAGCCCCGGACGACCGCGAGGACGTCGTGCCCGTTGCGCAGGGCGTCGGAGAGGCGCTCGACCAGCAGGACGCCGACGCCCTCGCCCCAGCCGGTGCCGTCGGCGGCGTTGGCGAACGGCTTGCACCGCCCGTCGGCGGCCAGGCCGCGCTGCTTGGCGAACTCGGTGAACATGCCGGGCGTGGCCATCACGGTCACCCCGCCCGCCAGCGCCAGGTCGCACTCGCCCTGCCGCAGCGCCTGCACGGCCAGGTGCAGCGCCACCAGCGACGACGAGCAGGCGGTGTCGACGGTCAGGGCCGGGCCTTCGAGCCCGAAGGTGTAGGCGACGCGGCCGGAGACGACGCTGGTCGCGCCGCCGGTCAGCAGGTGCCCTTCCAGGTCGCCCGCCGCGCCGGTCCCGTATCCGCTGGTCGCCGCCCCGACGAAGACGCCGGTGTCGGTGCCCTTCAGCGAGCGGGGGTCGATGCCCGCGCCCTCGAACACCTCCCAGGACGCCTCCAGGAGGAGCCGCTGCTGCGGGTCCATCGCGAGCGCCTCACGCGGCGAGATGCCGAAGAAGTCGGCGTCGAAGGCGTCCGCGTCGTGCAGGAAGCCGCCGTCGAAGGCGAGCCCGGGGTCCCAGCCCCGGTTGACCGGCGGCCCGCCGACGGCGTCGCCGCCCTCGGCGACCAGCCGCCACAGGTCGTCCGGGGTGCGCACCCCGCCGGGGTAGCGGCAGCTCATGCCGACGATCGCGATCGGCTCGTCGGAGGTGACGGCGGCCGTCGTCCGGGCGGCCGGGGCGGGCGCGCCGACCAGGCCGATGGCCAGGTAGGCGGCCAGCGCGTCGGGGGTCGGGTAGTCGAAGACCAGCGTCGCCGGGAGCCGCAGCCCGGTGGCCGCGTTGAGGCGGTTGCGCAGCTCGACCGAGGTGAGCGAGTCGAAGCCGAGCTCCTTGAACGCCTTCCCGGCCGGCACCGCCTCCGCGGAGCCGTGGCCGAGGACGGCGGCGGCCTGCGCGCGGACGATCCCGGCGAGACAGGCGTGCCGTTCGGCCTCGGGCAGCGCGGCCAGTTTCCCGGCGAGGGAGGAGCCGTCGCCCGCCGCCGCGACGGCCCGCTTCGCCGTCGGCCGGACCAGGGACCGCAGCAGGTGCGGGACCGGGGCGTCGCGCAGCCCGCGCAGGTCGAGGTGCATCGGGATCTGGAGCGCCGCGCCCGACCGCAGGGCCAGGTCGAACAGGGCCAGGCCGTCGGCGTGCGAGAGGGGGGCCATGCCGCCCCGGGTGATGCGGCCCCGGCCGTCGGCGCCGAGCGCGTCGCCCATGCCGCCCGACCACAGGCCCCAGGCCAGCGAGGTGGCGGCCATGCCCTGGGCGTGCCGGTGGGCGGCCAGCGCGTCGAGGACGGCGTTGGCGGCCGAGTAGTTGCCCTGCCCGGCCGAGCCGAACACCCCGGCGGCCGAGGAGTAGAGCACGAACATCGGCACGTCGCCGAGCAGCTCGTGCAGGTGCCGCGCGGCGTCGGCCTTCGGCCGGAGCACGGCGTCCAGGCGCTCGGGCGTGAGCGACCCGACCACGCCGTCGTCGAGCACCCCGGCGGCGTGCACGACGCCCCGGATGTCCTCTTCGGCCACGAGGGCTTCGAGCTGGGCGCGGTCGGAGACGTCGCAGGCCCGGGTGCGCACGCCCGGGAGGTCGCAGCGGCCCGAGCGGCTGACGAGCAGCAGATCGGTGAAGCCCTGGTCGAGCAGGTGCCGGGCGAGCACCTGGCCCAGTCCGCCGGTGCCGCCGGTCACCAGGACGGTGGCGTCCTTGTCGACGTACGGGATCGTGAGGACGACCTTGCCGATGTGGCGGGCCTGGGAGACGTGCCGGAACGCGTCCTTGGCCTTGCGGACGTCCCAGGTCCGGACCGGCAGCGGCGTCAGGACGCCCGCCTCGAAGAGGCCGACGAGCTGGGCCAGCAGTTCCCCGGTCCGGTCGGGTCCGGCCTCGACGAGGTCGAAGGCCAGGTAGCCGGGGATGCCGGTGCGGATGTCGGTCTTGCCCATCTCCAGGAACCGGCCGCCTTCGTTCAGCAGGCCGAGGGAGGCGTCGACGAACTCACCCGCGAGGGCGTTGAGCACGACGTCCACCTTGGGGAACTGATCCGCGAAGTCGAGCGTGCGCGAGCTGGCGATCCCGGCCAGCCCCTCCAGCACGTGCTGCTTGGACTCCGACGCGGTGCCGTAGACCTCCGCGCCGAGGTGGCGGGCGATCTGGGTGGCGGCCATGCCGACCCCGCCCGCGGCGGCGTGCACGAGCACCTTCTCGCCGCTTCGGACCGCGCCGAGGTCGGTGAAGGCGTAGAGGGCGGTCAGGAAGACCAGGGGGATCCCGGCAGCGGTCTCGAACGACCAGCCCTCGGGCATCCTGGCGACGGTCCGGGCGTCGGTGACCACGCGCGGCCCGAAGCCGCCGTTGGCCATGCCGAACACGCGGTCGCCCACCGCGACCGAGGTCACGTCGGGGGCCGTCTCCAGCACGACCCCGGCGACCTCGCCGCCGAGCGGCCCGGCCTCTCCCGGATACATCCCCAACGCGTTGAGGACGTCGCGGAAGTTCAGCCCCGCCGCCCGCACCCCCACCCGCACCTGACCCGATAACAACGCAGCATCCCCCTCGGCGGCCGCGGCCAGCACGAGGCCGTCGAGCGTGCCCTTCGAGGCGATTTCCAGACGCCACCCAGCCTCGCCGCCCGGGGGCGTCAGCCCCACCCCAGGGACACCACTGACCGGTCCCGGCGTCCCCCCTGCGCGCACCAGCCTCGGCACGAGCACCTGGCCGCCCCTCACGGCGACCTGCGGCTCGTCGCCCGCGAGCACCGGCACGTCATCGGTGTCCACCAGCACGAACCGCCCCGGGTTCTCCGTCTGGGCCGACCTGACCAGCCCCCACACGGCGGCGGCGTCGAGATCGTCGACGTCCTCGTCCGGCACGGCGCACACCGCCCGCCGCGTCACCACGACCAGCGGGGTGCCGCCGTCGCGGGCCAGCCAGTCGCGCACCACGTCGAGCGCCTCGTGCGCGGTGCGCGGCTCGGCGACGACCCCGGCGAGCGGCGTCGCCTCGGCCGGGATCCAGTCGAGCCGGTACATCGAGTCGCCGGCGGTCTCGACCTTCGGCGCGGGCCGGACGGTGAGCCGGTCGACCGTGACGACCGGGTCGCCCCGCCCGTCGGCGGCCTCCACCGCGCCGTCCTTGGTCAGCCGGACGCGGAGCGTGGTCGCGCCGTCGGCGTGCAGGGTGACCCCCTGCCAGGAGAACGGGACGCCCGGCTCCCCGCCGAGGAAGGCGGCGGCGTGCAGGGCGGAGTCGAGCAGCGCCGGGTGGATCCCGAACCCGCCGCCGGCGTCGAGCGCCACTTCGGCGTAGACGTCGTCCCCCGCGCGCCAGGCGGCCTGGAGCCCCTGGAACGCCGGCCCGTAGTCGAACCCGTCGAGCGCGGCGTAGAAGCCGCTGACGTCGAGAGGCGTGGCGTTCGCCGGGGGCCAGATCCGGAAGCTCGCGCCGCTCGTGGTCACGGAGCTGAGAGAGCCGGTGGCGTGCCGGGTCCAGACGTCGTCTTCGGTACGGGAATGGATCGCCACCCCGCCCTCGGCGTCGACCGTGACCTGGACCCGCACCGCACCCCTGGCCGGGACGACCAGCGGCGCCTCCAGGGTGAGCTCCTCCACCCGGGAGAGCCCGGCCTCACCGGCGGCCCGGATCGCCATCTCGGCGAACCCCGTGCCGGGGAAGATCACGCGCCCGCCGACGACGTGGTCGGCGAGCCACGGCTGCGCCTGGACGGAGATCCGCCCGGTGAGCAGCTGCCCGCCGTCCGGGAGCGCGACGGCGGCGGCGAGGATCGGATGCCCGGCGTCGGTGAGGCCCAGGGAGGCGGGGTCGCCGGGCTTCGCGACGGTCTCGGGCCAGTAGCGGCGGTGCTGGAACCTGTAGGTGGGGAGGTCGACCCTGGTTCCTTCGAGGTGCCAGTCGACGGCGGTGCCGGAGGCGTGAACCTGGCCGAGTCCCTCGTAGAAGGCGGCGACCTCGTCGCGGTCGGGCTTGGCCAGCGGGATCCACAGGTGGTCGCCGGAGGCCATCGCGGTGAGGACCGGACGGGGTCCGACCTCGACGAACCGGGTGACGCCCTCGTTCTCCAGCCAGGTGATGCCGTCGTGGAACCTGACGGTGTTCCTGACATGGGCGACCCAGTATTCGGGGTCGGTCACGTCAGCGCCGACGATCGGGATCTGGGGGGTGTTGAACGTGAGCGTCGTGACGACCCGGCGGAAGTCCTCCAGCATCGGGTCCATCAACGAGGAATGGAACGCATGACTCACGGACAGCCGCTTGGTCTTCTCGAACCGGGCGGCCTCCGCCAGCACCACCTCTTCCGGCCCCGAGATCACCACCGACCGAGGCCCGTTAATAGCGGCGATATCGACATCGCCCGAAATTTCGCCTGGCGTGGCCTGTATGGCGACCATCGCCCCACCGGCCGGAAGCGCCTGCATCAACGAACCCCGCGCGCTGACCAGCGCGCAGGCGTCCTCCAGCGAGAGCACCCCCGCCACGTGAGCGGCGGCGATCTCACCCACTGAGTGACCGATCAGGAAGTCCGGCCGGACACCGAAATGCTCCAGCAGCCGGAACAACGCCACCTCGAACGCGAACAACGCCGGCTGCGTGTTCCCCGTCTCATCCAGCCCCTCACCGGAGGCCACAGCCGTGGCGACACCCAGCCGCTCACAGATATCGGAGAACACCTCCCCGAACACCGGGAACGCCGCCGACAGCCCGACCCCCATCCCGGCCCGCTGCGCACCCTGCCCGGAGAACATCACCGCCGTCCGCCCCGCCACCGGCCCGGCCGTGGCCAGAGCAGCCAGCCCGGCCAGGAAGTCCCCCACGCTCCGCCCCACCACCACAGCACGCCGCTCCAACGACGCCCGCAACGACAGAGAGAAAGCCACATCGGCAGGACTCAGATCGGCGACCACCCCAGCCAGCGCTTCCGCCTGAGCCCGCAACGCGGCATCGTCTTTGGCCGACAGAACCCACGGCACCACCGGACCATCACCGACCGCCGCACACGACCCCGCGACCGGCTCCTCGCGCCACTCCTCGATGATCGTGTGGGCGTTCGTGCCGCTGATGCCGAACGACGAGACGCCGGCGCGGCGGGGTCCTGCGGTTTCCGGCCAGGCGGTGTGGGTGGTGACGAGGTCGATGGCGCCCGACGTCCAGTCGACGTGGGGAGAGGGTTCGTCGAGGTGGAGGGTCTTGGGGACCAGGCCGTGGCGCATCGACTCGATCATCTTGATGATTCCGGCCACGCCGGCCGCCGCCTGCGTGTGGCCGATGTTCGACTTGATCGAACCCAGCAGCAGCGGCGTCTCGCGATCCTGACCGTAGGTCGCGAGGAGGGCCTGCGCCTCGATCGGGTCACCCAGCCGCGTGCCCGTCCCGTGCGCCTCGACCACCTCGACATCGGCCGCCCGCAGGCCGCCACTCGCCAGGGCCTGGCGGATCACCCGCTGCTGCGCGGGACCGTTGGGCGCGGTCAGACCGTTGGACGCGCCGTCCTGGTTGACCGCCGAACCACGGACCACCGCGAGGATCCGATGCCCCCGCGCCTTCGCGTCGGAGAGACGCTCGACGACCAGGACGCCCGCGCCCTCGCCCCAGCCGGTCCCGTCGGCCCCGGCGGCGAAGGCCTTGCAGCGGCCGTCGGTGGCCATGCCCTGCTGGCGGGAGAACTCCACGAACAGGCCGGGTGTCGACATGACGACCACGCCGCTGACCAGTGCCATGCCGCATTCGCCCTGCTTCAGCGACTGGACCGCCAGGTGCAGCGCGACCAGCGACGACGAACAGGCCGTGTCGACCGTGACGGCCGGGCCTTCGAGGCCGAACGTGTAGGAGACGCGTCCCGACATGACGCTGGCGGTGTTGCCGATCGCCACGTACCCGGCGACGTCCTCGGCGGCGTCCACCAGGAGGTTGCCGTAGTCCTGGGAGTTGGTGCCGGCGAAGACGCCCGTCCGGGTGCCCTTCAGCGAGTGCGGGTCGATGCCCGCGCGCTCCAGCGCCTCCCACGACACCTCCAGCAGCAGCCGCTGCTGCGGGTCCATCGCGAGCGCCTCACGTGGGGAGATGCCGAAGAAGGCCGCGTCGAAGTCGGCGGCGTCGTACAGGAAGCCGCCTTCGAGGGTGTGGGAGCGGCCGTCGGCGAGGGCGTCGACGTCCCAGCCCCGGTCGGCGGGGAAGGCGCCGACGGCGTCGCGGCCGTCGGCGACCAGGTCCCACAGGTCCTCGGGTGAGCGCACGCCACCCGGATACCGGCAGGCCATGCCGACGATGACGATCGGGTCGTCGTCCGGAGCGGCGGCGACGGGAACGTGCGCCTCCGCGCCGGAGGTCTCGCCGAGGATCTCGCCGAGCAGCCACCGGGCGACGACGGCGGGGGCCGGGTGGTCGAAGACCAGGGTCGACGGCAGCCGCAGGCCGGTCGCGGACGAGAGCCGGTTGCGCAGCTCGACGGCGGTCAGCGAGTCGAAGCCGAGATCCTTGAACGGCCGGTCGGCCGACAGGGCGTCGGCGGAGGCGTGGCCCAGCACGGCCGCCGCCTCGCGGCGCACGATGTCGGTCAGCAGGCGCAGCCGGTCGGCCTCGGCCAGCGCGCGCAACTCGGTCGCCAGCGTCGACTCGGCGGGGGCGGCGGCCTCCGGCTCGCGGAGCTGCGGAAGATCGTCCAGCAGGGGACGCCGACGCGCGGCGGCGAAGATCGGCGCGAACCGCGGCCACTCGACGTCGGCGACGACGAGCGTGGTCTCGCCGAGCTCGACGGCCTGGCCGAGCGCCGCCAGGGCCAGGTCGGGCGGCAGCAGCGGCAGCCCGTGCACGCTGAGGAGGTCCTCGGCCTCGCCGTCCTCCACCATTCCGCCGTCGGCCCACGGACCCCAGGCGACGGAGGTCGCGGCCAGCCCACGGGCGCGCCGGTTCTCCGCGAGGGCGTCCAGGAAGGCGTTGGCGGCGGCGTAGGCGCCCTGCCCACCGCTCCCCCACACCCCGGCGATCGAAGAGAAAAGTACAAACGCATCGAGATCCCCGCAGAGCGCGTCGAGATGGGCCGCCCCGGCGGCCTTGGCCGCGACGATCCGCTCGAACTCCTCGGCCCCGACCTGCTCGAACGGGATGTACTGACTGGCCCCAGCGGCGTGCACCACCGCGTTGACCCCGGTCCCGTCGGCCTCCAGCCCGCGCAGCAGCTCCTCGACGGCGGCCCGGTCGGACACGTCGCACGCCGCGATCGTGACCCGCGCCCCCAGCGCGGTCAGCTCGGCCGCGAGTTCCTCGGCCCCCGGCGCGGCAGCTCCCCTGCGGCTGGTCAGCACCAGGTGCGCGGCCCCACGGGACGCCAGCCAGCGGGCCACCCGCCCGCCGAGCGCCCCGGTGCCCCCGGTGACCAGAACGGTCCCGCGCGGCTGCCACCCTCCCGAACCGACTGTCGGAGCGGGAGCGGGCACGAGCCTGCGGGCCTTCACCCCTCCCGGCCTGATCGCGACCTGGTCCTCGTCGGTGGCCAGCACGTCGGCCAGCCGGGCGTAATCGTTCCCGGCCGGTGCGGCGGGCAGGTCGATGAGACCGCCCCAGAGGTGCGGATATTCGAGGGCGACCACCCGGGCGAGCCCGTGCACCTGCGCCTGTACGGGTGAAGTCAGATCCGCCCCCGCCGACACTGCGCCCTGGGTGACGAACCAGACCGGAGCCGTCACCTCAAGACTCCGCACCAGCTCGACCGTGGCGATCACTCCTTCGGTCAGACCGCCCCGGGGCCGCTCGTCGAGCGCCAGCATCGAGACGATGCCGCTGATCGGCTCGGGCGGCATGGGGTCGCCGAAGCTGACGCTGACGACCTGCGCCCCCTTGGCCGCCAGGGCGGCGGCGACCTCGGCCCCGCGCTCCCCCACGACGACCCACCTGCCGGTGAGCCTGGCCGGCGGCGGCGCGAACGGCTTCCACGTGATCGTGTACCGCCACGCGTCGACCACGCTCTCCTCACGGATCCTGCGCCGCCACGCGGACATGGCGTGCAGGGCGGGCAGCGCGGCGGCCAGCGAGGCGTCGTCGACCTGGAGGGTGCCCGCGAGCGCGGACAGGTCGGCGCTCTCGACGGCGTCCCAGAAACCGGCGTCCCCGGAGTCCTCACGGGCGGCGGTCTCGCGCGGGGCGGGCCAGAAGTTCTCGTGCTGGAAGGGGTAGGCCGGCAGCGCGACCTTCTTCGCCCCCTCGAACAGGGGAGCCCAGTCGACGGCCACGCCGTGTTCGAAGACCCGCCCCAACGCCTCGACGAAGGAGTCCCGCTCCCGCCCCTTCCTACAGGCCGGTACGCCGTCCTCCACCAGCGCCGACAGCACCCCGTCAGGCCCGATCTCCAGGAACAGATCAGCGTCCGCCCCCGCCACACCCTCCGAGAACCTGACCGTGGCCCGGACATGCTCCACCCAGTAGCCGGGATCGGTGAAGTCCGCATCCGGCCCCACCATCGAGATCAACGGGATACGCGGCGCGTGGAACGTGAGACCGTCGATCCGCGCCCGGAACTCGCCCAGCATCGGCTCCATCAACGACGAATGGAACGCGTGCGAGACCGTGAGCCGCTTGGTCCTCTCGAACCGTGCCGCCTCCGCCAGCACCACATCCTCAGGCCCCGAGATCACCACGGACTGAGGCCCGTTGATGGCGGCAATGTCCACGCCAGGCGAAATATCGGCAGATGCGGCCTGCACAGCCACCATCGCCCCACCCCGGGGCAACGCCTGCATCAACGACCCACGCGCCTCCACCAACGCACACGCGTCACCCAGCGACAACACCCCCGCGACATGAGCCGCGACGATCTCCCCCACCGAATGCCCACCCACCGAATCAGGCACCACACCGAAGGACTCCACCAGCCGGTACAGCGCCACCTCGAACGCGAACAACCCCGCCTGCGTGAACCGCGTCTCATCCAGCCCAACACCCGAAGCCACGACATCAGCCAGCCCCGGAAAGAACCCGCAGACCTCGTCAAAAGCAGCGGCGAACACCGGGAAATCCCGGTAAAGCTCGGCCCCCATCCCCGCCCGCTGCGACCCCTGCCCGCTGAACAGCACCCCGAGCCGCACATCCCGCGCGACCCGCCCCCGCACATCGGCCAGGTCACTCGTCACCGCCCGATGCGGATAGATCCCCCGAGTGGCCACCAGCGAATAGGCCACATCGAGAGCCGAGACTCCGGGCCGCTCAAGGAACCGCGCGACTCTCTCGGCCTGCGCCAGCAGCGCCTTCTCCGACTTGGCCGAAAGCACGAACGGCACCGCGCCGACACGCCCACCACCCGTCACGGTCCCGGCATCACCAGGTGCCGACGCGCTTCCCTCAGGCATCCCTGCGGCCGAAGACGCCGCAGCCCCCACCGCGGCACCGCCGGACACCCCAGCGGACGAAGACCCGGTGCCCGCGACCCCGGCGGACACAACCACCGCGTCCCCGTTGCCACCGGCGACGACCGCAGGTGCAGGCGCCGCTTCCAAGATCACGTGGGCGTTGGTCCCGCTCACCCCGAACGCGGAGACCGCCGCGCGGCGCGGTTCGCCCGTCTCCGGCCAGGCCCTCGGCTCCGCGAGCAGGGCCACGTCGCCCGACGTCCAGTCGACGACCGGGGTCGGCTCGTCGAGGTGGAGGGTCTGGGGCAGGAGGCCGTGGCGCATGGCCTGGACCATCTTGATGATGCCGCCCACGCCCGCCGCCGCCTGGGTGTGCCCGATGTTGGACTTCAGCGAGCCCAAATAGAGGGGCCGGGGCCGGGTCTCCCCGTACGTCGACAGGACGGCCGTGGCCTCGATCGGGTCGCCGAGGCGGGTGCCCGTCCCGTGGGCCTCGACGGCGTCGACCTGGTCGTGGGTCAGCCGGGCGTTGGCGAGCGCGGCCCGGATCACCCGCTGCTGGGCGGTGCCGCTCGGGGCGGTGAGGCCGTTGGAGGCGCCGTCCTGGTTGACGGCCGAGCCGCGGACGACCGCGAGGACCTCGTGCCCGGCGGCCACGGCGTCGGAGAGGCGCTCGACGACGATCATGCCGACGCCCTCGCCCCAGCCGGTGCCGTCGGCCCCGGCGGCGAAGGACTTGCAGCGGCCGTCGGCCGCGAGGCCGCCCTGGCGGCTGAACTCGACGAAGATGTCGGGGGTCGCGATCACGGTGACGCCGCCGACCAGGGCCATGGTGCACTCGCCCTGCCGCAGCGACTGGACGGCCAGGTGCAGCGCGACCAGCGACGACGAACACGCCGTGTCGACCGTCACCGCCGGGCCCTCCAGGCCCAGGGTGTAGGCGACGCGGCCGGAGACCACGCTCGCGGCGTTGCCGACGGCGCGGTGGCCCTCCAGGCGTTCGCCGCCGAGCAGGGACACGTAGTCGTGGGTGTTGGTGCCGACGAAGACGCCGGCCCGGACGCCGCGCAGCGCCCCCGGGTCGAGGGACGCGCTCTCCACGGCCTCCCACGCGGTCTCCAGGACCAGGCGCTGCTGCGGGTCCATCGCCAGGGCCTCACGGGGACTGATGCCGAAGAACTCGGCGTCGAAGCCGCCGACCCCGTCGAGGAAGCCGCCTTCCAGCGTCGTGGACGACACCACGTCGTCATCCGACGACCGGTAGAGCGCCGAGACGTCCCAGCCCCGGTCGGACGGGAAGCCGCCGATCGCGTCGCGGCCCTCGGCGACCAGGTCCCACAGGTCCTCCGGCGAGCGGACCCCGCCCGGATAGCGGCAGGCCATGCCCACGATCGCGATGGGCTCGTGGTCGCGGTCCTCGGCCTCCTGGAGCTGGCGGCGGGCCCGGCGCAGGTCCGTGGTCACCCACTTGAGGTGCTCCAGAAGCTTCTGCTGGTCTGCCATTGACGTCAGCCCCTCACGACTTCCCGAACTCTTTTTGGATGATGTCGAACAGGTCTTCGGCCGAGACCTCGTCAAGCTCGTCGCCGTCGTCGGCGGCCGCCGCGCCGGTCCAGCGGGCCAGCAGCGCCTGGAGGCGGGCGGTCACCTCGTCGCGTTCCGCGCCGTCGGGGCTCAGTCCCGTCAGGGCCCTTTCGAGGCGGCCGACCTCGTCGAGCGCGGTCGCCGAGGCGGCCGGGAAGAGCTCCGCGGTGAGCCGGGCGGCCAGGGCCGCCGGGGTCGGGTGGTCGAAGACGACCGTCGCGGGCAGCCGCACCCCCGTGGCGGCGTAGAGGTTGTTGCGGAGGTCGACGGCGGCCAGGGAGTCGAAGCCCATGTCCCGGAACGCCCGTCCGGCGTCGACGACGTCGGTGGCCGAGTGGCGGAGCACGGCGGCCACCTGGGCGCGGACCAGGTCGAGCAGGGCCTTCTCCCGCTCGGCGGCGGTCAGCGGGGTGAGCGTCTCGACCAGCGACGATCCGCCGGCGGCGGTGTCGGCGGCCAGGGCGTCGAGGGTCTCGCGCACCTCGGGCAGGTCGCCGAGCAGGGGGCTCGGGCGGCCGGAGGTGAAGGTGGGCGCGAACCGGTCCCAGTCGACGTCGGCGACGGTGATCGTGGTCTCGTCGCGGCTGAGGGCGTGCCCGATGGCGGCCACGGCCGACGCCGGGGACATGACCCGCAGGCCCTGCCGCAGCAGGTGCTCCTCGATGCCCTCGGAGGCGGCCATCCCGCCCTCGGCCCAGGGGCCCCAGGCGATGGAGGTGGCCGACAGGCCCCGGGCGCGGCGGCGTTCGGCGATCGCGTCGAGCGCGGCGTTGGCGGCGGCGTAGGCGGACTGGTATCCGCTGCCCCAGACGCCGGAGATCGAGGAGAACAGCACGAACGCGTCGAGCGGGGTGTCGCCGAGCAGTTCGTCGAGGACGCGCGCGCCGGTCACCTTCGCGCCGAGCACCTCGGCGAAGATCCCGGGCGTGGTGTCGGCCAGCAGCGAGTGGTGGCCGATCCCGGCGGTGTGCACGACCGCGTCCGGCGGATACTCGGCGAGCAGCCGGGCGACCGCGTCACGGTCGGCGACGTCGCAGGCCACCACGGTCGCGCCAAGTTCGGCCGCGAGTTCGGCCGCGCCCGGTGCGGCCGGGCCCCGCCTGCTGGTGAGGACGAGCCGTTCGGCGCCGTTGGCGGCCAGCCATCGGGCGGTGTAGGCGCCGAGGGCGCCGGTCCCGCCGGTCACGATGACGGTGCCGCGCGGCCTCCACTCGCGCTCGGCCGGGACCGAGGGCGCGCGCAGCACCCGGCGGGCGAACAGGCCCGACGGCCGGATGGCCACCTGGTCCTCCGAGCCGGTGAGCACCGCGCAGAGCTGCTCGAAGTCGCGGTCGCCCGGGTTCGGCGGCAGGTCGATCAGCCCGCCCCACCGGCCCGGCATCTCCAGGGCGGCGACCCGGCCGAGCCCCCAGACCTGGGCCTGCTCGACGTCGGGGGCGGCGTCGCCGCGTTCGGCCGCCACGGCGCTCTGGGTGACGGCCCAGATCCGCGCGTCGGCCACCTGCGTGAGTCGGGCGGTGTCAGCCGGCCCGAGCAGGGAGATCACGCCGTCGCAGCCGCCGACGGCGGGCACCTCGCCGTCGTGCAGGAGGATCGTGCGGGTCCGCGCGCCGTGGTCCTCCAGAGCCTGGACGATCTCCGCCACCACCCCCGACCCGGTCCGCGCCACCACGGCCCACTCGCCGGGCAGGTAGGCGGTGTCGGGTCCGGAGACCGGCTTCCACGTGACCCGGTAGCGCCAGGCGTCGGCCGGGTCGGTCCGCCGGGCCCGCCAGGCGGCCACCGCGCCGCGCAGCCCGTCGACCTCGATGTCGAGCTCTCCCGCGAGGCCCGCGAGGTCGGCCGGGTCCCAGAACCCGGTCTCGCCGGAGGCGGCGGGCTCCAGCCAGTGGCGCTGCCGCTGGAAGGCGTAGGTCGGGAGGTCGACGCGGCGGGCGGCGTACCCGTCGAAGACCGCCTCCCACGAGGGGCTGACGCCGTGGACGTGCAGCCGGGACACGGCCGTGATCAGCGTCTCGACCTCGTCCTGGCCCGAGCGGAGGGCGGGGACGAGCACCGTGTCGTCGGCGCGTTCGCTGAGACAGTCTGCGGCCATCGCGGTGAGCACGGCGTCGGGCCCGATCTCCAGGAACGCGGTGACCCCGTCGGCCTCCAGCGCCTCGACCGCCTCCCGGAACCGGACTGCCTCCCGGACGTGGGCGACCCACTGGTCGGCGGTGACCGGTCCGGTGAACCCGATGACGGGCGGGTGGAAGGTGAGGTTGTCGATGGCCCGGCGGAAGTCGGCGAGCATCGGGTCCATCAGCCGGGAGTGGAAGGCGTGCGAGACCTTGAGCCGCTTGGTCGTCGGGAACCGGGCCGCCTCGGCCAGCACGGCGTCCTCCGGCCCCGAGATGACCACCGAGCGAGGCCCGTTGACGGCAGCTATGTCGACGTTCCCGGAGATGTCGCCGGGTTCGGCCTGGACGGCCACCATCGCCCCACCGGCCGGGAGCGCCCCCATCAGCGCCGCCCGCGCCGCCACCAGCGCGCAGGCGTCGTCGAGCGAGAGCACCCCGGCGACGTGGGCGGCGGCGAGTTCGCCGACCGAGTGCCCGGTGACGTGGTCGGGCGTCAGGCCCCACGACTCGACGAGCCGGTAGAGGGCCACTTCAAGGGCGAACACGGCGGGCTGGGTGAGGGTGGTCGCGTCGAGCCCGTCGCCGGACGCGACCGCCTCGGCCAGCCCGGGGAAGCGTCCGCGGACCTCGTCGTAGGCGGCGGCGAAGACGGGGAACGCGGCGTGCAGCCGCGCGCCCATCCCGGCCCGCTGCGAGCCCTGCCCGGTGAACAGGAACGCGAGTTTGCCGTCGGGCCGCGCGACGCCCCGGATCGCCGACGGGTCGCCCTGGGCGACGGCCGCCAGCCCGCCGATCAGGTCGTCGTGGGTCGAGCCGACGACGACCGCCCGGTGGTCGAGCGCGCTGCGCGTGGTGGCGAGCGAGAGGGCCAGGCCGGGCGCGGGGTCGGCGCCGGCGAGGTGGGCGCGCAGCCGGGCGGCCTGCGCCTTGAGCGCCTCGGCGGTCTTCCCCGACACCACCCACGGCTGCACCGGAAGCGCGCGGCCCTCGGGCTCGTCGGACGCGGCGGGCGCCTCTTCGAGGATCGTGTGCGCGTTGGTGCCGCTCACCCCGAACGACGACACCCCGGCCCGGCGCGGACGCCCGGTGACCGGCCACGACCGCCGCTCGCGGAGCAGTTCGACCCGGCCGGCGGTCCAGTCGACGTCGGCGGACGGCGGGTCGGCGTGCAGGCTGGCGGGCAGTTCCCCGCCGCGCAGCGCCATCACCATCTTGATCACCCCGGCGACGCCGGAGGCCGACTGGGTGTGCCCGATGTTCGACTTCACCGACCCCAGGTAGAGCGGCGTCTCCCGGTCCTGGCCGTAGGTCGCCAGCAGCGCCTGGGCCTCGATCGGGTCGCCGAGCCGGGTGCCGGTGCCGTGCGCCTCGACCACGTCGACGTCGCGTGAGGTCAGACCGGCGTTGGCGAGCGCCTGCCGGATCACCCGCTGCTGCGAAGGCCCGTTGGGGGCGGAAAGCCCGTTGGACGCGCCGTCCTGGTTGACCGCCGTCCCGGCGATGACGGCGAGGACGTGGTGGCCGTTGGCCCGCGCGTCGGACAGGCGCTCCAGGAGCAGCATGCCCGCGCCCTCGCCCCAGCCGGTGCCGTCGGCGGCGTCGGCGAAGGGCTTGCAGCGGCCGTCGGCGGCGAGCCCGCCCTGGCGGCTGAACTCGACGAACGCGTCGGCCGTGGCCATCACGGTCACGCCACCGGCCAGCGCCAGCGAGCACTCGCCGCGCCGCAGCGCCTGCGCCGCCCAGTGGAGCGCCACCAGCGACGAGGAGCAGGCCGTGTCCACCGTGACGGCGGGCCCTTCCAGTCCGAGCGTGTACGCCACCCGTCCGGAGATCACGCTCGTCGCGTTGCCGGTGAGGAGGTAGCCCTCGGCGCCCTCGGAGGTGTCGCCCCGGCCGTAGTGCGAGGTGGCCGCGCCGACGAACACGCCGGCCTGGGTGCCGCGCAGCGACGCCGGGTCGATCCCGGCCCGCTCGATCGCCTCCCACGCCGTCTCCAGCACGAGCCGCTGCTGCGGGTCCATCGCCATCGCCTCACGCGGCGAGATGCCGAAGAACCCGGCGTCGAAGTGGTCGGCGTCGTAGACGAAACCGCCTTCGGCGGCGACGCTGCGGGCGGCCAGGCCGTCGAGGTCCCAGCCCCGGTTCCGGGGGAACGGCCCGAGGGCGTCGGTCCCGGCCAGGACGAGCTCCCAGAGCTCCTCCGGGGTGCGCACGCCGCCCGGGAACCGGCAGCTCATCGCGACGACGGCGATCGGCTCGTCGTTCTCGACGGCGGCGGCGACCGGCGCGGCCGGGGCGCCGACGCCGAGGATGTGGTCGGTGACGGCGGCCGGGGTCGGGTGGTCGAAGACGAGCGTGGCGGGCAGCTTCGTCCCGAGCGCCGCGCCGATCTTGTTGCGGAGCTCGACCGCGGTGACCGAGTCGACGCCCAGCTCCTTGAAGGCCCGGCCGGGCGGGATCGCGTCGACCGAGGCGTGCCCGAGCACGTCGGCGGCCTGCCGCCGGACCAGCGCGAGCAGCGCCGCCCGGTCGAGGGTCACCTCGGCGGCCTCGTCGGGCCCGGCTCCGGCGAGCGCGGCCCGCACCTCGGGCAGGTCGGCCAGCAGCGGGCTCGGGCGGCCGGAGGTGAACGAGGGCGCGAACCGCTCCCAGTCCATGTCGGCGACCGCCATGAAGGTCTCGTCGGCCGCCATGACCTGCTGCAACGCGGCTAGCGCGAGCTCGGGACGCATCTCCAGCACACCCCGGCGGCGCAGCTCGTCGCCGACGTCGCCCGTGGTCATGCCGCCGTCGGCCCACGCGCCCCAGGCGATCGAGGTCGCCTTGCCACCGCCCGCGCGGCGGTGCTGGGCCAGCGCGTCGAGGTAGGCGTTCGCGGCGGCGTAGGCGCCCTGGCCGCCGCCGCCCCAGACGCCCGAGTTGGACGAGTAGAGGATGAACGCGTCCAGGTCAGGGAGGAGCTCGTGCAGGTGGAGCGCGCCCGCGACCTTGCCGGCGAAGGTCTCCGCGAAGATCTCGGGCGTGGTCTCGGCGATCGGAGCGGGCCGGGCGACCCCGGCCGTGTGGACGACGGCGTCGATGTGGTGCGCCGCGACCAGTTCCTCGACCGCACTGCGGTCGGCGAGGTCACAGGCGACCACGGTCGCCGGGAGCTCCGCCATGAGCTCGGCCGCGCCGGGCGCGTCGGGCCCCCGCCGCGAGACCAGGATCAGCCGCTCGGCCCCGTTGCTCACCAGCCAGCGGGCGACCTGCCCGCCGAGCGCGCCGGTCCCTCCGGTGACCAGGACGGTGCCGCGCGGCGTCCAGCCGCCGGAACCGGCGGGCTTGGGGGCGTGGACCAGGCGGCGGGCGAACACCCCGGCCGCGCGGATCGCGACCTGGTCCTCGTCCCCGGCCAGCACCGCGACCAGGCGGGCCGCCGTCTTCTCGTCCAGTTCCTCCGGCACGTCGATCAGCCCGCCCCACATCCGCGGGTTCTCCAGGGCGGCCACCCGGCCGACGCCCCAGAGCTGGGCCCTCTCCGGGTGGTCGACCCGGTCCCAGACCGCCCCGGAGGTGACGACCCAGATCTTGGCCACCGGGTTCCGGACCGCGTCCAGCAGTTCGCCGATCGACGGGTTGTGCAGGATCACGCCCTGGAGTTCGCCCTCGGACGTGGTGTCGAGCGGCAGCTCCAGCGTCGCGGGGACCTGCCAGCGGCCGGTCGGAGCGCCGCCGACCTGCACGGGCTTCCAGGTGACGGTGTAGCGCCAGCCGTCGAGGACGGCCAGCTCGTCGCGGGTGCGCCGCCAGGCGGCCAGGGCCGGGAGGACCTCGTCGAGGGCCTCGCGGGAGACGTCGAGGTCGAGGTCGCCGGAGTCGACGGCCCGCCAGAACGCGCCGTCCTCGGCGACGGCCCTCCTCGTGACCGCCGGCCAGAAGCGGCGACCCTGGAAGGCGTAGGTGGGCAGGTCGACCCGGTTGCCGGTGATCCGCCAGTCGACCTCGGCGCCCTTCACGTAGGCCTCGGCCAGTGAGGCGCGGAAGCGGCCGAGGCCGCCTTCGCCGCGCCGCAGCGTGCCGGTCACCGCCGCGCCCGACTCCATCGCGTCGAGGGTCTCCTGGATGCCGACCAGCAGGCCGGGGTGCGGGCTGACCTCGACGAACGAGCCATACCCTCCGTCGGCCAGCGCCCGCACGGCGTCCTCCAGGCGGACCGTGCTCCGCAGGTTCCGGTACCAGTACTCGCCGTCCATCGTGGTCGTGTCGAGCCAGGAGGCGGTGACGGTGGAGAAGAACGGCACCGCGCTCACCTGCGGCGACAGCCCGGCCAGCAGGGCGAGCAACTCGTCGTGGATCTCCTCCACGTGATGGGAGTGCGACGCGTAGTCGACCGGGATGACCCGGGTGCGCGCCGTCAGCGACGAGCGGAGCTCCTCGATGGCCTCGACGTCGCCCGAGACGACCACCGACGACGGGCCGTTGACCGCCGCGATCGACAGGCGGTCGTCCAGGACGAGTTCCGAGGCGGGCAGCGCGACCGACATCATGCCGCCGCGCCCGGCCAGCGCCACGATCGCCTTGCTGCGCAGCGCCACCACGGCGGCGGCGTCGGCCAGGCTGAGCGCGCCCGCGACACAGGCGGCGGCGATCTCACCCTGCGAGTGGCCGACGACGGCGGCCGGTTCGACGCCGTAAGAGCGCCAGAGTTCGGCTAGAGAGACCATGACCGAGAACAGCACCGGCTGGACCACGTCCACACGGTCGAGCGAGCCGCCCCGGACCACATCCAGGAGCGACCAGTCGACGTGCGGTTCCAGAGCCGCCGCGCACTCGGCCATCCGCGCCGCGAACACCGGGGCGGTGTCCATCAGCTCGGCCGCCATGCCGACCCACTGGGAGCCCTGGCCGGGGAAGACCATCACGACCCGGTCGCCGCCGGGGACGACCGCGCCCTGGACGGTCTGGTCGCCCAGGTCGACGGCCCGGTGGTCGAAACGGGCTCGGGTGGTCAGCAGAGAGTGGGCGACGTCGGTCGTGCGGGGAAGGGTGGCGCGAAGCCGTACAAGACCTGCCTGGAGCGCCTCCGGCGAGCGGGCCGTCACGATGAGCGGGACGTCGGCCTCGGCGGCGGACGGGAGTTCCGGCTGGTCGTAGGACTCCAGGATGGTGTGGGCGTTGGTGCCGCTCATGCCGAACGACGAGACGGCGGCCCGCTTCACCGGCGAGGTCCAGTCGCGGGCCTCGGTGAGCAGCTCGACCGCGCCGCCGGCCCAGTCGACGTGGGGGGTGGGGGCGTCGACGTGGAGGGTCTTCGGCAGCACGCCGTGGCGCATCGCCATGACCATCTTGATGACGCCGCCGACGCCCGACGCCGCCTGGGTGTGCCCGATGTTCGACTTGAGCGAGCCCAGCCACAGGGGGTCGTCGCGGTCCTGGCCGTAGGTGGCGATGAGGGCCTGCGCCTCGATCGGGTCGCCGAGCGTGGTGCCGGTGCCGTGGGCCTCGACGGCGTCCACCTCCTGCGGGGCGAGGCCCGCGTCGGCGAGCGCCTGCCGGATGACGCGCTGCTGCGAGGGGCCGTTCGGCGCGGTCAGGCCGTTGGACGCGCCGTCCTGGTTGACCGCCGAACCCCTGATCACGGCGAGCACGGGGTGGCCCTGGGCGAGCGCGTCGGAGAGGCGTTCGACGACGAGCATGCCCGCGCCCTCGCCCCAGCCGGTGCCGTCGGCGGCGGCCGAGAAGGCCTTGCAGCGCCCGTCGGCGGCCAGGCCGCGCTGCTTGGTGAACTCGATGAACGCCGTCGGCGTCGACATCACGGTCACGCCGCCCGCCAGCGCCATCGAGCACTCGCCCCGCCGCAGCGACTGGACGGCCAGGTGCAGCGCGACCAGCGACGACGAACACGCCGTGTCGACCGTGACGGCGGGACCCTCCAGGCCGAAGGCGTAGGAGAGGCGGCCGGAGACGACCGCGCCCGCGTTGCCGGTGGCGAAGAAGCTGTCGGTCTCGTCGCCGCCGGTCAGCAGGGTCGCGTAGTCCTGGCCGTTGGATCCGGCGAAGACACCGGTCGGGGTGCCCTTGAGGGCGAGCGGGTCGAGGCCGGCGCGTTCGAACGCCTCCCACGAGGTCTCCAGCAGCAGCCGCTGCTGCGGGTCCATCGCGACCGCCTCGCGCGGCGAGATGCCGAAGAAGGCGGCGTCGAAGGAGGCCACGTCGTCGAGGAACCCGCCGTCGCGGGCCGACGAGCGGCCGGAGTGCAGGTCGTCGAGGTCCCAGCCACGATCGGCCGGGAAACCGGAGACGACGTCGCCGCCGCTGGCGACCAGGTCCCAGAGGGCCTCGGGCGTGGTCACGCCGCCGGGGTAGCGGCAGGCCATGCCCACGATCGCGATGGGCTCGTCGGCCGCTCTCATGATCGTCTCCACGGTGGGAGCCGCTCCGGCCAGGTGAGCGGCGAGCGCCGACGCGCTCGGGTAGTCGAAGACGAGCGTCGCGGGCAGCTTGAGGCCGGTCCCGGCGATCAGCTTGTTGCGCAGTTCGACGGCGGTGAGCGAGTCGAAGCCGAGCTCCTTGAACGGCCGGTCGGGCTCGATCGCCTCGGGCGAGGCGTGGCCGAGCACCGCCGCGGCGGCGGCCCGGACCAGGTGGAGGATCTCGCCGGGGCTCATCCCGGTCAGGCCGCCGCTCTCCGCGGACTCTTCGGTGATCCCGGCCTCGGGGACGCCGCTGAGCAGCGGGCTCGGGCGGCCCGACGTGAACGACGGCGCGAACCGGTCCCACCGCACGTCGGCGACGGTCACCGTGGGACGGCCGCTCTCGACCGCCTCGCGGAGCGCGGTGGTGGCCAGGCCGGGCGGCAGCCCGGTGAGGCCGCGCCTGGCCAGGTGGTCGCGGGCCTCGCCGTCGGCGGCCATGCCGATCTCGGCCCACGGACCCCAGGCGACGGAGGTCGCGGCCAGGCCCCGGGCGTGCCGGTCGCGGGCGAGGCCGTCGAGGAAGGCGTTGCCGGCGCTGTAGGCGGCCTGCTGCCCGCTGCCCCAGACGCCGGAGATCGAGGCGAACAGGATGAACGCGCCGACGTCGGGGAGCAGCGCGTCGAGGTTGGCCGCGCCCGTGACCTTGGCGTCGACGACCTGCTGGAACTCCTCCAGGGGCGTGCCGTCGAGCGGGGCCCGGTGGCTGACCCCGGCGGCGTGCACGACGGTGGTGACGTCGTGCCGGGAGACCAGGTCGGCGAGGGCGGCGCGGTCGGCGGCGTCGCAGGCGGCGAACGTCACCCGCGCGCCGCGCGCCGTCAGGTCGGCGGCGAGTTCGGCCGCACCGGGGGCCTCGGCCCCCCTTCGGCTGAGCAGGAGCAGGTGGTCGGTCCCGTTGTCGGCGAGCCAGCGGGCGACGTGGCCGCCGAGCGCGCCGGTGCCGCCGGTGATCAGCGCGGTCCCGCCGGGCCGCCAGTCGCGGGTCCTGACCGGGCGCGGGGCCCGGACGAGCCGCCGGGCGAACGTGCCGTCGGGGCGGACCGCGATCTGGTCCTCGCCGCCCGCGCCGAGGATCACGGGGAGGGGGTCGGCGCCGGTGGTGACGTCGATCAGGCCGCCCCAGCGGCCCGGGTGCTCCAGCGCGACGGCGCGGCCGAAGCCCCAGATCATCGCCTGGCCCGGATCGGTCTCGGCGCCGTTCGTCAGGATCCAGAGCGGGGCGGTGATCCCGGCGTCGCCGAGCGCCTGCACCAGGGTGACATGCTCGGCCAGGGTCCCCGTGGCGATGATGCCGTCGATCTCCCCGTACGACCTGAGCGCCTCCGCCAGCGCCTCGCGGTCGGTCGACGGGGTCAGGTCACGCAGCCAGGTGCCCGTGGCGGGGGCGGGCGCGGGGGTGAAGGGCGTCCAGGTGGTGTCGTAGCGCAGGTCGTCGGGGATGGCGTCGGCTTCGCGGGTCAGCCAGTAGCGCTCGCGCTGGAACGGGTAGGTCGGCAGGTCGGCCTTGGGGCCCTCGCCGAGGACGGCGGCCCAGTCGACGTCCTGCCCGGCCTGGTGGAGGCCCGCGAGCAGGTCGGCCACGGTGCCGGGACCGGGGCGGCCCTCGCGCAGGGCGCTGACCCAGGTGTGCGCGCCGGGGTCGTCGAGCGCCTGCTGGGCCATCGCGATCAGGGTGCCATCGGGGCCGAGCTCGGCGAAGCGGGTGACGCCCCGGCCGGTGAGGTGGCGGAGGTCGTCCCAGAACCGGACGGTGCCCCTGACCTGGCCGACCCAGTAGCCGGGGGTGTCGCCGCCCCGGAAGGCGATGCGGGCCGGGTGGTAGGTGACCGACTCGGCGACGCGGCGGAACTCGCCGAGCATCGGGTCCATCAGCGACGAGTGGAAGGCGTGGGAGACGGTGAGCCGCCTGGTCTTCTCGAACCGGGCGGCCTCGGCGAGCACGGCGTCCTCGGGCCCGGAGATGACGACGGATCGGGGGCCGTTGACGGCGGCGATGTCGACATTTCCCGAAATCTCGCCTGGCGTCGCTTGTATGGCGACCATCGCGCCGCCCTTCGGGAGCGCCTGCATCAGCGCGGCCCGCGCGGCGACCAGCGCGCACGCGTCCTCCAGGGTGAGCACGCCCGCCACGTGGGCGGCGGCGAGTTCGCCGATCGAGTGGCCCGCCACGAAATCGGGGGTCACCCCCCACGACTCCAGCAGCCGGAACAGCGCCACTTCGAGGGCGAAGATCGCGGGCTGGGTGTGCCCGGTCTCGTCGAGGCCGTCGCCGGTGCGGACGATCGCGTCGAGGTCGAGCCCGACCAGCCCGGCGATCCGGTCGAAGGTCTCCGCGTACACGGGGAAGACCCGCAGGTCCCGGCCCATGCCGACGCGCTGGCTGCCCTGGCCGGTGAACAGGAACGCGAGCGAGCCCGGCCTGGTCGTCGCGGCCTCGGAGGCGGCCAGGGCGCGGAGGCCGTCGGCGTCGTGGACGACCGCGCGGTGCTCGTGCGTGGCCCGCGACGCCAGCGCGCGGGCGACCGGGGTCAGGTCGCCCTCGGCGTACGGGACCAGGGAAAGGGCCTGCGCCCGCAGCGCCGGGAGGGTCCTCGCGGAGAGCACCAGCGGCACGATCGGCGCGTCGGCGGCGGCCGGCGCGGCCTGTTCCGGGGCCTGTTCGAGGATCGTGTGGGCGTTGGTGCCGGAGATGCCGAACGACGACACCGCCGCCCGCCTGACGGCCGAGGTCCAGTCGCGGGCCTCGGTGAGCAGCTCGACGCCGCCCTCGGCCCAGTCGACGTGAGGGGTGGGCGCGTCGATGTTGAGCGTGCGCGGCAGCACGCCGTGGCGCATCGCCATGACCATCTTGATCACCCCGGCGACGCCGGCGGCGGCCTGGGTGTGGCCGATGTTGGCCTTGAGCGAGCCGAGCAGGAGCGGCTCCTCGCGGTCCCGGCCGTAGGTGGCGAGCAGGGCCTGGGCCTCGATCGGGTCGCCGAGCTTGGTTCCGGTGCCGTGGGCCTCGACGGCGTCCACGTCCTGGGGCCGCAGGCCGGCGTCGGCGAGCGCCTGGCGGATGACCCGCTGCTGCGAGGGGCCGTTCGGCGCGGTCAGGCCGTTGGACGCGCCGTCCTGGTTGACGGCGGTGCCCCGGACGACCGCCAGCACCGGATGCCCGTTGGCGGTGGCGTCGGAGAGCCGCTCGACCAGCAGCACGCCCACGCCCTCGCCCCAGGCGGTGCCGTCGGCGGCGGCGGCGAACGGCTTGATCCGCCCGTCGGGGGCCAGCCCGC
This sequence comes from Herbidospora cretacea, assembly GCF_001570605.1. GTDB lineage: Bacteria > Actinomycetota > Actinomycetes > Streptosporangiales > Streptosporangiaceae > Herbidospora > Herbidospora cretacea. Next base: position 168,839 of record NZ_BBXG01000001.1, on the reverse strand, counting down.
GCTGGCGGCTGAACTCGGTGAACATGCCCGGGTCGGCCATGATCGCGGCGCCGCCCGCCAGCGCGATCGAGCACTCCCCCGACCGCAGCGACCGGACCGCCAGGTGCAGCGCCACCAGCGACGCCGAACAGGCGGTGTCGACCGTGACGGCCGGGCCCTCCAGCCCGAACGTGTACGCGATGCGCCCCGACGCCACGCTCGTGGTCGTGCCGGTCAGCAGGTGGCCCTCGACGCCCTCGGGGACGCGGGTGAGGCCGGTGGCGTACCCGTGGGAGCTCAGGCCGATGAACACGCCGCCCGGCGTGCCCTTCAGCGTGGCGGGGTCGATCCCGGCGCGCTCGAAGACCTCCCACGAGGTCTCCAGCAGCAGCCGCTGCTGGGGGTCCATCGCCAGCGCCTCACGCGGCGAGATGCCGAAGAACCCGGCGTCGAACGCGGCGGCGTCGTCGAGGAACGCGCCGCTCTGGACGTAGGTCGCGCCCTGCCGGTCGGGGTCGGCGTCGAACGGGACCGCCCACCCCCGGTCGGCCGGGAAGCCCGACACGGCGTCGCGCTCCTCGGCGACCAGCCGCCACAGGTCCTCCGGCGAGGCGACCCCGCCCGGGAACCGGCAGGCCATGCCGACGATGACGACGGGATCGTCGTCGGTCACTGTGGACCGGACCTCCACCTCGGGGGTGTCGCCGCCGGTCAGCTCGGCGGCCAGGGCGGCCGGGGTCGGATGGTCGAAGACCAGCGTCGCCGGGAGCCGCAGGCCGGTGGCCGCGTTGAGGCGGTTGCGCAGCTCGACCGAGGTGAGCGAGTCGAACCCGAGCTCCTTGAAGGTGCGGTCGGGCTGGATCGCCTCGGGCCCCGAGTGGCCCAGCACGGCGGCGGCGTGCTCCCTGACCAGGTCGAGCGGGTCGGTCACCCGGGCGGCCTTCGCGGCGACCGCGCGGCGCGGCGCGACCTTGAACACGCCCTGGAGCAGCGGGGGCACCTGCCCCGACGCGACGACCGACGGGTCGAGCTTGAGCGGCAGCAGATGTGCCTCCGGCCGGGCGACGGCCCGGTCGAACAGCGCCAGCCCCTCGTCCGGGGGCAGCGGCGCGATGCCGGCCCGCGCCATCCGCCGCACGTCCGTCGCGTCGAGCGTCTCGCCCATCCCCCCGGCCCACAGCCCCCAGGCCAGCGAGGTCGCGGCCAGCCCCTGGGAGCGCCGGAGCTCGGCGAGGGCGTCGAGGGAGGTGTTGGCGGCGGCGTAGTTGCCCTGCCCGGCCGTGCCGAACGCGGCGGCGGCCGAGGAGAAGAGCACGAAGAGGGGGATGTCGCCGAGCAGTTCGTGCAGGTGGAGGGCCGCGTCGAGCTTCGGCCGGCGGACGTGCTCCAGACGCTCCGGGGTGAGCGAGGAGATCACGCCGTCGTCGAGGACGCCCGCGGCGTGCACGACGCCCCTGATGTCCTCTTCGGCCACGAGGGCTTCGAGCTGGGCGCGGTCGGTCACGTCGCAGGCGCGGGTGCGGACACCTTCGAGGGCGGTGCGGCCGGTCCGGCTGACGAGGAGCAGGTCGGTGTAGCCCTGGTCGAGCAGGTGGCGGGCCAGCAGGGTGCCGAGCGCGCCGGTGCCGCCGGTGATGAGGACCGTGCCGTCCCTGTCGACCGGCTCGGGGACCCGCAGCACGACCTTGCCGATGTGCTTGGCCTGGGAGACGAACCGGAAGGCGTCCCGTGCCTCGCGCACGTCCCACGCCCTGACGGGCAGCGGCGTCAGCACGCCCGCCTCGAACAGGCCGAGAAGCTCGGCGAGCAGTTCGCGGATGCGGTCGGGCCCGGCCTCCGACAGGTCGAAGGCGCGGTAGCCGTCGCCGTCCCGGATGTCGGTCTTGCCCATCTCCAGGAAGCGCCCGCCCTCGTTGAGCAGGCCCATCGAGGCGTCCACGAACTCGCCCGCGAGGGCGTTGAGCACGACGTCGACCTGGGGGAACCGGTCGGCGAAGTCGAGGGTGCGGGAACTGGCGATCCCGGCCAGGCCCTCCAGCACGTGCTGCTTGCTCTCGGACGCGGTTCCGTAGATCTCCGCGCCGAGGTGGCGGGCGACCTGCACCGCGGCCATGCCGACCCCGCCGGCGGCGGCGTGGATCAGCACCTTCTCGCCCCTGCGGACCGCGCCGAGGTCGGTGAACGCGTACAGAGCGGTGAGGAAGACGATCGGGATGGACGCCGCGACGTCGTAGGACCAGCCGGCGGGCATCGCCGCCAGGAGGCGGCCGTCGGTCACGACCTGGGGGCCGAAGCCGCCCTGGGCCATGCCGAACACCCGGTCGCCCGGCGCGAACGGCGTGTCCGCGCCCGCCTCCAGGACCACACCGGCGACCTCCGCGCCGAGCAGGCCCGCCTCACCCGGATACATGCCGAGCGCGTTGAGCACGTCGCGGAAGTTCAGCCCCGCCGCCCGGACGCCGACGCGGACCTCGTGGGGCGCGAGTTCGGGCGCGTCGACCGGCAGGAACGCGAGGCCGTCGAGGGTGCCCTTCTGGGTGATCTCCAGCCGGTGGGGCCCGTCGGGGAGTTCGAGACCCGGTTCGACGCGGGCCAGCCGCGCCACGAAGGCCTGTCCGTCGCGGAGCCTGATCTGGGGTTCGTCCAGCCGCAGCGCGTCGTCGAGCGGGGTGCCGTCGGTGTCGACGAGCACGAACCGTCCCGGCGTCTCCGACTGCGCCGACCGGATGAGGCCGCGCGACCCGGCGGTCGCCAGGTCGTCGCCGTGGCCGACGAAGACGAGCCGCTCCGGCCGGTCCCACTCCTGGAGCCGGGCGAGCGTGCGCTCCGGCCCTTCGAGCTCGACCACCACCGACGGGATCGCCTCGGCCGCCGGAACGGCCGCCGGCCGCCAGTCGATCCGGAACAGCGAGTCGCTCCGCCGCTCGGCGGAGACGGCCCGCAGCACCAGGTTGCCGATCGAGACGACGGGCCGCCCCGCCGGGTCGGCCGCCTCGACGGCGATCGACTCGGGCCCGGTCCTGGTCAGCCGCACCACCAGCGTGGACGCGCCCTCGGCGTGCAGCGCGACATCGGTGAACGAGAACGGCACCATCCCGCCCCGCGCGCCCTCCCCCAGCAGCCACGCCTGGAGCGCGGCGTCGAGCAGCGCGGGATGCAGCCCGAACCCCTGCGTGTCCTGGGGGCCGCGGATCTCGGCGTAGACGTCGTCGCCGTCCCGCCAGGCCCGCGTGACACCCTGGAACGCCGGCCCGTAGCCGAAGCCCAGGCCGGTGAGATCGTCGTAGAAGGTGGTCACGTCGACCGGCTCGCCCGCGCGCTCGAACGGCCGGGCGGCGACGGGCGTGGGGCTGAACGTGCCGGAGACGTGCCGGGTCCAGGCGTGGGAACCGTCCGCCCGCGCGTGGACGGCGAAGGCGTGCCGCCCGTCGTCACCCGCCGGAGCCACGACGACCTGGACCTCGGCGGCCGGGTCGATCACCAGCGGCGCCTCGACGGTCAGGTCGTCGACGACGGCGCACCCGGCGTGGGCCGCCGCCTGCACCGCGAGCTCGACGAACCCGGTCCCCGGGAACAGGACCGAGCCGTTCACGACGTGGTCGGCGATCCAGGGGTGTTTGCGGAGCGAGAGCCTGCCCTGGAGGAGCAGGCCGCCGTCGGCCAGCTGGACCGGGGGGTCGAGAAGGGGTCGGCGCGGCCAGTAGTGACGGCCCTGGAACTGGTAGGTGGGGAGGTCGACCCTGGTTCCTTCGAGGTGCCAGTCGACGGCGGTGCCGGAGGCGTGGACTTGTCCGAGGCCCTCGTAGAAGGCGGTGACCTCGTCGCGGTCGGGCTTGGCCAGCGGGATCCAGAGGTGGTCGCCGGAGGCCATCGCGGTGAGGACGGGGCGGGGTCCGACCTCGACGAACCGGGTGACGCCCTCGTTCTCCAGCCAGGTGATGCCGTCGTGGAACCTGACGGTGTTCCTGACATGGGCGACCCAGTATTCGGGGTCGGTCACGTCAGCGCCGACGATCGGGATCTGGGGGGTGTTGAACGTGAGCGTCGTGACGACCCGGCGGAAGTCCTCCAGCATCGGGTCCATCAACGAGGAGTGGAACGCATGACTCACGGAGAGCCGCTTGGTCTTCTCGAACCGCGCGGCCTCCGCCAGCACCACCTCTTCCGGCCCCGAGATCACCACCGACCGAGGCCCGTTGATGGCGGCGATGTCCACGCCGGGCGAAATTTCGGTAGATGCGGCCTGGATGGCCACCATCGCGCCGCCGCGTGGCAACGCCTGCATCAACGAACCCCGCGCTTTCACCAGCGCGCAGGCATCATCCAGAGACAGCACCCCCGCCACGTGAGCGGCGGCGATCTCACCCACTGAGTGACCGATCAGGAAGTCCGGCCGGACACCGAAATGCTCCAGCAACCGGAACAACGCCACCTCGAACGCGAACAACGCCGGCTGCGTGTTCCCCGTCTCATCCAGCCCCTCACCCGAAGCGACGACCTCCGCCACCCCGAGCCGCACACAGATATCGGAGAACACCTCCCCGAACACCGGGAACGCCGCCGACAGCCCGACCCCCATCCCGGCCCGCTGCGCACCCTGCCCGGAGAACATCACCGCCGTCCGCCCCGCCACCGGCCCGGCCGCGACCAAAGCCGACAGCCCGGTGATGAAGTCCCCCACGCTCCGCCCCACCACCACAGCACGCCGCTCCAACGACGCCCGCAACGACAAAGAGAAAGCCACATCCACAGGACTCAGACCCGCGACCACCCCGGCCAAAGCCTCAGCCTGAGCCCGCAACGCGGCATCATCCCTGGCCGACAGAACCCAGGGAACGACCGGACCGTCACCGACCGCCGCACCCGGCAGGGACAGCTCATCGCCAGCCTGCGCGGCCGGCATCGACAGAGCACCGCCCGACCCTGCGACCGGGGCAACCGGCTCACCGGTGGGCGACCCGATCCGCGCGGCCGACTCGACGCCCGACGCCACCATCGGCATGACCGGCTCGTCGGCGGACCCTGCGCCCGACACGGTCGATCTCGACGCAGCGATCGGGCCCACCAGCTCGACGCCCGACCCTGCGACCGGGACGACCGGCTCACCGGTGGGCGACCCGATCCGCGCGGCCGACTCGACGCCCGACGCCACCATCGGCATGACCGGCTCGTCGGCGGACCCTGCGCCCGACACGGTCGATCTCGACGCCGCGACCGGCTCCTCGCGCCACTCCTCGATGATCGTGTGGGCGTTGGTGCCGCTGATGCCGAACGACGAGATGCCCGCGCGGCGCAGCCCTTCCGTCGCGGGCCAAGCAGTGTGAGTAAGGGCGAGGTCGATGGCGCCGGACGTCCAGTCGACGTGGGGGGAGGGTTCGTCGAGGTGGAGGGTTCGGGGGACCTGGCCATGCCGGATGGCCTGGACCATCTTGATGATCCCGGCCACGCCGGCCGCCGCCTGCGTGTGGCCGATGTTCGACTTGATCGAACCCAGCAAAAGCGGCGTCTCGCGGTTCTGGCCGTAAGTGGCGAGGAGGGCCTGCGCCTCGATCGGGTCGCCCAGCCGCGTGCCCGTCCCGTGCGCCTCGACCACGTCCACGTCGGCCGCCCGCAAACCGCCACTCGCCAGGGCCTGGCGGATCACCCGCTGCTGCGACGGCCCGTTGGGCGCGGTCAGACCGTTGGACGCGCCGTCCTGGTTCACGGCCGAGCCGCGCACGACCGCGAGGACCCGGTGGCCACGCGCCTGCGCATCGGACAGACGCTCGACCACGAGGACGCCGACGCCCTCGCCCCAGCCGGTCCCGTCGGCCCCGGCCGCGAAGGCCTTGCAGCGGCCGTCGGCGGCCAGGCCGCCCTGGCGGGCGAACTCCTCGAACAGGCCGGGTGTCGACATGATGGTCACGCCGCCCGCCAGAGCCAGGTCGCACTCCCCCTGCCGGAGCGACTGGACCGCCAGGTGCAGCGCGACCAGCGACGACGAACACGCCGTGTCGACCGTGACGGCGGGGCCCTCGAAGCCGAAGCTGTACGCGATCCGGCCCGACACCGCCGACGCCGCCGCGCCGGTGACGGCGTAGCCCTCCGCGCCGCCCAGCCCGTCGAGGAGGGTGCCGTAGTCCTGACCGTTCGTGCCGGCGAAGACACCCGTGCGGGTGCCCTTCAGGGCGTGGGGGTCGAGGCCGGAACGTTCGAGCGCCTCCCACGACACCTCCAGCAGGAGCCGCTGCTGCGGGTCCATCGCGACGGCCTCACGCGGGGAGACGCCGAAGAAGGCCGCGTCGAAGACCCCGGCTCCGTCCACGAAGCCGCCGGTCTGGGCGTAGGTGGTGTCGGCGGGGAGGTCCCAGCCCCGGTCGGCCGGGAAGTCGCCGAGGGCGTCGCGGCCGTCGGCGAGCAGGTCCCACAGGGCCTCGGGCGAGGTGACGCCGCCGGGGAACCGGCAGCCCATGCCGACGATGACGATCGGGTCGTCGTCGTCGCGCGCGGCCGCACGTGTCTCCTCGACGGGGTTGTCGTCGCCGGTCAGCGCGGCCGCCAGAGCTGCCGGGGTCGGGTGGTCGAAGATCAGGGTGGACGGGAGGCGGCGGCCCAGCGCCGTGCTGAGACGGTTGCGGAGTTCGACGGCGGTGAGCGAGTCGAACCCCAGCTCCTTGAACGTGCGGGAGACGTCGACGGCCTCGCCGGAGGCGTGCCCGAGGACGGCCGCGACCTGGTCGCGGACCGACGCCGCCAGCGCCCTGGCCCGGTCGGGGCCGGACAGCCCGGCCAGCCCGCCCGAGGGCGCGGCGGGCGCGGTGAAGGCGGCCAGCAGCGGGCTCGGACGGCCCGAGGTGAAGGCGGGCGCGAAGACGTCCCAGTCGACGTCGGCGATGGTGACGACCGTGTCGCCGTGGTCGACGGCCTGCCGCAGCGCGGCCACCGCCCGGCCGGGGTCGAGCCCGGCGAGGCCGCGCCGGCGCAGGATCTCCCCGGCGGGGCCGTCGGCGGCCATGCCCCGCCCCGCCCACGGGCCCCAGGCGATCGACGTGGCGGGCAGCCCCAGCGCGTGGCGTTCCTCGGCCAGCGCGTCGAGGGCGGCGTTGGCGGCGGCGTAGTTGGCCTGGCCGGGCGTCCCGAAGGTCGCCGCGATCGAGGAGAACAGCACGAACGCCTTCAGGCCGGACGTGAGTTCGTGCAGGTGGCGAGCCGATTCGGCCTTGGCCGTGAGGACCCTCGCCAGCCGTTCGGGGGTGAGCGTGTCGATCAGCCCGTCGTCGAGGACGCCGGCGGCATGGATGACGGCGGTCGGCGGATGGTCGGCCAGCAGCGCGGCCAGCGCGTCCCGGTCGGTCACGTCGCACGCGACGACGGCGACCTCGGCCCCCAGCGCGGTCACCTCCGCGGCGAGGTCGCCCGCGCCCGGGGCGTTCAGACCCCGCCGCCCGGCGAGCACGAGCCGGGGCGTGCCGGTCGCCGCGAGCGACCGCGCCAGATGCGCGCCCAGCGCCCCGGTGCCGCCCGTGATCAGCACGGTCCCGTCGAACGCCCCGCCGTCGACCGGCGGCGCCCCGAGGGGAACCCGCTCGACCCGGCGCACGAGCACACCCGAGGCCCCGATGACGACCTGGTCCTCACCGCCCGCGAGCACCGCCCGCAGCCGGATCCGCGCCCGCGCGTCCAGCACGTCCGGGATCTCGACGAGCCCGCCCCACCTCTCGGGCCGCTCCAGCGCCGCCACCCGTCCGAACCCCCAGACGGCGGCGTCCCTGGTCAGGCACCACAGCGGCGCGTCGACGGCTTGGAAGAGCGCGAGCACTTCCTGTACGTCGTCCAGCAGCGAGACCACCCCGGTGAACTCGCGGCCGTCGGTGTCCTGGATCGAGGCGGCGTACACGGTGGAGCCGGGGAACACCTCCCGCAGCCCGTCGGGAAGCGGCCCGTCGTGGACGACGAGCCAGTTCCCGATGAGCTCCGGCGCGGGCCCGTCGGCGAGTGGCCGCCAGACCGCCCGATAGCGCCAGTCGTCGATGACGGCCTGCTCCCGGTGCCGCCGCCCCCAGGCCGCGACGGTCTCCACGTCGCCCCGCTCGACCGCCTCCCAGAAGGCGGGCTCCAGCGGCTCGGCCCTGCCCACCGACTCCAGCCAGTACGTCTGGCGCTGGAACGCGTAGGTCGGCAGCTCGACCTGTTCGACGTCCCGCCCGAGAAAGGCCTGCTCCCAGACGACCGGCACACCCTTGGCGTAAAGGGACCCGAGCGCGGACAGCAACGCCTCGCTCTCCCGGCCCTTCCTGCACGCCGGTACGCCGTCCTCCACCAGCGCCGACAGCACCCCGTCGGGCCCGATCTCCAAGAACAGATCAGCGTCCGCCCCCGCCACACCCTCCGAGAACCTGACCGTGGCCCGGACATGCTCCACCCAGTAACCCGGATCGGTGAAGTCCGCATCCGGCCCCACCATCGAGATCAACGGGATGCGCGGCGCGTGGAACGTGAGGCCCTCGATCCGCGCCCGGAACTCGCCCAGCATCGGCTCCATCAACGACGAATGGAACGCATGCGAGACCGTGAGCCGCTTGGTCCTCTCGAACCGCGCCGCCTCCACCAGCACCACATCCTCAGGCCCCGAGATCACCACCGAGCGAGGCCCGTTGATGGCGGCAATGTCGACGTTTCCCGAAATTTCGCCTGGCGCGGCCTGTAGGGCGACCATCGCCCCACCCCGGGGCAACGCCTGCATCAACGACCCACGCGCCTCCACCAGCACACACGCGTCACCCAGCGAAAGCACCCCCGCGACATGAGCCGCGACGATCTCCCCCACCGAATGCCCACCCACCGAATGAGCCACCACACCGAAGGACTCCACCAGCCGATACAGCGCCACCTCGAACGCGAACAACCCCGCCTGCGTGAACCGCGTCTCATCCAGCCCAACACCCGAAGCCACGACATCAGCCAGCCCCGGAAAGAACCCGCAGACCTCGTCATAAGCAGCGGCGAACACCGGGAAATCCCGGTAAAGCTCGGCCCCCATCCCCGCCCGCTGCGACCCCTGCCCGCTGAACAGCACCCCGAGCCGCCGACCACCAGCGGCAGGCCCCCCGTCGACGTCCAGCAGACGGGCCAGCACCTCATCCCGGTCACGCCCGACGACAACGGCCCGGTTCTCCAGCACCCCCCGCGTGGTGACCAGCGAATACGCGATGTCCCCCAGCGGGAGATCGCCCCGCTCCTCAAGGAACCCCCGCAACCGCACAGCCTGCGCCCGAAGCCCTTCGGCCCCCCGCCCAGAGATCACCAGAGGCCAGGGCGCAGAGACCCCCGAGGCCTCATCGCGACCTGCCGCGTAGGCCCCAGCCGCCCCGGTTCCAGTCGCTTCAGTTCCAGTCGCTTCAGTTCCAGTCGCTTCGCTCCCGCCAGCCACCGTTCCAGCGACTCCGGCCCCATCGCGGCCGGCTACAGCTGAGGCGTCCCGCACGGATGCCGGCTGCCCGGTCGTGCCGGCCACGGCGGGTTCCCGCCCCCCAGCGACGTCACCCCCGGCCGAGGTCTCGGCGTCCCCGGTCCCGGGGGCTGATTCGAGGATCAGGTGGGCGTTCGTGCCGCTGATGCCGAACGACGACACCGCCGCGCGGCGCGGTTCGCCGGTCTCCGGCCAGGCCGTCGGCTCGCGGAGGAGTTCCATGGAGCCCGCCGACCAGTCGACGTGCGGGGTCGGCTCGTCGACGTGCAGGGTTTTGGGGAGGAGGCCGTGGCGGAGAGCCATGACCATCTTGATGACGCCGCCGACGCCGGCCGCCGCCTGGGCGTGGCCGATGTTGGACTTCAAGGAGCCCAGGTGGACGGGGCGGTCGCGGTCCTGGCCGTAGGTGGCCAGCAGGGCGCCGGCCTCGATGGGGTCGCCGAGGCGGGTGCCGGTTCCGTGGGCCTCGATCGCGTCGACCTGGGTCGCCGCGAGGCCCGCGTCGGCCAGGGCCAGGCGGATGACGCGCTGCTGCGAGGGGCCGTTCGGGGCGGTGAGGCCGTTGGAGGCGCCGTCCTGGTTGACGGCGGAGCCCCTGATCACGGCGAGGACCCGGTGGCCGTGGGCGCGGGCGTCGGAGAGACGCTCCAGCAGGAGCATGCCGGCGCCCTCGCTCCAGCCGGTGCCGTCGGCGGCGGCGGCGAAGGAGCGGCAGCGGCCGTCGGGCGAGAGGCCGCGCTGGCGGCTGAACTCGACGAAGATCTCGGGGGTGGCCATGACGGTGACCCCGCCCGCCAGGGCCAGCGAGCACTCTCCGGCGCGCAGCGACCGGACCGCCATGTGCAGCGCGACCAGCGACGACGAGCACGCCGTGTCGACCGTCACCGCCGGGCCCTCCAGGCCCAGGGTGTAGGCGACGCGGCCGGACACGACGCTCGGCGTGGTCCCGGTGAGCAGGTGGCCGTCGAGCCCTTCGGGCTCGCGGAAGCGCAGCGCGCCGTAGCTCTGGGTCACCGCGCCGACGAAGACGCCGGTCCGGCTCTCCTTCAGCGACGCCGGGTCGACGCCGCCGCGCTCCAGCGCCTCCCACACGGTCTCCAGCAGCACCCGTTGCTGCGGGTCCATCGCCAGCGCCTCGCGCGGGGAGATGCCGAAGAACGCCGCGTCGAAGTCGCCCGCGTCGTGCAGGAACCCGCCCTGGCGCACGTAGGTCGTGCCGGAGCGGGACTGCGAGGGGTCGTACAGGCCGGGATCCCAGCCGCGTCCTTCGGGGAACGCGGTGATGGCGTCGCCCTCACCGGCGACGAGCTCCCACAGCTCCTCCGGTGAGGTGACGCCGCCGGGGAACCGGCACCCCATGCCCACGATGGCGATCGGCTCGCGCTCGCGGTCCTCCAGGTCCCGCAGGCGCTGCCTGACCTGCTGGAGATCGCCGGTGACCCGCTTGAGATAGTCGCGCAGGCGCTGCTCATTGCTCATCTGGTGTCTCCTGGACGCGATCAGGCGATGCCGAGTTCGTTGTCGATGACGTCGAAGAGTTCGTCGTCGGAGAAGGAGCCGAGGTCGGCGCCGGGTCCCTGCCACGCGGCGAGCAGATCGGCGAGACGGGCGGTGATCCGGTCGCGGTCGGGCCCGTCGGCGTCGAGCCGGCCGAGTGTGGCCTTCAGCCGGTCGAGGTCGCCCAGCAGTTCAAGGGCGTCGGCGGGGCCGCCCTCGGATCCGCAGGCCGGGGCGAGCCGGTCGTACAGGTGCCGGGCCAGCGCCTCGGGGGTGGGGAAGTTGAAGATCATGCCGCCGTCGACGCTCAGCCCGGTCGCGGCGGCGAGGCGGTTGCGCAGTTCGACCGCGCCGAGGGAGTCGAAGCCGAGCGTCTTGAAGGTGTGCGCGCCGTCGACGTCGCCGGCCGTCCCGTGTCCCAGCACGGCCGCCGCGTGCCCCTTCACCAGGGCGAGCACCTCCTCGTACGAGGTGGCCGACCCGGCCTCCGCGGGACCGTCGGCGGACTCGACGGAGTCGGCGGCGAGCCGCTCTCGGGCCGCGCCCTCCAGCCAGAAGTCCCTGCGCTGGAAGGCGTAGGTGGGCAGGGCGATGCGGCGTCCGGCGATGCCGAAGTCGACCGGCACCCCGGCGACGTGGGCCTCGGCGAGGGAGGTGAGGAAGCGCCGCGCGCCCTCGTCCCGGCGCAGCGTCGACAGCGGCTGCGACAGGATCGGGTGGGGGCTGACCTCGATGAACGGCCCGTAGCCCGAGTTGGTGAGCGCGGTCACGGCTTCCCGGAAGCGGACCGTCTCGCGCAGGTTGGTGTACCAGTAGAAGGCGTCGAGCCCGCCGGTCTGCGCCCAGTCGACGGTGACCGTGGAGAAGAACGGCACCCGGGCGGGGACCGGGGAGATGAAGCCGAGTTCGGTGAGGAGCGCGTCGCGCACGTCCTCGACCTGGTGGCAGTGGGAGGCGTAGCCGACGGGCAGCACCCGGCTGCGGACGCCGAGCGCCACGGCGGCGGCCTCGATCTCGGCGAGCGGCTCCAGATCCCCGGAGACGACGACGGACTCGGGCCCGTTGTCGACCGCGAGCTCGACCCGCTCGGACAGGTACGGCGCGACGTCCTGGGCCGACATGCCGAGCGCCAGCATCGCGCCCCGCCCCCGGATGGCGCGCAGCGCCGTCACCCGTGACACGACCAGCCGCGCGGCGTCGGCGAGCTCGATCGCCCCGGCGACGACGGCGGCGGCGACCTCCCCCTGGGAGTGGCCGACCACGACGGCCGGTTCCACCCCGTGGGACCGCCACAGTTCGGCCAGCGAGACCATCACCGCCCACAGGACGGGCTGCACCAGGTCGTCGGCGTCGAGGTCGCGCCCGGTCCGCAGGACGTCGAGGAGGTCCCAGCCGACGTGGGGGCGCAGCGCGGCGGCGCACTCGGCCATCCGCGCGGCGAACACGGGCGAGGTGGCGAGCAGGTCGGCGGCCATCCCCGGCCACTGCGACCCCTGCCCGGGGAAGACCATGACGATCCCGGGCGCGGGCCGGGCCGTCCCCTGCACGAGGTTCGGGGCGGGCAGCCCGGCGGCGAGGGCGTCGAGCCCGTCGAGGAGTTCGGCGCCCTCCCCCAGGACGACCGCGCGGTGCTCGAAGGCGGCCCGTCCGGTCAGCAGCGTGTGGGCGACGTCGGCCGGAGCCGCGCCTTCGGCGGCCTGCCGCAACCGTGCGGCCTGCGCGCGGAGCGCGGCGGGGGTGTGGCCGGACAGCGCCCAGGCGACCGGCCCCGCGTGGCACGGCGGCTCACCGGCGACACGGTCGGGGCCGGGCTCGGGAACACGATCAGGTACCCGGGCGGGTTCGGCGACGACCACGTGGCAGTTGGTGCCGCCCATGCCGAACGAGCTGACGCCCGCGACCAGCCGCTCCCCCGGCGACGGCCACGCCCCGGTCGAGGTCTGGACGACGATGTCCGCCGGGACGGCGGGATTGCGCGTCTCGTGGTTGAGCGTGCCGGGCAGTTCGCGGTGGCGGATGGCCAGCACCGTCTTGAGCAGTCCGGCGATGCCGGCGCCGCCCTCCAGGTGGCCGATGTTGGTCTTGACCGAGCCCACGACCAGGGGCGGCGCGTCCGCGCCCCGGGCCGCGCTCAGGGCGGCCGCTTCGATCGGGTCGCCGACGGGGGTGCCGGTGCCGTGGAGTTCGACGTACTGGACGGAGCCGAAGGGCACCCCGGCCCGCTCGCACGCGAGCCGGACCAGTTCCTCCTGGGCGGCGGCCGACGGCACGGTCAGCCCGCCGCCCTGGCCGTTGTTGACCGCGCTGCCGAGCAGCACGCTGTAGACGTCGTCCCCGTCGGCGACGGCGTCGTCGAGGAGTTTCAGCACGACGACCCCGCCGCCCTCGCCGCGCGCGTAGCCGTTGGCGCGGGCGTCGAAGACGTAGCTGCGCCCGTCGGGCGAGAGCCCGCCGAACTCCTGGCAGGCCAGCGCGCTGTCGGGCGACAGGTTGAGGCTCACGCCGCCCGCGAGCGCGACCGCGCACTCGCCCCGGCGCAGGCTCTCGGCGGCCAGGTGCACCGCGACCAGCGACGACGACTGCCCCGAGTCGACGACCATGCTGGGCCCGGAGGCCCCCAGGAAGTAGGACACCCGATTGGCGATGGCCGACCGCTGGGTGCCGCCGAGGGTGTGCCGGCCGATGAGGGAGACGTCCCGCTGGCGGCCGAGGGTCGCGTAGTCGTCCCAGATGGCGCCGTAGAAGACGCCGGTCCTGTGGCCGCGCGCGGCCGGGATGCCCGCGTCCTCCAGCGCCTCCCAGCTCAGTTCGAGCATGAGGCGCTGCTGGGGGTCCATGGCGGCGGCTTCCCGGGGGGAGATCCCGAAGAAGGCCGCGTCGAATCCGGCGACGTCGTCGAGGAAGGCCCCGGCCCGGGGAGCGGGGACGGTGTCGTCCCATCGTCCGGGCGGGACCTCGGTGACGGCGTCGCGGCCGTCGCGGAGCAACTGCCAGAAGGCCTCCGGGCTGGGCGCCTGCGGTAACCGGCAGGCCAGCCCCACCACGGCGACGGGCTGGTACGTCATCTCGCTCCTCGGAGGGGGCTAGTCGCGCGCGCGGCGCAGGAAGCCCACGACGCCGATGACGGCGAACAGCAGGCAGCAGCCGCCGAGCACGCTGAGGTCGATCCACAGCGCGATCGAGGTCACGTCGGGCACCAGGACGGCCCGCATGCCCTCGCTGACGTACGTGAGGGGGTTGGCCGCCGACACCCACTGGAACCATTCGAGGTCGGCGATCGAGTGCCACGGGTACTGGGTCGAGCCGGTGAACGCGATGGGCGTGAGCAGCACCGCGAACATGATCTCGATCCGCTTGGGGGCGACCGACGTGCCGATGGCCAGCCCGATCGCGGCGCCGGCGACGGCCCCGGCGAACAGCACCCCGAAGGCGGGCGCGAGACCCTCGACCGGCCACGAGACGCCGGGGAACAGCAGGAAGCCGAACGGCACCATGACCAGGGCGGCCAGCGTGCCGCGCAGGCCGCCGAACAGGATCTTCTCCAGGGCGACCGCCCAGATGGGCAGCGGCGCCATCAGGCGGTCCTCGATCTCCCGCGTGATCGCCAGGTCGAAGACCAGCGGCAGCGAGGTCGCGTAGACGCCGCCGAGCAGGGCGTTCAGCGCGATGATGCCGGGCAGCAGGATCGCGGCGAAGTTGTCGCCGGTGAAGCCGACCTCGGCGAGCACCATGCCGAAGATGAACAGCATGAAGAACGGCTGCACGATCGACTGCGCGAGGAAGTCGAACGGCTCGCGGGCCATGACGAACAGGTCGCGCCAGAGCACCGAGCCGAAGGTGCGCAGCGGGCTGCTTCTCACCTCGGGGGCGGGCGGCAGCGGGGTCTCCTCGACGCTCTCGGGCGCCGACAGCGTGGCGGTCATCTGACTTCCCGTCCGGTGATGTGGATGAAGACGTCCTCCAGGCTGAGGCGGGCGACGGCCACGTCGCGGACCTCGTGGTCCCGCTCGGCCAGCAGCCGGAGCGCGACCGGCAGGATCTCGCCGCTGGTCAGGTCGGTGAACAGGCGCACCCGGCCCTCGCCGAGGTCCTCGGTCCGTTCGACGCCGGGCAGCGCGGCCAGCGCCCCGGGCAGGCCCTCGGTGTCGCCGCCGACCGTGAAGGTGACGGTGGTGGCGCCCTGGATGTCGCGGGCGAGGTTCTCGGGCAGGTCGCAGGTGATCAGCTTGCCGTGGTCGATGACGCCGATCCGGTCGCAGAGCTTCTCGGCCTCGTCCATGTCGTGGGTGGTCACGACGACGGTGACGCCCTCGTCGCGGAGGGCCGCGACCCGCTCGTGGACGAACAGGCGCGACTGCGGGTCGAGCCCGGTCGAGGGTTCGTCGAGGAACAGCACCCGGGGGCTGTGCATGAGCGCGCGGGAAATCATCACACGCTGCACCTGGCCGCCGGAAAGGAAATCGATTCTGGCTTTCGCCCGGTCGGCGAGGCCCATTCCCTCAAGAATGGAATCGGCCCGCCGATTCCTTTCCGCACGCGGCACACCGTGATATGCGGCATGAAAAAGGAGATTCTGCCGGACGTTGAGAGCCCGGTCGAGATTCACTCTCTGGGGGACGACTCCGAGAACGCGCTTGGCGCCCGTGGAATTGCCCACTACGTCGACCCCATCGATCGTGACCTGGCCTGACGTGGGCAGGACACGCGTCGTCAGCACCCCGATGGTGGTCGACTTGCCGGCGCCGTTCGGCCCGAGGAGACCGAATACCTCGCCTTGCGCGACGGAGAAACTCAGTCCGTCGACGGCGGCGGGCGCGTTGTTGTTATATCTCTTGACGAGATCCCTTACCACGACAGCATCGTTCACGGTGCTCAGGCTAACCGCGGGGCCGTCGGCGATCACAGCCGCCGGAATCGTGGATAGGGGTGCCCCGGGTCCTGTTACGGGTTTCCGATGATTCTGCGCAGCACGTCCATGTAATTGGTGAACGCCGCGCGGCCCTGGTCGGTCAGGGACAGCCAGGTGCGGGGGCGTTTGCCCTCGTAGCCCTTGGTCGCGTTGACGTAGCCGGCCTCCTCCAGGGCCAGCAGGTGCTTGGACAGCAGCGAGTCGCTGACCTCGATCGTCTCCTTGAGGAAACGGAAGTCGGCCTCGTCGGCCGCCGCGAGGGCGGCCATGATCGACAGGCGCACGGGGGCGTGGATGACGTCGTCGAGGTCGAAGCGCGGGTGGGTGTGACCCTCCGGCGGCTTGGCGCTCATCGCCCGCTCCGGAAACGCCACCCGGCGTAGATCGCGGGCGCGCCGGAGACCAGGCACAGCAGCGCGACCAGCCAGTCGAGGCCGTCGACCCCGCCGAGCTTGAGGCCGAGGCCGACAGCCGGGGGCAGCAGGAAGACGAGGAACGCGAGCGCCACCCAGCCGCGCGTGTACCAGGCCGCCGAGACCTGGCCGCGGTGGCGGTCCCCGCGCGGGACGGCGTACAGCACGATGCCGCCCACGATCCAGACCACGTAGCCGGCGTTGCGGACCCAGTCGGGCGCGAGTAACTGCGTCCACCAAAAGGGGGCGGCCGCGAGGCCGGTGATCAGCAGGGTGGTGCCGAAGTGGCGGCGCGCCTTGCGCACCTCTTCCTCGACGCGGCGGATCTCGTCGAACGCCGAACTGGCGGACAGTTCCATTACTCCTCCTCTGTTCCCGTACTCAAACGATAGCGAGTACTCAACCGCCGTTCAAGTGGATGACCAGAGATCCGATCTTTTCGAGTAAGTCGAAGGGATCTTGACAGATCTTGCCAAGCTGGAGCGGTCCATGCCGACACTCTGACCTGCGCCGTCTTGTCGATCATCGATCGAGAAGTTTCCAGCAGAGCGCCGAATGTTGCGTTCGTGTGTCGACCGCTGTCAAGATGACGCCGAGCCGTCCGATGTTACGCGGCGATAACACCGCGACGAGCTTTCCTCTCCGCCAGACCGAAGGAGTTCCACGTGGCCGTCTCCCGCCGGGGGTTCATGACCTCCGCCATGACCGGCTCCGCCCTCGCCGCGGTGTCCTCGACCGGTGTGCTGTCCGCGCTCTCCAGCCCGGCACACGCGGCGAGCCCGCCCGGTGACGTGGTGGGGAAGGTCACCGTCGGATATCAGGGCTGGTTCGCCTGCCGTGGCGACGGGTCCCCCATCGACCTGTGGTGGCACTGGAGTGGTGCGAACAATAGCCAGCCGCCCTCGCCCACGAACAACACCATCGTGTCGTGGCCGGACGTCCGCGACTACACGCGGACCTACCCCACCGCCTACCCGAACCTGAACAACGGCCAGACTGCCAACCTGTTCTCGTCGTGGGACCAGCAGACGATCGACACCCACTTCAAGTGGATGCGCGACTACAACTGCGACACCGCCGCCCTCCAGCGCTTCAACCCGTTCAGCGGCGAGGGCCCGATCCGCGACGCGATCACGGTGAAGGTGCGGCAGGCCGCCGAGGCCTACGGCCGCAAGTTCTACATCATGTACGACGTCACGAGCTGGACGAACTTCCAGTCGGAGATCAAGACCGACTGGACGACCAAGATGTCGGCGTACACCCAGAGCCCGATGTACGCCAAGCAGAACGGCAAGCCCGTCGTCTGCATCTGGGGCTTCGGGTTCAACGACCCCGGGCGGCCGTTCACCCCGGCTCAGTGCCTCGACGTCGTCAACTGGTTCAAGGCCCAGGGCTGTTACGTCATCGGCGGCGTGCCGACCTACTGGCGGCAGGGGATCAACGACTCGCGCGCCGGGTTCGGCGACGTCTACCGCGCGTTCAACATGATCTCGCCGTGGATGGTCGGCCGCACCGGCTCGATCTCGGGCCTCGACAGCTTCTACACCAACCTGACGGTGCCCGACGTCGCCGAGTGCAACGCGCGCGGCATCGACTACCAGCCCTGCGTCATGCCGGGCGACCTCCAGTCGCGGGCCCGTTCCCACGGCGACTTCATGTGGCGGATGTTCTACAACACCATCCGCGCGGGCTCCCACGGCCTCTACATCTCGATGTTCGACGAGTACAACGAGGGCAACCAGATCGCGAAGACCGCCGAGACCTCGGCGTGGGTCCCGGCCGGTTCGGGCATCCTCGCGCTCGACGAGGACGGCACCTTCTGCTCCTCCGACTACTACCTGCGGCTCACCGGCGACGGCGGGCGGATGCTCAAGGGGCAGATCCCGCTGACCGCGACCCGGCCGACCCCGCCGGTGGTCTCCTCAGGCGACGGCCAGGCCCCGTCGGTCCCGGCCAACCTGGTGGTGACCGACCGGACGGCGACCTCCGTCACCCTGTCGTGGGCCGCCTCGACCGACAACGTCGGCGTGGCGTCCTACCAGGTCAACCGGGGCGGCACGGCGGCCGGCACGACGGCGGCGACGACCTTCACGGTGACCGGGCTGACGCCCAACACGGCCTACACCTTCACCGTCGCCGCCCGCGACGCGGCCGGGAACACCTCCGGCCCGTCGAACCAGGTGTCGGCGACGACGCTCGCGCAGACCACCGCGTTCGTCGCGCTGCGGGCCCGGGTGAACAGCAGGTTCGTCACGGCCGCCGCCGGACAGGCCCTCATCGCGAACGCGACGACGGCCGGCACCGCCCAGCAGTTCGAGCGCGTCACCCTGTCGGGCGGCCAGATCGCGCTGCGGGCCCGCTCGAACAACCAGTACGTCTGCGCCGACGACGCGGGCGCCGCGCCGCTGATCGCCAACCGCGCCGCGGTCGGCCCGTGGGAGACGTTCACGCTGGTGCAGAACTCCAACGGCTCGGTCAGCCTCCGCGCGCAGGCCAACAACCAGTACGTCTGCGCCGAGAACAGCGGCGCCGCCGCGCTGATCGCCAACCGGGCGGCCATCGGCGGCTGGGAGCAGTTCGACATCGTGCCCGTGTAGCGAGAACTGTCGCCCGGGGCTCCTAGAGTTGCGCCCGTGGAGGCGACGGTCGAGCGGCTGGTGTTCGTCCGCGACGACGAATACACGGTCGCGCGGATGAGCGACGGCGGCGGCGGTTTCGTCGCCGCCGGTCGCGCGCTGGCGGGGATCCAGCCCGGCGAGACCCTCAGGCTCACCGGCGGCTGGTCGGAACATCCCCGCCACGGCCGCAGGTTCGCGGTGGAGGCGTGCGAGCGGGTGACCCCGGCGACGATCCCGGCCATCCAGGCCTACCTGGGGTCGGGGCTGATCCGGGGCATCGGCCCCCGCCTGGCGGCGGCCATCGTCGGGCACTTCGGCGCGGACACCCTGACCGTGATCGACGCCGAGCCCGACCGGCTGACCGAGGTGACCAACATCGGCCCGCAGCGGCGGGCCCAGATCGTCGAGGCCTGGCTCGACCAGAAGGCGGTCGCCGCCCTCATGGTCACGTTGCAGGGCTTCGGCGTCTCCCCGCTGCTGGCGGCCAAGATCTACCAGGCGTTCGGGAGCGACGCCGAAGAGGTCGTCACCACCGATCCCTACCGGCTCATCGGCCGGGTGCGCGGCATCGGGTTCGGCGTGGCCGACCGCATCGCCCTCAGATCCGGCGTGCCCGAACGCAGCCCGCAGCGGGTCAAGGCCGCGATCCTCGACCGGCTCGAATCCGCCGCCGCGCGCGGCGGCCACTGCTATCTGGCGATGCCCGCCGTGCTGGCCCAGACGGCCGAGCTCATCGACCAGGACCCCGAGCTGGTCCGCTCGATGGTCGACGCCCTGACCGCCGAGCGCCGCGTGGTGGTCGAGGCCGGGGAGCAGCCCGGCAGGGTCGTCGTCTACGAGAAGGAGCTGCACAGCCGCGAGGTCGCGCTGGCCGGTCACCTCCAGCGCCTGATGTCGGCCCGCTCGACGATGCCGATGCGCCACTACGACGAGGACGCCTCGCTCCACGACGACCAGCGGGCGGCGGTGACCCTGGCGCTGACCTGCCCGGTGACCGTGCTCACGGGCGGCCCCGGCTGCGGCAAGAGCCACACCGTGCGGTCGATCGCCCGCGCCGTCCGGGCGATGGGCGGCACCGTCACGCTGGCCGCGCCGACCGGGAAGGCAGCCAAACGCCTGTCGGAGCTGACCGGGCTGCCGGCGATGACCGTCCACCGCCTGCTGATGGCGCCCGACGACGACGGCACCACCCTGTTCGCGGAGGCCCCGGCCAGGGCCGACCTGGTCGTGGTCGACGAGGCGTCGATGCTCGATCTCCACCTGGCGGTCCGGCTGACCGCCGCGATCCCCGACGGCAGCCACCTGCTGCTGGTGGGCGACACCGACCAGCTCCCCTCGATCGGGCCGGGCAACGTGCTGGGCGACGTGCTGAAGGTGCCCGACGTCCCCCGCGTGCGGCTCACGAAGGTGTTCCGGCAGTCCGAGGGCAGCGGGATCGTCCGGGCGGCCCATCTCATCAGGGGCGGCGACCTGCCCGAGCTGCCGGGGCGGGGCGGGTTCTGGTTCGAGGAGGCGGGCGACCCCGAGCTGGTCGCCGACCGGGTGGTCGAGCTGGCGACCGAGGGGATCCCGCGCAAGCAGGGCGTGCCGCCCGACCAGGTGCAGGTGCTCTGCCCGATGCGGCGCGGGGTGACCGGGACGGTCGAGATCGGGCGGCTGCTCCAGGAGCGGCGCAATCCCGCGCGCGAGGGCGTGGCCGAGTTCTGGTCGGGCCCCGAGGTGTTCCGGGTCGGCGACCGGGTCATGCCGGTGCGCAACAACTACGACAAGGGCGTCTTCAACGGCGAGACCGGCACGATCACGGCCCTCGACCTGCCCGGCCGCACGGCGGCGTTCCGGGTCGACGACGGCCGCGAGGTCGAATACGGCCTCGACGAGCTCGACGACCTCACCCACGCCTACGCGATCAGCGTCCACCGCGCCCAGGGCAGCGAATACCCGTTCGTGGTCGCGCCCCTGGTGGCCGAGTCGGGCGGCGTCATGCTGCGCCGCCGCCTGCTCTACACCCTCGTCACCCGGGCCCGTTCGTGGGTCGTGCTGGTGGGCCACCGTGAGGCGCTGGAGCAGGCGGTCCGGCAGCTCGGGGTGGCGCGCAACACGGGCCTGGCCCGGCGGCTGAGCGTCTGATCGGCCCTGGACGCCGGGGTCCCGATCCCGGGGTCAGCCCGCCGTCACCCTGTTGCCGGTGGCCGACGACCGGGCCTCGACCCGGCGGCCGACGGGTTCGCCGGTGGTCAGCAGGTCGGGGTCGGCCGTGGCGGCGAACCGGCGGCCCTCGTCGAGGCGGGCGAGCACGATGCCGGTCCGGCGGCCGTCCCGGCTGAATCTGATCGTGTACGTCTCGATCGTGGCCGGGCCGTCGGCCTCCGTGGCGGTCTCGACCCGGGGCCAGGCGTCGACCTGGCTCTGGAGGTCCGACTGTTCGCGCCAGGGGGCGGGGGTGGTGGCGTACAGGCCGACGGAGTATTTGGTCAGCAGGCCGCCGTTGGCGCCGACCAGAGCCAGGTCGCCGGGACGGCTCCGGCAGAAGGCCATGGCCTCGGCGATGGCGTGGAGCGAATAGTCGTTGCCCGGCCCGCCGAAGAACGGCAGCCCGCCGGTCAGCGTGAGGGGGCAGGTCAGCGGCACGGCGTCGGTGATGTTGGAGACGGCGATCGGGAAGCAGCTGTAGAGGTCGGCGGCGGCGACGTCGCCGGGGGTGACGCCCGCCTGGGCGAGCGCGTCGGTGACGGCCAGGATCGCGGCGGGGCTGCGGCTGAGGTCGGGCCGGGCGAGGATGTCCTGCTCACGGACGTCGGCGTGGCCGTGGAGGTGCACCCACGTGTCTTCGGGAACGCCGAGTTCGCGCGCCTTCTCCTGCGACATGAGCAGGACCGCCGCCGCCTGGTTGACCTTCTCCCTGGCGACGACGTAGCGGGTGTAGGGGTCGGCGATCACGCGGTTCCGGGGCGAGACCGTGACGAGCTCCCCGGCGGTCCGCTCGGTGGGGGCGGCGGCGTGCGGATTGCGGGCCGCCACCTTGGTGAAGGGCGCGAAGAGGGCGCCCATGCCGTGGGCGTAGTCGTCGCGGGTCTGCCCGAGGCGGGCGCGGCGGGCGTTCTCGAACAGGGCATATTGGGCGGCAGCGCTGGTCAGGCCGTGCCGGGCGAGTTCGAGGTCGATCAGTCCGTCGAGCCCGTGGCCTCGGTCTTCGAGACTCCCCTGGACGCTCTCCGTGAAGTCCGGCCTATCCGGATTTTTCACCAGATGCGCGATGGTGGAGATGGCCTCCGCCCCGACCACCAGGGCGACCTGCGACTCCCCCGCCGCGATCGACGCGGCCAGTTCGGTGACCAGACGCTGCGGCGACTGCCCGCCGGTGACGTCGAGGATCGCCCGCCTGGGGTTCGCGCCGATACGGGTGGCGACCGAGCGGGGGAAGTTGTCCGACCTCCCCAGCGGCGCGACGGAGTAGGGGGTGGAGATCTCGAACTGGCGCACCGCGGCGACGGTGTCGATCGCGCGCGGGTCGACGCCCTCGACGGCCTGGAGGGCAGCGGCGACGGCGAGGCCCACCGGGGACATTGCGCGGTAGGCGGCGTCGCCGATGCGCTCGGAGAACTGGCCGGCCCCGACGAGGACGGGAGTACGTGGATCATGCATCGGTCCGAACGTACCAACAGGGCGTCAGGAGACCACCTGCCAGGGGCGCATCATCTCGTTGTCCTCGTGCTCCAGCATGTGGCAGTGCTGGATGTACGTCGCGGGAAGCGCGCTGCCGGTGGGCAGGTCGAAGCGCAGCACGATCCGGGTGACCATGCCCGGCTGCGCCACCGTCGTGTCCAGCCGGCCCCGCTCCTGCTCCTCGGGCGCGACCACCTCTCCCCGCAGGTAGCGCTCCAGGACCGGTTTGGCCGCCGGGCGGATCGGGCGGGACGCCCGGGACCTCGCGCCGGAGGGTCCGGAGGGTGACGTCGACCGCCGGCTGGAGCAGGTCGCGCCGCCGAGGGGGCCCAGGACGTGGAGACCGGTGACGGCCACCCCCGTGCCCAGCGCGATCTGGCCGAACCGCCTTCTGGTCAGCTTCACGGAATCCCCCATAGCGTGATGATTCAACTACTTCCCGCAACTATGGGGCGCAACCCGCTCCCACCGCCTGACGTCACTCGTGACCAGCGGAATCGTCAAATTGACTGAAACGCCGTTCATCTCACCGCCCGGACCCCTCGGCGACGGCCGCCCGCGAAGCCGCTTCGGCCGGACGCCCCGGAGCTAGCCTGCTGACCTTGTGAGCAGCGACCCCGGTATGCCCGTTCCGGGACCCGGCCGTCCGCGGGACGCCGAGGTCGACCGGAAGGCCCTCAGAGCCGCACTGGCCCTGTACGCCGAACTGGGCTGGGCGAAGTTCACGCTCGACGCGGTCGCCCGCCGGGCGGGCATCGGCAAGGCCGCGCTCTACCGGCGCTGGCCCACCCGCGAGCGGCTGATCGCCGACGCCATCGAGTCGGCCCTGGTCGTGCCGTCGTTCGACATCGACACCGGCACGCTCCGGCAGGACCTGCGGGAACTGACCGGCGCGATGCTGTCGCACTATCTGGGGCCCTACGGCCTGGCCGGGCTGCGGCTGATCGTCGAGGCCCGGGCCTATCCGGAGCTGTTCTCCCCGGTGACCGGGGTGATCCGCCGGTCGCGGGTGCTGGAGGCGCGGGCGATCATCCGGCGGGCGAGCGCCCGGGGCGAGTTGGGCCCCGACGCCTCCCCCACGCTCATCCTCGACACGCTGCTCGGGGCGGTCCTCCAGCACGTGATGGCGACGCCGGAGGAGCTCCGCGAGGAGATGCGGATCCAGGCTCCGGCGTACGCCGACCGGCTCATCGAGTTCGTGCTGACCGCCGCGATCGCGCTCTATCCGCCGGCCACGGACTGAAGCCGGTCGAACTGGTCGCCCGTCAGCGTCAGGCCGGTCGCGGCCAGGTTCTCCTTGAGATGGACCTCTGAGGTCGTGCCGGGGATGGGCAGGATGTTCGGCGCGCGGCGCAGCAGCCAGGCCAGCGACACCTGCGCCCTCGTCGCGCCGAGCTCGGCGGCGATCCCGTCGACCACGGGGTGGGCCGCCGCGATCGGGTAGAAGGGCACGAAGGCGATGCCCAGCTCGGCGGTCCGGTCGAGCACCGGCTCATGGGTGCGGTCCCCCAGGTTGTACGCGTTCTGCACCGCCGCGATCCCGGTGACGCGCAGCGCGGCGTCGAGCTGTTCGACGCTCACCTCGGAGAGCCCGATGGCCCCGATCTTGCCCGCGTCACGCAACTCGACGAGCGCGCCGAGCTGGTCTTCCAGCGCCACCAGGGGATCGACGCGGTGGAGGTAGAACAGCGGGATGTGGTCGGCGCGCAGCCGCCGCAGGCTGAGCTCGGCCTGCTGCTTCAGGTAGGCGGGATTCCCCACGGGCACCCATTCGCCCGGCGACGGCCGGGTCTCCCCGGCCTTGGACGCGATCATCAGCCCGTCGGGATAGGGGTGCAGCGCCTCGGCGATGAGGGTCTCGTTGTCGCCCAGGGCGTACACGTCGGCGGTGTCGATGAGCGGCACGCCGAGGTCGGCCACCGTTCTGAGCAGCCGGATCGCCGCCGGGCGGTCGGCCGGGCCGTGCCAGATGTCCGCGTCGGCGAGGCGCATCGCGCCGAAGCCGATCGTGCCGGTCGGGACGGTCATGAGAGTTCTCCCAGGTGCTCGCGGACGACCTTCTTCGGGACGCACATGCGCCAGGCGTCCACCACCAGCTCCTCCATCTGCGCGGGGTCGAGGCGGTCGAGGCGGCACTCCACCCATTGGTAGCGCATGTCGACCGGCCCCGGCAGGAAGAACGTCTCGGGCTGGGCCGCGACCAGGGCCGCCCGCTCCTCCTTCGGGTAGCCGAACCCCATCGTGGTCTCGTCGCGGGAGAACGCGACGTAGACGATGCGCCCCACCCGGAACTTGACCCGGTCGCGGATGAGGTGCTCGGTGGTGCGGGGCAGGGGCAGCGCGACCCGGCGCACGTCGTCGACGTCGACCATCGGAATCCTCCTTGAACGCGGCCGTCGGGAGCACCGTATCTGGGTGTACCGACAACTACCTGACGCTGTTGACCAAGGCCCTGACAGGAGGCCCCATACGCCATTTACTCTTAAGAAACTTTCTTTTACATTGCCAGGAAGCCCCCCAGGAAGGAGAGCTTCACATGAGAAAAACGATCTTGTCGATCGGCACGGCGCTGGCCGCCGTGGCATCGACGTTGGTCGTCCTCACCGCCCCCGCCAGCGCGCACGGCTACATCTCCTCGCCGCCCAGCCGGCAGGCGAACTGCGCCCAGGGCCGGGTGGCCAACTGCGGCCCGATCGTCTACGAGCCCCAGTCGGTCGAGGGCGCCAAGGGCCAGAAGAACTGTCACGGCGGTCTCTCCCAGTTCGCGCAGCTCAGCGATGAGAGCAAGCCGTGGCCGGCCACGTCGGTCGGTCAGAATGTGACGTTCAACTGGGTCCTGACCGCCCGCCACTCGACCAGCACGTGGGAGTACTTCATCGGCAACACCCGGGTCGCCGTCTTCAACGACGGCGGACGCCAGCCGGGCGCCACGGTCTCCCACAACGTGAACCTCGGCGGCTTCTCCGGACGTCAGCGCCTGCTGGCCGTCTGGAACATCGCCGACACCCCGATGGCCTTCTACAGCTGCGTCGACCTCCAGATCGGCGGTGGCGGCGGCAACCCGCAGCCGACCCCGACGCCGACCGTGACCCCCCGTCCGCCGTCGCCGACGCCCACCGTCACCCCGCCCCCGGCGGGCGGCACGTGGCGCACCGGCACCTACTACGCCACCGGCTCCACCGTGACCTACGGCGGCGCCACCTACCGCTGCCTCCAGGCGCACACCTCGCTCGCCGGCTGGGAGCCGCCGAACGTGCCCGCGCTGTGGTCGCGCGTGTAGCCGTCTGAAGACCGCCGGCACGGCGCAGTCCGCGCGCCGTGCCGGCTCCGACCAACAATGAGGGAGCCATGAAGCGTCTGGCAATCGTCCTCGCCCTAGTGGCGGGCTGTTCCGCGCCGCCCCCGCCGGCGTTCAACGCGGCCGACGTGATGTTCCTGCAGATGATGATCCCGCACCACGAGCAGGGCATCGAGATGGCGAAGATCGCGGAGGCCCGGTCGGCCCGCCCCGAGGTGAAGGCGCTGGCGTCGGCGATCCGCGCCACCCAGTCGGACGAGGCGAAGACCATGACGACCCGCCTGACCGGCTGGGACCAGCCGATGGACGCGCCCCCCGGCTCCCACGACGCCCACGGCGGCCTGCACGAGACCCGCGCCTCCGACATCCTGTCGCTGAACGACGTCCCGGCCGACCAGTTCGACACGAACTTCCTGAACCTCCTCACCGGCCACCAGCACAACGCCGTCGACATGGCCCGCACCGAGATGAAGACGGGCCGGGACACCGCCACGAAGGACCTGGCCGGACACATCGAGGAGTCGCGCGAGGCCCAGATCAAGGAGATGCTCCGGCTCCTGTCGGCACCACAGCGTTAACCCGCTGGTCAGATTGATCGGGCACCCTCACCCCCGTGACACGCACCCCCAGAGCCGCGCTGGCGGTAGGCGTCCTCGCCACCGTCCTGCTCTCCGCCGCCCCCGCCCAGGCCGAGGGCCCCAAGGTCGTGACGACCGACAACGAGACCCCCGTCCTCTACGACGACCAGCGTGGAGGGAACGCCTCCGGCGACGACCCGGCGATCTGGGTCCACCCCCGCGACTCCCGCAAGTCCGTCGTCATCGTGACGGCCAAGGAGGGCGGCCTGCGCGTCTACGACCTGCGCTCCCGCGAACTCCAGTCGCTGAAGGCCACCAAGGCCCCCCGCCGCGACGGCGCGGAGGGACGCTACAACAACGTCGACATCGCCTACGGCGTGCGCCTGGGAGGCCGCGAGGTCGACGTGGCCGTCGTCTCCGACCGCTACAACGACCAGATCCGCTTCTTCGCCATCGATCCGGCGGGCTCGGCGGCGCCCAAGCCGCTCCGCGAGGTGACCGCCCCCGACCAGAGGTTCCTGTTCAGCAAGGACCGCGACGCGGTCGACGAGGAGCACACCGCCTACGGCCTGGCCGTCTGGCAGCCCAGGCCCGGCGTGTCCTACGCCGTCGTCACCCAGGAGGGCGCGACCACCCTCGCCACCGCCCGGATCGTCGAGAAGAACGGCCGCCTGGGCTACACCGACATCCGCCGGCAGACCATGCCGGCGACCTTCCCCCTCCCGGACGGGACGACGTGGAAGCCGTGCGAGGAGCCCGGCGTCCTCCCCCACTTCGAGGGCCTGGCCGTCGACCAGCGCTCCGGTGTCCTGTACGCCGCCCAGGAGGACGTCGGCCTGTGGCGTCTCCCGCTGCCGCTGGGCTCGTCGAAGCCGACCCTGGTCGACAAGGTGAAGGACTTCGGCGTCGAGGACACCTACGACGAGGAGACCGAGGAGTGCGAGCCGGTCGACCCCAAGGCCACCGGCTTCGGCGGCGACCAGTTGACCGCTGACGCGGAGGGCGTCGACGTCTACTACGCGGGCGGCTCGTCAGGGTATGTGATCGTGTCCAGCCAGGGCGACGACACGTTCGCGGTGTACGACCGGCAGGGCGCGAACAAGGCGCTGGGGACGTTCCGGATCAAGGGCGTCAAGGGCGTGGACGACGTCAACGGCTCCGACGGCCTGACGGTGACGAACCGGCCCGTCGGGAAGTACACGAAGGGCCTCCTGGTGACCCACGACGAGCCCGACACGGGACGGAACGTGAACGAGAAGCGCGACGCGACCAACTTCTCGTACGTGTCGTGGGGGGACGTGGCGCGCGCGCTGAAGCTCAAGGTCGACACGGGCCGGGGCAACGACCCGCGTTTCTGACGGACGCCCGCTTCACGACCGGGCGTCGATGGCCGGCGCCCAGTCCACCCTCCGGCCATCGGCCGTCGTCAGGATGCCCCTGATCCGCCACACCGGAATCAGATAACCGCTCTCCTCGTCGAACTCGTGGTCGATCTCGACCGAGCGCACCACCGCCACACCGCTGGCGGGACCGTCGCCGAGGTCCTGGGCGATGTCGATGGCCGACCTCGGCGACCTCGTCTCCACCCGCTCGACGACCCTCATGGGGATCCGGCCGTCCTGAACGGCGGCCAGGTCCCCGTCGCCGTCGAGGGTGACGTGCACCCGGCCCCAGAGCTGTTCCACGGAGCTCTCGAAGGTGACCGTCATCCGATCGGAGACGGGGTCGGCCCGTGCCTCGACGAAGGTGAGCGTCCCGATGTCGACGCCCATGACGGCCAGGTGGCGCGCCGCCCGGTCCTCGGCCGTCCGCTCGATCATGGCCACCGCCGGACCGGCGGTGGAGCCGGGGTCGGTCAGGTAGCTCCAGGTGTTCCAGCGGTGCACCGCGAGCCGTGTCAGCCGTCCGTCCGAGCAGACCAGGTCTCCGCTCTGGTCCTCGCAGTTCAGCGGCTCCTCAAGATGGGCGCGTAAACGGGCCATGGTCTGCTCCTGGGATTCCGCGTCCGAGTGGCGGTAGAGCACAGCCGTCGACCCACGCGACGAGATCCCCTCCGGGACCCGCACCGCGGACGCCCGGATGCTCCAGTAGTGCACCGAGCCAGGGGTGTCGATCACGTACACCGCCGCCATCGGCGCGACCACCACCACGACAGAAAGAGCCGCCGACCGGACGCTCCGCCGGCGAACGAGGAGGACGAGCGCCGCGCCCAGGACAGCCCCTGCCGTGTTGGCCAGAACATCGTCGAGGTCCGCCTGCCGTCCGGTGAGGTACTGCACGCCTTCCGTCATCACGGACACCACCAGACCGGCCGCGAAGACCACGCGAAGCCGGCCGAAGCGTTCGGGGAACACGATCGGCAGCAGAACGCCGATCGGGACGGTCAGCAGGATGTTCAGGAGCACCTGGGTCAGCGGGGGTGCGCTGACGACGCCGTGTTCGAGCGCCACCCTCAGGTGCCTCAGCGGCTCCAGGTTCAGGTGGTGGCCGGTCTCGCCCCCGTAGGGCATCACCTGGGTGACCAGGACGAAGGTCACCGCGGCGCCGGTCAGCAGGAAGTCCGCGAAGCGGCGGCGTACCGCGAAGAAGACCACCGTGGAGACGACCACGGCAACGATCAGGATCAGCGGCGCCACGACCACGAAATGGTTCACCGCATCGACATCTCTGTGGTCGGCACGAGCCTGAGCCTGCCACACACGGACCGGCCCGGCCGACCACAGAGCCGCTACTCGCAGGACTACATCGGCATGAGGACCTTGTCGATGATGTAGACGGTCGCGTTGCCGGTCTGGACGCCCCCGCACACCACCTTCGCCTCGTTGACCGAGAGGTCCTCACCCGTTCCCGTCACGGCGAGGGTGCCGCCCTGAAGGGTGGCGGGCGTGGCGCCGGGGAGGGCCGGGGGCGCCAGGCGGCCCTGCACCACGTGATACGTGAGGATCTTGGTCAGCGTCTCCTTGTCGGCCAGGACCTTGTCGAGCTGGTCCTTCGGGATGGCGGCGAACGCGTCGTCGGTGGGCGCGAACACGGTGATGTCCTTGGCGCTGTTGAGGGTGTCGACCAGGCCGGCCTTCTTCACCGCGGTCACGAGCGTCGAGAGGACCGGGTTGTTGGAGGCCGCCGTGGCGACCGGGTCGTCGGCCATCCCCGTGAAGCTGCCCTCGCCGTCGGTGGGCACCGCCGAGCAGGCCGGGCCGAAGGGGGCCGCGACCGGCTGGGCGGCGGCCGGGGCCAACGCGGGGGGTGAGGCAGGCACGTTCGCCGGGCTCTCGGCGGCCGTGCCGGCGGTTCCGGCTCCGCAGGCCGACGTCGCGGCGATGGCTGCGGTGGCCAGGGCGAGCTGGAACGTCTTCTTCATCGGATCCTCTTTCCGGTACGGGTCACGGGACCGTGACCACGATTGAGTGATCGCCGGTGGCGCCGTCCGGGAAGGGCGGCACACGGACCGTCTGCTGGGTTCGGCCCGTGCCGTCGGTGGCGCGGACCTCCAGGCGGTGGGTGCCGGGCGTGGCCTGCCACGTCCACACCCACTGACGCCAGGTGTCGATGCCGGGCACGTCGGCCAGGCGGGCGGGCGACCAGGGGCCGTCGTCGGCGCGGACCTCGACGGCGGCGACGCCCCGTCGTTGCGCCCACGCCACACCGGCGACCTGGACGGGCCCGGCCGGCACCCTGGCCAGCGGGGCGGGCACGTCGATGCGCGACATCGTCTTGACCGGTCCGTCGGCCGCCCAGCCCCGGCGGACCCAGTAGGCCTGTTCGGCGGCGAACGTGGTGAGTCTCAGGTCGACGACCCATTTGGTGGCGGAGGCGTAGCCGTACAGGCCGGGGACGACCATGCGGGCCGGGAAGCCGTGTTCGGCGGGGAGGACCTCGCCGTTCATCGCCACGGCCAGGAGTGCGTCGCGGCCGTCCATGACGGCAGCGAGTGGGGTGCCGCAGGTGAAGCCGTCGGCGGAGACGCTGAGGAGCTGGTCGGCGCCCCGTCGCACGCCCGCTTCCCGGAGCAGGTTCAGCAGGGGTGCGCCCAGCCATCGCGCGTGGCCCGCGTAGGGGCCGCCCACCTCGTTGGAGACACAGGTCAGGGTGATGTCACGTTCGACGAGTGGGCGGGCGAGCAGGTCTTCGAGGGTGATCTCCATGGGGCGGTCGACCATGCCGGTGATCCGCAGCGTCCATTCGCGGGGGTCGATCCTCGGCACGACCAAGGCGGTGTCGACCCGGTAGAAGTCGTGGTTCGGCGTGGTGAAGGGGGCGAGCCCAGGAATCCGCAGGTCGGCACCTTGGGGCAACGGCTTCGCCGGCGACGCCGGCCGGGGCAGGCGGAACGTCGCCGCCACCGCACGCCCGGACCCGGCCAGACGACCTGCCACTCCCCCGACGGCAGCGACCACGAGCAACCCCAGCGACCCCGCGAGGAAAATCCGCCGCCCCGCCGAACGCCGCGCTTCAGGTGCGGAACGGGTCAGCACCTCCGGCAACAAGCCCGGCGGAAAGACCCTCTGCCGCGCGCGCCCGCCTCGGCACGCCAGGGCCGTCAAGAGCGCGGCCGCTCCGGCCAGACCGGAGACGACTGAGGGAACCACGTCCAGCGGGCCCGCCGCAGGGCGACCGGCCGCCACTGTCGCGGCGGCCGTCGAGGCGCATCCGATGGAGGCGACGGCGATCAGGGGCCACCGCGCGGATGCCCGGCCGACGAAGACGGCGACCACGGCGACCACCACGACCACGCAGCCGAGCAGGACGGCCTTGTCGTGCACGCCGAACGTCCGGATGGCGAAGTCCTTCAGGGCCGCCGGGGCGGTGTCGACGACCGCTCCGCCGACCGCGACCAGCGGCGAGGCCGAGGGCCGGACCACCAGGGCGGCCAGTTCGCCCACGCCCAGCGCCACCGCCGCGGCGAGCAGACCGCGTGCCGAGTCCCCGTCGAATCTCACGCCGGGTCTTCGGGGCCGCTCACCTTCCGGATTGGCCTGACTTCACAGATCGTCATCACCCAATGACAAAGTGTGCGCGCGCCATCACATCGGCCCAGCTCAAGCAGGGTAGGCATGGCGGGTGGCCACATGTTCCCGGCCCGGCGTCGTGCTGGCCATCTGCTGTGTGAGCGTGTTCATCGTCGGCATGGACAGCAGCATCCTCAACGTCGCCCTGCCCTCGATCAAGCGGGACTTCGGCGCGAGCATCTCCGGTGCGCAGTGGACCCTCGACGCCTACACGCTCACCCTCGCCTCGTTCCTGATGCTGTCGGCCTCGACCGCCGACCGGATCGGGCGGCGCAAGGTGTTCCAGACGGGGCTCGTGGTCTTCACCTTCGGGTCGCTGCTGTGCAGCCTCGCTCCCAGTCTTGAGGCCCTGACCGTGTTCCGGGCGATCCAGGCCGTGGGGGGCAGCATGCTGAACCCGGTCGCCATGTCGATCATCACCAACACGTTCACCGAACCGCGGGAGAGGGCCAGGGCCATCGGGGTCTGGGGCGGGATGGTGGGGGTCAGCGTCGCGGCGGGGCCGCTCATCGGGGGTGCGCTGGTCGAGTTCGTCGACTGGCGGGCGGTGTTCTGGGTCAACATTCCCATCGGGATCGCGGCGTTCGTGCTCGCGAAACTGCACGTTCCGGAGTCGCGGGCGCCGCAGCCGAGGAAGTTCGACCCGGCCGGGCAGATCCTCGTCATCGCGGCGGTGTTCCTGCTGACGTTCGGCATCATCGAGGCGCCGAACGCCGGCTGGGGGGCGCCGCAGACCGTGTTGTCGCTGGTCGCCTCGGTGGTCTGTCTCTGCGTCCTCGTCGTGGTCGAGCTGCGGAAGCAGGAGCCGCTGATCGACGTGAGGTTCTTCCGGTCGCCGCCGTTCTCGGGGGCCACCGCGATCGCGCTGCTCATGTACACCGCCCAGGGCGGGTTCCTGATCGTGAACACCCTGTACCTGCAGGCCGTGCTGGGGTTCTCGCCGTTGGAGGCGGGGCTCTCCATCCTGCCGATGCCGGCGATGCAGGCGCTGTTCGGGCCGATCTCCGGGCGGGTGGTCGGCCGCTACGGGCCCCGGCCGTCCTTGGCGATCGGCAGTGCCGGGAGCGTCTGCGCGGGGTTGCTGGCCGCCGTCCCGGCCGAGCTTCCGCTCGGGCTCCGCATGTACGTCTGCTACGCCCTCATGGGGTTCGGGCTCGGCTGGATGAACGCCGCGATCACCACGACCGCCGTGTCGGGGATGCCCAACGCGCAGGCGGGGGTGGCCGCCAGCATCGTGTCGACGATGCGGCAGACGGGGGTGACGCTCGGGGTGGCGGTCATCGGGAGCGTCATCGCCATGCACACCACCGTGCTGGCGCCGGGGCCCGGGTTCACCGCCGCCTACCGGATCAGCTGGTCGATCATCGTGCTGTGCGGGCTGCTGGTGATGACGATCGGGCTGGTCACGACCGGGCGGTGGGCGCAGCGGGCGGTCTACCGGCACGTCCACAAGCATCCGCTGGAGAAGATGTGGCATCCGTAGATATGCGCACATAATGTCTCCATGGCGCGCGCCGTTCCGCTCGGGCCCGACGATCCCACCGTCGTCGGCGAATATCGGATCACCGCCAGGTTCGACGAGCCCGGACCGGAGGACGCCTATCTGGCCACCGATCCGCAGGGCACGCCGGTCGTCGTCCGGCTGCTGGCCGCCGTCGCGGAGCCCGAGCGGGTCACCGCCGCCGTGGGGCCGCTCAAGGGGGTGCCCGCCTTCTGCGTCGCCCAGGTCCTCGGCAGCGGCACGCTCGGCGATCGGCCCTACGTGGTCTCCGAACACGTGGACGGCCCGACGTTGGCGGAAGCCGTACAGGAAAGCGGGGTTCTGAGCGGGGCGGCGCTGCACCGGCTCGCGGTGGGGACCATGAGCGCGGTCGTCGCCATCCACCAGGCCGGGGTGCTGCACGGCGACATCCGGCCGGGGACGGTCGCGCTGGGGCCAGACGGCCCGCGGATGTCGGATTTCGGGCTGAACGAGGCGCTGCGCACCTCCGAGACCACCGCCACGCGGCACGTGGGGAAACCGGCCTACCGGGCGCCCGAGGAGTTCTCGGACGCGCGGGCGGGGCCTCCCGCCGACGTCTTCGCGTGGGCGGCCACGATGGTGTTCGCGGCCACCGGACGCGACCCGTTCGCCGGCGACTCGGTGGCGGCGACGGTCAACCGGGTGCTGCACGACCCGGCCGATCTCAGCGTGATCGACGTGGAGCTGCGGAGCGTGCTGGCGCGCTGCCTGGCCAAGGATCCCGCCGATCGGCTGGTCGCCAGTGACGTCCTGTTACGGCTCATCGGTGAGGAGTCGCTGTTCCAGGTCACCGGGCAGGCGTCCCGGCGGCGGAGGAGGGTCTCCTGGCGGGCCGGGGCGGCGTTCCTCGCGGGGGCGCTGGTCGCCGGGCCGGCCGTCTTCTTCGCCGTGCCGCCCCGGACCGAGGTGGTGCGCGTGCCGGTGGCTCCCCCTTCGGTCACCGCCGCGGCGACCGTCGCGGTGGAGCTCGACTCGGTGCCCGAGAAGACGACGGCGGTCAGGATCGACGGTGCGCCGGTCGTTTTGCGCGAGAGCGCCGACGACCCGGTGCGGATGAACGGCTATCTGCTGCTGGACGCCCCGTTCGCCTCCTATGTCCGGCGGGCCAACGGCACGGTGACGGAGGTCGGGCGCGGTGAGGAGCCCATGGTGTCGCCCGACGGGAAGCGGGTGGTGCTGAGCCCGTGGGTGAAGTACCTGCGCTCCGACTACGACTACGTCACGGTCCGCGACCTCAAGACGGGGGCCGAGTTCACCGTGAACACCGTGCGCAAACCCTTGCAGACCGTCGTGCCCAGCTGGTCGCGCGACG
Organism: Herbidospora cretacea; assembly: GCF_001570605.1. GTDB lineage: Bacteria > Actinomycetota > Actinomycetes > Streptosporangiales > Streptosporangiaceae > Herbidospora > Herbidospora cretacea. The sequence continues at coordinate 134,593 of NZ_BBXG01000001.1, read as the reverse complement.
GGACGAGAATCGTGCTCTCCGTCGAGGACACCGAGGAGAAGCGCACGGTCGGGTTCGTCGTCGTCGACGTCGGCACGCGGGTGGCGAACTTCGTCAAGACCGAGTACACCGGCGGGACCGCCTACCCGTTCGGCTTCACCCCCGACGGGCAGGTCGCGCGCGGCTACTCCGACGGCCGGCATCGCGGGCTGGAGGTCTACGACACCCAGGGCATGCTGACCCGGACGCTCCACTGGGTGGGCGTGCCCCGGGACCGGAGCTGGTTCAGCCCGTCGGGCCGCAGCCTGGCGACGCTCTGCCCCAACTCCGACGACATCTGCGTCTGGGACATGAAATCCGGCGCCCGGCTGGCCACGGTGCCGACCCCGGACGACTCGTACTCGTACTGGCAGGGATGGTTCACCGACCGCCACTTCGTCGTGCGGGTGCCGACCAAGAAGGGCTACGAACTCCGGATCGTGGACCTGCTCGGCAACGTCGAGCGGGTGCTGGCGACGGTCGAGCAGAAGAAGGAGACGGTCTTCTTCCGCTTCGGCGCGCTCCCGTGATGATCGGCGGCCACCGGATCCTCGGGCAGCTCGGATCCGGCGGCCAGGGCGTCGTCTACCTGGGCGAATCGCCCTCCGGGGAGCGGGTGGCGGTCAAGGTGCTGCGCGGCGGCGACGTCGGGGCGTTCCTGGCCGAGTCGGACATGGTGCGCCGGGTGCGCACCTTCTGCACCGCCCAGGTGCTGGAGACCGGCGTGGCCGACGGGTCGCCCTACATCGTCAGCGAGTACGTCGACGGCCCCAGCCTGGCCGCCGCCCTCGCCGAGCGCGGACCTCTCAGGAACGCCGAGCTCGGCCGGCTCGCCATCGGGACGATGACGGCGCTGGCCGCCATCCACCGCGCCGGGGTGGTGCACCGCGACTTCAAACCGGCCAACGTGCTGCTCGGCCGCGACGGGCCACGGGTGATCGACTTCGGCATCGCCCAGCTCGGCGACGCGACCGCCTCCGAGGTCGTCGGCACGCCGCCCTACATGGCCCCCGAGCAGTTCCGGGGCGGCCCGTCGGGACCGCCCGCCAACCTGTTCGCGTGGGCGTCGACGATCGTCTGCGCGGCGACGGGCCGGCCGCCGTTCGGGACCGAGCCCGTTCCTGCCGTCGTCAACCGCATCCTCAACCGCGAGCCCGACCTGGGCGGACTCGACCTGGGCGGACTCGACGGAGACCTGCGCGAGCTGGTCGTGGCCTGCCTGGACAAGGACCCGGCGGCCCGGCCGACCGCACAGTCGGCGCTGATGCGCCTGCTCGGCGACCAGACGCGGCCGGAGACCACGAGCACGGAGATCACGGCCACGGAGGAGCTGCCCCGGCCGCGCCGATCCCGGAGATGGTGGCCGGCCGTCGCGGTCGCCCTCGCGGTGACCGTCACCGTCGCCGTGGTGGCGACCCGGCCCGGCCCCCCGGTCGCCCCGGCCCCGGCTCCGGTCGTGGTCCCGGTCGTGGCCAGGCCGATGGCCGCGACCTCCACCGTCGACGTCGAGATCGAGTCGCTGGGCGTCACGCTCCACGAGAACCCCGGCGACGGCCTCTGGGTCTCCTCCTACGAGGACTCGCGGGGCACCAGCGGCGGCTACGTCCGCGACCCCGCAACCGGGAGGTTCAGCTCCGTGGGAAACCTGGCCGACCCCCTGGTCTCCCCAGGCGGCCGGTTCGTCGCGGTCCTGTCGGCGGCCCGGCTGCTGGCGCCCGACGCCGACTTCGTCCGCGTCACCGACCGGCGGACCGGCGCGACCCGGGAGGTCGGGACGGTCCCCCGCCCCGCGCTGGGCCACCAGCCCGCCTGGTCGGCCGACGGGGCGCGGCTGCTGATGACCGTCCGGGGGGACGAGCCCGACAGCGCGGTCACCGGTTTCGTGCTGGTCGACCCGGTGGCGGTCACCGCGACCGTCCGGGACCTCTCGCTCCCCGGTCAGGAGGCGTTCCACTGGGGACCGGACAAGGACACCCTGGCCCGGGAGACCGGCGGCACCACCACCGTCTACACCCTGACCGGCGAGGTGGTCAGGGTCCTGAAGGACACCGGGGACCTGCACGCCACCCGCGACGACCGGCTGCTGACCGGCTGCGCGGACGGGCAGGTGTGCGTGCTCGACGCGGCGACCGGCGCGGAGCGGCGGCGCTTCGCGCTGGACGAGGGGCTGAACGTGGACGGCTGGCTCGACGACGACCACGTCCTGGCGAGCCGGCGGAGCGGGGACAGGTTCGAGGTCGTCCTGCTCGATCTCGACGGCGAGCAGGTCAGGGTCGTCGCCGACGGCCCGGACAAGGTGTTCGAGGACATGCGGCTCTACTGGACCGTCCGTTAGTCGTCGGTGCCGCGCACGACCGAGGCGACCGGGCCGGGGCAGCGGACGGTCACGGTGGCCGTCCGGTCGTCGGCCGACTCGAAGGTCACCGAGGCCGTGGCCGCCGGGCCCCGCTCGACGTCCTCGACGCTGTGGTTCTGGGCCGGGGTCCACGACAGCAGCACGGCCCGGCCGCCCGAGCAGGCGGCGGTCACCGAGCCCTCCTGGTAGGCGAAGCTGCCACCGGCCCGGAGGGTCACACCCGGCGGCGGCGGGGGCAGCGCCGAGGCGGTGACCAGCGCCTCCTCGACCTGGGCCACGGTGAGCACGTCGCCGGGCGCGACGAGCGAGACCGCCCAGACGCCCACCGACGTGGCGCAGGCCGCCGCCAGCAGCCAGCCCGCCAGTCCCGCTCCGCGCATCTTCCGCCTTTCTGAGGGAACGCAAGAGTCACTACCCAGAAAGGCGGCCAGGTGGCACACCTGCTTCTCGTGGAGGACGATCCCCAGGTCAGATCGGCCCTGATCCGGGCGCTGACCGGGCTGGGGCACGCCGTCAGCTCGGCGTCGCAGGGCATGGCCGGGCTGAGCCAGGCCCTGGAGGAGCGGCCTGACCTGGTCGTGCTCGACCTCGGGCTGCCCGACGTCGACGGGTGCGAGGTGCTGCGGATGCTCCGGGCGGTCAGCGCGATCCCGGTGATCGTGGCCACCGCCAGGGACGCCGAGCCGGAGATCGTCAAGGCGCTCGACGCGGGGGCCGACGACTACATCGTGAAGCCGTTCGGGGCCGCGCAGCTCGACGCGCGGGTGCGGGCGGTGCTGCGGCGCGGCCGGGAGCAGGCCGAGCCCGAGGTGATCGTCGTGGGCGGGCTGCGGGTGGAGCCGGCGGCGCGGGAGGCCTCGCTCGACGGGCGGCGGCTCGACCTGACGCCGAAGGAGTTCGACCTGCTGCACCACCTCGCCGCGCGGGCCGGGCAGGTGGTGCAGAAACGCGAACTGCTGGCCGAGATCTGGCGGATGGCCTACGGGGGCGGCGACAAGACGGTGGACGTGCACCTGTCGTGGCTGCGGCGCAAGCTCGGCGAGACAGCGCAGAACCCGCGTTACCTGCACGCGGTGCACGGGGTCGGCGTGAAGATCGTCGACCCGACCCGGTGAGGCGGCGGCTGGCCTCGCTGGCGCTGGCGACGACGTCGCTGGTGCTGGTGGCGTTCCTGGTCCCGCTGGCCGTGCTGGTCCAGGCGCTGGCCGCCGAGCGCGCCACCGGGGCGGCGGCCGCCTGGGCCGCCTCCGTCGCCGCGACGGCCGCGACCGGCGACCGCGAGGCGCTGGCCGCCGCCGTCGCGCAGGCCAGGGGCGCGGGCGTGCCGGTGACGGTGTTCCTGCCGGGCGACCGGTTCGTGGGCGAGCCCGCCGCGCGGGGGCCGGGCGTGCGGCTGGCCGAACTCGGCCGCAGCCTGACCGTCGACACGCCGCAGGGCCGGGAGGTGCTGGTCGCCGTGCAGGGCGACGGGACGTCGGTGGTCCGGGCGCTGGTCCCGCCCGATCGGCTGCGCGAGGGGGTGACCCGCACGTGGCTGGTGCTCGGCCTGATGGGGCTGGTCCTGCTGGCCGTGGGGGCGCTGGTCGCCGACCGGCTGGCCCGGTCGCTGATCGGCCCGGTGGCCGACGCGGCGGGCGTGGCGCGGCGGCTCGGCGGCGGCGACCTCGCCGCGCGGGTCACCCCGGGCGGCCCGCCGGAGATCCGGGACGTCGGCACGGCGCTCAACCAGCTCGCCGGGCGGATCGACGGCCTGCTGCGCCGCGAGCGGGAGTCCGTCGCCGACCTGTCCCACCGGCTGCGCACCCCGGTGACGGCGCTGCGCCTGGAGGTCGACGCGATGCGCGACCGCGAGGACGCCGCCCGCGTCGGGAGCGCCGTGGCCAGCGTCGAACGCATGGTCACCCAGGTCATCACCGAGGCCCGCCGCTCGGGCGCGGAACCCGGCCCGGCCTGCGACGCGGCCGAGGTGGTGGCCGAGCGGGTGGCGTTCTGGTCGGCTCTGGCCGACGACCAGAACCGCCCTCGTTCGGTACGGCTCTCGCCCGGCCCCCTCCCCGTCCCGGTCCGCGCCGAGGACCTGGCCGCGCTCGTCGACCTGCTGCTGGAGAACGTGTTCGCGCACACCCCCGAGGGCACCCCCTTCGCGGTCGAGCTCACCGGACGGCCCGGCGGCGCGCGGCTGACCGTCAGCGACGAAGGCCCCGGCTTCCCGGGCTCCGACCTGGTGGAACGGGGCGTCAGCGGGGCCGGTTCGACCGGGCTGGGGCTGGACATCGCCCGCCGGACCGCCGAGGGGTCGGGCGGGGCGCTGCGGGTGCGGAACGGGCCGGTGGGCGCGCAGGTGGTCGTGGACTTGGGAATTCGTTAGGAAACCGGCAGGGCCTCGATAGGCCCCGGTCTCCGATGGTGGAGGAGCAAGCACGGAACCACTTGAGGAGATGACATGCGCAGGAAGACTCTTATCGCCACCGGCGTCCTCGCCACCGCTCTGGCCGCCGGGGTGACCGGGGTCGGCATCGCGTCGGCCGACAGCGACGGCACGGACACCCCCGACAAGGCCCCCACGCGCCCGGCCGTGCTGATCGACGCCGCGCAGCGCACCGCCGTGGGCCAGGTCGCCGGCGGGTGGGTCGTCTCGTCCGACCTCGAGGGCGCCACGTGGGAGATCGAGGTCGCCGGGACCGACGGCACCGTCAAGGAGGTGTACGTCGACGCCGCCAAGGGCACGGTCGTGCAGGCCCCCGCGGACGACGACGCCAACGACACCGACGACGACGGCCAGGACGACGACTGACCGGCTTCCGGCCGTGGACCGTCTGACCTCAGGCGGGAGCCGTAACGGAGAATGAGGCTTCGAAGACGGCGGCCGGCCCGGTCCGGCCGCCGCTTCGGCGCTACGGCTTGCGGGCGACGCCGCCGTAGGAGTCGATGGAGCGCTCGTAGCCCGAGGGGTGCCACTCCGCCAGCGGGACCAGGCCCGGCTCGACGAACTCCAGGCCGTCGAAGACCGACTTGAGCTCCTCGACGCTGCGCAGGTAGTAGGGCACGCCGCCCGACTCGACCAGCTTGTCGGCCCCGTCGCCGATCTCGTCGCCCTCGGTGCTGTCCCAGAAGATCATGTAGCTGCCCGACGGGACGTGGGCCATGACGCGGTCGACGATCGACTTGAGCTCGTCGAGCTTCTCGACGTAGCCGAGGACGCCCATGAACATGACGCAGATCGGCTGGGTGAAGTCGAGGACGTTCTTCGCGTCGGCGACGATCAGCTCGGGGTCGTGGTAGTCGGCCTCGACGTAGGTCGTGACGCCCTGGGGGGTCGTGTTGACCAGCAGGGCGCGGGCGTGGACCAGGACCATGGGGTCGTTGTCGACGTAGACGATGCGCGCGTCGGGGTGGACCGACTGGGCGACCTCGTGGGTGTTCTGCATGGTCGGCAGGCCGGTGCCGATGTCGAGGAACTGCTTGACGCCGCCCTCCTCCGCGACCCAGCCGACGGTGCGGATGAGGAACTTCCGCGACTGCTTGGCCATCGTGACGATGTCGGGGTAGACCGACGCGACCGCGTCACCCGCCTGGCGGTCGGCCGCGTAGTTGTCCTTGCCGCCCATCCAGTAGTTCCAGATGCGCGCGGCGTGCGGCACGTTCGTGTTCAGTTTGGCCGCGTAGTCGGCCCGCGGGTTCGTTAAGTCGTCGGCCATATCGGCTCCCTGTACGGAAATGTTCCGGGACGTCAAGATCATACTTTTAGTGGCGAAGAGCGTTACAAGAGAACCACAAGTCGCTTCGGCCACGATGGGCGTCATGAGCGAGTTCGCCGATGTCCTCACCGGAGTCACCCCTGGCCGCCGGGGTCCCGGGCTGTTCGGGAAGATCATCCTGATCGTGCTGTGGCTGACCGTCAGCGTCATGCCCGTCTACTTCGCGGTGCCCGCGCTCCGGCTCGCCACCGGCCAGGTCGGCACCCCGGGGACGCTGACCGTGAAGTCGTGCGTCGCGCTCGGCCAGGGCCGGTACGACTGCAAGGGGACCTTCCGGCCCGACTCGGGCGGCCCGGCGATCGCGGTGGACGCCTCCCCCGACTCCGACGCGGGCGACGTCGAGCGGGCCCAGCTCACCCCCGAGGGCGACCGGGCCGAGCCGACCGGCGTGAAGGGCGTGCTGGCGGCGCTGGCCCTGGTCGGGGTGGGGCTCGGCGGGCTGGGCTATTTGCCCTACGTGATCCTCTACTGGCTGCGGCTGCCCGGCCGCCGGTTCGCCGCGATCGCCGGGGCGGTGCTCACCGCGGCGGGACTGCTGCTGGCCGTGGCCGGTGTCGGGGCGTCCCTGTAACTTCTCGGGAGATCCGGACATCTACCCGGTCGTGACGGCATTCGACGAGTTCTACCTGACCCATTACCCCGCGGTGATGGGCTACATCAGACGCCGCACGGCGTTACCCGACGACGCCGCCGACGCGATCGCGGAGACCTTCGCCACCGCCTGGCGCAGACGCGACGCGATCCCCGCCGAGGCCCGCCTGTGGCTGTTCGGCGTGGCCCGCCGAGTGCTGGCCAACCAGCGGCGCACCGACCACCGGCACACCGCCCTGGCCGGACGGCTGCGCGACGAGCTCGCCACCCGGCCGCAGCCAGAACCCGATGACGACACCGACGCCGTGCGCGCCGCGTTCACCCAGCTCAGCGACCTCGACCGCGAGGTCCTGTCGCTGGCGGGCTGGGAGGGGCTGACCACCGCCGAGATCGCGACGGTGCTCGGCTGCCCGCAGGGCGTGGCCCGGGTGCGTCTCCACCGCGCGCGCAAGCGCCTCGCCCGGCTGCTCGCCGCGGCCGACCTCGACCTGTCCCGGTACGGCTCCCGCGCCGCCTCCCTGGCGAAAGGACACTCATGAACGTCGACGAGATGGTGGCGCGGATCAACCCCGCCCGTGACGACGCCCCGATCACGCCCGGCGCGCTCGCGCTGCTGGAGGAGGTCAAGACACTCCCGTCACCGAGACGCCGCCGGACCCGGGTGGCCGTGCCTCTCGCGGCCGTCACGGCCGCGACGGTGACCTGGGCGGCCTGGCCGAGCCCGGCGGCCGCCCTCGACATCCACCGCGACGGCGACGCCTACGTGGTGACGGTGAACGACCTGACCGCCGACCCGGTGACCTACCGGAACCTGCTGCGCGGCGTCGGGCTGGAGGTCGAACTGCGGACCGTCCCCGCCCCGCCCAGCCTGGTCGGCACCGCGCTCCCCGGCGGCCCCGAACTCATCCAGGGGGTCGACTTCCTGTCGAAGGAGGGCGACTGCGTCCTGACCGACTGCATCGTCGGCCTGCGCATCAGGGTCGGCTACTCGGGCCCGATCGGCATCAGCCTCGGCCGGGAGGCCGCCGCCGGGGAACGCTACGCCATGCCGGGCCGGATCGACGCCCCCGGCGAGCCGCTGCACTGCGTCGACTTCCGCAGCCTGCGCTTCGGCGCGGTGAAGGCGCTGCTGGCGGAGAAGGGCGTCACGAACGTGACGGCCGCCGGCGGCGCCGCCGAGGACGACTGGTTCGTCCACGACGGCGTCATGTGGGCGGCCGACACGGCTCTGCTGCTGGCCGGTCCGTCCCCGGACGTGCCGGAGCACGCCGGCCCGGTGAACACCAGGGCCCTGTGCTGAGGACCGGCGTCCTCAGGCGGGGTGGCTCTCCGCCCCGATCGTCGTGTCGGGGCCGTGGCCCGTCTTCACCACGGTCTCCGGCGGCAGGGTCAGCAGCCTCTCCCTGATCGACGCCACGATCGTGTCGTAGTCGGAGAACGACCGGCCGGTCGCGCCCGGACCGCCCTGGAACAGGGTGTCGCCGGTGAAGACGACGCCCAGGCCGGGGGCGTGGAAGCAGCAGGCGCCGGGCGCGTGGCCCGGGGTGTGCAGGACCGTCAGCTCGGTGCCGCCGACCTCGATGCGCTGCCCGTCGGACAGTTCCCCGTCGGGGGCGCGGTCGGGATGGGTCAGCCGCCAGACCGGCAGGTCGTCGGGGTGGAGCAGGATCGGCGCGCCGGTCGCCTCGGCCAGCGCGGGTGCCTGGCGCACGTGGTCGTCGTGGGCGTGGGTGGCCAGGATGGCGGTCACCCGCCGGCCGCCGACGACCTTCAGGATCGCGTCGACGTCGTGGGGCGCGTCGAACACGACGCATTCGGTGTCGTCGCCGAGCACCCAGACGTTGTTGTCGACGTCGAAGGTCTGCCCGTCGAGGCTGAAGGTCCCCGACGTCACCGCGTGGTCGATCCGGGCGGTCACTTCCACACCACCACGGAGCGCAGCACCTCGCCGTGGTGCATCTTCTCGAACGCGGCCTCCACGCCGTCGAGCGGGATCGTCTCCGAGACGAACGCCGCCAGGTCGATGCGGCCCTGGAGGTGCAGGTCGATCAGCATCGGGAAGTCGCGGGAGGGCAGGCAGTCGCCGTACCACGACGACTTCAGCGCGCCGCCCCGCCCGAACACGTCGAGCAGCGGCAGCTCCAGCTTCATCTCCGGCGACGGCACGCCGACCAGCACGACCGTCCCGGCCAGGTCACGGGCGTAGAAGGCCTGCTCGTACGTCTTCGGGATGCCGACCGCGTCGATCACGACGTCGGCGCCGTGGCCGCCGGTGAGTTCGCGGATCGCCTCGACCGGGTCGGTGGCGGAGGAGTCGACCGTGTGCGTCGCGCCCAGGTTCTTCGCCCATTCGAGCTTGCGCCCGTCGATGTCGACCGCGATGACCTTGGCGGCCCCGGCCAGCCGGGCGCCCATGACCGACGCGATGCCGACCCCGCCGCAGCCGATGACGGCGACCGAGTCGCCCCGGCCGACGCCGCCGGTGTTCATGGCCGCGCCGAAGCCCGCCATGACGCCGCAGCCCAGCAGGCCCGCGACGGCCGCGCCGGCGGCCGGGTCGACCTTGGTGCACTGCCCGGCGGCGACGAGGGTCTTGTCGGCGAACGCGCCGATGCCCAGGGCCGGGGACAGCGGCGTCCCGTCGGCCAGGGTCATCTTCTGCGTGGCGTTGTGGGTGTTGAAGCAGTACCAGGGACGTCCCCGCAGGCAGGCCCGGCACTGCCCGCAGACGGCGCGCCAGTTCAGGATGACGAAGTCGCCCGGCGCGACCTCGGTGACCCCCTCGCCGACGGCCTCGACGATGCCGGCGGCCTCGTGGCCGAGCAGGAACGGGAAGTCGTCGTTGATCGCGCCCTCGCGGTAGTGGAGGTCGGTGTGGCAGACGCCGCACGCCTCCACCCGCACCAGCGCCTCACCCGGGCCCGGATCGGGCACCAAGATCGTCTCCAACGTCACCGGGGCGCCTTTGGCCCGGGCCACCACTCCGCGTACTTCGTGTGTCATAAGGCGATTTTGACATCCTCCCCCTCGGCTACCGAGCGGGATTCCGACTCGTCTCATGCCAGCGGCGGGACGAGTCGAGGTTCGCGGTTCACAGGCCCGGCATCCCGGTCGCCTCCCCGCGCATTCACCGCATGCCCTGCGGCGATGTCTCGGATGTTCCTGGTTGCGTTCACATCGGCGTTGCCGGTGAATCCGCAGGATCGGCATCGGAAGACGGCTTGGCTCTCGCGCGCCCTCCGATCCACGATTCCACATGCTGAACAACGCCGGCTGGTGAACGCGGGATCGACCTTTACGACCCGGCCTGGGGCTTTGTGCTCCAGCAGGGTGACGAGACCACCCCAGCCAGCGGCGAGAACAGCCCGATTGAGTCCAGCTTTCTGGCGGACGTTCTTCCCCGGCGCGTCCTTCGTCCCCCGCGCTGACCGGGTCATGTTCCGTATCTTCAAATTTTCGACGCCTATCACGTCGAAACGCTGCGCTAATTGAGTGCTCGTCTTCTCGACCCAGTCCTTTCTCCTGTCGGTCTCACGGGCCTTCAGCCTGGCAATAGCCGCCTTGACCGCGCAGCGGCGCTTCGACCTCCGCATCGCCCGCGCCAGTTTGCGGACCAGCCGCAGGAGCCGGGCTTTCTCAGAGTCCCGCAGCGCCGGGACGATGAGCAGTTCACCGGTGGACAACGCCGCGCTGACGGTCACTCCGCGATCTACACCGGCGACCTCACCGGTCCTCGGCGCGGCGATCGGTTGAGGAATGGCGGCGAAAGCGATGAACCAACGTCCGGCCCGGTCACGGGTGACGCGGAAGGACTTCACGCCATCGGGGACAGGTCTCGACCACCGAAAGCGGATCCAACCTGCTTTGGGAATCCTGACCTCGCCGACGTTGCGGGACAGACGCCGAATATCGGTCGCTTTGACCGCGATGATCCGGAAACCTTCATGCTTCCCGCGCTTGCGAAAACCCGGCCTTCCGTGAGTCCCGGCGACGAAGTTCGCCATGGCCTGGGCGAAATCCCTGAGCGACTGCTGCTGAACGACGACCGAACCGGCTCGCAGCCATGCGAATTCAGCTCGGGCCTCGGTCAGCTGACGGCACTGTTCGGCGAACCCTGGTGAGGATTTCCGGCCCGGTTCCAGAAACCGTGCTGCTCCACCGCGAGGTTCCAGACGAAACGCGCATGTCCGCAATACTCCAACAGAAGCGCCGCCTGAGCGGGCGTCGGCTGGATCCGATAGCGGGACACGGAGACAGATCGCCGGGTGAGCAGGCTTCCGTGGTGGACTGGATCTCCGACGGGAAGGAGCGCGAGGTGGCCCCGAGAGACGACGACCTGTTCAAAGGCGCGGCCGAATACTACGAACTCGGCCGCCTGCCCTACGCCGCGCGGCTTCCCGAGGTGCTGGCCGAGGAGATCGGTCTCGGCCCCGAGTCGGTGGTGGCCGACATCGGCTGCGGGCCGGGTCCGCTCGCGATCGCGCTGGCCCCCTACTGCGGCCGGGTGATCGGCGTCGACCCCGACCCCGACATGCTGGCCCGGGGCCGCCGCCGCGACGCGTCGGTCACCTGGCTGCGGGCCCGCGCCGAGGACCTGGCCTTCGAGGCGGGCGAGCTCGACGCGGTCGTCTTCGGCCGCTCCTTCCACTGGACCGACCGGCCGCTGATGGCCGCCCGGCTCCGCGCGTTCGTCCGGCCGGGCGGCCATCTGGCGCTGGTCTCCGAGATGCACCGGCCCGGCCGCATCCCGCCGCAGGTCAAGGAGCTGATCGCCGAATTCCTGGGTGAATACCGGCGGCCGAAGCTCGACGACGAGGAGGAGGTGCTGGCGGCGGCGGGCTGGCGGGGCCCGCGACGGCTGACCGTCCGCACCGAGGGGACCCTGACCCGCGACCCGGAGACGCGGGTCGCCGAGGTCTACTCGATGTCGAGCTCCACCCGCCACCGCTTCGGCGCCCGGCTCCCGGAGTTCGACCGGCGGCTGCGCGAACTGCTGTCGGAGCCGGAGGTCATCCCGTTCCCGGCGACGCTGGCACGGATTTGGACGAATCCCTGACCGCGTAACCGAAGATCAATGTTGTCGCGAACATCAGCACTCCGTACACCGCCGGGGGGATCGCCATCGTCGAGTTGTTCAGCAGTGTCGGGCTGAGGGCGATGGTGATCGCCAGGGTGCTGTTGTGGATGCCGATCTCCATGCCCGAGGCGATGGCCTGGCGGCGCTCCACCTGGAACAGCCTCGGCAGCCAGTAGCCGATCGTCAGGCTGAGCGCGGAGAACAGCACGGCCACGGCGCCGACGGAGGCCAGGTGGTCGAGCAGCCGCTCCCGTTCCTGGACGATCGCGCCGACGATGACCGCGGCCAGGACCAGGGCCGACGCGATCCTGACCGGCCTGTCGGCCCGGTCGGCGAAGCCTTCTTTCCAGCGGCGGACCAGCATGCCGAGCACGACCGGGATCAGGACCAGCGCGAAGACCTGGACGACCTTGTCGGCCTGCAGCCCGAGCGCCTCGCCGCCGTCGACGAAGTGGGCGATCGAGAGGTTGACCACGAGTGGGAGGGTGAAGGCGGCCAGCACCGAGTTGACCGCCGTCAGCGTCACGTTCAGCGCGACGTCGCCGCCGAACAGGTGGCTGTAGAGGTTGGCGGTGGTGCCGCCGGGCGAGGCGGCCAGCAGCATCATGCCGACCGCGAGCAGCGGTTCGAGGCCGAACAGGACGACCAGCCCGAAGCAGATCGCGGGCAGGATCAGCACCTGCGCGACCAGCGCGATCACGACGGCTTTGGGGCGGCGGGCGACACCGGCGAAGTCCTGCCAGGTCAGCGAGAGGCCCAGGCCGAACATGATCAGACCGAGGGCGGCGGGGAGGGCGACGGTGGTGAGAATCGACTGTTGCAAGCGGAACACCGCATTTCTCAGGGGGTTCCGCCGGTTCTAACAGGGGCGGCCACGACGATCAAGCCCCCTGCGCCGCAGGAACGCGACGTCGTGAGCCTCTCGGGCGACACCCACGCGTAACTCTTCGGAGACAGCGGCGGCGCGGCTCCGGCGATCAAGGGTCATCGGATTTAACTGAACCGGTTGACATGATCAGTGTTAGCGATAACAGTACGGGGATGACGGACGTGAGATTCCCCCGAATCACCGCCATCCTCGTCCTGGCTTTTGCGCTGACCGCGTGCGGATCAACCCAGAAGACCGTCGACGTGGAGGCCTCCCAGCCGGCCGCCGCCGGCAGTGCCGGCACCCTGGTCGGAGTGACGATGCCCACCAAGTCGTCGGAGCGTTGGATCTCCGACGGCGACAACGTCAAGGCCGGGCTGGAGAAGCTCGGCTACCAGGTCGACCTCCAATATGCCGAGAACGACATCCCGACCCAGATCAACCAGATCGAGAACCAGATCACCAAGGGCGCCAAGCTCCTGATCATCGCCTCGATCGACGGGACCGCCATCACCACCCAGCTCCAGGAGGCGGCGGACAAGAAGATTCCGGTCATCGCCTACGACCGGCTGATCCGCAACTCGCCCAACGTCGACTACTACGCGACGTTCGACAACTTCAAGGTCGGTGTGCAGCAGGCGACCTCGCTGCTCAAGGGCCTGAAGGTGGACGAGTCGACCAAGGGGCCGCTGAACGTCGAGCTGTTCGCCGGATCGCCCGACGACAACAACGCGACCTTCTTCTTCAACGGCGCGATGTCGGTGCTCCAGCCGTACATCGACAAGAAGGTCCTGAACGTCAAGAGCGGCCAGCTCGACTTCAAGACGGTCGCCATCCTGCGCTGGGACCCGGCCACCGCCCAGAAGCGGATGGAGGACATCCTCACCAAGACCTACAGCGGCGGTGACCACGTCGACGGCGTGCTGTCCCCCTACGACGGACTGTCGATCGGGATCCTGTCGGCGCTGAAGTCGAACGGCTACGGCACCTCCGACCAGCCCTACCCGATCGTGACCGGGCAGGACGCCGAGCTGGCCTCGGTGAAGTCGATCCTCGCCGACGAGCAGTACTCGACCATCTACAAGGACACCCGCCAGCTCGCCGAGGTGACCGTGAAGATGACCGACGCCCTGCTCAAAGGCTCGACCCCCGAGGTCAACAACACCAAGGACTACGACAACGGCAACAAGGTCGTGCCGTCGTACCTGCTCGACCCGGTGATCGTCGACAAGTCCAACACCCAGACCCTCGTCGACTCCGGCTACTACGAGGCCTCCGAGTTGCAATGAGCGACCACATCCTTCGGATGCGGGAGATCACCAAGACCTTCCCCGGCGTACGGGCGCTCCAGGACGTGAACCTGTCCGTGCGCCGGGGCGAGATCCACGCGATCTGCGGTGAGAACGGCGCCGGGAAGTCGACGCTGATGAAGGTCCTGTCGGGGGTCTACCCGCACGGCTCCTACGACGGCGAGATCACCTTCGACGGCGAGGAGTGCCGCTTCGGCGGCATCCGCGACAGCGAGCAGCGCGGCGTCGTCATCATCCACCAGGAACTGGCGCTCTGCCCGCAGCTCTCGATCGCGGAGAACATCTTCCTCGGCAACGAGCGGTCCCGGCGCGGCCTGATCGACTGGAACCGCACCAACCACGAGGCGGCCCGGCTGCTCGAACGGGTGGGCCTGCGGGAACACCCGGTCACCACGGTCTCGGACATCGGGGTCGGCAAGCAGCAGCTCGTCGAGATCGCCAAGGCCCTGGCCAAGGAGGTGCGCCTGCTCATCCTCGACGAGCCCACGGCGGCCCTCAACGACGAGGACTCGGCGCACCTGCTCGACCTGCTGCGCGGCCTGCGGGCCGAGGGCATCACCTGCGTGATCATCTCCCACAAGCTCAACGAGATCGCCGCCGTCGCCGACCGGGTCACGATCCTGCGCGACGGACGGTCGATCGAGACCCTCGACATGCGCGCCGACGACGTGACGGAGGACCGCATCATCTCCGGCATGGTCGGCCGCGACCTGGAACACCGCTTCCCGCCGCACGAGCCGTCGATCGGCGAGGAGGCCTTCCGCATCGAGGACTGGACCGTCCACTCCCCCACCCAGCGGGACCGGGTGGTCGTCTCCAAGGCCAATCTGTCGGTACGCCACGGCGAGATCGTCGGCCTGGCCGGGCTCATGGGCGCGGGCCGCACCGAACTCGCGATGAGCGTGTTCGGCCGCTCCTACGGGGTCGGCATCTCGGGACGCGTCCTGCGCGACGGCCGTCCCGTGGAGATCAGGACCGTCCGCGACGCGATCACCCACGGCATCGCCTACGCCACCGAGGACCGCAAGCGCTACGGCCTGAACCTGATCGAGGACATCAAGCGCAACATCTCCGCCGCCGACCTGGGGAGACTCGCGAAACGGGGCTGGGTCGACGACAACGAGGAGTTCCGCGTCGCCGAGGAATACCGGCGCGACATGAACATCAAGGCCCCGAGCGTGCTGAGCGTCACGGGGAAGCTGAGCGGCGGCAACCAGCAGAAGGTCGTGCTGTCGAAGTGGATCTTCACCGACGCCGACGTCCTGATCCTCGACGAACCCACCCGGGGCATCGACGTCGGCGCCAAGTACGAGATCTACTCGATCATCAACCGGCTGGCCGACGCGGGGAAGGCCGTGCTGGTCATCTCGTCGGAACTCCCCGAGCTGCTCGGCCTGTGCGACCGCATCTACACGTTGTCCGCCGGTCGGATCACCGGCGAACTGTCCCGGCACGAGGCCACCCAGGAACGCCTGATGACACTGATGACCACGTTGAACAGCAAGGACCCGGCCCGATGAGCAGCATCTCCCCCACCGACGTCCCGACCGCCCCCGCCGGACCGCCGCCGGCGGGTCCCGCGCGGACCAGAGTCTTCGGGGTCTCGCTGAACATCCGGCAGAGCGGCATCTACATCGCGTTCGCGCTGATCGTGGTGCTGTTCGCGGTTCTCACCGATGGGGCGTTGCTGCAGCCGCAGAACATCTCCAACCTCATCGTGCAGAACTCCTACATCCTCATCCTGTCGATCGGGATGATCCTGATCATCATCGCCGGGCACATCGACCTGTCGGTCGGCTCGGTGGTCGCGGTCACCGGGGCGATCGCCGCCGTGCTCATGGTCGACTACGGCATTCCGTGGCCGGTGGCGCTGCTGATCACCCTCGTCGCGGGCGGGGTCATCGGGGCCTGGCAGGGCTACTGGATCGCCTATTTCGGGATCCCGGCCTTCATCGTCACGCTGGCCGGGATGCTGCTGTTCCGGGCGCTGACGCTGACCGTCCTGGGGAACCAGGGCATCGGGCCCTTCCCCGACCCCGTCAGGACGCTGTCGAACGGGTTCACCGACGGCTACATCGGCAACATCGGCCTCGGCGCGCTCGGCGGGGCCGACCTGTTCTCGCTGATCATCGGGGTCGTCGCCGTCGGGGGCATGGCGCTGTCGCAGTGGCGGACCAGGACCGCCCGGCTCGGCTACCGCCAGGCCGTCGACCCGCTGCCGGTCTTCCTGCTGAAGATCGTCGCGGCGGCGGCGGTGATCCTGTTCGTGGTGGTCCAGCTCGCCCGGTTCCGGAACCTGCCGTGGGTGCTGGTGCTGCTGACGCTGCTCGTGCTGGCGTACTCGCTGGTCACGACCCGGGCGGTGTTCGGGCGGCAGATCTACGCGATCGGCGGCAACCTGCAGGCGGCGGTGCTGTCCGGCATCAAGGTCAAGCAGGTCGTGTTCTGGCTGTTCGTGAACATGGGCGTGCTGGCCGCGCTGGCCGGTGTGATCTTCGCGGGCCGGCTGAACCAGGCCGGGCCGACCGCCGGCAACACCTTCGAGCTCGACGCCATCGCGGCGGCCTTCATCGGCGGCGCGGCGGTGCAGGGCGGCGTCGGGAAGGTCGTGGGAGCGATCACCGGCGGCCTGATCATGGGTGTGATCAACAACGGAATGTCCCTCATCGGCTCCCCGAGCGAGCGCGTGATGCTCGTGAAGGGTGTCGTGCTGCTGGCCGCGGTCGCCTTCGATGTATGGGCGAAGCGGCGTGCCGCTCAATAGGTCCTACGCTTGGATGTTATGACGACAACTTCCGGCGGCGGGCCGGCCGAGCGCAGCAAAGCGGCCGTCCTCGAAGACGTCGCCGGCCTCGCGGGCGTGTCCGCCATGACGGTCTCGCGTGTGCTCAACGCTCCTGAGAAGGTGCGTCCGGAGACCCGCGCGCGGGTGCTGGCGGCCGTCCAGGAGCTCGGCTACCGGCCCAACTTCGCGGCCCGTTCTCTGGTGACGGGCCGCTCGGGCGTGCTCGGAGTGGTCAGTTTCGACACCACTCTGTACGGCCCCGCCTCCACCCTCTACGCCATCGAACGCGCCGCCAGGGAGCACGACTACCTGGTCAACATCGCCAGTCTCGCCACGATGACCCGCAAGTCGATCGCCGAGGGCGTCGACCGGCTGCGCCAGCAGTCGGTCGACGGGGTGATCGTGATCGCCCCCCACGAGTCGGCCGTCGAGGGCCTGCGCGACCTGCCGCCCGACCTGCCCGTGGTCGACGTCGGCGGCGGCGAGCGGCTGGCCATCCCGGCGGTCGCCGTCGACCACCACTCGGGAGCGTTCCGGGCCACCCGGCACCTGCTCGACCTGGGCCACGAGACCGTCCACCACCTGAGCGGACCGGTCAACTGGATCGACGGCTACCACCGCATCCAGGGCTGGCGCCACGCCCTGCGCGACCGTGAGGCCCCGCCGCCGCTGGTCGGCGACTGGTCCGCCAACAGCGGCTACGAACAGGGCAAACGGCTGTGCCGCGACCCGTCGGTGACGGCGGTGTTCGTGGCCAACGACCCGATGGCGCTGGGCCTGATCAGGGCCTTCCGCGAGAGCGGGCGCAGGGTGCCCGAGGACGTCAGCGTGGTCGGCTACGACGACGTGCCGGAGGCGGCCCACTTCTGGCCGCCGCTGACCACCGTCCGGCAGAACTTCGCCACCCTCGGCCGCCAGGCGTTCCAGCTTCTGCTCGACCGGATGGTGGGCCTCGGCACCACCGAGCGCCGCACGGTCGAACCGGAACTGGTCGTGAGGGAGTCGACCAGCCGCCGGTAAACCCGAATTACCCCGCCCATGACCTGATCACAGTGCCCCAGCGGGCAACGATCTCCCATGGACGACGTGTGGCTGCTCGTGGCGCGGGGGGTGCTGGGGGGCGTGCTGGTGATGTGCTTCGCCCTCCTCGGGGAGGCGACCTCGCCGAAGCGCTTCGCCGGGATCTTCGCCGCTGCCCCGGCGGTGGCGATCGGCGGGATGACCATCACCGCCGTCGACGGGGGCGGCGAGGCGCTCCAGCGGTCGGGGCTGGGCATGATCGCCGGGGCGGTGGCGCTGGTGGCCTACTGCGCCCTGGCGGTCCCGCTGGTCAGGCGGTTCGGCGCGCTCGCGGGATCGGCGTGGTCGCTGATCCTGTGGGCGGCGGTGGCCTGGCTGGGCTGGATGGTGGTCTCGTGACGAGTCACAAGCGGGTCCGCTTCAAGGCCTCGCGGCTGCGGAACACCCGCTTCCGCGACCTCGCGATCCGGTTCGTCTTCGGCGCGGCCATCTCGGTGATCGCGGGGCTGGTCGGCCAGCGCTGGGGAAGGGCCGCCGGCGGCGTCTGGCTGGGCTTCCCCGCCATCCTCGGCGCGACGCTCACCCTCATCGAGGAGGAGGAGCACAGACGCGGCCCGGCCGCGAAGGACGCCATGGGCGCCATCCTCGGGGCGTGCGGCCTGACCGCGTTCGCGGTGTGCGTGTGGATGTTCGCGACCCGGCTCCCGGCGTGGCTGCTGCTGATCGTCGCCCTGGCCGTGTGGGCCGCGGTGTCCACGCTCCTGTACGACCTCAGCGAAGCGAGCAGATCGCGTCTTCGATCACGCGGGTCACCGCCTCCGGGTGGGAGACCAGGGCCAGATGCGACCCCCCGTTGAACTCGGTGACCTTCGACTTGGCCCGTTTGGCCATGGCCCGCTGCGACTCCGGCACGATGATCTTGTCGCCGGTCGCGATGAAGTACCACGACGGGATGGACCGCCAGGCGGGCTCCTGCGACGGGGTCGTGAACGCGGCCATCGCGGCGGCCCGCTGACCGGCCCAGAGCAGGGCCGACTCGGTCTTCGGCAGGTCCTGGCCGAAGGAGTTCTGGAAGACGTCCTTCTTCAGGTAGAGGTCGGTGCCGACCTGATCGTAGAGGGTCGCGGGCTCCCCGCCGAGGGCCGAGCCCTTGCCGCTGAGCTGCCCGGTGGTCTCGCCCATGTCGGGGGCGGCGGCGTCGACGTACACGAGCGCCTTGACGTCGCGGTCGCCGGTGGCGGCGTTGGTGATGACCGAGCCGCCGTAGGAGTGGCCGACCAGGACGACCGGGCCCTTGACCGTGTTCAGGAAGTCGCGCACGGTCTCGGCGTCGCTCGTCAGGCCGCGGAGCGGGTTGCCGATGGCGCGGGCGTCGTATCCGGCCTTCTGGAGCGCCCGGACCTCGCCGTTCCAGCTGGACGTGTCGGCCCAGGCGCCGTGGATCAGGACGACGGTGGGTTTGACCGGGCAGACCCGCTGCTGCGCGGCCTCGGCCGGGACGGCGTTCGTGGTGGTCAGGATCATCGCGAGAGCCAGGATCGTTTTCGGCACTTCTCCCCCAGGGTCAGCGCTGGTCGACGAGCACCAGGCGGGGTTCCTCCGCGTGGATGCCCTCGTGGACGAACTCGGTGAGGTCCTTGAGCGTCTCGGCGTGGCGGGTCTCGATGCCGTAGCCCCCGGCGACGGCCAGCGGGTCGATGCCGCCGAGGTCGAGGTAGTCGCCCCGGGGCACCCCCAGCAGGTCGGCGAACTGCTCCAGCGCCCGGTAGCGGTGGTTGTCGCAGATCACGAAGGTGACCGGGACGTGGTGGCGGGCGGCGGTCCACAGGGCCGAGGGCGTGTAGTGCATCGCGCCGTCGCCGATCAGGGCGATGACCGGGCGGTCGGGGCGGGCCAGCGACAGGCCGATCGCGGCCGGCAGGCCCCAGCCGAGGCCGCCCGCCGCCGGGTAGAACAGCGACTTCGGGCGCGTGAGGGTGAGCCGGTCCCTGATGAGGTCGGCGGACGTCCACTCGAAGGCGATCATCGCGTTGGCGGGTTTGCCCTGGTCGACGGCGTCGAGGATGGCCTCGGCGGTGAACGGCTCGGGTTCGGCGAACAGGCGGCTCCCGGGCAGCGGGCGGTCGCTCCTCTCGCACAGCCCGACCAGTCTGACCAGGGCGTCGCCGGGGTCGCCGACGAGGATGCGGCCCATGGGGGCGCGGGCGGCCTCGCCGGGGTCGTCGGTGATGGCGTACAGGCGGGTCCCGCTCGGCAGGAAGTCGGCCTGACTGGGGGCGTGGTAGCGGAAGACGGGCGCGCCGACGCAGAGCACGACGTCGTGGCCCCGGAGCCGGGCCGCCAGCGCGCCGGCCGCCGACGGGAGAATGCCCTGGTAGCAGGGGTGGCGGGTGGGGAACGGCGCTCTCGGGGCGCTGGGGGCGGTCCAGACCGGGATGCCGATCTTGTCGGCCAGCGCGACGGCCGCCTCGAACCCCTCGTCGGTGTCGGCGCCGGGGCCGAGGACCAGCACGGGCGTCTCGGCGTGGTCGAGCGCCTCGACCACCTCGTCGAGCGACCGGACGACCGGGGTGCCCTCGACCGACCGGGCCATGAGGTGGGTCAGCGCCGGTTCGTCGGCGGGCCGGCTCCAATCGTCCAGCGGGATCGACAGATAGACCACACCTCGCGGTGAGCTCCGCGCGAGCATCAGCGCCTTGGAGAGCAGAGCGGGGCCGTCCTGCGGGCGCAGCGGCTCACCCGACCACTTGACCAGCGGATCGGTCAGTCTCGTCGGGTCGACGTTGGTGAGCATGCTCTCGACGGGGACGTAGCGGCGGGCCTGCTGCCCGGCCAGCACGACCATCGGCGTGTGGCTCGCGGCCGCGTTGGTGAGGCAGCCCATGGCGTTGCCGGTGCCGGCGGCGGCGTGCACGTTCAGGAAGCCGGTCGTGCCGCTGGCCTGGGCGAACCCGTCGGCCATCGCGATGGCGGCGCCCTCCTGGAGAGCCAGGTAGTACGGCAGGTCGCCGGGCAGCCCGGTCAGGAAGGACAGCTCGTTGGATCCCGGGTTGCCGAAGACCGCCTTCACGCCGTGGTGGCGCAGCACCCGGTAGAAGGCCTCCCGCACATCAGCCATTTTCTACATATATCCGGAATTGCGGGCCTTATTACCTCGCGTTTCATTACTTACACGACGCGGGAACATTTGACTCGGTGTGGCGATTTCAACTACCCGACAATTAGGGAAATCACCATGATTGCTCGCCCCAATCCCACTAAATCCGGCATACATCAATCATCACGGAAAATTCCCGCGCTGACCTCCATGTTGGGCCCGGCGTTCGTGGCGGCCATCGCCTACGTCGACCCCGGGAACGTGGCCACCAACCTGACCGCCGGGGCGACCCTCGGCTACCTGCTCGTCTGGGTCGTCGTGGTCGCCAGCCTCGTGGCGATCCTGGTGCAGTTCCAGGCGGCCAAACTGGGCATGGCGACCGGGCTGAGCCTGCCGGAGCTGTGCCGGAGGCGGTTCAGCAGGCGCGGCAGCCTCCTGCTGTGGGCGCAGGCGGAGATCGTCGTGCTCGCCACCGACCTGGCCGAGTTCGTCGGGGCGGCCATCGGGATGCAGCTGCTGTTCGGCATGCCCGTCTGGCTGTCGGCGATCACCACGGCGGTGATCTCCCTGGCCATGCTGGAGATGCGGCGCAAGGGGCGAACCCGCCCGTTCGAGCTGATGAGCGCGGCGGCGCTGATGTTCGTCGGCGCGGGGGTCGGCTACGACATCATCGCGACCGGCCATCAGTCGGCGGCCGGGCTGGCAGCGGGGCTGGTGCCCAACCTGGGTGGTGCGGGCGCGCTGCTGCTGGCCATGGGCATCGTCGGGGCGACCGTCATGCCCCACGCGGTCTACCTCCACTCCGCGCTGGTGCAGGGGCGCGGGATGACGACCGAGGCGGCCCGCGCCCAGCCGGGGCTGGTCCGGCGGATCCTGCGGTGGGACTGCTCGCTCGCCCTCGGCGTGGCCACGGTCGTCAACGTGTCGATGATCGCCCTCGGCGCGGGGCTCGGGGTGGCGAGCGGCGGCGCCTGGACCGGCGACCTGCCGGCCGCCCACGCCGAACTGGCCGCGCGGGCCGGGGGGCTGGCGGCGCTGGCGTTCGCGGTGGCGCTGCTGTCGTCGGGGCTGTCGTCCTCCGGCATCGGGACGCTCGCCGGTGACGTCGTGATGCGCGGGTTCCTCGACGTGCGGGTGCCCGTCCACCTGCGCCGGATCGTGACGATGACCCCGGCCGTGCTGGCGCTGCTGTCCGGGGTCCCGCTCACCGACCTGCTGGTGCTGAGCCAGGTGGTCATCTCGCTCGGCGTTCCGGTGGTGCTGTTCCTGCTCGTGTACTTCTGCCGCGACCGCGCGCTGATGGGCCCGCTGGTGAACGCGCCCCTCACGACGTGGATCGCCGGCGTCGCCGCCGCGGTCGTCGCCCTGCTGGGCTGCTCGCTGCCGATCACGATGCTGCTGTGATGACCGTCCGGGCGAAACTGCGGATCTGCGTGGTGCTGGCCGCCGTCTGTCTCCTCCTGGACGCCGACCTCCGGCTCACCGTGGTGCTGTTTCTGCTGGCCCTATTTGCTCACGGGGTCGCTCGGATTGACGCGCGGCACGAAGAGCGGGTCGACCGGGGTGAAGGGGAATTCCGGCAGCTCCCTTTCGGGAATGGCGAAACTCGCGGCGAGGACCTCGCGTGAGAAGGCCGTCGCGGTGGCGCGATAGCCGATGTCGGCGGGCATCGGCTGGTCGAAGAAGATGAGGAACTGGATCTCCTCGTCGCCGATGACCTCGATGTGGTGCGGGTAGGCGCGCGGCACGAAATAGAGGTCGCCGGGGCCGAGCAGGTATTCGTCGAGGCCGAGGTCGGGGTCGAGCACCCGCATCCGGGCGTGGCCCTTGGCGACGTAGCCCATCTCGGCGGTGACCGGATGCCAGTGCGGCTCCCGCATCCCGCTCTCCTTGACGCGCAGCGAGTACATGGAGATGTCGTCGAGCGCGGCCCAGAACTGTGAGCGCGCCATCCGCGCGTCGCCGTAGGGGTAGGTCAGCACCGGCGCCTGGCTCTCGATGTCGAACAGCCGGGCGTTGGTCATCCTGGCGTTGACCGGGACGTCGACCGACCCGTTCCGCCGCACGATCTGCTGGGCCGGCGTCCGGTCGAACGCGGCGAACGCCGAGGCCTGGAGCTCGAAGGTGTTGCCGAGCACCGCGTCGGTCATCGCGTTGAAGCTGTCGCGGACCGAGAAGTGCTGCGGGCGCTCGTTCCGCAGGGCCAGCACCAGTTCCGCCCGGTCGGGGCCGATGTTCTCGATGTGGTAAACCGCGCCCGACTCGACGTGGTACATCTGCCCGGCCTCCACGACGAACGTCGCGAAGGTGTCGACGTTGCCCAGGATCGAGACCAGCACCGTGCCGGAGACGCAGTAGCCGAGCTGGTTGGCGTTGACGTTCCACTGCGGTTCGCGGATCGCGCCCGGCTCCAGCACCAGCCGCTTGAGCGAGAGCCGCTCCAGGATCGGCATCACCTTCTCGTCGACCATGGTGATCGACCCGAGCTCGTTCTCGAACATGGGCCGTACCTTCGCCAGCGACGTGATGTGAGGCGATTTGCGCATGGGTCTTCCCCCTGAATACCGAACTGTTTTCCCAGGTTAAGCAGCATGTGTCCGGCATCTCCGGAAGGACACGCATGGGGCGCCGCGGCCGGTCGACGCGTCTCCCGCGAAGGAGGAGGAAGCAGGCCGGTCGCGTCTTTCCGGATACGCGAACAAGATCCGGATTGTCGGTCAGGTGCGCTAGCCTTTCCGGCGGCACGGTCGTAGCGCAGAGGTCGTCGCGCCCCAATGCGATGCGGAGGACGCCGGTTCGAATCCGGTCGGCCGTGTCATTTTTCTTCGCCGGAGGGGGACGCGTGGGTTCTGACGTGGAGACCTGCCTGCGGGTGCTCGCGGAAGCCCGCGCCGCCGACCCCGACGACCCGCGCTGGGCGCCGGTCCGGGAAGCCGTCGCGCAGGTCTACCGCGCGGGCAAGAAGGCCCGCAAAGCGGCCCGCCACGCCGACCGCAGGCAGCACGACGACCTGGTCTCCGCCGCGACCGAACGGCACCGCAGCCAGAACCCCGGGCCCGCACCCGAGACGGTCTCCCCGGCGGGGCCGCGCCCGCTGGCCGGGACCCGGCGCTGCTACACCTGCAAGGCCGTCTACGGGATGGTCCACCCGGTCTACCACCTGCTCTGTCCCGAGTGCGCCGAGGAGAACCTGACCCGCCGGACCGCCCGCTGCGACCTGCGCGGACGCCGCGCCCTCATCACCGGCGGGCGGGTGAAGATCGGGTTCCACACCGCGCTGAAGCTGCTGCGCGACGGCGCCGAGGTCCTGGTGACCACCCGCTTCCCCGCCGACGCGGCACGCCGTTTCGCAGCGGTCCCGGACGCGGGCGAGTGGCTCGACCGGCTCCACGTCCACGGCGTCGACCTGCTCGACCTGCCGGGGGTGGCGGCCCTGCTGGAGACCGTCCACCAGCGCTTCGACCACCTCGACATCCTGATCAACAACGCCGCCCAGACGATCCGCCGCCCAGCGGCCTACCACCGCGAGGTCCTGGCGGCCGAGACCCTTCCCCTGGAGGGCCTGGCCGCGACCATCCACCTCACGACCAGCACCGACCGGCAAGTCGGCCCTACGCCGAAGCCACGATCCGAAATCGCCGCCCGAAGCGACGATGCGATCGCCACGGCCGCCTTCCCGCCGGCCGCGTCACCTTCGGCCGAGGAGGTCGAGGCGCTGTTTCCCGCTGGACTGCTCGACGAGAGTGGGCAGCCGCTCGATCTGCGGGAGCGGAACAGCTGGAGTCTGCGGCTGCACGAGGTCGACGCGGCCGAGTGGCTGGAGGTGCAGCTGGTGAACTCGTTCGCGCCGTTCCTGCTGACCTCGCGGCTGCGGGAACTGCTGGAGGCCTCGCCGCATCCCGATCGGTACGTCGTGCAGGTCTCGGCGATGGAGGGCAGTTTCTCCCGGGAGAACAAGACCGTCCGGCATCCGCACACGAACATGGCCAAGGCCGCGCTGAACATGCTCACCCGGACCTCCGCCGCCGACTACGCCGCGAGCGGGATCCACATGAACAGCGTGGACACCGGGTGGTGCACCGACGAGCGGCCTCACCCGGAGAAGGCGAACAGCAGGTTCCGGCCGCCGCTCGACGTCGTCGACGGGGCGGCGCGGGTGTACGACCCGATCGTCCGGGGGGTCGGCGGCCATCCCCTGTCCGGACATTTCCTGAAGGACTTCCGACCGGTGGAGTGGTGACCGTGAAGCCTGTGCCCGTACGCTGCCCGGCCATCGAGCACCCCGACGTCCCCCCGGCCAGCGCGGCGGACCTCCTCCCGCTGCTCACCCGGCTGGCCGACGGTCAGGCGGTCGAGGCCGACGAGGTGTTCCCGCTCGGCGCGCTGCGCCCCGACGGCCGGGTGGACCTCTGCAAGCAGGGGCTCGGCGCGCCGGGAGCGGCCAGGTTGCTGCCGGTGGCGACGGCCTCGCCGCACGCCGTCCACCTGCTGCTGGGCACCAACGCGATCGGCGACGAGGGGGCGCGCGCCGTCGCGGACGCCCTCGCCGGCGGGCACCGCCTGCGCACGATCTACCTCGGCTGCAACCGCATCGGGCCCGAGGGCACGGCGGCGCTCGCCGAGCGGCTGAGCGCCGACGGCACCGTGCGGGCGCTGTGGCTCAAGCGCAACCCGATCGGCGCGGAGGGCGTGCGGGCGCTGGCCGCGATGCTCGGCCGCAACACCACACTGCGCACCCTCGACCTGGTCAACACCGGCCTGTCCCTGGACTCCCTCGACGTGCTGGTCACCGCGCTCACCAACAGGGAGACGCCGCTGGAGCGGCTGTTCCTCGGCGGCAACGGCCTCGGCCCCGACGCCGCGCCGCTGCTGGCCGCGCTGATCACCGAGGCGGGCGTGCGGGAGCTCTACCTTCCGGCCAACCACCTGGGCGACGACGGCGCGGCGGCGCTCGCCGCCGCCGTCGACCCGGCCAGGACGGTGCGGCTCGGCCTCGGCGGCAACGGCGTCGGCCCGCGCGGCGCGACGGCTCTGGCCGCCGCGCTGGCGGGCATCGAGTCCCTCGATCTCGGACGGCCCCCGTCGGAGCGCAGCCTCGGCGCGCCCCCCAACACCACCGGCGACGACGGCGCGGACGCCCTGGCCGCCGCCCTGCCGGGCAGCCCGCTGCGCCGCCTGGAGCTCCGCCACACCGGCCTCACCGGCCGGGGCGCGAAGGCGCTGCTGACGCGGGTCCCCGAGGACACCCGCCTGGAGTACGTCGGGCTCGGCCCCGGCCTGCCGCGCAAGGTCAAGCGGTCGTTCACCGCGCGCCTGCGCCCGGCCGGTCCCGGCCACCCCGACCTGGTGGCGATCGGAAGCCTCTACCGATGACCGTCGACGCGGCCCGCGAGGAACTGCGCCGCTGGCACCAGGCCCGCCGCCACGCCGTCCCCCGCTGGATGATCGCCCAGGCCACCGAGCGCCGCCTGGCCGGCGACTGGCGGGGCGCGTGCGCCGTCGCGGGCGTGGACATCGCCTTCGACACCGGCTTCGACACCGCCCTTGACCCGGCCGACGGGCCTTCCGAACTGGCCGAGGACATGCGCCATCTCGTGCCGGATCTGCTCCGCTGGCATGTGCCCCGGGGCACCCACAGCGCCGGGACCATGGCCACCCGCCTGCACATCACCCTGGCCCGCTACAGGTCCGGCCAGGAGCTCCACGTCACCACGCCCTCCCTGAGCGAGGCCCCGCAACGCCTGACGCTGCGCCTCGGCGACCCCTACGACGACGACTCCGCCGGCGAACACGCCGACTGGTCGGCCGCCCGCCACCTCTGGGACGCCCGGCGCACGGCCGAACTCCGAGAGCGGGGCGGCAGCGGCGGCGACGCGACCGCCCTCTACCTCGCGGGCAGGATCGAGGAGGCGTTCACGGCGGCCGGGCTGAAGCTGGAACTCGTCCCGGGGCGCTCCCGCCAGGACGGCCACGTGGAGATGCTGGCCAGGATGCCGCTGGACGTGGCGCGGCTGGGCGCGGAGGTCGCCCGGCTGACCGCGCTCGGCGTGAAGGAGGGGTTCTGCGTCGAGTGCCCCGAGTGGCCGTACACGATCCTGCTCGAACCTGACTCGGCGGGCCTGACCGTGCGGGTCGTCGGCGAGCGGGCCGACAGCCCCCACATCGAACTGACCGAGGTCTACTGGCGCCGACTGCCCGATCTCGACCTGCTGCGCGCCGGTCTGCTCACCCCCGACGAGCTCCACCCGCTGGTCCGCGCGGCCCTCTTCCCCGATCTGCCGCCGGTCGCGTCCGGCCCGCGGGGACCGAAGCCGCCCGTCCCGGTGCGGGTGCGGTGTGGCGGCGGCTGGCACGAGGTCGTCTCCGGCGGCGGCGCCCTCCAGCTCCCCCACGACGAGGACGAGCAGCGCCGCGAACGCGCCATGCGCGCCCTGGGCGGGGCGGTGGCCGGGTGTTTCGCCGTGCAGCAGTCCTGGACCACCGGCCTGGGCAGGCTGCCCAGGAAGCTCCGCTTCCAGCGGCGCGCCCTGTTCACGCACGCCCAGCACGGCGACACCGAGGCCGTGCTCCGCCTCCTGGACGCGGGCGTCGACCCCCACGTCCGCGACGGGCGGCAGCGCACCCTCCTCCACGTCCTGCACCTGGTCGACTGGGAGCGCCTGCTCCCCCGCCTCCTTGCGGCGGGCCTCGACGTGAACGCCGAGGACTACCGGGAGCGCACCCCGCTGCACCACGCGGTCGCCGCCTACGGCACCCCCGCGCTGGTGGACGCCCTGCGCGCCGCCGGAGCCAGGATCGACGTGACCGACTGGGAGGGCTGGTCCCTGGCCGACCTGATCCGCCGCCGCAGGCGCAGGGACCTGGCCGCCCTCCGCGCGGAGATCGACCGCGACCACCCGGGCATCGGCCTCGACTACGAGAGCTACGACGACGAGGACGAGGAAGACGACGAGGCATGACCGACGATCTGGCCGCGGCCGACGAGCTGAACCGGCGGCTGCGGGTCTTCCGGACCGAACCGGCCGCCAGCGCCCAGCTGGAGGCGCTCGCGCTGGCGGTGTCGGCGAACCTGCCGGTGCTGCTGTGGGGTGAGCCGGGCATCGGCAAGTCGGCCGGGCTGGAGCAGCTCGCGGGCGGGCTCGGGCTGCCGCTGGAGACGGTGATCGCGAGCGTGCACGAGCCGTCCGACTTCGCCGGGCTGCCGATCGTCGGCGACGACCCGGCGGTGACGGGCGTGCCGATGGCGCCGCCCGACTGGGCCGTCCGGATGAGCGCGGCCGGGCGCGGGCTGGTCTTCTTCGACGAGCTGTCGTCCGCGCCGCCCGCCGTGCAGGCCGCGCTGCTGCGGGTGGTGCTGGAGCGGCGGGTCGGCAGCCTGACGCTGCCGGAGCCGGTCAGGATCGTGGCCGCCGCGAACCCGCCGTCGAGCGCGGCCGACGGCTGGCACCTGAGCCCGCCGCTGGCCAACCGCTTCGTCCATCTCCGCTGGACCCACCACCCCGCGACGGTCGCCCGTGGCCTGGCCGGGACGTGGCCGGCGGCGCGCGTCCCGGCTGTCGACCCGGCCCGGGTCTCGGGCGCGGTGGCGCGGGCGCGGGGCGCGGTGTCGGGCTTCCTCACCGCCCGCCCCGGGCTGGTGCACCACCTGCCCGCCGACGCGGAGAGCCGGGGCGGGGCGTGGCCGTCGCCGCGCACGTGGGAGATGGCCCTCAAGCTCCTCGCCGTCGCCTACGCGGCCGGGACCGGGCGGGAGGCGCTGGCGGCGGCGCTGGTCGGCGCGGTGGGCGACGGCGCGGGCGTCGAACTCATCTCCTACCTGGAGGAACTCGACCTCCCCGACCCCAACCGGGTGCTCGCCGATCCCGACGCCTTCCGGCTGCCCGACCGGGGCGACCGCCAGCTGGCCTTCCTGACCGCCGTCGTGGCGGCCGTCCAGGGCGACCTGACCCAGCGCCGCTGGGAGGCCGGGTGGACGGTGCTGGCCAAGGCGGTGGACGCGGGCGTCCCCGACGTGGCGGCGCGGGCCGCGATGGACCTGGCCGCGATGCGCGACCTGTCGTGGCCGGTGCCGCCGGGCATCGACGCCTTCATCGACCTGCTCCAGTTGTCGGGCGCGCTGTGAGCCGGCCGTGGACCGGGTGAAGCTGCTGGCCGCCCGGTACCGGGCGGCCACCGACCGGCCCTATTTCGCCACCGCCCTGTACGCCCTCTCGATCGTCCCCAGCGCGCAGGTGCCCACCATGGGGGTCGACCGGCACTGGCGCTGCTACGTCTCCCCCGCCTTCGTCGACGCCACGCCCGTCGGCGAGCTGGCCGCCGTCTGGATCCACGAGGTCGCCCACCTGCTGCGCGACCACCACGGCCGGGCCGGGCGGCTGCCCCCGGCCGACCAGCGGGACCGGGCCAGGGTGAACATCGCCCAGGACTGCGAGATCAACGACGACCTCCTCGCCGACCGGCTCCCGCTGCCCGCCGGGCGGATGGAGCCGCGCCTGTTCGGCCTGGAGCCGGGGCGGCTGTTCGAGGAGTACGTGCCGGCCCTGCCGCCGCACGACCACCTTCTCGACTGCGGCTCCGGGGCCCACGGCAGGCCCTCGCCGTGGGAGGTCGCCGGGGGCGCGCCCGTGGTGGGGCCGGTCGAGGCCGAGTCGTTGCGGCGGCACACCGCCGAGGCGATGCGGGCCCACCGGCGCGGCCGGGGCACCCTGCCGGAGGGGTGGCGGCGCTGGGCCGAGCAGGTGCTCGAACCGGTCGTCGACTGGCGGCAGGTGCTGACCGGGGCGGTCCGGGAGGCGGTCGCCTGGGCGGGCGGCGCGGTCGACTACACCTACCGCCGCCCCTCGCGCCGGTCGGCGGCCATGCGCGGGGTGGTGCTGCCGAGCCTGCGGCGTCCGCTGCCCCGGGTGGCGATCGTGGTCGACACGTCGGGGTCGATGGGCGACGACGAGCTGGCGGCGGCGCTGGCCGAGGTGACCGGGGTGCTCCGGGAGGTCGGCGTGCACGGCAACCGGGTGACGGTGCTGGCCTGCGACGCCGACGTCCACGCCGTCTCGCGGGTGACCTCCGCCGACCAGGTGACGCTGGCGGGCGGCGGAGGCACCGACATGCGGGTGGGCATCGCCGCCGCCCTGGCCGGGCCCGACCGGCCCAACGTGGTGATCGTCCTGACGGACGGGCACACGCCGTGGCCGGCCGAGCCGGAGTCCTGCCGCCTGATCGCCGCCCTGATCGGCCTGGACGCCCCGCCGCCGCCCGTCTGGGTCGAGACGGCCCGCGTCCCCCGGTGACGGCGCCCGCCCGAGCGGCTGAGGAGCGCCGGGCCGCCGCCCGCGCCGGCGACGGCGGGCGGGGCCGTGGTGGGCGGAGCCGTAACGGAGAAAGAGGCTTTTACCACGCCACCGGGAACTTCGTGAGGCCGTAGACCGCGTTGAAGGAGCGGAATTCCGGCTCGCCCGCCTCGCGCAGGTCCGGGAAGCGGTCGAAGAGGGCGGGGAAGGCGATGCGCATCTCCATACGGGCCAGCGGCGCGCCGATGCAGTGGTGGGCGCCGTAGCCGAAGGCCACGTGGGCCACCTCGGGGCGGGTGACGTCGAAGACGTCGGGGTTCTCGGTGAGGGCGGGGTCGCGGTTGGCGGCGGGGAGGGAGACCACGACCGCGTCGCCCTTGGCGATCTTCACCCCGGCGAGCTCGGTGTCGGCGGTGGCGACCTTGACGGCGCCCGCGTGGATGATCGTGAGCCAGCGGAGCAGTTCCTCGACCATGCCGTCGACCCTGGCGGGGTCCTCGCGGAACGTGGCGAGCTGGTCGGGGTGGCGGAGCAGGGCCAGGGTGCCCAGGCCGATCATGCTGGCGGTGGTCTCGTGCCCGGCGAGCAGCAGCAGGCCGCCCAGGCCGATCAGCTCGACGTCGGTCACGTCGTCGCCCTGCTCCCTGACCAGCATGCCGAGCAGGTCGTCGCCCGGTTCGACGCGGGCGCGGGCGACCAGTTCGCCCATGTAGGCGGACGACTCCACCTGCGCCCGGCCGCGCGCCTCCGGGGCCAGGTTGAAGTCGAGGGCCGCGCGGCTGCGGGCCTGGA
The DNA here is from genome assembly GCF_001570605.1 of Herbidospora cretacea. Classification (GTDB taxonomy): domain Bacteria; phylum Actinomycetota; class Actinomycetes; order Streptosporangiales; family Streptosporangiaceae; genus Herbidospora; species Herbidospora cretacea. The sequence goes on along the minus strand of NZ_BBXG01000001.1, from coordinate 103,634 downwards.
AGCCGTCGCGGTCGGCGTAGGGGACGCCGAGGAGCTCGCAGATGACCAGCGACGGGATCGGGGTGGCGAACCCGGCGACCAGGTCGGCGGGAGGACCGGTGCGCTCCATCTCGTCGAGGTGGGCGGCCACGATCTCGCGGACCCGGGGTTCCAGGCGGCGGATGCGGCGCATGGTGAACTCGGGGGTGAGCATGCGGCGTAAGCGGGTGTGGTCGGGCGGGTCCATCATCAGCAGCGCGCCCGCCTTCAGGCGTCTGGTCTGCTCCTCGTTCATCGGCGGGATGTTGATCCCGTGGCCGTAACTGAACAGCTCGGCGTTCCTGAGCACGTCACGCACGTCGTCGTAGCGGGTGACCAGCCAGGCGTCGCGGCCGTAGGGGGTGGGCACCCGCGTCAGGCCCTCCTGCTCGCGGACGGCGGTCAGCTCGGGATCGGGCTCGAATCCCTGGCGGCGCAGGTGGAGAGGCAGCATCGTGGGGTCTCCTCAGGAAGATCGGGTTACCCCAGCAAGATCCCTCCCCGGGGGCGGCGGCGCAAGATCGGACCTCGACGTGGCTTGACGGTCGGTTGGACCGCCCATCGGCTGGGCCCCTCGGTTCAATGGATCTACTGACCCAAGATTGGGCGATATGTCCATATAAGGGAAGCAGGATGGGATTATGTCCCGTCCATTGATTCCAAGCATGCGGCTGGACGAACTCCTCTCGGAGCTCCAGACGAGACTCGACGCCGTGCTCGCCACCCGCGACCGGGTCCACACCCTGCTGGAGGCCGTGGTCCTCATCGGCGGCGACCTCGAACTGGAGACGGTGCTGCGGCGCATCGTCGAGACCGCCACCCGCCTCGTGGACGCCAGTTACGGCGCCCTCGGCGTGATCGGCGACGAACACACGCTGGTGGAGTTCCTCCCCGTCGGCCTCAGCGAGCAGGAGATCGCCCGGATCGAGCACTGGCCCCACGGCCTGGGCGTGCTGGGCCAGCTCATCAAGGAGCCGAGACCGCTGCGGCTGTCGCGGATCGCCGACCACGACGAGTCCCAAGGCTTCCCCGACGGGCACCCCCCGATGGGATCCTTCCTGGGCGTGCCGCTGCGGGTCCGCGACGAGGTCTTCGGCAACCTCTACCTGACCGAGAAGCGCGGCGGCGGCGAGTTCGACGAGGAGGACGAGGCCGTCGTCGTCGCCCTGGCCACCGCGGCGGGCGTGGCGATCGAGAACGCCCGCCTGTACGAGGAGACCCGCCGCCGGGAACTCTGGCTGCAGGCCACCGCCGACGTGACCACGAGCCTGCTCTCCGGAGCCGGGCCCGGAGACGTCCTGGCCCAGGTGGCCAAGCGGATCAAGGAGATGGCCGACTCCGACACCGCCCTGGTGTTCTTCCCGGTCGAGGGCGGCACCTCGCTCCGGGCGCTGGTCGCCGAAGGGATCGGCGAGCTGATCGGCGGCGAGGTCGGACTCGACACGTCCCTGGCGGGCAAGGCCTACAAGACCGGAGAGGCCCTTTTCGTCACCGACATGACCGCCGCCGGGTACGAGACCATCCGGGGCCTGCCCATCGGGCCGGCCGCCGCCATCCCCCTGGGCTCGGCCGGATCGGTGCGCGGCGTCCTCGGCCTGGGGAAGCGGCCGGGCCGGATCCCGTTCGGCGCGTCGTCGATGGAGATGCTCACGTCCTTCGCGGCCCAGGCCACCGTGGCCCTGGAACTGGCCGAGACGCGGCGCGACGCCGAGCGGATCAACCTGCTGGAGGACCGCGACCGCATCGCCAAGGACCTGCACGACGTGGTGATCCAGCGGCTGTTCGCGGTGGCGATGACCCTGATGAGCACGGTCCGGCTGGTGGAGCACCCCGAGGCGGCGGCCCGGGTGCGCCATTCGGTGGACGAGCTCGACGCGACCATCCGGCAGATCCGGGCGACGATCTTCGCCCTCCAGGGCCCGCTGGGGCCGGACGAGTCGGGGCTGCGCTCCCGGGTGGCGGAGCTGATCGACAAGACGTACGGGGACCTGGGGTTCCGGCCGGTGCTGCGGCTGGACGGGCAGCTCGACTACGGCGTGCCCGAGGAGATCGGCGACCAGGTGCTGGCGGTCCTGCGCGAGGCGCTGTCGAACGTGGTCCGGCACGCCGCGGCCAACCGGGTCGAGGTGTCACTGGAGGCGGGCGACGAGGTGGTCCTGACCGTCGACGACGACGGCGTCGGCCTGCCGGCCCACGGGCGGCGCAGCGGACTGCGGAATCTGGAGCAGCGCGCGAAGATGCTCGGCGGCCGTTTCGAGGCCGCCCCCCGCGAGGGCTGCGGGACCCACCTGCTGTGGCAGGTCCCCCTCAGCTAGACACCGTCCGACTGCATCCGGGCGGCGTAGACGGCCACCTGGGTCCGGCGCTGCATGCCGAGTTTGCCCAGCAGCCGGGAGACGTGGTTCTTGACCGTCTTCTCGGCCAGGAACATCTGGTCGCCGATCTGCCGGTTCGTCATGCCCTCGCCGATGTGCTCCAGGATCCGGCGCTCCTGGTCGGTCAGGGCCGCGAGCGGGTCGCGGCGGGCGGTCCCCTCCCGCAGCCGCCGCAGCATGGTCGTGGTCGCCTTCGGGTCGAGCAGCGACCGGCCGCCCGCCACCGCGCGCACCGCGCCCACCAGGTCGGATCCGTGGATCTGCTTCAGGACGTAGCCCGAGGCCCCGGCCATCACGGCCTGGAACAGGGCGTCGTCGTCGGCATAGGAGGTCAGCATCAGGCACGGCAGCTCGGGGACGGCGCTGCGGACCTCGCGGCAGACGTCCACGCCGTTGCCGTCGGGCAGGCGGACGTCCAGGACCGCCACGTCGGGCCGGAGCGCGGGGATGCGCGTGATCGCCGCCGCGACCGATCCGGCCTCGCCCACGACGCGGATGTCGTCCTCGGCCTCCAGCAGGGCCGCCACACCGCGCCGCACGACTTCATGATCGTCCACAAGGAAGACACGAATCATGTCTTCAACCTATGCATCCCTTTTCTGGCCAGGTAGGGACCAAAGTCCCTCTTTGTCCTATTAGGGACTTTCGACCCTGGGTATTTGCCCAGCTCAAGCGTTGTCATGGAGGACAGGGCGAAACCCAAGGGGGAGTCATGAGGGATGTAACAGTCGGTGTCGACGGCTCGCCGCCGTCGCTGGCCGCCGTCGAGTGGGCCGCCGACGACGCGGCCCGCCGGGGGGCGATGCTGCGCATCGTCCACGTGATCGACCGGTACCCGTACCGGCTCGTCGACGCCTCCGCGCTCGACGACCAGTTCGCGGACCTGGCCTCCCGGATCCTGACCGAGGCCGAGAAGACCGCGCGCGACCGGAGCCCCGGGCTCGGGATGCGGCTGGAGAACGCCGAGGGCCGGCCGGCCGACGTGCTGCGCAGGATGGCCGACGAGTCGGCCGCGCTGGTGCTCGGCAGCCGGGGCATGGCCAGGACCGCCGGGAGCATTCTGGGATCGGTCAGCATGCAGCTCGCCGGGCACGCCGCCGGCCCGGTCGTGATCGTCCGCGACCGGCCCCGCCGCCGCGTCGGCGAGGTCGTGATCGGCCTGGACGAGGCGGCCGACTGCCAGGACCCGATCTCCTACGCCTTCGAGCACGCCAGCCGGTACAACGCCGGGATCCGCGCCCTGAACGCCTGGACCCTCCCGTCGCACGGCTACGCCCCGGAGATCACGATCGACGTCGACGCCGTCCGCGCGGGCCAGCGGGCGGTGGCCACCCACCAGCTCGCCCGGCACCGCACGCGCTATCCGGCCCTGCCGGTCTTCGACGACCTGCGCACCGCGCACCCGGTCGAGGCGCTGGTCGACGCCTCCCGCGAGGCCGACCTGGTCGTGGTGGGCTCCCACGGCCGAGGCCGGGCCGGGTCGACCGTCATGGGGTCGGTCAGCCGCCGGGTGCTCCGGCACGCCCGCTGCCCGATCGCCGTCGTGCGTCCCTGCACCCGCCACTGAACAGGTTTCGATCTGGTTTCGGAGTCTTGACAGTACCTTGCTGAGCAGCCATATTTCGGGACTAACTTTACCAATAAAGAAAGTGAGCCCGATGGCTGCGACCGATCGAGGTGACCTCACCCGGACGGCGATCCTCGCCCTGCTCGGCACGGTCGGGCCGCTCAGCCGCACCGAGCTGGCCAAGGAGCTCGACCTCTCCCCCGCGACCGTCACCCAGCTCACCAAGGCCCTCATGGCGGCGGGCATGCTGGAGGAACTCGACCTCCAGCCGTCCCGGGGCGGACGCCCCGCCCAGCGCCTCGGCCTCGTCGGCTCGGCCGGGCGCGCGCTCGGCGTGAAGGTGACCGCCGAGCACCTGGTCATCGTCGAGGTCCGCCTCGACGGCGAGGTCCTCGGCTCCTGGGAGAGCCCCTTCGACCCCTCCTCCCCCGACGCGCTCGGCGAGCTGGCCGAGGCCGTCGCCGGCGTGCTGGACCAGGTCCCTCCCCTGCTCGGCGTCGGGGTCTGCGTCCCCGGCAGCGTCGACGACCAGGCCGTCGGAACCTGCAACGCCCCCACTCTCGGCTGGCAGGCCATGCCGGTCGGCGACCGCCTCCGCCGCCGCCTCAAGCTTCCCGTCCTGCTGGAGAACGACGTCAACGCGCTGGCCGTGGCCGAGCGCCTCTACGGCCGGGGCCGCACCCACCGCGACTTCCTCGTTCTGACCATAGGGCGCGGCGTCGGCGCCGCGATCGTCGCCGACGGCCGGGTCTACCGGGGCGCGCGCGGCGGCGCCGGCGAGTTCGGGCACGTCCCGGTCGCTGTGGACGGACCGCTGTGCGGCTGCGGGGCGTACGGGTGCCTGGAGGCCGTCGTCGGCGCGGCCGGCCTGGTGACCTCGGCCCGCGAACGCGGCCTCGACGTGATGACGGTCGACGAACTGGGCGCCCTGGCCGGGTCCGATCCCCGCGCCCGCGAGGTCTTCGCCGAGGCCGGTACGATCCTCGGCCGGGCGACGGCGGGCTTGATAAACGTCGTCGACCCCGAGGTGGTCGTGGTCCTCGGCGAGGGCACGGCCCACTGGCCCTACTGGCGCGACGGCTTCGACAAAGCGGTCCGCCGCCAGCTCATGCCGGGCCGCCGCGACATCGAGATCGAGGTCGAGAGCTGGGACGACACCTCCTGGGCCCAGGGCGCGGCGGCGCTGGTGCTCGCGACCCCCTTCGACACCGAGGGCGCGGCCGGGGAGCAGGGCCGGATGGTGCGCGCCCGGCTGATCGGGGCGAGCTCATGACGCACGAAAAGACGATGTCCCGGGCCGCAGCCCGGCGGGGAGGTGTCCGGTGACCCTCACCGAGGCCCCTCCGCAGACCGCCGCCAAGCAGCCGGTCCGCCCGCCGAGGAAGCGCCTCCGCTACGCCCTCACGGTCGCCGTCTTCCTGCTCCCCAGCGCGGTCCCGCTCCTGCTCTTCACCCTGATCCCGATGGCCGGTTCGCTCTGGACGTCGCTGCACGAGTGGAACCTCATCACGCCGATGAAGTGGGTCGGCCTGGACAACTACGCCTATCTTCTCGGCAGCGAGGAGACCCGCGCCGCGTTCGGCCACACCCTCTACTTCATCGCCGGATACCTCCCCCTCGTCTACGCCGGGGGCCTCGGCCTGGCGATGCTGCTCAACCGGGCCATGAAGGGCCGCGACATCTTCCGGGCGATCTACTTCCTGCCGGTCGTCACGTCGTGGGTGGTCGTGGCGCTGCTGTGGAAGTGGCTGCTCAACCCGGCGTCGGGGATCGTCAACTGGGCGATCGGCCTGGTCGGCCTCCAAGGGCCGGGGTGGTGGACCGACCCCGACTGGGCGATGCCCTCGATCATCCTCGCCTCGGCCTGGAAGGACCTCGGCTTCGTGATGATCATCCTGCTGGCCGGGCTCCAGGCCATCCCGAAGGAGTACATCGAGGCCGCCCGGGTCGACGGCGCGAACGCCTGGCAGCGGTTCCGCCGGATCACGCTGCCGCTGCTGTCCCCCAGCACGTTCTTCGTCGTCGTCATCTCGCTGATCAACGGGTTCCAGGTCTTCGACCAGGTCCATGTCATGACCGGCGGCGGACCGGCCGGCGCGACCCAGGTCGTCGTCGAGCAGGTCTACAACCTGACCTTCAAATACGGCCGCGCCGGTGAGGCGTCCGCCCTGTCGTGGCTGCTGTTCGCGGTCGTGCTGGTGGTCACGCTCGTCCAGGTCCGGGGCCAGCGCCGGTGGGTGAACTATGGCTAGGTCGCTGAAATACCTGCTGGTGGGGCTGGGCGCCCTGGTCATGCTGTTCCCGTTCGCCTGGGCGGTGATCACCTCGCTGACCCCGGCGGGGACCGTCCTGCAGACGCCGCCCGACTTCACGCCCGACAACGCCACCCTCGACGGCTACGCGCGGCTGCTGGAGACCATGCCGTTCTGGCGGATCATGTTCAACAGCCTCTGGATCGCCGTCGCCTCGACCGTGTTCCAGCTGGTCACCAGCTCGATGGCCGCCTACGCCTTCGCCCGGCTGCCCTTCCCCGGCCGGGGCGCGCTGTTCGCGGTCTACCTGGCCACGCTGATGGTGCCGCTCCAGGTGCTGGTCGTGCCGCTGTTCATCGAGATGCGCACGTTCAACCTGACCGACACCTACTTCGCGGTCCTGGCCCCCACGATCGCCTCGGCGTTCGGGGTGTTCCTGCTGCGCCAGGCCGTCCAGCAGGTGCCCAAGGAGTTCGACGAGGCGGCCGTGCTCGACGGCGCCGGGCACTTCCGGATCTTCGCGCTGGTCGTGCTGCCGCTGATCAGGCCCGCCCTCGCCACATTCGCGATCTTCGGCTTCATGGCGAGCTGGAACAGCTACCTGTGGCCGCTGGTGATCATCAGGTCGCCCGAGTTCATGACGCTCCCCCTCGGGCTGGCCAACCTGCACGGCCAGTTCACCACCGAGTGGAACGTCGTGATGGCCGGGTCGGTGGTCAGCGTCGTCCCGATCCTCATCCTCTACCTGTTCGCCCAGAAGCACGTCATCGCCTCCGTGGCCCAGTCAGGCCTCAAATAACCCCCCGAAACAAAGGAACAACCATGGCCGGATCAGCCCGGGTCGCCGCGGCGGCCCTGATCACCGCCCTGCTCGCCACCGCCTGCTCGCAGGGGTCGGCGACCCGTACGGAAGAGCCCGCCGCAGGCGGCAAGGTCACCCTCCGCTACTTCACCTTCTCCGCCGCCCCCGACCACGTGAAGGACCTCGACACGATCGTGGCGGCGTTCGAGAAGGAGAACCCCACGGTGGACGTGCAGGTCGAGACGGCCCCCTACGACCAGTACTTCACCAAGCTCCAGACCAGCATCGCGGGCCAGACCGCCCCCGACACCTTCGAGCTCAACTACGAGAACTTCGTCACCTACGCCGGCGCGGGCAGCCTGCTCGACCTGGGCACGGCGGGCGGCGACACCGACACCTCCGGTTACGCCCCCGAGTCGCTGAACGCCTTCAAGCACGAGGGCAAGCAGTTCGCGCTCCCGGCATCGTTCTCCACCGTCGTCCTGCTCTACAACAAGGACCTGTTCGAGAAGGCCGGCGTCCCGCTGCCCACCGCCGACTGGACCTGGGAGGACGAGAAGGCCGCGGCCGAGAAGCTGACCGCGAAGGGCGTCTTCGGCGACTTCCAGCCGGTCACCTTCTTCGAGTTCTACAAGGCGCTCAAGCAGGCCGGCGGCGAGTTCATGGGCGGCGGCAAGTCGACCTTCAACAGCCCCGAGGGCGTCAAGGCGGCGAAGTGGCTGGTCGACAAGGTCGGCAAGACCATGCCGACCGAGGCCGAGATCGGCGGCACCGCCGACTACGACACCAACCTTTTCAAGTCGGGCAAGCTCGCGATGTGGCACAACGGCATCTGGCAGTTCGCCGGGCTGAAGGACGTGCCGTTCCAGTGGGACGTCGTCGTCGAGCCCGGCGACACCCAGAAGGCCAGCGCCGTCTTCCACAACTCGGTCGCCGCCTCGGCCACGACGAAGCACCCGCGTGAGGCGTACGCCTGGGCCAAGTTCCTTAGCGGCTCGAACGTCGCGGCGACCACCCGGATCGCCAGCTCGTGGGAGCTCCCGCCGGTCTCCGACCAGTCGGTGCTGGCGGGCTACCTGAAGGACCCGGTCCCGGCCAACCGCCAGGCGGTCTTCGACTCGCTCAAGAGCATCGCGCTGCCGCCGGTCATCGCCCGCCAGCAGGAGATGCAGGACGCCGTCACCCAGGAGCTCACCGAGGCCGCGGCCGGCCGCAAGTCGGTCGAAGAGGCCCTGACCGAAGCCGCGTCCAAGGTCGACGCCCTTCTCGGCTAGGAGAGAACCAGCATGATCGACTTGATGTCTCGCAGTGTCCAGGTGATCCGCGAGAATCAGTCGCCCTCGGGGGCCTACCCGGCGTGCCCGACCTTCTCGGCCTATGCCGGATATGCCTGGCTTCGCGATGGCGCGTTCATCGCCGAGGGCATGTCCCGGGCGGGCGAGGAGGCCTCGGTCACCGCCTTCCACGAGTGGTGCGCGCGGGTCGTCACCGCGCGCACCGCGCAGGTCGACGACCTGATCTCCCGCCGCCACGGGCCTCTCTCACCTGGGGAGATGCTGCCGACCCGGTTCACCCTGGACGGCGCCGACGGCACCGACGAGTGGTGGGACCACCAGCTCGACGGCTACGGCACGTGGCTGTGGCAGCTCGCCGAGCACGCCCGGCGCCACTCCCTGGACGTCCCGATGGAGGCCGTCCGGGTGACGTCGCGCTACCTGGCGGCGTTCTGGGACAGCCCCTGCTACGACTGGTGGGAGGAGCACGTCGAGCAGCGCCACGTGGCCACGCTCGGCGCGGTCCACGCCGGGCTGCGGGCCGCCGTCTCGCTCGGGGTCGCCGACGCCGAGGTGAAGGAGGCGATCGGCGGCATCGAGGCGCTGATCGCCGCCGAGGGCGTCTCCGACCGGGGCCACCTGCGCAAATGGCTGGGGTCCGACGAGGTCGACGGCAGCCTGCTGGCGTGCGTCGCCCCCTTCGGTCTGTACGCCCCCGACCACCCGGTGGCCGTCGCGACCGTCGCCGAGGTCGAGCGGCAGCTCTCCGTCGACGGCGGCGTGTACCGCTACCGCGCCGACACCTTCTACGGCGGCGGCCGGTGGGTGCTGCTGGCCGGGTTCCTCGGGCTGAACCACGCGGCGGCCGGGCGGCCCGAGGAGGCCCGCCGCTACCTCGACTGGATGGCCGCCCAGGCGCTGCCCAACGGCGACCTCCCCGAGCAGGTCTCCGACGTGCTGCTCTTCCCCGACCGCCATGACGAGTGGCTGCGCCGCTGGGGGCCGGTCGCCACCCCCCTGCTGTGGTCGCACGGCATGTACCTGATGCTGGGAGCCGAACTTTGATCCGTCATCGTCCCTTCGGTTCGGGCCACCCCTACGCCGTCTCCGAGGACCAGCGGGTTCCCCTGGTCCCCCTCGACGGTGAGGCCGTCGAGCTGCGGGTGAGGTCGTCGGCCACCGAGGTCGTCTGCGAGTGGGACGGCGCCGAGCTGCCCATGACGCCCCTGTACGCGAATGAGGGACTGGTCGTCACCGACGGCGGGCACCTGGCCGCCGCCCAGGCCAAGGCGGCCCGCGCCGCCACCGGGTCGTGGACGGTGACGACGGGCCCGCTGGCGTTCGGGGAGCGCTACCGCTACCGGTTCCGGGAGCCGGGGCGTACCACCCGGTGGTTCGAGGTGTCGGCGGCGCGGTGGGTCCCCGGGAAGATCGGCGTCAGCGGGACCGACCGGGTGGTGCCCGGATCGGTCGAGTGGCTGGTCGACGCGGACGGGCCACTCCGCGCCCGGTTCGCGGTCCGGCTGTCCCCTGACGATCATCTGGTCGGGTTCGGGGAGCGGTTCAACGCGGTCGACCAGCGGGGCAACGACCTCGACGCCGTCGTGTTCGAGCAGTACAAGGGGCAGGGGGCGGCGAACCGGACGTACCTGCCGATGCCCTTCGCCTTCGTCGTGGGCGACTCGTCGTGGGGTTTTCATGTGCGCACGTCACGGCGCACCTGGTATTCCAGCGAAGGCGACCTGCTGACCATCGAGGCCGAGATCTCCGGCGACCACCTGGAGATCGCCTTCTACGACGGCGAACCCGCCGCAGTGCTGACGCAGTTCCTTGACGAAGTGGGGCGTCCCACCGAGCTGCCGTCGTGGGTGTTCCGGCTGTGGGCCAGCGGCAACGAGTGGAACACCCAGGCCCGGGTGCTCCACGAGATGGACAAGCACCGCGAGCACGACATCCCCGTGGGCGCGCTGGTCATCGAGGCCTGGTCGGACGAGTCGACCTTCACCGCCTTCCGGGGCGCGGTCTACGAACCCTCCGAGGAGCCGCACACGCTGGCCGACTACACCTTCCCCGCCGACGGGCCGTGGCCCGACCCCAAGGGCATGATCGACGAGCTGCACTCCCGGGACGTCAAGGTCCTGCTCTGGCAGATCCCGCTCCAGAAAATGCGCCCCCACCCGCGCCACCAGGCCGCCGTCGACGCGAAACAGCTCGTCGACAAGGGTTACGGCGTCCGCGAGGCGGACGGCAGGCCCTACCGGAACCGAGGCTGGTGGTTCCCGCTGGCGCTGATGCCCGACCTGTCCTCGCCGGAGGTCCGCGACTGGTGGACCGCCAAACGGGCCTACCTCGTCTCCGAGCTGGGCGTCGACGGCTTCAAGACCGACGGCGGCGAACACGCCTGGGGCCACGACCTCCGCTACGCCGACGGCAGGCGCGGCGACGACGGCAACGGCCTGTTCCCCGTGCACTACGCCCGTGCCTTCGGCGACCTGCTGCGCCGTCACGGCAAGGCTCCGGTCACCTTCAGCCGGGCCGGTTTCACCGGTTCGCAGCCGCACGGCGCGTTCTGGGCCGGCGACGAGGACTCGACGTGGACGGCCTTCGAGGCCTCGATCCGCGCCGGGATCACCGCCTCGGCGTGCGGGATCGTCTACTGGGGCTGGGACCTGGCCGGCTTCTCCGGCGACCTGCCCACCGCCGAGCTCTACCTGCGCGCGGCCGGGACCTCGGCGTTCATGCCGATCATGCAGTACCACTCCGAGTTCAACCACCACCGCACCCCCATCCGCGACCGCACGCCCTGGAACATCGCCGAACAGACCGGCGATCCGGCGGTCATCCCGATCTTCCGCGAGTTCGCGCAGCTCAGGGAGCGTCTGGTGCCCTACCTGACCGAGCAGGCGGCGGTGGCGGTGAGCGGCGGCAAGCCCCTCATGCGGGGTCTGTTCTTCGACCACATGGAACGCGAGTTGTGGTCCCACCCCCTGCAGTTCAAGCTGGGCGACGCGCTGCTCGTCGTCCCCGTCACCACCCCCGGCGCCACCGAGATCGCCGCCTACCTGCCTTCCGGTGAGTGGGTGGACGTGTGGACCGGCGAGGTGCTGCCCGGTGGGCGGGAGGTCACCCTTCCCGCGCCCATCGAGCGTCCTCCGGTGCTCTGTGCCTCCGAGCACTGGCCGCGTTTGAGAGGAGTGTTCCTGTGATCCGGTTACGCTCGGGCGTCACCGTCGTGGTCCTGGCTCTGCTCGCCACGATGTTCCACGCCCTTCCCGCAGCCGCTCTCGACGGCGTCCACCACAACCCGACCGGCATCGACGACCTCTACTCCACCGAGCCGACCGAGCGCTCTCCCCGCGACCCGATGGCCGGGGAGGCCGTCACCCTCAAGGCCACGACCTGGCCGATCGAGCCGGGGCAGACCGTCTGGATCACCTGGACCAAGAACGGCGTCGCCCAGACCCCGATCGGGGCGGCCTGGGACTACAACCAGGGCAACAACACCTACTGGCGCATCCCGATGGGCTCGTTCGCGCGGGGCGACGCCATCTCGTACACGATCAACGCCGACGTCAACGGCTCGGGGCAGCGCAGCGTGGGCCCGTTCACGTTCAAGGTGACGTCGTGGTCGACCGTCACGAACGTCGTCTCCTACGTGAACAACGGGACCTCGGTCGACGTGACGACCGGCGACTCGGCGGGGTCGTTCACCCCGAAGATCCGCTTCGCGTTCCCCGCCCTCGACCGGTTCCGGACCCAGATCGCGCCCTCCGGCAGCGGGCTGAACATCACCGGCGTGTCCGGTTACACGGTCACCAACTCGGCGTCGACGTTGCAGATCTCGACGTCCTCGCTGGTGCTGAAGATCCAGAAGACGCCCTACCGCCTGTCGGTCTACAAGGGCGACGGGACGACGCTGATCACGCGGCAGTACGACCCGGCGGTGTTCCGGAACATCGGGTGGGCCAGCGACGGCGTCTCCACGGTCACGAAGATCGAAGACCACTTCCTCTCCCCCGCCGGAGAGCGGTTCGAGGGCTTCGGCGAACGGTACGACCGGCTCGACCAGCGCGGCACCGACGTGCACAACTACGTCTACAACCAGTATCGCGACCAGGGGTCGTGGCGGCGCACCTACCTGTCGACGCCGTTCTTCCTGAACTCCGCCGGTTACGGCGTCTACATCCCCTCGACGCGCTATTCCATCTTCAACCTGAACACCCACCTGAGCGACCTGGCCGGTTTCTCCGTCGACACCGGCGGGGCGCTGAACTCGACGCTCGACTACCACTTCTTCGCGGGCACGCCCGCCGACATCGTCGACGACTACACGGCGGTGACCGGCCGCCCGCAGCTGCCGCCGAAGTGGGCGTTCGGGCTGTGGATGTCGGCCAACGAGTGGAACACCCAGGCGGAGGTCACGGCCGAGCTGGCCAAGCCGGGGACCAACGACATCCCGCATTCGGCGATCGTGCTGGAGCAGTGGAGCGACGAGGCGACGTTCTACGTCTGGCACGGGGCGACGTACACCCCCAAACCGGGCAGCGGGAAACTCGCGCTGAGCGATCTGACGTTCCCGGCCGGGACGGCGTGGAGCAACCCCAAGGCGATGGTGGACGACGCCCACTCCAAGGGCATCAAGGTCATCCTCTGGCAGATCCCGGTGTTCAAGGAGAACTTCGACACCAACCCGTCGACCGCGCCGCAGCAGCACCTCAACGACAAGGCCTACGCGCAGGCGCAGGGCTACGTCGCCACCCAGCCGGGCGGCTCGCCCTACCGGGTGCCGACCGGGCAGTGGTTCGGCGACAGCATGGTGCCCGACTTCACCTCGGCCGCCGCGCGGACCTGGTGGATGAGCAAGCGCGACTACCTGATGGACGACGTCGGCATCGACGGCTTCAAGACCGACGGCTCTGAGGCGATCTTCGGACGCGGGGTCGGCTTCGCCGACGGCCGCAAGGGCGACGAGATGCACAACGCCTACCCGAACTCCTACCTGTCGGCCTACAACACGTACGTGAAGGGCAAGAAGCCCGACTCGACGATCTTCAGCCGGGCCGGCACCGCCGGGGCGCAGTCGACCTCGATCTTCTGGGCCGGCGACCAGAACTCCTCGTTCCCCGCCTTCCAGGAGGCGGTCAGGGCGCAGCTGTCGGCCGGGCAGTCGGGGGTGCCGTACACCGCGTGGGACCTGGCCGGTTTCACGGGCGGCTTCCCGAGCGCGGAGCTCTACCTCCGCTCGGCCGCCCAGGCGGCGTTCTCGCCGGTCATGCAGTATCACTCGGAGACGGCCAACCCCGGCGTCTCCGAGGCGCGGACGCCGTGGAACGTGCAGGCGCGGACCGGGAACACGAACGTGATCCCCTATTTCCGCAAGTTCGCGAACGTGCGGATGAACCTGATCCCCTACCTGTACACCGAGGCGAAGTCGTCGTCGCTGACGGGCGCGCCGATGATGCGGGCGATGAGCTACGCCTATCCCGCCGACGCGACGGCCGCCGCGCTCGACCAGCAGTACATGTTCGGCCCCCAGTTGCTGGTCGCGCCGATCACCACGGCGGGGGCGACGTCCAAGAACGTGTACCTGCCCGCGGGTGAGTGGTACGACCTGTGGAACGGCGGCCGGTTCACCGGGCCCGGGACGAAGACCTACAACGCCGGACTGGACACCATCCCCGTGTACGCCCGCGCCGGGGCGATCATCCCGCTCAACCTGAACGCCGCCTACGAGCTGGGCGGGAACATCTCCAACAGCGTCTCCTCGTACGCGAACCTGGTGTTCCGCGTCTATCCGTCGGGCAACTCGTCGTACTCGTACTTCGAGGACTCGGCCGGGCTGTCCCGGACCCTCTCTGTGGCGGAGAACTGGGCCTCCCACACCGTCGGCGTCTCGGTGCCGGCGCTGACCACCACGTCGACGCTTCAGGTGGCCTCCACCCAGCCGTCGTCGGTGACCGGCGCGACCGCGCGGGCCTCGCTGGCCGCGCTCCAGTCGGCCTCGGAGGGCTGGTGGTGGGATCCGGTGCAGCAGCTCACGTACGTGAAGCTGGCCTCCAGCGCGTCGGCGCGGTCGGTCACCCTGAACGGGGTGGACAAGGCCGCCTACGAGGCGGAGTTCGCCGCCGGGGCAGGCGTCTCGACCAACACCAACCACACCGGGTACACCGGGACCGGGTTCGTCGACGGGTTCGCCTCATCGGGCGACTCGGTGACGTTCGCGGTGCGGGCCGACGCGACCGGCAGCCACCAGCTCAAGTTCCGCTACTCGACCACCGTCGCCTCGACGCGGACCGTCTACGTAGACGGGGTGTCGGCGGGAACGCTCAACCTGCCGGCCCTGGCGAACTGGGACACCTGGGGCACGGCGACGCTGACCACGAACCTCACGGCCGGAGCTCGGTCGGTGAAGATCGAATACGCGTCGAACGGCATCAACCTCGACAACCTGGTGGTGGCGCGGCCATGAGACGTCTCGTGTTCCTGGCGGTGTTGATCGGCAGTTTCCTCGTCGCCCTGCCCGCGCAGGCCGCCGTGCAGCGGGTGCAGTTCACCAGCGGGTCGACCTACCTGATCGCCGAGTTCCTCGACGACGACCTGGTCCACTTCGAACTGGCCCAGGGCACCAGCCCCGGCACGGGGTCGCCGATCTTCACGACGCCGCAGGTGCTCAAGACCGACTACACCGGCCCGTCGAGCTTCAGTCAGGTCGGGAACGTCATCACGACGGCGTCCATGAAAGTGGAGGTCACCTCCGGCACGCTGTGCGTGAAAGTCTCCGACCCCACCCGGCTGCTGTACGAGGCCTGCCCGAGAAATCTTGCGCAAGCGTGGAAGGGGCTCTCGGTGACGAAGAGCTCCGTCCAGCACGCGTACGGGCTCGGCCAGCAGTTCTTCACCGGCGGCAGCGCCGACGGCGACTGGGTCGGCCGCACCCGCTCCCCCGGCGGCGCCTACGGCAACGCCATGGTCTGGGACCCCGACAACGGCCCGGTCGGGAACACCCAGATCCCGGTGCTGTTCGCGGTGGGGGCGTCCAACCTGAACTACGGCCTGTTCCTCGACCACGTCTACAAGCAGGAGTGGAACCTGGGCGGCGACCCGTGGACCATCGACACCTGGGGCGACCAGATCCGCTGGTACACGATGACCGGCCCCGACCTCCCCGACCTGCGCAAGGACTACCTGGAGCTGACCGGCAGGCCGCCGGTGCCGCCGAAGAAGGCGTTCGGCCTGTGGGTGTCGGAGTTCGGCTACGACAACTGGGCCGAGATCGACACCCGCCTCGCCGGCCTGCGGACGGCCAAGTTCCCGGTGGACGGGTTCGTGCTCGACCTGCCGTGGTTCGGCGGGGTGACCGCCGGGTCGGACAACACCTTGATGGGGTCGCTGACGTGGGACACCGGTGATTTCCCTTCACCTTCCACCAAGATCGCCGACTACGCCACGAACCAGGGCGTCGGGCTGATGACGATCGAGGAGTCGTACATCGGCAAGAACCGCCCCGAGCACGCCGACATGGCCTCGCGGGGCTACCTGGTGCGGGCGGGCTGTTCCTCGTGCGCGCCGACGTACCTGACCACCAACGACTGGTGGGGCCGCGGCGGGATGATCGACTGGACGCAGAACGCGGCCGGCGACTACTGGCACGGCCTCAAGCGCGCCGCCCTCAGCACCCAGGGCATCCTGGGCCACTGGCTGGACCTGGGCGAACCGGAGATGTACGACGCCGCCGACTGGACGTCCGGCGTGCTGCCCGGGAAGCACGCGCACGCGGACTACCACAACGTCTACAACCTGAAGTGGGCCGAGAGCATCGCGCGGAACTACACCTCGTCCGGAAGCAAGCGGCCGTTCATGCTCGCGCGGTCGGGCGCAGGCGGCATGCAACGGCACGGCGTGGCCATGTGGTCGGCCGACATCGGGTCGAAGCTGACGGCGCTGGCGCAGCAGCAGAACGCCCAGATGCACATGTCGATGTCCGGCATCGACTACTACGGCTCCGACATCGGCGGGTTCCGGCGGGAGATGCTGGACTCCGACCTGGACGAGCTCTACACCCAGTGGTTCGCCAACGGGGCGTGGTTCGACGTGCCGCTGCGCCCGCACACGGAGAACCTGTGCAACTGCGCGGCGACCTCGCCCGACTCGATCGGGGACGTGGCGAGCAACCTCGGGAACCTGCGGCGGCGGTATGAACTGACGCCCTATTACTACTCGCTTGCGCATCGGGCCTACCTGACCGGGGAGCCCGTCGTCCCGCCGCTGGTCTACCACTACCAGAACGACGCCGCCGTCCGGGAGATGGGCCACCAGAAGATGATCGGCAAGGACCTGCTGGTGGGGGTGGTGGCCGGGGAGGACGAGCGGTCGCGGAACATGTACCTGCCTGCGGGGACCTGGTATGACTACGCGACCGGCGAGAAGCTCGTGTCGACCGGGCAGTGGTTCAACGACCGGCCGTTGTGGGTGAACGGTGAATTCCGGCTGCCGACATTTGCGCGGGCCGGGGCGATCATTCCCAAGATGTTCGTGGACGACAAGACCATGAACGTCCTCGGGAAGCGGACCGACGCCTCTTCCCGGAACGAGCTGATCGCGCGGGTCTACGCTTCGCCGAGCGCAAGTTCTTTCACCCTTTACGAGGATGACGGGGCTACGACGGGCTACAAGACCGGTTCGGTGCGGACCACTTCTCTGAGTCAGTCGCTTTCCGGGTCGGTGGCGACCGTAACGGTTGCGGCCTCTTCCGGGACGTATACGGGAGCTGTGGCGTCGCGGTCGAACGTGGTGGAACTGGTGGCGGACACGCAGGCCAGCGCCGTGACGTTGAACGGGTCTGCTTTGACTCAGTACTCGTCCAAAGCCGCGTTCGACGCCGCTTCCAGCGGGTGGTACAACGCCGGCGGTGGGGTCATCGTCGCCAAGTCGGCGTCTGTGGCTGTCGGGACTGCCAAGACGTTTGCGTTCACCATCGGGCAGACGCCGTCTTCCATGACGTTCAGTTGCGCTGCCGGGACGACTGTCTCCGGGCAGTCGGTGTACGCGGTGGGGAACGTGCCGCAGCTCGGTTCCTGGTCGGTGGCTAGCGCGGTGAAGCTGTCGCCTACCGCTTATCCGACGTGGACGGGGACCGTCTCCAAGCTGCCGCCTGGGGTGTCCGTCGAGTGGAAGTGCGTGAAACGGCAGGAGGCCGGGTTCCCGGACACGGCTGACGCCTGGGAACCGGGCGGGAACACGGTGTTCACCGCACCGGTGAGCGGATCGGGAGGGACGACCTCGGGATCGTTCTGACGTTTCAGGTCACAGCGCCCTCGCCACCGGCCGGGGCGCTGTTTCCTGTCATCGGGTCTGCGATCCTCTTGGGCGACCTCAGGCCACACTTTCGTCGACCCGCCCACCTTCGTGGACGGCGCGCACGCGACGGAGAGCCTTTCCGATTCGGCCGCTTCCTCCCGAACCCGGGGAAATCCCCGGTCCGCCATGCGGCACGACGAGGCCGCCGAACTCCCGGAGGAACCTTTCTGCCGCGTCGTGCATGACGAAGCCGTCCGCCTCCAGGCGACTCAGCCAGGCCGACGTGTCGACCTGGCGACCCGGCTTCCATCCGGCACGGGCCAGGATGCGCTCTGTCTCTGTATCCACCTAGTCTCTCTCCGTCGGTTATGGGCAGCCGCTGCGTCGACGACCTCAGCAGTTCAGCCTGAGAGTTCCCACGTCAAAGATCGTCCTCCGCCCTCATCGAGCCATTCACAGATTCCTCAGCCAATCGATCAGATGTGTAGACGAGGAACCTGCCCGCGCCATGTCAGCGAGGTTTTTCCTGATGCCCTCTCCGCCATGAACCATCTGAACACCCGGGATTCCTCAGTCGTGACATCTCATAGCCGGGGCATTTCCATGTAGCCGTCACCCGACGATCCAGCCGGGGCGACTCGTCCTCCGTCGCACACCATCGTGGTGTACCTGTCGGCTGTCGCCTTGGTCGGCTCACCACTGACCGTCCCGGCCTTGCCGCCAACCATCCGCGTCGCCAGTCGCTCTCCGGCGTCGTAGGTGGAGGAGTCGCCGCCCAGCCACGTCACCACCCGGGATCGGTGCTGGCGCTGAACAGGCGGTCCAGCCCGATGCCTCGACCGTGACGGGCTTCCCCGCGCTGGTGACAGCTCTCCGGAACTCGTCTCCGGGATATCGAACTTTTCGCTGTGACGGCTGCATCTTGATGCCCGGGAACTGGCTCCCCTCGCCCACCAGCGTGGCGAGGCCCGCTCCGGCAGGAGCGGAACACGGAGACCACGGAAGCAGGGACATGAAAACCAGGGATTTCCTTCGCACTCGTCACGACGATGGCGGCCGGGGCGCTCGTGCTGAGCATGACTCCCTCGGCAAGCGCGAGAGGTCTGCCGTTCATTCGACGTCTCGTGCGCGACGGACGGCTTCAACTGCACCATCAGGTCCCTGGCCAACAAGAAGTACGCGTCCGCCGAACTGAATTATTCAGGCGACGGTTACGCCATGCTCCGGGCGCGCGCGACGTCCGTCGGGAAGTACGAGAAATTCCAGATCCTGTGCCTGGTCTTCTGCGGCCGGCCAGGAATGTCCACAAGAACGATTCGATGAGGTCGCAGTGAACGAGCCCATGGCCGACGTACGAGACATGTACATGGTGCACACGATGATGCACCGGGAGTTCGAGCTCCTCCCCCGGCTCGTCCGGGACGTGGCGTCAGGTGACACCGCACGCTCCGCGGTCGTCGCGAGACATGCCGAGCGGCTCTGTCACGTCCTGCATCTGCACCATGAGGGTGAGGACGTCATTCTGTGGCCGCTCCTCCTCGATCGCGGCGGCGCCCAGGCCTTGGCCATCGTGCCGACGATGGAGGAACAGCACCACGGGATCGAGGCCGCCCTCGAACTGGTGAACATGCTGCTGCCGGCCTGGAAGTCCACGACCCGGAACGGCGAAGCCCTCGCCGGGGCCTTCCAGGTGCTGTTCGACCGGCTGCTGGAACACATGTCCACGGAGGAGAACGAGATCCTTCCGCTCGCCGAGAAGGTCGTCACCGCCGCCGAATGGGCTCAACTCGGCGAGCACAGCCTTTCGAAGAGCTCCAAGAAGGATCTTCCGCTCGTCCTCGGCATGACCATGTACGAGGGCGACCCCGAAGTGGTCAGGGCAGTCCTCTCCCACGCACCGCTCCTGGCCCGGCTGGTCATGCCGCTGGTGGCTCCTCGCCTGTACGCCTCGCACGCCAAGCGCGTCCACGGCACAGCCACCCCCGCTCGTGTCGGCCGACACTGAGGCGGGCCCACGGGAGATCACGCGCAGCGTCCGGCCTCACGACGGGCCGTTCTCCTGGGTACGGGAGGCGCCGGCCGGATGACCGCGCTGGCAGCCTGCGGCGGCCACACCTCCACGGCCACCGGTGCCCCCACGGTTTCCGCCGGTGCGAAGCCCGGCGTCGTCCTCGCCAAGACCTCCGACATCCCTGACCAGAAGGTCGACGGCGACACCATCGCCCTCGCCTGAACCAGGCGGCCTACCGCGCCCCGCGATCCGGCGGGCGAAGCGACACCCGGTGGCCCGGCGCGTGAACGGCGCCGGGCCTCCCGGCATGCCTTCACCCTGGACAGCGATGAAAGACCTCGTGCAGTCGGCGGGCCGAACCCGGGTATCCATGGGGCTCGATCTCCCTCCACGCATCCCTCGCGGCGTCGGAGTGTCACGACAGACCGACACGAGCACCTGGTGAGATTCCCGGCCTTCTTCACGCGGGAACCGGCGCAGCCGGCACGTGCCGGACACCGAATGCCCGCAGTGAGGGCGCAGCACGTGTTCAAAGCCCTTGTGCCGACATCGGCATTTACCCTTTCCCGCGAGAACTCGCCTTCGAGTGACCTCAGGAAAGGTGTCCGGAGAAAGGGGGGAAGAATGGCTTTCCGAACATCGGAATCCGATGATCATCGCATCTTCCGACACTCTTTTCCCCAACCGCACAGGTGAGCTTCTCATGGGCCCTGAGCTGCGAATACGCAATCATCCACGCAAGCCGAATGGCATTGATCACACGCTTTTGGTCAATTCATCGACACCAATACCGCTATCGTCATCCTTGCTGTCGGCAGCGTCAAACAGATTCGACGGAACAGCGAAGAGAGGCCATGATGAATTCAGGTAAGCCGGTGCGTGGCGGACGGATGTCGTGGCGCGCGGTCGGTAGCGCGGTAACGGCGGCAACGGTCGCGGCGGTGACCATCGGCGCGGTGACCGCGACGCCCTCGACCGCTGCCACCCGGAGCCTCACCGTCTCCTCTACGGTCAGCTCGGGCGGCAGTCACTACTACTCCGCCACCCTCCTCGGCCGGAACGAGGTGCGCGAACCCGGCAAGAAGGTCAACGACCGGGACGGCCTGGCCGTCGCCAAGTTCCGGATCAGCGGCAGCCGTCTCTACTTCATCGTGCGGTGGAAGAAGACCGCCAAGCCCACCGCCTTCCACATCCACAAGGGCAAGGCGGGCGTGAACGGTCCCGTCGTCATCGACCTGCTGTCCAACGGCCACATCCACGGCAACACCGCCACGGGTTCGGTCAGCGTCAAGAGCAGCCTGCTCAAGCAGATCAAGAGCAAGCCGAAGAACTGGTACGCCAACCTGCACACCGCCCAGTTCCCCGACGGAGCGGTCCGCGGCCAGCTCCATTCCGGCCCTCGCTGGTAGATCGTGCAGCGCCGGGGCACTTCACCGGAAGTCGAGGTGCCCCGGCCGTGCCGCCGCAAGCCGCCTGAACCCGCGTAGCGGACGGCGGACCACCGCGAGTGTGTACTTTTACTCACACACCGCCCACGACCTGCGATGATGACAGGCAGGCGTCGAACGTAGTCACACGGTGTGAATAGCCTGAAAGCATGAAGAACGCCTCACCCGCCGAGACAGACCTCGTCCGCGAGGCCCAATCCGGCGATGTGCACGCGCTCGGTCTGTTGCTGGCCACACATCAGGCGGACATGCGGGCGGTGGCGTTCAACATCCTCGGATACTGTCCTGACGCCGAGGACGCCGTCCAGGAAGCCGTCCTGATCGCGTTGCGCCGCATCGGAGATCTGCGCGATCCCGCTGCCCTGAAGCCATGGCTGCGGGCGATCGTCCGCACGGCCTGCCTGACACAGATGCGCACGACGAGGCCCGTACCCGTCGAGGAAGTCGAGCCGTTGCTCCTTACTCGCCTTGATCGCGACCCTGAGGGACTGCTGAACCACTGCGCCCAGCGGGACTGGGTCTGGCACGCCCTGGACGAGCTGTCACCGCGCCTGCGTCTGGTGACGATGCTGCGCTACTTCACCGACATCACCTCCTACGAGGACATCGCGCAGGTGTGCGGCATCCCCGTCGGCACGGTGCGCAGCCGGCTCAGCCAGGCGCGGACCAAGCTGTCGGAAGCACTGCTGGCCACGGCGGACCTGCCCCACGACGACATGACGGCCCCGATCCAGCGGTCCCGCAGACAGGCCGAGGAGACGATGCGGGCCGCCCGCGAAGGCTCGTTCGGACAGGCGCTGGCCGACCTCTGCCTGCCCGACGTGGAGATCACCATGATGAAGGGCCTGGTCACGACAGGCTTCGACTACCTGGTGGGGGCGATGAACCGCGACCTGAACATCGGCGTGCGACAGCGCGTCGCCGACGTCGTGATCGGCCGTGACGTGGTCATCTGGGAGAACCAGCTCATCAGCCCGCCCGACGACCCCTTCCACTGCCCGCCCACGGTCGTCTGGGTGAACCACCTGGTGGGAGGCCGCGTCCACAAGCTTCGGCTGTTCCATCCGCTGCCCCGCCGGAAAGCCCCGGAACCCGGGTAGCCGGAAATCGAACTTTCCGCCTCGGTCGTCGCGTCTTGCTTCCGTCAGGTTCCACAACGCACATCCAACGGGGAAGATCACGTTGTCTCTGAAGCAGACCGCCCTGGCCGAAGGCACCGAGGCGGAGTTCATGTACCTCTATCAGGCGAACGCTCCGCTGTCCGTGCGGACCGAACTCGGCATCACGACCACGCGTATCGGCGGAGGCGTCGCCCTGTCGATGCGCGAGGACCCGACGGACTTCTGGAGCAAGGCCCTGGGGTTCGGCTTCGAGGAGCCGGTGACCGCCGCACTCGTCGATCGGATCCTGGACTTCTACCGCGGCGAGGGCAGCACCGGCGCGACTCTCCAGTTCGCCCCGTCTGTCCTGCCGTCCGACTGGGACGACATCCGTGCCACGCACCAGCTGCGGGAGGGCGGCCGGATAGTCAAACTGTGGTGCCCGATCGACGACTTCAGCCCCGGCGCGACCGGCCTGCGCGTCGGACCCGTCGCCCCCGGCGACGCCCAGGAGTGGGCGTCTGTCGTGACCCGCGGCTTCGACATGCCGGAGAAGGGCATCGCGGAGATGCTCGCGGCCGGGGTGGAGCACCCGGACACCCGGCCCTTCGCCGTCTGGGACGGCGATCGTATGGTGGCCGGCGCCAATCTGTTCGTGCACGGCGAGGTCGGCTCTCTGAACAGCGGCTCGACCCTGCCCGAGTACCGCAACCGCGGGGCTCAGTCGGCTCTGCTGGCGATCCGCGCCAAAGAGGCCGCGAACGCCGGCTGCCGCTGGCTGGTCGCCGAGACCGGCCAACCGGCGACGGGCGGGGTCAACCCGTCGCTGAACAACATGATCAGGGCCGGGTTGCGGCCGCTGTACACCCGGCAGAACTGGCTCTGGCGGCCGGACGCCGCTCTTGGATCACCCGGCACGGCCTTCCCGGCGGCGCCATGAGGCGACGGGAGCGGGGGTTCTTCCCCGTCCTCCGGACACGTGACCTGAAGCTTTGATCACCAGAGAGGTACGTCCCGCATGCCCTCCCCGCATCCTCCCGAGTTCCGCCGCCACGCGGTCGAGCTCGCGCGCCAGGGCGACAAACCACTCGTCCGGCTCGCCGAAGACCTGGGCATCAGCCGATCGTGCCTGCAGAAATGGCTGCAGGAGGACGGCGCCGACCCGCGACCCGGCACCGCCGGCCAACTGGCCGAACTCCGCCGCGGCATCAGGCAGTTGCGGAGGGACAACGACATTCTCCAGCGCGCGGCGCATCTCGCTCTGGGCAAGCGTCCAGCCGGAGTGATCTACGGGCTGATCCGCGCACTCGCCGCCGACCACGTTCCGGTGGCGACGGCCTGCCGGGTGCTCCGGGTATCGACATCGGGCTATTACGAATGGCTCAAACGGCCGGAGTCACCGCGCGAACTGCGCGACGGACACCTCATGGAGCTGATCCGTCAGATACATGCCGACTCGCGCGGAAGCTACGGCTCACCGCGCGTCCACGCGTATTTACGGCTCAGGCTCGGCGAGAAGGTCAACCACAAGCGCATCGAACGCCTCATGCGCGAGGCCGGCCTGCGGGGCGCCCACTCCCCCAAAGGGCTGCGCGAGTTCGCCGGCCGCGACGAGGGGGCGGGACCGATCCCAGGCGGCCATCCGGAAAGGGAGGTGTGAGGGTCGGCCTCACCTCGTCCCTCATGGCTGCCGCTGAGGGCACGTGAGGCGCCATCGAGAGCGCTTCACGTGCCTCCGTGATCACCCGTTCGGCCCGGCCGATCAAGGAGGGCAGCGCCTCGCCGGCCGGCCACCGTTCATGCCGATCACAATGGTCCCGTGTGGACGCCCGCTCTCACCGATGAGCCTCCGGAAAACCACCTCGACCGGCTGGGAACGATCTTCGCCCGCTTCGACCGGCAGGACTCCGGCAACGTCTCCTACGGCGTCGCCGTCGGCGGCGAGCGCTACTTCGTGAAGACCGCCGGACACCCCGACCACACCCCCTTCCTCGACCACGCGCAGCGCGTCGACCTGCTCCACAACGCGGTCCGCCTCGCCCGGACCCACCGGCACCCCGCTCTGCCGGCCCTCCGTGCCGTCATCGACTCCGCCCACGGCCCGATGCTCGTCTACGACTGGGCCGCCGGAGAACTGGTCGGAGTCCCCCGCGGCCAGCGCGACGACCCGGCCTCCTCGTTCCAGCGCTTCCGGAGCCTGCGCAGCGACCGCCTCCTAGCCGCTCTGGACACGATCGTCGACGTCCACGACCTGCTCGGCGGGGCAGGAGAGGTGGCCGGGGACTTCTACGACGGCTGTCTGCTGTACGACTTCACCACCCACCGGCTGTCCCTGATCGACCTGGACCACTACCGCCCCGGGCCCTCCCGCAACGAGATGGGCCGCATGTTCGGCTCCTCCCGCTTCATGGCCCCGGAGGAGTTCATCCGGGGCGCCCTCATCGACCAGCGCACCAGCGTGTTCACCATGGGCCGCACCGCCCAGATCTTCTTCAGCGAGCACCTCCGAGGCCCTCTGCGGGAGGTGGTCACCCGCGCCTGCCACCCCGACCCGGCCGAACGCCACAACTCGCTGCCCGAATTCTGCGCCGCCTGGAGAAAAGCGCGGCGGAACTAATAGGTGATGGAACACCCGACGGCGGTGGGCAGCGGCGAGAGAGTCTCATTCGGCACGAGGATTTCAAACCCGAAGGTCGCGCTCTGGCCCGCGGGGATGACTTTGTTCCACGACGCGGGAACCCACTGATACGTCGACAACCTCTTGATGTTCCAGAAGCGCTGAAGGGTCGCGCCCTGGGAATAGGCGAAGCCGATGACCGCGTCCCAGTTGGTCGACGCGGCCGTGCCGATGTTGTGGAACTTCGTGTCGACCTGCCACAGGTGCTGCGTGCCGACCATCCCCCGCCAGTTGGCCTTGAACGACAGCTCGCAGCTGGTGGCCGCATGGGCGGGGGGCGTGAAGGTGAGCGCACCGAATAGGGCGGCCAGCAGAAACGCGGTCAGGCGCCGACGGGCACGTCGTTCTGTCATGGGCCTCTCCTGTCAGGAAGTGCGCGCATTTCCAAGAGGCGCGCACAGGCGATGACCGAACGCTACGATCAGCCCCAACCACCGTCAAATATGTCGATGAAAGTTACAATCAATTCCGGCCATTTATGGCCCGCGAACCAGAGAATGCGGGAATTGACGTGGCGAATCACAGGATCGAGCGTGACCTGCGCATCCCGATGCGCGACGGAGCGGTGCTGCTGGCCGACCGGTGGACGCCCACGACCGGCGGCGACGGCCTGCCGACCGTGCTGATGCGGTCGCCCTACGGCCGGGCCCTCACCGCCCGCATGATGGCCGGACCACTGGTCAAGGGCGGTTTCCAGGTTCTCGTACAGAGCACGCGGGGGACCTTCGGGTCGGACGGCCCGTTCGACCCGCTGCGGCGCGAGCGCGACGACGGCCTCGACACGCTGGAGTGGGTCGTCGCGCAGCCGTGGTTCGGAGATGCGATGGTCCTGTACGGCATGAGCTACCTCGGATTCACCCAGTGGTCGGTGGCCGATTCGCTGCCGCCCCAGGTCAAGGCCATGATCCCGGGCGTCTCCGAGTCGGCGTTGACCCGGGAGTTCCTGCGCGCCGACGGGTTCTCGCTGGAGACGCCGTTCTCGTGGGGCGTCATGGTCGACGGCCAGGAGCGGCGCTTCGCCCTGCTGCGCATGCTGCTCGGCTCCCGGAAGACGCAGCGCGCCCTCCGCACCCTCCCCCTGAACCGCTCCCACCCGAGCGACTACATCCAGAACATCCTCGTGTACGACGCCGACGACCCCTTCTGGGAGAAACTCGACCACCGGCACCGCGTCGCCGACATCCGGGTGCCGGTCAGCACCGTCGGCGGCTGGTACGACATCTTCCTGCCCGGCCAGCTCCGCGACTTCCGCGCCCTCACCGGCGCCCGCCTCACCGTCGGCCCCTGGACCCACTCCTCCCCCGGCGTCGGCGAGACGCTCATCGAGGAGACCCTCACCTTCGGACTGGCCCTGGCCCGGGGGGAGACCCCGCCCGAACGCGCCCCGGTCCGCCTCTACGTCATGGGCGAGGAGCGCTGGCGCGACTTCCCGTCTTGGCCGCCACCGGGATACGAACCGACGAGGTTCCACCTCCAGCCCGGCGCGGGCCTGTCCCCCGAGGAACCCGCCGAGTCCCCACCCGACGGCTATCGGTACGACCCCGCCGACCCCACCCCCGCCGTGGGCGGTGTCCGGATGGTCTTCGGCCAGAAGGCGGGCCGGGTCGACAACGCGGCCCTCGAAGCGCGCGGCGACGTGCTGACCTACACGACCCCGCCACTCACCGAAGACGTCGAGGTCATCGGTGAGATCAGAGCCGAGATCTTCTTCCGGTCGAGCCTGCCGCACGCCGACGTGTTCGCCCGGCTGTGCGACGTCGACGAGAAGGGCCGCTCGTTCAACGTGTGCGACGGCCTGATCAGCCTGAACGGCGCCGACGAGGTCACCGCCGCCTCGGTGGACCTCTGGCCGACCGCGTACCTGTTCAGGCGGGGGCACCGCATCCGCGTCCAGGTCTCCAGCGGGGCGTTCCCCCGCTACAACCGCAACCCGGGCACCGGCGAGCCCCGCGCCACCGCGACCACCCTCAGAGCCGCCGACCAGCAGGTCTTCCACGATCCCCGGCGTCCTTCGGCCGTCATCCTGCCGGTCCGGGCGAAGCCGTAGCGGCGAAGGCGCTGACGCGGCCGAGCTGGGCCGCCGTGAGCCGGCGCACGTCCCACGCCGCCGTAGGTGGAGGCGGCCAGGCACCGCCCGGTGCACACCTGGAAGGTCTGGGCCGTACCGGTCCGCCCAGGTTCCGGTTGCGCATCAGCCGCAGGAGAACCGAGCCGGGCCCGTCGGGATAGAGCGCGAACTCCTTCGGCCGGAGCACGGGTCCGTCCCCGAGTCGACAGAGCAGGCCGTCCTAAGCTGGGCACATGACGATCTTCGGGGACCCCATCGACGTTCGCCACCTGTTCCCCGTCGAGCGACGGCTGCTGCTGGACCTGCTCGAAGGGCTGTCCCCCGCCGATTGGACCCGCCCGACCGTCTGCCCGGGATGGACGGTCCATGACATCGCGGCCCATGTCCTCCACGACTACGGCCGCCGCCTGTCGGGCAGCCGCGACGGCCATCATGGAAGCGGCTTTCGTGAGGGTGAGACCCTGCCGACGTTTCTTGCGCGGGTGAACGACGAATTCGTGCAAGCGGCCCGCGCCTTCTCGTCGGCGGTCGTGACGGATCTGATCCGGCACCTGGGGGTCCAGCTGGACGCGTACTGGCACCGGAAAGACCTCGACACCCCCGCCGACCTGGACGTCTCGTGGGCGGCGACGGACGTGCCGAGCCCGGCGTGGCTGGACGTGGCCCGGGAGTTCACCGAGTTCTGGGTGCACCAGCAGCAGATCCGCGACGCGGTGGGCCGCCCGGGGGCGCGGGAGCTCACCGACCCGGTCGTCGACACCTTCGCCCGGGCGCTGCCCTTCACCCTCAGGGATCTCGCACGACCCGACGGCGCCTCCGTCGCGCTGAAGGTCGGCGCACGCGCGTGGTCGGCGGTGCGGCGGGACGGCCGGTGGCGGATGGGAGCCGGTGAACCGGCGGCCGAGGTCACCATGGACCAGGACACTTTCTGGCGTCTGGCCACCCGTGGGATCCCCGTTGAGGAGGCACGCCGCAGAGCCACGACGAGCGGCGACCCGGAACTCACCGAGGCCGCGACCACCCTGCTGGCCGTCGTGGCCTGACCACGACACCGCTTCGGAAGGCCGCGCTACTCGGGCTCGGACCGCAGCCATGGGTCTGGGGATGACAGTCGTGCCCGTTCGTATCGGCGAACGGGGGCGCCGTTTTCCGAGGTCGGTCAGCGATGCACGACGGGGACCTCATTTGCTCGCACGTCGCCGACGGCCAGTCACTGAGCTCATAGCTGGAACATCCCGTGTTCCACGATCGGTCAGGAGGCGGGGCCGACCTCGGGCTCGGGTTCGGGCATGTCGGAGTCCTCGCCAGCCTCCTCGCCAGCTTCCTCGTCCGTGTCCGGGTCGGTCTCCGGGTCGGTCAACGGTTCGAGGTCCCGGGGAATGGGGTGCTCGGGGGTCTCCGTCTCCGCGCCCGATCTCTCGGCCACGATCTCGCTCTCGCCGTTGATGCCACGGTTCTCACCCATAACCACCCGGGTGCCCGACAAGTGAGGTCGTACACCTCCTCACCGATCTTCAACATTCTGTTGACAACATTCCGTTGAATAGCCCAAGATGGCAGACGTGTACGACTCTCTCTTCCACATCGCCACCCGCCACGCCGCCACCGATACCCAGCGCTCCCGCCAGGTCCACCCCTCGGTCCTCGGCCCCCACGAAGCGGTCCGCCTCGTCACCATGCTGGCCGCCGGCACGGCGGCCCCCGACCCCGGCGAACCGGAGGTCGACGCCTCCGACCTCACCGCGGCGCTCACCCTGATGCCCCTGGTCAGAGGCGAAATGGACCAACTGGAGGCCAGCCTCCTGCTGGTCGCGCGCGGGCGCGGGCTGACCTGGCAGGCGATCGCCGACGCCCTTGGCCTGGGCTCCCCCCAGGCCGCCAAACAGCGTTACGAACGCCTCGCGGGCCGCGTCGCCGCGTGAGGGCCGGCGGAAGGCGAACAGACCGACCCGTCCGCATCGGTCTGGCGCTGGTTCTCGGGTCCGTTCTGGGGGTCACCGGATGCGCCGAGAACTGTCCGCAGACGGCGTCCCCCATCGCGATCCCCTCACCGGCCGACCCGCCCGACCGGACCGTCACCGCCTACCTGGCCGCCGTCAACGCCCATGACGCCGAGCGGATGGAAGACCTCTCGACGCCGGAATTCGCGGAACTCACCAGAAGCATCCGCTGCGACTGGACCGTGGACAACGTCACGATCGTCGGCGTGAGCGAGGATCGCGATCCCCGGGGAAGGTTCCGGGACGTCGTCAACGTCGGCGTCCTGTTCGACCTGCGACGGCAGCACGAGACCCCGGACACGCCGAGCGGCCCAAAGGGCCGGAGTTACTGGCTGGGCCGCGACGACCCGGCCGAGCGGTGGCTGATCTACGACTCCGGCAACGGCTAGCGGACCGCCAGGCCCGTCACCGCGCGCGAGATGATCAGCCGCTGGATCTCCGACGTCCCTTCGAAGATGGTGAAGATCTTGGCGTCCCGGTGGAACCGCTCCACCGGATGGTCGCGCGTGTACCCGGCCCCGCCGAGCACCTGGATGGCCTGCTCGGTCACCCACACCGCCGTCTCGCCCGCCACCAGCTTCGACATCGACCCCTCGGCCAGGGAGAACCCGGCCCCCTGCCGCCCCATCCAGGCCGCCTTCCACGTCATCAGCCGCGCCATCTCGATCCGGGTGGCCATGTCGGCGAGCAGGAACGCCACCGCCTGGTTCTCCCCGATGGCCCGGCCGAACTGCCGCCGCTCCCCCGCGTAGTCGCGCGCGTATTCGAAGGCGGCCCGCGCGATCCCGACCGCCATCGACGCGACCACGGGCCGGGTCGCCTCGAAGGTCCGCAGCGCGGCCTGTCCGCCCGACCTCTGACCCGACCGGGCCCGCGCCAGGCGTTCCTCCATCTTGTCGACCCCGCCCAGCAGGCAGGAGGCGGGCAGCACCACGTCGTCCAGGACGACTTCTGCGGTGTGCGACGCGCGGATGCCGTGCTTCCTGAACTTCTGACCCTGCGAGAACCCGGGGGTTCCCGGCGGTACGACGAACGTCACCTGCCCGCGCGCCCCCAGTGACGGGTCCACGGTCGCCACGACGATGTGGACCGCCGCGATGCCGCCGTTCGACACCCACGTCTTGGTCCCGTTCAGGCGGAAGTCACCGGAGGGGAGCAGCTCGGCCCGGGTCCGGATGGCCCCGATGTCCGATCCGGCGTCCGGCTCGGAGGCGCAGAAGGCGCCGACGGCCACGTCGTCAGGTGTCCCGAACATCACCGGCAGCCAGGTTCCCACCTGTTCGTCGGTCCCGTTCGCCGAAAGGGCGGCGGCGGCCAGGCCGGTGGCGGTGAGGGAAAGCCCGATCCCCGCGTCGCCCCAGAACAGCTCCTCGAAGGCGACCGGCAGGCCGAGGCCGCTCTCCTCGAACCACTGCGTGGCGAAGAAATCCATCGAATAGAGGCCGATCTTGGCCGCCTCCTGGAGCACCGGCCACGGGGTCTCCTCGCGTTCGTCCCACACCGTCCCAGCTGGGCGGACGACGTCCCGGGCGAACGCGTGGACCCACTCCCGGACGTCTCGGATCTCGGCGGGCAATTCAGGGTTGAAGGTCGTCATCGCCACAGGCTACCCCTTGACGTCCATGTTCCCGTTAAGTTAAATCAAGGATCGAAATAAGGCATTGAGAAAGACCCTTCACACCCCCCTTCACGTGGAGAACACGCATGAGAGGTCTGTCCAGGCTGGCCGCCTGGGGCACGGCGGCGGCGGTCGTGGCCGCCACGCTGGTCGCCTTACCGGCCGGCCCAGCCTTCGCCGACGTCCTGCTCTCGCAGGGCAAAACCGCGACGTCATCATCCGCCGAGAACGGCGGGACGCCGGCCTCGGCGGCCGTCGACGGCAACACCGCCACCCGCTGGTCCAGCCTCTACACCAACGACCAATGGCTCCAGGTCGACCTCGGATCGGCGCAGGCGATCAACCGGGTGACCCTCCTGTGGGAGGGCGCGTACGGGAGCGCGTACAAGATCCAGGGTTCCACCAACGGGACCACCTGGACCGATGTCCAGAACGTCACCGGAGGTGACGGCGGGACCGACACCTACGCGGTGAGCGGGACCTACCGCTATGTCCGGATGCAGGGCGTCACCCGGGCCACCGGGTGGGGATACTCGCTGTGGGAGTTCCAGGTCTTCGGGCCGGACGGCTCCAGCGGCGGGACCTGCGGGACGACCAACGCGGCGCTGAACAAGCCCGCCACCGCCTCCTCGCTGCAGGGCGCCGGGTTCCCGGCCTCGGCCGCGTTCGACGGCAACAACGCCACCCGCTGGTCGAGCCAGGCGGCCGACCCGCAGTGGGTGCAGGTGGACCTCGGCTCCGCCGTCGACATCTGCAAGATCGACCTGCGCTGGGAGGGCGCGTACGCCTCCGCGTTCCAGCTCCAGTCGTCGACCAACGGCACGACCTGGACCACCCTCAAGTCGGTGACCGGCTCGACCGGCGGCGTGCAGTCGCACACCGTGACGGGCAACGGCCGCTACGTCAGAGTGAACGGCACAGCCCGCGCCACCGGCTATGGCTACTCACTCTGGGAGGTCGCCGTCTACACCGGAAGCGGTCCCGTGGACCCGGGTGACCCGGGCGGCCCGATCCAGGGCGGCGGGGACCTTGGATCGAACGTCCACGTCTACGACCCCTCGACGCCGACGGCCACCATCCAGAGCCAGCTCGACTCGGTGTTCACGCAGCAGGAGTCGGCGCAGTTCGGCACCGGCCGGCACGCCTTCCTGTTCAAGCCGGGCACCTACAACGTCAACGCCAGGGTCGGGTTCTACACCTCGATCTACGGCCTGGGCCAGAACCCCGGCGACGTGACGATCAACGGCGGCATCACCGTCGACGCCGGCTGGTTCGGCGGCAACGCCACCCAGAACTTCTGGCGCTCCACCGAGAACCTGTCGGTGCAGCCGACCGGCGGCACCAACCAGTGGGCCGTGTCGCAGGCGGCGCCGTTCCGGCGCATGTGGATCAAGGGCGGCCTGAACCTCGCCCCCACCGGCTACGGCTGGGCGTCCGGCGGCTACATCGCCGACTCGCGCGTCGACGGCACCGTCGGGCCCTACTCGCAGCAGCAGTGGTACACCCGCGACTCCACCATCGGCGGCTGGACCAACGGCGTGTGGAACATGGTCTTCTCGGGCGTGGCAGGAGCTCCCGCCAACGGCTTCCCCGAGCCGGTCTACACGACGCTGCAGAACACCCCGATCAGCCGTGAGAAGCCGTATCTGTACGTCGACGGCTCGGGCGCCTACCGGGTCTTCCTGCCCTCGCTGCGGACCAACGCCCGCGGCCAGAGCTGGGCGAACGGCGCGACCCCCGGCACCTCGCTGCCGCTGTCGCAGTTCTACGTCGCCAAGCCCGGCGACTCGGCGGCCCGCATCAACGCCGCCCTCGCCCAGGGCCTGAACCTGCTGATCACCCCCGGCATCTACCGGATCAGCGCGCCCATCAACATCACCCGGGCCAACACCGTCGTCCTGGGCCTCGGCCTGGCGACGATCATCCCGGAGAACGCCTCGGTGGCCGTCAAGGTCGCCGATGTGGACGGCGTCCGCCTCGCGGGCTTCCTGATCGACGCCGGTCCGCAGAAGTCCCCCGTCCTCATCGAGGTCGGCCCGACCGGCTCCTCGGCCGACCACGCCGCCAACCCGACCACGCTGCAGGACGTGTTCGTCCGCATCGGCGGCGCCTTCGCGGGCAACGCCGAGACCAGCGTGATCGTCAACAGCGACGACGTGATCATCGACCACACCTGGCTGTGGCGCGGCGACCACGGCGAGGGCATCGGCTGGAACGTCAACACGGCCGAGACCGGCCTGATCGTGAACGGTGACGACGTGCTGGCCACCGGCTTGTTCGTCGAGCACTACCGCAAGTACGACGTCGAGTGGTACGGCGAGCGCGGCCGGACGATCTTCTTCCAGAACGAGAAGGCCTACGACCCGCCGAACCAGGCCGCCTACATGAACGGCACCGTCAAGGGCTGGGCCGCCTACAAGGTGGGCGACAACGTCCAGGTCCACGAGGGCTGGGGCATGGGCTCCTACGTCTACTTCAACGTCGACCCGACCATCCAGGTCGACCGGGTCTTCGAGGTGCCGATCAGGTCCACGGTGAAGTTCCACAGCCTCCTGGGCGTCTCGCTCGGCGGCAACGGCATCATCAACCACGTCATCAACACCACCGGCGGCCCCGCGCAGGGCACGGCGACCATCCCCGCGAAGGTGGTCTCGTACCCGTAGCCGACCGCACCACCACGATCTGAGCCGTGGGTCTTCCGGGCGCCGCCGGAAGGCCCGCGGCTCCTCCATTTTCGGCTTGTCCCCATATAAGGTGACCTGCACCGGAATGGGGTTTCATATGCCGATCTTCATCGCGCGGCTGCTGGCCCGGATCAGCACCTGGTGGACACCCGTGCTCGTGCTGGCCGTGGTGTTCCTGACGAGCTGGCCCCTGATGACGATGGCCGAACCAGGCGCCGACATCACCTCGCCGGGCAATTTCTGGTGGTGGTTCGTCGTGACCACCTCGACCGTGGGCTACGGCGACCTGTTCCCCAAGTCGCCGGCGGGCCACGCCGTGGGCGTCTACGTGATCGTCGGCGGCATCGCCGCGCTGACGACGCTGTTCACCCGCCTCGCCACCCGGATCGAACGAACGAGGGGACGCCGCATGCACGGCTCGGTCACCGTCCACCTGTCCGGGCACGTCGTGCTGCTGGGCTACAGCCCGGGGCGTACCGAGACGATGGTCGACGAACTGTCGGCCGACGGGACGAAGGTGGTCGTCTGCGCCTGGGACGAGACCCGGACCCACCCGATGCCCGAGAAGGACGTGGACTTCGTCCGGGGCGACCTGGCCGACGAGGGGACCCTGCGAAGAGCGGGCGTCCACAAGGCGCACAGCGTCCTGGTCGACGCGCGGGACGACAACGAGGCGCTCGCCGTCGCGCTGACCGCCGACCACGTCATCACCGCCGCCCATCTGGTGGTGGCGCTGCGCGACCTGTCGCGGGTCAGGCACGTCCGGTACGTCAGCGACCAGGTCCGCTGCGTGCAGTGGCACACCCCGCACATGATCACCGAGGAGCTCAAGGATCCGGGGATCAGCGACCTCTACGCCCAGCTCATGACCCACGGCGGCGCCGACACCTACTCGGTCCGGCTCACCGTCGGCCCGGTGACGGTCGAACACTGCCAGACCGCTTTGGGCCGCCACCACGGCGCGACCCTGCTGGCCGCCCGTGACGGCGCGACGCTGCTGGTCAACCCGCCCTGGGACGCCGAACTGGCGCGGGGAACGGTCCTGTACTACATGGGCTCGGCCCGGCTCAGCCCGGCCCAGCTGGCGTCGACCCTGGGAGCTCCGGCCAGTCGATGACCATCGCGATCGGCGCGCTGATCTCGGGCGAGCCGCCCTCGTCGCGCATGAGCGTGCCGATGTGCCGGTACGCCATCGTCGCCGGATCCAGCCGATAACGCTCGATCAGGGCGATCCCGCCCGAGTCGAGCCGCACGATCCAGTAGTGCAGGATCCCGGCCCGTGCGTATTCGGTGTGTTTGTCGCAGGTGTCAGTGGTCTCCGACCCGGCCTCGACGATCTCCGCGACGAGCACCACGTCGACGGGGCGCAGTGTGCCGTCGCCGTTCAGGCAGCGGAACAGCGCGACGTCGGGCCGCCGGACGTGCAGCGGCAGATCGCGCAGCCACAGGTCGACGGAGGTGTTGACGGTCAGGCAGCCGTAGCCCCGGTTCATCGCCTCGCGGGCGTGCTTCTCCAGCAGGTCGGCCAGTCCCCGGGCGGCGGCCTGGTGGCCGGGCGAGGGGTCGGGCCGGTGGGCGACGTAGCCGTCGATGATCTCGATCCGCAGGTCGCCGGGCAGCAGGCGGTATTCGTCCAGCGTCAGGGGGTGAGGCTGCGGCGTGATCGTGTGGAACCAGTCAGCTGGCACCAGCTCAGGATAGAACGCTCGCCATCGGAGGTCGCTGGGCCACGGAGACATCGTGTTCGACCGGTTCGTGCCCCGAGGCCGAGCGCCGGAACTGGGTCAGCCGCAGCTGGCTGCGCCCCAGCGGCACCCCGGTCAGGCGGGACCAGGCGGTCTGCATGATCTGCGCGGCCATCCCGCCGAGGGCCTCGGTCGACTGGTGGGAGTGGACCCGGCGGCCGAGGTCGACCTGGGCGAGCGCGTCGAGGCCGCACAGGTCCAGCAGGTCGATGAGCAGGCCCAGCTCCACGCCGTAGCCGGTCACGAACGGGACCCGTTCGAGGGCGGTCCGGCGGCCGGCGTACTCCCCCGACAGCGGCTGGACGAAGCCGGCCAGCTCGGGCCAGTGGAGGTTGATGAGGGGGCGGGCGACCAGCTCGGTCACCCGGCCGCCGCCGGTCTGCTCGGCGCCGAACGGGCGGTCGTAGCAGCCCTTCACGTACGCCACCGTCGGGTCGGCCAGCAGGGGCCCCAGCAGGCCGGTCACGAAGGAGGTCTCGAACTCGCGCAGGTCGGAGTCGATGAAGACCAGCAGGTCACCGGTGGTGACCGCGAGCGACTTCCAGAGGGCCTCGCCCTTGCCGTCGAGCGGCTTCAGGTCGGGCAGGATCTCGTCCTGGGCGATCACCCGCGCGCCCGCCCGCGACGCCACGGCGGCCGTGTCGTCGGTCGAGCGGGAGTCGATCACCACGAGCTCGTCGACCAGGCCGGGCAGGTCGCGCCGGATCGCCGCGACGATCTCGCCGACCGTCTCGCGCTCGTTCCTGGCCGGGAGGACGACGCTGATCGTCGTGGCCCCCTTGGCGGCGAGCACCGTGGACAGGGGCCAGTCGGACGCCGACGACGATCGGCTGCCCGACCACGCCAGCACCTCAGGCAGCACGCCCGCCCTCCCCCCTGAACGTCACGGACACACCTTATGGGGTGGCGTGACCGTTCTAATCGGCGGCGTGGCGTTCCAGGAACGCGTACACGTCGACCTCGTCGACACCGGGGAACGAACCGGGCGGGAGCGCGGCCAGGACGTGGGAGTTCGCGCGGGCCGAGGGGAAGGCGAACCCCTCCCAGCGCTGCACCAGCTCGGCCGGGGGACGCCGGCAGCAGTCGCCGTTGGGGCAGTTCGACTTGGTCCGCCGGGTGGTCTCGCGGCCCCGGAACCAGCGCGACTCGCGGAACGGCACGCCCAGGGTGATCGCGAAGTCCTTCTCGTGGGAGGGGTCGACGTGGGCGACACAGAAGTGGGTGCCGGTGGGCCCGTCGCTGTACTGGTGGTAGACCGAGTAGCGGTCGGGCGAGCGGAACACCTGGCGGCCCGACCACTGCTGGCACAGCCGCTGGCCCTCGATCGCGCCCTGCTCGTCGGCCGGGAAGATGATCCCGTCGTTCTCGTACGCCTTGTAGATGATCCCCCCGGCGTCGTTGCGGACGAAGTGGCAGACCAGGTCGAGGTGGTGGGTGGCCAGGTTGGTGAAGCGGTGGGCGGCCATCTCGTAGGAGACGGCGAAGACGTCCCGCAGGTCCTCGACCGACAGGGCGCGGTCGCGCTTGGCCTCCTGGAGGAAGGGGGCGGCGGCGGCCTCGGGGACCAGGACGGCCGCGGCGAAGTAGTTGGCCTCCACGCGCTGGCGGAGGAAGTCGGCGAAGTCGCGCGGCTTGTGGTGGCCCAGCGCGATGTGGCCGATGGTCTGGAGCAGGACGGTGCGCGGGGTGTGCATGCCGAGCTGCTCGTGCTTGAGGTAGATGCGGTGGTTGCGCAGGTCGGTCACCGAGCGGGCCGACCGGGGCAGGTCGGGGGCGGAGTGGACGGTGAAGCCGTAGTAGGCGACCAAGGCCTGGATGGTGCTCTGCGACAGGGCGCCGGAGCGGTAGCCGACCGCCAGCAGGGCCTCGGCGGCGGCGCGCTCGATGTCCTCGAAGTAGTTCCCGGCCTCGCGCTGCTTGCGGCGCAGCTCGGCGTTGGCGGCGCGGGCCTCCTCCGGGGTGGCGGTGCCCTTGGCCTGGCGGGCCTTGAGTTCGTCGTACAGCCCGAGGATGTGTTCGAGCACGTCGTTGGGGACGCGTGCGGAGACCTTCAGCTTGGCCAGGCCGAGCGAGGTGTAGATGGGGTCGCGCTGGGCCTCCTCCAGGGCGATCTCCAGCTGGGCGCGGCGGTTGGGGGCCTGCCGGCGGAGCAGTTCCTCGACCGGGACGCCCAGCGCCGCGGCGAGTGACTTCAGCAACGACAGTTTGGGTTCCCGCTTGCCGTTCTCCAGCAGGGAGAGCTG
The DNA here is from genome assembly GCF_001570605.1 of Herbidospora cretacea. GTDB lineage: Bacteria > Actinomycetota > Actinomycetes > Streptosporangiales > Streptosporangiaceae > Herbidospora > Herbidospora cretacea. The sequence goes on along the minus strand of NZ_BBXG01000001.1, from coordinate 66,455 downwards.
GCTGGGCGCCCGGCCGACCCGTTCGCCGAGGTCGGAGAGGGTCAGCCCGCGCTGACGGCGGAGGTGCTTGAGGCGCTGCCCGAACGCGAGCAGGTCGATCTCCTGCGTCAAAGACAGCGGTTCTTCGCTGAGTACGGAGGGCATCTTGTCAGCGTATGCGAAATTTCGGGACATCTTCCAGGGCCAGTGACTCAGCTCACATCGATTGGTCTAGTCCAAACAGAAAATTCGATGTTTCTTCTCACGTCAATCTGGGCACCAGATTCCGCTCCCGCGAAGAATTGGCCATATTTCTAGACATATCGGCTTGTCGTGTCTCTTGACATCAACACAAACTCGAAACAAGCACCCCCAGGTGACGACCCAACGCAACAAGGGAGTGACGGGAAGATGATGTCGGAACGCCTCAGGTCAGCCGCCGCCGAGCTGCGCCATGACTGGGACACCAATCCTCGGTGGTCCAGCATCGACCGCACCTACACCCCGGACGACGTCGTGCGGCTGCGCGGATCCGTCCAGGAGCAGTACACCCTCGCCCGCCTCGGCGCCAAGCGCCTCTGGGACCTCCTGCACACCGAGGACTACGTCAACGCCCTCGGCGCCCTGACGGGCAACCAGGCGGTCCAGCAGGTCAGGGCCGGTCTCAACGCCATCTACCTGTCCGGCTGGCAGGTCGCCGCCGACGCCAACCTCGGCGGGCACACCTACCCCGACCAGAGCCTCTACCCGGCCAACTCGGTGCCGGCCGTGGTCCGGCGGATCAACAACGCGCTGCTGCGCGCCGACCAGATCACCTGGGCCGAGGGCGTCGAGGACGCGCCCCACTGGCTGGCGCCCATCGTGGCCGACGCCGAGGCCGGGTTCGGCGGCGTGCTCAACGCCTTCGAGCTGATGAAGGGCATGATCGCGGCCGGCGCGGCGGGCGTCCACTGGGAGGACCAGCTCGCCTCCGAGAAGAAGTGCGGCCACCTCGGCGGGAAGGTCCTCATCCCGACCTCGCAGCACGTCAAGACGCTCAACGCGGCGCGCCTGGCGGCCGACGTCTGCGGCGTCTCCACTCTGGTCATCGCGCGGACCGACGCCCAGGCCGCGACCCTGCTGACCAGCGACGTCGACGAGCGCGACCGCGCCTACACCACCGGGGAACGGTCCGCCGAGGGCTTCTACCATGTGCGCAACGGCGTCGAGCCCTGCATCGCGCGGGGGCTGGCCTACGCGCCGTACAGCGACCTGCTCTGGATGGAGACGGCCACGCCGGACCTGGACGTCGCCCGCCGCTTCGCCGAGGCGATCAAGGACCGCTACCCCGACCAGATGCTGGCCTACAACTGCTCGCCGTCGTTCAACTGGCGCAAGCATCTGGACGACTCCACGATCGCCAAGTTCCAGCGCGAGCTCGGCCACATGGGCTACAAGTTCCAGTTCATCACCCTGGCCGGCTTCCACTCGCTGAACTACGGCATGTTCGACCTGGCCAAGGGCTACGCCGAAGAGGGCATGACCGCCTACGTGGGCCTCCAGGAGGCCGAGTTCGCCGCCGAGAAGCGCGGCTACACCGCCACCAAGCACCAGCGCGAGGTCGGCACCGGCTACTTCGACCTGGTCAGCACGGCCATCTCACCCGACTCCTCGACCACCGCCCTGCGCGGCTCGACAGAGGAGGACCAGTTCCACTAGGACCCCGCGATCACGCGCCGGACGGCGAGGGGGACGGGCTCGGCGACGGGCTCGGCGACGGGGACGGCGAGGGGCTCTCCGACGGCTGCGGGGACTCCTCGTCGCCCCACTGCGGTTCCGTCGTGATGCCGCCGGTCGGAGTCGGGCGCTGGGTCGGCGGCCGCTGGGTCCGGGTCGGCGTGGTCGTCGGGCCCGGGTTGTCCGGCGGGCCCTGGGTCCAGCCCCCGCCCGGCGGGGGCGAGGGGAAGGACGTGCCCCACGGGTCCTCGCCGACCGGCCACGACGGGGTGATCGTCCGGGTCGTGGTCACCGTGACCTCCGGGCTGGTCTCGCCGCCCGGCGGGACCTCGCCCTCGATCGGCGGCCGGGACGTGCCGAGCACCTCCGGGGAGGCGCCCTCCTCGTTGGGCAGCACGACCATCGGCACCGCCGGCGGCGGCTCGGCGGTCTGGACTCCCCCGGCCGGGGAGCTGGTGGCCGCCACGACCGTGAAGGCCGCGATGGTGACCGTGGCCAGGGCGGCGTATCCGGCGTGCTGGGTGGCCGAGCCGGACCGGCGGCGGCGGCCCCTCGCGCCGGTCTCGGCGACCGCGACGGCCTTGGAGACCTCCTTGACCCGGCCCTTCGGATAGGGCACCGGCTGCCAGATCTCGTCCATGACCTCCGCGACCGCGACCCGCGCGTCCGGCGGGAGGCCGACCCCTCCGGCGGCCAGCAGCGCCGAGAGCAGCTCGGCGGCGTCGGGGCGTTCGGCGGGCTCCTTGCGCAGGGCGGCGTTGACGGTGTCCCAGAGCAGTTTGGGGACGGCCGCGATCCGGGGCTCCTCCAGCAGGATGCGGCGCATCACGACCTCGGCCTCGCCCGCGCCGAACGGGTGGTAGCCGGTCGAGGCGAAGGCCACCAGGCAGCCCCAGGCGAACACGTCGGAGGCGGGGATCGCCGGGCCGCCGGTCAGCCGCTCGGGCGCGACCCAGCCGGGGCTGCCCATGATCTGCCCCGCCTGGGTGTGCGCGACCAGCGTGTCGAGGTCGCGGGCGATGCCGAAGTCGATCACGAACGGGCCGCTCGGGGAGAGCAGCACGTTCCCCGGCTTCAGATCGCGGTGGACGAGCCCGGCGTCGTGGGTGGCCACCAGCGCGGCGGCCGTGCCGAGGGCGACGCCGTAGGCCAGATCGGGGGTCAGGGGGCCGCGCGCGGACACGACCTGCGCGAGGCCGGGCCCGGCGATGTACTCGGTGACCAGGTAGGGGCGGTCGTGGTCGCTGCCGTCCTCGATCACGGCGGCGGTGCAGAAGGGGACCACGCGGCGGGAGAACTCGATCTCCTCGGTGAACCGGGCGCGTAAGGTCGCGTCGGAGAGGTGCATCGGGTGGGGGGTCTTCAACGCCACCAGGCCGCCCTCGGGCGGCTCCGCGAGATAGACCACGCCCATGCCGCCGGTGCCGAGACGGCCGAGCAGCAGATATCGGCCAATGATGACCGGGTCTCCCACCGTCAGCGGCCGCACGCCGGGGGGCATGCCGTTCTGGGGGCCCGTTCCGCCTCGTGCCATCCGGAAGTTACCTCTCCGATCAAAGAAGTACGCACAGGACACTGTGGCCGGATGGAACGGTCCGCGCCTCCAACTGAACAGAAGCGGCATAACGGGTTAGCTCAATGGGACCCGGGGGTAACTATCCGCAGGTCACAGCGGTATCAACAGTCACCACCGTCACGCGGCGGCGGTGTCGCCGCTGCGTTCCTTGGCCGCCGCCTCGACCGCCTCGACGAAGGTCCCCATGTGCGGGAAGACCTCCCGGGCCTCCGGGACGATGTCGGCCAGGATGGCGAAGACGTGGGGCATCTTCCGCCACTCTTCATACCGTACGGGCACTCCGTCGGCACGGGCCCGTTCGGCGACCCGGTGGGCCTCCTCGCGGAGCACCTCGGTCGTGCTGGTGACGATCATCAGCGGCGGCAGGCCCGTGTAGTCGCCGAAGACCGGCGACACCAGCGGGTCGCGGTTGTCCAGGCCCTCGGTCCAGCGCCGCGACAGCCACTCCACCCGGCCGGCCGACAGCATCGGGTCGGCCCAGCGGTTGGCCTTCTTGCGCTCGTCGCTCAGATCGGCCCACGGAGACAGAACAATGGCCGCCGCCGGAAGCGGCAGCCCGTTGTCCCGCAGGGAGAGCAGCGTGGCCAGCGTGAGATGTCCGCCGGCTGAGTCACCCGCCAAGATGATCCCCTCCGGCGGGTATCCCCGGTCGAGCAGCGCCCGGTAGGCGTCCATGGCGTCGGCGAGCGACTCGGCCAGCTTGTGCTGGGGCCCCTGCCGGTAGTCGAGCGCCAGCACGGGCCGCCCGGTCACGGCCGACAGACGCCAGGTGATCGGCCGGTGGGTGACCGGGGAGCAGAAGAAGTAGCCGCCCCCGTGGAGGTAGAGCACCACCTTGTCCTCGTCGAGCTCGCTCAGGTCAGAGTCGGGGTGCCCGGATCCCCGGACCCACTCGCCCGAGCAGGCGCCGAAGGACTCCTGTTCGATCGAAACGGTGGCCGGGACCATGCTGGGCAGGCGTCCGCTCAGCTGGATCAACCGGTTGGTCAGGACCATGCTCGTGGTCGTGCGGAGAAGCACGGCGGAGATGGGCTTCATCGTGCCCATCATCAGCCCGTTCGCCGCGATGGCCTGCCAGCTCAAAGGGTATTCCGGGCGAACGTCTCCATCGATCTCAGCGTTCATGCGGAACCTCCTTGTCCGTTTCGTTCCCTTATGCCTAGTTAGGTAACCCAGGATGTTACACAGGGGTTACGTAGATCGGCAGGGGTGAATTCCAGGGTTACGATCCAGGGCGGGAGGTGGCCGCCTTCGTCCTCTACCTGCGCCTATTCCAATACGGCTTCCGCCGGCACAGCACCTATCTCGCCGCCGCGCTCGCCGGAGCCTTCACCAACACCGTCTTCGGCGTTTTGCGGGCATACGTCCTGATCGCCCTCTGGGAGGCCCGCCCCGGCCTCGCCGGATACACCCTCGCGGAGGCCGTGACCTTCTGCTTCCTCACCCAGGCCTTCATCGGCCCCATGCAGGTGTTCGGCCGGGGCCTGTCGTTCGGTGACCGCATCCGGTCGGGCGACATCGCGTTCGACCTGGTCAGACCGGCTCCCCTGCTGGCCTGGAGCCTCGCCGAGGACCTCGGCCGGGCCGCCTACCTGACCCTGGCGCGCAGCCTGCCGCCCACGATCATCGGAGCGGCCCTGTTCACGATGGTCGCGCCGGTCTCCCCCTGGTTCCCGCTGTCCTTCGCGCTGGGCGTCGTGGTCAGCTTCGGCTGGCGCTACCTCGTCACGCTCACGTCCTGCTGGACCACCGACGACCGGGGGATCCACACCCTGTCGGCCCTGCTGACCATGTTCTTCAGCGGGATGGTGCTCCCCCTCGGGCTGTTCCCCGGCTGGCTGCGCACGGTCGCCGAGGCGCTGCCGTTCGCGGCGATGGTCCAGGTCCCGGCCGACGTGTGGCTCGGCGCCGAACCACCTCTCCAGGCGCTGGGGTTCCAGCTTCTCTGGGCGGTGGCCCTGATGGGCCTCGGCGCGCTCCTCACCGTCGCGGCCCGCCGCAAGGTGGTGGTGCAGGGTGGGTAGCTACCTGCTGCTGGCCTGGACGTGGGCCCGCGCCTCCGCCCAATACCGGACCTCGTTCGCCGTCTCGATCGTCAGCTCGTTCGCGATCAACGCCCTCGACGCCGTCGCCATCGGCATCGTCTTCCTCCACGTCACCACCCTGGGCGGCTTCTCGCTCCGCGAGGTCATGTTCCTGTACGGCACCGGCGGCGTCGCCTTCGCCGTCGCCGACACGCTTTTCGGCAACATCGAACGCCTCAGCCAGCACATCAAGGCCGGGACCTTCGACACCATGCTGATCCGGCCGGTCTCCCCGTTCGTCCAGATGGCCGCCGACGGCTTCGGCGCCCACCGGATCGGCCGGCTGGCCCAGGCGGTGATCGTGCTCAGCCTGGCGCTGCCGGTCGTGCCGTGGTCGCGGGCGTGGATGGTGCCGCTGATGATCCTCACCGGCGTGGTGATCTTCACGGCGGTGTTCACGCTCGGGGCCGCGCTCCAGTTCCTCCTGGTCGACGCCCCCGAGATCGCCAACGCCTTCACCTACGGCGGGGTCACGCTGACGCAGTATCCCCTGTCGGTCTACGGCGATCAGCTCGTCCGCGCGGTGACCTTCATCGTCCCGCTGGCCTTCGTCAACTGGCAGCCCGCCCTGTACGTCCTGGACCGGCCCGACCCCCTCGGCCTGCCGGCCTGGTTCCGCTTCGCCGCGCCCCTGGCCGCCCTGCTGCTGGCGGGCTGCGCCGCGCTGGCCTGGCGGGCGGGCATCCGCCGCTACCGATCGACGGGAAGCTGATGATCGAGACCATCTCGCTGGGCCGCGACTTCAAGGTGCGCGGCACGCTCGTCCCGGCCGTCCGCGACCTATCCTTCCGGGTCGGGGCCGGGGAGTTCGTCGGCTGCCTGGGCCCCAACGGCGCCGGGAAGTCGACCACGATCAAGATGCTCACGGGCATCCTCACGCCCACCCACGGCCGGGCCCTGGTCGCCGGGCTCGACCCGACGAGGCAGCGCAAGGCGCTGGCGCGGCGGATCGGGGTGGTCTTCGGCCAGCGGACGACGCTCTGGTGGGACCTGCCGCTGCGGGACAGCTTTGAACTGGTCCGGCTCCTTTACAAAGTAGATCGGAACCGGTTCCGGCAGCGGCTCGCCGAACTGACCGAGGTGCTGGAGCTGGCCCCGTTCCTGCGGACGCCGGTCCGGCAGCTCAGCCTGGGCCAGCGGATGCGCGGCGACATCACCGCCGCGCTGCTGCACGACCCCGAGGTGCTGGTCCTCGACGAGCCGACGATCGGGCTCGATGTGGTGGCCAAGGCGGAGGTCCGGTCGTTCCTGGCCCGGCTGAACGCCGAACGCGGCACGACGGTGCTGCTGACCACCCACGACCTGGGCGACATCGAACGGCTCTGCCGGAGGGTGCTGCTGATCGACCACGGCCGGCTGGCCTTCGACGGGAGCGTGGCGGAGCTGCGGGCGCTGGTCCCCGGCCAGGAGTCGATCGAGGACGTGGTGGCCCACCTCTACCTCAGTAGTACTCCGGCTGCTCCTCGTACTCCTCGTCGTACTCCCGATGCGGACCCGCCCACCGTGACGGCATGAGCACCGGCACGAACAGGGCGATCCCCACCAGGCCGTAGACCCCGGAGGACAGCAGCGCGAGCATCCCCTGGCCGGCCTCGGCGATCTCCTTCTGGAGGGAGGCGCCGGTGGGGGCCAGGCTGGTGGCGCGGGAGACGTCGATGGCGTACACGACCGTCCAGGCCAGCAGCACCATCGACGGCACGAACGTGGCGAGCGGCGAGATCCGGCCGGCGATCACCAGCCCGAGGAGGAGACCGACGACGGCCATGATCCCCAGCGCGATCAGCATGCGGTTGTCCCGGATGGGGTCGACGTCGCTGACGGATCCCCGCAGCGACTCCCGCGAGGCCCACCCCCCGCCGAACAGCAGCGCGGCGGCGACGACGATCCCGACCAGCAGCCCGAAGAAGTGCCGCATGTCACCCACCTCGAAAACGTTCTTGGTTCGCGCGGCCACATTAGCGACAAAAACCGAAATATCGCACTGCTCCTGACGGGATCGATTCGGGCGTGAGGGTGACACCGCGTGAAAGCGTGAGAAGATGTGGCCGCCATGCCGAAGAGCCATCCGATCACCGCCGTCACGCCGGTGACGCATGCGGACGATCGTGGCCATCGCCCACGAGTCGGCCGGCCCCCGATCACGAACGATCGCGGCCGGAGCCGCTCCGCCGGGCCCGGGTTGCGGCTGGCCCGGTCCGCCGCCTTCGCCGCCGTCTGTGTCGCGCTCGCCGCTGTCGGCCACCAGGCCGGCGGGGGTGACGGGCCCGCGCTCGGCGCGCTCGGTCTCGGGATGGCCGGGGTGTTCGCCGGGGCCTGCGCGCTGGCGGGCCGGGAGCGGTCTCATGGCGTGATCGCCGGGCTGCTGGTCGGGATGCAGGCCCTGCTGCACGAGCTCTTCACCGAAGGGCAGACCGCGCGGGTGCTGATCGATCCCGACCACGGGCACGGCGGGCTCGGGGTGTCGGTCGGGATGATCCTGGCCCACCTGACCGCCTCGCTGGTGGCCGCCTGGTGGCTCGCCCGGGGCGAGGCCGCCCTGTGGGCGGTGCTGCGGCGGCTCGGTGTGGGCGCCTGGCGGGTGCTCGCCGCGCCGCGGGTTCCGGCGCTGCCGCGTCAGGTGCGGGTCCGCGCGACCGCCGTCCCCTTCTCCTCTGTACGCCCCCTCCGGCACGCCGTCATCAGGCGAGGCCCTCCACTGGCCGGGCTGTAGACCCGTCCCCTCTTCCCTTCCGCGAGACCAGTGGAGTCTTCGTCATGTCCATCATCCGCCGCGCCCTCACGATCACCGCGACCGCGACCGCCCTCACGCTCGGCTTCGCCCTCCCCGCCCTGGCCCACGTCACCATCCAGCCCGGTTCCGTGGCGCAGGGCAGCTTCAGCAAGGTCGCCTTCCGCGTCCCCAACGAGCGCGACGACGCCTCGACCACCAAGATCGAGGTCACCTTCCCGGTCGACGCCCCGCTGCCGTTCGTCTCGGTCAAGCCCGTCCCCGGCTGGAAGGCCGAGGTCACCGAGGGCAAGCTGCCCACCCCGGTCCAGTCCCAGTACGGCGAGATCACCGAGGCCGTCACCAAGATCACCTGGTCGGGCGGCGAGGTGAAGCCGGGCGAGTTCCAGGAGTTCGAGGTCTCCCTCGGCGGCCTGCCCACCACGACCGACCACCTCTACTTCCCGACCAAGCAGACCTACAGCAGCGGCGAGGTCGTCGAGTGGAAGGACGAGCCGAAGACCGACGGCGGCGAGGCCGAACACCCCGTCCCCACCCTGAAGCTGACCCCGGCCGAGGGTGACGACCACCACGCCGCCGCCAGCCCGGCCGCCTCCGCCCCGGCGACCGCCCCGGCCGTGGCCGCCTCCCCCGTGGCCGCCGCCCACGACGACGCCTCCGGCGGCGCCGACGGCACCGCCCGCCTCATCGGCGGGATCGGCGTCGTCGTCGGCCTCGCCGGGGTGGGCGTCGCCATCGCGGCCCTGCGCCGCAAGCCTGCCGCCTAAGCGGTGACGTCCTTGGAGGTGAACCGCGCCCACGCGATCGACCCGAAGATCGCGATGTACGCGGCGAAGGCCAGCACCCCCTGACCCATGTCCCCCGTGGCCAGCGGTTCGCGGAGCGCCCCGTCGAACCGCTGGAACCACGTGGGCAGCAGGAAGGGCGAGACGGCGTCGAGCTGCGGCACGAGCGCCAGGACCTGGCTGACCAGGATCACCACGATCGACGCGACGATCGCCCCGATGGCGGTGTCGGTGAACGCCGACACCGCCAGGGCGAGCGTGCCGAGCGCGACCATGCCGAGCGTGACGTAGAGCGCGATCAGGCCGATCCTGAGCAGCCCGTCGAGCAGCGGCACGGTCGTCCCGGAGAGCAGGGTCACCGGCCCGACCGGGAACAGCAGCAGCCCGGTGACCAGCGCGGAGACCACGACGACGAGCGAGGTGGCCAGCGCGAAGAGGGCCATCCCGGTGAACTTCACCCCCAGCAGCCGGGTGCGCCCGGCCGGCGCGGTGAGCAGGTAGCGCAGCGTCCCGAGCCCGGCCTCCCCCGCGAGGGCGTCCCCCGCCACGACCGCGACGACCAGCGGCAGGATCAGCGGCACCATGACCGAGAACGCGACATAGCCGAGCGCCAGCCCGTTCCCGGCCACCTGCGCCATGATCGCCTCACCGTCACCCCCCACGAGCCGGATGGCGACCCCACAGAGCACCGGCACCACCGCCACGACCGTGAGCATCGCCACGGTACGCGGCCTCCGGAAGATCAGCCCCAGCTCGGACCGCAGCAGCCGAAGCGTCGCCCCCCACGCCGCCGCCCGGGCCCCCGCACCGGACCTCGCCATGCCGCTTCCCGGCCCCCCGGCCGGCATTTCGCCGGACACCGTTTCGTGGCCCGGCACCCCCGCATCGGACATCGCGAGGTCTCCGGTCGGAACCGGAACCACCTCCCCCGGGCCCGTCTCGCCCTCCGACGCCCCGGTACCCCTTACCGAGCTTCCTGCCGGGACCAGGGCCCTTTCGCCCGAGACCCTTTCTGACCCCGCTTCGGTGGCCGGCCTGCCACGTGGACCGGTCGGCGGGCTGTCCTCCACGTTCGGTGGCGTGGCGAACGTCTGTTCATGAGTCGACATCGAAGCCCTCCCCCGTCAGGCCGACGAAGACGTCCTCCAGGCTGGGCCTGATCACCTGGAAGCCGCGGATCGACACCCCCGCCTTGAACAGCAGGTCGCTGACGTGTTCGGGGGCCAGCGTGCCGATCTCCGCGCCGACGCGGCCCGGCGCGGAGGCCACGTTCTCCAGCCCGAGGCCGGTCAGCGCCGACGCTGCGGCCGTCACGTCAGAGGTCTCCACCTCGACGCGGGGGGACGAACCCGACCTCAGCTCCCCCAGAGAGCCCTGGGCGACCAGGCGGCCGGTGCGCATCACGCCGATGTGGGTGCACATCTGCTCGACCTCGGCCAGCAAATGGGAGGACACGAACACGGTCGTGCCGCCGGCGGCGACGTCCTTGATCAGGCCGCGGACCTCGCGGGTGCCCTGGGGGTCGAGGCCGTTGGTCGGCTCATCGAGGATCAGCAGGTCGCGGCGGCTCAGCAGGGTGCCGGCGATGGCCAGGCGCTGGCGCATGCCCAGTGAGTAGGCCTTGTAGCGTTTGCCGGCCGCCGCCGTGAGGCCCACCCGGTCGAGCGACTCCGCCACGCGCCGCTTCGCCGAGGACGGGTCGGCGACCGGGTTGGCGGCGTCGAGCCGGTGGAGGTTGGCGGCGCCGGTCAGCCAGGGGTAGAAGGCCGGGCCCTCGACCAGTGCGCCCACCCTCGTCAGGGCGGCGCGGGCGGGGCCGCCGAACAGGGTGCTCGTGCCCTCGGTCGGGGTGACCAGGCCGAGCAGCATGCGGATCGTGGTGGTCTTGCCTGATCCGTTGGGGCCGAGGAAGCCGTACACGGAACCGCCGGGGACGGCCAGGTCGACGCCGTCGACGGCGACCTGACCTCCCGGGAAGCGTTTCGTCAGGCCCCGCGTGGCTATCGCGGGAGCGTTCATCCGGCGGCCTTCTCCAGGGTCTCGGGGGTGACCGCGCCGACCAGGAGGCGGCCGTCGTCGGTGATGAGGGCGGAGACCAGCTTGGTGGTGATCACCCTGCCGCCCTCGACCTGCTTGGCCCCGGCCAGGATCGGGTTGTCCTTGAGCTTGGCCGCGTCGAAGGGCAGCGTGACGACCGAGGTCCAGCCCTTGCCCGTGACGGCGGGGTCGCCGCCGGCGGGCATCTGGGGGCGCTGCCGGGTGAGCGCGGGCAGGTCGCCTTCCGTGACGGTCGCCCCGGCGGGCGGGGTGAAGGTGAAGTTCTCCGGCGCGGGCCTGGCGAAGGTGATGGAGTCGAAGCCGACCTCGAAGGCCGGTTCGGCGGCGCCCTTGGCGTAGATCTGGACCCGCAGCGGCACCAGCGTCTCGCCGTCGACGGCCAGCCGCACGTCCCGGACCAGCGACTCCGCCGCCTTCGGCGCCAGGACCAGCTCGTACGCCGCCCGCCCGGCCACCGTGGCGTCGTTGCCCACGCTGACGGCCGTGTCGGACTCGGCCATGGCCAGGGCCATGCGGGCCGCGTCGGGCGGGGTCACGGCGGTCGGGAGGGGCGCGGGGGCGGGGGCCGTCGCCTCGGCCGGGAGTTTGATCTTCGTGGCGGTGTTGGCGGCGCTGTCCCACCACCAGGTCTCGCCCTTGTTGTGGATCAGGTTCTGCTCACTCATGGTCCCGGGGATCGCCAGGCGGAACTGGTCGGCGGAGCCGTACCAGACCTTGAGCTCGTGGGACCCCGACAGCAGCGCCAGCGGGCTGGTGCCGCCCGGCACGGCCGGGAGGCCGGGGATGCCGAGGGAGGCGGTCTCGACGATCGTGCCGGACATCGGCGGCGCGGCGCCCGCCCCGCCCCACCGGGTGGCGACCTCGGTGAGCAGCTGGTCGGCGGTCAGCTCCGGCAGCTGCGGGTCCCCCTGGACCGCCGCGATGACGGGGCCCGCCCCGATGGCGCCCGCCACGGCCAGGATCGCGGCGGCCGGGACCCCCCACCTCACGGCGCGTGCTCTCGTGGACATCTCATGCACTCCAATCTGATGGACGTGCACCCACCATGCGCAACCGGCCCTGAGGCGAGGCTGAGACCTGCTGAGACTCCTCTCAGCCACGTCACAGCCCACAACCCGCAAAATGGGGAAATGCGCGTTCTGGTGGTGGAGGACGAACGAAGGATGGCGGCGGCCCTGCAGCGGGGCCTGCGCGCCGAGGGTTTCGCCGTGGACCTGGCCCACGACGGCGAAGAGGGCCTCCACCTGGCCTCGACCGGGGAGTACGACATCGTCGTGCTCGACATCATGCTGCCCCGCCTGTCGGGCTACAACGTTTGCAAGCGCCTGCGGGAGGCGGAGAACTGGGTGCCGGTCCTGATGCTGTCGGCCAAGGACGGCGAGTACGACATGGCCGACGGCCTCGACCTGGGGGCCGACGACTACCTCACCAAGCCGTTCTCCTACGTCGTCCTGGTCGCCCGGCTCCGGGCGCTGCTGCGGCGCGGCGGCGGACGGCGGCCCTCGGTGCTGCGGGCCGGCGACCTGACCCTCGACCCGGCGCGGCGGCTGGTGCGGCGCGGCGAGAAGACGGTCGACCTGACCCCCCGCGAGTTCGCGCTGCTGGAGTTCCTGCTGCGCCATCCGGACGAGGTGGTCTCCAAGGCCGAGATCCTGGAACACGTCTGGGACACCTACGACACCGACCCCAACGTGGTCGAGGTCTACGTGGGCTACCTGCGCCGCAAGATCGACGCGCCCTTCGGCCGGGGGGCCGTGCAGACGGTCCGGGGCGCGGGATACCGGCTGGCCAGCGATGGCGGTTAACCCGTTCCGGTGGTGGCGGCGGCGCAGCCTGCGGGTCCGGTTGACCCTGATGGCCACCGCCGCGCTCGCCGTCGGGCTGGGCGCGGCGGCGTGGGTGTTCGTGAACGTCCTGGGCCGGTCGCTGATCACCACGATCGACGACGAGGTGACCTCGCGGGCCCGGGAGATCGTGGCGCTGTCCGACGCCGGGCGGCTCGACGGGGAGATCGTGCCGACGAAGGCGACGATCGTGCAGGTCATCGACAGGAACGGGCGGATCACCTCGGCGACGCCGTCCACCGATCGCACGGTCCCGCTGCTGCCCGCCGCGCCGAGGAGGAGCGCGGTCGAGTCAGGGAAGCCCCAGTTCCTCGACGGGCGGCCCTACGGGATCCCCGCCGTGCTGCGGGTCACCGTGATGAGCGCGGACAACGGCGTGACGGTGCTGGCGGCCCGCTCCTTCAGCGAGGTCGAACGGTCCCTGAAGGCGACCGGCCACGTGCTGCTGCTGGGCACCCCGCTGCTGCTGGTGCTGCTCGCCGGGGCGTCGTGGATGATCATCGGGCAGACCCTGAGCCCCATCGGCGCGCTGCGGCGCGGCGCGACCGAGATCACCGGCTCGTCGGCGTCGCGGCGGCTGCCGGTGCCCGAGGCCGACGACGAGGTCCACTCCCTGGCGATGACGCTGAACGACATGCTGGCCCGCCTGGACGAGGCCGGGGCCCGCCAGCGCGCCCTGGTCAGCGACGCCGCCCACGAGCTGCGCAGCCCCCTGGCGAGCATGCGCCTCCAGCTCGAAGTGGCGCTCAGCCACCCCGACGGCCAGGACTGGCGCGAGACGGCCGAGGGCGTGCTGGAGGACACGCTGCGCCTGTCGAAGCTGGCCGAGGACCTGCTGGCGCTGGCGCGCCTCGACGAGGGCCGGGCGCTGCGCCACGAACCGGTCGAGCTGGGCCGGCTGGTGACCCGGACCGCCTCCCGCTACGGCCTGGACGCCGACATCCCCGCCGAGGCGGTGGTCGTGATCGGGGCGGAGATGGACCTGGGCCGGGTGCTGGTCAACCTGATCGACAACGCGGTCCGGCACGCCCACGACAAGGTCGCCGTGGGCCTCTGGAAGGCCGGCCCGCAGGCGGTGATCACCGTGACCGACGACGGGCCGGGGATCCCCGAGGAGGACCGGGAACGGGTCTTCGACCGCTTCACCCGCCTGGACAGCGCGCGGGCCCGCGACGACGGCGGGACGGGCCTGGGCCTGGCCATCGCCCGTGAGGTCGTCGAGGCCCACGGCGGCACGATCGTCCTCGACGACGCGGGCCCTGGCCTGCGGGCGACGGTCCGGCTACCGGTCTGACCGGGAGTCGTAGGCTGTCTGGCTGCGTTCGATGCCGGGGTTGTGCTCGGCCGCCCACTCGGCCAGGGTGACCGCCGGGACGATCAGGCTCTGGCCCATCGGCGTGAGCTCGTACTCCACCCGGGGCGGCACCTCGGCGTGGGCCGTGCGGGTGACGAGCCCGTCGCGTTCGAGGTGGCGCAGGCTCAGCGACAGCATCCGCTGCGAGATGCCGGGGATGTGCTGCCGCAGCTCGCCGAAGCGCAGCCGCCTCCCGTGGAGGGTGGCGACGATCAGCAGGGTCCACCTGCCGCCGATGCGGTCGAGGATGGCGCGGACCGTCCGACCGGCGTCTCCCCTGATCAGACAGGTCTTCTCGTGCTGTGACACGGCCACTCCCGGTTACTTGCGCACACCGATGTTCCTTTTGTACGGCGTCCGGCGCTCCTCCATCATGGCCTGGCGCTGCCAAGGGAGGAACGCCGTGACCATCGCCTACTGGATCGTCGCCGGACTGCTGGGCCTGTTCTACCTCTACGCGGGGGGCAAGAAGGTCGTCCAGAGCAAGGAACGGCTCGCGCCCATGATGGGCTGGGTCGACACCGTCCCGATGCCGATGGTCCGGGCGATCGGCGTGATGGAGGTCCTCGGGGCGGCCGGGCTCGTGCTGCCGCCGCTCACCGGGATCCTGCCCGGCCTGGCGCTCGCCGCCGCGATCGGGTTCACGGTGCTCCAGGTCCTGGCCACTGGGCTGCACCTGTCGCGGGGCGAGGTCCGGGAGACCGGGCTGAACGTCACGCTGATCGTGCTCGCGGCGGTCGAGGTCTGGCTCGCGACGATCTGGTGGTGATCAGGCCAGGCCGTGGTCGTGGGCGTACACGATGACGGCCGGGCGGTCCCTGAGGTCGAGCTTCGTGAGGATGTTGCCCAGGTGGGTCTTCACCGTCGCCTCGGAGATGTGCAGGGCCGCCGCCGTCTCGGCGTTGGTGGCGCCCCGGGCGATCCGGGCCAGGACGTCGCGTTCGCGCTGGGTCAGCCGCTCCGCCGCCGAACGGCCCTTCTGGTCCTTGAGAGCCACCCGCCGGAAGGCGGTCAGCACCGGCCCGGCCACCTGGGGGTCCAGCCACGACCCGCCCTCGGCGACCATCGTGACGGCCCGGACGATGTCCTCGCCCGGCGCGTCCTTGAGGATGAACCCGGCCGCGCCCGCGCCCAGGGCGGCGGCCACGGTGCCGTCGTCGTCGAAGGTCGTGAGGATGAGGACCGGCGCGGCCCCGGCCAGCCGCCGGGTCGCCTCCGCGCCGTCGACCCGGCGCATCCTGACGTCCATCACGACCACGTCGGGCTTCCAGCGGGCGACCGCGTCGGCGACCTGGTCGCCGTCGTCGCACTCGCCCGCGATCGTGAAGGTCCCCTCGGGTTCGAGGATGCGGCGCAGGCCGGCGCGTACCAGGGGCTGGTCGTCGACCAGCAGCACGGAGATCATGCCGGGATCCTCGCCGACACGAGCCACTCCCCGTCGCGCATCCCGGCGGCGCACTCGCCCCCGGCGGCCGAGGCGCGTTCGCGCATGCCCGCGAGCCCGCTCCCCGGCCCGTCGTCCCGCACGCTCCCCACGGGGTTGCCGACCTCCACGACCAGTTCGCCACCGGCCAGGGTCAGCGACACCCGGGCCGTCCCGGTTCCGTGCCGGACCGCGTTGGCCAGGGCTTCCTGAATGATCCGGTACGCCGCCAGCTCCGCCCCCGGATCGACGACCGCCGGCCCGTCGAGGGAGAAGGTGAGATCGACGGCGCCCCGGAAGCTGTCGACCAGGGCCTCGACGTCGGCGAGCCCCGGCTGCGGCCCGCCCGGCGTCTCCTCCCCCGACCGCAGCACCTTCACCAGCCGCCGCAGGTCGGCCAGGCTCGCCCGGCCGTGCCGCTCGGCCTCTTCGAGCGCTTCGAGGGCGTCGGCGGCGTGGTCGCGTCTGACCGCCATCCGGGCGGCGGTGATGTGGAGCATGGTGACGGCGAGGGTGTGCCCGACGACGTCGTGGACGTCCTGCGCCATGATCCGCCGCTGGTCGGCGGCCCGCTGGAGGGCCAGCGCCTCCAGGGCCTGGGCGACCAGGCGGCTGGAGTCGTGGCAGACCCGCACGGCGTAGGCGGCGGCCAATGTGAGGGCGAACCCGAGGTGGGCGGCCACCACGACGACCGGTTCGAGGACGACCACGACGAGGAGCGTCGTCAGGTAGGTCGCCCCGGTGACCGCGGCGGCCAGGGGGAACGGCGCGAACCCGACGTTCAGCGCCACCAGCAGCAGCCCGACCGCCAGCATCAGCAGCGACGCGACCGGGCTGCCCGGCCCGATCAGCGCGGCGGCCCCCAGCGGCGCCAGCACCGCCGCCGCGAACCACCACGTCGGCCCGTCGTCCCCCTTGACCAGCCAGCGGCACCACGGCGCCGCCGAGACCAGGACCAGCACGATCACCGGGATCTGCGGCCGGGGGGCGAGCGCGGCGGCCGGCACCGCCCCGGCCGTGAAGGCCAGGGCCAGCGCCGGCGCGCCCACGCGGAACATCATCGAGAGCTCGGCGGGAGCGGCCCGGCCCGCGCGGCGGAGGTCGTCCTCCCAGTCGCAGACGGTCGCGGCTACGTCGGTCGCCATGCCCCCATCGTGCGTCAGTGGCGGTCGATGGCCACGACGGTGTAGGGCGTCGTCGGGGTCGGGGGCGTGCTGAAGCGGCCGTTCGGCAGGTAGAGGCGGTCGCGGAAGGCGGCGACCGTCGTCGGGACGTCGAACCTCGGGTCGGTCACCTTGCGGTCGACGGCGCCCTTCGTCGCCCGGCGGTCGAGGCCGACCCAGGTCACCGTGTTCAGGAAGTTCTGGACGACGACCAGCTTGCGCCCCTCCAGGAGCAGCCCGTCGCCGTTGGTCAGCAGCTCGGTCCCGAGGTCGACCTGCTTGGTCGCGCCGGTCTTCTTGTCGGCCCGGAACAGCTTCCCGGTGTTCGACTGGATCAGCAGCAGCCCCTTGCCGTCGGGCGTCTGCTCGATCCCGTTGACGTTGATGCCGGTCGTGTAGGCGATGTCGCCGGTCAGCGGGATCGTGACGGCCTCGGCGGGGAGACGGCCCCACCGGCGCAGGTCGAGCCGGTAGAGGACCGGATTGGTCGAGTCGGTGAAGTAGGCCGCGTCGCGGGTCAGCACGACGTCGTTCACGAACGAGTTGCCGGTCGCCAGCGTGTAGCTCTTCAGCAGTTTCCCGGTCCGCGCGTCGAGCACCCGGGCGGTCCCGGCGGTGCCGCCCGCCACGAACAGCCGGTTCCGCTTGACCTTCAGGCCCAGGGACGGCGTGCCCGGCCCCTCGTTGATCACCTTGCCCTGCCCGGTGCGCAGGTCGGCCTTGTAGATCGCCCCGGTCGTGCGGGAGCCGAAGTAGGCCGAGCGTCCCTCGTCGATCGCGATGCCCTCGGGCGTGAAGCCGTCCGGCAGGGAGAACGAGGTCGGATATTTGGGGGCCGTCGAGGCGACGGCGGGCGGAGCCGCCACCAGCACGGCTAAGAGGCCGGCAACGAAGGCTGCCACTCGCATGAAACAGGTCCCATCTGTCGTCGGAACGGACAATTGTCCGCTGTGCCCTGGGTGCCACCTTCTCACGTGATACGCGTGGGGTTCCGTAAAGTGATCGCATGCTCCCCCACCGCGGCGTGGCCGCTGAGGAACTGCTCGCCCGGCTGGCCGAGGCACAGGAGGCCGACCTCCCCGTCCGGGGCGGGCAGGTCACCGCGTACGTGTACGACACCGGCCGTCCCGAGGTCCACGAGGCCGGCGCGGCCGTCTACGCCGGGATGCTCGAGGTCAACATGCTCGACCCGACGGCGTTCCCGAGCATGGTCGCCCTGGAGAAGGACGTGGTCGGGGCGGTCGCGGCCGAGCTCGGCCAGCCCGGCGCGCCGGGGATCTTCACCAGCGGCGGCACCGAGTCGATCATGCTGGCCGTCAAGGCCGCCCGGGACGCCGCCGGGATCGAGCGCCCCCAGATGGTCGTTCCGGTCACCGCGCATCCGGCCTTCCACAAGGCCGCCCACTACCTCGGGGTCGAGGTGGTCGCCGTCCCGGTCGATCTGGAGACCTTCACCGTCGACCCGGCCCTGATGGAGGCCGCGATCACCCAGCAGACGGTGCTCGTGGTCGTCTCGGCGCCCTCCTACCCGCAGGGCGTCATCGACCCCGTCGAGCAGGTCGCGGCCCTGGCCGCCGCGCGCGGCATCCCCTGCCACGTCGACGCGTGCGTCGGCGGCTGGCTGCTGCCGTGGCTGCGGGAGGCCGGGGCCGAGGTGCCGCCGTTCGACCTGTCCGTGCCGGGTGTCACGTCGATCTCCTGCGACCTGCACAAGTTCGGGTACGCCCCCAAGGGCGCGTCCGTGCTGCTGTTCAAGGACGCCGCACTGCGCCGCAAGGCCTACTTCGCCTCGGCCGGCTGGCCCGGCTACACGATCATCAACGCCACCGTGCAGAGCTCCCGCTCGGCCGGGCCGCTCGGCGGCGCCTGGGGCACCCTCCACGCGCTGGGCCGCGAGGGCTACATCGAACTGGGCCGGACCACCCTGGAGGCCACCCGCCGGATCGCCGAGGGCGCCGCGAAGATCCCCGGGCTGCGGGTGCTCGGCGACCCGCAGGCCGCCCTGGTCGCGATTGCGGGCTCGCCCGAGGTCGACGTGTTCGTGCTCGCCGACGAGGCGCGCAGGCGCGGCTGGTTCCTCCAGCCCCAGCTCTCCTACGCCGGGATCCCCGCCAACATCCACATCACCGTGACCGGCGTGACGCTGGAGCGGGTCGACGCGATGCTCGCCGTGATCGCCGAGTCGGCCGAGGCCGCCCGCCAGAAGGGCCCGGCGCTCGTCCCCGAGGGCCTCCCCGAACTGATCGCCTCACTCAACCTGGACGAACTCGACGACCCCACCTTCGTGGAACTGGCCGCCTCGGTCGGCATCGACCTGACCTCCCGCGACCAGCCCGAGATGGCCGCCGTCAACGCGGTCCTCGACGCCCTCCCGGCCAAGACCAGGGAGGCGATCCTGGTCAGGTTCCTGTCGGTGATGTACGGCTGACGGTGTCCAGGACCTTGCGGGCCGACGCCGCGTCGTGGACCCGGAAGACCCGCGCGCCCTGGAGCGCCGAGATCGCCAGGGTCGCGAGGGTGCCCGCGTGGCGCCGGTCGACGGGGAGGCCGCCGAGGGTCTCGCCGACGAAGTCCTTGTTGGAGACGGCCACCAGGACCGGCCAGCCGGTCGCGACCATCTCGTCGAGGCGGCGGCTGAGCTCCAGGGAGTGGTAGGTGTTCTTGCCGAAGTCGTGGGCGGGGTCGATCAGGATCCGGTCGCGCGCCACCCCGGCGGCGAGCGCCTTCTCCGCGAGGTCGGTCGTGTACGCCACCACGTCGCCCACCACGTCGTCGTAGGCGATCCGATGGGGGCGGGTGCGCGGCTCGACGCGTCCGGCGTGGGCGCAGACCAGGCCGATGCCGTGCCTGGCGGCCACGTCGGCCAGGCCGGGGTCGACGCCGCCCCAGGTGTCGTTGAGCAGGTCGGCGCCGGCCGCCGCGACGACCTCGCCGACCTCGGCGCGCCAGGTGTCGACGCTGATGATCACGTCGTCGTGGCGGGCGCGGACGGCCGCCACGAGGTCGGCGACCCGGCGGATCTCCTCCGCCACGTCGACGTCGTCGCCGGGCCCCGCTTTCACGCCGCCGATGTCCACGATGTCGGCGCCCTCGGCGATCTGCCGGGAGGCGGCGTCGAGGGCGGCCTCGAAACCGTAGGTCGCGCCTCGGTCGTAGAAGGAGTCGGGCGTGCGGTTGACCACGGCCATGATCGCGTGGTCGCCGGGACCGAACACACGGCCGCGAAGGCGCAGAGTAGACATCGCCAAGGAGCCTACTTCTTTTGGGCAGGTTCACAGCGCGAGCCACGGGCGGCCTGCGGCCGCCCGCGTCTCGCTCCGCGCCGTCGCCAGGACTGCGGTGGTGCTTCGGGAAATGGCCGATCCAGAAGTTCCCCCACAGGTCCGGCCCACTAATCCGACAAGTCGGATTTGGAACGGTCCAAGCCTTTAAGCGGCGGATCCTCCTTCTGCGAGGGTGACGAAGTCGAGCGCGGTCGCGGGCAGCCGCTTGCGGGCGTGCACGATCGCGATGATCTTCCGGGGAGCCGGGTCGAGCGAGCGCACGACCAGACCGGCGCGGGCCGCCTGCTCGGCCATGCCGCGGTACCACAGGAGCGAGGCCTGACCCTCGCGCACGGCCGGGAGCCACTTGGCCCTCTCGTCCGACTCCACCGCGGGGATGGGGCGGACACCGTACGAGCTGAAGATCTGGTCGAACTCCCGGCGGCGCGGGCTGCCCTGGCCGGGCAGCACCAGCCGCATGCCGTTGAGCCTGCTCATCGGCACCGGGTCGGGCAGGTCGAGGCCGGGCGGCGAGATCAGCACGATCTCCTGCCGCTCCAGCGGATGACTGACCAGGTCGGTGGGCACCGGCAGATCGGTCAGGCCGAGGTCGGCCCGCTGCTCGCGGACGGCGGTGACGACGCTCTCCCGCCCGTCGCAGCGGACGATGTGCACGCGGATTCCAGGATGCTCCGCCACATAGGCGGGCAGAAGGCGACCCGCGAGCCCCGGTTCCAGGCTCGGCGTCGACGCGATGCGCAGTTCCGCACCCGAGGTGTGCGACTGGGTCGCGAGCGCCTCGATCTCCCGGACGGCGTCGAGCGCCTCCCGGGCGAGCTTGACGACCCGGCGTCCCTGCGCGGTCACGACCACCCCTCGCCCGGAGCGGGCGAAGAGTGTCATCCCGAGCTCGCGTTCCAGGTCCCGGATGGCGCGGGATAACGCGGGCTGCGCGATGTAGAGGGACCGTGCGGCGTCGGTCATGGTGCGGTGCTCTGCGGTGGCTACCACATAGCGGAGCTGTTGCAGATTCATGCCAAAGACGCTAGGGCAGACGACCCGTCCGAATCCGGAACATCGCAGAGATCACCTCGGATGATTACGCGCCGTGCCCGACTGGTGCGACATCCGTGACGAGTGTGAAATCAGTATTGTTCTGCCCATTCTCAACCAAGGGGGTCAAAGAGATGGGCCAGCCGTATCCGCCGCCTCCCGGGCGGCACCCATACGGTTCAGGAGGCCCGCCACAGCCCCCGCAGAGGTACCCTGCCCCGCACCCGTACCCGCCCGGCACGCGGCTCCCGCCCGCCGGACCCTACGGACCGCCCCGCCAGTTACCTCACCAGTGGCAGCCGCGCCGCAAGTCGAGCGCGGGGGCGATCCTCGGCGGCGTCCTCGGGCTGATCGCCGTCGTGTTCACGGTGCTCGTCGTCGGCGCCTCGCTGAGCGACCGCGCGACCTCGCGGGAGCCGGTCGTCACGACGCTGCGGGACGGCGCCCGCCCCACCGGTGAGCCCACCCGCGCGCCCCAGAAGAAGGCCCCGCTCAACACCTCGCTCAAATCGAACACCGTCTACGCGGCCGGTCCCCTCCCCCGCACCCGCTGCCGGGGCGGCGGCGCGAACGTGTTCGTGCACGCCCAGATCAAGGCACACATCCTGCGGACCGCCAAGTGCATGGACCAGGCCTGGAAGACCGCGCTGGAGAAGGTCGGCATCCCGTTCGAGCGGCCGAAGTGGGTCATCGCGGCGGGCAAGGGCCGCGGGCCGTGCGGGGACTTCCCCCAGTCCAACAGCGCCGCGCCCTACTACTGCCCCCGCACGATGTCCGTCTACGCCTCCACCAAGGCGATGGCGAACGGCAACGGCGAGGCCGCGGGGTACGCGAGCTTCTCCGCCTGGCACGGCACCTACACGGCGATGATGGGCCACGAGTACGGCCACCACGTGCAGCAGCTCACCGGCCTCGCGCAGGCGCGCTGGGAGCGGACGCTGGCGTCGGCGTCGGAGAGTCAGCGGCTCGCGCTCAGCAGGCGGCTCGAACTCCAGGCCAACTGCTTCGCGGGGATGTTCATGCGCGCGGTCGCGCCGACCTATCCCGTTCCGGCCGGACGGCGCGACGACCTGTTCGCGTTCTGGAGCAACGTCGGCGACCAGCCCGGCTGGCCGCGCGACCACGGATCGCCGCCCAACAACGGGGTGTGGTTCCGGCAGGGGTGGCAGAAGCAGCGGACGCATCAGTGCAACACGTGGGCGATGCCCGCGAACGCCGTCTCCTAGACAAGGCCTTCTTTCCGGATGTGTTCAGTGTTGTCCAGATTTGAGGGCTAGAATCCCTGGGCATCGCAGGGGCAAGAACGAGCAGAGGAGCGGTCGACCATGGGTCGTGGGGGAGCCGCGGGAGACGAGTCACGTCAGAGACGCACCCGTAAGCGCCCCCAGAAGTCTTCCGAGGACTTCCCCGGCGGGGCGGCTGACGAAACATCCGAAGAGCCGCAGAAGACCGCAGAACCGCCTACCGAGCCCGCGCAGGCCTCGGGTCCGTCGGAGCCTCCGCAGACCGGGTCCTTCGCCGCGATCCCGAAGACCGCCGGGCCGCAGCCCGACCCGGTCCCCAAGAACGCCGGCCCGCGCGCCTCGGCCCGCCCCGACACGGTCGTGCACTCGGGCGCCGCGGCCTCCGGGCCGCAGTTCACGCCCGCGCCGGCCGTGCAGGGTCCGCCGGCCGAGCAGCGGGTCGCCGACGACGAGGTCACCCGGCCGGGACCGCCGCGCAAGCCCGCTCCCCTGCCGCCCCAGCGGCCCGGCGGCCCCGCCAGGCCCGCGGGCCCCGGCAAGGGGGGCCGCGCGCCGCAGTTCGGGCGTCCGCTGACCACCGGCGGCGTCATCGGCTGGACCGCCGTGTCGGCGATCGTGCCGGGCGCGGCGCACCTGCGCAGCGGGCGGCGCAAGCAGGGCTACATCTTCCTCGCCACGTTCGGCGTCGTCCTCGTCGCGGCCGTCGTGTTCGGCCTCGGGATCCTGGGCAACGTCGGCTCGGCCGTCCGGGAGAGCACGCTGACGACCGCCCTGGTCGGGTCGGCCGTGCTCGCGGTGGCGTGGTTCGGGCTGGTGCTCATGTCCTACGTCACGCTGCAGCCCGACCGGCTGCCGCAGCGGGGGCAGATCGTGTCGGGCATCGCCGTGGGCGCGCTGTGCGTCGCGGTGATGGCCCCCTTCGCGTTCGCGGCGACCACGGTCAACGCCGCGCAGGACCTACTGGAGAGCTTCCCCTCCGACGCCGAGGCGGGCAACCCGACCGCCGTGCCCATCAAGGCCGAGGACCCGTGGAACGGCAAGAAACGGGTCAACTTCCTGCTCATCGGCGGCGACGCGGCCGGCAACCGGGTCGGCGTGCGGACCGACTCGATGCAGGTGGCCAGCGTCAACATCCAGACCGGCAACACGGTCCTGTTCGCGCTGCCGCGCAACCTCCAGCACGTCCACTTCAGCAAGAACAGCCCGCTCAACCGGCAGTTCCCCAACGGCTTCCGCGCCGAACTGCCCAACGGCGGCCTGCTGAACGAGGTCTGGCAGTACGCCGAGGACTACCCGAACCTGGGGGTACGCGGCCCGGCCGCCCTCAAGGACGCCATCAGCACCACCTTGGGCCTGCACGTCGACTACTACGCCATGGTCGACATGTACGGCTTCGCCGCGCTGGTCGACGCCATCGGCGGCCTGGAGATCAACGTGCAGACCGACATCAAGTACGGCGGCGTCTACGGCACCGCCGGGACCATCGCGGCGGGCAAGCGCGTCCTGAACGGCGAGCAGGTCCTCTGGTACGGCCGCTCCCGCGTCGGCAGCGACGACTTCTCCCGGATGGGCCGCCAGCGCTGCGTCATCGGCGCGCTGGCCCAGCAGGCGTCGCCCCCGGTCGTGCTGGCCAACTTCACGAAGATCGTGTCGGCGGCGAAGCGGCTCTTCCGGACCGACATCCCCCGCCCGCTGCTGGAGCACCTGGTGACGCTCGGCATGAAGGTGAAGAACGCCAAGATCACCAGCACCCAGTTCGTGCCGCCGCAGATCTGGCCGGGTAGCGCCGACTGGGCCAAGATCCACAAGATGGTGGCGCAGGCCATCCGCAAGTCGAACGGCGCCGTGGCCCCCGTCCAGGCGGGCGTGACCGCCTCGCCGAGCGGCAGCGGCCCGGCCCGGCCGAGCCCGTCGCCGACCCCGACGGCGGCCAGGCCGACGCAGGTCCCGACCCCCAACTCGCAGGCGACCGAGGACAAGTCCCTCGCGGAGCTCTGCGGCTTCTAGAAGCGTGCCAGATCGTCGGGAGCGGCTGGAAACCGAACACGTCACACAAGAAGGGGGCACCGCCGGTCAAACGACCGACGGTGCCTCCTTTTGCCGCGTCCCGAGCGCGGCCGTGCGCCCTCAACCATCAGCCGAAGATCCGCCGCGACCGGGATCCCATGAACACCCGGTACCGGCCACACGCGGACCAGCCCCGAGCCGACGCGCGGCGACCGGACCCCAGACCGAGCAAGGTCGGCCGCGGTGAACTGCGCCGCGAGCTGACCCGGGCGCCGCGCACCGGCCGCACGATGCGCAGGCCCCGCCGCCTAGCCCAGCAGCGCCAGCCCCGCCGTGCCGCGTCCATGGCGATGATCAGCGACTTCACCATGGGCGCCGACCTATCGGTCCACACCCGCGAGAACCTCGACGCCGTCGCCGCTCAATTCAACACCCGACCACTGAAGACCCTCGACCGGGCGGCAGCAAGGCCGCTGAGGGACGACTACAGGCCGCGGGCTTGGATGGACAGTTGCTTTCGGGTAAACCGGTCGAGGTCCAACCGAACGCCTGTCATCGCTTCCACGGTTGCCAGGGCGGTCTGGAAGTTCGGATATCTGGGATAGGGGGGAGCGTCGAATGCCCCTGCCCGGTCATCAGCCTCCCTTTGTGCCACGAGCGCCCTGATCGCACCGAGGTGATCGTCCAGTGCCCGTGTATTCCGGCCCGTACATTCCGCAGGGCTGGGATGGAAGACGTTCATCTCGGTGATGAGTTTGCCGTCAGCGGCGTAGAACAAGCTGTTGGCATTGTTGACCAGCCACCAGAAACCCCACGCCTGCGCATTCTCGGTCAGGCGGGCCCAGATGCCGGGATCGCCGATGTAGGCGTTGGACCCCAGCACGACCACACCGTCGTCGCTCTGTTCCAGAACGACGACCTCCTCCCGCCCTGGCTCCAGCACCGTGCGGGGAATTGCCGTGTCGAGGTCGACCTCCAGCCGACGCGCGACATCAGTGACCGTGAGGGGCTCTGTCCGCCCTCGGACCACCATCCAGAACATCGCGTTGTTGATATAGGGATCCAGCTGATTCAGGTCCTTGAGGAGCTGTACGTAATAGTTGATCATCTCGGGTGTGACCGGACTCATATTTCTCCCCTTGATGAGCGGAGACCACAGGGTAGCGACCGATCACGACAATTCCGATCACGAGAAGCGCCGGCGCACAGCTCTGATCACCCCAGAGGATGCACTCGTCCCGCGGCGCCACCGCCGGCAGGCACACCCGAAGCAGACATAACCCGTTCTGCACACAAAGGCCCCTGGCCGCTGAACGGTGCGACCGCGAAGATCGGAAGCCAAAGGACAGGCTGCGGATGTCTGTGCCAGACGGCGAAAGGCCCCCCGGGACAGTTCCCGGGGGGCCTTCGTCATCTCGTCAGGAGCGGCTACTTCTCGATCGTGAACTGGTCGACGTCGAAGAGGGAGCCGGATCCGCCGGTGAACCTCAGGAAGATCGCCCCGGAGGCCGAGCTCGTGAGGTTCGCGGAGACCGACTGGAAGGTGTCCCAGCTGCCGGTGTTCGGGATCGACAGGGTGCCGATCACGGTGCCGGTCTGGGAGCCCGCGCGGACCTCGATGGTGCCGCCCGGTCCGCCGGAGGAGTAGCGCACCGTGACGCGGGTGGCGCCGTTGGCGGTGACCTGGTTGTAGCCGGCCCAGTCGCCGTTGTCGATGAAGCCGAGCGTGGTCCCGCCGACGGCGGGGCCGTGCGCGGCCGTCTGGACGCCCGACTGCGACGTGAACGCCTCGCCCTGGACCGTGGTCTGCGTCGGCGTGGAGCCGGTGGCCAGGGTGATGGTGTCGACGTCGAGCAGGGCGCCGGAGCCGCCGCTGAACGTGAGGAACAGCGGCCCGGAGGCGTTGCTGTTCAGCGAGGTGGTGACGGTCTGGAAGGTGTCCCAGCTGCCGGTGTTCGGCACGTTGACCGTGCCCAGCACCGTGCCGGTCTGGGAGCCCGCCCGGATCGTGATGGTGCCGCCGGGGCCGCCCGAGGAGACCCGCGCGGAGAAGCTGTTCTTCCCGGCGGTGGAGAAGTTGCCGTAACCGACCCAGTCGCCGTTGTCGATGTAGCCGACGGTGGTGCCGCCGCTGGCGGTGGCGTGACCGGCGGGCTGGACCCCCGAGTTCGAGGTGTACGACTCGGCCTCGATCGTGGCCGGCTGCTGGGGCGGGTTGCCGCCCAGTTCCTTGATGCGGACGTTCCGGAACGACACGTCGTCACCGGTGCCGTGGTTCTGCAGGCCGATGTAGCCCTGCGCCAGCGACCGGTTGGCCACCGTGTTGGTGAAGTCGTTGATCAGGCGGCCGTTCAGGTAGACGCGCAGCCGCTCGCCCTCGACGAGGATCTCGTACCCGTTCCACTCGCCCGGGGGGTTGAGCGCGGCGTCGCGGGCGGCGAGGTTCGCCGACTGGAAGCCGTAGACGGAACCGGTCGTCTTGTCGGAGGTGTCGGTGGCGTCGATCTGGATCTCGTAGCCGTTGTTGATCGCCGAGTTCGGGTCGGTGGACGACGGGAACCCGACGAACACGCCGGAGTTGTCGTCGCCGTCGGCCTTCCAGTCGAGCTTCAGCGAGTACGAGCCGTACTCCTTGGCCGAGTACCAGAGCAGGCCCAGGCCCCCGGTCGACTTCAGGGTCGCGTCGGAGTTGGTGAAGCTGCCCGGACCGGCCTGCGACCAGCCGGTGGTGGAGCCGTTGTAGATCGGCGTGTAGCCGGTCTCGACGCGGCAGTCCTGCTTGGCCCAGCCGGCCGCGTACCGGATGCCGCCGAGGAGCAGCGTCCGGAAGTTGGCCTCGCCGTAGGTGGCCTGGGTGTGGCCGAGGCCGGTGTAGAAGCTGCGGCCGTTGCTGATGTTCTTGCACCAGGTGATGGGGTGGTCGCCCATCCCGCCGCCCGAGTAGCTGCCCTCGTCGAGGTTCTGGAGGACCTTGACGCTGCTGCGCGGGTTGGTGCGGTAGGAGTACCACTCGTCCGACCGGGACCAGGTCGCGCCCAGGTGGGCCGTGGCCGCGTGGGCCCGGTCCTCCGTGCGGACGGTCGCGGTCTGGATGGCCGGGTGGCTCTGGAACCAGGCGCCGACCAGGTTGCCGTAGTAGGCCCAGTCGTACTCGGTGTCGGCCGCGGCGTGGATGCCCACGTAGCCGCCGCCACCGTTGATGTAGTTCTCGAACGCGGTCTGCTGGGTGCCGTTCAGCACGTCACCCGTCGTGCTCAGGAAGACCACGGCCTTGTAGTTGGCCAGGTTCGAGGCGGTGAACGCCGCGGCGTCCTCCGTCGCGGTGACGGTGAAGTTGTTGGCCGAGCCGATCGACTGGATCGCCGCGATGCCCTGCGGGATGGAGTCGTGCCGGAAGCCCGCCGTCTTGGAGAAGACGAGCACCTGGTAGGCCGGGTCGGCGGCGTTGGCCGCCGTCGGCACGAGCGTGGCGGCGACGACGGCCGCCGCGGCGACCGCGCCCATCAGTAAGCGCTTCATGGACTCACCTCACTTCTGGATGGTGAAGGTGTCGACGTCGAACAGGGCGCCCGAGCCGCCGGTGAACCGGAGCACGACCTGGCCCGTCGCGGAACCGGCGGTCAGGTTGGCCGAGGTCGTCGCGAAGGTCTCCCAGCCGCCGGTGGGCGGGATCGCCACCGTGCCGAGCAGGGTGCCGGTGGCCGATCCGGCGCGGACCTCGATGGTCCCGCCGGGTCCGGCCGAGGAGTACTTGACGGTGATGCGGGTGGCGCCGTTCACGGTGACCTGGTTGTAGGCCGCCCAGTCGCCGTTCTCAATGTGCCCGGCGGTCAGCCCGCCCGAGGCCGGGGTGTGGGTGGCCTGCTGCACGCCGGAGGTGGAGGTGAACGCCTCGCCCTCGACCGTCGTGCCCGGCGGCGGGGTGCTGCCGAGCGAGAACGTGTCGATGTCGAACAGCGCGCCCGACCCGCCGGTGAAGGTGAGGAACAGCGCGCCGGTGCCCGAGCCGCTGAGCGAGGTGGAGACGTTGGCGAAGGTGTCGAAGCTGCCGGTGTTCGGGACGGCGACCGTGCCGAGGACCGTCCCGGTCTGGCTGCCGGAGCGGATCGTGATGGTGCCGCCGGGACCGCCCGAGGAGACGCGCGCCGTGAAGGAGGTCTTCCCGGACGTGCTCACCTGCGAGTAGCCCGCCCAGTCGCCGTTGTCGATGTAACCCACGGTCAGACCGCCAGAAGCTGCGGCGTGGGCCGCGGTCTGAACGCCGGAGTTCGACGTGAACGCCTCGCCCTCGATTGTCCCCGCCGGCGGGTTGGAGGTGCCGCCGTTGAAGGTGAACGCGTCGAGGTCGAACAGGTTGCCCTGGCCGGTGGCGCCCTTGAAGACGAAGAACACGGTCGTCGACGAGGTCGGCACGTTGCTCAGGTTGGCCGTCACGTCGGCGAAGGTGTCCCAGCTCCCGGTGTTGGCCACCGTGGCGGTGCCCAGCAGGGTGCCGGTCGCCGAGCCCGCGCGCACTTCGAGGGTGCCGCCGACGCCGCCGGAGGAGACCCGGGCCGTGAGCGAGGTCGCGCCGGTCAGGTTGTACGGCGTGAAGGAGATCCAGTCGTTGTTGTCGACGAACCCGACCGTGGTGCCGCCCTCGGCCGCCGCGTGCTGGGCGGTCTGGACGCCGTTCTGGGCGCCCCAGTGCTCGCCCTGGCGGTGCCGGGGCTGGAGGGTGCGGGTGACCGTGGTGGTCAGGCCGCCGTTGTCGGTGTACTCGGCGGTGAAGACGCCGTAGATGTTGG
This sequence comes from Herbidospora cretacea, assembly GCF_001570605.1. Classification (GTDB taxonomy): domain Bacteria; phylum Actinomycetota; class Actinomycetes; order Streptosporangiales; family Streptosporangiaceae; genus Herbidospora; species Herbidospora cretacea. Next base: position 37,391 of record NZ_BBXG01000001.1, on the reverse strand, counting down.
CGGCGGCGTCGTGCTCACCGTCGGTCGGGACGGTGATCGTGCCGGAGCAGCCCTGCTTCGAGGTGATCTGGTGCGAGTGGCTGTCGTGGCCGAGGAAGTAGGTGAACTTCACCTTGGTGCAGTCGATCGTGCCGTCCTGCGGGTCGCTGACGGAGATCGTGTAGGGGATCGTGTCGCCGAAGCTGAACAGCTGGCCGCTCAGCGGGGTCTGCAGGTTCACCGTCGGGGCGGTGTTGCCGACCGTGATCGTCACGTTGGCCGTGCCGGTCAGCCCGCCGGAGTCGCGCACCGTCAGCGTCACGTTGTAGGTGCCGTTGGTGGTGTACGTCTTGGTCGGGTTGGCCGCCGTGGAGGTGGTGCCGTCGCCGAAGTTCCACGAGTAGGTCAGCGCCGAGCCCTCGGGGTCGGACGAGCCGGCCGAGGAGAAGGTCACCGCGAGCGGGGCGACACCGGAGGTCGGGGATCCGGCGGCCTTGGCCACGGGGTTGCGGTTGGCGCCGCCGATGTACTCGATGCGGTAAAGGGCCTGGTTGCCCGAGCCGGTGCCGTAGTCGAGGACGTAGAGGGCGCCGTCGGGGCCGAAGGCCATGTCCATGACCTGGGTGCCGGTCCACGGGAACCCGCTGATCTCACCCACGCCGCCCGAGGAGGTCACCTCGATGGCCTTGATCCAGCGGCGGCCGTACTCGCCGGCGAAGAAGCGGCCGTCGAGCGACTGCGGGAACTTGACCGGGGAGGTGCTGCTCGCGTCGTACCGGTAGACGGGGCCGCCCATCGGGGACTCCGAGCCGCCGCCGAACTCCGCCGGGGAGCCCGCGTCGCCGCCGTAGCGGATCCAGGCCGGGCGCGGCTGCGGGAGGGTCTGCAGGCCGGTGTTGCGGAAGGAGTTGTTGGTCGGCTGCCCCGCGCAGTTGTACTTGGCCTGCGACGGGCCGCTCGGGAAGGTGAACTCGTTGTAGGTCTCGGCCGTGGTGTTGTTGCCGGTGCAGTAGGGCCAGCCGTAGTTGCCCGCCGAGGCGATGCGGTTGAACTCGACCTGGCCGCTCGGCCCCCGGTTGGCGTCGCTGGAACCGGCGTCCGGGCCGTAGTCGCCCAGGTAGACGATGCCGGTCGCCTTGTCGACGCTCATCCGGAACGGGTTGCGCAGGCCCATCGCGTAGATCTCGGGACGGGTGTTCGCGGTGCCCGGGGCGAAGAGGTTGCCCGACGGGATCGTGTAGGTCCCGTTGGCCTGTGGCTTGATGCGGAGCACCTTGCCACGCAGGTCGTTGGTGTTGCCCGAGGAGCGCTGCGCGTCGAACTGCGGATTGCGGTTGGTGCGCTCGTCGATCGGGGTGTAGCTGTTCGACTCGAACGGGTTGGTGTCGTCGCCCGTGGTCAGGTAGAGGTTGCCGGCCGCGTCGAAGTCGATGTCACCGCCCGCGTGGCAGCACTGGCCGCGGTCGTTGTCCACCCGCAGCACGACCACTTCACTGGCCATGTTCAGGGTGTTGTTGGTGTTCAGGGTGAACCGCGACAGGTAGAACTGGCCCTTCCAGGTGTTCCAGGTGCTCTGGTCACCCGTGGTCGGGGCGTCGCCGTCGGGGGTGCTCAGCCGGGGCGAGTAGTAGAGCCAGACGTACCGGTTGGTGGCGAAGCCGGGGTCGACCGCCACGCCCTGGAGGCCCTCTTCGTCGTGCGTGTACACGTTGAGGGTGCCCGCGAGGGAGGTGTTGCCGTTGACGTCGGTGATCCGCACCTGGCCGCCGCGCGCGGTGTGCAGCACCGAGCGGTTCGGCAGGACGGCCAGGGACATCGCCTCGCCGAGCTCGCCAGGTCCGGTGGCGAGCGCGATCTGCTGATAGTCCGATGCTGGGATGTCTGCCGCGTATGCGCTCTGGGGCGCCGCGACAACGCCCATCGTCACCATGATCGCGGTCAGGGCGCGTAACGCCCGCGACCGCAGGTGAGGTCGAGTCATGTGGGGGGTGGTCCTTCCTGACCTGGGGATTCAGTCAGGCAAGGCGCGCGCCGCCGCGCTTGTGCCCTCATTCACAACTGGTTCTGCCGGTCGTGCCGCCGAAAGACGAGACGGTGCCACGTCATCGACATTCGCCGATCCGTCTAGGTTTTGCGTGCTCGTTGACGGAATTTACCGATTTCTAACACACCCGTCATCCTGGTGTACAGCCCTCGGTTACCACCGACCGGGCGAGTGTTCCACGTTACGAAACTGTAATGCAAGGCGAAGCGGTTCGACACTTGTGGCACACCCGTCAGGGACATTTAATTCGGCAAGGCATGCAAATTAATTCGAGACGAACGGTCACGAGCGGAACGACGGGGTGCAAGACGTGCGACTGACTTCTGGCCCCGCCCTCGGCAGGAACGGCTCCACCGGCGTTCCCGTGGACCAGACCATGATCCGCCGGTCGAACCTGTCGCTCGTGCTGCGCCACCTGAAGGAGCACGGCCCCCGGTCGCGCTCCGCGGTGGCCGCCGAGACCGGACTGAACAAGGCCACCGTCACCAGCCTCGTCGGCGAATTACGAGCGCGCGGCCTGATCCGCGAGATGGGCCCCCAGTACGCCGGCTCCGTCGGCCGCCCCGGCCTGGCGCTGGCCCTCGACGGCGCCGGGGTCGGCGCCCTCGGGCTGGAGATCAACGTCGACTACATCGCCGCCTTCGCCACCGACCTGGCGGGCCGCGTCCTGGTGGACCGGCGCGTCGGCTTCGACGCGATGGGCTGCGAGCCCGAGGCCTCGCTCGACGAGCTGGCCCGGGTCGCCCGCGACGCGATAGCCGAGCTCCACATGCTCGGCGTCCGCGTCGCCGGGATAACGGTCGCGGTGCCCGGCCTCATAGACGGCACCAACGGCGTCGTCCACGTCGCCCCCAACCTCGGCTGGTACGGCGTCCCGGTCGCCGAGCGCCTCTGGGAGGTCGCCCCCGGCGTCCCGGTCACCGTCGCCAACGACGCCAACCTGGCGGCGCTGGCCGAGTTCACCAACGGCGTGGCCTCCGGCTCGGCCGACATGGTCTACCTGACCGGTGAGGTCGGCGTCGGCGGCGGCATCATCGCCGGCGGTCGCCTCCTCGGCGGCGCCGACGGCTTCGCCGGCGAAGTGGGCCACGTCATGGTCGACTCCTCCGGCGAGCGGTGCGGCTGCGGCCGGATCGGCTGCTGGGAGACCAAGGTCGGCCTGGCCGCGCTGGTCCGCATGGTCACCCCCGACCACGCCTACGGGGTGCGTGACGGCATCGTCCGCGACCCCGAGGAGCGCCTGAGCGAGATCGAACGCCGTCTGGCGCAGGGCGACCCCCAGGTCGACCACGCCCTGGCGGAGGTCGGCCGCTGGCTGGGCCGCGGCTCGGCCACCCTCGTCCGGCTCTTCAACCCCCGGGTCATCGTCGTCGGCGGCTTCTTCGCGCGGCTGGAAGGGCACATCCTCCCGCGCGCCCAGGCGGAGCTCGCCCGCCTCGGGGTCACCGGCTCCGTCGCCCGCTGCACCTTCGTCGCCTCCGACCTGGGCTTCGGCGCCGCCTCGCGCGGCGCGGCCGGGGTCGTGGTCGACCGTGTCCTGGCCAACCCGACAACCGTGGAGATACCACCCACCACTCTCAGCACGCTGGCCTAGGACACCCCAGGACTCCCGTCCGCCTGGCCTTCCGGTTCTTCGTGGCGCCGAACTCGCCGACCTCGGCGCCACGGGGATGTGCCACCCGGAGGCCAGGCGGACGGGCTTTTTCCTGTCCGGGCTCTGGGACGATGTGAGGGTGTTCCTCCCGCTCACCCGCCATCTGACCACCCACCGGCTCGGGGTCGGGTCGATGGCCTGGGTGGCGGCGGTGGTCTACGCGGTGTTGGGACTGGTGCGGTTCGCGACCTTCCGGGCGACCACCTTCGACATGGTGATCGTCGACCAGGCGGTGCGGGGCTACGCGTCGTTCGGGGCGCCGTACACGCCCTCGGTCGGGGTGTCCAAGGGCCTCGGGCCGGAGACCCTGCAACTGGCCGACCACTTCTCCCCCGTCTACGCGCTGCTCTCGCCCTTCTACTGGATCGCCGACGGGCCGCGCACCCTGATCGTCTGCCAGGCGGTCCTGTTCGCCGCGGCGATCCCCTCCCTGTGGCTGTTCGCGCGCAGGAGGCTCGGGGTGGCCGCCGCCTATCTCGTCGCCGGCGCCTACGCGGTGTCGTGGCCGGTGGCGCAGGCGGTCAACTTCGACGTCCACGAGGTCATGTTCGTGCCGTTGCTGAGCGCGGTCATGATCGAGCGCTTCGACGCGGGCCGGCGGCTGCCCGCCTACCTGGCGGCGTGCGGGCTGCTCCTCGTCAAGGAGGACATGGGCCTCATGCTGATCGGCTTCGGGGCCGCGCTGGCCCTGTCGCGCCGCCGGCTCGACGGCGCGATCGTCGCGGCGGCGGGGATCGGCGGGCTCGCGCTGGTCCGGGGGGTGCTGATCCCGCTGGCGGGCGGCTCCGACGACAACCACTGGCGCTACGACCACCTGGGCGACTCGCTCCCGGCGGCGCTGTGGACGCTGGTCCGCGACCCTCTCCACACCCTCCACCTGGTGTTCGGCGACGCCATGAAGATCGACACGCTGGTGCTGCTCTGCTGGCTGACCCTGTTCCTGTGCCTGTTCTCCCCGCTGATCCTCGCGGCGGCCCCGATGGTGCTGGAGCGGCTCGTCTCCGACTACAGCCTCTGGTGGTCGTGGGACCACCACTACAACGCCTTCGTCGTGGTGATCGTCTTCTGCGCCGGGGCCGACAGCGCCGCGCGCCTGCTGAGGCGCGTCCCGGCGAGCGGCGCCGCGATGACCACGTGGGCGGTCGCGGTGGCGGCCGTCGCGGTCACCCAGATCCCCCGCTTCGCCTTCGACCAGCTCGCCGACCCCGGCTTCTACGACAGGTACCCGCGCGCCGCGGCGGCCCACGAGGCCATGGGCCGGGTCCCCGACGGCGCGGTGGTCGAGGCGGCCAACCACATCGGGCCGATGATGACCCACCGGACGACCGTGCTGCTCTGGGAGCCGGGGTCCCGGAGCGCGCCCTGGGTGGTGGCCGACCTCTCGCAGTGGACCTATCCGTGGCGGAGCGCCGCCGACCAGGGACGGGCGGTGTCGGCCCGCCAGGCCGACGGATACCGGATCGTCTTCAGCGCGGACGGCTTCGTCGTGCTGCACAGGCCGGGAAGTTAGATCGTCGTACCGCGCCCCTGGTTTCGGCGGTTACGGAGGGGATTGGCCGGTGTTCGTAGGGTGGACCCGGTGGCGGCCGTACGCGAGATTAAGGGGCGTCGACTCCCCTCACCGGATGGAACCTGCCCCATGCGCGTGCTCGTCCAGCTCCGCCTCTCCCCCGACGTGGTCGCGGCGGTCGCCGACCCGGCCGTGACCGCCACGGCCGGCGATGTCGTCAACGGGCTCCCCGGCGTGCTGCTCGACCCTGCCTTCACCCCGGTCGCGGTGCCCCGGCCGATCCCGGCCCGCGCGGGCGGCGACCCGCTGTCGCTGAACCAGCCGCTGATCTTCTCGATGGCGCCCCGTGACGCGTCGGTGCTGGTCCGGGGCGAGATCGCCGACGACGAGGTGTCGACGCGGCTGGCCCTGCTGCCGGGCCGGGCCGGGGTGGTCGGCGTGTTCGCCGACCCGGTGATCCAGACCTCGCTGACCTGCGGCGGCGACGGTCCCGTCGGCGACTGGCGCGACGTGGAGCGGCTGCTCGCCGTCGAGAGGCTCCACGCCGAGGGGTACGACGGCTCGGGGGTCGCCCTGGCCGTCACCGACACCGGGGTGAACCAGCGCCATGTGACGGCGGCCCTGGGCCGCGACTTCGTCCTCGACCGGGAGCGGAGCTGGAAGCCCGACGGCGTCTCCGGGCGGCCGGGCGCCTACGACGTCGACCACGGCTCGATGTGCGCGTTCGACGCGCTGATCGCCGCCCCGAAGGCGTCGGTGATCGACATCCCGGTGCTGCTGTCCCGCCGTCCCGGCGGATCGGCGCTCGACGGCCTGCTGTCCGACGCGATGGCCGCCTTCGCCCACCTGCGGACCGTCCTCGACGCCCAGCCCGCCGAGTCCCGGGCCCTGGTGGTGACCAACTCCTGGGGCTCCTTCTCCCCCGAGTGGGACTTCCCGCCCGGCCACCCCGGCAACTACTCCGACAACGCCGCCCACCCGTTCAACCTGATCGTCGGCTCGCTGGCCGCCGCCGGGGCGGACATCCTGTTCGCCGCCGGGAACTGCGGCCGGGAGTGCCCCGACGGCCGCTGCGCCTACCCCGACCGGCCGATCTCCGGCGCCAACTCCCACCCCTCGGTGCTGTCGGTGGCCGGGGTCGACGTCACCGGCGAGCGGGTCGGCTACTCCTCCCAGGGCCCCGGGCGGCTGGCCGAGATGAAGCCCGACCTGGCGGCCTACACCCATTTCGCCGGGTCGGGGGCCTTCGGGCCGGGCGAGCCCGACTCGGGCACCAGCGCGGCCTGCCCGGTCGCGGCCGGGGTCGTGGCGGCGATCCGGTCGCGGGTGCCGTCCACGGTCCTGTCACCATCCCATTTGCGCACTTTGCTGATGAGAAGTGCCGATGATCGCGGTGTGCTGGGGTATGACTACGACTACGGATACGGAGTCGTGAACGTGCCCGGCATCGTCGAGGCCCTGCGGGCGAGGGCGAGCGGAGTGATGGTCTGATGGTACTGATCACGGTACGGCTGCCGCGCGGCGCCACCATGGACATGGCGCTGCGCGAACTGCGGCTGAAGAACGAGGAAGTCGACGCCGGCTACGGCCTGGTCGCGATCGATCCCGACCACGGCCTGTTCGGCCTGCGGGTGAGCGCCATGGCCGCCAACCGGCTGACCGCCACCCCTGAGGCGATGGGCGGCCCCTGGGCCGACCCGAAGATCGAGCCGATGGGGCCGCCGAGGAACGATCGATGACCTGCTGGATCGTGGCGGGCCCCCCGGGGTCCGGCAAGACCACCCTGTGCGAGGCCCTGCTGGCCCGCCTCGATCCGGTCCCGGCGCTGCTCGACAAGGACACGATGTACGGCGGCATGGTGAGCGGCATCCTGGCCGCCGCCGGGCGTGACGAGGGCGAGCGCGAGGGACCCTGGTACGACGTCCATATAAAGAGGTACGAATACGACGGTATGACCGCCACCGCACGGGAGATCCGGCGCCACGGCACGCCCGTGCTGCTGAGCGGCCCCTTCACCAGCCAGGTCCACAGCAAGACCCGGTGGGACGAGTGGGCCGAGGAGCTCGGCGGCGGCGACATCCGGCTGCTCTGGGTGCGGTCCGACGCCGCCACCCTGCGCGAACGGATCGTCGCCCGGGGCCTGGAGCGCGACCGCGGCAAGCTGGCCGCCTTCGACGGCTACCTGCGGGCGATCAAGGTCGACGAGCCGCCGGTGGTGCCCCACGTGGAGATCGACAACCGCCGGGGCGCGGAACCCCTCGCGAGGCAGCTGAGGCTCCTGGGCATCGGTTAGGACATCTCGGGTCTCACGCGTACATTCCTGTCCGTGTCTGAGGTGGAATCCGGTGAGCGGCACGCCAGCTGGCTTGAGCTGTTCTTCGATCTGATCATCGTGGTGGCCGTCGCGCAGCTGGCCCACATCCTGCATCCCACGCCCGAACACCCGCTCGACCCGCAACGGGTGCTGCTGTTCCTGGGCCTCTACTACGCCATCTGGAGCGTCTGGACCTCCTTCACGCTCTACGCCAACGTCGCGGGCGAGAAGACCCGTCAGCGGGCCATGCTCGCGGCGATGTTCGGGATCGCGGTCATGGCGGCGAGCGTGCCGGAGGCCACGGGGGCGCACGGCACCGCGTTCGCCATCGCCTACGTCTACTGCCGCCTCCTGGCCACCTCGACCTGGGGCTCCACCAACACGTTCTTCGGCGGCTGGCCCGCGGCGCAGAACGGCGCCGGGCTGGCGCCCTGGGTGATCTCGATCTGGGCGCACCACCCGCCCACCCGCTATTGGCTGTGGGGCATCGGCATCGCGCTCGACCTGGTCATCTCGTTCCTGCGCAGCGGCGACAGCGAGGAGCGGCTCAACCGGATGAACCGGCGCTTCGAGGAGCACCGGCAGCGGTCGGCGACGCGCGGGCGGGTCAGGAGGCCGTTCACGCTGCCGGAACCGGCGCGGCTCAACGAGCGTCACCTCGCCGAGCGGCTCGGCCTGTTCGTCATCATCGTGCTCGGCGAGGCGGTGATGCAGGTGGTGGTGTCCACCTCGGAGATCGAGTGGACCCGGCCGCTGATCGTGTCGGCCATGGCGGGCTTCGGGCTGCTGGTCTGCTTCTGGTGGCTGACCCTCCGCTACGGGGCCTCGGCCACCCCCGTCCACAACATGAAGCCCCGGATCACGCTGCCCGGCCACTTCGCGATGACCGCCGGGATCGCGGCCATCGCGGCGGGGCTCGGGGCACTGGTCGCCCATCCGGAGGGCCACCTGGAGGAGGCGGTGAGGTGGACCCTCTGCGGCGGGACGATCGTCTACTTCCTCACGTCGGGGATCATCGCGGCGGCGGCGCGGCCTCCGGTCGGCTGGCTGCTCGGCTGGACGCTGCCCGCCGTGGCCGGCCCGGTCGTGCTGGGCCTGCTGCCGCTGCCCGGCTGGGGTCTGGTGCTGGGCCTGCTCGCCGTCGCCGGATGGCAGGTCTGGTTCCCCCAGATCACGGGGCGCCTGCTGGCTCGCGGAGCGACCTGACCTCTTCCCTGAGCTCGGCCAGCTCGGCCAGGATCCGCTCGCTGACCTCGACCTCCTCCTCGTCCATCGCGCTCACCACGACCGCGATGAACAGGTTCACCACGACGAACGTGCAGATCAGCACGAAGCAGACGAAGAAGATCCAGGCCGACGGGTAGACCGTCATGACCTGGCGGGTGATGTCGGACCAGCCGTCGCCGGTCATGATCTGGAACAGGGTGAACAGCGACGTCTGGAGGTTCCCGAAGTAGTCGGGGGCGACGTGGCCGTACATGCGGGTGCCCATCACCGCGGCGACGTACAGGACCAGGCCCAGCAGGGCCGCGATCGAGGCGACGCCGGGAACGGCGGTGAGCAGCGCGGACACCACCCGGCGCAGGCTCGGCACGGCCGAGACGAGCCGGAGCGCCCGCAGCACCCGCAGCGACCGGAGCACGGTCAGGCCGCCCGCCGCCGGCATGAGCGAGACCGCCACGACGATGGAGTCGAAGACGTTCCACGGGTCGCGGGGGAACCGGCCGCGCTGGACGTAGAGCCGCGCGGCCAGTTCCACGACGAAGATGACCAGGGAGACGCGGTCGATGAGGTGGAGCAGGTCGCCGTAGCGGGCCATCGCGTCGGCGGAGGTCTCCACGCCGAGGGTGGCCGAGTTGAGCAGGATGACGGCGATGATCGCCTGCTGGAACCGCTTGGACTCGATGATGTACCGGACACGCTCACGCACCGTTTTTGCCCCCGGGGGAAGCGGAACAGGAACAGCAGGCGAGCGTAATCGCGATCGTACGAATGCCCGGGGACCCTGGGAAATACGGCGATCCCCGGCCAAAGGCTAACGAGAGCACTGCGCCTGCACTCTGCCCCAGCGACAGCACGCTCTGGGTAGATCGGACAGGGCATTCTCGTGGTGGACCTGGATGACGAAAGAGTCTGGAACATCCGATTCGAGCATCCCACAGGCGATACAACCGTTGGATCTGGCGACTCCAGATCCAACGGCAGTGCCGATTGTGCGGGAACTGCTGGTGGCAGGCGATCACCAACCGTATGATTTTTGTATGAGTGAAACGAAGAAGCGGATCACCGTCACGGTGGACCCGGCCCTGAACGCCTTTGCCGAACGCATGGTCCAGACCGGCCGCGCCGCGTCGGTCAGCGCGGTCGTCTCGGCGGCGCTGGCCTCACTCCACGCCCGCGACCTGCGAGCGTCCAAGGCGTGGCAGGACAAGCTCGACGAGGCCGCCGCCAACCCGGACATCCTGGAGAAGGTCGACCGGATGATGGCCTCAGTCGACCGGCAGATGCGCGAACACGGCTTCCCGACCGCCGGTGCCGCGTGACCCACGTCCCCACCCCCCTGATCCTGGACCTCAGCGTCCTGGATGAGGTCGCCCGAGGCGAGACCGAGCTCATCACCCTCCTGCAACGCAGTGACGACCGTGGGCAGCCGCTCGTCGTCCCCGCTCTGGCCCTGGCAGGGGTCGGGACGACGCTGCACCACAGCGCCGACGCCGAGGACCTCCTTGCCGGAGTGGCCAACCTGGACGTGGTCACGGTCGCGCCGCTCCAAAACGTTGAGCAGGCGTTTATTCTCGCCCGCGTCATCGCCGCGACCGGCCTGGATCCCTGGGACGCGCACGTGGCCGCCATCGCCGACGCGAGCGTCTGCCCCATCCTGACCGTCAACGCCGAGAAGTGGAAAGGGCCGTCGAGGGCCCTGGAGAACCCGCTTCACGTCATCGAGATCACCGAAGACCCTACCTGACCCCCGCCCGCAGAAGGCCCCAGGCGACGGCCCGATGACGCCCCAGAAGGGAATCAGGTAGCCGTCTCCCCAGCTTGCACGCTCGCCAAAGGCTAACGAGAGTAGTGCTCCACGACGAGTTGCTCGTCGACGGGGACGGCGATCTGCTCGCGCGTCGGGGCCGACACCAGCGTGACCGTGAGCTCCTTCAGGTCGACCGACAGGTAGGCGGCCGGGCGGTCGTCGGCGTAGGTCCCCTCGGCGGCGGCCACGAACGGCTGCATCTGGCGTGACCTGCCGCGCACGCCGATGACCTGGCCGGGCTTCACGAGGTAGCTGGGGATGTCGACCTTGCGGCCGTCGACGGTGATGTGGCCGTGGTTGACGTACTGGCGGGCCGCGTAGATCGAGGCGGCCAGGCCGGAGCGCATGACGACCGAGGCGAGGCGGGTCTCCAGGATGGCCAGCAGTTCCTCGCCCGAGCGGCCGGGGCGGCGCACGGCCAGGTCCCAGTAGCGGCGGAGCTGGCGCTCGGACACGTCGTAGTACCAGCGGAGCTTCTGCTTCTCCATCAGCCGCATGCCGTAGTCGCCGACGTTGCGGCGGTTGGTCTTCCGGCCGTGCTCCCCGGGCGGGTAGGGCCGCGCCTCGAAGTACTTCACGGCCTTGCGGGTCAGCGGGACGCCCGCCCGCCGAGACAACCGCACCTTCGGACCCGTGTAGCGCACGCGCACTCCTCTGTGGTTAGGTAACCCTTATTAAGGTAAGCCTTACCTTAACAGACCAGAAGGAGAGTCACGATGACCCAGCCCGTCTCGGCTCCCCCGATCGCCGAACGCGTCCGGACGCTGGCCGCCACGGCCGCCCCGACGCACGTCGCGGTGGCCGGTTCCGAGCTCAAGGCGCTCCCGGCGCGCGGCGGCGTCGACGCCCAGGGCCGCCCGGTCCTGCTGGTCAAACCCGGCGAGGTCCTGTACGGCTGCCGCGACGACCTGGCCGTCACCGTCGACCTGGTCGCCACCCGCAGCCTGGGCGAGACCGAGCGCGCCCGGGGCATGCTGAAGATCCGCGGCTGGGCCTCCACGGTCCCCGGCCACGAGGTGCGCGAGACGGCGATCGCCATCGCCGAACGCTGCCCCGACGAGGACCTGTTCGCCGTCATCGAGAACACCGGCCGAGCCCCCCGGCTGCTCCGCGTCGACGTGGCCGACGTCGTCTACCTGACCGGCACCGAGTCAGGCGTCCTGGACTCCGACGACTACCTCGACGCCGACCCCGACCCGCTGCTCGACCAGGCCGAACGCATGCTCCACCACGTCAACAGTGCCCACCGCGCCCAACTGGTCGCGGCCGTCGAGAAGCTGACGGGCGAGCCCGCCCCGGACGCCTGGCTGTGGGAGCTCGACCGCTACGGCGCCACCGTCCGCGCGGGCCGCGACCGCCTGGTCAGACTGCCGTGGCCGTCCCCGGCCGCGACCCCGGAGGCCCTGGAACAAGCCCTGGCCTGCCTGGTCTGCGCCCACTGACGGGTGGCGTCACTCCTTGGACAGGACGTTGGAGACCGTGGCCGCCGGGGGCGCCTTGATCGAGACCTTCTTCCCCCAGGCGGAGTACGTGGTGACGGTGTGGATGTCCACTCGGTCCCAGTCGTGGCTGTGGTAGAGGTATCCCCCGTTGAGGTCCGTCACCAGGCGCTTGGGGAGAGAGCGGGCGTCGAGCGTGAGCGCGAAGCGCAGGTGCGCCCCGGACAGGAACACGCTCCGGCTGGCGGACAGGCGGAACCAGGGCGAGACGGCGTGCAGTTCGGACAGGTCGATCGTCCCGGTGTACACGCGACCCGACCGCTTGGCGCGGCCGAGCAGCGCCTTGAGCGTCGCCGGCTCACCGGGGTTGACGAGCTGGCCGAAGATCGTGGAGCTCCCGCTGGGCGTGCCGCCCTTCTTCTCGACGAACCACGTCTTCCCGGCGGGCACCGCGAAGCCGAGCCCCTTGGTGTAGGTCGTCGTCCCGATCATGATGGCCCGGCCGGGCGTCAGGATCTCCGGATTGCGGTCGGGCACCGGCCCGAACAGCTCCACGCCGATGTCGGAGGCGGCGACCCGTCCCCCGCGCCCGAACTGAAGCCGGCCCTTGCGCACGACGAACTTCTCGGTGACCGAGGTCACGAGCGAGGTGGTGTCGACGAACGCCACCCCCCGCCCGGCGCCCACCTGCTTCTTCACCATGGCCACCGGATCGGCGGCGGCCTCGGCCGGGGTCACGGGTAAGACGACGACCGCCACCAGGGCGGTGATCAGTAAGCGTTTCATGCTCGGATTCTCACTCGCCCTGATCAAGAACAGGTCGCCGTCAGATCGCGTCCGGGTCCAGGATGCGGTCGATGACCAGCAGCGCGCAGCCGGTGATGCCCGCTCCGGGGCCCAGGCGGCTGCGCTCGATCTTGAGGCTGCGGGTCGCCAGCTGGGTGGAGCGCTGGTAGACGACCTCGCGGACGCCGGAGACGAGGGGCTGGAACATCTCGGCCACGTCGCCGCCCAGGACGACGACCGACGGGTTGAGCAGGTTGACGGCGCTCGCGATGACCTCGCCGAGCCACCGGCCGGCCTGGCGGACGACGGCCATCGTCTCGGCGTCGCCGGCGCGGACCAGGGCGGTCACGTCGGCGAGGGAGAGCACGTCGCGGCCCCGGCTCCGCAGTTCGCCCAGGATGGCGGTGCCGCTGGCGACCGAGTCGACGCAGTCGAGGTTGCCGCAGCGGCACAGGACGCCGCCGCCGTCGCGGACCGGGATGTGGCCGATTTCGCCGGCCGCGCCGAGCGCGCCGCGCATGACGCTCCCGCTGGAGACGACCCCGGCCCCGATGCGAGTGGAGACCTTCACGAACAGCAGGTCGCGCTCGCCGGGGTAGACGCCCCGGTGCTCGCCCATCGCGATCACGTTGACGTCGTTGTCGACCAGGACCGGGACCGGGAAGCGGGCGGCGATCAGCGGCGGGATCTCCACGCCGGTCCACGACGCCATCACGCGGGCCGACTCGGTGCGGCCCCGGGCGTACTCGACGGTGGCGGGCACGCCCAGGCCGACGCCGACGACCGGGCCGCGGTCGCCGAGCAGCTTCTCCCACGTGTCCATGACGAGGCCGAGCACCGCGTCGGGGCCCTCCTCGACGTCGATCACCAGGTCTGTGCGTTCGATCACATCGCCGGCCAGGTCGCACAGGGCGATCTGGGTGCGGCTGGCGCCCAGGGACGCCACCGCCACGACGCCTCCGGCGGCGTTGAACCGCAGCCGCACCGGGGGCCGGCCGCCGGTCGACGGGCCCTCGGCGTCCTCCACGATCAGGCCGCGTTGCAGCAGCTCGTTGACGCGATGGGTGACCGCGGGACGCGACAGGGCGGTGACCCGGCCGATCTCGGCCCGGGTCGTGGCCTCGCCGCTGCGGACGAGCTGGAGCACCTCACCGGTGGTGGCAATCCGTGACATACGTGGCATCGCCTCAAGCATAGGGGTTGACCGAAGTTCACCTACTTATTCATTCTAAGTTACAAAAGTCAGCTTGATGAATACCCAAAGTTCAAGCTAATGTCCTGCTTGTCCGTATTGAGGAGGGGACGTTATGACACACCCGGCCGTAGCCGAGGTCACCCACCGCATCGTCGAGCGCAGCCGGGAGTCCCGCACCGCCTACCTTTCCCGTGTGGACGCCGACGCGGCCGAGCTGCGCCGACGGGGGCCCGCACGGGGCCACCTGGGCTGCGCCAACCTGGCCCACGGGTTCGCCGCCGCCGAGGACGACAAGCCGCTGCTCCGGGCCGCCACGCGGCCGGGCGTGGCGATCGTGACGTCGTACAACGACATGCTGTCGGCGCACCAGCCGTACGAGAGCTACCCGCCGGAGCTGAAGAAGGCGGTGCGCGCGGCCGGGGGTGTCGCGCAGGTCGCCGGGGGCGTGCCGGCCATGTGCGACGGGGTGACCCAGGGCCGGGCGGGCATGGAGCTGTCTCTCTACAGCCGCGACGTGATCGCGATGTCGACGGCCATCGCCCTCTCCCACGACATGTTCGACGCCTCGCTGCTGCTGGGGGTCTGCGACAAGATCGTGCCCGGCCTGTTCATCGGGGCGCTGCGGTTCGGCCACCTGCCCGCGATCTTCGTGCCGGCCGGGCCGATGCGCTCGGGCCTGCCGAACAAGACCAAGGCGCGGGCCCGCCAGGCGTTCGCCGAGGGCAAGATCGACCGCGCCGAGATGCTCGACGCCGAGGCGCGCAGCTACCACTCCCCCGGCACCTGCACCTTCTACGGCACCGCCAACTCCAACCAGCTCCTGATGGAGGTCATGGGCCTGCACCTGCCGGGTGCGACCTTCGTCAACCCGCGCACCGAGCTGCGCCAGGCCCTCACCGCCGCCGCCGCGCGGCGGGTGGTGGAGCTGACCGCCCACGGCGACGAGTACACCCCGATCGGCCACGTCGTCGACGAGAAGTCGGTCGTCAACGCCGTCGTCGCGCTGCTGGCCTCGGGCGGGTCGACCAACCACACCATGCACCTGGTCGCCATGGCGAACGCCGCCGGGATCACGCTGACCTGGGACGACATGGCGGCGCTGTCGAAGGTCGTCCCGCTGCTGACCCGGATGTACCCCAACGGGGAAGCCGACGTGAACCACTTCCAGGACGCGGGCGGCATGCAGGTGTTCATCGGCACGCTGCTGGACGCCGGGCTGCTCCACTCCGACGTGCTGACCGTGGCCGGGCGGGGGCTGGACCTCTACCGGTCGGCGCCGGAGTTCAAGGAGGGCGAGCTGGTCTGGGCCGAGCGGGCCGAGGGCAGCGGCGACCTGTCGGTGCTGCGCCCCGCCGATGAACCTTTCTCGCCCGACGGCGGCATCCACATGGTCGACGGCAACCTCGGCCGGGCCGTCTCGAAGGTGTCGGCGGTCAAGCCCGAGCACCTGGTGATCGAGGCGCCCGCGAAGGTGTTCGACGACCAGCTCGACCTGCTGCGCGCCTTCGAGCAGGGCGATCTCGACGGGCAGGACTTCGTCGCGGTGGTCCGCTACCAGGGCCCGAGCGCCAACGGCATGCCGGAGCTGCACAAGCTCACCCCGCCGCTGGCGGTGCTGCTGGACCGTGGACAGAAGGTGGCAATCGTCACAGACGGTCGCATGTCGGGCGCGTCCGGCAAGGTCCCCGCCGCCATCCACCTGTCGCCCGAAGCCGCCAAGGGAGGCGCGATCGCGCTGATCAGGGACGGTGACCCCATCAGGCTCGACTCGGCCGCCGGGACCCTGGACGCGCTGACCGACCTGAACGGCCGGACCCCCGACGGCGCCGCGAAATCGGATGACAAATGGGTGGGAACCGGACGCGAGCTTTTTGCCGCCTTCCGTCGTACGGTTGGACCCGCAGAACGCGGTGCCAGCATCTTCGGAGGGTTCTAAGTGAGCTACCCCTGGCTCGTCGCCGACATCGGCGGCACCAACGCACGTTTTGGAATCGTCTCCGGGCCGGGTGCGGCGCCGGAGGCGGTGGCCGTCCTCAACGTGGCCGAACACCCCGGTCTGCCGGACGCCGTCGCGGCCTATCTGGCCGACCACGCGGATGGGGTGCGGCCGGGGGCCGTGTGCGTGGCCATCGCCGGGCCGGTCAAGGGCGACCGCTACACGCTGACGAACGGGTCCTGGTCCGGATCGATCGCCGACCTGGGCATCCCGCAGGCCGCCGTGCTCAACGACTTCGAGGCGCTGGCCATCTCGCTGCCCCACCTGGCGGGCGACGACCTGGTGCCGCTGGGCGGGCCCTCCCCCTCGGCCGGGATGGTGAAGGCGGTGCTCGGGCCCGGCACGGGTCTGGGCGTGGCCGGGCTGGTGCCGGCCGGTGACGGCTGGGTGCCGGTGCCGGGCGAGGGCGGGCACGTCTCCGTCCCGGCGGTGACCGACCTGGAGTTCGAGATCGTCAAGGCCCTCCGCGGCGACGGCCTGCCCTACGTCGACGCCGAGCACCTGCTCTCGGGCTCGGGGCTGCCCCGGCTCCACCGGGGTCTTTCTCTCGTACGCGGCATCAAGGCCACCCGCAAGAGCGCCTCGGAGATCGTGGCGGGCGACGACGCCGTGTGCCGCGAGACGATCGAGGTCTTCCTGGCCCTGCTCGGCGGGTTCGCCGGCAACGTCGCCCTCACGCTGGGCGCGCGCGGCGGCGTCTACCTGGGCGGCGGCGTGCTGCCCCGGATCGTCGACCGGGTCCGCGACAGCGACTTCCGGGCCCGGTTCGAACTGACCGGCCCCGCCCTCTCCGACTACCTGACCGCCATCGCCACCTCGCTGATCGTCGCCGAGCAGCCCGCACTGACGGGTGCGGCCGCCTGGCTCCAGCAGCGGGCCACTAGTGTGGAGTACGTATGAGTTCCCTCCTCGACCTCGCCCCCGTGGTCCCCGTCGTCGTGATCGACGACGTCGCGACCGCCGTGCCGATGGCCCGCGCCCTCGTGGCGGGCGGCCTGCCGGTCATCGAGGTCACCCTGCGCACCGAGGCCGGGCTCGAGTCGATCCGCCGGATCGCCGCCGAGGTCGAGGGCGCGGTCGTGGGCGCCGGAACGGTCCGCCGCCCCGCCGACGTCGAGGCCGCGGTCGAGGCCGGGTCGAGGTTCCTGGTCTCCCCGGGCTCCCCGGCGGCGCTGATCGACGCGATGACCTCCTCCGGAGTGCCGTTCCTGCCCGGCGTGGCGACGGCGACCGAGGTCATGGAGCTGTTCGAACGCGGCCTGCGCGAGATGAAGTTCTTCCCGGCCGAGCCGGCCGGGGGCGTCCCCTATCTCAAGGCGCTGGGCGGGCCGCTGCCCGAGGTGCGCTTCTGCCCCACCGGCGGCATCCGCCTGGCGACCGCGCCCGACTACCTCGCGCTGCCCAACGTCGGCTGCGTCGGCGGCACCTGGCTCACGCCGGCCGACGCGCTGGCCGCCGGTGACTACGCCGTCATCGAGAAACTCGCCGCGGAGGCCGCCGCTCTCCGCTGACAGCTTCGCCGGCCAGGCCATCCTCCCTCGGCCGAAGCCGGCGACCATGCCCGCGCCCGAAACCCGGAACCACGGACATGGAAACGGGGGCCCGTGACACCGAACCCAGGACGTCACGGGCCCTTCGTTCTCATTTGCCGTGTCTGCCGCCGGTCGAGCGGCGGACCACCAGCTCCGGCTGGAAGACCAGCTCCAGGTTCTTGGACGGCGCCCCCTCGACGATCTCCAGCAGGGTCTCCACCGCCGCCGAGGCCATGGCGCGGATGGGCTTGCGCACGGTCGTCAGCGGCGGATCGGTGAACGGGATCAGCGGGGAGTCGTCGAACCCGACGACCGAGACGTGGCCGGGCACGTTCAGCCCGCGTTCGCGGGCGGCCCTGATCGCGCCGAGCGCCATCAGGTCGCTGGCGCAGAAGACGGCGGTGCAGCCCCGGTCGAACAGGGCGCCGGCCGCCGCCTGGCCGCCCTCGACGGTGGCCAGGCTGTGTTCGATCAGGTCGTCGACGTTCTTCGTCATGACCTGGCGGAAGGCCTCGATCTTGCGCAGCGCCGGCACGAACCTCTTCTGGCCCAGGGCCAGGCCGATGCGCTCGTGGCCGAGGTCGACCAGGTGGCGCACGGCCAGCCGGGTGGCCAGGCGGTCGTCCGGGGAGATGAAGGGCGCCTGGATGGTGTCGTTGTAGCCGTCGACGAGGACGATCGGCAGGCCCCGGTCGGTCATCCGGGTGTAGCGGTCCATCCGGGCGGTCGCGTCGGCGTGCAGGCCGGAGATGAAGACGATGCCGCTGACGCCCCGGTCGATGAGCATCTCGGTGAACTCGTCCTCGGGCGCGCCGCCGGAGAGCTGGGTGCACAGGACGGGGGTGTATCCGTGCTGGCCGAGGGCCTTCTCGACGGCCTGGGCGAAGGCCGGGAAGACCGGGTTGTCCAGCTCGGGGGTGACCAGCCCGATCAGGCCGTTGCTGCGCTGGCGTAATCGGAGCGGGCGTTCGTACCCCATGAAGTCGAGGGCGGTGAGGACGGCCTGCCGGGTGGACGGGGAGACCCCCGCCTTGCCGTTGAGCACGCGGCTCACGGTCGCCTCACTGACCCCTGCCTGCACCGCGATGTCGGCGAGCCGGGCGTTGTTCATGCGCGTATCCTCACCGCCGGGCGGCGATCGGGCCAGGAACGCTACTTCACCTGTTCTTCGCATTGCGGAAAGCAGGCCGCTCACCATTGATCCGCCCTTGTCAGGCCCGGAAGTCAAATGAAGCTTTCATGGTGGTGTTTAGGGAAATGTCAGCCGATGCCCGACAGAGTGATGAAAAGCCGCAGGAAGTTCCGCAAGCTCGGCGACGCGGAGTCCGGCTGGCAGGCCGGTTTTCGGGCCTCCCGTAACACGGGGGCACTCCCGTTTCATTGGGTCATCGCAGGTCCCGGCAACACCCCCGTAACCCCCGGGCCTCCCATTTTTCACAACATGTATGGACATGGACCGTGCCCACGCGATGTACTACCTCATCAATCACCCAGATGGCGGGCTCCGGGCACTGCGCGCCCGGAAGGGAACGAGAACCTATGAGCCAAGTCGTCCTCGACAACGTCACCAAGGTCTACCCAGGCGGATTTCTGGCCGTGGACCGGATGAACCTGCGCGCCGAGGACGGCGAGTTGCTGGTGTTACTGGGCCCTTCGGGTTGCGGAAAATCGACGTTGCTCCGCATGATCGCCGGCCTGGAGGACATCACCGACGGCGACCTGTGGCTGGACGGGAAGATCGCCAACCATCTGGCGCCCCGCGACCGTGACGTGGCCATGGTGTTCCAGAACGGCGCGCTCTATCCCCACCGGACCGTTCGCGGGAACCTGTCCTTCCCGTTGGAGATCGCCAAGGCCGACCCGCAGCTGGTGCGCGACCGCGTCACGGAGCTGTCGAAGGCGCTGCACATCGACGAGACCCTGGACCGCCGGCCTGGAACGCTCTCGGGTGGCCAGCGCCAGCGGGTGGCGATGGGCAGGGCGATAGTGCGTCAGCCGAAGCTCTTCCTGATGGACGAACCCCTCTCGAACCTCGACGCCGGCATGCGCACCGAGCTCCGCATGGAGATCTCCTCCCTCGTCCGGGCCCTCGGCGTCACCACCGTGTACGTGACGCACGACCAGATCGAGGCCCTCACCCTGGCCGACCGGATCGCGATCATGAACCGGGGCGTGCTCCAGGACATCGGCACCCCGGCCCAGGTCTACAACGACCCGGCGACCGCGTTCACCGCGGCGTTCCTCAGCTCGCAGCAGCTCAACCTGCTGGCGGCTACGGTGCGTACACCTCAGAACCAGTACATCCTGCTGGACTTCGGAACGCACCAGATCACAATCCCGTGGACCGATCCACGCGCTTACGCTGTGTCACAGCACACCGGCAGCCAGATCATCGTCGGCATCCGCCCCGACGCCCTCGCGCCGATGCCCGACGGCATGGAGGGCCCGGTGTTCATGGGCCGGGTGCGGACGCTCGAATACCACGGCCACGAGTGGCTGGCCTATGTCGAGGCCGGGATCCCGTCGGTGCACGTGCCCGAGCCGCCCGACCCCCGGTTCGCCCTCGCCAACGGCGCGAACGGCCACAGCAGGGCCCGGTCGATGATGCGGCGGCTGTTCAACTCCGACATCGAGGCCGACGAGACGCCGTCGGGGCCGCAGCCCGGCCCCAACGGGCTCGGGT
Organism: Herbidospora cretacea; assembly: GCF_001570605.1. Taxonomy (GTDB): domain Bacteria; phylum Actinomycetota; class Actinomycetes; order Streptosporangiales; family Streptosporangiaceae; genus Herbidospora; species Herbidospora cretacea. The sequence goes on along the minus strand of NZ_BBXG01000001.1, from coordinate 17,228 downwards.
CACACCGGCGGGCCGACCTGATCGTCCGGCTCGGGGCCCGGCCGTCGTGGCGCGCGGGCGAGCACGCCCGGGTGGCCGTCGACGTCTCGCGGCTGATGCTGTTCACGCACACCGGCGCGCGCATCGACCCGCCCCGAAGGTAGGTCAACGGCCCACCCCGGCGTGGGCGAGCACCGCGACGACGTTCACCAGCCGGGTGACCTTGTCCTGTTCGGCCCGGTGGAAGGCGGGGCCCTGCCGCCGCGCCACGATCAGGTGGAGGTCGCCGATCGGCACGCTGAGCAGGTGGAGCGTGCCCTCGCTGAAGGTCGTCGCGCGCGGCGCGGTGAGGCGGGTGGCGTGGATGGTCTCGGGGGCCTGCCAGCTCCCGTGGACGACGTCGCCCGACTGGGCGTCGACCGCGACCGCCCATTCGGCGCTGACCAGGTCGGGCACCGCGTCGACCAGGGTCAGCACGGCCCGCGCCGGTTCGGCGGCGACGTGGCCGAGCAGGTCGTAGTCGGGGTTGGCGCCGGGCGCCTCCCGGGTCGGCCAGGCCGCCTCGACCTTGACGCCGGGCACGACGCCGATGCGCTCACGCAGTTCGTCGGCGCTGAACACCGCCGACCACGACACCGTGAAGTCGTCGATCGCCCGTCCGGCCTCCCGTTCGAGCACGGTCACCTGGAGGATGTCGGCCCCCATCACCCCGAAGGCCCTGGCCACCTGGCCGAGCACTCCCGGCCGATCGGGCAGCGACACCCGAAGACGCAGCAGCATGACCAGCCTCCTCTCATTCCCGCAGACCACCACACTGGCGTAGTCAGGTTTCGGCCATGTTCCAGAAGGATGTCCAGCTTAAAGCGGAGACCGAATCACGGATCGGGCTTGGCCGACCTTTGGTGTTGCCGGGGCGGCGTGATGAGATCACGGTGAGTAGCCTCAAGGGATGTCCCTCCCCTGGCTGCGGACCCGATCGATTCGCGCACGCCTCACCCTCGTCGCGGTGGGCCTGGCGCTGCTGATCCTTATCCCGGTCGGCGTCGGCGGCAACATGATCACGCGCAGGCTGGTGATCGACAACATCTTCGAGTCGAGCCAGAACGTCGCCTCGCAGGTCTCGGCCGAGATCCGCATGGGCACGGTGCCGACCCCGATCCCGATCCGCGACGGGATCGTGTACGTCCAGATCGTCGCCCCCGGCGGCCGGGTGATCGAGTCGAGCAACCCGGCGCGCGACCTGCCGCCGGTCACCGCCGTCTGGCCGGCCCCGGACAACCGCATCATCCGCTTCACCTCCTGCCCGCTGCCCGACAAGAACTGTGTCTACGGTGTCGGTATAAGAGCCACCCCCGACCCCAACAGCGAGGTCGTGTACGCCGCCCGCGAGGCCCCCAGCTTCCTGACCACCCGCAGCCTGGCCCTGGCGATCACCCTGCAGGTGGCGCTGCTGACCGCGCTGATCGGCTGGCTGGCCTGGCGGATCACCGGCCGCACCCTGCGGCCGGTGGAGGACATCACCAACGAGCTGGCCGAGATCACCGCCCGCGACCTGTCCCGGCGGGTGCCGATCCCGCCGGGGAACGACGAGATCGCCAAACTGGCCCGGACCGCCAACGCCACGCTGGGCCGCATGCAGCGGGCGGTCGAGCAGCAGCGGCAGTTCGCCGCCGACGCCTCCCACGAGCTGCGCACCCCCATCGCGGGGATCCGGGCCCAGCTGGAGAGCGGGCGGCTGCACGTCGAGGACATGCCGGAGGCGATCGAGGCGGCGCTGCGCGACACCGACCGGCTGGAGGCGATCGTCACCGACCTGCTGTTCCTGGCCAGGGTGGGCTCGGCCGACGCCAACGTGCGGGAGCGGGTCGACCTGGCCGGGCTGGTCGGCGCGCGGATCAAGCCCAGCTCCGAGCGCATGCCGAGGAAGCTGCGCCTGGAACCGGGCGTGGTCGTCGAGGCGATCGAGCCGCAGCTCGCGCGGGCCTTCGGCGAGCTGCTCGACAACGCCGACCGCCACGCCGCCAGCGAGGTCACCGTCAGCCTGGTCACCGAGGGCGACCAGGCCGTGCTGACGGTGGGCAACGACGGCGACGGCATCCCGCAGGCCGACCACGAGCGCATCTTCGAGCGGTTCACCCGGCTCGACACGGCCCGCAGCCGGATGCGCGGCGGCACCGGGCTGGGGCTGGCCATCGCCCGCGAGGTCGTCGAGGCCCACTACGGGACGGTCAGCGTGGAGTCCGACGCCCAGGGCGTCAGGTTCGTGATGCGGCTGCCTCTCGCCGGTCCGCCACCGCCTGAAGACCTATGAGGTCGTCCGGCGGGGCGTCGGGCACGTCGGTGTCGAACCGGGCCAGTCGCGGGATCCGCAGCGCCACGAGGGCGATGAGGGCGATGGCGGCGGCGAAGACGACGTACAGGAACGCGATTCCGGCGCCCTTCGGGCCGTCGACGAGGTTCTCCATGATCTCCGAGCCGAAGGGCGCGACCACGCCGAAGGCCAGCGGCAGGGTCGACCAGGCCACCAGGGTGTTCAGGGCGATGACCCGGCCGTGGAAGCGCTGGGGCACCTTCACCTGGATGATCGTGGCGTAGACGCCGTTGACGACGGTCAGCGCCAGGGACATGCCGAACGCGCCGATCGCGATCACCACGAGGTTCTGCTGGAGGCCGGTGACGGCGCAGAAGACCGCCAGGCCGAGGGTGGCCAGCAGCATGCCGCGCATCCGGTGCCGGCGCGGGCCGCCCCACAGCGCCACGGCCAGCCCGCCGAGCAGCACGCCGACGCCGCCCGCGAACGACACCCGCCCGACGTCGTCGAGGTCGTTGCCGCCGAAGGCCAGCACGAGCGGGCTGAGCAGCAGGAACAGCGGCGACAGGAAGACGTTGAGGCCGGCGAAGAACAGCAGCATGGCGCGGAAGCTGCGGTTGAACCAGGTGTAGCGGAACCCGCCCACCATCTCGGCCCAGATGGTCTCGCGGCGGCGCAGGCCCATCGTGCGCGGGAATCTGACCAGCAGCACCGAGACGATCGCGAAGGTGTAGCTGGCGACGTCGATGACGAGGATGCCCTCCAGCCCGATGGTGGCCATCAGCCCGGCGGCGATCAGCGGCACGATGAGCTGGGCCGACCCGGTGACCATCTGGACGACGCCGTTGGCGTGCCCGAGCAGCCGTTTCGGCACGAGCTGCGGGATCGACGCCCCGTAGGCGAGCCGCTGGAAGGTCAGCGCGACCGACAGGGCCGCCAGCAGCGGGTAGATCGCCCAGATCTCCAGGTTCCCCGTCCACAGCAGCACGCCCAGGGCGAGCTGGGTGGACCAGGCCCCGACGTCTCCGGCGAGCATGACCTTGCGGCGGTCGTACCGGTCGACGATCACGCCCGCGAACGGGGCGACCAGCATGCCGGGGAGCAGGCCGATGACGGAGAACAGCGCGAAGTTGACCAGCGAGCCGGTGGTGACGTAGATCCACAGCGGCACGGCGAACTCGGTGAGGGCCGAGCCGATGATCGAGATCAGCTGACCGGCGGCGACCGCGCCGAACCGCTTCATGCTGGGCTTGGGGCCCTCGTCGGCGACCGGCTCGGCGGAGGTGGCCTGGGTCCACCAGGTGCTCTCGTCGGTCCGGGGCACGACCTCGCGGGTGGTGACGATCTCGGCGAGCTCCTCGGCGCGGTGCTTGAGGAAGAAGTGCCCGGCCTCGTCGAGCACGACGCACGAGCTGGCCGGGGCCAGCCGCAGCCATTCGCGGAAGCGTTCCTGGTAGAACTCGGTGGCCGGGTCGCGCTCGCCGACGACGGCGACGATGGGGGCGTTGATCACCGGTCCGCCGGTCTCCGACCAGAGCCTCGTGAAGTAGGCCTCGGCCTCGCGGGTGCCCTCGCGGCGGTTCTTGATGATGGCCCTGAGCTGGTCGTCGTCGAGCTCCTCGACGTCGAGACCGGCGGCGATGAGGCCGTTGGCCCACATCCGGTCGGAGCGCATCTTCTCGGCCATGGTGCGCACCCGCCCGGCCAGCGAGCCGGGGCGGGAGAAGGGGAAGACGCCACCGAGGTGCAGGACCTCGACCTCGCGCCCGGCCGCCTCCAGGCGGCGGGTGATCTCCACGGCGAGCATGACGCCCAGGCCGCAGTGCCCGTAGAGGGCGATCGGGCCGGGGACGCGCTCCAGGATCTCCCTGGCGCACTCGTCGGCGACCTCGGGGATCGGCCGCCCCTCCTCGTCGAGGCCCCACTCCTGGCCGGGGACGGCGACGGAGTAGAGGGCGACGTGCTCGGGGAGCGCGTCGGCGAGGGGCTGGTAGATCGCGGCGCTGCCGCCGCCGTAGGGGACGCAGACCAGGTTCGTGGTGGTGCGCCGGGGCGGGGTGAGGCGGTGCAGGAGGCGGCGGGGGCCGTCGTCCGTGCGGGCGGCGAGGGCGCGGACCGTGCGGTGCTTGAAGATGTCCATGATCGTCACCGGGCGCTCGGTGACGCGGCGGAGCTTGGCCACGACCTGGGCGGCCAGCAGCGAGTGGCCGCCGAGGGCGAAGAAGTCGTCCTCGGCGCCGACCTGGTCGACGTTGAGCACGGCGGCCCAGACGTCGGCGATGGCCTGTTCCAGGGCGTTCGCCGGGGGGACGTAGACCGACTCGGCCTGGCGGTCGGTGCCGGGGTCGGGCAGGGCGGCGCGGTCGACCTTGCCGTGGGACTTGAGCGGGAGGGCGTCGAGCCAGACGTACCGCGAGGGGATCATGTAGTCGGGCAGCAGGTCGGCCAGTTCGGCGCGCAGGTCGCGGGATTCGCCGACCAGGTAGGCGACGAGGCGGTCGTCGCGCAGTTCCACGACGGCCTGGGCGACCCCCTCGCGGTCGGCCAGGACGATCTCGATCTCGGCGAGCTCCACCCGGTAGCCGCGGACCTTCACCTGGAGGTCGCGGCGGCCGAGGAACTGGAGTTCGCCGGAGGGCAGCCAGCGGCCGAGGTCGCCGGTCCGGTACATCCGGGCGCCGGGTTCGCCGGACGGGTCGGGCACGAACTTCTCGGCGGTCAGCGCGGGCCGGTTCAGGTAGCCGCGCGCGAGCCGGTCGCCGCCGAGGTGGATCTCCCCCGGGACGCCGACCGGGCACGGGTTCCCGGCCGGGTCGAGGACGTGGACGCGGGCGCCGGGCAGCGGGCGGCCGATCGGCAGCAGGCCCTTCTCGTCGTCGTGGACGTCGTGGGTGGTGACGCCGACCGTGGCCTCGGTGGGGCCGTAGTGGTTGACCACGCGCAGGCCCGGCCTGCGCAGGCTCGCGGCCCACTCCGCGGGCGAGGCCTCGCCGCCGAGCAGGAGCAGTTCCCTGGGCAGGACGTCGGCCTCGGGCAGCAGCGACGCCAGGTGGGACGGGGTGATCTTCAGGTAGTCGCTGTCCCGGAGGGTCACCGCGAGCTCGTCGGCGGCCAGGCGCGGGTTGAGCAGGGTCAGCGTGCCGCCGGTCATCAGCGACAGGTAGAAGACGGTGATCCCGAAGTCGAAGCTGAGCGACTGGAGGAGGGCGTAGGAGCCGTGGTCCTTGGGGGCCAGGCGTTCGCGGACGCCCGAGAGATAGGTGAGGATCTGCCGGTGCTGCACCGCCACGCCCTTGGGGCGGCCGGTGGTGCCGGAGGTGTAGATGACGTAGGCGAGGTCGGTCTCGGAGACCTCGGGCAGCGCGGCGAGGCCGCGTTCGCCGGGGGTGACCGTGTGCGTGACGCCGGGCAGGTCGCGCCGGGTGACGGCGACGTCGATGCCGGCGTCGTCCACGAGATAGGCGAGGCGGTCGTCGGGCTGCGCCGGGTCAAGCGGCACATAGGCGGCTCCCGCCTTCAGGACGCCCAGGATGGCGACCGCGATCTCGGCCGACTGCTCCAGGCAGACGGCGACCCGGGAGTCGCGTCCGGCGCCCAGGTCGCGTAATCGGGCGGCCAGGGCGTCGGAACGGTCCGCCAGGTCGCCGTAGGTGAGGTCGACGCCGTCGCAGCGGATCGCGACCCGGTCGGCGGGGCCGTCGACCACGTCGTGCAGCAGGTTCCCGGCCCGGGAGACCGGGCCGCCGTCGGAGAAGGCGAGCGCCTCCCCGGCCGGGAGGGGGTAGGCCGAGATCGGGCGGCCCGGGTCGGCGACGACCTGCGCCAGCAGGGCCGAGAAGTGGCCGGCGAAGCGCTCGATCGTGGCGCGGTCGAACAGGTCGGTGTTGTACGCGAACTGGGCCCAGTAGCCGCCCGGCCGCTCGTACAGGTAGAGCGACAGGTCGAAGCGGCTCACCCCGGCCTCGACCCGGAACGGGGTCAGGGTCAGGCCGTGGCCGTCGAGGCCCTGGCGCCAGTTCTGCAGCGCCATCGTCACCTGGGCGATCGGCGAGCGGGAGACGTCGCGCTCGACCTCCAGCTCCTGGACGAGGCGGTCGAACGGGAGCTCCTGGTGGGCGTAGGCGTCGAGGGCGCGGTCGCGGACCCGGGCCACCAGCTCGGTGAACGTCGGGTCGCCCGCGAGGTCGGCCCGCATGGCCAGGGTGTTGACGAACATCCCGGCCACGTCGTCGAGCTCGGGAACGCTCCGGCCGGCGCTCGGGGAGGCGACGGCGAAGTCGTCCTGGCCGGTGTAGCGGCCGAGGAGGACCTGAAAGGCGGCCAGCAGGACCATGTAGGGGGTCACGGTGCCGTCGCGGGCGATGGCGACGTCCACCGGGATCTCGTACATGGCCCCGGCGTGGCCCATCTCGGGCGGGCGCGGCCGGTCGGTCGGCAGGTCGAGCACCGGGACGCCGGCCAGGTGCTCGCGCCAGTGGGCGACGTCCCGGGTGTGGTCGCGGTCGCGCTGCCAGACGGCGTAGTCGGCGTAGGCGACCTGCGGCGCGGGCTTCAGCGCGTCGCCCTTGGCCAGGGCGAGCAGCTCCGACAGCACGATGTCGTGCGACCAGCCGTCGGTGACCAGGTGGTGGGCGGCCAGCAGCAGGACCCGGTCGGCCGGCGAGAGCCGGACCACCAGGGCGCGCAGCAGCGGGCCGTGCTCCAGGTCGAACGGCCGCTTCAGCGCCGTCTCGATGATCTCCCGGGCCTCGTCCTCGGACCCGGCGTCCCGGAGCAGGAACTCCGCGCCGGCCTCGGGCCGCAGGGTGACCACCGGAACGCCCTCGTCGTCGGCGGCGAAGCGGGTGCGGAACACCTCGTGCCGGGCCGCGACCCGGTGGAAGGCGTCTTCGAGCACCGCGTCGTCGAGGTCGCCCTGAAGGCGGACGGTCAGCGGGACGGTGTAGGTGGTGGTGCCCGGCCGGTACTGCTCCAGGAACCACAATCGCTCCTGGGCCGGGGAGAGCACGAGGGGCGCGGCCGGGTCGCGCGGGGGTATCACCCGGGTCTCCTCCCGGCGTCGTAAGCGCTGGGCGAGGAGGGCCTTCTTGTCGGCCGACAGTGTGCTCACGAAATGACTCTTCCGACGACGGTTTGTCAATTTCCCTTACTGTAAATAGTCTTTACAGTTAAGCGGAGATCGTCAGTCTCGCACGGCCGCCACGTGCACACAATGACTGAAACGTGGGCTTGTCGGGCCCTCCGTCGGCGTGGTTCACTGGCGCCGATCGCGCTAACTGTAAGCAAACTTTCCAGTTTTAGTTTGGCGGTTCTCCCCTTGGCTCGCGCCCTCTCCCCCGGGCAGGAACGCCTGTGGTTCCTGCACCAGCTCGACCCAGCAGACCCGTCCTACACGACGTGCCACGCCTACCGGCTGCGCGGCCCCCTCGACCCGGCGCGGCTGGCGCGGGCGTTCGAGACCGCGGCGTCCCGGCAGGAGAGCCTGCGCACCCGCTTCCCCACCGCGGCGGCCGAGGTGCTGCCCCCGGGGCCGGTGCCGATCACGCAGGTCACGGCGGCCGGCGTCGAGGAGGCCGAGGCGATCGTGCGGACGCTCTCCAACACGGCGATGGACCTCTCGAAGCCGCCGGTCGAGGTCGTGCTGATCAAGCTGGACGACCATGACCACGTGCTGGCGATCGCGCTGCACCACATCATCGCCGACGGCCTGTCGGTGGGGATCCTGGCCCGCGAGCTGGCCGACGCCTACAGCGGTTCTGGAGCGCTCCCACCGGTGAATCCGCAGGTGGAGAGGGCTCCCGAGAGCGACGCCGGCTGGTGGTCCGAGCGGCTGCGCGGCGTCCCGGTGCTCGACCTGCCCACCGACCTGCCCCGCCCGGCGCGGCGCGGCGGGCGGGGCGGCGAGGTGCTCGTCGAGCTCCCGCCGGAACTGGTCGCGAAGGCCGCCGAGACGGCCCGGAGCATGCGGGCCACCCCGTTCATGGTCCACCTGGCCGCGTTCGCGGCGTTCCTGGCCCGGCACTCGGGCCAGGACGACTTCTGCGTCGGCACGCCGGTCTCCCGGCGCGTCGACGTCAGCCAGGAACACGTCATCGGCCACCTGACCAGCATGCTCCCGCTCCGATTAGCCCCGGCGGGCACGTTCGCCGACGCCGTGAAGGCGACCCGGCGGGCGGTGATCGAGGCCATGTCACACGCCGACGTCCCGCTGGAACGCGTGATCGCCGACCTCGGCCTCCCCCGCGACCTGAGCCGCACCCCGGTCTTCCAGACCATGTTCGCCCTGCACAACTACACCGCCGACGCGATCGCGAGCCCCCTGCCCGGTCTCGACGCGGAGGCGTTCGTCAGCGGGTACGCCGGCGCCCGCTGCGACCTGTCGCTCGACCTGTGGCCCAACGCCGACGGCTCGATGACCGGCTCGCTCATCTACAGCGCCGACCTGTTCACCGAGGCCACGGCCCGCAGGATGGCCGACCGGTTCCGCGCCTTCCTGGGCGGCCTCCTCTCCGACCCCGCCCGGCCGCTCGGCGCGGTGAACCTGCTGCCCGACGGCGAGCGGGCCTGGCTGGTCGAGCAGGGCCGCGGCGCCCCCGGCCACGAGGTCGCCACCTGGACGTCCCTGTTCGCCGAGCAGGCCGCGCGGACGCCGCACGCGCTCGCCGTCGACGACGTCACCTACGACGAACTGCTCCGGTGGGCGAAGTCGGTCGCCGCGTCGCTGCCGCCGGTGAGACTGGTGGCGATCCGGACCTCGCGCGGCGTCCAGACGATCGTGGCGATGCTCGCGGCGCACCTCGCCGGGGCCGCCTATCTCCCGGTCGACCCGGCCTATCCGCAGGCGCGCGTTGAATACATTCTGAAAGATTCAGGCGCGGAGGCCGTCCTGCGCGACGAGGATCTCGCCGTCCCGGAGACCGACTTCACTCCGACCACCTCTGACGCGCCCGCTTACATTCTCTACACCTCCGGGTCAACCGGTCTGCCGAAGGGCGTGGTGGTCCCGCACCCGGCGCTGGCCAACCTGCTGCTGGGCATGCGGGACATCGTGGGGTCGACGCCCGACGACGTCTGGCTGGCGCTGACGAGCACCGCGTTCGACATCTCGGCGGTGGAGCTGTTCCTGCCGCTGATCACCGGCGGGCGGGTGGTCTTCGCCGAGGACGCCCGCGACGCCCAGGTCGTCGCCGACCTGATCCGCGACCACGGGGTCACCCACGTGCAGGCCACGCCGTCGGGGTGGCGGGTGCTGCTGACCGCCGAATGGCCGCCGGTCACCGCGATCACCGCCGGGGAGCCGCTGCCGCCCAAGCTGGCGAAGGAGCTGACCGCCCGCACCCACCGGCTGATCAACGGCTACGGCCCCACCGAGACGACCATCTACTCGACCACCTGGGACGTCCCCCGCGACGCCGAGGCGATCAGCATCGGCCGCCCGACGCCCGGCACGGTGATCCGCGTCGTCGCCGGTGAGGACCTCGCGCCCGTCGGGGTGCCCGGCGAGCTGCGCATCGGCGGGCTCGGGGTGGCCACGGGCTACCACGACCGGCCGGAGCTGACCGCCGAGCGGTTCACGCCCGACCGGTTCTACCGGACCGGCGACCTGGTCCGGGTGCTGGCCGACGGGACCCTGGAGTTCCTCGGGCGGACCGACAACCAGGTCAAGCTCCGGGGCCACCGCATCGAGCTCGGCGAGATCGAGACCGTGCTGGAGTCGATCGAGGGGGTCGGCCAGGCGGTCGCGGCCGTCCAGGACGACACGATCGTCGCGTTCGTGACCGGTGACGCCGCGAAGGTCCGCGACGAGGCCGCCAAGGTCCTCCCGGGCTACATGGTGCCGAGCCGGGTCGTGGTGCTCGGCGCGCTGCCGCTGACGCCGAACGGGAAGGTCGACCGCAAGGCGCTGCCGAAGGCCGAGGTGACCACCGCGCCGTCCCGGATGCTGAAGACGCGGACCGAGCGGCTGGTCGCCAAGGTGTTCGCGGACGTGCTGAAGACCCCCATGCCGGGGGGCGACGACGACTTCTTCGCGCTCGGCGGCCACTCGCTGCTGGCCACCCGGGTGATCGCCCGGCTGCCGGTCCGGCTGCCGGTGAGCACGGTGTTCCTCCACCCGACCGTCGCCGGGCTGGCCGCCCAGGTCGACGGGGCCCGCCCGAAGGTCGACCACGTGCCGCAGCCGCGTCCCGCCGGGACGACGCCGCCGCTGTCGGCCGGGCAGGAGCGCCTCTGGTTCCTCAACCGGCTCCACCCGGACACCGACGCCGGGTTCAACATGTGGCTGGTCCGGCATCTGCGGGGCGACCTCGACCGCTCACGGCTCCAGGACGCGCTCACCACGGTCGCCTCGCGGCACGAGATCCTGCGGACCAGCTTCCCGGCCGTCGACGGCGAGCCGGTCGTGGAGATCCAGGACGTCACCCCCGTCATCGAGTGGATCAGCGCCGACGACCCCGCCCGTCCGGTGGCCGACCGGGTGAACACCCCGTTCGACCTCACCGCCGGACCGGCGATCCGGGTCACCGTGGTCGAGGTGCCCGACGGGCACGTGCTCTGCGTGGTCGCCCACCACATCACCGGCGACGGGGTGTCGCTGAACATCCTGCTCGACGAGCTCGCCGACGCCTACTCCGGCGTCCCCCTGCCGCCGGTGCCGCTCCAGTTCGGCGACGTCGCGGTGTGGCAGCGGGCCCGCGACGGGGTCAAGGCGGTCGACTACTGGCGGCGGCAGCTCGCCGGGCCGACCCCGCTCGACCTGCACCCCGACCGGCCGCGCACCGGGGCCGCCGGGCCGGGCGCGCTCGTGTCGTTCCGGCTCGGCCTGGCCGAGACCGAGAAGCTGGTCGCGCTGGCGCGGGACCACCGGGTGACGCTGTTCATGACGCTGCTGGCCGCCTACCAGACGACGCTGGCCCGGCACACCGGCGGCACCGACATCCTCGTCGGCACCTCCAACGCCGGACGCGACACCGTCGCGCTCGAATCGGTGATCGGCTACCTGACCGACATCCTGGTCCTGCGCGGCGACCTGTCCGGCGACCCGCTCTTCCCCGAGCTGCTGCTGAAGACCCGGACGGCCGTCCTGGACGCCTTCCAGCACCGGGGCGTGCCGTTCGAGAAGCTGGTCGCCGAGCTGAAGCTGGAGCGCGACCTGACCCGCACCCCCGTCTTCCAGACCATGGCGATCCTGCACACCCACGAGACCGGCCGGGTGCCGCGCCCCTTCGCCGGGCTGACCGTCGGCGACCTGCCGAGCGGCCACGCCCAGGCCAAGTTCGACCTGCTGCTGGAGGCCTGGCAGGACCCCGAGGGCCTGCTCGTCCAGCTGGAGTACGACACGCTCCTCTACGACGCCTCGACGGCCCAGGGCCTGGCCGCGCGGCTGGAGACGCTGCTGCGCGGCGTCATCGCCGACCCCGCGCGCCGCCTGTCGGAGCTGCCGCTGCTCACCGAGGCCGACCGGGAGTTCCTCGACCGGGCCGGGCGCGGCCCCGAGCTGCCCGACCCCGAACGGGTCCCCGCGATGATCGCCCGGCAGATCGCCGAACGGCCCGACGCGGTGGCCGTCCGGACCGACGGGCGCACCGTCGCCTACGGGGAGCTGCCGATCGCCGTCCACGAGAACGGCCGCACGATCCGGGAGGTCGGCCTCGACCGGACCCCCGAGGGGATCGGGGCCCTGCTGGGCGCGTGGGCCTCCGGGGCGGCCTACCTGCCGGTCGATCCGGCGCTGCCGGAGGCGCGCAAGGCGTTCCTGCGCGAGGAGGCGGCCGGAGGGAGCCACGAGGACGCGGCCTACGTGCTGTTCACCTCAGGGTCCACCGGGACGCCGAAGGGGGTCGTGGTCGGCCATCAGGCGCTGGCGGCGCGGGTGGCGTGGATGCGGGAGGCGTACGAGCTGACGCCCGACGACCACGTGGTGCAGTTCGCGGCCTACTCCTTCGACACCCACGCCGAGGAGATCTACCCGGCGCTGGCCGCCGGGGCCACCCTCGAACTGCTGCCCGGCGGGCCGCTGACGCTGCCGGCGTTCCTGGCCTCGCCGCGCGGGCGCGACGTGACGGTGCTCGACCTGCCCACGGCCTACTTCCACGAGCTGGTCACCCTCGACGTCGACTGGCCGCCCCGGCTGCGGCTGGTCATCCTCGGCGGCGAGGAGCTGAGCGGGGCCGCCGTGGCGCGCTGGCGGGCCCGGTTCGGCGACACGGTGCGGCTGGTGAACACCTACGGCCCGACCGAGGGCACGATCATCGCCACCGCCGGCGACGTCACCGGTGAGGACCGGCCGTCGATCGGGCGGCCCGTCGGCGGGGTGGTCGCGCTGGTCCTCGACGGCCAGGGCCAGCCGGTGCCGCCGGGGATGCCCGGCGAGCTCTGCCTGGGCGGCGCGGGGCTGGCCGACGGCTACCTGAACCAGCCGGCGCTGACCGCCGAGAGGTTCCGGCCCACCGGGCACGGCCGGGTCTACCGGACCGGCGACCGGGCCCGGTTCCTGGCCGACGGGCGGCTGGAGTTCCTCGGCCGGGCCGACGACCAGGTCAAGGTCCGCGGCCACCGGGTCGAGCCGGCCGAGATCGAGATGCGGCTGACCGCCCACCCGGCGGTCACCGGGGCCGTCGTGGTCGCCGACGCCGACCGGCTGGTCGCCTACGTCACCGGCACCCGGACGGACCCCGCCGACCTCGGGGAGTGGGTGGCGGCGGCGCTGCCGTCGTACCTGGTCCCCTCGGTCTGGATGTGGCTGGACGCGCTGCCGCTCACCCCCCACGGCAAGGTCGACAAGCGCGGCCTGCCCGCGCCCGACGCGGGCGGCTCGCTCGGGCACGTCGAACCGCGCGGCGACGCCGAGGCCCTCGTCGCGGAGGTGTACGGGGAGGTGCTCGGCCTCACCGGGGTCGGCGCCCTGGACGACTTCTTCGCCATCGGCGGCCACTCGCTGCTCGCGGCCCGCGCGCTGGCCCGGATCCGGGCGATCACGGGGGTCGAGGTGCCGATCAGGGTGATCTTCGACGCCCCCACGGTCGAGCGGCTCGCCGCCGCCGTCGAGGAGCTGATCGTCGCCGAGCTGGACGAGCTCTCCGACGAGGAGGCCGCCGCCCTCGTCCACGGGAGGCAGGAGTGATCTTCCCAGTGAATTTCTCCGGGCTGCCCTCCCGGGAGGGGCCGCTGACGCACGGCCAGGCCAACATGGTCCGCTGCGTCCGCACCGACCCGCCGGAGCACATGAACTACCGGGTGGTCCGCCCGCTCCCGGCCGGGGTCCCGGTGGAGGAGGCGGTGCTGGCCCTGGTGACCCGGCACGAGTCGCTGCGCACCACCTTCCACGGCGACGTGCAGCGCGTGCACGGCTCCGGCGAGGTCCACGTGGGCGCGGCGGCCGACCACACGGTCCGGTTCGACCTGGAGAACGAGCTGCCCCTGCGCGTGGGGGTGGCCGGCGACCAGGTGACGCTGGTGACCACCCACAGCGCCGCCGACGCGGCCGGGCTGGCCGTGCTGCTGGCCGACTGGGACGACATCGTGGTGGGCAAGCCGCTCGAGGCCGTCACCGCGCCGCAGCCGGTCGACGTGGCGCTGGCCGAGACGTCGGCGGCCGGGCGGAAGCGGGCCGGGGCCGCGCTGCGCTACTGGGAGGGCGCGCTGACCCGGGTGCCGCGCTCCACCCTGGCGGTCTCCGTCGACGACGCCGGGCACGAGTGGCGGCTGCCCCGGCTCCGGGTGCGCTCGGCCGGGGCGGCCCGCGCGCTGACCAGGATCGCGGCCCGGACGGGCGTCAGCGCGTCGTCCGCCGTGCTCGCCGCCTACGCGGCGCTGGCCGGAGTGCGCGGCGGGGTGCCGCTGACCGGGGTGCTGTCGATCTCGGCCAACCGGTTCCGGCCCGACCTGCGGTCGTACGTGGGGCCGCTGGCCCAGGACGCGCTCGTCCCGGTGCCCGTCTCCCGCGATTTCGGGGAGGTCCTGGCCGGGATGCGGGGGGCGGCGCTGGGGGCGTACCAGAACAGCAGGTTCGACGCGGACGCGCTGATCTCGATCATGGAACGGGTGCAGCGCGACCGGGGCCTGTTCTTCGCCCGCGACCTGGTCTTCAACGACATGAGCGGCACCGGGCGGACCGGCCGCCCGGCCACCTCCGGCGACGAGGTGCGGGCGGTCTGGCTGCCGGAGGCGACCCTGCCGTGCCGGACGGCGCTGTGGGTGCACCGGCTGCACGGCGAATTGGATCTGACCTTGTGGGCCGACCCCCGAGTTCTGCCCCGGGACGACGCCTTTTCGCTCGGTGAGGGCATCGCGAAAGTATTGATCGCCGCCGCGGACGGAAATGCCGACGACATTTCCGAAATATCAGGAATTGCACCGATCGAGCGCGACGATTCCTGGGTGTTCACCGACGGACAATGGGTGTCATTACCCGAAGTGACACGACTCGTCACCGACGCGGGCGCAATAGCGGCATCGGTCGATCGGGACCTCGTCTGCCGGGCGGAATCGGCGCTGACGCCCGGAGAACTGCACACGGAATGCCTGCGGCTGCTCCCGGGACGAATGGCGGCGATCACCCCCCGCCACTATGTCGTGGCGGGAGGCGAAGGCCCGGGACGCTGAGGCTTACGGCCTCACGCCTCCGGCAGGAGAAGGGGAAGGGCGCGCTCCAGCGCACGCGTCCAGTAGGGCCAGTCGTGGTGGCCGTGGCCGTAGAAATCCGTCTCGACTTTCAGCCCGGCGATTCTCGCCGCGCGGACGAAGCGCTGGCTCTGCCGCAGAATCGACTGTTCGCCGAAGTCGGTGCCGCCGCCCGAGTCGAGCTCGCCCGGCTCGCCGTCGCCCGCCGACACGTAGAGACGCAGGCCCGTGAGCTTGGTCGCGAGGTCGGCGGGGTTGTGGGCGCGCCAGTTGTCCTCGCGATCCGGGAGCGGGCCCCACAGCTTGTCCGGCTCGGCGCCGTTGTCGCGCAGGAACGAGGAGAACCCCGGCACGTCCATGCGGATGTCGAGCACGCCCGAGAACGCCGCCGCCGCCTCGAACACGCCCGGGTTGCGGGCGGCGTAGCCGAACGCGCCGTGGCCGCCCATCGACAGGCCCGCGACGGCGCGCCGCTCCCCCACGCCGTAGAGGTCCTCCACGAGGGAGCGGACCTCCTTCATGTGGAAGGTCTCCCAGGCCGGGCCGTCGAGCCAGTCGGCGTACCAGCCGTCGGAGCCGCCCTCGGGGACCACCACGACGGCCCTCAGCCGCTCCGTCACCCGCGCGGCGTCGCCCTTGGTCAGCCAGGTGTCACCGGTGGGCTCGCAGCAGCCGTGCAGCAGGTAGAGGACCGGCCAGCCGGTCGACCCCTCGGTCCAGCCCGCCGGTTTGAGCACCCGCACCTGCGCGTCGCGGCCGAGCGCGGCGGAGGCGATCGTCAGGGCGTCCTGCCGGTCGTCCAGCGGTGTCCTGTCGGCGATGCGGGGGGTGAGCGCGGTCGTCACCGGGGCCTGCCTTTCCTGAGGGGCGTCGGAGCATGCGGCCGGCAGAAGAACCAGAGGTAAACACACAACCAGCAATAGTCGTCGCATATGTGACTTCTATCTTAAGTTTGATCATTTGGATAGGTGCTTGGATTGCGGGGTAAACGACATACTCTGTCATGCGATAGCCTCCAAATCGCCACGCGAAAGCCGCAGGTCAGAGCGTTCAAAAAGATCAATGCCAGGCGCTTGGCACACAAAGTTAACGTGCCCGACCATAACCGTTAAGCTCATCCGCCCCATTCTGGTCACACTCGTGACTAGGTTTCCTGGGACCCCCACCTGGGGGGTTACCACCCTTTGAGGAGTTGACCCGTGCGAGTCTTGGCCGTTGTCCCCGCCCGTGGTGGTTCGGTGGGCGTGCCGCTGAAGAACCTGGAGCGCGTCGGGGGGATCCCCCTGGTCGCCCGGGCGGTCAGCGCGCTGGTCCGCGCCGAGTCCGTCGACACCGTGGTCGTCAGCACCGACCATCAGGGGATCGCCGCCGCCGCCGAGGCCGCGGGCGCGCAGATCGTCGACCGTCCCGCCGAGATCGCCGGCGCGACCGCCTCCAGCGAGTCGGCCGTGCTCCACGCCCTGGACGCGCTCGGCGCGACGCCGGAGGTCGTGGTGTTCGTGCAGGCGACCAGCGTCTTCATCGACCCGGCCGACATCGACGCCGCCGTCGCGCGGGTGCTGTCGGGCGAGGCCGACGTCGTGTTCTCCGGCCTGGAGACCTACGAGTTCCTCTGGACGGAGGGCGGCGCCGGCATCAACCACGACCCGGCCACCCGCCCGCGCCGCCAGGACCGCGAGCCCCACTTCCGGGAGACCGGCGCCTTCTACGTGATGCGCGCCGAGGGCTTCAAGGAGGCCGGGCACCGCTTCTTCGGCACCGTCGCCGTGCAGCCGGTCAGGAGCGTGACCGCCCACGAGGTCGACACCCCCGAAGACCTCGAGATCGTGCGCGCGCTCGCCCACGTGGTCGACGAGCCGCTGCCGATCGACGTCGACGCCGTGGTCACCGACTTCGACGGCGTCCACACCGACGACCGCGCGTTCGTCGACTCCGAGGGCCGCGAGATGGTCGCGGTCTCCCGCGCCGACGGCATGGGGGTCTCGCTGCTGACCCGCGCCGGGGTGAAGGTGCTGGTGCTGTCGACCGAGCAGAACCCCGTCGTCGCCGCCCGCGCCCGCAAGCTCGGCGTGCCGGTGCTGCAGGGCCTGTCGGCCAAGGCCAACGCGCTGGCCGACTGGCTGTCCATCGAGGGCCTCGACCCCGAGCGGGTCGCCTACGTCGGCAACGACGTCAACGACCTCGGCTGCATGTCGCTGGTCGGCTGGCCGGTCGCGGTGCCCGGCTCCCACGCCCAGGTGCTCAGGGCCGCCCGCGTCGTGCTGACCCAGGAGGGCGGCGCCGGCGCCGTCCGCGAGCTGGCCGACCGCGTGCTGGC